>OZ244913.1:0-3239124 GCA_965221805.1 uncultured Pseudohongiella sp.
CCGGAAATCCGCCAGTATTTCATCTCCAACGACCTCGACGAGCGCCCATTCAGCCGCGAGCGCCGCGACATCGTCTATTCCCGCGCCAAGGGCATGGCCGACACGATTCCCTTCGGCACCCAGCGCGACTTGCTCGAAGAGGGCTATGGCAGCCTGCAACACTCGCTTGCGCCCACGCATCTGGATGCGGGCCATGGCCGGGTTGGCTTCGGCGGCCCGCAGTGCGAACAGCCCTACGACGCCTCGCGGCTGAACATATCGGCGATGAGCTTCGGCGCCTTGAGCGCCAACGCGGTGATGGCGCTGAACCAAGGCGCCAAACTCGGCGGCTTTGCCCACAACACCGGCGAGGGAAGCATCAGCCCCCACCATCTGCGGCACGGCGGTGATCTGATCTGGCAGATTGGCACGGGCTATTTCGGCTGCCGCCGGCGCGATGGCCGGTTCGACGGCGGCGCCTTCGCCGAGCGCGCCAAACTCGATCCGGTCAAAATGATCGAGTTGAAACTGTCCCAGGGCGCGAAGCCTTCCCATGGCGGAGTATTGCCGGGGGCGAAGGTTACCGGGGAGATCGCCGAAATCCGCCTGGTGGAGGCGGGCAAGACCGTGCTGTCGCCGCCGCGCCATCCCGAGTTCGACACCCCGGCGGGATTGCTTGAGTTCCTGGGGCGGCTGCGCGAACTGAGCGGCGGCAAGCCGGTGGGATTCAAGTTGACGATCGGCAAGCCAAGCGAGTTCTGCGCCATTGTGAAGGCGATGCTGCGAACCGGGATTGTGCCGGACTTCATCACCGTTGACGGCGCCGAGGGCGGCACCGGCGCGGCGCCGGTGGAGTTCACCAACCGGCTTGGCGCCCCATGCCTCGAGGCGACTTGGTTCGTCAGCCAGATTCTGCTGGGGGCGGATCTGAGGAAAGACATCCGGATCATCGCCTCCGGCATCACCGCGACGGGTTACGACATGCTGGAGAAAATCGCCCTTGGGGCGGACGCGGTCAACGCCGCGCGGTCGATGATGCTCGCGCTCGGCTGCATCCAGGCCCGGGCCTGCAACACCAACCGCTGTCCGACTGGAATCACCACCCAGGACAAGGCGCTGGCCCGGGCGGTCAAAGTCGGGGAAAAGGCCCAGCGGGTCCACCGTTTCCAGCGCGCCACGGTGGAAGCTTTTCTCGAATTATGCGGCGCGATGGGATTGAACAGCCCGGACGAGCTCGGCCCCGGGCATCTGTTCATCCGCCGCGGCGACCGCGTGCTCAGCCACGCGGAGATGAACCCCCCGCTCGAAGCCGGCCAGTTGCTGACCGGCGGCGGCGACCAATTGTTGACCGGCGGTGCCGGGGAGCGGTTGCGGCGCGAGTGGGAAGCCGCCAGCGCGGACCGGTTTTAAGGGCCGCGCCGCGGATTGAACTTCTTTTGACGCTACTGCCGGGTTCCAGTCACCTGAAGGTCGCCGAAATCGGTGGCGAAGGTGCCATCCAGGGTGTCGCCCTCGACGGCGCCGCTGAAGTCGAGCATCACCCTCTGGCCCTGGGCGTCGATCTCGGTGCTGAACGACACATTCGGGCCGTCGTACATGACATCCGCCACCGGCGCGTCGCCGAGGTCGGCCGACATCATGCCGGAGCCGTCTTCATTGAGCGTGAGGGTGACCGGAATCGGGCCGAGCGGCGTGTCCATGTTGACACCCCAGACGCCCACCGCCGGCGGCGGCGCGCTGGCGCAGCCGGCGAGGAGAACAAGTGCCAGGAAAAGGCTTCCGCCTGTCATTCTGTTCATGTGCATACCTTTTGTCTGTTTGCTGATCGGCTTGCTGATCGATGGTGGTTCCGTGAAACGCCGCGCCTATTGTCCGGTTAATCGCGCCCGCGTCAACCGTTTCAAATCGCTTCGATCCGTCGCCGGCGGCGACTCACGCCATCCAGTCATCCCCTTGGAGCCAGCGCGAAACCGGCCAGGCCAGCAGGGCGCCGATGGGCGGGGCGGTCAGATAGAGCCAGAGCAACTCGAGGTTCCCCGCCGCCAGCGCCGGGCCGAGCGAGCGCGCCGGATTCATCGACGCGCCGGTGACGCCGCCGCCGAACATGCTGAGCAGGGTCACCGCGCCGCCGATGACCAGCCCCGCCATGGTTCGCTTGGCGCCGTTGCCGCTGAGCACATTGAAGATCACGAACATCAGCCCGAAGGTCAGCAGCACTTCGAATAGGAAAGTGCGCGGCGTGTCGATCAGCGTCGCCGTCATGCCGTAGCCGGAATGTTCCGGGAACAGCAGCCGCAGGGTGAAGGCGGCGGCGGTGGCGCCGAGGCACTGGGCGGCGATATAGGGCGCGAGCAGGCGGCGCCCGAGCCGGCCCGAGGCGCAGAAAGCGATGCTCACCGCGGGATTGATATGCGCCCCGGAGACGTTCCCGAGCGAATACACCACCGCCATCACCACCAGGCCAAAGACGATATTGATGCCGAGCGCGCCGAAACCGACATTGAACAGATCGTTCGCCACCACCGCGCCGCAGCCGGTGAACACCAGCGCGTAAGTGCCCACCGCCTCGGCGCCCAGAATTCTCCAGTTCATCGTCGTTTACCCCATCGTCGCACCGCGCCCGCCGGCAACTCGCGCTGTGCCAGCTCCTCCCCGGCCATTTCCGCGCATGGCGAAGCGCGGCGGTCAGGCGGCGGGCTGTTTGACTGTGCGCAGGTAGGGCTTGACGGTTTTCCAGCCTTCGGGGAACAACTCGCCGGCTTCCTCGTTGGACACCGCGGGAACGATGATCACATCGTCGCCCTGTTGCCAGTTCACCGGCGTCGCCACCTTGTGCTTCGCGGTCAACTGCATCGAGTCGAGCACGCGCAGGATCTCGTCGAAATTGCGGCCGGTGGTCATCGGATAGGTCAGCATCAGCTTGATCGTCTTGTCCGGGGCGATGATGAACACCGAGCGCACGGTGGCGTTGTTCACCGGCGTGCGGCCTTCCGAGGTGCCGGGCTCGTCGGCGGGAAGCATGTTGTAACGCTTCGCCACGGCGAGATCATGGTCGCCGATCATCGGATAATTGACGCGGTGCCCCTGCACATCCTCGATATCCCGAGCCCAGGATTCGTGGCTCGAAACCGGATCGACGCTCAGCCCGATGATCTTGCAGTCGCGCTTGGCGAACTCCTCCTCAAGCCCAGCCATGTAGCCGAGCTCGGTGGTGCAAACCGGGGTGAAATCCTTGGGGTGGGAAAACAGCACACCCCACTGGCCGCCAAGCCAGTCGTGGAAATCGATCTCGCCATGGGTGGTTTGCGCGGTGAAGTTCGGAGCGACATCGTTGATTCGCAGCGCCATTGGATTGTCCTCGGAATAGATCAGGCTGCCCGGCGGGCTTTCCCGCCCCGCCCAAGCATCAAAACGGGTTGCGGAGTCTACAGAACCCAGCCCGCGGCTTCAAGTGCGTGTATGGGCTCTGTCAACGCAAAGCAGAGATGTCCCCTTTGGCCGCCTTCGGGTTCCGCCGTTCCGGCGCCTGGGCGGAGGGAGCGGAGCCCAGGCGCCGGAACGGCGCGGCCTCAGCCGGGAGGCGCCCCCGCATCGGACTGGAAGCCCCGGCGCCAAGGGTGGTCCGGAGCCGGCTTCCAGTCGCGTCGGGACTGCTGCGCCGCCTTGGCCAGGTCCACGCGCGAACGCACCGTCTTGCCGCCCTCCACCGGCGGCGGATCCCCACCCTCGCCGAGCAGCCTGACCGGCAGCTCGCGCCCGTCGCGAAGCACCGTCACCGCGCCGTCGTGGCCCTTGCAGACCGTCACCGCCGCGCCGCGCAGCCGGTAGCCCCTGCCATGTCCCGTCACTTGGTAGGTGCGCCCCCCGAAGCTGACCGTCAGGCCCCTGGTCAGCTTGCGCACGTGCTGCTCGCACAAGATCAGGTCCAGCTCACGGGCGTCGTGCAGCACCGACCGGTGCGCGTCCGCCGGGTTGCGCGGCGCCACCGCGAAGCGCCGGTTGAAGTCCGCCATGAACTCCGGCAGGTAGGCGTTGCCCGCCGCCATGCCGTCGATCCCGCGCAGCCGCATCTCCTTGACCAGCCGGTCCCGCAGCGTCCGGTTGGCCCGCTCCACGCGCCCCTTCGCCTGCGGGCTGCCCGCATGGATCCCCGCGATGTCCAGCGTCAGCAGGGCCCGCGAGAACTGCGTCGGCCGGTCCTCGCCGCCCTTGCGGTTGACCCGGAAGACGCTGTAGCGGTCCGAGTAGTAGGCCACCGGCCGGCCGTGCGCCTCAAGGTGCGCCCGCGTCGTGCGCATGTGCGCCTCGGTCGTCTCCTCGGCGAAGAACCCCGCCGCCAGCAGCCGCGTCGTCGCGTCGTCCACGTAGGCGATCAGCGTGCAGCCGGGCGACCGGCCCTCGAACCAGTCGTGCGGCGAGCCGTCGATCCGGACCAGGTCCCCAACGCACTCCCGCCGCGGCCGGCTCGGATACCCGCGGGCGTCGCGGCGGGCCTTCGCCTCCCAGAGCCCGTCCTCGATCATCCAATGGCGCAGCGTCTCCCTCGAAAGACGGTGGCCGTGCTCCTCCGCCAGCTTCTCGCAGGCGAACGTCGGCCCGAAGTCCGGGTAGCGCTCCCGAACCAGCTCCATCACCGCACGCCGCACCGACGCCTCGATCGCGTTGTTCGGGCGCCTGCCGCGCCGGCCCGACGCCAGGCCCGCGGCGCCACGCTCCCGGTAACGCGCCACAAGGCGCTTCACCTGCCGAACGCCAAGGCCCAGGCGCACCGACGCCTCGCGCTGGCTCAAGCGCCTCTCCGCAACCTGCGCCACAACCGCAACCCGATCCGCCTCCGCCATGGTCAGAACCCCTTCCGGAAACGCCAAAACACACCCCCCGCCAAAGGCAAAAAGGGGACACTTTAGCTTTGCTCAAAGGGGACATTACGGCTTTGCGCTAACAGTGCGTGTATGGGCTCAGCAGGGCCATCTTATAGTCACGCAGGTCGCAGGCGTTCACTGTTGTCCGGTTTGCCCGCGTTCGATCAAGTGGGGTGGTTCGGGGAGTTTCCCGCTGTTTCGGCGGTTCCGGTTGTCCCGCGGGTGGGTGCGGCCGCGCCGTTGTCCGGTGGGGGCCGAACCGCCGCGCACCAGTTCTGGATCAGGCGGCGTGGAGCACTTCCCGCAGAGCTTCGCCCTGCCGGGCGGCGTAGTGCCGCTGCGCCTGCGGCTGGTGCTGGAACCGCCCGCGCAGGCGGACGATGGAGATGGCGGCGTTGGTCAGGCAGGCGAGGTTGCGGGGCAGTTTGCCGCTGCGCACCCGGGAGCGGTCCTCGTCCCAGGACCAGTCGCGGGGATGGTGAAGCCGGTTTTCGATCTCCCAGCGCCCCCGGTTCAGGGCGAGGATTTCCGCGGGGCCGGCGCGGTCGGGGCCGAGCGAGGTTGGGCCGCACACGGTTTCTTCGGTGGTGGCGTTTTTCTTGAGGATGGTTCGGCGGCGGCGGATGCGGAACGCCTGCCGCCGTCCCGGCAGGGCGGCCGGATCGTCCGGATGCGCGTCCAGCGGCACGAGTTGGCAGCTGCGTTCCTCGAGGCGGCCGTGGCCCTTGTCGCGCGTTTCGGCGGCGGGGGCGGCGTCGAAGGCGGCATCGAAGGCGGTGATGTCCTCCCGCGGGGTTTTGCGGTTGCCCTTGACGGGCAGCACGCAGTCCGCGCCCTCGCCGAGGATCAGCCGCGCGGTTTTCGGGCAGCTGCGCAGGGCGTCGAGGGTCAACACGCGGCCCGCGACATCCAGCTCCCGGATCAGGCGGCCGGCCGAGAACCGCCGGACCGCCCGGTCGAGCGCGTCCGGATCGATGCCCGACAGCAGGCGGTGCATGCTCGCCCGCGACGGCGGCGCGAGGCGGCCGGTGGCCAGGCTGCGGAACGCCCGCGCCGCCGCAAGCTGCCGCTGGTCCAGCCGCGCGCCGAACTCGGCGATGGCGGTCGGCCCCTGGGCGCCGGCCAGCTTGGCCGCCGCCGCGATGGCCAGCACGGTCGCCAGCGAATGCCGCGCGCCGCGGGCGCGGCGAAACTCCGGCACCCCGCGCAGGTGGTCGAACAGGCTGCGCAGCCGGCCGGGCGCCGGCAACTCCGGCTCCGTCCGGGCGCAGCCCCAGTCCGCGGGTTCGGCCAGGCCGGCCAGCGCGGCCGCCGCGTCCGGCGCCAGCGGCCGCAGCCACACCGTCTTCGGCTCCCCGCGCGCCACCCAGCCGCCGCCGGAACGGGCGTGGCCGCGCGTCGCGCCGACCTCCTCCCATCCGGCGGCGCGGTAGCACACGCCCCGGAACCGGGACGGGTCGACAAAAGTCTCCGCCAGCAGCACCGGATGGCCGAACCGCGCCTCCATGTCCGCGGAAAGGCGGCGCGCCGACAGCGCCAGCGCGCGGGACGCCAGATTCGGCACCCGGCCACGGGGCAGCACCAGGAAGCGGCAGTTGTTCGCGACTAGGCGCAGGCGCCGGAACTGCTGCTCCCGCGCCCAGCCGATCCAGGCGTCCCGCGCCCCGACCTTGAACGCCCCGGCGCACCAGCCAAGCAGCGCGACCCTCCCCATCGGCTCAATTCATGGGCCCAAGCCCCGGGGAGGAAATTCCGAAATGTTTCTGAGCCCGAACAGCGCGCGGTGGGGCCTGCGGTAGTTGTGGAAGAACTCGTGCCCGGCGAGCGCGGGCGCGCACTCTGCGACATGACGGCTTTGGCGTAATTGCCGAAACACTTGGTGCGGACAAGGCAGCGCAGAGGCCGCCCGCCGCGGGTCAGTCATCATCCACGATGGGAATCCGCAAGACTTGGTACGGGTTGTGCGTGTGCACGATGAAATAGTTCTGTCGATCCGCCTTGACGCTGTCATCCTGAGCGGTGAACAGGAAATTCAGTTGGTGTTGGATACTTCCTCCAGGGTCTGTAAGGAATTCCCTATTGCAGACCGTCGGGCCGCTGGTGCGCATCAATCCGCCGGTTGGCAGAAACCCGTTGCTGCCGCGGATGCGCCCTTCACAATTGCTTGGCGGCGCGCCCGGGGGGCAGGCGGTCGTGTCCCACAGATCGAGGCAGACCATCAGCCGCTTGGCACTGACGGGGCAGGTGGTCGGGAAAGACGCGCCGATGATGGCCTGACGGCCTTCATTAATAGAGCCTGTTGGTGGAAAAACCTGGTTCAGCGTGACGTCCTTGAGTGTGCATTCGGTCTGGGACTGGACTGCCATCGGCGCGGCCAGGGCCACCAGCGCGGCGATGAGGGTCGTCAGTCTTTTGAAGGGGGGGGTAATTGATTTGGGGATTACATACAATCGTAACCGAAAACGCTTGACACTGCCCTCGAAAGCGGTTACTATTTCGTAAACTTTTGGAGGCGGTCATGGCGAAAGGCCCCGGAAAATGCGACCGCGAAGGTCTGTCCATCACCGAGATGATGGACTTGTTCGGCACCGAGGACAAGGCGAAGGCGTGGATCGAGGCGAAGCGTTGGCCGCACGGCCCGTATTGCCCGCGCTGCGGCAGTTTCAACGTTGTCCCCGTCTCCCATCCCAGCCAGTCGCACCGCTGCAAGGATTGCCGCAAGGCGGGCGAGAAGCGCAACCAGTTCAGCGTCCGCACCGGCACCGTCATGGAGGGCGGCAAGTTGAAATACCGCGCATGGGCCATCGGCATCTACCTGTACGCCACCAACATCAAGGGCGTTTCCTCGATGCGCCTGCACCGGGAATTGAACATCACGCAGAAAACCGCCTGGTTCATGCTCCACCGCTTGCGGAAGGCCGCCGAAGCGGGTAGCGTTAGGTTTATCGGCCCCGCCGAGGTCGATGAGACCAACGTGGGCGGCATCCGCAAGAACATGAGCAACGCGAAACGGCGCAAACTCAAGGGCACGGGGCGCGGGTCGGTCGGCAAGGCCGTTGTCGCCGGTGTGAAAGACCGGGAAACGAAGCAAGTCCAAGCCGAGGTGGTCGATAACACCGATAGCGGCACATTGCGGAGCTTCGTTGTGCGGCACGTGGAGGGTGGCGCGACCGTCTACACGGATGACGCGGCGGCATACGCGGGACTGCCCTTCAAGCACGGCACGGTGAGGCACAGCGTGAGCGAGTATGTGCGGGGCATCGCCCACACCAACGGCATCGAATCCTTCTGGTCGATGCTCAAGCGGGGCTACAAGGGCATCTACCACAAGATGAGCTACAAGCACTTGAATCGATACGTGCAGGAGTTTGTCCACCGGAACAACATCCGGGGGATGGATACTGTCAACCAGATGGATCACATCGTGGTTTCGATGCAGGGCAAGCGGCTCCGGTATTCTGACTTGGTGGCAGACAACGGGCTGCCCAACGGCGCGAGGCCGCAAGCATGAGCACCATTGCTGCGGCATTCCCGCTGTCCCGAGTCCCAGTAGTCAATGTTGCATCCGTTCCGCAGCGAAGCCCACTCCGCTATCCGGGCGGAAAAACATGGCTGGTCCCGCACATACGCGAATGGTTGAGCCATACGAAACCAGAAATCCTGATAGAGCCGTTCGCGGGTGGCGCAATCGTATCGCTCACCGGAATTATGGAAGAGCTGGTGCCGCAAGCCGTAATGGTTGAGATCGACCGGGACGTGGCGGCGTTCTGGCGTTGCGCTTTCGAGCACGGAACGACCCTCGGCGAGTGGATACGCGAGTTTGAGCCGACAAGGGAGCGACTGGAGCGGCTACAGAACGAAGCGCCATCAACGGTTGCCGAACATGGTTTTCGTACTCTGGTTTTGAATAGGACGCGACGTGGTGGCATTCTGGCGCCTGGCGCATCTTTCTCGCGGGTAGGTGAGAACGGCAAGGGGGTTGCTTCTCGTTGGTATCCTGAAACGCTAGCTGCGCGACTGGCTGCGATACAGGAATACGCCGACCGCATCACTTTCCTTGAGGGAGACGGATTGAAGCTGCTCCCAGCGTTGCTGCGCGGTTGGGGCAGGAAAGCCGCAGTGTTCCTTGACCCGCCCTATACGGCGAAAGGTGGCAAGCGGGCCGGTTCCCGCCTCTATTCGCACTCCGATCTTAATCATGCATCGCTGTTCTCGATTCTGGCTGAACATGATGCCAATTTCTTGATGACATACGATTCCGCGCCGGAAATCATTGATTTGGTAAACGAGCATAATTTTGATGCCGTCTGCTTGTCGATGAAGAACACGCACCACAACCAAATGTCGGAAATGGTGATCACTTCCGAATCCCTGTTCACATGAACGGTCACGGCATTGCCGAGTGGTTCGGCGAACCCATCGAGACCATGTCGCTGGAACGCCGGCAGTTACTCGCGCGTACCGCGTTGGGGTTGAACGAACCTCCCACCTGCCCGTTTGCTGGTGGAAAATGCAACAAGGCGGGAGGCGTTTGTTCTCTAAAAACACGAACCCTCCCGCCGGTAATAACCTGCCCCAGTCGCTTCGAGGATGGCAATTTGCTTCCGTCTTGGCTTGCCAAGATTGCGGGCTTTGACGATGTTCACATGGCCAGAGAGGTTCCTTTTATGCGCTCCCCTGCTACTGGCAGGGCAGCAGGCCGTATCGACTTGGTGGTCGGCCGTGGTAGGGAAGCTGTGGAATGGTTTGGGCTGGAAATTCAAGCCGTTTACTTTTCGGGCGGCAGTATGGAATCAGATTTTAATGCGATACTGTCAGACGATAGCGAGGATGCTCCCGAACCTACTCGATTCAGGCGACCGGACTGGCGTTCATCTAGTGCGAAACGCCTCATGCCACAGTTGCAGATCAAAGCGCCAACGCTGAGGCGCTGGGGAACGAAGCTCGCTGTAGCCGTCGATTTGCCCTTTTTCGAGGCGATAGGCGGGCCTAGCGGAGACTACTCCCAAGACCTAGACGATGGTGATATTGTTTGGCTCATACCTCGAATCAACGAGAACTACCGTCTAGAAGCACATCATTGGGAAGTGCTGACGCTGGACGATTCCTGCGACAAACTGTTATCGGCGGAAACTGTCAAACGGAGGGAGTTTGAAGACTCTCTGAGGGAGAAACTTTACCCAATCTGAGATACATAATGAGCAACAGAAAACGCAAGGCGAAAATCCCGCCGCCCCGCGACATCGAGTTGCGGCCAGCGGCCCACCAGCCGAGCCGCGCCGAGTTGCGCGAGGAACACGATATGCCCGGCATGACGGACGAGCAGATTCGGGATACGTTCTTCCGCCCGTTCCGCGTCACCGAAAAACGGGACTAGGCGAGGGAGTGGTTACGATTGTATGTAATCCCCATTGATTTTGACATGGCTGAATGATCCCAGTTTTGCTCCGGGGGCAGCTATCATAGCTCATCCGGCTCGCGGTTTGCCGGCATGGGGCCAAGCGCGCCGGATGGCGGACGCTCGGGCGCGGCCATGGCTTCAAGCACATGGACGAGCAAATCGACCGCGCCGGTCGGAAGGTCAATGAATTGTTCCCGATTCCCGCCTTTAACCTGCAATCTCAGCGGTTGGTCCATATCGAAAAGCAAGGACAATGCTTCATGCGCGTTTCGCGCGATTCCCGCATCCTGCCCGCTCAACACCGCCAATTCGCTTCAGGAAAATTTGCTGGAATTACCTCACAAATATTCCGGGCAGCGATTGAAGCAAAGGTTGGTCTGTTCGGGTATCCCGGCGATTTCGAGAATCGATTTTTCCGAGAAGCGGCCATGGACGAGATCATCCACCACCCATGACATGGGTCACAACCGACTGGGACTCCATATCCTGCCTGATCAGGTCCCGCAGGTACCCGCTGGGGGTCGCATAGGGGCTGGCATCGCCAGTGCGGTTGTCCACAAAGTCGCGCAGTTCGTCTGTAAGCGAGAGGTTCATGCTGCTTGCCATCTGGAACTCTTTTCAGTCGATGGGAACGGAGTTTTCACAGGATAGCCAGTTTTCGAATAATATCAATATCCGCCAATAATGCCCTTAAATTGGGGGGCAGAATGAGATGGTCCGGGAAGCGAAACGAATTCAGGAAAATTCCGCATAGGGTTTGCTTCGCACCCGCAATTTCCACGCTCAAGGTCCATCGTTCAAGCTCGAGCCGGCGGCAAATCCGGCCAATCCAAACTGTCGATTTCGGCCTGCGGAACCTTTCCGTGGGTATCGAACGCCTCTTGAAGCTGGTCGCTGAGCCATTCCATGCCCTCCCTGGAGAGTTCAACCGCCGGCTTTTGCAGATACGCCTTTCGTGGATCAGTGTTCCCTCCCTGATCCTGCACCATGTTTCGTTGCGTTGATCTGAATGAATTGACCCTAAGGACATCCATCAACCCGTTGAGCGAGACACCGTTGCTCATAGTGCCGGCGACAAATTCGGCTCTGTAGACACGGATGTATCGGGACCATTTTTCCTTCCACGGCCTGCGCAGGACATCTTCAGGCGTGGCATCGTCCCGGCCCTCCACGTGTTTCATCCCGATCGCCCGACCAAAGATACGAATGTCGTTCGGGTCGCGGGTGAGCCTCCCAATAAAGATAACGTCGTCATCCTGAACCTGTCGCGGTCGTCTTGAAGCTGGATAAGAAACGGCCCAATGGCAGCCCGTCTCGTCGATCTCCTTCAGTGTGGAATGGATCAACGGAACACGGTTTTTGCTATTTCCCAAGAATTTGACAAAGGCCCGGGATGCGTCTGACATGGATACTGGCAGCCGAACAGGCAAGGCAACACTGGCATCAGCCCCAAAATCCCCGAGTCCTGCCCGTTCGCTTGGTCGACCACCCGTGGCTCGGTACCGACTGACAACTTTGTCCCAATCATCTACTTGAATTTCACTTAAGTCCTCTCCACCGCGCTGCCATAGGTTTTGGAAATATTCTAGGCAAGTGGCAACAATTGTTGGGTCCTCGGCCACAAGTCCAAACTCGTGGTTCCGGTCAAGTGCCGCTTTGGTGAGATTCGCCGACGTAATGATCGCGCGGCTCTCGCCGAACAAGTAAAGTTTGGCGTGGAGATTGCGGATGCCGCGAACCCGTGCGCCGCAATCGAGCAGTTTGCGCAATGCCGCCACATCGCTGACGCCTTCGGCGAAATCGGCCAGGTTGAAACGGGTGATCACCATCACCCTGCCGGGTTCGCAAGAAAGCAAGCGGTCGAGGGCGCCCGCCTTGATGAATGGGCAGATGATCCGAAGCGCGTTATTGTCCGCAAGCAGGGCGTCGGTCAGCTCCGAGCCCCACTCTTTATCCACCAGCCTTGCAGTCAAGCCATCACCTCCTGCTCCCCGGCACGCGCCCGCGTCCCAACAAGCAGCCGGTGAACGCCGGGATAAGTTGTTATTCCGCCGCCAAGCTTACAACTTCCCGCCGTGGTTCGTCAAACCATCCATCGAATCGCGCTTGACACCTGTCGACAGGTCGACGGAATATGTCGCCATCGGTATCCACTGGGAGTGCCCGAATGGAAGGCCAGCAACAGACGCAGGTGGTTGGAATCAGGCTGCCCAGGCATACCGCCATCGCCTTCAAGACTGAGGCGGCTGTCCGGGATGTGCGCCTGAACGACCTCTTCCGGGAGATGTGGGAGCTTTACCGGCGGACAGACCGCGGCGCCGGGGAAAAGAAGGACGGGTGATGGCGGTCAACAGGGACAAGCCCGACCGGTGGAAAGATGACATCGCCCAGTCGGTCGACATGTACAACGACTGGTTCACGCGCTTCGCGCCCGAAGCCTTCCGAACGACGCGGAAGCAAACCACCGCCGATGTGGAGGCGACGCTGAAGGCGACCGGGAACCTGACGGACATCGGGCCGGAGTTGCTGCGGGAGAAACCTTCCGTGCTGCCGTCCCTGCGCATGTGCGCCTGCCCCCCGCTGGCGGTTGACCGGCTGATCGGCCTGGCCGGGGTGTCGGAAAATCTGGTCAGGAACATGGAGAAGGAAAACCGGATGCCTCCAAAAATGCCGCGGCGCGAACTGGACCGGGATCTCGGCAAGATCGGAGCAACCATCGGGAAAATGGCCGACCCGGACATTTTTGTCTGGCTGAACCGCCAAAAAGGACCTTCCAGGCGGGAGTTGCACCGCGCCGCGACCATTGTGGCCGACCGGCTTTGCGGTGCCGTCGCGAACCCGATCATCCGCAACGCGCAGGAGAAACGCCAGCTTGGCGCCATCGGGGAATGGCTGTCATCGCGGGGTTACGAACAGCTTCCATCCGGCAAAGGCGCGAAGCACGAAGAGATGGCCAACGGAACGTTCTCCTTCCGCCTCAACGTGCCGGCCCACCAGGAAGGGAACGGCAAGACCGTCAATATACCCGTGGACGCCGTCGTCATGCCCAAAACCGCCAGACCCGGCGATCTGCCGCTGCTGATCGAGGCCAAGTCGGCGGGCGATTTCACGAACGTCAACAAGCGGCGCAAGGAAGAGGCTGTGAAAGTGTCCCAGTTGCGCCGAACCCACGGCGAGGGGGTGCGCTTCGTCTTGTTCCTGTGCGGATACTTCGACAGCGGATACCTAGGCTACGAGGCCGCGGAGGGCATCGACTGGGTGTGGGAGCACCGGATCGGGGATTTGGTGGAGTTTGGATTGTAGATGGCAAACGAAATGGCCGAAGGCATGGAGGCCAAGCGACTCGCCTTGCAGGATGAACTGGACGCCGGCCGCGACGCCGCGTCGCGCAACCGCATGGGCCAGTTCGCGACGCCCACCGGCTTGGCCGCGGACATTCTGCGCTACGCCCGGACTTGTCTGGGAGACGGTGAGGTGAAATTCCTGGATCCGGCCATCGGCACGGGCTCATTCTATTCGGCGCTCCGAAGCATTTTCCCGCTGGCGGGCATTCGCGCGGCTGTCGGCTATGAGATCGACCCGCACTACGGCCAGCCGTCCGCGGAATTGTGGCGTGAAACTGGACTCGATGTCCGCCTCGAAGACTTCACGCGGACATCGCCACCCCGGGCCGGCGAAAGGTTCAACCTTCTAATCTGCAATCCCCCTTATGTGCGCCACCACCACATGGCGGGCGACGAAAAAAAGCGCTTGAAACTGGAAGCATTGAAAGCGTGCGGGGTGGAGATAAACGGACTCGCCGGATTGTATTGTTATTTCCTCGGTCTGAGCCATCCGTGGATGGACGAAGACGGACTGGCCGGATGGCTGATTCCGAGCGAATTCATGGATGTGAACTATGGCACCGCAGTGAAACACTACCTGCTGGACAAAGTTGCGCTCCTGCATATCCACCGCTTCGACCCCAACGATGTGCAGTTCGGCGACGCGCTGGTGTCGTCCGCTGTCGTCTGGTTCCGCAACCGGCCTCCCGAATCGGACCACGAGGTGCGGTTCAGCTTCGGCGGCTCGCTGGAAAAACCGAAGTCGCAACGGCTCGTGCCAGCGCGAACGTTGCGCCTCGACCCGAAGTGGACACGCTATCCATCAAAGTGGGAGCACCTACCATCCAGCGGACCGGTGCTCGGCGACTTTTTCAAAATCAAGCGGGGCCTGGCCACGGGCAACAACCGCTACTTCATCCTGTCGGAAGACGAAATCAACCAGCGCGGGCTTCCGATTGAGGCGTTCAAGCCGATCCTGCCGAGTCCGCGATATCTGGCGGATGATGAAGTTGCGGGCGACCGCGACGGCAACCCGGTGCTGCAGCGCCGGCTGTTCCTGCTCGACCCCCCGTGGGGGGAAGACCGGATCAGGGAGCGGCACCCGGAACTGTGGGCGTATCTCGAGGAGGGCAAGGCCCGGGGAATATCCAACCGTTACATCTGCCGGCACCGCAAGCGTTGGTACGCGCAGGAAAACCGCCCCCCGGCGCCGTTCGTCTGCACCTACCTCGGTCGAAGCGACAAGAAAAACGGAAAGCCCTTCCGCTTCATACTGAACGACTCCAAAGCGACGGCGGCGAACGTGTACCTCATGCTCTACCCAATGGCG
The DNA here is from genome assembly GCA_965221805.1 of uncultured Pseudohongiella sp. GTDB lineage: Bacteria > Pseudomonadota > Gammaproteobacteria > Pseudomonadales > Pseudohongiellaceae > UBA9145. The sequence continues at coordinate 14,896 of OZ244913.1, forward strand.
CCCTTCAAGCAAGCGCTGGAAGCGCAACCGGAACTGCGGCGGCGGGTCTGGAAGTTCCTGAACGGAATCAGTCCGACAGCGATGCTGGGAGAAGGCCGCGTTTACGGGGGTGGCCTGCACAAACTGGAGCCGAGGGAGCTGGGAAATGTGCCCGCAAAAGCCATTGCCACCCTGCTGCCTGAAACAAAGTGGGTAGAAAAATACAGGCAGACAAGCCTGTTTTAGGTCAAGCATACGATCCTCGCAATACGTGTATCCGGGCTGATTCAAGAACGCACCATCAACTTTTGCGCGGGGTTCATTCGACAGCCGGCAAGTCAGCTCAGCAGGATTGTGCCGAGTTCGGCGCCGGTGAAGACGTAGATGGCCATGAAGGGGAAGGAGCCGACCTGGACCGCGATGGCCATTTTGACCACGGGCATTTTGGCGAGGCCGGCCACGTAGCAGATCAGATCGGTGGGGACGAGGGGGAAGGCGGCCCAGCCCATGGTCACCCACCAGGCGCCGCGGCCTTGCATGCGTTGGCGGATGGAGTTGATCTGTTTCGGGTAGCGCGCCTTGAGGCGCTCGTCGTAGCCGCCGATGCCGGGAAAGCTGTAAATCAGCAGCGAACCACTCAACACCCCCGCCATCGAGGCCGCGAGCACCGCGAAGGGCCAATCGGGAAAGGTGATCGCGCCGGCGAAGATGAATGGCGTGCTCGGGATCAGCAGCAGCGAGCGCGTCAGGCAAAGCAGCACGTAAACGATGAAGGCGACGGTGCCGAAACGCGCCACGAAATCCGCCAACGCTTCCCGGTCGAGCAGTTCCGGGTTGAGAATAACGACCAGCGTCGCCACCGCGACGACACCGAACCAAACTAGATTAAGATGCTTGAGCATACGCGGCCGTTGCTGTTATCTCGCGATCCCGCGCGAGGTCCCGGAACCTCCGCGGGGGACTGTGCGCGAATTGGCGGGATTCCGCGGCTCCGCTTCGCTCCGCGCGGGATGACATGGCGGTGGATTGGCCTTGGGCGGTATGGAGGTTACGGCGCTCTCCCGCATTCGGTTCATTTTGGTTCAAGGGTAAAGGTGGCAGGCCACCTGCCGGCAGATGGCTCGGCTCTTTCAGCGCCTTGTTGTCGTCGTGGGCGAGCAAGCCCCCCACGGTGTGGAACAGCAAGGCGAGGCTGCTCGAATCGGTGGCGCGGCCATAATCGAGTCGCGGCTTCACGGCCCGCTACATCATCGCGCCGACCACGCCGACGAGACTGGCGACCAGCAGGTAGATCATGGCCAAAAAGCCGAGGGCGAAGCCGAGGCTGCGGCTCTTGGGTTCCTTGACGTAGGCCAGATAGTAGAGCAGGCGGCCGATGATGAACACCAGCCCGGCAACCGCGGCCGCGACCGTGTTGCTGAACAGGCCGCAAAGAACGAGCGCCGGAATGAAGGCGACGAGCTGCTCGAGAGTGTTTTGCTGGGCGCGGAAATGGCGCTCGAAAATCTCGTTGCCCGTCGTCGCCGGCGCGGCGATTTCATACTTCAGCCGCGCCGCGCCCGTGGCCAGGCCAAAGCCCATGTACTCGACGATCGCCAGCGCGAGCACCAGCGCGATCAGTGGATCCATGTTTCTCTCCTCCTTTGTGGAGCGGTCGGAATTGCGGCGGCGGCTCAGGCCCGCGCCCGCGGTTGCCCGTTGTCTTCGGTCAGATACCGCCGCAGGTACAGCTGCGAATCGGTCACATCGAATGCCTGGAATTCGTATTCCGGGTGCATTTCGCGCATGCGCGCGGCGAGCAGCCCGTGCGCCGATACTACCAGCGAATCGACGATAAGGTTGCCGGTGTCGCATTCCCGGGCGAGGTCGAGCAGGCGCTCGAAGCCGGCGATGAAGTTGTTGGTGTGGTTGCGGCGGATTTCGGTGCCGAAGAAAAGCTCCTCCGGCGGTTCCCCGGTTTCGTTGGCGATCATGCTGATCAGCTTGCGCGAGAACAGCTCGGAATCGCCCCGGGCGAACTCGCGCCAGTCTTCCCGCAACCGCTCATTGTCGTAACTGCCGTTGCCAGTCGGCCCCTGGCTGGAAATGAAGAGCATGCCGACAACGGCCCCGAGTTGCCGGCGTGTGCTCTCGGCGATTTTGAAGAAGGTTTCCTGGCGGGCGTTGAGTTCGGTGGCGGCGATGGCCTGAGTCTGCTTTTCGATGTTGAGATTGCTGCGCCGCAGCTCCTCGTTGTTCTGCGCGAGCACCGACTGCTGGATGAACAGGCCGATGACCAGCCAGAGAAAAGCCAGAAAAGCGAAGGCGCCCTCGAGAAAATTCCCCATCTCGGCGATCGGCAGCGCCATGAAGCGCGACCAGCCCACGTTCATCTGCACATAGACGCCGAGAAAGACAAACCAGAACAGCGAAACCAGCAGCCCCAACCGGATGCGCCAGTCGCGTGGCAGGATTTTCCGTTGCATATGTGTCATTCCCCGGGCACCGGTCGCTGACCGTCATGAATCACTGTCATTCCGCGCGAAGCGAAGTTGCAGAATCTCTTCGTTCGGGCACCGGTCGCTTGCCGGCGGTGAGCGGATACCTTCCCGGCTGGCGCCGGGCCCCTTCCGCTCACCGCCGCGCTCCCTCAGTGCAAAATTCGGGGCACTATGTCCCGAACGCATCGGGTCTACACTGCCATTCTGCGCGGAGCGAAGTTGTGGCTTCGATCCGTCGCCGCCCAACGGCGACTCGCACAGTGCTGGATCGAAAACTCGTCATTTTGCGCATAGCGGAGTGATTCATGGCGCCACCGGCGCGAACATTTCGAGGATCGCGTCGCGAATCATGGGCATATCCCCCCAGAGGATGAAGTGGTCCCCACCCGGCACGGGCAGCAGACGGGAATCCGCCAGTTTTTCATCCAGGAAACCGGCGTTCTCCGGGTGCACCAGGCTGTCGGCGCCGCCCTGCACGATAAGCGCCGGCATCGTCAGTTTCTCCCAGCGCGGCAGCATTTCCCGGAGTTGTTCGCGCACCGCCATGATTTCTTTGTTGGCCCCCATGAGGCCGTCGCCGAGGATGAACTCCGGCCACCAATGCGTGAGGTGATTGTACCAACGGGGGCCGCTCAGTTCCGGGTCGGCGGTGGCGGCGACGAAAATGAGGCCGCCGACGAGTTCGGTGTGGTCCATCGCCGCCCGGGCGATCACCGGGCCGCCGTAGGAATGCCCCATCAATATCGCGCCGCGGCCCGAGCGGTCCATTTCCAGAATGGGCCGCAGGGCCCGGGCCTGGGCCGCCAGCGAAGACTCCTTGAAGTCCGCCCCAGTCGTCCAGCCCACCCGGGAAACCGCAATCAGGTGGAACCGCTCCCGCAGCAGCGGGTCGGCCAGATAATCGCGGAACGCCCGCAGCGAGCCCGGCGTGCCATGAACAAACACCAGCAACTGCCTGCTTTCACCGGCGGGCGGGGCAAACTCGACATACTCGATATCGCCGAGCCCCCGCGGCTCGCCAAGCCCGGCAACTGGCGGCCCACCCACATCAATCAGCGCGCAAGCCGCGATCAGCGCCAGCGGCGGCAAAACCATCAACCACCAAATCCGCCCGCGCCGACTGGTTTTCTCCCGTTCCACCAACCCACCCTGAAGTTTGACCGCAGCCAACTCTAGCACTTTGCGCCGACTCCAGCGATGGACTGTCGCGCAGTGTTGGCATCTTGGTGCCAGCCGGGATTGACAATCGCCTAGAAACCGAACCAGGATTGCGCGGCCCACCGGAGCGGAGGAAAAATCATGTGGGGAGCGATTATCGGCGACATCGTGGGGTCCATGTACGAATGGGACCGGATCAAGACCAAGGATTTCCCGTTCTTCGTCGATTCCTGCCATTACACCGACGACAGCGTATGCACAGCGGCCGTCGCCGATATCCTGCTCGGCAAAATTCCGCCCGCGAAGACGCTGCAACAATGGTGCCGGCGGCATCCGGGCCGCGGCTACGGCGGCAGGTTCGCGGATTGGATCGAGCAAAAGGATCCAAAACCCTACGGCAGCTTCGGCAATGGCTCCGCCATGCGCGTTTCACCCGCGGCCTACCTCAACCGCCACCGCCCGCTGCAAGACGCATTGGCCGCCGCCGATGCAGTCACCGAAATCTCCCACAACCACCCCGAAGGCATGAAGGGCGCCCGGGCCGCCACCACCGCGATCTGGCTCGCCTTCCAGGGCGAATCGACCGGCGCCATCCACCGCGCGATTGAAGAGGAATACGGCTACGACCTCTCCCGCAGCCTCGACGACATCAGGCCCGACTACTACTTCAGCGAAACCTGCCAGAAAACCGTCTCGGAGGCGATCATCTGCGCGCTCGACTCCGAAAGCTACGAGGACGCCATCCGCAACGCCATCTCGCTCGGCGGCGACTCCGACACCCTCGCCGCCATAGCCGGCCCCATAGCCGAAGCCCGCCACGGCATCCCCAAGGATTTCATCACCACCACCCGAACCCGCCACCTCGCCCAAGCCTCCGACATCACCAAAATCATGGATCGGATGTATGCCGCCGATCTGTAGTTCCGACTTCCATCAAGGCCGGCAACTACTACTTGCTTAACGCTGGTTCTTGTCAGTAAACTCGGTTGGCTGTGTTTCATTCTCAACCTGGCGGAGAAACCCCGAATCCGAAAACGATAGGAGCATACAACTTGTCCACGAAAGAACTTGTCATTCAATCCGAAGTAACCATAGAAGACTATAGTCATGGATTTTTGCCCGCGATATGCCAACTAGTCGGAGCTATTGCAAACCGAGACGGCGTGGTAACCGCAGAGGAATACCAAGCTGTGGTCTTGGTCAACAAAAATCTGGTTTCTATCGTCGATAGTCCACTCCTGATTAACACACTAACCCTTCGAGCAATTCTCGAACCTCCAGACTTCAATGATGCAATCAAATTAGTCAGAAAATCTGCTAAGGATAAAGAGCTGGAACTCAAACAGTATGTGGTTCAGTGCCTGCAGCCTATACTTTCTATCCAAGGAGTAAATCAGGAAACGATTTTAAAGCCAATAATGAAAGCATTGGAACTCGAGAAATCTAGTGTAATCGGCGAATTCACGCAATCGCTTAGCTCAGGAATGAAAAACATGCTAGCGCGCCGAACACCATATAACAAAATACGCGACTTCTCGCTTGCTTTCAATGACAAACGACTACTCGAAGTCCTGGAAGAATGCGACCGAAACATCAAGTCTGATGCCTTCCAACGCGCATTGTCTGACTCCAAGGAAAATGCAATCAATTCGTGCCAAGAATTGGAAAAGAGAAATCACGATTTGGATTTATTGCAGTTGGCAAACGAACAGCTCTCATCCATGGCTGATACAATGATCGAACAAACAAAGAGGCGTCTTAATTTGCTTCAGAGAAGAGCTGCAAAACAAAAGACGCATTTTGAAGAAGATGTCGACACCATGCTGGATGATACACAGTTGGAACTGGAAAAAATCTGGAAAGATCGGGTCGCTCGCTTGAGCGGCGGAAAGCAGCCAGCATTGCACAAGCCAAAAGATGACGAAGCTGTTCTCGTTATCAAACAACGAATTGATAGTATCAGAAATCGCTATGACTCGATAATGGAGGACTGGAGTGTGGAGTATGAATCGTTTTGCAATGAACTTGCTGATTCAAAGAAGATTTTTTCTTTCGGCACGCATCGCAAAGAATTCACGGAACTGATTCCTTCCGCGTCCATAAATTCTCGACTAATGTCATCGCTTGATTCAGTGGCAACGACAACTCTAAAGATAGGCGGTGTGGCTGGCGTCGCAACTGTGGCAGTTACAGGTTTTATGGGAGTGGGTATGACCGCAGGTATTATAATGAACCCGATCGGCTTGAGCGTGGGAGCAGGTATAGCTTTGTTGGGAATCTACAAGATGCTTTCACAACCCCAAGACCGTAGATTGCGAGAAGCTGAAGCGAAGGCTGAAAAAACAGTCGAAAACATGAAGAATCTATGTGAGGATGCCAAAAAACAACATGCTCAGGCCCTTGATGAATTGATTGAGAAATTCTACCATGCGGCGGAATCCATCTATTCCCCCATTGCCAAAGAAGTTCTGATATCAAACATGTACTGCGATTATCAACGGAAGGTTATCGCTGAAATTTCAAACAACACCGAGCGATATATAGAGAACCTACTCAAAATTTGAATTGTGCTCCTCCCCGATCTTCCAAACCCCCCGCTCGCGGAAGGCTGGAATGGTTTGGCGGCGGGCGGCGTTGGTGGTGGCTGGGGCCGGGAGGCCACGCTTGCGGATGTGGTCTGACAGCTTGATGATACGGTCGCCGCGCAGGTAGGCGACGCGCTTGTGGAGTGATTCGAGCAGGGCGAGGACGAGAATCCTCTCCATCGGCCGGGTGGACTCGCGGCGCTCGTATTCCACGAAGGCCCGGTAGTAGTGCCGCTTTTCCGAGTTCCGCAGGATGACGCGGGGCAGGCCGAGTTGGAGCAGTTGAAAATTGATCAGCACCCGGCCGATGCGGCCGTTGCCGTCGCGGAACGGGTGGATGGATTCGAATTCGAGATGGAAGCGGGCGATCTTGTCGAGGAACCAGGATTCGAGGTCCGCGGTGTAGGCCACGGTGATCTGTTCCATCATCAGCTCGACATGCTCCGGCGCCGGAGCGATATGGGGTCCGACGCGCACGTACTCGCCGGCTTGCCGGTAGCGCCCGGCGATCTCGTCATCGATGCCGCCGAGAAGCATCCGGTGCAGGGCGAGAATCAGGTCGCGGTCGAGTTCCCCGGTGGCGGCGCGCGAGCGCTTGTGCGCCATCACCCGGGACAGGTTTTTCGCCTCGAACAACTCGCGTACGGAAATGTCCCGGGCGAGCTGCTGCTCAAACAGGATGCGCTCGGTTTCCTTGAGGGTGAGCGTTGAGTTTTCGATGGCGTTCGAGTTGTAAACGCTCTCGGCGACTTCCACCTCGTCAATGTGCGCAAGCAAGGCTTCCCTGCCTGGCCGCAGGGAGTCAAACTCCCGCTTCAGGAGTTGGAGGCGAGCTCTAAGCCTTCGGTTGGTTGCCATGCTTTGATTGCCGGATATTCACTGTAAAATGATAAAGTACCGTGAATTTTACCTGATTCATGTTGATATTCACGGCAGATTGGCTCATCGGGGATGACTGGTTCAAGCTGGACGGGAACAGTCGGTAACTTTTTCTCACGAAATAGACTATATTCAGAAGTACGATTCAAATCAAGGAATAGGATCAAGAAACCGATGAGGACTATCTTGTGTCTTGCCAGTCAGCGGCGGAATCTCGCTGACTCGCTGTCGAGGCCGGGCCTGAGCGATATCGAATTCGAGCCTCCGCGGGTTCGGCTTGAATTCCTCCCTCCCGACCTGTCCTGATGTTGCCGCTGGCGTGGGAACCGGGGCGCCGCATTGAACCCCGGCGGGCTTTGGCCTATATTGCCCCTTGATCTCCATTCCCGCCGCACGCATTCAAGGATGGTTGATGGCCTTCAACTTGCAATCGCTGGCTGGGGTTCCGGGGCGGAGATTGCCACGGCCCGCGGGCGGGATTCGCCCGCCGCCCTGGCTGGGCAATCTCGGGCGGGCCTTTGGCGGCAGCCTTCGCGATCTGGCGCCGATCATCTTGGTGATCGCCTTCTTCCAACTGCTGGTGCTGCGGCAGGCGCCGGATGAATTCCTAACCATACTCGGCGGGCTGCTCTGCGTGGCGGCGGGATTGACGCTGTTCGTCGCCGGCCTCGAAATGGCGCTGTTCCCCATCGGCGAGAGCATGGCCGATGGTTTCGCGCGCAAAGGCAGCCCCGCCGCCCTGCTCGCTTTCGCCTTCTGCCTCGGCTTCGGCACCACGGTCGCCGAACCCGCGCTGATCGCGGTTTGCGCCGAGGCCGCCAGCGTCGCGGCGCAGGCCGGCATGATCGCCAACGATCCCGCCGCCATCGCGCGCTATGCCCTCGAATTGCGCTATGTGGTGGCTTTTTCGGTTGGTCTGGCCATCGTCATCGGCGTGGTTCGCATCCTCATGGGCTGGCCGATTCACTGGCTGATCATCAGCGGCTACATTGTCGTGGTCATCATGACCGCCCTGGCGCCGCGGGAGATCATCAGCATCGCCTATGATTCCGGCGGCGTGACGACTTCGACGATCACCGTGCCCATGGTCACCGCGCTCGGGGTCGGCCTCGCTAGCTCGATCAAGGGCCGCAACCCCATGCTTGACGGCTTCGGCCTGATCGCCTTCGCCTCGCTGACGCCGATGATTTTCGTCATGGGCTACGGCATGGTGGCGGGCTGAAGCGCGATGGAGTGGATTCCCGCGGCGCTTTCGACCCTGCTCGCCACCTTGCGCGATATCGTGCCCATCGTGCTCGTCGTGGTGGTGTTCCAGTTTGCCGTGTTGCGCCGCAGCCTGGCCAATCCGGCGCGGATCCTGGCCGGGTTCGTCTTCGTCGTGCTTGGCATCGCGCTGTTCCTGATCGGCCTCGAAGCGGCGATTTTCCCGCTGGGGCGGGGCATGGCCGAGCAGCTTATCGCCCAAGCCACCGCGGGCGCGGCGGACGGCGGCTGGCCGAGGTATGGCTGGGTCTACCTGTTCGCCTTCGCCATCGGCTTCAGCACCACCATGGCCGAGCCTTCGCTGATCGCGGTGGCGATCAAGGCCGGCGAAATCTCCGGCGGCTCGGTGGGGGTGTGGGGGCTGCGCATCGCCGTGGCGCTCGGCGTGGCGATCGGCATCACCTTGGGCGTTTACCGCATCATTCACGGTCTGCCGATTCACTGGTTTATCATCGCCGGATACATTCTGGTGGTGATTCAAACTGCGCTGGCGCCCCGGGAGATGGTGCCGCTGGCCTACGATTCGGGCGGGGTGACGACCTCGACGGTTACCGTGCCGTTGGTGGCGGCGCTTGGCCTTGGGCTCGCCTCGGCGGTTCCGGGGCGCAATCCGCTGATCGATGGCTTCGGGCTGATCGCCTTCGCCAGTCTGTTTCCCATCATCGCCGTGCTGGCCTACGCCCAGCTTTCGGTTTTCCCCGCCCGTAGGGCGCAAGCAAGAGTCCGAAGGGCGTGAGCAAAAGTCCGGAGGGCGCAAGCAAAAGCCCCGCGGGGCCTGAACCGGGAGGTTTCCGACCATGAAATTCAAACTGATCGTGGCCTTTGTCGATGACCGGCTGACCGGCAAAGTCCTAGATGCCGCCCGGGAACACGGCGCCACCGGAGCGACCATCATTCCCACCGCCAGGGGCGAGGGGATGCGGGCGCGCAAAGGCATCTTCGGCTTGTCGGTGGACTCGCGCCGAGAGATCCTGTTGTTCACCGTGGAGCAGTACCTGGCCCGGCGCATACTCGAAAAAATCTGCGAAGCCGGCGAGTTCGACCAAAAATCCGGGGCTGGCATCGCCCTGCAGCTCGATGTGGAGGATGTGGTCGGCGCCTCCAACCAAGTCGAAATGCTCGCCGGGCAACTCGGCAAGCACATTTGAAACAGGAGAACCGCATGACTGGGCAAACCAGGGTCAGCGTCCGCGATGTCATGGACCAGAGCTACATCCGGGTGGGCGGCTTGGATACCGTGGCGGCGGCTTTCCGGCGCATGCTCGAGGTCGACGCCCACTGCATGATCGTTGACCGGCGCGACGGGAACGACGAGTTCGGCCTCGTGCTGCACACCGACATCGCCCGCAAGGTGATCGGCCCGGACCGCTCGCCCGAGCGGGTACGAATCTACGAAATCATGAGCAAGCCGGTGCTGACGGTGCATCCGGGCATGAATATCCGTTACGCTTCGCGCTTGTTTGAACGTTTCCATCTGCGGGTGGCGCCGGTGCTTGACGACGGCGAGGTGATCGGTATCGTCACCGATTACGACATCGTGATGCGCGGGCTGGCCCAGTTGCTGGGCAAGCCCTGATTCAGGCAGCGCTTCCCCGCGGGCGCACCGGGCGGCGGAAATCCGGGACCAAACCATGAGCGAAAACGAAAGCAAAGAACAAAACGGCAACGAGGCCGCCGACTTCAATTTCGAAGCCAAGCTCGGCGAGCTTGAGCAACTCGTCACCCGCATGGAGGACGGCGAGCTTGGCCTTGAAGAATCGCTGCGCAGCTTCGAGCACGGGGTGGAACTCGTGAAGGAATGCCGGCGGGCGCTGGAACAAGCCGAACAAAAGGTCAAAGTGCTGACCTCGCCGGAGGGCGGCACCGAAGACCTCGACCCCACCCGGGCGGATGCGGAATGAGCGGCGGATTCGACCAATTCCGGATGGCTTGCCAGACGCGGGTTGACCAGCGGCTCGGCGGCTATCTCGACGCCAACCCCTTCCCCTGCCCCAGCCTTGGCGAGGCGGTCCGCTATGTGCTGCTCGCCGGCGGCAAGCGGGTTCGCCCACTGCTTGCCTATGGCGGCTGCGGGGCGGTCGGCGGCGATTGGGTGGACGCCGACGCCGCCGCCTGCGCGGTCGAGTTCATCCATGTCTATTCCTTGATCCACGACGACCTGCCGGCGCTCGACGACGACGACCTGCGGCGGGGCAGGCCGAGCCTGCACAAGGCTTTCGACGAGGCCACCGCGATTCTCGCCGGAGACGCGCTGCAAACCATGGCCTTCGACATACTCAGCGCGCCCGGCGCGGGTGACCGGCTCGGCATGGTGCGCGAACTCGCCCTCGCGGTGGGGCCGAAAGGCATGGTCGCCGGCCAGGTGCGCGATCTCGCCGCGGAAGGTGTCGAATCCTCGCTGGCCGAGCTGGAAACCATCCACCGCCTCAAGACCGGCGCCTTGATCGAGGCCAGTGTGATGCTCGGCGCCTTGAGCACCGGCCGGGCCGGGCAAGAACAACTCGCGCGCCTGCGGGAATACGGCGGCCGCATCGGCATCGCCTTCCAAGTCCAGGACGATATCCTCGATGTCGTCGCCGACACCGAGACCCTGGGCAAGCCGCAAGGCTCCGATCAGGAAAGCGGCAAGGCCACCTATGTGTCCCTGCTCGGGCTTGAAGATGCCAGGTTGAAAGCGGATGAACTCGCCACCGGCGCCATCGGGGCCATCGCCGATTTCGGCCCGGAAGCCGCGCCACTGCGCCAACTCGCGCAATACATCGTTGACCGGGTGAATTGAAAAGCGTGAAAAAGTGTTTCCCTGTTTTGGCCCGCTTGGGGTATGCTCGCGGTATTGAGGGAGGCGGGGGACCAAGATGCTCAAGCAAATCCCGACAAAAAGACCGGAAACGCCACTGCTCGACGGGATCGACTCGCCGGAGAATCTGCGCGGGCTGGAGACCGATCAACTGGCCAAGCTGGCGGATGAACTGCGGGCCTACCTGCTCTATTGCGTCGGCAAGACCGGCGGCCATCTCGGCGCCGGCCTCGGCGTGGTGGAGCTGACCATCGCCCTGCATTACATCTTCAACACGCCCACCGACCGGCTCGTCTGGGATGTTGGCCACCAGGCCTATCCCCACAAGATTCTCACCGGACGGCGGGAAAGCATGCAGACGATCCGCCAGGCGGGGGGGCTAGCGGCGTTCCCGGCGCGGTTCGAAAGCGAATACGACACTTTCGGCGTCGGCCACTCAAGCACCGCCATCAGCGCCGCCCTCGGCATGATGGTGGGCCGCCGCATGAACGGGGAGGACCGCAAGATCATCGCCGTGGTCGGCGACGGCGCGATGACCGCCGGATTGGCCTTCGAGGCGATGAACCACGCCGCCCACCTCGAAGAGGACATTCTCGTCATCCTCAACGACAACAACATGTCGATCGACCACAATGTCGGCGGCCTGTCGAACTACTTCGGGCGGCTGTGGGCGAGCAAATCCTACAATTTCGTCCGCGCCGGCGGCCGCAAGGTGCTCGCCAAGGCGCCCAAGGCGCTGCGGGCCGCCGAACAGACCGAAAACTTCATGAAGGGGGTGCTCTCCCGCGGCACCGTGTTCGACCAGCTCGGCTTCAACTACATCGGCATCATCAACGGCCACAGCATTCCGCAACTGCTTGAAGTCCTGACCAACATCAAAGACCTGAAAGGCCCGCAGTTGCTCCATGTCGTCACCCGCAAGGGCAAGGGCTACGCCGAGTCGGAGGGCGACGACTTCGGCCTGCACGCCATCGGCAAGGTGGCGCCGGTCGCCGAAGCGAAAAAGCCACCCCAGCCGAAAGCGAAGAGCAGCCCGACCTACTCCCAGGTTTTCGGCCAATGGCTGTGCGAAGCCGCCCGCCGGGACGAAAAGCTCGTGGCGATCACCCCGGCCATGGGCCAAGGCTCGGGCATGGTGCAATTCGCCAAGGAATTCCCCGACCGCTACCACGATGTCGCCATCGCCGAGCAGCACGCCCTCACCTTCGGCGCCGGGCTCGCCTGCGAAGGGGTCAAACCCGTGGTGGCCATCTATTCGACTTTTCTCCAGCGCGGCTACGACCAGTTGATCCACGACATCACCCTGCAAAACCTCGATGTGCTGTTCGCCATCGACCGCGCCGGACTCGTCGGCGAAGACGGCCCGACCCACGCTGGCAGTTTCGATCTCACCTACCTGCGCTGCGTGCCCAACATCATCGTCATGGCGCCGAGCGACGAGGAGGAAACCCGGCTGCTGCTCTGCACCGGCTACGATCATGTGGGCCCGGCCGCTGTGCGCTACCCCCGGGGCAAGGGGCCCGGGGTTGAAATGGGCGGTGAGTGGAAAACCGTCCCCATCGGCAAAGCGGTGCGGCGGCGCGAAGGCGGCGGGGTGGCGATCTTCGCCTTCGGCAGCATGGTGGCGCCTTCGCTCGCGGTGGCGGAGGAATTCAACGCCACGGTCTACGACATGCGCTTCGTCAAACCCATTGACGAAGACGCCATCCGCGCTGCCGCGGAGTCGCACGAACTGCTCGTCACCATCGAGGAAAACGCCATCATGGGCGGCGCCGGCTCGGCGGTGGCGGAAATGCTGCACCGGGACGGCTACCGGGTTCCAGTGCTCAATCTCGGCCTGCCGGACCGCTTTATCGAACATGGCAAGCCCGCCGAAATGCTGCAAGGCGCGGGGCTCGACGCCGATGGCATCGCCAGGTCGATCCGGGAAAAACTGAACGCCGGGCAGCGTGACCGCCAGGCGATCTGATTGCGGATATCGCCCATCGCCAGTGCCCTGTCCCGCGAAACCCGCCTGAATCAGCAACACGCCATGCCGACTGAAGAATCCCCCCGCGAGGCGCGCCACAAGCGCGCCATGGAACGCAAAAAGGCCCATGTGGACAGCCGCATCGCCGCGGCCACCGAAGACCGGGGCCTGCTGCTCGTGCTGACCGGCAACGGCAAAGGCAAAAGCTCCTCCGCCTTCGGCATGCTCGCCCGCAGCGTCGGCCACGGCCTTGAATGCGCTGTGGTGCAGTTCATCAAAGGCACCTGGGAATGCGGCGAGCAACTGCTGTTCGCCGACCATCCGCTGGTGGCCTTCCACGTCATGGGCACCGGCTTCACCTGGGAAACCCAGAACCGGCAAACCGATATCGCCGCGGCCGAGCTGGCCTGGGGCAAGGCCGAAGCCCTGCTCGCGGACGAGTCCACCGGGCTGGTCATCCTCGATGAGCTGACCTACATGCTCACCTATGGTTATCTCGACAAGGCCGCTGTGCTGCGGGCGCTGAAAGACCGGCCGGCGCGGCAGCACGTGGTCATAACCGGCCGCAACGCCAGCCGCGAACTGCTCGAAATCGCCGATACCGTGAGCGAGGTCAAGGACATCCGCCACGCCTTCAACCATGGAGTCAAGGCCCAGAAGGGCCTCGATTATTGACTGCCTCCCTCCCCGGATTCCTTGCCAGCCCGATGGAGATTCCGCGCGCAGCGAAGCGGAGACGCCGAATCTCTTCGTCCAGACACCGGTCGCTTGCCGTCGGTGATCGGATTCCTTCCCGGCTGACGCCGGGCCCCTTCCGCCCACCGCCGCGCTTCCCCAGTGCAGAATTCAAGGCGCTGTGTTCCTGACGCGCCCGCTCTACCCCGTCATTCCGCGCATAGCGAAGTGGGGCCGCGGAATCTCATTTATTGTCGAAAAAGGCGTTGTGGAACAGCAGGCTCGCCTGGCTGCGGCCATTGTCGGTGTGGATCAAGATCCGGCTCAGGCAGGCGAAGGGGATGTGCAGCGGAGAGCTCTGGTTGAGCGGTATGCCGAGCACTGTCGGCAGCACCACCCGCATGACGCCGCCGTGGGTGACGATGAGCGCGTGGCTGCCGTCGGGCAAGGCGGACAGGCCCCGCAAGGCGGTCTGCACCCGGTCGCGGAACGCCAGGAACGTCTCGCCATTGGGCGGCGCCAGGGCGGTGAGGTCTTCGCGGAAACTCTGGAACTGCGGCGCCGCGAGCCGGCGCCACTCGGCGATGTCCATGCCGTCCCAGTCGCCGTAGTCGATTTCCTGCCATTGGTCTTCGATCCGCAGCGCGAGCTGGCGGGACTGGGCGAGATGATGGGCGAAATCCCGGCAACGCTTTAGCGGCGAGGAGAAGAGATGGGTCCAATGCGCCTTGGCCCGCTCCGCCGCGGCCTCCATCTGCCGCCAGCCCCGGGCGGTGAGTTCGGGATTGACGCGCCCGCGCAGGATGTCGCCGCCGCCGGGTTCGCCATGGCGCAGCAGGTCCACCGTGATGTGTTTGCCGCCGGCGGTCACCGCAGATGGCCGAGTTTGTTGATCTTGACCGCGAGGTAGGTCTCGTTGTGGGGATTGGCGCCCGTGCGGATGGGGATGATTTCATCCACCTCGATGCCCATGTCCTTGAGCGCCTTGACTTTGGCGGGGTTGTTGGTCAGCAGTTTGACCTTGCGCACATCGAAAAAATCGAGCATGGGCTTGCAGATCTGGTATTCGCGGCTGTCGGGCTCGAAACCGAGTTGAACATTGGCCTCGACGGTGTCGGCGCCAGCGTCCTGCAGGGCGTAGGCCTTCAGCTTGTTGAGCAGGCCGATGCCGCGGCCCTCCTGCCGCAGGTAGAGAATCAGGCCGCGGCCGGCCTCGGAGATTCGCCGCATGGCGAATTCGAGTTGCGGCCCGCAATCGCAGCGCAGGCTGAACATGCTGTCGCCGGTGAGGCATTCGGAATGAATCCGGCACAGCAGGGGCTCTTCGAGGTTGAATTTCCCGAGCGCGAGGGCGACGTGTTCCTTGTCCGCCTGCAGGTCCTTGAAGCCGTAAATCCTGAAATCGCCCCAGCGGGTCGGCAATTTGGCCTGGGCGACAAATTCAATGGTCAATTCACGAACTCCCGGTTTTTTCCTGACCGGCAGTCAGGCGATCAAGCGCAGGCATTGCATGAAAAGGGCGGCCATTATACCCGCTGCCACATCGTCGAGCATGATGCCGGCCCCGCCGGCGAGATTGCGGTCGAGCCACTTGATGGGCCAGGGTTTGAGGATGTCGAGCAGGCGGAACAGGGCGATTCCCCCGAGCGCCCAGGGCCAGCCCGCGGGAGCCAGGGCGAGGGTGATCCAGCAGCCGGCGAATTCGTCCCAGACGATGCCGGGGTGGTCGCCGCCGCCGAGCTTTCGCGCGCCGCGGCCGCAAATCCAGATTCCCGCCAGGGCCGCCAGCGCGGGCAACAGCAGGTTGTATGGAAAAACCTGCGCTGGCAGAACGAACCAGATCGCCGCGGCCAGCAGGGTGCCGGCGGTCCCCGGCGCCCAAGGCGACAGGCCGCTGCCAAAACCGAAGGCGAGCAGTTGGACGGGATTGGCGAGCAAATCCCGGAAGGATGGGTTGGGTGTCCCATGGCGCAGGCTCCTAGCCATCGGTGGTTTTGGCGGCGCCGGCAAAATGATCAAAAGATGGGATGCCATCCACTTCCTTCCCCTTCACCCGGACACCTTCTCCGGCGACCACTTCGCCGATTTGGGCCAGCGGCAGCTTCATTCCGGCGGCGATTTCCCTAAGCCTGTCCGCATTTTCCGGTGCCGCGGTGAAGCACAGTTCATAGTCGTCGCCGCCGCGCAACGCGGCGTGGAGGCGGGATTCTTCCCCGGCGCAGCACAGCGCCGCGGGCGAGTACGGCAGGCATTCCGGGTCGATGCGGATGCCGACACCGCCCGCCGCGGCCAAGTGGCCGGCATCGCCGAGCAGCCCGTCGGAAACATCGATGGCGCTGGCGATCAGCGCAGCGGCGGCACCGGCGAAAGCGATGCGGGGCCGGGGACGGTAGAAGGCATCGTGGAGGTGCGCCCGGCAAGCCGCCGGCAAATCCGCTGGCGGCGCATCAAGCGAGATGCCCGGCGTGGCGATTCCGAGGCTGGCGAGCCCGAGTGCGCCGTCACCGGCGTATCCGGTTAGGAAAACCGCCTGCCCGGGCCTCGCCCCGCTCCTGCGCAATTCGCGCCCCGGCTCGCAAAGGCCGTGCGTCTGAATCGCGATTTGCAGCGGCCCGCGGCAGAGATCGCCGCCGACGAGCGGGCAGCGGAACTCGCCGGCCAGAAAGGCGAGGCCGCGGCTGAAGCCTTGCAGCCAGTCCGCCTCGGCCGCCGGCAGGGTCAAGGCCAAGGTGAAGCAAAGCGGCTCGGCGGCCATCGCCGCCAGATCGCTGAGATTCACCGCCAGCGCCCGGTTGGCGATCGATTCCGCGCTGGCGTCGGTGGGGAAATGCGCCCCTTCGACAAGCGCGTCGGTGGCGGTGACGAGGTGTTTGCCTTCGGGGATGCGCAGCACCGCGGCGTCGTCGCCGATGCCGAGTTCGATTTCCGGCCGCGCCAACATCAACTCCGGCACGGCGAAGTAGCGGCGGATGATGTCGTGTTCGCCCATGGCCATGCCCAAATCCCGTCAGCCGGCGGCGCCCGCCTCCGCGCCGCGCAGCCTCGGCGCGAGCTTGTCGAGCACGGCGTTGACATACTTGTGGCCGTCGGTGGCGCCGAAGATCTTGGCAAGCTCCACGGATTCATTGATGACGACGCGGTAGGGGATGTCGCCTTGCCGGGCGAGTTCGAAGGCGCCGAGCCAGAGCACCGCCTGCTCCACCGGATCGAGCTTGCGCCCGTCCAGCACCGGCGCGAGTTGCTGTTCGAGTTCGGGCCGGCTTGCCGCGACCGCCGGAAACAATGTGTTGAAGTAATCCTTATCGATGTTCGCGCCGGCGTCCTCGCGCATTCGCCGGGCGATCTCGGTTGGATCGTTGCCCGACAGCATCCACTGGTACAGCGCCTGCAGCGCCAGCCGCCGCGCCCCGCGCCGCCCGCGATGGCCGCCGCCGCTCACCCGGGCTGGGACTCGGACTTGAGGCGGGCCAGCAGGCTGGCCATTTCCAGCGCCGCCAGCGCCGCCTCGGCGCCCTTGTTGTCGCTTGGGCACGAGCGCGCTTCGGCTTGTTCGACAGTTTCCACCGTCAGCACACCCAGGGTTACGGGTTTGCCAGTTTCCAGCATGACGCGGCTCAATCCGCCCACGCATTCGCCGGCGACATAGTCGAAATGCGCGGTTTCCCCGCGAATCACGGTGCCGAGGGCGATGACCGCGTCGATGTCGCGGCGCCGCGCCAGCGAGCGCACTGCGACTGGCAGCTCCCAGGCGCCGGGAACCTGGACGATGGTGATGCGTTCACGCTCCACGCCCTGGTCGAGCAGGGCCGCCAAGGCGCCGTCGAGCAGGCGCTCGACGATGAAACTGTTGAACCGGCTCATGGCGATGGCGAAGCGCGCCCCGCCCGGCTTGAAGTCTCCCTTGAGGATCGCGCCCGCGCTCATTCGCGCTCTCCTTCATTGCCGCCGTTGCCGGCACCGCCATTGCGTGGCTTGCGGAAGCGGACGAAACCGGTCACTTCGAGATCGAATCCCGAAATCGCGTTGAATCGCGCCGGATGGCTGAGCAGGCGCATCTTGCCGACGCCGAGATCGCGCAGAATCTGCGAGCCCGTGCCGATGGTGAGGTCGCTGCGCAGCTCCTCCCCCTCACCGCCGCCGCGGCCGCTGGCCAAGGCCCGCTCCATCGAGGAATCCAGGCCCTGGCCATAGTCGTCGCCGGAGAGCAGCACGGCGACTCCGCCGCCCTCCTCGCGGATCCGCGCAAGCGCGTCGCCGAAGGACCAACTCGTGCGCTCGCCGCTGACCACTTGGCAAACATCGCGCAAGGTGTTGGGGATGTGGACCCGCACCAGGGTCGGCTCGTCCGCGGAGATTTCACCGAGGGTGAAGGCCAGGTGGGTGCTGCCGCTGATCGAATCCTCATAGCTGTGCACATCGAACTTGCCGTGGCTGGTGTCGAGGCGGTGGCTCGTGGTGCGGGTGACCGTATGTTCGTTGGCGAGGCGGTAGTGGATCAGGTCGGCGATGGTGCCGATCTTGAGGCTGTGGGCGCTGGCGAATGCCTCAAGATCGGGGCGGCGCGCCATGCTGCCGTCCTCGTTCATGATCTCGACGATGGCCGCAGCCGGCGCGCAGCCGGCGAGCCGGGCGAGATCGCAGCCGGCCTCGGTGTGCCCGGCCCGCCGCAGCACGCCGCCGGGCTGGGCCATGATCGGAAAGATGTGGCCGGGCTGGATGATGTCTTCCGGCTGCGAACCCTTCGCCACCGCGACCTGGATCGTCCGCGCCCGGTCGGCGGCGGAGATGCCGGTGGTCACGCCGCTGGCGGCTTCGATCGACACTGTGAAGCGGGTCTGGTGGCGGGTGCGGTTGTCATTGACCATCAGCGGCAGTTGCAGGAATTCGCAGCGATCCCGGGTCAGTGTCAGGCAGATCAGGCCGCGGGCGTTTTTGGCCATGAAATTGATGTCTTCCGGGCGCACGCGCTCGGCGGCGATGACGATGTCGCCTTCGTTCTCGCGCGCCTCGTCGTCCATGATGACGACCATTTTGCCCCGGCGGATGTCGTCGATGAGTTCCGCCGCCGTGTTGAGTTTCATTGTTCGCGGGGTTTCCTCTGTTTTGCGTATGCTCTGAAAAACTCCATCCATGGAGTTTTTCATTGTCGCAAAACAAAAGCGTGGTTTTGTTTTGCTCGCGGATTCAATGACTTGCGTCATCGAATCCGGCGGCACATCCCTGTACCGCAGGAAAGCTCTGACTTAATCAGAGCTTTCCTAGGCAACGCCTGTCCCACCGCATTGCAGCAGCCGCTCGAGATAGCGGGCGAGCTGGTCGGCTTCGAGATTGACCCGCTGCCTCTGCCGGTACTGGCCGATGATCGTCTCCATCCGGGTGTGGGGGATGATGTTGACGCTGAATTCGGCGCCGTCCACTTCGTTCACCGTCAGGCTGGCGCCATCGACGCAGATGCTGCCCTTGGGGGCGATGTACTTTGCCAGTGGCCCGGGCGCTTCGAGCCGCAAGCGCAGGTTGCCGCCGTCGGTTTCGCGCCCGAGCAAGGTCCCGACGCCATCGACATGGCCGCTGACGAGGTGCCCGCCGAGGCGGTCGCCGAGGCGCATGGCTTTTTCCAGATTGACCCGCTGCCCGGGCTCGACCGAGCCCAAGGTGGTGCGGCGCAGGGTCTCGTTCGACACATCGGCGGAAAAGCTGTCCGCTTGCAGTTGGGTCACGGTGAGGCAGCAGCCATTGACGGCGATGCTGTCGCCAATATCCACATCGCCCAGGTCCAGCGCGCCGGCGGCGATGCGCAGCCGGCAGCCGCCGTCACTCGCGTTGCGCTCCAGCACGGCCCCCATGGCGGCGACGATTCCGGTGAACATAGCGCTGCTCCAGAACTAGCACGCGAACCCGCGGGGGCGGACGCTGATCCGCAGATCATCGCCAAGACGTCTCACATCCCGGATTTCCCAAGGCGGCGCCGGCGCCAGCAACGTTGGCCCGGCAAGTTCCAGCAGTGGTTTCGCGTCGCTGCCCAGCAAGCGTGGCGCCGTGTGGATGACCAGCTCATCGACCAGCCCGGCCGCGAGCAATGCCCCGCCAAGGGTCGGGCCAGCCTCGACAAGCACTTCATTGCACTCGAATCTCGCGGCGAGGCAGTCTAGCACGAATTCCAGATCCACCTTGTCCGCTTTGGCCGGCGCGGTGATGACTTCGACGTTTTCCGGAAACTGGCCAGCCCGCTCCGGTTGCCGCAGACTGAAGATCTTCACCGCCCCATCGAGCGACAGCGTTTTGGCCGCCGGCGGGGTGCGCAGGTGGCTGTCGAGAATGACCCGCAGCGGCTGCCCGGAAGCGGCGGCGGATGGGCGCTCCAGGCCCTCCACGCTCGCCTCCCGCATCCCGGCAACGGCGGCGAGGCGTTTTTCCACTAGGTCGCGCCCGCTTCCAGAGAGCGATTCCGGGCGCACATTCAGCGCTGGATCATCGGCGGTCACGGTGCCGATTCCCGTCAGCACCGCGCAGCTTGCCCCGCGCAGGATATGGGCGTCCGCCCGGGCCCGCGGGCCGGTGATCCACTGGCTGGCGCCGCTGGCGAGGGCGGTTCGGCCATCGAGGCTCATGGCGAGCTTGCAACGCAGGAATGGCCTTCCCGCGGAAACGCGCTTGATAAACCCGGCATTGAGTCCCGCCGCCTCGGCGGCGAAGTCCGGCAACGCGAACACTTCGATGCCGGCTTCTTCGAGCAGAGCAACCCCGGAAACCCGCAGATTGGGGTCGAGCGCGGCGATGACCACTTGCCCCACGCCCGCTTCAATCAGCGCCCCGGCGCAGGGCCCGGTGCGGCCTTCGTGCGAGCAGGGTTCGAGGGTGACGAAGGCCGTGGCGCCGGCGCCGCCCTCCGGGTCCGCGGCAAGCGCCGCGACTTCCGCATGGGGCCGCCCGGCACCGGCGTGGAAGCCTTCCGCGACAACGCCCCCGCCGCGGACAAGCACACAGCCCACCCGGGGATTGGGGGCGCAACTAAGCACCGAGCGCGCAAGCGCAAAGGCCCTCGCCATATGCTCCGGCCACCGCGCCCTGTCACCGCCGCATTCCGCATTGCCGAGGTTGCGCATGAAATGATCCTTCCTCCCACTCAATCATTCCGCGCGAAACGCGGTGATTCGGGGCGTCTCGCGCTTCTTCGCGTCGTGCTCCAACTCCGTGAAGGTCAACTGTTCCATCCCGAACTCCCCGTCAAATCCGGCGGGGGCATTGTCCCGCATTCACCACGCCCATGCCAGGATGAAGCTGGCGGCGACTTGATCAGAGCTTCCTTATGGGAAAGCCCAAGCTCCGCAGCCACTGCTGCGTGAAGGTCAAGCAACTCCGGTGCTTCAACGGCCGCGCCCGGTGCCCGCCTTGGGGATAAGCGTCCCAAGCGTGACACATCCAAGTGTGTTTGCTATGTTGTGTCCACATGGCCATACAGTTCAGGCCCGTCGAGAATCCAATGAAAGTATTTCTCAGCCATTCCCAAACTGACGCATGGCTTGCGGCGCGTGTCGCTCAGGCGCTTAAGGCGCGTGGGCTCGAAGTGCAAGATCCGCAACAGGAAGTCTTGCCCGGTGACAACTGGGCGAGCAAGGTTGCGCAAGCCCTCGAGGATTCCGAAGCCATGATTGTGCTGCTCACCCCGGATGCAACGAAATCTCAAAATGTCAAACACGAAATGGAGTACGCTCTCGGTGCCAAAAAATACAGCAACCGTTTGATTCCCGTGGTGGTTGGTGACCGTAATCGGCTTCCGGCAGGTGAAATCCCATGGATCGTGCGCCGCATGCCTTGGTTTGATCTGGGCGACACAGAGTCGGGCAACCCGGAAGTCGAGCCGATCGCGCAAGCGATCCTCGCTCACGCCTGAGACGCGTTCCGACTTGACGGACGAATCGTGCCGATCCTGTACCAATCCTGCGACCACGCGGAACTGTCTTGGACGCTGGCGTCGTTGCAAATGGTCGACTTTCAGAATGATTTCGACAAAGGCTGCGCGGAACTATTGCGGATCTGGGGTTTGGGCTATGATCGGCAGCCGATATCCTGATCGATAAAGGCTCCCTTGTCGGTATCGGGTTGGAAATCACCGAAGCGCTTCCATCATGTCGAGCCGCTCGGCCAGGCGGCGACCAACACTTTGCGCTCGGCGCAGGCGCCTAGTTCCCCTTTGAGAGGCGTTCGATTTCCTGGCGGAACTCGTCGAGGTCGCGGAAGCTGCGGTATACCGAGGCGAAGCGCACGAAGGCGACTTCATCGAGTTCGCGCAACTCTTGCATGACCGCCTCGCCGACCTGCCGCGAGGCGATTTCGCGCTCTCCGCCGGCGCGCAGCCGGGCCTTGATGCGGTTGACCGCGGCCTCCAACTGCTCGATGGCCACCGGCCTTTTTTCCAGCGCCTTCTGCAAACCGGCGAGCAGCTTGTCGTCGTTGAAAGGCTCGCGGGAGCCGTCGCTTTTGATAATGCGGGGCATGACGAGCTCGGCGGTTTCGTAAGTGGTGAAGCGTTCCTCGCAGGTGATGCATTCCCGGCGGCGGCGCACATGGGTGCCGTCGGACACAAGCCGGGAATCGATGACCTTGGTGTCAACCGCGCCGCAAAAGGGACAGTGCATATGGTTCTCTTTTACCCCCCTGTGCCGCGGGAAAGCTCCCGATTATTCAGGGGTTTGCCTTCGCCTAGGCGGTTTTCCGGTAGACCGGGAACTGGCGGCACAGCGCCAGGACTTTTTCCCGGACCTCGCCGATCAGCGCCTCGTTTTCGATATCTTCGAGAATATCGCACATCCAGCCGGCAAGCTCGGCGACGTGGGCTTCCCCAAGGCCGCGGGTGGTCACCGCCGGCGAACCGAGGCGCAGGCCGCTGGTGACGAAGGGCGGCTTCGGGTCGTTGGGCACGGCGTTTTTGTTGACGGTGATGTTGGCCCGGCCGAGGGCGGCGTCGGCGTCTTTGCCGGTGAGGCCCTGGCGGATCAGGCTGAGCAGGAACAAGTGGTCGTCGGTGCCGCCGGAGACCACATCGAAGTCCCGGGCGATGAAGGCGTTCGCCATCGCCCGGGCGTTGTCGAGCACCCGTTGCTGGTAAATCCTGAACTCCGGGTTCATGGCTTCCTTGAAGCATGCCGCCTTGGCGGCGATGACATGCATCAGCGGCCCGCCCTGGCCCACGGGGAACACGGCGAAATTAAGCTTTTTCTCCAGTTCGGGGTTGGCTTTGGCGAGAATCAGGCCACCCCGGGGGCCGCGCAGGGTCTTGTGGGTGGTGGTGGTGGCCACATCGGCCCAGGGCACGGGGCTTGGATACAGCCCGGCGGCGACGAGGCCGGCGATATGGGCCATGTCAACGACGAGCCAGGCGCCGGTTTCGTCGGCGATTTCCCGGAAGCGGCGCCAGTCGATGACGCGGGAATACGCGGAAAAGCCGGCGACGATGACTTTGGGCCGGTGTTGCCGGGCCAGGGAGGCGACTTCGTCGTAATCGATCTCGCCGGTTTCGTCTTTGATCCCGTACTGCGCCGCCCGGTAGATGCGGCCGGAAAAGCTCACCGACGCGCCGTGGGTCAGATGGCCGCCATGGGCCAGGCTCATGCCGAGCAGGGTGTCACCGGGTTCCATCAGCGCGCTGTAGGCGGCGACATTGGCCTGGGAGCCGGAATGGGGCTGGACGTTGGCGTAGTCGGCGCCGAACAGCTCCTTGGCCCGGTCGATGGCGAGCTGTTCAACCACGTCGACGTGTTCGCAGCCGCCATAGTAGCGCTTGCCGGGGTAGCCCTCGGCGTACTTGTTGGTCAGCACCGAGCCCTGGGCCTCGAGCACGGCGTTGCTGACGTGGTTCTCCGAGGCGATCAGCTCGATATGGGTTTCCTGGCGGTCCTCCTCGGCGCGGATGGCCTCGGCGAGGGCGGAATCGCTCTTGGCCAGGGTGTCGTCTTGGTTGAACATGGATGAATCCCCGGTTGTCCGGTGGGAAGGCGGATTATACCCGAAGCCGAGGGCCTCACCCTGCCCCTCACCCCTACGGGGCAGCGCAAGCGCTGTCCAAAATGGCAATCCTGCCATTTTGTCGCAGAATCTCCCGGACATTGCACCATCTCCGCCGGGATTCTGCGACTCCGCGCAGAATGACGGGAGAACAGCCGCACACCTCTGCTCTGTCACTCGGCAAGTTCCCGGCGGAGTTCGGCGGCGAGTTCTTGCAGTTCTTCACGGGTGAGTTCGGTTTGGGTCTGTCGGGGCAATGGGGGTGGGCGTTCGATGGTCAGCTTGGCGCCTTCGACGACTTGGCGGCAGAGGTCGAGATAGTGGTACTCGAACAGGGGGTAGCTGACCGATTCCGGCTCGTTGGCGAGCAACTGCCAGCCGGTGGCGCTGCCGGCGAGGTACACCGCCTCGTGGGACCATTCCTGCCCGGCCTTCGGCCCCGGTTTGAGGCAGGCTTCCTGATAGGCGGCGCGGTTGGCGGGCAGGCCGAACAGGGACCGGTCGTCGCGGCAGGTGTTGACCACATCGGAAAGCGTCGGCATGAACTCGCTGGAGGTGACTAGCTTGGCGCTGGCGCGAACGATCTGGGCCGGGCTGAAACATCGCAGATGCCCAAGCCAGAATTTCTTGGCCCGGTCGAGCGTGGCCCGGTTGGGGAAGGCCTTGCGGTATTGGTTGTGGTAGGCGAAGGCGAATTCCTCGAACAGGCGGTTTACGGCATCGACCTGATCGCGCCCGGCTTGCCGCTTGGAATCGGCTTTACTCGGCCCAGCTTCGGTCGGTGATTCTGCTGAACCAGGCGTCATCGTCTTCTCCGTAAGCTGAAGCAGTGTCCGCATCTCTTTCATCGCCCGCTCCCATTGCGCCGGTTGCTCCTATTTTTTCAGCGCCGAGGCGTTTGGCCCACAGGTGTTTCATGCGCTGCAGGAAGATCATATTCCATGACACCCTCGCTTCGCCGCTTTCGCGCCAATAGAGCGTAAATTCGGGCACTTGCCCCATGGCCCAATCCTCATCGATCTGGGCAAGCTGCAATATCTCCAGGCATTTCGCGTCCGGGCGCCAATCGGCGGGAATCGGCCTCGGGTCCTGCCCGGTGAAGCCGGCGGCTTGAAACATCCGCCATTGCTTCTGCACATGGGTGATGAAGGTCGAATTCCAACCTTCCCGCTCGACGCCGCGCTCCATCCAGTAGAGCACGAATTCCGGCACGGCGTCCTCGATGAAGTTGCGGTTGACGCCGTCGCGGACCAGGATTTCCACGGCGACTTCGTCGGGCCGCCAATTCCAGCCCATATCGCTGAAGCGCTCCCTCGCGGCGGCGGCGGTTTGCTCCTCGCGCCATTGCTTCAGCGCGTGTTTGACGAACTCGTTGCCCCAGGAAAAGCGCGCTTCCCCACGCTCCTTCCAGTACAGCACAAAGCGCGGAACCTGGGCATGGATGAAATCCTCTGGAATGTTCAACTGGCGGCACTGCTTGACCCACTCGGCGTCGGGATGCCAGTTGGGGTCTATCGGCCCGGTGGTTCCGCGCCGCCGCCGCACCGGGCTTGGCCGCCGTGGCGCGTTGTCGATTCGGTGGAGGGCGTACCAGGCCGCGCCGGCCTGCTCGGCGTGTGGCTCGAAGGCGAGCATCTTGAGTTGGATGAGCCGCAGGCGGATGCGGTCGATGTCCGCGGGCTGCCAAAAGGGGAAGAACCGGCCCGCGTCCTCCGCGCTGAGCAACACGAAGTCCAGGCCCGGATGTCCGGGCAGGGTCTCGGTGGGCCGGAAGGTAATCAACTCGGCCAGCACATGAATCATGACCGCCTCCTCCAGCCCGATGGTCGCCGCCACGGCTGGGGAAACCGCAATCGGCCGATCGGAATAAAGGGAACCCAGCATCGCGGTTTTGGCAGGTGGACACGGTGGAATCAGCTGGGCAAATGTAGCACAGGGAGGGCCTGAAGAGATTCCGCGCGAGGTGAAGCAACCCCACTTCCCCGTCATTCCGCGACTTCGCGCAGGATGACAGAAAACATATCCGCGCTTGTTCCCCGCGCCCGCTCAAGCTACCTTCCCTGCTCAGGCCAGAGGCAAGCAGGCACCCCGCAGTGCAGGAAACTCCCGACCGGGCAATCGCCGCGTTCATCACCGAACAAGGCTTGCCCGCCAGCTACCGTGAACAGGCGGAAACCTGGTTCCTGCCGCTCGCCCGGCGGCTGCGGGGCTTGGCGGAAGCCGCGGAAAAACCGCTCAGGATCGGCGTCAGCGGCGCCCAGGGCAGCGGCAAAACCACGCTGTCCGCCCTGCTCTCGCGGATACTGGCGAGCTGGGGTTTGCACGTGGCTCCGCTGTCGCTTGACGATTTCTATCTGCGCCGCGCCGAGCGGCTGGCGCTCGCCGAATCGGTCCATCCCCTGCTCGCCACCCGGGGCGTGCCGGGAACCCATGAACTGGACTTGCTCGCATCGACCCTCGATGCCTTGACGCGCTGTGGCGATGGCGATTCCGTGCCGCTGCCGGCCTTCGACAAGTCCATCGACGACCGCGTCGAACCCTTGGCATGGACTGGAGGCCAGCCCGGGCTGATTCTGCTCGAAGGCTGGTTCACCGGGCTCGGCCCGCAGGCCCAGGAAGAACTCGAACCGCCGGTCAACTCGCTCGAGGCTGAAGAGGACCGATCCGGCCTGTGGCGCCGCTTCGTCAACGAAAAACTGGCCGAATACCATGGGCGCGTGTTCAGCGGGCTGGATCGGTTGATTTTTCTGCGCGCGCCGAACTTTGGCAGCGTCCACCGCTGGCGCGGCCTCCAAGAGCGGAAACTGGAGCAACGGAAACTAAAGCAGCGCAAACCGCGGGAAAAGTCAG
The DNA here is from genome assembly GCA_965221805.1 of uncultured Pseudohongiella sp. Classification (GTDB taxonomy): domain Bacteria; phylum Pseudomonadota; class Gammaproteobacteria; order Pseudomonadales; family Pseudohongiellaceae; genus UBA9145. The sequence continues at coordinate 41,533 of OZ244913.1, forward strand.
GGGCCGAAGCGCGGGCAATCATGGACGGGGCGCAACTGCGCCGCTTCATCAGCCATTACGAGCGCCTGACGCGCCACGCGCTCGCCACCTTGCCGGAATCCGCGGATTGGATGTTCGTGCTCGACGAGAACCAGGCAGTGGTCGCCCGGGTGGACAGAATGCCCGGCGGGAAGTGTTGATTCAGCCGGAACCTGCTCAAGCGCTCTCGGCGAGCGAGCCGCGGTGGGCGAACAAGGGCTGGAGGTAAACGCGCAACACCAGGGCGGACAATACGATGGCGAGCCCGTGCCGCCACCAGGCCCAGCTTTCGCCGTGGGCCATCGCGCTCAGTTGCAGCGGCCAGCCGAACCATGCGTACAATTCGTTCAGCAGCAGCCCGCAGGCGATGGCGGTGCCGATCACGCCGAGCAGATAGGCGGCGAGCGAGCGGATGCCCAACTGCTCGCGGATGACGCCCATGGTGGCGATGTTCGTCGCCGGCCCGGTGAGCATGAACACCAGCGCCGCGCCGGGTGAAATGCCGGCGAACAGGAATCCCGCCGCCACCGGAGTCGAGGCGGTCGCGCAGATGTACATGGGCAGGCCGACGATGACCATGACGATCATCGCCAGCAGCCCGTCGCCCCAGCGCAGGAAAAACGACTGCGGCACGAGCACCGAGATCAGCGCCGCGGCGACGAGGCCGATCACGAGCCATTTGGCGGTGTCGGCGATCATGCGGCCATAGCCATATTCGATTGCCTTGATGAAGCGCTCGCCGAGCGGTGGCATGGCTCGCGCTTCCGGCCCGGCGCCGGTGCCGGCGCAGCAATGTCCGGCGGCTGCTTCGGCTGCTTCGTCCTTGCGGCTCCGCTCCATTGCGTTGACGAGCAAGCCTGCGGCGATGGCGCTGGAAATCGCGCCGATGGGCCGGCAAATGGCGAAGATCGGCCCGAGCACGGCGTAGGAGAAAGAGACCGAATCGACCCCGGTCTCGGGAGTCGCGACCAGAAAGGAGGATGTCGCGCCTTTGGACGCCCCGGCCTTGCGGATGCCGAGCGCGGCGGGAATCACCCCGCAGGAGCAAAGCGGCAGCGGCGCGCCGATGAACGCGGCCTTCACCACCGAACCCGCCCCCGGCCGGGCAAGCTGGCCCTTGATCCAGCGGTCGGGGATCACCTGCTTGATGACGCCCGCGAGCAGGTAGCCCGCGAGCAGCCAAGGCGCGCTTTCGACCACCAAATCCCAGAATGCTGTGAGAACAATCATCGCCGCCTGCCCCCTTTGGTTTTCACCTTCGCCATCCGCCCGTGTTCGCGCAAGACCTTTTCCGCTGTGCCGGAAACCAGCATAGCACTGGTGTCAACTCTTCCAGTTCAAGCGGCAAGCAGATTTCTCAGCCACAGGCCGATGTGGTTGATTTCGGGGAGGCAGACTTCGTGGGCCATGGGGTAGGTTCGATACTCCGGCTCAAGCCCGAAGCCGCGCAGGCTTTCGATGCTCGCGCGGCCGAGGGCTTCGGGCACCATGGGGTCCGTCAGGCCGTGGCAGACGAGCAGCGGAATGCCTTGCTGCGCGGGCGACATCGCGACGCTGGCGGCGGTGGGGAAGTAGGTGGACAGGGCGATGATTCCACCGAGGCGCGACTCGAACGACAGCCCCGCCTCGTAGCACACCGCGCCGCCTTGGGAAAAACCCGCGAGCACGACGCGCCCGCTGTCGACGCCGCGGCCGAGTTCGCGCCGGATCAGCCCGTGGACTGTCGCCGCCGATTCGCGCAGGCCGGCTTCATCGAGGCTGCGGACAGTGTCCGCCCGCAGAATGTCGTACCAGGCCGGCATGACCATGCCGCCGTTGATCGTCACCGGAATCGAGGGCGCGCTCGGAAACACGAACCGAACCGCGCGGTCCGCGGGCAGGTTCAACTGCGGGACGAGGGGAACAAAGTCGTTGCCGTCCGCCCCGAGGCCGTGGAGCCAGATGACCGAGGCGCCGACCTCGGCGGTGTCGTTGGATAGCAATTCGATAACTGGCTTTCCATTCATTGGTTTTCCTTGCCGACCCGGAATTCCGCGGGTTTGGAGCGAACGCCGCCGGTTTCCCCGCCCGGCGGTCAAAGGAAGAGGATGCCGAGGTCGTTGTTGGGATTGTCATCTCCGTGGTTGACACGGGTCTCGACGAAGGTGAGGCCGGTGGCCTGCGACCATAAGTCGAGGGCCTTGCGCGCCAGATACTTTCCGGTCTCGTCCAGGCGCGTGATATCCACGAGGATGGACTTGTCTTCGGAGACAGCCCACTTCTTTTCCGGGCGCTGGATCATAAACGTGGCGATCTGGTGCAGCGTGCCTGCGGGTTTGCCCACAACTGCTCCTGTTTGGCGGATAGTTTCAACTGCGCCCGAAACAAATTCGGCGCATTGGCGCCTACTGTTGGCAAAACAAAACCACGCTTTTGTTTTGCTGGGAGCCTGCGCCGCAGGCTCCTAGGGACAACCTCTACCACAACGCAACGGGAATTGCTGGCACAATAGCGAACGGATGAAACGCATCGCGGCACTGCTACTGCTGCTGTTGGCGATAACCGCCAGCGGCGCCCGGGCGGGGGAAATCGCCCCCGGCGTCTTGCTCGGCACTTTTGAAGGCCCGCTGGTCATCGGCCGCGACAGCATGGCGCTGGCCTTCCGCTTCAGCATGGAAGGCGAAGCGCTGCGCGCCCGGCTTTTCAGCGCGGGCATGGGTATCTACGGCCTGCCCGCCGACCGCGTCGCCATCGACGGAACCATACTGCGAATCGCCATCCCCCGCCTCGACCTCGAATTCACCGGCCGCCTCCACCTCGACGCAAGCGGCCAAAGCGTCCAGCGCATCGACGGCGACTGGTTCCAACACAGCGAAATGGTCCCCGTAATCCTGCTGCCGGTGGACGCGCCGAGCTTTTGACGATGCCCCAAGACGCCAATCAGAACCCGGAACAAATCGCCCGTGCCGAAACACTCCGCCAATCCATCCTCAAACCAGCCTTCTCCGGCAAACTCGTCCCGCAAGACCCGAGCGAAGAGCCGGCGGCTTCTTCAACATCAAGCCGCCCCTGCCGAAACTCTGGGTAACCACCCAGGAATCAAACAATGCGCAAAAACCCCGCTTGGCTTTTCCCGCTCGCCGCGATTTGTGCCGCGATCTGCGCGTCCATCTTCACCCCGGGCTCCATCCCGGGCGCTCTCGCCGCCGAGGCCGGAAGCTGCGCCGAGGACGAATACAGCGCGCCCCGGGGCGGCTGCTATCCAGTCTGGCACGGGCAAACCGACAGCGGCGCCTACTACACCATCGTCATTCCCGAAGCCTGGGTTCCCGGCAAGGGGCTGGTGATCTGGAACCACGGGCTGCAAAGCTATTTGGGAGGTGAAACCCTCGATCTGCTCGCCGCCAGGCTGCTTGGGCTCAATGTCGAGTCCGATATCAAGGTGGTTGGGGAGGTCGAAGCCGAACCCGGCCTCGGCGATGTCGCGAGCATCGTGCTCTCCCAGGGCTACGCCATGGCCGCTTCGAGCTATCTGCAAACCGGCTGGGCGGTGTTCGATTCCCACATCGCCAACGGCGAGTTGTATGAAAAATTCCTGGAAGTGGCCGCTGAATTCGGCCCCGGTCCGCCCGGCCCGCTCTACCTGCTCGGCGGCTCCCTCGGCGGCATCGTCAGCCTGCGCGATATCGAGGAAGACCTGATGCCCCAGCCTGACGGCGCCCTGCTGCTGTGCGGCGCGGTGGCGGGCTCGGAAAACTGGCGCAACGGCTTCGACCTGCGCATGGCCGCCGAGGCGATCTGCGCTTCCACCGAGAAATCGGCCTTCCCGACGCCCTGGTACGAAATCCCCACCCTGGGCGCGGAAATCGATTGGCTAACGGGCCTCGACTCCTGCACCGCCTTGGGAAGCCGCATCGCCACCGAGCGGAAGCACGACGCATTGCAGGCGGAAATCGACGATCTGCGGGCGCGCAAGGATGCCGAAGGCAATTTCTTTCGGGAACTTGAGCTGCAATCGCGCATCGGCCGGCGCGAAGCCGAACAGCGCCTGGTGATCAGCGCCTGGAAGCAGCTCGCCTCCAATCGGCAGGTCGGCAACTTCGAACAGCTCCAGCGCCTGGTTCCCACGCATTCCGCGACGATGCTCGCCGTCGGCCTGTTTTACGGCACTTTCCTGCTGCCGCGGCTGATCCAGGAGCCGGGCAAACTGAATGGCGCCATCCCGTTCCACAACATCGCCGTCGATTACGGCGACGACTGGCTCAACCAGCATATCGGCCGCAGCATCGCCACGCCCGAGGCGCGGCGGGCCCTCGCCGACAGCTACACGCCCAGCGGCGCGATCGGGGACACCCGCATTGTTTCGATCCATACCTCGAAAGACGGCATCGTCGCGGTGGAAAACCAGTCGGTGCTGCAATCCCGGCTGGCGCCGGAACAGTTGACGGTTGGAATTGTCGCTGAATCAACACCGACACACTGCCGTTTCCGCGAATCGGAAGTCATCGCGGCGTGGAATCTTTTGCAGCAATGGGTCGAAGGCGGCAGCCAGCCGGCGGTGGCGGATTTGCAGACGGAATGCCGCGCGGTTGCCGACCGCGCTGGCCGGAACGTCATCCCCCGGAACTGGGACCGGGCGCCGGACGGCGGCTTGCATCCCGGCAACCGCTGCCGCTACGCCCCGGATTTCGATTTCGGCCCGCGGCAATTGACCGTCTTCCCCCGGACACCCGCATTCAAAACCGCGGGAAACTATGTGTTCGACGCCGCAACCGGTGTTATCTCGGTCGATAAAGCCGAAGTCGCGATGGATGATGGCGTCTACCTCTTCGGATTTGAATTGGTGCTGTCGGACCCCGCCACTTGGCGCTTCGACCCGCGCAATATCGAACGGTTCGGCCGCTTCGATGGCGGCTGGGCCCATCGCTCCGCCATAGACGAACATTCCCTGTTCTATCTGCCGCAAATGACGGTGCGCAACGATCCGACCTTGGCGAATCGGCTGTTCGACGTCTACATGCGTGTGGACGACAATACCCGCTTTCACCTCCTTGAGGTCGGGGAGGCCCGGGTGGAATGACGGAAGAGGATGGGGAAGCGGGCGCGGTCAGGGCAGCCGGTAGGCGATGATGTAGCCGCCCTCCGGGTCTTCGGCGTCCGCCGGCAAGGTGCCGAAACCCACACCCGAGGTCGAGTTGAACACTGGCACGGTCACCACCAAAGTTTGCTCTCCCGCCGGCGACAGATACGTCATCGGCGTCGATTGGGCGGTGAACGGCAGGTCGGCGCGCCAGAGTTCCCGGCCATCGAGAATATGCGTCGCGCGCACCGAGTTGTCGAAAGCCCCGGATGAGAAGATCAACCCGCCCGCCGTGGTCACCGTGCCGCCGCTTTGCGGCGTGCCGATCGACAGCGGCAGCCGGGTGGGGATGCCGAATGGGCCGCTGTCCTTGGCCAGGCCGATGGGCCGCTGCCACAGCAGATCGCCGGTTTCCAGATCCACCGCGGCCATGATGCCGTAGGGTGGCTGGTTGCAGGGAATCCCCAGCGGCGACATGAAGCGCCGGGTGGTGTGGGAATACGGCGTGCCCAACTGGTTGCCCCGGACGCCCTCGGGCAATTCATCCCGGGGGGTCAGGATCAGCCGGTTGCCGACCACCATCGGGTTCACCACCATGAGGTTGTTGACCTGATCGACGCTGACGCCGCCCCAGTTGTGCCCGCCGGCATTGCCGGGAAACTGGAGAATCGGCTCGGTGCCCGGCACGGTGAAATGCCCTTCGTAGCGCATCTTCCGGTATTCGATGCGGCACCAGAGCTGATCGTAGGGGGTGACGCCCCACATCATGCTCTCGCTGATGTCGCCGCGGAAATGGGGCAGCCCGGTGGAGAAGGGCTGGGTGGGGGAAACATAGTCTTCCGGCACGCCGCCGGCCTGGGGCACCGGCAATTCCTCCACCGCGAAAACCGGCTCGCCGGTTTCGCGGTTCAGCACGAACACTTCCGAGCGCTTGGTGGGCACGAGCACGGCCTTGATTTTTCCGCCCTGGCCGCCGGGCAGGTCGATGAGCGTCGGCTGGGATGGCACATCGTAATCCCAGATGTCGTGGCGCACGGTCTGGAAATGCCAGCGCGGGGCGCCGGTCTCGCCGTCGATGGCGACCACCGAACTCGCGTACTCGTCGCTCACTTCCATGCGGTGGCCGCCGAAATAGTCGGGGGTTTCATTGCCAGTTGGCGCGTAGATCAGCCCAAGCTCCTCATCGACGCTGAACAGGCTCCAGACATTGGGCGTGCCCCGGGTGTAGACCTCCCCCGCCAGGGGCTCGGTGTGGATGCCGGGGCGGCCCATGTCCCAGGCCCAGGCGAATTCACCGGTGATCGCGTCGAAGGCCCGCACCACGCCCGAGGGCTCCCCCACCGATTGATTGTCGAACACCCAGCCGCCAACCACGGCGTTGCCGCGGACGATTCCCGGCGGGGAGGTCTGGAAGTTGAAGATGCGCGGGTCGTTGCCCATGTTGATGCTCAGGTCGATCTCGCCCTGGTCGCCGAAGCCGGCGCAGCGCTCGCCGCTGATGGCGTCGAGGGCGAACAGGCGCGCGTCGGTGGTGTTGGTGAGAATCCGCCGCCGGCATTCGCCCTGGTATTCCGGCGGCGCGGCATGGTACGAAACCCCCCGGCAACCCGTGGTGAAGTAGCGCAGAAAATCGAGATGCTCCGGGTCGATTTGCGGGTCGAATTGCCAGCGCAGCTCGCCGCTTTCGGCGTCGAGGGCGATGACCACATTGCCGCCGGTGCAGACGTAGAGCAAGTTGCCCACTTGCAATGGCGTCGCCTTGAAGGCGCCGCCCTGGCCGGTGCGGTAGGTCCAGGCGACTTCGAGTTCGGCGACATTGCCGGTGTTGATCTGCCCGAGTGGCGAATAGCGGCTGCCGCCGGCGTCGTTGCCGTAGGAGGGCCAATCGGTGTGGGTGTTGACGGTGTTGATGCCGCTGCGGGGGGCGAGTTCGTTGACTTCGTAGCCGTAACCATCCCAGAAAACGCCAAGCGCGAGGGCGGCGGCCGCTGGAATCGACCATCTGGCCCAGGGCGACCGCAGCAGGGGCGGCGGCTCGCCTCCATGCAATGCCCGGCGGAAGCCGGGATTGAAGAACCACAGGCCGATTGCCGCGAAGGGCAGGATCCGCGGCGCCAGCGCCCACAGGTTGGTTCCCGATTCAATCAAGGACCAACCGATGGTGGCGACGAGAAACCAGCCGTAGAGCCAGGCGCCGGAAGGCTGGCCGCGCCAGAGCCGGTTCGCGCAGGCGAGCAGCGCGAGGCCGGCGAGGAAGTAATAGAACGAACCGCCCAACAGGACAAGCCGCAGGCCCCCGATCACCAGCGGCGCGGCGATCAGGCCCAGGATCACCGGAAAAACCCGTGGCGGTTTCACACTTGCGGCAGTATTCATCACCCACTCGCCTTGAAGATCGATTTGCGCCCGAATATAACCAAAATCGGATATGCGGGCGAGATGAGCTTCGATCCGTTGGCTTCGATCCGTCGCTGTCGCCTGGCGGCGTGTTCAACGGACGCCGTAAATACGACTGCCAAATTCACCCCGCCGTCAATCGTGCCTCCCGCGCACTGGCGCTGGGAGAGAGCCTGCTGATAATCGGCAGGCCGCTGGATTGCGTGCGGGTGAGTGCCACGGCGTGGTACGCGCATCTGTCTGGGCAATCGGTTCGGCAATCAGCGGCGCGGATATCGGCAAGCATCGGGATGGACCTTAGCTGAATCTGCAGGATTATAAACGTTTGGGAACATCGTCAAACTTGTTGATTCCCGCCCTCCAAGGATGAGGTTTTTCCAATCCGGAATCTTCCCATTTTCAATTATTTTAAGAATTCCTGCGCGACATATCTTCTGCCCATCTTGCAGCAGTTTCCGGTCCTCATCTTTGAATTTAATTGTATTGCCATGCAGTACGCGAGAGGCTAAGTTGTAGACTTTTTTCATCGTTTCCTGATAGCAAAGCCGCTCCTGAGGGTTTGCTCCAAGTAGCCACGCGGCATGGGTGGCGAGTCTGAAACCCATTTCGCCTTGCCCCGCATCCCCCAAAAAGGTCATGTCGAGAGCAACGCGGAGATCTATAAATTGATCTGATATATTTCCGCCACCAATTGACTTGGCCAATCTTTGAGCAGCCAGACGCATCATCTCATTACTTTTGAACGACTTCCATCTTGACATAATTTCCCTTGTTTTTTCAAGATCGGATTTTGTCAATTTCGCTTCGTTACCCCCGGGAACGAAGTTTTTCATTACAGAAGAAAGAGCTGAAATACCGCCGAAATATCTAAATAAGTCGCTTTCTGACCAACTTGCAATCCAGTCTATTTTGGTGCCGCACGCAAGCGACAAGGCATCCGTAAGATAATCAGGCGATTGATTCGGGCCGACGATATCCCAGCCGTCACTGGTTTGTTCTTTTTTCCGAAATATTGATGACTTGGCTCCAAGGGTCATCGTCATAATCACTGCACCCATTAGATTACCGGTTGACACATGAAAATGCAGTAAAAAATCTGGCAGAATCTGCTCTATTTCCTGACTTGATTTTGGCAGCTTCTCAAACTTCACTATTCTTCCAGAGTTATCAATATCGAACCTAACTATCTCGTCGATATCCACGCCGGAAAGCACTGTTTTTCGTTGATGATCAATAGGGGTTCCGATTTCCCAGTCGTTGAGTAATTTGGCAACCCGTTCCACCCCCAGAAGAACCGACGCCCGAACACAATCCATGGCAAATTGATCTATTGGACAAGGGCTTATCGATCCCCCTGCCAAGAACACCGGAAGCCCGATACCGATATGATCGCCTCTCACATGACGCTTGAGGTTTAACCTAAAGCTGTCCGTCAAGGCTTTGAACGTTTCAGGTGGTACTCTTATGGAATAAGGCCTCCGAATCACCACCAAACGCGAGTCATTTTTTCCAAAGGCATTCATTATGCCACGTAAGGTATCAGCATTGCACCATGTAGGCCCTTCCCCCACGCCTGATGCCCTAAGCATCTTCATGAGTGGCTGGATGTCGAACTGTGCTTCTACTACAGCCTGACTCAGAATTTTCTTCATTCTCCTCTCTCTTTGATTCGATGCCAAAAGCAGGATGGTGCGTTATCAACAGTTCCTTGACATAGAACTCTCATCGCATTTTTTGAGGAATTACAAACCAAAGTCACATCGCCCGGAAAAATCTAGTTTTTTTCGACGATGCGGAAGGACTGCATGAAGGTGTCGCGGGGTTGTTCCTTGGTCATTCCCGGAATATTGACCGCTTCCTCAAGCTCCCGCTTGCTGGCCGGTGGGATCGCAGATTGAAGGCGAGGATTCTCGGCTTCTGAATCTTGCGCTTGGGTTTGGTCATTCTCCCGCTCCCGTCGGCAGCCCCAGCCAAGCCAATGGCAATTCGTTGAACCTATAGTGGCAATTCACGCTGTGGATGTAGTCCAGCACATCTCTATACCCTGGCTGCTTGAACCAGTCGTTCAGCACGTACACATACTCGACTTTCAGATTCAACGGGGAAACCAGCTTGAGGTATTGTTTGCGCTTGAAGTCGCAAGTCTGCAATTTCTCATCTACGGAACCGGCAACTTGCTGGTACTTGACCTCGATAATGAACAAGGTTTCCTGCAAAATCACCACTATGGCATCGTCCGGCAGCAGTTTTTTCGAGATTAGCGATTCCCATTGAACGCCCTTGCTTTCCAAGAATTTATAGAACTGACCCTTCTTGAAGCAAGTGGCGCGCAATCCGCCCTCGAACAGTATGTCTGTTCCCACAACCGGGGATTGCCGGACAGTGTAGCCGGGAACTTCCTGAATCAGGGTCAGGAAATCGACCTTGCCCTCGAAGTGCAAGCCGGTCTGTGTGTTCGCGCCGCCAACGCCGCCTTTCTTCACGCTGTTTTTCTCAATTCGCGCATGGCTTCATCTTCCATTGAAAAACGGGCCGCGGCCAAGTCGATATATTCCCGCTCCCGTTCGCAGCCGACAAAGTGGCGACCGCAACGTACCGCCGCGATGCCCGTCGTGCCGCTCCCGGCGAAGGGGTCGAACACCAAGTCACCCTCATTGGTGGATGCTAGGATTATCCGGCCAAGCAACTCGACGGGCTTCTGGGTGGGGTGCTTGCCGCAACTCTTCTCCGCCTTGCTTGGTGCGCCCATCTTCCATACGGTTTTCATTTGCTTGCCACCGTTCTGCTGGCGCATGGCTTGGTAGTTGAAGCAGTGCTTCGACTTCTCCGACTTCGCGGCCCACAGGACGGTTTCCGTCGAATGCGTGAAGTAGCGGCAGGACAGGTTCGGCGGCGGATTGGGTTTTTCCCAAGTGATGCCGTTGAGAATCTTCATGCCGAGCGACTGCATGGCGTACCCCACCGAGTGGATGACGTGGTGTGTGCCGGACACCCATATCGTACCGTTTGGCTTGAGCAGGGCTTGGCACAGGCGCAGCCACTGAAGGTTGAACTCGTGGTTCGCCTCCGCGCCCATCGACTTGTCCCATCCGCCCTTGTCCACTTTGACCATTTCCCCCGCATGGCAACTGATTCCGCCGTTGGAAAGGAAATAGGGGGGATCCGCGAACACCATGTCGAACAAGCCGTCAGGATGCTCTTTGGCCATGTGCGCCATGAAGGTCAGGCTGTCGTCGTGGTAAAGCGCGGCGCCATTCGACTGGAACGCGGGGGTTTGTGCAATCATCTAGGTTACTCCTGCGGCCTTGCAAGGTCCGGCGAATCGCTCGGAGCGACCGGATCGGCGTACTTGAGCCGCTTGCCGGCCATGTTGAAGGCGAGAATCCGCATCTGCTTGCGGGTGTCGCTTCCGTATGTGTTGTCGCGGTCGGTGAACTCGGCCACATAGCGGTCGAGGTGCTTCGGACTCATCTTTTGGTAGATGCTCTGGTAGCCGCGCTTGAGAAATGCCCAGAAGGACTCGATGCCATGGATGTGGGCGTGCTCGCGGACATACTCGCCGACCGAGTGCCGCGCGGCCCCGTGGTCGAAGGGCAGGCCATTGTAGACTTTGCTGTCGTCGGTGTGGACGGTCGCGCCGTTCCGATCGTGCTCCGCAACAAAGCCTTTCATCGTCACTTGATTGACCTCATCGATCGTGTGGGCGGCGACTTGACCGGATTGCCTGTCTTTCGCGCCACTGCGACTGTCTTGCCGACTGTACCACGTCCGGCGCGGAGTTTCTTGCGCGAGTGCTTGTCGCCCTCCAGCCCGCCGAAATGGTCTCGTCGGTCTCGACCGGGCCGGAAAACGGAATCGGATCGGACTTCGAGGCTTCCCGGAGACGGTGCAGCATGAACCAGGCGGACTTCTGGGTGATGCCCAGCTCCCGGTGCAGGCGCATCGAGGATATGCCCTTGATGTTGGTCAGGTGCAGGTACAGGCCAATCGCCCAGGTGCGGTAGGGCATCTTGGTGCCTTCCATGACGGTGCCTTTGCGGACCATGAACATGGGCTTCTTCGCGCAGTCGCGGTCGCGGTGCGTCACAACATGAATCTAAATCATGTAAGCAAGTGGAGTTCATCAAGGAGGAACTGTTGGCGCGCAAATGCGCGCTGGTCAGAGTGAGCAGCTCGTCGTTGTACAACTACCCCAATCCGCTGGGCGCGGAGCGGTTGTGACTGCGTTGGCTGGTGGACGAGTTGTACATGGCGTATCTATACACTCCGGCGCGGAGCGCGGGCGCCTGCACTTACGCAGGCGCCGACCAAAACGAAGGGGCAGGGAAGGCAAAAAAACAAACCTGTAGCGCACCCAACGTGATGTCCCGCATCTAGATGACTGCAAGGTAACGCCTAACCAATTCGGGGAGCAGTTGGCCTGTACGTGTTTCCCGAACAATGCCAGCCAATGTTGTCCATGTTCGTCTGCGAATTGTCTCAATTCTCATGCCGTGGATGTCCGCAAGCGCTGACTCAACGTGTCCTACTGCACCCGGTCTCCTGATGCCTCGCCCCCTGTCTCCGAACGGGTGATCTGTTTCCGGTAACACACGATAAAGCGGTATTCTTTTGAGCAGGTCCTTTCTGCGAACCGACGAGCGATTTACTGAGAAATAGCAGCCAAGTTCGATGGCTCGGTCAGTCTCGCTCTCGGTTCCTAGCCACCAGTGGAGTATCAAGCCCGGCTGTGGACAATCCGCTATCAGGCTTAGGATGTCGCTTGTTGCCGCATAGCTGTGCAGGGATGTGATTCGTGGGTTTTGCTGTAGAGTAGTGAGTGCGCTTCGGAGAGTGCGCTGCTGCATCTCCATCGGAACTCGTGAAGCTCCATCCAGCCCCAATTCACCCACATAGGCAGTCCTCTGGGCAAGCGCCCGAAACCGATTTGCATCGAAAGATCTCTGAACTCCAACAAGCCCGGGGTGACAACCAACGCCCCAAACCGTGGTTTCGTCAGATCTCCTTAGAGCGTCTTCCGCTTCATTGAGAGAACGAGTAACTGCGAATACCACTGCGTCAAGCGCATTCAGCTCGGTGGCAGCGATTCCCACATCAATGTGGGCATGCAAGTCAAGCGGAGGAAGTGGCTTCACGATACAAATGCTCGCAGTTCTGCTATGCCCCGCTCACAAACGGCGCATGCATCGTTCAATAAATACCCTACGGGCAATTTCATCGCTAGGATATCTCGGCGCGCTAGCTTTTTTCTAACGAATCGTCGCATATCTGGAAGCACTGAATTTCGGCCAAGCCATTCGTCAAGCCGATACGAGTGGCCTCTGGGGGCGTATTCTGTCTTGTCGACTATCCCCGATACGGCGAAGGAGGCACGACGGATCACACAACCGAAGCACACTCCGCAGTGAGTTATCGGAGAAATGCCAAATGCTCGTTGTCCGGTTAGGCCGCAGGAGTGTGTGACACTTAGGAAGGAGCCAAGTTGGGAGTAGCTGAATTGATCTGCTGCCGTTCGGAACATCTCTCCTTTTGTCATATGCGCGAACGGATTCTCAATCGTTGAGTGCGCTCCGACGCTCCCGACAATCTGTGAAATCCCGCTTAGAAAGGCAGGGTGGGTAGTCCGAGTTGAGAGGCTTCCTCGCCGATCCGCGGCTAGAGGCGGATTGAGCGATGCGAAGCCGTTCTCTGGGATCCAAAGAGGCACACCGTGGATTGATGCGTACGCCAACCCAAGCGCCAAGAAAAGCAGAGAGCGCGACCGAGTGGAGTTTTCCATACCAAACTTGGTGCCGTCCACTTGATACTGCCGCCGCACCAATTGAATCTGCGAAACTGTCTGGTCAGGGCCGGAAACGATGGTCGAGGCGATATCTGCCACTTTCCGCTGGATTGGCGCCAGTACCGTCAGGCCAACGTGCGAGACGAGCGAATGGGATTCGTCCGAACGCAGTCGGCGCCGTGATTCAAGCACCCCAAGCGCAGAGTCGGCACCACCGCTCATCAGAACCACCCGCGCTGGTGCTTGCTTAGCTTTGGCCGTGGCGACGTGCTCTTTTGGAGGCCTTGCGTTCTTGAAGTTCAGTGTCCATCGGTCTCCGGTGAGGAAGCCGAGAACACGCCCCAAGTCTTTAGAGTGCGCATTCCACAATCGTGCGTCCGACACGGGAATGGTTAAGCTAAAGTCCCTGCTTGACCAATTTGTCTTGCCAACCGCCCGAGTCGTTGAGCGGTCTGCCGCGAACACGAGCACAGCCAGTCGCACCAAGTCTACGTTGAGTAGTGGCACGCCGCCGATGGCCGCAAGCCGTGGGCCAAATGGTGCGATGAAACTTGACGGCCCCTCGGCCGCCCAATAAAACGTCTCCCTAGGGTCATCTCGACTGCTGCCGGCGCGAGGTCTGAGCTTCAACTCGTAATGGAACGTCATGATTGACCGCCGTATATACCTCGGAGCCTATCAACTCCGTCCTCAATGGCGCCAGTCAACTCATCCGATGTCGGAGCTGAACTGTTCAGGCGCGCCTGTCCTGCGAGAACCCAAGCGGCTTCGCGCAACTCATCCTCAGCCACATCGCAGACTTCATCAGGCCGATTTCTCATCGCTTGGCCTAGTTCGGACGAGAGTATCTCGGTGATGATGGTGGCAATCGCATAGCGAGCAATATCCTCGGCGTCGGGCAGGTTGCCTTTCTCGCCCTGCGTAAGTACCCAGTCCGCAACCGAGGCAGCCACATATCGTTCCTCGTCATCTTCCAAGGTGCTGCGGCTTTGCTGATCGCAGACGGCATTGACGATTCGACGAGTCACCTCAAAAGGATCGTCCAAAGACCGGAGTTCCGCATAGTTAAGTCCGAGAGAGCGAAGTTCCTCCGAGTCCCCACGGGCGAATGCGTAGGCACCCGCACCAGCCCGACCACCAACTGACGCTAAGCGTCGCAAGGATCGGCTTGATCCTGCACGAGCCCGACCCGCGCGACTGGAAGTGGAGTGGCCACCCGTGACGCTGCCGCCCCCAGCACTTGGGCCGTCGCTTGAACCTCGACCACCTGATCGACGCCCAAGCAGGCCCAAAAGGCCGGTTACCACCTTGGGTGGAAAGGCCGTGGCCGGTTTCTTGCCATCTACCACTCGGTCCGGGGTCGAGGTGCCATCTTCGTCACCACCGCTACCGGGCAACGAGTCGAGCCACTCGCCAAGACCGTCTGCGACCTCGGTGCCCGCCTTGCCGCCAGCTCCAGTATATGCGCCGCTCGTGCCCATCAGCTTCGCGTCCGTTGATTGAGTTGAGCATCCACAGCTTTCCGGACTTCTGGCACGGTCGTTCCAGCTCTCCAACGGTCTAGCGCAGCGCGGTATTTGCTTGCATCAGCACCCGAGAACAGCAGAATCACGGGTACTCTGATTTCCCTGGCTGGAATTGCTATAAGCGCACGCTCGGCAACCGAAGTCGAATCAGCGAGTTTAGCTAGGCGCAGAATTGCGCTCACACCGGTCACGAGATCCCCCGGTCGGTCTCTTGCCATTCTGCCTAGATGCTCGATCAGCCCCTGAGAATCAGGCTTCGGGAGCGATTGGATATCCTGATCGGTGACCGACTTTTGGGAGGCTCGACTTGGCGAAAGCAAGTTCGCTGCCAAGTCCTTGAGTCGTTCAGGAAGTCCAGAGTCGATGACTGGCGTTCCGGAGAAGGACGCCGCAAGGTGCAGATACGAGCTCAGATCAATGTTCTCAAGCGATGGTTCGAGCCTTGCCCATCTAACTAGGTTGTCGCTAAAGTTCTCCGGCATGGGGGCTTCGCCGTCAACCTCACCATAGGCCTCACCATAGGCCGTCTCGGCACTTCCGCAGAGCTGCGGCGGCGATTTGTCCTCGATCGACTCCTGAGCTTGCCCCCCAACGGGGCTGCGCGTGCGGACAGGTCGTCCCGAAAGCTCCTCTAGTTGCGCAAGCCGCAATCGCAGATCACCCCGGGCGAGCCAGCCGAGCACCATGTCGAACTCATGTGGAAGGAGCAATTCAAGCACCATTAGCTTCGCCACGACGGACTTATCCAGATTAATCCCTCTGCGTGCGGCGATTGAAGAACGAACGTTGAGATCGTTAAGGAAGCGCTTCACGCGCCGAGGACTGCCCCGCAGCTTTTCATAGAGGATCGGAGTCATGCGCGCCGCGAATTGCATCTCTGCGGAAACATCCATATCCCGTGGGAGGTTGATTGAGTCAAGGCTCTTCCCCGCAATGCGCAGCTTGGCGCTACTCTCCACGATTCGCTGGAACTGGGCATCGGCTGCTTGGCCAATAAACCTGGACTGAATGAGCAGGAGAAGCAGATAGGCTTCCGTGTCAAACCGGCTTAGTGCAGGAAGCCGAAGCGTTGTTTGGACGATCTTGTGCAGATAAAGCCGAGCGGGTTCCTCTGCTTGGCCATCCGTCCCGTTGTCGGCGGGGTAACGCTCGCGCAACGCATCCGCAACGCGAACCTCGTCGGCGGCAATAATGAATGACATCTTCGGAACAGATAGGAAAAGCCTCATGGTCTCAAGCGTGTCGATGATCGTGTCTGGCAGGCACCTGTCCAGATCATCTACCAACACAACCACTCGCTGCACATGACTTAACTGATCGTTGGCGAGCAGTTGAGCGAAATCTTGGCGAAAGTCGTCAAGGGTCCGTGCCACAAGGTCGCCTTCGGCGTCGCTCTCGTTGACCAAGCTGGATAGATCATCGATTCTTGGAAGTTGTAGCGTAATCGAGGATCGGGCAGCTAGCTTTAGCGCCTTTGCCCAGTTGACGCGCCGTGCCAACTCTTTGAGCGTATCCTCAACATCCTTCGCTATGTCCCCTTGCTTTCCGAGTTCACACTTCAGCGAGTTGAGGACTTCCAGTATCAGCGCGGCCTTGGCCCCCACATCAGGGTCGTATCGCCAAGGGTCGGTCTTGACAACAAGAATCCGCTTCTCGGCGCGGGCGTCGTTTCGGGAAGCGAGATCGGATTCGATAAGTCTAAGTACCGTACTCTTGCCGCTCCCCCAGGGTCCAGAAACACCGAGCGCAATCGGGTCAAGCGCATCGTCCAGCACCGCCTCCACCGCAGTTTGTGCCACCGCCCCGAACGCGAGCAGGTCAACGGTCGATGGATCATCAGACCACAGTTGTATCGGCTTGCTAGTCACAATACGCACCATGTTAATGTTCGCACCAAATTCAACCAAAGAGCGATGTTCTGCCGCACCACAACTACGGATGCCAATAAGGTTCCCATTATCGCGCTATCACTCCGAGCAGTTTGGGTGTTTGTCGATTCCGCCTGGGGCATGGTTCGACGATACCTCCCTTTTTGGGATCCGTCATGTTTCGCAAGCTGGTACATGGAACTCTCCAGCCGTGTCTGCCGACCCGGGATCCGGTGGCGCTACAGCTTTGATAATGCACTCTTTAAACCCCTCCGGCCAGCGGCATCGGCACCCGAATTTGTCTAGGTGTCCCTAATTTTCATTGTGGTACTAAACCTATGACGGAGGGGCAGGTGTTCGAACCATGGGAGGACTTGTGTCCTCTCTTGATTTCGAGTCAAGCCCGCTCTACCGCTCCGGCACCCCTCCGAAGACGGGATTATAGACGTAATTTCGGTTTATCCAGGACGTAGAGTTGCGATAACGGGCAACCGCGTCGCACGAAATGCCGGGAGCAGCCCGCTGATCGCACTCAGCGTTAGAGCACTGCCCAGATCGATCAGCAACAATCATCGCGTTACCGGAAATTCGAACGCGACTTGCGACATGCTCCCTATATTCAAGGTGGAACTGGAGAATCCGTCGCACAGCAAATTCGCGACAGAGTTCCAGAGTAGACCGCCAGCGAGGGCCTCTACCATCATTGAGACCACGACGGGGACGTTTAAATAGTCCAGCGTTCTCAATGCGCCGATTTTCACCGAGCGCGTGTTCACGGACGAGTACATGGTTTTGAATGGGGCAGCCACTTCCTCGAGGCCCATGATTGCGCCGATTAGGTAGGCGAAAGACTTCAAGCTTGCCGGTCTGGGCTTGTGACCGTGAGGCGTGGAATTCCCGCTCGGAAACGATATCTGCACGCGACCGTAGTCCAATGCATGACCGGACGAAAAACTCCATTCGCGCTTTTTGGTGCGCCATGATCAGAACAAATCCGCTTGCGATTTGTTTGCCGATTTAACTTAGACCTGTGATATGAGCTTTAAGTTATTGATTTTTCTGTATAAATTAAGTAAAAAAATACTTGCGCCGTGAATACGTACATGTTGGTTTTGGGCTCGATGTCCTGTCTCGCAGGTCCGCTGAACTACAACAGCCGGCAGCGACTCACATCTTGCGGAATCGATGGTCTGTCGTTCTCCGGCTATTCCGCCTTGGGTTGGGTCTTTCTCTGTTTGGCCTTGAACCGCAGCTTCGCTTGCCGGCGTTCGCGCATCAGCGGCTCCATGTCCTGACCGATGTGCGCTTCGCCGCGTTCCCGGGCGAGGCTGATCTGGCGCTGGCGTTCGGCGAGGCGGGCGGCGCGGTCGCCGGTCCGCTGTTCGTGGCAGTGGGGGCAACTGACGCCCTGCCGGTAATGGGGGCTCTCCTTGTCCGCCGCCGAGATGGGCATGCGGCAGGCGTGGCACTGGTCGTAGGTGCCCGGTTCGAGCCGGTGGTCGACCGTGACGCGGTTGTCGAAGACGAAGCATTCGCCACGCCAGCGCGAGTCCTCCGGGGGGATGTTCTCCAGATAATTCAGGATTCCGCCTTGCAGGTGGTATACCTCGTCGAAGCCCTGTTGCCTGAGGTAGGCGGTCGATTTCTCGCAGCGGATTCCGCCGGTGCAGAACATGGCGACTTTGCGGTGCTTCGCCGGGTCGAGATTTTCGCGAACGTATTCGGGAAACTCGCGGAAGGAATCGGTTGCCGGGTCAACGGCGTTGTCGAAAGTGCCGATCGCGACTTCGTAGCGGTTGCGGGTGTCGAGCACGAGCACTTCTGGATCGTCGATCAGGGCGTTCCAACACTCCGGCGGCACATAGGTTCCGGCCGACTCGCGCGGGTCGATTCCGGGCGCTCCCATGGCGACGATTTCCTTCTTGAGTTTGACCCGGGTCCGGTAGAAAGGATTCCCGGCGCTGAAAGACTCCCTGGCCCGCAGCGCGGCGAGGCGCGAATCGGCCCGAATCCAGCCGAGCACGGCGTCGATTCCCGCCCGGGAACCGGCGATCGTGCCATTGATCCCCTCCTCCGCGAGCAAGACCGTCCCGCGCACGGCATGGCGCCGCATCTCCTGGCGCAAAGGCGCCCGCAGCGAGCGGAAATCCGCCAGCGCCGCGAACCGGTAGAAGGTGCTGATTACGACTATCGCCGCTTCGTTCATTTCCGCCTGCGCCAGAACCGCCGGGCACTGATGCGACACTATTCCGCGACCACCGGCAAATGCCCCGGCGCGCCCCATTCGGCCCAGGAGCCATCGTATACGGAAACTTCATCGAGCCCGGCCACGTGGGCGGCGAGGGCGATCACGCAGGCGGTGATTCCCGAGCCGCAACTGCTGATCAGGCGGCTGTGCGGGTTGCCGTCCCGGGTGTCATCTTGCGCGCCGAATTCGGCGAAGATGGCGCGCAGCTCGGCGGGGGGTTTCATTTTTCCATCCGCGAGCAGCCTGGGGAAGGGCAGATTGTGGGCATTGGGCATGTGGCCGCGGCGCAGGCCGGGCCGCGGCTCCGGGTCGCGCCCGTGGAATCGCCCCGGCGAGCGGGCGTCGAGCACCCGGCATGCATTGTCGTCGAGCGCGGCGAGCACAGCGCGGTAGTCGCTGACGAGATGCGGCCTGAATGCGGCGGTGAAATCGCCTTCGGACCCGGTTTCGGCCAGCGAATCCACCATGGTTTGACCAGCCGCAGCCCAGGCCGGCAGCCCGCCGCTGAGCGCGGCGACGCGGTCGTGACCCATGGCGCGGAACATCCACCAGGCCCTGGGGCTGGCGTACATGCCGCTGTCGTCGTAGACCACGACCGCCGAATCCGCATTCACGCCCAGGGCCCTCGCCTGTCGCTGGAACTGCGCCGGGCTCGGCAGCATGTGCGGCAGGCAAGTATCGGGCTTGCACACTTCCTTGTCGTAATCGAAGCGTCTGGCGCCGGGGATTGCCTGGAAACCGCCTTCGGCGTTCATCGATTTCAGCCCCGGAACCACCGGCGGAACCGAGGCGTCGAACACGATCAGGTCCGGCTCGCCGAGATGGGCGGCCAACCAAGGAACGTCAACCACGGCGGCGGGCAGAGAAGTCATGGGATAGGCGCTCTACAACAAGACGACGAATTCGGCCAGCCGGCCCATCAAGCGGGTGCTGTTGCGCGGGCCGATGCGGATCAGTTGCTTGCGCACCGCATCGGCGTTCTCAAGCTCGGAATCGGCGAACAGGTACATCACCGAGGGCTTGACCAACTGATAGGGCCCTTCGGTGTCGGTGGCCCGCAGCACATTGTTGATCGCCTCGCGCAGGGTGTCGTCGAAGTCGCGGCCGCGGTAGCCAAGCTCGGCGTAAGCCTGCTGGAAGAGCGGGCGCAGCAAGCTGTAGAGCGCGAAGGCTTGTTCGGTTTCGACCGCCGCCATCGCGTCGATGAACCCATCGAAGCGGGAATGGGCGTCGGCCTCCATCAGGAACAGGTTCTGGTCGAGTTCCCGCGCGGGCATGTCGGTGCCGATGGGTCGATAGGGCAGATCGGTCTGGGGAAACTCGTGGCGGGAGGTGTTGTCGACAAAGACGACGAACTTGCGGATCAGTTGTTCATCGGCGATCAGCCCGATCAGGGCCGCGCCATTGCGCAGCGCGCGCAGGCGCTTGAGCACGAAACCGTCGCTGTCGTTGAGGCTGGGCAGCTCCAACCCGGTTTCGGTGGAAGCCGGGGACGGCCTTGGGGCGGATTCCGCTTGCGCGGGCGCCGCGGTTGCCGGCTCGGTCGCGGCCATCGCCGAGGGTGCCGGCGGCGTGACCGCCCGGGTCGCCGCGGCGGGCTCGGGCGATTGCGGCTGCGATTGCGATAGCGGCGCGGGCGGATCGATGATCAGGGTGGTGGATCCGGAGGGTTCGCCGGAGCCGAGCATCAAAAAGACGAGGGCCGCGAGCGAAACGATCGCGACTCCCGCTATGATCAGCAAGCCAAACCTTTTCATCGTCTCGGTTGAAAACCCGGTGGCGGCGCGGATTTCAGGATTAGGTATTTCAAGATTTGGAATTTCAGGATTCAGCCGCCGCCGTCAAATCCTCGGAAAGTCCAGTTCGTCCATGGTCCGCGCCATGTCCTCGCCGGCGGTGTCCGCGTCGGTTTCCTTGTCAATCCGCAGCACGGTTCCGTCGGCGCCGATATAGTAGGTCCAGCGGTTGGCGAAACCCACCGGCCTCAAGGCGCCATAAGCCTCCACCACGTCCTTGTCGGGATTGGCGAGAATCGGAAAGCCCGCCTGGTGCTCTTCGGCGAAAGCGGTGTTGTCCTCAAGCGTGTCCACGCTGAGCATGAAGTAGGCGACATCGAACTGCTGGATTTCTTCGGCACTGTCACGCAGCGCCCGGCATTGCCTGGTTCAGAGCCCGGTGAATGCTTTGGGGAAGAAGGCGATGACCACCGGCTTTTCCCCGATGAACTGGGAAAGGCTGTAGGTGTTGCCGTCAGAGGCGGGCAAGGTCCAGTCCGGCGCCATTTCGCCTTCTTCCAGCGCGGCCGCGGACAAACCGATCAGCGCCGCCGCGCAAAGCAGTGGCAGCCGGTACAGTCGGCTGGCGAGTTTCAACATGGTTTTCTCCTTGAGAACGTCCAACCGCTCAATGCGGCTGGACATTGGGGTTTGTACTACGAAACGCGAGCATTGTCCATGCCGGGCCCGGGGTCAAAACAGGAAATCCCGGCGGCCGCGGCGGGCGTATTCCTGGTACTGGGCTTCAAGTTCGGCGATTTGGGAGTCGATTTGCGCCAGCGCCTCGTCGGGCAGGCCGGCGCCGCTGTCGCGGATCGCCGTCAGGCGCTCGATGCCGTTGCTGATCGCGTTGGAATACCGCGTCAGGGCCATGCGCTTGTTGTCGCGCTGGGAGTTGCGATAGCGGGGATTCTCCACCTGCACGTTGACGCACCGCTGCACTGGCTGGCCGTTGGGCCCCCGCACCATGCGGCAGCGCATCTGGTTGACAAAGCGCGGCGCCGTGGCGGGGAAGTAGTCGTATGGGGTGTTCGCCACCGCGGCCATCATGTGGAGGTCGAGTTCCGCCTTGCCGTGAACCATGTCGGCAAGCGCGAGCGGCCGGTCGCCGCCTTCGCGGTCGAGGGCGGCAATCGCCCGGCGGTAGGCCGAGCCCACCTCGTCGATCACCGCCCGCGCGCCCCAGGCGCTTTCGTTGAGCAGGCCATCCCGGATCGCCCGCATTTTCCAGCCGCCAAAGGCGCTGATCGCGGACAAATGCCGGCTGTCGGTCAACTCCCACAGGCGGCTCGCCATGTGGTGGCGGAAGTGGTGCAGATCATCCACCGACTGCCAGTCCGCCAAGCCTTCATTGCCGGCGATCATCGCGTCGATGATGCGCAGTTGCGATTCGCTGCGCAGCCCCTCGTTGATGCGCGCGACTTCCAGCGCGTCCTGGTAAGTCGCCAGCGACTGCTGGTAGTCCCCGAGTTCGAGATAGTAACCGCCAAGCTCGCCGTAGGCCTCCCGCAGCGCCGGATGGTACAAGCCAAGCTCGCCGCGCATACTCTCCACCGCCGCCTCGCGCCGCGACAACTCCCGGGCCGGCGCGGCATCGTCGCCGGGCGTCGGCGGCTGCCCGAGCGCGGCCTGCCCCGCCAGCAGCAGGGGAAGAAGCCCGGGAAACCCGGCAAAACGGAACCAGCTCGCCATGTTGATTTGAAAATCCAAGTATGCCGCGAAAAACGCCATCCCATCCGCCGCAATTTATCGCGAATCGGCCCGGGAATCATCCAAACTCCGCCGCGGCCACTTCACATCGTCCCGGCTGTCTGTTTAGATTGGACCCCATTAGGCATGCTCTGAAAAACGCCATCCATGGAGTTTTTCAGAGCATCCTTGGAAGGAGCATCGAGATGAAGAGTCACTTTTTTGCCGCCGTTGCCGGATTGCTGCCGGCCCTGCTGCCAGCCCAGTTCGCCTTGGCGGCCGAGCGGGACTTTCATGATATCGCGGCGGCGCCTTCGGCTGAGCGCCTCGCGCGGGATGTTGCCACACTGGTGAGCTTCGGGACCCGCCACACGCTTTCGGAGACGGCTTCGGACACCCGCGGCATCGGCGCGGCGCGGCGCTGGATCGAAGCCGAGTTCAACCGCATCTCCGCCGATTGCGGCGGCTGCCTTGAAGTGTTCACCGTCAGCGGCGTCGTTTCCGGCGAGCCACGCATCCCCGACCCGGTCGAAGTCGTCAATGTCATCGCCTTGCTGCGCGGCGAGACCGAGCCGAACCGCATCGTGATGATGTCCGGCGATATCGATTCCCGGGTCAGCGATCCGATGAACGCCGAACTCGATTCCCCCGGCGCCAACGACAACGCCTCGGGCATGGCCGGGGCGCTCGAAGCGGCGCGGGTGCTGAGCCAGTACCGCTTCCCCGCCACCATCGCCCTCGCCGGGCTTTCCGGTGAGGAGCAGGGCCTGCACGGCGGCCGGATTCTCGCGCAATACGCCATCGACAACGGCTGGAATCTCGACGCCGTGCTCAACAACGACATGATCGGCAACATCACCGGCGTCAACGGCATCACCGACAACACCACCGCGCGGGTGTTCTCCGAGGGCACCCGCTACGTTGAAACCGCCGGGGAGGCCAATCAGCGCCGCTTGCAGGGCGGCGAGGTCGATTCCCCCTCGCGCAACATCGGCCGCTATGTCGATGAAATGGCCGACCGCTACATCCCCAACCTCGACATCATGATGATCTACCGGGTGGACCGCTTCGGCCGCGGCGGCCACCACAGGCCCTTCAACGAGGCCGGGTTTCCCGCGGTGCGGATCATGGAGACCAACGAGAACTACACCCAGCAGCACCAGGACATCCGCGTCGAGGGCGGCATCGCCTACGGCGATGTGATCGAGCATGTCGATTTCGACTACGCCGCCAAACTCACCGCCCTGAACGCTGTGACCCTGGCCGCGATGGCTTGGGCGCCGGCGCCGCCAGCCAATGTCGCCATCGAGGGCGCGGTGCGACCGAGCACCAGCTTGAACTGGGAAAAAGTCCCAGGCGCCGCCGGCTACCGAATCCATTGGCGGCTGACCACCTCGCCCACCTGGGACTACCACCGCGACGTCGGCGACGTGGACAGCTTCACCTTGGAGAACATGGTCATCGACAACCACTTCTTCGGCATATCGAGCCTGTCAACCGACGGCATCCAAAGCCCAGTGGTCTTCCCCGGCCCAGCGGGGTCGTTTGATTGAATTTTTACAAATCCGCCGGCTAATCCTAGCGTGACACTTCACCAAAGATAGGATGTGAATCGCATATGTACTCGTGGATATTAAACTTCGGAGTGTCAAAAAATTGTATCTGGTTCACTTGTTTCGACACATAATCTATATATTTTTCATCAGTATCGCCACAGATGCTATGTCTACCTTCTTCTATTGATACCCTAGTAGTTGATCCACTTCCACCAAAAAAATCCACTACGATTGACCCAGGATAAGATAAGGATTTCACTAGCCTCCTAACTACCTCCAAGGGTTTTTGTGTCGGATGTCCCACTCGCTCTTTGGAATTACCGTTCAGCCTGCCAATTCTCCAAACATTGGTGGGATTTCGCCCCTTTTCCACACTTTCCGGATGAAGACGTTTATCTTTTTTGTATAGTTCCTTAGTTTTTCCATCATATTGTTCTCGAACGGAATCCAAGTCAAAATAGTATTTCTTTGTTTTGGCAAACCACACGATTTCCTCATGGCGATTAGCAAAAAATCTCCGGGAACTCATTCCGTTTGGATAATTCCATACAATCATATTGACCAGCAACATTTTGCTAGAATGGCGCAAATGATCGATAAGAGAAAGTAAGTCTCCACTGCCCGCTTCGTGCTGAAACTGTAGACCGCCGAATATTGCAATACTACCTGTTTTCTTCAAAACTCTCTCAGCATCTTTTAGCCATGAGGAGGCCCATTCAATATATTTTTCATGCCTATCCCAATCTGCAAGCATGATGTTGTATGGCGGATCACATACGATAAGTTGAACAGATTCGCTTGGCAATTTCGATAATAGCTCACAGCAGTCCATGCGCATGGTCGCATGGTGCGTCTCGGTCGGGATTTCCACGTTCAATCCATCCAATGAAGAATGCGAAACACCAGAACGGTTCATCGCATTCATGGCTTTGTATCCCGAATTCCTATGCGACCTATTCGCCATTTTTCATATCCTCAAATCATCTTCTAGCACTGCCATAGAAGTTTCAACAATGCGCCACATAATATCCACCATTTGAGACATTGTCCATCGGTCGGCTTGGAAGTACAAAGAAGGTGTTTGCAACATCTGTTTGTTGACAGTTAAATTGACAAATTTATTCCTGCAATAATTGGTGTTTATGTCCATTCCAAAACTGCTGGAAGTAACCCTGTCTATTCGATTCAGGCTGCCATCATCATGCCCAATTAGTACACTCCGCCCATCTGGTGATTTCACATGAAAAGTTTCTGTCAGCAAGTTCATGTTGACGCTCAAGCCGTCTTGATTGACCTTTGCCACGCTCTACCATGATTGAATCTCCTTGTTGAAAGTACAACTGTGAATCAATACAACTTTCCTGCAAAAGCTGGGTAACACGGCTTGCCGGTCGGGTTTTAGCTTCGGGATCAGTTTGAATCCGGCTGCCAATCGCCGCGGCTGGCGGCGCGGAGGGTTTCGAGGTCGAATTTGACCATGGTGTTCATCGCCGCCATGAGGCGGGCGTTGTGTTCCATGTCCCCGCCGCCCATCAACTCGAAGAACTCGGCCGGGGTGACCTGCCAGGAGAGGCCGTAGCGATCCTTGACCCAACCGGCGGCAAGCGGTGTGCCGTCCTCGGCCAGCTTGTCCCAGTAGTAGTCGATCTCTTCCTGGGTGTCGCAGAGGACCATCATCGAGACCGCTTCGGAAAACTGGAATGGCGAGCTGGCGTTGAGGGCGATGAACGCCTCCCCTTTCAACTTGAACTCGATGGTCAACACCGAGCCCGCGGCGGGCTCGTCGGGCTTGTGGATTATGCGGGTGATTGCCGAATCGGGAAAGATCGAGCAATAGAAGTCGACCGCCTCGGCGGCCAATCCGTCAAACCACAGGAAAGGGGTAATCGCGCGCATCGGGCTCACCTCGGCCTTGTTCACCGACGACACTGCCGGGAAACCCATCATCGCCCGATCATCCTCTGGATTCAATACATCTTCCCGCGCTCCAGCAATTCCCATTGTGCTGAAACAAAGATGCTTTCCGGGTCTGCACTGCGTGAGTCGCCGTCTGGCGGGCCGCGCGGGGTGGGCGCGCGAGACACGATGTCGAGCCCGGAGCCCACAGGGGTGGAGGCAAGCGTTTATGAAGCGCAGCTTCATGCGCAGCCGGAACGACGCCAAGCTGTGCTTGGCGGCTGGACCGTGTTTACGGCGTCCGCCGCGCGCGGCCCGCCAGACGGCGACGGATCGAAGCCGCGGATAATCGCGCCAACCGCCGAGGTAGCGCGAACGTTTGGCGTGCGGTACTGTTCGGGTTTGGGGCGGGTTTGGAGGAATGATGCGACTTGTGATCGGCATGTCGGGGGCGAGCGGGGTGGTGTATGGCATCCGGCTGCTTCAGGTTCTGCGCGATATCCCGGAGATTGAGACCCATCTCGTTGCCACCGATGCGGCGCGGCTGAATGTGTCGCTCGAAACCAGCCACAGCTATGACGAGATCAGGGATCTGGCCGACTGCCACTACGCCAACAAGGACATCTCCGCGCGCATCGCCAGCGGCTCGTTCCGCACCGGCGGCATGATCGTCGCGCCGTGTTCGGTCCGCACCCTGTCGGCGATCGCCCACTGCCACAGCGGCTCGCTGATCGACCGCGCCGCCGATGTCACGCTCAAGGAATGCCGCCGGCTCGTGCTCGCGCCGCGGGAAACCCCGCTGCACGCCGGGCATTGCGAGATTCTGCTCAAGGCGGCCCGCCTCGGCGCAGTGCTCGCTCCGCCGATGCCCGCCCATTACATCCGCCCGCAGTCGGTGGATGAACTCGTCGACCACCATGTCGGCCGCATCCTCGACTTGTTCGATATCGAAACCGATCTGGTCAGGCGGTGGAAAGCGCCGGATTGAAGCGGGCTAGGAGCCTGCGCCGTGGGAATTCGCGAAAGCGAAAATTCGATATCGCCGCGCCCTTGGCTGATCGGTTGAGGCGAATATTGGTTTATATTCAACGAAATCGATCAGCCAAGGGCGTGGACGGGAGCGGATTTGCAGCCGTCAATTCCCACGGCGCAGGCTCCTAGAGCGGAAGTCGGGCCGCGGCAGCTCTCCAAGTACGTGCGGAAAGGCTGAGTGGCGCGATAGCTTTCGCCTAAAACTTGGCATGACGCGAAAACTGGACTAGACCTTTGGTGCGGCGCGATAATGCGCCGTTATGGAGGAGTCACTGATGGTCTTGACTGAAATCATCACCCTGGCGGGCGTCGCCGGGACGATCGGCATTCTGCTGAATCTGCAATACTGGCTGCACCGGGACATTGATTCCCTGCGGCGGGACATGAACAAGGAAACCAGCGGGCTGCGCGAGCGCATGGCCAAAATCGAAGGCCTGTTCGGGGGCTTCGTCAACCGCGAATCGGCCCGGGGAAGTGGCTGAGTCAAACTTGTTGGGGAAGCTCTGATCGAGTCAAGGGCCTGCGCCCTGGGCCCGCTCAGCCGAACGCGGCCCGGGAAATCACCGCGAAGCATTTCATCATTTCAGCCGCCATCTCCTCATTGCGCGCAAGGCCATGGCGCCGCAGCAGCGCTTCGATGTTCCGCCGCGCCGCTTCGGCTGGCTTCCCACCGCCGGCGCCGGTCGCCCCCGCGCAGGCTTGCCGCATGATCTTCTGTTGCAGCAATTCGGCGGCGATTTCATCCTCCTGGATGCGCCCGCGCAGTTTCTCCCGATCTTCCCCGGCCTCGAATTCCGCTTTTTTCAGCCAGCGCCGCGCTTCGCGCAGCGGTCGCACGAGCCGCGCCTGCCACACCCGGGAAACCGAATCGATGCGCTGCCACAGCGCTTCTTCGATCAGCCCGTGGCGGGCGCCGAACCAATAGCAGAACAGCACCACATTCACATCGAGGCCAAACTCATCCTGCAGGCGCAGGCAGCAGGCCTCCACCCCGGCCCGGCGGTACAAGCCAATCGAGAATGCGCTGAAATCGTCGCCGTTCATTGATTCGCTCTTTGGGTATGCTCTGACTTATTCAGAGCTCTCGCCAGTATGCTATAAGACAGGCCACCATGCGCCTCCACATCATCGGCATTTGCGGCTCGTTCATGGGCAGCCTCGCCCTGCTCGCCCGGCAACTCGGCTGGGAGGTCGGCGGCTGCGACGCCAACACTTACCCGCCCATGAGCACCCAGCTTGCGGAGGCTGGCATTGATGTTCGCGGCGGCTACGATCCGGGGCATCTCGATTGCCGCCCGGATCTCGTGCTCGTCGGCAACGCGATTTCCCGGGGCAATCCGGTGCTTGAGCGGGTGCTCGATGAAGGCATCGACTACCAGTCCGGGCCGCAATGGCTGGCGCGGAATGTGCTGCGCGGCAAATGGGTGCTTGGCGTTGCCGGCACCCACGGCAAGACGAGCACGAGCGCGATGCTCGCCTGGATTCTCGAATACGCCGGCCTGAAACCGGGGTTCCTGATCGGCGGCGTCACCAACAACCTTCCGGTTTCGGCCCGGCTTGGCGATTCGGCGTTTTTCGTCGTCGAGGCCGACGAATACGACAGCGCCTTCAGCGACAAGCGCTCGAAATTCATCCACTATGCCCCGCGCACGACGATCCTCAATAATCTCGAATTCGACCACGCCGACATCTTCGACGATCTCGCGGCAATCCAACGCCAGTTCCACCATCTGCTGCGCATCCTGCCTGGCAATGGCCGCATCGTCCTGCCCGCCGATGAACCCGCCCTTGAAGCCGTGCTCGCCCAAGGCTGCTGGACCCCGGCGCAGCGGATCGGCATGGATTTGGATGATGGGCAATGCGAACGTCTGGCCTGCGGGCACGGCGCATGTTGGAACATCCGTCCGCTTGCCCGCGATGGTGGCGAATTCGAGTTGGCCAAACACCGGGGCGGAAGCCGCGAACCGGAAATCGCCACCATAACCTGGGATCAAACCGGAACGCACAACCTCCGCAACGCCGCCGCCGCCATCGCCGCGGCGGAGCACGCCGGGGTGCCGCCGGCAACCGCGGCCGAGGCACTCGGAAGTTTCCGCGGCGTGAAACGCCGGCTCGAACTGCGCGGCGAAGCCGGCGGCATTGCGGTTTACGACGACTTCGCCCACCACCCCACGGCAATCGCGACAACCCTGCGGGGCCTGGCGGCGAAACTCGCCGGCGCCGGCAGAATCATCGCCGTGATCGAACCCCGCTCGAACACGATGAAAGCCGGCACACACCAACACACGCTGGCGGCATCCGTGAACGCCGCCGATCAAGCGATCTGGTTCCAGCCGCGGGACGGCGGCCTAGATTGCGCCGCCCTCGCCGCCGCCGCCGAAACCCCATCGCGGGCCTTCGACAGTGTTGAAGCCATCATCGACTTCCTCGCCGAAACCGCCCGCCCCGGCGACCACATCCTCATCATGAGCAACGGCGCCTTCGGCGGCATCCACGATAAGTTACTTGAGCGGATAAGGACGAACCGCACAGCGTAAGTCGCCGTCCGGGGGCCTGTTGCCCGATTTCCGCAAGTGCCCGATACTTGGGGGATTGATGGGGGATCGTCGACTACCAGAACAGCAACAAGGCCGAAGGCATCATCCTGCTCGGCTATGGCGGCTACACCGACCATATCCGCAAGGCCGAGCTGCTAGAAGACGCCCATGTGCTCACCTGGGGGCCGGTGATCGAAGGCCAGCCCGGGCCTCTTGCCGGGCGATATAGGGCAGCGACTCACGGGCAAACTTCGGCGATCAGGCTCGAACGCGGCGGCATCACCAGGCTGTCTTCGGTGATGGCGCCCTGCCTGGCGGGATAGCCATTGAGCCGCCGCAGGCGGCGGCCGGCGAGGTGGGCCAGTTCCGCTCGGTCGATCCGCTGTTCCCCGTCGTCGAGATTGAAGCACAGCAGCAGGGTTTGCCCGGCGGCGGCGCGCGTCCAGGCCAGCACCGATTCGCTCCGCGGCGGAAGAAAGCGCAGGTCGCCATGGAGCAGCGCGGGCTGCTGCTTGCGGAACTTGAGGAAGTCGCGGACACAGGCAAGCACCGAATCCGGGCGGTTGTTCTGGCGGTTCGCCGCCAGCGCGAGATGGCGGGAATCGAGCGGCAGCCAGGGCGTGGCGCGGGAGAATCCGCCGTGGGGCGAATCCCCGCACCAGGGCATCGGCGTGCGGCAGCCATCCCTGCCCTTGTAGACCGGCCAGAAATTGATCCCGTATGGGTCGCGCAGGTCTTCGCGGGGCACTTCGGCTTCGGGCAATCCGAGTTCGTCGCCCTGATAAAGGCATACCGCGCCCCGCAGGCTGCCAAGCAGAACCGCGAACAGTTTCGCCGCATGGGCATCGGGTTTGTTGCCCGTCCAGCGGCTCGCCACGCGCTCCACGTCGTGGTTGCCAAGGGCGAGGCAGCACCAGCCGCCCCGCGCTTTTTCCTGCAAGTCTTCGAGCTTGCCCTGGATTGTGCGGGCCGAGCCGTCCGGCCCCATCAAATCGAAGCTGTACGCCATGTGCAGCCGCCGCTCGCCCCGGGTGTACTCGCCGATGACTTGCGCCGGGTCTTCCGCGCCGATTTCGCCGAGGGCGACCGCGCCGTGGCGGTCGAGCAGGCGGCGGATTTCCTCCATGAAGCGCAGGTTGTCCGGGTGGGTGTGGTCGTGGATGTGCTTCTGCATGGCGTAGGGTGAAGCCGCCTGGCCGCCGGCGAGAAAATCGCTCTGGGGGACTGGCTGGGGCGGGTTGTCGCGCAACCGCGGATCGTGCATGCAGAAATTCACCGCGTCGAGGCGGAAGCCATCAACGCCGCGGCGCAACCAGAATTCGAGATTGTCAAGAGCGGCACGGCGCACGGCGGGGTTGTGGCAATTCAGGTCCGGCTGGCTCGGCAGGAAGTTGTGCAGGTAGTACTGGCCGCGGCGCGGCTCCCATTGCCAGGCGATGCCGCCGAACACCGAAAGCCAATTGTTGGGCGGGCCGCCGTCGGACTTGGCGTCGGCCCAGACATACCAGTCGGCCTTGTCGTTTTGCCGGCTCTGGCGGCTTTCCAGGAACCAGGGATGTTGATCGGAAGAGTGGCTCGGCACCTGATCGATGATGACGCGCAGTCCGCGCCGGTGCGCTTCCGCGAGCAGTTCGTCGAAGTCCGCGAGCGAGCCGAACAAGGGATCAACGGCGCGGTAATCGCTGACGTCGTAGCCGAAATCCTTCATCGGCGACTTGAAAAAGGGCGATATCCAGATCGCGTCGACGCCGAGCGACTCGATATGGCCCAGGCGCCGGGTGATGCCGCGCAAATCGCCGGTGCCGTTGCCGCCGCTATCCTGGAAGCTGCGCGGATAGACCTGATAGATCACCGCGCTGCGCCACCAGTCGCCAGCGCCGGAGCCGCCGCGGGATTGCCGCGGGGCATCGGCCGCGTCCGCTTGGCCAACGTCGGCGGGTTTCGTTTCCGTATCCAAAAAGCTGTGCATGGCTGTTTTGAGTATACTTCCTAGGAGCCTGCCCGGTGCGGCTGCAATCGTATTCATTGCGGCGGTTTTGTGCCAACTCTGGCAAATTAGATATTGCTTCCGGCCATGCGCCAGCCAGCCGCGGCCCAGCCGTTTTACTTGTGGCCGCCACAGTCAGGCACTCGAACACCGGATGGGGATTCCGCGCCTATCGCTTGTAAATCTCCCCGTCCTTCATCACGAAATGCACTTCGCCCATCAGGGAGATGTCCCCGGTTGGGTCGCCGGGGACAGCGATGATATCGGCGAGTTTGCCGGCTTCGATGGAGCCAAGGTCGGCTTCCCGGTCGAGCAGGACGGCGCCCGGCATCATCGCCGAGGTCAGCGCTTCGATCTCGGGCATGCCAGCCTCGACCATGTAGCCGAATTCCTTCCAGTTGTCGCCATGAGGGGACACGCCCGAGTCGGTGCCGAACACGATGAGCACGCCTTCCTCGTAGGCCCGCCCGAAAGTCGCCTGAATCTGGGGGCCGATTTCCCGGGCCTTGGGGCGGATGGTTTCGCTGAAGAAACCGTCGATTTCAGCCATTTCGGCGACGAACTTGCCAGCGATGATCGTCGGCACGAAGGCGGTGCCCATTTGCTTCATCAGTTGCATCGTTTCCAAGTCCATCAACGTGCCGTGCTCGATGGAATCGACGCCGGCGACGACCGCCCGCTTCATGCCTTCGGCGCCGTGGGCGTGGGCGGCGACCTTGAAGCCGTAATCCTTCGCCGTGGCGACGATCGCGCGCAGCTCCTCATCGTTGAATTGCGCGTTGACGCCGCTGGTGGCTTCGCTGAGCACGCCGCCGGTGGCGGTGATCTTGATGAGGTCGGCGCGTTCCTTGTAGCGCTGCCGCACACCTTGGGCGGCCTCGGCGGGGCCGTTTATCACGCCCTCTTTCGGCCCGGGATCACCGGTCAGCTCGGCGTTGACGCCATTGGTGGGGTCGGCGTGGCCGCCGGTGGTGGCAAGCGATTTGCCCGCGGTGAATACCCGCGGGCCGGGGATGTGGCCGCGGTTGATGGCGTCGCGGATCTTGATGGAAAGATTGTCGCCGCTGCCGAGGTCGCGCACGGTGGTGAAGCCGGCGAGCAGGGTCCGCTCGGCGTAGGGAACCGCGGCGAGGGCGTGATCGGCCGGGTCGAGGCGGAAGCGGTCGATGAAATTGTTCGGGCTTTGCTCGGAAACGATATGCACGTGGTTGTCGATCAAGCCGGGCATGCAGGTGGAGTCGCCGAGATCGACCGTGGTGGCCTCGTGCCGCCCTTCGTGGACTGCGGCGATGCGGTTGCCTTGGACTTCGATGGTCATCTCCTGGTGGACGGTCAGTTCGGCGCCGTCGAGCATCCGGGCGCAGTAGATGAAGGTCTGTGCCGGGGCGGCTTGGGCGCAAAAAAGCACGCAAAGCAAAAACGCCGCGGGAAGCAATAAGCCTTTCATGTTGTGTTTCCTGTCATTGACTGGGGCTGTCCCGATTAAACCAGAGTTTCCGCGAGATTTGCCAGATGGCTTCAAGCGAGGGATTTTTTCTGATTTGCTATTCTTATCAAATTGGCTCTTGTCGAATTAACTCGACAATTCTAATTTTGTCGATTAGACTCGATAAAAATCAAACTGTAGAGTGAACTCAACAAATGGAAAACGATGAATTGCTCGCCATCGCCGGGGACTGGAGCTACTGGGACCGCGAGCCGCCGGAATCGGTGCCCCGGGCCGTGGACTTGCCCGAGTCGCTGTCCAACCGCACGGCCCTGGTCATCCAAGGGGTGCGCCGCTGCGGCAAGTCCACCCTGCTCGCGCAGTTGATCGGGCGCTACGGGCTCAAGCGGAAGAACTGCCTGTTCGTCAACTTTGAAGATCCCCGCCTGGCCGGCAATCTGGACTTTGAATGCCTGGAAAGTTTCACCGGGGCATTCGCCAAAGCGAGGCCGGGGGCGGCGCCGCTCACGGTTTTGCTCGACGAGATTCAATGGGTGCGGGGATGGGAGCGGTGGCTGGCGGCGAAGCTCGAACGGCCCGGCCGCTTCCGCTTCGTGGTCAGCGGCTCCAACGCGCATCTGCTCTCGGGGGAACTGGCCACGGTGCTGACCGGGCGGCACATCACCGTCGAACTGTTCCCCTTCGATCTTGCCGAATTCCGCAAGCTCCGCCCCGGCGCCTCGCTCATGGATCATCTGCACCGCGGCGGCTTCCCGGAGCCAATCGGCGGCGGGGATGGCGACCGCTTGCTGCGCCAGTACTTCAGCGACATCCTGCAGCGCGATGTGCGCGAGCGGGTTGGCGCGCGGTCCTCGCTCGGCCTGAGGCAGGTCGTGCAGATGGTTTTCGAGTCCGCGGGCGCCGAACTCAGCCTGCGCCGGATCGCCGGCGCCAGCGGCATCGCCGTGGAAACCGTGGCCGCCTATCTCGAAGCCTGCGAGCAGGCGTACCTGTTGTTCTCCTGCCCGTGGTTCGCCTTCTCGGAACGCAAGCGCTCGCACCGGAACAGAAAGTATTACCCGGTGGACACCGCCCTGCGGCGCGTTTCGGTGACGCCCGCGGGCCAGGACTTGGGCAAGGCCCTCGAATGCGCCACTTTCGTGGAACTGCGCAAGCGCGGCTTCGACGTATTCTACTGGCGGGATGAGGGCGAGGTGGACTTCGTCGTTCAATCCGCCCAAGCCACAACAGCCCCGATACCGATCCAAGTCACCCTCAACGGCCCCAGCGAGCGCCACCTGCGCTCACTCGACGCCTTCCATGAGGCCCACCCCCACGCCGCCGAAGCCGTGATCGTAAGCCTCGGCAACTTCCCGGAGGTGCTCGCCGAAATCCCAAAATGAGAATCTTCCCAAACCCGGGAATCAAGGCATGCGCGCCGCCCTGATCTCGATTTCGAGCAGCCAGCCCGGGACCACGAGGTCGGCTATTTCCAGGAACGAGCGCACTGGCTTGTTGGGGTTTTCCTCGGTGCCGAAGAATTCGAGGTAGCCTTCGTTGAAGGCGGCGAAATCGACCTCGCCGTTTTCATCGGCCACGGCGAACACCCGCACCTGCACCACATCGCTCATTGACCAGCCGAGCTCTTCGAGGCTGTCCTGGAAGCGGCTGAAGGTATCGACAGCCTGCTGGCGGATGTCGCCCCAGGTGCCGTCTTCCTGCTGCCGCGCGCCGGTGCCGCTTAGATACAGGGTTTCGGCGCCGGGTGGAATGGTGATGGCGGTGAAGAACAGGTTGCCTTCGCCGTGGCGGGTGATCTCTTGGGCGGTGGCCGCCCCGATCAAGAAGAACTGCCCGGCGGCGAGCGCCAGGACGGCGAGAGTGGATTGGAAAATGCGCATGGATCGGTCCTCTATTGATGGGTTGGCGCGGCGGCCTCCGCCCCTGCGGCGGTTTCGCCGAGGAAGCGCGAGGTTATCATGCCGCTGGTGATTGCGCCGTTGACATTGAGCGCGGTGCGCGCCATGTCGATCAGCGGTTCGATGGAAATCAGCAAGGCCGCCACGGTCACCGGGAAGCCCATGGCCGGCAGGACCACGAGGGCGGCGTTGGTGGCGCCGCCGCCAACCCCGGCGATGCCGAAGGAACCAATGGCGACGATCAACACCAGGCTGGCGATGAAGCCGAAGTCGATGGGAACCCCCATCGTCGGCGCGACCATCACCGCGAGCATCGCCGGATAAATGCCGGCGCAGCCGTTCTGGCCGATGGTGGCGCCGAAGGACGCGGCGATATTGGCGACCGGCGGCGGCACCTTGAGCTCCTCCACCTGGGCGCGGATCGTCAGCGGAATCGTCGCCGCCGAGCTGCGGGTGACGAAGGCGAAGGTCAGCACCGGCCAGACCTTGCGGAAGTACCCGGCCACATTGACGCCAATCAAGCCAAGCAACAGCGCGTGAACCGCGAACATGATGCCGATGGCGATGTACGAGGCGACGACAAAGCCGATCAAGGTGACGATGGCGTTGCCGTCGGAGGTGGCGATCACCCGGGTCATCAAGGCGAGCACGCCATAGGGCGTCAATGCCATGACGATGTGCACGAGCTTCATGATGACGGCCTGGGCCGAATCGAGAAAGCCGCGGATTCGCGGCCCCTGTTCGCTGTCCTCCTCGCAGACGAGCAGCGCGGCGACGCCGGTCAGCAGGCCGAAAACCACCACGGCGATGATCGAGGTGTCCCGGGCGCCGGTCAGATCCAAAAAGATATTGCTGGAGATGAAGCTCACGAGCAGTTGCGGAAAGCTGAGCTCGGCGACCGAGCCCTGGCGCGATTCGAGCACTTCGGCCCGGGCCATCTCCACCGGCCCCGCCGCGAGCTCGCCGGCATCGAGGCCGAACAGCGAGGCCATGGCGATGCCGATCAGGGCCGCGGTCATCGTCGTTCCCACCAGCACGGCGACGATGGAACCGCCGATCTTGCCGAGCGAGCGGATCTCCCGCACCTTGAGCACCGCGGCGATCATCATCACCAGCACCAGCGGCATGATGATCAGCCGCAGCAGATTGACATAGCCGTTGGCGGCGATGTTGGTCCACTCGATCGTCTGGCTGGTGACCTCGGCGCCGGTTCCCCCGCTGGCGCCGAACACGAATTGCAGGTAGAAGCCGTAAACCGTGCCGGCAACCAAGCCGATCAACACCCGCCGCGACAGGCCCATGCCCCGCCGCCACAGTTGGTAAAGGAAGCCAATCAGGGCGGCGAACAGGACGAGATTGAACAGGGCCATGGCTGACATGGGGATGCTCCCGCCGGCTGCGCCGGCCGCGTTTACTCGGACAGGCTGTTGATATAGGCGACGACGTTGCGGATATCGTCTTCGCTTTCCAGCACCGTGGTCATCGCCCGCATCTGCGCGCCGTACACATCCCGGGGGTGGACGCCCCGGTATCCGGCGAGGAAGTTGCCGAGCTGGGCGGCCATGTACCAATCGTTCTGGCCAGCGAGCGCCGGCGCCCCGAGCGCCTCGTCGCCTTCGGCGGCCGGGCCGTGGCAGGTCGCGCAGGTCTGGTACAGCGCCTCGCCCGCGGCGGCGTCGCCGCTGACCGTGGGTGCGGCGGCAACATACTCCCAAGCGCCCACCCAGTCGACAATATCCTGAATCGATTCATCGGTCAGCCCGGCGGCCATGGGCTGCATGGCGAGGCCCTCGATATCGTCGGGATGGGTGCCGCGGATGCCGTCGCGGTAATTCTCAAGCTGCCGCCGCAGATACCAGCCTTCCATGCCCGCGAGCCGCGGCGCCCGCACGCCCTCGTTGCCGCGGCCATCGGCGCCGTGGCAGGTCGCGCAGTAGCGGTCGTTGTGGGGTTCGCGTTCGGCGGCGTTGGCGCAGGCGGCTACCAGCAGCAGGCCGAGCAGGGCGGCCTTCGGCGGGCGGAGCCATTGCTTCGCGCGGTTGCTTGGATTCATCGGGGGTTTCATCGCCATGTCAGCTCGGACCGGGGCAATCAGGCCGGGGTATTGCGCAGCCGCCGGTCGAGGTCGGCCATGGCCCAGTGGGCCGACAGCAGCGCGCTTTCCATCCACGCCGAATGCATGCTGATCTGGTCGCCGATCATGTAATGGCGGCCGTTGAGCGGGGCCCGCAGGGTCTCGTACAGCGCTTCGGACTCCGCGGTCCAGCCCTCGCTGAAGCTGCGCACCCAGCGGGCGGAGCAGCCGAGCATGTGGTTCATGCGGTGCCAGCCCACGGTGACTCCCTTCTCGACCAGCTTGCGGTAGTCCGGGTGGACTTTTTCGCCATCGGCGAGATGGGATTCGATCCGTTCCCGCTGGCCCATGCGGGTGTGGTACATGCCGCCGCCATAGTCGTAGGCCGCCAGCACCACGCCTTTTTGCCGGTGGATGCCGGCGGTGGGATACCAGATCTGCTGACTGCGGTTGTTCATCCAGGTGATGCCGCCGTAGATGTCCTGCTTTTCCCAGAAGCGCTCCTTCGCCTGGAAGGCGGCCTTGTAAGCCTCGCCCCGGCGCACGTATTTCAGCGCGCGGATGTACTCGGCGGGGAAATTGTGGTCGAGGCCGGTGACGAGATGCGTCGGGATGCAGTTGAAGCAGTAGTCGGCGCGGATTCGCCGCCTCTCGCCGTCCTGATCGTAGGCGACTTCAACGCCATCGTCGCGCACTTGGATCGAGGCGACCATGGCGCGGTAATGGACCCGGTCGCCAACTTGGCGCAGGAAGCCTTCGGTGATCTGGTCCATGCCGCCCCGGGCCTGGAGCAGCACGGGCCCCCGGTTGCCACCATTGGCGCGGGCCAGGCCCATCGCCAAGGGCGTCTTGAGCAGGTCGCGGAAGGCGATGATGTCTTTTTGCACGCCGTGGTCGAGGTAGCCGCCGGAAGCGTAGCCGGCATCGAAGCTGCCGCGGTAGACATCATCCTCGGAGAGATCCCCGAAACTGCGGATCAT
This sequence comes from uncultured Pseudohongiella sp., assembly GCA_965221805.1. Lineage (GTDB taxonomy): Bacteria > Pseudomonadota > Gammaproteobacteria > Pseudomonadales > Pseudohongiellaceae > UBA9145. The sequence continues at coordinate 79,302 of OZ244913.1, forward strand.
GCCAAGCAGGATTTCGGCCTCCCTTTCCGAGAATGGCTCGTCCATGTCGGATTGCCGCATGGACTTGGCCATCATTTCGGCCATGAAACCGCGCATGTGGGTGGTGTATTCGCGGTTGCGGACTGGCTTGCCGCCGAGCATGTCATCGTCCTGCACCCAGCAGGAATTGTTCTCGTTGACGAAGATTTCAAGCTCGACGCCAAGCGCCTTGCAGTAGTTGAGCACGGTGCGGTGGGTGTTGGGGATGCGCGCGGCGCCGGCGTTGAAGTAAAGATGCGGCTCGTCGTCGAATTCGCAGTACTGGCGGTTGCCAAGCTCGTCGATGAGGGTGCCGTGGCGCACGGTGAAGATGCGGCCGCCGCAGCGGTGGGAGGCTTCGAGAATGGCGCAGTCCCAGCCCGCCTTGCCAAGCTCGTAGGCGGTGGCGAGCCCGGAAATGCCGCCGCCGAGGATGACCGCGCGGCGACCATTGCCCGCGGCGAGATCAAGGGTCGAGGCGCTCGCGCTCGCCGGCATCAGGCCAAGCGCCGCGCCAGCCTTGACCACCGCCCCGGCACCGCCGGCCGCGGCGAGCAGGTTGAGAAACTCGCGTCTGCTGACTGGTTTGTTCAACTCGGATGCCTCACTCTAGAAACTTGGTTGGCGGAGTGCCGCCCTCTCACTATCCTCATTCCGCGCGCAGCGAAGCGCAGTCTGTCGTCATTCTGCGCGTAGCGAAGCCCCCACCCCGTCATTCCGCGCGCAGCGAAGCGCAGTCGCAGAATCGGGCACCGGTCGCTTCCCGTCGGTGGCTGAATGCTTTCCCGGCTTGCGCCGGGCCCCTTTCAGCCACCGCCGCGCTCCCTCAGTGCAGGATTCCACCGCAGCCTCTTCGTCATTCCGCGCGCAGCGAAGCCCCCACCCCGTCATTCTGCGCGCAGCGAAGCGGAGACGCAGAATCTCCTTGGGGATTCCGCAGGATTATCCATGCTGTTCACCGCGATGACGCGAAGGAACCTGCCGTGCCATAATCGCTAGCCACGCCGTGCGCGATTCTAGCAAAGGACACCCATGCCGAAAAACACCGACTTCCCCGAACCGATCAAGCGGCTGCCGCCAATGGCGGGCCACGAAGGCGCGCTGAAACTCGACGCCGAAGGCTGCGATGTGGTATTCGCGACCTACGAGGCTGGCAAGGTGCTGCCGCCCCACAACCACGACACCGACAATGTTGGCGTCGTCACCGCGGGGGCGATTCGGCTCACCGTGGATGGCCAGGCCAGGCGGCTCGGGCCCGGGGACTGGTACCACGTCCCCGCCGGCGTCATCCACGCCGCGGAGTTTCTGGAAGACACCGCCGCGGTCGAATTCTCCTTCCATAACAACTAGAAACCCGGAGACGAGCGATGAACCACCTGCGATGGATCCTCGGTGCGGCCTGCCTGCACCTGTTTCTCGGCGTTCCCGCGCCCGCGCTGGCCCAAGCCCAGGAGCCGGTGGAGCCCGCCCTCAGCGCCGAAGAGCAGGCCATGGTCGATTGGCTTGGCGGGCGCGAAGGCGAAATGGTCGATTTGCTCGAGCGCGTCGTGAACATCAATTCGGGCAGCCTGAACCGCGCCGGCCTCGACGCGGTGAGCGCGATGTTCGCCGAGGAACTGCGCGGCCTCGGCTTCACCACGAGCACCCTGCCGGGCGAACTTGTCGAAATGCCTTCCTGCCCTGGCAGCGACTACACGATCGACCTCGCCGACCACCTGCTAGCGAGGCGCCCGGGAAGCGGCGCCCGCTTGCTGCTGATGGGCCACATGGACACGGTGTTCCCACCCGACAGCCCGTTCCAGACCTTCCGCCGCGATGGCGACACGCTCTACGGCCCCGGCGTGCTCGACATGAAGGGCGGCATCGTGGTCATGCTGTATGCGCTGAAGGCGCTGGAAGCCGCGGGGGAACTCGACGCGGCTGCTGTCACCGTGCTGCTCAACAGTGACGAGGAAATGGGTTCGCTGTCCTCGCGCAAGTATCTGGAGGAGGAAGCCCGCAACCACGACTGGGGACTGGTGTATGAATTTTCCGGCCTCGACACCATGATCCGGCAGCGCAAGGGCCTCGGCCAGGCCCGGGTCGTCGTCAACGGCCGCGCCGCCCATGCCGGCGGCGACCACGAGCAGGGGCTTTCGGCGATCAAGGAACTCGCCCACAAGATCGTCGAGATCGAAAACATGACCGATTACGAAACCGGCTTGACGGTGAATGTCGGCGTGGTCAGCGGCGGCGAGGCGCGCAACACCGTCGCCCCCTGCGCCGAGGCGCTGATCGATTTGCGCTACCCCCGGCCCGAACAGGGCGAGGCCGCGGTGGCGCGCTGGCGGGAGATTTTCGAGCGGGTCCACAGCTATCCCGCGGACCGCGGCGAACTCCCCAGCGCAAGCTATATCAACCTGCACCGGCCGCCGAAGATTCCCACCCCCGAATCCGACTACCTGCTCGACAAGACCATCGCCATCGGCGACCTGCTCGGCCTGGGCCTGGCAGTGGACGACTCCGGCGTCGGCACCGACGGCTCGCTGACCCAGGCCGTGGGCCTGCCAACACTCGACACACTCGGCACCGTCGGCAGCGGCGCTCATTCCAACCGCGAGCAAGCCAGACTCAGCTCGCTGACCGAATACGCCGCCCTCAGCGCCGTGCTCATAAACAGACTTGCCCGCGAATAATGACAGGGTGAGGCCCGGTCTGCGAAGCAGACGAAAAGCAACGCTTTTCGAGGGCCGAACGGCTCGACAGGATGTCGAGGCTGGGGTTGGTCGAAGTCAGAAGCGCTGCGCCATGGATGGCAAGCACATTTTGCCAGAATGCAGGTTGCCCGGTCTGCGAAGCAGACGAAAAGCAACGCTTTTCGAGGGGCGAGGGCAAGCGTTTGCGAAGCGAAGCTTCGCGCGCAGACCGAGCGCCACCGAGCTGTGCTCGGTGGCCGGACGAACGACTTGCCACGGATGGCAAGGCTGGGGTTAGTCGGATCCGAAAGCGCCGCGCCAAGGATGGCATGAACAATTCGCCAGAATACACTAGGATGGATTCACGGTGTCCGCTGAACGCCATCCGGCTAGACGGCGACGGATCGAAGTCCGGGACGAATCAAATGCCAGAAATCCCCTCAACCCTCAGCGACGCCCAAAAAGCGGCCGCCGAAGCCTACGCCCGGCCAGCGTACCGCTACTTCGTGCTTGGCCTGCTCACCGTCGTCTACGTTTCCAACTTCGTCGACCGCCAGGTCATCAATGTGCTGGCGGAGTACATCATCGCGGACCTGCAACTGAGCGATGGCCAGTTCGGGATGCTGTCGGGCCTCGCTTTCGCCTTCATCTACACCACCCTCGGCATCCCCATCGCCCGCTGGGCCGACCTCGGCAACCGGCGCAATATCATCGCCATCGCCGTGGCGGTCTGGAGCACCATGACCGCGCTCTGCGGCGCCGCCCAGAACTTCGCGCAACTGTTCTGGGCGCGGTTTGGCGTGGGCGTGGGCGAAGCCGGCGGTTCGCCGCCGGCGCATTCGATCGTCTCCGACATTTTCCCGGCCGAGCAGCGCGCCACGGCGCTTTCGATCTATTCCCTGGGAGTCTACGGCGGCATTCTCGTCGGCACCGTGGGCGGGGCGTATCTGGTTTCGGTGTTCGATTGGCGCACCGCCTTCGTGGTGGTGGGCTTGCCCGGCCTGTTGCTTTCGGTCATGGTGCGGTTGTTAATCAAGGAACCGCCCCGGGGCATGGCCGAAGCCCGCAAGGATGTCGCCCCGCCGGGCTTCTTCCAGATCATGGGCCTGCTCTGGCGGCGCAAGTCCTTCCGCCACCTGTCCTTCGCCTGCGCTCTGCACGCCTTCGTCACCTACGGCATGGGCAATTTCATGCCACTCTTTCTCGGCCGCGTCCACGAGATGCCCACCATCGACATCGGCTGGTACTACGGCATGGTGGCCGGCATCGGCGGCCTGGCGGGCACATACTTCGGCGGCTGGATATCCGACCGCATGGTGAAGAAAACCGGCGACCAGACCTGGTACATCTGGATCGCCTTCGTATCCACGCTGATCGCGGTTCCCTTCGCCTTGAACTCCCTGCTGCTCATGCCCAACGGCTACATCGCGGTGTACTCCTACCTGCTGCCGGTATTCTTCGGCGGCTGGTATCTCGCCCCCTGCATCGCCTCCACCCATTTCCTCGTCGGCGTGCGCATGCGCGCCATGGCCTCGGCGGTGCTGCTGTTCGTAATCAATCTCATCGGCCTCGGCCTAGGCCCCATGCTAACCGGCTTCGTCAGCGACGCCCTAACCCCAAGCTTCGGCGCCAACGGCCTCCGCTACGCCATGGCCCTAACCGTCCTCGTAAACCTCTGGTGCGCCCTCCACTACTACCTGAGTTCGCGCACCATAAAACAGGATATTGAGAATGCGCCGGCTTGAGGCGGCTTCGATCCGTCGCCGTCTGGAGGCCTGGGTTCAGCGGACGCCGTGAATACTTGGGGGGCAGACATGTTGTTCACGCCATCCATGGCGCGACGCTTCTGGCTTCGACTGGCCCCAGTCTCGACATCCTGTCGAGCCGTTCGGCCCTCGAAAAGCGATGCTTTTCGTCTGCTTCGCAGACCGGGCCTCACCCTGCCTCGCACGCCCGCTGAACCCAAGCCTCCAGACGGCGACTCACGCAGTGCAAACCCGAAAAGATGTCATTCGGCGCGAAGTGACGCGGAGTGGCAGAATTCAAAACTAGGCCCAAAAAAGAACCCTCTGTCACACTGCTTGCAATGCTTGCTTTAGTACATCAAAGGCCTGTTGAAAGAAGTTTTTATAAAATTCATCCAATGGTTCTCCCAAGCGCGGCAGTTCGCCCACTACAGGCTGTCTAAACCATTTATAATTATAATTCGTTTCCTCCATTTCCCATGGCCCTTCCCAATGATTCGAAGGCTGTCGCAGACGCTCCCCAATTTCTTTATTCTTTTCTATCGGTTTCACGGCAACAAAAGGCGAAGGCAACTCTATATCTTCCACATTCCAAGCCTCGTCCCTACGATCAAATCGGAAACCTGTCCACAAATTTATCCCGTATCCCGGAATATCTGACCAGTATGTGCTGAAATCCTGATTCCATCTTTTGGGTTTCTTTTCATCAACAAGAATTGAATCAATTCCACTGCTCTTCCATGCATCGTCTTGTATTCTTTTGAGCTCGTGTCCAACATTTGAATCAAAACAAATAACCGCCGATCTGAGTTGCGACTTACTCAGCTTGCCATCCATATTCCAATCCTCCATCAATTTCAGTAGTTCGTTGACCAATTCCCAACTTTCATTTGCATCACGAAGTTTCTTTCGCAGAAAATCGTAGACTCTTGGCCATCTAAGATGTTTGAACTTTACTCCTTTACCGCTAGGAGGGTCTGTCGAGGAAGAAAATTTGGTAATGTAAACCAAGGTTTTTTCCTCCACCCCGGAGCATGCCTCAAGAATTTTGGCGTAATCGGACAGCTGATTCTCACCTTCACCAGAATCAATCTTGTTCTCCACAATTATCCAGTGGCATGCATCATCGACATCTTTCACTTCCATCCAGACATCAGGCCTGCGGGGAGTTCCGCTATCCGCAACGGAAAACGAGCGTTGCGTCTCGATCCGCACCGACCAAATCTTCTCAACCTCAAGCCCGGCCAGCCATCCGGCCAAGGCCCTACGAAGTTCATCGTATCTCTCGATTACCGCCACAAACGTTTCTGTGAAGTAGTCTTCACGTGGTGTTCTTTGTTCGCTCTGGCGGTACTGGAAAATGCGATTGAATATAGACAACATCCTGCTCCGTTTCGCTGTCCGAGAAGATCGAATCCCCCAACCTTACCATATCGCAATAGGCTTTGCTTGAGTCGGAATAAAACCTCCCCGTCGAAGCTCACCGTGACGAAATCCGCCCGCGGACTCGCTCGAAGCCTCGGATTCTTTAGTCTAAAAATGGGTTTTATTCGGGCCAGTCAGATCTTGCGGCGTCGGTCCACTCCTTGGACTCACGGTCTTCCAGGTAAACCTCCGCGTAGATTTCAGCCGATTCAGTCAATCGTCTGCACGCCAACTCCGACTGCAAACTATCGAGGGCGGCCCGCACCATTTGGCTCTTGTTTCGGAACCCCAACTGCTCGTGCTTGGAGAGAAACTCAAGATGTGCATCGGTAATATTGAACTTGAATTCAATCATCACAACACCCCTGCGGACCTAGAAAGGCCCTGGAAAGAACGTTTAGACTATGCCCTTAAGCTCTGTAATGTCAAGAACGGAAGGAGTGTAGATTATGTGTATGACCCGAAATTCGCTTCATCAGTGACCGGAAAACAAAAACATCTGCAAAACGACGCCGTTCAGTCGTGCACAACCAGCATATCCTGACTCAATTCGGCAAAAGTGCAAGTTTCCAGAACGCGTGCTATACCTTCGATGTTCTTGTTGAATAGCTCTAGCAACTCTGTGTTTCTTATGTTTCCAGTTGATATCAGCAGGAGCTTGTGCGGCGACTGCCGCAGAATTAACGAGTCAACGAAATCCGCATCTTTGGTCACTACTATGCGCTGCTCTCGCATCGATAAGTCGAGAATGTGATTATCATCAGTTCGGTTGCCAAAGGGCCGCTCGCTCGTATGCACAACATCATGCCCTAACTCGCTCAACCAATATGCAAGGCACCGTGGCAATTGCGCGTCGATCAGAAACTTCATCCAGCGATATAGCCTGTACTCGCTTGACTTGGCTCAGGCGAGCCGCGAATGCCAGCACCGCGAGGATGTCTTCTTGTTCGAGATCTTCGTAGTCGGCAAGCACTTGGTCCGTCGTCATGCCGGAACTGAGCAGCTCGAGGATTGTATCGACTGGATAACGCATTCCGCGAATGCAGGGCTTGCCATGGCAAATCGACGGATTGGTTGTGATGCGGTCAAGCAGGTTTGTCGGGCCGATTGATGTCATTTCGTGAATCTGCTGCTGAGATTTGCACGGAGCATAACATATTGTTCCGCAGCTTCGCTTTATGGAATAACGAAGATGGGGGAAGGGGTGGGCCATCCCGCGCGCCGCCGCAGAATCTCCATCCGGCAGCGTTGCACTTTGTTCTCAGCCAATCGCAACTGGCGGGAGATTCTGCGACTCCGCTTCGCTCCGCGCAGAATGACGGGGGTGGGGTGGCTCTGCTAATCAGGTGCGCGGGTCGTGGCGCGAACTGCTAAGAAATACTTAGCAGTTGCCCCAGCGCCTGATCATAGATTTACTGATGAATCCTGATTGATGACGCGGCCCCTCTACTACCCCAGCGATTCCGCGGCTTCGAGGGCTTGGGTTACGTTGGCGGCGGGGTGGGTGGTTAGGGCTTGGATGGGTTTGCGGGGTTGGTTGGCGGCGGGGATGATGGCGTGGCGGAAGCCGTGTTTGGCGGCTTCGCGGAGGCGTTCCTGGCCGCCGGGAACTGGGCGGATTTCACCGGCGAGGCCGACTTCGCCGAATACCAGCAGGTCCCGCGGCAGCGGGCGGTCGCGGAAACTCGAGACGATGGCGAGGAGCAGGGCGAGGTCGGCGCTGGTTTCGGTGACCTTGACGCCGCCGACAACGTTCACGAACACATCCTGGTCGGCCATGAACAGGCCGCCGTGGCGATGCAGCACCGCGAGCAGCATGGCGAGGCGGTTGTGTTCGAGCCCAACCGCCACCCGGCGCGGATTGCCGAGGGCGCTGGCGTCGACGAGCGCCTGGATTTCCACGAGCAGCGGGCGGGTGCCTTCCCACAGCGCGACGACGAGCGAGCCCGGCGCTTCCTCCTCCGCTCTGGCGAGGAAGATGGCGGAGGGATTGCGCACTTCCTTCAGGCCGGTTTCGGTCATGGCGAAGACGCCAAGCTCGTTGACCGCGCCGAAGCGGTTCTTGTGGGCGCGGAGGATGCGGTAGCGCGATTCGGTTCCGCCTTCGAGCATGACGAAGCAGTCGATCATATGTTCGAGCACTTTCGGCCCGGCGAGATTGCCCTCCTTGGTCACATGGCCGACGAGGAAGAGCACGGTGCCGGACTGCTTGGCGTGCTGGATCAGATGGGCGGCGCATTCGCGCACCTGGGTCACGCTGCCCGGCGCCGAGGGCAGTTCGCTGCTGTGCATGACCTGGATCGAATCGACCACGAGCAGTTCGGGCTTGGTCCGCGCGGCGGCCTTGAGCACCGGCTCGACACCGGTTTCGGCGAGCAGCTTGAGATTGTCCCGGGGCAGTTGCAGGCGCTGGGCGCGCATGCCAACCTGCTGGGGGGATTCCTCGCCGGTGACATACAGCGCCTCCCGGCCCTGACCCGCGAGCAGGCACATGACCTGCAACAGCAGCGTGCTCTTGCCGGCGCCGGGATTGCCACCGATCAGCACCACCGAGCCGGGAACTAGGCCGCCGCCGAGCACCCGGTCGAGTTCGGCGATGCCGCTGGGGAAGCGGGGCAATTCGGCGAGATCGATCTCGGCCAGCGGCGTGACTTCGCTGCGCGCGCCGGCGTAGCCTTGCCGGCGCGAGGCGGCGCCGCTGTCGGCGGTGCCGGGATTGAAGGCAACCAAGGTATTCCAAGTCTTGCAGGCGCCGCACTGCCCCTGCCATTTGGCGTATTCGGCGCCACAGTCACTGCAAACGAAGGCGGTTTTGGCTTTGGCCATGGTCTGCGCCTTCAGCTATGGATTTTCCGCACCCGGGCGGTGACCCGGGTGAACAGTTCATAAGCGATCGTGCCAGCGCGGGCGGCAACTTCGTCGGCATCGAGGCCATCGCCCCAGAGAATGACCTCGCTGCCGGGGCCCACATCGCCGAGCTGCCCAAGGTCCACGGTGATCATATCCATGGAAACCCGGCCCACGAGCTTGCAGGGCGCGAAACCCCCGCCGCTTTCGACGAGCACCGGGGTTCCGTTCGCCGCCGAGCGCGGATAGCCGTCGGCGTAACCGATGGAGACCACGCCCATCCGGGTATCCTTGGGGAAACGCCAGATCGCGCCATAGCCGACCGCCTCTCCCGCTTTCACTTCGCGCACCGACAGCAGGCGGGCCCGCAGGCTCATCACCGGTCGCAGGCCGAGTTCCCGCGCGCCGCGGCCAGCCACTGAAGAGCTGCCGTAAAGCATGATGCCGGGGCGCACGTAATCGCAATGGGCGTCGGGCAGGCAGAATATGCCGGCGGAGGACGACAGGCTGCACGGCGGTGGGGCGGCGCCCTTGCCACCGAGTTCAGTGGCGAGCGCGCCTCGCAACCGCTCGAAAGCGCGCAACTGCCGCCGGGTGAAAGCCGCCGAGCCGGGATCGCCGAGCGCATCGGCCCAGGCGAAATGCGACATCAGCCTGAGTTCGAGATCTTCCCTGCCGCCAATCTCCCGCGCCGCGGCGAGACATTCCTCGGCGCCAAACCCGAGGCGGTTCATGCCGCTGTTATGCTTCAGCCACACGGTCATGCGCTTGCCGGCGGGGATGGTGAATTCCCGCAACAGGCGCAACTGCCCCGGCTCGTGCAAAACCGGTTGCAGGCCGAGGCGGACGCAATCTTCGAGCTCGCCCGCATCGCGGAATCCCGCCAGGGTTTGAATGGGCAGCCCAGCCTCGGTCCCGCGCAGGCGCCGGGCCTCATCCATCGTTGCCACCGCGAAGCCGCAAATGCCCGCATCGGCCCCGCGCAGGGCCGCGGCGCATTGGGCCATGCCGTGGCCGTAGGCGTCGGCCTTGACCACGGCGATGATGCCAGCGTCCGGGCAAAGCTCGCGGACGCGGCCGAGATTGTGCCGCAGGGCGTCGAGATCGATCGTGGCCCAGGCTCTTGGTGCGGATTCCATGGCGTTCAGTAGCCGGGCGGGAAATAGCCGCCCTGATCGGGCTTGGCGAGATTCTCGAAGCGGGTGAATTGGTTGAGAAAACTCAGCTTGACTTTGCCAATCTCGCCATTGCGGTGCTTGCCAATGATGACTTCGGCGACGCCTTTTTCTTCTTCGGGGGTTTCTTCCTTCTTGTAGACCTCTTCGCGGTAGAGGAACAGGATCAGGTCGGCATCCTGTTCAATGGCGCCGGACTCGCGCAGGTCCGACATGACCGGGCGTTTGTTCGGCCGCTGCTCAAGGCCGCGGTTGAGTTGCGACAAGGCCATCACCGGGCATTGAAACTCCCGCGCCATCAGCTTCATCGAGCGGGAAATCTCGGAAATCTCGGCAACGCGGTTTTCGTTCGCACCCTTCAGGTGCATGAGTTGCAGGTAATCCACCACGATCAATCCCAGCCCGCCGCCGGTCTGCTGGCACAGCCGCCGCGCCCGCGCGCGCATGTCGGTGGGCGTCAGCCCGGAGCTGTCGTCGATGTACAGCGGCCGGTCCTTGAGTTTGGCCATGGTGCTCTTCAGCTTCCCGCGCTGCTCGCCGGGAATCTTGCCGAAGCGGATTTGCGAATGGTTGATGTGGCCCACCGAGGAAATCATCCGAAACACCAGGCTCTGGGCGGGCATTTCTAGGCTGAAGACGAGCACTGGCAGATTTTGGTGCAGAATCGCGTGTTCCACGGCGTTCATGGCGAAGGCGGTCTTGCCCATCGAGGGGCGTCCGGCGACGACGATCAGATCAGACTTCTGCCAGCCCGAGGTTATCCGGTCGAGATCGATGAAACCACTTGGCAGGCCGGTGTATGCGTCGCCGGCTTGGGCGAGTTCGTCAATGCGGTCAACCGCTTTTTCAAGCAGCGCCTTCAGTTCTTCGGGCCCGGAGTCCTTGGGGCGGTCGTCGGCGATGCGGAAGATCGTCCGCTCGGCTTGGTCGAGAACTTCCTCAACCGGCGCGCCTTCGGTGTTGTGGCAATGATCGACGATCTTGTTGCCGGCGCTGATCAACTGCCGCAGAATCGAGCGGTCGCGGACGATGCCGGCGTAATGGCGCAGATTCGCGGTGCCGCGGTTGTTTTCGGCGAGATCGGTGAGGTAATCAACTCCGCCGATGGTTTCGAGTTTGTCGGCGGCGGTGAGGGCGTCGATCAGGGCGATCACATCGATGGGCTTGGCCGCCTTTGACTGCTCCTGCATCACCCGGTAGATCTGCCGGTGTTCGGGGAAGTAGAAATCACCGGCTTCAAGCACGTCGGCGGCTTCAAACCAGGCCTCGCCAAAGCCCATGAGTCCGCCGAGCACCGCCTGCTCGGCATCGCGGGAGTGCGGCGGAACACTGAGTTGCCGCGGTTCGTCTTCCCGCATTGAATCGGGAAAGGAATGCGCTGCCGTAGCCATTGACGGTGCCCAAGAGCCTGCGCCGTGGGAATTCACGAAAGCGAAAATTCGATATCGCCGCGCCCTTGGCTGATCGGTTGAGGCGAATATTGGCTTATATTCAACGAAATCGATCAGCCAAGGGCGTGGATGATAGCGGATTTGCAGCCGTGAATTCCTACGGCGCAGGCTCCTGCGCCTGTTTATCGCTCTTTCATTCTTGGGCGGATTCTCCCCCGGCTTGCTCCCCAAGTGCTTTGGCTTCGTCTGCTTCGGCTTCGGCGGCTTCGGTCGCAGGCGCTTCAGTCTCTTCGGCCGCTTCGTCCACCGGCTGGGCCGGGGCGTTGCGGTTGACGATGGCAAGCGGAAAGGTGGCGGTGACTTCAAAGCCGAGATTGGCGGTGACCTCATAGTCGCCGCATTCCCGGATCGAGCCGCCGGGTAGAATCACCTCGGATTTCGCCAAATCGCTGCCGGCTTTCTCATTCACCGCCTCGGCGACTTCCCGGGCGGTCACCGAGCCGAACAAGCGGCCTTCGTCGCTGGCGTTGACTTCGAGCGCCACGGCCAGCCCGGCGAGCTTCGCGGCGCGGCCCTGGGCATGGGCGATCTTCTCGTTGTGGGCGGCGAGCAATTCGGCGCGGCGCTGCTCGAATTCCTCAAGATTCCGCTTGGTCGCCGGAACCGCCTTGCCCCGGGGGAAGAGGAAATTGCGGGCGTAACCCGCGCGCACCGCCACCGCCTCGCCGATATCGCCGAGTTTGGCGATTTTTTCCAACAGAATAACGTTCATTGCGAATTCCTCATCCCGGCCCGCCCGCCTCATTCGCCTTGCGGCAGGCGCGCGCGGAAGTCATACCAACTGTCGATAACCGCCGCCAGCACCAGCAGGTAGAGCATGGCGGGGAACACCAGCAAAAAATACATCGCCACCAGCCACAGCGCGGAGGCCTTCCTGCGGGCCACGAGCGCGTGGGCCAGCGCCAGCCCGGCGAGCGCGGGCGGCCAGCCCAGATACAGCGCCCACGACCCCGGCAGCGCGGCGGCCAAGTTGATCAGCACGATCATTCCGACCAGTGCCAGCGCAACCGGCTGGCTCAAGCGGAATTCGTGGAACTCCTGGCGGAACCCGCCGGGATTGATCAGCACCGCCTGCATCGAGCGGCCCAGCATCAGCAGGGCCACCGACAAGACCATGTAAATCGCCGCCGCCAGCGTAGTCATCAACTGCCGCGCATCCGCCAGCGATACACCTTCCAGGTTGTTCGCCCGGATGTACAAATCCATTTGCTCGAACAGCAGGTCCAGCACCAGCGGCTGGGCCCGCAGAAAAATCTCGAACATGGCGCCGACCGCGAGGGAGGTCAGCGCCACGCTTTGCCAGGACTGTGTCGCGCGCAGCACGCAGGCGAGCATGGTCACGCCGGTCAGCACGAGCAGGGGCACGGCGTTGCCGATGAACAGCCAGAAACCCACCGGCAACATCGCCCAGAGCAGCAAAAACGACCCCGCCGGCAAACCCTTGCGCAGAATCACCATCGCCACCAGCATCGGCGGCAGCAGGTTGACCAGAGGCGGCAGCCCCAGCAGCACAATCGCCGTGGCGGCCTGCCGGCGTCCCGCCATCACATATTCGGCGAGGGCGCGCAGCATGGATGCTCCCAAGAGCCTGCGCCGCAGGCTCCTAGGCCTGGTGGCTGTCCGTGTAGGGAATCAGCGCCAGATACCGCGCGCGCTTGACCGCCGTCGCCAACTGCCGCTGGTAGCGCGCCTTGGTGCCGGTGATGCGGCTGGGAATGATCTTCCCAGTCTCGGAGATATACGCTTTCAAGGTCTCCAGATCCTTGTAATCGATCTCCTTGGTGCCTTCGGCGGTGAATTTGCAAAACTTGCGCCGGCGGAAGTATCGACTCATGTTGCTGTTTCCTGGTTGCTTGACTGTTTAGGCTTCGGTCTTTTCGGCGGCGGGCTCGGGCTCCGCGGCCGATTCCGGGGCTTCGGCGGGCTCGGCTTCCGCTGTGGCCGCGGCTTCGGACTCTTGCGGCTTTTGTGGCTCCTGCGGTTCCGGGTCGGAAGGCGCGGCTTCGCCATCGGCTTGGTTCGCTTCGCTGTCGACTTTTTTCGCGGCTTGCCGGGTGGCGGATTCCTCTTCGCGCTGCTTGCGCCGCTGCTCGGCCCGGGCCTTGCGCTCCTTGGATTCCCGCTCGCCCTTGAGGATGAGGGATTCGTCGGCAACCGCCTCGCGGCGCTTGATGAACAGATCGCGGATCACGGCGTCGTTGTAGCGGAACAGCGTGCCGAGTTCCCGCAGGGCTTCCTGGCCGCACTCGATATTCATCAGAATATAGTGGGCCTTGTGAATCTTGTTGATGGGATAGGCGAGTTGGCGCCGGCCCCAGTCTTCGGTGCGGTGCACCTTGCCGCCGCTGTCGGCGATAAGCTGGGTGTAACGCTCGACCATGCCGGGCACCTGGGCCGACTGGTCCGGATGCACGAGAAATACGACTTCGTAGTGTCTCATCGAGACTCCTCTCGGTTTACGCCTTCCGACAGGCGGGCACCGCCGCGGTAAGGCAAGGAGTGATTGTGCCGCGCGAAGCCCGCTCCGCGCCAAGTCCGGGGATTCTAGTGAAAGCCACCCCTCTATGCAAGCGCGAATTGACAGGAGGGCCAACGGTGGCTAGAGTTGCCTCCCCGTCGCCCGGATCGGCTGTCGGCGCACCCCCAACGCCCAGGTGGTGAAATTTGGTAGACACGCTAGCTTCAGGTGCTAGTGACCGAAAGGTCGTGGAGGTTCAAGTCCTCTCCTGGGCACCAAACCCCCTTGCGCCCACCCCGTCAAAAAACGCCGTAAACACCATATTCAGCAAACACTTGCAGCATTCCTTCCTGTTAACTCGCGCGGAAGTGTTGACACATATTCCTTTTGTTTCATATATTTCAGTTGCAAAGTCTGCGCAATCAGCCCCCGGAGGTACACATGAACACTTTGGCTCACCGGCAGATTCGGCCCGCTCTGGGGGATGCGGCAATCGCGCGAAACACCCATGAAACATTATCCCTGTTCCGCGACGGGGACCAACCGCTGAGATTGCAGGTTAAATGCGGGACTCAGGAACAATTCATCGACCTTCCGGCCGGGGCGGTCGACTTGCTCGTCTATGTCTTGGAAGCCATGGCCGCGGGAAGGGGCTTCACGCTGATTCCGGAAGCCGCAGAGTTGACCTCAGTTCAAGCGGCCGACATTCTGAACGTATCGCGTCCGTTTTTGGTGAAGCTGCTCGACCAGAAGGCCATTCCGCACCGGAAAGTCGGCAGACACCGCCGCATCCGCATGGAGGACGTGGTTGCCTACAAGGATGCCATCGACCGCGAACGCGAGCGGGTGCTTGAACAGCTCACCCGGGAAGCCCAGGCCCAGGACATGGGATATGATCCCAAGTGACCCGCGCCACCGCCCTGCTGGACGCCAACGTCCTCTATCCCGCCCCGGTGCGGGATGTTTTCCTGCAACTGGCCGCGGACGATCTGTTCAGCGCGAAGTGGACCACCGACATCCATCGGGAATGGATGGGGGCGCTGCTCCGCAATGAACCGCGCCGCGACCGGGCGGCGCTGGAGCGCACCCGAGAACTGATCGACCAAGCGACGCGGGATTGTCTGGTCGCGGACTATGAAACGATCATTCCGACGCTTGATCTTCCCGACCCCGACGACCGCCATGTGCTCGCCGCGGCGATTGTTGGCAACTGCGACCTGATCGTCACCTTCAACATGAGGGATTTTCCGCCCGCCGGGTTGAAGCCTTATGGCATTGATGCCCAGCATCCAGATCAGTTTCTCCTCCATATGCTGAGCCACACGCCCGGCCCCTTCCTGGATGCTGTCCGCAAAATCCTGTCCCGGCTCGTGGCGCCGCCTATTTCCCCGCGCGCCTATGTTGCCACCCTCTCCGGGCTCCGACTCACTGGCACAGCGAAAGCGTTGGCGAAATTTTCCGGGCAGCTTTCCCAATTCTCCGAGAGCCTTGAATGAGAAGCCACACATCTTCAGGGCAAGTGGCGGTCAGGCTGGCTGATTTTCTACAGCACTCGCTTCTGCCTCTTTTTGGTTTCATTTTAGTTTCCGGGGGTCCGGAAGCTACGTTAGGCGGGTTGCCCACTCCCCTGGCAAGATGCTGTTTCGGTGCCGTTTCAGGGCCCTAGGGTGCTGTTGCACAAAACGTCACAGACGCGCTGGCAAAAAATCATAAATATTTATAAATATCATTGAGTTAAAGAAATACTGACACTTCTCTCGGCACCAAACCCTCCTTGCTATGCTCTGAAAAACTCCATCCGGGGCGGCATGTCTGTTATCATTGGCTGGCAATTTTTTCAGCCTTTCCGGTCCTTGATAATCGAATACCAAGATGAGATCAATCCCAACGTAAAAATCAGGGGAGCCATAGCCAAAAGAATTGTCTTTGCGGAGTGCATTCTATCTTGACTATTACCGCCTAGTGAAGAAGGCAGAGTCTCCCTTATCTCTAGATCTTCCAAAAATGAAACCAAGGCATTGGCATCCAAGTATGAAAATTCGGAAGAGCTTTTTCCTAGAAAAACATCCTGATTGCCAGTTTCCAAGTATTCCAAAATCAAGCTCTGCGCAGTCAGACCGTCTGCTCTTTTTTCTGGCAAACCTTGATTAAGTGATTGGTATCCAATAGCTGCCAATCCAATAACGGCAAGAAGCAGCCATGAGGTGGCGAACTGTTTGGAAAATTGGATACTCTTTTCACGCGCAATATGCCATGAACATATCCCATTCAACCATATTCCAACTATCATTATCTCCCAGTATCGATTAGCTGGCGGCACTCCTTCCCCGCCCCGGAAATAGGCCATGGCCAAGATCTGGCAAGCCATGAAAATACCCAAGGAAAAAATAAACAAGGAACCGCGCGAAGTGATAATGTGCCAAATAAAATAAGAAAGCAAAGGCAAATAGATTGCTAGGCCAATGCCCAGGCTAACTTTGAAAGGCCAACTAACCGTGGCCAATAATGATATGAAAAAGCCGCGAATGTGCTGTGCTTGGTAGACTTGGGAGGCTGGCTCTTCGTGGAGTGCCAATACAAATAGATAGAATAGCAACGCACTGATCGCGCACTGCAATATTTGGTTCCTGGTGATTGTTCTGGATCGAATTGCGTGAACAAGTATCGCACCCGCAAAAGCAGGAAGGACGAAGGCGCCGGGAGTCATGGATAACATCGCCAAAGCTGAAAAGATGTATCCTGGCAAGTATCGAGAATTGGTCAGCGATTGGAGCGCGAGTATTGAGAACAGAACCATGAAATAGAATTGAGTTTGAAATGCGACAGTGATAGAAACCCATGAAAAAGGAATAGCGAACAAAATGATCGTTGATAAAACGGGCAATAATAAATAGCTACCCTGACTATTAAATAGAACGCATCGAACCAAAATAGTGCAAATTATTGCATGCGCGAGTCCACTTAAAATCATCTGAAGTTGTGGGTCCCACCCTCCATTGATTATGTACAAGGCTAGAGCGGTTAACCGGGTTAGTATCAGCCGATGTCCATTGTGTGGCGCAAGTATTTCCCTAATTCCAAGGCTGCCATTTTCATAATATCTATACAGGTAGTTAGCTTCCGCATCCCATTCATCATAATATGGGATTGACAAGCCAAAGTTTTCAATGGTCCATAACATGGATGCAAACACAATCAAAAATGCTCCGAGCATCATCCAAATGGGATGTATCTGAAGTGCGGGCTTCATATTATGACTGTTGGCACAATGAACTTTGGCTCGCTAAACCCAGAAGGAGAAGTAGAGGTAGATCGCCGCCACCAGGCCGAGAACGACTGCGGTGGCGATGACATCTTTGCGGTCCCAGCTTGCCCGCACCGCCTCGCGGTCCATTTGCGCCAGGGTCAGGCCGCGAAGCTGCTCCGGGGCGGGTGCCGCCCCGCTTCGGGAAAAGACGATGATGACGGCGAGGCAGATCAGGAACAGCAGCCCGGAGAAATACAGGAAGTTGAGATCGGCGATCGCCGCCAGAGCGGCCGGGTTTTCGATTTTGCCGGCGCCGAATACGGCTTGCAGGCCGAGCTTGGCCATGCCAAGCGCGAAACCAAGCCCCATCCCCCAGACCGCGCCCCGGGAATTCACGCGCTGGTTGAAAATCCCCAGCAGGAAAACCGCCGTGATCGGCGGCGCCAGATAGCTCTGGACGTTTTGCAGGTATTGATACAGCCCACCCTCGGAGACCGCCGGCATGATTGGAATCCAGATCAGGCCGAGGATGATGACGATTCCGGTGGCATAG
This sequence comes from uncultured Pseudohongiella sp., assembly GCA_965221805.1. Classification (GTDB taxonomy): domain Bacteria; phylum Pseudomonadota; class Gammaproteobacteria; order Pseudomonadales; family Pseudohongiellaceae; genus UBA9145. The sequence continues at coordinate 96,896 of OZ244913.1, forward strand.
CGGCCAACCCGGACGATCTGCCGCTGGGGCGCGTTCGGCCTGAGCTTTTCGTACACGTCAACGGTGAACAGAGTCGCCGTGGAATTGAACAGCGAAGACAACGAGGACATCAGCGCCGCGAGCAGGCCGGCGACGACGAGCCCGCGCAGACCCGCGGGCAGCAGGGAAACCACCAGCGTCGGAAAAACCTGATCGCCAACCGGGTTGCCCTCCGCGTCGAGCGGAATCTGCAACAGGCCCCGGGCGTTGAGGGCGGCGCCGATCAGCCCCGGCACGAGAAAGATGAACACCGGCCAGACCTTGAGAAAGGCGCCCCAGAGCGCGCCGCGCCGGGCCTCGGTGAGGTTCTTCGCCGCCAGCGTGCGCTGGACGATGTATTGATCGGTGCACCAGTACCAGATGCCGACGATGGGCGAGGCAATCAGGATGCCGAGCCAGGGGAATTCCGGGTCGGAAAGCGGCCGCCACAGGGCGTAATCGGCGACATTGCCGGCGGCGAAGGCTTGCAATTCACCCCAGCCGCCAAGCTCCCGCAGGCCGAACCAAGTGATGGCCCCGGAGCCGACCAGCAGCACGAGCGCTTGGGCGGCGTCGGTGTAAAGCACCGCCCGCAGCCCCCCGGCCACGGTGTACAAACCGGTGAGCAGCACCGTCGCCACCGCCCCGGCCCAGAACGCCGCCTCGGGGCTGCCGAAGGCATCGGGCAGCAAGGTGCTGAAGATGATGGCCCCGGCGTACACCGTCACCGAAACCTTGGTCAGCACATAGGCCGCGAGCGAGACCAGCGACAGAATCCAGCGCGGTTGCGGCCCGAAGCGCCGCTCGAGAAACTCCGGCATGGTGAACACGCCGGCCTGGTAATAGAAAGGCACAAAAACCCAGGCGAGCAGCACCACGATCCAGGCGTGCAACTCGTAATGCGCCATGGCCAGCCCAGTGGCCGCGCCCTGCCCCGCGAGCCCAACGATATGCTCCGAGCCGATATTGGAGGCGAAAATCGACGCGCCGATGGCGAAAAAGCCGACATTGCGGCCAGCGAGGAAATAGTCGGTCGAGGTCTGCTGCCTGCGCGCCACCGCGAGCGCGAGCCCCAGCAGCGCGGTGAAGTAGGCGGCGATGACGAGCCAGTCGAGGGTGCTTAGAGAGGGCACAGTGTGGTTTCCGACCCAGAATTCACAGCGAAGCCAACACCTTGGCGAATGACCTGAAGTTCCAGCACCAGTGGCCGGCGAAGGTTAACACCGGGGCGGTCGCGCCGCTACTATGATCAGAAACCCGCCGACAGGACTCTGCGACAAAATGGCGGTTTCGGCGGTGGCGGACTCAACTTCGACGCCAAGGCGCGGCGCGAATCCACGGACCCGGAAGATCTGTTCGATGACCTCATCGCAAACCCCTAAAATTGTACACGTCGCCGCCATTTTTCATGTAAAATCGGCGGCATGTCTTCCACTTACAAGCGCATCAACCGGCTGCCGTGGCAAAGCTTCTTTCTGCTCGGGATGCGGGGCGTTGGCAAGAGCACCTGGGTCCGCGCCGTCCTGCCGGAGGCGCTGTACATCGACTTGCTGGACGAGCGCCTGTACCAGGATCTGCTCGCCGACCCTTCATTGTTCGCCCAATCCGTAGGGCATTTGGCGCCGAACGACTGGGTGGTCGTCGATGAAGTGCAAAGACTGCCGATGCTGCTGAACGAAGTGCACCGCTTTATCGAAACGCATCGCCTTAACTTCGCCTTGCTCGGCTCAAGCGCCCGCAAGTTGAAAGCCGCGGGGGTCAATCTGCTGGCTGGGCGGGCGCTCAAGAAGACCATGTTTCCGCTTACCGCCGCCGAACTGGGTGCGGATTTCGATCTCTACCGGGCGCTCCGCTGCGGAACCCTGCCCCTGGTGTGGGGCAATCCGGAACCACCCGCCGCGCTGGAAGCCTATACGCAGCTTTACCTGCGCGAGGAGGTACGCGCCGAAGCCCTAGTGCGCAATCTGTCCGGTTTCGTCCGCTTCCTGCCGATAGCGGCGCTCTTCAATGGCCAAGCAATCAACATCGCCAGTATCGCCCGGGATGCGGGAGTGGCCCGGGGCACCGTGCGCGGCTACCTGGAAATCCTCGAAGACACCCTGCTCGTTCACCGCCTGCCCGCCTTCGAGTCACGCACCCGCGTGCGCGAGCGCAAGCTGCCAAAACTGTACTGGGTTGATCCCGGCGTCGTTCGCGCCGCAAAGGGACAACTCGGCGAGTTGACAGCGGAGGAGCGCGGCCCGCTGCTGGAAAGCTGGGTATTGACCACCTTGCGGGCACACGCGGGCGCAGGGACCGGCGGGGCAAAGCGTTTGTGCGACGGGATCGCCTACTGGTCGCCCCACCAAACCGATGCGGAGGTGGATTTCCTGCTGCGGCGGGGAGACGAGCTGCTGGCGATCGAGGTGAAGGCCACCGACCGCTACCACACCGGGCTGTTGAAGGGGCTGCGGGCGATCGCGTCCGTGCCCGGGCTCATCCGCCGCGTATTGGTATACACAGGCCAACGCTCATTCCGCTCCGCGGACGGCATCGAAATATGGCCCGCGGAGCGGTTCGCGGCGGAAGCGGCGGCGGGCGCTTTGTGGGGCTGAGGGCGACGGCAGCCGGGTTCTTGAAATTCCCCATGCTGTCCCTATATTCCATGGCTGTTGTTCGCGCTGGCCGAATAATGCTGCGGGAGGCTGCGGGCGGTGATTGAGATCAGGAATTTGACGCGGGAGTTCGAGCAGGTTGTTGCGGTGGACGACCTGAGCTTTTCGGTGGGCGAGGGCGAGGTGCTTGGCTTTCTCGGGCCGAATGGGGCGGGCAAGTCGACGACGATGAAGATCATCACCGGCTTTCTGTCACCGAGCGTGGGCAGCGTCACAATCAACGGCTTCGAGATCGGCGGTCAGCCGCTTGAAGCCAAGTCGCTGATCGGCTATCTGCCGGAAGGCGCGCCGAGTTATGGCGATATGAGCACGCTGGCCTTCCTGCGCTTTATCGCCCGCATCCGCGGCTACCGCGGCCAGGAGGCCGAGGACCGCATCGCCGCGGTGATGCGCGATGTGGCGCTCGAATCGGTGGCGCGGCAAACCATCGAGACGCTGTCCAAGGGCTTCAAGCGCCGGGTCGGTCTCGCCCAGGCGATCCTGCACGACCCCAAGGTGCTCATCCTCGACGAGCCCACCGACGGCCTCGACCCGAACCAGAAAAACCAGGTTCGCGAGTTGATCCGCAATCTCGCCAAGGACAAGATCGTCATCATTTCCACCCATATCCTCGAGGAAGTCACCGCGGTCTGCACCCGGGCGATCATCATCGACCGCGGCAAAATCGTCGCCGACGGCGCCCCCGCCGAGCTCGAAGCCCGCTCGCGCTACCATCAGGCGGTGGAAGTGCGGCTGTCCAGCGAGATCGACCTCGCCGCCGAACTGGCCGGGGTGGCGCAAATCGCCGGCGTCGAGCGGGACGGCGCCGACAGCGCAAGCTTCACCATCCTGTCGAACGGCGAGCCGATCTTCGCCCAAGTCTCCGAGCTCGCCCAGCGGCGGCAATGGCCGGTGGCGGAGTTCCACGCCCGGCGCGGGCAGCTTGAGGATGTATTCCGCAGCGTCACCCAAGGCGCGGCAGGCCAGTAGCGGCGGGCGACGGGTCAACGAGGAGCGGCTCATGCACAACCTGGGCATCATCTTCCGACGCGAACTGGCTGGCTATTTCGCCACCCCGCTGGCCTATGTCTTCATCGTGATCTTCCTGATCACCAACGGCATTTTCACTTTCGACCTCGGCGGTTTCTACGCCCGGGGCCAGGCCGATCTGATTCCGTTTTTCAGTTTCCACCCCTGGCTTTATTTGTTCATGGTGCCCGCCATCGCCATGGCGCTGTGGGCCGACGAGCGCAAGACCGGCACCATCGAGCTGCTGCTGACGCTGCCGATCAGGCTGTCCGAGGCGGTTCTCGGCAAGTTCCTCGCCGCCTGGGTGTTGACCGGCTTGGCGCTGCTGCTGACCTTTCCGATCTGGATCACCGTCAATTACCTAGGCGAGCCGGACAATGGCGTCATCGCCGCGGGCTACATCGGCAGTTGGTTCATGGCCGGGGCCTATCTCGCCATCGGCTCGTGCATGTCGGCCTGCACCCGCAATTCGGTGATCGCCTTCATCCTGACGGTGAGCACCTGCTTCCTGTTCGTGATCATGGGCTCGCCGATTCTGCTCGGCGCCTTTCCGGGCTGGGTGCCCCAGGGCATCGTCGACGCGGTGGCGGCGCTTGGCTTCCTGACCCATTTCGATTCGATCACCCGGGGCGTGCTCGACATCCGCGACGTGCTGTATTTCAGCGTGTTCATCGCCGCTTGGCTGCTCGCCAGCGCCATCGTCATCGAAATCAAGAAAGCGAACTGAGCAGCCAAAATAGGAAGGAAAGTGCAAACATGACCAGCGCGCGCTTCGTTTCAATCATCGGACTCGCCGTCATCGCCTTGGCCCTGCTGCTGGCGGTGACGGTGATCTCGCTGCTGCCGGGCTGGCGCCTCGACCTGACCGGGGACCGGCTGTTCACCCTCGCCCCGGCGACCCGGGAGATCGTGTCGAGCCTCGAAACCCCCATCGAGATCAGCTTCTTCTATTCCGATTCCGCCACCGAGGATGTGCCGCAAATCCGCACCTACGCCACCCGGGTGCAAGAGTTGCTGCGGGAAATCGTCATCGCCAGCGAAGGCCGCCTGAGCCTGAACGTGATCGACCCAGAGCCGTTTTCCGAAGACGAGGATCTCGCCAATCAATTCGGCATCCAGCCGGTGCCGGTGACCCAGGGCGGCGAGGCGATCTACTTCGGCCTCGTCGCCGCCCAGCCGCTGGCGGAGGGCGCGCCGGAATCCCTGCGCGTTGCGGAAACCATGCCCCTGATCCGGCCCGACCAGGAGCCTTTTCTCGAATACGAATTCGTCAAGCTGATCACCCAGGCGGCCAATCCCGAACGCCCGGTCGTCGGCCTGCTCACCGGCCTCGATCTCGACGGCGGTTTCGACCCGGCCAGCAACCAGATGCTCCAGCCTTGGTTTGTCATGGATATCATCCGCCAGTTGTACGATGTGCGCCGCATCGGCCCGCTCGATGCCGCCATCGACGAAGACATCGATATCCTCATGCTCGCGCATCCCCGGGACCTTTCCGAGCAGATGCTCTACGCCATCGACCAGCACCTGATGCGCGGTGGCGGAGCCATCGTCTTTCTCGATCCGAGCGCCGACTCGCTGGTGACGCGCTCGCCCCAGGGCATTCTCGTCCCCGCCGGCATGGGTTCCGATCTGCCGGGGCTGCTCGAAGCCTGGGGAGTTGAGTACGACAGCGGCCAGGTGCTCGCCGACAGCGGCCTCGCCCTGCGGGTGTCGATGGGGCAGGGCTCGCGGCCCGAACCCCACCTCGGCATGCTTGGCTTCCAGCGCGGGAACCTCGCCGGCGACGACATCATCACCAGCCGGCTGGAAACGATCAATGTCTCCTCCGCCGGCGTGATCGCCCAAGCCGAAGGCGCCACCACCGAGTTCGAGCCGCTGCTGCAATCCTCAACCGATTCAATGCTGCTGAACGCCGCGCTGGTGCAGGACCTCGCCGAGCCTTCGGCGCTGTTCGAAGCCTTTGAGGCGACCCCGGAAAGCTACACCCTGGCCGCCCGCGTCAGCGGCGTGCTCGATTCCGCCTTTCCCGAGGGTCCGCCGCCGCCGGAAGTTGAAGATTCCGACCTAGCGGAAGAAGAGCAAGCCGCAGACGAAGAGGCCGCCGGAGCAACCGATGCCGAATCGACCGCTACCGAAGAAGCCGCCGACATCGGCGATACAGATGCCGGCGAATCCGCTGAACCCGCCGACCCGGCCGAGGAAGAAACCGCCCCCCACCTCGCCCGCTCCGAGGCGCCAGTCAACATCCTGCTGTTCGCCGACACCGACATGATGGCGGACCGGATGTGGGTGCAGGTCGCGCAGTTCCTCGGCCAGCGCATTCCCCAGCCCTTCGCCAACAATGGCGACCTCGTCATCAACGCCCTCGATAATCTCGCCGGCGGCGCCAGCCTCGCCAGCATCCGCGGCCGCGGCACGTATTCGCGGCCTTTCAGCCGCGTGATCGAAATGCAGCGCGAGGCCGACGACCGCCTGCGCGAGGAGGAGGCGGTGCTGCTCGAACGGCTCGCCGAAGCCGAAGCCGAGATCGCCCGCCTGAGCCAGAACGCGGAGGGCGGGCCACTCGATGTCATCGCCCCGGAAATCCAGGCCGAGATCGATCAGTTCAACCAGCAGATGATCGACACCCGGCGGCGGCTGCGCGATGTGCGGTTCCAGTTGACCGAGGATATCGAGCGCCTCGGCGCCAACCTGAAATGGATCAACACCTTGCTGGTGCCCACCCTGCTCAGCGCGCTGGCGCTTGCGCTGTACTTCCTGCGGGCGCGGCGGCGGCGCGGCGGGGCAGGGTGACGCTGACCCGGGTGCCCCGGCCCGGCTCGCTGTCGATTTCGAGCTTGCCGCCGTGGGCCTCGGCGATGAGGTGGCAGAGATAGAGGCCAAGCCCCGTGCCGCCGGTGTCGCGGCGCCGTGAGCGGTCGGCGCGGTAAAACGGCTCGGCAACCTTGCCCAGATGCGGCTTGGCTATGCCCTCGCCCCGGTCGATCACTTCGATCAGCGCCTCCTCCCCCGGAAAGGAAACCGCGACGGTGATCGGATTGTTCCCGCCGTGGCGCACGGCGTTGTTGAGCAGATTGGTCAGCAGCAACCGGATGCGCAGCTTGTCGATGTCGAACTCCCGGTCGGGCTTTGGCGTTTTGACTTCGAGGCTGCCGGCGTAGTCGACGTATTGCGCGGTCACCGAGCGCACGAATCCGCCAAGACCCACGGCTTCAGCCACCAGCACGGCGTGTTCCTGATTAAGGCGCTCGGCCTCGATCAGATCGGCGATCAGCAGGTCGATTTCATTGATGTCCTCGCGCAACTGCTCGGCGTGTTCGCCCTCCTCGATAAACTCCAGCCGCAGCTTCGCCTTCGCCAGCGGCGAGCGCAGTTCGTGGCTGATCGCGAGCAGCAGGGCCCGCTTGGCTTCGAGCATCGACTGCAGGGAGTCGGCCATGTGGTTGATGCTTTGGGTGAGTTCGCCGAGCTCGTCCTGGCGGTCGCTGTCGACGCGGAAGCCGAGGTCGCCGTTGCGGATGCGCTCGGCGCCTTGCTTGAGCAGCCGCACGGGGGCCAACAGCCGGTTGACCATGATGTAATTCAGCAGCAGTGCCAAGGCGGCGAAGGCGAAGCCGGCGTACAGCGCCAGCGTGGTGATGCCGGAGCCGGGAACCGCCCGCTGATAGAGGTAGAACTCGTAGCCGCCGCGCTCCACCATGATGATGTCCTCGCCGCCGATGCGGCGGATTTCGGCGTCGGCGCTGAGAGTGTGGTCGAACTCGGCCTGGGTGACGTCGATGCGGTTGTCGGTGTCGGAACTCCAGCGCATGATCGGGCTGCGGATTTGTATCGTCCACCCCAGCTCCTCCGCGAGGCGCATGGCGTTGGCCAGATTGGGCGGCGAGCCGATGCTTTCGATATCGATGATCGAATCGATGTTGCGGGTGAAAAAATCGGGAATCGCGTCGATGGTGTTGCGGCTGTTGCTCGCGAAGCGCAGCGCGCCGGCGATGATGATGAGGAACAGCAGCAGGGTGGTGCCGAAAATCAGCAGCAGCCGCAGAAACAGCGAGCGGCGGATCGACAATATCAGGCTGGTCACAACCGCTTGCCGACGAAGGTGTAGCCGCGGCCCCAGATCGTCTTGATGTAGCGCGGCGTCTTCGAGGTGTCGTCGAGCTTGTGCCGCAGGCGGCTGACGAGGGTGTCCACCGCCCGCGAGAACAATTCCGCGTTGATGCCGCGCAGCCGGTTCATGAGTTCGTCCCGGGTGAAGGTTTTGTTGGGATACCGCATAAACAGGATCAGCAGTTCGTATTCCATGGTGGTGAGATCGATCACTTCGCCGTCGAGCTTGACCTCGCGGCGCGGGGCGTCGACATCGAGCCCCTCGATCCGCCTGATTTCGCGCAGCTCGGCGTCGTCGGCGCTGCGGCGCAGGATGCTGCGCACCCGGGCGAGCAGTTCCCGGGCATCGAAGGGTTTGGGAAGATAATCGTCGGCGCCGAGTTCAAGCCCGGCGATGCGGTCGCTGACCTCGGTGTGGGCGGTGAGCATGAGAATCGGCAAGTCGCCGTAGATCGAGGATTTGGCGCGGATTTCCTTGCACACCTCGAAGCCGTCCTTCACCGGCAGCATGACATCGAGAATGAGCAAATCGGGCTTGAGCCGCTTGAGCATCTCGAATCCCCGGGGCGGGTCCAGCGCCACATGGCAATCCATGCCGTGCCGCTCGAGATACTGGGTCAGCAGTTGGCCGAGCTTCTCGTCGTCGTCGAGGATGAGAATTTTCGTCATATCGGGCCGCGGGCGACAGCCGTTTGGCCCGATGTTACGAATTCGACTTCGGCAAATCAATTTGCCGGGGCGCCGCACTTGAAAGCCGGCGCTGGCGCGCATATGTTGAGAGGGAATGCCAGCCTTGTCTCGATGTCTCGACTTGGGAACCATGACCACTTTGCGCCGCCAGCTAGCCGCTCTCGCCTGCCTGGTTCTCAGCTGCCTCGTTCTCGTCGAGCCCGCCGCGGCGCAGCCCCGGGATTACGCGGCTTTCCGCACCGGTGGCGAAGCCAACAATATCGAGGTCTTCCGGCTGGCGAGCCCCTCGGTGGTCAATATCACCAACTCGCGCATCGTGCGCTCGTTCCGCTCGCTCAACCCCCAGGCGGTTCCCCAGGGCAACGGCAGCGGTTTCATCTGGAGCGGGGACGGCTATATCGTCACCAATTTCCACGTCATCCAGCAGGCCGACAGCGTCACCGTGACGCTGCAGGACGGCAGCACCCACGCCGCCGCGGTGCGCGGCGTCGACCCGGACAAAGACCTCGCGGTGCTCAAAATCGATGCCGGCGGGCGCGAACTGAAGCCCATTGAACCCGGCGACTCGGCCCTGCTTGAAGTCGGCCGCAAGGTGATCGCCATCGGCGACCCCTTCGGCCTCGACACCACCATGACCGTCGGCGTGGTCAGCGCGCTCGGCCGCGAAATCGACGCGCTCAGCGGCCGCAAAATCCGCGATGTGATCCAGACCGACGCGGCGATCAATCCGGGCAATTCCGGCGGCCCGCTGCTCAATTCGCTCGGCCAGCTCGTCGGCGTGAACACCGCGATTTTCAGCCCGAGCGGCGCCAATTCCGGCATTGGTTTCGCGATTCCGGTCAACACCGTCAAGCGGGTGGTGCCGGAACTGATCGAGCATGGCCGGGTGCAGACACCGTTCCTCGGCATCACCCGGATGCCCCAACCCGGTTATTACCGCCGCCTGTGGGGAATCGAAGGCGTGATCGTGCTCGATGTGGTCGAGGGCGCGGGCCCGCAGCGGGCGGGAATGCGCGGGCTGAGCCGGGACCGGCTCGGCCGCATCGTGCTCGGCGATGTCATTGTCGCCATCGATGGCGAGGCCATCGCCAATGAAGACGATCTCGCCTCGATGCTCGAGCGCTACCGCGGCGGCGACACCATTACCGTGGCCACGCTGCGCGACAACCGCCGGATCGAATACGAAATCGAACTCCTGGCGCCCGCCTCGTGGTAGCGTTCCACCCCCGAATCGCCATTGTTATTGCGCGCGCGGCGGCTTCTTGATTGGAGGGAAGCTTCTTTCACCCGAATGGCGGGCGCAGCACGATGGTGTCTTCCCGGTCGGGGCTGGTGGAAATGATGTCCACTGGCGCGCCGACGGTTTCTTCGATGAAAGCGATATAGGCGCGGGCGTTCGCCGGCAATTCCTCCACCGACCGGACGCCCCGGGTTGATTCCCGCCAGCCGGGCAGTTCCTCGTACAGCGGCCGCAGCCGGCCGTAGCTTTCCACCGCGGGCGAGTTGCTGGGGGCGTCGCGGTAGCCGACGCAGACTTTCAGTCTTTCCATGCCATCGAGCACGTCGAGCTTGGTCAGGCAAAGCCCGCTGATGCTGTTGATTTGTGTCGCCAGCCTCACCGCCGCCGCATCGAACCAGCCGCAACGCCGGCCGCGTCCAGTGGTTGAGCCGAACTCGTCCCCCACCTTGGCCATGTGCTCGCCGGTCGCATCGAACAGCTCGGTGGGAAAGGGGCCGTCGCCCACCCGGGTGGCATAGGCCTTGGCAACGCCGAGCACCCGGTCGAGATACAGTGGCCCGAAGCCGCTGCCGGTTGCCGCGCCGCCGCTGGTGGTGTTCGAGGAGGTGACATAAGGATAGGTGCCGTGGTCGATATCGAGCAGTGCCCCTTGGGCGCCTTCGAACAGGATTCTGCGGCCGGCCCGGCGATGGCCATGCAGGACTTCAACGGTGTCGGCGATCATTGGCCGGAGTTCCCCGGCCTGCTCGAGCAGTTTGTCGCGCGCTTTGGCGAATGCCACGGTTTCCACCCGGTAGTAGTTCGCCAGCAGGAAATTGTGGTAATCGAGCAGTTCTTCGAGCCGGGCGCTGAACTTCGCCTCATTCCGGGTCATGCCGAGATGGATGGCCCGGCGTCCGACCTTGTCCTCGTATGCCGGGCCGATGCCGCGGCCGGTGGTGCCGATTTTGTCGCCGCCCCGGAGAGTGGATTCCCTGGCTTGGTCGAGGGCGATATGGGATGGCAGGATCAAGGGGCAGGCGCTGCTGATGCGCACCCGGTCGCGCAGTTCGACGCCCTTGGCTTCGAGTTTGTGGATCTCCTTGAGCAGATCCGCCATGCTGAGCACCACGCCATTGCCGATGACGCACTCCACCCCGGCGTGGAGAATGCCGGAAGGCAACAGATGGAGAACGGTTTTTTCCCCCTTGGCCACCAGGGTGTGGCCGGCGTTGTGCCCGCCCTGGAAGCGGACGACCACATCGACCCGGCCGGTTAGCAGATCGACGATTTTGCCTTTGCCCTCGTCGCCCCATTGGGCGCCGAGCACAACGAGGGCTTGCGTTGTCCGCTCCGCCGCCACGGTTCAGAGTTCCCTTGTGATCCAGGCGCCGGATTGCCGCTCGAGGCGCCGGTCGCAGTGGAGTTCCCGCGCCGCGGCGGCATCGCCGGTCCCGCCTACATCAACAATCACAATCTCCCCCGCCGCCCGCAGTTCGGCGACTTTTTCCCGCAATGCCGCGCAGTCGCTGTCCGGGGCGAGGATGGCGGCCTGTTGGTGGAAGTCCCGGGCGGTCAGCCGCGCCAGGGTTTTCAGATCGCTGTCGAAACCGGTGGCGGGGCGCGCCCGGCCGAACACCGCGCCGATGTTGTCGTAGCGGCCGCCCTTGGCCACGGTGCGGCCGTAACCCGGCGTGTAGGCGGCGAAAACGATGCCGGTGTGATACTGGTAGCCGCGCAATTCGCACAGGTCGTAGCTCAACCGCGCCGCGGGAAGACGCCGCCTGACCCCGGCGTCGATCGCCATCAGCTCATCGAAGGCCGAAGCCACCGCCGCCGGGGCGCCGGCGAAAGCTTCCCGGGCCTTTCCGGGCACTTCATCATCGCCGCTGAGCCGCACGAGGCGGCCAAGCATCGTCCTGAGCCCGGTGTCCGCAACCGCCGTGGCGAGCAATTGATCGACATTGCCGTAAGCCTTGCGCTGGACGGCTTCGAACAAGGCCTCCCCGTCTTCCGGCCGCATTCCCGCGGCTTCGACCAAGGCGCGGTAGATGCCCACATGGCCGAGAACGAGATGAACATCCTCGACCGCCGCCTGCTCAAGCATCGCCCACATCAGGCAGATCACCTCGATATCGCTTTCGACGCCGGCATGGCCGTACAGCTCGGCGCCAACGCGAATCGGAACGCGGGAGGAGCCCATGCCCCGGGGCAGGGTGTGGAGCACGCTGTCGGCGTAGCACAGGCGCGCGGGGCCGTCGCGGTTGAGGCGGTGGGCGTCGATGCGGGCGGCCTGGGGGGTGATGTCGGCCCGAACCCCCATGAGCTGGCCGCTCAATTGGTCGATGAGCTTGAAGGTGCGCAGGTCGAGCTCATGGGATGAAGCCACGAGCAGTGAATCGAGAAACTCGATCAACGGGGTGATGACGAGTTCGTAGCCCCAGCCGCGATACAGATCGAGGATTTCCCGCCGGAGGCATTCGAGCTTGCGGGCCTCGGCCGGCAAAATCTCCTCGACGCCATCCGGCAGCAACCATCTCTTGGCGGAGCTCATGGCATTCGACCCTCCCCTCCCGCCATGGGAGAGGGTTTGGGGGTGGCGGGACTGGATTGTGGTTGTTTTTTGGCGGAACTCACAGCGGTTCGCTCAATTGATCAGAAACAGCAGCAGCGCCCCGGCGCACATGAAACCCAGTCCCGCCATGCGGATGTGGCGCTCGGAACTTTCCCCGAGGCGGGCCACCATGCGCTTCCAGCCACCGGGACTGATCGCGGGCAGCAGGCCCTCGACAACGAGCAGCAGGCACAGGGCCACGGCGAGATCGTGCCACATGGGGATCGGACTTGTTGTTGATCCGGCCCGCGGAAAATCGGCAATGGTTGTTATGGTTCGCCGCTGTCCACTTCCTTCAAGTATCTGAAGTACTCGCTGTCCGGGTCGAGCAGGAGCACATCGCCCTTGTTCTGGAAGGTTTCCCGGTAGGCGTTCAGGCTGCGGGTGAAGGCGAAGAACTCCGGATCCCGGTTGTAGGCGCCGGCGTAGATCGCCGTGGCCTGGGCGTCGCCCTCGCCGCGGATGCGCTCGGCGTCGCGGTAGGCTTCGGCCTCGTAAATCACCGCCTGGCGCTCGGCGTCGGCGCGGATGCCGATGGCGAGTTCCTCGCCCCGGGAGCGCAATTCCTGGGCTTCGCGGTTGCGCTCGGTGGACATGCGCTCGTAAACCGAAACCCGCACTTCGTCCGGCAGGTCGATGCGCTTGACCCGCACGTCGATGACTTCGATGCCGAGTTCGTCCGCGGAGTCCATATTCAACTCGGCGGTGAGATCGAGCATGAGCTGGTCGCGCTCGCCGGCGACGACTTCCTGCAAATCCCGGGCGCCGATCTGGTCGCGCAGGCCGTCGTTGATGCGCTGGGCGAGCAGCGCCCCCGCGGTGCCCGTGTTGCCGCGGGTTGACACATAGAACTGCCCCACATCGACAATCCGCCACTTGGCGTAGGAATCGACCTCGAGCGCCTTTTGCTCGAGGGTGAGAAAGCGGGCGGGATTGGAATCCTCGGTTTGGATGCGGGCGTCGAACTTGCGCACCCGGTTCACCACGGGAATCTTGACATGCAACCCCGGCGGAATATCGTTTCTGACGATTTCACCAAATTGCAGCATGACGGCGCGCTCGGTTTCACGCACCACGAACAGGCTGTTGGCGGCGATCAGCAGGGCCAGCGCCACCAAGCCGATTGCGATATAGCTTTTCATGGTCGTACTCCACTTCTGACGTCGTTCAGCCGGGACGCGTCCACCGTGCCGGAACTCGAAACATCCGGCAGGTAGGGCGCCAGCTCCTCGGCGAGGTCGCGCCACTCGGCGGCGTTGCGCGGCCGCGCCGCGCCGGTGAGCGAGCTGTTCTGCTCCAGAATCTTGTCGAGCGGCACATACAGCATGTTGTTGCCACCCTCGACGTCGATCATGATCTTGCTCGACGCGGTCATCACATCCTGGATCGAGTCGATGTACATGCGCTTGCGGGTGACTTCGGGCGCTTTCTCGTACTCGGAGAAGAGCTGGTTGAAGCGCGAGGCGTCGCCTTCCGCCTTGGCGATCACCTCCTCCTTGTAGGCGTTGGCCTGCTCGATCTGGCGCTGGGCTTCGCCGCGGGCCTCGGGGATGATGCGGTTGGCGTACTGCTGGGCCTGGTTTTGCACCCGCTGCTCGTCCTCCCGGGCCCGGATCACGTCATCGAAAGCTTCGCGCACATTCTCCGGTGGCTGGGCGTCGACGACATTGACCTGGCTGACGAAAATGCCGGTGTTGTACAAGTCCATGTAGTCCTGCAGCCGTTCATGGACCTCGGCGGCGACGAGGTCGCGGCCGTCGGTCAGGATCTGGTCCATGAAGGTGCTGCCGACGACATGGCGGATCGCCGATTCGGAGGCGTTGTCGAGGCTGAGTTCCGGGTTTTGCACGGCGATGACATATTTCATCGGATCCTGGATGCGGTATTGCACCGTGACCGCGATATCGATGATGTTCTCGTCGGTGGTCAGCATGGCGCGGTTTTGGTAGGTCTTGTCGTTGAGCACCGAGACGTTGACCTTGTTGACTTCGTCGATCAGCGGCGGATTCCAGTGCAGGCCGGGCTGGACGGTGTTTTCGAGCACCCGGCCGAAGCGCAGCACCACCGCCTCCTCGGCCTCGTCGACGATGTAAAAGCCGAGAAACCCCCAGACCACGAGGGCGACGGCGACAAAGCCCGCGAGCAACCCGCCGGACACGCCCCTGCCGGGGGTCGGCTTGGCGCCGCCGGCGCCGCCGGAACCACCCCGCTTGCCACCGCCAAGAATGCCAAGCCGGCCGAGCAGGTTGCGGACCGCCTCGTCGATATCGGGCGGGCCCTGGTTCTTGTTGCCACCGTTGCCGCGGCGGCCGCCACTGCTCCAGGGATCGGAATCTTTGCCGTTGTTGCCGGGCTCGTTCCAGGCCATAGCGGTCTCCATCTCAAACTTGCAGAGCGACGCAATCGCTCAAAAACGCGATTCTAGCGAATTTTAGGCCGCAGACACAGTATACGCGGCGCAGACCGGCGCTGGTTTCACTTGCCCGCCCCGGCCAAATCGGCGCTGCTCTGACTTAATCAGAGCTTCCCTGGCGGGACGATGCGCCGGGCCTCCTCGGGTGTCAGCCGCGCGCGGATGTGGAAATTGCCGCGCTCGTCGATTTCCTCGGTTTCAATGCGGCCCCCGGCGAGCAGGCGCGAGCGCAGACCGGCCTGCCGCGGCGGCAGCACCAGGGTCTCGGTCCGCATGCCGAAGCCCAGCCACTCGCCGAGCGCCTGGCGCAGTTCATCCCCGCCGGCGCCGGTGAGCGCCGACAACCACACGCGAACGGGGCGCCCGCGGGCGTCCCGGTCGATCCGCGGCGCGAGGCCGGGGCACAGGTCGATCTTGTTGCACACCACGAGTTGTGGAATCTCTTGCGCGCCGATTTCGCCGAGCACGGCCCGCACCTGTTCAGTCCGCTCCCCCCGCCTGGCGCCGGCCGCGTCAACGACATGGACGAGCAGTTGCGCCGCCACGGTTTCCTCGAGCGTCGCCTTGAAGGCTTCGATCAACTGGTGGGGCAGATGGCTGATGAAACCGACTGTGTCCGCCAGAATCGCCGTGCCGAAACCCGGCAGGCTGACCCGCCGCAGCCGTGGATCGAGGGTGGCGAACAATTGATCGGCGGCGTAGCCATCGGCGCCGGTCAGGCGGTTGAACAGCGAGGTCTTGCCGGCGTTGGTGTAGCCCACCAGCGATATCGTCGGCAATTCCGCCCGCCGGCGGGCGTTGCGGCCGAGTTCGCGGCGGCCGTGAGCCCGGCCGAGGCTTTTGCGGATCGACTTGATGCGCTGGCCGATCATGCGCTGGTCGAGCTCAAGCTGCTTCTCGCCGGCGCCGCGCAGGCCGATGCCGCCCTTCTGCCGGTCGAGATGCGACCAGCCGCGCTTGAGCCGCGTGCGCAGGTGGCTCAACTGGGCGAGCTCGACCTGCAGCTTGCCCTCGTGGGAACGCGCCCGCTGGGCGAAGATGTCGAGGATGAGGCCGGTGCGGTCGAGCACCCGGCAGCGCAATTCGCGTTCGAGATTGCGTTCCTGGCTCGGCGTCAGCCCATGATTGAACAGCACGAGTTCGGCGCCGTGGGATTGCCGCACCGCGACGAGTTCCCCGATCTTGCCCGCGCCGATGAAAGTCGACGATTCCGGCCGGTCGCGGGAACCGGTGACGATGGCCACCGGCGCCGCGCCGGCGGAGACCGCCAATTCCTCGAATTCAGCCAAGTCTTCCCGATTCTTCTCCGCGGCGATGTCGATGTGAACGAGCACACAGTTTTCGCCGGAGTCGGGCCGCTCGAAAAACAAGCCAGAGCCTCAGACCCGCGGGCGCGGAGATTCGCCGGCGCCACCCGGCGCCACCCTAAAAGCCAGCATCACAACCCAGCATCTTCGTCCTGCTCGGCGACCGGATGATTGACCTGAATCTTGACCATTCGCCCGGGCACCACCGTGGAGATCGCGTGCTTGTAAACCATCTGGCTCACGGCATTCTTGAGCAAAATCACGAACTGATCGAAGGACTCAATCTGCCCTTGCAATTTGATGCCGCTCACTAGGTAAATCGACACTGGCACGCGGTTTTTCCGCAATGCGTTCAGGAATGGATCCTGCAAGCTATGCCCTTTGGACATTTCTTGTTCTCCCAAGTTATCGCTGCGTTGCGCGCAACGTGTGTTTCGGCAGTCGGGGAAAGCCCTTTCACCCAATTACCAGAGTGTGAATGAATCCACAAATTTCAAGGCCCGACCCAGGTTCCATCTTGGGTCGCCAGTGAAACGGCGCAATCCGGGCCAGCCTCGAAGCCAAGTCAACTGCCTTTTGGCGAGTTGCCGGGTTGCGGCGATGCTCTTTTCCACCATTGCCGGATAGGCCAGTTGCCCATCCAGATACTGCCAGACTTGCCGGTATCCAACCGATTTCATCGATGGCAGCCCGGAATGCAGGTCGTCCCGCCGGTGGAGCCGCTCGACTTCCGCGACGAACCCATCCGCCAACATGGCCCGGAAGCGGGCGTCAATCCGCCGATGCAGCTCGCCCCGCTCGGGCGGATGGGTCGCGAAAAAATGCAGTCTGAAAGATATAGACCCATTCCCGGGGCTTTTTCTTTCAGCATGGATGCTGCTGATCGTTTTCCCTGTCACTTGCCAGACTTCCAGCGCTCGTTGCAGCCGCTGCGGATCATTGGGATGAATCCGCGCCGCGGCTTCCGGGTCCACTTCGGCGAGCCGGCGGTGAATCGCTTCCCAGCCTTCCCTTGCCGCCTGCTGTTCGATCTTCCTTCTCAACTCGGGGTCGGCGGGGGGCATCCGCGCCAGCCCATCGCGCAGCGCCTGGAAATACAGCATGGTGCCGCCGACGAGCAGCGGCGTCCCGCCCGAGGCGAGAATGCCGCGTATCTCTCCCACCGCGTCGGCGCGGAAATCCGCCGCCGAATAGGGCTCCGCCGGGTCGCGGATGTCGATCAGCCGATGGGGCGCCAATGCGCGGGTTCGCGCGTTGGGTTTGCCCGTGCCGATATCCATGCCGCGGTACACCTGGGCCGAATCGACGCTGACGATCTCCAGCGGCCGGCGCCGCGCCAGTTCAACCGCGAGCGCGGTTTTGCCCGCCGCCGTGGGGCCGGCCAGGCAGAACACATCCGCCATCGAGTTTTCGCCTTCACGAATTCCCACGGCGCGGGATCCTAGCGACCGCGCAGGAATAGCTTATCCAAGTCCGCCATGGATTGCCAGACCCAGGTTGGGCGGCCGTGGTTGCATTGGCCGCTGCGCTCGGTCGCTTCCATGTCGCGCAGCAGGGCGTTCATCTCGTCGATGCCGAGCCGGCGGTTGGCGCGCACCGAACCATGGCAGGCCATGGTGGAAAGCAATTCGTTCTGCCGGCTTCGCAGCCGGTCGCTGGCGCCGAATTCGAGCAGGTCCGGGAGCACATCGCGCACGAGTTGCTCGATGTCGGCGTCCTTCAGCATCGCCGGTATCTGGCGCACGACGAGGGATTCGGCGGCCACCCGCTCAAGATCCAGGCCGAGGGCGAACAGGCTGTCGCGATGGGTTTCAACGCAGTCGGCCTCGGCCGCGCTGACCGCCAGTGGCAAGGGCACCAGCAGCGTCTGCCTTCTGAGCCGCTCCTCCTCGAGCGCCCGCTTCATGCGCTCGTAGGTGATGCGTTCATGGGCGGCGTGCATGTCGACGATGATCAGGCCGTCCCGGTTCTGGGCGAGGATATAGACGCCGTGCAACTGGGCGACGGCGTAGCCGAGCGGAGGCGACTCTTCGCCGCCGCCGAACAGTTTCGCGTATTGCTCGCGCTGGTCCGGGGGCATTGGCGGCACCGGGGAAACGCCGCCGGATGCCGGGGCGCCGTAACCCGCCGAAGGCTCCCGCGCGGACCAGTCCTCGCGCAGTGGCAGCGCGGCTTGGGCCGATCCGTCACTGGATGCGCCCGGGGGGGCGGGGTGGGATGCGGTGGGCGCCGCCCCGGTGGTTCCGGCTTGCGGCTTGATAGCGGCGAGTTCGCGGTGCAGGGAACGGAACAGGAAGCCATGCACGAGGCGGCTGTCGCGGAAGCGCACTTCGTGCTTGGTCGGATGCACATTGACATCCACCGCCGCCGGGTCGAGTTCGAGAAACAGCACATAGGCGGGATGGCGGCCGTGGTAGAGCACGTCCTGGTAAGCCTGCCGGATCGCGTGGCTGACGACCTTGTCGCGCACGATGCGGCCGTTGACGTAGAAATATTGCAAATCCGCCTGGCTGCGGGAGAAGGCCGGCAGGCTGATCCAGCCCCGCAGCGACAGCCCGGCGGCGCGCTGATCGACGGCGGCCGAGTTGTCGAGAAAGGCCGGGCCGCAAACGAGGCCGATCCGGCGCCGCTGTTCGGCCTCCCCCGCCGCCGGGCGCAGATCGTGAACCACGCGCTGGTTGTGCCGCAGGCTGAAGCGCACATCGAAGCGGCTCAAGGCCACGCGCTTGAACACTTCTTCGAGGCGGGCGAATTCGGTTCGTTCGGTTTTGAGGAACTTCTTGCGCGCCGGGGTGTTGAAGAACAGGTCGCGCACTTCCACCGTGGCGCCCACGCCGTGCTGGCGGGGTTCAAGCGAGGTTTCCATCTGCTGGCCCTCGGCGCGGACCGTCCAGCCGGTTTCGCCCTCGCCCGCCGCGGTCCGCGACGACAATTCGAGCCGCGAAACCGAGCCGATGCTCGCCAGGGCCTCGCCGCGGAAGCCGAGGCTGCCGATGGCTTCCAGATCTTCCAGCCGGGCGATCTTGCTGGTGGCGTGGCGGCTGAGGGCGAGGGCGAGGTCGTCCTTGTGGATGCCGCCGCCGTCATCGCGCACCCGCAGCAGTTTTTTGCCGCCCTGCTCCAGATCGACGTCGATCCGGCTGGCGCCGGCGTCGAGGCTGTTTTCGAGCAGCTCCTTGAGCACCGACGCCGGGCGCTCGACCACCTCGCCGGCGGCGATCTGATTGGCCAGGCGCGGGTTGAGGCGGTTGATGCGGTTCATCTCGGCGCGGATTCCATCAGTTCGGCGGCCAAGCGATCCACTTCGGCGGCGGCGGGGTTTCGGCCCGGGTTCGCCTTGCGCCAGGCGACGAGGCTGCCTTCCGGGGCGCGCTTGTCGAAATACGACACGATGCCGGTCGCAAGCGCTCCGGCGAGGCGCCGCTGGAAGCCGGGCGTGGTGAGTTTGGCGAGTTCGGCGGGATTGGTCATGTAGCCGGTTTCGACCAGAATCGATGGGATGTCCGGCGAAATCAGCACCGCCAGCGAGGCCTGCTGTACCCGGTCCCGCCGCAGCTTGGTCACCTTGCCCGCGGCGCGCAGGATGTGCTCTCCGGCGATGCGGCTCTGTTCCATGCTCCAGCCCATATGCACCGAAACCAGGGCCAGGGCGAGGGCGTCGTCGAAGTCGCCAAGGCGCAGGTCGGCGTCGACGCCGGCGATCAAGTCCACGGTGTTTTCCTTGCGCGCGACCCGGTCGGCGTTCTCGCGGTCCGCCCGGTCGCCGGAGAGGGCGTAGATCGTCATGCCGCTCGCGGTGCTCGCGCGGTAGGCGTCGGCGTGAATCGCCACGAACAGGTCGGCCCTGTGTTCCCGGGCGATATCGGGGCGGCGGCGCAGGGCCACCGAGTAATCGCCCTCTCGGATCATCACCGGCCGAAAGCCCTCGCTGTCCGCGAGCCGCTCGAAAAGATAGCGCGAGACGGCCAGGTTGATGTCCTTTTCGTAGTCGCGCCCCACCACCGCGCCGGGATCTTCGCCGCCGTGGCCGGCGGAAATCGCCACCACCACATCGCGCAGGAGCCCCGGCGGCGGCTCGCCGGGAAGCGGTGCCGGGGCAATGGCTTCCGGGGCGGGGGTCGGCGCGCTGTTTGCCGGGGATGCCTGCGGTTCAGCGGCGATATCGTAGAGATCGATCACGAGGCGGTCGCCGTACTGGGCGATCGGCGGCAGGACAAAACCGCTCGGGGCCACCGGCGCGGCGAGTTCGACGGCGAACCGCAGGTTGCCCGGCGGCGCGTCTACAACGCGCAGGCCGGCAACCGGCCCCGCGCCAAAATCGGGTTCGGGCGCTTCGGGGAAGGATGGCGCCAGGCTCGAGTCTTCCAAGTCGATGAGCAGTTGCCCGATCTCGTCAAGGCGGATCAGGTGGTGGACCACCGTACCGTCAAGGTCGAACACGATCCGGGTGCGCTCCGGCGAGCGCCAGACGCGAACGCCCTCGACTTCGGCGGCGCTGGCCCCGCCCCCGGGAAAGGCGCAGAGCGCGGCGGCGCAGCCCAGTGCGGGAACCAGCTGATAATGGCGGGTCGGCTTCATCGGTGGTCAGGATTTCGCTGGCCTTTCTCGTTTAGACATCGGACTTTTCCCGCAGTTTCTTGACCATTTCCAGGCCGTTGGCGCTGCGCGCGAGGCACTCGAACTCGCGCCGCGCGCCTGTGCCGCGCAATTCGATTTCGAGATCAGCGGGCGGAATCGCCTCCCCGCCACGCCGGGCCCACTCGAAAATGCACAGGCTGCCGCCGGAAAAGTAATCCTCGGCGCCGAGGAACTCCACTTCGCCCGGATCGCTGAGCCGGTACAGGTCGAAATGATAGATGCGCCCGCGCCTGAGTTCATACGGCTCCACCAGGGTATACGTGGGGCTTTTCACCGGGCCGTCGAAACCGCAGCCGCGCAGGATGCCCCGAGCCAGGGTGGTCTTGCCGGCGCCGAGTTCGCCGTGGAGATGGATGACGTTGGCTTGGCCGCCGCGCTTGCCGCGCGGGGGGATGGCGACAGCGGCGAGCCGGCGGCCGAAATCCACCGTCGCGGCCTCATCATCCAGCCAGCCGTTGATCCGCTCCCCGTCTTTGCCAATCTTCACCCGCGCGCTCCTAGTGCCGCATGACAAAAACTAGCCCGTTTCCGCTGGCCGCGGATTCACCAGCCGCCGCGCGAACGGCAGCAAATCCGCGGCGGCAAGCCCCCGCTCGCCGCCCTCCCGCGCCGCGAGGTCGGCGGCTTCGCCATGAACGCAGACGGCGCATTCGAGGCTGTCCGCCAGCGACAGGCCCTGGGCGTTGAGACCCGCTATGATACCGCTCAACACGTCTCCCATGCCGCCGCCGCCCATGCCGGGATTGCCCTCGGTGCAGAGCTTGAACCGCGGGGGCCGCGCCGGCCCGCGAATGAGGCTTCCCGCGCCCTTGAGCAGGCAATGGCCGCCAAAGCGGCGCTGGAGTTCGGCCAGCGCCGCGAAACGGTCGCGCTGGACTTCCCCGGGACTGACGCCAAGCATCGCGGCGGCTTCGCCGGGATGCGGAGTCAGAATCCAGTTATCCCGTGGCGGAACGGTTTTGCCATGTTCCCGCTCCGGCCCGGCGAGCAGGCGCAGGGCGTCCGCGTCCACGATCAGCGGCAGCCGCCGGGTCGTTTGCGCCGCCAGCGCCGCCCGCAACAGATTCCGCGACCAGTCGCCGCGGCCGAGGCCTGGGCCGATGACGATGTTGCTGGCGCGGTCAAACAGCCCGGGCAAGTCCACCCGCCCGTCTTCGGTGCCGGTCACCATGATTTCGGGGCGGCGGCAAAGCAGGGGGGAGCGGTGCGCCGAGCGCGTCGCCACGCTGACGAGCCCGGCGCCGCTGCGCAGCGCGGCCTCCGCCGCGAGGATGATGGCGCCGCCCATGCCGTGGTCGCCGCCGAGCAGCAGCACGTGGCCGTTGTCGCCCTTGTGGGCCGAAGGCCGGCGCCGCGGCAGTAGATGCGATGCCGAATGGATGTCGATGCGCCGGGTTTCGGCCTCCGGGGAATCGCCCCCATGATAGACACTCGCGGGGGCGTCGAGGTCGGCGAAAACGATTTCACCGGCATGGTCCGGCCCAAGATGCGTGAGCAGCCCCCGCTTCATGCCGACAAAGCTCACCGTCGCCTCGGCGCGGACGGCATCGCCAAGCGGGGTTCCGCTATCGGCGTGGAGGCCACTTGGCACATCGACCGCGAGCACCGGCGCGGCGCGGGAGTTGATCCACCCGATGGCCGCGCGGCTGTCATCCGCGGCGGGGCGGTTGAGGCCGGTGCCGAAAATCGCGTCGACAATCAGGTCGAAACGCGCATTCGAATCTCCGGCCAGGCCAGCTTGGAATTCGGCGAAGGAACACATGGCGAGCGGTTCCGCCGCGGCCATTTCCCTGGCTTCGGCGGCGGCGCCGACCAGCTCCTCCGGCGGCGCCAGGCAGACGATCCGCACCCGCAGGCCCGAGCCCGCGGCGATCGCTCCGATGACGAAACCATCGCCGCCATTGTTGCCGCCGCCAGAGAAAATCAGCAGATCGCGGACACCGGGCCAGCGTTGCCGCAGATGGGAAAAAGCCGCCGCCCCGGCCCGCCGCATGAGCTCGAATTCGCCGATGCCAAGCGCCGCGATGGCAAGCCGGTCCAGCCTGCGCACCTGCTCGGCGCGGTACAGCGCGCGAGGAATATTCTTGTTCAAGTGGACCCCCAGGCCCTGTTGCCTGCCGCAACCGGCGGCAAGGGCTTCTTTGCATGTGACCGAATGATCGGAAAGCCGCGCGGTGCCGGACGCGAACCGCGCCCGGCTGGCAAGCATATTGACCAAAATTTTTATCCGATGCAAATTATTTATAATAAATTTTCAATACCCGCTGCCCAACTGAAGGCAACAGCGGGAGCACTTGCCCGACAGCGGGACAGCTTTCGACCACCGGAGAGAATTGCCGGGAACTGCTGGGACATTCGCCAACACCGGGGTGGTGGGCATATAATCCGTCCCAGCGGAGTGTAGCTCAGCCTGGTAGAGCACTGCCTTCGGGAGGCAGGGGTCGCAGGTTCAAATCCTGCCATTCCGACCACTTTCCCAGCACTTTCCCACCACCGGGGGACTGTTCATGCCGCGATTGTTCCCACACCCGGCGGCTTGGTTGCTCAGCGGCTGCGTCGCTGTTTCGCCCGCCGCGGCCGGGGATGAGTCCATCAAGGAGGCGAACCGCCTGCTCGAAGTGACGGGAACCGGCGAAATGTTCGATTCCGCCACCCGGGAGCAGGCGCGCCAGATCATCCGCGCCTATTCGCTGATCGTCGCGAGTTCCGCCGACCGCGCCCTGCCACCCCACGTGCGGGAAGCCATCGCCGAGTGCTACCGGCACAACTACGCTTGGGAAAACTTCGCCGAAGGCATCGCCCGCATTCTGACCGATCATCTCAGCGACAAGGAAATCCGCCTGCTGATCGGCATCCACGAGAACCGCGGCCTGCCGCCGATGGAGATCGAGATTTTCCGCCAAACGGTGCGCAAGGGCGACGCCATCGCCGCGGCGGGCACCGATTACATCTACCGCAACAGCACCGGCTGCGCCGGTCGCGACGCCCGCCTGATCAAACGCTTCCTCGATGGGAACCTCGGCGCGGCGGACTCCAGTTGAAGCGCTGGCGCGGGTGTTCAGAAGGTGGCGCTGACGCGGAACGCGAGTTCCATGCCGCTGCTGCCGCAATAGTGTTCGATTTCCTCAACGACGCCATCCACCGTGGCGCCGAGGAACCGCGTCCTTTTTCGGCAATCTTCAGCATCGTTGATATTGCGCGATTCAAGGCGGAAAGTGAAATTGTCGAAGGCCCTCTTTTCGACGAAGGCCATCAGGTGCGGGTCTTCGGTGCGCTGTTCGATGTCGATGATGTCGATCTCGGTGCGGCCGCCGCCTTCGTTGGAGGATTGCCAGTAGAACATGCCATAGGTCAGGCCCTGTTCGACCAGGTCGTTGCGGAAGCCGATATTGGTCGACCAGCGCTGGTTGCCGGACTGGCGGCGTTTCTGGCCGAGAAATGGGTCGATGATTGCCGAATCGCCGAGGCGCAGGCCCGTGGTCAGCAGCGCATTGGGCAGGCCAAGCATCGCGAGCTTGGCGCTGACGTCGAGATTGAGGCCGTAGCGTTTGCCATCGCCGATATTGCCCCGGGCCGAGCGCAGATCGTCTGGGCTGGGCGAAACATCGACCCGCCCGATGACGTCTTCCAGGTCCCGGTACCAGAATTGCGAATTGACCACGCCGAGATTGTCGGGCAGGCGAATCTCCAGATTGAGTTCATAACGCCAGGACTGCTCCTGGCGGATTTCCGGGTTGCCCGCCAGCGTGTTTTGGTCGTCGTCGCTGTAGTCGGCTGAAGCGCTGAAGTCGGAAAAGCTCAACTGCCGGATGTCCTTCTCGATTCTGGCGCGCAATTGCAGGCTTGGCGTGATGTCGAAGCGGTAGTCGAGCTGGGGCCGGAAAAAGTCGAAATCCCGCGAGTTGACCACATCGCCCGACTGCGCGATCGTTGAAGTCTCCATCACCAGCGAGCTTTCGAGCGACATGCGCGGATTGAGCCGCCAGTTGTGCACGGCGAATCCCTCGTAGCGCATTTCCTCGACTTGGGATTCGCTGTTGTCGATGGCGGCGGGAACAAGTCCGCCGTATTCCGGGGAGGGTGTTCCGGCGATGTCTAGCCCCATCCGCAACCCGTTGTCGCGAATTGTTTGGGCGCTCTCGATGCCGATCTCAAGTCCTTGCTGTTCGGCCACGTCGAAAGTGTACGAGGTTCGCGCGATGCGCTCGCGGTCGCGGCCGAGATTCGCCAGAAACAGGTTGGGCACCCGCCGCCCATCGACAATGTCGGAGCGGTTGCTGGCGGACTTGTACTCGCGGTCGGTGACGAGAAACAGAAAACGATACGTGCCCGCGCCGGCGAAATCGCGTTCGTAGTCGCCGCCGAGTTCCCAGGAATAGCGGCGGCTGGTGCTGTCTTCCCGCTGCCGGCGCGTCTGGTCGGCAACAAGGTCGTGGATGCTGCGGTTGCGCCAGCGGGGTGAATCGCCGCGGGTTTCGTACAAACCGTTCAACTGCAGCACCTGGTCGTCGATGCGGTAGCCGACGTTGCCGCTGATTTGGTATTCGAGTTCGTCGCTTGCGCCGTCCTCATGGCGGATTTCCCGCAGCTTGCCATCCGGTCCATAGCTGAACTCGCTGCTTTGGGAGGCGTCGTGGCTTGGATCGGCCTCGAGGTGGACGAGGTAGTTCAGGTCGCCGCTCCGGCCGCTGCGGGACAACTGGACGCCGGTGTCGATCTCGCCGTCGTGGGAGCGGTCGGTCCGCACTTCCACCGTGGTGCTCGAAGTCGCCAGCGCGTCGAGCAGGACGATATTGACGACCTGGGCGCCGCCGCGAACTTCGATGTCTCCCGAAGTGCCGCGGATGATCTCGATGTAATCGACTTGATCCGCCGCGATGCGGTCGAGCTGGCCGCGCCCGCCGGAGCGCTTGCCGGTGACGCGCTGGCCGTTGATGAGCACTTCGCCCGCCCCGGCGCCAAGTCCGCGGCGGTTGCCGCCACCCCAGTTGCCGCGGATGGCGAGATTGATGCCGGGAATGCGGTTGAGCATGTCGTTCACCGAAACCGGCAGGAATTCGGCGAAGTGCGAAGCCGGATAGACGATGGTCGAATCGTCGCTGGTCTCCTCCGGCCCGGGAACCCGCTGGGCCGCCGCCGGCGGCGAAAAGGCGAGCAGCAAGGCCGCGGCGGCGGCGAGCGGAAATCTGGCGCGGGTGAAAATCATGATGCTTCCATCAAGCCGGGGCATTATATCCACGTCAAAATGCCGATACTGTGACATTGCGTGGAAAGGCGGGGAAAGCCCCGGCAAAGCCGCACACTTCCACATTGTCAGCACAAGCTTGCCATCCTTCTGCCACAGTTGGCAGCGGGCGCGGAGCGAAGCCGCGAACTTCCCCCGCGCGATGCGCCAGCGCCAAGGAGATTCCGCGACTTCGCGCGGAATGACAGAAGACTGGGCGCGGGGCGTTGGGCCGGATCGTCAGGCGCGATTCAGGCCCGGTGCAGCCGCACCGGCAGCTTCGCGTAGCCATTGACGAAACTCGAGTAGATGCGCTCGGGTTCGCCGGTGACTTCGACCCAGCGGAAGCGCTGGACAATCTCTTCCCAGAGAATCCGCAACTGCAATTCCGCGAGCCGGTTGCCCATGCAGCGGTGGATGCCGAAACCGAAGGCCAGGTGCCGCCGGGCGTCGGGGCGGTCGATCCAGAAATCGTCCGGGCGCTCGATTACCTCTTCGTCGCGGTTGCCCGAGGCGTACCACATCAGCACCTTGTCGCCGGCGCGGATGCGTTGCCCGCGCAGTTCGGTGTCCTCCTTCGCGGTGCGCCGCATATGCGCCACCGGCGTCTGCCAGCGGATGATTTCCGAAACCATGTTCGGAATCAGCGAATGGTCCCGGCGCAGCTTCTCGTACTCGCCGGGGAACCGGTTGAGGGCGAGCACGCCGCCGGAGATCGAATTGCGCGTGGTGTCGTTGCCGCCGACGATGAGCAGCAGCAGATTGCCGAGAAACTCCATCGGCGGCATGTCGCGGGTCGCCTCGCCGTGGGCGAGCATCGACACCATGTCGGGCGCCGGCGGCAGTTTCGCCCGCTCGTTGAACAATTCGGTGAAGCAGGCGAGGCACTCGAGCAGGGTTTGCACGCGGTGCTCATTGCTTTTGGCGACGCCGGCGCCGGGAATCGCCGTGGCCATGTCGGACCAGTAGGTGAGCTTGTGGCGGTCCTCGAACGGGAAGTCGAAAAGTGTTGCCAACATGCGCGTGGTGAGTTCGATGGATACGCGCTCGACCCAGTCGAACTCCTCGCCCGCGGGCAAGTCGTCGAGAATAGTCGCGGCGCGCTCGCGGATCGTGCCGGAGAGCCGCTTGAGATTGTCCGGGGCGACCACCGGTTGCACGGTTCCGCGCTGGCGGCCATGGCGGGGTGGATCCATGGAGATAAAGGAGGGCGCGTCGAAATCGGGCAGCAGGTCAACGATGCCGATGGTGGGTTCGGAGGAGTAGATCGCGGGAGTGGTGTCCACCGCCATGATGTCCTCGAATTTGAGCACCGACCAATAGGGCCCGACCGCGGACTTGCGGCAGTAATGCACCGGGGCGTCCCTTCGCAGCCGGGCCAGGAAGGGCGGGTACTCGCCGGTTTTCCAAATGCCGGGGTGGGAGAGGTCGATATCTTCGACGGACATGGACCAGGGGTCTTTGCCGACCATGCTCCACTTGCTGCGCTTGCGGGCCGCCGCCCGGCTCCCGGGCGCGTATCCGCTGGCCCCGGTGGTTTCGTTGTCGAGCATGGTTTGCTGCTCTTGGTTCGATGCACTCCACGCCCCGGTCGCTTTCCGTCGGTGACTGAATCCCTTCCCGGCTGACGCCGGGCCCCTTTCAGTCATCGCCGCGTTCCCTCAGTGCCAGATTCCAACTCTGTTTGCGGCGCTAGGAGCCTGCGCCGTGGGAATTCACGGCGCAGGCTCCTAGAACTGGAACTCCGGGGTGGTGACCACGAGGCCGTCGAGTTCTTCGCCGATGGTGATCTGGCAGGAGAGGCGCGAGTTTTCCCGGCGGTTGTCGGTCATGTCGAGCATGTCGTCCTCGTCCTCACGCATGGGCGGCAGCCGGTCCAACCAGTCCTTGTCGACGAAAACGTGGCAGGTGGCGCAGGAGCAGCAGCCGCCGCAGTCGGCGTCGATTCCCGGCAGCTTGTTCGACACCGCGGCCAGCATCAGCGAATTGCCGGCAGTGGCCTCGACTTCGCGCCGAGTGCCATCGTGTTCGATAAAGGTAACTTTGATCATGGCCCATCGCCCAAAAACAACGAGTGCGCAAACATAACAGCAAGTCGGGAAGAACGAAAGCGGCTGTAGCGGCTTCGAACCGTCGCCGTCTGCCGGGACCCCGGAAGATGGATCTCAACGCGGAGCGGGGATGCCGTAGTGGCGGAGGGTGCCTTCCATCGAGGGTTTGGCGAGACGGATGCGTTCGGCGTCCAGCAGGAAGGAAAAGATCAGCCCAAGGCCGAGGATGAGCATGCCGATGAGGAAGCAGTAGATCACCGCGCGGTCGGGGTGGAAATCCTTGTAATAGCCGACGTAGATCGGGCCGACGATGCCCGCGGCGGCCCAGGCGGTGAGCATGGCGCCGTAGATGGCGGACATGTTCTTGCTGCCGAACACATCGATGATGAACGAGGGCATGGTGGCGAAACCGCCGCCGAAACAGAGCAGGATGTAGCACACCAGCGCCGAGAACACCCAGGGGTCGCGCTCGGTCATCAAAATCGCGAACACGATCATCTGGCTCGCGAGCAGGATGCGGAACACCGTGACCCGGCCGATATGATCGGAAAGCAGGCCCCAAACCAGCCTGCCCAAGCCGTTGAACAGCGAACTCACCGCGATCAGCATCGCGCCGTACTCGGCGAGGACCAATGGATCGAGATTCGGGTCGGCAAGCCCCCAGACATCCTGCAGCAGCGGCGACTGGAAGCTGATAACCGAAATGCCCGCGGAGATGTTGAAGAAGAAGATCAGCCAGATGATGATGAACTCCCGGGAAAGCAGGCAGCGGCGGACGAATCTCGGGTGGTCGGCGCCAATCGGCTCGGGCGGGGCCGGCGCGGCGCCCGCCGGCGGCGCGAAGCTGTCCGGCGGGTCCACGATGAACAAGCTGAAGGGGATCAATATGGCGGCGAAGATGATCCCCAGCCACATGAATATCTGCGGCAGACCCTCATTCGTCTGCACCACGAGAAACGGCGCCAGCAACTGGCTGAACAGAAAGGCGGCGGCGCCGAACCCCATCACCACCAGGCCCGTCGCGAGCCCTTTCCGGTCGGGGAACCACTTGGCCGCGGTGGCCACCGGCGTCACATAGCCGAAACCGATGCCAGCGCCGCCGATGACACCGTAGCCGAAGTAGAACAGCAGCAGGTTGTTGTATTCAAGAGCAAGCGCGGCGATGAGATAGCCTAATGGGAACAGCACGCTGCCGGCGAGGGCGAGCTTGCGCGGGCCCAGCCTCGGCAGGGCCATCCCCGCCCAAGCCGCGGCGATGCCGAGGGAAAATATCGTGATGCCGAAGGCGATCGCCGTGTCGGTGTTGGTCCAGCCGAGCTGGCGCACGAGCATGGTCTGGAAGAAGCTCCAGGCGTAGACCGTGCCGAAGCACAGCTGCAAACCCGTGCAGAGCAGGACGATGACGCTTCGCGGTGCCGCGGTCATCTTCTGGCTGGCGCTCTGGCTAACACGGGAGCTGGCACGGATCAATATCGCGGGAAGCTTCAGGAAGGTTCCGGATAGGGGTCGTCGCCGAGCTTTTTCGGGTCGGACACCTTGGAAAAATAGAGCAGCAGCCGCGCGAGCTGCCCGGCTTCGTCGTCTCGCTCAAGCAGCGGATTCGGCTCCGCCCCGCCTCTCTGTTCCCCGTCTTTCTGCTCCGCCCTGGCGAGTTGCACCGCGTAACCGAGCAGGTTCTCCACTGGCTTGGCGGCCAGATTCATCAGCGCGACGGCGGCGATGATGCCGACGAGGAAAATCGACGAAATGAGATACATCTGCTGCCCAACCGCCTGCTGGATCTTCAGGGTGATGATCGACTTGTCCATGCCGATGTAGACCGCCCCGGCGACGCCGGCGAGAATCGGGCTGCCGACTTCGACGAAAGTGTCGGCGCCGGACAATTGCCGCTCGACGGTTTCGGTGCTCGCCGTGTCCGAGGCGAGAATCTCCGCGGGGATGCCCGGCACGAAGGTGTGGGCGAGGAATTCCCCGTTTTCGTCAACGATGTAGATGTAGCTGATGCCCTGAATCTCGAGGAACTGGTCGATCAGCGACTGCAGGGCGGAAAGATCGCGGTTGAGGATGATGTCAACGCTGGCGTCGGCGATGGTCTGGGCGATGCCCGCGCTGTTGGATTCATACTCTTCGGACAGTTGCGAATCCACCGTGGCGATGCACACCCAGGAAGTGGATACGGCGATGATGCCGAAAAGCAGAAAGATGCCGAACAAAGGCACCCGGAACAGTTTCTGCACATTCAAGTTCAAGCCGCCCATTTTCATATCAACCGAACCTCTCTTGCCAATCTTCCAGCGGGACGAATCGGCCTTGATCCACCACTGTGTAATAGAGCCGCCGCATTCCCTGCCGGCGCTCGGGTGAGAACGAGATCAACTCGCCGATGCCGAGGTCGAAATCGCGAACCGTGAATATCGCTTCCTCCAGCCCCGCCCGGCTTGGAGAATCGCCGAGACGGGTGAGTATTTCCGTCATCATCTTGGCGTTGGCGAAGCCCTCGAGGCTGGTGAAGCTGCGTTCGAAGGGCGCATAGCCCGGCTGGCGCAGGGCGTCGGGAACCTGCGGATTGTTTTCCCGCATGAGCGCGCTGTATTCCGGTACGATCGGAATCGAATAGTCCTCGTAGCTCGGCACGACCTGGGAGTTGACGAGCCAGCGCGTGTATGGCCCGCTTTCCCCGACGCTTTCGATGATCAGTTGCAGCAGGTTTTCGCTGCCAACGAAAGAGAGGTTGGCGATGGGCGCTTCGAGCCCACCGTCCACCGCGTCGCGCAGGAACGCGGCGCAGGCGCCATAGGCGCCGATGCAGATCACCGCGTCGGGATTGGCGCCTTTGAGGATTTCAACCTGCTCGCGCATGCTGCTGGTGAACCCCGTGCCGCGGGTGTAGGTCGCCTCGGCGACGATTCGCTCTCCGCTCTCTCCATAGGTGTTCAGCGCCGCGCGAACCCCGGCCCAGCCGCTGCGCCCGTAGGCGTCGGCCTGGTAAAAAACGGCGATCCGCCGCCTGCCGATGGCGAGGAAGTTCTCCACCAGCCCCGCGGTCTCCTCCAGATAGGAAGCGCGCAGGTTGAAGGCGAATTCACCGTAGGGCGGCTCGCGCTGGGGCTGGGCGCCGGTGAACGGGAAGAAGATGTAAACATTCTCCTGCTGGAACTTCTTCAGGATTGGCAGCACCCGGGTGACCGTTGGCGTGCCGACATAGCCGAACAGGGCGAAGACCCGGTCGCGGAGCAACAATTCCATTGTGTTCTGCACCGAGGGAACGGGTTGATAGCCGTCGTCGTAGAGTTTGAGGGTGACTCGCCGCCCGTGGATGCCCCCCTGGGCGTTGACCTGGGTAAAATACGCCTGGGCGCCGCGGTACAACTCGATGCCAAGCCCCTGGGACGGGCCGGAAAACGCGGCGGAGGTGCCGAGCACGATTTCGTCGTCCGACACGCCTTCGTAGGTGGCATCCACCCCGGGACCCGCCCCGGGCTGGGCGAGAGCGAGGCCCGGCCCGAGCCATGGCGAAGCCAAGCCGCCCAGCAGGCCGGAGTAGAGGAATTTGCGTCTGTTGAATCTGCTCATGGCACGTGATCGGGCAATGGGGTCAAACTTACCGGAATTGTCGGCGAATGTCATCGACTTTTCAACGAGCGCCGCCCTGCGGCGATTGATCCCACGATCTGGGTGGACATCCACCGGAAACCCACTTAGTATTCCCCCGCTTGCCAATCGCCGAATTTGGCTCACGAGGCCTATTATGACTAAAACACGGGCATTATCCATTATTCTTTGGGCTTGCTGTTTCACCTCCGCGCAGGCTGCGGAATCAAGCGAAGGACCCGGGGAGGAAACAGGAGCGGGGTCCGGGGAGCGCTCCGCCGAGCTGGCGGCGGCGGTGGAGGGCTGGTTCGAAGCCTCCCTGGAGTTGAATCCGCTGCGGGCCACATACCTTGGCGACGGCCGCTTCAACGACCGGCTCGCGAACTATCTCGGCGCCGAACACCGGGCCGCTTCCGAGGCGCTGGACCGGGAACATCTCGACCGCATCCTCGCCATCAACCCCGAACCACTCGGGCGGCAGGACCGCCTCACCCACGAGATCTTCCGGCTCAATCTTGAGAACAGCTTCGAAATGCGCGGGTTTCCCGAGCACCTGCTCGCCATCAATCAGTTCTATTCCTTCGCCAACCAGTTCGCCCAGCTCGGCAGCGGCACCAGCGCCCATCCCTTCGCCACCGAGAAGGACTACCGGGATTTCCTGGCGCGCATCGGCGATTTCGTCGTCTTGACCGATCAGGCCATCGCCAATCTGCGCGCGGGCCTCGACAGCGGCGTGACCCAGCCGCGGATTCTGATGGAGCGCACCATCGGCCAACTCGCCGCCCTCGACCGGGATTTCCCCGACAGCGTTTTTTACGGACCCATCGAAAACTTCCCGCAAGACCTGCCCGAGCCGCTGCGCGCGGGCCTCGCGGATGATTTCGCCCAAGCCTACGGGGAGCAGCTTCGCCCCGCCTACCGGAGGCTGCATGACTTCCTGCGCGACGACTACCTGCCGCGGACCAGGACGAGCGTTGGCCTTTCCGACTTGCCCCGGGGGGCGGAGTGGTACGCGACCCTGGTGCGGCACACCACCACCACCGACCTGACCCCCGAGGAAATCCACCAGATTGGCCTCGACGAGGTGGCGTCGATCCACGGCGAGATGCGGCAGGTGATGGAAGAGGTCGGCTTCGAAGGCGAGCTCGAAGAGTTCTTCGAGTATGTCAAAACCGAACCGGAATTCTTCTACGACGAGCCCGAACAACTGATCGAAGGCTACCGCGCCATGTCCGACCATGTGCAGAGCCTGGCGCCGGCGCTGTTCGAGCGCTTTCCCCGGTCCGAGTTCGAGGTGCGCGCCGTCGAGCCCTTCCGCGAGCAATCCGCCGCCGGCGGCTCCTATCTCGCGGGAACCCCCGACGGCTCGCGCCCCGGCATCTTTTACGCCAACACCTACGACATCGGCTCGCGACCGAAATGGGAGATGGAATCGCTCTTCCTCCACGAGGCGATTCCCGGCCACCACTACCAGATTTCGCTGCAAAGGGAGATCGAGGATCTGCCGAGCATCCGCCGCTTCGGCGGTTATACGGCTTTCATCGAAGGCTGGGCCCTGTACACCGAATCGATCGGCAAGGAGCTTGGCCTGTACACCGACCCCTACCAGTATTTCGGCGCGCTCAACGCCGAGCTCTGGCGCGCCATCCGCCTCGTGGTTGATACGGGCCTCCACGCCAAGGGCTGGAGCCGGGAGGATGTGCTCGCCTACATGTTCGAGAACTCCGCCCAGGGGGAAGCCAGCGCCGTCAGCGAAGCCGAGCGCTATATCGCCATCCCCTCCCAGGCGCTGGCCTACAAGATCGGCGAACTGAAGATCCGCGAATTGCGCGACCGCGCCGAATCCGCGCTTGGCGAAGATTTCGATGTGCGCGAATTCCATACCCAGGTGCTGGAGGACGGCGCCCTGCCGCTGAGCCTGCTCGAAGCCAAGATCGACAACTGGATCGAATCGCGCTGAGCGCGAAGCTCTGACATAGTCAGACTGCCCTAAGCCACGACACGCCGAATGATGCCCAAGGCTTCGCTTTTCCGTCCGGGGATGGGAATGTTCCGCCTGATCGCGCCGCTGCTGGCGCTGCCGATACTCGCTTCCGCGCTGGCGCGGGCCCAGCCGGTTGAACTCGAAGACTGCCGCATCAGCGCGGGGCCGGGAATGCCGAGCATGGCGGCGCGCTGCGCGAACATCGCCAGGCCACTCGACCCATCCGGCGAAGTCGCTGGCGAGATCGAATTGCGGGTGGCGGTGGTGCCGGCGCTCAATCTCAACCCCGAGCCCGACCCGCTCGTCCCGCTCGCCGGCGGCCCCGGCCAGGGCGCGGTGCAGCTTTACGCCGCCTTTGCCGGGGCGTTCGAGCGCGTGCGGCGGGACCGGGACATCCTGCTCGTCGACCAGCGCGGCACCGGCGAATCGGCAACGATGGATTGCGAATTCGATGATGATATCGTCGAAGGGCAGTATTCGGTGGAGCAGACCATCGAATACACCCGGATGTGTCTGGCGCAAATGCCGCATGATCCGCGCTTTTTCACCACCAGCGTGGCGGTGCGGGACCTGGAAGCCGTGCGCGGGGCGCTGGGCTACGGGCGGCTGAACTTGTACGGGGTTTCCTACGGCTCCCGGGTCGCCCAGCATTTCGCCCGGCGCTACCCCGAATCCACCCGCGCGATCATCCTTGATGGCGTCACCGCGCCGCAGAAGGTGCTTGGCCCGGAAATCGCCACCGAAAGCCAGCGCGCGGTGGATGAAATCCTGGCGCGCTGCATCGAAGATCCCCACTGCGGCGAACGCTTCCCGGATATCGATGCGACCTTCGCCCGGGTGGTGCGGACGCTGGCCGCCTCGCCGGTGGAGATCGAAGTGCCCCACCCGAGCCACGGCCGGCCCGAGGCGCTGACTTTCGGCCGCAACGAGTTCGCCGGGGCGATCCGCCTGCTCGCCTACAGCCCGGGTTCGATCGCCTTGATTCCGCTGCTCGTCCACGAGGCGGGGGAAGGCCGCTATGGCCCGCTCGCGGCGCAGTTCCTGACGACGACGATCTCGCTCATGGACACCTTGTCGCTTGGCATGCACAACAGCGTGATGTGTACCGAGGACGTGGCGTTCTTCAACCGCGAGGCGATCGACTACGATCTGCTCGACGCCAGCTACATGGGGCCATTGCAGGTGGAGGCGCTCGAGGCGATCTGCTCGGTCTGGCCCGCCGGCCCCATCGACGAGGCGTTCAAGGCACCGTTGGCGACTGAACTTCCCGTGCTGCTGCTTTCGGGAACCGCCGACCCGATCACCCCGCCGGCTTGGGCCGATCTCGCCATGGTGGAAATGGCCAACGCCCTGCACCTGATCGGCGAGGATCAGGGCCATGGCCAAGTCAATGTCGGCTGCATGCCCGACCTCATCGCCGATTTCATCGCCTCCGCGGAGCTGTCGGCGCTCGATGCGCAATGCATGCAGCGCAGTTTCGTGATGCCTTTCTTCGTCGATTTTTCCGGGCCGGCGCCATGATCGAAGTCGAAGGGATTCACAAATCCTTTGGCGCGGTCCATGCCGTGCGCGGGGTCAGCTTCGCGGCCCATGACGGCCGCATCACCGGCCTGCTCGGCCCCAATGGCGCCGGCAAATCAACCACGCTGCGGGTGCTGTGCACCCTGCTCAAACCCGACCGGGGCGCGGCGCGCATCGATGGCGCCGATGTCGTCGCCGACAGCCTCGCGGCGCGGCGCAGAATCGGCTCGCTGCCGCATGGCTCGGGCCTGTATCCGCGCCTCACCGCGCGGGAAAACATCGCCTATTACGCCCGCCTCTGCGGCCTCGACCGGGGCGCCATCGCCGGCCGGGTCGAGGAGATTATCAACACACTCGATATCGGCGATTTCGCCGACCGCCGCGCCAAGGGCTTCTCCCACGGCGAGCGCACCAAGACCGCACTCGGCCGGGCGCTGATCCACGACCCGCAAAACCTGATTCTCGACGAGCCCACCACCGGCCTCGACGTCATGGCCACCCGGGGCCTGCGCGAGTTGATCGTCGAACTGAAGGGGCAGGGGCGCTGCATGCTGTTTTCCAGCCATGTGATGCAGGAAGTCGCCGCGCTGTGCGACGACATTTGCATCATCGCCCACGGCAAGGTGGCGATTCACGATTCGGCCGACGGCATTCGGCAGCGCACCGGCCGCGACGATCTCGAAGACGCTTTCGTCGCGGCGGTGGCGATGGTGGAGGAGGCGTGATGCGTCCGATCCTCATCGTTTTCGTCAAGGAAGTCATCGACAACCTGCGCGACCGCCGCTCGCTGCTCACGGCGCTGTTCGGCATGCCGATCGCCATGCCGATTTTTTTCGTGGTGCTGATCAGCTTCCAGATCGAGCGCAATATCGACTCCGCGGAGGAATTGATCGAATTGCCGGTCATCGGCGCCGAGCACGCGCCGAATCTGCTGCGCTATCTCGAGAGCCGCAACATCGACATCGTGGCGGGCCCAGCCGATGGCCCCGCCGCGGCGGCAGCCGTGCGGGCGGGCGACGAGGATGTGGTGCTGTTGATTCCAGCCGGCTTTGGCGAGGAACTCGCCGGGATGATCCCGGCCACCGTCGAGCTGTATCTCGACCAGGCGAACACCTCGGGCAACGCCGACATCGGCCGCGTGCGCGACGCGCTGTTCGGCTACAACCAGACCCTCGCCGGCATCCGGCTTTCCGCCCGGGGTGTCAACCCGGCGCTGCTGCGGCCGCTCAACATCGACCATATCGACGTTTCGACCCCGAGCGGCCGCGCCGCGATTCTGCTCGGCATGTTTAGCTACTTCTTCCTCTTCGCCCTGCTCATGGGCGGCATGTATCTCGCCATCGACGCCACCGCCGGCGAACGCGAGCGCGGCTCGCTCGAACCGCTGTTGTCGCTGCCTCTGCCGCGGGGGCAGCTGATCATCGGCAAGATCGCCGCGACCTGCGTGTTCATGGCGATCGCCCTCGCCCTGTGCCTGCTGTCGTTCTTCGCCGCGCTCCCGTTCCTGCCGCTTGAGCAACTCGGCATGACGCCGAATTTCTCGCTGGCCGTCGTGCTCGCCGCCTTCGCGCTGCTGCTTCCATTCACCCTGGTCAGCGCCGCGATGATGACCCTCGCCGCCTCGTTCACCAAAAGCTACAAGGAAGCCCAGACTTGGCTCGGCGTGATGATCCTGATCCCGACCATGCCGATCCTCATTGTCAGCTTTCTCACCGTGCAGCCGCGCTTCGAATTCATGTTCATTCCGGCCCTGAGCCAGCACCTGATCCTGGTGGACATGATCAGCAACGAGCCGGTAAGCGCCTTGCACATCGCCATCTCCGCCGCCAGCACCCTCGCCCTCGGCGCCATCCTCACCTGGCTCTGCGTCCGCCTCTACCACCGCGAAGCGCTATTGGGTTGAACGCTGCACGGGGATTAATTCGATCACGTTCGATTGTTCCCGGTCGCCGCCGGAAAACAGGCTGACCAACTGGTCGCCCCAGGTGTATTTCTCGCGCATCAAACGGTTGATCTCGGCCCGGTTATCGTTGCGGACTTGATGCGAGTAGGACAGGGTGTTCCCGGCGCGGGTGAGGGTTACAGTGTCGCTGGCCCGCAGCCGGGTGAACCAGCCTGAACCCGTCTCGCCCCGGAGGTAGGGGTGCCCGTCGTGGTCAACGATCCACAGCCTCGTGGTCAGCTCCTCGCCCTGGTCGTTTAACGTATGCAACTCGACCACTTCGACCCGCTCCGAGGCGGCGTATTGCAGCGCCCCGAATGCCGCGGCCAGAGTCAGCAAACCCCCCAGCATCCATAATGCGATCTTCATTGCTGCTCTCCCGGTTGGATCAGCTCCCTTCCGCTTTGATCGGCGGGCAGGCGCAGAAGAGGTTGCGGTCGCCGTAGGGGTTGTCGATGCGGTTGACGCTGGGCCAGAACTTGTCGGCGGTGCCGCGGCCGGCGGGGAAAGCGGCTTCGCGTTTGCTGTAGGGGCGCTGCCAGTCTTCGTCGAGCAGGTCTTCGAGGGTGTGGGGGGCGTTGCGGAGCGGGTTGTCGTCGCGGGGGTATTGTCCCGATTCGACAGCGGCGATTTCGCCGCGGATGTGGATCATCGCGTCGATGAAGCGGTCGAGTTCGGCGCGGTTTTCGCTTTCGGTGGGTTCGATCATCAGCGTTCCCGCCACCGGGAACGACATGGTGGGGGCGTGGTAGCCGAAGTCCATCAGCCGCTTGGCGATGTCCTCGTCGGTGATTCCCGCCGCCTGCTTGAGCGGGCGCAGATCGATGATGCATTCGTGGGCCACCATGCCGCCGCGGCCGGTGTAGAGCACCGGGAAGTGTTCACCGAGCCTGCGGGCGATGTAGTTGGCGTTGAGAATCGCGACTTCGGTGGCCTTGCGCAGGCCCTCCGCGCCCATCATGGTGATGTACATCCACGAAATCGGCAGGATGCCGGCGCTGCCCCAGGGCGCGGCGGAAACCGCGCTGTTGCCCGGGTTCGGGCCTCCGAGTTCCACCAGGGCGTGGTTCGCCAGATGCGGCGCCAGATGGGCCTTGACGCCGATGGGCCCCATGCCGGGGCCCCCGCCGCCGTGGGGAATGCAGAACGTCTTGTGCAGATTGACGTGGGCGA
Source organism: uncultured Pseudohongiella sp. (assembly GCA_965221805.1). GTDB lineage: Bacteria > Pseudomonadota > Gammaproteobacteria > Pseudomonadales > Pseudohongiellaceae > UBA9145. The sequence goes on from OZ244913.1 coordinate 135,056, forward strand.
CATCGGCGCCAATCCGCCCCGGGCTGGTCAGGCCGATCTGGGCGTTGAGGTTGGCGCCGTCCATGTAGACCTGGCCGCCAGCCTCGTGGACGATCGCGCAAATCCCCTTCGCCGCCTCCTCGAAAACGCCATGGGTGGAAGGATAGGTGATCATCAACGCGGCGACCCGGCCGCTGTGCTGTTCGACCTTCTCCCGCAGGTCGTCCACATCGATATTGCCCGAATCATCGCAGCGCACGAGCGCGACCTGCATACCGATCATGTTCGCGCTCGCGGGGTTGGTGCCGTGGGCCGAAGTCGGAATCAGGCAGACATCGCGGTGGCCTTCGCCTTGCGCCGCGAGATATTTGCGGATCGCGAGCAGGCCGGCGTACTCGCCCTGGGCCCCGGAGTTGGGCTGCATGCTGACCGCGTCGAAGCCGGTGATTTCCGCGAGCATGGTTTCAAGCTCGCCGATCATGGCGAGATAGCCCGCCATCTGCTCCTTCGGTGCGAAAGGGTGGGGCGTGGCGAACTCACTCCAGGAAACTGGCATCAGTTCCGCGGCGGCGTTGAGTTTCATCGTGCACGAGCCAAGCGGAATCATCGCGTGGGTGAGCGAGACATCGCGGTTCTCAAGCCGCTTGAGATAGCGCATCATCTCGGTTTCCGAGTGATAGCGGTTGAAGTTGGGATGGCGCAGGAATTCGCTTTCCCGGGCGAGTTCCGGGGGAATGCCGGGAGCGCCGGGGGAAAGATCGGCATCGATGCGGGCCACCGACAGGCCGGCGGCGCCATCGCCGAGCAGGATGCGCCACAGCGATTCGATGTCTTCCGGGGTCGCGCATTCGTCGAGGCTGACGCCGATTTCTCTGGCGTGTTCATCGAATCGTAAATTGATGCGGCTCGCCGCGGCCCGTTGCGAGATTTCAGCCAATCGCGCCGCTTCCACCGGCAGGCGCAGGGTATCGAAGAATCCGCTTCGCGGCGCGTCGATGCCAATTTCGCTTCCGTTCTCGCGCAGGCCGGCGGCGAGTATCGCGGCGAGGCGGTTGACCCGGGTGGCGATGCGGATCAAGCCCTTCGGCCCGTGGTACATCGCGTACAAGGCGGCGATGTTGGCGAGCAGAACCTGCGCGGTGCAGATATTGCTGTTGGCTTTCTCCCGGCGGATATGCTGCTCGCGGGTTTGCAGCGCCATGCGCAGGGCCGGGCGGCCGCGGGCGTCTTTCGACACGCCGATGATGCGGCCCGGCACGGCGCGGCGGAACTCTTCCCGGGTGGCGAAGTACGCCGCATGCGGGCCACCGTAGCCCATGGGAACGCCAAAGCGCTGGCTCGAACCCGTCACCACATCGGCACCCATTTCCCCCGGCGGCTTGAGCAGGCACAGGCTCAGCAGGTCCGCCGCGACCACGGTGATGGCGGATTGTTCGTGCAGCCTGTCGACAGCCGGCGCGAGATCGTTCACCGCGCCCGACAATCCGGGGTATTGCAGCACGCCGCCGAACAACCCCTCCGCGGGCAGTTCCGCCGGGTCGCCGACGATCAACTCGAAGCCGAAACATTCGGCCCGGGTGCGCAGCACGTCGATGGTTTGGGGGAAACAGTCTTGGTCGACGAAGAAAGCGTTGGCGCCGCGGTTGCGGCTGACCCGTTTCGCCAGGGCCATGGCTTCGGCCACGGCGGTCGCCTCGTCGAGCAGGGATGCGTTGGCCAGCGCCATGCCGGTCAGATCCATGCTCATGTGCTGGAAGGCGAGCAGGCATTCGAGCCGGCCTTGGGAAATCTCGGCCTGGTAGGGTGTGTAGGCGGTGTACCAGCCGGGGTTTTCCAGCACATTGCGCTGAATCACCGCGGGCAGGTGGGTGTCGTAATAGCCCATGCCGATGAAGGAGCGCGCTGGGGTGTTCCCCCCGGCGATGGCTTTCAGCCGCGCCAGGGCTTCGCGTTCCGGCACCGGGCCGGCGAGGGCAAGAGGGGTGTTGTCGAAGATGTCGGCGGGGACGGTTCTGGCGGCGAGCTCGTCGAGTGAATCGAGCCCGAGCGCGGCGAGCATCTCCCGGATTTGATCTTCATCCGGGCCGATGTGCCGATCGATAAATTCCTTGCGGTGCAGAAGGCTGTTAATCATCCGCGCATTGGTCCGCGTAGGCCTCCGCGCCGAGCAACTCGTTGAGATCGTTTTCGTCCTTGAGGTTCATCCGGTAGATCCAGCCGTCGTCGTAGGGCGCCGAGTTCACGAGTTGCGGATTGTCGATCAGGGCTTCGTTGACTTCGGTGATCTCGCCGGCGGCGGGGCTGTAGATGTCGGAAGCCGCCTTGACCGATTCGACCACGGCAACCTCGCCCCTGGCTTCGGTTTCCGCCCCAGGTTCGGGCAGTTCGATGAACACGATGTCGCCAAGCGCCTCCTGGGCGTGGTCGGTGATGCCCACCGTGGCGATGCCGTTCCCGTCCACCCGGATCCACTCGTGGGTGGAGGCATAGTAGAAATCGTCTGGAATATTCGCCACCAGCGTGCCCTCTGTGTTCGTATTGATGCGCCCCAAGGAATACGTCCGTGCCGCGGCGGGGGATCACTCGAAAATCCGTTTCCCAAACCGGACGAATCCGGGTTTGACGATCTTCAGCGGGACCATGCCGCCGCGCAATTCGATCTGGCAGCTTGCGCTGCCCGACGGGATTCTAGCCAATGCGATGGATTGCTTCAATGTGGGGGAGAAACTGCCGCTGGTGATGACGCCGGCGCCTTGATCGGTCTCAACCCGCTGGCCATTGCGCAGCACGCCCCGGGCTTCGAGCACGAGGCCGGCAAGCACTGGCAGCTCGCCCTGTTGCCGCTGCTGGCGATGCAGCGATACGGCTTCGCGGCCGATGAATTCGCGCTCTTCGTCGCGCCAGCTCACGGTCCAGCCGAGATTGGCGGCGTAGGGCGAGGTGTTCTCGTCCATGTCCTGGCCGTACAGGTTCATGCCGGCTTCGAGCCGCAGCGTGTCCCGCGCGCCGAGCCCCGCCGGCTTGACCCCGGCCGCGAGCAGCCGGTCCCACAATTCGCCGGCGGCAGCGCCGGGCAGAATCACTTCAAGGCCCTGCTCGCCGGTGTAACCGGTTCGGGCAATGAGCCAGCCATTATGTTCGAGTGATTCGAAATTGCCCAAGCCCGCAACCGCGTCAACGCAATCCCGCGGCAAGGCCCGGCAGGCGAGCGCGATGGAATTCGGCCCATGCACGGCAAGCATCGCCAACTGCGGCCGCTCATCGACTTGAACAAGATAGCCCTGGCTGTGGCGGGCGAGCCAGGGCAGCACTTTGCGCCGGGTGGCGCAGTTGGTCACGAGCCGGTAGCCGGCTTCGGTGCGGTAAACAATCAGATCGTCAACGACGCCGCCCTCGTGATTCAACAACAGGCTGTACAGCGCCCTGCCCGGCGCTTCGAGCCGCGCCACATCATTCGAAAGCAGGTGGCGCAGCCAGCCAGTGGCGTCCCGGCCCGCGACATCAACCACCGTCATGTGCGAAACATCGAACACGCCGGCGTCGGTGCGAACCAAATGATGCTCCCCAATCTGGGAGCCATAGTGCAGCGGCATGTCCCAGCCGGCGAAATCCACCACCTTCGCCCCAGCCGCAACATGACGCCCGAAAAGAACAGTACGCAGTCCCATCGTCCCCCGGCTCCCCCGCCAGCCTCCCGCGCCCCGAAACTCGCAATGCTAGCACAGCGCCGGACCAGTGGCTTCGAGCCGCCGCCGTCTGGCGGGGCGTGCGGCGGACGCTGTGAATACATCCTGGGCCTCCTTGAATGCTGTTCATGTCATCCCTGGCGCAACGCTTCTGGCTTCGACTGGCCCCAGTCTCGACATCCTGTCGAGCCGTTCGGCCCTCGAAAAGCGGTGCTTTTCGTCTGCTTCGCAGACCGGGCCTCACCGATGTCTCGCACGCCCGCTGAACACCGCCCGCCAGACGGCGACTCACGCTGTGCAGACCCGGAAAATGCACGACCGTAGGGCGCGAACTGAAGGGCATTGCGCCGAAAGAGCAAATTGCCCTGTCCAGTAGGATTGGTGCTGAATCTTGATACAATCACCAAGTAAAGGGGAAAAATCGTGAATAATGTGATGAAAATCAATGGCTGTAAGGCCAGCTTCGTGTACGACCCCGAAACCGAGATGTTTCGCGGCGAGTTCGTCGGCCTGCGCGGCGGCGCCGACTTCTATGCCTCGGACATCGCCAGCCTAAGACGCGAAGGCGCAGCCTCTTTACAGGTGTACCTTGACATGTGCCGAGAAGAGGGCATCGAACCCACCCGACAATTCTCCGGCAAATTCAATCTGCGGTTGCCACCCGAACTCCATAGCGACATCGCGACTGCGGCCGCGGCAACAGGGAAGAGTTTGAATCAATGGATCAACGATGAGTTGCGCAGCGCGGTGGCTGATTCATCATGAACCCGGCTTCATGCAAAGACATCATACTCGGCGGCGCGAACGAGCGGAATGACGAGTGGCTGGGGCTTGCGCTCGCCGACAGCGAGTCAGATTGCGCAGCACTTTACTATGAGCTTGGATTTATTCGAGTACCAATTCCGGCAGGGAGGCTACGATTTTGTTGGTCTCAAGGCTCACTGTGATTACCCGCAGAAAGAGGGCGAGTGGATAACGCGGGTCGCCGACGGTTTCGATGGCATAACGGTTGGCGTCGCTGACGATTCCGCTGGCCTTGTCGGTCTTGACGCATTGGCGGTCCATGACCCATTGCAACGCCGGCTTGCCGTTGACGATGTAGTCCCAAGCGGAAAGCGGAATATCGCGAATGGTAACGTGGGGGTTGTAGATGACAGTGGACTTGTCCTTTTGGCGGTTGCGGCTGGGAAACTTCATTTTCTCCACCCGATAGGCGGTTTCCGGGTCCATTTGGGTCAGGAATTTCCCTCCGCTGTCTATATCGGCGGGATAGGGATCGACGGACTCGTAGCCGACATGAAGTTCACCGAGGCGTTTTCCGGCATCGCGGAACGCCCGGTAATCCTCGACCGGCTTCACGCAGGGGATGCGCGGCAGCTCCTTGGCGAGGTTGGCGCGGAATCGCTGTTGGTAGTCCTCTGAGTGCAGCAGGCCATAGATGTAGTGGAAGATGTCCTCTCGGTTGATGGTTTCTTTTGGGTAGGCGGAAGAGAACGTGTCGAGCGCGTATTTGGTGATGGCTTCTTGACGCTCTACGACAGGCCCGCTGTCAAGCGCGGAAAGCATGTCTTGCCTCGCATCTGATGTTGTTTCTTCGTAGAGCCAGAAAGGGAAGCACTGTGCGCCCGCGTCCAGCAGGTTTAGGTCAACAAGCCGGTCAACCATAAGAACGGACAGACCGTTTCTGCTTCCCTTGCCCGTGACCGCGATTACGCGGTTGGGCAAGTCGGCATCTGGAAAGATACGGGGCATCTGATGCACCATTTCATTTAAGCGGTGGCTGAAAAACTACCATTGTTTTGTGAAAGGTCGATACATGCATGGCACGGATTCACCACAATCAATTTTCAGATCTTTCCCTTTCTTAAGGTCTGTTTTGACATTACGGGTCCAGCCAATGCGTATGCGATTCAAGGTGACAAAATTGTCGACTTTCGGAAGCGGGCTTCCGGGTGATTTTGCGGTACGCTTCGCAGCTTTCCAGCGCTCTAGTTCGGCACCGTAGAATGCGATTGTAGATTTGATGTTTTGTATGAGCACCTTTCGGGATGGATTGATGCACCACGCATCCCTGTTCGTTACGACCCCCAGCGAGTAATTTTCGAATAGCACTTTACCTGAAATATCTTTCTTGTCCCCGAGAACAGTGTGCGCATCAAAACCCACATCGCGCTGATCAAGCCAATCTCCATGGTCGTCGGGCGAAATCGCGGACCATTGGTCTGCGTCTCCTATGCCCCGAATGCTACCAAGGCAGCGGATATTGGCGAGCTTCTCGCCATGGCCTAGGTCATCGCCTATGTCATGGAACATGATTCGACCCTGTTCGTTTGCTTCTGGATTTTTAACAAACACCGAGATCGCTACGCCAGTCATGCTGGCTTGACCGAACACGTTCTCGCCTTCTCCGGCGCGCCCGCCCGACAAAATGTTTTTTCGAACATCGCCGCGCAGGTGAAAAACATGAATGCTAGTGAAGTCTTCGGCCAAGCATTTGCGCATCCCGTCGGCGAATGCCCGTTCAATCCAAGAGCTGCCGGATACGTAAGCCATCACGCCAGCTTTGCCGAGCCGGTCGCTGCCCCACCGGATCGCACGAATGTAGCTGTCGTAGAGGTTTTTCGACAGCACAGCGCAGGAACGTTCCGCATAGGTCGAGCGAATTCGTTGGTCCAAACTTGCGTAGACAACGTTCTTTGCGTTGTCATCCTCTCGCTTCTGCCCGGCGGAATAAGGTGGATTTCCCACGATTACCCGGATGTCTGCCACTTTCTGCCGTTCGCGCCGGTCCGTGTTGTCCTTCATATAGAAAGACAATTCGTCATCGCCCTCGTGCATCGCGAAGGTATCAGTCAGGCAGATGCCCTCGAAAGGCAGGTAGTCGTCTCGGTCGGCGACGGCGTGGAAGACGGTTTCGATATTGATGGCGGCGATGTAGTAGGCGAGCAGCACGATTTCGTTGGCGTGAATCTCCTTGCGGTATTTTCGCTCGAGGTCATCCGGCGCAATCAGGCCGGATTGCAGCAGGCGTGTGATGAAGGTGCCGGTGCCGGTGAATGGATCGAGGATGTGCACTCCTTCGGAGCCGAGGGTCTGGCCGAACTCCTCCCGCAGCACCTCGTCCACCGACCGGATAATGAAATCCACAATCTCGACCGGCGTGTAGACGATGCCGAGCCGCTGGGTCGTGAGTGGAAAGGCACCGCTGAAGAACTTGTTGTACAGCTCGACAATGAGGTTCTGCCGCGCCAGCGGATCGGTGATGCCCGCGGCGCGGCGGCGGACCGAGGCGTAGAAGCCTTCGAGCGACTTCGCCTCGCGGCCGACCTCGGCTTCGTCGATAACGGACAGCACTTCCGTCATGGCCTTGGAGACTGGATTGCGCTCGACAAAATCGTGGCCTTCGAAAACCGCGTCGAAAACCGGGCGGGTGATCAGGTGTTGCGCGAGCATTTCGATCACGTCTTTCTCGGTGACCGATTCGTTCAGATCGTCGCGAAGCTCGCTGAGAAAATCCTTAAACCATTGTTGTGCATCGCTGCCTGGCTGCGAGACCAAAGACCCGATGCGGGTGATATGCCGCTCGGCGATCTGGGCCACATCTTTGGCCCAATCCTCCCAGTACTCCCGTGTGCCGCATTTCTCGACGATCTTCGCCATGACAGCGCGGGAGAATTCGTCGATGACCAATGGCAATGGATTGGCAGCATCTCTTGTAGTTCGGGGGGGGGGGGGGTTCACCAATACCCGAGCGTTTGCCCGTGTTTCGGCTGGGCAAATCTTCCACCGTCGCGGTTATCTCAGACAATTCCCTTAGCGATGCGGCTGACCGGCCATCAACAACGGCTATGCGGCTGCTTACATCCTGCCCCAGCCCGCCTTGATTGATCACCGCATCGAGGCGCTCGTCGTGGGCGCGCAGGGCGTTCAGGATTTGCCAGACAACGCGATACCTCTCGTTGTCGTTCAGCGCTTGGTCGGCATCAATACCGGGTGGAATGCCCACTGGCAGAATCACGTATCCCTCTTCCTTGTCGGGTGTCTTGCGCATGACCCGGCCAACCGCCTGCACGACATCAATCTGGCTGTTGCGCGGATGCAGGAACATGATGGCGTCGAGCGACGGCACATCGACACCTTCGGTCAGGCAGCGGGCGTTGCTGAGGATACGGCAGACATTCTTGCCGGCGTCCTCCTTCAGCCAGTCGAGACGCTTCCCCCGTTTTCTCGCGTTGTATGTGCCGTCCACATGCCGGACTTGGCAGGATGCGCCTTGCTCCCCGCCTTCATCGCTTGCCCACTAGAACTCGTTTACGACTTGTTCAAACTCGTCGCGAACGAGTTTGGAGCTTTCGATGCTGCGGCAGAAAGCAAGTGCCCGGCGCATCGGCTCGGCGCGATTCCCCGACTCCCCATCCAGACCGATTTTGGATAATGCCTTCCAGCAACCGATGATCTTGGTCGCATCATCAAGAACCAATTGACTCGAACCATCGGACAGTCGGTTCTGCACGGCGGCACTGATCTGCCCTTCATCCATCGCCAGGACGATCACCCGATAATCACTGAGGATACCGTTTTCGACTGCCTCGGCGAAGCCGTAATGAAACAGCAATTTGCCGAACAAGTTTAGATCGTCCATCGAGGACAGCGCGACATCGGCATCCCGCGCCTTTGATTTTGCGTTCTCGCCATAAATTCGCGGGGTTGCGGTCATGTAGAGCCGCTTGTTTCCGCGAATCACTTGATTGTCGTGAACTTTGACGAAGTTGGATTCGGCTTCCCCGGCATAGGTGGCGCCAGTCGTACGGTGGGCCTCGTCGCATATGATCAGGTCGAAATCGGGAAGCCCATGTCGGGACTGGGCGGCAGCGATTACCGATATGGACTGATAGGTGGCGAAAACCACGCGCATCGCTTTGCTGGCCGAATCCGCGACTTTCTCGGCAAGCCGCTGCGCATCGGTGGTTGCGGGAAACGCGAGATCGGAAACTTCCAGTTCGGCAATGTCGTCTTTCGACCTGCGCCTCTTGCCAACCTGGGTATCGGAACAAACAGCGAATGCCGTTAGCGGGCTTAGCGCGTCCGTACACCACTCTTTGATCGTCTGTGACATCAATGCCAATGAGGGCACGAGCACTAGCACGAAGCCTTCGGTGCCAGCCACTTCTTCGGCTATGCGCAAACCGGTCAGCGTCTTGCCCGTGCCGCAGGCCATGATGAGCTTGCCCCGATCCGCGTCGGCAAGGCCGGACTTCACCGATTCAAGAGCACTTTGCTGGTGCGGCCGCAGTTGCTTTGGGGCTGGGCGCTCAATTTTGCCGGTTGCCGCGAAACCCGACCAATTCACACCGCTTTCGCGCAATTCGCGAAGTCCTATGCGGTTTATTGGGAGAATCTGATCGTGCAGCATTTCCTCTGCATCATCGGACCAGGCACCTTCTGTGGTGTCGACGATCAGGCGCTCGGAAAAGTCGCGCCTGCCGGATTTCGACATGAAGCTATCGATATGTCTCTTATAAATGCGCTTTTCGGGGCTATAGAACTTGCACTGCACCGCAGCGAACTTGCCGCCGTGGAGTGTGCCGACGAGATCGATTCCAGTCTCTCTCGGATTGCGGTCGTTGGCGCGAGCCCAGTCGGTCCAGAGTTCAACTCGCTGAAAGCGTTTGGCTTGAACCGGATCGGTCACGAGCCAAGCGGCGATGAGTTTCTCGAACGCTGTGCCCTTGTCACGCTCGGTGGTGGTTTGGGTGCGGTAGGTTTCCAGCAGCGAGTCGAGCGCAGCCATGTATTGTTCTCCTATTGATTGGCGCTTCCCCGATGAGGTGGGGCGGATACTTCACGCAATCAGAATGTTTTGGGAATCCCCGCCTGCTTCAGGATGTTGTTTGCTGTGTGCCTGCTCTTCAGATTTCTCGGCACACAGATATGAAGATTCGTTTTGGCGGGATTGGCCCAGATTTGGTGGCTCCCTTTGCCTTCCCTGATCTTCTCCCAGCCGTTTTCTCTTAGTATTCTGGAAATCCGCCTCCAGAAATTCGCCATTCGAGTTTCCCTACGTCACTAATTCGGCCATTTGGCTGGCCTGTCCGAGCATGTACGTCGGATGCAGCTCGTCGGACCCCTCCGAATGCCCCGGGGGAAGCAGAACATTGACCTTTACCTGGCTTCCCCCGGGAATGTTCAGATTGTTGCTGAGCAGGTGCGGGACGATGTCCATTGCCACCTCGAGCAATTCGGCGATGGTTCCGGTTTCGAGGGTGAGGCCCGGGATGTCGCCGCTGGTTCCGACGTACACGCCGGTGTCGCCGCAGTGGTTTACGTCGATGGTGAATTGGTACATGGTCTCCGTTCCCCTCGGTTTGGGCGGACGCGCTCGTCTTTTTCCCTGATCGATGGCAGGCAGCTTATCCGACCGATTTCGCGGGCGTCAATACTTGTTTGTTGTGACCCCATTCGGGCGCTTACCGAGGGAATGGGGGCGTTCGCCGAAAAGTGGAGTTTCGGCGGGGTGCGTTCTGGCAGATTCGGTGGGTCGCTTCGGGCGGGATGGCGTGCGGGCGGGGCTTGGGCGCTTGGGCGCTTTGGCGCTCGGCGACAAAGTTTGTGGGGGGTAGTACACTGAGCGGGAGTTCCGCGGGTGGCTTGTGAGTGGACAAGCAATCGCTGCTGAATGAGTTGAAGATCGACCGGGAGGCGGCGGCGGAGGGTGGGCCGCGGCCGCTGCGGTGGTTGGTGCTCGTTGCGCTTGTTGCCGGCGGGGCCTTTGTGTTTTGGAATTTCCGGCCGCTGCCCGAGGCCGAGGCGCTGACGGTGGCCACGAGCGTGGCGGTGGCGCCGCGGCCGCGGCTCGCGGCGAATGCCGAGAGCGTGCTCGACGCCACGGGTTATGTCATCGCCCGGCGCATGGCGACGGTGAGTTCCAAGGTCACCGGCAAGGTCATGGAGGTGCTTGTCGAGGAAGGCATGCAAGTCGAGGAGGGTCAGGTGCTGGCCCGGCTCGACGACAGTGTGAACCGGGCCCAGCTTGAACTCGAGGAGGCCCAGGTCGCCGCGGCCCGGGCTTCGGTGGAGGAACTGCGGGTGCAGATTCGCCAGGCCGAATTGAACCTCGGCCGCACCCGGGACCTCGCAGCGAACCGGCTCGCGAGCCAGGCCGATCTCGACCGCGACGAACTCAGCCTCGAGGCGCTGCGGGCTCGGGCGGAGAAAACCGGGCGCGATATCGAAGTCGCCGAGCGGGCCTTGCAGATTCAGCGGCAGTTGCTTGCGGACATGCAGATCCGGGCGCCGTTCTCCGGCGTCGTCATCGCCAAGGCGGCCCAGCCAGGGGAGATGATCTCCCCCGTCGCCGCCGGAGGCGGTTTCACCGCCACGGGGATTTGCACGATTGTCGATATGGAGTCGCTCGAGGTCGAGGTTGATGTCAACGAGGCCTATATCAACCGCGTTTATCCCGGCCAGGAGGCGAGCATCGTGCTCAACGCCTGGCCCGATGATCCCTATCAAGCCGAAGTCATCGCCATCATCCCCGCCGCCAACCGCAATCAGGCGACGGTGCGGGTGCGCATCGGCTTTCTCAACCGCGATGAGCGGGTGATGCCGGAGATGGGGGTGCGGGTGGCCTTTATGGAAGCGTCCGGCGTGGCGTTGGTTTTGGACGCGGATGCGGAAAGCGCGCCGGCCCCGGCTGGTGTTCTCGTTCCCGGCTCGGCCATCGTCCGCGAGGATGGCGCGAATCACGTCTGGGTGGTGGCGGACAGCCGCGTCAGCCGGCGGCAGGTTGAACTCGGGCGGGCGAATGGTGGCGATGCGCTGGTGTTGGCTGGGCTTTACCGGGGCGAGCGGGTTATCAGTTCGCTCGACTTGACGCTGAGGGAAGAGCTGCGGGAAGGTTTGGCTGTGACGGAAATGCGCAGTGAATGATTGTTCAGGCTGGCGCGGCTTCGCCGGTGAGATTCCGCAACTCCACTTTGCTGTGCGCGGAATGACGGGATGGGGGCTGCGCTCCGCGCAGAATGACGGAGTAAAGCGGGCAGGTTCAGAATACAGGGTCCCGAATTTTGCACTGAGGGAGCGCGGCGGTGGCTGAAAGGGTGAGGCCCGGTCGGCGCAGCCGGTGAAAAGCAACGCTTTTCAAGGGCCGAACGGCTCGACAAGGATGTCGAGACAGGGATTTGGCGGAGCCAGAAGCGTTGCGCCAAGGAAGGCATGCACCAGTCCGCAAAGAATTCAGCCACCGACGGGAAGCGACCGGTGCCCGATTTTGCGACTACGCTTCGCTTCGCGCGGAATGACAGGTTAGAGGGCTTCGCTATGCGTGGAATGACAGTGCGGTGGAGATTTCGGCATGAATAGCTTTGGTCTGATCTGGAGCAACCTGTTCCGGCGCAAGGTGCGGACTTTTCTCACCTTGTTTTCGATTGTCGCCGCCTTCCTGCTGTTTGGCCTGCTGCGGTCGGTGGCGGACGCCTTCGACAGTGGCGTCGATGTGGCGGGAGTCGACCGGCTCAGCGTGTCGCCCAAGTATTCGATCATCGACGGGCTTCCCATCAGCCACCTGGCCCAGATCGCCGCGGTGCCCGGCGTCGTCGCGGTGACCCACAGCACCTGGTTCGGAGGCATCTACCAGAATCCGGCCAATTTCTTCCCCAAGTTTCCAGTCGAACCCCGGGCCTACTTCGGCATGTACGGCGAATACATCATCGACCCAGCCCAACTCGACGAGTTTGAACGCATCCGCACCGCCGCGGTGGCGCCGGTGGACCTCGTTGAACGCTACGGCTGGCAAATCGGCGACCGCATCACCATCCAGGGCGACATCTGGCTGCGCCAGGACGGCAGCCGCCTGTGGGAATTCGAACTCGTCGGCACCTACCGCATCCGCGACGACGAGAACGCCTTCGCCGGTTTCCTGTTCAACTACGACTACTTCGACGAGGCCAGAATCGCCGAAACCGAGGGCATCGTCAGCAACTTCTCGGTGCGGGTGGCGGACCCCGAAGAAGCCGGCGAGGTGTCGGCGCGGATCGACGCCCGCTTCGAGAACTCGATCAACCCCACCCGCACCGCCACCGAAGCCGAGGCCAACCGGCAGTTCGCCGCCCAGGTGGGCAATATCGGCCTGATCATGAACAGCATCCTCAGCGCGGTTTTCTTCACGATTCTGCTGCTGACCGGGAACACCATGGCCCAGGCCCTGCGCGAGCGCGTTCCCGAACTCGCGGTGCTCAAAACCCTCGGCTTCACCGACCGGCGGGTCGCCCTGCTGATGCTTTGGGAATCGGTGCTGCTCTGCGGCCTCGGTGGCGCCGCCGGCATCGGGCTCGCGGTGCTGGTGCTCGCCGGGCTCGCTCCGAGCCTTGAGGCTTTCCTCGGCCAGGTTGAGATGTCCGCCGCCACCACGCTCGGCGGCATTGGCATCGCGGTGCTGCTCGGCGTCGTGGTGGGGATCAATCCGGCGCTGAGCGCGCGGCGGCTGCAAGTCGTCGAAGCCTTGCGCCGGTAGCGCCGGCGGCAAAGGAAGGAAGCGGGATCATGTTGGCGCAAATCGTTCAGATCACCCTCCTCAATCTGCGCAATCTGCCGGCGCGGCTTGGCAGCTCCTCGGTTGTCGTCGTGGGAATTGGTGGCGTGGTCGCGGTGCTGGTGGCGATTCTGGCCATGGCGGCTGGCTTTTCCGCCACGCTGAACCGTGGCGGGGCGCCTGATCGCGCCATTGTCCTGCGGGGCGGCAGCTCCACCGCCGAGCTCAGCAGCTCCATCGACCTGCAACGCAGCCAGTATGTCAGCACCCTCGATGGCGTCCGCCGCTCCAGTGGCGAGTTGTATACCGTGGCCGACATCCCCAAACGCGCCACGCTGCTGCCTTCCAATGTGGTCATCCGCGGGGTCGAGCAGTCGGCGTTCGGGATCCGGCCGGAACTGCGTATCATCGAAGGCCGCAATTTCACCCCGGGGCGCAATGAATTGATCGCCGGCCGCGGCGCCGGCGCCGAGTTTCTCGGCATCGACCTCGGCGCCACCATCGAACTGCGGCAGTCGCAATGGACCGTGGTGGGCATCTTCGAGGCCGACGGTTCGGCCTACGAGTCGGAATTGTGGACCGATCTGGCGACCGCCCAGTCCGCCTTCCGCCGCTTCAGCCTGATCAGCTCGATGCGGGTGCAACTCGAAGACCCCGGCGCCATCGAATCGATCCGCGCCGAGTTCGAGGACAACCCGGCGGTTGATCTTTCGATCACCTCAGAGGAGGAATTCTTCAGGAGCCAGTCGGAATTCCTGGCCTCGCTGATTACCGGTTTCGGTTACGGCGTGGCCCTGATCATGGCGGTGGGGGCGGTGTTCGCCGCGCTCAACACCATGTACGCGGCGGTCTCGGCCCGCACTGTCGAAATCGCCACCCTGCGGGCGCTCGGTTTCGGCGCGACGCCGGTGGTGGTGTCGGTGCTGGTGGAGTCGGTGGCGCTCGCCCTTGTCGGCGGGCTGCTCGGCGGCGCCATCGCCTGGTTCGGCTTCAACGGCTACACCGTGTCCACGCTCAACCAGAATTCCTTTTCCCAGGTCGCGTTCGACTTCGCGGTCGGCCCCGACATCCTCGTCACCGGCATCGTCTGGGCGCTCGCCCTTGGTTTCGCCGGCGGCCTGTTTCCCGCCCTGCAGGCGGCGAGGCTGCCGATCACCCAGGCCTTGCTGCGCGCGGGATGAGCCGCGCTGTTCTATTCCATAGCGGCCGCCGCTTCGAGGACGAAACTGAAGTCGGGGCGGTCGCGGTAGTCTTCCTCGGCGAATTTCGCCTGGATCACGCCGTCGGCATCAATCAGGAAAATCCCCGGATAGGGAATCCCGTAGGCCCGGTGGCCCGGCTCGTAGTCCAGATTGCGGATGCCCAGGGCATCCACATGGGCTGCGTCTTCATCGCGCAGCAGGGTGAAGTCGATACCCTCGTCTTCCCCGACGGTCTTGAGCAATTCCACCGAATCGTAGGTCATGGCGACCACGGACAAGCCCATTTCCCCGAACTGTCCGGCAATCTCTGTCAGCTGCACGAGCTGGGATTTGCAGTAGGGTCACCAGTCGAACGAGCGGCTGAGCATGAACAGCATGCCGTTGTCGCCAACGAGGTCGGCGAAGCCGCGCATCTCGCCGTTTTGGTCCTCGGCGGCAATCGGCGGCAGCGCCGCGCCCACCGGGAAGTCGGGCGCCCAGACGAAGTTCTGGGCGGTCGCCGATGCGCTAAGAGAAAGGCCAAGCAGCAAGCCGGCCAGGGTTGATCTTGGTTTCATGGTTCCCACCTTTCCTGTCGATGCATCGTTGCGCTGGGTAAGTTCTGATTAAGTCAAAGCTTGCCCAGTATAGCACCGGCGGCGTTCATTCCAATCCCGCGAGAAAGCGCCCGCCGCGGGGGAGATAGTAGTTGCCGCTGTCGAGCGAGAACACCACCGAGCGCGAGCGGCCGATGATTTCCCCGCGGGGGATGAAGCTGTAGACGCGGCTGTCGGCGCTGCTGTTGCGGTTGTCGCCGAGCACGAAAAAGCGGTCGCCGGGCACTTCGACCGGCCCGTGGCTGCGGCTTGAAGCGCCCATCAGATACCGCGTCAACCGGACCTGATGATTGCGGCCCGGCAGCGCCTCCTCGATGATCATGGCGCCGCCTTCCCGGGACAGCACCTCGTAATCCACCGGCTCGCCATTGATGATGAGGGCGTTGTTCTGAATCTCGATCCGGTCGCCGGGAACGCCGACGATGCGCTTGACGAGCCGCTTGCCCGCCCGGGAACTGTCGATGATCACGATGTCGCCGCGAACCGGATCGGACACCCGGCCCAGCGAAACACCGGTGAATGGCACCTTCACATCGTAGGCGAGCTTGTTCACCCAAACCTTGTCGCCGTCCACCAGTGTGGGCAGCATCGACGCCCCGGAAATCGAGCTGAGGTCGGCGATGGCGCTCTTGAAGAAAACGATGGCGCAAAGCAAGGCCAGAAAATTCCGGTTGTCGCGCCAGGCGCGGGCCATCCGGCGGCCGAGCCGCCCGGAACCACCGCCCGCGGGTGCTGGTTCATCGCTGTTCATTGACGCTGGCAAGCCGGCAAACCCCAAACCGGCAAGCTTGCCGACTGGCCATGGCCTTGTCAATCCGGGCCGCTTGCAAAGCCCGGATATAAAACCCAGACTGCTTGCAAAATAAAACGGCGTTCTCTACTTTGAGGCTGGGTTTTGAAGAGCGTCCTGCGGCGCAGGGTTCAATGTCTCTCGCGGGGTTTCATCCGGCTTGCCGGCGCTGGTTCGAGCGGGAGTTCGCGGCGCCGACTTCCACCCAGTTGGATGCCTGGGCGGCGATCCGGCGGGGCGGCCATACGCTGATCGCCGCGCCCACCGGCAGCGGCAAGACCCTGGCGGCGTTCTACGCCGGGCTCGACGAGCTCGTGCGGCAGGGCGGCCGACTCGGCACTGGGGTTCAGATTCTCTATGTTTCCCCGCTGAAGGCGCTGAACAACGACATCCACCGCAATCTTCAAGTTCCCCTGGCCGGCATCGCCGAATTGCTTGGCGATGCCGATTCCGGGCCGCGGATCCGCATCGCGGTGCGCACCGGCGACACCCCCGCCGACGAGCGCCGCAGGATGGCGGCGCGGCCGCCACATATCCTGGTCACCACACCCGAGTCGCTGTATCTGCTGCTGACGAGCGCGAGCGGGCGGGCCATGCTGGCCCGGGTCAAGACACTGATCATCGACGAAATACACGCCATGCTCGGCGACAAGCGCGGCTCGCATCTGGCGCTTTCGATCGAGCGGCTGGAAGCGCTCGTTGCCGCGGCGGGCGGGCGGCCCTTGCAGCGCATTGGACTGTCGGCGACGCAGAAACCGGTGGAGACCGTCGCCCGCTTTCTGACCGGCGCGGCCGCGGCGCTGGAAACCGATGTGGATGGGGATGCGGCTTCGGACAAAACCGGCGGCGGCGAAACCGCAAAGGCCCCGGCGCGGCGATTCGACTGCGCCATCATCGACGCGGGCTTCCGCCGCAAAATGGAGATTTCCGTCGAGGTGCCTGGGTCGCCGCTGTCGGCGGTGATGAGCGCGGAAGTCTGGGACGAGTTGTACGAGCGGCTGGTTGAGCTGATCCTGGCCCACAACACCACCCTGGTTTTCGTCAACACCCGCCGCCTGTCCGAGCGGCTCGCGCTGGCCCTCGGCGAGCGCCTCGGCGAGGGCGCGGTGAGCGCCCACCACGGCAGCATGAGCCGGGACCACCGCTTCGCCGCCGAGCGGCAGCTCAAGACTGGCAAATTGAAAGTTCTCGTGGCCACGGCCTCGATGGAGCTCGGCATCGACATCGGCCATGTCGATCTCGTCGCGCAGTTTTCCTCGCCGAAGAGTATCTCCGCCTTCCTGCAGCGAGTGGGGCGCAGCGGCCATTCCATCGATGGCGTGCCCAAGGGTGTGCTGTTCCCGCTGAGCCGCGACGACCTGTGCGAGGCCGCCGCCCTGCTCGATGCGGTGCGCAATGGCGGGCTGGACCGCATCCATGTGCCGGAAAAACCGCTCGACATCCTCGCCCAGCAGCTCGTCGCGGAAGCCGCCATGAACGAGGAGGGGCTGGACCTCGATGCCCTGTTCGCCTTGGCGCGGCGCGCCTGGGCGTACCGCGACCTCGCCCGCGCCGAATTCGACGATGTCGTCCGCATGCTCGCCGATGGTTACACCACGCGCCGGGGCCGGCGCGGGGCCCTGCTGCATCTCGACGCCATCAACGGCCGCGTCCGGGCCCGGCGCGGCGCCAATCTGACCGCGCTGACCAATGGCGGGGCGATTCCCGACCTGTTCGAATACCAGGTCGTGCTCGACCCGCAGGATGTGGTGGTGGGCACGCTGAACGAGGACTTCGCCCTGGAATCGCTTCCCGGCGACGTGTTCACCCTCGGCAGCCATAGCTGGCAGATGATCCGCATCGACGGCCTCAAGGTGCGGGTGCGCGACGCCCAGGGGGCCAGGCCGACGGTTCCATTCTGGTTCGGCGAGGGGCCGGGCCGCAGCCGGGAATTGTCCGAGGCCGTCTCGGGGCTGCGCGAACGGTTGGCGGAGTTGCTTGCGGAAGGCGGCGCCGAGGCCGCCAACCGCTGGCTCACCAGCCAACTCGGCCTCGCCGCCGGCGCCGCGGCCCAGCTTGCCGACTACCTCCACGCTGGGCTGCGCAGCCTCGGCGTGATGCCAACGCGCCGGACCATCGTCATGGAGCGCTTTTTCGACGAAGTCGGCGACATGCACCTGGTCATCCACGCGCCATTCGGCAGCCGCCTGAACCGCGCCTGGGGGCTGGCGCTGCGCAAGCGCTTCTGCCGCTCGTTCAATTTCGAGTTGCAGGCCGCCGCCAACGAGGACAACATCGTCCTGTCGCTGGGGTCGGTCCACAGTTTTCCACTCGACGAAGTATTCCGCTATCTCAACAGCAAGACCGCGCGCGAAGTCGTGGTCCAGGCCATGCTCGACGCGCCGATGTTCGAGCTGCGCTGGCGCTGGAACGCCACCCGCTCGCTGGCGATCCAGCGCAACCGCAATGGCAACCGCGTGCCGCCGCAGTGGCAGCGGATGGACGCCGAGGATCTGATCGCCCACGTGTTCCCGGACCAGATCGCCTGCCAGGAGAACCTCACCGGCAAGCGCGAGATTCCCGACCACCCGCTCGTCAACCAAACGATCCACGACTGCCTCACCGAAGCCATGGATGTCGACGGGCTGACCGCGCTGCTCGCGGACATGGAACAGGGCCGGCTCAAGCTGGTCAGCCGGGATTTGCGCGAGCCGTCCCCCTTCGCCCAGGAGATCATCAACGCGCGGCCCTACGCCTTTCTCGACGACGCCCCCTTCGAGGAGCGCCGCACCAACGCCATCCGCAACCGCTCCTGGCTCGACCCGGGCGAGGTCGAGGACCTCGGCGCCCTCGACCAAGAAGCCATCGACCGGGTCAAGGCCGAAGCCTGGCCAGCGGTCGGCAACCCCGAGGAGCTCCACGACGCCCTATTGACGCTGGGGTTCATGACCGCGGACGAGTTCCGCGCCGTCGAGTCTTGCCGCGGCGAATTGCCGGCGCAGGGCAGAATCCGCCAGTGCGGCCCACTCTGGCTGGCGACGGAAATGCTGCCGCGTTTGCGCGCGTTGTGCCCGGATGCGGCGGCGGGATGCAGCCTTCCCGATTTTCTGGACGAAGAAGAATGGACCGCGGAGGACGCCCTGCGCGATTTCGTTCGCGGCCGCCTCGGCTGCCTCGGTCCGGTGACCGCGGCCGAATTGGCGGGCGGCTTCGGCGGCCTGGGTTCGGAAAAGCCATCGGAACAAGCGGTGGACGCCGCGCTGGCGGCCCTGCAGGCCGAGGGCTTCGCCATGCGGGGGCATTTCCTCCCCGGTGCCAGACAAGATCCAGCGCAAGACCCAGCGCAATGGTGCGAGCGGCGCCTGCTCCAGCGCATCCACCGCTACACCATCGACCAGCACCGCAAACTCATCAAGCCGGTTTCGCTGGAAACCTTCACCGCCCACCTGTTCCAGCGCCACGGCCTGCGCCCCTGCGAGGCGGAAACCGCGACCGCGGTGTTCGACGGCCAGACCCGCCTGCGCGATTGCGTCGAACGGCTCGATGGCTGCGCCGCGCCGGCGGCGGCCTGGGAAGCGGGCATCTACCCCGCCCGCGTCGGCAATTACGACCCGCAATGGCTCGATTTGCTGAGCATCAGCGGCCGGCTGGCCTGGGGCCGCTACAGCCCGCCGCAGAACCGGCTGCGTGGCGGCAGCCCGATCAAGACCACCCCGGTCACCATGGCGCTGCGGCGCAATCTCGACCTGTGGCGGGCGCTCGCCCGGGCCGACACCGAAGGCCGCGGGGCAATCGAACCCAGTGGCGCGGCGCGTCGCGTCGAAGAAGATCTGGCAAAGCATGGGGCGAGCTTTTTCGACCAAATCCAGTCCCGCACCGGCATGTTGCGCGCGCAACTCGAACAGGCGCTGGCGGAACTCGTCAGCCTGGGGCGGGTATGCAGCGACAGTTTCAGCGGCCTGCGCGCCCTGTTGCCGCCCGGGCAGCGGAAATCCGGCGGCCGGCGGCGGCGGCCGACTTCCGGGATCGAAGACGCCGGCCGCTGGAGTTTGCTTGACACTTTCCAATCCCCGGCCCAGCTTCCGGCGGACAAGCCGGAAACCGCGCCCACGCGCCGCCGGCCACATGGCTGGGACGCGCTGGACGAGGAGCAACTGCTGCGCCTGATCGATGTCTATCTCGAGCGCTGGGGCGTGGTTTGCCGGACGCTGTTGGCCAGGGAGTCACTGGCGCCGCCTTGGCGGGTGTTGCTGGGGGTGCTGCGAAAGGAGGAATTGCGCGGCAAACTGCGCGGCGGCAGATTTGTCGCGGGAATCCAAGACGAGCAGTTCGCCCGCGCCGGGACTGTGGATGCTTTGCGCGAGTTTGGGCGCAAGTTGGACCGCGAGCCGCAACCGGCGCGCCATTTCCTGCTGTCGGCCGCCGACCCGCTGAACCTGCTGCATTTGCTGTTGCCGGAACGCTCGCTGCCGCGGCTGACGCGAAACCGGGTGCTGTACCGCGGCGGCGTGCCCTTGGCGGCGCTGATGGGAGACGAGATCCGCTTTCTCGGGGAAGTCCCCGGCGATGAAAAATGGCGCCTGCGGCAAATGCTCGTCAGCGGCGCGGCGCCCGCATCCGCCATCCCCGCCGGGGCGCCATTTCCACGTCGGAGAAGTCCAGCGGCCGCGGTGCGGCGGCTGGAAGGCGGAATGGCTCAGAAGCTGAAGAAAAACCGCAGGGAGAGATAAAGCACCAGCGCGACCAGAATCACGCTGCCGACAAAGCGCGCCGGATTTTCCCGGAAGATGTCGAGAGCGGTCCTGGCTTCGCCCCTCTCCTGCGCGTGCCGGTGCTCGGCCCGCGCCCGCTCGCGGCGCCGGGCCTGATACCCGTCGAGCAGCTTGCGCGCGGCTTCGAACTGCGCCTCGCGGCGGACCCAGATTCCAGGGAAGGATATCCCGAACAGCCCGGCCGAAGTTTCAAAGTACTCGATTCCGTTCGCGTCGAGCAGCTCGCGCACATCCCGCGCCTCATCCTCGGGCACATGGCGCAGGCGGAACAGCAATTTCGACATGAAGGGCGGAGGAGTCGGCAACCGCCGGACGCGGAATCAGGAGCTGGATTTGTGACTCAGGACAATCTGGCGCGGGCCGCTGGTGGAGGTCTGCCCGCTGACTCCGGTGGGGATTTGCTGCACTTTGCCACCGGCTTTGAGAAAGGCCGCCACATGCTTTTGCAAGTCTTCGCGACTAGTTTCCGCGGCCACTTTTTTCTTCGATTTGGATGCCATTGCTTCCTCGCTGGATTGGGGTCAAGGCGGCGCAGTATACACGGCCCGGCCATTACATCCAAAATCGGGCGGGCGTCCCACATTTTCCTTGTCATCCCGCGCCGGGCGCAACAGGATATGCGGGCGGGCACGACAGGGGCCCGCCTGTTTGCGCCAGGCGGGTGGAACACGGGAGTTTTCCGAGCGGGCGGAGAAAGAGCTACTTTTTCCGCCTGCCCCGGGAGCCGATGCGTTTGCGCGGCCTCGAAAAGTACTCCGAGTCGGCTTTCGCGGGCAGATCCCCGATCAGATCGTCCACCGAAGCGCCGTAGATCACTTTGATCTTCGCCAGCAACTCAAGCTCCACGTGGCAGCCGTAGTTGCGCCCGGTCTCGATATCTTCGAGCTGTTTGCGCGAGATATTGAGGCGCTTGGCACCCTCGTTCATGGAATAACCGGCTTCGAGTCTCAGTTTGCGGATGTTCTTCTTGACATCGATTGTCACCGGCGAAAACTTCGCACTTGTTCTGCTGCTCATAATTGTTGTCGACTTTTGCATGGTTTTTGTTGTCGAACCACCGCAGGCGGCGGTCCACCCATGCGCGGCCAAGTCCCCACGACCGCACAAGAGTGGAAACTATCACAAACTCGACCCCGGCGTAATCCCGCTTTCCACAGGCATGAGTCGCCGCTGGTCAGGGGATGCGTTTGGCGGGCGTGCGAGACAGGATGTCGAGCCCGAAGCGTACAGGGATGTATTCACAGCGTCCGCCAAACGCATCCCCTGACCAGCGGCGGCGGATCGAAGCCCCATGCCGATGTGGGAAAGCGCGCGGGAAATCGCGCCGGGCTGGAATCCTGTGATATGGTTTGCCCTCGACTTTCCCTGACTGAGAGCGCGAAGATGAAGCCACAGGACATTCGGGACGACAGCCGCCGGCGGATGCTCAAGGGTGCCGGCGTGCTCGCCGCCGGCGCGGCGGCCCTGCCCGGCTGGGCGCTGCCGGCACTTGCCCAGGGCGAGCGCCTCGTGCCCTTCACCGATGTGCCCGAGGCGTTCCGGGTGCGGGAAAAACGCCCCGGCGCCACCCATTACCAGGACACCCGGCAGATCGCCTCCCACATCACCCCCAATGAGGATTTCTACGTCGTCCAGCATTACGGCCAGCCCGAGGTCGACAACGACAGCTACCTTCTGCGCGTCACCGGCATGGTGGAGCGGGAACTCGAACTTTCCCTCGCCGAGCTGATGGGCCGCGGCGCGGTTGACCTGCAGGCGGGTTTTGAATGCGGCGGCAACAGCCCCGGCCTGTTCAACGGCTTGATCGGCAACGCCAACTGGCGCGGTTGTTCGCTGGCCGCCCTGCTCAATGACGCCGGTGTGCGCGAAGGCGCCAAGGAAGTCGTTTTCTTCGGCGCTGATGTCGGCATGGAGGAGATTCGCGGGCGGGAGGTCGAGAAGGCCTACGCCCGCAGCATGTCGATCAAAGACGCGATGCGCCCGGCGAACCTGCTCGCCTGGGAAATGAACGGCGAGCCGCTGCCGGTCTACCACGGCAAACCCCTGCGCCTGCTGGTGCCGGGCTGGTACGGCGTCGCCAACGTCAAGTGGCTGACCCAGATCCATGTGCAGGACACCCGCTACATGGGCCGCTTCATGGGCCGCGACTACGTGACCCTCAAGCGCGTCATGGTTGGCGGCGAAGAGCGCTGGGTGGAGAATTCGGTCACCGCGATCCAGTTGAAGTCGGCCATCGTGCGGGTGACCGAACTCGGCGGCGAATACAATGTGCTCGGCTTCGCGCTCAATGACGGCACGCCGCTGCGCGGCGTCGAGGTCAGCGTCGATGGCGGCCCCTGGCGGCCCGCCCAACTCAGCGCGGAGAACACGCGGTATTCCTGGAAGCTGTTCACTTTCAACTGGGGAAATCCACCGCCGGGCGAGCACACGATTGTTTCGCGGGTGACCGATGTCAACGGCAATGTGCAGCCAACGGCGGACGAATTCCCGGAGAAAGTGAGCCGCTGGGAGAACTACGCCCAATTCCCGCGCACATTGACGATCTGATCTCCGCGCAGGCTGATGATTCTCCAGCCGCGTTCCCGGGCGGTTTGCCGCAGGCGGTCGTCCGGGTCCACGGCCACGGCTTCGCCGGCGTGTTCGAGCAGCGGCAGGTCGTTCATCGAATCGGAATAGAACACGCTGTTGGCGATATCCGCGTCCACGCCACCGCGGGCCAGCCAATCCCGCAATCGCGCCACCTTGCCTTCGCGGAAACAGGGAACGCCGCGGATGCGGCCGGTAATCGCGCCATCAACCCACTCGGCCTCGGTGGCCAGCAAGGCGTCGACGCCGAACAGCTCCGCGACCGGCCGGGTGATCAGATCGTTGGTGGCGGTGATGATCAGGCACAAATCCCCGGCCCGCCGGTGTTCGGCGACGAGGGCGAGGCCCGCCTCGAGCATCATCGGCCGCGCCCGCTCCTCGACGAATTCCGCCAGCAGGGCCTCGCGTTTGGCCTGGCTGAATTGGCGAATCGGCGCCAGGGTGAAAGCCATCCAGGCGTGGATATCGAGTTCCCCGGCCAGATAATCGGCATAGAAACCCTCGTTGGCCCGGCGGTGGCTGTCCGCATCGACCAGCTTGCGGGAGATGAGGAATTCCCCCCAGGCATGGTCGCTGTCGCCGGCGAGCAAGGTGTTGTCGAGATCGAAAAGCGCCAGCCGCCGCATCGGGCCCCCCTTTGCAATATCATTCAACATACTGAAAATTATAAATTTTATCTCATCATCCGCCAATCGCGGGTTTGCCCGGACGCGGCCGGATGTGAAACAATGCCCGCTTTGCGCAAATGGAAACCTAGGCTGTGCTCGACGAGGACGGATTCCGGTCCAACATAGGCATCATCATTTGCAATCGCGCCGGGGATTTGCTCTGGGCCAAACGCATCGGCCAGAACGCTTGGCAGTTTCCCCAGGGCGGAATGCAGCCCGGCGAGACCGCCGAGGAGTCCTTGTACCGCGAATTGCATGAGGAAGTCGGGCTGGCGGCGGATGATGTCAGCATCCTCAAACGCACCCGGGGCTGGCTTCGCTACCGCCTGCCGGCGCGGCTGATCCGGCGCGGGCCGGGGCAATTGTGCATCGGCCAGAAACAGAAGTGGTTCCTGCTCAGCCTCGATGCCGACGAGAGCCGGATTGCGTTCACGCATTCGCCCGAGCCGGAGTTCGACGACTGGCGCTGGGTCGGCTACTGGGCGCCGGTGCGGCAAGTGGTGGCATTCAAGCGCGAAGTCTACCGCAAGGCGCTCACCGAGCTCCGCGCCGCCCGGGACCGGCACGTCAACGGCCGCGGGCCGCCCAAGACAGGCGGAACGCGCGGAAAAGCAACGTATTCATAGAACAGCACACTAGCCATGCTCGAACGACTGCGCAGCATCGTCCAGGAAGTCGGCGCGGCCAAGGACTTGCAATCCGCCCTGGACATCATCGTCAACCGGGTCCGCGATGCCCTGGACACCCAGGTCTGCTCGATATATCTGCTCGACCAGGATTTTCATTGCCACGTGCTGATGGCCTCCGAAGGCCTGAAGCAGGAGGCCGTGGGCCGGGTCAGCCTCGAACTTGGCGAGGGCCTGGTGGGCCTCGTGGCGAAACACGCCGAACCCGTCAATCTGCGCGACGCGCCCCAGCACCGCAACTTCTGTTTGCTTGAGGAAGCCGGCGAAGAGGACCTCCACGCTTTTCTCGGCGTCCCCATCATCCACCACCGCTCGGTGCTCGGGGTGCTCGTCGTCCAGCACCGCGACCGGCGCCGCTTCGGCGAAGGCGAGGAAGCTTTTCTCGTCACGCTTTCGGCCCAGCTCGCCGGTGTTATCGCCCATGCCGAAGCCACCGGCGCCATCGAAGGCGTGAGCCCATCCGGCCACCGGATTTTCGACACCGCGTTCGCCGGCGTTCCGGGATGCGCCGGCGTCGCCATCGGCACCTCGGTGGTGGTCTACCCCCACGCCGACCTGAGCCGGGTGCCGGAGCGGATGATCGAAGATGTCGAGGCCGAAATCGACTTCTTCAATTCCTGCCTGAACGCCGTGCGCGGGGAAATGCGCGAATTCAACGAGCAGCTTGCCGGCCAACTCGCGGAAGAGGAGCGGCAATTGTTCGACGCCTACGTGCGGATGCTCGACGACGACGCCCTCGGCAACGAAGTCGTCGCCCGAATCCGCATGGGGCACTGGGCCCAGGGCGCGCTGTCCTGGGTTGCCGGCGAGCATTTGCGCGCCTTCGAGCGCATGGAGGATGAATACATGCGCGAGCGCGCGGTGGACATCAAGGACCTCTGCGCCCGGGTGCTGGCCCACCTGCAACAGGAAAAGCCCGACCAGCCCGAGTATCCCGAGGACACCATCCTCATCGGCGAGGAACTGACCGCTTCGATGCTCGTGGAGGTGCCCAAAGACAAGCTGCGGGGGCTGATCTCGGTGAAGGGCTCGGGCAATTCCCATGTCGCGATTCTCGCCCGCGCCATGGGCACGCCCACGGTCATGGGCGCAGTTGACCTGCCCTTTCACCAGCTCGATGGCAAACAGCTCATCGTCGACGGCTACAAGGGCGAGGTGGTCACCAACCCTTCCGCGCACCTGCTCGAGCAGTTCCGCGCCACCATCCGCGAGGAGGAGGAACTCAACCGCGACCTCGCCGGCCTGCGGGACCTGCCCTGCGAGACGGCCGACCGCCACCGGGTGTCCTTGCAGGTGAACACCGGCCTGATGTCCGATGTGCTGCGCTCGCTCGACCAGGGCGCCGAAGGCATCGGCCTGTTCCGCACCGAAGTGCCCTTCCTGCTCGCCGAGCGCTTCCCCGGCGAACAGGAGCAGACCGAAATCTACCGCGAACAACTCGACACCTGCGCGCCAAAACCCGTCACCATGCGCACCCTCGATATCGGCGGCGACAAGGCGCTGTCGTATTTCCCCATCGAGGAGGCGAACCCGTTTCTCGGCTGGCGCGGCATCCGCGTCACCCTCGACCACCCGGAGATATTCACCGCCCAGGTGCGCGCCATGATGCGGGCGAGCATCGGCCTCGAGAATCTGCAAATCATGCTGCCGATGGTGAGCAATGTGCGGGAGGTGGAAGCCGCGGCCGGGTTGATCCGCAAGTCCTACCACGAGTTGCTGCAGGAGGGGGTGGAACTGCCTTTTCCACCCATCGGGGTGATGGTCGAGCTGCCCGCGGCGGTGTATCAGACCCGGGCGCTCGCGCGCATGGTCGATTTCGTCTCCATCGGCAGCAACGATCTGACCCAGTACCTGCTCGCCGTGGACCGCAACAACCCGCGGGTGGCGAATCTTTTTTCCTCCTTCCATCCCGCGGTGCTCAACGCGCTGCAATTCGTCGTCGATCAGGCCCACGCGGAGGGCAAGCCGGTGAGCATCTGCGGCGAGATGGCGGGCCATCCGGGGGCGGCGGCGCTGCTCGTCGCCATGGGCTTCGACATCCTGTCGATGAACGCCTCGGCCCTGCCGCGGGTGAAATCGGTGATCCGCAGCATGACGCTCAAAGCCTGCCGCGACTTGCTGCGCAAGGTCATGCGGATGGACGACGAGCGAATGATCCGCAACGCCGTGGACATGGCGCTCTACGAGGCAGGCGTCGACCGCCTGCTGCGCTCACAACGGGTGAATTAGATTTTCGTTGGCGTGTGGCTTCGATCCGTCGCCGTCTGGCTGGGTGGAGTTCAGCGGACGCCGTGAATCCATCCCTGGAGGCTTCGGGCTCGACATCCTGTCTCGCACGCCCGCTGAACTCCACCCAGCCAGACGGCGACTAACGCTGTGCCTGCCACCCAGTCATTTCATCTTTGGAGACTGGCGGCTGGCGGATGGGGAAATCGAAGTCGTGGCGTTCAGATGCCTGGCCGTCGAGATCGAAGTTCTGCTCGGTGAAATGGCAGCGGCCATCGCCATCGCGGATGAACACGCTGACGCAGCGGGTTCCGTAGCCCCCTGCCAGCGCCGGGATGAACATCGGCGACAAGCGCCTCTCCTGCTCATCCGGCAACCCGGTTTGCGGTAAATGCGCCTGCCCGGCCTGCCGCTCGTCCCGCATCATCGCCAGCAGCGGCGCCGTTTCGACTGGCCCATCGTCGGCGAGAAGGCGCGCCATTTTTTTCCTGCCGCGCGCCACTTTGGGCCAGTTCGATCCGGGCGCGCCATTGGCGAGGCCGATGATCCCGGCGCCGACGGAATGGATGCCCGGAGCGCGGTTGCTGGCGTAACAGACCGAATCCACGTCCCCAAGCAGCAGATTGAACCCGGCGTAATCCGCAAAGCCGTTCGCCCGCTCCGCGAGGTACTCCGCGGGCGACAGCGGGCTGGCGAGGAAATCCACGGGCAACTCGCCCCGGGACCGCTCTCCCGCGCCGTTTCCGCCCGCCTCCCTGACATTGGTGACCGCGGCGAAGCGCCCGTCCCGGCCGACCGCAAGCCAGGTGCCCCCCGCCCGCGAATCCCGGCCCGCGATTATCGAAGCATCGTTCCATTCGTGGGCTTGGCGCGTGGGCCGCGCGAAAAACTCATCCCGGTTCGCCGCCAGCACGAGCGGGTAGTCCGGCGACATCCGATGGGCAATAATGATCAGGCACATGGATGACAATACTAGCGGATTCTTTTGAGGGCATGACTATGAAATTCCACGATGCGGATTATCTCGTCGGCGAGCAGGCCGAATCCCAACCCGCGCCGGAGCAGTTCGAACCCGGCCCATTCCGCAAATCGCGCCCGCCCGAGCCGCTGCGTTTCGAGGTCAACCTCGTCGCCGAGGCCCAGGGCAGGCAGCGGAAAACCGGCACCGTGCAGGTCAACATCCCCGGTTTCAGCCCGGTCAGCCTGTATTGCGACGAGCAGCCACCGGTGGGCGACGACCGCGCGCCACCGCCGCTCGCCTTCTTTGCCGCAGGCATCGGCTTCTGCCTGATGACCCACCTGACCGACATCCTCAACACCCGCAAGATCGAAGTGGCCGGCATGCGCCTCGAACAGCGCATCCGCTTCATGACCAATCTCGGCACCATGCGCGAACTCGGCCACCGCACCGAGGGCGCCTGCGAAATGGTCGAAACCCACGTCATCATCGACAGCCCCGAGCCGCCGGGGCGGATCCAGGCCCTGCTCGAAGAAGCCGAGGGCGCCTGCATGGCCCACCACGCCCTGCGCAACCCCATCCCCTGGTCCACCCGCCTCATCCACAACGACACCGAGATCGATTCGCGCAGCCACGACTGAGAGCCGGGGTTCTGATTGGCGTGATACCATCGCAGGCTTGATTCCCCGCATTCGGGCAAGCGCCAAATGCTGACTTTTCCGCAATTTGATCCAGTCGCCGTATCGATCGGGCCGTTCAGCATCCACTGGTATGGGTTGATGTACATCGTCGGCTTCGGCGCGGCCTGGCATCTCGGCAACCGGCGGGCGAAGCGCGGCGGCTGGAGCGCGGAGCAGGTGTCGGACTTGGTGTTCTGGTGCGCGCTCGGGGCGGTGCTCGGCGGCCGCTTCGGTTCGGTTTTCTTCTACAACTTCGACCGTTTTCTCGCCGACCCGCTGTGGCTGTTCCGCGTCTGGGAAGGCGGCATGTCGTTTCATGGCGGCTTGCTCGGGGTGCTGCTCGCGAGCTGGCTTTATGGCCGCCGGATCGGGCGGGATTTCTTCACCGTCACCGACTTCGTCGCTCCTGCGGTGCCGCTTGGCCTGGCCGCCGGCAGGCTCGGCAATTTCATCGGCGGCGAATTGTGGGGGCGGTCGACCGACCTGCCCTGGGGCATGGTTTTCCCCCATGTGGACGCCTTGGCGCGGCATCCTTCCCAGCTTTACCAAATGGCGCTCGA
Organism: uncultured Pseudohongiella sp.; assembly: GCA_965221805.1. Classification (GTDB taxonomy): domain Bacteria; phylum Pseudomonadota; class Gammaproteobacteria; order Pseudomonadales; family Pseudohongiellaceae; genus UBA9145. Next base: position 163,953 of record OZ244913.1, read on the forward strand.
GGGCTTGCTGCTGTTTGTTCTGCTGTGGTGGTACTCGTCCCGCCGGCGGCCGAAGTACGCGGTTTCCGGCGTGTTTCTGCTGGGCTATGGCGTACTGCGTTTTGTGGTCGAATTCGCCCGCGAGCCGGACGCCCACATCGGCTTCATCGCCTTCGGCTGGCTGACCATGGGCCAGATGCTGTGCCTGCCGATGCTCGCCCTCGGCCTGCTGTTGCTGTGGTTGTCGCGCTCCCAGCCGGCCGATGCCCAACCCCGGCAGCCGGTGGCCGGCTGATGCGGCAGTATCTCGACCTCTGCCGCCGCATCATCGACGAGGGCGAATGGGTGGAAAATGCCCGCACCGGCAAGCGCTGCCTGACCCTGATCAACGCCGACCTCGAATACGATGTGGCGGCGAACGAATTCCCGCTGATCACCACCCGCCAAAGCAACTGGAAAGCCGCCATCGCCGAGTTGCTCGGCTATCTGCGCGGCTATGACAACGCCGCCGATTTCCGCGCCCTGGGGGCCAAAACCTGGGATGCCAATGCCAACGAAAACCCCGATTGGCTAGCCAACCCCGCGCGCAAGGGCGAGGACGACATGGGCCGGGTGTATGGCGTCCAGGGCCGGGCCTGGCGCAAGCCGGACGGCGGCAGCGTCGACCAGTTGCGGCGCATCGTCGAGCATCTCTCGGCCGGCATCGACGACCGCGGCGAGATTCTCACCTTCTACAATCCCGGGGAATCGCATCTCGGCTGCCTGCGCCCCTGCCTGTACGCCCACACCTTCTCGCTGCTCGGCGACAAGCTCTATCTGACCAGCCACCAGCGCTCCTGCGATGTCCCGCTCGGGCTGAATTTCAACCAGGTGCAGGTGTTCACCGTGCTCGCGCTGATGGCGCGGATCACCGGCAAGCAGCCCGCCCGGGCCTGGCACAAGATCGTCAACGCCCATATCTACGAAGACCAGCTCGAACCAATGCGCGATGTGCAGCTAAAGCGGGCGCCATACCCGCCGCCGCGCCTTCGTATCAATCCCGCCATCGAGACGCTTGAGGACCTCGAAACCTGGGTCACGCCCGACGACTTCAGCGTCGAGGGCTACCGCCATCACCCGCCCATCCACTATCCATTCTCGGTGTGAACGAACCATGGAACTTGCCCTGATCTGCGCCATGGCGGGCAACGGCGTCATCGGCAACCGCAACGCCCTGCCCTGGCGCCTGCCGGAAGACCTGCGCCACTTCCGCCGCACCACCATGGGCCACAGCGTCATCATGGGCCGCAAGACCTTCGAGTCCATCGGCCGGCCATTGCCGGGGCGAAGCAACATCGTGGTCAGCCGCCAGCCGGGCTACCGCGCCGAAGGCGCCAAGGTTCGCGCCTCGCTCGCGGAGGCGCTCGAGCTGGCCGAAGCCACCGCCGCGGCCGATGGCGCCGAACAAGCTTTCGTCATCGGCGGCGCCGAGCTGTACCGTCTCGCCATGCCGCAAGCCGGGCTGTTCCACCTGACCAGAATCCACGCCGATGCCGCCGGCGACACCCGGCTCGAAGGATTCAACGAAGCCGAATGGGAGGAAATCTCCCGCCAAGACTTCACCCGCGACCCGGAAAACCCGTATAACTACAGCATCTGCCTGTTGCGGAGAGCCCGTGTAGAATCCCGGGGCCACATTTCACCGAGGAGTTGCCTGCCATGAACCAAATCGAAGGACTGCACCACCTGGCTATCGCCACCGCCAACATGAAGGAGCAGATCGAGTTTTTCACCGACAAGCTCGGCATGGAATTGGTCGCCCTGTACTGGATGCACGGCGTGCCGAACACTTGGCACGGGTTTCTGCGGCTGAACGACGAGAGCGCCATCGCTTTCGTCTCCAATCCGGGCATCGGCGAAGTGCCGGTGGAATTCGGCGTGACCCACGCGGGCAACGCCTCGGCGAACTGCGCCCGGGGCACGATGCAGCACTTGGCGCTCAAAGTGAAGAGCCACGATGAAATCCTCGCCATGCGCGACCGCCTGCGGGCCAAAGGTGTGCCGGTGGTGGGGCCGGTCGATCATGGCATGTGCGTGTCCATTTACTTCGCCGGCCCCGAGAACCTCGCCCTGGAGCTGTCGTACTCGCCGGAGCCGATCAATCAGGAGGCTTGGATTGATCCCGAAGTGGTCGAGCTGGCGGGCATTTCCCCCGAAGAACTCGCCCGCTACAAACAACCCGAGGACTTCGCGCCCCAGGGCGGAAAAGTGCCCCAGCCCGGCCCCGACAGCCCCGGCCCGCACCTGGCGAACTACCCGCCGGGCCTCTACGAGCAAGTCCTCGCGGCACCGGACGAGCTGATCTGGAACTCGGTGGACAACCAACCCCCGGTCAAGCCCAAAACTCCCTGAAGCGCCCGCGTCAGGGTGACCGCTGCTCCGTGTGTAACGGAGCGCAGTCGCGGCATCTCCCTGACCCCCTGTGACAACCGGATTGCGCACCCGTCGGTATTCTGACTAGGAAGCCCTGCCGCTATCGGGCGCCCGGATTGGCAGGGTGCGGAAGTGGTCGCTCATGTGGCAGTACATGTTGCTTATGGATAACATAAAACAATAATAAGTTTTCTATAAATCACATAGTCTGAAAAATAGCTGGCAGTTCGCTTCCGGGCGGCGATATAATCCGAAGCACTTGCCGCCGCCGCGATGCTTGGGAATTGAAATGCCACGACCAACCCGAATTTCCGACTTTCCACCAGCCGCTGTGGACGAGGCGCTACGGCGGCTGGGGCGGAACATCCGCACCGCGCGGCTGCGCCGCAAGCTGCCGCAGGCTGAGCTCGCCCAGCGCATGGGGGTTTCCCGATTTGTGGTGGCCGCTGTTGAGAATGGCAAGCCGACAACCGGGGTGGCGGTGTACCTCGGCGCATTGTGGGCCCTGGGCCTGCTCGGGGACATGCGCGATGTGGCCAACCCGGACCGGGATGAGGAAGGCAAGATGCTGGAGCGCGCCCGCAGCCCCAAGCGGACAAGGGCCGAACGGAATTTGAGCGATGACTTCTGAGCGCGATTGCTACGTTTACATCGTCCCGCCGGAAGCGACTGAGTTTGTCACGGCTGGCCGCTTCCGCTGGAGCGCGGATGGCAATGGGGGCGTTGGCCGTTTTGTCTATGGCCGATCTTACCGGGAGCGCGCCGACGCGGTGGAACTCGACCCAGTCGAACTGCGCCTGTCGAATCAAGTCCACACAACCGCCCAAATGCAAGGCTTCTTCGGCGCCATTCGGGATTCCATGCCGGATTATTGGGGACGGCGCGTAATCGAGCGCAATGCCGGTTTGGCCCAGCTCACGGAGTTTGACTACCTCATGCAGGGGCCGGACGACCGCGCCGGCGCATTGGGCTTTGGCCTCGGTGTCGAGCCGCCGGCGCCGAACCGGACCTTCAACCGGACGCTCGACTTGGCGGATTTGCAACGGGCGGCGGACGCTGTAGCGGAGGATCTCCGGGAACAGGCCGGCCCCGCCGGGGACCGGGTGGAGGAGTTGCTGTTGCTTGGCACATCGATGGGTGGCGCCCGGCCCAAAACCGTGGTGGAAGACGGGCAAGGGCTGTGGCTGGCAAAATTCAACAGCCGCGAAGACCGCTGGAATTCCGCGCGTGTCGAGCACGGCACGCTCAATCTCGCCCGGTCCTGCGGCCTTGCCGTGGCTGAAAGCCGGGTGGAGCGCATCGGCGAGCTGGATGTGCTGCTTGTGCGCCGGTTTGACCGCGAACGAACCGACGCCGGATATCTCCGGCATCGCATGGCGAGCGCCCTGACTTTGCTTCGCGGCGGCGACGGGAATCGCGATGGATGGTCCTATTTGCTGCTTGCGGATGAAATTCGCCGCACAAGTGGAAAACCGAAAGACGATTTACGCGAGCTGTTCGGGCGAATGTGCTTCAACGCCGCGGTTTCCAATCTCGATGATCATCCGCGCAATCACGCGATCCTGGCCCGGGGGCTGCAATGGCGCCTCAGCCCAGGCTACGATTTGACGCCGACCCCGTCGATCTCGGTGGAGCGCCGCGATCTGGCCATGGCCTGTGGCGAGTTCGGCCGTTACGCCAACAAAGCCAATCTCCTCAGTGGCCACGGACGATTTCTGCTTGAACGGTCGGAGGCGGAGTCGCTGTTCGAACACATCGCGCTCACGGTGAGGCAAGAGTGGCGCGCCGCGATGCATCAAGCTGGAGCGACCGGGAAGGACTGCGAAGCCGTGGCCCCCGCATTCGTTTATGACGGGCTTTTCTACGAAAACACCGATCCGGGCTAGGAGCCCAGCTCGGTGGCGCTCGGTCTCACAAGCTCTTGCCGAGAATCTTGGCGTTGCGTTGGAAGTTGTAGAACTTGCGGCGGTTGGCGGGGAGGTCTTCTAGCTTGCGCGCCTCGAAGCCGTGGCGCGCGAACCAGTGTTCGGCGCTGGTGGTGAGGGCGAGCAGATGGCTCATGCCGGCCGCCTTGGCCTGTTGTTCGAGGCTGGCGAGCAGGCGCTCGCCGAGGCCCTTGCCGCGGTGGGCGGGGTCGATGGCGACGGAGGCGATTTCGCCGTGTTCGCCATCGACCGGGTAGAGCGCGGCGCAGGCGACGAGGGTGTCCTCCCATTCGATGATGCGGAAGTTGCCGATTTCGTTTTCGAGCAATTCCCGGGAGCGGCGCACGAGCGCGCCTTCGGCTTCGAGGGGCGCGATGAGTTGCAGGATGGCTGGCACATCAGCCAACTCCGCGGCGCGCAACAAGTGTGTTTCGGCGCGGCTGAGCAGGCTGCCGCTGCCTTCCCGGGTGAACAATTCCCGCAGCAGCGCGCCGTTCTTGCGGCAACTGATCAGGTGGCAGCGGCGCACTCCGGCGCGGCAGGCGCGCAGCGCCGCCCGCAGGGCGAGGCCGGCGCGGCGCGATTCGGCATCGCCCCGGGCGAGCAGCCGATCGCGACAGGCCTCGCCCTCGGCGAGGCTCAGGGTTGGCATGGTGGCGCCATCGGCGTCGCTTACGCCGTCTCCGGGCACGAACACGATGAGCTTGTCCGCGCCGAGGGCGGCCGCGGTCTCCGTGGCCACCTCACCCGGCTGCAGGGCGAAGACTTCGCCGGTGATCGAATAGCCGAGACTGGGAAGCAGAACAATCGCGCCCCGGCCGAGTTCCTCCCGGATCGCCTCCGCGTCGACTTTCCGCACTTTGCCGGTGTATTTCAGGTCAACGCCATCGAGCACCCCGGCGGGTCTGGCGGAGATGAAATTGCCCCGGCGCACCGCAATGTCGGCACCGCGCATCGGCGATTTGCTCGTGCCCTGGGAGAACATCGCCTCAAGCGCGATGCCGATGCCGCCGGCGCGCTCGCGCAGGGCGGCCATGTCTTTGGCGGAGGTTGGCTGTGGGGCTTCGTTCTGCGCCCGCTCAAGGTCGCCGCCGGCGCCGCCATGAACGAGCGCGATGCGAATGCCGAGGCTGTGCAGAAGGCTCAGGTCGAAGACGATGTTCGGCAGATTCTCCGCCGCGAGAGCCTCGCCATGCAGTAGAATCACGAAAGTGCTCGCCCGGTGCGCGTTGATGTACGCCGCCGCCGAGCGGAACAGCTCGACGATCTGCTGGTCGATCATTTCCGCGTCTTGGTTGTTCACGATCTCAGCCCCGCGGGCAATGCCGCCCGACGAGTTCGCGCAGCAGGGCGGGGAAGTGGCGTAGCGGCTTCATGGGTTGGGCTGTCTTCAACCGCCGGCTCAATCACCGGCGGGGATCATTTCCCGGGCGAGCGCGTCGCTCCTGGCCGCCATGATGAAGTCGTTCTGATGCAGGCCGCCGATCTTGTGGGTCCACCAGTACAGCGTCACCCGGCCCCATTCGACGAGCATGGCGGGGTGGTGGTCCTGCTCGTCGGCCAGCGCCGCGACGCGGTTGGCGAAGGCCACCGCCCCGCCCCAGCCGGGCAGGCGGAATTCGCGCACGAGGGTGTCGACTCCATGATCCTGGGTGATGCGCCAGTCTGGCAAATCGGCGAGCCGCTGGGCCGCCTCGTCCCCGGCCATGGCCTTGCCGCCGAGTTGGCAGGGTTCGCAGTTCATCTGATCGAGCGGTTGGTTCACGAAAATACTCCTAGCAGAGTGTCGAGCACGCGGTAGCCGCGGGCGCTTGCGCGAATGGTGTCGCCATCGCCTTCGAGCAATCCATCGCGGCGCAGACATTCTAGCTTTTCGCCAATCGCATCGAAAGCAACTCCGGTGCGGCGCTCGAAGTCGGCCGGGGCAAACCCTTCCCGCAGGCGCAGGGCGTTCATCAGGTATTCCAACGGCCGCTCGCCGCGCGCGACTTCCGCGGCCATCGTTTTGCCGGCCGCGGCCAGATAGTGGGCCGGCATCCGCGTCTTGCGGGTGCGGACGATGCGGTCGGCGGCAGGGTCGGTCAACTTGCCGTGGGCGCCGGCGCCGATGCCGAGATAGTCGCCGAAGCGCCAGTAGTTGAGGTTGTGGCGGCAGGCTTTCCCCGGCCGGGCGAAGGCCGACACTTCGTAACGCGCGTAGCCCGCGCCCTCCAGCAGGGCGATTCCCGCCTCCTGGGTGGCGTCGATCAGGTTGTCTGCGGGCAGCCGCGGCGGCCGGCGCCAGAACACCGTGTTGGGTTCGAGGGTGAGTTGATACCAGGAGAGGTGTTCCGGGCCGAGGGCGATGGCGGATTCCAGGTCGCGCAGGGCCTGGCTTTGGCTCTGCCGCGGCAGGCCGAACATCAGATCGAGGTTGATGTTGTCGAACCCCGCCTCCCGGGCGGTGGTGAACGCGGCGCGGGCATCGGCGCCGCCGTGGATGCGGCCGAGCCGCGCCAGCGCGTCATCGTCGAAGCTCTGGGCGCCGATGGAAAGCCGGTTGACTCCGGCGGCGCGGCAAGCCGCGAACCGCCCCGCCTCGGCGGTTCCCGGATTGGCTTCAAGGGTGATCTCGGCCCCCGGCGCGAGATGTTCCCGCGTCGACAACAAGTCGAGAATCCGGGCGAAGGATTCCGGTTGCAACAGGCTGGGCGTTCCCCCGCCAAAGAAGACCGTTTCGATCATCCGGCGCCGCGTTCCATCGGCGGTTGTGGCTTCGCCGGTGAGATTCCGCGACTCCGCTTCGCTGCGCGCGGAATGACGAAGTTGAGCGAGCCGGTCGGAATACAGCATCTCGAATTTTGCACCGAGGGAGCGCGGCGGTGAGCGGAAGGGGCCCGGCGTCAGCCGGGAAGGAATCCGATTGCCGACGGAAAGCGACCGGCGCCGCAACCGGGCTTCGCCGCGCGCGGAATGGTCATCTGGCGGCGGATCCAGCTCCCCGCACAGCGCTTCGACATACGCGGCCTCGGGAATCCCCGCACCCGGCTTTTCATGCGAATTGAAATCGCAGTAGGGGCATTTGCGGACGCACCACGGGATGTGGACGTACAGCCCTAGCGGAGGTGATTCCAGCATGACAGCAATCGGGCGATGGCCTGGGCGCGGTGGCTGAGGATGTTCTTTCGCGCTGGCGGCAACTGCGCCGAACTGCGATTCTCCCCCGGCGCGAAAAACAGCGGATCATAGCCAAAGCCGTTTTCGCCCCGCGGCGCGAGGAGGATCCGCCCTTCCCAGCTTCCCTGGCAAACCAGCGGCATCGGGTCCGCGTCGTGGCGCATGAGCACGATGGCGCACTGGAACCGGGCCCCGCGTTCGGCTTCGGGGATGTGTTCGAGCGCCGCGAGCAGTTTGCGGTTGTTTTCCGCATCGGCGCTTGGGCCTTCGACTCCGGCGTAGCGCGCCGAGTGGATTCCCGGCGCCCCCCGCAGGGCGTCGACTTCGAGCCCGGAATCATCGGCGATGGCGGCGAGGCCAGTCCCCAGGCAGGCGTTTCTGGCCTTGATCAGGGCGTTCTCGACGAAGCTCAGCCCATCCTCGACCGCCGGCTTCACGCCGAATTCGTCCTGGGAGAGCAATTCCACCCGCTTGGGCGCGAGCAGGGCGCGCAGCTCTTCGAGCTTCCCCGGATTGCCGCTCGCCAAGACGATTCTGGTCATTGCCGGGTCAGGTGGTAAATGGCGATTTCGCCGAGGAAGTTGGGCCAGGCGCGCATCGCCCAACTGCCTTCATGCCGCGAATTGACCACGGTGCGGGCCAACACGCGGATGTTGCGGTCGCGGCACAGGGCGTCGAAATCGCGCACCGTGCAGAAGTGGATGTTGGGGGTGTTGTGCCAGGCGTGGGGCATGAAATCGGAAACTGGCATGCGCCCCCGCAGCAGCAAGTCGAGCCGGCTTTTCCAGTTGCCGAAATTGGGGAAGGTGACGATGCCTCTCCTGCCGATGCGGAGCATCTCCTCCACGAGTTCAGCCGGATTGTCGAGCGCCTGCAAGGTCTGGGCGAGCAGCACGGTGTCGAAACTGCCGGAGTCGAAATTGGACAGGCCCTCGTTCAGGTTTTGCTCGATCACCGCCACGCCGGCGCCGAGGCAGCGCTCGATGTTGGCCGCGTCGATTTCCAGTCCCACCGCCCGCGCGCCTTTCTGGCCCCGCAGCCAGGCGAGCAGGGCGCCGTCGCCGCAGCCGAGGTCGAGCACCCGGCCGCCGGGTTCGATCCAGCGTGCGATGATTTCCTGGTCAGGGCGCATCGCCGCGAATCTCCCGGTGGGCGTTGCCAAGATAGGCCGAAAGCGCGTCGATGTAGCGCGGAACCGGCAGCAGAAAAGCGTCGTGGCCCTGGTCCGCCTCGATTTCCAGGTAGCTCACCCGCTTGCCAGCCCGCAGCAACTGGTTGACGATTTCCCGCGAGCGGTCCGGCGGAAAACGCCAGTCGGTGCTGAAGGAAATCAGCAGGAACTGGCAATCCGAGTTGGCGAAGGCCCGGGAAAGATCGCCATCGTAGTCCACCGACGGGTCGAAGTAATCGAGCGCCTTGGTCATCAGCAGATAGGTGTTGGCGTCGAACTTCCCGGAAAACTGCTCGCCCTGGTAGCGCAGATAACTTTCGACCTCGAAATCGACATTGAAGCCGAAACTCAACGAGCCGCTGCGCAAATCCCGGCCGAAATTCCCCTGCTGGTCCCGCAGGCCGGCGAGGGCCTTGCCGAACTTGGCGCGCATCGCCGGATCCGACAAATAGGTGATGTGCCCCACCATGCGCGCCAGCATCAGGCCCTGCTTGGGGTGCACGCCGTGTTCGAGATAACGCCCTTCGCGGAAGTCGGGATCGCTGGTGATCGACTGCCGGGCCACTTCGTTGAAGGCGATGTTCTGGGCCGACAGCTTGGGCGCGGCGGCGATGGCGATGGCGTGGCGGAGCCTTTCGGGATAGCTGATCGCCCAGCGCAGCACCTGCATGCCGCCGAGGCTGCCGCCGATCACCGCGGCCCATTTGCCGATGCCGAGGCGGTCCATCAGCCGCACCTGGCTGTTGACCCAGTCGCGCACGGTGATGATGGGGAAATCGGGGCCGTAATGCTTGCCGGTTGCCGGGTTGATCGAAACCGGCCCAGTGCTGCCGCCGCAGCCGCCGAGATTGTTCAGGCAGACGACGAAATACAGATTGGTGTCGATGGCCTTGCCCGGGCCGATGCAGTTGTCCCACCAGCCGGGCTTGCGGTCGTCTTCGCTGTGGTAGCCGGCGGCGTGGTGGTCGCCGCTGAGGGCGTGGCAGATCAGCACCGCGTTGGAGCGGTCCGCGTTCAACTCGCCGTAGGTTTCCACCATCAACTCGTAGGCGGGAAGCGACTTGCCACTGCGCAGAATCAGCGGCTCGTCGAAGGCGAAGCGTTGCGGGCTGACCAGGCCAACACTTGCGGGGTCGTCGAACTGGCTCATGGCTGTCCCGGGCTCGTGGCGCTAGATACCGATGACGACGAGGGAAAAATCCGAAACTTGGAACGTGTTGTCCAGGAAAATCAGCAGGAAGCGAATCAGAATGAAAACGAAAATCGGCGAAAAATCCAGCCCGCCCATGGGCGGCAGCAACTTGCGGAACGGCGCCATCACCGGGTCGGTCAACTGCCACACGAGCATCAGCAACGGATGCGGATTGGTGTTGCCGGAAAACATCATCACGAAGGACATGATGATCGAGGCGATAATCGCGTACCAATAGATGTGGATGATGAAGTAGGTGACGCCGAGCACCGAAAGCGAGAGGATCGTGGCGATTCCGGGAATGCGGATGCCGTAGATCATCAACAGCGCGTAGATGGCGATCGCCTCGATGATGATCGCGAAGATCAGCGTGGCGAAATCGAAATTGCGGTAGCCGGGAATGAAGCTGCGGAAAATCCGCACCATCGGGTCGGTCACCCGCACCACGGCCTGGGACGCCGGATTGTAGAAGTCCGCCCTGGCCAATTGCAGCAGGAAGCGCAGCAGAACCGCGAGCAGGTAAAGCCCGGCGACCGCGTTGAAGACCGAGGCGATTGCGTACTGTGTTTCCATGTATCCCTATCCGTTGCTTGTTGCCAGTTCCCGGGCGCGTCCGGCGGCGGCGGCGAGGGCGGCGTCCACCAGCTCGCGGAATCCATCCCGCTCGAAGCGGTTGATCGCCGCTTCGGTGGTGCCGCCGGGGGAAGTCACCCGGGCGCGCAGCTCCGCAAGGCCCGGCCCGTCCGGCTCGCCCGCCTGGGCCAGCCGGGCGGCGCCGAGCGCGGTCTGGCGGGTGAGTGTTTCCGCCAATGCCGCGTCGAGGCCCATTTTCGTGGCGGCGTCGCGCATCGCCTCCATGAACAGGAAGAAGTAGGCCGGCCCCGAGCCGGAAAGCGCGGTGACGATGTCGAGGTCCGTCTCGCGCCCGCACCAGGCGCAAATGCCCACGGTGTTCATCAGCGCTTCAACCGCGCGGCGGTGTTCCGCGCCGGTGTTGGCGTTGGCGTGGAGTGCGGCGGCGCCGGCGCCGATCAATGCCGGCGTGTTCGGCATGCAGCGCACGATGGGCAGGCTCGGGCCAAGCCACCGCGCGATGCGCGCCAGGGTCACTCCCGCCGCCACCGAAACGATCAGCGGCCCGCGCCCGGCGAGCGCGGGCCGCAGCGCGGCGCAGGCCGCGGCCATCGATTGGGGCTTGACCGCGAGCACGATCAGGCCGCAGTCCGCTCCAATCCGCCCGCTGTCCGCCGCGACGACGCCATGATTGTCAACGAGCCCCGCGAGCTTGCCGGCGTCGATATCGGCGACGAACACGCGCGACGGCTCGAAACCGCTGTCGAGCAGGCCGGCGACGAGGCTGCCCGCCATGTTGCCGCCGCCGATGAAGCCGATATGCCGTGCCGCCATGGCCCTGTTCCGGGATGCTGCCAACAAGTGGGCCATTCTATCCCATCTGCCTGTTTTGTTATTCGGCGCAAAGCGGGACAATGGCCCCGATACTTGACATGAGGACGGCCATGAGGGCGGCCACGCTTGCGGTCGGCCGCGGTTTGGCGATAATCGGGGGATTGCTTCGCCGGGAGGAGACAGCCCATGAATCGCGCATTCGGCATTTTGGCCATGCTCGCGCTGCCCGCGCTTGCCAGCCCCGGCAGCAAAGACGCCGGCAGCGACGGCTACGTGGTGCCGCGCACCATCGACGGCCATCCGGATTTCCAGGGGGTCTGGGAAAACAACACACTGACGCCGGTGGAGCGGCCCGAGGCCTACGCCGGCCGCGAGTTCTTCACCGACGAGGAAATCGCCTCGCTGCAACAGCGCGCGCTGGCGGTCAACGAATCCGGCGGGGACGCGCTGTTCGGCGACGGCTTCTTCTCCGCCGCCGTGTCCGGCGAGATCAATTCCTACGATCCAACCACTGGCAATTACGACTCGCAGTGGATCGTCGACCGCAGGGTCCACCGCCGCACTTCCCAGATTATCGACCCGCCCGACGGCAGGTATCCGCCGCGCACGCTCAAGGCGGTGGCCGCGGCGCGGGAACTCGCCGAGCGCCGGCGCCTGCATCCGGCGGATTCCTGGACCGACCGGCCACTCGGCGAGCGCTGCCTTTCCTTCGGCGCGCCGCGGCTCAGCGCGGGCTACAACAGCTACTGGCAGATCGTTCAAACCCGCGACACGGTGGCGATCATCCAGGAAATGGCCCACGATGTGCGCATCATCCCCATCGTTGAAAAACCTCGTCTCACTGGCAAGATCCAACTCTGGCACGGGGATTCCCGCGGCTGGTGGGAAGGCGACACGCTGGTGGTCGAAACCACCAATTATTCGAACGCGAGCGGCACCGCGCCGGAAACCCACAGGAAGGTCAACACCGAGCGGCTGACGCGGATCAGCGACGAGCAGATTCTCTACCACTTCACCTCCGACGACCCGGGCCAGTTCACCGCCCCCTACACCCGGGAAATCCTGCTGGATTCCACCCCGGACAAAATCTACGAATACGCCTGCCACGAGGGCAATTACGGGATGTACAACATCCTGTCGGGACACCGGGCGGAGGAAAGAATGAAGAGCGAGGCGGCGGAACGGTAACTTGGGGCTTCGATCCGCCGCTGTCGGGATGGGGGATGTTCAGCGGACGCCGTAAATCCATCCCTGGAGGCTCCGGGCTCGACATCCTGTCTCGCACGCCCGCTGAACATCCCCCCATCCCGACAGCGGCTAACGTTGTGCAGAAATTGAGTTACATTCTGGAAGAGGGTAAACCCGCCAGTTTGGCGAGGTGGAAGTTTTTTTTGCCGCGGCGGATGATGTAGTAGTCGCGGTGCAGGGCGAGGCCCGGGTGGAGGCTTGCATCGCCGTTGGATTGGGTTTGGTTGTTGACGCTCACCGCGCCGCTGGCCACGAGTTCCCGGGCGATTCTTCTCGAGCGGGCGAGGCCGGTTTCCACCAATACATCGAGCAACGCGGTTTGCGCGGCTATCGCGGCGCAGGGCAGGCCGTCGAGTTCGAGTTGGCGCAGGTCTTCGACTGTCAAATCGGCGACATTGCCGGAGAACAGCGCTTTGGTGATTCTCTCGGCGGCGGCCAAGCCGTCTTGCCCGTGAACCAGGGCGGTGGTTTCCCGGGCGAGGATGCCCTGGGCTTCCGGGCGGGATTGCGATTCGGCGTCGGCGCGCTCGATTTCCCCGATTTCCGCCATGGGCAGGAAGGTGAAATAGCGCAGGAAGTTGCCGGCGTCGGCGTCGGCGGCGTTGCGCCAGAACTGGTAGAAGGCGTAGGGCGAGGTTTTGGCCGGGTCGAGCCAAACCGTGCCCGACTCGGTCTTGCCGAATTTGGACCCGTCGGCTTTGGTGATCAGCGGAAAAGTCAGGCCGTAGACTTGTTGCTGGCGCAGGCGCCGGGTCAGGTCGATGCCGGCGGTGATGTTGCCCCACTGGTCGCTGCCGCCGACCTGCAGGGTGCAGCCGTGGCGCCGGTGCAATTCGGCGAAGTCGAAGGATTGCAGGATCATGTAGCTGAACTCGGTGTAGGAAATCCCCCCGCCTCCGCGCCCGATCCGCTGGCGCACGGACTCCTTCTGGATCATGCTGTTGACCGAAAAATGCTTGCCGACATCGCGCAGAAAGCCAAGCACATCACAGCCTTGGATCCAGTCGAGATTGTTGACGAGCAGGGCGGCGCCCTCCCCGCGGTCGAAGTCGAGAAAGCGCGCGAGCTGGGGCTTGATGCGCTCGGCCCAGCCTTCAATCGTCGCCTGGGGATTGAGCTTGCGCTCGGCGTCCTTGAAGCTCGGATCGCCGATCAATCCGGTGGCGCCGCCAACGAGGGCGATGGGCCGGTGGCCGGCAAGTTGGAAGCGCCGCAGCGCGAGCAGGGGCAGCAGGTTGCCGATATGCAGGCTTTCGGCGGTGGGGTCGAAGCCGCAGTACAGTGTGCGGCGGGCGCCGGCGAGATGCCGCCGCAACTCTTCGCCCCCGGCGATCTGGGCGATGAGCCTGCGCGATTCGAGTTCGGCGATTATCGCCGCCTGGGTCGAGATGGACATCGCCGCGCCCATAAAATCGGCGGGAACTTAATGGAAGCCGGTTTGGTCAAAAACCCTGCCGCCACGGGAGGCTCCCAAGAGAAAATGTGCGGAAAAGTGCCGATAATACAGCAATCGGCCGCGGATTGGGCTGCAACCACCGCTAAAACAGTGTAGCCTTCAGCGGTTTGGACAACTTCTGATCAACTCAGGGCATACGGCGACAAAAGCGAAAAGCGACGGAGAAAGAGCGATCAGTATTCCATCCATGCAATGCCGCCGGCGCGGGGATGCCCGGCAACCCCTGATGGCGCTGATGCCGCTTGGCGCCCTGTGCGTGTTCGCCATGGGCTTGCTGCCCGACCCGGCGCCGCCGGGAGCCGGATTTTTCACCTCGCCCGGGATTTCCCCCAATCAACAGTTCCCGCATGGCGCCGAATTGGCGGCCTTCCACCGCGCTTTGCCGGAAATCCCCATCGTTGAGGAGTTTCCCGCGGCGGAAACCCCGGCGCCGCAAACCGCCGCCAATCCCCCACTCCCGCGGCCGCATTCCACCGCTTGGCAATTCGTCGAGGTCCGCCCCGGCGACACGCTGAGCGAGTTGTTCGCCGAACTCGATCTCGACCCGGTGGACCTGTCCCTGCTGCTGCGCAGCGGCGAGCAGGCGGCCGCGCTCAACCGCATGAAAGTCGGCTACGAACTCGGCTTCAAACTCGACGGGAACGGTCGTCTCGACGCCTTCCGCCTGCTGCGCTCGCCATTCGACGAACTCGCCTTCACCCGCGCTGGCGAGGGCTTCCACATTGAACCCATCCGGCACATTCCGCGCATCGAAACCGGAATCAAGGGCGGGACGGTCCACAGCAGTTTGTACGCCGCCGCCCAGCGGCACGAGGTTTCGCCGAACCAGAGCATGCGGATGGTCGATATCTTCGGCGGCAAGATCGACTTCATGCTCGACACCCAGCCCGGCGACCAGTTCACCATCCTCTACGAAGAGCAATACATCGAGGACCGCTATGTCGGCGAAGGCGACATCCTCGTCGCGCGCTTCGTCAACCGGGGCGAGGAGCACCTCGCCGTGCGCTACGAATCGCTTAATGGCTGGGTCGGCTTCTACAGCCCCGACGGCGACAACATGCGAACCGCGATGATGCGCAATCCGCTCGATGTGTTCCGCATCAGCTCAGGTTTCAATCCGCGCCGGATGCATCCCATCCTCAACACCATCCTCCCCCACACCGGCACCGATTACGCGGCGCCGACCGGGACGCCGGTCCGCGCCACTGGCGACGGCAGCGTCACCCGGGCTTCCCGCCATGGTTCCTACGGCAATATCGTCATCATCGCCCATGCCGGCGGCCTTGAGACCCGCTACGCCCATCTGTCGAAATTCGCCGAGGGCATCGGCCCCGGAACCCGGGTCGGCCAGGGCGATGTGATCGGTTTCGTCGGCGCCACCGGCCGCGCCACCGGGCCCCATCTGCATTACGAAGTGTTGAAGGACGGCGTGGCCCGGGACCCGGTGCGGGTGCACGAGTTGATGCCAGCCGCCCCCGGCATCGACTCTGGCGAGATGGATCGTTTCCGCAGCCATTCGCAAACCCTGCTCGCGCAGTTCGACGCGCGCCAGGCGGAATTGCTCAGAAACCACGCCGGCGTCAGCGCCGACTAGGAGCCTGCGCCGTGGGAATTCGCGAAAGCGAAAATTCGATATCGCCGAGCCCTTGGTTGATCGATTGAGGCGAATATTGGCCTATATTCAACGAAATCGATCAACCAAGGGCTCGGCGATAGCGGATTTGCAGCCGTGAATTCCCACGGCGCAGGCTCCTGGATTTTCCTGGCGCGAAGCGCATCGCGTCAGACGAACTGGAACAGGAAGCGGCTAGGCAGGCCCCTAGATCGAAAACGAAGACCCGCAGCCGCAGGTTGTCGTCGCCATGGGATTGTCGACGATGAAACGCGAACCTTCCAGCCCCTCGACATAATCGACCCGGGCGCCGACGAGATACTGGAAACTCAGCGGATCGACAAGCAGGCTCGCGCCCTTGTTGTCGATGACGGTGTCGTCTTCCGCCACTTCCTCGTCGAAAGTGAAGCCGTACTGGAAACCCGAACAGCCGCCGCCGGTGACGAAAACGCGCAGTTTGAGCTGGTCGTTGCCCTCTTCGGCGACCAGGCGGCGCACCTTCTCCGCCGCTTGGTCGGTTAGGTGCATGATCACTGGGTCCTGGGACTGTACTGCGGACATGGCGCGGCCACTGGGTTGCCGGTTTGATTGCTTCGCGGGGCGTATTGTAACGCAGGAACGCCGCCCCGGTCAGCCGGGGGCCACCCCAAGTCAACCCAAAGCTCAGCCGGGTTGGGCACCCCGGCGCAAGCTGCTAGCCGGCGCTTTCGAGCTGGTAGTCGTCGGACTGCACGAGGGCGATGTCCGGCTCTTTCTGCGACTCCCGCTCTTTGAGGCGGGCCAGGGCGCCGTTCACCGCCGAGCCCATCACCATCTCGATGAGATGGTAGGACACGTCGCCGTTGACAATGCCCCGGGCGGCGAGCTCGATGTGCTTGACCGCCCGGATATTGCCGTTCACCGCGCCATCGACAACCACCAGCGGGACATCGATATCGCCTTCCACCGCGCCGCCCTCGACCACCCGCAACTGGGCTTCCGAGTCGGCTTCCGCGGTGATATTGCCGATGACCGCGCCCTCAATCACAAGTTCGCCGTCAAAGTGGATATCCCCGGTAACCGTCACCGCCGTCGAGATCAGGGCGGCACCGCCCGACCGCGGCGCGCCGCCCGTTGCGCCATCGCCGGATTTCTTGTTCAAGATGTTTCTCACTTGGTTTCCCCGTTCGGATTCAGCCGGACAGCACACTGGATCAAGGCAACAGTCCGATGCCCGCCAAACCCTCCGATTCGTCCCATTCGAACAGGACATTCATACATTGTATCGCCTGACCCGCCGCTCCCTTTACCAGATTGTCCTCCGCCGCGAGCACAACGGTCATCGATTGTTCCTCGAGATAGTTCACCGACAGTTCGCAGACGTTCGAGCCGCGCACTTCCCGGGTCGCCGGGAGCGCGCCCCGGGGCAGCACCTCGACGAAGGGCTCGCCGGCGTAGCGCCGCTCGAACACGCTTTGCAGCCACTCGCTGTCGCAGGCGCCCGGGTCGCGCGCCGGGGCGTAGCAGGTGGCGAGGATGCCGCGGATCATCGGTGTCAGATGCGGAACAAAAGTCAGACCCACCGGATCGCCGCCATTGGCCCGCTCCAGTCCCTGGACGATTTCTGGATGATGCCGGTGGCCCGCCACGGCATAGGCGCTGATCGATTCGGATGTCTCGCAGAGCAGGTATTCCGCGGCGGCCTTGCGGCCGGCGCCGCTGACGCCGGATTTGGCGTCGGCGATGATCCGGCCCGGGTCGATCAGCCGATTCTCCAGCAGCGGCAGCAGGGCGAGCTGGACCGCAGTGGGATAGCACCCCGGAACCGCGATCAGGCGCGCGCCGCGAATCGCCCCGCGGTTGACTTCGGGCAATCCATACACCGCCTCAAGCGTCAGCTCGGGGCTGGCGTGGCGGACCCCGTACCAGCGTTCCCAGCAGTCGATATCGCGGATGCGGAAATCCGCCGACAGGTCGATCACTTTCGCCCCGCCGGCGAGCACCTCGGCGGCGGAGTGCATCGCCACGGCGTGGGGGGTGGCGTAGAACACCACGTCGCAATCGCCGAGGGCGGCGAAATCCGGGACGCTGAAGTCAAGGTCGAGGCGGCCGCGCAGATTCGGGAAGTGCTCCGCCACCGGGGTTCCGGCGAGTTCGCGGGAGGTTACCCGGGTCACGGCGACACGGCCGTGCCCGGCCAGCAGGCGCAGCAGCTCGACGCCGGTGTAACCCGTCGCGCCCACGATGCCCGCGGTAATCATGCTAGACTGCCTCCCGGAAACGCGCCTATCTTACACCTGCGAAGCCCGGTTAAAAAATTCCATGCTCTGGCTGAAGTCCTTCCACATCATCGCCATGGTGTGCTGGTTCGCCGGCCTGTTCTATCTGCCGCGGCTGTTCGTCTACCACACGCTCAGCGAGGACGCGGTCAGCCGCGACCGTTTCGTCGTCATGGAGCGCAAGCTGTTCTGGGGCATCATGACGCCTTCGGCTGCGGCCACGCTGCTGTTCGGCTTCTGGCTGCTGCTCGGCAATCCCGGCTATTTCCTCGCCTGGTGGTGGATGCAACTCAAGCTGGCGCTGGTGGCGCTGCTGCTCGTCTACCACGGCCTGTGCTGGGTTCATCTGCGGGCGCTGCGCGATGGCGTCAACCGCCGCGGCCATGTCTTTTTCCGGGTGTTCAACGAATTGCCGGTGCTGTTGCTGGTCGCGATAACTGTGTTGATCGTGGTCAAACCCTCGCTGTGACCGGCGGCAAGCCAGTGGTTCTGTGTTTTTCCGGGCTCGACCCGAGCGGCGGCGCGGGTTTGCAGGCGGATATCGAAACCCTGCGCAGCCTCGGCTGCCACTGCGCCCCCGTGGCCACGACGCTGACGGTGCAGGATACCGCCAATGCGAGCCGCGCCGCGCCGGTGGCGGCGGATCTTGTTGTCGAGCAGGCCCGGGCCGTGCTCGCCGACATGCGGGTGCGCTGTTTCAAACTCGGCCTGATTGGCGCCGCCGGCGTCGCCAGGGCCATTGGCGGCTTGTTGCGCGAGCACCGGGGGGTTCCCGTGGTGCTTGACCCGGTAAGCGCCGCCGGCGGCGGCTATGCGTTCGGCGGCGCGGAGGCGTTGGCGGCCCTGCGCGAGTCGGTTCTGCCGCTGGCAACGGTGGCGACGCCGAATACCGGGGAGGCGATGCAACTCGCGCCCGCTGCGGATTCGCCGGATGCCGCCGCCGCCGATCTGCTGCGAGCGGGTTGTGGCCATGTGCTGCTCACCGGCGGCCACGAGGACGGCCCGGAAGTCGTCAACCGCTGGCACCGGCGCAATCTTGCGGCGGTGCCGTTCCGCTGGCCGCGCCTGGCGCGGGCCTGCCACGGCTCGGGCTGCACGCTGGCGGCGGCGATAGCCGGGAATCTGGCTCTCGGCCGCGATGTTGAAGACGCCTTGCGCCAAGCCCAGCGATTCACCTGGCACGCGCTCAGCCGCGCCTGGCGCGGGGGGGCGGGCCAATATCTGCCCGACCGCGGCGCATTGGCCGCGGCGGCGGCCGCGGATTCCGGCGCCAAGCCATGAAACTCGCCGGCATTTATCCAATCACCGATGACGCTTTTCTCGCGCGGCCCCGCCACGGGGAGGCAATCCGCGCGGTGCTCGATGCGGGGGTCGCCATGCTGCAATTCCGCGCCAAGCATGGAAACCGGGAGCTTGCCCGCGGGCAGGCGGCGGAATTGCTGGCGATTTGCCGGGGTTTCGGCACACCGCTGATTATCAACGACGATGTGGACTTGTGCGCCGCCTGCGGGGCCGATGGCGTGCATCTCGGCGCGGCTGACGGGAGTATCGCGCGGGCGAGGCGGATACTTGGCTCGGCGGCGATAATCGGCACCACCTGCCACGATTCGCTGGAACTCGCGGCGGCCGCCGGCGCCGCTGGCGCCGACTATGTCGCTTTCGGCCGCTTCTTTGCGTCAAGCACCAAGCCCGATGCCCCGCCGGCGCCGCTGCAAGTCCTGCGCGAGGCCCGCAAGTCGCTGGATCTGCCCATCGCCGCCATCGGCGGGGTCAACCGCGGCAACGCCGAATCATTGCTCAGGGAGGGCGCCGACCTGCTCGCCTCAATCCACGGAATCTTCGGCGCGAAAGACCCCGGCATGGCGGCGCGGGAACTCGTCCGCATCCACGCAGCTTCTTTTCCGCCGCTGGCCGGTGGCTCGGCGGCCTCGTTCGTGTCGATCCGCCCGCGCAGCGACAGTGCGTAGGTCTTGGACAGCAACTGGTTCAGCGGCGACCCACGCTGTGCGGAACGAGAGGCGCATAGGGAAGCTCTGATTAAGTCAGAGCATACCTAGAGACCAAGTGCCGGAGGGCGCTTTGCAGCATACTTGAGCTTACTCAGTCATCACCGCCGCCAGGTTTTCCTCGCTGCGCCAGTGGCCGCCGCGGAGGCGGGAGACGTAGACGATGGCGATGGCGAAGACGAGGAGGGTGAAGACGATCCAGGAAATCTCGGCGCTGAGGTTCCACACCATGATGACGAAGTATTGGATCACCAGCATCGCCCAGTGCAGGGCGACCGAGGCGAGCATCAGCCAGCGGGTGTCGCCGGCGCCGCGCAGCACGCCGCCGGCCACGAGGCAGGTGGCGTCGGCCATGGTGTAGCAAGACAGGCCGATCATCATGAAGGCGGCCAAGGCGCGGATGTCCTCGAAATCCCCGCCCGGCGGCGCGAACAATTCCACCAGCGGGAAGCGGAACAGCACATAGATCAGCGCCAGCGTTGCCGAATAGCACAGGCCAAGCACGAATCCGGCGCGGATCACCTGCCCGGTCCGCGCCATGTCGCCGGCGCCCACATAGCGGCCGATCAGGCTGATCACGGCGATATTGAGGCCAATCATCGGCACGAAGGACAGAATGTCCCAGTTGAAAACAATCGCCGCCGAAGCCCCGGCCACCACCCCGTAGGACTGGAACATCAGCAGGAACAGGTTGAAGGCGGCGACATTGAGAAACAGCTCCACCGCCGATGGCAGCCCGAGCCGCAGGTAGCGGCGGGTGATGCCGGCGTCATAGTGGAACGAGCGCATCACCCTGAAGCGCAGCCGGTGGCTTCGGCGCAGGTAGAAGCGGAGGAACAGGCCGAGCGAAAACAATGTCGCCAGATTGGTGCTGATCGCGGCGCCGGCGATGCCCATGGCGGGCAGCCCGAGATGGCCGAAAATCATCACATAGGCCAGCGGCACATTGAGCAACAGCCCGCAGACATCGCAGATCATCACCACCCGGGTTTGCCCGATTCCGGCGAAGTACGACGAAAAGCACGTCTTCGCCAGCGGCAGCAGCGCGCCGGCCATGAGAATCAGGTAATAGGTGCGCTCGAGTTCAACGAGTTCCGGGTCGTGGTCGAGCAGATTGAACAACTTGAGCACCAACCAGGCGATGAAGGCCAGTGGCACAAGGCTCGCCAGCGACATGATCAGCCCCTGGGTGAGGACTTTGGGGCATTTGCGCAACTCCCCGGCGCCGAAGTGTTGCGCCGTCAGGGCATTGCTGTAGGAAAACAGCCCGGTGAAGAAGCAGAACGAGAAATACGCCCCCACCCCGCCACCGAGCCCGGCGGCCATATGCACCGAGCTCACCTGGGAGAGGAAGTAGCGGTCGGTGAAAATCATCAGCGCGAAGGTGCCCTGGGACACCACCATCGGAATGGCGATGCGCACCATCTCCCGGAATGTCTCCGGGTGCAATCGCAGTCGCGCCAGCAGCATGGTTTTGGATCAGGCCGCCACCAACATCGGCTGGCGGCGCCGGTAGGTCAGGCTGCGCCAGAGCCATTCGCAGGGGCCAAAGCGGTGGCGGCGCAGCCAGTACACACTGAACAAGGCTTGGAACAGCCAGACCCCGGCAACGAACAGGTACATCTGCGCCCGGCCCCAGTGGCCGAACTGGCCAAGCCCAAAGCCGAGGAAAACCAGATTGCAGATCACCGTCTGCATCAGGTAATTGGTCAACGCCATCTGGCCGACCCGGGCGAGCGCCGCCTGGGCCTGCTTGAGCCAGCCCGCCCGGCAGACCGCCATCACCAGCCCGACATAACCCACCGCGAGGGCGAGCCGGCCGAGATCGTAGGTCGGCCGGTTCAGGGATTGCCAGTGCGCGGCATAGCCGCTGTCGACAAAGGTCAGCGTTTCCCAGGCGTTCAATGGCAAGCCGACGCCGAATCCGGCGAGCATCAGCAGCACGTAGAAACGCAGGCCGCGGGAAGCGTCGAGGATGCGCCATTTCATCAAGGCCATGCCCAGCAGCATCATGCCGAGCGCATCCCAGAACAGCAAAACCGGCACCCCGACGATTTGCAGAAAGAAGCTGAGTTCGCCGCTATAGACGAAATTGTCCACATAGCCCGAGCGCTTGGCTTCGATTTCCTCGGCCTGGGCGGCCTCGGTCAGCCCCTGATCTTCCAGAAAGCTTTCCCAGGCGCTGACAATTCCTTGTTGTTGCCCGCTCAGTTCCGCGCCGGGCGGGAGCGCCTCGATTTCCGCCACGGCGCCAACAAGGCCGCGCACCGAGGCGTGGAGGCCGCTATGCATCAGCGTCGTCAGCAGCAGGATGCCAGCCGCCCAGCCAAGCAGCGCCCGGGGAGATAGATTGCGGAACACAAACAGCAGCAGCCCCGCCAAACCATAGGTGAAGAGGATGTCCCCCGGCCACAGCAGCAAGTAGGCGTTGACCAGGCCGAACAAAATCAACAGCCCGGTGCGCCGGTAATAGAGCGCCCGCGCCGCGCCGGGTTCGGCGCCGGGCTTGTTCATGAAGATCAGCAAGCCGGCGCCGAACAGCATTGAGAACAGGCCCCGCATGCCGCCTTCGACGAAGATTTCGGCGCCGGCGAAAAACGCGAAGTCAAGCCCGTCCGTGGCGCCATCGACCCGCGGGTCGGCCAGGGAACCGAAAGGTTGGGCGAAGGCCAGAATATTGATGATCAGGATGCCGAACAGGGCCACGCCGCGCAGGGTGTCGATCGACTGGATTCTGGCTTTCCCGCCAACGGGGGACTGGGAAATGTGGCTGCTTTCCGACATGGCGCGCAGCATATAGATGCGGCTGGCGATTTACAACGGAAACTTTCAATAGGGGGGAAGCTCTGATTAAATCAGAGCTTCCCCTGCGGTACACGGATGTACCGCCGAATTCGATGGCGCAAGCCATTGAATTCGCGAGCAAAACAAAACCACGCTTTTGTTTTGCGACAATGAAAAATTCCATGGATGGAATTTTCAGAGCATATTTAGCTTCGTGGTGCGGCGCGATGATTCCAGCGGCGGCGAGTTCGCGCCAACTATTGGCGAAATTCGCCAAGCCTTTTTTCAGCCAAGACCCTATGCGATAAAAAAGCAAGCAAAAACAATCAGTTGAAAGTTGGCACGAAATCTGCTGATCAACTACTGATTGTCCGCCAATCGAGAAGCGGAAAACTGGAGAACCCCAATGAGAACCCTTCGCCGACTCAACGTCACCTCGCTGCTGGTGCAAACCCTGTTGCTGCTCGCCATCGCCGCCTGCGCCATCGTCGGCGTCGCCGGATTGCTGCTGCCCCTCATCCCCGGCCTGCTCTTCCTCGCCCTGGCCGCCATGCTCCTGCGCCACTTCCAGCGCCGGCAATTTCGCGCCTAGCGGCGATTCATGTCTCGATTTTTCGCAGGCGCTGGTCGTTTGGCAGGCGTCTCCGAACCGTCGCCCTCCGGTGGGCGACTCACGCAGTCACCGGGGGCGATGTTTTTAGTGGTCTCGGAGGCTCCTTGTGCGGCGCCAAACGAAAAGGGGCGGTCAAATGACCGCCCCTTTGGGTTGGTGCCACGGATTCACTTAGTCAAAACTCTACCCGGAAGCGGGCGTAGTAGAACGCCCCCTCAATACCCCACGGGGTGGAGCCACTATAAGTGTTGCCCGAACCGACGGTTCCATCGAGATTATCGATGTCGATGGCCCCGGCTTCATCAAAGACATTGTTCGCGCCAATGATAAAGGTGTAGTTGTCCGCCAGGGTCAGCGCCCCCTCCACATCGAAAATGGTCGTGCCGCTGTAGCACGCATCCCGGTTGATCGCGCAATTGATGCGATACGCCGTGCCCTGTGGGCCGCGGTCGGTGGGATCTCCACTCCAGTCCGCGTCTATCCAGTCATCGTAGTAGCTGGCGCGCACGAGGAAGCGGAAGTTTTCGACGAAGTGGTTGTAGGTGAATACGCCCCGGTTCTTCGGATTGTAATTCTCCAGTTCCAGCACCCGGTCGCGGCTTACTTCGGAGCCGGCGTTGTCCACCTCGGTTTCGGTCCAGTTCCAAGCCGCGACGAAACTGCCGGAACCCGCATCATTCCAATCAACATCCCAAGTGCCCACAATATCCACGCCAGAGGTGGTCGTGTCGAAATCATTGGTGTAGAAGGAAACCGCGCTCAAGTCGGCGGCGCCGGGAACACCGATCTCCTGCAGGCAAAGGGCAAGGTTGCCAACCGGATTGCCCCGCGCGCCCGGGCAGTCGATGCCCGCCGGCACCGGATTGCCGCGGATGTCGATGGTGCCGGTCGCGGCTATGCGGTTTTCGAGTTCGATCGTGAACCAGTCGACGGTGATGTTGATATCGGGAGTGACATCCCAGACAAAGCCCGCCGAAAAGTTTTCGGATTCTTCGGGTTGCAACGCTTCCGCGCCAAGGAATCCCGCGATCGGATTGGTCGGGGGAATCTGGCCGCGCTGCTGCAATTCGCCATCGATGGTGATGGTCGACAGCTTGGTCACATTCTCTTGGCCCGGAGTGGGCGCCCGGAAACCGGTGTTGAACGATGCCCGCAAGATGAGCGAGTCGGTGGCGCGGACGCGGCCCGCCAACTTGTAGTTGGTGGTGGTGCCGAAGGATTCGAAGTCCTCGAACCTCACCGCGGCCGAAGCGGTGAACGCATCGGTGATATCCGCTTCCCATTCAGAGTACAAGGCGTAGTTGGAGCGGCCCCACTTGCCGGCCTGGGGGGGGCTGAACCCGGCAAAACCGTGCGCGCCAATGCTCAGGTTGGGGAGCAGGGTCTCGCCGTCGCTGTAGGTGTTGGAGCCGTCAACATTCTGAAACGCATAGTCACCCGCCACCCAGGAAGCTTCCTCGCCAATGATGGTTTGGAAGATTTCATCGCGCCATTCCCCGCCGAAAGCGATGCTGAGATCAGAGGCGAAAGCGTCAACCGGCAGCGTGTAGACGAAGTCGGCGTTCAGGTTGGCTTCGGTCTGAATGTAGTTGCCGATATTGAAATCGCGCTGCAGCTCTCCGTTCACAATGCCATTGGGGCCATTGGATGGATTCCACGTATTGTTCAGGAAAAAACCGGCATTGTTGCGACCATAGCCAGCGCTGAAATCGTAGCTGAAGTTGCTGTTGAAGTCGCCGCGAACGCCAGCCACGAGGCTCGCATCCTTGTTGCGGCCGCCGAATTGCGGGGTGTAGCCGCCGGGAACCAGTTGATTCAGCGCCCAGCAGTTGGCCGGCAAAGCCGCAAGCGCCGCTTCATCGGCGGCCACCGCCATGGCATCAAGCAATTCACCGGACCCGCCGGACCCCGGGCTGGTCAAAGCCGGGCAGTTGGAAGTGACGCCGGTTTGTCCGGGAGCGATGTTGGTATCGACGATGGCGCGTATGCCGTCTCCATGGGTGTACACGGCGCTGCGGGAATTCGGGTTGCGGAAAAAGAAGCCGCCTTCGGTTTCCCGGTTGCCGTAATTTCCAAAAGCGTAGATTTCCTGGGAGCCGCTCAACTGGATTCCAGAGTTGAAAAACACGTTCCAGTTGTCGCGGTACTCCGGCCCCCCCCATATTTGCGCGTATGGCTGCCGCACACTCTGGCGCTGCTGGCTATTGCCGCTGGCGATCAAAGTGGCGGCGTCCGTGCGCTGGGTGGAGCGGCTGGTGGGGTCTTGCTCCATCCAAGAGCCGGTGATATTCATAAACCCATCGTCTCCCAGTGGAAGGCCGATATTGCCCATGAACTGCGTCAGGGTGCCATCGCCCTCGGCAAACTCGCCGGTTCTGGCTTCAAGCGTGATGCCTTCCGAGTCTTCCCGCAGCACGAAGTTCAACACGCCGGCAATCGCGTCGGAGCCATATTGCGCGGCCGCGCCGTCGCGCAGCACTTCGGTCTGCCGGAAGGCCAGCGGGGGAATCGCGGAAATGTCCGCTCCCTGGGACCCCGAGGCGAGCGAGCCGCCCAGCTCGGCGATAACCCCGGAGCGGTGGCGGCGCTTGCCGTTCACCAGCACAAGCACATTGTCAGGTGGCAGGCCGCGTAAATTGGCTGGCCGCACAATCGTGGCGGCGTCGGAAATCGCGTGGCGCGTAACGTTGTAGGAGGGCACGGTGGTCTTCAACATGTCGTCGAGGTCGGCGAAGCCCATGTTCTGGAATTCGTCCCCGCTGATCACATCGACTGGAACCGAAGAATCGGATGCGCTGCGGGCGGGTCGGCGGGAGCCGACGGTAATGATTTCCTCCACCACACCTTCTTCCTCCTGCCCGAAGGCGAGCGGCGCGTAGCCCGCGGGGGCCATCAAGGCCAGGGCTATCGCTGGCGACAGGAGCCTGGCCGTCTTGTTTCGTTTGAGCATAGTCTTTCCCCTGGTGGAACTGCGAAATTGTGGGTTCTCAATCGCCCGTCATGTGCTCCCGATAACTGCAATTATCGAGAGGCGGAAAAGTAACTTGTCTTTTTGTGGCAGTCAAGCCAATTCTCGCAAATTTTTGGAAGCCGGTTGATGGGCAAGCGGGGAAGCGCTGACTTGATCAGAGCTTCCTTAACTTGACGAAAAATCCCGTGCTTGCTGCAACAGCGCCCCGCCCGCCCGCGCATCCGGTTCCGCCCGGAAGCCCGCGTGGTGTTCGGTGTTCAGCCGGGAGAATCGCGCCAGGCCGCCGCGCTGGGCCAGCAAGCGCTCGCCATAGCGGAGCACCATGGCCGCGGTTTTCCAGCGCCCCGCCTGCATCACCGCGGCCAAACCCAGGTCCGAGGCGATCATGTCCTGCGTGGCGCCGATCCGGGCGCTGTGCGCCGAAAGCCCCTCCACGACCTCATCATCGAATCCGGCCTTGCGCGCCATCGCCTTGAAGATGCGCGAAACCTGGCTGACATCCAGACTCTCGCCCAGCAAGCCATTGGGGCGGAACGAGCGGAAAATCCGCCCGTTGCGGATGCGGGCCTGTTGCAGCCATTCCCGCAACAATTTCAAGGTATCCGGGGTGAGATACACTTCCGCGCCTTCGCCGGTCTGGTCGGCCTTGCCGCGGCGCACCAGCAGCGTCGCGCCGCCAACCGCCGCCTCCGCCATATCCGCCATTTCCAGCGCGACCAGTTCCGAGCGGCGCAGCATGGCGTCATAGGCCACCGCCAGCAAAGCCCGGTCGCGCAAGTCGATCAGCCGGCCACCCGCGGCAGCGAGAATCCGCTGGCGCATTTCCCAAGTGAGCCCCAGCGCCTGCCGCTGACGGCGGTTCTTGCGGCGTTGCATGCATTGCAAGGCCCAGCGCACCACCGCGCCGTCCTTTGGATCGGTGTGACCCGCCGCCCGGTGCAAAGTGCCAATGCTGGCCACATAGCGCCGCACGGTGGCCGGCGCCTTGTCGCGCGAGGCGGATTCGACAAACCGGGCCACAGTCTCGCCTTGGGCGGGCAGCATCGGCAGTCCGCGCCCCGCGCACCAGTTGCCGAAAATCTTGAGGTCGGAGCGCAGCGCGCGCCTGGTGTTCTCGCTCCACGCGCCCCGCGCCGCGCGCAATATCTCGACATCGGTATTCGCCACGCCGAATCCCGCCAACACCGCCAGTAGCTGATCCATGTCGCCACTTTCCCCCACACATTTCATAGTTATTTCTCCTTATCTCTTTGAGATTCGTTGGGCATTCTACTCCTGATATTTGCAGTTATCGGGAGCACATGACGGGCGATTGAGAACCCGCCGCCTCGCCCAACCCATTTATGGCGGGCGCGGAAAACCCACAATTTCGCAGTTCCACCAGGGGAAAGACTATGCTCAAACGAAACAAGACGGCCAGGCTCCTGTCGCCAGCGATAGCCCTGGCCTTGATGGCCCCCGCGGCCTACGCGCCGCTCGCCTTCGGGCAGGAGGAAGCGGCCGATCTTGAGGAGATCATCGTCACCGGCTCCCGCGGCCGGCCGCGCACCGTGCAGGATTCGCCGGTTCCGGTCGACGTGTTCAGCGCCGAGGAAATCGAGGCGATTTCCTACACCGACACCAACGACATCATCAAGACGCTGGTGCCCTCCTTCAACATCTCCCGCCAGCCGATCTCCGACGGCGCCTCGTTCATCCGCCCGGCCGCCATGCGCGGCCTGCCGACCGACAAGACGCTGGTGCTGGTCAATTCCAAGCGGCGCCACCGCGCGGCGCTGGTAACCATCGGCGGCTCCGGCACCCAGGGCCCCGACATGGCGACGATTCCGGCCGCGGCCATCCAGACCATCGAGGTGCTGCGCGACGGCGCGGCGGCGCAGTATGGTTCCGACGCCCTCGCCGGCGTGATCAACTTCCTGCTCAAGGACAACCGCGAGGGCGGCAGCCTGACCATCGACACCGGCCAGTACAGCGAAGGCGACGGCGCGGCGGTCACGGTGCAGGGCAACGTCGGCCTGCCGCTTGGCGAAAACGGCTTCCTCAGCATCTCCGGGGAATTCTACGAGCAGGAGCAGACCACCCGCTCGAACCAATACTGTGAAGACTGGTTCTGCCTGAACCGCAACGATCCGAGTTGGAACAGCTTTGTCAATGCCGGAAGCGCCAGCACGGTCAGGGGCGTGGGCTGGAACGGGAATCCGGCTACCCGGCTGCACTATGGCATGGATAATCAGGCCTTTCTGTCCAGCGCCCCGATGGCCAATATCGGCGACGGCGATGTGGTGCAGCCCTGGGGCCGACCGGAGGCGGACGCGGTGCGGGTGTTCTTCAACGCCGGAATTGAACTCGACGACAACAACGAGTTGTATGGCTTCGGCAACTTTTCCGACAGCTCCAGCAACGGCGGCTTCTTCTATCGCTACCCGTACAACGGCACGATCGAGGAGCTGCGCGAGCCGGACGGTTCGGTCTACTTTCCACTTGAGAAGCATCCCGGCGGCTTCACCCCGCGCTTCTTCGGCGATGTGCGCGACGTTTCCATCGTCGGCGGCATCCGCGGCGAGATGGACAACGGCCTGACCTACGATTTCAGCGCCCGCACCGGCGAAAGCGAAATCCAGTACACGCTGAAGAACACCATCAACCCTTCCATGGGGCCCGATTCGCCAACCGAGTTCCGCCCGGGCGATCTGATCAACAGCGAAACCCAGTTGCAGGCTGATTTCACCTATGAACTCGACAACGGCGCGCTGATCGCTTTCGGCGCATCGTGGATGGACGAGTCCTACGAGGTGGCGCAGGGGGAGGAAGATTCCTATCGGGTCGGCCCTTACGCCAACATCGACCCGCATGGCTTCTGCGAACCGGGCCCCGACGGCAGGCTGACCGGATCAGGCGCCTACGACGACAATATGGCGTCGGCCAAGGGCATGGGATTGGTCAATCCAGACGATCCCGCCGCGCTCGACTGCACCAACAGCAATGATCCGGTGTTCAATGCCGTAGGTGTTGGCTCCAATGGCTTCCCCGGCTATTCGCCGCAATTCTCGGAGGTCTACGAGCGCAACTCCTATGCGCTGTATGGCGATGTCAGCGGCAATGTCACCGACCAATTGTTCCTGCAGGCCGCGGTGCGCTACGAGGACTATGACGACTTCGACGCGGAACTCGTGTGGAAACTCGCGGGCAAGCTCGATTTGACCGACACCTTCGGCATCCGCGGCTCCATCGGCACCGCCTTCCGCGCGCCGACCCCGGGACAGCAAGGCACAATCAACGTGTCCACCCGCCTTCCGCAAGGCTTTCCAGTGGCCACCGGCCTGTTCCCGGCCCGCGGGCCAGTCGCTCAGGCGCTTGGGGCGGTTCCGCTCAAGCCCGAGCTTTCCGACAACTACACGATCGGCTTCACCGCCCAGTTGATGGACAACATCGATGTCACGGTGGATCTCTACCGCATCGATGTGCAGGACATCACCTGGGCGATTTCGACATTGAACGTCTCCAGTAGCGATGCAGCCGAGGCGGACAACACCTCGGCTTGGCAGAACTTTGTCAAACTCAGAGACGCGGGCGTGCCCGGAGCGAACATGATCGGTGGCGTGTTTTACTTCACCAACGGCTTCGACGTGAGCACACAGGGTGTGGACATCGTTGCGACTGCGCCGATTGACTGGGGCGAAATGGGCACCACCACCGTGACCGCCTCGTTCAACTTCAACGAGATCGATTACGATTCTGATCCCTCGGTTGTGAGCCAGTACCGGAACAACGAAGCCCAGCACGACTTCAGGAACTACGATCCGAACTGGCGCGGCGTAATCACCGCCCGGCACGATGTCAACCAGCTCACGCTGATCGGCCGGGTGAGCTACTACGGCGAATCGACCAACTCCAATAGCGGAGGCAGCGACCCGCTCGGTTTGCGCTACCAGGATTTCGACCCCATCTGGTACACCGACATCGAAGGCCAGTACCGCTTCAACGACACCTTCCGGCTTTCGCTGGGGGCGCGGAACGTGTTTGACGAGTATCCGGCACAGGGCACCGTTGGCGACACGTGCTGCGGCCGGCTCTGGGAGTCCGCAACCGGGATGGATTGGCAGGGCGCCTATTACTACGGCCGGCTGACAGTCGATTTCTAAGCGTTCGCCACAAAGCGCCACCGGGTTCAGCCCGGCGGCACCCAACCCAAAGGGGCGGTCATTCGATCGCCCTTTTTTTTGCCCGGCGCCACGATCCACCCCGAAAATCAGGGCAATTCCCGCGAAAGCGCCTACACTTTCTGATCAATACGCACCGTTTAGTTGATAGGAAGCGGGATTATGGAGCATACTTCGCACGACAGCTTGTCCGTCGCCAGACGGATCGGGGAAGCGGGAATGGAGCAAACACAGGCCGATGCCATCGCTTGGGCGATTCGCGACACCTTCAAGGAGGCGAGCGCGGAACTCGCCACCAAGGCCGATTTGGCCAAACTCGATGCCAGAATCGACGAGTTGGACGTCAAGATTGACAAGTTGAATGGCAGAATCGACAAGCTGGAGACCAGAGTCGATGAGCTGGGAGACAAGATCGACAAGCTCGATGCCAGAATCGACAGGCTCGATGCCAGAATCGATAAACTCGACGCCAGAATCGACAAGCTGGAGGCGAGAGTCGACAAGTTGGACACTAGAATCAACAAGCTGGATGCGAAAGTGGATCGGCTGGAGACTAGGATCGATGGGCTGGACATCAAGATCGATGGGCTGGACGCCAGCCTGCGCGCCGAGTTGGCCTGGCTGCCGCTGCGCGTGTGCTGGTGGATGCTGTTGACCTTTTCCACCGCCGCCGGATTGGTGCTCGCGGCACAACAGCTTTGGTCTTCCGGTTTGCTTCAGACCTGGTTTGGATGAGGCGCCGCCGTCGCCGCACAGCTCGCGCTTGCACAATCCCCGGTCATCCCCCACTAATCGGCGAAGGAAATCCGCAGCGTCTCGTAACCCGTCTGCCGCTGGTAGACATCCCCGCCTTCGTAGCGGGGTTCGCTTGCCAGCACTTTCATTTTCAGGTTCCGGCTGCCGATTTGCCCGATCAATCTGCGCAGCAGCAAGCGCGCATGGGAGGCGCCCATTCCTGATTGTGAAGATATTTTCCCCCGAAATGCGGTGTTTCCCCCGAAAGTGACTATACTTTTCGCTCCACGGCGTCGCGCCGGACCATCGCCGCCACGCATATCCTTTCTGGAGGAAGGAGCAGATCATGGAACCAGCCTTTGATTCGTTGGCCGCCTATCGTAAACTTGAAGAGTCGGGCATGCCCGAGCCGCAAGCGAGCGCGACCGTGGAGGTCGTCAGGGACGCGATGCAGAATCTTGTCACCAAGGAATATCTGACCGCCGAGCTAGACCGGCGTTTTGGTGCCGTGGACAAGCAATTCGGCACCGTTGACGAACGATTCGCTGCCGTGGACAAACAATTCGCCGCCGTGGACAAGCGGTTCACGGAGTTGAAGTCCGATATGGACAGGGGCTTCGCGGAAATGGGCAGGAGGCAGGCCTGGGGGTTCGTCTATATGAGCGTTTTCTTCATTGGCTTGGCGACATTGTTCCTCACGGCGCAGCAGCGCTTCGACGGGCGGGTGGCGGTCGGCCAGCCCGCGTATTCCGTCGCACCCGGGCCGCCACCAACAGCCTCCGATTCCCAGGCAACAGAGCCGCCCAACGAACCGCCGCCGGGCATGCCGCAATAGCCGAAGGGCATTGCGCCGCCCGAAGCATCTCCCCCGCAACCCCCCGGTACGCAATAGGCGGCGCAATAGGCGGGGCGTTTTGCGCCGCTTCGGATTGGCTTGGGCGCGGCATGCCGGAAAAGTCCGGGAATCCGGCCCGGCGCCAAACCGGGGAGATGCCGCGGCTTCGGTTGCGCGGAATGGCTGATCAAGGCTGGCGCGTTCGGGAAGCAGTTCATCCCGCCAATGCCCTTCGGGGATTGCGCCCCGCTGGGCTATTGCGCCCCGCGGGGTTGCGGAAGGGGCGCGGCGGGGGGATCCGCTGGCCCGGATTCGAGTGCCGGCGGGGGCGGCTCGGCGGAAATGCCGGGTTCGGCGGGCGCCGCCACGCCCATGCCCACGCCGAAATACTGCAACGCCATGAACAGCAGGGAAGCGATGGCGATGTTGATCGCGCTCATTGCCAGCAAACCCCGCGCCTGCGACCTGCCGAGTTCCGCGACGCTGGTATCCACTTTCGCTTCGAGCTTGGTGAAGCGCTGCTCCACCTCGCCGAAACGCCGGTCCACCTCGCCGAAGCGCCGGTCCACTTCACCGAAACGCCGGTCCAGCTCGGCGGTCAAATACTCCTTGGTGACAAGATTCTGCATGGCATCCTTGACGACCTCCACGGTCGCGCCAGCCTGCGGCTCGGGCACGCCGGACTTTTCAAGTTTACGGTATGCGTCGAAAGAATCAAAGGCTGGTTCCATGATCTGCTCCTGTGGATTGCGGTGAAGCCCGGTGCGGAACAAAGCATAGGCAATTTTCGGGTAGATGCCGCATTTCGGGGGGAAGTTCCGGGCGCGGACGGGAGCGGATTTGCGCAAGTGGCATGGGACACCCAACCCGCCCCCGCGTCCGCAGCGGTTGGCGGGGCGCGGCGCGCCGGAGGAGCACCCCCGCGGCAGGGATCAAGGGGCACCCATGCCGGCAAACCGCGGCGGGTCTCCTTTGAATGGCTCCCGGCGCGTCCACCGCCCGCCCCCGCGGGGCGCGATGGGCGAAGCGCTTGGCATCCCGCCAAGCCGATGCCAAAAGCCGGCCCGGCGCACCACCTTTTCCCCCCGAAACGCGGCATTTTTCCGAACAACGGCCATGTTTAAGGCCGGCGCGCCAGTCCGCGGCTCTGCCGTTCAGGGCTGGCGGCGCCCATTCCCAGCCAGCGACAGGAGCAAGACGATGGAACCAGCCTTTGACTCATTGGGCGCATACCGTAAACTTGAAGAGTCGGGCATGCCCGGGCCGCAGGCCACCGCGACCGTGGAGATCGTCAACGACGCCATGCAGAATCTTGTCACCAAGGAATATCTCACCGCCGAACTCGACCGGCGCTTCGGCGCCGTGGACAGGCAGTTTACGGAATCTAAATCCGATGTGGACAAGCAGTTTACGGAATTCAAGTCCGATGTGAACATGCGCTTCACCAAGCTCGAAACGAAAATGGACAAGGGTTTTGCGGAATTGGGCAGGAGGCAGGCTTGGGGGTTCGTCCACATGAGCGTTTTCTTCATTGGCTTGGCGACATTGTTCCTCGCGGCGCGGCAATACTTCGACGGGGAACCGGCGGCGGTGCAGCCCATCTATTATTTCGGTGAACCACCGGCGCTCGAACCCGTGCTGCCAGCGCCGCCCGATGCGTCTCCCCCGCAACCCCGCAGGGCGCGATAGGCCAGACGCAAATTGCGCCGGATGGGTTGCCTGACAGGGGCTTTTCATCCACCGGCCGGGCCCACCCCATGATTCCGCGCGAGCGGAGCGCGGTTGCGGAATCCCTTCGTTCGGGTGTCGGCCGCTTGCGGTCGGCAATTGGATTCCTTGATGGCGGTCCCGGCATTTTCCCTTCGTTTGGACGCCGGTCGCTTGCCGTCGGTGTCTGAATGCTTTCCCAGCTTCGCTGGGCCCCTTTCAGACACCGCCGCGCTCCCTCTGCGCACAATCCAAGGTGCTGTTTTCCACCGCGGCCAACCCAACTCCCCTCCTTTTCAAGGAGCAGCCCGGAAGGGGCGGGGTGGTTGCCTCCGGGCCGCTTCGGCGCCGCAAACCCCAAAAACCGCCAGACGGGGCCCGCGCCCACAATCCGTCAAACTATCCGCAAGCCGCTTTCTTTGGCCCGAAAAAGCAAAACCCCCGGCCGGAGCCGGGGGTCTTGGTTGGGGGCGGCTGTGC
This sequence comes from uncultured Pseudohongiella sp., assembly GCA_965221805.1. GTDB lineage: Bacteria > Pseudomonadota > Gammaproteobacteria > Pseudomonadales > Pseudohongiellaceae > UBA9145. The sequence goes on from OZ244913.1 coordinate 198,060, forward strand.
CGCCGGGGTTTGGGAGGTTACGGCGAGATGTCGGTGCCGAGAAAGGCCACAGCGGGAGTATCGGTAGTGCCTTCGAGGAAAATCACCATGTCGGTATCCCCGACGAAGTTGCCGTCGCTGTCGACATCGATAAGCAACCAAGTGCCCGGGGAATCCTCATCATTGTTTTTCGCGGACTGGTTGACAAGCGCAAAGCTGTTCTTGAACGTCCTCGTGGTGCTGCCGAAAGTGCCACCAGTCGAAGTAACCGATGTCAGGAACAGACCCTTGCCGTCACCGATGAAGTCGAACAGGTTCCGAGCCCCGCCATCATTATCCATGGTGTTTCCATCGATAGATGTGGTTGAGACCGGCGTGTCGGTGCCGGTAGTCCCATCGTCGTCTGTCGAGGGAGTGGTCGAATCGTTGTCATCATCGACATGCTTGGGCTTCCAGCCATCCCATTCATTGGCCAACTTGATGCCGTTCGATATGGTCTCGGTGCCCACAATTTGGCCCGCTGTCGCGGCGGCCACCAGGTCCTTGGACAAATGAAGCTTGTCGGTGCCGGAAGTGAATCCCTGGATCACGTCGTAACCCTTCGCGTCATAGATGCTGGAAGTGTCCTTGTTTCTGCTGAATGACACTTGCGACTCCGAAGCCGCGTTGTAGATAAATCGATCCTCCACATCCGTGGCACCATCAGCGGTGTCTCCTCCATCGAGGGTATCCGCTCCCGCGCCGCCGTTCAGCAAATCCATGCCGTCGCCGCCGTTCAGCATGTCGTCTCCGCCATTGCCCATCAGGACATTCCTGGTGGTGATCGCGGTGGCGCCGGCGAAGTCGCCCGATGTCAGCTTGTCGTCGTGGTTGCCGCCAACCAGCCTGACCCGCGCGTTGTCGGCGACGCCCGCCTCAACGGTCACGCCGGCGCCGCTTTCGGCCGCGTTCACGTACTCCAGGCTGATCAGGCCGGTGCCGCCGAGGTTCGTCTGCGCGTCGCCGGTGATCTTCACCTCCTCCAGGGCGGAGGAAGTCCCCGTGACCGTCACCTTGTTCTCGTAGTGCCGGCTGGTCACCCTTTTGCCCGCGGCGGTGCGGTGCACGCTGGCGTCCGAGTCGATGGTCATCGCCACCAGATCCTCGTCGAGCTCGATCATGAGTTCCGCGGCGCCAGTTCGGCTATTCAGATCGGTCGTGTCGGTCGTGTCCTTTTCGCCGCCCTTGGCCATCAGCGACACGTTCAGGATGTTGGTGGTGCCGCCGTCGATCAACGAGCCCGCGGTGTTGACGTCGTTGGCGAAGTTGTACTTCACATCGGCCACCGTGCCCGTGCCCGCGCTCGTCGCCTCGACGCGCACGGTTGTGCCCGCGCCGACGTTGTTGAGGGTGACGCCGTCGTCGCCGGTGCCGGTGCTCTTCTTCACCACGATGGTGTCGACCCCGAGGCGTCCGACATCATAGGGGCCCGACCCGCCGCCGAGATCGAGAATCTCGAAGTTCTCGTAGATCGACTTGGTTTTGGTTCCGTCCTTGTAGGTCAAGCCGTCCGAGGTCAATCTCAGGGTGTCGCGGCCGTCGCCGCCGTCGATGCGGCTCTCGCTGTTGCCCTTGCTGCCGTGGAAGGTGTCTTCACCCGCGCCGAGGTCAACCCTGAGGCCTTCATCGCGGTAGTCGCCATCCACCATTACGACGTCGTTGCCCTCGCCGGTGTGGACGGATTCGAGATTCCCGCGCAGGCTCGTGGTCAGCGCGAAGGTGTCGCTGCCGGAGCCGCCCATGGCCGTCTTCAACTTGGCCAGTTCGGCGCCTGCACCGGTGGACTTGAAGCTGTTCTTGCCGGAGCTTTCGCCCGCGTCGATGCTCGCCAGGTTGGACATGCCGTTCAGGCCATCCATGGTCACGCCGCCCTCGCCCTTCACGGTGATGGACTTGAGCGAGGTTGAAACGGTCCTGTCGTCGAACTTGTGGACCTTCAGCCACAGGGCGGCGCCGGCGTTGATGTCCAGCGATTCCACCTCGTCGGAGGCGAGGCGGAAGTTCGAGGCGCCGGCCACCGTGATGTCGATGTCCTTCGCAGAGCCGGTGCCATCGACGCACAGCTTGCCTTCCTCGGTCGCGACCGCGCGGCCGTTCTTGACGGTGCCGTACCCGTCGACGGTCACGGCCAGATCCTCCGGCTGCGCCCCGCCGGTGGCGGTCTTGGACTGGTTCTCCACCAGGGCGATGGCCCGGGTGTTGTGCAGGTGCACCTCGGCGATGGAGTCCGACTTGACGGTCAGGGTGGGCATGGCGCCAACTCTGACCGTGCTCGGATCGGCATCTTCTTTGCCGATGTCCTGCGTGGTGAATGCGACGCTTGCGGGAACACGCACGCCGTCGAGGACATCCTCCTTGTAGGTTTTTGCGGCGGCGCCAGAACGTACCGTGACTTCCGACACATCATCGCTGGCATCGTCGGGAGTGCCTTGATCGCCAAATGTGCTGCCTGCCAGGCTGACGATCTTGCCAAAGACCAAGCCGCCAGTGTTGACGTCGAATTTCAGTTGTGCGGTTACCGCAAGGGCATCAGTGGTGCCGACACCGTCGTCGTTCCAACTGTATGTGCCAATTATTGGGTTTCCGGTGATTGCGTTTGTCAATGTCAAGCCATCAGCGGCCAAGCCCACCGGGGAAATGGGGGCGGTGCCTGTATCGGTTGGGGTGTTGTCGACCCCGATCTGGGCTCGCCCATCCTGGCCGACCAGGAATCCATTGGTGTTTTGCATTGGATCAAAGGTTCCCGATGGCTCTGTGTCTTCCTCGCCATCGTTCAGCTTCACGTCGTCAACGCTGACGGTGGTCACGGTCTGGGATTGCCCGCCCGCGCCGTTGTTGACCAGCACGCTCGCGCCACCCTTGACCTTGACCGATTCGGTCTGGCCCGCGGAGCCGATGTAAACGGCTGTGTCGCCGGTGGCCTCGATGTCCACCGCGCCGCTGGCGCCCACCAGGGTCGCCTTTTCGCCGCCGAACTTCCGGGCGCTGGTGATCGTGGCGCCATCATCGACGGTGATTTTGACATCGCTCTTGTCGCCGAACCGGCGCAGGTGCACCGATTCCAGCCCCGACCAGTCGGTCAGGTCGGCGTCGATGCCGCCCACGGTGTTGATCGAAACGCTCTCCACGTTGCTGATGTCCTCAGCGCCGAGGCTGAGCGATTCGTCCGGGTCGGTGCCGAAGATGTGGATGATGTCCGCGCCGCCGCCGCCGTCGATGGTGTCGAAGGGGTTCAGAACCTCTTGGAATGTGTTGTTCGAGCCCTGCACGGGCTGGGCGACGATTTCGTCGCCGAAGGGGGTGGTGTCGCGTTCGCCGTCGCCCGGCTTGATGGTGTCGATGGTCGGCGTCAGCACGATGGTCCGGCCCTCCATCGACTCCGGCGGCGCCGGCGGGTTGTCGATGGCCTCCTTGGCCGCCATGACGGTGTCGGGATCGTCGGTGACGCCCTCGAGCACCGAGGCCGAGGGGCTTTCCTCGCGGGCCTCCTCGGTGTAATGCTTGGCCACCATCACCTTGTTGTGGAAGGCCGCCGCCGCCTTGCCGAAGTCGGCGTGGAGGGCGTTGTCCTCGCCCTCGCGGGCGATGGTGGTCAGCGCCTCGACCAGCGCCAGGGCGAGCTCGCCGCGGGTCGCGCCCGCGAGCTGGCCCGCGACGAAATCCACGGACGCCATCATGATCGCTTCGGTGACGTGGTCGCCGAGAAGCGCTTCGAGGAAGTCCGTGGCGAAGCGCTCGTTGGTGAGGAACGCGGGGTACTCGCCCTCGAAGCCGGTCGAGGACTGGATCTCGTTCGCGATGTCCGCGAGCGTATCCCCGCCGTCCAATTGCTTGGCCCGTTCGTTGAGCCACTTCGTGCCGGGGGCCACCCCCAGCATCGCGACCGCCAGCCCGACCAGGTGGTCTATGGATTGCTGTGTTGCCATTTCGATGTTCTCCGTTGGCTAAGGAATGTTAGGCGCCGGCATCGGAGTAGCCGTCCGAGGCATTACTGGGATGGTCCGTTCGGGCTGGTTGTGAAGGGGTTTTCAAAGGCCGAGTTGGCCTGCTCTTCAAGCTGGCCCGAGGGTTTTCAGCAGAGGTGCGGAACTGCCGGCCAGCAGCAGCCAGGTCGGAAAATGGACGAGAGCGGACCGCAGCCACCCGCCTAGCTGAATCGTGCGGCGTATCCAGCGATTGATTGAATCCACATTGGTGGAGGCGAGGTTGCGGACCAAAGTCGAATTGAGAGGCGGACTGAGATACGCGTGACGTGGGTATTCAAAATGAGCAATACGCCAAGGGTTTCATGAGCCAGTCGAGGCACGAGGCAACGGATTCGGCTTCACCACCTCAATCTATGATCGCCAGTAACAAATCTATCTACAGCACGCTAGTTTTCTACTTTGACAAATTATTCCGATTTATCTTTTCTTGAAGGCGACAAAAATGTAATGAAAGTTTGAACACCAGCATATAGAACCCTGTATTGCTAAGTGTAAATAACTTTTCTGATTCTCCGCTTTCACGATGCAAAGATAATGGCATGGATTGTGCTTCATCAAATCTAACGATGTAATCTTCATCTAACGCGCCCCCAGCAGGGAGATAGAATATATTTGTTGTCTTTTGCGCCTTGATAGATTCAATCTTTCGCTTCACTTTATCCATATGTATTTTGCTGTCTTCAAGCAACTTTCTATACTTTGAAAGTTTCACCAAGGGAGCAAAAAGAATCCGCGATGGAACATCCCGGGAATTGTTTGGATCAATATCGCATGAGTTTGAAAGAACCATGCCTCTTACATGGCACACTTCGCCACAAGGATACATAAAAAACTGAAAACCTTTCCATCCATCTCCTTGAAGTCTAACATCATCGTACGAATCATTGTGTTGGCTGAGTAGATAATCTGCAGATCCGCCAGATGAAATCGCTTCCAATTCCCGAGCTAGAATCCGCTTATCATCCTCAGAAAGGTACGTGGGTAAATGCCGCTCAAGGCTCTCTAAATCAAAGTTTTGCAAGTCATCAGGCCTCGTATAGTTGATCTACATTGGAATCCCAAACAGCCTCGAAATCCGCACCTAGGGGTTCTTGTCCGTCTGATAGAGCTGAATAAGAATTTGCAATTTTATGTTCAAAACCTTGTGCTCCAATTCGCTCGTATTCAGCGATTCTATTTTCGGAGAAGCTGAATGTTCTACCATTTAGTCCGGTTAAATATGATAGAGGCTGGACTGCTTGAGTCCATGATGTTTTTCCAAGTTGGCCGCCTTGACTTGCAGCAAGAACCGCAGACAGGCTAAAGAGCGCTACTGTTGCAGTTGCGGAATGCGCATGTTGATGATAAGCTTTATTCATAAACTGGTCCCATCCTATTAATTGTCTCTTCTGTAAGGCATCCGAAGAATTTTTCTTTATTCTTCTGCCTAAGTTCTTCAAGGTCTGCCTCAAGATTGCTTGCAAAATTCTCAAAATCATCAAACTGCGCTGTTCTAATTGAATCAATTCCGACAACTATGCCCATTTTCTCTTTGCCATTTGGAAGTTTGGTTATCGCACTGTTAGTTATAGAAAGGATGTGCACAATGTCCCCTTCTTCTCGATGAATATCAAATTTCAAACGATCCGCCTCAACTTTAACATCCCCGAGATTAATTTCCAATTTGATTTTCTTTATTTGTTCAACAAGTGTTGATGCCTCAATCAAATTCACGTACTTAATTGAGTAACGTTGCACTTCTTCTCTTATTCCTATTTTGGCGATTATTTGCATTATATCCAAGATCGCTTTCTTGAAGTTGGGCCATTTTGGGTAAGGCATCTTACAACTTATTAGAACATTTTTGTCACCTACCGCGATAAAGTATTTATCCCAATCAATTCGTTGAATTAAGGAAAATTGAAGATCTGAATATGCTTCCCTTAAAGATTGTGGCAAGTCGGCTGCAGGCAGCCGTTCGATCCTAGGTTTAGGATCTAGTTCATGGAATAAGAACCCTGGCAGAATTTCAGCTATTTGAGTGGCACCATTTAACCGAACTTCAAATAGCGCTTCCAGTAATGGTTCTTTCTTCAGAATCTTGGGCAGTCTTTGCATGGCAATTCGTAGTTCAGATCGAGGTTCGTATCAAGTCGATACAAAGTGTATCTCGAATGGGTGCTGGGCACAAGCCGCCACAGCACACAATAAATTTGGACCTTGAGAAAACGTGCAAGTAATTGATTTATATTGTTTTTTCACTTTTATTGTCCCGAAATCCTTTCCTTGTCATCACTGTCGGCGACAACCTCGTGATCTGCCCCCACCGCGGCTGATTCCCTCAGCGACCGGGCGATGGTTGCCTCGTTGATCGGAATCCATGCGGTTCGGATCACCTTGAACATCAAGTGGGTTGGGCCTTCGACAATCCCCTCGAAACAAGCCCGACCGGGTCGTCCCGGGCGCACCCGGAATCGCTGTTCCCGTGCCGGCGCCTAACATTCCTTAGCCAACGGAGAACATCGAAATGGCAACACAGCAATCCATAGACCACCTGGTCGGGCTGGCGGTCGCGATGCTGGGGGTGGCCCCCGGCACGAAGTGGCTCAACGAACGGGCCAAGCAATTGGACGGCGGGGATACGCTCGCGGACATCGCGAACGAGATCCAGTCCTCGACCGGCTTCGAGGGCGAGTACCCCGCGTTCCTCACCAACGAGCGCTTCGCCACGGACTTCCTCGAAGCGCTTCTCGGCGACCACGTCACCGAAGCGATCATGATGGCGTCCGTGGATTTCGTCGCGGGCCAGCTCGCGGGCGCGACCCGCGGCGAGCTCGCCCTGGCGCTGGTCGAGCGGCTGACCACCGTCGCCCGCGAGGGCGCGGACAACGCCCTCCACGCCGACTTCGGCAAGGCGGCGGCGGCCTTCCACAACAAGGTGATGGTGGCCAAGCACTACACCGAGGAGGCCCGCGAGGCCGACCCCTCGGCCTCGGTGCTCGAGGGCGTCACCGACGACCCGGCCACCGTGATGGCGGCGAAGGACGCCATCGACAACCCTCCGGCGCCGCCGGAGTCGATGGAGGGGCAGCGCTACGTGCTCACGCCCACCATCGACGACATCGAGGGCACCGATTTCGACGACACCATCGTCGCCCAGCCGGTGCAGGGCTCGAACAACACGTTCCAGGAGGTCCTGAACCCCTTCGACAGCATCGACGGCGGCGGCGGCGCCGACACCATCCACATCTTCGGCACCGACCCGAACCAGCAGCTCAGGCTCGGCGCGGAGGACATCAGAAACGTTGAAAACGTGGTGATCAACACCGTCGGCGGCATCGACGCCGACCTGGGCGACTGGGCGGGGCTGGAGATGGTCACCCTCGAACGCTTCGGCCGGAGGGACGAAAACACGGTCGAGGTCACCGTGAACGGCGCCGTAGTCACTTCCGAGCGCACTTTCGAGCGCGACGTGGAAATCATCGGCGCCAAGGGCGAGGTCAACATCACGGCCAGCGATGAGTCCGCCGTGGTTGTCGGGTCCGGCGAGTTCGACAAGGACGGCATGTACACCGAAATGGTCATGGTCAAGGGCGGCAAGAGCGTCACGGTGGCCAAGAACGCGGCCGGCGCCCAATCGGCGACCGTCACCAAGGTTGTCGTGGACGGCGTGGCACGGGCTGAGGGAGAAGTGCCAGAATCGGAGAAAGGGATGCCCGCAGACGAGTCGGGCTTGCGGGAACTGGACATAACCTTCAACGATGACGGTACCGCACAAACTGGCGGTGTGGAGTATGTGGTGAATGAAGGCAACACCAAGTTCGTGCCCGTAACCCCCGTACAGAATGCGCAAAATACCTACTACATCGCGCAAGACCAAGGAAAACTGTCCGGAGCTGATGGGAAGGCCGGCACAGACGATGATGTGGCTCTGGAACAAAACCAGTTACGCGTGACCACCACGAAGTCGGCTGCGGCCGGTTATAAGCCGAGAACATCCGATGGGGATGAAGTGGTCGCGTCCACCGTCAATGTCCACTCCAACGCCATCGAGGCCATCCAACTGCACAACACCAAGGCCATCGCGGTCGTCAAGGACGAGTCGAAAATGGCGGACGGCAAGAAGGGCGCCCCCGCTCCGCTGTCCGTGGCGGTCGAGGACTTCAACGGCGAGCTCCGCCTCCAAGGCGCGGGCGTGTCCGACGATGTCACGCTCACCGTGGTCAAGGACTCCGGCTTCAAGTTGACCGCGGGCACCGTCAAGACCATCACCGTCGGGGGCGAGGGCAAGCTCACGCTCACGGACGGCAAGGCCATCAACGCATTGCAGGATCTCATCTTGGGTGGCAAAGGCAAGTTCACGATGGACGCGATGGGCATGGCCAAGCTGAAGACGGTGGACGCCAGCAAAGCCCGCGACGTCATGCTGACCAATGCCGGCGGCAGCCTTGAGATGTACACCGGCGGCGGCGGCAAGGACCACCTCGCGGTCACGGCGCTCAACGCCCAGAACGGCCTGACGGTCGACCTCGGCGCCGACGACGACCACTTCTCGTCCACCGGCGCGGGCAATGCCGAGAGCAGTATCAGCGGCGGCGCGGGCAGGGACACCCTGCACCTGACAACCGCCGTTGGCGCCATCCAGGGCAAGGGCGAGGCGGCGAAGTCGATCTACAGCGGCTTCGAGGTGCTCGATGTCGGCGGCTCCGTCAAGGGCACCTACGATATCGAGTTGCTCGACGTCGGGGAAGTGACCGTGAGCCGGGGCACCAATGGCGCGGTGACGCTGAAGAACATGGGGAGCACCCAGGGATTCTCGGTCGGCACCACCGACAACGAAGCGACCGCGGCCACCATCGTCCACCAACTGCGGGACCGGGAGCCCGGCACCTCGCGCAACGACAGGACGCAGCTCGAGGTGGAACTCGACGGTGGCAGCGACATGGAGTCAATCAACTTGACGCTCACCACCGACAGCGAGATCCGCGACCTGGTTGTCAGCTCCAAAACGGCGGGCATAAAAACCGCCACCAAAGACACCACCGTCGCCAACACGCTGACGCTGGAGGGCACACCGTTAGTGGAAGAACTCGTCATCGACGGCAACGCGAAACTGACGGTCATGAAGGCCGGCGCGCGTCTGGATTATGTCGACGCCTCGGGCAGCACGGGGGGCGTGGTGGTTGACGCCTCCTCGACCTCGCGGACGATTGAGATGTTCGGTGGCGCGGGCGTCGACGACTTCATGGCGGGCGATGGAGGCACCACTTCAGCCCCCAACATGCTGGATGGTGGCGGCGGCAACGACATGCTGACCGGCGGCTCCGGCGTTGACACGCTGATGGGCGGCGCGGGAATGGACACGCTGAACGGCGGCACCGGAAACGACAACTTCGTTTTCACCGGCGACTCGCGCTCCCTCGTGACGTTCAAGGCCGATGGCACACCGAAGGGGCACGACACCATCATGAATTTCGAAGTCAACACCGATCTCATCCATCTCGGGAAGGGTCTGCTGCGAGACGACTTGGTGGGGTCAGCAAGGGATGTGGGGGATATCAACGTCAACTCAGGTGATCCCACTACACTTAAGGCTTTCCTGGACGCCGAAGGCGATGGATTGTTCGAGGATCGTTCTGACGACAACCAAGTCATCCGGGACACCATCGTGTGGGCCGACGAGGGTTCGGACGCTAACGCTGCCACGTGGATTTTCGTCGATGTGAATGGCAATGGCGATTGGGACGGGGAAGTGGACATGGCGATCAAGCTCATGAGCGATGTCGACGTGACTTATGCATTCTTCGCCACAACGCTCCTCACCTAACCCACCCCCAAAACCCCGGCGGCGCAGCCGCCCCCAACCAAAACCCCCGGCCCCGGCCGGGGGTTTTGCTTTTCCGCGCCAACGAAAACCGGCACCACCCGGCAAGATTCCCCGACCGCGCTTCGCCCGCGCGGAATGATGGGGAGGGCTCCACTCCATGCGGGATGACCTGAACTGACTTGTCCGGCGCAGCGCCCTTCGGTTGCCGCGCCCCGCTTGGGCTGCCAACGTTGTTCAAATCGAAGCCGCAACCCCCCCCCTCCCCCCAAGTCCGCACAGCGCAGGGGTCCGCGGGCGGGAGGGTGTTGGCGCGTCGTTGGGGAGGAGCGTCGCCGGGACGTGTTAAGCGACGACGAATCGATTTGAGAGCCTTCATGGATGAAGGTTCGAGATTAAGCGCCAACACCCTCCCGCCCGCGGACTCGCTCGAAGCCACCTCCCCGGCCGGCGTTCGCCTATTGCGCCCCGGGGGGTTGCGGGGGAGACGCATCGGGCGGCGCCGGCAGCGCGGGTTCGAGCGCCCGCAGTGGTGGCGGCGGTTCGCCGAGATAATAGACGGGCCGCGCGGCCGCCGCTTCCCCGTCGAAGTATTGCAGCGCCGCGAACAGCAGCGACGCCACGGCGATGAAGAGCGCGCCCATGTACACGAAACCCCAAGCCTGCGTCCTGCCCATTTCCGCGAAGCCCTTGTCCATTTTCGTTTCGAGCTTGGTGAAGCGCATGTTCACATCGGACTTGAATTCCGCAAACTGCCTGTCCACGGCGGTAAATTGTTGATCCACCTCGCCGAATCGTTTGTCCACGGCGTCAAAGCGCCGGTCGAGCTCGGCGGTGAGGTATTCTTTGGTGACAAGATTCCGCATGGCGTCCTTGACGACCTCCACGGTCGCGTCCGCTTGGGGCTCGGGCATGCCGGACTCTTCAAGTTTACGATAAGCGCCCAACGAATCAAAGGCTGGCTCCATGATCTGCTCCTTCCCGACACAAGATATGCGTGGCGCCGATGGCGCGGCGCGCCGCCGCGGGCGCAAAGCATAGTCGCTTTCGGGGGAAACGCCGCGTTTCGGGGGAAAACATCCCCGCGCGGGCATGGGTGGCATGGGACACCCCGGGATGGCATGGACACCCAGGCCGCCCCCGCGTCCGCGGCGGTTGGCGGGGCGCGGAGCAACCCCTCTGCGGCGAGGACCAAGGGGCGCCCATGCCGGCAAACCGCGGTGGGTGTCCCTTGAATGCTCCCCTCCAGAATGCGGGTTGCCCGGGGCGCAGCCGGTGAAAAGCAACGCTTTTCGAGGGGCGGGGATTGGCGGTTCGTTGGGCGCGGTGCGCTTCGGGTATCGCGTCCCGCTGGACTATCGCGCCCCGCGGGGTTGCGGAAGGGGCGGGGCGGGAGGCCCGGCCGGCCCGGATTCGAGTGCCGGCGGGGACGGCTCGGCGGAAACGCCGGGTTAAATCAATGGGACACCCATGCCGGCGCGTGAATGCGGATGGATGTCCCGCCACGATTTCGGCTGGGGTTCCGCTTTTTCGCGCCAGGGAAAATCGAGCCCTTCCAAAGAGATTCCGCGGCCGCGCCTCGCTTGCGCGGAATGACGGGGTGGGGCCCGGCGGCCATTCATGGAATACCCGCCGCAATTTGCTGGCATGGGTGTCCCTTTGGCGCTTGCCGCGGGGGTTTTTCCGCCGCGCCGCCAACTGCCAGCGACGGCTCCAAGCCACAAAATCGAACTAAAGTTCCGCGATTCGGCTTCGCGCCGTGTGGTTGGAGGATGAGCGGGAGTGGTCATATCCTGGATGCGCTGGTACCATATGTGATGTTATGCGGCTGGTATTGGACACCAATATCGTGGTTGCGGGACTCCGCAGCCCGTCCGGGGCATCCGCCAAACTGCTTGGAATGGCGCTGGAAAAGCGGTTTGTTTTGGTCCTCTCCGTCGCCTTGGCCCTCGAATACGAGTCGGTATGCGGGGACCCGCGCCAGAGAATGGCCTCCGGGCTGAGCCAAGATGAGGCCGGAAGGATCGTTTCCGCCTTGTGTTCCGTGGCGGAACCGGTCGCGGCGAGCTTCCTGTGGCGGCCGATGCTGCGCGACCCCGGTGACGAAATGGTCCTTGAGGCCGCGATAAACGGACGCGCCGACGCATTGGTGACGTTCAACCGCGGGGACTTCGGTGCCGTGCCTGGACGATTCGGCATCGGCTTGATTGGTCCGCAACAAGCCTTGGGGAGGGCCGTGTCATGAAAACACAGCTGGCGGCGTATCCATTGCGGCTGCCAAAGTCGCTGAAGTCCGCGTTGTCCGAAATCTGCCGGGAAGAGGGCACGAGCATGAACCAATTTGTGGCGACCGCCGTGGCGGAGAAGATTTCGGCGCTGAAAACCGCGGAGTTCTTCGCCGCGCGGCGGGACGGGGGGGACACGGCCGGGGCGCTGCGGTTGTTGCGCAGGAAAGGCGGGCAAGCGCCCGAATCGCAAGATCGCCTCGACTGAATCAAAACCGCCCCGGCTTCGCCGGGATTCCGCGACTTGAAGAACCAAATGAATGGGCCGCCCACGCCGGCATGTGAATGCGGGTGGATGTGCCGCCACAACCCTTCCAAGCGGTTTGGCGGATGCCCCGGACGGGCCGCGGAATCCCGCAACCACAACAGTGGTGTCCAATGCCAGCCGCACGACATCACATGCGATGCCAACCAACGCCGGGCATGGCCACCCTTGCGCACCCTTCGACCACGCGGCGCGCGACAGGCGGGGCGCGTTGCGCCGGATGGGTCGCCCGACAGGGGGCTTTTCATCCATCGGGCGCGCCGGCCGGGCCCCATCCGATGATCCCGCGCAAGCGGGGCGCGGACGGGGAATCCCGGCGGGCGGCCCCGGTTTCCATCGGGCCGCAAAAACAAAACCCCCGGCCGGAGCCGGGGGTTTTGGTTGGGGGCGGCGGGTGCCGCCGGGTTGATGGGGTCGGGCTAGGCTTCGAAATCGCCGAGATTTATCATCACCTCCGTTCCGGTCAGCGCGATCGCCATGTCGACGGAAGCGTTGAAATCGCCATCGGCGTTGACATCGATGAGAACCCAGGTGCGGTAGAGTCCTATCGCGTCATTTGTCCCATCGCCGTCCCGGTCGATTGCCCCATTGGCACTTGCAGGGTCTCCATCTGTCTCCTTCAATTCCCTGAAGTAGGTCTCCGTAACGGTTGTGATGGCGTGTCGCATGGTGGACGCGGCCAGGCCCGAACCAGTCGTGGACTCGAAAACACCACGCCCATCCCCCAGCCATTCCCGGAGGGAGTTGGCGGTGGCGAATGTGCTGGTTCCGTTCGCGGCCGCGTCATCGTCGTAGCTGTGTATCGCGCGATCCGCGGATGCGTTCCTTTGGCCTGCCACCTGTTTTATTGTCGCTCCCGATTGACTGTGCAGCCCATTGAACAGCGCCCGGCCCAGCGAGATTTGGTCGTTGGCCGATGTGAAGTCTTCGATGGTGTCGAAGCCGTGCATCACGCCCGTGGCGGTCCACGCGACTTGGGAATCCGAAGCCGAGGAGTACTGGAACTTGTTGTTGCCGGCGCCGCCGGTCAGCTTGTCGCCGCCCGCGCCGCCCTCGATCTCGTCGTCGCCGCCGCCGCCGATCAGCACATCGTCGCCGCCGTTGCCTTCGATCTCGTCATTGCCGCCGCTGCCGGTGAAGTTGTCCGCGCCGCTGCCGCCGCTCAATTCCATTCCCGTGTCTGGCGCGGTGCCCATGAAAGCGAAAGTGACACCGCCGGAGTTTTCCCTGGCGTCCACCTCATCCAGTCGCGCGGAGGCCGGGTCCACGGTGATCTTCAGCTTCGCGTTGCCACTGACAACCAGCTCCTCGACCGCCGTGGATCCTGCGGTCAGCTCGAGCTTGTTCTCGTAATGGCTCGCGGCGACGGGCCGGTTGGCCGCGAGGGCCGCGTCGGAACTGTGCGGGGTCGCGTTGGAGCTGATGTTGATCACCTCGGTGCCCGCGTCGGTGGTCAGCTTCAGAATCGCCTCGCCCCTTGTGTCGTCTCTCGTGTCGTTGCGGCCGAACGCGGCCAGGTGCACGTCCAGCGAGTCGGACCGGCGGCCGTCCGCCGATTCGTGGATGATTATGGCGGTGGTGTCGTCGCTGCGCCCATCGCCGCGTCCCTGGATGCCGTGGACGCGGATTCCCATGCCGTCGGCCATGTTTTCCAGGGTTACGGTATCCGTGGTGCTCGCGGTGACCAGCACCGTGTTCACAATCCCGAGCTGCTCGACATCGTAATCGCCGCTGCCAAGCGCCACGTTCAAGGTCTCGAACCCGGTGTAGATGGATTGGACCTTGTTGTCCGCGTCCCGGTAGGTGGAATTGGCGGCGCTGGTCAGGTGGAGGATGTCCGCGCCCTCGCCGCCGTCGATGCGGCTCTTGCCGTTGCTCATCCTGCCGGAGTAGGTGTCGTCGCCGGCGCCCAGATCGACCTCGAGGCCGCCGTTGCGGAGCATCCCGGCAATGGTAACGGTGTCGTTGCCGTCGCCGGTGTCGACGCTCTCCAGCTTGCCGGTCACCTTGGTCCTGAGCGTGACCGAGTCGTCGCCCGAGCCGCCCTTGACCGTGGTCAGCGCCGCCAACTCGTCGGTTGCGGCCGGATCGCCGGACGACGCTTCCCTGGAGCGGAAGGTGTTGTTGCCCGAGCTTCCGCTGGCGTCGATCATCTCCAGCTTGGCCATGCCGGACAGGCCGGTCATGGACACGCCGCCCGCGCCCGCAACCGTTACGGTTTCAAGAGTTCTGGAGGCGCCGTCGTCCAGCACGTCCTCCTTGAACTTGTTCACATCCAGCACCAGTCTGGCGTCGCCGGATATGGCCAGGGTCTTGACCTTGTTCGAGGCCAGATCAAAGGCGGAGGCCCCAGCCACGTCGATCGTGATGTTTTCCGCCGAGCCGGCGCCGTCGATGCACAGTTTGCCAAGGTCCTTCACAGCGCCGCTGGTCTTGAAGGTGCCGTACTTGTTGACGGTCACCGCCAGGTCCTCGGGCATGTCCTTGCCGTCGTCCATCTTGGAGTTGTTGTAAACCAGCGCGATGGCGGTGCTGTTGTGCAGGGCGACCGTCTCGATGGCGTTGGAACGCACCGTGAAGGTTGCGCCGGAGCCGGGGGTGGTGACTTCGGTCTCGGTCTCATCCGTGCCGACTTCGGGTTCGACAGTCACTTTGATGCCGCTTGGAAGCGCCCTGCCATCCTCCAACCGAATCTGGCCCGTGGTGGTGTCGAAAACCAGAGGCTCCGAGTCATCGGCGGCCAAGGCCACACTGATCGGCGTGGGATCACCGCTGCCGCTGGCGTCGAGCAAGGGCCGCAATCCTTCCTTTTCGTCGCCAAGCTTGATGGCGGTGATGGGGTTCGCGGGGTTGGTTCCGCCGTCTATGCCCACGGTTACCCTTCTGAGCCCAGCCCCGTCCACCAGGAAGTCTTCGGAATCCAGTTTGGGCTTGAACCCATCCACCATCGTTTTGGTTGACGCCGCGGGTCTCACGCCGTCGACGCTGACGCTGGTGACGGTCGCGGACTGCTTGTTGCCGGAGCTGGCGCCGTTGTCCACCGTGACGCTCGCGCCGCCCTTGACCATGACGGTTTCGGTGTGCCCGGCGGAGCCGACATGCACCGCCGATTTGGCGCCGGCCTTGATGTCCACGGCGCCCTTCGCGCCCACGATGGTCGCTTTGCCGTTGAAGGTCAGGCTGTCGTCGATCTCGACCGAGGCCCCGTCGTCGACGACGACTTTGACGTTCTTGTCGTCGCCGAAGAAATCCAACTGCACCGATTTCAGCCCTTCCCAGCGCGTCAGGTCGGCGTCGATGCCGCCCACGGTGTCGATCACGAGGTTCTCGACATTCGCGATCCTTTCCCGGACCAGGCGGGTTTCGGAGTCGCGCTCGACGCCGTAGACATAGATGGTGTCGTCGCCGTCGCCGCCGTCGATTCTGTCCGAGGGGTTCAGGACCTCAGCGGCGCGTTCGCCAACCTGGGTGACCGGCCGCGCGACGATGATGTCGTCGTAGGGGGTGGTGTCGCGTTCGCCATCGCCCGGCTCGATGATGTCGATGCCCCTGGTCAACTCGATGGTCCGGCCCTCCATGGACTCCGGCGGCACCGGCGGGTTGTCGATGGCGTCCTTCGCCGCCATCACGGTGGCCGGGTCGTCGGTGACGCCCTCGAGCACCGAGGCCGAGGGGTCGGCCTCGCGGGCCTCCTCGGTGTAATGCTTGGCCACCATCACCTTGTTGTGGAAGGCCGCCGCCGCCTTGCCGAAGTCGGCGTGGAGGGCGTTGTCCTCGCCCTCGCGGGCGATGGTGGTCAGCGCGTCGACCAGCGCCAGGGCGAGCTCGCCGCGGGTCGCGCCCGCGAGCTGGCCCGCGACGAAGTCCACGGCCGCCATCATCACCGTGTCGGTGACGTTGTCGCCGAGAAGCGCTTCGAGAAATTCCTTGGCGAACCGCTCGTCGGTGAGGAAGGCGGGGTACTCGCCCTCGAAGCCGGACGTGGACTGGATCTCGTTCGCGATGTCCGCGAGCGTATCCCCGCCGTCCAATTGCTTGGCCCGTTCGTTGAGCCACTTCGTGCCGGGGGCCACCCCCAGCATCGCGACCGCCAGCCCGACCAGGTGGTCTATGGATTGCTGTGTTGCCATTTCGATGTTCTCCGTTGGCTAAGGAATGTTAGGCGCCGGCACGGGAACAGCCGCCCCGGGCATGCCGGAAACGGCCCTGCCGGGCTGGTTTCGAGGGGATTGCGGAAGGCCGAACTGGTCAGGTTTTCAAGGTGATCCGAGCCGCTTGAAATCCGATTGACCGGGTGTCCATGACGCGCGGGTGCCGGGGGCAAGGCTACGGCTTCCGACACAACTGCGGCCGCGGCGACAAACATCTGGCGATGGTGTTCGCGAACCTGATGATGCTGGCCTTCCTGATCGACCAGGTGCGGCGGAGAAGCTGCCGGCTGTTCCAGGCCAAGGCGGAGCGGCCCTCGTGTTTTTGGGAGAAGGCGGGGAGCCGGTTGCCGACATCCGTGCCGCGCGACTGGGAAACGCTGTGCGGCGCCATCGCGTTCGGCGTCCGTCCCGGCGAGCCGGAGCCGCCCGACACCTCGTGACGGCCCACCGCGACCGGTTGCGCGAAAAGCCGGTTCTTGGGGGGGGCACGCAGGTGGCCGAAATCGGCATCCGGGCAAGCGCCGGAGGGCTTCCAGCGCCGCAACGACTCCCGTCGGCCCGATGGGACGCCCGGTCTGGCCCCGGTCAATCGCTGGATGAGTTGACGGGAATCGCTGATCTCTTCACATGCCTCTTCACAATTTGTCTCAATTGCGCTACATTCTCGAATCCGCGCTCGAGTAGGGAGAACCTTGGAGGCATCCTTGTCTGATAATGCTTTGATGAACCCGCTGGCGGGCCCGCCGCCAATCGAAGTGCCCCTGACCAACCCGCCGCTTGTGCGCGTGATTGCGCAAGTGCGGTTTCCCACGATCCTGTCTGTGGAAAACTCAGACTTTATTGCGCCATTTCAGGAAGACATTCGCGCCGAGTATCCAGTGCTCCGATCGGAGCAGAGCCGTAGTGTGTCCGTTGGCGAAAATGGTGTGTTGGGTACCCATGCAAATGCCCTTTGGCGGTTTCAGGACACCGAGGGGATGTGGCGCGTTACATTGGCCCGGGACTTTCTGTCGCTGGACACTGGAGGCTATAACAGCCGGGACGATTTTCTGCTAAGGTTGGAACTGGTTGTAAAAGCGCTTGTGTCCCATGTGCGGCCGGAAGTCATCGACCGCCTCGGTGTGCGCTACATTGATCGAGTGACGGGTAAGGATCTTGCTGATCTGCCCCGGCTCGTGCGTCCTGAAGTCTGCGGGATATTTTCGTCTCCCCTGGCGCCCCAAGCTGGCCATTCGATTTGCGAGGCCGAATTTGACCTTCCCGATAAATCGGGACGATTGAAGACCCGGTGGGGTCTTGTGCCCTCAAATACAACAGTAGACCCGGCGGCGATTGATGCCGTGGAGGAAGCGAGTTGGTTGTTGGATATTGACGCATTTTTGGTCGAGCAAAGGAAATTGGAGGTGGGGCGCGTGTTGCGGGAGGCTCGAGGATTTGCGGAACGCATATACAGTGTTTTTCGCTGGACAGTTACGGATGAATTCCTGCGGCATTATGGAGGTGAGGTATGACACTGGGGATATCGAATACGGATTCGGCTGCCATGTACGCTACGGGTTTTGCCAACATCCGCGACCAGTTGCCGAAAGTTTCCATAATTCTTGTGGGTGGGGCTCTGGCGGGGCCGGGGACTTCATCTGAGGAACCTGATCGTATCTGGGAAGTGGACTCTCGGCCAGAGATGCATGCGACGGTCAGCGGAAAAGGTTGGCATCCCTCAGGCGGGCCAGCTGATCTGACTCAGGCTACGCAACAGGCTATTTTTGAACTTCGCCGCATTTCGGGTTTGACTTGGGAACAGCTCGGCAAACTATTCGGCGTGACGCGGCGGGGTGTGCACTACTGGGCGAGCGGCAAGCCCATGACCGCCGAAAATGAGCAACGCTTGATGGGGATTCTCGATGTTGTTCGAGCATCGGATCGTGGCGATGCCCGCACCACCCGGGCTGCACTTTTCGAAACCAAAAATGGCGAGTCTGGATTCGAGTTGCTGTCCTCGGGACGCTATTCGAAAGCCCGAGAGATATTGGAGACCGGCGTTCATCGGGAGAGGCCAGAGTTATCCCGCCTGGGTGAAGCGTCAGCATCGGCCCGCAAACCCTTGCCACCGGAGAGCCTTGTTGATGCGCGGCAAGGACGCGTTCATCGAGACCGGGGGTTGGTCCGCAGCGTCCGAACGGTGGAGACCTCGCGGCGTGAGCCCACCTGAAAGGAAACGTCTGGCGCAAGTAGATGCTTCATTGCGGCATTGGCGACAGGGGGACTGCGTAATCGGGGAACAGTGGTTCGCGTTCCGCGTCGCGCCCGACCTGCGGGTGACAGATCTCGTGGCGGACACACTCGCGGAGGAGCCGGATCTAGTTGAAGCATCTGTTTTCGGTTTCTCGGTGGTGACTCAAACGTGTGACATTGTTCGGAACTGCGCGGATCGGCCCTTCATCGAAGTCTGCCCCTTGGTAAAGGTCGACAAATCTACGCTCCGCGAGATCGAAAGGGGCTACCGTCCGAATTACGCATATATTCCGGGTGTTTCGCCGCAAAATCTCGTGGCGGACCTTGAACGGGTCATGACTGTGGAAAAGCCCGTCGCCGCGCAATGGCAGCGTACGCAAGGTTGCTTTGGAGACGAAGATGCGCGTCGGCTTTCCCTTTCACTGGCCCGCAAGCGGGCGCGCTTCGCTTTTCCCGACGAATTTGTCGCATTTGCCAATCCCTTGAAGAACAGGATGTCTGACAAGCATGGCAGGCAAAGCAGCGAAGGCAGGGCGCTCAAGGCACTGCGAGAAATTCGCGTCCGGGCGGCACCCTCCTGGGACGCTGATGAAGTTGAGTTGATGTTCTGGTTCATACGCGACGAGGACGCGCTGGACTTTGAACACGAGGGTTGGGAAATCTTCCTTGAGGGCTGGCTGAAACTCATCCCCGCAAGCGGTCAGTTTGGCTCAGTCCATGGATCGGTCGTTACCTTGGATGCGCTCACGGCCCGAGAGTACGTGGAAAGCGACCGTCTAGACCTGGATCACCTTTCCCGGCAACGAGGATAGATGTCCGGCAAGTCTGCCGGGATGGATGAAAAATGGGCCTCAAGCTCCCTAGCCTGCCACCGAAACCAAATAGACCGTTTGCAGCGCGCCTATCGCTACCCGGCTTCACGGCCGGATCATTTGTTGCCCACAAAGCACTGCTCGACTTCGCTGCCAATTTAAACTGGGCGACGGTCGACCCTTCGAAGTATCTGTCCGCGGGCACACGTGGAATCAGCCGCGGGATGGAAGCGGCTCATGATGTTTGGCAATCGCTTCCACAGACCCTGCGCGCAACAGGTCCAGAGGCGGTCGCGGAGCATCTTGCGGGCCTCGATTGGAGCCACATTGTTCCGTTCAGCAAGGGTGGCACCAGTGAAGCCTCAAATGGAATCTTCGAAAGGGCCGGGTTGAATCGCAAGCGGGGTGCAAGGGAAATGACCGCTAAGGAAATCCAGGCGGCCCAACATGTCTTGGAGGGGAAGGCGTTCTCGGCGGCACTGTCCGCCACAGCCGCACGGATGTTCACCGGGGCAGCAGTGGCTGCGGCATGCGGTTGCGTGTTCGCCACATTGGAGCACGGACTCAAATGGCAGCAAGGGCAAATTGGCCGTGAGGAGATGCTTCGGCGGATTGCCGGTGAGACGGGCAAGTCTGCCGGCACCGGCGCGGCGGTTTCTGGATTGATGGTGGCCGTGGCGTTGGCGTTCCCACCAATCATTCCATTGGCGGCCCCCTTGATGCTGCCCGCGGCCGTGATGGGATTTTGTGTCACTGGCCGTAAAGCCGTTCGTCTCGGAGTCGGGTGGTATGAGGTATTGCGCGAGCCATGCGCCAGCCAAGCCCCATCCACCGTCCAGTCGGTCCTTGCCCTGCCCCCTCCAACCGGGGATCAAGAAAGCATTGCCAGTCAACTGACCCGATTGGATCGGGCGCAGGTCGAATAGAAGGTCAATTCCATCTATCTCCCGCTCCGGTCGGCTATCCCCTTCCTGCTGTTTGGCAGGATGAGTGGCCGACCGCGGATTGCGCCCTGATGTCCATGCGCTCTCCCCCAGGGCAGTTTCATGCAGCTAGAATTTCGTCGCGCACGAAGTGGAGGCGGATAACGCCCGGACGCTCTATGCCCTCGTCAAAATAGCAGTCCACGGCCTCGCGGACGTTGCGGCGGATGTCTTCGACGCTGTCGCCGTGGGTGTGGATGCCAAAACCCAGGGCGCTCGCCGAGTCCCCGCCGTCCGCCTCGTCTTCGATCACTTCGAAGATGATCTCTGTTTTGGACATGATTCGCCCTCCGCGGATCTGCGGGTTTTCGTCCCGATCACGCAGTTTACCACTGGCGCCGATGTCGATGCGCTCGCCCCACGGGTCCTTGTAGTAATTCTCCGGCGGTTGGGCCGAGGTCATCCACAGTACCGGGAAACGCAGGCGCGGTTTCGGGATAGCGCAAGCACTCCACGCCCGCCAGTCCAGCACAGGGCCGGCGTCCAACCGGCTCTCCGCGTGGCCCCTCCCATCGGGCGCCGCGGCCGATTCCCTTGGCGCCCCAGCGATATGGCCGCTTCCCCGGCCGGACTCCATCCGGCCCGGCCCAGCTTGAAACCCGGGCCGGCCCGGCCCTCCCCAGCCCCCGAAACCCGCCCCTCCCGGCCGTTCCGGGCGTGCCCCGGAATCGCTGTTCCCGTGCCGGCGCCTAACATTCCTTAGCCAACGGAGAACATCGAAATGGCAACACAGCAATCCATAGACCACCTGGTCGGGCTGGCGGTCGCGATGCTGGGGGTGGCCCCCGGCACGAAGTGGCTCAACGAACGGGCCAAGCAATTGGACGGCGGGGCGACGCTCGCGGACATCGCGAACGAGATCCAGTCCACGTCCGGCTTCGAGGGCGAGTACCCCGCCTTCCTCACCGACGAGCGGTTCGCCAAGGAATTTCTCGAAGCGCTTCTCGGCGACAACGTCACCGACACGGTGATGATGGCGGCCGTGGACTTCGTCGCGGGCCAGCTCGCGGGCGCGACCCGCGGCGAGCTCGCCCTGGCGCTGGTCGACGCGCTGACCACCATCGCCCGCGAGGGCGAGGACAACGCCCTCCACGCCGACTTCGGCAAGGCGGCGGCGGCCTTCCACAACAAGGTGATGGTGGCCAAGCATTACACCGAGGAGGCCCGCGAGGCCGACCCCTCGGCCTCGGTGCTCGAGGGCGTCACCGACGACCCGGCCACCGTGATGGCGGCGAAGGACGCCATCGACAACCCGCCGGTGCCGCCGGAGTCCATGGAGGGCCGGACCATCGAGTTGACCAGGGGCATCGACATCATCGAGCCGGGCGATGGCGAACGCGACACCACCCCCTACGACGACATCATCGTCGCGCGGCCGGTCACCCAGGTTGGCGAACGCGCCGCTGAGGTCCTGAACCCCTCGGACAGAATCGACGGCGGCGACGGCGACGACACCATCTATGTCTACGGCGTCGAGCGCGACTCCGAAACCCGCCTGGTCCGGGAAAGGATCGCGAATGTCGAGAACCTCGTGATCGACACCGTGGGCGGCATCGACGCCGACCTGACGCGCTGGGAAGGGCTGGAATCGGTGCAGTTGGATTTCTTCGGCGACGACAAGAACGTCAAAGTCGTCGTCGACGACGGCGCGACCATCAGCAGCCTTGAAGAGTTCGGCGGCGACGAGGTGACCCTGGTGGGCGCCAGCGGCGCGGTGGATATCGAGGCCACCGGCGACACAGCCGTTCACATCGGCTCCGCGGGCCAGACCGAATCGGTCAAGGTCAAGGGCGGGGCGAGCGTGCTGGTCGACAACGGCGCGGGCAGGCAATCCCAGACCGTCACCACCGTCAGCGTTGACGGTGTGAG
Organism: uncultured Pseudohongiella sp.; assembly: GCA_965221805.1. Taxonomy (GTDB): domain Bacteria; phylum Pseudomonadota; class Gammaproteobacteria; order Pseudomonadales; family Pseudohongiellaceae; genus UBA9145. Next base: position 220,464 of record OZ244913.1, read on the forward strand.
ACCCGCGGCGTCAACCAAAACGATGGTGGATAGGTTCAAGCCCAAACTGGATTCCGAAGACTTCCTGGTGGACGGGGCTGGGCTCAGAAGGGTAACCGTGGACATAGACGGCGGAACCAACCCCGCGAACCCCATCACCGCCATCAAGCTTGGCGACGAAAAGGAAGGATTGCGGCCCTTGCTCGACGCCAGCGGCAGCGGTGATCCCACGCCGATCAGTGTGGCCTTGGCCGCCGATGACTCGGAGCCTCTGGTTTTCGACACCACCACGGGCCAGATTCGGTTGGAGGATGGCAGGGCGCTTCCAAGCGGCATCACAGTGACTGTCGAACCCGAAGTCGGCACGGATGAGACCGAGACCGAAGTCACCACCCCCGGCTCCGGCGCAACCTTCACGGTGCGTTCCAACGCCATCGAGACGGTCGCCCTGCACAACAGCACCGCCATCGCGCTGGTTTACAACAACTCCAAGATGGACGACGGCAAGGACATGCCCGAGGACCTGGCGGTGACCGTCAACAAGTACGGCACCTTCAAGACCAGCGGCGCTGTGAAGGACCTTGGCAAACTGTGCATCGACGGCGCCGGCTCGGCGGAAAACATCACGATCGACGTGGCTGGGGCCTCCGCCTTTGATCTGGCCTCGAACAAGGTCAAGACCCTGGCCATATCCGGCGACGCCAGACTGGTGCTGGATGTGAACAAGTTCAAGGAGGACGTGCTGGACGACGGCGCCTCCAGAACTCTTGAAACCGTAACGGTTGCGGGCGCGGGCGGCGTGTCCATGACCGGCCTGTCCGGCATGGCCAAGCTGGAGATGATCGACGCCAGCGGAAGCTCGGGCAACAACACCTTCCGCTCCAGGGAAGCGTCGTCCGGCGATCCGGCCGCAACCGACGAGTTGGCGGCGCTGACCACGGTCAAGGGCGGCTCGGGCGACGACTCGGTCACGCTCAGGACCAAGGTGACCGGCAAGCTGGAGAGCGTCGACACCGGCGACGGCAACGACACCGTTACCATTGCCGGGATGCTCCGCAACGGCGGCCTCGAGGTCGATCTGGGCGCCGGCGACGACACCTACTCCGGCAGGATGAGCAACGGCAAGAGCCGCATCGACGGCGGCGAGGGCGCGGACATCCTCCACCTGACCAGCGCCGCCAATTCCACCTACCGGGACGCGGACAACAAGGTCCAATCCATCTACACCGGGTTCGAGACCTTGAACGTGGCGCTTGGCAGCGGCGATTACGATGTCGAGCAGCTCGGTATCGTGAACGACGTGCTGGTCACCGCGAGCACCGCGGATGACGCCACCGTGACTTTGGAGAACATGGCCGACGGCATGGGAATCCGCGTCCACGGCATCCAGGGACGCGGCGATGGGCGCAGCACCAACACCACCGCCATAATCATCCACGAATCGGCGGACGGCCGCCGGTCCGACTCGCTGGACGTGCACCTGGCCGCGTTCGGCCGCAACGACACGAGAGACGACACAAGGGGCGAGGCGATTCTGACGCTGACCACCGACGCGGGCACCGAGGTGATCAACATCAGCTCCAACGCGACCCCGCACAGTTCCGACGCGGCCCTCGCGGCCAACCGGCCCGTCGCCGCGAGCCATTACGAGAACAAGCTCACGCTGACCGCAGAATCCACGGTGGTCGAGGAGCTGGTTGTCAGTGGCAACGCGAAGCTGGAGATCACCGTGGACCCGGCCTCCGCGCGACTGGATGAGGTGGACGCCAGGGAAAACTCCGGCGGTGTCACTTTCGCTTTCATGGGCACCGCGCCAGACACGGTAATGGAATTGAGCGGCGGCAGCGGCGCGGACAACTTCACCGGCAGCGGCGGCAATGACGAGATCGAGGGCGGCGGCGGAAATGACGTGCTGAAGGGCGGCGCCGGCGACGACAAGATCGAGGGCGGCGCGGGCGGCGACACGCTGACCGGCGGCGCCGGCGACGACAAGTTCGTCATCAGGGCGGTCTCGGATTCGCAGCTGAGCTTCAACGCCGCAGGCACCATGGCGCGGGACATGGACACCATCATGGACTTTAAGGCTGATGGAGCTAGAGATGTGATCGTGCTGCCCAAGTCGCTGTTCGACAGCTTCCAGGGAACAATCAAGGGTGGTGGTGGACAAGGAACGGCAGACGTAAACACCAGCACCAGCCGCACCGCGTTGAAAGACCACCTCGAGGCGAGCGCGACCAAGAACGGATTCTTCGAGACCGAAACGCCAACGTCCGGCGGCTTCGGCGGCACCATCAGCAAGCACTCGGTGGCGGTGATCCGTGAAAGCGATGATACAGGTACAAATGTTGAATACACTTGGATATTCATCGATATCGACGCCGACGGCGACTTGGATCTCTCAATCGACCACGCCATCAGGCTGACTGGCGACCTCGCTATCGGAACAGGGGATTTCATGGCGTCGTCCTGACCCCACCAACCCCGGCGGCGCAGCCGCCCCCAACCCAAAACCCCCGGCCCCGGCCGGGGGTTTTGCTTTTTCAGGCCACCGATTTCCCGTTGGCCGCCTTTTTCGTCCACAACGGCCTTCCATCGAACGAACCGCGCGCCCGCGCCCAACCCCTTCCAAGCGGGGACCCCGCAAGGGTTGAGGAGGTCCCGCCCAATCGGGCAGCCTGTTTCCCAAGCGGAAAAGAGCAACCCGGGATGCGGCCAGACACCCTCGAAGGGGCAAAAGCGAAAATGCGCGAGGCAATGGTCGCCGCCGCGAGGCGGAACGGGACAATTTCCCACTCCGGGCTTGCGGAACGCATCGGTTTTCCGCTCCACCACCGCAGCCCGCACTTCCATTCCCTGCTTGATCAGATATCGAGGGATGAGCACGAAGCGGGCCGCGGGATGCTGTCGGCCGCGGTGGCGCGCAAGCGCGATAATATTCCGGGAGACGGCTTCTTCAAGCTGGCAAAGTCGCTGGGGCATCAATTCGATGACGGAAGGGCATTCTGGAACCAAGAACTGAAGAGGGTGCATCGGGCATGGCCCGCATCCGGCAGGAACCCGAGCCTGAGGGGATTCACCTGAAACCCGCGGGCGTCTCCGCCGGCATGGTTGTCCCATGCCACTCATGCCCGCGCGAGAATATTTTCCCCCGAAATGCGGTGTTTTCCCCAAAAGCGACTATGCTTTGCGCCCGCGGCGGCGGTTTTGGTTCAGTCGAGGCGGTCTTGCGATTCGGGCGCTTGCCCGCCCCGCGCAACAACCGCGGCGCCCCGGCCGCGCCCCCCCGTCCCGCCGCGCCGCGAAGAACTCCGCGGTTTTCAGCGCCGAAATCTTCCCCGCCACGGCGGTCGCCACAAACTGGTTCATGCTTGTGCCCTCCTCCCCGCGGATTTCGGACAACGCGGACTTCAACGACTTTGGCGGCCGCAATGGATGCGCCGACAGCCGTGTTTTCACGGCGCAACCCTCCCCAAGGCTTGCCGCGGACCGGTCAGGCCGATGCCGAACCGCCCCGGCGCGGCGCCGAAATCCCCGCGGTTGAACGTCGCCAAGGCGTCGGCGCGTCCGTCTGTCGCGGCTTCAAGGACCATTTCGCCACCGGGGTCGCGCGACATCGGCCGCCACGGAAAGCGGGCGGCAACCGGCCCGGCCGCGGAACACGGGGCGGAAACGATCATCTCGACCCCGTCCCGGCCCAGCCCGGAAGCCATTCCCCGCCTTGGGCTCCCGCGCACCGACCCGCACTCGAGGGCCAAGGCTGCGGGAAAGGACCAAAACAAACCGCTTTTCCAGCGCCATTCCAAGCGGTTTGGCGGATGCCCCGGACGGGCCGCGGAACCCCGCAACCACAACACTGGTGTCCAGTGCCAGCCGCATGACACCGCCCATGATGCCAACCAACGCCGGGCATGGCCACCCTTGCGCGCCCTTCGACCACGCGGCGCGCGACAGGCGGGGCGCGCCGCGCCGGACGAACCGCGGACGAAGCCGCGCCTCGCGGAATCCCGGCGGGTGGCGCCGGTTTTCACCGGCTGAGCCGGTCGGGCCTCGCCCCGTCATTCTGCGCAAGCGAAGCGCGGTCGCGGAATCTCCTTGGAAGCGCCCGATTTCGTTGGCGCGGAAAAGCAAAACCCCCGGCCGGGGCCGGGGGTTTTGGGTTGGGGGCGGCTGCGCCGCCGGGGTTGGTGGGATCAGGACGACGCCATGAAATCCCCTGTTCCGATAGCGAGGTCGCCAGTCAGCCTGATGGCGTGGTCGGTTGAGAGATCCAAGTCGCCGTCGGCGTCGATGTCGATGAATATCCAAGTATAGTTAACACCGCCACCGCCGTCGGTGTCTTCACGGATCACCGCCACCGAATGCTTGCTGATGGTGCCGCCGAAGCCGTTGGACGTTGGTGCCGTGGTCTCGAAGAATCCGTTCTTGGTCAAGCTCGCCTCAAGGTGGTCTTTCAACGTGGTGGCGCCGTTGCCGCCAGTGGTTACGTTTGCCGTTCCTTGTCCACCACCACCCTTGATTGTTCCCTGGAAGCTGTCGAACAGCGACTTGGGCAGCACGATGTCATTGCTACCCACGCGAAAGTCCGTGATGGTGTCCATGCCCAGCGCCATGGTGCCTGCGGCGTTGAAGCTCAACTGCGAATCCGAGACCGCCCTGATGACGAACTTGTCGTCGCCGGCGCCGCCGGTCAGCGTGTCGCCGCCCGCGCCGCCCTCGATCTCGTCGTCGCCGGCGCCGCCCATCAGCACGTCATTTCCGCCGCCGCCCTCGATCTCGTCGTCGCCGGCGCCGCCGGTGAACGTGTCAACGCCGCCGCCGCCAAGCAGGTCCATATCTTGCAGCTGCGAGCCGCCGGAGAAAGTGACGCCGCCGTTGTTGTCCCGGGCGTCGATCAAATTGATCCCGTTGGCGCCCTCGATCGTCAGCCTCGCATTGCCGGTCACGGTGATGTCCTCCACCTCCGTTGCGCTGTCCCCGGCCAACTTCAATTTGTTGTGGTAGTTGGCCGCGCTGGGGCGGGCGGTGGCGGGGAGGATTTCCGACCCGCCGGCTTCGGCGCTGGAGTCGACGGTGAGCCCCTGGATATCCGAATCGGCCGTGAGCGTCAGGGTCAACTCGCCGGTCCTGCTGGTGGGTGCGGTCCCGGCCTTGGTGTCGTTTTCGCCGCCGAGGGCCAGCAGGGTGACGTCGAGCTCGCGGCTGGACCGCCGGAGATCTTCCGGCAATTCGTGGGTGATCATGGCTGTGGTGTCCATTCCCTCCGTGCCGTGCACGGTGATGCCCATGCCGTCCGCCATGTTCTTCAGCGTCACCGCGCCGCCTGTTGCGGTGCCGCCCATGGCGACCACGGTGTCGACGCCGAGGCGTCCGACATCGTATTCGCCCGCTCCGCCGCCCACATCGAGAATCTCGAAGTTGGAGTAGATCGATTTGGTGGCGGTGCCATCCTTGAAGGTGGCGTCCGGGGCGGACAGCTTCAGCGTGTCCACGCCCTCGCCGCCGTCGATTCGGCTGTCCTTGCTGCCGCCGCTGTTGCCCTCGAAGGTGTCGTCGCCTTCGCCGAGATTGACCTCGAGGCCCTTGGTCCGGTGCGCCCCGGTGATTTTCACCGTGTCGTCGCCGCCGCGGGTGTGGATGGCCTCGAGCTTGCTGCCGGTGCCTGAGGCGGCGGAGAAGAGCTCGACCTTGTCCTTGCCGGAGCCGCCCATGACGGTTTCCAGCGCGGCGAGGGCCGCCGTGGACTTGAAGTGGTTGCTCTTGCCTTCGCTCATGCCGGCGTCGATGGTCTTGAGCTTGGCCAGGCCGGCCAGCGCGGCCATGGTCACGTCGCCCGCGCCGGTGATCTTCACCGTCTCGAGGGTGTTCGACGCGCCGTTCTGATTGCCGTTCGCGTCGAACTTGTACACGCCCAGGTCCAGCTTGGCGTTGGCGGTGACGTCCAGCGCCTTGACCGCGTTCGAGTTCAGGTTGACCCAGGAGTCGCCCTCCACCATGAGCGCGATGTTGTGGGCCGAACCCGAGCCGGCGACGCAGAGCTTGCCTTTGTCGACCTTGTCGCCGTACTTGTTGACGGTGAGCTCCAAGTCCTCAGGCATCGGCTCCTTGTCCGCCGTCATGGAGTTGTTGTTCACCAGCACGGTGGCGGTGGTGTTGTGCAGGTGCACCATCTCGATGGCGTCGGAGTTGACCGTCAGGGTGGCGCCGCCGCCCTCCGGTCCGCGGGGGTCGGGCATGGTTCCGCCGGTTGGCTCCCTGCCGATGGACGGGGTGGGCACGACGACTTCGGTACTGGGAATCGCCTTGCCTTCGTACATCGTCTTCGCGGCGGCCAGCGTCAGCACGCTAGTATCGCCAGAGGCGGTTACCTCGCCGAGCTCGATGCCTCCGTTGTCAGCGTCGAACCTTAATCTCGCCGTGATGTCGCTTGTGCTGCCGCCGGTCCCGTGGGTGAATGTGATCGTGATCGGCATTCCGGTCGCAATGCCGCCACTTTGTGGTCCCCCGTTTTGCAACGTCACGCCGTCGTTGGCCAGCGTCAAGCGGATGAAAGAGTCTGGGGTATCGTCGCCATCCGCATCCGCGCTCAGTCCGACCCGGGTGGTCCCATCCGCGCCGACCACGAATCCGTCGTCGTCCACCATTGGTTTGAATTTGCCGTCAGGTACAGGGTCCCTATTGGTGCCCTTGTTGTGCTGCACGTCGTCGACGACGACGGCTTTGACGGTCTGGGACTGCTTGCCCGCGCCGTTGTCGACCAGCACGCTCGCGCCGCCCGTGACCATCACGGTTTCGGTGTGCCCGGCGGAGCCGACATGCACCGCCGATCCGCTGCCGGCCTTGATGTCCACCGCGCCCTTCGCGCCCACGATGGTCGCGGCGCCGCCGATGGTCAGGCGCTCGTTGATCTCGACCGAGGCCCCGTCGACGACCACCGTCACGGCGCTGTCCGAGCCGAAGCGCCCGATCTCGACGGACTCCAGGCCCGCCCACTCGGACATGTCGGCGTTGATGGAGCCCGGGGCGCGGATGTTGGCGGTCTCGATGTTGCTGACCAGCGCCAGGGCGATGTCCACGTCCCCGTCGCCGGAGACGAGGATGGTGTCGGAGCCGCCGCCGCCGTCGATGCTGTCGAATGCGTTGAGGGTTTCCGAGAAGTTCCTGTCCGCGCCCTGCACCGGCGCGGCGACGAAGGTGTCGTCGAAATCGGTGCCCTCGATGTCGTCGATGGTGGGCGTGAGCACGTAGCGCTGCCCCTCCATCGACTCCGGCGGCGCCGGAGGGTTGTCGATGGCGTCCTTCGCCGCCATCACGGTGGCCGGGTCGTCGGTGACGCCCTCGAGCACCGAGGCCGAGGGGTCGGCCTCGCGGGCCTCCTCGGTGTAATGCTTGGCCACCATCACCTTGTTGTGGAAGGCCGCCGCCGCCTTGCCGAAGTCGGCGTGGAGGGCGTTGTCCTCGCCCTCGCGGGCGATGGTGGTCAGCGCGTCGACCAGCGCCAGGGCGAGCTCGCCGCGGGTCGCGCCCGCGAGCTGGCCCGCGACGAAGTCCACGGCCGCCATCATCGCCGTGTCGGTGACGTTGTCGCCGAGAAGCGCTTCGAGAAATTCCTTGGCGAACCGCTCGTTGGTGAGGAAGGCGGGGTACTCGTCCTCGAAGCCGGTCGAGGACTGGATCTCGTTCGCGATGTCCGCGAGCGTCGCCCCGCCGTCCAATTGCTTGGCCCGTTCGTTGAGCCAGTCCGTGCCGGGGGCCACCCCCAGCATCGCGACCGCCAGCCCGACCAGGTGGTCTATGGATTGCTCTGTTGCCATTTCGATGTTCTCCGTTGGCTAAGGAATGTTAGGCGCCGGCACTATAAATCGATGGGCGTATCTGTGCTTGTGACCAGAGTCACACCCATATCGTATAAATGCTCGTGGCATTTCGTGCCGGCATTTCTGCTTTGTTCGCGGTCGCGCACCGAAATCCGGCGCCCGGTCGCCGCCTTGCCTCAATGTCACACGATCTGGCAAAGAGCCACCGGACACTTGAGATGCGGCGGATTATAGCCACATTCCCCCGGAAGGGAAACAGGAACCGAAAAAATCGAAAGAAAAATCCTTTGCGCGAACCGCGGCCACCCGACGCCACTGGCGACGCCACTGGGAAAGGCCCGGACAAGGCCCGATTTGGCGCTTGGGCACGCGGCTCCCCGGCGCACGAACCCCATGTAACGGCGTCTGGCCACCCAGCACCGGCAAGTCCGCTCACAAAGCTCGGCTGGGATTTTCCCAATGGCGGGATGCTGATAATATCGCGCCTTAGCTTGAAACCGCTTTCCGGCAGAGTTGTCTTGAGGCTCGTGGGTTGAAGACCAATGGCGAAACGCCCCTTACAGAAGCCTCGGCGGCGGGAATTGACTGAATCGCAGCGCAAAAGCCTCGCGCTTCAGGCCCGCTATGTGGGAAGCGGAGAGCACAAAATCCAGCGCTGGTGGGGAGGAAAGCCCGCTGCCCGGCAGCTTCCGGGCGGAAAAGTCGGGCGTATGCGGAAACAGGTGACCACAATATGCCCGCTGAATTCCGCCGAGGATCGGTCCCGCGCCACCAAATGGGTGCGGCGCGCCATTCTTGCCGGGCAATACAAGTTTGTGGAAGCGGACAAGCGGTTTCCCAAGAAAATCTGGTTTGAGGCAGACGGAAACGTCTGGTTTGGATATTGCATCAACTCGGAGGCGGGCGACTACAAAGGCTGGCCAATTGATGAATCAGAGCGTCGCGCAATTTTCGATTGACGAATGGATATCGGACGGTCCGCATTCCAACGTGGAAGAGCGGGCTACCCTGTGCGTGCCGCGCATGGTTCTCGAAAGTCGGAACATTTTTTCCTTCCTGGATACGGAATCCGGCAAGTTCATCGATAGTCCGGTGTTTCCGGCGGTTCACCTCGCCGAGGGAATCGCGTCGAACTGGTGGCCGATTTTTGGAGGACGGGACAGGGATCACAGCCTGCTCCCCTGGCGCAACGGCAACGCGTTGCCAGACATGCGGTTCGAGTACAACGGGGCCGTGTTCTCTATTGAATGCCGGCCATTGGAATGGACCAATCCAAAGCTGGTGTTTATGAATCGAGGTCTTGCGCGGCTATCGCGGGTCGAGGCCGAAGACTTGCTTGGCGGATTTGTCGAGGCTGTGGTCGAGCGGCTGATCAGCGAGAACATTCGCGAGACAGGGGTTCATCTCAGTTGGGAAAGAGTCAAAGCTTCAATGTCCGATGAGGATGAACGGTCGTTTTGCGAAGCATCCGGCGCTTTGGGCGTCGATCCGTATTCTGTATCCGAAAGGGCCTCGGATTTCATCGAGAGCGCGGAAAGTTTATTCAAGGGCGAGTCATTGGTCGAATTTTTGGCGGCGGTCCGTTCGTCGAATGGCCCCTCCTCCAATTCGCATTGGGAGCTGGTCAACTGGATAAGGGGGCTGCGTCCCACATCCGGCAGTCTCCTCCCGGATTTGCATGCTGTGGCCGAGCAAATCAGCGACGCCTTGCGGACCGGAGCGTCACGTCCCCCATGGCATCGAGGGTATCTCGCCGCCAAGGCGTTCCGCGACGCGGTCGGCTTGAACGAAGGTGATGCCGTTTCCGTCAGGGCCGTTGCCGACAAACTCGGCGGCGCGCGCTACGGGCGCAAGCGCGGGCCCCGCGGCATGTACGCCGTGGTGGACTGCCGCGAAGGCGATGCTGCCCACATCCACCTTGTGGAAAGGGGGGCGAAAAACTGGCAAAGAACCGCGGAAACATTCGCGTTTGCCCGGGCGATTGGCCACGTGGTTTGTTTTTCCGATGCGCCGCTATCGACTGTCAACGGCCTGCACAGAGCGGAACGCCAAGCCGTGGGACGGGCATTCGCCGCGGAATTCGTCGCCCCGGAGAATATAGTCCGGCAAATGCGCCACGACGGTTACGAGATTGAAGAGATCGCGGGTTCGCTGTGCGTCAATCCCATGGTGATTGACCATCAAATGGAAAACTCGTCCAGAAGAGGGAATCTGGCCGCTTGACACGAGGCGAACTGGGGCGGCGCTCGTCCGACCGATCGGCACCTGCGGGTGGCGCAGGGGCGCTCAGCCAACCGGGCGAGAAACCTCCCCGCCACCTTCGAGATCGGCCCGCAGGCTCTCCGCGACGCGGGAGGCGGCCGCCTTCACCGAATCCCGCGCCAGGTGCGCGTAGCGGGCGGTGGTCTCCACCTTCTTGTGGCCCAGCAGCTTGCCGATCATCGGCAGGGTCTCGCCCAGCGCCAGCGCCCGCGAGGCGAAGCTGTGCCTGAGATCGTGGATGCGCACGTCGTTCAGACCCGCGCGGGCGCGGATGAGCCGCCAGGGTATGTTGAGATTCTGGTAGTGCCGGCCGGGGTTCCTGCCGGGGAACACCCAGGGGCTCTCCGCCACGCGGGTCAGCCCTCCCAGCACGCGCCGGGCGGAAGGCGAAATCGCCACGGCCCGCGCGCCAGCCTTGGCGTCGCGCAGCTGAATCTCCCCGGCCCGAAGGTCCACATCTTCCCAGCGCAAGGTCAGAATCTCGCTCTTGCGGCAGCCGGTCAGCATCAGCAGCCGGAATGCCGCCACCACGTCTGAACGCACCATGCCCTCGGCCTCGACCTCGCCGAGCACGCGGCCCAGGCGGCGGAACTCTTCTTCGGAGAGAAAGCGCTCGCGGCCCCGCTCCTTGTACTTGCGCACGAACCGGCAGGGATTGCCGCCTTCCGGCGCAATCCCCCAAAGCTCCGCCATGTTGAACAGCCGCGACAGCAGGTCCAGGACCCTGTTGGCCATGCTCGGCGTCTCCCGCAGGCCATGATGCAGCGATGCGACGCGCCCGCGCCCGATGTGTCCAAGGCGCTCGCGGCCCAGGACGGGCAGCAGGTGGCGGTCCAGGATGCTGCGGCATTGCAGTTGGGTCATCGGCTTGCAGACCACCGCCACATGTTCCGTCATGTACCGCGCCGCGACCTCGGCGACCGTGGGGCCGGCATCCGCAGGGGACGTGCCGTTGCGCGTTACGGGTTCGTTGCCCGCCTTGATGTCGGCGATGATCCCCGCCGCCCGCTTTCGCGCCTCGTTGGCGGTGATGAGGCCGTGGCGCCCGACCGTCAGGCGGCGGGACTTGCCATTGGCGCGGGTCTGCACCAGATAGACCTTCACCCCCGAGGGGTAGACCCGCACGCCGAAACCCGACAACTGCGAGTCCCAGTACACCGCCTCGCGCCCCCCCGCCGGCAGCGATTCGACCGTGCGCTTGGATATCGAGCGCCGCCCGAGCTTCGCCATCGCTAGTGTGCTGTCCGGTAAATACGTTGCATTTCAGCGCGGGCTTGAAGCGTCGGCGCAAGGCGCCGTCCGCCGGCAATACCGCCGGTATTGGCAAGGGCGGCAACGCCGCGATCGCGCTTCAGGCCCGCTCCCGAAGAGCGCGCTGAAACGCAAGGTATTTGCCGGACAGCGCACTATTCCAAGATTTCCGCGCCGATGCTGTCGGCGACCTTCGCGGTGGAGGCTTGGATCGATTTCCGCGCCAGGTGCGCGTAGCGGGCCGTGGTGCCCACCCGCCGGTGTCCAAGCAGTTCGCCGATCATCGGCAGGCCCTCGCCGAGAGCGAGCGCGCGGGAGGCGAAGGTGTGCCGCAGGTCGTGCAGGCGCACATCGTCAAGGCCGGCGCGTTTGCGCACGCGGTCCCAGGAAACATGGATGTTGACCTGCCGCGCGCCCTTTTTCCTGCCGGGGAACACCCAGGGATTGCCCCTGGTCCTCGGCAGGCTGGCCAGCACCTCCGCGGCGGCGGGCGGCATCGGCGCCACGCGCTCGCCGGTCTTGCTGTCCCGCAGCCGCATCTCTCCCGCCGCGAAATCGAGGTCGCCCCAGGCCAGACCCAGGATTTCGTTTTTCCGGCATCCGGTCAGGGCCAGCAGCCGGATCGCCGCCGCCACATGCCGCGAGGCCAATTGTTCGGCGGGGGCGTCCTCGAGCACTTGGCCAAGCCGGCCCAACTCCTCCGGCGTAAGGAAACGCTCCCGGCGGGGCGGGGCCTTGAGGCGGCGCACGCCCCGGCAGGGATTGCGGTTCGGCGGGCGCATCTCCCAGAGTTCCGCGAGATTGAACATCTTGGCCAGAATGTCCACACAGCGGTTGGCCACTGTGGGGACGCCACTCAACTCGAACTGCAGCTTGAGAATGTCCTGGCGCTCCACCCCGGCAACCGGCAATTCCCCCAAGCGCGGCACGATGTGCTTTCTGAGAATGTAGCCGTAGTTCCTCGCGGTGCCGGGTTTGCAATGCGAAGCGACATGCTCGCGCTGAAAACGCCCGGCAAGGTCCGCCAATGTTGGCGGGTCCCCGGGTTCGGGCTCGACCGGGGGAAGCCCGGCTTTCAGGCGCGCGATGATCTTGGTGGCCTCCTTGCGCACCCGGTCGGGCGGAATATCGCCGTGGCGGCCCATGGCGACGCGCCGCGATCTTCCATTGTGGCGGGTTTGCACAACGTACACCTTGCGCCCGCTGGGATAGACCCGGACGCCAAAGCCCGGCAGCTCGCGGTCCCAGAACACGATGTCCCTGCCGTCGACCGGGAGGCGGTCCACGACCCGCTTGGAAAGCCGAAGATACTGCGGTTTGGCCATGTTCTCGCTCCTGTAAAAAGGTGGTTCAGACGTGGAAATCGGACCGTGATCGACAGGGCGAAATCCCTTGTTGTAAGCGATCCGAAAGCGGACAAATCCGGGTCCGCCCTATTGGAACGCATCGCGGGCGCAGACGCACACCGGCGCAGCGCCGCGGCAGCGGATCTGAAAAGCGGAAGATGCCGCGGGTTGGCCATGTTCTTGTTTCGCGCGCAACAGGCGAACAGCGCGCCGTCCGCGCCAGAATCGAAGAACCGCCAAAGGCTGCCGGGTCCAGATCGGTGGACACGCAGGCAACCTTCGGCGGGCGACTCTTCCGCCGCCTCTTCCGCAACAGCTTGCGCGAATGCTTGAGGGCTTGCTGCTGCTTCTTCAAGGGGCATCTGCGGAGCGGGTACCGGAAAACCCGATTCTCCCACACCAGCCCTTGCGGGACAGGCGGTTCCCGGAAAATCACGGAATCCTTGACAGGTAGCTGAGAAACAGACGGTTCAGGCGCGGAAAGCGGGCCCGCGTCGATACGGGGCGAAACACTGCGCCGTAAGCGCGGCGAAACCGACCGGCCCCAAGTCGGGCCGTATTGGAGCGCAACACGGATGGGAACGCAATAGGGTGTTTGGTGACTTAAGTTGTTGTTTATACGGATTTTACGGCGCCTAACATTCCTTAGCCAACGGAGAACATCGCAATGGCAATTTCAGCAGAGACCAGGACCCACCTGATTGGCCTTTCGGTGGCCATGCTGGGTCAGGCGCCGGGCACCAAGCGGCTCAACGAGTGGGTGGGGGACCTCAACGACGAGGAAAACCCCATGACCGTCGCCGAGCTGGCGGGGCACATCGCGGAAACCGAGGCCTTCACCACCGCCTACCCCATCTTCCAGACCCCCGGGGAGTTCGCCGACAAACTGCTCGGCGTCCTGCTCCCGGGGGTTTCCCCGGTCGCGATGATGGCGGCGAAGGACCTCGTCGTCAGCCAGCTCAACGACGGCCTGGGCCGGGGCGAGATCATCCACAACGTGGTGGTGGCCCTGCTCGACGTCGCCGAGGCGGGCGCCTCGCACCCCCTCTGGATCGCCTACGGCGAGGCGGCCACGGCCTTCCACAACAAGGTGCTGGTGGCGGAGCGCCACACCGTCAAGAAAACCATGGCCGAGCCGTCCGCGAGCGTGCTCGACGGCGTGGACCACACCGATGGCAGCCGGCAGGAGGCCATCGACCGCATCGACCTGGTGCGCCAGGACGTGCGCGGCGACGACGAGACGGACGTTGAGATCGGCTCCGCCGACGGCACCAGCATCGTCGAGGTCACCGGCGGCAAGAGCGTCACCGTCGGCCTCGAGGCCGACGGCAAGGGGCAGTCCCAATCCGTCGAGACCGTGCGGGTGTTCGAAATCGAGCGGGACGTCGCGGGAACCAAGATGGAGACCAGTCTCTCGCACTTCAACCTGCGCACGGACTTTGACGATTTCGTGCTGGCCCCGGACGGGAACCGGGTGGAAATCCCGACTGCGGGACTCCTACAGAAAGACGGTGGCACTATTGGTGGCGCCACCACCCAAATCAAGGTGGCAAGGGCGGAAGGGACGAAGGATTTCAAGGCTGAAATCCCCGTGAGGGATGGATCGGGAGAGGCGATTGAGAACACCGACGATTACCCGCTCCATTACAACCCCCTGACCGGAAAGTTCAAATGGGGCCCCTACGCGGGGACCTTGACTGGAGACAGCATTCCCGATGCGCCCACGGAAGCCTCCCTCCCCGGCACTGTCAACGCCGACGGTGATGGCGTCTCCATGGACCGGGAGCGGGTCGAAACCACAAAGACAGTCCCCGTCCCCGGCGGCGACCCGACGGTCACCATCCGCTCGGACGCCATCTCGCGGGTGGAGCTGTACAACACCGACGCGGTGGCGCTGATCGTCAACGAATCCAAGACGGCCGACGGCAAGGACAAGCCCGAGGACCTGCTCCTGGCGGTCAACAACTACGGCGACGACAGCCAAGGCAAGGTGTGCATCAAAGGCCAGGGCTCGGCCGAGAACATCGACATCCTCGTGGTTGACGATTCCAACTTCCGCCTCGCCTCCAACGAGGTCAAGACACTGGACATCGACGCCGGCGGCAGTCTGACCCTCGCGGTGACCACGTTCGACAACAGCAAGGTGGACCCGGCCTACAAGGCCTCCGGCACCTTGGAGTCGATCACGGTCAAAGGCGACGGCAAGGTGACCATGGCTGGCCTCGCCGGCATGGACAGTCTCGAAATGATCGACGCCAGCATGGCCACCGGCATGGTCGATTTCCGGTCCGGGAATGTGGGGGCCTTCGAGTTCCTGAAAGCCCTCGAAACCGTGATGACCGGCTCTGGCGGCGACATCGTCGAGGTCGGCTCCAGAGCCGACGGCAAGCTCGCGGCCATCCACACCCACGGCGGCGCCGACCGAGTCACCGTCATGGGCGATCACCGGACCAAGGAAGGCCTCAAGGTCCTCCTCGGCGACGGCAACGACCACTACCACGGCACCAACACCAAAGCCAACAAGATGAGCGTCATCGACGGCGGCGACGGCATGGACACGCTGCGGCTGACCAACGGCGCGGGCGCGACGTATACGGAGGGCACGGGCAAAGCCCAGAAAACCCTGTCGATCTACAAGAACTTCGAAACCCTCGACGCCGGCGGCGGCAAGGGCAAGTACGACATCACCGCCTTGGGCGTGGAAGAAATCCGCTTCAGCGCGTCCACCGAGGAAAAGGTCGAACTGTCGAACGTCGTGTCCGAGGGCATGGGGTTCCATGTGATGAGCGGCAAGGCCGGAACGGACACCGTCATGGTCGAGGTCGACTACAAGGTCGCCGAGCCCGATAAGGCCCCGGAGTTCCGCGAGGAAAACGCTGGTTCAACCATCAACCGGGACTTCACGGTGAACCTGACCGCCGCGGGCGGGACGACAGACGAGGACGCCTCCGAAGGCAAGACGGGCGTCCACACCGGGCAGACCAAGGCCACCATCACCCTCCAGGCGGGCATCGACGCGATGATCGTCAACTCGATGGCCAAGGCCGGCGGCAAGGCGACCGCGGCCGGCTACACGAACACCGTCATCATCGCCGACAGCGGACTCAAGCGCGTGAAGCTCAACGGCGATTCGATGGTTAATCTGAGCGGCGCGGGCCTCGATGGCCTGCGGCTTGTGGACGCCAAAGCCAACAAGGCCGGCGTCGTGGTGGATGTCGGCACCGGCAACGATGCCACGGCCACGGACAAGCTCACCATGCGGGGCAGCGACGGCGCGGACGAGCTCCAAGGCGGCAACGGCGTGGATGTCCTGATGGGCAACAAGGGCGACGACACGCTCAAAGGCAGGGACGGAGCCGACACCCTCCACGGCGGCGACGGCGTGGACACCATCGAGGGCGGCGCCGGCGACGACGTGATCCACGGCGGAGCCCATGGGGACACCCTGACCGGCGACGGCGGCGACAACATGTTCGAGTTCACCGCAGCCTCCGACTCGCAGCTGACCGGCTACAACGCGAAGAGCGGCGCCGGGATGGGCATGGACACCATCATGGATTTCACCAGCGGAACCGACAAGATCGTGCTGTCCGAGGACCTGTACGACAAGGTTCGCGGCGCTATCAGGGGAACAGATGACTGGGCCAACTGGAAATCGGTCGACTCCGATGGCGACCCGGAAACCGAAGGCACGACCGCCATCACCAGCATCGACGGAACCCCGACCCAGTTCAGGAAGAATGATCCCACCACCGACGAAGATGAGGAATTGGCACCCAACAGCGGAGCGATGAACCTGAAGGACTTCATCGGCGACGGGAAGGGGCTCTTCGAATCGCGGGGCGCGGACAGCTCGAGCGCGGACTCGGTGGGCGGCGACCTCACGAAGTACTCCATCGCGGTGATTTCGCAAACCACGGCAAACAAAGAGGGCCTGTGGGTGCTGTTCGATGTCGACGGCGACGGCGACTTCGAACAGGCCAACGACATGGTCATCTTCCTGGCGGGCGCCAGCACCACTTTTGCGGGCACCGACATCATGGAAGCCTCCTAACCCGAAACCCCGGCGGCTCCGCCGCCCCCAACCCAAAACCCCCGGCCCCGGCCGGGGGTTTTGCTTTTTGGCTCAACGAAAATCGAGACCACCCAAGCCACCCATGCCCGCGCGGGGGATGTTTTCCCCCGGAACGCGGCGCTTCCCCCAAAAGCGACTATGCTTTGTGCTCCGCGGCGGCGCGCCGCGCCATCGGCGCCGCGCATATCTTGTATCGGGAAGGAGCAGATCATGGAGCCAGCCTTTGATTCGTTGGGCGCTTATCGTAAACTTGAAGAGTCGGGCATGCCCGAGCCGCAGGCCGGCGCGACCGTGGAGGTCGTCAAGGACGCCATGCAGAATCTTGTCACCAAAGAATACCTGACCGCCGAACTCGACCAGCGCTTTGGCGCCGTGGACAAGCAATTCAGCGGCGTTGATCAACAATTCCGCGAAGTGGACAAACAATTCGCCGCTGTGGACAAACAATTCAACGAAGTGGAAAAGCGGTTAACGGAGTTGAAGTCCGATATGGACAGGGGCTTTGCGGAAATGGGCAGGAGGCAGGCTTGGGGGTTCGTCTACATGAGCGTTTTCTTCATTGGCTTGGCGACATTTTTCCTCACCGCGCAGCAGCGCGTCGACGGGCGGGCGCCAGCCGGCCAGCCCGCGCACTCCATCGAACCGGGGCCAGCGCCAGCGACATCCGGTTCCCGCACAACAGGGCCGGCCAACGAACCGCCGCCGGCCATGGCCCAATAGCCGGAAGACGCGGAATCCCAACGAACCAGCGCCATCTCCGTTCATCCCGACAGCGGGCGGCGGCGGTTTTAATTCAGTCGAGGCGATCTTGCGATTCGGGCGCTTGCCCGCCTTCCCCGCGCAACAACCGCGGCGCCCCGGCCGTGTCCCCCCCGTCCCGCCGCGCCGCGAAGAACTCCGCGGTTTTCAGCGCCGAAATCTTCTCCGCCACGGCGGTCGCCACAAACTGGTTCATGCTTGTGCCCTCCTCCCCGCGGATTTCGGACAACGCGGACTTCAACGACTTTGGCAATCGCAATGGATACGCCGACAGCTGTGTTTTCATGACGCAACCCTCCCCAAGGCTTGCCGCGGACTGATCAAGCCGATGCCGAACCGCCCCGGCGCGGCGCCGAAATCTCTGCGGTTGAACATCACCAAGGCGTCGGCGCGTCCGTCTGTCGCGGCTTCAAGGACCATTTCGTCACCGGGGTCGCGCGACAGCGGCCGCCACCGCGGCCATGCGGGACATCCACCCCGCCCCGCGACCTTCCGCGACCGCGCCCTGCGCGAAAAGAGGCCCGGCGCAAGCCGGGAGAGCAAGCATTCAGGCACTGTCGGCAAGCGGCCGGCGGCCAAGCGGGGAGATTCCGCGCCCCCGGCCAAGGAGCATGGATCTGGCTGGCGGGGAGCAATAATCGGGGGACATGGCGCCGGGCCGGATTCCCGGGCTTTTCCGGCATGCCGCGCCCAAGCCAATCCGAAGCGGCGCAAAACGCCCCGGCCATTGCGCCGATTATTGCGCACCGAGAGGTTGCGGGGGAGATGCTTCGGGCGGCGCTGGCAGCCCGGATTCAAGCCCGGATTCAAGCGCTGGCGGCGACGCCGGCTCGCCATAATAGACGGGCCGCCCGGCCGCCGCCTCCCCGTCGAAGTATTGCAGCGCCGCGAACAGCAGCGACGCGGCGGCGATGAGGAGCGCGCCCATGTAGACGAAGCCCCAGGCCTGCGTCCTGCCTATTTCCGCGAAGCCCTTGTCCATTTTCGTTTCGAGCTTGGTGAAGCGTATCTCCATATCGGACTTCAACTCCGTGAACTGCCTGTCCACGGCGGCGAATTGTTTGTCCACGGCGGCGAATTGCTCGTCCATGGCATCAAACCGCCTGTCCACCGCGTCAAACCGCTCGTCCATGGCATCAAACCGCTTGTCCATGGCGTCAAGTCGCCCGTCCATGGCGTCAAACCGCTTGTCCACGGCGTCAAGTCGCCCGTCCATGGCATCAAACCGCCTGTCCATGGCGTCAAGTCGCCCATCCATGGTGTCAAACCGCTCGTCCACGGGACCAAAGCGCCGGTCGAGTTCGGCGGTGAGATATTCCTTGGTGACGAGGTTCTGCATGGCGTCCTTGACGACCTCCACGGTCGCGCTCGCTTGCGGCTCGGGCATGCCCGACTCTTCAAGTTTACGATAGGCGGCCAACGAATCAAAGGCTGGTTCCATGATCTGCTCCTTCCTCCAGAAAGGATATGCGTGGCGGCGATGGTCCGGCGCGACGCCGTGGAGCGAAAAGTATAGTCACTTTCGGGGGAAACACCGCATTTCGGGGGAAAATATCTTCGCCCAGGCATGAGCGGCTTGGGGCGCCCAAGCCACCCCTGCGATCGGGGCGGATCGACGCGCCAAACATCAGTTCGCCAGTATGACCATGTTGCGCTGCCGTCGACGCCCTACATCAAGAACCGCGCCAAGGCGAGGAAGAAGCCTCCCACCCCCAATATCACCGTCGGGAGCCGCCAAAGCAATCTTGACTCCATGCCCGCCAGCTCAGCTTTGGTGGCCATGTGTTCGAAGTCGGATTTCTTGGCGAAGGATTCCAGATCGGATTTCTTGGCGAAGGCCTCCAAGTCGGATTTCTTGGCGAAGACCTCCAGATCGGATTTCTTGGCGAAGACCTCCAAGTCGGATTTCTTGGCGAAGGCCTCCAAGTCGGATTTCTTGGCGAAGGCCTCCAGGTCGGATTTCTTGGCAAAGGCCTCCAGGTCAGCCTTGGTGGCCATCAGCTTCATGTCATCGCGAATCGATTTCTCGACTGACGCCAAATCGTCCTTCGTGGCCATGAATCTCATGTCGTCCCGGATCGATTTTTCGACCGCGGCCAAGTCATCCTTGGTGGCCAGCGGCACAAGGGCGTCCCGCAACACAGAGATCACCGCCTCTGCCTCTCTGCGGCTCATGCCGGATTGCTCCAGTGTGTGCGTGGTGGAAATCACTTCGTCAACTCTCATGCCAACTCCCTATATATCACGAATTTTCAGGTTCGTGAATGAAACGGCTGTCAAAACCCGATTGGAATATCGGCGGCACCGGCCCGAATCGCTCGGACCCCTAACATATAGTGCAAAAGTGGCGAAATTGCGCAGTTTTGCGCACAAAATCCTGCCGAGTCGGGTGGTGCGACTCGGGCTGCGGGCTCGGTTTTCGGCGGCCGTTTTGTTTGCCTATCTGTAGTTTCGTGGTATAGAGGTGGCTGGGAAGCGTCCAGCGTCAGCAGCGTCGGCGCGCGGCGGGACCGCTTCAATCGCCAACCCAACCATGGGAGAAAGCAAGATGAAAGTTGCAGTTATCGCGTCCGTCTCGTTTATGGTTTGCCTGCTCATCCTGTCGATGACCGCCTATACGGTCGAATCCGGCAATGTTGTGGTGGAGCGCACCCTGGGTGAAGTCAATCACCGGGAAGTGGGGCAGGGCCTCAATTTCAAGATGCCGATGCTGACGCGGGCTTTCGAGTTCAGCGCCAAGGAGATTCCCGTCGATTTTGAGGACCTCAGGCCCAAAGCCGGCGACAACCTGACTTTGCGGGACTTGGACGTGTCGGTGTTTTACCAGGCGAATGCCTCGCAAATCTCGGAGCTGATGGTCAAGTACGCCGGCACTTCGCAAAGCGGCGGCGACGGCGCCTTGCTGCCGGCTTACGGCTTGGTCATGCGCGAGGCGCGGTCCGCCATTTACGAACAGGTCGCGACGATCGACAGCCTGGAGTTGCATCGCCAGCGCGACATCATCGCCGATCTCGTTCTGGACGATTTGCAAAACCGCCTTGAATTGTCCGACCCTGGCATTTTCACGATCACGCGGGTGGTCATCCGGGCGCTCAACACCGACCCGAGCATCGAGGAGGCGATCCAGATCGCCGTGCAAGCGGAGAAGGAGCTCGAAGCCAAGCAAGTGCAGGTGGAGATCGCGCGGCAGGACGCGCTCATAGAGATCGAGCGGGCGCGGGGAATAGCCGAGGCCAACAGCATCATCAATTCGAGCCTCACCGCCGAATATCTGCAACACGAGATCAACCTCGCGCTCCAGTCCTTCGCCAGCAATGGCGGCGGCACCGTGGTGATCCCGGCCAACATGGAAGGATTCAACCTGCTTTTGGGAACCGACTCGCTGAGGCAAGGTCAACCGTCACTCGATTGAGTCATCCATGGACGGTCTGGACGGTCTTGCTTGTTGGGGCGGTTTTGTTAGAATGCTCGGCCCTTGAGGGTGGCGCGCCGGGTTGATGGCGCGCCGCCAGGCAAGGGCCGGGTTAGGGAAGCTCTGATTAAGTCAGAGCATACTTAATTGGAACATTGCGCTATGAAGCCTGACATTCATCCACAATACGCCACGATCAAGGCGACTTGCAGTTGCGGGAATGTGATCGAGACGCAGTCCACGCTGTGCAGGGACATTCTGATCGAGGTCTGTTCCCAGTGTCATCCATTCTACACCGGCAAACAGAAGATCCTGGACTCCGGCGGCAGGGTGGACCGGTTCAAGCGGCGCTTCGGCGAGCGCCGGATCTGAGGCGGAAATTGGGGATCCGGCAAAGCCCCGGTCAAGTTGCCGAGTATGCTCTGATTTAATCAGAGCTTTCCTAAAAGATCGTTTCGGTGCTCAGCGGCTGCTGCTCGCCCGCGGTTGTTTCGCTGCCATTCGCCGGGCCGGCGCCGACTTCCGGGGCGTTTTCCACCAGAAAGTATTCAAATACGGCGTTCGGATCTCCGGGCAGCGCCAGCGCGCCCGAATCGCGGTCCACCAAGCGGTCGACGATGCCGTCCGGGCGGCGCGGGCCGGCTTCCGGTTCCCCCGCCAGCGCCTGTTTCATGAAGTCGATCCAAATCGGCACCGCCACCGTCGCGCCTTGCTCCCTCTCGCCAAGCGGCTCGGGTTGATCGAAACCGACGAACACCGTCGTTGCCAGATCCCGGTTGAAGCCGGAGAACCACAGTTCCCGGGGCCCGTTGGTGGTGCCGGTTTTGCCCATCAGGTCGGAGCGGTTGATTTCCCGGTTGACCCGGGCGCCGCTGCCATCTTCGATCACCGAGCGCAGCATCGAGCCGAGTATGTAGGCCACGCGCTCGTCGACGGCGCGCCCGGGTTTGGCTTCGGCTTCGGCGCCGGGGAAGGCCGTTCCGGTTGCCCGGGCGCAATCGGCGCAAATCGATTCCGGCGCGGCGGTGTAGACGACGCCATCGGCGAGATTGGCGACCTGCCGCACGAGCCAGGGGTTCACTTCGTAGCCGCCATTGGCGATCACGGCGTAGCCCGCGACGATTTCCAGCGGCTGCACGTCCTGGCTGCCGAGTGCCACGGTCAAGTCGTTGCCGGGGAAGCTGGCGGAATCAAAACCGAACTTTTCGACGTATGGCAGGACGGTGGACGAGCCGAGCCGGTCGTAAAGCCGCACCGCCGGCACATTGCGCGATTCCCGCAGCGCGTGGCGCAGGGTGATTGGGCCGAGGAAGTTGTTTTCGTAATTGCCGGGCCGGTAGTCGCCGCGGGTGAAGGGCGCGTCGTTGATCGCGGTCGCGGGTGAAAAACCGTTGGCCAGGGCCGCGGCATACAGGAAAGGCTTGAAATTCGAGCCGGGCGGTCGCGGCGTGATAACCCGGTTCACTTGGCTGAGCCGGAAGTCGTAACCCCCCACCAGCGCCAGAATCGAACCGTCGTTGGGTGAAACCGAAACCAGGGCGCCCTGGATGTCGGGAACCTGGCCAAGTTGCCAGCCGCCATCGACCTGCCGCACCCGGATGAGATCCCCCACCGCCGCGACATCGCCGGCGGCCTGCGGCGGGGGCCAGGCTTCGTTGCGGTTGCGGAAGCGGTAGGCCCAGCGGATGCCCTTCCAAGGCACGGTGATGATTTCCCCCGATTGCAGCAGCGCGGTAAAGGAACGCGACTGCACCGAGGTGACGATGGCGGGCCGCTGGTTGCCATAGGTCGGCACACCCTCGAGTTCGCGCAGCCACCGCGCCTGTGGCGCAAGCGGATCCGCAGGGTAGTTGGCGCTTGGCCCGCGGTAGCCGTGGCGCCGGTCATAGTGGTTTTCCAGCCCGTTGACCAGGGCGGAATTGGCGAGCAACTGCTTGTCGCCATCGATGCTGGTGATGACTTCAAAACCCTGGGTGTAGGCGTCCTCGCCGAATTGCGCGTAGATTTCCTGGCGCACCATTTCCGCCACATAGGGCGCTGGCACTTCGATATCGCGGCTGCGCCGGCGCGCGGTCACCGGCATCGCGTTCGCCCGCGCGAACTCCGCTTCGCTGATCATGTCTTCCCTGAGCATGTTGGCAAGCCGGGTTTCGCGCCGGACCAGCGAGCGCTCCGGGGCCGCGATTGGGTTGCAGGCGGAGGGGCAGGGCAGCAGCGAAATCATCATCGCCGCCTCCGCGAGGGTGAGTTGGCTGACTTCCTTGCCGTAATAGATGGATGCCGCCGCGCCGATGCCGTCGGCCCCCGCGCCGAAATAAATCGTGTTCAGATACAGCGTCAAAATCTCTTCCTTGGACAACTCCCGCTGGATCTGGAGCGCGAACGGGATTTCCTTGAACTTGCGGATGTAGACATTGTCGCTGTCGAAGGAAAGATTGTTCGCCAACTGCATGGTGATGGTGCTGCCGCCGCCTAGGCGGTTGCCGGTGATGAAACCGTAAAATCCCCGCAGCAGGCTTTGGGCGTCGACCCCTGGATGGGAATAGAAGCGCACATCCTCGGTGGCGATCAGCGCGTCGATGAGAACCTGGGGCAGATCCTCGTACTCGACCGGGTCGCGGCGGTTGCCGATCTCGTCGATCAGCCGCGAGTCGGCCGTGTAAATCCGCAGGGGGGTTTCGAGCTGCACGTGGCGGTAGTCTTCCGCGGCGGGGAGCAAAGGCGCCAGATACAGATAGGCCGCCGAGGCGACCATGAAAACCCCCGCCACGCAGGCAAGGGCGAACAGGCCACCCCACTTCACATAGGGTTTGAGTTTGGCGTCCACTGGCTGTCCCGGAGCGCGCCAACGGTTTGCGCTATGAACTTGCACCAGCGCTTTGCGGCAATGCCTTGCGACAGGCTGCTGGAGCGCTGGTTGGGCGGTGCTTCCGCCGGTGATTATACACCCGGCGGCCCGTCAAGTATTCCCCGCCGCCGCGCCGCGCCCGGCGAGGAGGAGATTCGGCGCCTGCCGGATTTTTTTCACGGATTTCCAAGCGAAATCCCGCCGCTTGTACCACACTTTAGGGAACAACAGTTGTTCAGGGTGTGGCCATGCTCCAGGATCTTGCCGGTTTTCTGCGCGGTTTTCCGCGCTCCAGCGGTAAACCGCAGCCACTCGGGGTCGATATCGGCAGTTCCGCCGTGAAGTTGTTGCGCTGGCCGGACAACCGCAACCCCGGGCGGCCGCCGGACTACGCGATTGAGCCACTGCCGCCGGGCGCGGTCGCAGGCGGCGCCATCCGCGATGTGGAAGCCGTGGGCCGCCGCATCGCGAAGGCGGTGGCGGCCATGCCCCGGCGCGCTGGCGAAGCCGTGACCGCGGTGCCCGCGGCGGCGGCGGTGCAGCGAAAGCTGGAAATGGACACGAGCCTGCCCGAGGCCGAACTCGAGGCGCTGGTGATGCTGGAAGCCGAGCGCCATGTGTCTTGGCCGATGGCCGAGGCCAGCCTCGATTTCCTCCGCCTCGATGCCACGGGCGGGCCGGGCCGGATTCTGCTCACTGTCTGCCGGCGCGAACTCGTTGAAGTTCGCCAGCGGGTTCTGCGCCTGGCCGGGCTGCGGCCCCTCGCGGTGGATGTCGAGCATCACGCGATGGAGCGCGCCCTCGGCCGGCTTGCCGGGAAGGAAGACGCCGGGCCGGTGGCCATCGCCGATATCGGCGCGGCTGCGATTTGCCTGCATGTTTTCGCCGAGGGCCGTTCCATCCATTGCGAGGCGAGGCCCTTCCCGGGCGCTGGGGAAGCGGCCCGCCGCGATCCGGCGTTTGCGCGGGCCGCGGCCCGGCAAATCGCCCAGGCGGCGCAGATGTTCCAGTCTTCTTCCCGCCATGGCCGCTTGCGCCGCGTGTTTCTCTGCGGCGCGGCGGCGCTTGCCGACGGTCTGGCGGAGGAGGCGCGGCAGGCGCTCGCCCTGCCGGTGCAAATCGCCAACCCCTTTGCCGCCGCGGCTGATCAGCCGATCGGCTTGGTTGCCCCCGCCCTGCTGCTCGCGGCGGGTTTGGCGATTCCCGGAGGTGCCGCTGATGAATGAAACACGGATCGCGACGGTCCCGCTCGACCGGTGGAGCGGCCGCTGTGGTTAATCTCCTGCCCTGGCGCGAACAAAAACGCCAGCGCGGCCGGCGGCGCTTTCTGGCCTTGGCGGTGTGCTGCCTGGGCGCCAGCCTCGCCTTGCTGCTCCTGCTGTATCGCGCCCTGGAAGCGGACATGGCGGCCCATGAAACCGAGATCGCCGGATTGCGGGGCGAAATCGCCCGCCTCGGCGCCGCCGGCGCGGAAGCCGACCGCCTGGCGCGGGAACAGGGGCAGATCGCGCTGCATATGCAAGTGCTTCAGGATCTTCAGCGCGGCCGCTCGCTGGCGGCGCAGATCCTCGCCGCATTGGCCCAAGCGCTGCCCAGCGAGGCGATGTATCGCCAAGTGGAGCGAAACGGCAACGATCTGCGCTTGGCGGGCGAGGCGGAGTCGCACGCCGTGCTCGCCGCGCTGATGCGGAATCTGGCCACCTCGCCGCTGTTCGCGGAAGTCGAACTCCTCAGCACGGCGAAAGCCGTGCCCACGAGCGCCACCATCCTGGCCGGGCCGGCCAGCGCCACCGCCGAAGCCGGCCCGGCTGGGACCGCCGGGGCCGGGCGGCTCGCTTTCAGCCTGCTGCTGCGGCTGACTGCTTCCGGGAGTTGAAACTCGATGTCCTTCTGGTTCCAGGTTTTCCGCGAGCTTAACGAATTCGACTGGCGCGAATTGTCCGCCACCAGGGATATGGGCGCATGGCCCGCGGCGGTCAAGGCGGTGGTGATTCTTGCCTTGATGGCCGCGCTGCTGCTTGCCGGATATGCGCTGGCGCTGCGTGGCTTGCAGCAACAAAATGGCCGGCTCGCCCGCGAGGCGGCCGCGCTGGCGCTTGAGCGCGATGGCTTGGCGGCCAGCGCGGCGCGGCTCGATTCGCACCGCGAGTGGGCCTTGGCGAGCGAAGCCCCCTATCTGGAGATCTTGCGGCAGTTGCCCTACGAGAGTGAAATTCCCGCCCTGATCGACGCCATCGCCGCCCTGGGGCTCGCTTACAACATCGACCACAAGACCTTCGATTTGCCCGCGGAAAAAGCGGCGCCGCACTATGTCGAGCAAGCCATCGACATGCGTCTGACCGGCTCGTATCACGAGCTTGGCGCGTTTCTCGCCGGACTGGCCGGGCTGGACCGGATCGTCACCAGCGATGGGTTTCTGCTTCGCGGGGCGGGTGACCCGGGACAGCTTGAACTCGTTCTCACGGCGCGCAGCTACCGGTACCGGCCATTATCCGGCGAAGAGGCGGCAACGGCGCCGCCACGATTGCCCGAAACCCTGTCTGCACCACCATCGGCGATTGGGGATTTCCGCTATGAAGTGGATACCGGCCGCGATCCATTCGCGCTGGCCGACGCGGGGCATGACCGGGACATCGGCGATTCCAGCCCGTTGGCGGCGTTCAGCCCCGATGAATTGCGCCTGGTGGGGCTGCTCCGTCAGCAAAACAGCGACAGCGGCCTCGTTCGGGACCCCGCCGGCGGAGTCCACCGCGTTTGGGTGGGGGATTCATTGGGCGGTGGTTGGCGAATCGGGCGGATTTCGCCACTTGGCGTGGAAGTCGTCGCGTGGCCCCGGGAAGAAACCGCCACCGCCGCGGCAAAAATATTTCTGGCTTGGGAGGAAAATCAATGAGAGGAATGGCGCGCGCCGGCCGCGTTCTGGGGCGGCTCTGCCTGGTGCCGCTGGCTTTGTCGTTGCCGCCGCCGGGACTGGCCCAGCCACAGCCATCCGCCCCCGCGCCGGCCGGGGACCCGCAAGCCGCGGCCGAAATCATCGACCTGTCCTTCCAGAGCATTCCCATCCGCTCGGCCCTGCAAATACTCGCCGATGCCCGGGGATTCAATCTTGTGGCGGGAGGCGCGGTCAGCGGCGAAATCACCCTGCAACTCGACGGCGTCGGCTGGGAACAGGCGCTGGAACTCGTGCTGCGCGCCGGCAATCTCGCCCACCGCATGGAAGGCAACGTCATGTATGTCACCACTGCCCAAGAGATGGCCCTGCAGCGCGAGCGGGAGCTCGAAGCCAGCCGGCAGGCGCTCGAACTCGCGCCATTGGCGACCGAACTGCTGCCAGTCAACTACGCCGACGCCAGCGCGATCCTCGATCTCGTGCGCGGCGCCGAGGCGAACCGCGGCCTGCTCTCGAGCCGGGGCTCGGCCACGGTCGATGTGCGCACCAACACCATCATCGCGCGGGACCTCGAACCGAACCTGGCGGCGGTGCGGGCGCTGCTCGCGAACCTCGATGTCGCCGTGGGGCAGGTCTTGATCGAGGCCCGCATCGTCAATGTGTCGACGGATTACTCCCGGGATTTCGGCGCGCGCTGGGCTGCCGCGGGAACTTCCCCGGGGAACGGCAAAATCCGCTATGGCCTTGCCCGGGGGATGGCGCCGGGGGCCGCGGCGCCAGGCGACGCCCTCGCCATCGATCTTGGCGTTGCCCTGCGCTCGAGCCTCAGCATCGGCTACACCGGCAACAGCGAGTTGATCGAGCTTGAACTCGCCGCGCTGGAAAGCAGCGGCCACGGCGAGATCATCGCCCGCCCCAGGGTGGCCACCCAGGATAAAGTCACCGCCGAGATCCGCTCCGGCGTGCGAATCCCATACCAGTCCCAGGCCGGCGGCGCCGCCGGCGGGTCGGTCACCCAATTCGAGGATGCCGTGCTGTTGCTGCGGGTCACTCCCCGAATCACCCCCAACGGCCGCATCAACATGCAACTCGAGGTGCGCCAGGATTCGGTTTCGCCGACGGCTTCCGGCGTGCCCGCCATCAACACCAACGAGGTCATCACCAGCGCCCTCGTCGACGACGGAGAAACCATCGTGCTCGGCGGCGTGTTCCGGGAAGAGGCGACCGCCACCGAATCCAGAACGCCGGTGCTCGCCGACATCCCCGGCCTCGGGCGGCTCTTCAAGCGGACCATTTCCGCCACCCGCCGCACCGAATTGCTCATTTTCATCACCACCAGCATCATGCCGGACGGCGTTTGACCAGACGCGCGGGGATGTCCCGATTGCCAGCCAAAAGGCCAATTATCCCGCATGGTTTATGCGCTATGATTGCTGTTATCCTGAAGTAAGCCATTTTTTAGACACGCAAATCATTGTTCGCAGGTATGCGGGAATTCGAAAAACCCATTTCCGGGCAGATGATCGAGCAATCCCTGCTCGATCTGCCGGAGCAGCGCGCCGGCTACAGCGACCGCACCGCCTGGCTGATGGCGGTGATGAGCCAACTGGCGTATTTCGAGTTCGAGAACCGCCGCACTGTGGCGAACCTCGCGGAGGATCTGGCGCGCTTGGGCGGTGACTCGGGGCGGATCGCGGCCTATCTGCAAAGCCAAGTGGGGAACTTGTTCGCCGCTGGGCCGGAAAGCGGGCGCGAATTTCTCGCCCATATCCTCGGGCTCGCCCGCTTTGATCTCGTCAAGCTGTTCGATGTTGGCGGTGCCCAGGCCTTTCTGGCGCGGCGTGGGAAATTGGCCGAAAACGGCCGGGGCATGCTCGTGCTGGCCTTCCGCGGCACGGAAAAATCCCTGCGGGACTGGAAAACCGATCTGCGCGCCAAACTCGTGCCGGCCCGGGACGAGCGCAAGCCCGGGCTGATTCACCAGGGTTTCCAAGAGAGCTATTACTCGCTGGAGGCGCAGATCGAGGCTGAACTGGCGAATTTTCCCGGCGAGCCCTTGTATCTCACCGGGCATTCGCTCGGCGGCGCCCTCGCGGTGGTGGCGACGCGCTTTCTCGATGCCGGCAATCTCGCGGCTTGTTACACCTTCGGCAGCCCGCGGGTGGGGAATCTGGCCCTGGCCAAGGAGTTCAGGACGCCGATCTACCGCATTGTCAATGCCGCCGACGCGGTGCCGCGGCTGCCTTTCGGCGAAGGCTACGCCCTGCTGATCCGCGGACTGCGGAGCGCCTCGTTCATTCTTCCTTTCATCCCCGTCTTGCGGCGGCTTTACGGCTATATGGACCGCATCGCCGGCTACACCCACTACGGCGACGAGCGCTATCTGACCGTGGCCGAGCCGGGAGTCAACGACACCTATCCCGAATTGGAACTGATCCCGAACCCGGGCTTTTTCCTGCGCCTTGAGCGCTTCATCAAGCGCATCGGCCGCACCCGCGGCAAGGGCCTGATCCGCGACCACGCCATCGGCATCTACCGCGCCAAACTCCGCGCCCGGGCGATTGCGCGCAGTTATCGGAATGGGGGCTGGGAGCCTGCGCCGTAGGAATTCGCGGCTGCAAATCCGCTTTCGCGAGTTCCTACGGCGCAGGCTCCTGGGACGCGCCCCGCAGCTGAGCGCCAACGCTCAAAACGAAAAGCTCAGGCCGATTTCGAAGGTGGTGTCGCTGGTGTCGAAGAGGCCGATGTTGCTGTCTTGCTGCTGGTGGTAGAAATTGATCAGCACCTCGGCGGGGAAGCCGTTGAGGCTGGTGCCGCCGCGGTATTGCAGCAGCGCGTAGCTGCGGTTGAGCCAGCGCGGGGCGCCGGCTTCGAGCAACGGGCTGTAGCTTTCCCGGTCTTCGAGCCGGGTGTGGTTGAGCACGGCGCGGAGCAATCCCGCCGGGAGCGGGTACTGCCAGTTGGCGGCGAGCTGCCAGCCGCGGCGGTCGCCGCCGGGGCGGTCGAACTTGATCGCCTGGCTGTCGAGCAGCGCCGCCTCGAAGCTCAGATTGCCATAGCTGACGCTTTCATCGCCCAAGGGGCAGGCCATGCCGGCGCCGAGGCGGGAATCGAAGGCGTTCAGCCAGTTCTGGCCGTGGAAAAACTGGTAATGGATGGCGGCATCGAAAAAGGGCCGGCACGTCAGCACCGGGGAAATGGCGTACCGCGCCCGCACATCGGCGGCGGTGAACAGTTCCGAGCCGCCGAATGCGAGGCTGCGGACGCCGGTGTCGACTTGCCAGCTTCCGCCGCGGCGGGGCCGGGCGAAGGCGTAGCGGCCGTCGAGTTGCAGCAGGTCGGTGCTGCGGTCTTCGCTGACGCGGCCTTGCACCTCGGCGGTGAAGTTGTGCTGCTGGCCGGGTTCGAGAACGCGGTGCCGCGCGGCGAAACCGATATTGGCATAGGGTCCGCTCATCGCCTCGAATTCCTCTCCGAGAGCGAACAGGACATTCTCTCCGGCGATCGTCAGGGTGACTTGGCCCGGGTCCGGGGCGCCATTGAGATTGCTGTCGTAGCCAAGCAGGAAATCGCCCTGGTAGGAAGTGTCGCGGGTGACGTCCCGCCACTGCCGCCGGCGCTCCTCAAGGGCTTGGCGCAGGTCGTCCGGCAGATCGCCCCTGGCGAGTGTTTGTTCGTTGAGTTCGATGGCGGCGAACAGTTGCCCCTGCCGGTAAAGCGCTTCGGCGTAGTCGATCTGGGCGGCGCCGTTTTCGGCATCGAGCAGCAAGGCGCGCTCAAGCGCTTCGACAGCTTCTGGCAACAGGCCGCCGTTGAGCCAGGCGGCGCCGACCAAGGCGAAGTATTCGGTGGATTCCAGGCATCGCGGCAGCAAGCGGTTGAGTTCATCGGCGATTCGCAGCCATTCAAGCTGGGACCGGGATTCTTGGCCATCAAAATAGGGGCTGAGGTCGGGGCAATCCTGGGCCGCGGCGGACAGGGGCAGGAGCAGCGCCAGTTTCAGCGCCGCCGCGAATGGAGTTCTGCTGTTGAACAAGAATACGGGTTCCCTGGGAGCCTGCGCCGTAGGTGGATTATCTTGAATCCACCCCAAGCGGGCAAATGCGCCGCGGAATGGCGCGAACGACGCTGGCGCCTCAGGAGCGGCCGCCGCGGATCAGCTTCAGGCCGCGTTCCGCGGTGCGCTTGCCGGTGCTCGGCAGGGCATACAAATGGTGGGCGTTGCGCAGGCCGTCGAGCAGAAAGTGGCCTTGCGATTCCAGCTTTTCCTCGATGAGCTTGCCGGCCGCGACGCCGCCAACCAGAATCGGATGGGCAAGGTCGGCGGTCAGTTCCTGGATGCGGAAGACGATGGAGACGGTATCGCCGAGCAGCACATGGCTGCGGCGGTGGGCGGGGCCAACCGAGCCGATTAGCACCGAGCCCTGTTCAATGCCGATGCCAAGCGCCAGCGGTTCGAGGCCCTGGGGTGCGTCTTCCGGCAGCATTTCGGCGATTTCGATTGCCTGCATCCCGCGCGCCGCGCCGAGGGCGCGGCGCGCGGCGGCGGCGTCCTGGCTGTCCCAAACCGCGATCAGGCCATCGCCCTTGAATTCATGCACGCGGCCGCCGGCTTCCTCGATGATGCGGGTCGCCCGGGTGAAGAAGAAATGCAACACGGCGGCGGATTCTTCCGGTGGCCGCGATTCGCCGAAGGCGGAAAAGTTGCGCAGGTCGGCGCAGAGCAGCGTCATTTCCGCGCGCTTGGCGTTGATGCTCGAGCTCGGCAGGCTGTGGGCGATCTCCCGGGCGATTTCATTCGGCAGATAGCTGTTCAGATTGCCGAACACGCGGCCGCGCTCGGCGCGCACCCGGCCATATTCGAGCAGCACCAGCATACCCGCCGCCAGCGGACTGTACAGCGCCGGGAACAGCCAGCCGAGCCACACGCCCTGGCCTTGCAGCAACTGGATATGCAGGGCGAGCATCGCGACCGGCAACAGCGCGCCCGCACCCGGCAGGCCCAGCGCGGACCAGCGGCTGCGGCCCCCGGCAAGCCAGAACAGCACGGCCGCCGCCGCTAGGCTCAACAAGCCGAGCAGCAAGCCGGCGGAAGCCGGTGTGTAGGGAATGTCGCCGTCGAGCAGGCTGGCGAGGATGCGGGCCTGGAGTTCCACGCCCGGCGCCACGCCGGCGTATGGAGTTGGCACAACATCGCCGCCCACGCTGAAAGCGGTTACGCCGACCAGCGCCCAGGTGTTGTCGAACCAGGCCGGGTCGAATTCGCCGTTGAGGATGTCGACGGCGGGAATCGCGACGAAAGCGGCGGGATCGCTGGCGTAGGAAATCCGCAGATTGCCTTCGCTGTCGAGTGGAATTTCCAGATCGGGATAGGCGACCAGCCGCAGATACTGGTCCGGGCCGAAGGGGCCGCCGTCGATCAGGGTCGCGGACCAGTTGCCGGCGCCAACCGCGGTCAGCCAAGCGGACAAGGCCAGCGCCGGATAGCCCTCGCCATCCACGCAGATCGCGGCGGGCGTCTTGCGAACCGAGCCGTCACTCGCCACCAGCGGGGCGATATGCCCTTTGGGGATGCCCGCGAAAGCGCCGTCCGCCGCGAGGTATCGATCCGTTCGCGGCAGGCCCGCGCCGCATTGCAGACCGGCGAGCGGATGTGTGAGCCCGCCGGTTCGCACGGGTTCTTCGGATTGCAATACCGGCAACTGCGCCAGCACCGCGCCGCCGCTCGCGGCCAGCGCCGCGTTCAGTTCGGCATCGCCGGGCCGGGGTTCGGAATAGACAATGTCGTGCAATTGCAGTTGCGCGCCGGCTCCGTCGATCGCGGCAACGAGCCGCGCCATCGTCTCCCTCGGCCAAGGCCAGGGGCCAACCTCGGCGAGGCTGGCTTCATCGATGGCGACCAGAACGATGCGCTGTTCTTCGGTGGCGTCGGCGAACAGCGTCCAGCCCAAGGCGCCGAGGCGCTCCTCGAACATCAGCAGGGCCGGGCGCGCGGCGGCGAACAAGCCAAGGGCGAGCAGCGCCGCCAGCGCCAGCAGCGCCAGCCTCGACCAGACCGGCGGCAGGCGCAGCAGGGCCGCCGCTGGATTGCCGATCCGCATCGCTTTCATCGTCAGCGGCCGCCCCACAAAGTCAGCCCGGAGATGTTGCCCGCTTCAAGCTGCCGCTCGAAGAAGTAGCCCGCCTCCCCGCCGTCAAGGGTAACCGCGCCGCTCACGCGCCGGTCGCTTTCCTTGATGCGGAAGTAGCCGCCGTCGTAGACACGGCCCTCGGCGCTGAACAGCACGGTTCCCGTCATGTCGTGGTCGAGCGTCAGCCCGGTGCTGAACTGGCGGCGGTCGAAATTGATCGACAGATTGCCGTCGCTGACGCGCATGGCGACGGTGTCGCCGCCATTCTGGTAGAAGGCTTGGGCGGCGGCGAGGTCGAATTCCACGGTGCCGAGGCCGCGGTCCACGTCGCGGCTTTCAAGATCGGGCCGGAACAGGGCGTACTCGTTATTGCCGACGGTGACTTCCCGCCCTTCCCGGGCGTCCTCGTAGGCGTAAGTGATGCGTTCCAGCGGGCCCTTGCCGGCGCCCCAGCGGCCCCAGGCCATCAGCCGCCCGCGATTTTCCACTTCGCCGAAGGGGGTTTGCGGGGTAAAGTCGGGTTCGGGCGCCGGAGCGGATTCCTCCGCGGCCGCGGCCAGATTCGCCAATCCGGCGTTGACCCGGTCATTGGCGGTTCCTTCGAGGTAGGCGTCGTTGGCGCCGGTGATTTCGCCTTCGCTCTCGGCGGCTTCTTGAACCGCGCCATTGACATTTTCGCGGAGCGTCTCCGGGTCGGTTTCATGAACCGCCGGCAACAACCGGGGCGCCTGGGCGCCCAGCTCGAAGCCGAGCATCTGTCCGCTGGCGCCGCTCAACTCGACCGCGTTCGCGGCGCAGGGGCCGAAGGCGTCCGCGGAGCATTCGCCGGAATAGGGCGCCAGCACGATGGCGCCCTCGTTGACCAGGGCGCGCACAGAATCGCGGGTCGCGCTGACGACGAAATCGGTGCCGCGCACGCCGATCGCCGCGATTGGCGTGTTGAGGCGGAACCGCTGCCGCGCCGCGCTCGCGGCATCCCCGGAAATCGAGCGGGTAACGCCTTCTTCGAGGTTGAACTTGACTGTGGACAGCGCCGGATTGCCGCGGTTGTATTCGTAGCGCACGATTTCCAGGCGGCTGTCGGGCCGGACGCTGACCAGGGCGTTGTCGATGAAGCGGATATGGACGTGGCCGTTCGGCTCGGTGTGGACGAAGTCCCCGGCGGCCACCGGCATGCCCCTCTCGATGCGCCGGCGTTCGCCGCCGGGGGCGTCGAGCCAGGCGCCGCCGAGCACCATGCTCACCTTGCCGGGGGCGGGCTCCGGGGCGCCGGCCGGCGCGGCCACCGCGGGATCGAGGGCGAGCGCCGGCGCCTGCCAGAGGAGGGCGGCGAACAATGCGGAAACTGCCTGTGCGCGGATGTCGATCTTCATGGTGCGTTGCTGCCTGTTCGCCCTAGGTTGGCCGATGGCGATTCATGAATCTAGCGCGAGTGTCGATAAATTGACGTGACCGGAGTCACAATTCGTTGCGATACTTGTGCCCCGAAAAATTCCTTCCCTAACCCCCAACCCAAAGCGCCAAAACACATTGTATGTCGGTTACCCCTGAACTGTTAAGCCGATTCGCGCTGTTGCGGCCGCTTCCCCGCGAGGTGCTGGAAAATCTCGCTCCGCACGCGGTTCTCGCGCGCTATGCGCGGCGGAAAGTGGTGATCGAGGTCGGCGCCCGGGAGGACCGGGTCTGCTTTCTCTTCGAGGGCCGCCTGCAAGGTGTGGGCCACACCATAGACGGCCGTGAAGCTGGGCTGTACTTCGTCGAACCTGGCGACTTCTGCGGCGAACTTGCGCTGTTCGACGATAATCCGCAGCCGGAGTTCGTGATCGCCTCAAGCGCCGCCACGGTGGTGTTCCTCGCCCGCGACGCATTGCGCGAGGTGATGCTCAACAGCAGCTCGGTGAGCAATATGGTCGGCCGCAAGCTCGCCGGACGGGTGCGGCAGATGACCGAGCAGCGCACCCTGCTTGGCATCAGCGATATGGAACAGCGGGTTTGCTGCCAGTTGCACCTGCTGATTCAAGGCGGTGAGCGGCGCGGGGGAAGCGACGAAATCGTCAATCCGCCGACCCACCAGGAAATCGCCATCATGCTCAATATCACCCGGGAGCGGGTGTCCAGGGCGTTTTCGGCCTTGCAGGAGCGCCGCATCGTCCGCCGCGACGGCCCGGGCCGGCTCGTCATCATCGACCCCGACTCGCTGCGCCGCTTCGCCAGGGGCGAGGAGCAATTGTGAACCGCGCAGGCAGTGCGCCACAACGGGATTTGTGATGAAATGGCGGGTTGAACTGCGCGATTCCGCCCAAATCTAATGCAAACGCCGGGGACTGATCCACCGCCGCATTCCGCCACCCGGCCGCGCCACCGAGCATTCCGCCCATGAACCGCAGCAAAACGAACAGCAAATTCCCCGAACTCGCGGAAGCCCTGCGCGACGTCCGCCATTATTTCGGCTTCGCGGCGCTGTTCAGCGCGGCGGTTAATCTGTTGATGCTCACCCCCATCATCTACATGTTGCAAGTCTACGACCGGGTGGTGGCGAGCGGCAGCGTGCCGACGCTGACGATGCTGACGATCCTCATGGTCTGCCTGCTGCTGTCGATGGGTGGATTCGAATGGGTGCGCTCGATGGTGATGATCGCCGCGAGCAACCGGCTCGAACAGCGGCTGCGGCAGCGGGTGGCGGACGCGACCTTCAACCGGGCGCTGCTTTCCGGCGGGATGACCACGAGCGCCCAGCCGATGAACGATCTCTCCCAATTGCGCCAGTTTCTCACCGGCAGCAGCCTGTTCGCTTTTTTCGACGCGCCCTGGGTGCCCGTCTATATCTTTGTGATGTACCTGTTCCACCCGTATTTCGCCCTCGCCGGGGTGATCGCCGTCATCATCATGCTCGCGCTCACCCTCGCCAACGAAAAGACCACCAGCCCCAAGCTGCAGGATGCCAACTCGCTCAACAGCGCCGTCAACAATCAATTGACCGGCACCCTGCGCAACGCCGAGGTCATCGCCGCCATGGGCATGGGCAAGGACATCCGCGCCCGCCAGGAAGACGGCTCGGAGCGGATCATGGATCTGCAAAGCACCGCGAGCCGCCAGGCGGGCGCGTTCACGAGCCTGTCCAAAGCCCTGCGCATCACCATGCAGTCGCTGACCCTCGGCCTCGGCGCCCTGCTCGCGCTCCAGCAGCAAATCTCGCCGGGAATGATGATCGCCGGCTCGCTCCTGCTCGGCCGCGCCTTGGCGCCGATTGACTTGCTCGTGAACACCTGGCGCGGCTTCAGCGTCGCCCGGGCGCAGTACCGCCGCCTCGGCGAATTGCTCGAACAATTGCCGGAGCGGCAGCCGCCGATGCGCCTGCCGACACCCCAGGGCAGGCTGACGGTGGAAAACCTGTTCGTGCGCCCGCCGCCGCCGGCCCAGACCAATGTGGTGATCAACGCCAACTTCGAGCTTTCCCCCGGCGAGGCGCTTGGCGTGGTGGGGCCGAGCGCCTCGGGCAAATCGAGCCTGGCCCGGGCGATTCTTGGCGTCTGGCCCTCGGCGGGTGGCGCGGTGCGGCTCGATGGGGCGGAGATCTTCACCTGGGACCGGGAGCAACTCGGCCCCCACGTGGGCTACCTGCCGCAGGACATCGAACTGTTCGACGGCAGCATCGCCGACAACATCTGCCGCTTCGGCGGGCAGGACGAGGAGGCCATCGTCGCCGCGGCGAAACTCGCCGGCGTCCACGACCTGATCCTGACCCTGCCCAATGGCTACAACACCCTGATCGGCGGTGCCGGCGGGGTGCTCTCCGGCGGCCAGCGGCAGCGCATCGGCCTCGCCCGGGCGGTGTACGGCAATCCCTGCCTGATCGTGCTCGACGAACCCAACTCCAATCTCGACGACCAGGGCGAGCGCGAACTCGTCGAAGCGCTCGACCGGATCAAGCGGCAGGGCAGCACGGTGATTGTGATCAGCCACCGCACCATGGTGCTGCAAAGCATGGACAAGATGCTGGTGCTCAAGGACGGGCGGACCGCGAGCTACGGCCCCCGGGCGCAAGTGCTGGCGAGTCTGATGAAACCGGCCGCGAAGCTGCCGCAATCGGCGGCGAGGTGAAGCTGAAATGAGCAAAGTCGAACTGTTGCCGGCGAAGCAGCCCAAAGCCAGCTCGAGCATCAAGACCCCGGTCCGCATCGGCCTGACGATCTTCGCCCTGGTGTTCGGCGTCTTCGGCGGCTGGGCGGCGCTCGCGCCCATCGACGGCGCGGCCTTCGCGCCGGGCGAGGTCACCGTCGAGTCCAACAACAAGAGCGTGCAGCATCTTGAAGGCGGCATCATCAACGAAATCCTGGTCGGCAATGGCGATCTCGTCGAAGCTGGCCAGCCGCTGATCCATCTCGACCGCACCCAGCCCCAGGCCCAACTCGACGTGGCGCGGACCCAGCACACCGCCAATCTCGTGCGCGAAGCGCGGCTCAACGCCCAGCGCCTCGGCGCCGAGCGCATCGCCTGGCCGCAAAGCCTGGACGGCAACAACCCGGCGACCCGGGTGGAAATGGAAGCCCAAACCGAGATTTTCGATGCGCGCAAAGCGGCGCTCGAAGGCAATATCGAAGTGCTTGAGCAGCGCATCGGCCAGCTCGAAAGCCAGGTGGTGGGCATGGAGGCGATGCGCGAAAGCAGGCTGCTGCTGGCGGCATCCTACCGCGAGGAGCTCGCCGATACCCAGACCCTTCTCGACCGGGGCTTTTCCGAGCGCACCCGCCTGCGCGAGCTGGAGCGGAACTACGCCAGTTTCAGCGGCGAGGCGGCGGAGTTGGCGGCGAATATCGCCTCGACCGAAGTGCAAATCGGCGAAACCCGCCTGCAAATCCTGCAAGTGGAAAAGGACTTCCGCAACGAAGTGGCCGCCGAACTCGCGGAAACCCGCACCAACCTCAATGACCTGGAGGAGCGCATCATCGCCCTTGAGGATGTCGTCGCCCGCACCGTGATCCGCGCCCCCGATGGCGGCTATGTCACCGGTATGCAGATTCACACCGAGGGCGGTGTCATCAGCCCCGGCATGGTCATTGCCGACATCGTGCCCGAGGACGACGATCTGGTGATCGAAGCCCAGGTTTCCCCCATAGACATCGACCGGGTGGCGCTGAACCAGGAGGCGACGATCCGCTTCTCGACCTTCGGCAGTTCGGTGCCGACGATTTTCGGCGAGGTCAGCAATCTCTCCGCCGACAGCTTCCAGGACCCGAACACCGGTGTTTCCTACTATGTCGCCGAGATCAAGGTGACGCCCGAAGGCATGGAGGACCTCGGCGGCCTCGCGCTGATGCCCGGCATGCCGGCGGAAGTGTTCATCACCACGGGCGCGCGCACTTTCCTGCAATACCTGTTCAAGCCCTTTTCCAACGCCATGGCGCGCAGCTTCCGGGAAGACTGACGCGGCATCGAGGAGATCGCCATGACCACAACATTCCTCACCCGGGCGCTGCTCGCGGCGCTCGCCGTGTTGGCGTTCTCCACTGCCCAGGCCGACGGAGACGACAGCACTGCCACTGGCGAAAGCCTGGCCAGTGGTGAAACCCTGGCCGACTTCTTCAGCGCCGCCATCGACTACAGCCCCCGGCTGCGCATCGCCGGGGAGAATCTCAACGTCGTCGCCGCCCGCAAGCGCATGGCCACCGGCAATCTGCTGCCCCAGGTCAGCGCCGCGGCGAGCATCACCGAAAACCGCAGGACTGCGCTCGACCCCCTCTTCCAGGTTGACCGCCTGCGGGTGTTTGACGGCGAACGCAGTTACCTGCGGCTTTCCCAAACCCTGTTCAACTGGCAGGCATTCTCGATGCGCAAGCAGGCGGGGCTGACCGAAGACCAGGTCGAAGCCGAGTATTTCTACGAGCTCGCCTTCCTGCTGACCGATGTGGCGGAACGCTACTTCAACGTGCTCCAGGCCCAGGACGCGCTCGATTCGATCGCCACCGAACTCGAAGCCGTGTCGAACCAGCTCGACCAAGTCGAAAGCATGTTCGATCTGCAACTCGCCCAGATCACCGACTTCTACCAAGCCCAGGCGAATCTCGCCAGCGTCCAGGCCCAGCAATTGCAGCTCGAAAGCGATCTCGCCCTGGCCCACGAGGCCCTGCGGGCGATCTCCGGGCTCGAACCGGGCCGTCTTCACACCCTGCGCGCCGAAATCGAAATGCCTGAACTCGAGGGCGATGTCGAGTTCTGGGTGGAAACCGCACTGGCGAACAACCAGCAGATCCGCGCGCGGCAGTTCGCCGAGCGGGTCGCCAACGAGCGCATTTCCGAGCGCATGGGCGCCTATTTTCCCCAGTTGTCGATTGTCGCCATGCGGCAGAACACCAACGTCGGCTTCGACAACGCCCCCATCGACCAGTCCGACATCACCTATCTCGGCCTGGACATCACGATTCCGATTTACTCCGGCGGTTCGCAAACCGCCCAGGTGCGCGAGGCCCGCAGCCAGCACCGCATCGCCGAGCACGACCTGCGCCGGGTTGAACTCGAAGCGCGGGAAATCGTGCGCTCGGCGTATTTGCAGTCGGTCTCCGGCGATACGCTGATCGAGGCGGCCCAGGCCCTGGTGGAATCCACCGAACTCTCCGCCGAGGCGATGCAGCAGGGGCTTGAGCTTGGCACCGTCACCACGGTGGACGTGTTCATCGCCCTGCGCGACCGCTTCCGCGCCCAGCGGGATTTGCAGCGCGCGCGCTACGACCAGATCAAGGCCATGCTCGTGCTGCGGCGCGAGGCGGGCACGCTGGAGGCGGAAGATCTGCTTGCGGTGGGGGAATGGCTGGAAGCCCCGCGGCCCCGGCCCTGACGCCATGCTGACCCTCCACCGCATCACCTCGGAGTACATCGCCACCGAGGACCGTTTCCGCCTGACTGGAACCACCGACAAGGGCGTCGCGGTCTCCTACTGGATCACCCAGCGGCTGTTGCTGCGGCTGCTCCATATCCTGCTCGACTGGCTCGGTTCGCACCGGGAGGAGCTTGAGCGCCAAGCCGCGGCCGAAATGCCCGGCCCGATGGCCCGCCCCGCCCAGGCCGCGGCGCAAGCGGGGGCAGAAAGCGGTGGTGAAGCCGCGGGTGGCGCGGCGGCGGGCGAAGAAGCCGTCCCGGCATCCGGCGACATGCCCGCGCGCGACCCATCCGAGTTGTTGTTCGAGGCCGATATCCGCATCGCGCCCAACCGAATAACTCTTGTGTTCAAGCCGCGCGGCAGCGAACACGCGCAACTTTCGCTCCAGCTCGGCGAAGCCTGGCAGTGGGTTGCCATCCTCCATACCCTGTGGAAACGGGCCGAATGGAATCTGGCTGCTTGGCCGGATTGGGTCGAACAAGTGAAGGCGCCCCACCCGGAAAAGGCTTGGGGATCTTTGCACTAGGTATGCGCTGAAAAACTCCAGTCCGGCCACCGAGCGCAGCTCGGTGGCGCTCGGTCCGCGCACAAAGCTGCGCTTCGCACACGCTTGCCCTCGCCCATGGAGTTTTTCAGGGCATATCCAGGAAAGCTCCGCAAAATCCCATTGCGCAAACCGCTATGCTCCGTTGGCGGAATCGAAATAGCGGTCCATGATGCGCCGCAGCACTTCCGACAATGGCAGCCGCAACTGCCCCTCGCTGTAGCGGTACAGCCCCTCGGCGTAAACCACCCCGGCGGGCAGCGAGAACGAGCGGCTGCGGTTCAGCGCCGCCACATAATCCGGGTAATTCTTCTGACTGTTCTGGCTGGCGTAGACCGCCATCGCCCCGCGCTTGCGCTCCATCTGGGCGGTGATGTCCACCAGCAGGTTGACCGGGCTGTGCGTCGTGATCTCGTAGGAAAACGCCGCCGGCCCCGGTCCGTCCGCGCCGAGCGATTGCAGCGCGGCCCAGGCGAGCATCCCGGTGGCGCGGTGGTCGGGGTGGATCTCCAGCGGCCCCGGGAAAAACACCGCCGCCGGCCGAAGTTCCCGGATCGCCTCCGCGAACAGCGCGCGGCGCGCGGCATCGACCCGCAGGCCCCGGTCGGGTTCGCTCCAGAACCGCAGCCCGCGCAGGCCCAGCAGTTCCCCGGCCCGCCGAGCCTCGTCGCGGCGGTGTTCAACGAGCCCGGCCCCGCCACCGCCGAGCGCGCCGTCGGTGACGACCACGACATGGGTCTCGATGCCCTCGTCGGCGGCCTTGAGCAGGCAGCCGCCCAAGCCGAAGGTCTCGTCGTCCCCATGCGGCGCGAACACCAGCCAAGGCCCCGCCGGCAGGGACGAGGCCGCGTAGGGAACGAGCGTGTGTTCCTTGCAGGGAAGCATCGATCCAATCCAACCGGCCACCCGGCCGCCCAGCGGCCCGTCCGGCCCTACGCGCCGATGGTAGCAGCTTCCCGCCCGCTTTATCGGCCCGCGCGAAGCCCCGCCAATCCGTTCGACGCGACCCGCCCCCATCCCCTTCAATCAGCGCCCAACGTCAATCGGAGGGGGTTCGCCGGAATCGACTCCCGGGCTTGCGCGCTGGCATCGCGGGGGTATCTGCGGGACAATAGCCGCCCCTTGCAGCATCATCCGGACAGGAGTTCGCCGATGGCCGAGAAGGCCGTGCCGCGCAGGCAGCTTGCCGATGCCATCCGCGTATTGAGCATGGACGCCGTGCAACAGGCGAAATCCGGGCATCCCGGCGCGCCCATGGGCATGGCGGACATCGCCGAAGTGCTCTGGAACGACCATCTCAAGCACAATCCGGGCAATCCGCAATGGTTCGACCGGGACCGCTTCGTGCTGTCCAACGGCCATGGCTCGATGCTGATCTATTCGCTGCTGCATCTCACCGGCTACCCACTGCCAATGGACGAGCTGCGCCGTTTCCGCCAGCTTCACTCGATGACCCCCGGCCATCCTGAATACGGCTGCACCCCCGGCGTTGAAACCACCACCGGCCCGCTTGGCCAGGGGCTCGCCAACGCAGTGGGGATGGCCATCGCCGAGCGCGCCCTCGCCGCCGAATTCAACCGCCCCGGGCACAAAATCGTCGATCACCACACTTGGGTGTTCGCCGGCGACGGCTGCCTGATGGAAGGCATTTCCCACGAGGCCTGCTCGCTCGCGGGAACCCTTGGCCTCGGCAAGCTGATCGTGTTCTACGACGCCAACGGCATTTCCATCGATGGCGAAGTCGAACCCTGGTACTCGGAAGACGTTGGGGCGCGGTTCCAAGCCTACGGCTGGCAGGTGCTCGAAATCGACGGCCACGACCCGGCAGCCATCAGCTCGGCGATTGGATCCGCCAAGGCGGAAAGCGGCCGGCCGAGCCTGATCCGCTGCCGCACCGTCATCGGCTTCGGCGCCCCCAACAAACAGGGCACGGCGGCGACCCACGGCGCGCCACTCGGCGGGGACGAAGTCCGCGCCGCGAGGGAAAAACTCGGCTGGCCACACGCGCCTTTCGTCGTGCCGGAAGAAATCGCCGCGGTCTGGAACGCCACCGAAAAGGGCTTCATGGCGGAAACCGCCTGGAAGGAGAAACTCGTCGAGTACGAAGAGGCGTTCCCGGAACTCGCTGTTGAATTCGTGCGCCGCATGAAGGGCGAGTTGCCCGGCGATTTCGCCGCCCGCGGCGCGGCCTTCATCCGCGAATGCCAGCGGCGGGGCGCGGCGATGGCGAGCCGCAAAGCCTCCCAGTTGTGCCTTGAGGAATACGGCCCCTCGCTGCCCGAACTGATTGGCGGCTCGGCGGACCTCACCGGATCCAATCTGACGCTGTGGTCGGGCAGCCGCTCGATCGCCGACAAGCATGACGGCAATTACATCTACTTCGGCGTCCGCGAGTTCGGCATGACGGCGATTTCCACCGGCATCGCCCTCCACGGCGGCTTCATCCCCTATTGCGCGACCTTCCTCATGTTCATGGAGTACGCCCGCAACGCCGTGCGCATGGCCGCCCTGATGAAGCAGCGCGCGATCCTGGTGTACACCCACGACTCGATCGGCCAGGGCGAGGATGGACCCACCCACCAGCCCATCGAACAATTGACCAACCTGCGCACCACGCCGAATCTATCGGTCTGGCGGCCCTGCGACAGCGTGGAAGCCGCGGTGGCGTGGCGGGCCGCCATCGAACGCGGCGACGGCCCCACCGCGCTGGTGTTCACCCGGCAGCCGGTTCCCCACCAGCAACGGGACGGGGAACAGGTCGAAGCCATCTCCCGGGGCGGCTATGTGCTGATAGACTGCGAGGGCGAGCCGGAAGTCGCGGTCATCGCCACCGGTTCGGAGGTCGCGCCAAGCGCCGACGCCGTCCGCGCCCTGCAGGAGGAGGGCGTCGCCGCGCGCTTGGTTTCCCTGCCCAGCGTCGATGTGTTCGAAGCCCAGGACGAAACCTGGCGCGAGGCGGTTTTGCCCGCGGGCCTGCGGCGGCGGGTCGCGGTCGAGGCCGGCGCGGTGGACTACTGGCGCAAATTCGTCGGCCTCGAGGGCCGCGTTGTCGGCATGACGACTTTCGGCGAATCCGCCCCCGGCGATGTGCTTATGGCGCATTTCGGCTTCACCGCGCGGCGCATTGCCGCCGCCGCCCGGTCGCTGTTCGATTGAGCCCCACCGCAGCCATATCCCCATGACCGCCAGAATCGCCATCAACGGATACGGCCGCATCGGCCGCTGCGTGCTGCGGGCCGCCCGCGAGGCTGCCTGCGGCGATGGCCCGCGCATCGTCGCCATCAACGACATCGCCGACCCGGCCACCATGGCCCACCTGACCCGCTACGACAGCACCCACGGCCGCTTTCCCGGCACGGTCGAGCTCGCCGCCGGCAAACTCGTGATTGAGGGCGATGAAATCGAGTTGTTCAGCGAAGCGGATATCGATGCCCTGCGCTGGCCCGATGTCGATCTCGTCATGGAATGCAGCGGCGCCTTCCACGATGTCGCCACCGCCCGCAAGCACCTTGCCAGCGGCGCGAAGCGGGTGCTGTTTTCCCAGCCCGCCCGCGGCGATGTCGATTTCACCGTTGTTTATGGCGTCAATCACGAGGGGATTCCGCCCGCCGCCCAGGTATTGTCCAACGCTTCCTGCACGACCAATTGCATCGTGCCGGTGCTGAAAGTGCTCGATGGGGCCTTCGGCATCGAGGCCGGGGCGATCACGACGATCCACTCGGCGATGAACGATCAGCCGGTGATCGACAGTTTCCACCACTTCGACCTGCGCAAGACCCGCAGCGCGATGCAGTCGATC
Source organism: uncultured Pseudohongiella sp. (assembly GCA_965221805.1). GTDB lineage: Bacteria > Pseudomonadota > Gammaproteobacteria > Pseudomonadales > Pseudohongiellaceae > UBA9145. The sequence continues at coordinate 264,448 of OZ244913.1, forward strand.
ATCCCGGTGGAAACCGAGCTGGTCAAAGGCATCGCCCGCATTCTGCCCGGGCTTGCGGGCAAGCTCCAGGCCCAGGCGATCCGCGTGCCCACGGTCAATGTTTCGGCGATGGATCTGAGCCTGCGCTTCGCCCGCGCCGCTCCCGCCGGCGCCGTCAACGAGGCGATCATCGAAGCCTCGGGCGATTTGCCGGAAAATGTGCTGGGCCATACCCGCGAGCCGCTGGCCTCCTGCGATTTCAATCACGACCCGAGGTCGGCGGTGGTGGATCTGAACCAAACCCGGGAGGTTGCCGGCCTCGTCAAGGTCTTTGTCTGGTTCGACAACGAATGGGCCTACGCGAATCGAATGCTCGACGTGGCCCGGTATTTGCACGGCAGATAATGGCGGGCAATGCTCCGAATCACCGCGCTTCGCTCCGGGCGGAATGACGGGGTGGGGGCTTCGCTCCGCGCAGAATGACGGAGCAGAGCGAGCAGGTAAAGCCTGAATCTTGCACTGAGGCAGCGCGACGGCAAGCGAGCGGTGTCCAAACGAAAAGATTTCGATGACAGCATCCTTGTTGCGAATGGACCAGGTCGACCTGCGCGGCAAGCGCGTGTTGATCCGGGAAGATCTGAATGTGCCGCTGGCGGACGGGGTGGTCGTCAACGACAGCCGCATCCGCGCGGCGCTGCCCACCATTAGAGCCGCATTGGCGGCCAATCCGGCCCGGGTGATGCTCATGTCCCACCTTGGCCGGCCGGTGGAGGGGGTTGCCATCGGCGACCAGCCGGAGTTTTCACTCGCGCCGGTTGCCGCGCGGCTGTCCGCGCTGCTCGGTTTCGAAGTGCCGTTGGTGGCGGATTATCTCGACCCGGCCGCGGCGCTGCCCGAGGCGCGGGTCTGCCTGCTCGAGAACGTGCGCGTGAACCGGGGCGAGAAAGCCGCTTGCGCGGCGCTTGCGCGGCGCTACGCGGCACTGTGCGACGTTTTCGTCATGGACGCCTTCGGCGCGGCGCACCGCGCCCAGGCGAGCACGAGCGCGGTGGCGGAACTGGCGCGAAGCGCCTGCGCCGGGCCGCTGCTCGCCGGGGAAATCGCCGCCATCGGCCAAGCCATGCGCGAGCCGCGGCGGCCGCTGCTCGCCATCGTTGGCGGGGCCAAGGTTTCCGGCAAGCTCGAATTGCTGCGCAATTTGTCCAGCCTCGCCGATCATCTGCTCGTTGGTGGCGGCATCGCCAACACTTTCCTGCTCGCGGCGGGACATCCCGTGGGCCGTTCGCTGCGCGAAACCGAACTGGTCGAAACCGCCCGGGAACTGATGGCGCGGGTCGATATCCCCCTGCCGGTCGATGTGCGGGTGGCGGGCGCGTTCAGCGCGGATGCCAGTGCCGCAATCAAGGCGGTGGCGGAGGTCGGCGGTGATGATCGGATTCTCGACATCGGCCCGGAAACTTCGGCCCGCAACGCGGAATTGATCGCCAGCGTGGGCACGATCATCTGGAACGGCCCCATGGGGGTGTTCGAGTTCCCCGCCTTCTCCGCGGGCACCGAAAGCCTCGCCCGGGCCGTCGCCGAAAGCCCGGCTTTCAGTCTTGCCGGCGGCGGCGAAACCGTCTCCGCCATCGAAAAATTCGGTGTCGCGGCCGGCGTGTCGTACATCTCAACCGGCGGCGGCGCCTTTCTCGAAGCCGTGCAAGGCGCGGCGCTCCCCGCCATCGCCGCGCTAGGCAACCGGGGGCAAATCAACACCGGGCCCGCCGATTTGCGATAATGCGCGGCCCGGAGCAAACCACTGGAGGAAAAATGGCCCTGATCACACTGCGACAACTGCTCGACCACGCCGCCGAGAACGGCTATGGCGTGCCCGCCTTCAATGTCAACAACCTCGAACAGGTGCGGGCCATCATGGAGGGGGCCGACGCGGTGGGCAGCCCGGTTATCCTGCAGGCTTCGGCGGGGGCGCGGAAGTACGCCGGGGCGAATTTCCTCCGCCACATGATCCAAGGCGCCATGGAGGAGTTTCCCCACATCCCCATCGTGATGCACCAGGACCACGGCGTCTCGCCGGCGGTGTGCCAGCGGTCGATCCAGCTCGGCTTCACTTCGGTGATGATGGACGGCTCGCTCGGCGAGGACGGCAAGACGCCGATGGACTTTGAATACAATGTCCGCGTCACCCGCCAAGCGGTGGAAATGGCCCACGCCTGCGGCGTTTCCGTGGAAGGCGAGATCGGCTGCCTCGGCTCGCTCGAAACCGGCATGGCCGGCGAGGAGGACGGCATCGGCGCTGAAGGCAAGCTGACCATGGAACAACTGTTGACCGACCCCGGGGAGGCGGCGGATTTCGTTGCGGCCACCAATGTCGACGCGCTCGCCATCGCCGTGGGAACCAGCCACGGCGCCTACAAGTTCAGCCGCCCGCCCACCGGCGACATTCTCGCCATCGACCGCATCAAGGAAATCCACGCCAGGATTCCCTCCACCCATCTCGTCATGCACGGCTCCTCGTCGGTGCCGCAGGAATGGCTTGAAGTGATCAACGAATACGGCGGCGAGATTCCCGAGACCTACGGCGTGCCGGTGGGGGAAATCCAGGAAGGCATCCGCCACGGCGTGCGCAAGGTCAATATCGATACCGACCTGCGGCTCGCCTCCACCGGCGCGGTGCGGCGCTTCCTCGCGCAGAATCCATCCGAGTTCGACCCGCGCAAGTTCCTCGGGCCGACCATGGGCGCCATGCGCGACATCGTCAAGGCAAGGCTTGAATCCTTCGGTTGCGCCGGCATGGTCGACCGCATAGGCAAGATTTACAGCCTTGAGGAAATGTCAAACCGTTACGCCGGGGCGTATTCGTGAGATAATTCTGCCGTGGACGGATTGTTTTGCGCAAAAATGCGGTATTTGTAACAATTCGCTGCCATAATTACCTGCCCCGGCCATGCGGATTCAGCATGATTCAGTATGAGGCCGAGTGGAAAACCGGGGGAGGGTGCTCCGGCGCATGGCGCGCGGGAGAGAAACCGATCCGCGCTGCGCGCGGTTCAGCAATTTGCAAACTCAAGAGAGAGATATGTCAGAGCTAGTCGAAGGTACAGTCAAATGGTTCAACGACGAGAAGGGATTCGGGTTCATTGAACGTCAGGAAGGCAAGGATGTGTTCGTGCATTTCAGCGCCATCAACGGCACCGGACGCCGCACCCTGCACGAGGGCCAGCGGGTCACGATGCAGGTAAGCCAAGGCCAGAAAGGGCCCCAGGCGGAAAACGTTACCCCGTTGTAGTTTCTCCGCGGCATTCAGTTGGTTCCAGCACTCGAACCTGCCGGCCTTGGCCGGCGGGTTCGGTTTCCCTGCCCCGAAAACCTCAATCAGGCCGGGGGAAGCAGGGTGCGGACGACATTGTCTCCCGCGAGCAGCAGGCGGTCGGCGGGCCGGCGCACAAACAGCCCGTTGCAAACCACGCCGGCGATCGCGTCGAGCTGGGACTCCGTCGTGCGCGGGTCGCGCAGGTCGAGGCCGTGAATATCGAGTATCTCGTTGCCGTTGTCGGTGACGAAATTCTCGCGATACGCCGGCCTGCCGCCGAGCGCCGCGATCTTGCGCGCCACATGGCTGCGCGCCATGGGAATCACCTCCACCGGCAGGGGAAACCGGCCCAACACGGCCACGAGTTTCGACTCGTCGGCGATGCAAACGAATTCCCGCGCGGCGGCGGCGATGATTTTCTCCCGGGTCAGCGCCCCACCGCCGCCCTTGATCAATTGCAGGTGGCGGTTGGTCTCGTCGGCGCCATCGACATAGATATCGACGCCCCCCACCGAGTTGAGGTCGACAACGCGGATGCCAAGCGCCGCCAACCGGCGGGAAGATTCCTCCGAACTCGACACCGCCGCGTCGATGCGCCCACCGAGCGCGCCGAGGGCGGCGATGAAATGATTGACCGTCGATCCGGTGCCAACGCCGAGCACGGTGTCGCGCTCGAGCCTCGGTTCGATATGGGCCAGCGCGGCTTCGGCCGCCTTTTTTTTCAGGTCATCCGCTGTCATTTCGAGCTGGGTTCCCGTCGCCGCCGGTTGGCGGGGGGTTCAGCGCGCGCCCGCTGAAACTCCCGCCAACCGGCGGCGACTAAAGCTGTGCAGAATTCAGGCTTTCTTTCCTAAACTATGTTTCGGCGATAGCTGGCCGATTTTTTGACCCATCCGCACGTTTTCTCCCGCTGCCAGGCCGGGATCGAATTCCATCGCGCCGGGTGGGAACAGCGCAATCACCGTGGAGCCGAGTTCGAAGCGGCCCATTTCGGCGCCAGCGGCCAGCGTGGGGCCTTGGTCCGCGAAGTCTTGTGCGGGTGCGCGCAAGCGTCCTTCGCGGCCGGGTTCGTCCCACACCGCGCGGATGCCCGCGACGATCATCGCGCCCACCATCACCACCGCGAAACGGTCGCGTTCGCCCTCGAAAACGCTGATCAGGCGTTCATTGCGGCTGAACAGGCCGGGAATCAGCGCTGTGCTCGCCTCGTTCACCGAGAACAGTTTGCCCGGAATATGCCGGGTTTGCAGCAGCCGGCCTGGCAGCGGCATGTGCACCCGGTGATAGTCCCGCGGCGAGAGATAGATCGTGACGAAGCGCCCGCCGGCCAGCGTCCGCGCCAGTTCACCGTCGCCGCCGAGCAGGTCCCGCAATTCGAAATGGCGGCCTTTGGCCTGCAACAGCCCTTCGCCTTTGATCGCGCCGAATTCGCTGACCGCGCCGTCGGCGGGGCAGAGCACGGCGCCGGCGCCGCCGGCGAGCGGCCGCGCCCCCGGTTTCAGCTCGCGGGTGAAGAATTCGTTGAAATTGCGGTAGCTTGACGGGTCGGGGTCAAGTGCTTCGCTCATGTCCACGCGATAGCGGCGGATGAACAGGCGGATCAGGAGCCCGGCGAAGATTTCGCCCCGCGCCAAGGCGCCGGCGGCCCGGGTCAGCAGCCGTTGCGGCAGAAGATGTTGCAGGAGCACGAACAGGCGCGGCATGGCGGAATCAATTCTCAATCGGCGTATCGTCGGCGTTGCCCCATTCCGACCAAGAGCCGTCGTAGGCGCGGATATCGAGACCGAGCGCCTTGCCGACGAAGTACGCCAGGGCGGAACGGTGGTGGGTCTGGCAGTGGGTGATGATCTTCTTGTCCGGCCCGATGCCGAGGGCTTCGAGCCGGGCGCGCAATTCGGGCAGGGGTTTGAGGCGGAAATCATGGTGCCGGTCGATCAGTTCGAGCCAGTCGAGATTGACGGCGCCGGGAATGTGTCCGTTGCGCCGGGCGGTGGCCCGCAGGCCATGGTATTCCTCCGCCGAGCGGGCGTCCCAGACGATGCTTCCGGGATCGTCGAACTCGGCGAGCACCTGCTCCATGCTGGCAATGGGGTTGTGGTCGATTCGCGCCCGGTAAGGCCGCGCGCTCCCGGTCCGCGCCGGCGGCCCGCTCTCGAGCGGCAGGCCCGCCGCGGCCCAGGCCAGCGCGCCGCCGTTGAGCAGGCTGCGGCGCGAATGCCCGAGCACATCGAGAGTCCAGATCAGCCGCCCCGCCCAGCCTCCGCCCTCGTCGTCGATGGCGACCACATGCCGGTCGTCTTCCAAGCCAAGCCGGGAAAACAACTCGGCAAGGCGCTCCACCGGCGGCAGCTTGCCGATTGCCGGCGCAACCCCGGATACGAGTTCCCCCGGCTCGATCAGCAGCGAGCCGGGCACGTGGTGGGCGAGGAAAACCCGGGCTTGGCAAACCGTGATCAGCAGGCGTCTCCCATCCGGCGGCGCGCTGGCGAGATCGGCGGGTTCGATAATCAATGGCAGGTCTGTCGCGGTCATCGCTGGCGTATCCCCCGCGCCGTTTTCAGCGCAGACTGTCGACTATTCTGGCATAGCTGCGCAGCCGCTCGGGGCTGACCGCGCCGGATTCCGCGGCGGAGCGGATGGCGCAGCCCGGTTCCCGCCGGTGGGAACAATCGCGGAATTTGCATTGTTCCGCCAGCGCCCTCAATTCGACAAAACCGTCGACCACCGCCTCCGCCGCCAGATGCCCGAGGTTGAACTCGCGCACCCCCGGTGAATCGATCAGGTCGAATCCGGGCAGATGGAAAAGCCGGGCGGAGGTGGTGGTGTGGGCGCCGGCGCGCTGGTAGGCGTCCAGCTCTCCGGTTGCCGCCAAGTCCCGTCCGCCGAGCCGGTTGAGCAGGGAGGACTTGCCAACCCCGGACTGCCCGACAACGACCGCGGCAAGCCCCTCGAGTCTCGTGGCCAAGGCTTCCACGCCATCGCCAGTCAAGGCCGAGGCCTCGATCAGTTCAAGACCCAGCTCGCGGTAAATCGTCATCATGCGCGACAGGCGTTCCGGGTTTGCCGGCGGCAAATCGGTCTTGTTGAGCACCAGCAGGCCATCGAGGCCGAGCAGTTCGATCGCCACCAGATAACGGTCGATGACGCTCATGTCGGTTTCGGGGACGGTGGCGAAAACCGTCAGCACCAGGTCGATATTGGCGGCGATGGGGCGGAGGCGGCCATTGGCGTCCGCCCGTCCGAATTCGTTGTGGCGGGGCATGAGATCGGTGACCACGCCGCCGGCCGCTTCAAGCCGCCATTCGACCCGGTCGCCGGTGACAGCCGGTGGCAGATTGGCCCGGGCGTGGCAACGCACGACTTCGCCGGTCGCGTCCTCGACTTCGAGCCGCCCGCCGAGATGGCTCAGGATGATGCCTTGGCGCGCCTGCCCGGCTGCGGCCTCCCTGCGCTTGGCGATGCGCCGCCGCTGTTGCTCGCTGAGATTGCGTCCGGCCGGCATTTTCAGCCGTCGGTTCCAGCATTGGCAAGGCGGGAGATTCGCATGGGCCGGATTATGGCATATCCGGCACCGAGGGAGCGCGGTGGAAAATGAAAGGGGCCCGGCGCCAGCCGGGAAAGCATTCATTTTGCGCCGGCAAGCGACCGGATCCCAAACCACGCCGCGCGCCATTTGCGTTCCATTCGCATATTCGGCTTCCCGCCAGTTTGCTACAATGGCTGGTGGCGCATTGGACGAACTTTTCAAGGACATCATGGACATGGACAGCAATCTGAACCTGATCTGGATCGACTTGGAAATGACCGGACTCGACCCCGGCAGCGACCGCATTCTCGAAATCGCCTCCCTGATTACCGATGCGCAGCTGGAAATCATCGAAGAAGGCCCGGTGCTCGCGATCCACCAAGAGGATTCCCTGCTCGAAGCGATGGATGAATGGAACCAGACCCACCACCGCGCCTCGGGATTGATCGAGCGCGTCCTGGACAGCCATATCAACGAAGCCGAGGCCGAGCGCCGCACCCTCGCCTTCTGCCAGCGCCACACCGGCCGCGGCGCCTCGCCGATGTGCGGCAGCACCATCTGCCAGGATCGGCGCTTTCTCGCCCATTACATGCCCGAACTCGAAGCTTGGTTCCACTACCGCAATCTCGATGTCAGCACGGTCAAGGAGCTCGCCCGCCGCTGGAAACCCGAAATCCTCCACGGCCACAACAAGCTCAGCAGCCACCGGGCGATCGAGGACATCCGCGAATCCGTCGCCGAGCTGCGCTACTACCGCCGCCACTTCATCGCCTGTTGAGCGGTACCCGGCCGCGCTAGGGAAGCTCTGATTAAGTCAGAGCTTCCCGCGGCACAGGGATGTGCCGCCGAATTCGATGGCGCAAGCCATTGAATTCGCGAGCAAAACAAAACCACGCTTTTGTTTTGCGACCATGAAAACTCCATGGATGGAGTTTTTCAGAGCATCCCTAGGGAAGCCCTGATAAAATCAGCCGAGTTGCCGCTCCAAAGCCCAGCGAACATGTTCGGTGACGAGGGCCGAGGGGTGGCCAAGCCGGGCGCGCAGGGCGGCGGCGTTTTCCGCGCTTGCCGGGGCGTTGCCCAGCGCCACGGCGATGTTCCGCAGCCAGCATTCGTGGCCGATGCGGCGAATCGCCGAGCCGGCGGTTCGCGCCAGAAATTCCCCCTCGCTCCAGGCGAACAACTCGCGCAAGGCCGCGCTGTCGAGGCCATGCCTCGGAGCGAAATCCGGCTCGGCCGAGGTTTGGGCGAACTTGTTCCAGGGGCAGACGAGCTGGCAGTCGTCGCAGCCGAATATGCGGTTGCCCATCGGCTCGCGCAGTTCTTCGGGGATCGGCCCGCGCAATTCGATGGTGAGATAGGAGACGCACTTGCGCGCGTCGAGGCTGTTGGGGCCGGTGAAGGCATTGGTGGGGCAGATATCGAGACAGGCCCGGCAGCTGCCGCAATGGTCGCTGGCGGGGGCATCGATGGGCAGCGGCAGGTCGGTGAACAGCTCGCCGAGGAAGAACCAGGAACCCGCCGCGGGATGGATCAGCATGGTGTTCTTGCCAATCCAGCCGAGGCCCGCTTTTTCGGCGATGGCGCGCTCGAGCACCGGCGCGCTGTCGACAAAGGCGCGGTACGAGTGCCCGCCCACGGCGGCGGTGATGCGGTCGGCGAGCTTTTGCAGCCGCAGCCGCATCAGCTTGTGGTAATCCCGGCCCCGGGCGTAGCGCGCCACATAGGCTTGCCCGCCGGTCGACATCGGCGCCAGCGTGTTCTCACCGGCGTGGTCGTAATCCATCCGCGCGCTGATGATGCGGGCGGTGCCGGGATGCAGCCGCCGGGGATGGCAGCGCTTGTCGTGATTGCGCGCCATATAGTCCATTTCGCCGTGGTGGCCGCGTTCGAGCCAGGATTCGAGCCGTTCCCGGTAACCGGTCAAATCGATGTCGGTGATGCCGATTTGCTGAAAGCCGAGCTCCCGCCCCCAGCCGCGGATGTTGCCGGCCAGGGCCGCAAAATCGAGGGCGGCGGGCTGGCTCATAGCCGGCGAAGAATCTCCGCGGCGCGCTCCAGGGTCTTATCTTCCTTGCAGAAACAAAAGCGGATGTGCCGCGCGCCGGGCGGCTCGCGGTAAAAAGGCGACAGCGGAATCGCCGCCACGCCGACTTCTTTGGTCAGCCAGTTGGCGAAGTCTTGGTCGCCAAGCGTGGAAATCTCCGCATAATCCACAAGCTGGAAATACGTCCCCGCGGATGGCGTGAAGCGGAATCTCGATGGCGCCAGCAATTCGCAGAACAGATCGCGCTTGCGCTGGTAGAAACCCGGCAACTCCAGCGCGTGCTCCGGGCATTCGGCCATATAGTCGGCGATGGCGTATTGCACGAAGCTGGAACTGGTGAAGGTGACAAACTGGTGCACCTTGCGCAATTCTTCGGTCAAGGCCGGCGGCGCGACGCAGCAGGCGAGCTTCCAGCCCGTGGCGTGGTAGGTCTTGCCGAAGGAAAACACGGCGAAGCTGCGCCCGCGCAGGGCTTCGTGGCCGGCGACGCTGACATGGCCGCGGCCGTCGTAAACCATGTGTTCGTACACTTCGTCTGACAGCACTAAGATTTCGCGACCCTCGATCAATTCCGCGAGCCGGTCGAGATCGGCGTCCTCCAGCACCGAACCGCAGGGATTGTGCGGGCTGTTGATGATGATCAAGCGGGTTCTGCCGCCAATCGCGCTAGCGAGCCGATCCCAGTCGATCCGGTAATCGGGCAGGCTCAGCGGCAGGTGGATGGCCCTGCCGCCGGCAAGCCGCGCGGCGGGTTCGTAGGAATCGTAGGCGGGGTCGAAGACGATGACTTCATCGCCCGGATGCACGACAGCCTGCACCGCGTCGAAAATCGCTTCGGTGGCGCCGGAAGTGACGGTGATCTCGGTTTCCGGATTTGGCTCATAACCATAATATGACGCCACTTTCTCGGCGATGCGCTCGCGCAGCGGCAAAATCCCGGCCATGGGCGGATACTGGTTGCAGCCGCCGTTGAGACGCTCGGCAACGAGCTCCCGCAGGCGCGGTGGACAGTCAAAATCCGGATACCCCTGGGAAAGATTGATCGCTCCATGCTCAGCCGCCATTCGCGACATGACAGTGAAAATCGTGGTGCCGACTTGTGGGAGTTTGCTGTTCATGGTTTTGATTCGAAGCCACAAACCTACTCTTCCTCCTGCAGCCAGGCGTTCAATTCGATGATGTCCTGGGGGGTGAGGATGCCCGCCGCCTGTTTCAGCAGCAGGCTGTCGATCACATAGTTGTAGCGGGCGTCGGCGTAGGCCCGCAGGGCGCGGTAGAGGATTTCCCGGGCGCGGAGCACTTCGACGATGTTGCGGGTGCCGACTTCGGCGCCGAGTTCGGTTGCCTCGAGCGAGCTTTGGGCCGAGGTGATCGATTGCCGGCGCTGGGCGATGACGAGCACATCGGTGGCGACCCGGCGGTAGGCGTTGCGGATGTTCTGGGTGAGTTGCCGGCGGGTCAGTTCGAGCGATTCCTCGGCGGCCATGACGCTGTATTCCGCGGCCCGCTGGCGCGAGCGCAGGGCGCCGCCGCTGTAGATGGGAATCGTGAGATTCAGCGCAAGCTGGCTGCGGTCGCTGGCGCCGCCACCGATCTGGATGCCCTGGCTGACGATGGGCGCGGTCACGAAGTGCCCGAACTGGCCAACGAAATCGATTGTCGGCAGGCGGTCGGTCTTGCGCGCCTTGAGGGCCCGGCGGGTGGCTTCGAGATTGAATTCGGCGGCGGTGAGGGCGAGGCTGTTGTCCATCGCCTGTTCCTCCCAATCCTCGAGGCTGCCTTCGACGTTGATGATGGGGAAATCGTCGCGGAGGATATCGACGTCCGGGTGGGCTTGGCCGGTGATGGCCTCGAGGGCCTCGTAGCGCGAGCGCAGGATGTCGGTTTGCAGGATGGTTGTGTTGCGCGCCAGATCCCAAGCGGCCTGGGCGTCGTAGACATCGGTGATCGCCACGAGGCCCACCTCCTCGCGCTGGCTGGTCTGCTCGAAGGAGCGCTGGGCGGCTTCTTCCTCGCGGATGTTGACTTCGAGGGTGTCGAGGGCGCGGAGCACATCGAAATAGGCGATCGCCACGCGCAGGATCAATTCCTGCTCCTGGGCGGCGAGGTTGACCGCGGCGGCGCGGTCGGTGGCTTGGGCGCTGCGGAAGTTGTACCAGTTGGACAGGTTGAGCAAGCTCTGATTGAGGCTTACGCCCCAGTTGTGGTTGTTGACGCCGTTGGCGAAGCTGTGCGCCCGCTGCCGCAGCACCCGCATGGTCTCGCCGGTGATTGGATCCGTAACTTCCGCGTACACGTCCGAGGTCGGCCCGCTTGTCAGCCGCGAGGTCGAGGCGATGGCGCCGAAACTCGGCAGCAGCGACGAGCGGGTCTGGATCATCGTCTCGCGATTGGCGCGGTAGCTGGCTTCCGCCTGCCGCAGCACCGGATCGTTGTCGAGGGCGAGTTGCAGAATCGAGAACAAATCATCGGCCCGGGCCGGCAAAGCGGCCAGCAGCAGCGCCGAAAACAGGAGTGCGGATGGGATGCGTGTCATCGTGGGAACCTGCCATGGTGGTGAGTGGATGAACGAAAGGCGAAAAGCCGCGCCCGCCGGTCAGGGTTTTTGACCGCGGGAGCGGGCATGATAACCTAAGCAGTCGGGTTGAATCCCGCCCGTTTCCTATTCCGCCGCCTTTCAGGAGTTCAGATGAGCGCGACCCCGGAACAGTTACAGTTCATGGACCGGATATCCGGTCTGGACACCGATCTCGGCCGGCATTTCCCCAATTCCCGCAAGGTTCATGTTGGCGGGGGCAGGCCGGATCTGCGTGTGCCCATGCGCGAAGTCGGCCTCACGCCGACCCGCACAAGCGGCGGCGAGGAGATCAATCCGCCGTTGCGGCTGTACGACACTTCCGGCCCCTACACCGATCCCGCCGCCGCGATCGACCTGCGCCGGGGCCTGCCGCCATTGACGGCGAAGTGGATCGAGGAGCGCGGCGACAGCGAGGAATTGCCGGCGCCGACTTCGGCATTCGGCCGCTCGCGGCAAGCTGGGCTGAATGGCGCGAATCTCCGCTTCGAGGCCGCCCGCAAGCCGCGCCGGGCGCTGCCGGGGGCGAATGTTTCGCAGCTGCATTATGCCCGCCGGGGCATCATCACCCCGGAAATGGAATACATCGCCATCCGCGAGAACCTGGCGCGGCAGCAGTCGCCCGGGCAGGGGCCCGGGCATCACGCCGGGGAATCCTTCGGCGCCGCGATTCCCCGGGAGATCGACCCGGAGTTCGTGCGCGACGAAGTGGCCAGGGGCAGGGCGATCATTCCGGCCAACATCAACCACCCGGAAGTCGAACCCATGATCATCGGCCGCAACTTCCTGGTGAAGGTGAACGCCAACATCGGCAATTCCGCAGTGACTTCCTCCATCGAAGAGGAGGTGGAGAAACTCGTCTGGGCCGCGCTATGGGGCGCGGACACCGTCATGGACCTTTCCACCGGCAAGAACATCCATGAAACCCGGGAATGGATCATCCGCAATTCCATGGTCCCCATCGGCACCGTGCCGATCTACCAGGCGCTGGAGAAAGTCGATGGCGTCGCCGAGGACCTGAACTGGGATATCTACCGCGACACCCTCATCGAGCAGGCGGAACAGGGGGTCGACTATTTCACCATCCACGCCGGTGTGCTGCTGCGCCATGTGCCGCTGACCGCCAAGCGCGTCACCGGCATCGTCTCCCGGGGCGGCTCGATCATGGCCAAGTGGTGCCTGGCCCACCACCGGGAAAGTTTCCTTTACACCCACTTCGGGGAAATCTGCGAAATCATGAAGGCCTACAACGTTTCCTTCTCATTGGGAGACGGCCTGCGCCCCGGCTCCATCGCCGACGCCAACGACGCCGCCCAGTTCGCCGAACTCGAAACCCTCGGCGAACTCACCGATATCGCCTGGCGGCACGATGTGCAGACGATGATCGAAGGTCCCGGCCACGTGCCGATGCAGTTGATCCGCGAAAACATGGAAAAGCAGCTTCAAGCCTGCGGCGGGGCGCCCTTCTACACCCTCGGTCCGCTGACCACCGACATCGCCCCGGGCTACGACCACATCACCTCGGGCATCGGCGCGGCGATGATCGGCTGGTACGGCTGCGCCATGCTCTGCTACGTCACCCCCAAGGAACACCTCGGCCTGCCCAACAAGCAGGATGTGAAGGACGGCCTCATCGCCTACAAGATCGCCGCCCACGCCGCCGACCTCGCCAAGGGCCATCCGGCGGCGCAACTGCGCGACAACGCGCTGTCCAAAGCCCGCTTCGAATTCCGCTGGGAAGACCAGTTCAACCTCGGCCTCGACCCGGTCACCGCCCGCGAATTCCACGACGAAACCCTGCCCAAGGAATCGGGCAAGGTCGCGCATTTCTGCTCGATGTGCGGGCCGAAGTTCTGCTCGATGAAAATCTCCCAGGAAGTCCGCGACTACGCCGCCGCCCGGGGCGCGGCCAAAGTCGAAGACGCCATCCAGCGGGGCATGGAAGAAATGGCGGGCGAATACCACCGCCAGGGCCGCAAGCTGTATCACGAGGTATAGTGTGCTGAAACGCAACGTATTTACCGGACAGCAGACTGGGAGCCTGCGCCGCAGGAATTCACGGCTGCAAATCCGCTATCATCCGCGCCCTTGGCTGATCGATTTCGTTGAATATAGGCCAATATTCGCCCCGATCGATCAACCAAGGGCGCGGCGATATCGAATTTTCGCTTTCGCGAATTCCTGCGGCGCAGGCTCCTAGGCAGCCATGCGGGCATCAACCGAAAATCTGAATATCGAGTCGAACGAGCGGCTGGTCACGCCGGATCGGCTCAAGGCCGAATTGCCGATGAGCGGGGCGCAGTCGGCGGCGGTCAACCGCGCCCGGGAGACGGTGTTTTCTATCCTGCGGCGCGAGGATCCGCGGCTGTTCCTGGTGGTCGGGCCGTGTTCGGTTCACGATTCCGAGCAGGCGCTCGATTACGCCAGGCGGCTGAAGGCTTTGGCGGACAAGGTGAGCGACACGCTGTATCTGGTGATGCGCGTCTATTTCGAGAAGCCGCGAACCGCGGTGGGCTGGAAGGGGATGATCAACGACCCGTATCTCGATGATTCATTCCGCGTGGAGGAGGGGCTGCGCAAGGGCCGCCGGCTGTTGCAGGACATCGTCGACATCGGCCTGCCGACCTCCACCGAGGCGCTGGACCCGATTTCGCCGCAATACCTGCAAGACCTGATCTGCTGGTCCGCCATCGGCGCCCGCACCACCGAATCCCAGACCCACCGGGAAATGTCCTCGGGGCTGTCCTCGGCGATCGGCTTCAAGAACGGCACCGATGGCGGCTGGATGGTGGCGGTGAACGCCATGCAGTCGGTGCTCAAACCACACCGTTTTCTCGGTATCAACGGCAAGGGCCAAGTCAGCGTCGTCACCACCCGGGGCAATCCACACGCCCACATCGTGCTGCGCGGCGGAAGCGGCGGCCCGAACTACGATACGGTCCACGTCGCCCAGTGCGAAATCGCGCTGGAGAAGGGCGGCGTGGGCCGCAACATCATGATCGATTGCAGCCACGCCAATTCCGGCAAGAACCCCGACATGCAGCCCCTGGTGCTCAAGGACATCGCCCACCAGATTCTCGAAGGCAACAACTCGATCATCGGCGCCATGCTCGAAAGCAATATCCACGGCGGACGGCAGGACATCCCGGCGGACTTGTCGCAACTGCGGTATGGCGTGTCGGTAACCGACGCCTGCATGGGTTGGGAAACGACCGAAGAGGCCATTCTCGACATGGCCGCGAAACTGCGCGACGCGCTGCCCGCCAGAGCGAAACCCGACTAGGAGCCTGCGCCGGAGGCTCCTAGGCCTGCGCTGAAAAACTCCATTCCGACCACCGGGCACAGCCCGGTGGCGCTCGCTCCGCGCGGAAAGACGTATGGAGCGGTGACTCCAAGCAGATTTTCCAGCCATGGCTTGGGAATTTTCACGCGAAATCGCGCAATTCTTCGATTTTCATCCTATACCTATGGGGTGAAAGCGACGCTGGCCATTGCCGCGAGGGGTTTTGGTGGTTGTTTCGTTCACAAATCCGCAAATTCGTGATATAGAGGGAGCAGCCGTGAAAGCCGAAGATGTTCTTGCCACAACGCATAAACTGGAGACTGCGGGCATGATGCGCAGTGAGGCGGAAGCCTTGATCAATGAGTTTCAGAATCTCGTCGCGCCCTTGGCGACCAGGGAGGGTCTGGAATCGCTGGAGGCGAGCGTGGCCACAAAACATGATCTGGCGACGCTTGAGCAACGGATGGCAACCAAGGAGGAACTGGCATCGCTCGAGGCGCGGATGGCCACCAGGGAAGACCTGGCGGCGCTCGAGGCGCGGATGGCCACCAAGGAGGACCTGGCGGCGCTTGAGGCGCGGATGGCCACCAAGGAGGAACTGGCGGCGCTCGAGGCGCGGATGGCCACCAAGGAAGACCTGGCGGCGCTCGAGGCGCGGATGGCCACCAAGGAAGACCTGGCGGCGCTCGAGGCGCGGATGGCCACCAAGGAGGACTTGGCGGCGCTCAAGGCGCGGATGGCCACCAAGGAGGACTTGGCGGCGCTCGAGGCGCGGATGGCCACCAAGGAAGACCTGGTGGCGCTTGAGGCGCGGATGGCCACCAGGGAAGACTTGGCGGCACTCGAGGCGCGGATGGCCACGAAGGACGATTTGAAGTCCCTAGAGCAGCGGATGGCGACAAAGGACGAGCTGAAATCCGCTGTCGCCAGCCTTGAATCGAAAATGTCCGGCATGGAAACCAGATTGCTGTGGCGGCTCTCGCTGGTGATGATCGGCAGTGGAGGCTTTCTGCTGTCTATCCTGCGCTTCTTCCCATGATCCGGTTCCACCCATTCAATCGCCGCCGCCCGCGGGGTTCACGTTGCCGCTGAACTTGGAGGAAATCGATTCCAGCCTAGTGTGCTGTCCGGCAAATACGTTGCGCAATGTATTTGCCGGACAGCACACTAATTCCGCAACTCCGCCATCCGTTCCCGCAGCGCGCCAAGAATGATGTTCAGCTCGCGGAAGTAGTCGTATTCCTCGCTCAGGGTGGTCATCGCCTCGTTGAAGCGGAGGAACTCCGGCTCGACCTCGGCGAGCAGGGCTTCGGTGTCGAGCAATTCGTCGAGGCCATCTTGATAGTCCTTCGCATTGTTGGCGCGGGCTTCGGTAAGGAAGTTCGGCTCGCAGGCTTCCCGGGAAATATTCGACCCGGTGGGCGTGTAGCCGCGGCAAATCACATGCAATGACTCATCCTCGGTGCGCAGATTGAAAACCCGGTAGACTTCTTTCTCGAATTTCTCTATCTCACCGCGCAGTTTCGGCACGGACATGGCGTCGATATCCACCTGCCCCTCTTCCGCCGCGGAGGCAGGGACGGCGAAACCCAGCAAAGACAGGCAGCAGGCGATCGCGGCGGGGCGGGTCATGCGGCATTCCTCCGGGGAAGCATGAATCCGGCTATTATATGTCCCGTCCAGCACCGCGGGCGATACTTGCCTCGCAATCAAACAGGAAACCCAGCGCGATGATTGACGACTTCGAGACGGGTGGTTTGCGGGTGGCCGCGGAGCTTGCGGCTTTCGTCAACGACGAGTTGTTGCCCGGGATCGGGCTGGGCCGGGATGCGTTCTGGTCTGGATTTGAAAGGCTGATCGACACTTTCACCACCCGCAACGAGGAATTGCTGGCCCGGCGGGATGAACTGCAAAAGCAGATCGATAGTTGGCACCACCGCAATCCCGGCCCGGATTACGACCGGGCGGCCTATTGCGCCTTTCTGCGCGAAATAGGCTACCTTGAGCCGGAACCCGGCGATTTCCAAATCTCCACGACCGGGGTTGATGCGGAAATCGCCACCATCGCGGGCCCGCAACTCGTGGTGCCGGTGAAGAACGCCCGCTTCGCCACCAATGCCGCCAACGCGCGCTGGGGTTCGTTGTACGACGCGCTCTACGGCAGCGATGTGATTCCCGAAGACAGCGGCGCCGGGCGCGGCGGCGGCTACAATCCCGTTCGCGGCCAGCGCGTGATCGACTATTCGCGGCGATTTCTCGACGAGATTTGTCCGCTTGCCGGCGCGAAGCGTATCCCAACCGCTGGCGCGGGCCAGGTCCCACCCGCTGGCGCGGTTCGGCCCCCCCTCGCGAACGCGAGCCATATGAACGTCCGGCGATACCGCGTGGCGGAGGGCGCCTTGGTGGCCGAATGCGCGGGCGGCGGCCATCATGGACTGCGCGACCCGGCGCAGTTTGCCGGATTCACCGGCCCCGGGGACAGCCCCTCCGCGGTGCTGCTGCGCAATCATGGCCTGCATATCGAAATCGGCATCGACCGCGGTTCCGAAGTCGGCGCCGCGGACCCTGCCGGGGTGAGCGACATCGTTCTCGAGTCCGCGCTGACGACGATCGCGGACTGCGAGGACAGCGTCGCCGCGGTGGACGCCGCCGACAAGACCGAGGTGTACCGCAACTGGCTCGGCCTGATGCGGGGCGATCTCGCGGAAACCTTCATCAAGAACGGCGAGCCCATTACCCGAACGCTCGCCGCGGACCGCCAATACCGCTCGCCACAGGGGGAACCGCTGAGGCTGCCGGGCCGCAGCCTGCTGCTCGTTCGCAACGTTGGCCATTTGATGCGCAACAACGCCATCCATGACAGCCGCGGCCGGCAGGTTTTCGAAGGCATCCTGGACGCGGCAATCACGGCGGCGATCGGCTGCGTCGATGTGCAAGGCCGGAACCGGCTGCGCAATTCGCGCACCGGCGGCATCTACATCGTCAAACCCAAAATGCACGGCCCCGGCGAAGTGCGCTTCACCCGCGAGCTGTTCGCCGCGGTGGAGAACCTGCTGGGGCTCGCGCCGCTGACGATCAAGCTCGGCATCATGGACGAGGAGAGGCGCACCTCGGTCAACCTCAAACGCTGCATCTTCGAAGCCAAGGACCGGGTTGTGTTCATAAACACCGGCTTTCTCGACCGCACCGGCGATGAAATCCACACCGGCATGCGCGCCGGCCCCATGCTGCCCCGGGAGGAGATGAAGAATTCAACTTGGATCGGCGCCTATGAGAATCACAATGTCGATACCGGCTTGGCCTGTGGTTTGCCGGGGCGGGCCCAGATCGGCAAGGGAATGTGGCCCATGCCCGACCGGATGGCGGCCATGGTCGATGAGAAAGCCGCGCATCCGCTGGCCGGCGCCAGCACCGCCTGGGTGCCTTCGCCCACGGCGGCGGTGCTCCACGCCATGCACTACCACCGGGTCGATGTGTTCGCGGTGCAGAAGGCGCTGCGCAAGCGGCGGCCGGCGGCGCTGGCCGATTTGCTCGAAGTTCCCCTGCTGCCGGCGCCCGCGGCGCTCGGCGCCGGACGCATCCAGCGCGAACTCGACAACAACATCCAGGGCATTCTCGGCTATGTCGCGCGCTGGATCGATCAGGGAATCGGCTGCTCGAAAGTGCCCAACATCGATGATGTGGCGCTGATGGAAGACCGCGCCACCCTGCGGATTTCCAGCCAGTATGTCGCCAATTACCTGCATCACGGGCTTTGCGGCGAGGAGCAGGTTGAAGAATCGCTGCTGCGCATGGCGGCGGTGGTCGACGCCCAGAACGCCGCCGATCCACGGTATGAACCCATGGCGCCGAACCCGGCCGGATCCTTCGCTTTTCAGGCGGCGCGGGATCTGATCTTCCAGGGCGTCAGGGAACCCAACGGCTACACCGAGCCGGCGTTGCACCGGGTGAGACTGGCGAAAAAACAGGCGGCGCGGGAGTAGCAAAACCAACGCTGGGAGCCTGCGCCGTGGGAATTCACGAAAGCGAAAATTCGATATCGCCGCGCCCTTGGCTGATCGGCTGAGGCGAATATTGGCCTATATTCAACGAAATCGATCAGCCAAGGGCGTGGATGAGAGCGGATTTGCAGCCGTGAATTCCCACGGCGCAGGCTCCTGGCACCCGGCTGCTCAGGCTGGATTCGCCGGCGGCAGCCGCTGCTCGAGCCGGGCCCGGAAGGCCGGGTCGAACGGGGTGGCGATGGCTTGGCGGTAGCGTTGGAAGGCGTTGTCGGTGGCGGCGAGGTATTCGCGGAAAAAGCGGTGGCGGCTGAGAAATCGCGATTGTCCGCCGAAGGCGTTGAAGATGTAGCTCGACCAGGGGTACAGGCCGGGATGGCCGACCTTGCCCGCGGCAAGCGGCCAGCTCTCGATCAGCCGCTGGCAGTCGAGCAATCGTTGCGCGCTGTCGATCACCGCGAGATGCGGCCGGGTGGGAAACACCGCGCCCTTGCGCCCGAAGCGTTCATTGAAATATTCGGAATAGCAGCCGTTGACGTAATCCAGCATCGAGAACAGGCTCCTGGGCATTTCCGGCGTCAGCAGCAACCAGGCCTCGGTTGGCAGCAGGACGTAGGCGTGCAGGCGCACATGGTAGACCTTGAGGCTGTTGAGCAGCCTGAGCTGGTAGTAATTCAGGCAGGGGTCGTCGAAAAACGCCGGGCCCTCCACCTTGGCGCGATTGACGGCGAACCAGGTGTGGCGCGGGCCGCGCGCATGGCCGGATGCTTCACTCATTGCCAGAGCCCGCCCGCGGACCGGCAAGCTCGATGCATTTCGACCCGAGCCGCGCCAGCGCCGGATTGTGGGTCACGAGCACGATGGCGATGCGCAGTTCGGCGATGTTTTCGAGAATGCGCCCGGCAATGGCGTCGCTCAGGCAGGCGAGGCTTTCATCGAGCAGCAGCAGTTTGGGCCGCTTGTACAGCGCCCGGGCGAGCAGCACCCGTTGCACCTGCCCCGCGGAGAGGCTGTTGCCAAGCTCGCCGACCCGGGTGTTGAAGCCGAGCGGCAAGGCCAGGATTTCCTCGAGAATGCAGGCCCGGCGGCAGGCTTCTTCGAGCCGCTGCTGGTTGTGGGGCTCGTCCTCGAGATTGATGTTGTAGGCGATGTCGCCGGCGAGCAGGCCGTCGTTGTGCAGCACCGCGGCGGCAGCCGATCGGAGGTTGGCGAGGCCGAGTTTGCGCAGCGGGCCGCCGTCATAGCGGATGCGGCCGGCGGTGGGCGGCTCGAGCCCGGCGATCAGTTTCAGCAGGGTGGATTTGCCGCAGCCGGAAGGCCCGGTGATCACCAGTGTCTCGCCGGGTTCCAGCGTGAAATCGAGCGCCTCGAAGATGGGCGCTTCATCGGCGGAGTAGCGGAAGCCCAAACCTTCGCCGCTGACTTTGCCGCTGAAGGCGCGCCGGGGGAACTGGCCCAATGGGTCGGTTTCCTCGACGGCTTCGAGGGCGATGTCGGCGATGCGTTCAAGATCGAGCTGCATCAGCCGCAGTTCGGCGAGCTTGGGCAGCATCGCGAGCACCGACGACGAGAAATGCTGCTTCAGAAAGATGAAGCCCATCAGTTGGCCGATGGTCAGGCTGCCCGCGGATATGAGCTGGGCGCCGAGGAAAATGACGAGAATCTGCTCGACACCGAACAGCAGGCCCTGGCCCGAACCGAACCAGAGCTGGAAGGTGCCGAGTTGATAGCCGGCGTTGGCCGAGTTGACGTAGTGGTTTTGCCAGTCGGCGCCGCGCTGCTCCTCAATGGCGTAGTTCTTGACCACCGACGCCCAGCGCACGTTCTCCATCAGCCGGCTTTCGCTCTTGGCGGCGCGCACGATGGTTTCCTGGCGGCGCAGTTTCTCCCCCGGCAGCGAACACAGCTTGATCAGCGTCGCCGCCACAACGAAGCCGAGGCAGACAGTGGCGAGCATCGGCGAATAAACATACAGCAGCGCCAGCGAGGCCAGCGAAAGCAGGCCGTCAACCAGCACCGTGATCATGTCTTGGGAAATCAACGCGCTGACCTTCTCCACCGAGGAAAAGCGCGAAATGAGGTCGCCCATCTCCCGCCGCTCAAAAAAGCGCAGCGGAAGATTGAGCAGATGCTCGAACAGGCCCGAGACCATCTCGAAGCCGAGCCGCATCGAGAATTGCATCGTCACCAGCGAGCGGACATGGCCGAGGGCGATGCGCGCGAGCATCAGCAAGCCGAAAAGCAGGGCCACGACGAGGACGAGGTCCATGTCGCCCCGGGCCAGGCCCTGGTCGATGACAAGCTGCAAATACAGCGGGCTGAGCAGGGCACAGGCCTGCACCAGCAGCGAAAGCAGCAGGATCAGCGCCATGCCCCGGGCGATGCCATGGGAAAACCGCACCAGATCCCGCAGTTTCAGGCGGCGGGGCGGTTCCGCGGCCACTGCTTCCCGGGCTTGGCTGAACTCCACCGCGACGCCGGTGAAATGGCCGTCGAGTTCCCGCAGCGGGTATTTGCGGATGCCGGTGGCCGGGTCGTGGATGACCGCCTTGCCGCGGCTGAACTTCTTCAGCACGACGAAGTGGTCGAGGTCCCAGTGCAGGATCGCCGGGGTGGCGAGCCGCGGCAGGTCCGCGAGTTCGAGCTTCAGCGGCCGGGACTTCAAGCCCGCAGCCGCAGCGGCCCGGGTCAAATGCCTCAGCGAAGCGCCGAAGGCCGGCAGATTGCTTGCCTCGCGGATCGAGCGGATGTCGGTGGCGCGGCCATAATAACTGACGATCATCGCCAGGCAGGCGAGGCCGCATTCATTGGCCTCGGCCTGGAAAATCATCGGCAGGCTGTGGCGGGGCGTGAACAGTCGATTCACCAGATCAGCCCCCGCAGCGACCGCAAGGGTTTGAAGACGAGGCCGATCAGGGGAAGCTGGTCGGTGACGATATTGGCTTGGAACTGCATTCCGGCGAGCAATTCATGCTCCTCCGGCCCGCTCACGCTTTGCCGCGCCAGCGCGGCCCGCACCCGGTAGACCGGCTCGTTCAGCAAGCTCAGCGGCAGCAATTGTTCCCGCGGGTCGAGACGGGCGCCGGGGATGGCGTCGATGGTGGCGGAGTAGCGGCCGTATTCGCGGTAGTCGAAGGATTCGTAGCTGAGCAATACTTCCTGGCCCGTGGCCAGCTTGCCGATGACCCGGGAAGGAACGTAAATCTCCGCCCGCAGCACGGTTTGTTCCGGGGCGACCGAGATCAGCGGCTGGCCGGCGCGAAAACTGTCGCCGACCCGGATGGCGATGGTGGCGACGATTCCCGCCCGGTCGGCGCGCAGGTAAATCGATTGCTGGGTTTCCAACTGCCGGATTTCCGAGCCGAGCTGGCTGAGCTGCTCACCGAGGGAGAGGTCAAGCTGATTCTTGGCGAGTTGCTGGGCCTCGAATTCCGCGCGCAGGTCTTTCAGCCGCAGTTCCTGTTCCGCCGTCTGGCGGTCGGTTTCGGCGGCTTCCTGTTCGAGTTGCAGATGCGCCGCGTAGGCTTCATCGAACTGGAAGCTGGTGATGGCGGCGGCTTCAAGCAGCGATTCGATCTGCCGCAGGTGCCGCTCGCTGACGCGGATGCGCTCGCGCAGCAGGGCTTGCTTGCGGCGGCCGGTTTGCAGCGATTCTTCGGCATGGGTCCGCAATTCGCGGTTTCGCCGCAGGGCGAGGTCGTGCTCCCGATCGTGCAGGGGCAGTTTTTCCAGCAAGGCGTCCCGGCGCTCGCGCAGGGCCTCGATGCGCAGGTCGTGGGCTTCGGAAAACTGGCTCACCGCGGCCAGCGAAACCTTCGCCAGCGGCTGCCCCGGCCGCACCGGATCGCCTTCCCGCACCAGCAGCTCTTCCACGTGCCCGGTGCCGCCAATGGAGAGCTTCTGCAAACCTTCGGCCGGCACGAGCACCCCCGGCGCCTGCTCGGTGACCTTGTAGGAGGTCAGCGTGAGCAGCAGGCCCGCGCCGACCACGGCCGCCACCAGCACATAGACCGCGTTGCGCAGCAGGTTTCTGCCGCCAGCCAGGGGCCGCGATTCGGCCAAGCGGTATTTTTGCTGCAAAACCTGCGGCCGGATCAGTTCCTTTCTTTCCATCTGGCAACCCTCGACACGCGCGGCCTTCAGTCTTTTTCGGCAAGCTGGCTCTCGATGCGCTCGACGAGGTCGCCGACGGTTTTCACTTCCGCGAGCGCCAACTCGTCGAGCTCCACCGCGAAACTCTCTTCAAGCTCATAGACGATCTCGAACATCGCCAGCGAATCGAGTTCAAGCGCGTCGAGTTCGCTGTCCATATCGATCGATTGCCGGCTCGGCTCATCGATGTAGCGGGTGAGCAGTTGCAGGGTCTTGCCGCGCAGTTGCATCGACGGTTGCATGGCCGGGTTCATGGACGGTTTCATAAACAGTCTCCTGGTTCTGGGCGGCGCCTTCGGCGCCGGGCTGGATGAAATACAGTGGCAAGGCGCCGAGATAGCGCCATTGCTCGGGATTGGTGCGGAAAAAGGGTTCGAAAAAGCGCGTGAGCGCCGCGCTGATGCGCTTGGCGGCGCTGGCGAGGGCCTCGCCATTGGCGCGCTCGGGTTCGATCTGGTGGCCGAGCACGAGTTGCCCGTGCTTGCCATCGAACCAGTTGATCACCGGCACGATGGGAATGCGGTTGGTCAGGCTCAGCAGCGCCGGGCCCCGGGGAAACCAGGCCCGGCGGTGGAGGAAATCCACTTCGGCGCGGCCGCCGAATTGTTCGCTGAGATCGCAGAAGGTGACGAATTGCACGCCGGGCCGGCGCAGCAGCGGCGCGAGCGCGCCGAGGCCGGTGTCGCCGACGACCAATTGTGACTCGGGGCCAACCGCGCGCATGCCGAAGGCCCGCCGCAAATTGGTGAAATACGCCGCGCTGCCCGGCGCCTGGGACAGGTAGTGCACCGCCGCGTGGTCGCCGATGCTCGCCCCGAGCAGGTTCAGGCCGTAGACATAATCGCCGAAGTGGTAGCTGACGAGCAGGCGCGGCCGCGGATCGCTGTCGATGAGTTCAATCAGCTTGCGCCGCTGGGGGAAGCGGATGCGGGCGATATGGCGGCGCAGTTCGGCGTGCTTCCGGGGCGTGTTGCGCCGGTGGTCGAGCGCCGCGTTCCAGCGCTCGTTGGCGGCGAGCAGGCCCCGGGCGCGGCCCTGTGGCTCGCGCAGGCAGGTGGCGATGGCGGCGACCTGCGTCGCCGAATACGAGGGTCTCTGGCTGGCCATTTCCGGGTCCTTGCCGAGGGGCTGGTCTAAGGTGTAGGCGAGAATTCCCGGAAGCGCCAAATTTTTGGCGAAAATAATTTTGCGGGGATGCCGCAGGCACTTTGTATAATTTGATCGAGCTATCGAGGTCGCAGGGAAGCTCTGATTAAGTCAGAGCTTCCCTGCGGTACACGGATGTACCGCCGAATTCGATGGGTGGAGGCAAGCGTTTGCGAAGCGCAGCTTCGCGCACAGCCGGAACGGCGCGGAGCTATGCTCCGCGACTGGAGAAAGCCATTGAATTCGCGAGCAAAACAAAACCACGCTTTTGTTTTGCGACAATGAAAAATTCCATGGATGGAATTTTTCTCAGCATACGGAGCGGAAAATGAGCGGGGCGGACAGTTACCTGGCCCATGTGGCGCGGTTGCGGGATCAGTACGAAAAGGCGATGGCGGGCGGCTTCGAGGGCGTTCTGCTCCACAGCGGCGTGGGCGAGCATTATTTCGGCGACGACCGCGAAATTGCTTTTCAGGCCTTCGGGCATTTCGGCCACTGGCTGCCGGTCAACCGGCCCAATCAGTTTCTGCTGATCCGGCCCGGGCGCAAGCCCATCTACTACCAAGTCGTTCCCGCCGACTACTGGTACGAGCAGGACTTTCCGCTCGACGAGGCCTGGGGCGAGGCGCTTGACGTCCAGCGCTTGACCAGCGCCGGCGACTTGCCGCCGCCCGGCGGAAACACGGCCTACCTGGGGCCCGATGCGCGCTTCGCGGAGGAACTCGGCATTGCCGCAAGCCATTGCAATCCCGCCGCGCTGCTCGGCCACCTCGATTTCGCCCGGGCCATCAAGACGCCCTATGAATCGGCGCGGATGCGCGCCGCCAACCGCCTTGCCGCGGCTGGCCACGAGGCCGCCCGCCTGTGCTTTCTCGCCGGCGGCGGCGAGTTCGACATCCACCTCGCTTTTCTCGAAGCCTGCCGCCAGATCGAAGAGGAACTCCCCTACACGCCGATCATCGCCATCGACGAAAAATCAGCCACGCTGCATTACCAGCACAAGCGCCGGCGGCTTCCGGGGCCGGCCAGGGTGCTGCTGATCGACGCCGGCTGCCGGGTCGACGGCTATTGCTCCGATGTGACGCGAACCTGGACCTCGGCGCAGGCGCATCCCTTGTTTGTCGAACTCGTCGCCGGCATGGAGCGGCTCGAGCGGGAGCTCGTCGCCGAAGTCGGGCCCGGCGGGGATTATGTTGAATTGCATCTTTCCGCCCTCGGCAAACTCACGGACTTGCTGCTCGAACTCGGCATCTGCCGGGGCGAGAGCGGGCAATTGTTCGAGGCCGGGGTGCCGCAACGGTTCATGCCCCACGGCGTCGGCCATTTGCTTGGGGTGCAAGTGCACGACGTGGGTGGGCGGCAGCGCGACCCAAGCGGCGGCAACCGGCCGCCTCCGCCGCATTCACCGGCGCTGCGCTGCACGCGGACGCTGTTGGAAGACATGACCTTCACCATCGAACCGGGCTGCTACTTCATCCCGATGCTGCTCGAGCCCGCGCGGGAATCGGCGGCTGCCAAGCTGATCGACTGGAACTTGGTCGATGCGCTCTACGGCCACGGCGGCGCGCGAATCGAGGACAATGTGCGCGTAACCGCCGACGGCGCCGAGAACTTCACCCGCGATTGTCTGGGCAAACCCTGATTCGGTTGGCAACTGCCCGCGGCACAAGGATGTGCCGCCGGATCCGATGACGCAGGCCATCGAATTTTTGTCTTGCTCAAGAGAAAAACTCCAAGGAAGGAGTTTTTTGAAGAATTAGCCTCCTGATCTCGGCCAGGGTCAATTCCAGCGCCTGCTGGTTCGCGGCGACGACGGCCTTGCCCGCGGCGCCCATGCCCGCGCCGAGTGCCGGGTCGGCCAACAGCTCGCGCCAGATGCCGCCGAGTTCGCCGCTGCCGCCGGCGCGGCGCAGGGCCCCGGCGTCTTCGAGCAACTCGCAAACCGCGGCGAAATTGAAGCGCGACGGGCCAATCGTCACCGGCAGGCCAAGGGCCGCCGGCTCAAGCACATTGTGGCAGCCGGTGTCGACGAGGCTGCCGCCGACAAAGGCGATATCGGCGCTGGCGAAATAGGCCATCATCTCTCCCATGGAATCGCCGATGGCGATCCGGGTATCCGCGGCGAATGAAGCGGAATCGCTGCGCCGGGCGGTGGCGAAGCCCGCCGCGGCGCACAATGCGGAAACCGCCTCGAAGCGCTCGGGATGGCGCGGTACGATCAGCAGCAGCGTCTGTGGAAACTCGGCCAGACAGTTCTCGAAGGCTTGCAGCACTTTGGCTTCCTCGCCCGCCCGGGTGCTGCCGGCGACGATCAGCCCGCGCCCGGCTTTCCAGCGCTCGATCACCGCGAGCGGTGGCGGCGCTTCGCCACCGAGCGCGAATTTGAGGTTTCCGGTGACCCGCGGGTTTTCCACGCCGAGATCGCGGAAACGCCCCGCGTCGGCTTCGGACTGGGCGCAGACCACCCGCAAATCCCCCAGCATGGCCCGCGCCAGACTGCGGAAGCGGGAATACGAGCGCCAGGATTTCTCCGACAGGCGGCCATTCGCCAGCACCGCCGGCACCCCCCCGCGCCGGGCCTCGCGCAGCATGTTGGGCCAGAGTTCGGTTTCCATCAGGATCAGCAGCCGCGGCCGGAAAGCGGCGAGGAAGCGCCGCACGATCCAACCGGCGTCATAGGGCGCGTAATGGTGGATGACACCCGGGCCGAATTGCCGTTGAGCCTGCTCCGCGCCGGTTGGCGTCATCGTGGTGACCAGAAACTGGAATCCGGGAAATTCGCCGCGCAAGGCGGCCACCAGCGGCGCCGCCGCCACGGTTTCGCCCACGGAAACCGCATGCAGCCAGATGAGGGGTTGCGCCGGATCCAGCTCCGCCGGCGGGCGGATGCGGCCGAAGCGCTCGCCGAGCCGTTGCCGGTACGCCGGCGCCTTGCGCGAGCGCCACAGCAGGCGCAGCCAGATCAGCGGCAGGGCGAGGTGGAACAAGATGCTGTAAATCATTCGCTGCATGGTGGGGTGGCGTCTTGCGCTGACGCTTCAGGCCCGCTCTGAAACGCAACGTGTTTGCCGGGCAGCACACTGGGAGCCTGCGCCGTAGGGTATGCTTGGGCGGGACGCGGCGATACGGGTTTTCGCTTTCGCGAATTCTCGCCGCGCGCGCCCCTCAAGCGGAAAAACTTAGCGAATGCACCCCGGCTATTCAACCGACATCGTGATCTTCGGCGGCGGCGTGGCCGGGCTGTGGCTGCTGAACCGGCTCACGGGGGCGGGTTACCGCGCGATTCTGCTGGAGAACCACCGGCTCGGGGGCGGGCAGTCGATCCACTCCCAGGGCATCATCCACGGTGGCCTGAAGTACGCCCTGCACGGCGCCATCAGCGGCGCCACCCGGGCCATCGCCGACATGCCCCGGCGCTGGCGCGAATGCATCGAAGGCCGCGGCGAGGTCGATCTTTCCCCATGCGAGCTGCTCAGCCGCGAGTTCCTGCTTTGGTCCGGCGAAGGCGCGGGCGCCGGCTTGAGAGCGTTTCTGGGCAGCAAGGCGGTCGCCGGCAAAGCCGAAGCCGCCGCGCCCGGCGGGGTTCCGCCGTTCCTGCGCGGCCGCGGCGCGGTGTACCGCCTGCCGGATTTCGTCGTCGATCCCGAATCCCTGATCCAAACACTCGCGGCGCCACACGCCGGGAGTATCCACCGAATCGAAGCGGGCGATGCCCGGGACGGTGCCGGGGCGGTGCGATTCGAGCGCGGGGCCGCCGGGCGGCGACTGCATTTGGCCGCGGGGGAGGGTTTTGTGTCGCTGTGCGCGCGGCGTTATATCTTCTGCGCCGGCGCGGGAAACGAGCGCTTGATCGAACAGGCGGGCCTGTCACTCCCCCGCTGCCAGCGGCGGCCGCTGAAAATGCTTGCCGTCAGCGGCGCCCCGCTGCCGCGGGTGTTTCTGCATATGCTTGGGCCGGGCCTGAGCGCCACCCCGCGCCTGACCATCACTTCCCACCGCGGCGCCGGGGGTCTGGATGAGCGGGTCTGGTATCTGGGCGGGCAACTCGCCGAAGAGGGAACAGGCCGCGCGGACGCCGCGCAAATCGAAGCCGCCAAGCGAATGCTGGCGGAGTTGATGCCCGGACTTCCCATCAACAAGCTGGAATGGCGCTGCCTCGATATCGAACGGGCGGAACCGGCAAGCCCCGGCGGGCGCAGGCCCGACAATGCCGTTATCGTCGCCGAGGAAGATGTCATCACCGCCTGGCCCACCAAGCTGACGCTCGCGCCGGCGCTGGCGGATCTGGTGTTGCGAAAACTGCGCGAAGACGGCATAGAGCCCGCGGCGGCCGCGCAACCGCCCGCCCTGGCGGACCCGGCCCGGGAGAAGCTGCCGCGGGCGCCAGACTTCGCCCGGCCGTTCTGGAGTTGATTCCATGTTGAGCCAGCGCGAACTCGGCGGCACCGGCATGCGGGTTTCCCGTCTCGGCCTCGGCACGGTGAAATTCGGCCGCAACGAGGGGGTGAAATACCCGGCGGGTTTTGATCTTCCCTCCGACCGCGAGATCACCGCCCTGTTGCATCAGGCCATGGCGGCTGGCATCAACCTGATCGACACCGCGCCGGCCTACGGCGGCAGCGAGCGGCGCCTCGGCAAACTGTTGCCCGAGCGCGGCCACTGGCTGCTTTGCACCAAAGTCGGGGAGATTTTCGAAGCTGGCCGTTCGCGTTTCGACTTTTCCGCTGCCCACACCCGCGCCAGCGTCGAGGCAAGCCTGCGCCGCCTGCGCAGCGACCAGCTCGACATCGTGCTGATCCACTCCGACGGCAACGACCTCGACATCCTCGACCATTCCGACTGCCTTGAAACCCTGGCAAGGCTGCGCGAGCGGGGGCTCATCCGCGCCATCGGCATGAGCTCCAAAACCGTCGCCGGCGGCCTGCGCGCCATCGATCTCGTTGATGTGCTGATGCTGACCTACAACCGCGCCGACACCAGCCAGGCCGAAGTCATCGGCGCAGCCCACAAAGCCAGCAAGGGCGTGCTCATCAAAAAAGGCCTCGCCAGCGGCCACGCCGTCCATGGTGCCACGCCGGGCAAAACCGGCTCGGTCGCCGACCACTTCCGCTTCCTGCTAGAACCCCCCGGCGTCAACTCCGTCATCGTCGGCACCATCAACCCCAACCACCTCCGCGAAAACCTCGCCGCGGTGGAGGAGGCTCTCGCCGAACAACAACCACGCTGATCGCAACTTGCAAGACGCTAGCAGTATCATTATGCTAGCGCGATGCATTCGATATTGATTCGCAACGTGCCGCCAACCACCTTGCGCGCGCTCAAGCGCTTGGCCCGCAGTCATCACCGGTCGCTGCAAGGGGAGTTGCGCATGATTTTGGAAAAGGCCGCCGCATTGTCGCCCGCCGACGATAATGCCCAGCCGCTTGAGCTTGTAACCGTCAAGACCAAAGGACCGACATCATGGAGCAGAGAGGAAATCTATGGTGATGACGGACGGTGAGCAAATCATGCTCGACACGAACATCCTGCTTACCGCCACGGATGAATCCCGTCCCGATCATGAAGCCGCGCGGGAAATCATCGCAACATCCGGTAAAAAGGGTCGCGGACTTTGCGTCAGCGGTCAAATTGTGCGGGAGTATCTCGTGGTGGCCACCCGTCCGGCCGAGATGAATGGTCTGGGCTTGAGCTCCGCCCAAGCAACTTACAATGCCGACGCTTTTCTGCGCTTTTTGCAATTGAGGGAAGAATCGGAGATCGCATTGCTGACCCTTGGAGACTTCGCACCAAACGAGAATGCCGGCTGAGCAGCCGGGCAATCGTTTTCGATGTAGTCGGGCCCGAATTGAAAATCGGCTCAAATGTTGTGGAAATCCAAATACTTGGCATACCGGAAGTCTGCCGCATATCTGCCGCGGAGCCGTATCTCAAGCCGTATGGTCTCGGGGTGGCTGCATCCGCATACCTGCGCAAGCCCGATCGGGAGTCTTGAATTTGGCGCGGGAAACTTGCTGGAAACAGTGATAGTCACCGAGAGCCGAGGTGGCCTGGAAGCTGGCAATGAGCTTGACTTGTTCCTTGAATCCGCAGATATCGAAGTCGCGCCGGTTACCCCGAGACAAGTTTCAACCGCCAGACGCGCCTGGCGCCGGTTTGGCAAGGGCAGGCATCGAGCCAAGCTGAATTTCGGCGATTGCTTCGCCTGCGCGCTGTCGGCAACAACCGGTGAGCCATTGTTGTTCAAGGGGAATGACTTCACCCAGACAGACGTCAACGCTGCCCTGCCGCCGCCCTGAATTTGAGGCCGAAACCATACACCTTTAATCAGCTGAATCCCCCGGTAGGTCGTCGTCCGTCCCGCGCATTTTTTCCACTATCGCGGAAGTCGAGCAGTCGTCGATGAAGGCGAGCACTTTCACCTCGCCGCCTTGGGATTTGACGAGTTCGCCGCCGATCACTTCGTCGAGCTTGTAGTCGCCGCCCTTGACGAGCACGTCCGGGCGCAAATCCCGCAGCAGGTTTTCCGGCGTGTCCTCGCTGAAGCTGACGACCCAGTCCACGGCGCTGAGTCCGGCGAGCACGCGGAGGCGGCGGTCGAGCGGGTTGATCGGTCGCCCCGGGCCTTTCAGCCGGGCCACGGAAGCGTCGTCGTTCACGGCGACCACAAGGCGGTCGCCGAGCTTGCGGGCCTCATCGAGATAGCCCACGTGGCCGGCGTGGATGACGTCGAAGCAACCGTTGGTGAACACGATGCGCTCGCCGTGGTCGCGGGCGTCGTCAACGGCGATGCGCAACTGCCCGGCGCTCATGACACCGCGGCCGCTGCCCTGCTCGGCCATCAGGGCCCGGCGCAGTTCCGGCGCGCTGATCGCCGCGGTGCCGAGCTTGCCGACGACGAGGCCGGCGGCGAGATTCGCGAGCACCACCGCATCAGTCAGCTTCTCCCCCGCCGCGAGCGCGGCGGAGAGCACCGAGATCACCGTGTCGCCGGCGCCGGTGACATCGAAGACTTCCCGGGCCCGGGCCGGCAGGTGCATTTCCGGCGCATTGGGCCGGATCAGCGTCATGCCGTGTTCGCCCCGGGTGATCAACAGCGCTTCAAGCGCGAGCTCGCGGATCATCCGCTCGCCTTTCTTAACGAGTTCGCGCTCGTTGGCGCTCGGCCCCATGATGGCTTCGAATTCGGCCAGATTCGGCGTGATGAGGGTGGCCCCGCGATACGGCGAAAAGTCGCCGCCCTTGGGATCGACGATAACGGGAATGCCCCGCTTGACGCCCGGGGCGATCAGCTCCGCGGCCCCGTCGAGCATGCCCTTGCCATAATCGGAAAGCAGCAGCGCATCGGCTTCCGGCAGCAGCCGCTCGACGCTCGCGGGCAGGTCGGTGATGTCTTCGGGGGCGAAGCGCTCTTCGAAATCGAGCCGGATCAATTGCTGCTGCCGGCCGACCACCCGCAATTTGGTGATCGTCGGTTTGCCTGGCGAGTGGCTGAATTCGCAGCACACGCCCGCGGCTTCGAGCCGGGCCCGCAATTCCCCGGCGGCATCGTCATCGCCAACCACCCCAAGCAGCGTGGCGGCGCCGCCGAGGGCGGCGATGTTGAGCGCGACATTCCCCGCCCCGCCGGGCCGCCCCTCGCGCTTGCCCACCCGCACCACGGGAACCGGCGCCTCGGGGGAAATGCGCGCCGCATCGCCATGCCAGTAGCGGTCGAGCATGACATCCCCCACCACGAGCAATCGCGCATCCTGAAAGGCGGGCATGGCGGGTTTCATGGCGGATTTCATGGATCGCTCGCCCACGCTGGAGCGGGAATCAGTTGGCCGGCAAGCGGTAATCGAGCGGTGGCGCCCTGTCTCCCAGCAGAGGCTCGTAACGCCAATTTTCGGGCAGACGCCCGGCGTGTTCAACCTGGGCCGCTGCCAGGAGTTCCGGCTGCGTGAACAGGTCCATCGCCGTCATCGCCAGCGTCTTGGCGGCGACGATCATGCCTTTGTTGCCGATCGATGTGCCGCCGGCCGCCACCGCTTGCCAAGAATGGGCGGCGGTGCCGGGAACCCAGGTGGCGGCCCGCATGCCGCCGGTGGCGACTGCCCAGCTCACATCCGCCACATCGGTGGAGCCCGCCCGCGCCGCTTCGTCGACGACCATGGGCTGGATTCGCGCGGCGGTTTCGATCGGCGGAGCAGACTCCGGCAGAGATTCGCGCAAGGTGTTCGCGAACGCGGTTTCTTCCGCGTCGTACTCGACTCCGCCCACCCGAGTCAGATTCGCGTGCAGCGCTTCCTGCAGCGAAACGTTCGGCAGGATATTGTAGATGCCGTGGATGACCTCGAAGGACATCTCCGTATCCGTGCCGAGAGCCGCCCCCCGGGCCGCCTGCGCCACGCGGTCGAAAATCCGCGCCACCTCGGCCGGGTCCGGATGGCGCACATAGTAGTAGACCTCCGCGAAATCGGGCACCACATTCGGGGCTGAGCCACCCGAGGTGATCACATAATGGATGCGGCTTTGCATGGGCACATGCTCGCGCATCAGATTGACCATGTGATTCATCGCTTCCACCGCATCGAGGGCGGACCGCCCGCGCTCGGGTGCGCCAGCGGCATGGGCGGAGATGCCGGAAAATCTGAACTTCGCCGATTTATTGGCCAGCGAGCTGGTGGCGTCGGCGGTGTTGGCATCGCCGGCGTGCCAGTGCAGCACGGCGTCGACATCATCGAACAGCCCATCCCGGACCAGGTAAACCTTGCCGGCGCCACCCTCTTCCGCGGGTGTCCCGTACAGGCGGATTTCCCCCTCCGTCCCGCTCGCCTGCATCCACTCCTTGGTGGCGATGGCGGCCGCCACCGAACCAGCGCCGAAGAGATGATGCCCACAGGCGTGGGCGGCCGTTTTGTTGTCGATGAGTGTGCGCAGGGGGTTGCGGTCCTGATTGATTCCGGGCAGGGCGTCGTATTCGGCCAGAATGCCGATAACCGGGCCTTCGCCATTGCGCCAGGACGCGACGAAGGCGGTGGGAATGCCGGCGACCCCGGCGCTGATCGTGAAACCGGCATCCGCCAGTTGGCGCCGCAGCAACGCCGAACTTTCGTTTTCCAGATAGCCGACCTCGGCGAAGTCCCAGATCTGCTGGGCGACCTCGCCATAGTGCTCGGCCCTGGCATCGATCGCCTGCGCGATCCGGTCTTTGCCATCCTGTTCATCCCGCGCATCTTGGCCGCTCGCTGTCAGCGCAAACAGGCTGAGCAGCAGACCCCCGGCAAGTTTTTCGGCTTTGCGTAACCGCATGTTCATGGGCATCTCCGGTTGAGGGTTGAAACTCGATCAAGTTTCGACTGGTTCTAGCATCGGGCCATTATATCGGCATCGCCCCCCGCGCCAAGCAGCGAGTCGGCCCCGCCGAGCGCGGCGATTATAGGGGGCGACATTGAGCAATCGCGCGTTCTGAGAGGCGGGTATGGAGTGTTTCATCGGCTGGCCGCCTCCATACCGATGGCCCAAAGATGGTAGAGCAGGGTCTAGGTTTGATTTCAGGGGGCGACAGGCTGTTGTCTTTGGCTTCTTTTTCACGCACTTTCCCCACAACGGAGTATCTGAAATGAGCTTGATTGAATTGTTTGCGTTCCTTGCCAACATTATTATCGGGGTTTCTGTCCTGCCATCGGTCATCTATGACAAGGAAAGCGGGAAATTCATGGGCTATCTGCGACCGGTCCCGATATTGTGCCTGTTGGTGGCGGCCGCCGCCGGGTGGCTGCACATCGTTTTGGCGGAGGCGCCGCGGGTCGCGCCTTGGCAGTATGCGGTGTTCTCGGTGATATTCGTTGTCATCGGTTCCCGCTTCATGGTGGAGGGGATCCATCGGCGTTTCCACGGCAACTGGCTGCGCAAGCAGGGTGTCTGGCTGTTGCGGCAGTGATCCGGCTCCGAATCCCACCGCTATCCTCGGAAAGCGTTCTGCGGCGCACGCTCGCAGCGACAGGGAGGGCGCTCACCCGCTTTTCCAGCCCCATCACGACAGCAGTTGCAGTCCGGGCCGCCAACGGTCACAGCTTCCGGAGCACTCCCGCCGCCCCGTCAATCAATGGCGCGCTCGAACGGTGGTGTGGCACGGGCGCGCCCCGACGCACGGTGCCCGCACCCCCCTCCCACAGTGTCTTGATGTTGCCTTGAAAGCCGGGCGCGGTGACCGACTTCCGGACGCTGACATTTCCGGACGCAGGCACTTGCGCCCCTGCCCCCACGAATTATAATCCCGACCCGGCTCCTTTGCTTTTGGACATATCCGTCATGAACCAGACTAACCGTGAATCACCCCCCCCCCCCCCCCCCCCCCCCTCGCTAGACTGGCGGCTATCCTGCTGCTGGCACTGTCGGCCGGTCCGGCGGTGGCCCAGCAGTGCGATGCCTCCCACATCGCGTTAAGCCAAGCCTTCCCGCTGGGGGGCGCGCCGGCAACAGAAGGCTTGGTGAGTGGAATCATCGCCCGGTTCCAACTGGAAGGCTGCGACAATCCAGGCAGCCCCGGCACTCCCCGGGAATACCGGATTCCCTTCTGCGCCGAGTTCTTCGACACCACCCCGTGCGATGCCACCGCCACAGACTGCCTGAGCAACAATGTTGCCGGCGCCAGCGGCCTTTTGCGCGGCGTTATCTGGAAGGCCGCCGGCGGGTTCAAGGGGTGCGCCAACATTGCCGAGACCGCAAGCTTTGCGTCTGCCATACTAACCGCGCACGACAACACCATCCAGGACAAAGGGGAGAATTCCCTGTACGTCATCATGCGCAACCCGACCCGTACTCTGCGCATACCCATTCGGGACGATGACTGACCCGGCAACAGGATCTTCCTCTCGCCGGATCAGGCCGTCTTGGCGGTCTGATCCGGGGTTCCGATAGGCAGATTATCACTGGGAATCGCCGGGGTCGGTCAAGACCGACCCGAAGGCGCAGAGCAACTTCACCGACCCCGGGAGCCGCATCATGAAGACCGGCGCCGAGGGGTTTCAGCAATGCCACAACGCGCAGGTGGTGGTCGACGAGGCGCACCAGCTCATCGTCGCCACCGATGTCGGGGCCACCGGCCAACCGCGTCATGGACCAACGCCGCTTGCCCACCGCGAAAACTTCCACGGCTGCAAATCCACTATCATCCGCGCCCTTGGTCGATCAATTTCGTTGAATATATGTCAATATTCGCCCCGATCGATCAGCCAAGGGCGCGGCGATATCGAATTTTCGCTTTCGCGAATTCCTACGGCGCAGGCTCCTAGGTTAGCAGCTTGCCGGGTTTTGCGGAGCTGGGTGCATGGTGGGGGAAGACGCTGGCGAATTGGTCAGCCTGCGGCGGTTTGCCGGGCCCCGGTATTGGGGGGTCTGGGTGTTGCTGGGGCTGGCTTGGCTGGCCGCGCGGGCGCCGTTTTCCTGGCAGCTTCGGCTGGGGGCCGGGCTCGGGCATCTGAGCCGCTTGCTGGCCCGCTGGCGGCGGCATGTCTGCGCGGTGAACCTGCGGCTTTGCTTTCCCGAACTCGACGCGGCGGAGCGGCGGCGGCTCCTGCGGAGGGTTTTTGTCGCCAATGGGATTGGCTTGATCGAGGTCGCCATTTCCTGGTATCGGAACCCGGAAGATTTCCGCTCCCGCGTGCGCGTCGAGGGGCTGGAGAATTTGCGGCGGGCGGCGGCCGGGGGCCGCGGTGTTTTGCTCGTCGGCGCCCATTTCAGCACGCTGGAGATTGGCGCCTTCCTGCTCAGCCTGTTCCACCCCATGTCGGCGATTTACCGCGCCCACGACAACCCGCTGTTCGACGCGGTGATGTTCAACCGCCGCCGCCGGCTGCATGCCCGGGTCATCGAGCGGCGCGATGTGCGCGGGGCGCTGCGCTGCCTGCGCGACGGGCACGTTCTCTGGTACGCGCCGGATCAGGACTATGGTTCCCGGCGGGCGGTGTTCGTGCCGTTTTTCGGCGTCAAGGCGGCAACGCTCACGGCCACGAGCCGCTTTGCCGCCGCCAATGGTTCCGCCGTGCTTTTCTTCAGCCATTACCGGCGCCCCGGCTATTCGGGCTACCATTTGCGCATCAGTCCCGAACTGGAAAACTTCCCCAGCGGCAATGAGCGCGAAGACGCAAGCAGAATCAACCGCCTGGTCGAGCGCGCGGTGCGCGAGCAGCCGGATCAGTATCTGTGGCTGCACAAGCGCTTCAAGACCCGGGAGGCCGGCGAGGCGGATTTGTATGGGCGCGGCGCGGGCTAGGAGCCTGCGCCGTGGGAATTCGCGAACGCGAAAATTCGATATCGCCGCGCCATTGGCTGATCGGTTGAGGCGAATATTGGCTTATATTCAACGAAATCGATCAGCCAAGGGCGCGGATGAGAGCGGATTTGCAGCCGCGAATTCCCACGGCGCAGGCTCCTAGGCCGTGAACCGCCTTGCTAGGGCGATGCTGGCGCGGCTTGACGCGCGGCTGTGGGTGGTCGCGGCGAGCCTGCTGCTGTCGGCCTGGGCTGGCTTCACCGCCGGGGTTCCCAACGACGACGCCTTCGTCTACATCCGCACGGCGCAGATTTTCCTCGACGCTGGCTTTGATACCGGCTTGGCTGCGGCATTCGCCCATTATGACTGGGCGGGCTATCCGGTTCTGCTCGGGCTCGCCGGGGCCGCGGGGCTGGAGCTGTTCACCGCCGCGCATGGATTCAACGCGCTGTTCTTCGCCCTGCTGAGTTTCGCCTTTGTCGGCATCTGCCGCGAGTTTTCCCATGACCGCGGCCTGCTCGCGCTGGCCGCGCTGACGATACTGCTTTTCCCCGAGATCAACGAATACCGTTATCTCGTTCTGCGCGACACGGGTTTCTGGGCTTTTACCCTTCTTGGCCTGTGGTGGCTGATCCGCTACAGCGCCGCGGGCTCGTGGCAAGCCTGCCTCGCGTTCTGCGCCTCGCTGCTGCTCGCCGCGCTGTTCCGGCCCGAGGCGGTGCTGTATGCGCTGCTCGCGCCTTGGTGCCTGCTGTGGGACCGGCGCCATCCCCGGCGGCGGCGGGTGCTGCTTTGCGGTCGCGCGGTGGCTGTGGCTTTGGGCGGCTTGCTGCTGGCTTTTCTGGCGGCGGGGGCGCTGGGCTTGGATCTGTTCCGGCAGGCGGCATCCCAGGCTTCGACCTATGCGCCTTTCGCGCAATCGCTGTTTGACCCCGCGGCCGCGCGGGCGGCCGCCGAGGCGATTTTCGGCGAACACGGGGCGACCTGGTCGGGGCGTTACCTGCCGGTCTTTCTGTTTGCGGGTTTGCTGTCGATTCTGCTGCTGGAACTGCTTTACGCGGTGGGCATGCCGTTCTCGCCCATGCTGGCCTGGGGCTGGTTCAAGGGATGGCTGCTGCCCGACCGCAACAAGGCGCTGCCGGTGATCGCCTTCGCCGCGCTCAATCTGCTCACCGTGCTGGTTTTCATCCTGATAACGCGCTATTTGAGCAGCCGCTACGCCATGGTGTTCAGCCTTTCGCTGGCGCTCGCGGTGCCTTTCACCGCGCGGGAAATGCTCTCCCGGATGGCGCCGGGAACGCGCCTCGCCCCTTGGCTGCTCGCGCTTTTCTTCATTTTTTCGGCGGTGGATTCCTACTACTCTTTCGGGCGCTCGAAAGCCTATGTCGGGGATGCGGCCGAATGGCTGCGCGCCAATAGCGGCGAGGCGGCGCAACTGCTCACCAACAATCGGGCGGTGGCCTATTACAGCGGTCTGGTCGCCCAATACGACCAAGTGCGGCCGCGCCTGACCGAACAAGAGATTCTCGCCGTCCCATCGGGGGGTTGGATCGTCGTCGAAATCTCCCCCGCCATCGAACAACTGCTGGCGAGGCCGGATATCGCCGCCCTGCTCGAACCCCGCGCCGCGTTCCCGGACGCGCGGGAAGCGCGGATGCGGGTTTACCGGCGCAGATAATCAGTTTGTCCGGCGCAATGCGCTTTGAGACTGTGAGAGAATCAGCCATTCAGAGCTGGGCTTCCACGTGTCAGGGTGGCTGTTTTTTGGTTCGCTCATGCCATCCATGGCGCGACGCTTCCGGCCTTGACCGGCCCCAGTCTCGACATCCTGTCGAGCCGTTCGGCCGGCCACCGGGCACAGCCCGGTGGCGCTCGGCCCGCGCGCGAAGCTGCGCTTCGCAAACGCTTGCCCTCGCCCCTCGAAAAGCGTTGCTTTTCGTCTGCTTCGCAGACCGGGCAACCTGCATTCCGGCATACTGTGCATGCCATCCTTGGCGCGGCGCTTCTGGCTTCGACCAACCCCGGTCTTGCCATCCATGGCAAGCCGTTCGTCCGGCCACCGAGCACAGCTCGGTGGCGCTCGGTCTGCGCGCGAAGCTGCGCTTCGCAAACGCTTGCCCTCGCCCCTCGAAAAGCGTTGCTTTTCGTCTGCTTCGCAGACCGGGCAACTTGCATTCTGGCAGGCTGTGCATGCCATCCTTGGCGCGGCGCTTCTGGCTTCGACCAACCCCGGTCTTGCCATCCATGGCA
Organism: uncultured Pseudohongiella sp.; assembly: GCA_965221805.1. Classification (GTDB taxonomy): domain Bacteria; phylum Pseudomonadota; class Gammaproteobacteria; order Pseudomonadales; family Pseudohongiellaceae; genus UBA9145. The sequence continues at coordinate 302,973 of OZ244913.1, forward strand.
AGCCGTTCGGCCCTCGAAAAGCGATGCTTTTCGTCTGCTTCGCAGACCGGGCAACTTGCATTCTGGCAGGCTGTGCATGCCATCCTTGGCGCGGCGCTTCTGGCTTCGACCAACCCCGGTCTTGCCATCCATGGCAAGCCGTTCGGCCCTCGAAAAGCGATGCTTTTCGTCTGCTTCGCAGACCGGGCAACTTGCATTCTGGCAGGCTGTGCATGCCATCCTTGGCGCGGCGCTTCTGGCTTCGACCAACCCCGGTCTTGCCATCCATGGCAAGCCGTTCGGCCCTCGAAAAGCGATGCTTTTCGTCTGCTTCGCAGACCGGGCCTCACCCCTCGCCGTTTCGCGGCACTTCCCCTTAACAGGGGGAGAGTTGGCCCGCGGGCTACCCAACTCCCCTCCTTTTCAAGGAGGGGTGCCCTGAAGGGGCGGGGTGGTTGCTCCCGGGCCGCTTGGGCACTGCTCGCAGCCACAACCTTCCAGCAAATCCACCGCCGCTTTGGGCAACTGGTATAGATCGTCTTTGCGGCCGTAGCGCAGGCCGTTTTCGCTCCAGGGCGCATGGTCGAGTCGAGCGAGCATTTCCCGCAGTTGGTCGTTCAGTTCACTTTGTTTGAACGGCTCGCCGCAGACTTTGCCGGAGTTGGCCTCGACAATGTGGCTGGCGTAGCCGCAGGTGGCCGTGGTCAGCACCGGCAGGCCGGCGGCGGTCGCCTCGAGCAGCACATGGCCGGCGCTTTCCGAGTAGGCTGGATGCAGCAGCAGATCCGCGCCTTGATACAGCGGCGCGACCTGGTCCCGGGTCGGCAGGATGCGCACCCGGTCGCCGATGCCGAGGAGCCGGGCGAGGGTGAGCCATCGCGTTGTCCGGCCATTGCCGACGAGCAGATAGCGGCAGTTGCGGCGAACCTCCCGCGGCAGCGCGGCGAGCGCGCGCAGGGAGCGGTCCACCCCCTTGATGCGGAACCCGGAACCGATCTGCAAAATCAGCTTTTCGCGCGCGGAAATGCCGAGCTCCTCCCGGCAGCGCCGACGCGCCGCCCCGTCGCGGGCGGCGACTTTCCGATCCACCGAGAGACCCGGCGGCAGCAGATGCAGGCGCGGTTCGCAGGCGGGGAAGTGGCGCAGATACCCATCGCGCTGCCTTCCGCTGAGCAACAGGGCCCGGGTTCGGCTCCGCGGGCCGAAAACCGCCCGTTCGCAGGCGCTGAAGTGGCGGAACCGCGGGGTGAAGCGGTAGTACAAACCGCGTTGCCGGCGCGCTTTTTCGGCGAAGCACGAGTCGGCGGCGAAATAGACATCGAGCAGGGGCATCTTGACGAATCCGACGGTCAGGTCGGGAGGGGATTTTCGCAGTATGCCGCGAAGCCGTTCGGTGAAGCCGCGGTAGCGGGCCAAGCGGGCGCGGGCCGCCACTTTGACGATTTCGACCCGCAAGCCCTCGGGGCGCCGGCCGAGCCAGGCCATGGTGTACACCGTAACCTCGTGGCCCCGGGCAAGGCACTCGCCGGCGAGGCGCAGCATGTCGCGCTGCTGGCCTCCGTGCGGGAACCAGCTATGAATGAGAAAAGCGAATTTCACGGCTTTTGTCCGCGGCGAGCAGTTGCTCGAAATGGCGCCAGACCGCGGCGGGCTTGTGGGCCGCGAAGCAGGGTGGGCGCACTTGGAAGGGCTCGCCCTGATCCGTGTCGATGACCGGCGCGCCGCGGTAGCCGCAAATCTTCTTCATGCAGGGCGCGCAGTCGAGATCGGCGCCAAGGCGCGCTTGGCGGCGGCCGAAGGTGCCGCTGATATCGGGATTGGTGGGGCCGTAGAGCGTCAGCGCCGGCCTGCCAAGGGCAGCCGCGAGATGGCCGAGGCCGGTATCGACGGCGATGACGCCTTCCGCGGCGAGCATGTGGCGGGCGATGCCAGTCAGCGATTGCTTGTCGAGCACCTTGGCCCGGTCGTTGCCGGCGGCGATCCACCGCGCCCGGCGCCTTTCGCGCTCGTCGCCCCAGGGCAGCAGAATCCGGTACCCAGCCGCCGCGGCGGCGCCGGCGAGTTGTCGCCAGTACGCCTCGGGCCAGTGTTTGGTCGCCCAGGTCGTGCCGTGGAGGAACAGCACTTCGCCGGTTGCGGCGGCGGGCCGCCCCCCGCCGATGCGGGAAAGGTCGATGCCGTAGTCCACCGCCGGCTTGCTGTAGCGGTAATTGAGCGCCCGGGAAAACAACTGCCGCACCCGGTCGGCGGCATGGCCGTGCCAAGGCACGGAATACGCTTGGTTGTAGAACAGCGAGGACAGCGGCTCCCTGGCGGTCTGGTTGCTCAGGCCGATGGTCAGCCCTTTCGACAGGCGGCTGATCATGCCGCTCTTGATCAGGCCCTGGGCGTCGATCACCAGATCGTAGTGTTCTTCCCGCAGGCGGTTGCGAAAGGCGCGAAACTCGTGACCGAGCCAGGTTTTGAGCACGTTCCGGCGCCAGCGGCGCAGGGAGACCGGAATCACCTTGTCCACCGCCGGGTGCCAGGCGGGAATCTCGACGAAGTTTTCCTCCACCACCCAGTCGAAAACCACGTCCTTGCGCGCGTTGGCGGCGTCGGTGACCGCGGGCAGGGTGTGGATGATGTCTCCCAGCGAAGAGACCTTGACGATCAAAATCCGCACTGCGCCATGCTCTTTTCAACCACGGGTGTTCAGCCGCGGGTTCAGCCGCGCAACCTGTCGATGGCCTCGGCAACCTGCGCCGGCGCGATTCCGGTCAGGCAGCGCAAATGCCCGTAGCGGCATTCGCGCCGGTGGCAGGGTTGGCATTCGATGCCGGTGGCGAGCCATTCTACCTTGTCGGCCAGTGGCGGGGTGAACGCCGGCGAACTTGAGCCGTAAATCGCCGCCAGCGGCCGGCCCAGCGCCGCCGCGACGTGCATCAGGCCGGAATCGTTCGAAACCACCGCCGCGGCGACCGACAAGAGGTCGATGGCTTCGGCGAGGCTGGTCCGCCCGCTGAGGTCGCGCAGGCCGGCGGACAAACCGGGTTCAACACCAGCCGCGATGGCCGCGGCGATGGCGCGGTCCCGGTCCGAACCGAACAGCCAGACCTGCCAGCCTTCGCGCAGATAGCGCTTGGCGAGTTCGGCATGGCCCGCCGCGGGCCATTGTTTCGATGGGCCGTATTCCGCGCCGGGGCAAAGCGCCAGCACCGGCCGCGATGGGTCCAGCTCCAGCCGCTTCAGCGCTTGGCCGAGCGCCTCGGGCTGGGCCCGCAGGCGCGGCCGCGGCGGCCGCGCGGGCGAGGGGCTGTCCGCGGGCAGGGCCAGGGCCAGGAAGCGGTCAACCATCCGCGGCAGGCGGTCCGCATCGAGGCGGCGGCAATCGTTCAGCAGCAGGCCGCGGGCTTCGCCGCGCCAGCCGGTCCGCCGCGGAATGCCGGCATGGAAGGGAACCAGGGCCGACTTGAAGGAATTGGGCAGGACGATGGCATGGCTGAAGCCCTCATCCCGCAGTTCGCGGCCGATTCGCCGGCGCCCGCGCCAGTTCCACTCGCCATGGGCGAAAGGCGAATCGATGCCGCGGGCGACTTCGGGCATGCGCGCCAGCAGGGGGCGGGTCCAGGCCGGCGCCATCACCTGCACTTCGTTGTCGGGATGGTTGGCCTTGAGTTGCCGGAACAGCGACTGGGCCATGACCATGTCGCCGATCCAAGCCGGGCCGATGACGAGATATTTCCCCGGCGCGGTTGCGAAGCTCGGCTCGAAGTTCGCCCCGGCGGCCGCCGTCATGCCAGGGGGCCGGGGCTTTATGCTGTGAAAAATTCCATCCATGGAATTTTTCATTGTCGCAAAACAAAAGCATGGTTTTGTTTTGCTCGCGAATTCAATGACTTGCGTCATCGAATTCGGCGGTACATCCGTGTACCGCAGGGAAGCTCTGACTTAGTCAGAGCTTCCCTTATTCGACGAGCTTGATCCATTCGCCCGGCTCCGGGTTGCCGATGGGGTAGTAGCCGTTGAGCAGGCGCAGGGTTTCCTCGGGATACTCCTTGATCTTGGAATTGCGGGCCGCGGTGGCGAAATCGAAGTTTTCCCCCACCATCACATAGCGGATGCGCAATTCCTCGGCGAGGGTGAATTCGCCGGGTTCCATGGGGCGGAAGCTGCGGATCGATTCGAGCAGCAGGGCGTCGGCCTCCTCCGCGCCGGCGCCGGGTGGCAATTCACCCCGGAATAGATAGGCCCGTGGCCCGAAATAGATGGCGGCGACCCGCTCGCTGCCGCCGGTTGCGGCATTGCGGACGATGCCGGTGTGGCCGCGCAGGCGGAATTGTTCGAGTGGCTCGGAATGTTCAATGTTGGCGCCGGGGAAGCGCGCGGCGAGGAAATCCCGGGCCGATGCGTTGCTTTGGATGCGCAGGGCCTCCACCCGCAGCGTGCGCTGGTCCGGCCCGCTGCCGGTGGCCGTGGTGGTGGTTTCGGCGATCTGCCAGGCATCGGGGAACACCATGGTGTAGCCGAGCAGGGTCTGGTAGTAGCGGTTGCGGGTTTCATTGGTTTTCGCCACCCGGCTCTCGCCGACTATCAAACCCTCGGTGGCTGCGCGGAACCGGCTGTTGTCGGCATGGAAAACCGCCTGTGGGTCCAACTCCCGCACTTGGCGGATCGCTTGCTGCAAGCGCTGGTCGCTGCGGGGATGGGTGGCGAACAGGCCGTGGTAGCCGCCGGCGCGGTTGGTGGTGAGGCGGGTGAAATCCTGGTGGTTTTTGAGCACGGAGAGGGTGTCGATCATGCCGATGGGGTCGTAGCCCGCCCTGAGCAGGTATTCGGCGCCGAGTTGGTCGGCTTCCAGCTCGTGTTCGCGGCCGAAGCCGCTCAGCCCCGCCCGGGCCCAGACCGAGGCGACCTGGGAAATTTGCGAGCCGATGTAGCCGCTGCCGGTGGCGACGGCGGTGGCGATGCCACCGGCTTGGGCGGCGATCCGGGCGAGGGTGCCCCGGGCTTGCTGCTGCGCCGCGTGGCGGGCGGTGATATGGGCGATCTCGTGGCCGAGCACGCCGGCGAGTTCGGCTTCGGTGTTGAGGTGGGCGAGCAGGCCGCGGTTGATGTAGACATAGCCGCCGGGGAGCGCGAAGGCGTTGATTTCCGGGCTGTCGATGATGAAGAAGCGGTAGTCGAGTTCGGGCCGGTCGCCGACTTCGGCCATGCGGTTGCCGATCTCGGTGATGTAATCGTTCAGGGCCTCGTCTTCATAGAAAGACGAACTTTCGATGATCTTCTGGTGCTCTTCCCGGCCGATTTCCTTTTCCCGCTCAGCGGACATGAGCACGAGATTGGGGGACCCCGTGGCCGGGTTGACCGCGCAGCCCTTGAGCAGCGGCAGCGCGGCGAGGCACAGCGCGGCCACCACCGCGCCGCGCCAAGAGTCGGCGAGCCGGGTGGCGGATTGTGCTGGATGCTGGTTCATGCTTTCGACCTTGTTCGGTGGTGCCGCTGCGGAACTGGCTCAGCCTCCGATCACGAAACTTTTCAACTGATCGCCGAGGCGCTGGCAGGCGTTGGCCTCCACCCGGGCGATGAGGGGAATCGGAATCACCAGCGCGGGCACGTAGGACTGCCCGCTGGCGTCGGTGCTGATGGTGCCCACGGCGTTGTAGCTGTCGACGTCCCAGACCCGGGCGCTGAAGCTCGCGTCGTCCTCCCAGGAGCCGAAACCAAAACAGCCGGCGCCGCCCGGCGCCACGGTGCAGGAGATCGACCCCTCCTGGTTCAGGCGCTCGGTGAAGCCATCGAGCCAGATGATATAGCGCACGCCGAAGCCCCGCATCGTCAGCGCCACTTGCTCCTCGGCCATCAGCCGTTGCAGATCCTCGGTGCGCAGTGGCGCCGTGCGCGGCTCGAACCAGGGGAACATGGCGTCGAGAAACTCCTGCTCGGGGATGACGCTCAGGCCATCGGCGCCCGCGGCGATGCGGTCGCCCACGCATTCGACGAAGTCGGCGCTGGTTTCGTAGCTGCTGAGCTGGCGCCGGCCGAGAATCACCACGGTTTCGTGATTGTCGATCCCGGTGTCGGCTTGGCGGAATTCGTCCACGGTGGTGCTCGTGCATCCCGCCAGCAGCGCCAGCGACAGCAGCGGCAACAATCCCCCGGTTCGACTTCGAATCGCTGTCATCGGTTTCTTTGCCTCAACGGTTTGCCAGCCAGTCGCTGATTTCCGGCACTTGGGTGAAACTGAGCGCGAAAGTGGAGGCGAGATCGCGCAACGCCATGATCGCCGCGTCGTTGATGGCGGACTCGGTGCCGCGGAAGGTTTCGGTGGGGGTCTTGCCATAGGAGGTCAGCACCCAGTCGGCGAGATAATCGCCCTCGGCGGTCAACAGCCGCATGTTGTATTTGATCCAAACTTCATAGACATCGAGCCGGGTCTTGGCCGGCAGCGCAAGCTGGAACTCCTCGATGTTGGGCACGAACACCGCGTCGACCCCGGCATCCGCGGCCTGCTCGATGGCATCGACCCGGATCACCCGCTCGAACATCGCCGGCAGAATGGCGTCGAACAGCTCGACATGCGACTCGCCGCTTTGGATATGGTACTCCTCTTGGCCGGTTTCGCTGTATTCGGTGTAGGTGAAGTCCCGCAGGCTGTCGTCGTAGACCACCGCGAGGGTCACCGGCAGCGTGCCGATGTTGGGCGTGGGAAAGCTGCCGCTGATGACCACGCTGCTCGCCCCGCAGGCGCTGAGCATGACCGCGGGCAGCAGGGTTTTGAGGAAAGCGGTGAAGGGATGCTTCACTGGTTCGATGCTCCGCGGATGCTCTGGGTTTTGCCTGGCTGTTTCTGCTACCTGAAGTCGTTCAAGCCGACGAATGTGCCGCCGTTGCGCTGGGTCAGCTCCCGCATCAGCGAGGCGTAGCGGTAGCCGGTTTGCACTTGCCGTCCCTCCATGCTCAATATTACCGGAAATCCGATGCCGTGGATGCGAACCAGCCGTTCGCCGTCCACATCGGCGTTGATCCGGTCGATATTGCGCAGCACCTGCTCGATGGAGCCGCCCTGCTGGAAGTCGTCGCCTAGCACGTAAACGCTGATTTTCCTTCCCGGTTCATAGAAGCTGCGGATGGCCGCGGTGACGCCCTCCACCGGGCTGCTGTTGCTGTAGGGGCCCCAGGTGCGCAGGGTGGAGAGGATTTGCGTCCGGCGCGCGGGGGTGTCGGGAATCCACTCGCCGCGGAAGGTGCTGAACATGTAATCGCCCATGTCGTTCATCACTTGGATGCCCTTCACTTCCGGGTAGACGTCGAGGGTCTCCCCGATCACTTCGAGCACTCTGCCCCAGGCGTTTTCGTACATGCTGCCCGAAGTGTCGATGACGAAGATGACGTATTCGCTGTCCACTGGCACACCGCCGATGTAGCTATTCGGTTGGGCCTGGGTCTGCGCGAACAAGCGCCGCATTTCCTCGGTCAGCGTCTGCTGGGCCAGCAGCAACTCGCCGATTTCCTCGGCCACCTCGTCACCCTCGTTCCTGGCGAGGTTGTATTCGGCCTCAAGCAGGCGCCGCCGGTTGTCGAGGCCCGCGGTGAGGCGCTCCTGCTCGGCGTTGCGCTGTTCGCTGGCGTTCAATTCTTCCCGCAATTCGGTGGTTTGCGAGCGGATCGCGAACAGCTCCCGGGTCAATTCCTTGATCGAGCCGGTGGGGAGCGTGTCGATGAAGAATTCGTTGGTCGGCGCGGCGGACTTGGTGATCATCAGCAGAATGATGACCGCGCCGAAACCACAGGAGGCCACATCGAGGAAGGAGATGCTGAACTGCTCGGTTTCGCGGTTTCTGCGTCTCATGGCCAGTCCCCCGCCGGTGACAGGAACGAGCCCTTGACTGCCCGTAGTGAATTCATGGCCAATCCCTCGCCGGTGATAGAAACGAGCCTCTGGTAATCATCGCCAGCTGCCAGTAGGCCCCGGCGGCGCTGGGATCGCCTTCGAGCGGCATCAGTATGGTATTGACTGGCACATTGGGTGGAAGTTCTGCCATCGCGTCCTCGAACAGGTCGAGCCGCTCCCGGGGCGTGACCAGCCCCCGGGCCGGCCCCGGCTGGTTGACTGTCGGCAGGCCGTCGGTGATGAGGAAGATGTTGTCCGGCGGCGGCGACATGTTCGCGGCGAGGCGGAAAACCCGCTCGAGGTTGGTGCCGCCTCCGGGCACCGCCGCTTGCAGATTGTCGACGGCCTCGGCGAGCTGGTCGCGGTCGGCGACTTCGAGCCATTGCCGGGGGTCGCCTTCGAGGGCGGGGGTGACATCGGTGTTGAAGCTCCAGATCTGGTAGCGGCTGGTGACCGGAATCTGGGTGGTGATCCAGTCCGCGGCGCGCAGCACCCGGCGCCACTTCGGCGACCGCACCTTGTCCTCGTCTGACATGTTGCGGGTGCGGATGATGTTGACCAGGGTTTCGTCGAGCATGCTGGCCGAAGCGTCCATCAGAATCAGCACGCGCTGGCCGCCGAGAAACATTCCTGAAAGATATTGCCGGTTGCCGTCGCCGAGAAACTGCCGCACGTTGTTTCCGGCCTGCTGCAATTCCAGCGCCTGCAACTCGTCGATTTGCTCTTCCAGCGTCTCGATTTCGCTCAGCAGCAGGTCGCGCATCTCGTCGTCGGCGCCGCTGTTGTTGATCAGTTCCAACTCGCGCAGCAGCAACTCGACCTCCTCGCGCAGTTCCCCGGCCTCGACCTCGCCGCGCTCGTATTCCTCGTCGAGGCTCGCGATCAGGTTGCGCAATTCGCGGTTGCCCTCGATGCCTTCGGCGATCTCGCGCTCGAGCAGGTTGAGTTCGAGCTGGAGATCGGGGTCGCTGTCGAAATTGCCGCTATTGTCCGTATGGTCGAGGATCAGAAAGATCAGAATCACCGCGCCGAAGCCGCAGAACATGACGTCGAGAAACGCCAAGCTCAGCGGCGACACGCCGCGGCGGCCGCTTTTACGCCCGCTGGCCATCGCTGACCTCGATCAGGAGCAGTTCATCGGCAAGCGCCGGAAAGCGGATGCGGTCGCCGAGTTTCAATGGCTGCCTGCCGCTTACCGGGGCATCGTTGAGTTGAATCCCGCTGTCGCCGCAATCGAGCAGGACTTGCGACTGCCGCAGCATGATGCGCCCGAGGGTCGCGGCGGGGCCGGGCAGTTCGAGCGTCAGCGCTTCGCCGCCGCCGTTGGGCTGGCTTGGGGTGTTGTTGACCAGAGGCAGATCGTCCACTGGCAGGGCGCGGTTGCGGAACAGCACATGGGTTGGCGCTGAATTGGTTTCCGCTTGCGGGCGGGCGGGCGCGGCGGCGGATTCGGCCAGCGGCAGCGAGCGGACCCGGCCCACGCCTTCGCCGGCGGTGATGCGCTCCCGGTGGCGGAGGCAGGATTCGGCCACCGCTTCGGGCCGCGCGGTTCGCGGCGGCGCCGCGGCATCGAGTGAGCTAAGCGCCGCCAGCGCGCCGGGCCAGTGCGCCAGCCGGTGGTCGAGCAGAATCCCGGTGTCCGGCGTCTCCAGCAGCGGGCCCAGCGAGGCGAGCAGCGCCCGGAAAGGTTTTCGCAAGGCGGCGAGCAACTGATCGAAGGGCAGCTTGGCGGTGTGGGTCATCGCGCCCGCTTTCAGTTCCAGCGCCAGATCGCCCTGGCCATCCGCGCCGGTATCGGCCCAGTCCGCGAGCAGCGAATACAGTTGCTGCTCGGAAGCCGCCTCGTGCTGGGGATTGAAGCGGCACTGGCGGATGAAGGCGTCGTTGGCGGTTCGCATCAGGGCGTCGAGCAGTTGCTGGCGGCCGGCGAGCGGCACCTGCGCCACGCTGTCGACGATGCTTTCGCCGTCCCTTGTGAGTATCCGGGTGAGCAGAACCTGGTGCAGATGCAGGCTGACGTGAACCACATCCGCGGCGGGCACCGCACTGATCGCCGCGGCCAGCGCCGAGTCGATCATGCCGGTGGCCTGGAAAGGGCATTGGCCGGCGATGCCGAGCAGCAGCCCGAGTTGCTCCTGGGTGAAATGCCCCGGAACCGCGAAGATCACCTCGCCGTCGATTTCCGCCTCGTTCGCGAGGGCGAGCAAATGGCTGTAGGCCAAGTCGGCGTGGTGGCGGATGCGGCCGCGGACAGGCAGCGGCTCCATATTCAACTCGTGCCAGAACTTGTCGTGGCTGTTGGTGGGGAAGAGCCGGTGCCGGGCCTCGGCCTCGGCGCCGAGCCGCAGTTCCCCGCCCCGCAGCAGGGCGAAACCCGGGCTGGCGGCGAGGATGCCGCCGGCGTCCGCGGCTTGCAGGGCCGCGTCGTTGATTTCAATGACGGTCAGGCTCATGGCCGCCCGTCCTCCTGGTCGGGGACTTGCAGCCGGTTGATCAGGCGGTTGTCGCAGTAGTTCTGGCAGTCGAGCACGAGGCGGTCCTGCAGCAGCTGCAACTGGTGCAGCAGGAACATCAGCAGGATGCTCACCACCAGGGCGACAAAGGTGGAGTTGAAGGCCACGCCGAGGCTTTGGGTCACGCCGACGATGTCGCCGGCAACCGCTTGGTAGGCTTGGCCGAGGGCGGTGCCGATGCCGCGCACGGTGCCGAGGAAGCCGATCGACGGGATCGCCCAGGCGATGTAGCGCACGATGGTGAGCTCGGTTTCCATGCGGTCGGCTTCGGTTTCGCAGACATCGCGGACGGTGTTGGCGACATCCTGGATGTTGCGGGTGGTCTGGAAGCGGTGCAGGCCGGCGAGCAAAGCCCTGGGCAGCAGGCGGCCGCGCTCGTTTTCCGCCAGGGCCTGCACCGGCCGGGCGTAGCCGCGCGCGTCCTCGGGCAGGATGCTCATGCCTTCGGAAAGCGGAATCAGCGTGCGGTCGAGCAGGCGCCGCTCGCGCATCGTGGCCACGGTTTTCTGGCCGATGATCGACAGCGCCCAAAGAAAGAGGATGATGCAGGTTTCCTGCTCGATATTGCGCAGGATGATGTAGACCGAGCGCTCTGGCACATAGTCGGGATTTTCCTGCTGGAGCTGGATCTGCTGCTGCTGGATGAAATCGGCGTTGGGGCGGATGATCGCCACATAGGCGGCGTGGACGATGATCACCGCGATGATCAGCGCGGCCAACTGGTAGAGCGTTTGGTATAGAAGACCTTGTCTCATGGTTCCAACACTAGCCGCTAAATGTCCGCGGGGAAGCGAACGCCGGAGTCAGCGGAGAGATCCTCGCTGGGCTCGAAGCGCTCGAACTCTTCATCATCCCCTTCTGCTTCGTCTTCCGTTTCTTCCCCGGTCGCATCGTCCATTTCGTCCGGGATGCCGGCACCCGCGGCTTCAGGCTGCTGTTCCCCTTGCCCGCCAACTTCCGCTTGGGCTGGCTCGTCTTGCTGCTGGGCGAGTGCCGCGCCGGTGCCCGCAACGGCGGCGAAAGCGAAAAACAGCAGCGTTCTCACCCACCCGGCCATTGCCTAGCCTCCGCCTTCCTCTGCCGGTTCCAGATACCGCGCCACGCGGAAGCCGACATCGTAGCGCGGCTCGGTGCCGAAATCGCGGTGGGAAAGCCGCATTTCGGTGATGGCGGAATGGGTCCAGCTTGAGCCGCGGATGGTGTGGGCGTCGCCGGTTTCCGCGCCGAGCGGGTCGGTGGCAATGCCTCCGCCAAGCCCAACCGAGCCATAATAATCATGGGTCCATTCGGCGACGTTGCCGGCCAGATCATACAGGCCGAGGTGGTTCGGCGTGAATGAGCCCACCGGCGCGGTGACGATTTCGCCGTCATTGTAATCCCGCATCACCGGAGTCAGCGCGGAACCGGCGCCGAGGTCGGCGAAATTGCCGGCCCGGGGCGGCGGCGGCAGGCTGTCGCCCCAAGGGTAGCGCAGGCTGTCGCCCTGTCCGTCGACGCGGGCGACGAAAGCCCATTCCGCCTCGCTCGGCAGGCGGTAGCCGGGGGATTCCGGGTCGAATCCCACCACTTCGCCGTCGGCAACCCGGTAAAACGGCGGCAGCGATTCCCGCCCGCTGAGCCAGTTGCAGAACAGCGCCGCCTGCCGCCAGGAAACCCGCACCACGGGCTGACTGGCGTTGTCAAGGGTCATTCCCGCCGCGGTGCCGGAGCTGTGTTCCGGGTCGAACCGGCGAAATTGCCCGTTGCTGGTCTCGGTGGTCGAGATATAGAACGGTCGTTCGAGCCGCACCTCGCGCAGGGTTTCATTCGGCCTTCTGCCCGCTTCCCGGCGCGACGACCCCATGGTGAAGACGCGCCCCTCGGGAAAGATCAGCTTCATGCGCTGGCCGGCGGCGTTGTCCACCTCGGCGATGCGCTCGAGCCGCGCCTGCTCCAATGATTGCAGGCTGGCGCGGATGACCTGGTCGAGTCCGGGGCGGGGCGTGAACTCGGTGGTGTGGGGAACATAGCCGTTTTTGCGGATCTCGATGGTCTGGCTCGCCGCCAACAGATCCACCGACCCGCGGGCCTCGCCGACGAGAGCGCCATTGACATACAGCTCGGCGCCGGCGGGCGCCACCTGCACGCCCACGCGGACGAGCACCGGCTCAAGTTCGATTCGCACATCGCGCTGCTCGTCGGGGCGGAGTTCCAGCCGCCCGCGGTGCGCTTGGTAGCCTTCCCGGAATAATGTCAAATCATAGCCGCGCCCCGGCGGCAGGGAGATTTCCAGCGGCGTCAGGCCCTTGAATTCGCCATCGACGGTGAGGCTGGCGCCGGGCGGGCTGGACTCGACGAAAACGAGGCCATCGGCTGGCTCAAGCCGCACCGGCGGCGGGCGCAGCGCCTCGCCGGCGGTGATTGCAAGGCGTTCCCCCCAAGACTTGTGCCCGGGCAGGCGCAGCGTGAGCTCGCGCTCGCCTTCGAGAATTTCGGCGACCAGCGGCGTATTGCCAGCGAACTCGCCATCGACGTACACCCGTGCGCCGGGTGGCTCGCTCTCCAGCCCGACATAGGCCCAGGCGGGTTCCAGCTCGACCTCGAATCGCTGTTCGACCTCGCGGCCTTCGACGCGGATCTGCCGGCGGTGGGTGCGGTGGCGGTCGAGGCTGACCACGAGTTCGTATTCCCCCGCCTCCACTTCCATATCGACAATCGGCGTGCCGCCGACATCGGCGCCGCCGATGCTCACCCGGGCGCCGTCGATCCCGGCTGTGCGCACCGAAACCCGGCCCGGCAGGGGATTCATCGCGTATTGCCGGGTCTGGGAGGCTTCCTCCCCGACCACGAGCGTGGTGTCGGTGTCGCGGTAGCCCGGGTTGCGCAGGCGCAGGCGGTATTCGCCGCCACGGAGCAGGTAGCGTGGGCCCACCATGAAGCTTGGGCCGCCGCTGATCTCGATCTCCGCCGTGGCCGGAACCACATCGATGAAGACCGATTTCGCGGTCAGCACGAACCACACGGCGAAACCGCCAAGCGCGGCGAAGACGGCGACGGCGGCGTAGATCCAGCGCCAACGCCAGAAGAATAAAGAGCCGAAGCCGGAACCATCGCCCTTGGGTGGCGTGAACTCGACCGGAATGATCGGCTCGACGACGCCGGAATTGTCCGAACCGCTTTGCTTCATCGTCTCATCACTTCATGGCTTCAGCGCCTGCTGCCCAATCGTTCCACGCATTGCACGACCACCCGCTCGGGGGTCTGGCCGAAGCCGATGGTGAACTCTTCGCGAACCTCGCGGTAACCGATGCGCCGGCCGAGGGCCACGTAGCGGCCCGGCTTCAGCATCAGGCTCGTTTGCTCGAACTCGCCGAGCTCGGCGACCCGCAGCACGGTGACATGGGTGAGATTGTCCGAGGCGAATTGCACATCGATGGGGACTTGGGAATCGGTGAGCAGGGCTTCGAACTCATCGAGCTGCCCGGCGAGTTTCGGCCCGGGATTTTCGATCGCGCGGCCGGTGTAATAGACATCGAGCGCCTGCCGGTAAACATCGTCTTCGTTGAAGCGGTAGGGGTTGGCGATGGCCTCGGCCAGCAGCTTGTCGAGCTGGGCGCGGCGCGCGGCGTAACCGCGGCCGTCGATGGCGAACACCACGTTGGCGTCGATCTGCAGCACTTCGTCGTAGGCTTCCACCGCCTGTTGCCATTGTTCGCCGCGCTCCGCCGCCTCGATTTGGCCACGCAATCGTTCGATCTCGACCGAGGCGACCTGGCCGCGGGTTTGTTCAATCGCGGACCGGGCCTGTCCGCGGTTCACGCCAAGCGTCTCGGCGCTGGCGAATTCGGCGATGGCGCCTTCGGGGTCGCCCGCTTCGAGCAAGGCGAAACCGGCGGACATATGGGCGGAGAACGCCCGCTCGCGGAGGCGGGCGGAAACCTCGGCGATGCCCTCCCCCGGGACCGGATTGGCCGGGTCAAGGGCCGCCGCCTCGCGGTAGACCGCCAGGGACTGTTGCAGATCCCCTGTCTCGGCGAGTTCGCCGGCGCGGTCGAGCAGGGTGGCGAGTTCATTGTGGGTCGCGGTGCGTTCGAGCCCGGCCGCGGCGGCGGCATTGCCGGGTTCGAGCAACAGCGCCAATTCGAATTGTTCCGCCGCGCGGGCCGGATCACCCCGCAGCAAGGCCTCCCCGCCGGCGGCGAGCGCTTGGCCGAGGCGAATGGGCACCGACTCGATCAGCCCGTTGAGGATGTCCGCGGCTTCGCGGTATCGCGCGTCGGCCTGGTCGAATTCCCGGTCGCGGTAGTGCGCGTCGCCAACCCGGGCGGATTCGAGGGCGCTGCCGTATTCGGCTTGCGCCCATTCGCCGACCCGCAAGGCCTCGAGTTGGTCTTGGGCTTCAAGAATGGTGGCGAGCACTTCCTGCGCCTGGCTTCGCGCCCGGGCGAGCAGGGCCTCCTCGTAGGGGGACAATTCATCCGCGGGCGATTCTACGGCGGCCGGCGGCGGGACGGCCTCGACCCGGGGTTCAAGCGGAAGTTCGTACTCCGAGACAACAACCGGCAGGACGAAAATGACCAGCAGCGCGGTGATCAGCAGCAGGGCGACGCCGAGCCACAGCCACGGCGATGGCCCGCGGGATTCGAGCGGCGGCAGCGCGCGAACCTGAATCGCGCCCTCATCCATCCGCTCCGCTGGTCGATTGGTGTTTCGCTGTTCCGGCATGTTTCATCATTCTGCGATTCGCCACGCTGGACCGGGTTGATCTACGCATGCTCTGAAAAACAAAAGCGTGGTTTTGTTTTGTTCGCGTTCCGGCAGCCAGCGCTCAGTCGCTGACGGTCGCGGACGGCAGCTCGCCGCGTTCGGCGGCGTAGATGTCGGCCAGAATCTCCCGCCACTGCTCGTATTGCTCTTCCACCGTGCCGGTCAGGGTGATGGTCTGGTCTTCGAGGCCGATCACCCGGGGGGCGACTTCGCCTTCGAGCGAGGCGCCCATCTCTTCGAGCGCCTGGACGCGGAGCCGCGCCTCCTCCTGGGTTCCGAAACCCCGCATGATCAGGTTGGCGCCGGCGTAGGCGGCGATGCCGCCACCGACCCGGGTGACATAATCGCCGCCATTGGCCGCGGCGGCGATGCCGCCGAGAACCACCGCGGTGCCAGCGATGAAGCGCCTTTTCGCGCTCGCTTCCAGCTCGCGCAGGGCGAGGGTTTCATGGTAGCTCTGCGCGCGCCAAGAGTCGTATGGCTCGCGCATTTCCCGGGTGAAGCCGGAATAGTATTCCTGCACGGTGTCGAGAAACATGTAATCGCGCTCGCGAATTTCGCGCACCCGGCGCAGCGAGGGATCGCTCTCCGCGGGCAGGGCCGCCAGGGAGTAGCCGCCTTCGCCGTCGGCGGACAGGTAATCCCCGAAAGCTTCGGGCAGGAAGCGCTGGGCGAAGCGCATTTCCGAAACCGCCCGGACTTGGGCGATGTCCGCCTCGTCGATGTTCGCCTTGCGGAAGGCCAGCAGGTCGTTGGCGATGGCGTTGTAGATCACCTGGAACGGGTCGTTCTGCTCGCGCTGGGCGGGTTCGTAGGCGAACTGGCTGATCGCCTCGCTGTACTCGCGGGTGTACCAGTGGCGGCCGGCCGCATCGCTGACGCGCACGCGCACTGTCATGCTTTCGCCATTGGATGCCAGCACCGTGCCATCGATGCGGATGTCCATTGGGCTGGCGTCATTGGGCATCACGTAAACAATGCCCCAGTTGCCCGAGCGGATCAGGGTTTCGGCGAGCAGATAGGGCGCGTAGCGGGATTCGGCCAAGCGGATTTGGTGGTTGGTGGTTTCCTCGTCATCCTTGTCGATTTCGTCGAGTCCGGGATCGAACACGGCGATGCCGACATCCATCAGCAACTCTTCTGGAATCGCCTCGGTGTCGGTGACCACTGGCTCGTAGCTCGTCGTCCGCACGGTGTGGGTGGCGCATCCGCCGGCGAGCAAGGCCGCCATTGCCAATCCACTCAACCGCAAGGCGATTGATTGCAAGCCAGTTGAACGCATACCAATTGACCTCAAACCCATTGACCTCACAAAAGCAGAGTTCATCGCCTTCCCCTCAGCCATCGGTGCCGATACCGGTGTAGTTTCTGTATTCGTCCCACAGCGCCTCGCGCAGCTCGGGATCGGGTTCGGTCATCGCCGCTTCGCGCAATTGCCGCGCCACCACATCGTCGTCCCGGCCGCTGGGAATATCATCCGGCGGCGGGTAGGTGGGCTGACCTTGCCTGCCGCCACTAGGTGGGGAGGGGGGCATGGGCGGGCCATCGAATTCCGGACCGCCGGGGCCATTGGGGGAACCGGCGCCATCCGGGCCACCGGATTGCTGGGCGCCGCCCTCGCCGCCACCACCCGGCGGAGGACCGCCGCCGTTGTTGCCGCCACCGGGCATTCCGACTCCCCGCGCCTCGGCCTGCTCCCGGCGCAGCACCTCGTCGTGGACTTCGTAAGTGCGGCGCAATTGCTCATCGAGCACCGCCGCGCGCTGGGCCGCGGTCATGCCGCCGCCCTGTTGCCCGGCCGCTCCGGGGCTGCCTTGGAACACGCCGCCTCCAGGCAGCGTGTCGAGGGTGTAATCGCCGCCGCCTGGACTCCCGGGCAAGGTGTCCGCGCCGCCGCCGGCGGGATCGAAGCCGCCCGCCGGCGAGCCGGGCATGGCGCCAGGATTGCCGCCCGCGGGGTTGGTTCCGCTTTGCCCGCCGCCCCTTGCCGATGGATCGAGCCCCGGCAGCGCGCCGCCCTGGCCCGGCGAAGGCGTGCCGCCGGCTGGCGCGCCCGCATCGCCTTGACTGCCCGGCTCTCCCCTCCCGGCACCGGACATTTCCGGCAGGCCGGAGGCGCCCGGCGCCGGGAGAGGGGAGCCGGGCAGTGTCGGCATTCCACCGGGAGTGGATGGCGCGCCGCCGGGTGGCGATGGCATTCCGCCCGGCGAGGAGGGCGAGGAGGGGGAAGGGGAAGGCATCGACGGCATTCCACTTGGCGACGAAGGAGAAGGCGTTGAAGGCATTCCGCCCGCGGTGGAAGGCGATGGCATTGATGGCGCGCCCCCCGGCGGGGAGGATGATGGCATCGATGGCGAAGGCATGTTTGGGGCCGGGGAGGGCGGGCCCGATGTTGGCGGTGTCGGCATGCCCCCGGCCGGCGATGACGAGGGGACACTGCTCGGACTCGGCGGCATCGGCATCGACTGGGGAGAACTTTGCTGTTGCTGCGACTCGCAAGCCGCCAAACCCGCAGTCAGGCCGCAGGCCAGCGCGAGCCGCGCCAGGGAGGCGGGTCGGATGTGGAAAGTTCGCATAACCATAACCTCGCGGGTTTTGTCGATGCTGTCCCTGTCATGCCCTGTCGCGCTCCTTCGCATCCTGTTGCGCCCAGTCGTGTCCAGCCGCGCAAACTCCGCCGGGAAAGCTCTGATCGACTCAAAGCTTAACATTTTTCCGCCGAATTTCCGGCTCAATACCAGTACCGGTAGCGGAACGCATTGCCGTTGGAGCGGACGATTTCGCCCCCGGCCAGCATCGGCCTGAACATCGAATCGCGGATATTGCGCCGCACCCAGCCGTGCTGGGACTCGGTGTCCGGCGATTGTTCGCTCAGGGTTTCGATATTGCGCACCTCGCCCCATTGGGTCACGTCAAAACTTACGTCGATATAGTCGTATTTGGTTTCCCCGGAATCCGGCGCGAAGCCGAAGTTGTTGAGCATCCAGCCGTTGCCGTCGGTGCCGTACACCGGAATCTGGCGCACCTGGCCGAACAGCCGCTGGCGCGCCTCCGCGGCGCCCTCCCCGCCGGCCAGCGCGTCCCAGGCCTGGCGGTAGAATTCCCGGGCCTGGCCGCGGCGGTTGAAGAGCAGATACCAGTCGGCGAGTTGCGCGGTCGCCTCGGCGAGCTGCTCGCCGTTCTCCCGCTCCCGATAGTGTTCGATGATGTTTTTCAGGGCATTCTCGCCGGCGCGGAAACCAACCGGCCGGATCGGCAGGGAGGCGTCGATCATGATCGTGTCGCGCAACAATTCCTGGGGTGCGCGGAATTGCGCCCGGTCGAGTTCCCGCAGCAGATCCCGGTTCTGGGCCACCAGCCAGGCCGAGCGCGCCAGGCCGCGCTGGTATTCGACATAGCGGGGGTCGCCTGGGCCGAAATGCATGTCCACCAGCCTGGCGGCGGTGGCGAACAGCATCTGCGCCGAGCTGAGCCGCATCGCCAGCGACTGCCCATGGCCGAGATCGAAGGCGTGGATATGCCAGTTGGCCAGTTCGCCCAGGGCGGGAATCAGCCGCGGGTCGGAACTGCCGTAGGATTTTTGCTGGATGAAGAACAGATAGTTGTGATAGGTGTCCGCCTCGGTCCAGTCGCGCATCGCGACGTGGCTTTCGATCATCCGCCGCACCAGCGGCGCCTGGTCGATGGTGTGCAGGCCGCCATGAATGCGCTGGACGTGAATCGCCCGCTCGTGGGTTTCGATGGCGCCGGGATAATTGCCCTGCTGCTGCTGCAGCGAGCCCAGGGTCGTCAACTGTTCGACCAGGCTGTTGTCCCAGGCGCCCGACACCGTCTCGGCATCGGCGATCGCCTCGTTGAAGCGCGAAATGCTGCGCGTGCGCCGCTCGAAATCCGGGTCGAGCGCCGGGTCTTCGGGCAGCTTTGGCGGCGGCAGGGCGAAATCCAATTGCCGCATGATCGGAACCGCGGGCTCCAGGTAAAGGACCGAAGACCGCATCGCGCCCTCAGGCGGCGGCTCCAGCGCGGCCTCCGACCCCGCTTCCTGGGCCAGCGCGCCGGCGCAGCCCAGCCCGAACAACGCCGGCAGCACAAAGGCGGGATGCCGCCACACCAGCGCCCGCGGGCGCCAAAACCGATCCAAGGCGGCAAACATCAGCATCTGGGTCCGAATCAAAAACACCGCGTTAAAACCCTCGCCACCTTATATCACCCGCCGATTTGCCGGGCAACAAAACCCAGCACAACCCGGATGCCAGGCAATTGAATTTGTTTGATAATCGAGCCAGGGAAGCTCTGATTAAGTCAGAGCTTCCCGCGGCGCACGCCCGCGGCGCACGCCTGCGGTGCACAAAAGCACCGCCGAATTCGATGGCGCAGGCTCCTAGGAGCCTGCGCCATAGGAATTCGCGAAAGCGAAAATTCGATATCGCCGCGCCCTTGGCCGATCGATTGAGGCGAATATTGGCATATATTCAACGAAATTGATCGGCCAAGGGCGCGGACGGGAGCGGATTTGCAGCCGTGAATTCCTACGGCGCAGGCTCCTCGGCCACGGTGGATTATCGTCATTATCAAGATATTGTTTTTCCGTCTTTTTCTGGGGGCTTGCGCGCTCATGCCGCTGCCGCTGCTGCACGGCCTCGCCCGACTTCTCGGCAATGTGCTGCTGTGGCTGCCGAACCGGGCGGCGCGGACGACGTTGAAGAACCTGCGAACCTGTTTCCCCCGGCGCGACGAGGCGGTCCTGCGCGAACTCGCGCGGGCGAGCCTGCGCCATTCCCTGTGCGCGATGTTTGAAATGGGCCGGGCGTGGCTATGGCCCATGGCGCGGATGACCGGGCTGATTCGGGAGTCTGAGGGAGTCGACGAGTTCCGCCGGGCGGTGGCGGCCGGCGATGGGGTGATCCTGCTTGCGCCGCATCTGGGGAATTGGGAAATATTCGGCATATCGATGTGCCATGGATATGCCGCGCATTTTTTGTACATGCCGCCCGAGAATCCCGCGCTTGACCGCCTGCTGTTGCGCAGCCGCGCCCGCGGCGGCCTGCGCATGGCCGCCGGTGGGCGGGAGGGGGTCGGCAAATTGCTGCGGGCCTTGCGCGCCGGCGAGTTGGTCGGCATTTTGCCGGATCAGGTGCCAGCCGATGGCGGCGGCTTGTTCGCGCCCTTTTTCGGCGAGCCGGCCTATACCATGACGCTGGCCTGCAAGCTCGCGCGGCGCCCCGGCGCGCGCGTGTTCTGCGGCTACGCCAAGCGGCTGCCGGCGAGTGCCGGATTCGGCATCTCCGTCCGCGAGCTGGACTTGCGCCGGGACAAACTCGAAGACGCGGCAGCCGCCATGAACGGGGCCATCGAAGAGTTGATCAGCGAATCTCCCGAACAATATCAGTGGGAATACAAACGTTTCCGCCGCCAGCGCGACAACTCTGAATTTTATTGAAAATGTCGGCAATGAAGGCCCGAACGGCTTGTCATGGATGGCAAGCACAACCCATGAGAACCCCCAGGGAGATTCTGCGACTCCGCTTCGCTCCGCGCAGAATGACGGGGTGGGGGCTTCGCTCCGCGCAGAATGACGGGGTGGGGGCTTCGCTGCGCGCACAATGGCGGGAGGGATGTTGCCATCGCCGCGATGGGATGCCTCAGCGTTGCCAGAACATCGGCGTGAACAGCACCAGCAGGGTGAAGATTTCAAGCCGGCCGAGCAGCATGGCGATGCAGAGAATCCATTTGGCGGTCACGGGGAGGGTGGCGTAGGTTGCCGAGACGCCTTCCAATCCGGGGCCGAGATTGTTGATGCAGGCCCCCACCGCGCTGAAAGCCGTGATGATCTCGACCCCCGAGGCGAGCAGGGCCAGCAGCATCAGCATGAACACCATCACATAAACCGCGAAGAAGCCCCAGACCGATTCGATCACCCGGTCGGGCACGCGCTTGCGGCCGAGCTTGATGGGGATGACGGCTTTGGGATGAACCAGCCGCTGGACCTCGCGGATTCCCTGCTTGAAGATGAGCAGGATGCGGATGACCTTGATGCCGCCGCCGGTGGACCCGGCGCAGGCGCCGATGATCGCCGCGTAGAGCAGCATGTAGGGCAGGAACAGGGGCCAGGCGTTGAAATCGTCGGTGACGAATCCGGTCGTGGTGGCGATCGCCACGACCTGGAACAAGCCCTTGATGGCGGCCTCGAAAAAACTGTCGTAGGTCGCGGTGATGTGGAGAATCCCAACAGCCGCGATCGACAGCGAGCCGAGAATGAAAATGTAGAAGCGGAACTCCGGGTCGAGCAGATAATGTTTCAGCGAACGCTGCCGCCAGGCGGTGAAATGCAGGGCGAAGTTGACCCCGGCGATCACCATGAAGACGATCGCCACGAGGTCCACCGCCGGGCTGTTGAAATAGCCGATGCTGGCGTCATGGGTGGAAAAGCCGCCGATGGCGATGGTGGCGAAGGCGTGGCTGATGGCGTCGAAAGCGTCCATGCCCACGGCCCAGTAGGCCAGGGCGCAGGCCAGGGTCAGCGCCAGATAGATGTACCACAGCGCTTTGGCGGTCTCGGCGAGCCGCGGCACAAGCTTGTTGTCCTTCAGCGGCCCGGGCGTTTCCGCCTGATACAACTGCATGCCGCCAATGCCGAGCATCGGCAGCAGGGCCATGGCGAGCACGATGATCCCCATGCCGCCCAGCCATTGCAGCAACTGGCGGTAAAACAGGATCGACCTCGGCAGTTCATCGAGGCCGACAATAACCGTCGCGCCGGTGGTGGTCAGCCCCGAAATCGACTCGAACACGGCATCGGCGAGGCTGAGGTCGAGCGCGAGCGCAAAGGGCAGGCAGCCGGCGGTGCCGAGCACACTCCAAAACAGCGTCACCACCAGAAAACCATCGCGGATCGTCAATTCCTTGCGGTTGCGGGCGGTCAGCCCCCACAGCACGGCGCCGAGCAGCAGCAGGACGAGGAAGGTGGTGACGAAGACATCGACCATGCCATCGCCGTACCACAGCGACACCAGCATCGGCGGAAGCGTGCCAAGCAGGCTGAACAGCATCAACAGGATGCCGAGCAGCTTGGTGATCATGAATGGGTGCATGGCGGCTCAGAAATGCGCGAATCCCGCTCCGAACAGGCGCTCCACGAGGCCGACGTGCTTGCGGTCGACGAGGAACATGATCACGTGGTCGCCGGCTTCGACGCGGGTGTCGTCGTGGGCGATCAGCACTTCTTTTTCCCGCACGATGGCGCCGACGGTGACGCTGTCCGGCAGTTCGAGCTCGCGCAACTCGCGCCCGATGACCCGGGACGAGGCGGTATCGCCATGGACCACCGCCTCCACCGCCTCGGCGGCGCCCCGGCGCAGCGAATGCACATTGGCGAAGTCCGCCCGCCGCACCTTGGTCAGCACGCTGCCGATGGTGGCGAGCTGCGGCGAGATGGCGATATCGATTTCGCCGCCCTGGATCAAATCGACATAGTCGGGATTGTTGATCAGCGCCATGACTTTCTTCGCGCCGAGCCGTTTGGCCATCATGCAGGACATGATGTTGGCCTCGTCGTCATTGGCGAGGGCGACGAAAACATCGGCATCCTCGATATTCTCGCTGATCAGCAGCTCGCGGTCCGAGGCCTCGCCGTGCAGCACGAGGGTGCTGCCGAGCTGGCTTGAGAGATGTTCGCAGCGCGACTCGTCGCGCTCGACGAGCTTGACCTTGTAGCGCGGCTCGAGCTTGCGCGCCAGCCGCAGGCCGATATTGCCGCCGCCGGCGATGAAAATCCGCCGGTAGGGGTGGTCCATGGGGCGCACCTCGGCGATGCAGTCGCGGATATCGCCCTGGGCGGCGACGAAGAAAACCTCGTCGTTGGCCTCGATCACCGTGTGGCCTTCGGGGACGATGGGCCGGTCCTTGCGGAAAATCGCCGCCACCCGGGTATCCACCGCCGGCTTGTGCTGCCGCAGCAGGCGGATCTCCTGGCCCACGAGCGGGCCGCCGCTGACCGCCTTGACGCCGACCAGCCTCACCCTGCCGTCGGCGAAATCGAGCACCTGCAGCGCGCCGGGCAAATCGATGAGCCGCTCGATGTTGTCGGAAACGATCATCTCCGGGCAGATCGGCGTGTCGGCGCCGATGCCTTGCTCGCCGAACAACTTGTCGCGGAAACGGATGAAGGAGGTCGAGTGAACGCGGCAGATCTTCTTCGGCGTGTGGTAGAGCGAATCGGCGACGCGGCAGGCCACCATGTTCAACTCGTCGTTTTCGGAAACCGCGATCAGCAGATCGGCGTCCTCCACCCCCGCCTGTTCGAGCACATCGGGGTGCGAGCCCCGACCGCTCACCACTTGGATGTCCATGCCCTGTTTGAGCCCTTCGAGCCGCGCCCCGTCGCTGTCCACGAGGGTGACGTCATTGGAATCGGTGGATAGCGTGCTCGCCAGGCTGATACCCACCGGATTCGCGCCGACTACGATTATTTTCATGTGGTTTCACCGCGCCGCGGACTTCCCCCGCAACGCCTTGCCCAGCAGGCAGAAGTAAAAACCGTCCGGGCCGCCCGGGCCATCCAAGCCGTGGCGAAGCAATTGTCTCCCCACCGCGCATTCTATCCCCCAATCGGCGGCGATGGGCAGAGCTTCGGCGTCGGCGGTCTCGGCGAGGAAGCGCCCGGCGATTTGCTCGTTTTCCCGCCGGAGCAGGGAACAGGTCGTGTACAGCAGGCGGCCGCCGGGCTCGAGGCAGCCCCACAGGGCGCGGAGCAGCCGCGCCTGGGTGGCGGCATGGGCTTTGAGGTCGGCGGGGCGCAGCAGCAGCTTGATGTCCGGGTGCCGGCGGATGACGCCGGTGGCGGAACAAGGCGCGTCGAGCAAGATCCGCGCGAACGGCTCGCCGTCCCACCAGGCCGCAAGGTCCGCGGCGTCGGCCACGGCCAAATCGGCGCCGAGGCCGAGCCGCCCGAGATTGTCTTCGATCATCGCGCTACGCCCCGCATCCCGCTCGAGCGCGAGGCAGCTTGCCAGAGCGGGTTCGGTTTCGAGCAAATGGCAGGTCTTGCCGCCGGGCGCCGCGCAGGCGTCGAGCACCCGCTCGCCGGGCGCCGCCCCGAGCAGGCCGGGCACGAGCTGGGACGCTTCATCCTGCACGCTGAACCAGCCCCCGGCAAAGCCGGGAATCTCCGCCACCGGGCGCGGCTTGGGCAAATACACGGCGGAAGGCGCGAGTCGTCCGGGGCCGCATTCGATCCCGGCCTGCCGCAGCCGGCGCATGGCCGCCTCGCGATCGGCCTTGCGCCGGTTCACCCGCAGGCACAGCGGCGGCCTGGTGTTGTTTTGTTCCAGAATCGACTGGCAATGCCCGGGCCAGTCGGCGCCGATGGCATCCACCAGCCATTGCGGATGGCTGAAGCGGACCGCTTCGGATTGACCCGCCAACGCCAGCTCAAGCTCTTCGCGGCGGCGCTGAAAGTTGCGCAGCACCGCGTTCGCCAGCGGCTTTGCCCATTCCTTGCCCAGCTCGCCGGCGGCGCGCACGGTTTCATTGACAACCACATGCTCGGGAACCGCGAGTTCACGCAGTTGGTGCAAGGCGCCGAGCAGCAGATAGCGGAGGTCCCGGTCGCGTTTGCGCAGTGGGCGCTCAAGCAGTTCGCCGAGCAGAAAGTCGAGGGCGCCGCGGTGGCGGCAGACGCCATGGCAGATTTCCCGCAACAGGCCGAACTCGCGCAGTTCGCGGTGCGGCGCGAGCAAATCGCCGATGGATCCGCCAGGCCCGGCGAGTTGGGCGAGCACGCGGGCGGCGGCGGCTCGCGTGCTCATGACGCCCGCTGTGGCTCGCCGCTGAAACACCCGCCCGGCGCGAACGGTGCCCCAGGTGAGTGTGTCAGGGCGCGGGTGGGCGCGGGATTCTTGCCTGGCAGTTGCAGCACTGTGATGCACAGGGCGCCTGTGCCGCAGGCAATCAGCAAGCCCCGCTCGCCGGCGGCGACGATTTGCCCCGGCGCGGCGGCCCGCTCCCGCGGCTCGGCGGTGGCGCGCAGAATCCGTATCCGCCGCTGCCCGGCGAAGGTGAAAGCCGGGGCGCGGCCGATGCCGGCACGGACTTGCCGGGCGATGAAAACAGCATCCGCGGTCCAGTCGATCCGCGCCTCGGTTTTTTCCAGCTTTTGGGCGTAAGTGGCCTTGGCATCGTCCTGCCGCCGGGCATTCGCCAGCAATTCCGGCAAGCCTTGCAGGCTGCGCAGCAACGCCCCGCGGCCGGTTTCGGTCAGTTTGGCTTCCAGCGTTTCGCGGTCGTCCTCCCTGGCGATGGCAACTTCCCGCTGACACAGGATTGGCCCGGTATCAAGGCCCTCATCCATTCGCATGATGCTGATTCCAGTGTTCTTGTCGCCGGCGAGCAGGGCGCGCTCGATGGGCGCCGCGCCGCGCCAGCGCGGCAGCAGCGAAGCGTGGACATTGACGCAGCCATGGCGGGGCAGCGTCAGAATCGAGGGCGGCAGAATCAAGCCATAGGCGGCGACGATCAGCGCGTCCGGTTGATGGGAGGCCAACAGCGGGATGGCTTCCCCGCCTCGCAGGTCCGCCGGTTTGTGCAGCGGCAGGCCATGCGCCACCGCCAGCTCGGCCACGGCGCTCGGTCTCGGCTTGCGGCCGCGGCCGGCGGGACGGTCGGGCTGGGTGAAGACCGCGGAGACCTCGTGCCCCGCTTCGAGCAGCGCGCTCAGGTGCGCCGCCGCGAAGGCCGGCGTGCCGGCGAAACACAGTTTCAGCCGGGGATGGGCGGATGGGGTTTGGCTGGGCGGGGAATCGTCCGCGGGCGCGTTGGCGCTGGCCATGATGCCGGGAAGCCAGCCGGAATCAGGCCGACTTCCGTTGTTCCTTTTCGAGCTTGCCGCGAATGCGCCGCCGCTTGAGCGGGCTGAGGTAATCGACGAACAGCTTGCCGTCGAGATGGTCGATCTCGTGCTGGATGCAAACCGCGAGGACGCCCCTGGCTTCGAGTTCGAATGCTTCGCCGCGCTGGTTCCGGGCGGCGACGCGAATCGCCCGGGGCCGCGAGATGTCCTCGAAAAATCCGGGAACCGACAGGCAGCCTTCCTGATAATCCTGCAATTCCTCCTCGATCACCTCGAATTCTGGATTCACGAAGACATGCGGACTATCCTTTTCCTTCGAGACGTCGAGCACGAGCAGGCGCTTGTGGACGTTGACCTGGGTTGCCGCCAGGCCAATGCCCTCGGCGTGGTACATGGTCTCGAGCATGTTGTCGACTAGTGAGCGCAGCCGGTCGTCGAAATGGGTCACTGGGCTTGCGACCTTGCGCAGCCTCGGGTCCGGGAACTCGAGAATCGGTAACAGTGCCATCACAACTCCGCCGCGCGGAAAGACGTTTGCGAAAAGTGAATTATATCAGCCCCTTGGAGATTTAGGAGATTTAAGAGATTTGCGTCATGGACGATTCCCTGACCAGAGACTACCTCGCCCTGGCCCACCACCGCGGTTTGGGCGCCGTCGCGCTGGCGCGGATGCTGGGGCGGATTGGCCCCTTGAGCCAGATCCGCGAATTGCCGAAAACTCGGTTGCTGGCGGCGGGGGTTTCGGAAGCCCAGGCCGCGGTGCTGCTGCGGCCCGCGGGCAGGGCGGGCTTGAACCGGCGGCTGCGGGAGGAGCTTGCCTGGGCCGAGGCGCCCGGCAAAGCCATTATCGATTTCGAATCGCCGCGGTATCCGCCCTTGCTGCGCGAAATCGCCACGCCGCCGCCGGTGCTGTATGTGGAAGGCCCGCCCGAATGCTTGGCGGAACCAGCCATCGCCATGGTCGGCAGCCGCCGCGGCAGCGCCTACGGCCGCCGCCACGCGCAATGGCTGGCCCATGAATTGAGCGCCGCGGGCCTCACGATCTGCTCCGGCATGGCGCTGGGCATCGACACCGCGGCCCACGAAGGCGCGCTTGCCGCCGGCGGACTCACGGTGGCGGTAATGGGCACCGGCGTCGATATCTGCTATCCCGCCCGCAATCGCGAACTGCGCGGCAAGATTCTCGCCCAGGGCGCGCTCGTTTCGGAGTTCCCGCTGGCCTCGCCGCCGGTCCGGGATCATTTCCCCCGCCGCAACCGCATCATCAGCGGGCTCTGCGCCGGGACCGTGGTGGTCGAGGCGGGCTTGAAGAGCGGCTCGCTCGTTACCGCCAAATTCGCCCTGCAGCAGAACCGCGAGGTCTTCGCCCTGCCCGGGCCGATATCGAGCCCGCATTCCCACGGCTGCCACCAGCTCATCCGCCAAGGCGCCAAACTCGTCGAAACGCCGGACGATGTGCTGCAGGAACTCGAAGGCATCCTCCCGCTCGACCGCTTTCGCCCGAGGGCGGCGCGGGCGGTCGCCGGCAATCCCGCCCTCGACCCGGCCGACGCCAGCCTGATCGCCCAACTCGAGGAAACCGGCTCGCTGCCGGAAACCCTCTCCAGCCAAACCGGCCTTTCCCAGCAGGAACTCGCGGTGAAACTCCTCCAACTCGAACTCGCCGGGCTGGCCGCCCACGAGGGGGGACGCTATTTCAGGCTTTGATTGGCCCCACGAGAGGCTTGCGGGACTCCGTAAGCCGCTGCCGGTTGCCGGTGCCTGGTGGCTTCTGAGACAGGGATGTCGAAGCAGAGCCTCCATGGACGGATTCACGGCGTCCACCAGGCACCGGCAACCGGCAGCGGCGATGCGTCCCAAATCGCAGCTTGCGTTGGCTGGGGCACTGGTATAGTTTCGCTGCTCTTTCCATAGGAGTACGGGGCAGATGAGTTCGCCTTTTGTTGCGATTTTGATGGGGTCGAAATCGGACCTTGAAGCCATGCGGGCCGGGGCCGAAGTATTGGCGAAGTTTGGCATCCGGCACGAGATCAAGATCAGTTCGGCGCATCGCACGCCGGAAGCGACCCGGGAATATGTCGAGACCGCTGTGACGCGGGGCTGCCAAGTGTTTATCGCCGGCGCCGGGCTTGCCGCGCATCTCGCCGGCGCCATCGCCGCGCACACCACCCGGCCGGTGATCGGCGTGCCGATGGACGCGGGTCCGCTGAATGGTTTCGACGCGCTGCTGTCGACGGTGCAAATGCCCGCCGGCGTGCCGGTGGCCGGGGTCGCCATCGGCAGGACCGGCGCCAGGAACGCGGCCTACCTGGCGGCCCAGATCATGGCGCTTGCGGACGATGACCTGGCCGGCCGGGTCGCCGCCGACCGCCGCGCCGACTCGGAAAGGGTCCAAGCCCAAGATCGGGAATTGCAAGGACAGCAATGAGTTCCCGGCCGGCCGGGATCGAATCCGGCGCCGGGGGCGCGGCGGCGGTCCTGCGGCGCGGCGGAGTCATCGCCTATCCCACCGAAGCCGTGTGGGGGCTCGGCTGCGATCCTTTCAACCGGGATGCCGCGCTGCGCATACTCGGGTTGAAACGGCGCGAAATCGACAAAGGCTTGCTGCTCGTTGCCGCCGGCATGGAGCAGATCGATGATCTGCTTGCGCCACTTGGCGAAAAACCGCTGGCGGCCCTGCGTCAAAGCTGGCCCGGCCATGTGACCTGGCTCATTCCCGACCCGGCTGGACGCTATCCCGCCTGGATTCGGGGCCAGCACCCAACGGTTGCGGTGAGGGTCAGCGATCATCCCGTGGTGTCGTCGATTTGCCGCGCCTTTGGCAAGCCAATCGTTTCCACTTCGGCCAATTTCGCCGGAGAGCCGGAAATCCGCTCCGCGGAGGATTTGCGGCGGCAGTTCGGCGCGGAAGTCGATTACGTGGCCAAGGGCGGACTCGGTGGACGGGCCGCCCCATCCGAAATCCGCGATCTGCTGACCAATGAGAGAATACGCTGAGCCGAGACCAGCAGGCCGCCCCAAGCGAATCCATCGGGTCTTTACAAATGAGCGCCATCGATACCGAAGCGGTTAAACAATTCCTGCTCGATACGCAGGAGAACATCTGCGCCCGGCTTGCAAGCGAGGATGGCGAAGCCGGTTTCGCCACCGACCGCTGGGACCGCGGCGACGGCGGCGGCGGAATCTCCCGGGTGCTCAGCGAGGGCGCGGTGTTCGAGAAAGCCGGGGTAAACTTCTCGCATGTGTTCGGCAAGTCCCTGCCGCCCTCGGCAACCGCCACCCGGCCCGAACTCGCCGGCCGCGGCTACCAGGCCATGGGGGTGTCGCTGGTAATCCACCCCCGCAATCCCTTCGTGCCGACTTCCCACGCCAATTTCCGCCTGTTCGCCACCACCGGGGACGACCCGGTGTGGTGGTTCGGCGGCGGCTACGACCTCACGCCGTATTATGGCTTCGATGAGGACTGCGGCCACTGGCACCAAACCGCGCGGGAAGCCTGCGAGCGCTTCGGCCCCGACTATTACCCCCGCTTCAAGCGGAATTGCGACGCATACTTCCACCTCAAGCACCGGGATGAGCGCCGGGGAATCGGCGGCCTGTTCTTCGATGATTTCAACGAAGGCGGCTTCGCCCACAGCTTCGCCTTCGTCCGCGCCTTGGCCGGAAGCTACATCGATGCCTACCTGCCCATCGTCCAGCGCCGCCGGCAACTGCCCTGGAGCGCGGAGCAGCGCAAATTCCAGGAATACCGCCGGGGCCGCTACGCCGAATTCAATCTGGTTTACGACCGGGGCACGCTGTTCGGCCTGCAATCCGGGGTGGGCAGAATCGAGTCGATCCTGATGTCGCTGCCGCCGGCGGTTCGCTGGATCTACAACTGGCGGGCGGAGCCTGGCAGCGAGGAGGAAAAGCTCACCAGTTACTACCTGGTGCCGAAGGATTGGGCATGAACACAGCCCCGGACCGCTACGCCGTCGTTGGCAACCCGATCAGCCACAGCAAATCGCCGCTAATCCACTCGCTGTTCGCCGAACAAACCGGCGAGTTGATTTCCTACGGGGCCTTGCTCGCCACCCGCGAGGGCTTCGATAGCCTGGTGCGCGAATTTTTCCTTGGTGGCGGTCGCGGCTTGAATGTCACCGCGCCGTTCAAACAAGCGGCTTGGGCGCTGTGCGATTCCAGCCGGCTCGCCCCCAACGCCGCCCGGTCCAAGGCGGTGAACACGCTCTATCCGGCGAAAGATGGCGGCTGCGGCGGCGCCAACACCGACGGCATCGGCCTGGTGCGCGATCTTCGCGACAATCTCGGCATCGCGATCGAAGGCCGCCGCGTATTGCTGCTCGGCGCCGGCGGCGCG
This sequence comes from uncultured Pseudohongiella sp., assembly GCA_965221805.1. GTDB lineage: Bacteria > Pseudomonadota > Gammaproteobacteria > Pseudomonadales > Pseudohongiellaceae > UBA9145. Next base: position 333,287 of record OZ244913.1, read on the forward strand.
ATTCGCGGCGTGCTGCCCGCCCTCGCCGGGCAATCCCCGGCCTCGATGACCATCTGCAACCGGACCGCGGAACGCGCGGTCGAACTCGCGCGGGATTTTGGCGATTTGGGAATCGCGGCGGGAGTTAACGCCTTGCGCGGCCAACAGTTCGACCTGATCATCAACGGCACATCATCGGGTTTGCAAGGAAAGCTGCCCGCGCTTGACGCGGCTTGGCTCGCGGACGGCTGCTGCTGTTACGACATGGCCTACGGCGCCCCGGCGACGATTTTCCCCCGCTGGGCGCTGGAAAACGGCGCCAAAGTCGCCGCCGACGGCCTCGGCATGCTGATTGAACAAGCCGCTGAATCCTTCCAAATCTGGCGCGGAATCAAACCCGACACCGACCCCGTAATCCAGCGTTTGCGGGAGTAACAATGATTTGTCGGCCCTGCGGGATGCAAGTCGCCGTTTGGCGGTGCGGTGCGCGGCGGGCGTGCGAGGCAGGAAGCCGAGCCCGGAGCCTACATGGACGTATTTACGGCGTCCGCCGCGCACCGCACCGCCAAACGGCGACGGATCGAAGCCACGAACTCGCGGATACTGCCATTGTGCTTCGCCGCGAGCGGTCTGGCAGGGATCAGTGCGCCGCTTCTTCGCTGTGGTCGCCGGCGGTGCCGTGGAGTTCGGCCGGGGTCAGCGCCACGGCGTCGCGGTCGTGGCCCATGAAGTCGAAACGGGCTTCCGAGGTGTAATCGCCCTCCACCGCCATGAAGGCGATGAGCAGCAGCAGCACCCCCGGCGGGCCGAGAATGGTCAGCACCAGCGCCAGCCTTTCCCAGAAGGCGTGCATGAAGATGGCGACGATGAAGCCGGCCTTGACCAGCATGAAGACGATGACCAGGGTCCAGCGCATGGCGCCCTGGACATCGAAATAATCGACCGCGTAGGAAGCCGCGCTGACGACGAACAGCAGAATCCAAACCTGGTAGTAGACGCCTAGCGGGTGCTGTTGCCCGGCGGTGTCCGATGATGATGCCATTGCGGTCTCCCCTTAGAGCAGATAGAAGAATGCGAAGATGAATACCCACACGAGATCGACGAAGTGCCAGTACAGCCCGGCGATTTCGACGATCTCGAAGCCTTTCTTGTCGTAGTGGCCCGCCCAGATGCGCCGCGCCACCCACAGCAGATAGACCACCCCGGCCGACACGTGCAGGCCGTGGAAACCCGTCACCATGAAGAACACCGAGCCGAACTGCGCCGCCCCGAAGGGATTGCCCCAGGGCCGCACGCCCTCGTCGACGATCAGCTTGGTCCACTCGAAGGCCTGCATGCCGACGAAGGTCGCGCCGAACAGGGCGGTCAGGCAGATGAACGCGACGGTCTTGAACTTGTCGCGGCGGTAGCCGTAATTCACCGCCAGCGCCATGGTGCCCGAGCTCGTGATCAACACGAAGGTCATGATCGCGATCAGGATCAGCGGAATGGGCGCCCCGCCGAAGCTGAGGGCGAAAATCTCACTCTGCGGCGGCCACGGATCCGTCGTGGTCATGCGCACGTTCAAGTAGCCGGTCAGGAAGCAGGTGAAGATAAAGGTGTCGCTGACGAGGAAGATCCACATCATGGCCTTGCCCCAGGGCACATGATAGGTCTGCTTGTCCGCGGCCCAGTCGTCGACCAGGCCAGTCATCCCCTCCGCGGGGGCCGCGCCAGTTGCAGCAGCTTCGCTCATTCGTAGTGGTTCCTCAGGTGTTGGAAAGAATCGCGAAAAGCACCAGCCACACCACGAGCAGGAAGTGCCAGTAGAGGGTGCAAGTCTCGATGCTCAGCCGGACGTCTTTCGGCTCCCTGCCCGAGGCAAGCTGGATCGAAGTCATGCTCCAGACCCACAAGCCGCCAAGCAGGTGCGCGATATGCACGCCGGTGAGCAGGTAGAAAAAGGAAGCGGCGGGATTCGGCGTCAGGTAGACCCCGCCCGCCATCAGCTCGCTCCAGACCATGATCTGTCCGGCGATGAAAGCCAAGGTGCACAGCCCGCCGGCCAGGAACAGCGCGAACACATTGCGGCTTTCGCCCCGGCCCACCTTGTTGCGGGCGAGCTGGAACACCACGCTGCCCAGGGCCAGCAAGCCGGTGTTCAGCCACAATTGCCCGGGCTCGCCGAGCGGCCGCCAGTCGGGCAACTCCATGCGGATGAAGTAGCTGATGGTGAACAGGCTGAAAATGATCGTCGCGACGATCAGGAAAAAGCCAAGCGCCACCTTCACCGGCGCGGTGTCGAAGGCGCCTTCGGGCCTGAGCCCGCCGATGATGCCCTTGCGTTCCCAGGGCTTGTCGGCCAGATGTTTGAGCGATTTCACAGGTCCGCCTTGGATGTGTCCTGATCCGGGTCGAAATGTTCGGCGTCCACCGTGGGTTCCTCGCTTTCCGGTGTGTTCTGGGGAATGAAATCCTCATGGGCGCCGGGGACGCTGTAGTCATAGGCCCAGCGGTACACCGTGGGCAGCTTGTCGCCCCAGTTGCCGTGGACCGGCGGCGTTTCGGGTGTCTGCCATTCGAGGGTGTTGGCGCCCCAGGGGTTCGGGTCCGCCTTCTTGCCATTGCGCAGGCTCCAGAAGATGTTGATGAAGAACAGCAACTGGGAGGCGCCGACGAACAGCGCGGCGATGGTGATGGCGGTGTTGGCGTCCTGGGTTGCCGGCGCCATGAATTCGGTTGTGCCGAGGGCGTAGTAGCGCCGCGGCACACCGTGGATGCCGAGATAGTGCATCGGCAGGTAGATCGCGTAGGTGCCGAGGAAGGTGCACCAGAAGTGCAGTTTGGCCATGCCCTCGTGGTACATCCGCCCCGACATCTTCGGGAACCAGTGGTACAGCGCCGCGAACAGCACGAGGACCGGCGAGACGCCCATCACCATGTGGAAATGGGCGACGACGAAATAGGTGTCGGACAATGGCAGGTCGATAACCACATTGCCGAGGAACAGGCCGGTCAGCCCGCCGTGGATGAAGGTGAAGATGAAGCCGATGGCGAAATACATCGGCGCGTTCATGCGGATGTCGCCCTCCCACAGCGTCAGCACCCAGTTGTAGACCTTGAGCGCCGTCGGCACCGCGATGATCAGCGTGGTGGTGGCGAAGAAGAAGCCGAAGTAGGGGTGCATGCCGCTGACATACATGTGGTGCGCCCAGACGATGAAGCTGAGCAGGCCGATGACGATGATCGCCCAGACCATCATGCGGTAGCCGAAGATGTTCTTGCGGGCGTGGGTGCTGAGCACATCCGAAACCAGGCCGAATGCCGGCAGCGCGACGATGTAGACCTCGGGATGGCCGAAGAACCAGAACAGGTGCTGGAACAGGATCGGGCTGCCGCCCTCGTAATCGAGCGCCGTGCCCGACTCGATCACCGCCGGCATGAAGAAGCTCGTGCCGAGCAGGGTGTCGAACAGCATCATGATCGCCGCCACCAGTAACGCCGGGAATGCGAACAGGCCGAGCACGGTGGCGACGAAGATGCCCCAGATCGACAGCGGCAGGCGCATCATGGTCAGGCCGCGGCAGCGGTATTGCAACACCGTGACGACGTAATTGAGGCCGCCCATGGTGAAGGCGACAATGAACACCGCGAGCGAAACGAGCATGAGCACGATGCCCATGTCATGCCCCGGCGTTCCCGCCATCGAGGTCTGGGGCGGATACAGCGTCCAGCCCGCCCCGGTTGGCCCCCCGCCGACGAAAAAGCTCGCCAGCAGGATAATCACCGAAACCAGGTAAACCCAGTAGCTGAGCATGTTCATGAATGGGAACACCATATCCCTGGCGCCGCACATGAGTGGAATGAGGTAATTGCCGAAGCCGCCGAGAAACAGCGCGGTGAGCAGGTAGATCACCATGATCATGCCGTGCATGGTCACGGACTGGTAGTAGGAGTTCGGGTCGATGAGGTCGAAGGTTTCCGGGAAGCCGAGCTGCATCCGCATCAGCAGCGACAGCGCGAGGGCGACGAGCCCAACGGCGATGGCGGTTCCACCGTATTGGATGGCGATCACCTTGTGGTCTTGGCTCCAGACGTACTTCGTCACCCAGCTATGCGGGTGGTGGAGTTCAAGTTCCTGGTCCGCCAGTGGTACGTATGCCATTTCTCTCTCCTGATTCGGTTTCCGGCCGCCGCGGCTTGGCGCCGCGGGCGGGCTGATAATGCCCGACTATCTATTCCCCGAGCGCGACGCTGCTCGATGTCAAGGTGTTGATGTAGGCCGCAACGTCGCGGATCTCTTCTTCGTCCGCCATGGCGGTCGCCATGTACACCATCTGTTCGCCGTAGTCGTCCTCCGGGTGCATGCCGCGGATTCCCGCGCGGAAATTGCCCAGTTGGGTGACCATGTACCAGTCGCTCTGGCCAGCCAGCGGCGGCGCGTCGGTGTACCAGGTGCCGCTGCCGTCATCGAGGTGGCAGGCGGCGCAGTTGCGGTCGTAGATGTCCCGTCCGTTGGCGATGTCGCCGGTGACAGTGCGTTCGGCGGGCTCGTCGGGAAAGGTGGCGATGTACGCCGCCATGTCGCGAACCGCCTGGTCGCTGGTCAGCGTGGTCGCCATCGCCGCCATCTGCTGGCCGTAAACATCGCCTTCGCCGCCGCGCACGCCGGTGCGGAAATACTGCAATTGCCGCTCGACATACCAGGCCGGCTGCCCGCTGATCTTCGGGCTGTTGAGCGCCAGGTTGCCCTCGCCCCGCTGGCCGTGGCAGGTGGCGCAGATCGCGTACTGGGCCTGGCCCGCGGCCGGATTGGCGGCGACCCTGTTCTGGGTTTCGGCGAAAGTGGGCTGGGTGGCGAGCCAGGTGTTGAAGTCTTCCTCGGTTTCCACCACGACTTGGCCGCGCATGATGAAATGGCCGATGCCGCAAAGCTCCTCGCAGAGCACATCGTAGGTGCCGACTTCGGTGGGCGTGAACCACATGTAGGAAACCAGCCCCGGCACCAGATCCATCTTCACCCGGAACTGGGGCACGGTGAAATTGTGCAGCACATCGTTGGAGCGGAACAGGAAATGGGCGTCCTGATTCACCGGCAAGCGCATTTGCGGGTCGTTGACGACGACATCATCCCGGCCGTTGGGATCTTCCGGGTTGATGCCGAATGGGTTGCTCTGCGAGACCAGGGCGGTGTCGGCGGTGCCGAGCACGCCGTCGGCGCCGGGGTAGCGGTACTGCCACTGCCATTGCTGGGCGAGCACTTCGTAATCCCGGGCTTCTTCCGGCACGTTGACGAAAGCCGCCCAGTAGAACAGGCCGGGGGCGAGCATCAGCACGACGCCGATCGCGGTGAATACCGACAGGCCAATCTCCAGCCGGTGGTTTTCCGGCTCATATACCGCCTTGTGGCCCTGCTTGTGGCGGAAGCGCCAGACGCAATACGCCATGAACGCATTGATGGCGACGAACACGAATCCGGTTACCCACAGGGTGATGTTGACGGTGAGGTCGATCCCCCCCCAGTCGGCGGCGAGCGGGGTGAACCACCAGTCGAAGTAATAGGCGAAGACGAAATGCAGTACTACAGTGGCGATGACCAGCAGGAACAGCGCGATTGCTAATGACATGGGTTGGCAATCCTTGGGGTGATTCGCCGCGATGCCTTGTGGCTGCCGCCAGCGTGGCCCGCGAAAGCGAGTTTGGCCTGAATTTTTGCGGGGCGCATAGTATAGAATTTTGTTCGGTGCCGCAACTTGAACGGAGAGGTGGGCGGGGCGGTGCCCAAACGAAGCGGCGCGTGGTTTGGGCACCGGTCGCTTGCCGGCGGTAATCGGATTCCTTCCCGGCTGGCGCCGGGCCCCTTCCGCTCACCGCCGCGCTCCCTCGGTGCTGGACTCGCGGCCCCGCTTTGTTGGCGGCGGGGGTGGATTGGGAAACCAGCCGGGGTTGTGAACACGCCTCCTCACTGCCGGACTTGCGGCGTTGTTTGGTTGTTGAAGTAGAGTAGAGGGTAACGAAAATGATGCGGAAAAGCAGTTTGCTTGCGGCCGGGGTGGTGGCCTTGGTTGAGCTTGGGGTTGTTGGCGGGGCGTTGGCCCAGACCCGGGACTATGATCCGCGGCGGCCCTTCGGCACGCTTCGCGAACAGGCGCGCACGCAGCAAGCCTGGCTCGGGGAGCGGCTCGAACGCAATCTGCCCATGCTCATGCGCAAGCACGGCGTGGACATGTGGATCGTGGGCATGCGCGAATACAACGAGGACCCCGTGTTCCGGGCCCTCGTCTCGCCAACGACCTTCGCCGCCCGGCGGCGCACGATCTATATCTTCCACGACCGCGGTCCGGAACTCGGCGTCGAGCGGCTCGCCCTTGGCGGCACTTCCCAGGGTGGCGCCTTCGAGGCCGTCCGCGCCACGGCCACCGCGCCCGACGGCCGCGAAGCCGAGCTCTGGGGCGGCGACCAATGGGACCTGTTCGCGCGCATGGTCCGCGAGCGCGATCCAAAGCGCATCGCGGTCAACATCTCCCGGGAACACAACTTCGCCGATGGGCTGTCCGCGGGCGAGTGGGAGCAGATGGAGGAAGTCCTCGGCCCGGAATTGGCCGGCCGCGTGGTGCGCGAGCCCCTGCTCGCCATCGAGTACCTGGCGATGCGCGTGCCGTCGATGACACCGGTCTACCGCAAGATGCAGGCCATCGTCCACGAACTCATCGCCACGGCTTTTTCCGAAGTGGTGATCGTTCCGGGGCAGACCACCACCACCGATGTGGAGTGGTGGATGCGGCAGCGGGTGCACGATCTCGGCTTCGATTCCTGGTTCCAGCCTTCGGTGTCGCTCCAGCGCCGGGGCATGAACATGGGCGCCGCCGAATCGCCGGTGATCGAGCGCGGCGATGTGCTGCACTGCGATATCGGCCTCGTCGCCCTTGGCCTTGCCACCGACACCCAGCACATGGCCTACGTCCTGCGCGAGGGCGAAACCGAGGCGCCCGCCGGCCTGCGACAGGCCCTGGCCAACGCCAACCGCCTGCAGGACATTCTCTTCGAGGAAACCCGGGTTGGCCGCGGCGGCAACGAAATCCTCGCCTCGGTGCTGGAAAGAATGCGCGGCGAAGGCCTCGACGGCACGATGTATTCGCATCCCATCGGCGACCACGGCCACGGCGCCGGCCCGCTGATCGGCCGCTGGGACTACCAGGCCCCCATCCCCGGCCGCGGCGACCCGCCGGTGATTCCGAACATGTGGTTCGCCACCGAAATGCAGGTCACCACGCCAGTGCCCGAATGGGACGGCCAACCAGTGCGCATGGCGGTGGAGGAGGAAGCCGAAATCACCGCCGAAGGCGAGATGAGATGGATGCTCCGCCGCCAAACCGAACTGCATCTGGTTCGTTGATACCATGCAGGATGAGGCCTTTTCAGGCTTGCACAGCGTGAGTCGCCGCCCAGCGGACGGCGACGGTTCGAAGCCACACCTTTTCAACAGCAGTCTGGTCAAGGCGGAGAATTCGTGCATAATCCGCGGTTCCCGTTTTCCCCGATCCCCGACCAAGAGGAAAGATCATGCGTCGTTATCTGTTTGGTTTTGCCGCCGCCGGCGTGTTCGCGGCCGTGACAGCCCCGGCAAGCGCGCAGTCCGACATGTATTACTCCGCCCACCACAACTACCGCGTGGCCACAGTCACCGACGGGCTGATCCAGCCCTGGTCGATGGCCTGGCTGCCAGGCGGCGACATGCTCGTCACCGAAAAACCCGGGCGGCTGCGCGTGGTTCGCGACGGCGAATTGCTGCCAGAAGCCGTCCCCGGCGTGCCCGAGGTGTTCTACCGCGGCCAGGGCGGGCTGTTCGAGGTCGTGCCGCATCCAGACTTCGCCGAAAACCGCTGGGTCTACCTGACCTTCGCCAAACCGGTTGGCGACGCATCCACCACCGCCATCGTCCGCGGCACGTTCGAAAACGACGAATTTACCAATGTGGTTGAAATCTTCGCCGCCCAATCCGCCGGTTTCGGCCACTACGGCGGCAAACTCGTATTCGACGGCAGCGGCTACATGTACCTTGTCGTTGGCGACCGCATGGCGCCCGCTGTCGGCGATTTGCCCGCGCACCCCGCCCAGGACACCAGCAACCACAATGGTGTCGTCCTCCGCCTCCACGACGACGGCAGCGTCCCGGACGACAATCCCTTCGTTGGCAGTGGCGATGCGCTCCCGGAAATCTGGAGCTTCGGCCACCGCAGCCCCCAGGGTTTGGCGATCCACCCGGAAACCGGCGACCTGTGGGAAACCGAGCACGGGCCCCAGGGCGGCGATGAACTCAACCGCATCGAGCCGGGCGTGAATTACGGCTGGCCCGTGGTCGGCTACGGCGTCAACTATGGCGCCACCGGCAGCCCCATCCACGTTGGCATCGGCCAGGAAGGCATGCGGGCCCCGGCCCATGTCTGGGTGCCCTCGATCGCCGCGTCCGGCCTGATGATCTATTCCGGCGACCAGTTTCCGATGTGGCGCGGCAGCATCTTCGCCGGTGGCCTCGCCGGCGAGCAACTCGCCCGTTTGCACCTGAGCGACGACTACCGCGAAGTCATCGTCGAGGAGACCCTGGCCTACGACATGGGCCGCATCCGCGATGTGCGCCAAGGGCCGGACGGCTACATTTATCTGGCCATCTCCGACCGCGGCGGCGAAGAGGAAACCCCCATCGTCCGGCTGGAGCCGGCTGAATAGCCGCGGGTCGGGGATGCGGAAAGGCGCATAACGCACAGGAGGCAGGCTTTATGAACCCCCCGTCCCTCAAAGCCACCGGCCATTGCGGGCGGTTGCCGGGCGCGGCCTTTTCGGCTCTCGCGCTGCTTTTGATTTCGGCGGCGGCGCCGGCCCAGGACGGCCGCGTGCTGGAGGCGGAGGATTTGTTCAACCTCAAAGCGGTTGGTTCTCCGATGATCAGCCCGGACGGCGGCTGGGTGGCCTACACCGTCCGCACCACGAGCCTTGAGGAGGACAGCAGCGAAACCCGCATCTGGATGGCATCCACCGCGGACGACACCGTGCTGCCGATGACCGGCGAGGGCGCTTCGGCGAGCAATCCGCAATGGAGCCCGGACGGGCGCCATCTCGGCTTCCTCGCCGCGCGCAACGATGGTGAAACCCAGGTCTGGGCCCTCGACCGGCGCGGCGGCGAAGCGCGGCAGCTCAGCCATGTCGAACAAGGCGTCGATGACTACGCCTGGTCTCCCGACGGCGGCCGGCTCGCACTCGTCGTCCGCGACCCGGAAGAGTCCGAAGAGCCAGGCGGGGAAGACGCCGGGGACGAAGACCGCCCCTGGGTCATCGACCGCCTGCAATTCAAGCGCGATTACGCCGGCTACCTCGACCGCCGCCGCACCCACCTGTACGTGCAGGACGTCAACCCCGGCGGGCAGCCGGAAGCGACGCAAATCACTTCCGGCGACTACGACGATTCGGACCCGGCGTGGAGCCCGGACGGCAGATTGATCGCCTTCGTCAGCAACCGCGGCGAAGAACCCGACGCCAACGACAACAGCGACATTTGGGTCGTCGCCGCCGACAACCCCGACGCCGGGGCGACACTGCTGCGAATCACCGACAATCCCGGTGCCGACCGCGCGCCCGCCTGGAGCCCGGACGGCCAATTCATCGCCCACACCAGTGTCATCGAACCAGAAATCATCTGGTACGCCATCGACCATCTGGCGGTATCACCGGCCACGGGCGGCCCGGCCCGGGTGCTGACTGAAAGCCTCGACCGCAACATCAATTCGCCCCGGTTCAGCCCCGACGGCGGCGAGATTTTGTTCGTCCTCGAAGACAGCGGCGAGCGCCATCTGGCGAGCATCGATCTTTCCGGCGGAAACCTCCAGCGGCTCATCGCGGGCCCGCTGAGCCTGCGCGGCTGGTCCCAGAGCGGTGACGGGCAAATCGCCAGCCTCGTGAGCGAGCCCCATTTGCCGGCCGAGGTGTTCCTCGGCGCCGGCGGCGGGCGGCGGCAACTGAGTTTCGCCAATCGGGACTGGCTCGGCGAACTGCGGCTCGCGAAAGTTGAAAACATCGAGTTCGACAGCCGCGACGGAACCGTAATCGAGGGATTCGTATTCAAACCCCCCGGCTTCGACCAGAGCTTCCAATACCCCACGCTGCTCCGCATCCACGGCGGCCCGGTGGCGCAGTACGATTTCGCCTTCAACTTCGAGGCGCAACTGTTCGCCGCCAACGGCTATGTCGTGGTGATGACCAATCCGCGCGGCTCGTCCGGGTATGGCCGGGACTTCGCCCACGCCATCTGGGCCGACTGGGGCGCGCGGGATTTCGAGGACGTCATGGCCGGAGTCGATTACGCCATCGGGCAAGGCTACGCCGACCCGGCCCGGCTCGGTGTGGGCGGCTGGTCCTACGGCGGCATTCTCACCAATTACGTCATCACCAAATCGAACCGCTTCCAGGCCGCCATCAGCGGCGCGAGCATGGTGCTGTACCGGGCGAACTACGGCCACGACCACTACCAATACGAATGGGAAATGGAAGTCGGCCTGCCCTGGGAAAACGCCGAGGCCTGGGAGCGGATTTCCCCCTTCAACGACGTGGCGAACGTGGTCACGCCAACCCTCGTCATGGGCGGCGAACACGACTGGAACGTGCCCATCCAGAATTCCGAGCAACTCTACCAGGCCCTGCGCCGCCTCGGCGTCGAAACCGAGCTCGTGGTCTATCCCAACGAACACCACGGCATCCGCAAACCCGCCTTCCAGCTCGACCGCCTCCAGCGCTACCTGGCGTGGTATGGGAAGTACGTGAAAGAGGCGCCTTGAGTTGCCCCTGCAAAAATCGATGTTTAGCTCTGTTTTGGGGTGTTTTTCGATTCCGGCGAACGATTTTCGACGCACGGGAAGATTTTGCCATATTTTTCTTCGATATTTTTCACCTCATCCTCGGTGAGTGCGGAAAACTCCCCCCTGCGCGCGCGTTTCGATAGCTTGCCGTTGTTCTGGCGCAGAAACCGGATCAGCAAATCCACAAGCCTGTTCGGCATATCGATGTGGTTCCTGATGTACTCGTTGATTCGGTCATACTTTTCCAAGTAGTCAACCTCATCCGGCAAGGTCTTGTTGACCGTTTCCTCAACACATTCGAATAGAAACTCCGCCTGTTTCGTGCAGTCGAAGTATCGGAACAAGTCTATCGTTTCATTCAAGACTTCAATATTGCCCCGGTTCGTCGGCCGCCATTGGACGAACTCAAGCCTGGGCTTGGAGTAGTGTTCGAGCACTTTTCTGTATTCATCTATACGATCAAGAATCACGGCGGAAACCGGAAATGTCAATCCTTTGGGCACAAAACCCTGCTCGCACAGCACATGATGAATCAGATAGCGGTGGATTCGGCCGTTTCCGTCTTCAAATGGATGAATAAAGACAAAGCCGAACGCAATCAAGGCGGCCATGAGCACGATATCGTATCCACCACCGCCCAATAGCTCGCTGGTTTCGAATAAGCCGGCGAGAAGACTCTCCAGATCTTCCGGCTTTGCGGAAATGTGAGCCGGTATCGGCATGCCGGACCTCCGGTCATGGCTGCCGATAAACCCCCCGGCGGCGCGCACCCCGGGCGTTATGAAACGCATATCCGCAAGTACGATCGATTGCAATCGCTCAAGCTCTTCAACGCTCAATTGGTGTTGTCCGGCTTCGCCGATAATTTTGCCCCATCGTTCAATGCGATTCCGGGGCGGGGATTCCCCCTCTATGGCATATGAGGCTTTCGAGTCTTCCAGCAAAAGAAAAGCGGCGGCCCGGCTGATCAGATCGGCATGTGTTTCACCAATATAGTCCTTCGCCACTTCCGCAAGCTTCATGTCGATCAACCGGTCCAATTTATCGGTACGCCTGATCAGCGGGCAGAACGCCCGCCTACCCGGGAGATTGTTTCGCACCCTATGCCGCCTCGAAACACGTGGCTTCGCCGCATATTGCAGCTTTTCGTTAACCACAGGCACAAAATTGCCTTGGCTTGCGTCGTCAAGCTCCAGTTCCCTATCAGTAAGCCATTCATACAGGAACCAGATGCGTCGGCTGTAGGCGCCGGTCGGTTCCGACTCGACAATGCCGATGATCTCCCGGGGGTCGATTTGATCAAACAGCGCCTTCAGAGCGGCCAAGTCCACCCCCTCATGCTTGAGAGCGAAATTCAGGTGGCCCTTCAACGAGTCTTCTGGCTTGTGGCGTGGCGTGAATATGCGCCAGCGGCCTTCTTCGACCCGCTTGTGCTTGAGCCCAATGGCACAAAGCCGGTCCGGCGCCGGCACGGGCAGCGTGTTTTTTTCGATCAATGCCGCATATCCAGCAAGTGTGAATTCCCTTTCCAGAGGGGGAAACTGCCGAAAAACGCTTACGTTCCTTGAAAATTGGTTACTGATAGCCATTTTTGTGAATTCCAATTTATACTTGATCGTGCTGGGCAAAGTATGAAAAAAGATTATAAATCATGAAAAACGATTACATACAAGAAAATGCGTGAATAACGCGATTTCCATGCGGAAAACTCCACTGGCGTTGTTCCCGACCACAAACATTGGCATGATTGCGTTTCCGTTTCACGTCCCGCGCGGAACCGCGGCAGCCCAGAGGTGTCAGCAATGTGGCCGAACGTAATTTCATTGAAAAACCAGTTCCCCGTTATGCTGTGCGCCATGACTCTGGCCATCCCGGCGCTGGCCCAGCAGGGCAATGTCCGGGGGCCCATCGGCGAGAGCCCGTACGACATCGTCAGCGGCTGGCACCAGCCCTTTCAGGCGCCGGGCTTCGCCTTCGGCGGCAACTCGGGGGTGTGGGCGGAATCGCCGGACCGCATCATCATCGCCCAGCGCGGGGAGACGATGCTGCCGCAGCCGGTGCCGGAGGACTTCCCCGGCTTTGCCGGCGCCCTCGGCATCAACGTGCTGCGGGACGTTGAGCGGCGCGTCTGGCAGAACTGTCTCTACATCGTCAATGGCGACGGCGAAGTGGTCGAAATCTGGGATCATCTCGACTATCTCTGCGAAGGCTCGGATGGCCCCGGCCCGCACCGCGTCCGCATCAGCCCATACGACCCGGAAAGCCGCATCTGGCTCGTCAATGAAACCTTCCACCAGATTTACGTCATCGCCAACGACGGCAGCGAAGTGCTCGCCACCTACGGCGAAAAAGGCGTCTCCGGCAACAGCGAAACGCTTTTCGGCAGGCCCCAGGATGTCGCCTTCCTGCCCGACGGCCGCATCCTCGTCGCCGACGGCCTCGACAACCACCGCGTCATCATCTACGACAAGGACATGAACTATCTCGGTGAGTTCGGCGGTTTCGGCGAGGGCCCCGGGCAGTTCAACACCCTGCACGCGGTTGCCGTCGGCCCGGACGGGCTGATTTTCGCCCTCGACCGCTCAGGCGGCCGGGTCAATGTGTTCCAGACCACCGACGACCCGGCCGAAGTCGAGTTCCTGCGCGAGTTCCCCGGCCTCACCCTGCCGCTCGACATCATCGTCAACGAGGACGACATCTGGATCACCGATCTGCGGCCACTGCGCTTCATCAACTTCGACTTCGAAGGCAACTACAAATACACCTGGCTCGTGCCGCCGGACCTCCCAGACGGCTACCTAGAAGTGCACACCTTCACGGTGGATTCAGCTGGCAACCTGATCGGCGGCGACAACCAATACGGCCGCTCGCAAAAATTCATCCCCAAACCCGACGCCAACCCCAACCTGCTGATCGAGCCGCCCTGGGTTGGAAGGTGAATGGCGGATTGGAGTTGGAGCTTACATTCTTCTGATTTAACATGAAGATGGTGTCAGGACATAATCATATTGAGACTGATGGCTGCGGGTAACACTCATGCAAATTGAATTCCTTCGAATCAAAAACTTCAAGAGTTTTCGCAATGTGGAAATTGCAGAAATCCCTCGCCTTTGTATAGTCGTTGGTGCAAATGGCACAGGGAAGTCTACATTGTTTGATGTGTTTGGTTTTCTCAAGGACTGCTTAGTATACAACGTAAAGCAGGCATTGCAAGTACGCGGCGGATTTAAAGAAGTTCTCAGTCGCGATGCTGATGTAAGCGACTCTATTGAGCTGGAAATTAAGTTTCGCATGGAAATTGCTGGGATTTATAGGCTAGTAACCTACTTGATTCAAATTGGATTCGACAAAAATTTTCCAGTAGTGAAGCGTGAAGTACTTCGTTACAAAAGAGGGCGGTATGGCTCACCTTTCCATTTTCTGGATTTTTCCTGTGGTGCGGGTTATGCGATAACAAATGAAGAAGATTTTGATAAACAAGAAGAAGAGCTAGATAGGGAGATCCAAAGTGTTGGAAGTGATGCCTTGGCAATTAAAGGGTTGGGCCAGTTCGAGAGGTTTAGAGCCGCGAACGCTTTTCGAAGATTAATCGAAAACTGGCATGTATCTGATTTTCACATAAATGTGGCGCGCGGAAGCAAAGATTCGATTGGAGATTACGATCACTTATCAGTAACAGGAGATAATCTTCAGTTGGTCGCTCGTCACATCTTTGAGAATAGTCCGGATTTGTTCCAGAGAATAGTTTCATTGATGCAACTTCGAGTTCCTGGAATAAGCGACATTAGCCCGGAATTGACACAAGATAGCAGGCTCATCTTGAGTTTTCAAGACGAGTCATTCAGAGACCCATTCATAGATCGCTACGTGTCTGATGGAACAATCAAGATGTTTGCATATCTCGTTCTATTGTATGACCCAAACCCTCATCCATTGCTGTGCGTTGAAGAACCTGAAAATCAGTTGTACCCATCCCTGCTTTGGGAATTGGCGGAGGAATTTCGCGCCTACTCAGAAAGGGGTGGCCAAGTTTTTGTTTCCACACATTCTCCAGATTTTCTAAATGCCGCGGAGCTTGACGAGGTTTATTGGCTGATAAAAGATTCAGGCTGCACCAAAGTTGTCCGTGCGAAAGAAGATAAACAAATCGTCGAATTTATGGCAGAAGGTGATCAAATGGGTTATCTCTGGAAAGAAGGATTCTTTCAGGGAGCCAATCCTCCATGAGACAGCTGGTATTTTTTCTTGAAGAACCTTCGGCGCGGGAGATGCTAAAAGGATTGTTGCCAAAGTTCCTACCCGAAGAGATTTATACACGGTTTGTGGTTTTTGAGGGAAAGCAAGACTTGGAAAAACGTTTACCTAAGCGATTAAGAGCATGGCGGCAGCCAGATTCACTTTTTCTGGTGTTACGGGATCAGGATGGTGGCAATTGTATAGATATCAAATCAAGTTTAGTTGTGAAATGTGCTGATGCCGGTCATCCAAGGACATTGGTGCGTATCGCTTGCCATGAACTGGAAACCTTTTATCTCGGAGATCTACAGGCTGTTGCCGCATCAATTGGGCCAAAAAGCTTGGCAAAAATGCAAAACAAAGCAAAGTATCGAGATCCAGATCATTTACGAAATCCAATGCTAGAGCTGAAAAAGATAGCGCCTTCCTACCAAAAAATATCTGGATCACGCGCTATTGGCCCACACTTGGATCAAGCAACAAATCGTTCGCGCAGTTTTTCCAATTTGGTTTCTGGGATCAATAAGCTGATTGAAGCCCGACAGACATAGAAATCCCAGGATATTTCATCCGGCCCCCGGCCCGCCGATCAGTCCGCTTTGGGTTTTGCCCTGAATAGGCTTAGTTTTCCGCGATTCCTCCCCGGCGCGTATCGATTCTGACTTCCGCGTTTGGGAAATCGCCGATGAACACACCACGCCGAGGGTCCGCGAGCGGCTTCTCGGGGTAGTGCACCTCCAGCCTGCCGGGCCTCTCGCCCGCGAGCGCATAGATTTCGGCATAGGTTTGCTGAAAAGCCGAATGCCGCCGCCAGGTGACCCCCATTCCCCAGATGCTGATTGCCGCAATCAACAAAATCAGCGGGTGTACCTCTGAACCCTCCTGATTTTAGGCAAGACAGAATATCAGTTACTCTCCGCTGGTGAATAGAGATACAGTTTGTAGTCGGGGAAATTGAAGCCAACCACCTCGGATAAGTCTTCAGGTCGATCTTTTTTAAGAAGTGTGACCGCCTGTTCAAAGAAGCGTGGCGGCTCTTGCGCGAGAATATAGTCGGGCGGATGCGATTCCAACCAGCTGTGGTAATCACCCACAGCAACGAAATCCGCGTTGCCACTCGTGACCAAGCCCAAGATGTCGATGATTCTGCGCTGGGAATACCAGCCAACGGTGCCTATTTCCGCCAATGCCACCGACGCATCGGTCGGAGTATTCTCGGCAATCCACTCGCCGAACTGCCGGTAATCGTCGCGTACTGTCTTCCCGTGAACGAAAAGATTTATCGTTAGCTGCCAGATTAAAATCAAGCCAAAGAGTCCAACGCAGGATATTCTGAATGCTCGGAGATACTCGGTCTTGCATTGAACATAAAGCCAGTAGATTCCCAGAACCAACCAAGTTGAGAATATTGTGAAATAAATCGCGTAATACCACCATTGACTGGGAATATTGAGGACTGCGAAAAATCCCGTGTACAACCCTAGGAAAGTAACTGAAACGAGCAGATATTGCCGCGCCTGAACCAGAAGGATGGAAAGTGCAGCCAGAAACATCAGCAGGATGGGGACTACATGAGTTCCGAATACCTGCATTTGCCCCGGCAATCCGAATCCAAACAAGAACAAAGTTGGCAAGTTGAACAGAAAAGAATTGTATCCCCAGTGACCCATTGCACCCTGCGAAATCTTCGCCAGCCCGGATGAGGGCAAGAGCGCGTCGTAGTACATGCTGTTGAAAAAAAACTGTGTCAAAATCAGCAATCCTGGTAGGGCATAGCAGCTCCAACTGGGCCATTTCCTTCTGAAAAAGAGGGTATTAAGCGCCATGGCCGGCACAAGGAAAACTGCTTCCGGGCGAGTCAGAATCGCCAGACCCACGCAGATACCGAGCAGGAAGAATCTGTCCCTGAAATACAGATAGAGACAAAGGCCAATCATAAAGGTGAACAGGCCCGCTTCCATGCCAAGGTTTATGTAAGTCATTCCATTGCCCGCCGCGAACAAGGTCGAGATAGCCGCAATCTGACGGTTGCCCATAATAAGTGCCATCATTCGATAAACGATAATGATGCTGCCCACGGCTGCCAGGACGGAAATCAGCATGGTGCCGTAGCGTGCGTCACCGGACACAAAGGAGGGCATCACAGCGAGATAAGCGAATAGCGGAGAGGTCAATCCGTTGACAAATTCACCTTGGTTGTACACGAATCCGTTGCCGGATATCAGATTCTGGATATAGCGAGCATAAATCAGGCCATCGTCAAGTTCATGTCCACGCAAGGCGTAGCCGCTGCCGACGACGACTAGTACGGAAACCCCAACAATCCAAGCTGACGGATCACGCAAATCAATTGGCTTGAAAGACATTTGATTGCATTAGCTCTTGAGAAGGCCGATATGAAAACGATCAATTGCGAACATCATAATAACCGCATAGTAGGCTGTCAAAAAACGGTCCAAGCCAATGATCAGCGGAAATAACATGAGGAAAGCGCCGAACACCGTCAGACAGAGCAGACTGGCATCGGACAGCGATACCGGATCTGCGGGTCTGATGATGGTAACAAGGTTTTGGCGCCAGCTCCCGGCCCATGCGATCAACCAAAGCAATAGAAAAAACGGAAGCACCGTGGCGATCATCGTCCCGCTGGCGAAAAGTTCTCTGACGCTGCCGCGCAGCGCGTCGAAATAAAGCGCGCCGGAGAAAGGTTGCCCGAATGACTCGATATCGACCTGCGATTCGATCAGCGTGTGATAGAACAACCGCCACCAATCATAGTCGTAGACGGCACTGATCCAGAAATAGGATAGGAAAACAAGCGACAGACCTCCGCCATACCAGTACAAGTCCGCGGACCGCAGTGGTTCGCCTCTCCGCCAATGGTTCCAGCAAAGTAAAACCAGTAAGGGCGCAACGAAGAGAATGTTGTTGCTGCGAACCCAAATCGATAGACCAAGACAGATCACCGCTGCGGCGATCCATCCCCGAGCCAGCAGCAGATAAACTCCCGCGAATACCATCAGGGCGGACAGATTGTCGGGTGTCGGAATCCGGCTCAGATCGAACAGCCGGGCGCAGATGGAAAACAGGATGACCACCAGCGCCGCCTGCATGGGGCCGGTCATATTTCGCAGC
This sequence comes from uncultured Pseudohongiella sp., assembly GCA_965221805.1. GTDB lineage: Bacteria > Pseudomonadota > Gammaproteobacteria > Pseudomonadales > Pseudohongiellaceae > UBA9145. The sequence goes on from OZ244913.1 coordinate 351,463, forward strand.
CAGAGAAACAGAATGACGCAGATGAGCAAGCCCGGAATGAGCGAAAGCCAGATTATGCTGCCGACCGGATTCGCCCCGGTCGCGCTGAACCCCCGCAATAGCAACACGTACAGCGGCTTGATCTCATACATGCTAAGCTGAGTTGCGAAGTTTTCCGGGCTTGAATACATCGCGGCCGCGTACTCTCCGCCGATCAGGGAGTTGAATTGCGCCGCTTCGAGCGATTGCCGCAGCAAGCCGTAAGTCGCCTCGTGCACCGCAGCGGGGTCTTCGGTTTCCGCCGCGAAAGTCGTCGCCACATAAGGGACCACGTCCCAAGTGTAGATGGGATGGTTCAGGGCAAACCACGACAGGGCGAGCAGGTGCAGCGCCAGCAGCAGCGTGGCAGCCGGCGAGTCGAGCGATTTGAGCGGTATTGATGACATGCCGGAAACGGGACTACGCGCAACTCATTATGCTTTGATCCTGGGCGTCGCGGCGGCCGCGGCATGGTTCGGATTGACGCAAAGGCCCATATCCATAGAAGGCGGCCATCCCTACGACGCCGACGTCTATTACGCGATGGCTGAACAGGTGGCGGCGGGAGAGCCTATTTCCACCTTGCGGCCATTCGCCTATCGCGTGGCGCTGCCCTTCCTCGCCGGCACATTCTGGCCGTATTCTATCGCTTTCGGTTTCCTGCTGCTGAATCTGGTTTTCGCCATCGCCACGGCCGTGGTGTTTTTCCTCTATCTGCGGTCCTGCCGGCTGGGCACCGACACGGCCTTGCTGCTCGTGTCCGCGTTCGTTTGCGCGTCCCAGTCGCCATTCCGCTTCGCGCATTTCATCCCGGCCTACACTGACCCGCCGGCGCTGTTCTTCATTGTGTTGCTGCTTTGGCTGGGCAGGGTCGTTTCCCGGCTCGATCTGCGTTGGGCCCTGATCGTGACGGCGGTAAGCGTGGTTGGGGTGCTTTTCCGGGAAATCGCGCTTTGCGGATTGCTGGTGTTTGTTTTCGCGCAGTGTTTCCGGCTGCGGCGGGCGCTCCCGTTCCTGGCCGTTCGATCTTGGCGGTCGGTCTTCCTGTGCGCGTTGCCGCTGCTGTCCGCGTGCGCGTGCCTGGCGCTGGTTCACTCGCTGGTCGACGGCACTGGCGGGTACAACTATTTTGCCCAGATGCGCGGCGTTGTCTCCACGCTAGCGGCGCAGCCGGACATCTTCCTGCTCTCCTGGCTGACCTCTTTCGGTGCAATCCCGCTCACACTGCTTTTCGCCGGTCGTCTTCTATTTGGTTTTCTAGATGAAAATCAAGATGTTGCGGTTTTTCTCGGCGGCTGTGTTTTGCTTGGTTTGTTCACCGGATTCCATACCGACCGGATCTTGTTCTGGTCTTTTCCCGCGGTGCTGGCGCTGTTCGGCGTGCTGCTGGAACGACATCCATTGCGCTATGCCCCGGTCTGGCACAGGCTTGCCTTTTACATCCCGCTGCTGGCAGTTCAGGCGCTGGCTTGGCGCGTCTGGCTGCCGATTCCCGATGACCCGCGAGCGGAAGTGTTCAACCCGGGGGAGCCGCCCATGCTGCTGTTCTCGGCTTATGGCGAAGCAACGCTTGGCCACATCTACGCCTCGACGCTGCCGCCCGCGTCCCGCCTGACCTTGCTGGGGCAGTTTGCTCTGGCTGTCATGTATTTCGGTATCATCCTCCATCTGGCCGCCATGCGACAATCGCGCAGCGCCGACACTTGATTTTGGGGCAATTGGATAAAGCATGACGACAGCAACCACAACCCCCACCAACCGCGCATTCCTGCTGGGCCTGTTCGCTCTTGCCGGCGCTACGCTCATGCTGGAGGTGCTGAACACCCGGCTGCTGTCGGTGGTGACTTGGTACCACCTGTCGTTCTTCGCGGTGTCGATGGCCATGTTCGGCATGGCCGCTGGCGCGCTTTGGGTGTATCTGCGACCGCGCCGGTTCGACTCTGGCGGCGCCCTCGACAACCTGTTCCTGTACTCGATTCTGTTCGCCGCCAGCACCATCGTTTGCCACCTCGCGGTCATTTATACCCCGCTCAATATCCGCGACGGCTGGACGCTGGCCGGGGTGGCGAGGATGGCGCTGATCACCTTGGCGGTGGCGGTGCCGTTCTTTTTCAGCGGGGTGGTGGTGACCGTCGCCTTGACCCAGGTGAAGGGCGACAGCGGCCTGATCTATGGCGTGGATCTCGTCGGGGCGGCTTTGGGGAGCGTGCTTTGCCTGTTGTTGCTCAACGCCCTCGACATCACAAGCGCCACCTTCGCCACCGCTGCCATCGCCCTGCTCGGCGCGTGCCTGTTCCAATATGCGCGGCGGGGGTCGAGACCGCTGATCTGGGCTGTTCTCGGCGTTCTCGTTGGTTTCGGAGCGATCGGCAACCACGCCACATCCGACGGTTTTCGGGTTTTTTACCCCAAGGGACTACCCATGCCCTTTGGCGCTGCCAGCCAGGAGTACTGGACGATTCATGGCCAGATTTTGGTTTCCCAAATCGTTGAGGGGGGGCCTTGGTACTGGGGCGCCGGCGAGGGTGCCAGCGAAATCGAGGGTATGCGCGGCCAAGCCTTGATCATCGACGGCGAGGCCGGCACGGCGCTCACCGAATGGGACGGCGACCGCGGCAATCTCGACTGGCCGCGATTCGATGTCACCGCTTTGCCGTACCATCTGCGGCCGGGCGGCACGGCGGCGGTGATCGGCGTCGGCGGCGGGCGCGATATCCTCACGGCGCTGTGGGCCGGCAGTTCCCGCATCACCGGCATCGAGATCAATGAGGCCATGCTTCGCGTTGTGGAGGGGGAACGCCGGGAATTCGCGCAGATCGCCAATCAGCCCAATGTCGAATTTGTCCACGACGAGGCCAGGTCGTTTTTGACCCGCAGCGAAGACGCCTACGATGTCATCCAGATGTCGCTGATCGACACTTGGGCCGCCACCGGTGCCGGCGCCTTCACCCTTTCCGAGAACGGCCTGTACACCGTCGAGGGCTGGCAGGTTTTTCTCGACCACTTGAATCCGGGCGGCCTGTTCAGCGTTTCGCGCTGGTATTCGCCGGAGGCGCTGTCGGAAACCAACCGGCTGATTTCGCTCGCGGCGATGTCGCTGATCCAGCGGGGCGTCGAGCGGCCCGCGGAGCATGTCGCCCTGGTTTCGAGGCTTTCCGTGGCGACGCTGATCGTCTCGCCCGAACCGCTGGCGGAGGCGGACATCGACATGATCGAGGAGGTGGCGCGGGAATACGGCTTCAACATCCTGCACTCGCCGCGGCGGCAGTCCGCCGAACCGCTCATCCGCGGCTTGCTTGCCGCCACCGGTGAACGGCAACTGCTCGCCGCCGCCGAACACGAATACCTGGACTTCACCCCGCCGACCGACAGCCGGCCCTACTTCTTCAACATCCTCAAGCCGTCCGCGCTGTTCAATGCCGGCGGTGAACTCCAAGACCTCGGCATCGTCGCCGGCGGCAACCTGCTGGCGACCTACACCCTCATGCTGCTGTGCGGGCTCGCGCTCGCCGGGGTTCTGCTGGTAATCGTCGCGCCGCTGCTCATCGCCGGCAAACCAAACATCCCCAACCGCGCCTTTTACAGTGGGCTGCTCTACTTCGCCTGCATCGGCGCCGGCTTCATGTTCGTGCAGATCCCGCTGATGCAGCGCTTTTCGGTCTACCTCGGGCATCCCGTCTACGCCGTGGCGGTGCTGCTGTTCTCGATGATTCTCGCGGCGGGCGCGGGCAGCTTGCTGTCCGACCGGATCAACGTCGACAGGGAATCGCGCTGGACCCTGACGGTTCCGGCGGTCATCGTTTCGCTGCTGCTGTTGGTCTACCTGGTGTCTGGCCCGCTGATCGAATCGACGATCTCCCAAGGCTTGCTGGTCCGCTGCCTGATCGTGGTCGCCCTCGTTGGCTTGGCCGCCGTGCCCATGGGCATGTGCTTCCCCCTCGGCCTGCGGCTGTTCCGCAACCACTCCAGCGCATGCCTGCCGTGGATGTGGGGAATCAACGGCGCCACCGGCGTCCTCGCCAGCGTCTCCGCCGTCGCCATCTCCATGTGGGCCGGCATCAACACCAGCCTGCTCCTGGCCATCGCCTGCTACGCCCTGCTGGCCCTGCCGGCGCGGCATCTGCAATCGAGGCTTTGATAGATGGGCGTGATGCCAACAAGAAATTGGCTCCTCCGGCAAATGGGCAGCCGCTATCGAGACTATTGGGCCTGTCTTGCGATTGCGCTGGTGGCATTTTTGTTGCACGGCAGCGCGCTTGACGGGAATTGGCGTTGGGATGACACCCAAGTTCTGAGGCATATTTTTGATCATGGTTCTCTTGCGAGCTTCATCGATGCCGATGCCTATAACCACTTTTCAACAGTTTACTTATTTCCTTGGCTCCTTGCTACAATTGAATTGGACATCTGGTTATTCGGGTCTGATCCGTTCTGGTTTTATTTCCACCAAGTGTTTTCGATCGCTATTGCCGGCATTTGTTTGTTTATGGTCGCCAAACAGTGGATGATGCCGGCATTCGCCTTCGCCGCCGCAATGCTGTTCTTGAGCGGTCCGCCGGTTGCCGTAGTCGGTGAACAGCTCATGACCCGGCATTACATCGAGGGGTTGATCTTTGCTTTGATTTCTCTATATGCGTTCACTCGGAGCATAGAACAACCGACTGCCGCAAACCAAGTTACAAGTGTGGTTTTTTATGTGTTGGCTGTGACCTGCAAAGAGGTTTATGTGCCACTGATTCTGCTATTGCCATTCATACCACGCGGCTCGATTAAAACACGCCTCAAACTTTGGCTGCCCTTTGTGGCAGTAGCTATTTTGTATGTGTTTTGGCGAATGCATATGCTGTTTATCATCTTTGGTTCATTCAGCGAACAAGGTATCGATATGCAAACATTGATTGATATTGTGATCGAGTTTGCGATTATTCCGACCCTCTTGTTTCCATACTTGTATTGGCTGCCAATCTTTCTCTCTTTCTCTGTTTTTTTTGCGGTTTCGTGTTCGGCAGAATAAATAGTATTCTTGTTTTTTATATAACTGCGCTTCTGCTTGCACCACTCGGACCATTACAATCGTTGACTGATTGGATTAATAATTTTATTCCATCGGATCGTTTCTTTTTCGTCCCTTGGGCGGGATTTTCCTTCTTGCTTTCCTGTTGTGCGTATAGATTCAGCAGCAGCACCGGCACCACCATCCTCCCCCAGTACTCCGAAACCACCAAGAAAACATGCATGGCATCTATATTATCGATATTGACTATTGTGTCTTTTTACAATAGCAAAAAATATATCGATCAGATCGTAGATCCACGTACGTTAGAATTCGACACTTCCGCCAACTTTATGCTGAATAATGATAGTGATTCGGCTTATATTCCAGGTCATCATACCGAGAGATTTTTATGGTTTTACAGCGGATTGTTGGCTATCCATCCCCACATGGGTCAAACAAATGAACCTCCGAACCCAATTGTTGATCCCTTTTACCTGAATGAAGATATATCAACGGTTCATGTATATTCTGCCGATTGTGGATGCGTGCAGGAAGCCAGTGCGGAGATGCTGGAACAGTTCAGGCAGAGTGTCGGTGATTTGCGGGAAGCCCCACTGAACATTGCATTGCAGGCTGGGCAGACTCAACTGAGTTGGCAACTTGGGCCATATGAGGCAGGGGAATACCGAATTGTGTCGCCCATCTTGGGCTCCTCGCCCCTGCCCATCAAAGGTTCTCTCATGTATAACCGTCACATGCTGAAAGAGTTCAATCACCCCTTTATATTGCGGTACACTTCTCCCGAGGGGTGGACCACATACTCTCCGGAGTTGTCACTTCCTCTGCAAGAGGGCGATGCCCCGGTGGCGCTTTCTTGGGAGCGGCTGTGATTTCCCGCGTGGCGCCCGCGAACGGCCCATCGCCGCTGTCGCGGATGGCCGCCCGCAACCCGGATTGGCTGTATGCCGCCGCGATCGCGCTGCCGGCGTATCTGCTGCACCGGGAGGGCCTCGACGGCCACTGGCGCTGGGACGACACGCAGGTTCTCCGGCAGATTTTCCAGCATGGCGCGATCGCCAGCTTCCATGACGCTTCAGCCTACAACCAGTTTTCGATCACCAACCTTTTCCCCTGGCTGCTGCTGTCAATGGAACTGGACATGCGCCTGTTCGAGCTCAGGCCCGCCTGGTTCTACCTGCATCAGCATCTCGCGATCGCCGCCGCCAGCATTTGCCTTTTCCTGGTCGGCAGGCAGTGGATGCGTGCCGAATTTGCGTTTCTGGGCGCCATCGCGTTTCTGAGCGGGCCACCGGTTGTCGTCATAAGCGAGCAGTTGATGACCCGGCATTACATCGAAGGGCTGGTGTTCGCGCTACTTGCCCTTTACCTGTACACGCGGCACTTCGGGCGCCCGGCGGCTTGGCGCCTCGCCGCCAGCGCGTTTTTCTACGCGCTGGCTGTCACATGCAAGGAGACCTATGTTCCGCTCGTGCTGCTGCTGCCATTTGTTCCAAGGGGGTCGGTTGAGGCCCGGCTGAGGGCGGCTTTACCCTTCGCGCTGGTGGCGGCGCTTTATGTCTTTTGGCGCTCCCATATGCTGCAGAGCCTGTTCGGCGGGCATGCCGGCATCCTGCAAATCGATCCCCAGTCCGCGCGGACGGCGGCGGGGGCATTTCTCAACATTCCAAGCCTGCTCTTCCAAAGCTTTTACTGGCCGGCGGTTTTTCTCTGCCTGGCGATCATCCTGGCCGGAATCGTTTCGGGACGCACCCGCGGCCCGCTGTTGCCGGTTGTTACCGCGCTCATGCTGGCGCCCTTGGTTCCGCTGGCCGAAGTGCCGGGAATCGCGGAGCCGGACCGCTACCTGCTTTTGCCCTGGGCGGGGTTGTCCTTCGGGCTTGCTTGGTTCACGGCGAGATTTTTCGATTCCGCGAATGCCGGGGGGCGTGTGCCAAAAGCGGCGGGGGCGGCGGCCCTGATCGCGGTCATTGGCATCTCCCTCTTCAACAGCCGGCAATACTTGAACCAGGCCGTTGTTCCGGTCGCGCAGCAATTCGACGCGCACGCCAAATTTCTCCTGAGCCATGGCGACAATGTCGCGTATGTTCCCGGCCCCACCATCTTGGGCAATTTCTGGTTGCCTTCCGGCGCTATCCATGGACTGACAGGAGTTCGGGTAGAGGGCCTATTAACCCAGAAACCTGGAGGATCGCGCACGGCAGCCACAGCTGAGCGAGTAATGGTTGAATTGTGTATTCTGTAGGTTACAATCGGACCGGTATTACAATCGAACAAACCGGGGAGTTCGGCGACTGGTTCGAGAAGCTGGGTGACGTCAGGGCAAGAGCGCGAATCGATGTTCGAATCAGGCGGCTTTCGCTGGGAAATTTTGGAGACACCCGGTACGTGGGCGATAAAGTGTTGGAACTTCGCATCCACTATGGTCCGGGGTACAGAGTGTATTTTTGCCGCAAGGGGCCGGACTCTATCGTCATCGTCCTTGGCGGAACGAAGAATACCCAGCAGCGGGATATCGGTCGGGCGCGGGCCATTGCGCGCGAGTTATTGAAACCGGAGTGAATCGTAATGAATATCGCAACCAAACCTTGGGATGCCGCAGACCATCTCCGTACCCAAGAAGATGTTGTGGCGTACCTGGAAGCGGCGTTCGAAGAGGGTGACCCGCGCCTGATCGCCGCCGCCCTGGGCGATGTGGCCAGATCAAGGGGAATGACGCAGATCGCGCAGGAAGCTGGCCGGGGGCGGGAAAGCCTGTACAAGGCGCTTTCGATCAATGGCAACGCCAGTTTCGCGACTGTGCTCGGCGTGCTCGAAGCCTTGGGATTGAAGCTGCAACCCTACTCGATTCAAGGCCGGGAACAAGTCAGCGCCGCAGCACATTCAATTAAAGAATCTGGCAACCCATAGCCTGAATATTGCGAAAGTGTGATGGAAAAGCAGATAGACGATTGCCGCGTGCCTCTTTACTCGAATTTTACTCGGGGCAAACCGGATTGGCGAATGATCGACAATAATGTCCCGATTCGCAGTTCGCGGTGATCGGGCACGGGGACCGTGACCGTGCCGTCGGCAATGGTCTTCTGCATGATGATGTGGCTGCCGCGGTGGCGCACTTCCACAAATCCATCGGATGCGAGAATGCGGCATGCTTGCCGGCCCGACAAAACACGCAAACTCTTAGCCAACAGCAATCTCGACGCGGGTTACGTAGACTTCGCTGTGCAAACGTCTTTCGACTTCCTCCGGGGGGGCGCATTCGAAAAACAGGGCCAAGGCTTCGGCAAGATTGTCGCGCGCCAAGGCCACGGTGTCGCCTTGGCTGGCAATATCCAATTCCGGGCACAACGCCACGTAACCATCTCCTTCCCGTTCGATGATTGCGGTCAATTGCCTGTTCATACCACATCTCCAACCGATGATGTCAATCGGGGTGGTCGATGCCCGCCCATAGAAAAATAGCCGCATTTCCGCGCTGGCTTCGCGTCGACGAAAATTGGCCCGAGAGAGTCTACTCTATTTTCCCGACGATCTTCCTTGAATATTAAAAATGACTCTTTCAATTTGCAAAGTTGAACGACCGGTGCAGCAACAGGAATTCGCCGCTGCCTGATACGGCATGCGGCGCATCCGACAGGGCCGGGACTTGGTCGATCCCGGCTCCCGGAGCGGCCAAACTGCCCTCCTCAACGCCGGAATCGCCGGCAGCCGGGGCCGAATGGCAATCCGCGGAGGCTTTCAGCTGGCCAGACCCATGACGACACCCAGCCAGACCAGCCCGCCGACCTTGCCATTGTTGAGGAAGGCGCGGAAGCAGCCCTCGGGATTCCGGCGCCGGCAAAGATACTGCTGCCAGACGAAGAGGAGGCCCGCGGCGGCGAGCAGCGCGAAGTGCCAGTGGCCGAGGCCGAACACCAGGCCGGCGATCCACAGCAAGACGATATGGCCAAGTTGCAGGAAGCCAATGACTAGATTGTCGGCTTTGCCGAACAGGATCGCGGTGGATTTGACCCCGATCGCGCGATCATATTCCCGGTCCACCATGGCGTACTGGGTGTCGTAAACCACCGTCCACAGCAGATTGGCGAGAAACAGCAGCCAAGCTTCCGCCGGCAGGCCGCCGCCAACCGCGGTGAAGGCCATCAGAATACCCCAGGAAAAGGCGACTCCCAAAGCCAGTTGCGGCAACTGCGTGAACCGTTTCAGAAAGGGGTAGACAACGATAATGGGCACGGCGGCAACGGCGAGCCCGATCGTGGGCGCATTGGTCAACAGCACCAGGGCGAAGCCGGACAGGGAGAGGATGACGAATCCCGCCATGGCGTCGCGGCGGCTGAGCATTCCCGTCGCCAATGGGCGCTCCCGGGTGCGCAGCACCTTGCCGTCGATGTGGTAATCGGCGAAGTCGTTGACGCAGCATCCCGCCGCCCGCATGACGACCGTGCCGGCGATGAATATCAGCAGCAGGTCAAGCGGCGGGAATCCCCCGGCGGCCAGCCACAGCGCGGTGATGGTCGGCCACAACAGCAGCAGGATGCCAACCGGGCGGTGCATCCGCGTCAGATAGAAAAACCCAATCGCCTTTTGCCGCAGGCCGGTCATTTCGATCCCCCCGCCTTCTCATTCCGCGCGGAGCGTAGCCTCAGGCTCCCTTCGTTTGAGCACCGGTCGCTTGTCGTCGGCAATCGGATTCCTTCCCGGCTTGCGCCGGGCCCCTTCCGCTCACCGCCGCGCTTCCTCAGTGCAAAATTCAGGGCAGTGTATTCTGAACCTGCTCACTCTACCCCGTCATTCCGCGCGAAGCGAAGCCCCCCACTCCCGTCATTCGGCGCGCGCGATGACGAGTCGTCCCGGCGGTGAATCACACATCGCCGAAATCCTTGGATTGGCCGATCCAGCGGCGGATGAGCGGCTCGGCGGCATCGGGATGGCTGGCGGTCAACGCCTCGCAGGCGTCCCGCACCCGGTCGAGCATTTCGCTGTCGCGGCCGATGTCGGCGACGCGGAAGCTCATCATGCCGGTTTGCCGGGTGCCGAGCATTTGTCCGGGCCCGCGCAGGCGCAGGTCCTCCTCGGCGATGCGGAAGCCGTCATGGGTTTCGCGGATGATCCGCAGCCGCTCCCGGGACAGTTCCGAAAGCGGCGGCTGGTACAACAGCACGCAATGGCTCTGCTCGGCGCCGCGCCCCACCCTGCCGCGCAACTGGTGCAACTGGGCGAGACCGAGCCGCTCGGGGTTCTCGATCACCATCAGGCTGGCGTTGGCCACGTCAACGCCGACTTCGATCACCGTGGTGGCGACGAGCAACTGGATCCGTCCTTGTTGGAAACTGTCCATGACTTCGGCTTTTTCCGCCGGCTTGAGCCGTCCATGGACAAGGCCGACCCGAATCCCGGCGAGCGCGCGCCCGAGTTCCGCCGCGGTGGCTTCGGCGGCCTGGGCCTGGAGCGTTTCGGATTCATCGATCAAGGTGCAAACCCAATAAGCCTGCCGACCCGCGGCGCAGTTGGCGGCGATTCTGGCGATCACCTCGCCGCGCTTGGCCTGGGAATGCACCACGGTGTTCGCCGGCTTGCGGCCCGGCGGCAACTCGTCGATCACCGAACAATCGAGATCGGCATAGGCGCTCATCGCCAGGGTTCTGGGAATCGGCGTCGCCGTCATCACCAACTGGTGCGGGCGCAGCCCGCCACCCGCCTTCTCGCGCAGGGCGAGCCGCTGATGCACGCCGAAGCGGTGTTGCTCATCGACGACAATCAGCCCGAGCCGCCGAAAGCGCACCGGCTCCTGGAACACCGCGTGGGTGCCGATGAGCAAATCGCAGGCGCCGGTTCCCAACTCCCGCAGCACTTCGTCCCGGGCCTTGCCCCGGGTTTTGCCGCTGAGCCAGCCGAGCCGCAGCCCCAGGGGTTCGCACCAGCGGCGGAAGTTGCGCAGATGCTGTTCGGCGAGGATTTCCGTGGGTGCCATCAAACAAGCCTGGAAGTCCGATTCGATGGCGAGCAGCGCCGCGAGCGCCGCGACCACGGTTTTGCCGGCGCCGACATCGCCTTGCAGCAGGCGCATCATCGGCGCCTCGCCGGCGAGATCGTCGCGAATCTCCCGGTACGCGCGCCGCTGGGCGCCGGTGAGGCGGAACGGCAGCGAATCGGCGAAGCGTTTGGGCAATTCCTGCCGGATCGAAAACCGCGGCGAAGGCAGGCGCCCGGCGTCGCGTTTCAGGCCTTGCATGCACAGCCGGTGGGCGAGCAGTTCCTCGAAGGCGAGCCGCCGCCGCGCCGGGCTGTTGCCGCCGCGGCCGGTGAAGTCGAGTTCCATGTCCGGCGGCGGCTCGTGCAGCAGGCGCACCGATTCGGCGAGGTCGATGCCGCCGAACTCCCGCAGCAGGCTGGCCGGCAGCAATTCCGGCAGCTTTTCGCCCCCCGCGAGCAGGGCGAGCGCCTGGCCGACAAAGCCGCGGACGCGATGCTGGTGCAGCCCTTCCACAGTCGAATACACCGGCGTCAGCGCAGTGGGCACCGCTTCGTCTTCGCTCGCCAGCAGCCGGTATTCGGGATGGTACATCTCGGCCCCGCTGCGGCCATAGCGGACTTCGCCGAAGCAGCGGATCAGGGCGTTGGCGGCGAGTTTGCGCTGTTGGAAGCGGTTGAAGTGGTAGAAGCGGATGCTGAGCATCCCGGAATCGTCCCGCAGCAGGCAGCGCAGGCTGCGGCCCCGGCGCCCGGTCTCGACGCCGCTGTCGACGATTTTGCCCTGGATCTGGACACAATCGCCGACGGCGGCCCGGCCGATGGGCGTGACCCGGGTGCGGTCCTCATAGCGGAAGGGCAGATGGAACAGCAGATCCTGAACGCTTTCGATGCCGAGATCGGCGAGCTTCGACTGGATTTTCGGGCCGACGCCGGACAGCTCGTCAACGGGAATCTGGTCCAGCGGCAGCCCGGTCATGGGATGGGGAGCGCTTCGGTTCAGGTTTCAGCCGCCACGATCGCGTCGATTTCGACCATCGCGTTCGCCGGCAGGGCGCGCACGCCGATGGTCACCCGGGCCGGATAAGGCGCGGCGAGCCGTCTGGCCATGATCTCGTTCACCGCCTTGAAATTGCCCAGGTCGGTGAGATAAATCGTCATCCGCAGCGTCTGGTTCAGGCTGGACCCGGCCGCCGCGGCGACGGCTTCGAGATTGTTGAAAACCTGCTCGGTCTGTTCCGCGATGCCGCCATCGACCAACTTCATCGTGGCCGGGTCGAGCGGCACTTGGCCGGAGAGAAATACCAGCGAACCCAGGCGAACCGCTTGGGAATAAGGGCCGATGGCGGATGGCGCGTTGCCGGTCTGGATAACTTCCGCGGCGGGCATGGGCTGTCCTTGTTTGCGGGCTTAGTGGATGGTGGTGGCTTCGGCGCGGCCCGAAGGCTTCCGCGTCTTGCGCGACTTGACCCGGGTCACCCGGGTAACCGCCTTGATCATGCGGATCTTGCGCATCACCCGGGCGAGATGCACCCGGTTGCGGACATTGATCAGCAGGTTGACCATGCTGAAATGGGCGTCGCGCTCGGCGGTGCTGATCTTTTCGATGTTCGCTTCGGCGCCGGTGATGGCGGTGGCCAGCACGGCGATGATGCCGCGCTGTTGTTCGAGTTCGACCCGCACTTCGACGGTGAATTCGCCCTGGATTTCCGGGTCCCAGTTCACTTCGACCCATTTTTCTGGATTGGCGCGGAGATCGGCCACGTTGTTGCAATCGTCGGTGTGGATGACCAAGCCCCGCTCGGCGCTGATGTAGCCGATGATGCGATCACCCGGAATCGGGTTGCAGCAGCGGGCGTAATTCATCACCGAGCTTTGCGCGTCGCGCACCAGCAGATCGCCGCTCAATTCGGCGCCGGTGGGATTCTCGTTGAGGTCGATCAGCCGCTGGGCCATGGAATGGGGCATCCGGTTGCCTAGGCCGATTTCCCCGAACAGGCGGTTGAGCGAGTCGAGCCGCAGTTGTTCGAGCAGGGTGGAGACGGCTTCCCGGGACAGCTTGTCGAGGCTCGTGCCGAAGCTCGCCAGGGCCTTGGTCAGCAGGCGCCTGCCGAGGGCGGTCGATTCCGATTGCTTCCGGCTCTTGAGGAAGTGGCGGATGCTCGTGCGCGCCTTGGCGGTGACGACAAAACTGAGCCAGGCGGGATTGGGCTTGTGGCCCGGCGCGGTGAGGATTTCGACGGTCTGGCCGCTTTGCAGGGGTTCGCTCAGCGGCGCGAGCCGCCGCTCGATGCGGCAGGCCACACAGGTGCTGCCGACATCGGTGTGGATCGCGTAGGCGAAGTCCACCGGCGTGGAACCCACTGGCAACTCGAAAATCTCGCCCTTGGGGGTGAACACGTAAATCTCGTCGGGGAACAGGTCGATCTTCACATGCTCGATGAATTCCAGCGAATTGCCGGCGCTCTGCTGCATTTCGAGCAGGCCGTTGACCCACTCCCTGGCCCGCACGTGGGCGTTGCTCGGCAAATCCTCGCTGGATTTGTAGAGCCAGTGGGCGGCGATGCCGTTGTTGGCCATCGCTTCCATCTCCTCGGTGCGGATCTGGATTTCGATCGGCAGGCCGTGCATGCCGAACAGCGTCGTGTGCAGGGCTTGGTAGCCGTTGGCCTTGGGAATGGCGATATAGTCCTTGAAGCGCCCCGGCACCGGCTTGTACAGGCTGTGGACCGCGCCGAGCACGCGGTAGCAGGTATCCACCCGGTCAACGATGATGCGGAAAGCGTAGACATCCATGATTTCAGCGAAGGATTTGCGCTTGCTGCGCATCTTGTCGTAGATGCTGTACAGGTGTTTTTCGCGGCCGATGGTCCGCCCCGGCAGCCCCTCGCGTTCGAGGCAGGCTTCGAGGGAAGTCTGGATTTTGGTCACCACTTCCTTGCGGTTGCCGCGCACCTTGCGCACGGCGGCGCCGATGCGGCGGAAGCGCAGGGGGTACATCGCCTCGAAGGACAGCTCCTCGAACTCGATGCGCATCTCGTTCATGCCGAGCCGGTTGGCGATGGGGGCGTAGATCTCAAGCGTTTCCCTGGCCTTGCGGCGGCGCTTGTCCGGCGGCAGGGCCCGGATCGTGCGCATGTTGTGCAGGCGGTCGGCGAGCTTGACCATGATCACGCGCAGATCCCGCGACATCGCCATGGCCATTTTCTGGAAGTTCTCGGCCTGGGCTTCGGCCTGGGAACGGAACTTGATCCGGCTCAGCTTGCTGACGCCGTCGACCATTTCCGCCACGGTGTTGCCGAACTGGGTTTTGACCGCGGTCTTGGTGATTCCGGTGTCTTCGATGACATCGTGCAGCATGGCGGCCATCAGCGATTGATGGTCCATGTGCATCCGGCTGAGAATCTCCGCCACTTGCAGGGGGTGGGTGATGTAGCGCTCGCCGCTGCGGCGCAACTGCCCCTCGTGGGCTTGCTCGGCATAATAGTAGGCCCGCCGCACTTGGTTGATCTGCTGTTTTTCCAGATAACCCGACAGCCCCTCGGCCAGCGAATCGATAGTGTCAATTTGCGGGGCTGTCAACGCTGGCTCCTGTCTGCTGCGAAAATCCCCGTTCCTGGAATTTTTTTCTCAAGCGAAACAAAGGGGAGGCTCTGGCTTAATCAGGGCTTTCCCCAGCCTCGGGTTCGGGCGGGTCCGGGTTCTCCGGCGGGGGCGCGGCGAGTTCCGGCTGTTCGAGCATGATTTCCATTTCCTGCTCGATTTCCCCGATATGGATTTCCGGCTCGGTCTTGGCGGTGAGGATTTCGGGGCCGATCAGCCCATCGGCGATCTCGCGCAGGGCGAGCACCGTGGGTTTGTCGTTTTCTTCGAGAACCAGCGGGTCCTTGCCCGCGGTTTGCAACTGCCGCGCGCGCTTGCTCGCGACCATGACCAACTCGAAGCGGTTTTCAACCTTGTCGAGACAATCTTCAACAGTGATTCGCGCCATGATATCTACCTGGTATCGTCTTTCGTTGCCACTGGGCCGTTGCCATCGGAACCCCGCCAACCGGCGAAGCGCGGGCAATCCCCGCCCAAGCCGAACCGCGAATTTTACCGGATCGCCACCGCGAGCCGCAATTCCCACATCGCCGACGCTTGGAATGACGGGGAAACCGCCATTCACGCCACCCGCCAGTCTTTCGCGTGCTTGTCGACCTCATCGGGCTCGTAGGCGATCCAGGTTTTGAAGTTGTCGGTCAGTTCAACCGAGTCATCGACCATCACCACATAAAGCCCTTCGAGCCAGACCTCGCGGTAGGCGCGGTGGCCGTCAAGGATATGGGACATGGCATCGACAAATTTCATTTTGACTTACCGCCGGGCCGCGGCGATTTGGCCTTGACAGCGCCCATTGTAGTTTCACTTTGCCAGCTCGTCATCAGTGCGGGCATTCCAGTTTCCCAATTTGGCCGCCGCCGCGTTCAATTTTGACATTGCAACCCGGAATGCTGGCGAGATGGCCCATCCCGCCGCAGGCGGCGGGCGCGGATGATGGCGCGGATATCGGCGAGGGCGGTGTGGAAATCGTCGTTGGTTACGAGGTAGTCGGCCTTGCCGGCTTGGGCGATTTCCCGCTCCGCCTGCTTCATGCGCCTGTCGATGGTTGCGGCGGCGTCGAGGGCGCGGGTCTCGAGGCGCTGGCGCAGGGTTTCGATTGACGGCGGCAGGATGAAGATCGAGCAGGCGCCGGGGTCGAGTTCGCGAACCTGGTCGGCGCCCTGCCAGTCGATTTCGAGGATGACATCAAAGCCTTCCCCCCGCTGTTGCCCGACCCAGCCCCGGGAAGTGCCGTAGCGGTGGCCGTAGACTTCCGCGTGTTCGAGAAAATCGCCTTCGCCGAGCTTGCGCTGGAATTCGCCGGGGCTGACGAAGAAATAATCGATGCCATCGCGCTCGCCCCGCCGTTGCGGGCGGGTGGTGTGGGAAACCGAGATGCGCAGCGATTCATCGCCGGCAACGAGGTCCCGCACGAGGCTCGTCTTGCCGGCGCCCGAAGGCGCGGTGATGATGTACAGCGAGCCTTTAGCCATCGGCGGCGGCCTGGGGCGGCGGTCGGGCTAGCCTGGCCTAGCGCACGCCGCCGGGCTTTTGCAGGGCGGCAATGCGGTCCTCCAGCGGCGGGTGCGAAAGGAACAGCGCCCGCAGGCCGGTGGGTTTGCCGCCGTTGATGCCGAAGGCGGCGAGTTCGCCGGGCAGATCCTCGGCTTGGTTCTGTTGCAAACGCTGCAGCGCGGCGATCATTTTTTGGCGGCCCGCGAGATCGGCGCCGCCGGCGTCGGCGCGGTATTCGCGCCAGCGGCTGAACCACATGACGATAATCGTCGCCAGAATCGAAAGCACGATCTGGGCGACGATGGAAACGACGAAGTAGCCGATGCCGAATCCGCGCTCGTTGCGGAACACGACCCGGTCGACGAAGTGGCCGATGATGCGGGAGAGGAAAATCACGAAAGTGTTGAGCACCCCCTGCAACAGGCCCATGGTGACCATATCGCCGTTGGCGACGTGGGCCACTTCGTGGCCGAGCACGGCTTCGGCCTCGTCCGGCGTCATTTTTTGCAGCAGGCCGCTGCTCACCGCGACAAGGGCGTTGTTGCGCCGCATTCCCGTGGCGAAGGCGTTGACGTCATTGGAGGGAAAAATCCCCACCTCCGGCATGCCGATCCCCGCCTTTTGCGCCTGGCGCTCGACGGTTTGCAGCAGCCAGCGCTCCCGCTGGTTTGAGGGCGAGTCGATCACTTGCACTTTCATCGCCCGCTTGGCGGACCATTTGGAAAGCGCCAGCGAGATGAAGGAGCCGCCGAAACCGAAGATGGCGGCGAATATCAGCAATGACGTCATATTGAGGCCGGTGCCGCTCGAAAGCAGCATCTGTTCGATTCCGAACAGCCGGAACGTCAGGCTGACCAGCAGCAGCACCGCGAAATTGGTCAGGAGAAGAAGCAGGATACGCATGGCGGAGGCCCCATTGATTAATTTTCAGTCCCCGAAATGATGGGGACAAGCGGCGGATTATTCAACATTCTGGACTTGTTCGCGGATTTGCTCAATCAGCACTTTCAGGTTGATCGCGTTGCGGGTCGTCTCGATGGCGGCTGACTTGGAGCAGATCGTGTTGGCTTCGCGCATCAGTTCCTGCATGAGGAAGTCGAGCGCGCGGCCGGCGGGCTCGCTGGCGCCGAGCAGCCGCTCGAGTTCGTTGACATGGGCGTCGAGCCGGTCGAGTTCTTCGGCGATGTCGGCCTTTTGCGCGAGCAGCGCGGCCTCCTGCTCGACCCGCCCCGGCTCCAGGCCGGCTCTCAGTTCGGCGATGGCGTCCAGCAGGTTTTGGCGCTGGATGGCCAGAATCTCCGGCAGGGACGCGCGCACCCCGGCGAGAATCTCCCGGATCGATTCGGCCCGCTCGCGGATCGCCGCTTCGATCTCCCCGCCCTCCCTGGCCCTGCCGGCGAGCAGTTCATCGAGCGCGCCGCCGAAAAGTGACAGGGCGGCCGCCTCGAGCGCGGTGTCTTCCGTTGTTTCCTCCTCGACCACGCCGGGCCAACGCAGAATGTCGAGGCTCGAAGGCAGCCGCGAGTCGCCGTAGTGATTGTGGATTTGCTCGCCGGCCTCGGCGAGGGCGGCCAACACCCGGGGATTCAGCCGCAATGCTCCCCCAGCCGCCCCGGACGCCTTGAAGCGCAGGGTGCAATCGACCTTGCCGCGCCTCACGCGGCCGCGAACGCTCTTGCGAATCGCGGCTTCCAGCCCGCGAAACGCCTCCGGCAGCCGGATCGAGGTTTCCAGGTAACGATGATTGACCGATCGAATTTCCCAAACCAGGGTTCCCTGCCCCAGTTCGGCCTGCTTGCGGCAAAACGCCGTCATGCTCAACATTCGCTATCCCCGCTCCAACCAACCCAACCCCAACCGCCCCCATTCTAGCGCAACAACCGGAAAAGCGAGGCGGAGCCTCCCGCTTCGTCATTCCGCATGACTTGGCTTTTCCCTGAGTAAGTGGATACTACACTTCTGCATCCCGGGACACCGGAACGAGTTGGCGATGGACAAGAGCGGAAATGGAAAACTTGCCGGATTGTCTGAGAATCCGTTCGCGCCCGGCCACGGCCAGCGTCCACCGCATCTCGCGGGACGCAAGAAGGAGATTTACGACATCTTCAAACATGTCGGCGCCACGGCAAATGGTAAATTGGTCGCTCGCGACCTGGTGATCTACGGACCCAAGGGATCGGGCAAGACGGCGTTGCTGCGGGAAATCGCGGAAAAACTCGAGAACCTTGGGGTGCATGCGACACTGGAACTGATGACGGCGACTGACATGCAAAGCGCGGAGGACGCGCGCAGGGAACTGATCGGCGTCGTGGGCCAACCATTGTGGGAAGCGCTTAAGCCACAGGAATGGGGGCTGGATTGGCGGGGAGTGCGAACAAAGTGGCAGCGGGGCGAGCTTTCGCGAAGCGAAGTGCGCAAGGGCTTGGTGGCGAAATGCAAAAGCAAACCGCTGATATTGCTCATTGACGAGGCGCACTTGATGTCACCCGCGGCACTCGGCGAGTTGCTCAATGAAGTGCTGACCATTCGGGGCAGGGGCGGCCCGATAATCGTCGTCTTGGCGGGCAAACCGAAACTGGCGGAACTGGGGAATCTCTCTCAGGTTGCGTTCCCGGAGCGGGGCGAAGTCATGAGCCTTGGCCTGCTGGATGAGCAAAGCTCGGGCGATGCCGTGCGAATTCCATTGGGCAGCACTGGCTTGGGGGTTACCGAAACGGCATTGCGGCGGATAGTCGCCGACTGCCAAGGCTATCCGCAATTCCTGCAGTTATGGGGGAGTGCCTTGTGGCTAAGAGCGAGCGAATCGGGCAAAGACATACTTGACGACTCGGATGTCGATCAGATCGAACCGGAGATGAGTTCGGAGCGTGAAGAAGTACATCTAGGCAGATTCGCCGGCTGGAAAGGCGCGGACAGGGAATTGCTCGTGAATGTCGCAAGTGATCTTTCTCGCGACGGCTGGGTGGAAAGACCGAGATTGGAAGCCATGGTCAAAGAAATCCTGCTGCGGCAAAATCGGCAAGCCGATCAATGCGCTGCCGTGGTGGAGCAGATGGTGGAGTCCGATTTTCTCTGGCGACCCCGAGGCCAGCCAAAAATGGTGCCGGCCCTGCCAAGTTTGGTCTCGTTCGTTTCGAAGCAGAGAGAGTCTGGTTACAGTAGCTAAAATTCAGATGGTTGGTTGGATTATGCAGATAAACGAGCCGGGACATAGGTAAAAATCGCGGGATTTTTAATTCAGAATTCGGGAAACATGCTTGGCTAATTTTCGTGGGTATAAATATTCCTCTTTACTGCCAGTTCCCGGCACGTTGACGCAGCCGAGAAGTTGATAGTCGTGGTGCAATGACTTCAATCAACATACATTTTATCCCTCTCGGCCTTTGCCTGCTCTAATCCATATCGCTGTATTCTAGGCAAAATCCAGTTGATGTGCTGAACCCATGCAGAAAGGTTGGAAGACTCTAGGGGGCCAAGTCCACGCTCCCCTATCTCTCTCATTAGCATCAATGCTTCGTGATGCTCTTCATCTGTCGTGCCCAATCTGTTTTGGCTGAACCTATGTCCCGCTTGCTCGATGCGATTACGAATGATATGCAGGTCATCAACCACAACACGGATTTCCCAATTGGCTTTATCTCGCCTCTGTGCCAAAGCGGTTTTTCGTAACCCAGTGCTCCAGCTCCAAGTCCAGATTACCGCGCACACACTGAAAAATGTAGAGCCCCCCACCGCTATCAGGGGCAGGAAGGCACTCAACCATGGCATCATTTCAGTCAGTCTAGAAGCAGCCCCTTCCGAATCGACAAGGAGCGTAACAAATATCGAGAGACCAGACAAAATAGAGCCGGGCTTGACAAACTCTTTCCAGTTCATTCGCGGATTCCACTCTCACTTGCCGCGCTCGTCAAGGCGATGCGTAATTTCCGGATTGAGTGAAATATACCCAATTAGCATTTGTCGCTGCGGCAAATTCGACGCATTCCCAAAATCATAAGAATTACACCAGAATCTATCACTCTGCCCATGCCTGTGGAAAAAATCTACAATTCAATTGAATATCCAAGTTCTGCCTAGCTTTTCTCCAAGTTAGGCCGTTTTTTCCCTCCGTCTCTGACTAAAGGGGATGAATCATATCCATTCTCATTCCAAAGAAAACCTGGGTGGGGAATTCTATAGTAGCCGTTTTTCTTCGAAACCTTAGATACCACTTTCCCCTCATCTATACCTGATTTAAATCTGCCTAGAGCCCCTTCCAAATATGATTCTAGGATTTCGATGCATGTCCATTTCCGGTTGAGCTTTTCGGCCACTTCTCCTGTTACGCAGCTTCCTCCAAAGGGGTCTAACACCAGATTTCCCGCGTCAGTTAACATGCGAATGAAATACTCTGGCAATGCAGAAGGAAACCTCGCAGGATGTGATTTGATTCCATTTTCTTTGCAGTATCTCATATATGAGCTATTGCTTTCTGTATTCGGGATTGCAATAAGGTTCGGAGGAATCGCAGCTCCATTATCCACGGAGAACTTTTTGCTTATGTCATGTCCAGAAGGTCGGAGCTTGGGAGTGTAGCCGTTGTCGAGCAATGTTTTCATACTATCGCTATATGGCTGTAAAACCCGGCGATTACTTGCCTTGGGCCATGGCGTTTTGCACAGCCACCACACGGTATTCACACCATCCTTCACCCTTATGCGCCGTACGTTCACCCATTCCGCCGGAGTAGGCAACTTTGACGGATTCCACCAATAAAATTCTTGGGCAAGATTGAAGTCAAATTCCTCACACAACATAATCAGTAATTTGAAATGGTAGAGGCTTCTAACCGGAAGCCCAGGTTTCCATGCTCCGCCCAGATCTATCACCAAGCTGCCGTCATTTTTCAGTATTCTGTGGAATTGCTCCGCGAAAGATTGGAACCACTCAAGATAGTCATCCTCTTGTTTGTTTCCGTAATCTTTTTTCCGCGTCAATGCAAACGGAGGACTAGTCATTATCAAATCAACCGATGCATTTTCATAGTTTTTCATAACTTGCAAACTATCGGCATGGAAAATGGATCCAAGCTTCGTTTGGTGATATATCTGAGCTTCCTGACTAATCATTTTTCAGCTCCCTGATAGGTCGAGTTGCTTTAATTTCATTGCATGGCGAGCTTCTCGCTCAAAAGATCGTACAATCATCGTTGGCTCCCCTCCTATTTTCTTTAAATCGCTGCCGTCAAGCATAACTATAGCGATGTTCGATTGCATCATTATCTTATTTGCGTAGCGCCTCGCCTCGTTGCCAACCTCACCTGTCGTCAGTAACACAATGACGTTGCTGTTTAGAAAGTGAGTAAGCCCAACCTCTTTGGCTACGTCGTCCAACGAGACCTTTGCAGTATTCTTGCATTGGACTTGCCACCGTGAAAAAACCAACCTTGTGCTTTCAAATATCAAATCCACTTCTGCACCTCCTGTCTGGTTCGCCCGTAGTCTGGTTGCCACATATCTCATGTCGATAATTCGCATGATTTTGAAAGCAAGCGCCTCTAGCGCCAATCCTGCCTTATATCTATCAGAGCTATCCAATTCGGAAAGGATGAACGGCAAAGGGGTGCGCAACAATGCAAGCAATTTCGGGTCAGTCTGTCCTTGAATTTGCTCAAGTAGCGGATCAATCACATCAGTAATCAGTTTTTCGGTCGGAGTGACCTTATGCGGTTTCGCCCCCCGTCCAGAGGTCATTTTCGTTGTCCGTATGTACCCGGCATTTTCCAGTTCGTTCAATACTAATTTGGGCAGACTCTTTTCGGGGAATCTTACCCCATACGTGGCGGACGCAAGTCTGGCTATCTCGTTTGCTCCTTGCGGCTCCAAGCTGCCTGTGTTGGCAAGTGCGCGAAGAAACGCCCTCTGTTCATTAGACAAATCGGCCAAGGCAGAAAATCGTCAGTCCCCAATCCCAAAATTGCCTCTATCCTATGAACATCCACCAGCCACCGCTGCCCTACGAAAACCCCAGCTTTCGCAAGCCAAAGCCGCATAATGCTTGGGTGCTTGCCTCCAGATGGGTAATGGATGCCGCGGGCGGCCAATCCATCACGGAGCGAAGTGAGATTGACAATCTCTCCAGCTGCCACCATGTCTTGGATACAATGCACCATCGTCATGCCATGGAGACTCACAAGGATGTGCCTTGCAAGACGTTCATATAACGCATCTTCGTCCGATCTGACTCCGAACAGCTCATAGCCAAATCTCGTCAGGTTCGCTGCACGATCAATGATCCCGTATGCAGTCATGCCGAGCTTGGTGTTGTTCGCAAGTTTGCTGCGGTTGTGGTCAGTGGTATTGTGTCCCTCGAACCAAGCCACCCGGATGGCTTTTTCGAATGCGCGCCAGTCCCCGCCGTGAGCATGCGCAAGCTCCAGCGCTTTCGGGAGTTCGATCTGGGACGGAGAAAACTCGCTGCCGAAAGGTAGATCGCTCTTTTTCACCGCTGGCCCGGCCAGCCTCCTAATCAATCTGCGCGCAATCGAGCGAAAGCGCCATTTGCTGTCTAACAATAATAGTAGGCGAAATAGGCGCAAACGGGTAGGAATTCGCTCAAAATTTTCAGTGCTCGCAAATGCGGGGTGCCTGCGGGATAATGCGCGGGTTTGCGGCGATGGATGGATTTCATGAGCGACACGACGCGGGCCGATGGAAGAGATGCCGGTCAATTGCGGCCGGTTTTGCTGCGGCGGCGTTACACGCGGCATGCCGAGGGCTCGGTGCTTGCCGAATTCGGCGAAACCCGGGTGCTTTGCACGGCCAGTGTGGAGACTTCGGTGCCGTCGTTTTTGCGTGGCGGCGGCCGGGGTTGGATCACCGCCGAATACGGGATGCTGCCGCGCTCGACCGGGACGCGCAACGACCGCGAGGCGGTGCGGGGGCGGCAAGGCGGCAGAACCATGGAAATCCAGCGGCTGATCGGCCGGGCGCTGCGCGCCGCGGTGGATTTGTCCCGCCTCGGTGAAAACACCATCAAGATCGATTGCGATGTGATCCAGGCCGACGGCGGCACCCGCACCGCGGCGATCACCGGCGCCTGCGTGGCGCTCGCCGACGCTCTCGACCACCTGCTCGCCCGGCGCAAGATCAAACAGCATCCGCTGCGCCAGTTGGTGGCGGCGGTTTCGGTGGGGCTGTGCGAAGGCCGGGCGCTGCTCGACCTCGACTACGCCGAGGATTCCACCGCCGAAACCGACCTCAATGTGGTGATGACCGAGAGCGGCGGCCTGATCGAAGTGCAGGGCACTGCCGAGAAAGGCGACTTCAGCCGCGCCGAGCTCGACGCGATGCTCAAGCTTGCGGAAGCCGGCATCGGCGATTTGATCGGCTGCCAGCGGCGCGCGCTAGGCAGCTCTGATTAAGTCAGGGCTTCCCCGAGCATATTCAGAGGAGTCAAACCGGGCATGCGGGAGTTCCAACGCCGCTTTCTCGAATTCGCCGTGGAACACGGCATCCTCCGCTTTGGCAGTTTCACCCTCAAGTCGGGCCGGGTCAGCCCGTACTTCTTCAACGCGGGGCTGTTCAACACCGGCGCCCGGCTTGCCTTCCTCGCCGAATGCTACGCCGAGGCGGCGCGCGGGTCCGGCCTCGGTTTCGACATGCTCTTCGGCCCGGCCTACAAGGGCATCCCGCTCGTCGCCGCCACCGCCATGGCGCTGCACCGCAATCACGGCCTCGACAAGGCGTATTGCTTCAACCGCAAGGAAGCCAAGGACCACGGCGAGGGCGGCAATCTCGTGGGGGCTGAGCTCGCCGGCCGGGTTTTGTTGGTTGACGATGTGATCACCGCCGGCACCGCGGTGCGGGAGGCCGCGGCGGTCATTCGCGGCGCCGGCGCCGAATTCGCCGGCATCCTCATCGCCATGGACCGTCAGGAGCGCGGCGCGGGGGCGCTGTCGGCCATCGCCGAAATTGAACACGAGTACGGTGTCCGCGTGGTCAGCGTGGTGAACCTGCGCGATGTGATCGACTATCTCGCCGCCGGGGAAAATGCGCAACTGCGCTCACATGCCGCCGCCGTTAAAGCCTACCGCGACTGCTACGGGGCCTAGGGGCCCGCGCCGCAGGCTCCTAGCCTCCTAGCGCCCGCCCAGCCGCTCGCAGCGGTTTGCGAGGTTTCAGTATTTGCCTTCATCGCGCCAATCAAGTTATGGTTTG
Organism: uncultured Pseudohongiella sp.; assembly: GCA_965221805.1. Lineage (GTDB taxonomy): Bacteria > Pseudomonadota > Gammaproteobacteria > Pseudomonadales > Pseudohongiellaceae > UBA9145. The sequence continues at coordinate 375,760 of OZ244913.1, forward strand.
GGGTGTCCCGCATCGGCTGGGCGGCAGAAGGCTGTGAGTGAGCGCAAAATCCTTCAATGAAGAGCTTCGGACGGTGCCGGACGGCGACTTGAGTCCTACATCGCGCCAGCGAGGCGGCATGTTACTAGGGCCTGTTAACACTAGATAAGGATTTCATGTTATCCTACCCCGCATTGTTTTTCACCACAAAAGTGGAGGATGATCAACAGCATGGAAATCACCGAAGCGCAATTCAAACGGATCGCCCCATTGCTTCCCAAGCAGCGCGGGAACGTCAGTCTGCCCAACCTGCGGGTGCTCAACGCGATTCTCCACGTGGCCGAGCACGGCTGCAAGTGGCGCGGCCTGCCGGAGCGGTTCGGCAACTGGCACACAATCTACACGCGGATGAGCCGCTGGGCCAGGAGCGGCGTGCTCGACCGGGTGTTCGACCAACTCCAGCGCGACCAGCTGATCCGCATCAAGGTCGAGGCGCTCGGCCTGGACAGCACCAGCGTCAAGGTGCACCCGGACGGCACGGGGGCTCGAAAAAAAACGGCCCGCAATCCATCGGCAAGTCCCGCGGCGGATGGAACACCAAAATTCATATGGTTGCCGCGGATGCCCGAACAGCGGTCGCCTTCACGCTCTCCCCGGGCAACGCGCACGACGCCCCGGAGGGCCGCAAGCTCATGAGCCGGCTGGAGCGGCCCGCCGGCGCCGCGGCGCTCGTCATGGACAAGGCATATGAGGACAACGCCACCCGCCAACTGGCCCTCGACCTCGGCTTCGACCCCGTGGTGCCGCCGAAGGTCAACCGCGCCGACCCTTGGGAATACGACCGGGAGATGTACAAGCGGCGCAACGAGGTCGAGCGCCTGTTCCGGCGGCTCAAGGGCTTCCGGCGCATCTTCTCCCGCTTCGAGAAGCTCGACGTCATGTTCCTCGGCTTCATCGTGTTCGCGCTCATCGTCGAGGCGTTGCGATAGTGCTAACAGGCCCTAATACTTCTTCGGACCAGCAGCAGGTTGTGCCATGCGGACAACGTTAAGCATTGACGACGATCTCGCCGCGGCGCTCAAGGCTGCGGCGCTCAGCAGCGGAATGACCTTCAAGGCTGTGGTAAACGACGCAATCCGTCGCGGCCTGCCCGCCAGCGGCAATCCCTCGGGCAAGCGGGAACGGTTTCGCGTTATCTCGGCATCGCGGGGTTTCCTGCCCGGAGTCGATCCACTCAAGCTGAATCAACTTGTTGACGACTTGGAAGTGGATGATCTCCTGACGCACTCAGATAGCACAGATCGCGATGCTCATTCCGGACGTTAATCTTCTCGTCTATGCCTACAATGAAGATGCGCCGTTCCATGCGGCATCCAAAGCATGGTGGGAGACCCGGCTATCTGGCAACGAACCGATAGGGTTGTCGTGGGCGGCGATGCTCGGATTCATTCGGATTATGTCCAATCGACGAGCTTTGATTCGGCCGATGCCGCCTTTCGAGGCCGTCGGTCACTGCAGGTTGTGGCTTGCCCAGCCCAATGTCTGCCTCGTTACACCCGGCCCCGGCCACCTCGATATTCTCGCCAATTTGCTGAATGGAGAAGTTGGCTCCAACTTGGTCACTGACGCTCATTTGGCTGCCCTGGCCATCGAACATCAGGCCGAACTGCACTCCAACGACAGCGATTTCGCTCGCTTCTCCGGATTGAAATGGCGCAACCCGGTCGCTGAAGCGGCTGGTTAGCCGGCATTTGCCTGAACCCGGGCTACCGGTCGGTCCTCCCGCCAATCAGCGTCCCCACGCCCTCGTCGGTGAAGATTTCGAGCAGCAGGGCGTGTTCGATGCGGCCGTCGATGATGTGGGCGCTGCGCACGCCCGAGCGCAGCGCGTCGAGGGCGCATTCGACTTTGGGCAGCATGCCGCCGCTGAGCAGGCCGCTCGCGGCGAGTTGCTCGCCTTCGCCGAGGCTGAGCCCGGTCAACACCTTGCCATCGGCGTCGCGCACGCCGGCGACATTGGTCAGCAGAATCAGCTTTTCCGCGCCGAGCACGCCGGCGATGGCGCCGGCGACGGAATCGGCGTTGATGTTGTAGCTCGCGCCCTCGTCGTCGGTGCCCACGGGGGCGATGACGGGGATGAAATCGCTCGCCTTCATCATTTCCAGCACCCGGGTGTCGATGGAGACGATTTCGCCGACCTGGCCGAGATCGACGAGTTCGCTGTCGCCGGCGCCGGTTTTCGCCTTCAGCCGCCGCGCCCGGATCAAATTGCCGTCCTTGCCGCTGATGCCCACGGCCTTGCCGCGGTTCTGATTGAGCAGGCTGACGATTTCCTTGTTGACCTGGCCGCCGAGGACCATTTCGACCACATCCATGGTGCGGCTGTCGGTGACGCGCAGGCCGTCGACGAAGCGCGATTCGATATTGAGCGCCTTGAGCAGCTTGCCGATCTGGGGGCCGCCGCCGTGAACGATGACCGGATGGATGCCGACGAGCTTCATCAGCACCACATCGGTGGCGAAGCTCTGCTTGAGGGCTTCGTCAACCATGGCGTTGCCGCCGTACTTCACCACCACGGTGTTGCCGGCGAACTTTTGGATGTAGGGCAGCGACTCCGTCAGAATCCTGGCGATGGTTCGTGCCCGGTCGATGCTGAGCGACATGATGGTGAAGAAAGGTCAGTTGTTCAAAACGGTGGTTGCAGCGAATCGTCGGCGCGCAGGATCAGTTCGCGGAAATCCGCCTGAATCGCCGCCAGCCTCTCCCGCGAGTCCGCCTCGAAGCGGCACAGCAGCGCCGGCGTCGTGTTGGAGGCGCGGATCAGGCCCCAGCCATCGGCGTATTCTACGCGCAGCCCGTCGATTTTGATAATTTCCGCCTCGCCAAAGTCGGCGAGCTCGATGATTCGCCCGATCAGGGCGAATTTGCGCTCGTCCGCCGCCGGCAGGCGCAGTTCCGCGGTTCGGAACCCGTCCGGCCCGCCGCCGAAGGCTTCGCTCGCCGGGCCGGGGCGGGCCGCGAGCAGCTCAGTGACCCGGGCGGCGGCGTAAATCCCGTCGTCGAAGCCAAACCAGCGGTCCTTGATGAAGATATGCGCCGAAAGCTCGCCGCCAAGCGGGGCGCCGGTTTCCCGCATCGCCAGCTTCATGAAGGAATGCCCCGAGCGGCGCATGTGGGGCTCGCCGCCGAGTTCGCGGATGCGCCGGGGCAGGCGCTTGCCGCATTTGACATCAAAAATGATCTTCGCGCCCGGGTGGCGCGGAACGATGTCTTCCGCGAGCAGGGCGAGGATCGCTTCGGCTTCGACGATGGCGCCGGTTTCATCGACGATGCCGAGCCGGTCGCCGTCGCCGTCGAAGGCGATGCCCAAGTCCGCCCGCGCCGCCACGACTTCACGGCGCAGCGTGGCGAGATTGGCGGGTATCGTCGGGTCCGGGTGGTGGTTGGGGAAATTGCCGTCGAGTTCCGTGTGCAGGGCGATCACTTCGCAGGAAAGCCGCTTGAACAGCGCCGGAGCCACCACCGCGGCAACCGCGTTGGCGCAATCGATGACGACTTTCAGCGGCCGCGCGAGCCGCAGGTCCCCGGAGATGGCTGCCAGATAGTGCTCAAGAATCGGCAATTCCCGCAAGCGGCCCGCGCCGCTTGCGAAGTCGCCCGCTTCGGTGCGCCCGCGCAGGTGCTGGATCTGGCCGGCGCTCAGGCTCGCGCGGCGGAACACGAGCTTCATGCCATTGTAGTTGGCTGGGTTGTGGCTCGCGGTGAGCATGACGCCGGAGTCGTAGGGCGTGGTGTGGGTGGCGAAGTACAGCACCGGCGTCGGCGCCACGCCGAGGCTGGCGACATGGCAACCCGAAGCGAGAATCCCCGTGGTGAGCGCGGCGAACAACTCCGGGCTCGACAGCCTGCCATCCCGGGCGGCGAGCAGCGTGTCGATGCCATTGGCAAGCGCTTCGCTGCCGATGGCGCTGCCGATGCGTTGCGCCACCTCCGCGCTGAGTTGTTCGCCGGCGATGCCGCGGATGTCGTAGGCCCGGAAAATCTCCGGCGGGACTGGCGGCTTGCTCATCGCCCGCTGGCTTCAGTTGGAAACCGCCGCGGCGGCGGGCAGGCGGTCGGCGATCAAGGCGAGCATTTTTCGCGCCGCGACCTCCTTGCGCGAGCGGGGAATCTCGACCTCGCCCCCGGCGAAGATGGCGGTGGCCGCGACCTCGTCGCTGTCGAAAGTCTCGGTGGCATGATTGGCGAACAGCAAATCGAGGCCCTTGCGCTCGCGCTTCTCGCGCCCGTTGACGATCAGATCGGCGGTTTCGGCGGCAAAGCCGACGACGAATGGACGCCGCGCAAGCCGGGCGACTTCGCCGATGATGTCGGGATTGCGCACGAGTGGCAGGCGGATTTCCCGCTCGTTCTTCTTTATCTTCTGCGCCGCGGTTTGCGCCGGGCGGTAATCCGCCACCGCCGCCACCCCGATGAACACATCGGCATCGCCAATTCGCTCCAGCACCGCCGCGCGCATTTCTTCGGCGCTGACCACATCGATCCGCGCGACCCGTTCCGGCGCCGGCAGGGCGACCGGCCCGCTGACCAGACTCACCTTGGCGCCCGCGGCCGCGGCTTCGCCGGCCAGCGCGTAAGCCATCTTGCCCGAGCTGTGATTGCTCAGAAAGCGCACCGGGTCGATGGCTTCCCGGGTTGGGCCGCCGGTAATCAGCAAATGCCGGCCAGCCAATGGCCCGGCGGCGAAAAGCCCGGCGCAGGCTTCGAGCAGCTCCACCGGCTCCAGCATGCGGCCGGGACCCACATCGCCACAGGCCTGATCGCCCTCGGCGGGGCCAAACACATGCCAGGCGCGGGCGCGCAGCTCGTCCACGTTCCGCTGGGTTCCGGGGTCGGACCACATGCCCTGGTTCATCGCCGGCGCCACCGCAACGCTGGCCGGAGTCGCGAGCAGCAGCGTCGTCAATAGATCATCCGCGCGGCCGGCGGCGGCGCGGGCGAGGAAATCGGCGCTGGCCGGCGCCACCAGCACCAGATCCGCCCAGCGGGCGAGTTCGATATGCCCCATGGCGGCCTCGGCCTCCGCATCGAGCAAATCGAGATGCACCCGGTTCCCGGTCAACGCCTGCATCGTCAAGGGCGTGACAAACTCCCTCGCCGCCCGGGTCATCACCACCCGCACCCCGGCTCCCGCCTTGATCAGCAAACGGGACAATTCAGCGCACTTGTAGGCGGCGATGCCACCGGTAATCCCCAGCAGAACACGCTTGTTGGTGAGGGTGGGCATATCGGGGGCCAGCTTCCCAGAGGCTCCTAGGAGCCTGCTCCGTAGGAATTCGCGAAAGCGAAAATTCGATATCGCCGCGCCCTTGGCTGATCGATTGAGGCGAATATTGACATATATTCAACGAAATCGATCAGCCAAGGGCGCGGACGGGAGCGGATTTGCAGCCGCGAATTCCTACGGCGCAGGCTCCTAGACTAGCAGCAAGCCCCGGTCGAGGCAATTTCCGGGCCGGCCCGATTCCAACCGAAAACGCGGTGTTCCAAGAAAAGCCGACTATGCTTTTCCCGGCAGGCTCGCGGCGGGCGCTTCGCGCGCGGGGAATCGGGAAAGGCGATGACGATCAAAAACTGGCCAGTGCTGGAGCGGCCCCGGGAAAAACTGTTTGAACACGGCGCCAAGAATCTAAGCGATGCCGAGCTCTTGGCGCTCTTGCTCGGCAGCGGCGGCGCGGGCCGGTCCGCCATCGACCTGGCGCGGGATCTGCTGTACCGCTTCAACGGCCTGGCCGGCGTGCTCGCCAGCGACCTGCGGCAGATTTCCCAGGTGCCCGGAATCGGCCCGGCCAAGGCGGCGATGCTCGCGGCCATTGGCGAACTCGGCCACCGGCGGCTGTACGCCGAAGTGAAAAACCGCGACGTGCTGAGTTGTTCCGAGGCGACCCGCGAGTACTTGCGGGCGCGATTCCGCCATTGCAAGAGCGAGATATTCAGCTGCATCTTCCTGTCCAACCAGCATCATATCCTCAAGCTCGACGAGATGTTCCAGGGCACCATCGACGCCACCGTGGTCTACCCGCGGGAAATCGTCGAACGCTGCCTCGCCTACAACGCCGCGGCGGTCATCCTCGCCCACAACCATCCGTCCGGCGTGCCCGAACCAAGCCAGGCCGACATCGTCATCACCCGCAAGCTGCGGGTGGCGCTCGAAACCATCGATGTCCGCGTCCTCGATCACATCATCGTCGGCAGCGCCACGGTGGTCTCCCTCGCCGAACGCGGATTGTTGTAGCCCATCGCCGGAACAAGCACCACATCATCCAGCAAGTGGCGGCAAGTGGCCCTGTGCCGTTACAAGCCCTTGACTGCAATCAAGCCGGAAGGTTAAATACCGCCCTCTCCGCCCACCCGTCCCCGCCCAGGTAGCTCAGTCGGTAGAGCAGAGGACTGAAAATCCTCGTGTCGGTGGTTCGATTCCGCCCCTGGGCACCAAACCCTTCTTGCGCGCGCCCCGCCTGGTCCGAGATCGACACGAAGCGCCGCGTCTGGAAAATCCCCGGCAGCCGCATGAGGTCCGGCGCCGAGCACCGCGTGCCGATCTCCGCCCCGGCGATGGAGAACCTCAAGCGCGCAAGCGAACTGCGCGACGGCGGCGACTTCCCCCATGCGCCGCAACCGCCCGCTGTCGGACGTTACCCTGGCCGAGCTCCTGCGCTCGACCGGCCTCGCCGACAAGGCGGCGGTGCGCGGATTCCGCTTCTCCTTCCGCGACTGGTGCGCCGAATCCGGCAAACCCCGCGAACTGGCCGAAGCCGCCCTCGCGCACACCGTCGGCGGTGTCGAGGGGGCATACTTCCGGTCGGCCCTGTTCGAGCGCAGACGGAGCGGCATCTTCAGGAAGCCCTCGAATGTGACGGCGTTGAACACCGGCGAAAAGGCGTGAACGAACTTGCCGCTGCGCAGGCTGACCGCGCCGAAGCAGGCGACGGACTGGCGCGTCGGCGCGTGGGGGACGACCGGATCCCTGTTCTCGGGCGGCACCCACGCGCGGCAACGGGTGCCATGGCGCTGGAAGTGGCATTCGTCTTGGCTCCATAGTTCAAGATCCTCCCGTTTCGCCAACTGGCGCAGTTTTTTAAACGCCTCCACGCGCGCCGGGTCGGCCTGCGCCTGCTTGATCGCGGCGCGGCTTGGTCGCTGATGCGCGAGGACGGCGTGCCGCCACCGCATGCGCCACGGTTCGGCTCGACAATTGAAACCGATCTTGCCGAACACGGTTTCGCCTTGCTGCGGGGCGCAATGGCCCTGCGGGATAAGGCGAGCGCATAGACATCGGCGCCTAGGCGCCTAGGTGCTTGGGCGCCCGGTGGCGGACGCCACCCGCCGAAACCCGCGATCCCCGCTTGATAGCACTTTGAATAAGTGCAATCATCCGGATTCACTTTCCACCAAGGAGGCCAACCGTGGCGCAAATCACCATCCGCCAGATCCCAGACGAGGTCCACCGGGCGCTGAAGTCCCAGGCCCGGGCCCAGGGGAAGAGCGCCGAGGCGCTGGCGCGAAGCCTTCTGCGGCGGGGGCTGTTCCCCGCCGGCCGCGCGCGGCCGGGCGACCTGCTCCGGTCCATCTGGAAAGACGCCGACCTCGGGGACGTCTCTTTCGGGCGCGACCGGACGCCCATCGACCCGGCGGTGTTCGAATGATCCTGCTCGACACGAACCTGGTCTCGGAAACCATGAAACCGGCGCCGAACCCGGGCGTCATGGAATGGCTGAACCGGCAGGATCTGGAGTCGCTCTGGCTGCCGGTTATCGCGGTCGTGGAGCTCCGTTTCGGCACCGCGCTGCTGGCGCCGGGGCCGCGCCGCCGCGCGCTCGAAAAGGGCATCGACGAAGCCGTGGAACGGGTGTTCAAGGGGCGGATCAAGCCACTCGACGAACCGGCGGCGCGGATTTTCGCGGTCCGGGCGGCGGCGGCCCGGCGCAACGGCCACCCGATCGGGTTCGCCGACGCGGCGATCGCCGCGATCGCGATCCATTCCGGCTTCCGCGTCGCCACCCGGGACACGGCCCCGTTCCAAAACATGGGCGCCGAGGTGGTCAACCCCTGGCGCTGAGCCCGGCGGTCTGAAAGTTGATCCGCGGCCCCGCGGCGTGAAAGCGCCCCGGGTTTTCCCGCGCCGCATCATGCCGCTTCCCGATCCGGCGGTTCACAGCCCCAGCCCGCCCGGAAGCGGATCCGGTGCCGGCAGCAGGCAGTCCGGGCCGTCGTTGCGGACATCGTTGACCCGGGTGGAAACGGCGAGTGTTTCCAGTTCGCCGTCCCGAGGGGGCTGCGGGGGCCCCGGCTCCGCCGGCCAACCAGGATTCGGAGTGGTCCGGCCGGACCAGAACCGGCATCCGGTGGTGGATGGCCGCCGCGTCCCCGACTGCCCCGGTGGTGAGGATCGTGAATGTCTCGATGGCGCCGCCGGGGCCGCTTCCGGCGAACGCCACATTTCCCGCGAACGCTTCCGGGACGCGCCAGCGCTCCCACAATCCGGCGAAGAACCGCGGCGCCGCCAGCGAACGGCAACGGCGGCGAACCGCATGCCGCCGAACCGGCCTCCCGCGCCAGCATCAACGGCGGGCCGCTGGCCGACGACACCGCGGAACCCGCCGAAATCCCGGCGGTCCAGCGAAACCTGTCCTAGGCTTTAGCCCTCCATGCGCCCCGGCCGGCAACGGCCGGGGCGTTTCCCCTTCATCCAATCCGCCACCGGAGCAACAAAGGAGCGAGACCATGGCCGACACCCCAACCATCCGCGCCCGCATCGACGGCTCGGCGCTCAAGCGCGTCACCCGCAGCTATTCCGCCGCCCTGGCGGACATCTTCAACGAAACCCTCCAGAACGCCCGCCGCGCCGGGGCCACCAGGGTCCGCGCAACCCTGGAGGGCGCCGGATGCTTCGACCGTTACGGCATCTCCATCGCCGACGACGGGGAGGGCGTGTCCGACCCATCCGTGCTGCTGTCCTTTGGCGAAAACGGCTGGGACCAAGCCCTGGTCGAGCGCGAGGACGCCGCCGGCATGGGCATGCTCAGCCTGGCCCGCCGGGGCTGCGCGGTGCTGTCGCGGCCCCGGGCCCCCGGCGGCGATTCCGCCGGCACCAAAACCAGCGCCGGTTTCCGGGTCGAACTCGAACCCGCGCACTTCCTGGGGGAGGCGGAGGCCGAAGTCCATCCCGCCGGAGACGCGCCGCTGCCACACGGCACGGTCGTTTCGTTTTTGGCCGAGCAGCACGAGAACGCCCACCGCATCCGCGAGGCGCTGGAGGCCGCCGCCCGGCATTTCCCGCTGCCGGTGTGCTTCGAGCACCGGCCCCACACCCCGGCCGGGGGCGAGGCGCTGCGCCGCCGCGGCTTCCTCGACGGCGCCATCCACACCGAACGCTGGCGCGGCGTGGCGCTCGGGGTTTTCAAGAACAGCCGCCGGGCCGGTTTCAACGACCCCGACCTCAATTTCCACGGCCTGACCCTCAACATCCGCCTGCCCGGCGCGGACACCGCGCGCGGGGCGAATTGGAGCGTGGCCGCCGATGTCGAAAACTGCCCGGACCTCGAACTCGTGCTGCCGGCCCGCAAGGAGGCGGTGGAGACGCCCTTTCTGGCCCAACTGCGGGAGGCGGCGCGGCTGGCCGCGTTCCGCGCCATGGCCGCCGACCCGGACCCCCGGCCCTCGTTCGAAACCTGGAACAAGGCGAAGGAGGCGGGAATCGACATCGCGCCGCCGCCCGCCGAGCTCGTCCCCTGGCTGCCGGGCATCGCCAACATGGACGACTGGCGGGAAGCGGCCAAGCCCGAGGCGCTGGAGGCGGCGGACGCGCTGGTCATCGCCCACGACCCCGATCCGCCCGAAGCCCAGGCGTTCTGGCGCGCGGCGCGGCGCGGCGGCATCCACGGGCGGCTGTTCGAGATGGACCGCCGGCTCGAAGGCTTCGGCTGGTACGACGCGCTGCCCCGGGTGACCGGCATCGCCACCGAGATCACGGTGGATGGCCGGACCGAGACCCTCGAGGCGTTCAACAAGCGCCACCGCGGCGGCAAACCAATGCCGCAACGGCCCGAATCGATCCGCTTCCTGATGGCGGTCGAAACGCCCGGGGGCGCGGAAAGCGAAACCGCCCTCCCGGCCGACCTCGCCTTCGCCGGGGAGGACTGGTGCTGGATCGAGGATGCCCGCCCGCTGGTGACCCCGGACAGCGGCATCGACCCGCAAACGCTGGCGGACCTGCTGCGCAACGCCTACTTCTCGCCCTCGGACGACTGCGAGGCCGATTCCTGGGAGACCCAGCAGCGGGACTTCGAGCGCGACGCCCTGCACCTGGCCACCCGGCTGCTGGTTTCCGACGACGAGGCCCGGAAGCGCACCATCGCCGACACCGTGGCCCGGGAGCTGTTCTGGCTGATCCCCGCCAACCGCGGCGCCGACATCGCCGTGCGCGGGCGCGATGTCGCCGTGAAGCTGCTGGACCCCGAAGCCGACACCGAAGCCGAATCCGGTCCCGGCCCGGAAACCGGCCCCGGGGAGGGACCGCAACCCTGACACGGAACCCGCAAGCGATTCCCGCGCCGGAAAGACCGTCCACCCGCGCCTCGGCGAACGGGGTTCCGGGATATTCCGCCGGTCCGTACCGCATGATCGGGGCGGCCCGTCCACAACCCAAGTGAAAAAGAGGAGAAATCTCCGATGAAACTGCTTACCAACGAGAACGAGATCCGCCGGAAACTCCGCGAGAACGCGGAACAGGAGTAAAGCCAGACCTCGGACGAGGCCGCCGATGAGGCCATCTCGGTCAACGAATGGACCTTCACCAAAAGCGGCGGGCGGTTCGGTTGAGGCGCCAATCCGCTATGCAGGTTGACCAAAAGATCTATCCAACAACCGTGAGGATTACGCTATGTCCAAGTTCAGATACATGTGAGACTCAATCGACGATCCGATGACGGTTGATTCAGTCCACGGATCAAGGTTTGGCGCGCGGTTGGCGGCTGGGCCGGGGCGCGGTTCCGTTATGGCTGGTCGCTGGTATGATGCGCGTTTTGCCGGAGACCTACTCGACCGATGGATTCCCCGCTAGTGTCGCATGACACGAAACCAGGTCCTGCCCCCAGTTTGCGATCGGTGCTCAGGTTTGCGGTTCCCTCGCTGTTGAGCCTGCTGCTGTTCCTGGCGCCTTTTCCAGTCGATGGCGGCAGCACGATTCTGGTGAGTGTGCTGGCTGGGTTCCTGAACGATCTGCTGGGTCCTGTTCTTCCTTTGCTGATTCTGGCGATTTCCACAAGTTCCGCGCTGCTGGCGGTTTACTGCCACTGGCGCGGCATCGGCCATGGACTGCTGGGCAAGCTGTTCGGTGTCAACCGCCATTGGCTGCTGTTGCGGCTGCTCGGCGCCGCGTTCGCCGCGATGGTGTTGTTCGAATTCGGGCCCGAGGCGGTTTGGGGGGCGGGCACGGGCCAGACCATGGTGGGGCAACTGGTGCCCACGGTGATGACTTTCTTCCTCGCCGTGATCTTTCTGCTGCCGCTGATGACCGAATATGGCATCATGGAGTTTGTCGGCGTGCTGGTGTCCCGCTTTTTCCGCTTGCTGTTCCGCCTGCCCGGGCGGGGCGCGATCGATGCCGTCGCCTCTTGGCTGGGCGCCGCCCCGCTGGGCGTGCTGGTCACCACCCAGCAATATGAGCGCGGGCACTACAACCGCAGGGAGGCGTTGAGCATCATCTCTTCCTTCTCCCTGGCTTCGGTCGCGTTCTGCATTCTCATCGCCAGCATTCTCGAGGTGACGCACATCTTTCCGCAGTTTTACGGGTCGGTCGCCATTGTGTCGATCATCCTGGCCGCGGCGCTGTGCCGGCTGCCTCCGCTCAGTTGGGTGCCGGCCACCTACCACATCGAGGCGCAAAAGACCGAACTGGTTCCGCCGGGCGCCTCGGTCTGGCGCTGGGCGCTGCAACAGGCGGTGGCCAAGGCCGGGGATGCGGCGCCATGGCCGCAACAGCTCCGGGGCAGCGCCATCAAGCTGCTGGACCTGTGGTTTGGCCTGATTCCCTCGGTTATCGCCATCGGCACGGTGGCATTGATGGTGGCGGAATACACCCCGCTGTTCAACTGGATCGCCTTTCCGTTCCGGCTCTACCTCGAACTGCTCGCGGTGCCCGAGGCGGCGGCGGCGGCGCCGTCGATGGTGGTGGGCTTTGCCGACATGATCCTGCCCGCGGTGCTCGGCGCGGACATCGAGTCCGAGTTCACCCGGTTCATCATCGCCGGCATTTCAGTCACCCAGGTGATTTACATGTCTGAAATCGGGGCGCTGATCCTGCGCTCGCAGATCAACATCGGCATTTGGCAACTCGCGGGCATCTTCCTGCTGCGCACCGTGGCCGCCATTCCCCTTTTTGTCCTGCTGGGGCATCTTCTACTGGATTGAGTCGCTGGATTGAGCCATGAAAAAAATCGCCACTTCGAGCCCGCATATCGAGACGCTGGAACCCTACCTGTCGGCGCGCCGCACCGGCGGCCGCGGCGCGGTGTGGATCAACGCCAACGAGCTGCCCTTCCCCCGCGGCCCCATGCGGCTCGATGCCTCGCGCTACCACCGCTATCCCGACGAGGGGCCGGACCAGGTCGAGTCGGCTTATGCCGCCTATGCCGGCCTGCCCCCGGAGATGGTGCTGGCGCTGCGGGGCGCGGACGAAGCCATCGATCTGGCGACGCGGGCCTATTGCCGCGCTGGCCGCGACAAGGTGCTGGTCAGCAGCCCCACCTACGGCATGTACCGGGTCAGCGCCGACATCCAGAACGCCGAGGTGGTGGATGTGCCGCTGACCGCGGACTTTGAACTCGATGTGGAGGCGATCTGCGCGCGCGGCGATGTCAAGCTCGTCTTTATCTGCAACCCCAACAACCCCACCGGCAACGCCTTCCGCCGGGAAGACATCATCGCCGTTTTGCGCCACTTCGAGGGCCGGGCCCTGGTGCTGGTCGATGAGGCCTACATCGAGTTTTGTCCGCGTCACAGCCTCGTGGGGGAGCTGCCGGGATTTGAGCATCTCGTTGTGGTTCGCACCCTGTCGAAAGCCTTTGGGCTGGCCGGTGTGCATGTCGGCTTCCTGCTGGCGAACGAGGCGGTGATGGCCATCATGCGCAAGGTTGTGGCGCCCTACCCACTGGCCGACCCCTGCGCCCAGATTGCGTTGATGGCGCTCGGCGGGGCGGGGATCGAAACGATGCGCGGCCAGATTCAAGAGATTGCCCGGATTCGGGAGGCGTTTTGCCGGACGCTCGATGCGCTCCCCGCGGTGCGTGGCTATCGTCCGAGCGAGGTGAATTTCGTGCTGGCGACTTTCGCGCAACCGGACCATGCCTGGCGGGCCCTGACCAGTGCCGGCATCGTGGCGCGCAGGCTGCCCGGCCGGCGGCTCGCCGATGCCATCCGCTTCACCATCGGCGGCGAAGAGGAAATGGCCCAGGTGGCGGCGGTGCTGCGGCAACTGTGACCGGGGCGGGGCTTACCCGCTCCCGCTTTCGCCTTGGCTCCCGCCCTCATCTGGCGCCGGATGCGCGATGTGGACCTGGGTCATTTCCACATCGAGCGCGGTTGAGATCGCCGTGTTTTCGCCGGTGGCGGCATCGGGATGGGCGTCCGCGAGTCGCCGCAAGGCCTTGTAGAGGGAAATCCCCGAAATCTGCCCATTGCTGAGGTGGTGGGTGGAGTCGTTGCGGATGAGCTGGAAGTACCAGGTATCCACATCGGCGTAGCCCGCGAGCAGGCCAGTGGCGCCGTCCGCGCTGAGGGCAAGTTGCAGGCGGGCGTCGCGGAAAATGTGAATCGAGGGCACGCGCAGGTTTTGCCAGGGAATCACCAACTCGTCAATCGGCTCGGTGGTGAGCACCGAATCGACGATCTTGCCGCTGGTGCGCCGGATCAGGCTTCCACCCCAGCGGTGGTCCACGCGCTGGGTGCCGCCGGGCATGACTTTCGTCCCGGAGGCGTCGGTCAGCAGCTGGTCCATGCCGCGGTAAACCGAGACCGTCACTTCCCCATCGTTGACCAGGTCATCAACGCCGGTGAGTTCGATCATCATGCGGTTGTAGCGCTCGTCGATGATGGCCTTGTTCTGGAAGATATGCTCGACGCCATCGGGGCCCCGGAAGCCGATGATGCAGCCAACAGCGCGATACAGTTCGTTGTCGATGCCGGGTGTGCCGTCGGGATGGGTGAAATCATTCGGCCCCACCTCGCCATCGAGATCGAGGCCCCAGGAGAGCGCGCCCTCGACTTCGCGGAATTCAAAGCCGTCGGGTTCCGTCGTCGGGTGCCAGGTTTCGATTTCCTGGCGCAACTGCGTTTCCTCCACGGTGAGCGCCTCATGGAAGGGGAACAATTGCCCGAATTGTTCGCGGGGCCCAGCGTTGAAACCGCGCGGGCATTCTTCCGCGGCATCGGCGCTCTGGTACACCGACCAGAACAGGCTCGTCATCACATAGCCGATGCGGCCGTCCCGGGGCGGGCTTTCCGCCGCCAGGACGCCACCGCCGAACGCTGCCAGCAGCGCGAGCAACCCGGGTATCAAACATCCAGGTTTCAAATATTCAGCTTTGAAAAGCCCGGCCATCACAGAATGCCCTGCATGAAATCGTCCCGCAGCCAGAACGCCCGCAGGCCATTGCGCAGCCCGCGCCACTCGCCGGTTCCGCCGCCATTCACATCGCCGGGCCGGGTGTCGCCGCCGAAGGTGTAGACCGGCCGGTCGCGGTAGGACCACACCCGCAGGGCGCCTTCGCTGCCCGGTTCCGCGAAACGGCCGGTTGCCGGATCGATGCTGATGATGCGCCAGGCGCGCCAGACTTGATCCGGGTCGCGCTCATCCTCCGCGGCGGGCACATAGGGCCAATGTTCCCGGCAGCGTTGCGGGTCGCCGCCGCCGCACATGGCCAGCCGGTAGACCTGGGTCGTTTCCGGGTGGTCGCAGGCGAGCTGGTCGGCGGAGTCCTCCCCGCAATAGTAGAGATAAATCGTCCTGCCATCGCGGTCCGCCAGCACGTTGCCGGCGATGCTCGCCCGCACGGTGAAACTGTCCGGGAAGGCCGGCGCCCGCTGGGTGAACACATTGCGCCAGCCTGGCGCATCGCTGCCCTGCTGCGACCAGGAATGCTGATCGAGGGCATGGGTGTACAGCGGCTTGCCGCGGAAAACCCACTGCCTGACACCGGGTGAACGCGCGAACAGGCTCCACTCGCCCAGGGGCCGGGCCAGCATCGGCGCGGTGACTGGTTGCCACCTGGCCAGGCATTGGCCGTTGCAGGCGGTGGCTGTGGCGGTATCGCCATCGAACTGGTACACCGATTCATTGGCCGCGGTGGTCAGCATCCTGCCGATGGCGGTCGTCCGCACCGAAAACCCCGGTGGCAGCAGGGGCGGCGGACCCACTGGCACCCGAATCGCCGGCGAGTCGCCGCCATAGCGCCGCCGCGTGCCGCCGAGCACATCGCCCGGCCGCCGGTCGCGCACCGAGAGATACAGGGGCTGTTCATCGAAGGCCCACTGCCTGGCGCCATCGCGACGCTCGATGATCGTCCATTTGCCGGTTTCCGCGGCGCCTTCGCGCGCGGGGACCGGATGCCAGAGATCGGTGCAGCTTGGCCGCTGGTCGAGCTCGGGCAGTTTGATGCCAGCCGGATAGGGGCTCATCAGCCCGGCGGTGACTTCGAGCACTTCGCCGTAACACGCGGGTGTGCCGGGGGCCTCGCCGCTGTAACCGTTGCGCAGTTTGTGCTGGGGCCAGGCATAGAGCGTCATGCCTTCGGCATTGGCGAACACTGGCCCTTCCATGGTCGATTCCACCCGGAATCCCGCCGGCATGGGAACTTCGCGGAAGGCTTCGGTGACCGGCTCCCCGGCGAGGCCCGCGCCGCTCCAGCAGCAAAAGCCAAGCAGCACACTAGGCCAGAATCTCACTGATCGCACTCGATGTCGTGTTGCTCTTGCCGCCCCAGGATTCGATATCGAGGCCCATGAGCTTCTGGGCGGTGTAGCCCAGGCGGCAACCCGGCGTGCCCGCCCCGTCGATGTGCAGCCCGGTCTTCACGCGGCCGCCCGCGGTGCCGGCGCTGAACATCGGTATGCCTTCGATCGAATGGGTTTTGGCGAAGGACTGGTCGGTGGTGGCGTAGATGAAGGCGTTGTCGAGCAGGCTGCCATCGCCCTCCCTGAAGTTCGCCAGCGCCCCCACGTAGTAGGCCCATTCCTCCATGGCCCGGCGCGTGTACCAGGAGGTGTTGGGCTGGTAGCCGAGCTCGGGGTCCACGGCTTCCTCGTGGGTGGCGGTGTGGTGGGGTTTGTCGTAGCCGGGCCGGGTGGTGGCGGAAAAGGCCGAGGCGTAGAACAGGTTGAACACCCGGGTCTGATCGCAGGCCACAGCCATCAGCAGCAGGTCGGTCATCATCCGGTGGCGCCTGGAAACGAGGTCGGCGTCGAGCCCGGTGGGCAAATCTTCCGGCGCGATTGGCGCGGCGCAGGCCTGCCTCGGTTCGGGCCGGGTCATTTGCAGCTCGAAACGCCGCTCGAGATCCCGCAGGCCGGTGAAGTACTGGTCGAGGCGTTGCCGGTCCGCGGCGCCGAGCACTTTTTCGAGTTTGCGGGATTCTTCCATCACCGCGGACAGCGCGCTCTTGCGCACCATCACTTTTGGGTCGGGGGTGAAGGTGCCGGCATTCGGATTCTGGAAGCCTTCGCCGAACAGGCGCTGATAAAGGCGCAGCGGCGACCACTCGGGGGTGTTCACCGAACTGCCGCCCTCATAGCTGAAACTGTCCCGCGCGTCGCCGGTGGCCGTGGCGCTGAGGCTGCGGAAGCGGGTGGCGTTGCCCAACCGCCGCGCCACCGAGACATCGATGGTCTCGCCGGGGCGGTTCTCCCGGGTCATCGGCGCGATGCCGGAACGCAGCACGACCCATCCCGAGTGGTGGCACAGATTGGGGGCGTCATCCTTGAACACATGGAAGTTGGTGTAGAGGTTGATGTGCTGGCGCACCGGGGCCAGCGCGGCGATCTCCTCGGGCAGGTCGAAATCGGCGCCGGTTGCGCGGGGGACGAACACCGCCTCGCTCATGCCCAGCCCCCAGGACCAGGTGCCGAAGCGCAGGGGGATGGGGGTGCCATCGGCGAAGGCTGTGCCATTGTCGCCGAGGAAGACATCGAGCAAGGGCAGCGCCACGGTCACGGCGCCCCCGTTGAGGGCGCCCTTGAGAAAGCGGCGGCGGCTGAGCGGTTTCATTTGCTGGGCTTCTCCGGCTATCTGTGCCATGCAGCCTCCCTGCGGTGCGATGGCAACGCACTAGTCTAGCATGGCCTACTCGGGCCGCACCGCCCGGAATGCCTGGCTGGTGGCGAGGTCGCGCAGCAGGGCCCGGAAGCGGTGGCCGTTGCCGGCAAAGCGCTCCTCAAGCCAGTCGAGGCTGTCGCGGTCGCGCGGGCGGGATGCCGGCCCGCCGGTGCCATAGGCGTAGAGCCGGTTGACCAGGCAGGACGACAGCGCCGGATGCTCGCGCAGGGCGGTGGCCAGGCCGGGGATTGTGTCGAAGGCCACGCCGTCGAGTTCGCCGCTGATGTCGAGCGGCGCCCCGTTTTCGGAATCGCGGTGGATGCCGGCGCCATCGAAATTCTCCAGCGCCAGGCCGAGTGGATCCATCAGCCGGTGGCAGCCGGCGCAGGATGGATTGCTGCGGTGCACTTCCAGCCGGTCCCGGGCGGTGAGCGCGCCCTCGGCCTCTTCCAGCGCGGTGAAATCCACATCCGGCGGCGCGTCGGGAACGCGCTGGCAGAGGAAAAGCTCGCGCACCGCCCGGCCGCGCAGGGTGGGCGAACTGCGCACGGCGTGTGAATTGGCGGCGAGAAAACTGATATGCGTCAACAGGCCCATGCGCGGACTGTCCTGGGCGAAGCGGTGGGGCGTCCAGCCCTCCCCGGCGGGCACGCCATAGACCGGCGCGAGCTGCATCGACATGAACGTCTTTCTGGTGGTGAACAAGTCGCGATAGTCCGCGTTTTCTGTTAGCAGATGATCCACGACTGTCAGCAGGGTCTGCTCGCGCGCCTGTTCCAGCGTGGCGCCGGTCACCGCGGGGTACACGCTGGGGTCCTTGGCGAGGCTGTGGAATTCGTCGAAGGCCAGCAGGTCATCGAAGAACGCGCGCACGCCGTCCTCAAGCCGGGGGCTTTGCAGCAAGCGCTCCACCGCGGCGTTCAAACCCGCCTCGCTGTGCAGTTCGCCGCTTCCGGCCGCCGCCAGCAGCGCCGCGTCCGGCGGCGCGTTCCACAGCAGGAAACTGAGCCGGGAGGCCAGCGAGTAGGCATCGAGGCGCGCTTCGCCCGGCCGCCGCGGGTCGGGCTCGGACTGTTCCACGATGAACAGGAACTCCGGGCTGATGAGAATGGCCTCAAGCGCCAGGGCGAGTCCGTCATGGAAGCTTCCGGTTTCCTCCGCGGCGTAATTGGCCAGCGACACGAGTTCGGCCAGGCGGTCCCCGACCAGCGGGCGCCGGGTCAACAGCAGGCCCGCGTCGGAAAGAAACAGCCGGGCGCAGGCGGAGTCGGCCGCCGCCGGCGATTCGGGCCGGCAGGGCAGGAGAAAGTCCCGGTGGTCCTCATCGACGACCTTTTCCGCCACGGCGGCCGCGGCGAGTTGAATCTGCGAGATCTGGTCCGAGGTTGCGCCAACGAAGGCGGCGCCGGATGCGAGCAGGCCATCGGTGCGGTCCATCGGCGGTATGGGCGGCAGGATGCCGGCGGCGATATCGCCGCCAAAAACCCCGGCGATGGTGTTGGCGTACTGCCCGGCGGTCAGCATCCGCGCGCGCAGCGGCGTGGCGCCCTCGCCGGAGTCGGCAAAGTCCATGCCTTCCGGCTGGCAGGCGGCAAGCGAGCCGAGCAGGAGAATTGGCAGGAGCAGTTTGCATCCCGCCACGCTGGATTTGTTGTTGGATGACATAAGCAGAGCGAGCCCTTGTGTGGTCTAACTTACCGCAACAGCGCGTCCCGTCAAGCCATATCGGGGTCCGAGTCCAACCAGCGGATGCGAAATTCCGCCGCGTTGCGGTAGCATGGAGACGTATCGAACGCCAATCCTCGCGAGCGAACATGGCAACAGATCCAACCCCGCGGCGGGAACGCCCGGCGAAAACACGCGCCACCGGCATCACGCTGGCTTGCCTGCTCTTCCTGCTTCCGGTTCATTCGGTGGCGCAAGAAGCGGCTGCCCAGGAAGCGGTGACCCGGGACACTCCCGCCGATGAAGCAACGCAAACCCCGCCGCCGGCGCCGCGGCCAATCGCCGCGGGGCAATCCTGGTGGCTCGAAGAACTCACCTCGATGGAGATTCGCGACCGGGTCGCCGCCGGCGCCACGACGGTGATCATCCCCACCGGCGGCATCGAGGAAAACGGCCCCTATCTCGCCACCGGCAAACACAATCTGATCCTGCAATCCGTCTGCCCGGCGATCGCGGCCCGGCTCGGCAACGCGCTGTGCGCGCCAATCGTCAAGTTTGTGCCCCAGGGCGATATCGATCCGCCATCCGGGGCGATGCGCTTCCCGGGTTCCATCAGCCTCAGCGCCGAAGTCTATGAAGGCCTGCTCACCGATATCGCGGCCAGCCTGCGGCAGGCGGGTTTCGCCGACATTGTGCTGATCGGCGACAGCGGCGGCAACCAGGCCGGCATGGCGCGGGTCGCCGACCGGCTCTCCCGGCAATGGGGCGATTCGGCGCGCATCCATTTCATCGGCGAGTTTTACGATCCGGGCTGGGCCGAGACCGAGCGGTACACCGAACAGGAACTCGGCATCGCCGAAACCCGCCACGACGGCTTCCACGACGACATCTGGGTCACCGCCATGATGATGGTGGCCGACCCAAACCAAGTCCGCCACCAACAGCGCCTAGAGGCCGGCCTCGCCTCCATCAACGGCGTATCCATCGCCGACCTCGCCGCCACCGTCGAACTGGGCCAAAAAATGATCGCCTTCCGCGCCGCCCACGCAGCAAAGGCAATCCGCGGGGTCATAGAAGCCGGGGCATCGAGGTAAAGCGGCCAAACACTGCGGATTTCCCCAATTTCATTGCCAAATCCGCGACATGGTTTTACATTGTCCAATGATCTCTTTCCGCGCAGCCGACTGGATTCGCCGGGAATGGCGCATGGGATAATTTGGCAATGCGAAACTGCACAAATGGCTTCTCCGGGGCGGCGCCCGAGCCGCGGGCCGAGAGGCGGGCCAGCATGAGGCGACCGACCGCTCTGGACGTTTTTGCCGGCGTCGGCGGTTTGAGCCTCGGCTTCGAGCAAGCCGGGTTCGACATTGCCGCGGCGGTCGAGATCGATCCGGTTCACGCCGCCACGCACGAGTTCAACTTTCCGCATTGCCGGATGCACTGCGCGGACGCGACCGAAATCTCCGGGGCCGCCATCGCCCGGGAGCTTTCGGCGCCGATCGATGTAATCGTCGGAGGCGCGCCCTGCCAAGGTTTTTCCATGATCGGCAAGCGCGCTCTCGACGACCCGCGAAACCAGCTCATCAAGCACTTCCTCCGCTTGGTCGTCGAACTCGAGCCGTCCGTGTTCGTGCTCGAAAACGTGCGCGGGCTGACCGTCGGAAAGCATCGACAACTCCTTGACGAATTGACTGTGGAGTTCGAGGCGGCGGGTTATTCGGTGGCGCTCCCTTGGCAGGTTCTGAATGCTCGCCACTTCGGCGTTCCACAAGACCGGCAGCGGCTTTTTCTGCTGGGAGCGAAGGGCGCCGCCGCTCCTGGATACCCGATCACCGAGATCATGGCACCCATGCCGACCTGCCACGATGCGCTGCATGATCTGCCGGATGCCGAGCAATTCGAGGAACTGATTTCCTCAGACAGCGTGCACGTCGGGGAACCACCCGCGACATTGAGCGCCTACGCGAAGGAGATGAGGTGTCTCAGCGGTGACGCTTGGCATCATGGTTATCAGCGCGAGTGGAACCCGCATCTAATGACGGCAAGTTTGCGGACGGCTCACACCGAAATTTCCCGAAGGCGATTCCGCGATACGCGGTCCGCGGCGGTTGAACCCATTTCCCGGTTTTACAAGCTGGCGGCGAGCGGGGTGTCGAATACCTTGCGCGCCGGCACGGACTCCGCCCGTGGCGCGTTCACGAGCCCCCGGCCGATTCATTACCGCTACCACCGCTGCGTCACAGTGCGGGAAATGGCGCGGCTCCATGGGTTCCCGGACTGGTTCCGCTTTCACGTCACCAAGTGGCACGGCGGGCGGCAGATCGGCAATTCGGTGCCTCCCCCGCTGGCGCGGGCGGTCGCCGGTTCCGTGCGCGAGGCGCTCGGCGCTGACCCGGCCTCGCCCAAGCGATCGATCCCGCTAGGTCATCCCAAACTCCTGCAAATGGATATGACCGAAGCCGCCGCGTACTGGAGCGTGGATGTTCCCATCGCGAAGCGGGACCGCAAAAGCGGCGCCACCAAGCGCAAGCAACAGGATATAGAGCGGGAACTCGCCCGCGCCAGCGCATGAGTTACGATGGAGAACGATGAAATCAGGATCGTTCAGGAGAGACACTACCGACTCGTCCCGGCAACCGAAGTCACGGCGGACGATCTCGCTCGCTACCGCAATTCCACCTGAGGTTTGAATCGACCGGGTGGAGCAAACCATGCGCTGTTATCCACAAACCGGCGTTTCATCGCGGTGGGTTGTCATTGGGATACAAGTACCGATCATGTTGTTCGCCATGGGCGAGCGCATCTTCGCCAATGCCGGCAATGGCGTCCAGACTTCCGCGCGCGGCGGGGGAAGACGCCGTTGACGAAGCGCCGAGAATGTCGCGCTCCAACGCGGGCAGGCTGTTTCCTTCGCGTTCGGCACGCTCCTTCCGAGTCAGCACCCCGCATCCATGTGCTTGCCCGCCAACTCTACCCGGAGGCACTGCAATACTCCACAAGCGCCGAGCGGCCCACGATGTTGATTATGCGCACGTGCAAGACGGTTCCTTCGGCGTCGGTCAGTTGCAGCGCTTCGCCGGGGATGAAATGGACGGGTTGTTGTTGACCTTCGTTGATTGCGATGTTCGACGCATGGAGATAAGTCCGGTCGTGGGAGTCGCGGACGGGGTTCAGTCTGCCTTTCAATCCGGGTACTTGCCCTGTGGCCTCGGGGAAAATCACACTTCCGCCTTGCGGCAAGGCCCCAAGATCAAGCGCGAGCGCCCGCTCGGCCGGAATCCAGTCCCGCTCCAGGTGCGCGGCATATCCCGGCGCGGCGGCATAAACCGTCATTGGCAACTGCGTGGTGTGCAGATCCACCGCCGCCTCGCCTTGGCTGTCCGTGGTCCCCCGGACCCAGGTCTTGTTCGGAAACAGGAGCAAGAGGTCCGCGCCCCCGACCGGTTCGCCACCGGACCGCACAGCGACTGTGGCATGGGCGGGACTTTGTTCCTGCGTCGCTGCGGGAATAACGAGGAGAACCTCCGAATCGCCGATCACCCGATACTCGGGCTCTTTTCCGCACAGTTCCGAGGTCTCGCGGCGGATGATGGGGACACCATCGCCGCGGCGCTCCATGAAGTAGCGCCTGTCGTCGCCGCCAGGGGTTCCACTGACGGGTATCCGCGCCATTGCCGAAGCGAGAGCCTCGTTTCGCGTCGATTGTCTCAGGGACATGCTCTCCACCGTCAAATTGTTTGGCAACGAGCCGGGAGATTGAATCTCCAGCCGATCACTGAACATGGACAGGCGGATCTTGCTTCCGCGCATCGAATAGTCGCGATGGACCACCGCGTTCACCAAGGCCTCGAACACGGCTTTTTGGCTGTACTGTGGCAAATCCACCCGGGCGGGTTCCTTTCGCGCCGCCACCCGCATGTTCCTGATGACAAACGCGGCGGCGCCGGCAATTTGCTCGTATAGCGGGCCGGTGATCTCCCTGGCGTCGGTCTGGTCCGACGAGCGGTCCACGCCGCGGTATCGGGTCGCCGTTATGCTGGCGTTCGGCAGCCATGCCTCGGGATTTGGCGCGCACAACAACACGCCCGCGACACTAGCGCGAAGAATCCCATTTTCGTCCTCTTCCAGAAGCGCGAGTTTACCGAGCGCCGCCTCGGGTTCCGCCGCGCCCTCGGCGCTAAGCAACGGCTTCCAGAGCGACTCCGCCAAGGTTTTGAATCCCGTCTCCGGCACCGGTTGCTTGTCGAACCAGAGAAAGCGGGTCAGAAACCGAAGCTGGCTTTCAATTTGTTCGGCGCTGTAGTTCATGATTCTGCGCTTTTGGCGACCGGTTGGGCTTGCCGTGATATTGCGGCTGGCGTGACGGGCCAGTTGCGGGCACAACTTGATTATGCCAGCGCATTATAGGCTGCCGCATGGTCAGAGTCCCGCTGATTGAATTGCCGGCGAAACGATTGGCTTTCCGTCGATCCAAATTGACGGCGGTTTGGCAATCGCCGCGCCAACGCCCATAATCCCCAGCGAGATTCAGCGGGAAAATCTCGCCGGGAAAAGCCACCAAACATGCTTAACGACCTCATCGACGCGAGCGGGCGCGGTTCCGAGTTTTTCGTCGGCGTGAGCCTCGTTGTGTTCATGGTGCTCGCGCTTTTGGTGGTGGTGTTCCGCATGCTCAGAATCCTGCGGGCCGCGAGCCGGCAGCCGCGGCGGCGGCCCAACCTGCGGCCGCTGCGCCGGCGGGCAGATTCCCAAGCCGCGCAGGATGAAGCCCCGGAGGGGGAAACGTGAGCATGGGCGGCCCGGGGCTTCGCGGTTCCCTGATTGCCTTGACGAGCCTCGCCCTGCTCGCCTTCAGCGGCGGCGGCGCGGCCATCATCATCCGCCACGATGTCAATCCCCGCGGGCATGAAGTCCGCGCCAGCGAATTCCCGGCGGTTTTCCACCTCGAACAGCGCGGCGGGGACCGAATCTGCGCGGCGACGGCCGTCCATCCCCGCTGGGCGATCACCGCCGCCCATTGCGTTTTTGCAACCACGCTGTCGCGAATCGTCGCCGATGGTGGTCAGTATCGAGTCCGGGTTGGCGGCAGGGACCGGCTGATCGAAGCCGTCGTCTTGCACCCGGATTACGACGAGGACATCGCCGCGAGCACTGATCTGGCCCTGCTGCGCTTCCAAGACGCGCGTCCAGCGCCGCTCATCCCATTGCAAACCGAAGCCGATGAACTCGCCCAGGTCGCCACGCTGCTGGGTTGGGGATTCTCCGGCTGGGGAACCAGCGGCCGGGAGTTTTCCGACGGCAGGCTGCGCAAGGCGGAAAACCGCATCGAGCAAGCCGGCGGGCGATTGCGAATGCGCTTCGACGACCCCCGCGACCCCAACTCAGCCGCTCTGCCCATGGAAGGCACCCCGGGCCTGTGGGACAGCGGCGGCCCCGCCCTGCTCGGCGGCCCGGGTGATTACCGCCTGGCCGGTGTCGCCGTCGGCGAAATCGAAGGCGAACACTTCAGCGAAGAAACCCAGGGCCGCTACGGCGCCATCGCGGTCTACGAGCGCGTCAGCCGCCACCTCGGCTGGATCGAATCCACCATCGGCGCCAGCGCCGCGGCGACAGACAAACCCCGGCCCGATTAGCACCCGGGATTAAATCTGCTACCATGCGGAGCGTTTTCCATTGACGATTTCCACACAGGAGCGGATGCAGATGACGATAGCAGCGGGCGACCGGGTTCCGGCGGCGACCTTTCACGTGATGACCGGCGAAGGTCCCAAGCCGTTGAGCAGCGGCGAGGTTTTTGGCGGCAAGAAAGTCGTCCTGTTTATGGTGCCGGGGGCGTTCACGCCGATTTGCGCGCAGACGCATCTGCCGGGGTATGTGGTCAATGCCGACGCCATCAAGGCCAAGGGTGTCGATACCATCGCCTGCGTGGCGGTTAACGACGCCTTCGTCATGAGTGCCTGGGGCGCGGCGCAGAACGCAGAAAACCTGCTGCTGCTCGCCGACGGCAACGGCGAGTTCGTCGAGGCGGCGGGGCTCGGCGCCGATTTCAGCGGCGTCGGCATGGGCAACCGGGCCAAGCGCTGCGCGATGATCGTCGATGACGGGGTGGTCAGCCATCTGGTGGTCGAGCCGGGCGTGGAGGTCGGCGACAGTTCGGCTGATTCGATCCTGGCGCATTTGTAAGCCGGCGTGGTTGACCCGCTGAATCCGGGGAATCTTCAGCGGCATCGCGCTGTTCCGTTGTCCAGATCAAGGGCGAAAACTGGGGCGCGCAAACCTGGGTGCCCAAACTTGGGTCCGAATGGCCAGATTGCGGGAGCGAGCGCATGATTACCGAGCTGATCGAATACCACGATGGCGGCACCGTCCTTGAAGGCTATGCCGCCTACGAGGCGTCCGCGACCCAAAAACCGCTGGTGCTCGTGGGGCACGACTGGGCCGGCCGGCGCGAGTTCGCCTGCAAGGCCGCCGAGCGCGTCGCCGGGCTGGGTTATGTCGGCTTCGCCATCGACATGTACGGCAAGGGTGTTTTCGGCGCCGACGGCGATGTCGAGCGCAACTCTTCCTTGATGGGCCCCTTCGCTGCCGACCGCGCCCTGCTGCGCCGCCGGATTCGCGCCGCGCTGGTGGCGGGCCGCAACATTCCCCAGGTCAAGGCGACCCATGCCGCGGCCATGGGCTATTGTTTCGGCGGCATGTGCGTGCTCGAACTCGCCCGCTCCGGCGCCGACCTGCGCGGCGTGGTGAGCATCCACGGCATATTCTCCCCGGGCGACGTTCCCAACGAAAAAATCCGCGCCAAGGTGCTTTGCCTGCACGGCCACGACGACCCGATGGTGCCGCCGGAGCAGGTGTTGGCCTTCCAACAGGAGATGAGCGCCGCCAGCGTCGATTGGCAGGTCCACAGCTACGGCGGAACCATGCACGCCTTCACCAATCCAGCGGCGAACAATCCCGGATTCGGCACCGTCCACAACCCCACCGCCGAACGCCGCGCCTACCAGGCGCTGGAAAACTTCCTCGCGGAAATTTTCGCCGGGTGAGAAGCGGGATGCTTTATCCCGCCCGAGGCTCGTTCTGCCCGTCATTCTTCCTTCGCTACGCGCGGAATGACGAAGGGGCCCCGCACTAAGGGAGCGCGGCGGTGGCTGAAAGGGGCCCGGCGCAAGCCGGGAAAGCATTCAGCCACCGACGGCAAGCGACCGGTGCCCGATTTTGCAACTACGCTTCGCTCCGCGCGGAATGTATAATCCCGCGCTTTGCCGGGCCGCCGCCCCACATGCCTATGCAATCCCTGCGGGAGAGAATCAGCCGGCGGCGGGTGCTTGCCATTGTTTCGCATCCCGATGCGGGCAAGACCACGATCACCGAGAAACTGCTGCTGCTCGGCGGGCACATCCAGACCGCGGGCACCGTCAAAGGCCGCAAGTCCGGGCGGATGGCGGCATCGGACTGGATGAGCATGGAACAGCAGCGGGGCATCTCGGTTACCTCCTCGGTGATGCAATTCCCCTGGAAGGAGCGCATCGTCAACCTGCTCGACACCCCCGGCCACGAAGACTTTTCCGAAGACACCTACCGCGTGCTCACCGCCGTCGACTCGGCGCTGATGGTGGTCGATGGCGCCAAGGGCGTGGAAGAGCGCACGATCAAGCTGATGAATGTGTGCCGGATGCGCGACACCCCGCTGTTCACCTTCGTCAACAAGCTCGACCGCGACATCCGCGACCCGGTCGAGTTGATCGACGAAATCGAGAGCGTGCTCGGCATCCGCTGCGCCCCGGTCAATTGGCCGCTGGGAATGGGCCGCGGCTTCCGCGGCCTGTACGATTTCGCCACGGACACCCTGCTGCGGTTCCCCGGCATGCGCTGGGACAAGGCCCAGGCGGCCGAGCGGGTCGAGGGTCTGCATACCAAGCCGGCAAAGGACCTGCTTGGCAACTGGCACGAGCAAGTATGCGGGGAAATCGAACTTGTGCGCGGCGCCTGCGAACCCTTCGACCGGGACGCCTTTCTCGCCGGCGCGCAGACCCCGGTGTACTTCGGCACCGCGCTGGCGAATTTCGGTGTGCGCGAAATGCTCGACGATTTCGTCGACTGGGCGCCGCCGCCCCGGGGCCGCAGCGCCGACAGCCGGGAAGTCGCCGCCGGAGAGGCGGAATTCTGCGGCTTCGTGTTCAAAATCCAAGCCAATATGGACCCGAAACACCGCGACCGCATCGCCTTCCTGCGCGTCTGCGCCGGAGAATTCCACCAAGGCATGAAACTGCGCCACTGCCGCACCGGCAAGACTACCCGGATTGGCAACGCGCTCACTTTCATGGCCGGGGGAAGGGCGCTCGCCGAATCCGCCGTCGCCGGCGACATCATCGGCCTGCACAACCACGGCACGATCCGGGTTGGCGATGCCTTCAGCAGCGGGGAAACGCTGAAGTTCCGCGGCATTCCCCATTTCGCCCCGGAGTTGTTCCGGCGCATCGAGTTGCGCGACCCGCTGAAATGGAAGCAGTTGCAGAAAGGCGTCGCCCAACTCGCCGAAGAAGGCTCGATGCAGGTCTTCGCGCCGCTGCGCAACAACGAGCTGCTGATCGGCGCCATCGGCGCGCTGCAATTCGAGGTCGTCACCCACCGGCTGCGCGAGGAGTACGGTGTCGATTGTGGCTACGAAGCTGTCGCGGTGCGGTTTGCCCGCTGGGTCGATTGCGAAGATGACCGCGAATTCGATGATTTCCGCCGCAAATACCACGACAATCTAGCGCTCGACGCCGGTGGCCATCTGGCCTATCTCGCCCCGAGCCGGGTCAATCTGCATCTGGCGATGGAAAAATCCCCCGCCGTGAACTTCCGGGAAACCCGGGAAAGTTGACCGCTATGCGATTCGAGCGCGAACAAACCGACGGCGCGGCGCGGACCGGCTTGCTGCGCTTTCCCCGCGGTGAAATGCGCACCCCCGCGTTCATGCCGGTGGGCACCTACGGCACGGTGAAGGGCCTGAACCCGGGGCAGGTGCGGGAAACCGGCGCCGAGATGATTCTCGCCAACAGTTTCCATCTGATGCTGCGCCCCGGCGCGGAAATCGTCGCGGCCCACGGCGGCCTGCACGGCTTCATGGGCTGGGACGGGCCAATCCTCACCGATTCCGGCGGTTTCCAGGTCTTCAGCCTCGGCGCCACGCGCAAGATCAGCGAGGAGGGCGTGGCGTTCCGCTCGCCGGTCAACGGCGACCGCATCTTCCTCGGCCCCGAATCCGCCATCGCCTTGCAGCAGCGGCTTGGC
Source organism: uncultured Pseudohongiella sp. (assembly GCA_965221805.1). GTDB lineage: Bacteria > Pseudomonadota > Gammaproteobacteria > Pseudomonadales > Pseudohongiellaceae > UBA9145. The sequence goes on from OZ244913.1 coordinate 404,048, forward strand.
GCCGATGTGATCATGGTTTTCGATGACTGCACAGCATACCCCGCCACGCCCGGGCGGGCGCGCGAATCCATGGAGCTGTCGCTGCGCTGGGCCGGGCGCTGCCACCGCGCCCACGGCGGCCATCCCGCCGCGCTGTTCGGCATCATCCAGGGCGGCATGTACCCCGAGCTGCGGGACCGGTCGCTCGCCGGCCTCCTTGAACTCGGTTTTCCCGGCTATGCCATCGGCGGGCTTTCGGTGGGCGAGCCCAAGGCGGAGATGTCTTGCGTGGTGCGCCATTGCGCCGCGCGGATGCCCGCGGACCGCCCGCGCTACCTGATGGGAGTCGGCACCCCCGGGGACATCGTCGAGGCCGTGGCCGAGGGCATCGACCTGTTCGACTGTGTGATGCCCACCCGCAACGCCCGCAACGGCCACCTGTTCACCAGCCAGGGCCTGATCCGCATCCGCAACACCCGCCACAAAACCGACACCGGCCCGCTCGACCCCGTCTGCGACTGCCACACCTGCCGCAACTACAGCCGCGCCTACCTCCACCACCTCGACAAATGCAACGAAATCCTCGGCGCCCAGCTGAACACCATCCACAACCTCCGCTACTACCAAAACCTCATGGCGCAAATGCGCCAAGCCATCGGGGAAGGGCAACTTGATTCCTTCGTCCGAGATTTCCGCAGCACACGGGAAGCTTAGAACCTTCCGCCGCATACCCCGCGACCCAACGGCGACTAAGGCTGTGCAGATTCCATGGCAGGTTTTCCCTTTTCCAACGGCGAAGGATCGAAGCCACAGAACCGCACTTGAGAAATTGGCCGGTGAAACTTAACATTCGGGGCTGACTGGGAAATCGGCCGGGAGGTCACCTGATGAATTGGTTTTTCAGCACCGCGCATGCCCAGACCGCGGCGCAGCAGCCTTCGCTCGCCTTCAACTTTGTCTTGTTCGGCGGCTTGATCCTGATGTTCTGGCTGTTGCTGATCCGGCCCCAGTCCAAGCGGGCGAAAGAGCACCGGGAATTGGTCGCCAGCATCGACAAGGGCGACGAGATCATGACCTCCGGCGGACTGCTCGGCAAGGTGACCAAGGTCAGCGGCGAATACATGCTGCTGCAGGTTGCCAACGGCGTTGAAATCAAGCTGCAAAAAACCTCGATCGCCGCCGCCCTGCCCAAAGGCACCTTGGAGCAGATATGATCCCGGTCCCGGAAATCGCCCCGGACGCCGCCGTTGGGAACAACCCATGCTGAACCACTATCCAGCCTGGAAAAACCTGCTGATCCTGCTGGTCATGGTGCTCGGCGTTCTCTATTCGGTGCCCAATCTGTACCCCGACGACGAAGCCCTGCAAGTCACCCACGAAAGCCGCGGGCTTGGGCAGACCGACCTTGAGCGGATCACCACGGCGTTGGAAGCCGCCCGGCTCGCCACCATCGGCCGCGAACTCAACGACAGCGGCATCCTGCTGCGCTTCGATGGCGTCGAGGAGCAACTGCGGGCCAAGACCGCCATCGAGGATGCCCTGGGCGACGACTTCATCGTCGCCCTCAACCTCGCGCCGACGACGCCGGGCTGGATGCAGGCCATCGGCGCCGGCAAGATGAACCTCGGCCTCGACTTGCAGGGCGGCGTGCATTTCCTGATGGAAGTCGATATGGAAGCCGCCGTGCTCGGGCGCATGGAAGACAATCTCAGCAATGTGCGCAGCATTCTGCGCGAGCTTCGCATCCGCAGCCGGGGTCTCGCCCTGGTCGACAGCTCGCATATCGAAGTGCGTTTCGCCAGCGCCGGCGACCGTTCCCGGGCCCGTTCGGAACTGCTCGACAACTTCCCCGAACTGCAATTCCAGAACCGCGAGGCCAACGATCTTTACCTTCTCGACCTGCGCATGACCCAGGACACGATGCTGCAAATCCAGCGCGACACGCTCCAGGCGAACCGCACCACCCTGCTCAACCGCGTCGACGCCCTCGGCGTCGCCGAGCCCACGGTGCAGCAGCAGGGCGCCAACCGCATCGTCGTCGAATTGCCCGGCGTCCAAGACCCGGCCCAGGCGATCCGCATCCTGCAACGCATCGCCACGCTCGAATTCCACCTTGAGGCGGCGCCCGGGGCGCCCCGGTCGAGCTATGAGACCTACGACTACGTCACCCCCGAAGGCAGCTTCACGGTAAATGTCGACAACGACGTGATCCTCCAGGGCGACCGCATCAGCAATGTCCGCCCCTCGCTCGACCAGAACGGCCTGCCCCAGGTGCAGATCAGCCTCGACGCCCAGGGCGGCAACCAGATCAACCGCGTCACCCGGGACAATGTGGGGCGGATGATGGACATCCTGCTCATCGAGACGCGCTCGCGCACCAATCTCGTCATCGATGAAAACGGCGGGGAGGTCGAGGAGATCGAGTTCTTCGAGGACCGCCGCCTGATCAGCCACGCCCGCATCAATTCGGCCCTCGGCCGGCAGTTTGTCATCACCGGCCTCACCCAGCGCGAGGCCATGGATTTGTCGCTGCTGATCAGCTCGGGCTCGCTCGCCGCGCCGATGACGATTGTCGAGCAGTCGGTGATCGGCCCCACCATGGGGCGGGAGAATCTCGAGCAGGGCATCCGTGGGGTGCAGATCGCGGCGATTCTGGTGGTGGTGTTCATGCTGCTCTACTACCGGATTTTCGGCATCGCCGCCAATGTCGCCCTGATCATGAACATCGTGCTGATCTTCGCCGTGCTGTCCTCGGTGCTGCCGGCGACATTGACCCTGCCCGGCATCGTCGGCATCGTGCTGACCGTGGGCATGGCGGTGGACGCAAATGTGCTCATCTTCACCCGGATCAAGGAGGAATTGCGCAACGGCCTGCCGCCGCAGCAGGCGATCAGCGCTGGCTACGACCGCGCCTTCACCACGATTCTCGACGCCAATCTGACGACTTTCCTGGTGGCGGTGGTGCTGTTCACCATCGGCACCGGCCCGGTCAAGGGCTTCGCGGTGACGCTGATGATCGGCATTGTCACCTCGATGTTCACCGCCATTGTCGGCACCCGGGCGCTGGTCAACCTGATCTACGGCCGCCGCCGCGAGCTGCGCAGCCTGTCGATCGGCATTCTTCCGGTCAAATCCAGTCCATTCAAGTCCAGGCCGGGCAAGGGCCAGGCCGCCTAGTTGCATAAATCCGGTATAAGTCCAGTGGTGTGAATCCATCCCCATGAAAGCGCGAGACGGCAGAATTCTGATCGATTTCATGCGCGGCCGCCGGGTGGCGGCGGCGCTGTCGCTGCTCGCGGTGCTGGTCGCCCTCGGCTCGCTCGCCACCCGGGGGCTCGAGTTCGGCCTCGATTTCACCAGCGGGACTTCGGTGCGGCTCGGTTTCACCCAAACCGCGCCCATCGACGCGATCGGCGCCCAACTCGACGGCGCTGGCTACGAAGACGCGGTGGTGGTCAATTTCGGCTCGGACCGCGATATCCGCGTGCTGCTGCCAATCGACCCCGGCATCGGCGCCGCCAACGAAGCCGAACAGGCGGCGCTGACCGGGGAAGCCATCGCGGCGCTGCTGCGGGAGGGCATCGACCCCGGCGTGGTCCTGCTCGGCTCGGACTACGTCAGCGCCAAGGTGGGCGGAGAACTCGCCGAGCAGGGCGGGCTCGGCATGCTCGTGGCGCTCGGCATCATCATGATCTACATCTCCGTGCGCTTCCAGTTCAAGTTTTCCGTCGGCGCCGTGGTGGCGCTCGCCCACGACTTGATCATCACCCTCGGCATTTTTTCGCTCACCGGCATGGAGTTCAATCTCAACACCCTCGCGGCATTGCTCGCCATCATCGGCTATTCGCTCAACGACACCATCGTCGTGTCCGACCGCATCCGCGAAAACTTCCGCACCCTGCGCAAAACCGAGCCGGTGGACACGGTGAACATCTCGCTGAACCAGACCCTCGGCAGGACGATGATCACCTCCTTCACCACCCTGCTCGTGCTGTTTTCGATTCTGCTGATCGGCGGCGAATCGACCCAGGGATTCGCCATCGCGCTGATCATCGGGGTGGTTGTGGGAACTTACTCTTCAATTTATGTCGCATCGAACGTTATTATTTTCATGAAGGTGACCCGTGAAGATCTGCTGGTGCCGGTCAAGGAAGACGCCGACGCGGACAGCGCGGTCTAGTTTACCGGACAGCACACTAGGAGCCTGCGCAGAATGGCGGGGGAGGGGCTTGGCTTGTTTTATCCGTCATTCCGCGCGAAGTCGCGGAATCTCCATCAGGCTGGCGCATAGTTTAGTTAAATCTGGAATCGCCAATGATCATTGCAACCAATGCGGGAGGCGCCCGCGGCCTCCGCTTGCCCGCGATCGCGCTTTTCGCCGCGCTCGCTTTGCCGGCGGCGCTGGCCCAGTCCAGTGGCCAGCCCAGTGAACTGTTTCCGCGGCCGCCGCAAATCGAGCCGGCGGTCAATTTCTGGCTCAAGGTCTACACCGAGGTCAACACCGGCAACGGCTACCTCCACGACGCGAGAAACCTGGCGGTCATCTACGAGACGGTGTCGCGCGGCCAGCGCGATATCGACCGCGCCAGAAGCCGGATACAGGAAGACCTGCGCGTGCTCGCCAGCGGCCGGCGCGAGGGCCTGAGCGGGCGGCAGCGGGAAATCCTCGGCCTGTTCCCCCCCGGCGCGGACGGCGAAACCTTCCGCGCCGCCGCCGCCAACGTGCGCTTCCAGCTCGGCCAGTCCGACCGTTTTCTCGATGGGCTCAGGCGCTCGGGCGCGTATCGCGCGCACATCAGCGCGGTGGTCCGGGAGAAAGGCCTGCCCCGGGAACTCGGCATCCTGCCCCACGTCGAGTCGTCGTTCAATCCATTGGCGGTTTCCAGCGCCTCGGCTTCGGGCATGTGGCAGTTCGGCCGCGCCACCGGCCAGCGCTTCATGCGCATCGACCATATCGTCGACGAGCGCATGGACCCCTACCTCGCCACCCACGCCGCGATGAGCCTGCTCGAGTACAACTACAGCATCCTCGGCACCTGGCCGCTGGCGCTGACCGCCTACAACCACGGCGCCGGGGGGATGCGGCGGGCGGTGCGGGAAACGGGAACCACCGATATCGAAAAAATCATCGCCAATTACCGCGGGCGGCTGTTCGGCTTCGCCTCGCGCAATTTCTACGCCCAGTTTCTCGCGGTGCTGCAAATCGAGGACAATCTGGAGCGGTATTTCGGCGATGTGCCGATGGACCCGGCGCCAGACTTCCGCGAACTGCGGCTCGACGGCTTTGTCGAGGCCAAGGCGCTCGCGGGCGCCTTCGGTGTGAGCCTTGAGCAGTTGCGCGCCGACAACCCGGCCCTGCGGCCGGCGGTGTGGGAGGGCAACAAGCGCATTCCCGCGGGCTTTCCCGTCAAGCTGCGGGCCGGGCAGGTTCCCGAAGGCGACTTGCCCGCCCTCGTGCCGAATGAACTCCAGTTCGCGATGCAGACCCCGGACATGGCCTATGTCGTCGAGCGCGGCGACAGCCTCTCGCGCATCGCCGAGCGCTTCGACACCAGTGTTTCCCGGCTCGTGGCGCTGAACCAGTTGGCCAACCGCCACCGCATCGCGATCGGCCAGCGGCTGCTGCTGCCCCAGGACACCGCCGATGCGGCCGGCCCGGCGCCCGCATCCGAGCCTGTGCTCGTCGCCGCCGTTGCGGAAACCGCGGCCGCCCCGGAGCCCAGATCTGAACGCGAGGCTCAACTTGAAGCCCAACTTAAACCCGGGCCAGCGCCCGAACCGGTGCAGCTCGCGCGCAATGAGCCGATTCTGCCCCCCGCGGCGGTGCTGCCCGACGACCAGGTGCTCGACACGCCGGCAATGAGCGGGGACGATGAGGCGCCCGCCATCGATCCCGCGTTCGATATCGAGGAGAGCAACCGCATCCTCGCCGAATCACTCGCCGCCGATCCCTCCGACTACAGCGTCGACGGCGACCAGCGCATCGAAGTCCAGGCTTCCGAAACCCTCGGCCATTACGCCGAATGGCTCGGCATCCGCGCCAGCGACCTGCGCCGCCTGAACAATATGGCCTTCCGCGACCCGGTCATCATCGGCGAGCGCCTGCGGCTCGATTTTTCCCAGGCGGGCGTCGCCGAGTTCGAACGCGCCCGGCGCGAATTCCATTCTGGCCTGCAACGCGAGTTTTTCGGCAATTACCACATCCAGGGCGTGATCAGCCACAGCGTCCAGCCAAACGAAAACATCAGCTCGCTGGCGGGAGACCGCTATTCGACGCCGATCTGGCTGCTGCGGCAGTATAATCCGGGCCTCGAACTGAACAGCCTGCGGGTCGGCCAGGAGATTGTCTTCCCGCGCCTGCGGCCAGTGCGATAAATCAATGCGCGATAACCCATCCGCCAAAAGGAACCCCCCAAAGTGACCATCAAACTCCACGGCATCAACCTCAGCAACTACTATTGCATCATCAAGGCCATCCTGATCGAGAAAGGCATGGATTTCGAGGAGGTCGAGGCCCAGCCGAGCCAGGACCCGGCATACCTCGCCATCAGCCCCATGGGCAAGGTGCCCTGCCTCGAAACCGGGGCGGGATCCCTCACCGAAACCGGCGTCATCCTCGACTATCTCGACGAGCTCGGCGAAGGCCCCCGCTTCTATCCGGCGGATCCATTCGAGCGGGCCAAGGTGCGCGAATTGATGCGCCATCTCGAACTCTATATCGAACTGCCAGCCCGGCGGCTGTTCGGCGAGGTGTTCTTCAACCGGCCCCCGGCGGGCGATTCAGAGAAAGCGGAAGTGCGCAAACTGCTCGAAAGGGGATTCGCCAGCCTCGACCGGCTGGCGAAGTTCGACCCCTGGCTCGCCGGGAAAGAAATCACCTATGCCGATTTCTACTGCCGCTTCATGGCGAATCTGGCCACCCTGGTCTGCCGCAAGGCGCTCGACTGGGACGCCTACAAGGAAATGCCGAACATCCGCGGCCTGATCGAGCGGATCAACGAGCGCGAATCGATCCGCCGCATCATGGCCGACCAAGCCGCCTGAAACCGCCAATTCAGCCGGAACTTTGTGGATGCGCCCCGATCCCGAGCGGCGACAAGCGGATAGCGAATGCCAGCATCAGCGTCAAAACCGCGGTTGAAACCGGGCCGGCCGGCACAGGGCAACCATTCGCCGCAACCGGCGCCGGCAGCCACCGTCGCGCTGGCGCGGCCGGGGCGGGCTGGCGGTGGCATCGAGGTTCTGCTGCTGCAAAGAAGCGCGAAACTGGTATTTCACGGCGGACACTGGGTTTTTCCCGGCGGCCGGATCGACGCCGCCGATTTCGCCGCGGCGGACAGTCCCCTCGAATACCCCGCCGCGCGCAAGGCCGCCCTGCGGGAAACCCGGGAAGAAACCGGCATCCGCATCGACGAGGATTCGCTGATCCACGTTGGCCACTGGACCACGCCACCGGGATTGCCGCGCCGCTTCGCCACCTGGTTCTTCGTTTGCCCGCTGCGCCAGGCCGCGGAAGTGCGCGTCGACCAGGACGAAATCCGCGACCACCGCTGGCTCACCCCCCGCCAGGCCCTGCTCGACGCCAGGGAGGAAGTGTTCGTTCTGCCCCGCCCAACCCGGGCCACCCTGTCCGACATCAGCGTGTACGACGATCTCGAACAACTCGAACAAGGCCTCAAAACCAGCCCGATCCGGGTGTTCCCCCCCGGCTCCAAGCACTACCGCCCCGCCGAATCCGGCTGCGCCGCGCGCGGAATGACGGACGGGGACGGATCGAAGCCATGACTTCGCTTTGCGGACATGACTGAAACCACCACCAGCCAGAACACACCGGGATCGGACCAGGCGATTCCCCTGCGCAGTCGCATCGGGCTTTGGCTTGGCCCGGCGGTTTTCGTCCTGACGCTGCTGCTGGTCGATCTCGACCCGGGCAATCCCGCCGCGACCCGGATGCTCGCGGTCATCCTCTTGATGGCGACCTGGTGGATCACCGAGGCGATTCCGCTCGCGGCCACCGCGCTGCTGCCCATCGCGCTGTTCCCGCTGCTCGGCATCATGCGCGGCCGCGAAGTTCCCGCAGGCAACCTCGTGGACCTGCGCGAAGGCGTCCTGCCCGGCGATATCGACATCATCTTTCCCAATGTCGCGAACCAGTACATGGACTGGGTGATCCTGCTGTTCATGGGCGGCTTCATGATCGCCGCGGCGGTGGAGAAATGGCACCTGCACCGGCGCATCGCCCTCCATGTGCTGCGCGTCATCGGCGGCCAGCCCCACCGGCTCGTGCTCGGCTTCATGGTGGCGACCGGCTTCCTGTCGATGTGGTTGTCGAACACCGCCACCGCGATGATGATGATGCCCATGGGCCTGTCGCTGGTCCTGCTCTACGAGGACTTGAACCGGCAGGCGCTGGCGGGCGGCGGCGAAGTGCCCGCCAATGCGGAGAATTTCGCCCTCACCCTGCTGCTCGGCATCGCCTATTCCGCCTCCATCGGCGGCTTCTCCACCCTCATCGGCACCCCGCCCAACGGCGTGCTCGTGACCCAGCTTCCGCAGTTGTTCCCCGGCGCCCCGGACATCGCCTTTTCCGCCTGGCTGCTGTTCGCGCTGCCGCTGAGCGCGGTGTACATGCTGATCGCCTGGCTGCTGCTCACCCGCCTGGTTTTCCCGCTGCCCAAGGACACGCCCTTCAGCGGCGAAGGCTTCATCGACCGGGAAATCGCCAAACTCGGCCCCATGGGCGTCGAGGAAAAGCGCGTCGGCTGGGTTTTCTTCACCGTGGCGCTATTGTGGATGACGCGCAAGGAGCGCCTGCTCGGCGAGGAAATCGACCTGTTTGGCTGGAGCCACTATCTCGATTCGCTGCTCACGGGAATGGGCGGCGCGCCGGTGGGCCATATGATCGACGATGGCACCGTGTCCATCGCCATGGCCCTGAGCCTGTTCATCATTCCCGCCGGCAAGCAAACCGGCGGGCGGCTGCTCGACTGGGACGACGCCAAGAAGATTCCCTGGGGCATCCTGCTGCTGTTCGGCGGCGGACTCGCCATCGCCAAGGGCTTCACGACTTCGGGGTTGTCCGATTATGTCGCCATGCAACTCGGCGAACTGCTCGGCGGCGCGAGCCCGCTGGCGATCGTCACCAGCACCGTGGCCTTCATGACCGCCCTCACCGAAGTTTCGTCGAACGTCGCCACGATCTCCCTCGCGCTGCCCATCATGGCGAGCCTGTCCCAGGCCATTGAAGCCCATCCCCTGCTGCTGCTGATTCCGACCACCCTGGCCGCCTCCTGCGCCTTCATGCTGCCGGTTTCCACGCCGCCCAACGCCATCATCTACGGCTCGGGCCGGGTGCCCATCGTCAAGATGGTCATCGCCGGCATCTGGCTCGACCTGCTGTCGGTGCTGCTGCTGACCGTCTTCGTCTTCACCGCCGGCCATCTCACCTTCGACGTGCTCGGCGAATTGCCAGCCTGGGCGCTGCCGTAGCGTTCGCGCTTGCTCTTCCACGGCGGCGCCCACGGCCCTGTCACAATTCTGCAATAAAAGTGTCACCTTGTTGCAATTTAGCTTGAATAGGATGGCGCAGCGATTCCAATCGCCACATCAACTTGATTCAACGAATCGACTGAAGGGGTATCCGACATGATTATGCGGCGAAACGCGAAACTGATCGGAATGGCATTGATTGCCGCATCGTGCTTCGGCGCGATTCAGGCCAACGCCCAAGCCAGCGCCCAGGCCAGCGCCGCTGGCTCCCCGCTGGTGGAGGAAATCCGCGTCACCGGCACCCGGGCCGCTTTGCGCAACGCCATCGGGCGGCAGCGCGATTCGGACAAGATCGTCGGCGTGGTGGATTCCGACGCCCTCGGCAATTTTGCCGATATCAACGTGTCGGAATCTTTGCGCCGGATCGCCGGCATCATGGTCGAGAACGATCAGGGCGAAGGCCGCTATGTCACCGTCAGGGGCATGAGCGCCGACCTCAACGCCATGACCATCAACGGCGTCAGCACCACCTCGCCGGAAGACCGCCGCGGCATCATGCTCGACGGCGTCCCCACCGACTTGCTCGACTCCATGACAGTCTACAAGACGCTGACGCCGAACCTCGACGCCGACACCATCGGCGGCGCCATCGATCTGGAAACCCTGTCGGCCTTCAGCTTCGACAAGCGCCGCGTCCGCGTGATGGCCGAAACTTCTTGGAATGAACTGACCCGGGACGCGGGCAATCCCAAGATGTCCGCCACCTACACCGACCGCTTCCTGGTGGACGGGGGGGAAATCGGCGCGGCGGTGGTGCTCAGCGACCAGAGCCGGCGCATCGTCGCCCACAACAACGAAAACGGCGGCTGGTCCGACATCGCGCCCAACGATGACTATGAAATGCGCTACTACGACCTCGAACGCGAGCGGCAAGGCATCGTGGTGAATCTCGACTACCAGTCCGACGGCGGCGCGAGAACCTATTTGCGCACCTTCCACAACGAATATGTCGACACCGAGTACCGCGGCAAGTGGGAAACCCGCGACGGGTTGGAAGACAACGAGCCGGTCATCAACGGCAGCGTATTCAGCTACGCCGACAGCAAGGTGGACACCGAGGCCCGCTGGCGGCCCGAAAAGCGCGAAATCAGCTCCATGCAACTCGGCACCGAGTGGCGGCTTGAGAATGGCGGCAATATCACACTGGAGTTGTTCGGGTCCCGCTCGGAGCAGGACGACACCCAAAAGTACGCGGTGATCTACCGCAGCGGCAAGGTGAAGTCGCCGATCCTTTATGACAACAGCGATCCGCAAAAGCCGGCGGTCAGCTTCCCGGCCGAGTTTTCCGACCCGGCCAATTTCCCGCTCAAGGCTTTCGAGCACGAAACCGGGCTGACCACCGACCGCGACCTCGGCGCCAAGTTCGACATGACCTGGGCCCTCGATCTGTCCACCGAATTGCAATACGGCCTGAAAATTCGCCAGCGGGAGAAGCGCAACGATTTCAACTTCTGCGCCTACGAGCCGGTGGACGACATCATTCTGCCCAGCTCCGGCCTGCGGGACATTCCGCCCTATCTGAACAGCATCCACGGCCCCGCGCCGAGCGCCGGCAATGTGCGCTCCCACATCGGCCGCATCGGCTCGGCCCCGGTCGCCCTGAGCGACGGCACCACCTGCCTCGACACCGGGCCGGAGTTTGAATTCAGCGGCGACGAGGAGGAGGAATCGGTGCCGGCCGATTGGCGCACAAACGAAGACGTCGCCTCGGCGTACATCATGGCCACCACGGAGACGGAAACCGCCTCCTGGGTCTACGGCCTGCGCTATGAGCACACCAGCGCCACCCATGCCGGCAAGCGTTTCGACGGCGACGGCTTCGCCGGCCACGTCTCCTTCGACAACGACTATTCCTTTCTGGCGCCATCGGTCAACGCCAAGTTCACCCTGTCGGAAAACCAGGTGGCGCGCTTGGGCGTGTTCCGCTCGCTGGTGCGGCCCGATTTCAAGCAATCCCGGGCCGGGGCCATCATCGATGTGGACGACAACGAGATCGAAGGCGGCAATCCCGGCCTCGCGCCGACTTCCGCGTGGAATCTCGACCTCAGCTACGAACACTACCTGGGCGGGGAAACCTTCGTCGCCGCCGGCGTGTTCTACAAGAACATCGCCGATTCCATCGTTGAAGTGCTCAGCGACAGCATGCCGCTGCGGGGACGAACCTGGAACCGCGCGCGGACATACATCAACACCGGCGACAGCGACATCTTCGGCCTCGAGTTTTCCTTCCAGACCGCGTGGGACAACGGCCTGCTCTTCGTGCTGAACTACACCCGCGCCGCCGGCGAATCCGAGTTGCCGGCCGCCGCCGCCGCCGGCGAGCGGGTGATTCCCTACTTCAAGCAGGCCGAAGACACGGCCAATCTGGTCCTCGGCTACGACGACGGCCCCTGGGATTTGCGCCTGGCCGCCAACTACCGCGGCGATTATCTCGACGAAGTGGGGGACGACGCCCTTATCGACCGCTACACCGGCTTCCACCTGCAAATCGATTTCACCCTCAAATACCGCATCAGCGACTCGCTGCAACTGCGCGGCGCGGCGTTGAACCTCAACGACCGCCCCGAGTACTACTACTTCGGCAACAGCAGCCGCCTGTCGCAGTACGACGAATACGGCTCGACCTACATGCTCGGACTGCGGTATCAGTTCTGATGGCTGCCTTTCGGTGGCGCGACCGCGGGCGCGGACATGGACAGGCACAGGCATCGACGGTTTGCTGCGGCGCCTCGCTGCTTTCCGCCTGCGTCGCCTTACTGCTTGCCGCCTGCGGCGGGGAGGCGCCGGTTCGCGGTGATGCGCGGGTTGTCCACCCGCTGCTGGAAACCACCCCGGTCCCGAGTGGTGGCGACGCCGCCGATGATCCGGCGATCTGGCCGCATCCCACCGAGCCCGCGGCGAGCCTGGTCCTCGGCACCGACAAGCGCAGCGGCCTGGCGGTTTACGATCTAAGCGGCAACCAAACGCAATTCCTCGACCGCGGCCGGCTCAACAACGTGGACTTGCGAGGCGGCATCGCGCTCGACGGGGCACCGGCGACATTGGCGGTGGCGACCAACCGCAGCGGCGGCTCGATGGACGTATTCCGCATCTCCGGCGAGGGCCGGGTCAGCTTCGCGCTTGAGGTGCCGCTGAACCTCGCCGACCCCTATGGCATCTGCATGGGCATCGATGAATCCGGCGGCGCCCATGCCTTCGTCAACAGCACCGACGGGCAGTACCAGCACTGGCGTCTCAATCCCGGCGGCCGCCTGCAACCGCGGCTCGAAGGCGCCTGGAATCTCGCTTCCCAGCCGGAAGGCTGCGCCGTGGATGATGCCGCCTGGACGCTATATCTCGGGGAGGAGGAGCGCGGCATCTGGCTGATGCCCGCGGATGCGGCCCGGGCGGCGGAGATCGAGTTGTTCGACGCCATCGCCTCCGGCCGCTTGGCTGCGGACGTGGAAGGCATGGACGTCTACCGCGGCCCGGCCGGGGAACACTACCTGATCGTATCCAGCCAGGGCGACAACAGCTTCGCAGTCTACGATCTGGCGCGAAGCAACGGCAATAATGGCTATGCTGGCTCGTTCACACTCGCGGCGGGCGGGCAGGGTGGCGTTGACGGCGTTGAGGAAACCGATGGCCTCGCGGTCACAGCCGCCGCCTTGAACGACCGCTTCCCCCGGGGCCTGCTCGTGGTGCAGGACGGCATCAACGAGTCGCCCGCCGCCAATCAGAACTTCAAGCTCGTTTCCTGGGCAGATGTCGAACAGGCACTGGGGCTGCCGCGGCCCTGATCTTTGGCGACTGGCCGCAACTTCGCGTTCGCCTGTTCTGGCGCGGGATTCCCTGTGTTACGGTTACCCGCATGGGAGACCGCGAACATCAACCGCCGGAGACGGGCCGGGCGGCGCTGTCCGAGCTCGAGCGCCTGCGCAAACAGGTCGAATATCTGCGCGCCCTCGTCCACACCGACGAGCTCACCGGCCTTTCCAACCTGCGCCACTTCAACGAGACCTTGAGCCTCGAACTCGAACGCACCCGCCGCAGCAAGCAACCAACCTGCCTGATCCTGCTTGATCTCGACAACTTCAAAGCGGTCAACGACAACCACGGCCACGAAGTCGGCAATTCCGTGCTCTGCCATTTCGCCAAAGTCATCCGCCAAACCATCCGCCGCCTCGACACCCCCTGCCGCCTCGGCGGCGACGAATTCGCCATCATCCTCCCCGCCACCAACCTCGAACAAGGCACCCGCCTAACCAAACGCCTCCAATCCCAGCTCCATCAAAACCCATTCAAGCTAGGCCGAATCCACCGCCAAATCCATACCAGCATGGGGATCGGGGCCTACAAAGCAGGCGACAGCGGGGTAAGCCAAAGGGATTTCTTTACAGGTGTCGACCAATTGCTTTATGCATCAAAACGAAACAACGCAGATTCAATTGCCATCCCGTCCATAGGGTCGTAGCGCCTCGGTAATCCGGACCGCGATACTCGCGATGGGGGATTAACCAGGCATGTATCTGAGCCGGCACATTCGAGCTCAAGCCCGTGTGCGGGTTCAGCGCATATGGTACTGGGCGGGGCTGTCGCGAAGCAGCGCAGTCCAGCTAATGATCGAGAGTGCGTTCCACTCCGTCTCGCGTCCCTACCCTTCCAGGTCTAGACCCTTTTGGCCTTGGGCCAGGAGTCTGCGCCGCAGGCTCCTAGGTCGGCTTAGGCAGATAGGCCGGGACGTTGCCCGGCTTCTGTATCTATCGGTGTTGGCCGGTTGATTCGGGATACACCTCCGGCAGTGCCGATTAGAATCCGAGCGCCTCGCGCCCGCACAGGTGCGGCCACAGAGTCGCCTCGTCCGGACTTGCGCACTGGAGCACATATGGCGGCGCCACCGAAGGAAAACGGTGCAACCCCGCCTGAACGGCCCCCGCCTTGGTCACCACGATCTCCACTTCGAGCACAGCTCTGTGATTATGCGATGGGAGATAAACCAGGCATTGACATGTCTTACTTTTGTCTTACACTGGTCGTTCGCCGCTTATATTGAAGAGTTCGCCATGCCCAAGATTAGTCGTCTTACGACCACAGTTTCCACTAGGGGCCAAGTTATCTTGCCCAAGTCCATCCGTCGGGCGCGTCAATGGGGGACCGGCACCCGCCTTGTCGTGGAGAACGGCCCCGAAGGCGTTCTGTTGAAAGCTGTCCCGCATTTCCCCGAAACGCGACCGGAGCAAGTGTTTGGGTGTCTCTCGCATGAGGGCGAAGCGAAGTCTATCGCGGACATGGAGGCGGGTGTCATGGCGGAGGCAAGAAGAAGGCATGCGAGCGATTGATACCAATATCGTCATCCGTTACTTAACGGCCGATGATCCCGATCAAACCGCGAAGGCCAAGGCGGTGGTGGACACGGGGCACGTATTCGTAAGCACAACCGTATTGCTCGAATGCGAATGGGTATTGCGGAGTGTTTACGATTTTTCCCGCCATGAAGTCGTCGCCGCGCTTCGAGCGTTTCTGGGCCTGCCGGGCGTCGCCGCTGAAAACACCGCCGCTCTGGTAAGAGCTTTTGACTTCGCCGATGGCGGCATGGATTTCACAGACGCCCTGCATCTTTCCGCCGCGAGTGAATGTGAAGTCATGTTCACATTCGACCGCCGCTTCATAAAGCAGGCCGCCGATGCATCGATTGAAGTAGTCGAACCTTGACGGCGGCTTCCTTCCGATTCAAGAAGCCTTGCTGGCGAATCCACGATCAAGGCGTCCCATACGTTGTCGAATTGCTCAATCATGCCTTTGCGCCTCTTTGGAACACAACACCGCCAGGCGGTGGAGGATGGCGGCGGTGGCGCCCCAGATTTGGTAGTCCTTGTATGGGAGTTCGAGAGTGTGGCGGGTTTTGCCGGCTTGGTGGTGGTGGGTGCGGGTGTAAGCTCCGGGGTTGAGGATGAGGCTGAGCGGGGTTTGGAAGATGCCGGCGACTTCGCGGGGGCAGGGGGTGAATTCGAGGGCTGGCGGAATCAGGCCGACCACTGGGGTGACGAGGAAGCCCGAGGGCAGGGTGATGGGGCCGAGTTGGCCGATGACCTCGACCTTGCTCCGGGGCAGGCCGATTTCCTCTTCGGCTTCGCGCAGGGCGGTGGCCGCCGGGTCCGCGTCTTCTGCTTCGATGGTGCCACCGGGCAGGCTGATCTGGCCGGCGTGGCTGCGCAGATTTTCCGAACGCACCGTCAGTATGACCTGACTGGAAACGGCCGCATTCTCCGATTCAAGAGCCGTCCTTGTCGAATCCGCAGGCATCCCGGCACTGGCATCGCTGGCGGAAGCGCCTGCTGTGGAGCCGGGGTTCGCCGCGGCAGGCTCGGGGCTGCTGGCGCGGCGGGTTTCGGGGTCGGGCCGGGTAACTGGAATCAGCACGGCGGCCTGGCGCAGCGATCCGGCCTCGATGCCGGCCTGGGAAGGGTGGCCGATGGGTTTGAGGCGCTCGCCCGCCGCCGCGAACAGCGCCAGCAGGGCCGCGAAAGCAGGGTCGTTTTGCGGAAATCCGGGGTGGCTAATTGAAACCTCCTGTCGAAAACTCTTATCGAAAACTCCAAGTGGCGGCGATGTAGGCGCGGGCGGGTTGGCCGACGAAATAGCGGTCGCCGCTGAAGGTCGTCCAGTCGGCGCGTTCGGCGTAGAAATCATCGAGCACATTGAGCAGCGCGGCGGTCACGAGCCAATCCTCGCCCACCTGGTATTGGGCCCGGAGATTGAAGATGTCGTGGCCGTCGTAGGAGGCGGTGTTCTCCGGGTTGGTGAAATAATTGCCCATGTTCACCCATTCGAGTTCCGCCCGCAGCCGCGGACTCGGCTGCCAACTCAGGCGGTAATTGCCCCAGAAATTGGGCGCAGTGTCGACTTCCTTGTCCTTGATGTCGATGCCGCCGGACAACTGGGAATGCTCGTAGGTGTGCTTGGCGTAGTTGGCAACCGCGTGCAAGCTCAAGCTGTCGCTGATGTCGTAGGCCAGGGCGAGCTCGAAGCCCCGGTGGCTGGTGGCGGCGCCGTTGAGGTTTTCCCTGGCGCTGTTGGTGATGATCTCGTTGTCCTTTTCCATGATGTAAAGGCTGGCCGAATAGCGCAGCACTTCCGCGTCGCCGCTGAACGCGACTTCAAAGCTGTCGAGTTCGACCGAATCGAGATCGGCCACGGTCTGGGCGTTTTGCAGCCGGTAGAGTTCGGTTGCCTGTGGCGCGCGGAAGCCGCGCTGGAGGCGGAGGTCGAGGCGGTTGCCGTCGTTGATCTGGTAGCTCAGGGCGAGCTTGGGCGAGACATTGCTGAAGTCGTCGCCGCGGTCGGCGGGGCGGCTGTAGCGGCAGCCGCCGAAGCCGCAGGCTTCGCCCCGGTCGTTGGTGCGGCCGTCGCGCATCAGGTTGTCGTATTCGTAATCGACTTTCTCGACGCGCACGCCGAAGGAGATCGTCCAGTCTTCCGCGAGTGGCTGGTCGTAGCTGAGAAAACCGCCGATCATGCCGGCGTCGACGGTGAAGTCGTAGTGCCTGCCCTGGGGGATGGTGTTGCGCAGGAAGGCCGAGCCGACCGTGGGGTTTTCCTGGAATTGCAGCAGCTTGCCCGTGGTGGTTTCGCCGTCGATGCCGAGGGCGAGGCGGCCGCCGCCGGCGACATCGCGGTAGGCGCCGGACTGGAAGCCGAGGCTGCGGTGGTAGAAGTCTTCAACCGGGTCGCCGGGCAGGAAGTGCTGCATGAAAGTCATGTTCACTTCCCGGAAGTAGGGGGTCAGCGCCAGGTCCCAGTCGCCGGCATCCCAACTGGCGGAAGTCCAGAAGCGGCCGTTGCGGCTGTCGCGGAAGGCCTCGGGATTGGGGTTGGTCTTGCGTTTTTCGGCGTCCTTGTAGGCGTCGGTTCCGGTGACGTAGCCAGCGGTTTCCTGGTTCAGGTTGATCAGGGTGATGCCGCCGTCGAGCTGGACATTGCCGAAATCAAGCTGGTACAGCCAGCTCAATTTCTGCTGATCGACGCCGCTGTCGGCCTGGTAGCCTTCCTCCTCGACGCCATTGAACAGGATGAGGTTCTTCACGCCCTCGGTTTCGGCGCCGAACTGGCCCTGGATGCGCTGGCTGCCCCGGGGCCCGGCCTCAAGCGTCAGCGAGCCGGCTTCGCCGGGTTCCGGCAGCACCACATTGATCAGGCCATGCATGGCGTTGGAACCCCACAGGGCGCTGCTCGGGCCGCGGACGACTTCGATGCGGTCGGCGTTTTCGCTGTGGGCGTCGAACATCTGGTTGACGTTGCAGAAGGCGTTGGAGCGCAGCGAAATGCCGTTTTCGGCCATCAGGAAGGCGCCGCAGGCGCCGGCGCCGGTGAGCACCGGCGAGCGGATCGAGGCGAGGCTTTCCTGGCCGTTGTTGCGATTGACGTTGACCCCGGGAACGCGGTTGAGCGCCTCCTGATAATGGGTCAGCCGCAGCAGGGACAGCTCCTCGCCGCCGATAACCGAAACCGCCGCGTTCACATCGGACAGCCCTTCCGAGCGCCGGATGTTGGATATGACCTGTATCTCCTGTATCTCCTGCATTTCCTGAACCGCCCGCTCCTGGGCCGGCGATCCAATCGAAAACGACCCGAGCCCCAGGGCGATGGCGGCAAACAGCAATTTCCTATGCATTTTCCACTCCTTCCTCTTTCCCCGCTTTGGATTGGATACTGCCCGGCATGGGGAATTCGCCGCGCGGCGAACTATATCACGGGATAGCGGAGCCAAGGGCGAACACGGGCGCCTGTCCGCTTCCGCGCCTGTGCTATGCTCGCCTGCCGATGACCGCAGCCAGCACCACCCGGGACCGCCGTGTCGTTATCGCCATGGTGATCCTCAACTCCTTCACCACGCCATTGACGCTTTCCGCCGCCAATGTGGCGCTGCCGACGATTGCCGGTTACTTTTCGCTCAGCGCGGCGATGCTGAGCTGGGTGCCGATGGCGTACTTGATGGCGGGCGCGATGTTCATCCTGATCTTCGGCCGGCTCGCGGACCAGTTCGGGCGGATGCGCCTGTTTTTGATTGGCACCGTGGCGATGGCCCTGTCGTCGGCATTCACCGGAATGGCCATCAACAGCGCGATGCTGATCGGTGGGCGGTTTTTGCAGGGTGTCAGCGCGGCGATGCTCTACGCCACGCATCTGGCGATTGTCGCCTCGGCGTTTCCGCCCAATCAGCGCGGCAGGGCGATCGGCATCGTCATCTCGACGGTGTATGTGGGTTTGATGGCGGGGCCCGTGCTTGGCGGCATCGTCACGGACCAGTTCGGCTGGCGCGCCAACTTCTTCCTGCACATCCCGCTTTCGCTCGTGGTGCTGGCAGTTGGTTTGTCGCGGCTTTTTCTCGCCGACCGCGGGGACTGGACCGGCGACCGGATCCCCTTCGACTTCCCCGGCGCGGCGCTGTTCTGCATGGCCATCATGTTCCTGTGCCTGGGCGCCAGCCTGTTGCCGAGCATGGCGAGCGCCGTGCTGTTGCTGCTTTTCACCGCCAGCATCTTGGCCTACATCCGTTACGCCAACTCGGTTCCGAGCCCGATCTGGGATGTGCGGCTGCTCTTCCGCAACGCGATCTTCACCCGCTCCTGCGGCGCCTCGCTGATCATGTACACCGCGACCTATTCCAACATCGTGCTGATGAGCCTTTATCTGCAGGAGTTGAAATCGCTGAGCGCATCCGCGGCTGGATTGATGCTGATGATCCAGCCAGCCGCCATGGCCCTGCTTTCGCCCATCGCGGGCAGGTTGTCCGACCGGGGCGAACCCCGGGTGATCGCCACCGCCGGCATGGCCCTGTCGGCAATCGGTTTGCTGATGCTGAGCAATCTCGACAGCGGCAGCGATTTGTCCACGGCGGGCATCGCGCTGGTTTTGAATGGAACGGGTTTTGGGCTGTTCACCTCGCCCAATTCCAACGCCATTATGAGTTCGGTCGGGGCCAAGGACTACGGCGCGGCTTCGGCGACGATCTCGACGACCCGGGTGCTCGGACAACTCGGCAGCATGGTGCTCGTGGCGCTGGCGATGTCGCTGCTCATCGGCGAGCGGCTGATCGACGCCGACACCCTGCCGCAGCTTGAGCGGGCCATTCAATTGACTTTTGGCTTGGCCGCGGCGATTTGCGTGCCGGGCATTGTGCTGTCGATGCTGCGCGGACGCATGCACCGGGCGGACGCGGACCCGGAACCGGAGCAAACATGAGCCGCGGCGGACGGGATTGGGCATGAACGGCGCCGGCGCAAGGCGGGAGCGGAAAATCGCCCCCTGCGGAAGCTGGGATTCCCCGCTGACCGCCAGGGCCATCTTCGCCGGGCGCCAGACCCCCGCCAAACCCCTGCCTTGGCGCGGCGGCGCGCTGTTCCTGCTCAATATGCCCGCGGAGCGCAACACCCAGGCGCTGATGTTTGGCGATGGCCAAGGCAACATCGAGCGGGTTTCGCCAGCCGGATTCAATCTGCGCACAAGGGTTCACGAGTACGGCGGGATGCCGTTTTGCGCTGGCGGCAACACCGTATTCTTCTGCAATTTCGACGATCAGGAAATCTACCGCCAGGATTTCGATCCGGGCGCTGGCGAATTTGGCGAACCGTCGCCAGTCACCGATTCCAGCGGCGGGCGGGTGCGCTACGCGGACCTGCAGCACGATCCGCGGCGCAACCGGCTCATCTGCGCGCGGGAAGACCACCGCCATGCCGGGGGCCGGGCGAGCGAAGTGGTCAATGCGCTCGTGGCCATCGATCTGGGCCGGAAACCGCCGCGAAAAACCGATAGTCAGACGGTGCTTTTCCAAGGCGGCGACTTCGTCGCCGGGCCATGCCTTTCCGCCGATGGCGGGCGGCTCGCCTTCATCACCTGGTCGCATCCGAACATGCCTTGGGACGAAACCGAACTCCGCTGCGCGCGGCTGGATCAAAACGGCGGGCTGGCGGATTGTTTCGCGGTGGACGCGGCGAATCCAGCCTCCAAACTTCAGCCGGGCTTCAACGCCCGGGGCGATTTGCACTTCCTTACCGACCAATCCGGGTTCTGGAACCTGGCCCGGGTCGAAGCGGAAAAACTCGCCGCCGCCGACCGCGACAAGAGCACCGCCGAGCCGGTGTTTCCAGTGGCCGCCGATTGCTGCGGGCCGCCCTGGGAACTCGGCAACCGCAACTACGCGATTGGCGCAAACGGCGACCTCTTCCTCACCACGGTCGAGCAATGCCGCTGGACATTGCGCCGGGTTTGCGCCGCTTCGGGGCGGGAACGCGGGGCCGCGCCCCAAACCGCCGGAAAAGCGGCGCTGGAGCACCTGCAAACAGACGCCGGCGGCAGGCTGGTTTATCTCGCCGCCGGCTTTGACGATTACCCTTCCGTCGCGCTGCTCGATCCGGCGTCTTCCGCATCGCCGCGGGTCGTGTACCGCCCGCCGCCTCCCGCCGCGCTCTCGGCCGGGCTGGTTTCGAGGCCGGCGCATTTCGAGTTTCCCACTGGCGGCGGCGAAACTGCCTACGGCCTGTTCTATGCGCCGCGCAACCCCGGTTTCGCCCCGCCCGCCGGGGAACTGCCGCCGCTGCTCGTGTTTGTGCACGGCGGCCCCACCGGAACCGCCCGGGCGGCGCTGAACCCGATGCATCAGTTCTGGACTTCCCGGGGCTTCGCCGTGCTCGATCTCAACCACCGCGGTTCCACCGGCTACGGCCGCGAGTTCCGGCGGGCGCTCGACGGGCAATGGGGCGTGATCGACATCGAAGACGTGGTTGCCGCGGTTGAGCATTTGATCGACTCGGGCAAGGTGGACCGCAAGCGGATCGCGATTCGCGGCGGCAGCGCCGGCGGCTTCACCGTGCTCGCGAGCCTCGCCGCCTGCGGGTTGTTCTCCGCCGGCGTCAGCTACTACGGCGTCGCCGACCTTGAAATGCTCGCCCGGGACACCCACAAGTTCGAATCCCGCTACCTCGACCGCCTGATCGGCCCCTACCCGGAAACCATCGACCGCTACCGCGAGCGCTCCCCGATCAACCGGCTCGATGAAATATCGGCACCAGTGCTCATCCTCCAGGGCAGCGAGGACAAGGTCGTGCCGCCAGCGCAGGCGGAACTGCTCCGCGACCAACTCGGCAAGCGGGTCCAAGGCGTGGAATACATCCGCTTCACTGGCGAGGGCCACGGCTTCCGCCAACCCGCCAACCAGATCCGCGCACTCGAGGCGGAACTCGACTTCTACCGCAGAAAGCTCCTGGCCAAGCGGAATTAGCCCTTCCTTGCCATGCCGCTCACACGAACTTCGTCGCGCCCAGGAAGGCCACCGAGGCGATGCCGATCCAATAGACATAGGCCAAACGCTTGCCGAAGCGGAGGGATTTTTCCAGGGTGTTTTCCGCCTCGGGGTTGGGACCCTCGGCGAGCACGCGGAACAGTTCGGTCCATTCGCGCATGATGTAGCGCAGTTGCAGGCCGATCACCAGCATCAGGCCGTAGAGCAACACTTTCCAGGAAAACCATTTCTGCCCGGTTCCGGCTTCAAAGGGCGCGTACTCGTGGCCGAGCAGCGAGAGCGTGGCGGAAATCAGCAGGGCGGGAATGACGGCGTAGCGGATTCGCTCGTCCCACTTGGTGAGGCGGATGCCGGTGTCGGTTTCGCGGCGGATGAAAGCCGCCCAGCACAGCGCCAGCCAGCCGGCGAACAGCGCCCACATCAGCCACAGCCACCCGCCGCCCAGCGGCTGCACACCCCAGATGTGGCCCATGTGCAGGCCGAGCGGCAGCAGCAGGATGATGCCGGTGCGGGCGAGGATGTCGATCTTGTAGGCGGTTTCCATGTGCCGCCGGCGCTCTTCCATCGACAGCTTGCGGTTGATGACGTGGGTCGAGGTCTGGAACACGCCCCATTCGCCACCGAGCCAATAGACCATCGCGAGGATGTGCAGCCAGCGCAGCACCGCGAGTTCGGTAATCATCCGGTTTCCCCCTGCCAAGTTTGACGCTTTCCACCGCCACCGCCACCGCCACCGCGAACGGCGGGGCGATTGTCCCGCCAAGCAAGCCCTGATTAGGTACGAGCATACCCGGAGGATCGATGAATCTTTCCGTTCAGGTCGTTGCCGCGGCCGCTGCGCCGGTTGCCTGGGCGGGCTGCCGCACTTGGGTGAGCGCGGCCAGAGCGACCACGATCAAGCTCGCGAAAATGAGAAACGGCAACTCGTAACTGCCGGTGGTGTCATAAATCACCCCGGTGAGCCAAATGCCCAGGCCCCCGCCGCTGGCGTCGAGCACGGTGATCGTGCCGAGGATCTTGCCCGCGTCCCGGGTGCCGAAGATGTTCATCACGGTGAGCTGGATCATCGTGTACACCCCGCCCCAGCCGAGTCCGAAGGCGGTAACCGCGATCCAGATCAGCGCCACGTCCATGCGGATCAGAATCAGCGAGCCGACCAGCATCACCAGCAGGTTGCCATAGAACACCAGGCGTTTGTCAAAGTAGTCCGCCGCCAGCCCGAAGATGAATTTGCCGACCAGGGCGCAGAAGAAGAACAGGCTGATGGCGTTGGTCGCGACCTGAACATTGAACTGCGCGTCGGTCATGTAGACGAAGATGTGCGCCTGGGTGCCGAGCACGGTGTAGAAGGTCGTCATGGCGATGATCGCCAGCGCCCAGAACGAGCGGCTGCGCAAGGCCTCGGCGAAAGGCACGCCGGCGTCCGGGTCGGGCGCGGCGGCGGCGGCCGATGCCGCGGCGCCATGGGGAACCTCGGGCTTGTCCTTGACCAGCAGCCAGGTCGCCACCAGCATCACCGCCGGGAACAGGCTGCCCCAGGCGAAGGCGCCGCGCCAGCCCAGGGCCTCGATCATCGCCGTGCCGTACTGCGGGAAGACGATGCCGCCCAGGCTCGTGCCCATCAGCGCGATGCCGATGGCGGTGCCGCGGTGCCGCGTGAACCATTTGGAAACGAGAATGACCGCGGCATTCAGCCCGCAGGCCACTAGCACGAATGAGAACAGGGCGTGGACCAGATACAGCCCAGTCAGGCTTTCGAGCCGGCTGTAGGCGATGTTGCCGAGGATCAGCAGCACCCAGCCGGCGAGCATGCAGCGGCGCACGCCGAGCCGGTCGATGAGGATGCCGAACAGCGGCGCCACCAGGCCGGCGAGCAGCAGGGTGATCATGTCCCGGAACTTGATTTCGCCCAGCGACCAGCCAAATTCGTCGATGAACGCCCGGTCGAAAACCGACAGGCCCGAAATCGTCTGGCCATTGCTCACCATCAGCACCACGGCGGCGAAGATGGCGATGAACCACGGGTACATCCGATTTTTGCTCAAGCTTTCCATCTGATTGCTCTTGCGCTCGCGCGCGTGGCCGACCAGCAGTTTGACCTAATGTAATGTCATTAAGCGTAAGTTGCAAACCGGCCACTATGCTGTGAAAAATTCCAGTCCGGCCACGGAGCATAGCTCGGTGGCGCTCGGTCTGCGCGCGAAGCTGCGCTTCGCAGACGCTTGCCCTCGCCCATGGAATTTTTCATTGTCGCAAAACAAAACGTGGTTTTGTTTTGCTCGCGGATTCAATGGCTTGCGCCATCGAATCCGGCGGTACTTCCGTGTACCGCGGAAAGCCCTGACTTAGTCAGAGCTTTCCTAACCAAGCCCCCCTTACTCGCCGGGGCGTTCGTTCAAGCGGCTGTGGCCGTTGCCGATGTTTGATATATCATTATAACTATATATGACAAAGGCGAATGCCGTGAACGCGCTCGATGCCCTCAGTGACGAGTCCCGCTTCAAGGAACTCGACAAGTCTTCGCCGACGCCGCTGTATTTTCAGCTATACAGCCTGCTGAAGGCGCTGATCCTCGACGGCACTTTGCCGCACGGCAGCCGCATGCCCACCGAGGAAGTGCTCGCCAACCTGTTCAAGGTGTCGCGGATCACCGCCAAGCGGGCGATGGACGATCTCGCCGGCGGGGGCCTGCTCGCCCGCAGCCGCGGCAAGGGCACCCACATCATCTACCAGTATTCGCCGCGGCCGGTGAAGGCGCCGCTGGTGGGAATGCTGCAGGAGATCGAGACGATGGCGCGCAACAGCCGCGCCCGGGTGATCCGCTGCGGTTGGCAGGAACCTCCCCAGTCGGTTCGCGACGAGTTGGGGCTGGCGACCGGCGAGAAGGCGCTCCACCTCGTTCGCGTCCGCCAACGCGACCAGCTCGATTTCGGCTACTACACGAGCTGGACCGCCGGTGTCGACATGCCTTCCAAGCCGATGATTTTCGAGAAGACGCCACGGCTTTCCTACTTCCGCCAGAAGGGCCTCGAAGTAACCCATGTCAAACAAACGCTGAGCGCCGAAGCCGCCGACGCCGGCGCGGCCGCGGCGCTCGGCGTGGCCGAGGGCAGCGCCTTGCTGAGCCTTGTCCGGCGCTCCTACAACAAGAGCGCCGAGGGCGAGCGCATGCACGATTATCTGCGCGTGCTCTACAATCCCGCGCATTTCCGCTACGAGATGGATCTTGAAGTTGAATAGTGGCGTCTCGCGCATCCTGCCAGCCCTTGCATTGCGGATCCTGCCGCTTCTGCTCGGCTGGCCCGCCAGCGCCCTCGCGCAGCAGGCGCTGGTCAGCAACATCGGCCAGGCGGACTTCGTATCCCCCAGCCCCATTGCCAGCTCCCTTGGCGGGATCGACCACGCCCAGCAATTCACCACCGGCGGCAACAGCCGGGGCTACCGGCTGAACAGCGTCGAAATCGAATTCGCCAGGTTGGACGCCGGCATCCCCTTTTCGGTGTCGATCCGCGCCAACGCCAGCGGTGCGCCGGGAACCGTTGTTGGCACCTTGCAGACCCCCACATTCACCGCGTTCACGACCGACACGGTGCTGACGTTCTCGGCATCCGGCAGCGGAATCGCCCTTGCGGCCAACACGTCGTACTTCTTCGTCCTCGACGTGACCGGCGATATTGGCACCCGGATCGGCAACTGGCGGGTGACCACATCGACGAACGAAGACAGCGGCGCCGCCAGCGGCTGGAGCATCGCCAACCTGCACCGCTTCCGGCTGAATGCGGACGGCTCGCAGTGGACCAACAACATCGTCCGCTCCAGCCTCAAGCTGCGCATCAACGGCTCGGCGGTCGCCGACCCCGCGGTCACCATCGCCCGCGTCGCTTCGCCGGTCACCGAAGGCGCGGCGGCGCGCTTCACCGTCAGCCGCGCGGGCGCGACCACGGCGGCGCTGGCGGTGCAGCTGTCGGTGTCCGAGAACAGCGCGGGCGGGCGCGATTTCGTGACCTCAAGCAACGAAGGCGGCAAAACCTTCACCATTCCCGCCGGTTCCGCGTCGGCAGTCTATTCCGTGGCGACGGTGGGCGACACAACCGATGAGCCCAACGGCGCGGTGACCGTGACCGTGACCGCCGGCACTGGCTACAGCGTGGGCACACCGTCCTCGGCCACCGTGACGGTCAACGACAACGACCTGCCGGTTGTCACCATCGCGAGCGATACCTCTCCGGTGACGGAAGGCACGGCGGCGAGCTTCACGGTGACGCGCGCGGGCGTGACGACGGCGGCGCTAGCGGTGAGCCTCACGGTCGCCGATGCGTCGGGCAGCGACTTCGTGGCTTCGGGCGATGAGGGCACCGACACCGTGACGATTGCGGCAGGACAGGCATCGGCCACCTACAGCGTCGCGACCGTGGCGGACAATGCCGACGAAGCGAACGGCGACGTGACAGTGACATTAACGGCCGGCACGGGCTACAGCCTGGGCACGTCGGCCTCGGCCACAGTGACGGTTGAAGATGACGACATGCCCGAGGTGCTCATTGTTGAGTCGGACGGCGGCACCTCGGTTGGCGAGAACGGCGGCAGCGACACCTACACCGTCCGGCTCGCCACCGAACCCAGCCACAATGTCACCATCACGGCCAGTTCGGCCACCGACAGCGCGGCCACCGTCAACAAGGCGGGAGGCTCGGCCGGCAAGACGCAAACGCTCACCTTCACGCCGAGCGGCAGCGGCGCCTGGAATGTGTTGCAAACCATCACCGTCACCGGCGTTGACAACAGCCGCGACGATGTGGGCAATCAGCGCAGCTCGGTCATCGCCCACACGGCGGCATCGAGCGACGCCGCCTACAACGCCATCTCGATAGAAAGCGTGACGGTGACCGTGACCGACGACGACACGCCCGAGCTGACAGTGGCGGCGCAGAACGGCATCACCCGCATCAACGAGAGCGCCGCCGCCACCATCGTCGTCACTTCGGACATTCCCGTGGACGGCTCGATCGACCACGGCCAGCCGACGGTGTCCGCGAGGGGTAGCGTGAACGCCTCGGCCACAACCATCGCGGGCGGCCGCACCACCAACAGCTACACCGTGACCGCAACCGACAACAATCTGGACGAGCCCGACTGGTCGATCACCACTGGCATCGCCGCCGGTTCCGGCTACACTCTCGGCGCGCCAAGCTCGGTCACCCTCGCTGTGCGCGACGACGACCCCACGATCGTCTCGCTCTCCGGCGGAGGCTCACTGTTCGAAGGCGAGACGTCAGTATTCACGGTCGCACTTGGTCGCGCACTCGTTGCGGGCGAAATCATCGACGTGCCGCTCGCCGTGTCCGGTGTCAACGTCACCACCAGCGACTGGTCTCTCGCGTTGCAATCCGGCGCTGGACTAAATGCGGGGATAGCGCTCAGCGGCGACACCACCGCTACGCCGCAGCTTCGCTTCAACGGCGCCGGTGCCCGCTTGGCGACGCTGGTGCTGACCGCCGCGACCGGCAGCGGCGGCAAGACGCTGCGGTTCGAACTGGGACCGGACGGCACCGGCGCCAACGGCTTCGACCGCGCGGACCTCGGCAGCAATGTCGGCGGCGGCGCGGACCCCCACCCGACGGCCCGCGGCTTCAACCTGGTGGCCACGGCCAACACCGTCATCAACAACCGCGACTTCCTCCTGTTCTCGCCCTCGCCAGGCGAGGCGTCGGGGCAAGTGCTGCCCGAAGGCGCGCGGCGAACGCTCACCGTTCACCGGATCGCCTACAGGCCGGATGGCAATGGCTTGCATCTGCCGAACGCCTGGGGGTTCCGGCTGTGCTTCACCGGCACCGCGACGCCCGGCGCGGACTACTCGATCCGCCACAACCGCGGGCGCACCGAATTGGACAGTGAAGGCTGCACCCGGACGAACAGCGCGGCGGATGGCACCGCGCTCACCGCGGGCGCAAGCCTGGCCCGCTTCTACATCACGATCCTGCACGACGACTTGGACGAGGCGGAGGAGAGCGTGGTCGCCACCCTGTCGCGAACCACCAACGTGGGCATCTCCAGTGACGGGTTCAGCGAGACCCGCTTCGCCATCGCCGAGCCGCCCCTCATCGACAAGGTCCGCCATTACACCACCGAAACCGCCCGGGGATGGGGCCATGTGCTGCGCTGGCGGCGTGTGCTGCATGCGCTGAGCGATGGCGCCGAGGGCGAAGGCCCAGCCATGACCGCGGCCGAGGCCCGGGGCTACGCGGACCAAGGCTTGATGCGCTGGAACCCGGTGGCGGCGGCGCTGACGGTGCTGGAAAGCGGCACACAGTCGTCGCCGCCTACGGATGCGCGGCCGGGACAAATCCAACCCGTGGTCAATGCGAGCCCCAAACCGGAGCCCGTTCCCGAACCCGTGGCCTGTGTCTCCGGCGGGCTTGAAGGGAATGTTCAGCGTTACCGGGCCGAGACCGGCGAGGGCGAAGCCCATGTCGAGAGATGGTCGAGGGTGCTGCAAACCTTTTCGGGCACCGCCAGCGGGCCTCTCAGGATGACCAGCGTGGAAGCGCGGGGCTACGCGGACAGGGGATGGGCGCGGTGGATTCCAGTCGTGGAGGCCCTGAAGTGCCTGGAGGCGCGGTCCGGGCAGTAGGGCCCAATTTCCGCGGCGGGGGAACTTCAGCGGGAAGTTTCCCGGAGAATGCGCCGCCGCGCCGGCAGGTTCAGCATCGCGGTTTTGCGCCGCTGGCGGCGCAGGGCAGCGATGTCGATTTCGGCGAAGCCGCACATGGACTCGCCAAACGCCGCCTCCGCCAGCAGGGCGCCCTTGTAATCCACCACCTGGGAGTGGCCGTCGGTCGAATCTTCGGGAAACCCCGGCCCGGCGATTCCCGCGCTGTTCGCGGACACCACATACACTTGGTTTTCAAAGGCCCGGGCGCGTTTGGCGATGTTTTTCGGTGTCAGTTGCGGGCTGCCCTGCTCGCTGGAAGAGTGGCAGATCACCTCGGCGCCGCGGCGGGCGAGTCCGGCGCTGATTTCGGGATACAGGATTTCCTCGGAAGCGACACAGGCGAGCCGGCCGATTCCGGTATCCACCACCGGATACAGCGCGTCCGCTCCGTAAACTTCGAGATAGCGCTCAAGCACATCGTGTGGCGTCGGCGCGAACATCGAGATTTGCCTGCGGTAGCGCAGGATCAACTCGCCGGCGGGGTCGATGATGAAGCTGCACTGGAAATGCAAATCGGGAAAGTGGTTGTCGGTTTCGTAGGCGTTGCCGGAAAGATAGATGCCGTTGGATTTGGCGCATTCGCCGAGCAGCCCGTATTCCGGGCCATCGGGATGCAAACAGGCCTTGGCGCGCCATTCGGCGGGCGTTTCGCCCCGGGGGTAGCCGGTGAGGAAATACTCCGGCAGCACCACGAGGCGGGTGTCGTCGCCGCTGTAGGTCTTGATGAATCGGATGCTGCCGCGGACCAGGCCGTTGCAGCGCTCGATGCTGGCCCGTATCCGCGCCCTGGCCTGATCCGCCGTGGCGCAGTCGTTCACCGCGTGGCAGCGCATTTGCAGCGCGAGCGCGGCGTAGGGGGCAACCGCGGCCGAGTCGGCGTCCGCCACCGCGCCGCTGTTGCCGGCGCTGCCCGCGCCGCTCATTCGAGCTTCTCCTTTTGGCGGCCTGCAACGAGCATCACGCGGAACTCCCCGGCGCCCTCGCGCAGTTTCCGCGCCTGCGCGTATTCCGGGGAATGCCAGAAGCGCCGCGCCGCGGCCATGTCCGGCCAGCGGTGCATAACCAGGCGCACCCCGCCCCAGTCGCCCTCAAGCGCCTCCTGCTCGCCGCCGAGCACCACATATTCGCCGCCAAAGCGCGCCACCAACTCCGGCACCGCTTGCGCGTAGGCCGCGAATTTCCCGCGGTCGGCAATCACCGCCTCGACGACCAGGTAAGCTGTCATGGTTCAGTCCTCCTTCTCCCTTCTTCCCCGGCCAGCAATTCCCATTCCGCCGAAACTGGATTCGCTTTGGGTCTGCACAGCGACGAGTCGAAGCCACCCACCCAGACCGATGCTCTACCGATCCTGTGAATATGTCCTCGGAGTTCCCGCAATGTTGTTCATGCCATCCTTGGCGCGGCGTTTCCGGCTTCGACTGGCCCCGGCCTTGCCATCCATGGCAAGGCGTTCAGGCTTTCAAAAGCTGCGCTTTTGATCGGCTGCGCCGACCAGCCTTCACCCATCCATGGCGCGGCGCTTCCGGCTTCGACTGGCCCCGGTCTCGACATCCATGTCGAGCCGTTCGGCCCTCGAAAAGCGATGCTTTTCGTCTGCTTCGCAGACCGGGCCTCACCATGTCATATTGACATAACTTTATACAGGGTGGTACTGTCGCCGCCGTCAGCAGGAGACCCGCCATGAGCTTCGCTTTGCACCGCCGGATTCTTCAACTCGCCTCCATTCTCGCCCTCGCCCCGGCCGGCGCGGCGGTGGCCGCCGCCGAACTCGACCCGGCGACCGCCGGGGGCAATATCGCCATCAACCGCAAAATCCACTGCTCGATGGAGGATGCCTCGCCCCAAGTCTACCAGTGGTTCGGCCGGGCCTACTCCCGGGTGCCCGGCGAGCCCGACCGGCACCTGTTCAACCTCGACGGCATGAACATCCGCCAATGCGTCGGCATCGACGACCCCGATCGCGGCCCCGGCTACCGCATGGTCTCGCGGGAACTCATGCTCTATCTCGACCCGCGAACCAACGAGGTCATGGATCGCTTCGCCAATCCCTGGACCGGGGCGGACAACGGCGTCATCCACGTCGCCAACGATCCGGTCAACCAGCGGCCGAGCTTCGGCCGCACCGCCGAGGGCGAGGACATCCCCTTCAATCTGCACGACATCAACGGCAAATGGCTGATGCGGGTGGAAGTGCCGCTGTTCTACACCAATCCCCTGGGTGGCGACTATCAGAATTATGTAGGGGGAACCTACCACGCCACCGAAATATTCGATTTCAACGGCGACACCGCGGAACTGCTCGACGCCGGGCAGCCGGTGGCCTATCCCGTGGTTTCCTGGGTGCGGATCGCGCCCTGGCTGCCGTGGATGGAGATGGGCAGCCGCCCCGGCATGATGTATTTCAACGCCATGGGCCGCAAGCTCGAGGACTTCAGCCAGCTTTCGGCGACGATGCAATCCGAGATCGCCGAGAACTATCCCGAATACACCGCGCCGCCCGACCCGGACGACACCCGCCCCAATGAAACCTCCTGGACCTACATGAAGAAGATCATCGACGGAGCCAGCCAATGAGCATTCGATTCGCCGCCATCCTGGCGGCTTGGCTGGGGTTGGCTGCCAGCCTGGCCACTGGCGCGGCATTCGCCGACACCGTTCCCGGAGACGAGCGCGTGGGCATCGACCTGCGCCGCACCACCCTCGTGGTGCGCGACATCGAGCGCTCGCTCGAGTTTTACCGCGACGCCCTCGGCATGGTGCCGATCTACGACAACCTCATCCTGACCCCCCGCGACGCCGCCCGGGTCGAAGATGCCGAGCGGGCCCTGCGGCTGGTGATGCTGCGCGCCAACGACGACTACATCGGCGTCGTCGGCCTGCTGCAATATTTCAAACCCCGCAAGGAAACCGTCGATCTCGCCGACACCTCCTTCATGGAGGGCACGGCGGTGCTGCTGTTCAACGTCGACGACCTGAGCGGCGCCTTCGCCCGCGCGCGGCAGGTCGAGGGCGTGGTGGTGATCGACGAACCCATGCCGGTTTCCTACCCGTCCTACGACGGCGAAGGCGTGATCGAAGTCATCGTCAGCACCTTGCAGGACCCCGATGGCTTCACCATCGAGCTCAACCAACTCCAAAGCGAACTGCGCTGAATCCTCCACCAGCCGAATCGCAATCGCGCCAACATGGGCCAGGCTTCATTCCTTCGCGATCATATTGCATTGCGCAGCATGAATTGATCGAACAAAGGAACCGTGAAAGCGGTATCGCCGTGGCCGGGGCTCCACAACATCCCTTTGGAGATCAGTTGGGCGCGGGTCGGCGCGAGAGTCTGCACCGGTCGTTTCAGCGCTGCCGCAATTTCCCCGGAACGGTGCGGCCCTTCGCCAAGCTTCGCCATCGCGGTCAAATAATTTCTTTCGGCGGCGGTCAGGCGGTCGAAGCGCACGCGGAAGAAACTCTCGTCCAGCTCCGCGATTGCCAGAATGGAAGCAGCCTCGACATGGGTTTTTGTTATTGGCGAGCACTCGGCCTCGTCCCAGATGTGCTTTCCCCATTCCTGCAGGAAATACGGGTAGCACCGCGTTTGTTCCACAACAAGCGCCAGCGCGTCCTCCCGAATTTCGACCCCCTCGGCCTGTGCCGGTTTGGAAATCGCCAGTTTGGCGTCTTCGGTCGCCAACTGGTCGATGATCGGAAAGGAAAACAACCGCTCCGCATAAGATTTGGCGTCGCCCATCCGTCCCCGCAACTGCGGCAGGCCAGCGCCAAACAGGATTACAGGCAACTGCCGCTGCGAACAGCGATGCAAGGCCGCGATCAAGGCCGCCAACTCGTTTTCCGCGACGTATTGCATTTCATCGACAAAAATCGCCACGCATTCGCCCTCGGCTTTCGCGGCGCGGCCGACAATCTCAAGCAGGTCCGTCAAATCGGATTCCAAGTCGCCGCAATCCGCCAAGCCCGATTCAAGCGGAAAATCGAAGCCAAGCTCGACGTCCTGCAACTTGATTTTGAGCGAGTTGGCGAATCCAGCCAACGCGCTGAATGCCCGCCGCGTCAGATCCTTGGCCCGCGACCGCGAGGAGAGCTTGAGCAGGGCGATGCGCAGTTGCGGAACCAGCTTGGACGGCAATGACAGATTCTCCACATGCTCGACCCACAAGGCGGAATTTCCGTCCGCCTCGGCGTGCCGCCTGATTCGGTCGAGCAGCACAGTCTTGCCGACACCGCGAAGCCCAACCATCAACAAACTTTTGCTGGACCGGCCCGATTTGCATCGCCCGATGGCGATTCGCGCCGCGTCAAGCAGGGCTTGCCTGCCGGCAAGCTCCGGCGGCTGCGCGCCAGCGCCGGGAGAATAAGGGTTGCGGATCGGGTCCATGTGGGAAATATAGCAAAGTTAGCAAGTTTATAAAATTCTGATAACTTTCCTAATTTTGCTATATTTCCCGGTCGTCAGGGCTTTTGGGCTGTGTCCCGACACAGCCCGAAAAATCCAATTCCAGGGGGCAACGGGTCGCGCAAAACCAATACAGTGGCTTAACGCCATCTGCAACATATTGATTGGAAAGGTATTTCACCAAAAGTGCGAGTTAAGCGCACTTTCTTGCGCTTAACTCAATATTTGCTTGCACGCCTCGTCGCCAAGTGGGTTGCTTGACGTTCAGGGCCGCAGGTCCTGCCCATGTCCCGTGATTCCCTGCACTTGCGCGTCAAAGTCCGCCAAGCGTCCGCGAACGGCGCTGGCGCCGTAGTGAAAAGCGAGCACGGCGGCGGGCCATTGCCGCACTTCGGTTTCCCCGATGGTCTCGCTGCCGAATTGACTGCGGGTCGAGGCCCAGGCAAGCCTGAGCCGGTTTTTTTGGGAGAACTTGATCAAGCCGGAAAGCGCCTGTGGCCTGCGGGCGAACCTGTCGCTCCACTTGATCTCAAGCGCGCCAGTGGGCTTGAATGCCGGCGAAGATTCCACCAAATCCACTTCCAGACTCCGGCTGCCCCAGCGGGCGTAGTTCAAGCGCGCATCTTGGTGGAAGCGCTGCGCGAACAGGGCGGTCTCCACCAGCTGGCCGAACTCCGCATCGTCTGGCCGCCTCGCGCCGAACAGGCCGGTGTGCATGGCCGAATTGGTCAGATAAACCTTGAAATTGCGTTCCCGTTGAAAGCGGCGTCCGTCCTGGTCCACCCGAAATACCCGCTTGATGAGGAAAGCCGCCTCCAAGTACGCGATGTATTTCTGGATGGTCTGTTTGCCCACGCCGCTGCGTTGGGACAATTGCTCGGAGGAGACCTGCTCGGCTGTATTGAACGCCAGCAGCGTGAACAGCGAATTGAGCTCCTGAATGTCGCTGATGCCGTACAACTGTGGCAGGTCGCGCAGAAGCACCTTGTCCACAATATCGGATTTGACGAAGCGTTCCGGGTTGTTTCGCACAACATCGGAAAGCGCCAGCTCGGGATAGCCTCCGAAATTCACATAATCCACGAACTGCGCGTTCAGCCGGCCGATGTCATCCAGCGAGTAACGGTTGGGGCTGACTTCACGAACCGCGGCCTCTTCCTTGGCCAGATCAAGGTACTCGGAAAAAGTCAGCGGCGGCAGCAGGAAATCGGTGAACCGCCCGGCGCCGGATTCCGTGCTCTGACGTTTGAGCGCCGCGGCCGCCGAACCGGATACCAGCACGCGGAGATCGGGGCGATGGTCAACCAGCGGCTTGAGGTGTTTCTCCCAGTCCTTGTGCGACTGGATTTCATCAAAAAACAGGTGGCGCGTTCCCTCGCCATCTGGTGTTGCCGCCTCAATCTGCCGCACCAGCGCCTCCAGCGATTGGCCATGCAGCAGCGGATGGTCCATTTCCACATAGGCCACCCGCCGGGCATCGACCCCTGTATTCAAAAGCTCGGCGATCAAATGCCGAATCAAGATGGTTTTGCCTACCCGTCGCGGCCCCAGTAACACCACGGCGCGGCGCAAACCCGGCTCCCGCAGCAATCGCAGAACCGGCCCTAGATAAGCCCGGGGACGCAACTCCAACGTCCCATCGTCCATCCGATGACTGTCCCACCATGGGTTAAGGGTCTTAAGGTGCTCCGTAACCTGTTGATCAGAAACAA
Source organism: uncultured Pseudohongiella sp. (assembly GCA_965221805.1). GTDB lineage: Bacteria > Pseudomonadota > Gammaproteobacteria > Pseudomonadales > Pseudohongiellaceae > UBA9145. The sequence continues at coordinate 438,679 of OZ244913.1, forward strand.
CTTTCATAAGAAAAACCAGTTAAGCGCACTTTCTTGCGCTTAACTCTACCATGTATCCGCTCGCTGGTAAAAGCGCAACACAGCGCTGGAATCGTAACTGCCGTATTCTTCTGTTAAAATTGATTTTGTGGTCAGATATGGCAGCTTACATGCCTTCTCCGAGTGCCGAGCGCGCTTTGCGCTCGCTGGGCTCCAATTTGAAGGTTGCCCGGCTGAAGCGGCGGATTTCCATGAAGGATTTCGCCGAGCGCCTTGGCGTGTCCGAGCGGACCGTGGCCCGGCTTGAAAAGGGCGATGGCGGTGTGCGCATCGAGACGCTGGCGATGGCGTGCCTGGTGTTGGGGGAACTCGATCGCATTTCTGGCTTTCTCGACGCCGGAAGCGATGATATCGGGCTATTGCTGGAGAAAGAGAGGCTTCCGAAGCGGATCCGGAGCAAGGCGTCAGCAAGGCCCATTGGCCATGATTCCGGTCAATCCGGCAACGATGGCGGCAATGACAGCGTGGGGTTCTGATGCGCGAAGCAATTGTTGCCTTGGGAGCGGGAAAACGAATCGTCGGACGCTTGCGGTTCGAGACCGATGGACGTCGGCAGTATTCACAGTTCGAATATTCAGACGAGTGGCTCGCCGCCGGGGACCGCTTCGCGCTGTCTCCAGGATTGCCGCTGCGCAAGGGCAGTCATTACAGCTCCGGCAGGGAAGACAAGCGTTCCGCGCTTGCCGGATGCTTCGCCGACTCCGCTCCCGATTCCTGGGGGCGCGCCTTGCTGACCCGGGCGCTGGGCGGCGGGCCCACAGAATTCGATTTTCTCGCACTGTCGGATGACCGCACGAGACAAGGCGCTTTGCGCTTCCTTGGTGACGACATGGAACCGCTTTCCGGCTCGGTCCCGCCAGTCCCGCGATTCGTGGAACTTGAGCGACTGCGGCAACTGGCCCAGCGGTTCGAGCAAGATCCGGCCGGCGCGGCGGAAGAGGCGCGCGAGCTGGCCGGAGGGGCGGGGTCTGGCGGTGCGCGACCCAAGGCCAATGTCGAGGATGACGACGGCCATTTGTGGATCGCGAAGTTCACCTCCGCGCTGGACACCAAACCCGTTGAACGGGTGGAAGTGGCGACTCTCAAGCTCGCGGCCAAATGCGGCCTTCGCGCCTCCGAGGCCAGACTTGCGCTTCGCGGCAGCGACAGCCCGATTGCGCTGATCCGCCGGTTCGACCGGCGCGGCGACACCCGAATACCCTACCTGTCCGCGCGCACCGCGCTCGATTGGCAAGGCGAAGAAGCTGCGTTTTATACGGATATCGCCGATGTGATCCGGCGGATTTCCAGTGAACCAGCCGAAGACCTGCTTGAGCTGTGGCGGCGGATCGTCTTCACCATTCTGGTTTCCAACAAAGATGATCACCTGAAGAACCACGGATTCCTTTACGCCGGAGGGAACCGCTGGCGGCTGTCCCCGGCTTTCGATATCAATCCATCGCCGTCCCGCCACCGCGTCCTTGAAACGGGAATCATCGAAGGTGGTTCATTCGCTGCCTCGCTTGATCTGGCCTTCGAGGCCAGCGGACACTTCGACATCAAACCGGAGGCCGCCAGACGCTGCGTGGCGGGGATGGCCGGGACTATCGCCAAAAACTGGAAACGGGCCTTGAGCGATGAAGGGCTGTCACAAGAAGAGATACGCGGCTATCGGCAAGCCTTCGAGCACGAAGAGGCGGAAAAGGCTTCGCTTCGCGCGGAATGACAGAGGGAGTGCTTCGCTCCGTTCGGAATGACGGAGTGGGGCGGTTGCTAAACCCCCGCCAGGTCGGCTACGGCGGTGGCGATGGTGGCCAGGCGTTCTTCCATGCTTGGGCCGCAGTGGGCCATTTGGATGTTGGGAGGGAGATTGAATTCGTCGAGGCGGTCGGCGTATTGGCGCAGGATGCTCCCTTGCCAGCGGATGATGCGGGTGGGGGTGGTTAGGCCGAGCAGGCGGCTGGCGTCTTCGTTGTGGAAGGCGCGGCGGTAGGCGTGGGCATAGTCGGGGCCGGCGCGGAGTTGATCGACGAGCATCGCCTGCCGCATCGCCAGTGGCGCGGCGCCGGCCGGGGCGACGCGGTGCGCCTCGTCCCGCTCGAACCAGGGAAACCATTGCCAGGTGGCGTTGACCATCTCCCAGGCCTGTTGCAAATGGCCACCATCCTCGCGCGGCGAGAGGTCGGGGAAGTAGCGCGCCAAGATGTGCTCGCGCTCGGCGCCGGTGAAATGGGCGGCGTTGTCAAGGACGAGGAATTGCGCGGCTTCGGGCCAGGCGCGGGCGAATTCGATGGCGATCTGCGCACCGGTGGAGGAGCCGTAGACGCCAGCCCGCTCGAAGCCGAGCGCGGCGATGAACTCCCTTAGCCAGGCCGCGTATCCGCTCAGATCTTCGCTGGGCTCCCGCAGCGGGTCCGAGGCGCCGTAGCCCGGCGTGTCGGGGGCGGTGGCGTGGACGCCTTCGGGCAGCGCCGCCATCGTCGGTTCCATCCAGGCCGAGGACAGTGGCGAGGCGTGCAGGAGGATCAGCGGCGCGCCGGCGCCGCGGTGGCGGTAGTGGGTTTGGCCGCCGTCCGCCAGTTCCACATAGGCGCGTTTGCTCATGGCCGGGCCATGCCAAAGTCGCGGGGCTTGTCCATCCCCAAGCATACCCTGAAAAATTCCATTTATGGAATCATATGGTTGGCTCGACGGGCCGCGGGCGGGGTCAGCGGCCGCGGGCGGCCGCGTTCGCCTCGAGGCATCCGAGCGCGGACACCGCGGGGGCCCAGCGGTCCGGGGCGGACCGGGCGGGCCGGGCCCGCCAGTTCTCCACGTCGGCGGCCGTCGCGGCCGGGGTCTGGCCGTTGAGGGCGTTGAGGACCATCCGCCAGCGGTCCTGGCCCCGGCCGTCCGGGCCGGCGGGGCCCCTGGCTCGCTCCAAGACGCTGGATTTGAGCCGGGGGGCCACGCAGCCGGGGCCCGGGCCGAGCCTTTCCAGCGCCTCCCCGATCGGGAGCCACACGCTGTGCCCGGTTTCGGCCAGCGCGGCCGCGGCCTCGGCCGCGGTGTACGGCGCGTACATGCCGTCCGCGGCGGCGCCGAGGGCGATCAGCACCCGCAGCCACCGCGAGCCGAAGTTGCGGTCGATGTCGCCCCGGCTGCTTTCGTACATCTCCCGCGCCAGATCGACCAGCGACGGGTTGGCGGGCCCCGCGCGGGCCGCTTCCGCGGGCCGGGGCTGGGCCGCGGGCGGGGGCGCGAAGGCCCGGACGGACTGGGTGGAGACCTGGGTGATCGTCCCCGCGGCCGCCCTTCCCGCCACCACCGTTTCCCCGCCGAGCGCCACGATTTTGCTGACCGCGATTTTGCAGTCCCCGGCGCCGGGGTCGACCGGCACCGCCAGCCCGGCTTCGGTGGCGCCCGCGGGGAAGTGGGCCGCGCCGACGGGCGCCGCCGCGCAGTCGGTGGCCAGCACCGCGAACATGTCATCGGACAGGGGCGCGGACAGGGTCAGCGCGGCGATGTGGGCGGCCCCGGCCCGGGCGGTGAAATCCGCGATCGACAGGGACGGGAAACCCGAACCGACCGCGACGGGGCCGGAAAGCAACTCCACCCTTTCAATAAAGCCCGTTCCATCCGTGTATATGATTGTCACCCGGTACCGGCCGCCAACGATTTCGGTTCCGACCGCGCCACCGGGGGTGAGCGTGGAGTAGGCGGGTATCCGGCAGGTTTGGACGTTCTGCCCGCACACCGGCTGGTTCCTGGCGTACGAGAACAAGAAGTCGTCCCCCCCTTCGGGCTTGAAGCCCCAGACGTATCTGAAAGCGCCATTCCCGTCCGGGTCGTCGGCCGTTTTCGCGACCGTCAAGTCCTCCCCCAGCAGGGGGTCGCCCGAGAACGCGAATTGCGCCGGGCCCGTGCTGTTGTTGTCATTCACAACGAAAGACGTGGGAAAGGGAATCAGGCCACTTGCGTATATCTTGTAGCCGTCGCTGCCGACGAGGGAAAACGTTGCCGTTTCGGCCGGATCTTCTTCATCATCGTCCTTCAGGAAATGAAGGGCGAAAACGATGTCTTCAAACAACGGAATTTCCGCGGGCAGGGTCAATCGGCCCACGGCGGTCCCATCGCTTTGGCAGGTTATGAACGGGGCCGTGTAATCCTTTCCGCATTCGACCGTTCCGCCAACCCTGAACCCAACATCCAACGGCGCCGCGGGACTGTTCCTTCGAACAGTGATCAATAATTGGGTGTCACCGTCTCCTGGCGGCTCGGGGTCTTCGAAAATGGTCAAGCCCGAATTGATGGCAAGATATATCTGCGGTATGCCCCTCCCCTCGTCGTCGCCGTCGTCGGTGACCGTGGCGGAGGCTTCGGACCCGGCGCCGGCGATGGTGTGGGCGCCGCCGGCCGGGGCCCGCAGGGCCACCGCGATCTCCCCGCTGCCCTCCTCGGTTTCGTCGTCCACGGTGCCCACCGTGAAATCGGCCGACTCCGCGCCCGCCGGAATGGTGACCGAACGGTCCCCCTTGTCCGCGGCGGCGACGAAATCGCCGGTTTCCGAAACCGACAGCGGGACCTCGAGCGGGCCGTCCTTGAATTCGGCGTGCGGGCTCGACCGGGTGACGGTGAACACGGCCGGCTGCCCCTCCAGCAAAAGACCGGGCGAGCCGGCCTTGCGGGCGATGGAGACCGCCGGGACCACGGGGGCGGCGCAGGCCTCGAGCCGCTCGAGCTCCGCCCGCACCGGGGTCCAGCCGTCCCACACGGCCTCGCTGTCGCGGGCCTCGGCCGCGGTGTACGGTTGGAGCGTGGCGTGGGTCTCCACGCCGAAGGCGACCAGCACGCGCAGCCAGTTCTCCCCGTTGTTCCTGTCGGAACGGTCCTTGTTCTCGTCGTAGTACCGGCGCACCGTGTTGACCAGGCCGTCGGCGGTCGGCGCGCAGCTGTTGCCTAGCGCTTCGCCCTGGCCGTCGTCGTCGCGCACGGAAACCGAGGCCGTCAGCGTCTTGTCCGCGTAGTACGCGGCGCCCGATATCTTTGCCTCCAGGGCGACCGCCCCGTCCGCCTCGGCGGCCTGGTCGTCGTCGATGGGGATTTCGATGTCCATGTGCGGCGTACCGGTGGGGATGGTGACCGTCATGGGGAACTTGTCGATCTCCGCCTGGGCCAGGTACCTCCCGTGGGCGCCGCCGTCCGCCAGCGACACGGTGATGGGCAGCGGCCCCGGGGCCCAGTCGTGGGAGGCGGCGGTGTTCGGGTCGCCCGGGTCGCGGCTGAGGCGGAACACGGCCTTCGCGCCCGGCCCCTCGTCCACGGCGTCCGCGAGGGCCGCGAAGCCGAAGGCCAGGGGCTTGTCCCGCTCGGCGATGAACCTTTCTGAATCCACGATCTTCACCGTCGCCGTGCCGCTGGCCGCGTCCACCTCCGCGCCGGACGCCGAGGCCAGCCGCAATTCGATCGTTTCATCGCCCTCCCATTCGCCGTCTGTCACCAGTAAGATGGGATAGGTCACAGATGTCCGCCCCGCCGGGATGGTGACGGTGGTCGCCCATCTTGTCGGGACCACGTAGTCCACGCCCGCCGCCGCCGTTCCGCCGGTGATTGCCACGGCGACATCGACATCCCGGGGCTGGGGCGCGCTCAAACTTATAATGGTCAGAACCGGCGAGAAGTTCTCGCTGAATAGGTCCAGGGAATTCAAAAATCCCACGGTGGGCGCCGGCGCGCCCCCGTCATCGTCCGGGAACACCACATCGAAGACCGGTGTGCCGGGGGGCAGCTTGTTGCCCGACCCGTCCTCGATCCCGACCAGGGGATTGGTGGCGGAGAAATTCCCCCCCCGCAGCCGCAGTAACGGGGTGCCGGAACCGCCGTCGTCGATACCCCGGATCCGCAGGGTCGCGGTGCGGGGGGATTTGTCCGTGAACCTGACCCGGATGAGGTTGCGCCGGTTTTCCGTCGACACCGCCACGCGGTCCGCCGCCGCGAGGCGGTCCTCCGGCGCGGTCCCGCCCGCCAGCGCCAAAGCGTAGTCCACGCCGTTCACCGCCGGGGTCGTCCGGTTGGCATTTGTCACCCAGAACACGAAATCCGCGCTTTCGCCGTCCAGGAACGGGCCCAGCAGGGTGTCGAGCAGGGTGATTTCAAAATCCACGTGGCCGCCGTCCTCGCCCACCACGAACCTTTCGTCCGTCCTCGGTCCGCCATCCGTATTGGCGACCTCGGTTCTGGCCACTTCCGCGCCGGGGGCCGGGCGGACGCGGAACCGCGGCAGCTCCTCCCCGTCGATTTTCAGCTCCGAGACGCCCCGCCCGCCCGCCACCTCGTAGTAGGGGTCCAGGTCGGGGCAGAAGCGGACTTCGACGCGCTCCTTCGACTCCCAGAGGTCGTCGTCGGCCGTGCTGAACTCGACGTCCATCCACGTGGCGTTGTCGTCGGGCCAGGGGACGGTCACCTTCTTGAGGCGGGACTGGTAGAACCCGTACTCGTATTCCGAGGCGTGCGGCGAGGATGCGCACAGGGCGACCCGGGGGCGGTTGACGCCGCCGCCGGTGGTGTCGTTCACCCGCACCCGGTACCTGCCGCCCTCCGCCACCACGTTGCCGGGCCCCAGCGTCAATCTATTCCAATCAACGACGTCCAGCGCCAACCTGTGCTTGGCGGAGTCCGTGTCCAGGGCCGCGCCCGCGGTGTTGAAGCGGATCTCCCGCGTGCCGGGCGCGAAGGAGAGGAAGGGCTTGCCGCTGCCGGTCACGGTCGCCGGGCGGATCGCGGCGCCGCCTTTGTCCCGCACCGGCAGCGCCACCGAAACCCTGCCGTGGGTGTTCACCGACGACCCGGGCGGGCGGCCGCCGGGATGCTCGACGTAGCAATACGTCAGAATCCCCCCCGTCTGGTTGCACCGGCACCTGTCGACGCCGCCGGCGTTGGTCCCGGAGATGGCCACGGCCGGGCCCGCGGGCATGGTCGGCGTCCATTCGCACGACGGGGCGTCCCCGACCCGCCCGGACTGGTCGTAGATGAAGAATTCGATCTCGAACGGGCCCGACCTGGGCAGGGCCCGCCCCGAATAGTCGTCCGCGAACTCCACCGCCAGGCCGTCCGCCGGCTTCGCCACGCGGCCCGCCTCCAGCCCGGCGAGGGACATGGCGATCTCGGCCCTGTTGTCCGCGGCGTCGTCGTCCTCCCGGACGATGATTTCGAGATTGACTGGACTCTCCCCGGCCGGGAGGGGGGGGTCGTCCATGCGGACAACCAGCCGGTGCAGGCGGTTGGGCCGCGCGGTCTTGTCGCCCACCGCGGCCACGCGGACGGAATACCCGCTCTCCCCCGCGGGGATGGAGAATGGGAAGGTGCGGTTGCCGGCGCCGTCCACCGCCAGCGGAATGGGCCGGTCGTGGTCCGGCCCGCCGAAAAGGGCGTAGTCCCGCGGGCCGTTGAAGGTGGTCATGATCGCCGTCCCCGAAACCGGAACGTGGAGGTTTTTGTCCCTCTCGATCGTGACGACGGCGCCCTCCCCGCCCTCGTCCAGGATAGCGATGTTTTCAACGCCCGTGAGGACCAGCCTGAGATCCGCGTCGTATATGGTGATCTTGACCCGGTCCGAGTCGGCGTGGCCGGCGGCCGAGGCGCTGATCGAGAAGTCCTCCCCCGTGCCGGCTTCGAGGCTGCCGGACTCCCATATCCGGTCCTTGAGCAGGTTGACGAGGAAGGAAACCGACGTTTCGCCGGCCGGGATGGTCACGGACTCCAGCAGGGAGTAGTCGTTGCGGGCCTCCTGGAGGACCGTCTCGACCCCGTTCAAGTCCGTGACTCTGCTCCCCGCGGGCAGCCTCTCGGCGGTGTTTTCATGCTTGTTCAGGGTGACCAGGAGATCCGCGGACGGGGCCGACGGAACGGAAACCGTGGCGGCGATCCTCTCGCCCTCCGAGGCCGCGTTCCTTTCCAGCTCGATGGTGATTTTGGGGAGCTGCCCCAGCGCCGGAAGCGGCGCCAGGAGCAGGGCGGAAAAAACCGCCGCCAGCCGGAGCCGCGCGGCCCGCCCCGGCCGCCCGCTCATCCGCGACCGCCCCCGCGGGGGGGGGGGGGGGGTGGTGGTGGTGTGGAGCGCGCCGGCCGTGTTCCGTGGTTCCGTGTCCCGCGCGCGCCGCGCCGGCCCCCGGCGTGTCCCGGAGGCGGCGGGAACCGCCCCCCGGGGCCGGCAAGGCCCGCAAGCCCCGGCGGACCCGGTTTTCCGTCGCTTGTGTCATGGCGTCACCCCCTGCGCCCCGCCGATGCCGATGCGCCTATCTTACAACCCCATACGCCCGCGCGCCACAGGTTGGATCGGATTCGCCGGACGATTTCATGCCCGGCCGCTGAAGTGGTCCCGTTTCACAGGCCAAGCGCGCCCGGATTCATGCGGCGGCCGGGGTCGAGTTCCTTTTTCAGGGCCTCGATCAGGCGCCGGTTGGCGCCCCGCAGCTCCTCCCGGTAGGGGTAGGACTTGCCGAGTTGCAGGTGGGCGGCGCCGAGCGCGGCGAACAGCGCGATCAATTCCCCGCGGACTGCCGCAACCGCCGCCCGCGCCGCAAGATTTTCGGGAAAGCCGCGGATTCTGCGCAGATGCGCCGGCTCGATGCTGCGGCGGTGGATTTCCTCAAGCGCGTCGGGCCAGAAAAACACCGGCTCAAGCACGGTGCAATGCGTCGATATTGTGGCCAGCAGATGGCCCACGCCGATTTCATGTTCGGCCAGCGCCTGCTCCCGGCTGGCAAACAAATCCCTGACCGCGCCCATGGCGTCCACGGCCTGGCTGTGGGGGAAGATGCCGTGCACCGGCACCCAGCGCTCGCCTTCGGGGCCGACCATGCTGTTGACCGGCCCGAAGGGATTGGCCCGCAGCACCTTGGGGATGGTGCCGGGCAATTCCCGCCCGCCCTCGCCGGCGGCGATCCGCCGCGCCGCTTCGAGCCTTTCGGCGGCGCCCTCGGCGCGGCGGTCCTCGATCATCAGATTGAACGACCAGGCGACATCATCCATGAAACCGCGCCCGGCCGCGGCGATTCGCGCCCCGTCGCGCAGCGCCTTGCCCACGCCGCCGGCGGACTTCGCCGCCCTCATCACCCCGAGCAGGTTTTTGGCGTCGGCGGCGAGGCTTTCCCGGCGCAGGCGCTGGGCTTGCAGGAAAGGGTCGAAACCGAAGCATTCCATCGCCAAGTCTTGGCGCGAGATTTCGGCCATCGCGGCGAGCATGGCGGGGTAGTCGTCGAAGGCGAAAGCGCCGAAGGCGCGGCCTTCGGCTTCGGGCACGAGCCGCAGGGTCGCCGCGGCTTTGACGCCGAGCGCCCCGCAATCGCCGCAGAACAGCCCGGTGAGATCGGGGCCGTGCTGGCGGAAGAACGGGCCGGCATTCTTGCGCCCGGCGGAGCCGGTGTCGAGCACCGTCCCGTCGGCGAGCGCGACTTTCAGCGACAACACCGATTCCGCCGCCGAGCCGTAATGGCCCGAACCCCAGAAGATGCTGTTCTGGGACAGGCTGCCGCCGACGGTGGCGTGGATGCCCGACAAGGTGCCCCAATACGGTGTGCGCAGGCCGGTTCCCGCCAGGGCCTCGTGGAGTTCGCGCCAGCTTGTTCCCGCCTCGGCGGTGACATGCATGTCGTCGCGGTTGATTGCCAGCACCCGGTTCATGCCGCGCAGGTCGACCAAAACCGAATCGGCCTCGGCGGGCACATAGCCGCCGCTGTACGACATGCCGCCGCCCCGGGGGATCACCGCGCAACCGGCGGCGGTGGCCTCGGCCACCGCTTGCGCGAGTTGTTCGACATTGGCCGGCCGCAGCACCAGGCCCGCGGGCAGGTCGCGGGTGAAAACATCCTGGGCGAGATAGTCGCGGGTTGGGGCGTCCCGGCTCACGGCGCCATCGTCAAGCAGGCCGCCAAGCCGCGCCTCGAGCCGCCGCATCCTGGCGTCGTCGATCACCCGCGCAGTGCCGCGATGACTTCGCCGGCGGCGCGCTCGCCGGATTCGAAAGCGCCTTCCATGCCGGAAAACTCCGAAGCGGTGTGTTCGCCGGCGAAATGGACGCCGCCGGCTGGCTGCCGCAGGGCGTCGAAATAGCGCCCGATCTGCCCCGGCGCCCAGGCCGGCCAGCTTCCGCCGCTGAACGGCTCCGCGGCCCAGCGCGCGAGGGCGTTCAAGCGCAAGTTGCCGCGGGCGGCCGGGTAGGCGCGGACAATATCTTCGAGGATGCGGCCGCGGGCTTCGGCTTCGGCCAGGCTGTCGTAGCGGTCGCAGTCGTCGCCGTTGACCCAGGCGGTGACCCGGACATTGCCGGTGGCCTCGTCGCGGCTTGCGAACAGCCGGCCGAATTCGGCGTTGGACCAGATCGAGCCGGGGATGCCGCCCGCTTCCCATTCATCGCTGGAAGCTTCCAGCCAGGCGATCGAGGCTTTGTTCCAGGCGAGGCTGTCGATGGCCTCGCGCTGCAAGGCGGGGAGGCCGGGGCTGAATTCCACCCGCCGCAGCGCTGGCACGGGCAGGGTCACAATCGCCGCGTCGGCTTCGACTTCCATCCCGCCCGCGCAATGCAGGCGCACGCCGCTCATGCCATCCGCGCCAACGCTTTCCACTCTGATCAGTGTCTCGCCGAGCATGACCGGCTGGGTCAAACCCGCCGCCATGGCCTCTGGCAGGCGCAGGCTGCCGCCTTCGACTTCGAGCAACGAGACGCGCTCGGCGGAACCGCGCTGGAAGCCCGCCACCACCCGGTAGAGGCTGAGCAGGGATGTCGCGGCGAAGGTGTTGCCATAGCTGTTGTTGACGCCGAGCAGGGCGAGGCCGGCATCGTCGAGGCCGTGGCCGCGGAACCAGTCGGCGGCGGAGACATCGTGCTCGGCCATGCTGGCGCCGTGCCAGTCGGAAACCTCGGCGAAAGGCGGCTCCCGCAGCAGGTAGCTGGCCAGGCGGTCGGGGGTGATCGCCCGCAAATCCCCGGGGAAGGGATTGCGCGGCGAATCGGACCAGGTCCGACGGGTTTCCGGGTGGCCGTCGATCAGATAGGAAACCGGGAGGATGCTTCCGCCAACCTCATCGGCAACAAGGGCGACACCGGCCCGCTGCGCCGCGGCAAGCAGGCGCCGGTAGTTCGAGCCGATCTGGCTGCCGCCGGCCTCGGGGCGGCCGGGCACATCGTCGAGTGTCAATATCCGCCCGCCGACGCGGCTGCGGCCTTCGATGACTACAACTTCAAATCCGGCGTCCTGCAAAATCAGCGCGGCGTGCAGCCCGGACAGCCCCGCCCCGGCCACCGCGACCCGGCGGCTTTGGCCTAGGGCCAGCGGCGGCAAAGCCGCCCCGGCGGCGGCCAGCGAGGCCCCGGCGAGAAAGCGCCGGCGCGTGAACCTTCCCTTAGAAACCATAACTTAGTTCCAGCCCGAACTGGCGCTCGCGGCGGGGCAGGGCGAAAAAGGCCCGGGGCGAGCCGCGGTCGGCGGTTGCGGGGGCGACGTTGAGCGAGGCGAAAGTGAAATAGGGCGATTGCAGCCAGCGGGTGGCGAGAATCGCCGAGTCCTCGTCGGTCAGGTTGCGGCCGATCACCGCCAAGCTCCAGTTTTCGCCTTCCACGCCAAACCGGGCGCCGAGCAGGGTTGCCGCGCCAGTATACGAAGATTGATGCAACTGGGTGTAGCGCTTCGACTCGTAGCTCACGTTGAGATTGCCGAAAAAGTTCATGCCATTGTTCAGGGGGCGGGAGAAATCCAAAAACGCGCTGGCTTGGTGCTTCGAACCCATCGGGAACTGGTGCCCCGCCACCGAGCAGTCGCCGGCGCCGGTGGGATTCATCGAAGCCGCCGCGTCGCCCACCCAGCGGCCGCCGCCGCTGGTCAGCGTCCACTGCATTTCATCGCAGCCGCTGGTGAACTCGGAGTCGGCGATGGCGTAGGTGAAGCCGGCCCGGGTGTTGTCGCCGAGTTGCCAGAGCAAATCCGCCTCCACGCCCACGACTTCGCCGTCGGCCTGGTTGGTGACGATGGAATTGAGCGCGCCCTCGGGGTCGGCAACCGGCGTGGTGAGCTGGTATTTGCTGATGTCGGACCAGAACAGGGCGAGATTGAACTGCGCCCGCCCGTCGAACAGCGCGGTCTTGATGCCGCCTTCGAGGTTTTGCGATTCTTCTTCATCGTAGAAGGCGCGTTCCCTGGCCGCGCCCTGGGCGCCATTCAGTCCGCCTGGTTTGATGCCCTCGGAATAGATGCCATAAAGGATGGCGTCGTCGTTGAGGCGGTAATCGAGCGTGGCCCGCGGGGCGATGCTGGTGAAACTCTTGGCGCCGCTGAAATCAATCTCGCCCATGGCGTTGATGTCCTCCTGGGACTTCTCCTCATCGGCATAGCGCAGCTCGATGGTGGCGCTGGCGCGGTCGGAGAAATCCCAGCCAACCGAACCGAACACGGCGAAGTTGGTGATGAAGTTGTCGATGCCATCGGGCGTGGTGCCGCCGGGGACGAGGTCCATGACATCTTCGGTGAGGTCGTAATAGAACAAGCCGGCGCTCCAGCGCAGGGCCGAATCGGCGGCGGAATCGAAGCGCGCCTCGTAGCTCGTTTCCTCGAAGTTGGCGATGCCGGTGTTGGCGAAGAAGGCCTCCGGGCCGAGGAAGAAATTGGTTGGGCCGTGGTCGGAGTCGGAGCCGGTCTTGGCCTCCTCGTCGCGCCGCGCCACCTGGAAGGTGAGGGTGTTCCCCGAATCGAGTTCGTAGGCGGCCGACAGCGAATAAACGTTGAGCTCGCGCTGCACGCCGCTGAAGGCGACGCCCTGGCCGAGGGCGTAGACATCGCCGAAGAAGGTGCTGCCGGGGTTGATTCCCGGAAGCACGTTGGCCACGCCGTCGGCGTCCGGGCCGTCGTTGAGGGCGATGGGTCGCGCCTTGATTTCGCCGCAGAAGTACTGGTTCGGGTTGCCGCTTTCAACCCGCGGCCAATACGCCAGCGAGCGGAAACCGGGATAGCAGTTGTTTTCGGTGGCGGGCTGAAGGAAGAAGGGGCGGGTGCCATCGTCGTCCTCCTGGTATTGCGCGCGGCCGGTGATCGACAGCGAATCGGTCGGCGTCCAGTCGAGGGTGACATTGACCGAGTCGCTTTGTTCCCGCCCCACCGGTTGGCCGGTGACCTCGTTGGTCCATTGGCCGTCGAACTCGTAGTGCCGCACCGCGGCCCGCACGGCGAGCACGCCGTCGATCAGCTGTCCGCCAAGGCTGCCGGTGATCTCCTGCTCGCCGTCGCCGAGCCCGCGCAGCCGCGCCGCGCCGGTGAAATCCCGGCCCGGCTGGCGGGTGACGAAATTGATCGCCCCGGAATAGGTGTTGCGGCCATAGAGCGCGCTCTGCGGCCCCTTGATGACCTCCACCCGCTCGAGGTTCGACATGTCGAGCGTGGAGATGTCGCCGGCGTAGTACATGCCGTCGACGAAATACGCCACCCCGCTTTCGACGCCGAACTGCACCCCGGCGAGGATGTTGCCCTGGCCGCGGATCACCGGCCTTTCGGTCGAGCGGCCGAAGGCGTTGGAGAAACTCAGCCCCGGGGTGAAGCGGGCGATGTCGGCGACGCTGTTGATGTCGAGCTGTTCGATCGAGGCGTTGGTGAAGGCCGACACCGTCACCGGCGCGTCGTTCAGGCTTTCCTCGACCTTGCGCGCGGTTACCGTGATCTCTTCGATCAGGCTGTCTTGGCCGTATGCCTGCGGGACCAAAGCGAGCACGGAAATGGCGGCGGTCGGCCCGGCAAGGCGGAACTTGCGAGAATTGCTCATTGGCTGGATCCTCTGCAATTAGACATATTTGTATATTGATATATTTTTAGGTCATATGCTACCCTCAGGCGGAACGCGCAGCAATCGCAAGGCGGAACGCGCAGCAATCGCAATTTTGCCAGGCTTCGGTGAAGCTTGACGAAGTTCGGTCGAATCAATCTGGCTGGCGGTGCCGCGCACTCAACGCACACTCATCGGGAGAGCCACGATGCAAAGAATCATTCAACGCTCAGTTTTAAGCGCGGCGGTGGCCGCGGCGGTGGCCGGAGCAGCGGCCCCCAGCCTGGCCCAGGTCCAGGTCGAGGAAGTCATCGTCACCGCGAGGAAGGTCGAGGAGAATCTCCGCGAGATTCCATTGACCATGACGGCGTTCACCGAACAGTCGCTCGAAGACCAGGGAATCGTGTCGCTGCAGGATATCGCCGACAGCACACCGGGCTTCGACTTCGCCCAGGCCTTCGGCCGCAACGACTTCCGCCCGGTCATCCGGGGCCAGTCGAACATCCTCGGCCGGGCCAACGCGGGCCTGTTCATCGACGGCATCATCGTCGAGGAGGGCATGGGTTCGATTCCACTTTCGGCATTGCAGCGGGTGGAAGTCGTCAAGGGGCCGCAAAGCGCCCTGTATGGCCGCTCCACCCTTTCGGGCGCGATCAATTACGTGCTCAAAACCGCGGGAACCGAAACCGAATCCGAAGCCACAGTCGAGTACGGCGAGCGCGACCTCGCCAGGGCCGAGTTCCATATCAGCATGCCGCTGTCCGACACCGTTGGCGCGGCGGTTACCGTGGCGCACTACGAGCGCGGCGGCGAGTATGAAAACCACTACCCGGGCAACGCCCTGAACACCATCGACTACACCGACCGCACCGGCGGCGAGTCGTCCTCGAGCATCACCGGCGTGTTGTCGATCGCCGCCAGCGACCGGGTCGATATCCAGGCCCACGCCATGTACGAGCAAACCAACGACGATCAGTACGCGATCGCGCTGATGCCCTCGAGCATGAACAACTGCTACCGCGTCACCCGGGGCGGCTCGCTGACCCAGCCGATGCCGCCGGCCGGCACCCCCGAAGCCTCCGCCAACACGGTGAACTCCGCCGGTTACAACGGCAGTGGCTATTACTGCGGCCAGCTCAACGTCGCCGATGTGATTGCCCAGACCGATGGCGGCACCCGCCTCGAAACCGGCTTCTTCCCCAATTCGGGCACCGAGCGCGACAGCCTGCGCCTCGGCCTGCGCGTCGAGGCGGAAATCAGCGACAACGTCACCCTGACCTCGCTGACCGGCTACAACGATGTTTCCACCTACGCCGCCCAAGACCAGACCTTCGGCGGCGGCGACACCCGCCGCCCAGTGGCCGGGGTGGGGTCGCCCTTCGCGGTGCAGGGCCTTGGCCCGACCCCGCCGAGGGTGCACAGCCGGATTGGCTTTCTCACCATCGACGATGACGAGTTCAACGATTTTTCCCAAGAGTTGCGGCTGCGCTTCGAGCCGAGCGACGATCTGAACTACACGATCGGCGCCTACTACTACCAGTCCGAGGAGAGTTTCCTCGGCTTGGGCTCGGGTGACACACCGGGGACCAACGCGGCTGGCCAAACGGTATGGATTGACGGCACCCGGGTTTTCTCGCCCTTCAGCCGCACTTTTGCCAACCTGCCCGGTTTTTCCACCAGCCCACAGTACGAGGGCGCACCGCTGGAAAACGATGGCGCCCAAGAGATCAGCAGCCGCTCGGTTTTCGCCACGGTTGAATTCCGCGCCACGGATCGGCTCACCCTCGGCGCCGAGGCGCGCTGGAACGAGGACGAGTTCGATTTCGTCCGCGCCGCCGACGGCACTAGCGTAAACGGCAGCTTCGACTCCTTCCTGCCGAAGCTCACCGCGCGCCTGCAAGTGAACGATAACAATCTGCTGTACTTCAACATCGCCCAGGGCAACAAGCCCGGCACCCTGAACAGCGATCAGGGCCTGCCCGCGAATGAGGTCAACGTCGATGAGGAGAACGCGCTGAGTTACGAGTTCGGCCTGAAATCCTTGTCGATGGACAACCGCCTCGAAACCAATCTGGCCCTGTACAGCATCGACTGGGAGGATATGCAGCTCACCTCCACCCGGGCGGCGACGGTCAACGGCCAGGCGCGGACTTTCTCGATTCTCGAAAACATCGGCGAATCGAGCATTCGGGGCCTTGAACTCGACCTGTCGTACCGCGTGACCGACGCCTGGACCTCGCGCTTCGCCTACGCGGTGACCGACAGCGAAATCGAAACCTTCGCGCAATCGGTTGACGCCGGCGCCTCGGCGCCTTCCGGGTTCCGCGAAGCCGCGCTGATCGCCGGTTACAGCGCCAGCGGCGATGTCATTATCTCCGGGACGCAACTGCCGCAGACTTCCAAATCGCAGTGGGTCTTCAGCAACGTGTTTGAAGGCGCGGTGGAAGGCGGCTGGATGTGGTTCCTGCGCGCCGACTACCACTTCAACTCCGAGCGCTACGCCCAAGTCTACAACCTGGCGCACACCGGCGACCGCGAGATCCTCAATCTGCGCGGCGGGGTCCGAGGCGGCAACATCGATATCGAGCTTTGGGTCGACAACGCCCTTGACGACGACACCAGCCCGGCGCTGATCCGCTACGTGCAAGGTTCGGATTTGACCTTCAATCCGTTCAACCGCGCCATCGGCCTGACGCTGCCAGAGAAGCGCCGCGTCGGCGCAACCCTGCGCTACCGCTTCTGATTGCTGGCGCCCCGGAGGGATGCTGATTCAGTCGCGGCACATCGAAAGGGGGAATTGCGAAAATCGGGGGCGCTTGGGCGGTACCGCGCAAGCGCCCCCGATTGATTGGCGCCAACCGGGATTCCGCATGACATGAACAGTGAAGTGCGCATCCGCAACATCATCAAGCGCACCACGTTGATCGTGCGGGACATGGCGGCGAGTGTGCGCTGGTACGAGCAGGTGCTCGGCATGTCGGTCTGGCTCGACACCGAGTACGTGCTTTCCGGCGAGGGCATCGCCGCCGGCAACCCCGGCGACCGCACCCATCTTGTCATTCTCAAGGCCGAGGATGACAAGATCGGCATGATCGGCCTGCTGCAATGGCTCGACCCGCCGCTGCCGGCACCGGAGATCGACTATTCGGTTGGCTTCGGCGCGCCGGTTTTCGTCGTCGAAACCAGTGACGCCGGCGAACTCGCGCGACGGGCGGAAGCGCTTGGCACCCGGATCAAAACCCGCGAGCGCCGGTTCACCGTGACCGGCGCCGGCGGCCAGATCCGCCATCTCAAAGGAACCGTTCTGTACGACCCGGACGGCCACATTTTCGAATGCAACCAGGTGCTGCGGATCGAGCATCCCGCGGAAGCCAAGACAGCAAACAAGACTTAGGACCTAGACCCAGGGAGCATCCGCGTGAGCATCCGTTTTCAACGCGCCAATTTCCTCGTCTCAAACATCGACGCCGCCCTGCGTTTCTATGTCGATGTGCTGGGCTTCGAGGTGGCCTTCGGCAAGCCGCACCGCGACAACAGCTACTCCCACGTGGTGTTCGGCCTCGACCGTTCAAAGCCCATCGGCTTCGTCGCCCTCAGCGCCCCGGGCCAGTCCCGGGTCATGGCGCTGACCGAAGTCGCCGGTTTGGAAAAACTCCCCGAGCCGAGGCGCTCGACCATCGTGCTCCACGTCGACGACCCGGACGCCGTGGTCGCCCGGGCCCGGGCCGGCGGCTACGAGGTGTTCCCGGAAGAGGAACTGCTCACCCACGACGGCCGAAGAGGAAGGGAAATCGGCATCCTCGACGCCGACGGCAACCTGGTGGTCATCTACCGCATCACCGCCCCCGCGCCGGGTGGCTGAATGCAAGTCATTCCGCACGTGGCGAAGCGCCCCATGCCGTCATTCCGCACGTGGCGAAGCGTCCCACCCCGTCATTCCGCGCGTGGCGAAGCGTCCCACCCCGTCATTCCGCGCGTGGCGAAGCGTCCCACCCCGTCATTCTGCGCGGAGCGAAGCGTCCCACCCCGTCATTCTGCGCGGAGCGAAGCGCAGTCGCAGAATCTCCCGAAGACGGCACCATCGCCGCCGAGATCTTGCGACTTCGCGCAGGATGACGAAAATCAGCGACGGTTCGAAGCCACAACCCAACGAGATTCCGCGTCTTCGCTGCGCGTGGAATGACCACAGAGGCATCGCATGACTACCGACTCCGTCGCCGGGCCGCCACCCCAATATCCCCCGCCTTCCCGGGCTTGGCTGCTGGTTGCGCTGCTGACCATCGCCTATGTTGTTTCCTTCGTTGACCGCTACATCCTCAGCCTGCTGATCGATCCGATCAAGGCCGATCTCGGCCTGAGCGATTTTCAGATTGGCATTCTGCTGGGCCCCGCCTTCGGCATCTTCTACGCCACCATCGGCCTGCCGCTCGGCTATCTCGCCGACCGCTCGCGCCGCACCTGGATCGTCGCCGCCGGGGTGGCGGTCTGGACCATGGCAACAGCGCTTTCGGGGCTGGCGCGGAACTTCGCCCAGATGCTTGTGGCGCGGGTCTCGGTGGGAATCGGCGAGGCCGCCCTGAGCCCCTGCGCGATGTCGCTGATCGCCGATTCCTTCCCCGAGGAGCGCCGCGGCAAGCCGATCGCGATGTACTCGAGCGCGCTGTCGGTTGGCGCGGCGCTGGCGGCGCTGCTTGGCTCGGCGGTGCTGTTCTGGACCAACAGCGCCGGCAATATCATCCTGCCGCTGGTTGGGGAATTGACGCCCTGGCGCATCGCCTTTCTCATCGCCGGCCTGCCGGGGCTGCTGCTCGCGGTGCCCTTCCTGCTGATCCGCGAGCCGCCCCGGATCGCCGCGCCCACTGGCGCCGGGCGGCAAAACCTCGGCGACATGTTCCGCCATGTGGGCCGCCACGCGCTGACCTATGGCTGTTTTGTGAGCGTGTTCTGCTACATGACCATCGTCGCCTACAGCCAAGGCTGGCTCGCGGTGATGTTCGACCGCACCTTCGGCTGGCCGGTGGAGGTGTTCGCGCTCTACGATGGCCTGCTGCTGATCGTGATCGGCCCGGTGTCGGTGATGTTCGCGGGCTGGTTGTCGGACCGCCAGACCGGGCGCGGGCGGCGCGACGCGCCGATGCGGATCGCCATACTCGGTCTGTTTCTCTCGGTGCCGATGGCGGTCATCGGGCCCTTGCTTGGCAACGATGTGGCGGCCTTCATCGTGGTTTCCGCCTCGACCATCGGCGGGGCTTTCATCTCCTCGGTGGGCGTCACCGCCCTGCTCAAAATCGTCCCGGTGGGCATCCGCGCCCAGACCATCGCCCTGTATTACATGGCGATCAGCTTGGCGGGGTTGTTTCTCGGCCCGAGCTTGGTGGGGTTGTTGAACGATCAAGTGTTCGGCGCCGAAGGCGTACGCTACAGCGTCGCGCTGATTCCGCTGATTTTCGGCCTGCCCGCAATGCTGCTTTCACCATTGACGCTGAAACTCTACCGCCGGGCGCTGGACAATCCCGATTTTTCGCGCTGAGAGGCCCGCGATAACCCGTCATTCCGCGCGCAGCGAAGCGGAGTCGCAGAATCTCTTCGTTCGGGCACCGGTCGCTTGCCGGCGGTGATCGGATTCCTTCCCGGCTAACGCCGGGCCCCTTCCGCTCGCCGCCGCGCTCCCTCGGTGCAAGATTCAAGAGCTGTGTTCCGAATGCGCCCACTCTACCCCGTCATTCTGCGCGAAGCGAAGCGGAGTCGCAGAATCTCCCGAACATTGCGCCATCGCCGCCGAGATTCTGCGACTTCGCGCAGAATGACGGGGAAAAACAGCGGCGCCACCCCTCTGTCATTCCGCGCGAAGCGAAGCGGAGTGATTCGGGGCATCCTGCCCCTCACCCCTTCGGGGGCAGCGCAGGCGCTGTTCAAAATGGCAATCCTGCCATTTTGTCGCAGAATCGCCCCGGGCCTCACTCCAGCAAGAACGACAAGTCGGCGGCGCGGCAGTGTTTGGTTAGCAGCCCGAGGGAGATGTAGTCTACGCCAGTTTCGGCGATTTCCACCAGTGCCCCTTCTTCGATTCCGCCGGAGGCTTCGAGTTGGCAGCGGCCTTGGGTCAGCGCCACCGCTTGGCGAATCTGGTTGACGCCGAAATTGTCGAGCAGGGCGGTGTCGGCGCCCGCGTTGATCGCTTGTTCAAGTTCGGCGAGATTGCGCACTTCGACCTCGACTTTCTGCTCCGGCCGCGGTTGTCTGGCGCGGGCGATGGCCCCGGCGATTCCGCCGCAGGCGCGGATGTGGTTTTCCTTGATGAGATAGGCGTCGAACAGGCCCATTCTGTGGTTGTGGCAGCCGCCGACGCGCACGGCGTATTTCTGGGCGCCGCGCAGGCCGGGGAGGGTTTTGCGGGTGTCGAGGAGTTTGCAGCGGGTGTGGGCGACGCTTTGGGCGAGTTTCCGGCTTTGGTGGGCGGTGCCGCAAAGCGTTTGCAGGAAGTTCAGCGCGCTGCGCTCGGCGGTGAGCAGGGCCCGGCTGTTGCCCTCGATCGTGTACAGCGTGGCGCCGGCGGGAATTTCGGCGCCTTCCCCGTGGCGCCACCGCGGAATCAGCTCCGGGCCGATCTGGCGGTAGACTTCATCGACCCAGGGGCGGCCGCAGAGCACGGTGCCCTCTTTTGCGATGGCGCGGCCGGAACCCGTGGCGGAAGCGTCGAGCAGCGCCGCGGTGATGTCGCCGCCGCCGATGTCTTCCGCCAATGCCCGGCGGACTTGATCGGCAAGGTCTTCGGGGAGCGTCTTCAGGGAACCACCCCGAACTCATATCATCCGCAGGGTCAAGCGCGAGCCGCGTTGGGAGAACTCGATCCGCCGCAGGGCGCTCATGCCGAGCAGGATGGTGTCGCCGCCCATGCTTGGGGTGATGCTCGCCGACAGGTCGCGCAGGACGATGTTGCCGAGTGTCAATTCGTCGATGCGGGTGGCGTAGACGACGACGGTGCCGTTGGCGGTGGAGGCCCGGCCGGGAAAGCCGCGCTCGAGCCCCGCGGCCTCGGCGATATGGGCGGGAATGGCGACATCGGTGGCGCCGGTGTCGAGCAGGAAGGTGACCGGCAGGCCATTGATTTGGCCGCTGGCGACGTAATGGCCCTGGCGGTTGCGCTCGAGCACGACTTCCCGGGCGCCGTCGGGGCCGACGATGCCTTGCAGGTTGCTGTTGGGGTTGGCTTGTTCGCCGAGCCAGCGGTCGAAGCCGCCGGTCAGCGCGGCAAGGCCGAGCGCCATGGCCAGCACGAGCATCCCCGTGCCCATGCGCCGGCCGGGTGGCCGCGAATCGCTGAAATCATCCATCATGCCGCCGATTATCGGCCACGAAGCCAGCGCGGGCAAGCGGGTATGGGCGACGCGCCAAATCGAGGGTTTGAGTGGCTTCGACCGGCGCCGCGGGGCTTGGGGTCTGCGCGCTTAATCTCACCGAAACATCCTGTTTCGGTTCGAATCCGTTCGACCTCGCTTTGGGCCATCCCTGGCACGCTCGGTCTCAACGACGCGCGCAGACCCCAAGCCCCGCGGCACCTTGGGCCGTTCCTCGATTCAGTCGTTCATGCGCGAGCGGATTTAGGCGATGCGTTCGCTGGTTGGGGTGGCTGGCGAGGTAGTCCGGCAGGGAGTAGGAGATTGGATTTTCCCGGTTGTCCGCCCCGGCGCCGCGGCCGGTGTCGCCGCCATCGGCGGAGTTGTCCGCACCGCGCGCCAGATGATGAGCCTCGAGCTTGCGCAATATGTCCACCAGCAGCATCGGCGGCAAGCCCGCTTCGAGCAGGCGGTCCACGGCGATCAGCCGGCCTTTGAGAACCGCGGTCGGGCTGGCCAGATATTCGAAGTGGGCGCAGGCTCCTAGAAGTATCTCTTGGATCGAACCTTGGCCCAGGCGGAGTAGATGCCCAAGGTGAGAATCGTGAACAGCAGGTTGACGATCCAGATGCGGAAGTAGTCCGAACCGGTGCCGTGGAATTCAAATCGCCCGGTGGTAAGCTGCTGTTCTCCGTGATGTTAGAATTTTCTGGATGCAAATTCCCGGGATTCGATTTTGCCGCTGCCGGGATTTTCGGAATCGATCATAATGGGCTCCCCTAACACGACTGCGCGGCCGCCCCGCAACACTGGCGGGAGTATCCGCCGGGAGCCGCCCGGTGGTGCGGGACCCGATGATGTGGGAAAAGAGGAAACAAATGAGCAAATTCGGCATCGGCCAGCCGGCGGCGCGCTTCGAGGACCGCCGCTTTCTCACTGGCGCGGGGTCTTATCTCGATGACGGCCGCGCGCCTGGGCAGGCCATCGGCGTGTTCCTGCGCTCGCCCCACGCCCATGCGGAATTGAAAGCCATCGAGCTCGACGCGGCCCGCGCCGCGCCCGGCGTGCTCGGGGTGTACACCGGGGAAGACCTGCGCGCCGCGGGCGTCGGCGATGTGCCTTGCATCGTCGATGCCCCGGGCGAGGACGGCGCGCCCTGCCACAAACCGCCGCGGCCGGCGCTCGCCATCGGCCGCGCGCGCCACGTGGGCGAGCCGGTTGCCTTGGTTGTGGCCGAGAGCCGGATGCAGGCGCTCGACGCCGCCGAGTCGATCTTCGTCGATTACGGGGAATTGCCGGCGGTTGCCGCCACCGGCGCGGCGATGTCCGACAGCGCGCCGCGGCTGTGGGAGGACGCGCCGCGCAACCGCTGCTTCGACTGGCGCGCCGGCGATGCGGCCGCGGTCGAAGCGGCGCTCGGGGAAGCAGCGCACCGGGTCGAATTCGAACTCGTCAACAACCGCCTGGCGCCGAATTCGATGGAACCCAGGGGCTGCATCGCCGCGGTCGAGGACGGGCGCATGGTCCTGCGGGTTTCCTGCCAGGGCGTGCACATCATGCGCTTCATGCTCGCCAAGCTGGTTTTCCATTGCGCCTTGGAGGACATGCGGGTGATTTGCGAGGATGTCGGCGGCGGCTTCGGCGCCAAGATCGCCTGCTACCCGGAGTACATCGCCACGCTCCACGCCGCCCGGGAAATCGGCAGGCCGGTGAAGTGGGTCGCCGACCGGGGCGAATCCTTCCTCAGCGACGCCCACGGCCGCGACCACGTCACCCGCCTCGAAGCCGGATTCGACGCCGAACTGAACCTCACCGGGCTGCGGGTTTCCACCATCGCCAATCTCGGTTCGAGCCTGTCGCCTTTCTCGCCTTTTGTCGCCTCGGAGGGCGGGGCGCCGATGCTCACGGGCTGCTACCGGATTCCAGCCGCCCATGTGCGGATGCAGGGGGTGTTCACCAACACCGTCCCGGTGGACGCCTACCGCGGCGCGGGCCGGCCGGAATCGATCTACGCCATCGAACGGCTGATGGACGTGGCGGCGCGTCAGCTTGGGGTCTCGCCGGTTGAGCTGCGCCGCCGCAATCTCGTCAGCGCCGGGGAAATGCCTTTCCGCACCGCCCTCGGTTTGACCTACGACAGCGGCGATTTTCCGAAGATTCTCGAGCTCGCGCTGGAAAAATCCCGCTGGGACGACTTCGGGGCGAGGCGCGCGCTAGCAAAGCAAGCGGGGAAACTGCGCGGCATCGGCGTGGCGAGCTATATCGAGCGCTGCGCCGGCGGCCAGCCCGAACAGGCCCGGCTGCGGGTGGATGGGGACGGCGGCGTCACCCTGTTCATCGGCACCCAGTCCAACGGCCAGGGGCACGAGACTGCCTTCCGGCAAATCATTTGCGAACAACTCGGCATCGACCCGGAGCGGATCACCGTCGTCCAGGGCGATTCCGACGCCATATCCAGCGGCGGCGGCACCATGGGCTCGCGCTCGGTGCCAGTGGGCGGGGCGGCGATTTCCGCCTGCGCGGGCAAACTCATTGAAACCGCCGGCAGGGAAGCCGCCGAAATGCTCGAAGCGGCCCCCGCCGACATCCGTTTCGAGGCGGGCCGGTTCCAGATCGCCGGAACCGACCGCGGCGCGAGCTTCGCCGAAGTCGCCGCCCGGGCCGCCCCAGCCGACGGCGGCCCCGCGTTCGACGAGACCGAAGGTTTCAGCCCCGGGCAGCCAACCTATCCCAACGGCGTCCACGTCGTCGAGGTCGAGATCGACCCCGAAACCGGCTCGCTGGCGATCGTCGCCTACACCGTGGTTGACGATTTCGGCCGGGTGATCAACCCCAAGTTGCTGCTCGGCCAAGTCCACGGCGGCATCGCCCAGGGCCTCGGCCAGGCCCTGCTAGAGGACTGCCACTACGACCCGGACTCCGGCCAGTTGCTCACCGCGAGCTTCATGGACTACACCATGCCCCGGGCCGACAACTGCCGCGACATCGACTTCTCGCTCCACCTCGTCCGCTGCGAAACCAACCCGCTCGGCATCAAAGGCGCCGGAGAAGCCGGCGCCATCGGCGCCCCACCCGCGATAATCAACGCCATCGCCAACGCCCTCGGCACCGACGAAATAGATATGCCAGCAACCCCCCAAAGACTGTGGGCCATCATCAACCAATAATCCGATCCGGTTCTATGGGGACGCTGGCGAAGAAACGTTTCGGCCACCTCGATTTCGCCGCCTTGCCGAACCTCGCGGATATAGCGCGACAGGTTTGCCTTGAGTTCCCCCAATTCGGGCCCGACTTGACCTGAATCAAGGTTCTCTCCGCGCCCTTGTCATATTCCAAGTCAATACCCTCCGCCGATGATTTGCTGCCGCCTTTGGCGTTTGCGCAAACGGAAATCGCAATCTCTTCCAAGATGTTTCCGAACATCGTTTCCTCGCTCGAAGACAAATAGGCATCTATAACCATCTTGGACAGTTCTTTCGCGTCATCGCCAGAACGGACACGGAACAAAAAAGGATTTTTCCGCCCCAATATTTCAATCGCTTGGACATGCAACTTGTCTTTCAACTTGTCCGTAAACCCCTCTAGGATTCGGTCTATTTCCAGTTCCACGCTCGGCCACCATTGGGGATTCGTCATTGTTGATCCTCTGTTTAATCAGTTCGCAGTATTCCCCATTCACGTCAATACCTATTCCTTTTCGGTTCAGCTTTTGCGCCGCCACCAAGGTGGTTCCAGAGCCAGCGAAGGGGTCAAGCACCGTATCGCCTTCATCCGTAAACAACCGGATGAACCAATCTGGCAATGCCGCGGGGAATGTCGCCGGGTGATTCTTGTAGCCACACTCGGTCGCCATGTGCAAGACATTTGACGGGTAAGCCATATCCCGGCCAACCCAGTTTTCGATTTTCTTGGCGAAACCATTGCCGGATTTCGACGCATCCCTTGTCTTGTCTGTATCCGACAGATTCTTGAGCCGCGCCTTGGACCAATCGCCCATGGGCACCATCACCGACTTCTGTCGCATCTTGAATTTCTTGCTGAGTGTAAAATGCAGGCAACGCTCCCATGCGTCCCTGAACCTGTTGGGCCACCATCCCGGGTAACAGTTCTTCTTGTGCCAGCAATATTCCTCCACCCACCGCCAGCCCTGCTCCCTCAGCGCCAAAATCAGATGCAAAACATACGTGTGTCGCTCGCCGTTCACCGCCTTCTCTTTGATGTTCAGGACAAACGAGCCATCATCGGCGAGCGCGTTTTTGAATTGCTCCGCTTTGGGCAGAAACCAGTCCACATAATCATCCGGATGGATGCCGCCGTAAATGTTTTTGCGCTGATCCGCGTAGGGCGGCGATGTCACTATCAGATTCACAGAACCGTGTGGAACCGTCCTAGTTTCGCCGCCTCCATCCCGCTCATAATGGTCTGGGCATCTTTGGTTTCCAAAACGCGCAAAGCATGGCGCATTATTTGTCGCCAATCTTTCCTCTCCACGGCAAGCCATGTTTTCACGACACTGCCTCGACTTCGCTGAACGGCCTCGCGCTCAAAGCCCACCTCGCACAATCCGGGATAGCCGCTATGCTCGTCGGTGCAGGTTGCGGCCCCATCTTCCACGTGCTTTTTCACCAGCTTGGTCAACAGTGTTCAGTTCATCCTTGTATCCGCCGTAAACGCCACGGCTTTAACGGGCCCGCCCCGCCCGCGGAACCAGGCAACCGGAATTTCCCGGACAGGGCCGGACGCCGCTCCGGCCAGTTATTCGCGCACACTGTGGAGCATATACCAGGCCGTTCGATACTGCCAATCCAATTCCTCGCTCGTGATATGGTGTTTGTGTCCAGCGGAAAGGACATGATCAGCCGCTCAATCGAACGATGGGGGTTCCCGGTCCGGTGCTCGCGTGGGCAACATCAAATCCACGCCGTTTCTCGGGCCGAAGTGGGCTTGGGCGATTTCCGCCAAGTTGCGGGGACTCGGCTTGGCCCCAACGGCTTGGCGCAGGATCAATCGCGCCTCCTCTTCCATCGAGCGATGATTCGCGGCCGCCCGCACGCGCAGAAGCGTCTTCACTTGGTCATCCAAGTTGCGGATGGTGATGCTTGCCATGGCCACGTCCCCAATGAAATAGGATTTCCAGCGATTGCTGGCAGCGCAAAACTTATCCCAAAATCACTCCGGGTTCCAGCGCTCCGGTGCGGCTCCCGTGCGGCAAATGCTGGTTTTTTCGGCGGGGTGAAGTACACTCGGCGGATGGTCTTGGCGGTGATGGCCCGGGCCTTGGAATTCTGGCCGGAATCAGCCTGAGAGCTGAAGGTCTCCATAAAACTTGAGGGGTGAATGCTATGCAACGCAAGCTTTCGGGAACGGCGCGGTTGCTGACGGGGGCGGTGCTTGCCGGACTTTCGCTGTCGGCGGCGGCGCAGGAACAGCAGGAAATCGAGGAGGTCGTGGTTACGGGTTCCTTCATCCGCGGGACTCCGCTCGACGCGCCCTCGCCGGTGCAGGTGATCGACCGGGCGTCGATCGAGGCCCAGGGCGCTTCGGCGATTTGGGACGTCATCCGCAACCTCGAAGTCAACCAGGGGTCGGACACCAGCGTCGCCGGCACCAACGACGCCGGCCAGCTCGCCGGCACGGCTTCGGTCAATCTGCGCAATCTCGGCGGCAACTCGACGCTGACGCTGATCAACGGCAAACGCTTCACGCCCGCGGCCGTGGTCACGAGTTCCGGCCAGGAGTCGGTCGATCTCAACAGCATTCCGGTGGTGATGACCGAGCGGATCGAAGTGCTCACCGATGGCGGCTCGGCGCTGTATGGCTCCGACGCCGTGGCCGGCGTGGTCAACGTGATCATGCGCACCGATTTCGAAGGGCTGGAATTGTACACCGAAGCCCAGGGAATCGCCGACGCCGGCGGCTCCCACGAGCAAACCTTCAGCGGCATCTGGGGCGGCAGCTTCAACAATGGCGACACCCGGCTCGTGCTTTCCGGCGAATACTTCGACCGCGACCCGGTGCCGCTCGAACACGCCAGCTATTTCGATCCCGAGCGCATCACCTCGACCGGCAGGGTCGGCTCCTTCGGCATCAACTCGCCCCTCGGCGGGAATATCAATCCCGCCTATATCAACCAGGAATTGTCGGCGCGCAACATCACCGAGAGGGCCAGCCTTGGCGAGTCGGTCAGCGGCACCCAGGGCACCGTTTTTTCCGACCCGCTTTGCGGCACGCTTGCGGGCAACTACGGCGACTTTTTCATCGACAACCGCTTCAGCGACACCGGCAGGCTCACCGGCACGTGCAGCGAGAACACGCTGGCCGAGCAGTTCATCGCCATCGGCCAGGAACGCGCGAGTTTCGCCGGCAGCTTCGAGCATACCTTCGGCGACAACGCCGAGTTCTACTCCTTCGCGCAGCACTCGGAAACCGAAACCGCGGCGGGGGAGACCAGCTACGCTTTTTCCCGCACCCTGCACCTGGTGCCGGCGCCGGGCTGGCTCGGCCTGTTCGGCGCCTTCGCCGGCAACCCCGCCCTGCCCGAGGGCCACAACAGCAACAATCCGCACACGCTGGCCAACGGCGGCTTCAACGAAGGCTACTACACCGGCGGCGACACCATCTCCACCGGTTGGCCGCGGTCCGCGGAGGGGCGGGTCACCGAATCGCGGACTTCCGGCGTCCAGCTCGGCCTGCGCGGCGAGATCAGCCCCGCCGACCGGCCGCTGTCCTACGATGTTTCGTACTCGCGGAGCTGGTCGAGCGTCGAGCAGCAATATGAAACCCTGATCCGCGACCGCACCGAGCGGGCCATCGTCGGCCTCGGCGGGCCGAATTGCACACCCAACGGAACCGAAAACTTCAACTTCCTCGGCCATCCGTCCTTCGCGCCATTGGGCGGATTGTTCGACATCGTTTTCCCCGGATACATCCTCAACACCCGGGAAACGATGTCGCTCGCCCTGACCAGCACCAACCATGGCCAAGACGGCTGCGAGTTCTTCAACCCCTACCTGACCGCGCTGTCGAACCCGGCGCTGGCCAATTCCCCCGAGTTGATCGACTGGATGACCGCCCGCGGGATTTTGCGCGCCGACAAGCGGAACAAGCTGACCGTGTTCGACGCGGTGGTTTCCGGCGAGTTGTTTGAAATGACCGGCGGCACCGCCCAGTTCGCGGCTGGCTACCAGTACCGCGAGCGCAACGCCAAGGGCATCGCCCCGGACATCAATCTGCCGGGCCTGCGGGTGATCACGGGCTACGACGACAACGGCACCCGGGCGAGCCCAGTCAATCCGTTCCCGCTCGCCGACGACCGGCCCAACGCCTACGCGGACGGCATCACCAACAACCTCGAATGCTCCAACTGCATCTTCAATTTCGACGACGAGCGCAGCATCCAGGCGGTGTTCCTCGAGCTTTCGCTGCCCTTCGCCGAGAATGTGGAATCCCAGCTGGCGCTGCGCTGGGAAGATTACGGTGGCAACATCGGCTCCCAGGTTTCACCCAAGGTCGCGCTCAGTTGGCGGCCTGTCGAGGAGCTGCTGCTGCGGGGCTCGTTCTCGCAGTCGTTCCGGGCGCCGAACATCGGCGTGGTCAATCAAGCTTTCGAGGCCTCCTCCACCAGTGTGCTCGACCCGATCCGCAACCAGGACGTGCGCGCCGGCCTGCTGCCCGCCACCAATGAAAACGCCCAGTCGAACTCGTCGTTCACCGTGGGCGCCCCCAACCCGGACCTCGGCAACGAGAACGCGGACACCTACAGCGTGGGCTTCCAGTGGACCCCGGATGGCGCGCTCGACGGCCTGTTGATCGGCGCCGACGCCTGGCGTTTCGAAGTGGAGGACCGGGTGCTGCCGAAATTCCCCCGGACCACCTTGAATCCCGAGATCGAGAAATTCAACGAGGCGGTGCAAAACCCGGCGAACTTCGTGCTCAACAGCAGCATCCCGCTCGATGCCAGGGGCCCGGATGGCTTTCCCATCCCCTGCGACCCGGCCGCGCTCGAGGCCGAACACGGCCGCGATTCAGCCGAGCGCCGCAACTGCGTGGTCAACCCCACCGCGTATATCGTCGATGGCGTGCAGCGGAATCTCACCGACACCAACGCGGGCCTGATCACCCTGGTGCTGCCAGCGGTGAACGCGGGCAATATCCAAGTGCAGGGAATCGATGTCCGCGCCAGCTACGACTGGGACCACGACTGGGGCCGGTTCCGTGTCAATCTCGATTACACGCATATCGACCACTACAACGTCAACGATGTGCCCGGCCTTGAACTGGGCCTCCAGGAAACCGGCATTTTCGACGCCGCCGGCGTCGACGGCGAGCAGAACATCGTCCGCGAAGTGCCGGACAACCGCGGCACCATCAGCTTGACCTGGATGCGCGACAACCACCGGGTTTCGATCTTCAACCGCCACATCGGCTCGTACCAGATTCTCAGCCACCAGTCCCATGTGGACCCGGAGATCAACCCCAACCTGAGCGCGGTCAACCGCGCCTTCGCCAAGCCGAAAACCGACAGCTACGACACTTGGGATGTCCAATACGCCTACAGCCACCAATTCGACAATCCGGCCTGGGGCATGGCCAATTTCACCGTGGGCGTGATCGATTTGACCAATGCCGACATACCGCTGTACCGGCGCGGCTCATTCGACCGGGCGGTGTACGACGGCCGCGGCCGCCGCTGGTACGCGCGGGTGCTGTGGGGGTTTTGAGATCCGGGCCTTGAGATTCAGCCCGGGTTTTTCCGCCGCAGCTCGAAGTTGAAGGACATGCTGATGCGCTCGCTTTCGGCGTGGTGCTGGGCGACGCCGTGGTCGAGCCAGGCGGGAAACAGCAGCAGTTTGCCCTCCTCGGCGGGGAGGGTGGTGACGAGGGTGTTTTCGGCGCGGTTTTCGCGCAGCGGTGCGGGGACCATCCAGCGCGCCGGGCGCGGGTCCTTGAGGCTGATCGGCGCCGCGCCGGCTTCGCACTGGATGTAGAACACGCCGCTGATCTGGGAATAGGGGTGGACGTGGTCGCGGTGGAAGTTGTAGCGGCCGTTGATATTGCACCAGAGCTGGGTGATGGCAAGCTCGAAGTTTCGCAAGTCCCAGAATTGCTTGTGGCCGTAGTCGCAGGCGGCTTGGAACAGGAAATCGACGAGTTTGCTGAAGGCCGGGTCGGTGTAGAGCTGGTCGCGGCTGCGGAATGAAGTGAAGCCGTAATGGTAATGGCGGGCGGAATACTCCCGGCCCGCCTGGTCTTCGTCGCGGATTTGCTTCACGCGGCGGATCAGTTGTTCCTTTTCAGCGGCGAAATCGGGATACCACGCTTCGTGCAGGAAGGTGGGAAACAGCGCCCGCAGCTTCATCATTCAACAATCGCCTGATAAACGCCGTTGCGCAGGGTGCTGTAGTCATCGAGGCCAGTGGCCGGGATGATCTGGGTGAGG
Organism: uncultured Pseudohongiella sp.; assembly: GCA_965221805.1. GTDB lineage: Bacteria > Pseudomonadota > Gammaproteobacteria > Pseudomonadales > Pseudohongiellaceae > UBA9145. The sequence goes on from OZ244913.1 coordinate 469,255, forward strand.
TAGACCACGACGAGTTTCTCCTCCGGGTCAACCCAGTAGGTGGTATGGTAGGCGCCGCCCCAGCCGTATTCGCCCTCGCTGCCGAGGCTGCCGCGGCCGCCGAGGTCTTCGACGGTGAAGTAGCCCAGCCCGAAACCCTGGCCGGGACGGTAGGGAATGTCGCCGAGGTGGTTTGCGGTCATCAGTTCGATCGATTTGGGCGAAAGGATGCGCGCGCCGTCGAGTTCGCCGCCATTCAGCGTCATTTGCAGAAAGCGGGCATAGTCCCTCGCGGTGGAAAGCAGGCCGGCGCCGCCGGAAAAGCTCGCTCGCGGGCCATCGACGTACATGCCCTGGCTGCGCATGCCATCGGTTTCGGGCCGCGCCTCGACGCCGTCCGCGCCCGGCTGGTACACCGTCGCAAGCCGGTCGCGCTTGTCCCGCGGCAGATAGAAATGCGTGTCGCGCATGTCGAGCGGGTCGAAGATGTGTTGTTGCAGGAAGCTTTGCAGATCCATGCCGCTGGCTTTCTCGACGACCACGCCGAGGATGTCGGTGCTGTAGCCATAGATCCACCGCTCGCCGGGATGGGCGTCGAGCGGCAATGCGCTCATGCGGGCGATGCTGTCGGCGATGGGCTCGTCGCGGTTGGCGAAGTACCAGCCTTGGAAACCTGCCCCGGCCCAGCGGTCTTGGGCCGGCCCGTTGCCGTAGCTCATTCCGGCGGTGTGGGTGAGCAGGTGGCGGATGGTGATCGGCCGGGCCGCGTCCTCGAGGGCGTAGCCGCCGCTGCCGTCGGCAACGGCGACTTGCATGTCGCGCCACTCTGGCAAATAGCGGCCGAGCGGGTCGCCGATGTCGAGTTTGCCTTGTTCCTGCAGCATCATGATGGCGGTGCTGACGATGGCCTTGGTCTGGGAGGCGATGCGGAAGATCGTGTCATCGGTCATCGCCACGCCCGCTTCCTTGTCGCGCCAGCCATTGGCGGCGGAGAAAACGATTTGCCCGTCGCGCAGCACGAGCGCGACCTGCCCGGCGATGCGGTCTTCGTCCACATAGGCCCGCAGGCGGTCGTCGAGCACCGCGAGCCGCTTCGCGGACAGGCCGAGTTGTTCCGGGTCGGCCTTGACGAACTCGGCGCCGAAAGCCGCGCCGGAGACGGCAAGCGCCAACGCGCCCGCGAGAATGCGATGGAAAATGCTCATGCCCATGTACCCAAAATCGAAAGCCAATGCCGCCAAAGCTTAGCAGCATGAAGCCCGGCGGACAAAGCCCGGAGGATTGGGGTGAGGCTTCGATCCGTCGCCGTCTGGTTGGGTGGAGTTCAGCGGACGCTGTGAATACATCCCTGTAAGCTTCGGGCTCGACATCCTGTCTCGCACGCCCGCTGAACTCCACCCAACCAGACGGCGACTAACGCTGTGCCTGCCCCGTCATCCTGCGGGAATCGGGGCCGGGAAATTCCGCTTGACTTCGGTTGTTCATGGGCGTAATGTTCCCGCCCATGAACAGGTATTTTAGCTTCTGGTGGTTTGCCGACGCGGGCTGCCGGGGGAATCTTCAGTAATTCTTCACCGGCCGCCCGGAGTTGTGGCGGTCGTTCTGTTTGCTTCCAAAAATAGTTCCCATCACGGCTCCGGCAGGCCAAGCGGAGGAACCCGTGATGGGAACGAATGAAACCTTGCGATTGGAACCCGGCCGGCAATACCGCCGCGAGACCGCCGGTGGTGTTCGCGTGCATTTGTCGGTGGAGGCGCTGGAATACGGCGCGGCCATGGACAGCCTCGCCGATGAACTCGACGCCTCGCCCGGCGTGCTGCTGCGCTCGGGCTTCGAGTATCCCGGCCGCTACACCCGCTGGGACATCGGCTTTGTCAATCCACCATTGCGGCTGACTGGCCGCGGCCGCGAGCTGACCATCGAGGCGCTGAACCGGCGTGGTGAAATATTGCTCGCCGAAGTCGAGCGGGCGTTTGCAGGCTGCGGTTTCGCGCAGTCGGTCAAGCGGGGACGCTCGACCCCGGGATCGACCGCGGCTGCCAAGCCGCGCGGCCGGGACGCCGATTCCGCGGCGGCCGACGGCGATGCCGGGGCTTCGGCGGGGGCCGGATTCTCCTCGCTGGTGATCGGCATTCTTCCCCCCGACCCCAATTTCAGCGAGGAACAGCGCAGCCGTCAGCACAGCGTGTTTTCGGCATTGCGCGCGGTTGTGGCCTGGTTCCGCTGCGTGGAAGATCCCTTCCTCGGGCTGTACGGCGCATTCGGCTACGACCTGACTTTCCAGTTCGAGGACATCGAGCGGCACCAGCGGCGCGAAGCCGGCGGCCGCGACCTCGTGCTCTATCTGCCCGACCGCATTCTCGTCGCCGACCACCGGCTCGAACAGGCCCGGGCCTTCAACTACGACTTCATCTGCCGCGAGCCGGGCCGCGAAATCCACGGTGAAACCACCGGCGGATTCAAGCGCGCCGGGCCGGTTGTCCCCTTCCTGCCAGCCATCCGCGTCAGCCGCGAATGCGACCACGAGGCGGGGGAATACGCCGCCGGCGTCAAGCGCGCGAAGGCGTATTTCCGCCGCGGCGACCTGTTCGAGGTCGTTCCCGGCCAGACTTTCTTCGCCCCCTGCAAGGACAGCCCCGCCAAGGTGTTCAAGCGGCTTGCCGAGACCAACCCCGCGCCCTACGGCGCTTTGATGAACCTCGGCGAGCGCGAATATCTCGTCGCCGCCTCGCCGGAAATGTTCGTCCGCGTCGAAGGCGACCGCATCGAAACCTGCCCGATTTCCGGCACCATCGCCCGCGGCGGCGACGCCCTCAGCGACGCCGAGCAGGTGCGCCGGCTGCTGAATTCCAAAAAGGATGAATCCGAGCTGTCGATGTGCACCGATGTGGACCGCAACGACAAGGCCCGGGTTTGCGAGCCCGGCACGGTGGAAGTTGTCGGTCGGCGGCAGATAGAGGTGTACTCGCGCCTCATCCACACCGTCGATCATGTCAAGGGCCGCCTCAAAGCCGGATTCGACGCCCTCGACGGCTTCCTTTCCCACACCTGGGCGGTGACGGTCACCGGCGCCCCGAAACGCGCCGCGATGCAGTATCTCGAACGCCACGAGAAATCCCCCCGGCGCTGGTACGGCGGCGCCATCGGCCATATCGGTTTCGACGGCAATCTCAACACCGGCCTGACTTTGCGCACCATCCGCATCCAGGACGGCGTCGCCGAGGTGCGCGCCGGCGCCACGCTGCTGGCGGATTCCAACCCCGAGGCCGAAGAGCAGGAAACCCGGCTCAAGGCCCGGGCGCTGATGCAGGCCCTGGGGGTGAGCGTTAAGCCGATTGGCGAGGGTGTGCCATCCGCGCCAGCGGTGGAGAAATCACTGGAGAAGGGGGATCGGCCCGCTTTCAAGGCGTTGCGCGTGCTCATGGTCGATCACGAGGATTCCTTTGTCCACAGCCTTGGCGACTGCTTCCGGCGCCTGGGCGCGGAGCTGCTCACCCTGCGGCCGGCGGCGGCGCGGGAGCATCTGAAAACTGAGCCGATGGACTTGCTCGTGCTGTCGCCGGGGCCGGCGACGCCGCAACGCTACGACATGGCCGCGACCATCGAAGCCGCGCTGGGCAGGAAAGTGCCGATATTCGGCGTTTGCCTCGGCTTGCAGGGAATCGTCGAATACTTCGGCGGCGAGCTCGGACAGTTGCCCGAGCCGATGCACGGCAAGCAATCGGTCATCACCCATTGCGGCGGCGAACTCTTCGCCGGCCTGCCGGGCGAGTTCGCCGCCGGGCGCTACCACTCGCTGGTCGCGGCGAAAGTCCCGGAATGCCTGGCGGTCACGGCAAGGAGTGAGGACGGCGAAGTCATGGCGGTTGAACACCGCGAATTTCCGGTCCGCGCCGTGCAATTCCACCCAGAGTCGATCATGAGCCTCGGCGGAGGCCACGGCCCAAGCCTGATCCGCAACGTGCTGGAGCTGACCGTTGGCGCCGAATCAAGCGGCGCGGCGCATGAATCCGTCCGGGCCAAGCGGGCATAGCTCCCGGATTCACGCCCCGGGTTTGTGACTTCGATTCGTCGCCGTTTGGCTGGATGGAGTTCAGCGGACGCCGTGAATCCAGTCCAGCCGCCAAGCACAGCTTGGCGTCGTTCCGGCTGCGCATGAAGCTGACGCTTCATAAACGCTTGCCTCCACCCCCGGAGGCTTCGGGCTCGGCATCCATGCCTCGCGCGCCCGCTGAACTCCATCCAGCCAAACGGCGACTAACGCTGTGCCTGCCATTCGTCATTCTGCGCGCAGTCGCAGAATCTCCCGCCGGCATCTCAAAACCACAATCGGTGATTGAACAACCAAAACGCCCGCAGCCTTGATCGACGCCACAAAAACAGATTCTGAAAATCGCAACAACTTAGAAATTCCGATTGAACAACAAAGCCATCCGCAAGGCGGCGAGGCCGAGGCGTTGTTCGGATATGCGGCGCATTTGGGCGAGATAATCCCCGCTCAACTCGATTTCGCGCATGGCGCGGCCCCCGCGCTCGGCGGCGAGGATTTCCCGCTTGATGGAGTCCGGGTACGCCACCGTGGTGAGCAACTCGCGGCTTTCATTCAGCCACAGCGTCCAGTACGGGGGTTCGAGTTCGGCTTCGGATTCGATCTCGCCGCGATCAACGGTTTCGAGCCAGGAGAGAACGGCATCGACGCTCGCGAGCACACCCTGCCCGCGCAGGGCGCGGTCCCACACCGCGTGCAAATTGCCTTCGCTGGTGTCGATGCCATTGCCGCCGGCGTCGCCGGAGCCGAACAACCGCGCCGAAAACAGCGACCCAGTGTGCAGCGGCTGATGGATGTCGCCAACCAGATGCAGCACCCAGCACAGGGCGACCGCGCGTTCGCCGGCGTCGGTTCCGGAGCCAGCATCGAACAGCAGGCGCGTGTTGTAATCGAGCCCGAGCACGACATTGTCCACATCGCGCTGCGAGCGAATCGAAGCCGCCTCCCTGCCGGGAACATCGGGAAACGGGCCAATGCCCACATAGCTGTTGCCCTGGATGGTCGCCATGCCCCGCACCCAGGCGCCGTCGATGTAATGCCAGTTGCCGCGGTGGTAGCGCTCGCGCTCGCCCCGGGGCAGCCCCCTGGCAATATCGGGCCAAAACGCCGCCTGACCCAGCAGCCAGGTCTCGAACTCGACCTGATCCGCGGTGTCGATAAATCCGGGAACCGCATCCAGAAAATCTTCCTGGAAGCGCGGATGCCCCCGCAAAACCGCCACCAGCCCCTCGCGAACCCCAGGCTCCAAAAACTCCACCGCCACCATAGCGCTAACCCGATGCCCCACCGCATCCCAAGCCAGGGCGGGTGCGCTGAAAGCGATCATGAGGACAAGCAAAAGAGACAACAGGGATTGACGCATATTTGTATCCTCTTCCGGCTGGCTGGAATGATCAAGTGGGAGGCAAAAAGTCATGAAGCAGCGAACAATCCTCCTTGTTGCGCACACCGGCATCCAACCATGCGCGCGCTTCGGAATTGTTCACATGCGTCTTGGTTCAATCGGCGATCAGAAGTTCATCCACGCGCATTCCTGCCGCAGTTTGCGCACTGAATGGCAAATGCGTTCCGGCGCTTCGACCCGCCGCCAGTCGGCGTAGAGCTTGTCGTAGAGTTTTGTGCGATAGCCAGAAAGAACCGCCCTGCCGCGGATGCCGCGCAATACTTGGGACAATTCCTCGTGGTCCCCGTCGGTCATTTCAAAGCCATAGGCGCTGGCATCTCCGCGGGCGGAATGAACGTAGGGGGGATCGACGTAGAAAACCGTCTCTTCGGTATCGTAGCGCTGGATCACTTCGGTTGCGGGCGCGTTTTCGATTTGCACCTGTTGCAGGCGGTCGATTATCTCCGGCAATCCCTCAACCGAGCCCAGCCAGCGCGACACGGCGCCCGACATCCCCGAGCGGGAGGTCAGAACGCAATGGGCCCAGCGCCCTTTGCTGCTTGTCTGCGCCAGCCCGGTTCGCGTTTGCCTCGCCCGGACGTAAAATCTGCGGGCGCGCTCCAGCGGCGAAATGTCTTCGACTGGCTCGCAGGCGCGCGTCAGTTCCTCGCGGGAAAAGGGGGTCAGCGCGATTGCTTTGGTCAGCTCTTCGCCTTGATCCCGGAGCATGGTGAAAAAATTGACCAAATCGGAATCGATGTCGTTGTAGGACTCGACGGGATAGGGGCCAACATTCAACAGGACTGCGGCGGAACCGCCGAAAACGTCGCAGAAGTGCGTCGCATCCGCCGGAATGAGTGGGATCAGGAAATCCAAATGCGAATACTTCCCCCCGTACCAGCCGAAGGCGATCATGCGCTTCGACCGGCGGGAAGCGACCCGGCGCCCCGTGCCAGTCGAATTGGGCGGGGGTGGCGCCAGCTTGAACGGTTGCGCCAATTTCTGTCCTTTCACTTGTCACATCCACGCGGTTGGCCGCTCGCGCGGCAAACCACCATATACGGAAAACTTTGACGGGGAAGCTACTATATCTAGCAGAGCGCGGTCAACAAAATGCAATCGATTGGCGGTGATGAGTGGCGCCCCCCTACACCTCCAGCCATTCGGCGCGGACTTCGTTGGCTTGCTTGAGTGAATCGGGGGTGCCTTCCCAGACGACTTGGCCTTGGCCCATGATGTAGAGGCGGTTGGAGATGCGCATGGCGATGTTGAGTTTTTGTTCGACGAGGAGGATGGCGACGCCGCGGCTGGCGATTGCGCGCAGCAGGTCGCCGACTTGTTCGACGATCTTCGGGGCTAGGCCTTCGGCGGGTTCGTCGATGAGCACCATGTCCGGGTCGCCCATGAGGGTGCGGCACATGCTCAGCAATTGCTGTTCGCCGCCGCTGAGCGCGCCGCCGGGGACTTCGGCGCGGTCGGCGAGCAGGGGGAACATGGCGAAGACTTCCTTGATGTTCCAGCGCCCGCTTGGGCTGGTTGATTTCATGCCGAGCAGGAGGTTTTGCCGCACCGTCAGCGTGGGGAAGATTTCCCGGTTCTCGGGCACATAGCCGAGGCCGCGCCGGGCGATCTCGTAGCTTGGGCGGCCGGCGATCTGCTCGCCCTTGAAGCGGATCGAACCTTCGGGTTCGACTTCCCCCATGATCGCCTTGACCGTGGTTGAGCGGCCGACGCCGTTGCGCCCGAGCAGGCTCACGATCTCGCCCCCGCCAACCGCGAAGCTGACGCCCCGCAGCACGTGGCTCTTGCCGTACCAGGCATTGAGACCCGCCACCTCAAGCATTGCCTTGCGCCTCGCCGAGATAGGCTTCCTGCACCTTGGGGTTGGCGCGGATTTCCGTCGGGGCGCCGCAGGCGATGAGTTCGCCGTAGACGAGCACGCTGATGCGGTCGGCGAGGTCGAAGACGGTGTTCATGTCGTGTTCGACCATGACCAGGGTCTTGCCTTCGGTGACTTCGCGGATCAGGCGCACGGCGTTGCCGGCCTCGCTGAGGCTCATGCCCGCCACCGGTTCGTCGAGCAGGATCAGTTCCGCGCCGCCGGCGATCGCCATGCCGAGTTCGAGGGCGCGCTGCTCGGAATAGGCGATTTCCCCGGCGGGGATTTTCGCCCGCCCCGCCAGGCCGATCCGCTCGAGCATTTGCCCGGTTTCCTCGTTGAGTCCGCGCTCGCGGTCGAGCAGGCGCCAGAATGAATAGCCGTATCCGCTGGGCCGCAGCAGGGCGCAGCGGATGTTCTCGAACACGCTGAGGCGGGGGAAGATGTTGGTCACTTGGAAGCTGCGGGCGATGCCGAGCCGGTGGATGCGGTGCGGCGGCAGGTTTTCGATGGGCCGCCCCTTGAACGCCATCGAGCCGGAAGTCGGCGCGTACTTGCCGCTGATGAGGTGGAACAGCGTCGATTTGCCGGCGCCATTGGGGCCGATGATGGCGTGTTTCTCGCCCGGTTCGATGTCGAGGTTGATGCCGCGGATGATCTCGGTGGCGCCGAAGTTCTTGCGCAGGCCGCGCAGCGAGAGGATGCTCATTGCGCGGCTTCCCAGGCCCGGCGCAGGCGCGGTGTCGATTTCACCGTTAGCCAGCAGCAAAGCCCCGCGAGCAGCATCAGCCCCGCCCAGGTGGCCAGCGAGTCCCGGGTCAGGCGCAGGCCGAGATAATGCAATTCGGCCCCGCCGGCGTGGGCCAGCTCGAGCAGGCCGATCGCGCAAAGGATGAACAGCAGCGCCGGCAATCCGGTGGCGAGGTAGGGCAGGGCGAGGGTGTGCAGTTTGCCCCGCAGCCAGGCGGTTTGATGCATCATGATGAATCCGGCGAAACCCTGGGGCAGGAACAGCACCGTCAGCAGGAACAGGATGCCGAGATAGAGCAGGTACAACTCGGTGTAATTGCTCAGCAGGAAGTTCATCAGCGTGAGGATGACGGCGCCGATGATCGGGCCGATGAAGAAGCCGAGCCCGCCGATATACGCCATCAGCAGCACCCGGCCCGAGGTCACCAAGTTGAGGTTTTCATCGGTGAGGAACTCGTAGTTCAGCGCGAACAGGCCGCCGGCCACGCCGGCGAAACACCCCGCCGCGCAGAAGGAAATCAAGCGCACCCAGCGCGGGTTGTAGCCGATGAACTCGGCGCGTTCCGGGTTGTCGCGCACGGCGTTGGCCATGCGCCCGGCGGGGGTTTTGGTGAACAGGTACATGAATCCGGTCGAAACGAAAACCCAGAAAGCCGCCAGGTAATACACGTCGGTGTCGCTGAAAAAGTCCATGCCAAACAGCGGCGGGCCGAAGGTGCGGTCGCCGCTGACGCCGGCCTCGCCGCCGAAAAATCCGGTGAAAATGAGCGAGGACGCCGCCACCAGCTCGCCGATTCCCAGCGAGATCATCGCGAACACCGTGCCCGCCTTGCGGGTTGAGAAACTGCCGATGAAAATGCCGGCGAGCAAGCCGGTCAGCCCGCCGATGAGGGGAATCAGGGCGATGGGGAAGTACACCGATCCGCTCTCCATCAGCAGCAGCCCATGGACCGCGAGAAAACCGCCAAGGCCAAAGTAGACCGCGTGGCCGAAGGACAGCATTCCCCCCTGGCCGAGCAGCATGTTGTAGCTGAGTGCGAAGACGATGGCGATGGCCATCTGGTTGAAGATCGAAATCGCCAGAATCGAATCGAACAGTTGCGGCAGCAGGAACAGCACCGCCAGATACCCGATCCATACGCCCGATTTCGCCGCGGATTTCGGTGACAGGGCCCTCATTGCTCGCGTTTCCCCATCAGCCCGGTGGGGCGGAAAATCAGCACGAGCACGAGCAGCAGGAAGGGCAGGATCGGCGCGATGCGGGTGAGGTTCAGCGTCCACAGGTCATCGAGTGGATGGTCGCGGGGAAACTCGAGGCCAAACACGGCGAGCAATTCCGGCATGCCCACATCGACGGCGATGGCGTAGGACTGGAGCAGGCCAATCAGCAGCGATGCGAGCAAAGCCCCCGGCAGCGAGCCAAGCCCGCCGATCACCACCACCACAAAGACGATGCTGCCAAGCACGAGCGCCATGCCGGGATAGGTTGTCAGCACTGGTCCGGCGATCACTCCGGCAAGCCCGGCGAGCGCCGTGCCGACACCAAACACCGCGGTGAAAATCAGCGGCACGTTGTGGCCGAGATTCGCCACCATGTGGGGATGGGTGATCGCGGCTTGGATGATCAGCCCGACCCGCGAGCGGGTGAGCACCTGGTATAGGCCGATGAAAATGCCGATGGAGATCGCCAGCATGAAACCCCGGTAGGCGGAAAACTCCTGGCCGAACAGGGTGAACAACGGGAAGTTGAGCAACTCGGGCGTCTGATAGTTCTTGGTGTCGGGTCCCCAGAAGAACTGCACCACCTCCTCGATCAGGAAAGCGAGGCCGAAGGTGAATACAAGCTCGGCCACATGCCCATGCCGATGCACCCGCCGCAGGCCGTAGCGCTCGACAAGCGCGCCGATAATCCCGACGATCACCGGCGCGAAGATCAGCCCGGTCCAATAGCCGAAGTGGAGGCTGATGGAATAGGCGAAGTAGGCGCCGAGCATGTAAAAGCTGGCGTGGGCGAAATTGAGCACGCCCATCATGCTGAAGATCAGCGTGAGGCCGCTGGCCAACATGAACAGCAGCAGCCCGGTGACGAGGCCGTTGAGGGTGGCGAATACGAGGATTTCCGGCATCAGCCGCTTGGATTCACGCCCGGCGAATCAGCGGATTCCGGCGGTTGTCACCGCTCGGGCCGCCGCATCTCGCAGCTCGTCTCCACGACGGTCTCCTCGCCCGGCACCCGGTATTCGGTGAGCAGGCCGAAACCCGAATTGTCGGCGTCGAACTCGATGCCCTCGTCGGTGTGCACCGAAACGTACAGCGGCTGGAAGATCTGGTGGTCGGCGCCGCGCATCCACACCTCCTCGCCGCTCATCGTGGTGAAACGCATGTCCTCAAGCGCGAGGGCGACGTCGTGGGGTTCGGTGCCGCCGGTCTGCTCCATGGCTTGAACGAGCATCGACAGGGCCAGCTCGAGGCGCGGCTGGGTGACGTCGCGGAATGGATGTTGGGCCTTGAACGCGCGGTAGAACGCCCTGCGCTCTTCGGTCGCGACCGGATTGGCGCTTTCGTTGTGAACGAGGCGGATGCGGTTCTTGCCGTTGGCGCCGAGGGTGGCGGTGATGCCGTCATAGGCGGCGTAGAAGGTGTAGATCGGAATGTCGAGGCCGGAATCGATGATCGAGCGAGCGAGCGAGACCATGTCCGCGCCGAAGTTGCCGGTGATGACCGCATCGGCCCCCGAGGCGACGATCTTGGTCACATAGGGCGTGAAGTCCTTGACTTGGCCGATGGGGTGGAACTCGTTGCCGACGATCTCGATATCGGGGCGCTTCTCGGCCAGCAGGCGCTGCGAGGTTTCGGCGACAACATGGCCGAAGGAATAGTCCTGCCCGATGATGTACATCCGCTGGATGTCTTCGTTGGTGGCGATGAAATCGGTCAGCGCGTTGAGCTTCATCACCGCATGGGCGTCGAAGCGGAAATGCCAGAAGCTGCAATTCTCCTCGGTGAGGACCGGGTCCACCGCCGAGTAGTTGATCTGCAGGATTTCCTGGCCGGGGTTGCGCCGGTTGTGGCGCACGACCGCGGTGTTGAGCGCGTTCGCCACCGCCGAGCTGTTGCCCTGGAAGATGAACCGCAAACCTTCGCTCACGGCGCGGCGGAACTGGATCTGGGTCTCGGTTGGGCTTTGCATGTTGTCGAGCGGCACGATCTCGATCATCCGCCCGCCGAGAATTCCACCCCTGGAATTGAATAGATGCTCGGCGGTGAATTCAAGCACCGCCAGCCCGCTGGTGCCAACCGAGGCGAAGGGGCCGGAAAGCGGGTCGATGAAGCCGATCCGCACCGGCTCGCGCTGCTGTTCCTGCTCTTGGGCCCGCGCGGCCAGCGCGGCGAGGGAAGCGGCGAGAAAAACCAGAAAAACTGCCAGCAGGCGGGGGAAATGTCGCGGGGCGGAAATGAAATTCACCATGATTTCACCAGCGAAGCGGCGGCGCCGCGAAAGCCCGCACCTTACCCCAAAGCGCCTCCCCCATGCAAGCCGTGGCCGCAAGGCGTGGCCACAACCCGGCCGGGCCGGATCAAAGTTCTCGCCAAGCCTTTTCGTCTTCAAGCGAATCCCACTCGCTCAGGCTGTCGCCGACCCCCTTCAGGTAGTCGTCCCGCGCCGCACCCAGCTTGCGCACTATAAGACACCTATCGCAGGCGGATGGCGTCAGGCATACAGTCCAGTTGTCATTATTTACAGATGATGTAGAATGATTTTCGTAAACAATAGATCGGGGCACGCTATGAACTCCCACACAAGTCAGATGCAGCCAGCGGAAGCAAGGCAAGGCAGTGCCTTGTATGTTGCTTGGCGCGCCCGCATTGATCGCTACCTTGACAAAGCGTTTGAATCGATGAGCAGGGACGACCGGGTTGCGGCATTGTCGGAGTCTAATGATTTCTGGACGATGCTCGCAACCCTGACCCTTTCCCCCGCGCAAGTTTCGGACCCGGAGCGGCGTGTGCGCCTGCGTGGCGCCATCATGCGCAGAAAACTGCTGGAATCGCATGGCGGCTGCCTGAGCGCAACAGAACTCGCCGATGCGCTCGGCATAAGCAGGCAGGGAGTCAATCAGCGGCGTCTCGCCGGCGGGTTGCTCGGCGTGCCCGACGGCAACCGATATCTTTATCCCCGGTGCCAACTCGATGCCAATGGTGTGGCGGTAGTTGCCGGCTTGAGTGATGTGCTCAAAGCCCTTCAAAACGGGGACCCCTGGTCCCAATACATCTTTCTCGTGAGCCGGCAGGACGCGCTTGATGGCGGAGTTCCCGCCGAGATCTTGGCGGCGGGGTCGGTGGAACCGGTACTGCGCGCCGCGCGATTGCACGATGCGCAGGACACTGTGTGAGAGTCCGCTGAAAGAATTTCGAGCCAGCGCCGGTCAACTTGATTATATGTTGATAGCTGGATTGGCGCGTCTATGGACAAGAATCTCCCTCCGCTCACGCGACCCACGGATGATCTCAGGCGTCAAGAACTGTCCATCGCGAATTTTTCGGCGGAATGTTCTTGGTTTCGACTGCACCGGGCAGAGCATCCAGCCATGTTCTTCGGACAAACCGGAGAGGGTCGCTTTGATTCGCCGCGGGCCGGATTCGGCGTACTCTACCTTGCCGAGAACGTGGCGGGCGCTTTTGTCGAAGTTTTCTGCCGACAGTCAATCCGCGCGGTACCCGAGAAAAGGCTGAATGCCCACCATCTGGCTCTGTTCCGAGCAAGTCGTGCGCTGAACCTTGTTGACCTCACCGGTCCCGGCCCGATTCGAATGGGGTTGGGCGACGCCAGAATTGCAAGCGGAGATTACACGGCCGCCCGGCAGTGGGCGCAGGCGTTTCACGACCACCCCGAACAACCCGATGGTCTGCTCTATCGCTCCCGCCATGACCCTGAACAGCATCTTGCCGCCCTCTTCGACCGCACCGAACCCGTATTGAGGTATAAGTCCTTCGGCACCATGGCGGATCATCTCGGCCAGCCCGAGTTATTTTCCCTGCTGGACCGGTATGATTTTGGTATTCTTCCATAAGGAATCGTCGCCATGCGTGGGGGTCAGCATGTCGGAGTCTACGGTCATGGAATGCCCTCTCTGTCCGCTGGAGTCTTGCCGCGCAGATGCCTTTATACTTGGCGGGGCATCCGGCGCGGGAGTAGAATCAGGTCCCATTGAACAGGAGGTTGGTTCAGTCCATGGCAACCACCATCGAACTCAGCAATGACGCCGACCAGCGTCTCGACTCGCTCGTCTCCCAGACCGGTCGCAGCAAGGCCTACTATCTCAAGGAGATGGTGAAGCGCGGCCTTGAGGATCTCGAAGACTACTACCTCGCCGCCCAAGTCGCGGAGCGCGTTCGGCGCGGCGAGGAAAAAACCCATTCATCCGGGGAAGTGAGCCAATACCTTGGCCTGGACGATTGAGTACACCGAATCAGCAAGAGGCCAGCTAAACAAACTCAACAAGGAAGCCGCCCGGCGTATCAGGGACTACATGGTCCAGCGAGTCGCCGCGCGCGACGATCCGAGAACGCTCGGCAAGCTGCTATCCGGCCCAATGAGTAGTTTTTGGCGATATCGACTAGGCAACTATCGAATAATCTGCGACATCAAGTCCACGAAATTGAGTGTGCTTGTGGTACGAATCGGTGCCCGCGATGCGGTGTACCGCAAAAAACCAAAGTAAACGCCGAGCGCTCCCCCGGTGCCCGTTAAGAATCGCCGCCGCTCAATACACCTCAAACAGCCCCGCCGCGCCCATGCCGCCGCCTACGCACATGGTGCAGACTATGTGGCGTGCGCCGCGGCGTTTGCCTTCGATGAGGGCGTGGCCGACCATGCGGGCGCCGCTCATGCCGTAGGGGTGGCCGATGGAGATGGCGCCGCCGTTGACGTTGAGCTTGTCGTTGGGGATGCCGAGGTGGTCGCGGCAGTAGACGACCTGCACGGCGAAGGCCTCGTTGAGTTCCCACAGGTCGATGTCGTCCATCGTTAGATTGAAGCGCTTGAGCAGCTTGGGCACGGCGTGGATTGGGCCGATGCCCATTTCGTCGGGGTCGAGCCCGGCCGCGGCCATGCCGCGGTAGGCGCCGAGTGGCTCAAGCCCTTTGCGCTCGGCGACTTTGGCATCCATCAGCACCGAGGCCGAGGCGCCGTCCGACAACTGGCTGGCGTTGCCGGCGGTGATGACGCCGCCTTCGAACACCGTGCGCAGACCGGCGAGGCCCTCCGCCGTGGTGCTCGGCCGGTTGCCCTCGTCCTTGTCGAGGGTGACTTCGTGCCTGCTTTGCTTGCCGGTGGCTTTGTCGGTGAAGATCATCGTGGTGGGCAGGGGCGCGATTTCATCGTCGAACTTGCCGGCTTGCTGGGCCGCGGCGGTGCGGCGCTGGCTTTGCAGGGCGTACTCGTCCTGCTGCCCGCGGCTGACGCCATAACGCTTGGAGACGACCTCGGCGGTTTCGAGCATCGACATGTAGGCGTGTTCCGAATTGGCGATCACCTTCGGGTCCTGGGCGCGGTGGCCGTTGCGGTGCTCATTCTGCACGAGGCTGATCGATTCGACCCCGCCGCCGACGACGATGGGCATGCCGTCGTGGACGATTTGCTTGGCGGCGGTGGCGATGGCCATCATGCCCGAGGCGCACTGGCGGTCGATGCTCATGCCGGCCACCGAGGCGGGCAGCCCCGCCGCGACTCCCGCGGTGCGGCCGATGTTCTGGCCAGTCGAACCCTGCTGCATGGCGCAGCCCATGACCACATCGTCGACTTCGCCGGCCTCGATGCCAGCCCGGGCCACCGCGGCGGCGATGGCGTGGCCCGCCATCGTCGGCGCGTCGGTGTCGTTGAAGGCGCCCCGGTAGGCCTTGCCGATCGGGGTTCTGGCGGTGGATACGATTACTGCCTCGGTGGTCATGTCGGTTTCCTTCTGGTTGCTGGTCTGGATTGTCGGCTTGAAGATCAAAAGTCCACGATCAGGCGTTTGATACCGTCGATCACGCCCCGGGCGAGTTCGGCCATTTCCGCGTCGGTGCGGTCCTGGATCGGGTGCGGAACAAACAAGCTTTTCGGCGCGATGCCGAGCGAGCCGCCCTGGGCCGCGGCCGCTTCGCGGAACTCGCTGGAGGCGACGAAGCCCGCGGGCAGGCCCCGGCTTTCAAGGTCCAACATGTCATGCAAACTGCACGACGTGCACGAGCCTCAGTCGGCGAGTGCTTCAACCACCGCGTCGCATTCGGCGCCGATTTGCTGCAGGAGCGCGGTCGGCGCGACCCGGGTGAAGGTCGGCTTGCTGTAGCGCTTCACCGCCGCTCCCGCGCCAGTGAGCAGCGATTCTACTTCATCGAGGAATTCCTTTCCCCGCGGCTTGGAAATATCGAGCAGGCCGACGGTGGCGCCGGCGAGGCTCGCAAGCCGCGGCGTCAACTGCCGGGCGGTTGGCCGCAATTCAGCCGTCGGGTCGAGCAAGCTGGTGCTGGTCATGCTGGTTTCTCCTGTCGAAACTGATATTGGCTGGTGTTTGTTTGCTGATTCGCCGAGCCGCGCAAAGCTGTGCGACGAGCTGCGCAGGCTCCTAGGTGTGATGGTCGCGGATTGCCCGGGAAACCATCTGGCTGCCGCGTTCGCCGGCGGCGACCCAGCCGCCGATTATGGCCGAAAACAGGCCCGCGGTCCCGCCAAGGCTGACGATATGCGGGCCGCCGTCGCGGAACTTCCGCAGCGTTTTGCCCCGCAGCGCTTCCGGCATCCCCTCGGCGACGCCGTCGGCGCCGCGCAAAACCACCTCGGCCGGAACCCGCAGCCGCTCATGCAGCGCCCGCCGCAAAGCGGATTTGGACCAGCCCCCGTCGCGCAGCACGCGGCGGTGTTCCGGGCTGACCACGAGGATCGCGTCGCAGGCGCCGAACCACTTGTAGTGCGCCACCGCGCGCAGGCTCGCGGCAAAACTGCCGGCCAGGGATTCTGGTGTGCGCGATTGCTGATCGACAACCGCCTGCAGGCCCTCGCCGGCGAACAGGCTCACCACCGAATCCTCCCGGGCGAAACCCCGGTCCATGGCCAGGCTCGGCCAGTCCGGGTCCGATTCGTCCTCGGCGAAGCAATAGGTGTATTTGCCGGGATTGCCCATGGTGGCCCGGTCGATGCCGCCGGGAACGCCGCCGCCGACATTGCGGATGAGCAATTGCAGGGCGCGGCCGATGGTGGCGTTGGCGCGGTTGCCCTGGCCGAGGGCGTTGACGCCCGAATTCATGCCCACCCGCCGCGCCGCCGGCCCGTTTACGATCACCACCGGAGAGGAAAAATACGTGGTGCAGAGCAGGCCGTGCATGCAGAAGCGGTCGTCGAGCGCCGCTTCCACCGCGGCGGTCACGAGCGGGAAATACTCCGGCTTGCAGCCCGCCATCACCGCGTTGATGGCGAGCTTTTCGATGGTGCAGGGCACCCGGTCCGGCGGAATTTCGCCGATGATCTCGCCAGGCCTGCGTTCGCTCCCCGCCAACATGCGGATGACGCGCTCGGAAGTGGGCGGCACCACCGGCAGCCCATCGGTCCAGCCGCGCTCGAAGCAGGCTTCGAGTTCATCCTCGGCTGTGGCGAGTTCGACTTTGCGGGCGCCAAAGCTCGCATGGCGCGCGGCGAGCCGCTCGGCCATTCCCGGCTCCAGCGTGCGCGAGCCGCAGCCCGGACGGAACGGCGCCAGCCCCTCGCCGAGGTCCGCCACCCCGGTGAATTCGCGCCACTGCGCCCGGTCCCAGCCGACGACGCGCCCGGCTTGACCGCCATCCCCGCCGCCGCGCAGCAGGGTTGGCACGACTTCGATACCGTTGCGCCAGGAAAAAGCCAGCTCCCGGTCGTCAATCGCCGCGACATTCTCCGGGAACGCGGGATCGTCCTGCACATACACCGCGAGCCCGCCATCGAGCCTTGCGGCCAGCACGGGAATCACCGGCGCGATCAACGCGCAGGTGGGGCAGTCCTTCTTGACGACGAGCGCATGGCGTGTGGTCAAAACTGGCTCCCGGAACAGAATGCGGGCGACCGATTGTCGCAGAACTGTTTTAAGGGCGCACTAGGGAAGCTCTGATTAAGTCAGAGCTTCCCTGCGGTACACGGATGTACCGCCGAATTCGATGGCGCAAGCCATTGAATTCGCGAGCAAAACAAAACCACGCTTTTGTTTTGCGACCATGAAAAACTCCATGGATGGAGTTTTTCAGAGCATCCCTAGTATATGAACCCCAAAGTGCAGATGCCGACGAGGATGTTGATAATCATGAACACGGACGAGGTGCGGGAAACCACCTTCCACAATTGCGGGCCCCTGTAGGCGGCGCGGATGGCGATGATGAGGATGGCGGTGTAGCCGAGCTGGGCGAACAGTTCGATGAAGTAGGCGAACCACTGGCCCCGGTCCACGGCGCGGCCGCCGAAGCTGAAGAACAGGCCCGCGCCGAGGAAGTACAGCGTCCAGTAGGTGATGGCGAGGCCGTACTCCCCGGCGAGCAGCCGGGAAGCGAAGGATCGTTCCGCCGCAGGCTCTTCGCTCAGGGTTGCGCTCCAGATCAGGATGCGCCTGGTTTCGCATTGCCCATCAAGCCGCGCAGGGCGTTCGGCACATCCGCGGGGAAGACGAGGAATTTGGCGTTCTCCGAGGTCGAAAGCTGCTGCAGCGAATTGATGTAGCGCTCGCCGAGCAGGTAGACCACGGGCATCTCCTTCTCGCCGATGGCCTCGGTGACGAGGGTGATCGACCGCTTGCTCGCCTCGGCGAGAATCACCTGGGCTTCGGCTTCGCGCTTGGAGGCCTCGAGTTCGCCCTCGGCCTGGAGGATGGCGGCCTGTTTTTCACCATCGGCCCGGGTCACCGTCGCCCTTCTGGCGCGCTCGGCCGCGGCCTGCTCCTCCATCGCCTGCTGCATCGTCGGCGAGGGGTTGATGTCCTGGATTTCGACGGTTTTCAGGGTGATGCCCCAATCGGCGATGTCGTCGGAGATCGCCGCCTTGAGCTTGGCCTTGATGTGATCCCTCGACGACAGCGCGTCATCGAGCGACATTTCGCCGATGATCGAACGCAGCGAAGTCTGCACGAGGGTCTGGATCGCGATTTCGTAGTTCTCGACGCCGTAGACCGCCTTTTCCGGGTTGATGATGTTGATGTAGGCCACCGCGTTGGTGACGAGCACGGCGTTGTCCTTGGTGATGACCTCCTGCGAGGGGATGTCGAGGACGATGTCCTTGGTGGTGACGCGGTAGGCGACCGTGTCGATGTAGGGAATGATGAAATTCAGGCCGGGAGTCAGCGAGGTATGGTACTTGCCAAGCCGCTGCACGACCCATTTGAAGCCCTGGGGCACCTGCCGCACACCCTGCGCGAGGGTGACGAGCAGGAACAGCAGCACGATGATCGACAGTATCAATCCGGGTGAAATTCCCATGGTTTGCAAAACTCCTCTCTTATATCTTGCTTGCCATCACCGCGCTTGCGCTTGCAGCTGGCGGCTCACATCTTCCTGACAATCAGCGCGTTGCCGGAAAGATCGGTCACATGGGCCCGGTCGCCAATGGCCAGGGGGTCCTCGGAGAGGATCTGCCATTCGTCGGCGCCGAGAATCGGCGCCGGAAAACGGATCGCGCCGCGGGATGCGCCAGTGGGCGGCCGCAGCACCTGGCCGACCTGCCCGATCAGCGCTTCCCGGGAAAGCCCGGCCTTGGTGCGGTCCCGGGACAGGGGTTTGATGTACTTGAACCAAGCCACGCCGAGCGCGCCGGAAAGCAGCGCCCAGATCGTGATCTGCGCCGCCATGGCGAGTTCGGGAGCGACCAGCACCACGAAGCCGACCAGCACCGCGGCGAGGCCAACCCAGAACACGAAGAAGCTGCCGAGGAAGACCTCGGCGATCATCAGCGCCAAGCCGGCGGCGATCCAAAGCCAGTAGGGCATTTCCGAGCTCGCTCCAGGTTCCCGGGCATTATCCGGCGAATCCATCTGGTGGGCAAGCGCAACTTTGGAGAGTCCCCGGGGAGATTCCGCGGCTCCGCTTCGCTGCGCGCGGAATGACAGAGGGGGTCAGGCGCATTTGGGGCACAGGGCCTTGAGTTCCGCACCGAGGGAGCGCGGCGGTGAGCGGAAGGGGCCCGGCGCCGGCCGGGAAGGTACCCGATCACCGCCGGCAAGCGACCGGAGCCCGAACGAAGAGATTCTGCAACTTCGCTCCGCGCAGGATGACAGAGGGGGCTTCGCTCCGCGCGGATATATTGGTAAAGAGTGGAGTTGTGGAGTACCATGCCGGTGGAGCAGGGGCCAGCCCCGGAAACAACCAAAACAGTCATTGGCTAGCGTGCGGCGGAAGGAGAATCATGAAACAGGATCCGGTCAAAGTTCTTGTTGTCGACGATGAAGAAGATCTGGAGTTGCTGATCAGGCAGAAATTCCGCCGCCGCATCCGTGGCGGCGAGCTGGAGTTCATGTTCGCCCACAACGGCAGGGAAGGGTTGCTGCAACTCGCCCGGAACCGCGATATCCACCTGGTGTTTTCCGACATCAACATGCCCGTCATGGACGGCCTGACGATGCTGCACCAGTTGGCGGAAGCCGATCTCGACGTGCAGGCGGTCATCGTTTCCGCCTATGGCGACATGGACAACATCCGCACCGCGATGAACCGCGGCGCCTTCGACTTCCTCACCAAGCCCATCGATTTCGCCGATCTCGAAATCACCCTGGAAAAGGGCATCGCCCATGTCCGCCAACTGCAGGACACGCTGGAAACCCGGGACAAGCTCGTGTCGATCAAGCGCGAGCTCGAAGTCGCCAGCCAAGTGCAGATGTCGGCGCTGCCGGCGGAATTGCCGGCGAACGAGTTTTTCGATGTCAAGGCGCGGGTTATCCCGGCCAAGGAAGTCGGCGGCGATTTCTACGACTACTTCCGCATCGACGACCACCGCCTCGCCATCGCCATCGCCGACGTGGCTGGCAAGGGCATACCCGCCGCGCTGTTCGCCATGGTGACCCGGGCCCTGATCAAATCGGTGGTGAGCCAGTACGAAAGTCCGGCGGCGGCGCTGCGGGCGGTCAACGAACAACTGTGCGACGGCAACGACAGTTGCGTCTTCATCACCACCTTCTTCGGTGTCCTCGACTTGCGCTCAGGGGCTTTCCTCTACTCCAACGCCGGCCACAACCCGCCCCGGCTGCTGCGCGCGAACGGGGATTTGGAAGTTGTCGCGCCCACCGACAATCTCGTGCTCGGTATCGACGACGGGGAGGCTTACGCCAACGCCGAGGTCCAGTTGTATCCAGGCGACGCCCTCATCCTCTACACCGACGGGGTCACCGAGGCGGAGAACGCCGACGAGGAAGAATACGGCGACCACCGTCTCGACCAGGTGCTCGCCACCGTCGGCTCGGCCGATTCGGCTGGGATGATCGAAACCATCGTATCCTCGGTGCGCGACTTCGCCGGCGAGGCCGAACAATCCGACGACATCACCTGCCTGGTGTCGCGCTTCCTGAACAGGCAGAACCCGTGAACACCCGCTCCGCGCCATTGCTGGCGCCGTTGGCTGTCGTGCTGGCACCCATCTGGCTTGGTTTCGCCGCCAGCGGCGCCTATCCAGCCCAGGAACAGGCCGTCCAAGAACAAGAAGAGCAGCCGGTGATTCTGTTCGGGCAATCCGCCGCGCTCGGGGGCCCCGCGCGTGAACTCGGCGAAGGCATGCGGCTCGGGCTGGAAGCCGCCTTCAATGAAGTCAACGCCGCTGGCGGCATCCACGGCAAGCGGCTCCAATTGGTTTCCCTTGACGACGGCTATGAACCCGAGGCCGCCATCATCAACACCCGCAGGTTGATCGAGGAAGAAGGGGTCTTCGCCCTCATCGGGCCGGTGGGAACGCCCACATCGCAGGTTGCCGTGCCCATCGCCACCGATGCCGGCGTGCCCTACATCGGCGCCTTCACCGGCGCGGAGTTCCTGCGCGACGCCCAGGCCCTGCCCAATGTGATCAATATCCGCGCTTCGTATTTCCAGGAGACCGAAGAGATGGCGGCGCGGCTGAGCGAGGATCTCAACCTCAATTCAGTCAGCATCTTCTACCAAGACGACTCCTACGGACGCGCGGGCTTGGCGGGATTGCGCCGGGCGGCGAACCGGTATGGCATGGACATCGCCATTGAAGTTTCCTACCCGCGCAATACCGAGGCGGTGAAAATGGCCCTGATCGATCTGCGTCGGGCGCGGGCGGAGGCCGTGGTGATCATCGGCGCCTACCAGCCGGTTTCGACCTTGATCCGCTGGGCGCGGAAAATCAATTATTCCCCCCACTTCATCAATATCTCCTTTATTGGCAGCGAGGCGCTCGCGCGCATCCTCGGCGAGGATGGCGAGGGCGTCTACGTCACCCAGGTGGTGCCTTTCCCGGAAGACACGAGCCTGCCGGTGGTGGCGGAGTATCAAGCCGCCATGAGGCGGATGGATTCCGGCGCCGAGCCGAGTTTCGTCTCGCTCGAGGGCTATCTCGCCGGGCGGCTCGCGGCGGCGGGCCTGGAGCTGGTGGGGCCCGAGCCGACCCGGGAAAACTTCCTCCGGGCGCTGAAGATTTCCGGCGATATCGACCTGTCGGGGTTCCAGCTCACCTACGGCATTGACGACAACCAGGGATCCGATCAGGTTTACCTGACGGTGATCGACGAAAACGGGGATTTCGCCTCGGTGGATAGAATCGGCAACTGATGAGCGAATCGATGAGCGAAAATCCGGCCGCCGCGGCGGCGGCCATTCCGGGGAAGCCCCCGGCCGGCGACCAGGATCATCGCGGCCGCGGTTTTCTCGGCACCATCGCCGCGCGCCTGTCGCTGATTCTTTTTGGCAGCGTGATGCTGGTCGGCACCGCCAGCCTGGTGGCCTATCTGGCCTTGGAGACCACCCTCGGCTATCAATCCGAAATGGCCGATTTCGACATGCCGAACTTGCTCGATTCGGTGCAGATCGCCCAGCAGAGCACGGCGCTGGTGAACGGCGCCCTGCGCGTCATCGCCGCGCGGACCCGGCAGGAAAACGAGACCGAAGTCTCCGCGATCGAGCGTGAACAGGAAGTGCTGGGGGAAGTCATCGAGAGGTTGGAGTCGCGGTCGGAATTCGACGCCGACACGCAATTGATCGAACGGCATTTGATTGAACTCGGCGGGTATCTGACCATGATCCAAGAGTCGGTCCTGCGCAGATTGGAGATCGACGAAAGGCTCGTCCTGCTTTCCGTGGAACTGGGGGAAATCAATCGAACGATCGAATCCTATCTCGCCGAGGCGATCGACTCCCAGGGGTTTTATATCGTCGAGGGCCTGCGTTCGCTTGACGAAGCGCCGGACCCGCTCGATGTGCGCGCTTCGGAGACTGAATTCAATTACTACCGCAACCTCACGGCAATCAACCGCTCGGCCAACCGCGCGGTGTTGCTGCTCGATGAAATGCTCGTGGTCGACGATCCACAATTCCTGCCGCCGATCGAAGAGCGGCTGCTCAGCGCGATCATCAACGCCCAGCGCGCGTATGCCGCTTTGCCGGCCTCGGCCCAGCTCGCCTCGCTCGGCGCCAGCCTGCAGCGGCTGGAACGGGTTGCCACCGGCGACCGGGGCATCATCGCCCTGCGCCGGGAAGCCCTGTTGCGGGCCGGGCAGGAACAGGAAACGCTGGCGCTGGCGCGGGGGGCGTCCGCCCGGCTCGACACCGATGTGGGCTTCCTGGGTTCGCAAATCAACGACAATGCCATCGCTTCCAGCGAAGCGGGGCGGCAGTCCGCCGAAAACGGTATCCTGCTGCTGTTGACGATCAATCTGGTGGCCGCGGCCGGCGCGCTGGTTTTCGGCTACTTCTTCATCTGGAAGTCGCTGGCGAGGCGGCTCACCGCGCTGTCCAGGGCCATGCGGAAAATGTCCCGGGGCGATCTTGAGGTTGCCGTCGAAGTCGGCGGCAACGACGAAGTCACCGAAATGGGCGAAGCGCTGGAGAGGTTCCGCGAATACGCGCTCGAAGTGCAGCGCCTGAACCTCGTGGAGAAACTCGCCAAGGAGCTCGACGCCAAGAACGAGAGCTTAGAGACGACATTGAAGGATCTCGAAGAGGCCCAGCAGCAGCTCATCGCCGAGGAAAAACTGTCGTCGCTTGGCCAGCTCGCCGCGGGCATTGCCCACGAGATCAAGAATCCGCTCAACTTCATCGGCAACTTTTCCGAGATTGCCATGGAGTTCGGCAAGGAAATCGAGGAATTGCTCGCCGAGATCGAAGAGTCCGACGCCAGGGAGGACATTCGCGATATCATCGCCGATCTCGGCCAGAGCCTTGGCAAGATCCGCGACCACAGCAAGCGCGCCGACAATATCGTGCGCAGCATGCTCGACCATAGCCGGGGCGGTGAGGGGGAATGGCGTGAAACCGATCTCAACGGCCTGCTCAAGCAGTATGTGGAACTCGCCTACCATTCGATGCGGGCGCTCAACACCGGATTCAACATGGATTTGGAGACCGATTTCGATGAGGAAATCGGGCTGATCGAGGTCGTTCCCCAGGATATCTCCAGGGTGTTCCTCAACATGGCCACCAATGCCTGCCAAGCGCTTGACGACAAACGCAATCAAGTCGGGGATTTCGAACCCTTGATCTCCATTTCGAGCCGCAAGCTCGAAGAGGATGCCGAATTCGTCCTGCGCGACAATGGCCCCGGAATTCCAGAGGCGATCCGCGATAAAATCTTCGAGCCCTTTTTCACCACCAAGGAAGGCACCAAGGGCACCGGTCTCGGCCTTTCGCTGACCGCCGATATAATGAAGCGGCACGGAGGCTCGATTTTCGTCGATTCAGCGGAAGGCGAGTTTACGGAAATGAGGTTGCGGCTGCCGCTGAAGTCGGTGCGAAAGGAGGAGGAAGCCGCGGGGGAACAGCCATGAAGCGGGGTCGCACGCAATGAACAGAATGAACAAGAGAGGTCGTCTCATGTTTCAATTTAGCAAATCGTCGGCTGACGCAAGCGCCTTGTCAAACAAAAGGGCCGCCCTCGCCCTCGCCCTCGCGGCGTTCGCGGGCGCGGCAAGCGGGCAGGAAACCGCGTCGAGTTTGCGGGACGCCATCGCCAACGGGGAGGTTGGCTTCGTATTCCGCTACCGGATGGAAGCCGTTGACCAGGCTGGATTCGCCGAGAACGCCCTTGCCTCGGTGCTCAAGTCGCGGATCAACTTCCGGCCCCAGGACATCGGCAACCTCGGTTTCTTTTTCGAGATGGACAATGTTTCCTACATTGGCGACGAGCGGTTCAACAGCACCCGCAACGGCTTGACCCAGTACCCACTCGTGGCGGACCCGGACGGCACCCACATCAACCAGGCCTATGTCGATTTCAAGAACGAAAGCGGCTACGTCAGGCTCGGCCGGCAGCGGATCAATCTCGATGAACAGCGCTACATCGGCGGTGTTGCCTGGCGGCAGAATGAACAGGCCATGGATGCCCTCACCGTGGTAAGCAATCCGCTGGACAATATCGATCTGCACTACAGCTACGTCCACGGCGTGTCGCGCATTTTCGGCCCGGACAATGGCGTGCCGACCGATTACTTCGACAGCAGCTCCCATTTGCTGAACGCGGGAATCAATCTCGCCACGGGTGGCAGACTCGTCTTCTACCACTACGCCCTCGATCTTGAAAACGGCGCCGCGCTCTCCAACCAAACCACCGGGGTCCGTTTCAGCCAGACCATCAACCGGGGCGATCTCGATTTCCCCGTCAACCTCGAATTCGCCCGGCAAGGGGAATACGGCGACAATCCGATCGCCTACGACGCCAATTTCGTGCTGCTCGAAGCCGGCGTCGATACCGGGGAGTTCCGGGTGATGCTCGGCCGCCAGCAATTCGGCGGGGACCCAACGGAGGAGCAAAAGATGTTCCGCACACCGCTGGCGACCCTGCACCGCTACCAGGGCTGGACCGACCGATTCCTGACCACTCCCCCGCAGGGGTTGGAAAACACGTACCTGGAGCTGACCACCCGGGGCTTCACCGTAACTTGGCATGACTTCAACTCCGAGGCGAGCTCGGCGCGTTACGGCAGCGAATGGGATATCTCCTGGCAATATTCCTTCAACGACAACTACAGCCTGCTGCTGAAATACGCGAGCTACAACCGGGACACTTTCGCCACCGAGATCGACAAGGCGTGGATCCAGTTCACGGCGAGTTTCTAGGCACCAGGCGCGGCGCCTGGGCACCAGGCGTGGCGAGGATTTCCCGCCCCCCTCAATGGAAAATGCGACCGCATTAAGGCACTATATACCGGATGGGAGGCCGTTGATGTGAGCGAAGCTGATCTGAGCATGCGGGTGGCGAATGACTTGAAGGAACTCGCCGCCATTGCCGAGCGCGTTGACGAATTCTGCGGCCAGCAGGGAATTGGCCCGGCTGTCGCCTATCAGGTCAACCTATCCCTGGACGAATTGCTCACCAACACGATCAACTATGGCTACGCCGATGACGCGCCGCACGAGATTCGCATCGATTTGCGGGTGGAGGGTGGGCGGTTGACCATCCGCATCGAGGATGACGCCCGGCAGTTCGATATGACCGAAAGCGACCCGGCAAAGGCGGACACGACCTCAGGCCTTGATGATCGCACTCCGGGCGGACTCGGCATTTTCCTGGTCCATGAAATGATGGACTCGGTCAACTACCAGTGGGAAAACAACCGCAACGTGGTGCGGCTGAGCAAGAATATCGAATCCTGAGAACTTCGAGCCGAGAAAGCGCGGCCAACTCCGGTACCGCCTTGGTTCTCCCAGAACTTGATTCTTCCAGAACCTGATCTTTCCAGACCGGCCCTTAGAGGCTGGTCTTTGCAGACCGGTCTTTACAAAATCATATCTTCCCGAATTGAGCTTGCGGACGCCTGCGGCGCGGGCGTCCCTGCCAAACTCGAACTTATAAACCTTGATCTGGTCTTAACCCGGCCCCAGCGTGGCCATGGCCTCGTTGCGGTCGGCCTGGATATTGATGATCTTGTCGAAACCGCTCACTTCGAAGACTTCGCGGATAGACTTCGACAGCGAGCAGAGCATGAACTTCGCATTGCGGTTTTGCAGCAGTTTGGCGGTCATCAGAATCGCGCGCAGCCCGGCCGAACTGATATACGTGAGGTTTTCCATGTCGAGCACCAGCGCGCGGTCCCCGTCCTCGATGGCGCTCTTGACGGACTCCTCGAACTGCATCACATTCGAGCCGTCGATCCTCCCCGCAACCATGGCCGAAAGGACACCATCCTGCCTTTCCACATTGACCTCAATCATCACGATCTCTCCAATACGATTTGCCGATTGCCAGCGCGAACTCGCGCATTGCGCCGCGCTGTGTCCGACTACACGTCCGGGTCATGCATCACCACAAATTCCGGGTACGCTTCGATTCCCAGTTCCGCAACATCCTGGCCGTGGCGTTCAACCTCAAGCGGTATCCTCGCTCCCGTGAATTGCTTGAGCGCCAGCCAGACAACCAAGGAGGCGGTGAACACGAAGGCGCCAACCGCCAGTATGCCCATCAGTTGCACCAGCGGGTTTCCGCCAGCCGCGATACAAACCGCCATAGTACCCCAAATGCCGGCGAAAAGGTGGGCGGGAATCGCCCCCACCACATCGTCGATGCGAAGGTTTTCAAGCAGTTTCACGCCAACGATGCAGATCGTCCCGCCGACGGCACCGATGATTATAGCCCAATAATGCCCAATAATATCGGGACCGGCGGTAATCGACACCAAACCGGCGATCACGCCGTTCAGGCTCGCCATCAGGTCGATGCGGCCCAGCAGCGGCCGGCTCAGGGCGATGGCGGCCAGGAATCCGCCGCAGGCGGCCAGATTGGTGTTCACGAGGATGTTGCTGACGGCCACGGCGTCGGCGGCGCTGCCCAGCGCCAGCTGCGAACCGCCATTGAAAGCGAACCAGCCCAACCAGAGAATGAAGACACCCAGGGTGACAACGGGCACATTGGAGGGCGGCGTGAGCTTGACCGAGCCGTCCTCGCGGAACTTGCCATGGCGGGCGCCGACGACGATGGTTCCCGCCAGCGCCGCCCAGCCGCCGGTGGAGTGGACGATGGTTGAGCCGGCGAAGTCCTGGAAGCCCATCTGGCTCAGCCAGCCGCCGCCCCAGGTCCAAGCGCCGACGACTGGATAGATGAAGGCGGTGAGCACGGCGACGAAACCGAAGAACGACCACAGCCTGACCCGTTCGGCGAGCGTGCCGGAAACGATCGACGCGGTGGTCGCGACGAACACCATCTGGAAGAACCAGTCCGACATCACCGAATAGCCGTTTTCGATCACCGCCGCCGCGGCTTCCCCGTCCCCGCCGAGCAATGCCTGTTCCGGGGCCGAAGTGCCGTAGAACAGGCGCAGGCTGCCAATCAGCCGGTCCACGTCGGTATACATCAGGTTGTAGCCGACCAGGTAGAACATGAGGCCGGCGATGGCGTACAGGCCGACGTTCTTGAGGCAGATGACCGAGGCGTTCTTGGTGCGCACCGAGCCGGATTCAAGCATCGTGAATCCGGCGCACATCCACATGATGAGCACGCCCCAGATGAGAAAGGAAAAGCTGCTCAGGACAAATTGCACTTCCGGCGTCATGTGTGTTTTCTCCAGTTCGCGGCAGTTGCGGTTGTAGGTTGGGTTGTTGGCGTCATGCGCGCCAGTGGGCCCATGGGCCGGCCTATGGAACAGTCTCGACGCCGATGGTCTCGACCGGGCCGAAGCCGCGGATCTCGACCACCACCGGCTCCCCCCGGGAGCCGTCGTAATGCACCGCGCCCGCCGGATGGAACATGAAACCCCCCGCCGGTATCGCGGTGGTCCGCTCCATGTCGTGGCTGGCGTCGGTTCCCGCGTGCCAGGTTCCTTCGATCACGGTGATAAAGCGGTCCTGGTCGTGGTAATGCGGATTGCTGGTGCCGCCCGCGGGGAAGCGGATGCGCATGATGTAGAGGCCCTCCTCTTGGGGGTTGCCGTAGAGGATGTGCGATTGGGGGCGGTTGAGGCTTTCATCCCATTCGATATCATCGAGTTGCACGATGACGAATTCGTCCCATTCGACCGCGAACCCCGCTGGCACGAACAGCGCCAGCATGGCGATCAAATGGCGGATTTTCGGCATGGTTTGATCCTGTTTTTGTGGTTTTCAGGGCCTGTTTCCGGCCTGTTTCCGGCTGCGCCTCAATTTCGGGTTCAATTTCGGGTGCAATCTCGGACCCAAGGGCAAAACCGCGAATATCGTGCCAGTATATAGATGAAGTCGGCTTATGGCAACAAGTCATTGCGACCAAAACATGGCATATTTCGTCGCGGGCGGCGGTATCGGCCATTATGCGCGGGCGGTATTCCTTGCTTGAAGAATCCACACCAATAATCATCGGCGCCGGCCAATGCGCGGAGCGCGATGTGCCGCCCCCGCGGGCCTCGCCGCCAATGGGCCTCGCCGCCCGGGCCGCGGCGGCGGCGCTGCGCGATGCCGGAGGCGCCGCGCCGCTCGCGGGCCATATCGACACCCTCGCCGTGGTGCGCATTTTCGCCGATTCCCGCAACCGGCCCCGGCATGACCCCGGTTTCGGCCGCGCCGACAATCCACCGCGGGCCGTGGCGCGGCGCATCGGGGCGAATCCGGCCCGGGCAATCTACGGCAATATCGGTGGCGACACCCCCCAGACACTCGTCAATGAAATCGCCGCGGGCATCGCGGACGGCGGGATTGGCCTGGCTTTGCTCGCCGGCGGCGAAGCCCTCGCCACCGCCCGCGCCGCGATGCGGGCCGGGATTGCCCTCGACTGGAGCGAAACCGGCGGCGGAACGCTTGAAGACCGCGGCATGGGCATGCCGCTCTCGAGCCCCCACGAGCTCGCCCATGGCGTCGGCATTCCGGTGCGGACCTACCCACTGTTCGAGAACGCCTTGCGGGCCAAACTCGGCCACAGCCTCGACGGGCATCTGCTTCACATGGGCGAAGTCATGGCGCCGTTCACCCAGGTCGCCGCGGGCAATCCATGCGCATTCTTCGGCCAGCCGCGGGAAGCGGCGGAACTCGCCAGGGTCGGCGGGGAAAACCCCTATATCTGCCTGCCCTATCCGAAATGGATGAATGCCAGGGACCAGGTCAACCAGGGCGCCGCGCTGTTGATGACCTCGGTGGGCAGGGCGAGGGAACTCGGCGTGGACCCCGGCAAATGGATCTTCCTCCATGGCTGCGCCGAGGCCCGGGAAAAGCCCCTCGTTAGCGAGCGAGTCAACTACCATTCGTCGCCCGCGATTCGCGCCAATGCCGAATTGGCCCTCGCCATGGCGGGCAAAACCATGGCGGACATGGACTTCATCGACCTGTATTCCTGCTTTCCCTCGGCGGTGGAAATCGCCTGCGCCGAACTCGGGCTCGACACCGGCGACCCAAGGGGCTTGACGGTAACCGGCGGCCTGCCTTTTTTCGGCGGCCCCGGCAACAACTACAGCATGCACGCCATCGCCACGATGGTATCCTTGCTGCGGGCGCGGCCCGATGGATTCGGCTTTGTCACCGCCAACGGCGGCCTGCTCACCAAGCACGCGACGGGAATCTACTCGGCGCTTCCCTTCCCCGGTGGATGGCGGCGCCCGGACTGTGGCGGCATCCAGCGCCGGATCGACGCCATGGCGAGCCCCGGATTCACCGAAGCCCCCGCTGGCGGGGCGACGGTGGAAACCTGGACCGTGAGTTTCCGCCGCGGCGTTGCCGAGCGTGGCATTGTCATCGGGCGCCAAGCCGCGGACGGCAAACGCTTCATCGCCAACACCCCGGCCGACCCGCCGCTGCTGGCGCGGCTCGCCGCGGAAGAACAGATCGGCGCGGGGGGTGTTGTCAGAACAACCGCGGCAGGCAACCTTTTCGTTCCCGCGCTGGGGAGACTCTGATCGAGTCAGCGGCGCGGAAATCCGCCAACCAATGTGGCAAATCGAGAAACGGCCGCGATCAGGCAGTCAGCGTCCACCAGCTCCTCGTTGAATTCCTTTAAGATGAATCGTTTTTCAGCGCATGCTTGGGAGCCTGCGCCGCGGGAGGGTGGGCATGAACTTCGATGGGCAAAACGTGCTGGTCACTGGCGGTTCCCGGGGCATCGGCAGGGCGGTTTCGCTGGCCTTCGCCGGCGCCGGGGCGAGGGTGGCGGTGGTTTACCGCGGCAACCACGCGGCCGCGGCGGACACGCTGGCGCAATTGCCGGGCGGCGGCCATATGTCGCTGGCGCTGGATGTCGCCGATGCGGCGGCGGTGGAGGCGGGTGTCGAGGAAGTCGCGGCGAAACTCGGCGGCATCGATGTTCTGGTGAACAGCGCCGGCATCGGCATCTACCACCGCATCGCCGGGGACTCCTACGCCGACTGGCAAAAGGCCTGGCGCGACACCCTCGCAACCAATCTGCTGGGCCCGGCCAACCTCTGCTTCTGCGCCGCGCGCCGGATGATCGGGCGGGGCGGCGGCAGAATCGTCAATATCACTTCCCGGGGCGCGTTCCGCGGCGAGCCGGTCAAACCCGCCTACGGGGCCAGCAAGGCGGCGCTCAATTCACTCAGCCAGTCACTCGCCGTGGCGCTGGCGCCGCACCGGATCTTCGTTGGCGCGGTGGCGCCGGGATTCGTCAACACCGAACTCACCGCCGACCGGCTCAACAGCCCCGAGGGCGCGGAGATCCGCGCCCAAAGCCCGTTCAACCGCGTCGCCGAACCCGAGGAAGTCGCCCACGCGGTGTTGTTCCTGGCCTCGAAGGGCGCCGAGTTCTCGACCGGGACCATCATCGATGTGAACGGCGCCTCGCACTTTCGTTGAGTGGCGGCGTTGAGTGGCGGCGTTGAATTATGGGCTTGAATGGGACACCCACATCCCGGCGCTCGTTTTGACCTGAGGATGCTCGCGGATTCAATGGCTTGCGCCATCGAATCCGGCGGCACATCCTTGTGCCGCAGGAAAGCTCTGACTTAAGCAGAGCTTTCCTAACGGTGGAGTTGCCATGCTGCTTCGCATTGACCAGGCCCGTTGCCGGATCAACCGCCACGATTTGCTCGTGGTGGACTGGTTCGAGCTTGAAGCTGGCCAGCACTGGTGCGTGTTCGGCCCCAACGGCGCTGGCAAGTCGCTGCTCGCCGCCCTGATCATGGGCCGCAGGCTGGAAAGCGGCGGCTGTGTCCGCTACCGGGACGGCTTCGACCCGGCCCGCGACATTCTCCCCGTTTCCTTCGAGGAGCAGCAGCGGCTTTGGCGGCGCGACGAACGCCTCGACCTCGGCGATTTCAGCGGCGCCGCCCAGGACCGGGGAACCACGGTCTCGGAACTGATCCGCGCCCCGCTGCCGATGGCGGAACAAGACGAGAGGCTCTTCGCCGCCCTCGCCACCGAACTCGAACTCGCCGAACTGCTCAACCAGGGCATCCGCTTCCTGTCGTCGGGCCAAATCCGCCGCGCGCTCATCGCCCGGGCGCTGTACGGCCAACATTCGCCGCGGGCGAAACTGCTGATCTTCGACGAGCCGCTGGAGGCCGTCGACCGCGACTCCCGCGCCGGCATCGAGGCCACCATAGCCAAGCATCTCGGCCCGGACTGCGCCAGCCTGCACCTGTGCCGCCGCGAGCGCGACCGCTTTCCCGGCGCCACCCACCTGCTCGTCATGGACGCCTTGCGCGCGCGGCGACAGGGCGCGATGGACCCGGCCGCCTGGGGCGGGGCGGTCCGCAGCCTTCGCCGCCGCGCCGAAATCCCGCAATCACTGCCCAAACCCCCCGTTTCGGCGAAGGTGGCGCCAGACTCGGACCCGGACTCGGATTTGAGCCCGGGCCCCGAAGCCAAGCTGATCGAATTGCGCGGTGTCAATGCGAGCTATGGCGAGCTGCGGGTGCTGCGCGATGTCCACTGGACCATGGGCGCCCGCGACCATGTGCTGATCGAAGGGCCCAATGGTTGCGGCAAATCCACCCTGCTCAGCCTAATCGACGGCGAAAACCACAAGGGCTACGGACAGGAGGTCTATCTGTTCGGCCGGCGCAAGGGCGGCGGTGAAACCGTCTGGGAAATCAAGCGCCGCTTCGGCGTGGTGTCGAACGAATTGCACAACCGCTACGTCAAGGGCTGGAAAGTGCTCGATGTGGTGGTTTCCGGCTTCTTCGATTCAGTCGGGCTCTACGACGACAGCGGCGCCGGCGAGCGGGACCACGCCGTCGCCTGGCTCGAAACCCTCGGGGTGGCGCATCTGGCCCAACGCCATTACCACCAGATTTCCTTCGGCCAGCAGCGGCTCGTGCTGCTGGCCCGGGCGATGGTGAAGCAGCCGGCTATACTCATCCTCGACGAACCCTGCGTCGGCCTCGATGACCACCACCGGGACTTCATCCTGGCCATGCTCGACATGATCGCCGAACAAACACCCACGCGGCTGATCTACGTCAGCCATGTGCCAGACGAAAAGCCGGCCTGCATCAACCGCCACCTGCGTTTCGTGGCGGACGGGGAGGGCGGCCACCGGTTGGAAAACCGCGACATTCGTTCCGCATGAAGCCACCGCACTGGCGCCCCGCCATACCCCGCCGCGCCCCGCCACAAGAGCCGCGCCGTGCTATGCTTCGCTAGGAGCCTGCGCCGTAGGAATTCACGGCTGCAAATCCGCTCCCGTCCGCGCCCTTGACTGATCGATTTCGTTAAATATATGTCAATATTCGCCTCAATCGATCAGTCAAGGGCGCGGCGATATCGAATTTTCGCTTTCGCGAATTCCTACGGCGCAGGCTCCTAGCGTCTCCACTCCGGCACGGGTCCAGCCCGCGATGAAAATTTTTCGACCGACTTGCCTGCTTCCAGTGCTCGCCGCCTGCCTCAGCCTGCCCGTTTTCGCCGGGCAGGCGCCGCCAGAGACACGACCCGAGCCGCTGACCGATCCGATTCCCGAGCCGATCGAAAAAGGCGCGATCGCCGTTTCCCTGCGGGACTTCGCCCGCTTGCCGCGGCTGGCCGACGCCGCCATCCCGCCGCTGACCAGCGATGCCCATGCGCGCATCCAGTATCTCAAGCCGCTGCCCGATGGCTCCGGCCGCCTCGCCGTCCACGACTTGCGCGGGGTGTTGTATCTTTTGCGCGAGAACCCCAGCGAAACCGATACCGATACCAAAACCAGCGCCGAAGCCAGCGCCTTCCTCGACCTGCGCGAGCAGGACGTGGGCTTCGACGCTTCGATGTTTCCCAATGAGACCGGGCTGCTCGGCGTCGCCTTCCACCCCGATTTCAACCGCCCCGGAAGCCCGGGCCATGGCAAGTTCTACACCGCCCACACCACCGCCCCCGGTGCCAGAGTCGCCAACTATCTCGGCCAGCTCGGCGACGAGCCGAACAACCATGACAGCGTGATTCAGGAATGGACCGCGGAAGACCCCGCCGCCGACGTGTTTTCAGGCACCTCCAGGGAGCTTTTCCGCATTGGCCAGTTCGCCCCGAACCACAACATCGGCAACCTCGAATTCAATCCCGCCGCGGCGCCCGGCGACAGCGACCACGGCCTGTTGTACGCCAGTCTCGGCGACGGCGGCGGCGCCAACGATCCGCGGGAATTCGGCCAGTCCACCCGCGAACCCATGGCGGGCATCCTGCGCATCGATCCACTTGGCGGCGGAGATGCCGGCGGCGCGGCATACGGCATTCCGCCGGACAATCCCTTCGTGGACACGGCCGGCGCGGCGCCGGAGATCTGGGCCTGGGGTCTGCGCCACCCCCAGCATTTCGCCTTCGACCGCGACGGCACGATGTATATCAACGACATCGGCCAGCTCCAGATCGAGGAGGTCAACATCGGCGTCGCCGGCGCCAATTACGGCTGGCGGCTGCGCGAGGGCAGCTTCGCCACCGCTTTCGGCATCGGCGGGGTGCGCCCCAATCCAGTGTATCCGCGGCCAATCGACGAGCGGGAATTCACCTACCCCGTGGCCCAGTACGACCACGACGAGGGTGCCGCCATCGGCAGCGGTTATGTCTACCGCGGCGCCGCCATCCCGGAATTGCGCGGCAAGTATGTCTTCGCCGACCTCGTCAACGGGCGGATTTTTTACATCGAAACCGCTGGCCTGCAAGCCAGCGTCCAGGCGGAGATTCTGGAGCTGCGCGTCTTTATCGATGGCGAAGAGGCCAATATCGCCGATGCGTATGGCCACCCCAACACCTACGCCCGCGGCGTTCGCGCCGATCTGCGGCTCGGCATCGACTCCCGGGGCGAGCTGTACACGCTGACCAAGGGCGATGGCTGGATCCGCAAAATCGTGGCCCTGAATTAAAAACAGCACTGAAGCGGAATTTTCCAGAGCGTAATCGAAGAGATTAAAACCGGATGGCGAGTGATCCAGCGAAAACCATCACTTGGGGCGACTTCGAGCGGGTGGAACTGCGAGTCGGCACCGTCCTGCTGGCGGAGGATTTCCCCGCGGCGCGAAAGCCGGCCTACATCCTGCGGGTGGATTTCGGCCCCGAAGTCGGCGTGCTCAAATCGAGCGCCCAGATCACCGACCGCTACACCAAAGAGGAACTGGTCGGCCGGCAAGTCGTCGCGGTGACCAATTTCCCGCCCAAGCAGATCGGGCCGATCCGGTCGGAATGCCTGGTGACGGGTTTTTATCAGCCCGACGGCGCCGTGGTCCTCGCCGCCCCCGACCACCCCGTTCCCAACGGCTCGCGGCTTGGCTAGTGTGCTGCGGCAATTCGCGGCCGCAAGGAGATCAACCACCATGCACGACGAAGAAGATTCCAACGATAGCCAAAACCCGTCCATCGACGAAGTGGTGCATGCCAGGCTGCGGCGCCGGCAGTTTCTGCTGGCATCGGCCGGCGCGATTGCGGCGGCTGGCCTTGGGCCGCTTCCACTCGCCGCGCGCGCGGCTGACGGCAAGCCCCGGAGCGCCCCGGAGCGTGCCGGCGCCGCGGCGCTCGACTTCGAGCCGGTCGCCAAATCCCTCGCCGACAACCTTGTTGTGCCGCCGGGTTACACCGCGCGGGTGCTGATCGCGGTTGGCGATCCGCTGTTCGCCGATGTTCCGGCTTACCGCGACGATGGCGACAACCCCGACTACACCCGCCGCTGCGGCGACTGGCACGACGGCATGGAGTACTTCGGTTTGTCCGCCGACGGCAGGCCCGCATCCGAAGCTGCCGACCGGGCCTTGCTCGCCATCAATCACGAGTGGGTATCGTCGGTTTTCCTGCATCGCGATGGCACCGCGGCGGTGCCGCGCCCGGTGGCCGAGGTTGACGCCGAAATCGCCGCCATGGGGGTGACCGTGGTGGAAATCGCCAAGGACGCGCAGGGGCGATTCGCCTATGTGCGGGAGTCCGCCTTCAACCGCCGCGTCACCACGCTCACCCCGGTTGAGTTGGCCGGGCCGCTGCGCGGTCACCCCAAGCTCAGAACGCTTTACTCGCCGGATGGCACCCGGACCCGGGGCACGGTGAACAACTGCGGCACTGGCAAAACGCCCTGGGGCACCCTGCTCACCGGCGAGGAGAACTGGGTGTCTTTCTTCGCCAGGGACGCGGAAGACGCGGCCCGCCGCAGCGAGGCGGAAAACTACGCGCTCGCGCGCTACGGCAGGCCGCCGGGGTCAACACAGACATACCGCTGGGATTCGGCGCCGGGTGCCGCGGACCGCCACCGGCGCTGGAACACGAGCGTCACCGGCGCCTCCCCCGACGGCGGCGACGACTACCGCCACGAGATAAATGGCCAGGGCTACATCACGGAAATCGATCCCTACGACCCCGCCTCGGTCGTCCACAAACGCACCGCGCTGGGGCGCTTCGCCCATGAGGGGGCGGCGTTCTCCCGGCCTGAAAGCGGGCAGCCGCTGGCCGTGTACATGGGCGATGACGCCCGGGGCGAGTACATCTACAAGTTCGTTTCCGATTCGCGCTGGGACCCGGCCGACGCCGAAGCCGGAAACCGCATGGCGGTCGGCGCCAAATACCTCGACAGCGGCACCTTGTACGCGGCCCGTTTCGACGAGGATGGCGGCGGCGAATGGCTGCCGCTGAACCTGGACAACCCGGCGGTTGCCGGCTGCGAGCGCTACCCCTTCGCCGACAGCGGCGATGTGCTGCTGCACGCGCGCATCGCGGCGGACGCCGCCGGCGCCACCCGCATGGATCGCCCGGAATGGAGCACGGTCAACCCGGACAACGGCGATGTCTACATCACCCTGACCAACAACAGCAGCCGCCGGCTTGGCGGCAGTGACGACGACAGCGATGGCACACTCGGGGTCGATTCCGCCAACCCCCGCGCCTATGAAGACCGCCGGGAGGATTCGCCGACGCTCCAGCGCGGCAACGTGAACGGGCACATCGTGCGCATGGCGGAAGACAACCCGGCCGCCACAAGTTTTCGCTGGGACATCTACCTGTTCGGCGCCGAGTCCGACGCGGACGCGAGCCTGATCAACTTGTCCGGCCTCACCGCGGAGCAGGACTTCTCCGGCCCCGACGGCATCGGCTTCGGCAGCGGCACGGACATCTTCTGGATCCGCACCGACGACAGCGCGATGACCGACCGCTCCAACGCGATGATGCTGGCCGCGGCGCCGGGCCGGCAGGGCGACGGCGAATCACTGGAACTCGACCATGGCGAGACCAAGGTCGTGACGCATCTTGGCGCGCGGCCCCGGATGAGTGAATTGAAGCGCTTCCTCGTGGGCCCGGTCGATCAGGAGCTTACCGGCCTCGCGGAGACCCCGGACGGGCGGGTGCTGTTCGTCAATGTGCAACATCCCGGCCTCGGCACGCCGGCCGACAGCGCGGCGCGGCCCGAGCGCTACACGAGCCACTGGCCCGGCAACATGGGGTATGGGCCCGGCGGCGACCGCGCCCGCCCGCGCTCCGCCACGGTGATGATCACCAGGGACGATGGCGGCAAGATCGGTGGCTGATTCCGAAAAATTCCTTCCGTGGAATTTTCTCTAGAATTCAAAGTCTTGCTATATCGAATTCGGCGGCACACCCCGGTGCCGCGGATTGAGTCGGAAAATGTCGCTGCTTGCGAACTTTGAACGCTATCCGCTGACTTTCGGCCCGACCCCGGTCGAACCCTTGCCGCGGCTGTCCGCGGCGCTCGGCGGCAAGGTCGAAATCTGGGCCAAGCGCGAGGATTGCAATTCCGGCCTCGCCCTTGGCGGCAACAAGCTGCGCAAGCTGGAATATCTCGTCCCAGACATCCTCGCCAGCGGCGCCGACACCCTCGTTTCCATCGGCGGTGTGCAATCCAACCACACGCGCATGGTGGCCGCGGTGGCCGCCAAGCTTGGCCTGCGCTGCCGGCTCGTGCAGGAAAGCTGGGTGCCGGTGGACGAGGCGGGATACGACCGCGTCGGCAACATCCTGCTTTCCCGGCTGATGGGCGCCGATTCGCGCATCGTCGAAGACGACTTCGACATCGGCATCCGCGATTCCTGGCGGCAAGCCATGGAGGAGGTCCGGGCCGCCGGCGGCAAGCCCTACGGCATTCCCGCCGGCGCCTCGGAACACCGGCTCGGCGGCCTCGGCTACGTCGGCTTCGCCGAGGAACTGCGGGCCCAGGAAGCCGGGCTCGGTTTCCGCTTCGATTACATCATCGTCTGCGTGGTGACCGGCTCGACCCAGGCGGGAATGATCGTCGGCTTCAAGCCGGACGGCCGCGCCGGCCGGGTGATCGGCATCGACGCTTCCGCCACCATCGACCAGACCCGGGAGCAGGTCGCGCGCATCGCCCGCGACACCGCCGCCCTGATCGGACTCGGCGCGGAAATCGGCGACGGGGACATCCATATCAACCCGGATTACGCCCATCCCGCCTACGGCGTGCCAAGCGCCGAAACCAACGCCGCCATGCTCTTGGCCGCCCGCACCGAAGCGATGATCACCGACCCGGTGTACGAGGGAAAATCGATGCAGGGCATGATCGATCTGATCCGCAAGGGCTACTTTCCCGCCGGCGCCAGGCTGCTCTACGCCCACCTCGGCGGCGTTCCCGCGATCAACGCCTACAGCGGCCGCTACCGAAATTGATGAGACCTTGTGTTAGCATTGCCGCAGCGCGATCCCACCAACCGGATAAGTTGCCACGGATGATGTTGACGCTGAGATTGATATTCGCGGTGGCCGTCGGGGTCATCGGCGGCTCGATCATCAATATGGGCCTGATCATCCTGGGCAGCGCGGTGATCCCGCCTCCGCCCGGCGTCAATGTCGCGAGCGCGGAGAGCTTGCGCGCGGCCGCGGATTTGCTTGGGCCGCAGCATTTTTTCTTCCCCTTCGTCGCCCACGCCGGCGGAACCCTCGCCGGCTGCCTGATCGCCTGCTGGACCGTTCCCCGGCTGCGCAACATCGGGGCCTTGCTAACCGGCTGCGTGTTTTTGCTGCTGGGCATCGTCAACGCCTTCCTGATTCCGGCGCCGCTGTGGTTTGTTGCGCTGGATCTGCCGCTGGCCTATCTTCCCATGGCGGTGCTGGCGTTGATCATCCATCGGCGCCTGCTGGAGGCGGACCAGAGGAATTCATCATGAGCGGCAAGATCGATTTTTACACCAACGCCATGTCCCGGGGGCGAATCGCCCACTGGATGCTGGAGGAGTTGGGCGAGCCCTATGAGACGCACTGGGTCGATTACGGCCCACCCATGAAGTCTCCCGAGTATCTGCGGATCAATCCGATGGGCAAGGTGCCCGCCTTGGTCCACGGCGGGTCGGTGGTGACCGAAGTCCCCGCGATTCTGGTCTATCTGGCCGCGGCGCATCCAGAAAAAGGCCTGATGCCCGCTTCACCGCCCGAGCTCGCCATTTTCCACCGCTGGATGTTTTTCGTCGCCGGCCCAGTGGAGCAGGCGGTTACGGCGCAGTCGATGAAATGGACGGTAAGCGACGACAGCAAACCCATGCTGGGCTTCGGCAATCTGGCGGATACCCTCGGCGCGGTTGAAACCGCGCTGGAGACGGGGCCGTGGATTTGCGGCGGGCGGTTCACAGCGGTCGACGTCTATCTCGGCGCCCAACTCGATTGGGGCATGCAGTTCGGCACCATCGGCGAGCGGGACCGCTTCAAGTCTTATGTCGCCCGTTGCCGCGAGCGCCCCGCCCTGGGGCGGGCGAATGCGATCAATGAACA
Organism: uncultured Pseudohongiella sp.; assembly: GCA_965221805.1. Lineage (GTDB taxonomy): Bacteria > Pseudomonadota > Gammaproteobacteria > Pseudomonadales > Pseudohongiellaceae > UBA9145. Next base: position 508,525 of record OZ244913.1, read on the forward strand.
GCGCATTGCCGAAACCAAGCAGCAGCCACCCGGATAAGCCCCGAAGTCTGCCGGACCATGCGCCCGGCCATGTGCCCGATCATGTATCCAGTTGAAACCAATCTGCCCAAATTGCTCGCCGCGCTTGCGCCGAGATTGTTGCCGGAAGAATATGTGTTCTGCTCGCTGCCGCAGTCGCGCTGGCGGGAAGCGATGGATTGGCGGGCATTGGCGAGCTTCCGGGAGGAAGAGGGCCTGAGCTTGGTGCTCGAACGCCCGCTGGCGCTGCGCCACGGTTTCGACGCGGCCCCGGCGATGCGCTGCATCAGCCTCGGCGCGCACTCCTCGCTCGAAGCCGTTGGCCTCACCGCGGCGGTGGCGGCAAAACTCGCCGAAGCCGGCATCAGCGCCAACATGATCGCCGCCTTCCATCACGATCACATACTGGTACCCGCGGACCGGGCGCAGGAGGCGCTTGAGGTGCTCGGCGAATTAAGCGCGGAATGACCAAGGGGCTGCGGTGGAATCCCGCACTGAGGGAGCGCGGCGGTGGCTGAAAGGGGCCCGGCGCAAGCCGGGAAAGCATTCAGCCACCGACGGGAAGCGACCGCTGCCCGATTCCGCGTCTCCGCTTCACTCCGCGCGGAATGACAAAGAGGGGAGAGCAAGATCGGAGAGAGCAATGCTGAAGAAACGCTTGTTTTTCATATTCATTCCGCTGATGCTTGGCGCCGCCGCGGTTCAGGCCCAGCAGACCCTCACCGTCGAAGGTCTCGACCAGCCAGTGGAGATCCTCAAGGACCAATGGGGCATATCGCACATCTACGCCGAAACCGAGCGCGATTTGTTCTTCGCCCAAGGCTACAACGCCGCCAAGGACCGGTTGTTCCAGTTCGAGATCTGGCGCGCCCAGGCCACCGGCACAACCGCGGAAATCCTCGGCCCCCGGGCCATCGCCAGGGACCACGGCACGCGCCTGTTCAAGTTCCGCGGCCACATGCCCTCGGAAATGAATCATTACCATCCCCGCGGAGAGGAGATCATCACCGCCTTCGTCGACGGCGTGAACGCCTACATCGACGAAGCGCTCGCCGACCCGGAATCGCTGCCATTGCCCTTCCATCTGCTCGGCATCGAGCCGAAACACTGGATTCCAGAAGTCGTCATCTCCCGCCACCAGGGCCTGCTCGGCAACATCGGCCTCGAGTTGCGCATCGGCCGGGCCGTCTGCCTGATCGGCGAGGCGGCGGTGAAGGAATTGCAATACTTCCATCCGCATGAGCCGGATCTTTCGCTCGATCCGCTGATCGACTGCGATTCCCTGCTCGAGAACGACATCCTCGGCCTCTACAACGCCTATCGCGGCCCAATCCGCTTCGAACCCGGCGATATCGCCCTCGCCGAGCACCGCGCCGATGCCGGTGAATATGAACAACTCGCCGCGGTGCTGCTCGAAGAGCAGCGCGAACTGAACCAGCGTTCCATCGACAACATCGGCAGCAACAACTGGGTCGTCGGCGGCGATCTCACCCAGGACGGCTGGCCGATGATGGTCAACGATCCGCACCGGGCCCAATCGGCGCCGTCGCTGCGCTACTGGGCCCATTTGATCGGCCCCGGTTGGAACGTCATCGGCGGCGGCGAGCCCGCGATTCCGGGCATTTCCATCGGCCACAACGGCCACGGCGCCTGGGGCCTGACCGTGTTCAACACCGATGGCGAAGACCTCATGGTCTACCAAACCAACCCGGAAAATCCCCGCGAGTACCGCTTCCGCGGCCAGTGGGAAAGCATGACCGTGATCGAGGAAACGATTCCGGTCAAGGGCGGCGAACCGGTCGTGGTGGAATTGAAATACACCCGCCACGGCCCGGTGACTTTCGAGGACGGCGCGCGCAATCTGGCCTACGCCGCGCGGCCGGCGTGGATGGAGTTCGGCGGCGCGCCCTATCTCGCCTCCCTGCGCATGAACCAGTCGCGCAGTTGGGAAGAATTCCGCCAAGCCTCGAATTACAGCAACATCCCCGGCGAGAACATGGTCTGGGCCGACCGCGACGGCAATATCGGCTGGCAGGCCGTGGGCATCGCGCCGATCCGCCGGGGATTCAGCGGCCTGGTGCCGGTTCCCGGCGACGGCCGCCACGAGTGGGACGGCTACCTGCCCATCACCGCCAAACCGCATGAATACAATCCCGCCCGGGGCTACATCGAAACCTCCAACAGCAACCTCACGCCGCCGGATTATCCCCATCTCGATGCCATCGCCCACACCTGGACCGACCCCTACCGCTGGGCGAGGGGGTCGGAAGTGCTCGGCTCGGGCCGCAAATTCAACATGGGCGACATGATCGCCCTGCAGCACGACTATCTGTCGATTCCCGCCCGCAGCCTCGTGCCGATGCTGAGAACCCTCCGCGCCGCGGACGAGCGGGTTGAACAGGCCCGCCGGCGGCTGCTCGATTGGGACCACATGCTCGATGCGGATTCGGTTGAAGCCGGCATCTATGTCGCCTTCGAGCGGCAATTGCTGATGGATATCGAGAGGCTCAAGGTTCCCCCGGCGGCCCAGCCGCTGCTCAATGTCGGCATGAAAACGATGATCGACCTGCTGCTCGCTCCCGATGGCGATTTCGGCGCGGACCCCATCGCCGGCCGCGACCAGTTCCTGCTCGACGCCCTCGCCAGCGCGGTGGACACGCTGACCGCAAAGCTCGGCGCCGACATGGACGGCTGGGTCTACGGCCAGGAAAACTACAAACACGCCCTGATCCGCCATCCACTCGCCCCGGCGGTGAACGAGGACATGCGCCGCCGCCTCAACATCGGCCCGGCGCCAAGGGGCGGCAACGGCTACACCCTCGGCAACACCGGCGGCGGCGACAACCAGACCAGCGGCGCTTCCTTCCGCATCTTCGTCGACACCCGCGACTGGGACAACACCCTGGGCATGAACAGCCCCGGACAAGTTGGCGACCCCGACAGTCCGCTGTACGACAACCTTTTCGACCTGTGGGCGAGCGATCGGGTATTCCCCGCCTTCTACTCCCGCGATAAGATCGAATCGGTGGTGTATGAACAACTCCTGCTCCAGCCCCCGAACTGAGATGGGCCCGCACAGCGTAAGTTGCCGTCTGGCGGGCCGCGCGCGGCGGTCGTGCGAGACAGGGTGAGGCCCGGTCTGCGAAGCAGACGAAAAGCACCGCTTTTCGAGGGCCGAACGGCTCGACAGGATGTCGAGACTGGGGCCGCTCGAAGCCAGCAATTTCCCGCCATGGATGGCACGAAGAATGCTTTAGAATCCCCGGGGATGGATTCACGGCGTCCGCCACGCGCGGCCCGCCAGACGGCGACGACTCGAAGCCACTTAACACACACCGAACGTCAAACTGAGAACTGCCGCTGCTTGAGAGGCGCAATCATGGACAAACACGACAAACACGACAAACACGACAAAGACGGCCTGAGATTGCCGATCAAAATCGATTCCACTTCCAATGGCGAGTTCGAGCCGGTGCCGCTTTCCCGGGTCAATGTCCGGGGCAACCATCTCGCGCTCGAGCGGGCCGATGAGGCGTGCCGCCGCAAGGGCCAGACCCGGCGCAAGTTCCTCGTCTCCGCCTGCGGCGCGGCGAGCACGCTGCTGGCGATCAACACCGCCAACGCCGCGGCGGGCAAGCGCGGCGGCTTTTTCGATTTGCGCGACGAAAGCGCACTCGATGAAGCCTCGGCGCTCGCCGAAGTCGGCGGCGACGAGTTCATCTTCGACGTGCAAGGCCATTACGTGAACCCGGAGGGCGCCTGGCTCGGCCGCCTGCCGCCGGCTTCGCGGCCGTACTCCGGCTTCGCCAAGGCCTCCTGCGAACTCGCCGACGGGCCGGGCGAGCGCGCCTATCTCGACTGCCTCGGCGAAAGCGAATTCATCAAGGATGTGTTCCTCGACAGCGACACCGACATCATGGTGCTTTCCTTCGTGCCCTCGACCCGGGAAAACGAGCCGGTCACCATCGAAGACGCCGACCAGACCCGGCAAATCGTCGCCGAACTCGAGGGCAGCAAGCGGCTGATGATCCACGGCCGCGTCAATCCCAACCAGGAAGGCGACCTCGAAGCCATGGACGAACTCGCTGAAAATTGGAACATCTCGGCGTTCAAGACCTACACCCAATACGGCCCCGGCGGGGTGGGCTACTTCCTCCACGACGATGTGGGCATGGCGATGATCGAGCGCGCCCGGCGGCTCGGCGTGCGCAACATCTGCATCCACAAGGGCCTGCCATTCGGCCCGCGATCCTACGAACACAGCCAATGCTCGGACATCGGCGTCGTCGCGAAGATGTATCCCGACATGAACTTCCTCATCTACCATTCTGGATTCGTCACCAGCGTGCGCGAGCGGGAGTTCGTCGCCGGCGCCGGCCGCGACGGCATCGACACCCTGATCCAGTCGCTGATCGACAACGAAGTCGGGCAAAACTCCAACGTCTACGCCGAACTCGGCAGCACCTGGCGCTACCTCATGCGCGACCCGGACAACGCCGCCCACGCCATCGGCAAGCTGCTGCTCCACTGCGGCGAGAACAACGTGCTCTGGGGCACCGATTCGATTTGGTACGGCTCGCCCCAGGATCAGATCCAGGCCTTCCGCACTTTCCAGATCAGCGAGGAATACCAGGACCGCTACGGTTACCCCGAAATCACCGATGAAATCCGCCGCAAAATCTTCGGCCTCAACGCCGCCAGCCCCTACGGGATCGAAGAAAGCGAAATCCGCGGCCTGACCGCCGCCGACCGCGTAAGCAGGGAAAAACTCGCCTACCAGGAAAACCCCCAGCCCAGCTTCCTAACCCACGGCCCCAGAACCCGCCGGGAGTTTTTGAATCTTTTGAAATGGGGTGGGTGAGGATGCGTGGCTTCGATCGGGTCCGCGAGGGGGAGCGCCTTTGCGCTAAATCTCACCTCGACATCCTGTCGAGGTTCGAATCGGTTCGCCGTCGCTTTGGGCCGTCCATGGCACGCTCCGGCTCAACGACGCGCAAAGGCGCTCCCCCTCACGGACTCTTGCATTGTGCAGATTCCCGATTTCATCGACCTCATGCAGTATCTGTAGGGCGCGAACCGCAGGGCATTGCGCCGCATGGATTGGCGGTTCGTTCGGCGCAATGCGCTTCGCTTCGCGCCCTACATGCTGCGCGAAGTCGCAGAATCTCCCGCGGTCGGCTGTGAAATCGGCACGACAAAAGCGCTGGGCGAGAACGCAAATCACAAACCGGAGATAATCAAATGACCCAAAAACTGTTGGCTCTTTCAGGAATCCTGCTGATGGCCGTCACAACCCACGCTCTTGAAGAAACCGACCCGGCCCTGGCCGAAATCACCAATTTCCGCCAGTACAGCGCGACCTTCGCCAGCGCCGGCCAGCCCACCCGGGAGCAGTTCCAGGCTGTCGCCGACAACGGCTTCGAGCGCGTCGTCTACATCGCCTTCACCAACAACCCCAACGCCCTGCCCGACGCCGACCTCGTGGTGAAGGGCCTCGGCATGGAGTACACCCAAATCCCGGTGGATTTCAACGATCCGCGCCCAAGCGAGTACTACGCCTTCGCCGACGCCATGGTCCGCAACGAAGGCCGCAAGACCCTGCTCCACTGCCAGGTCAACTACCGCGCCACCGCCTTCAGCTTCCTCCACCGCGTGCTCAACGAGAACATCCCAGTAGCCGAAGCCAAGGCCGACATGAACAGCGTCTGGCAGCCCAACGAAACCTGGCGCGACTTCATCTTCGAAGTCCTCAACCAAAACGGCATCGACCCCAATTGCGAAACCTGCGACTGGACCCCAGCCCAACCCGGGCAATGAGCGTCGAACCCACGCCGCCCAAGGCCGTCGGCGGGGGCACCCGCCACTGGCGCGGCCGGCAATGAGCGGCGGGCCCGTATTGCCGTTGCTGGCGCTGCTTGCGGCCTTGGCGGGCTGCGCGACTTCCGCCAATCCCGACCCACTTGAGAGCGTCAACCGCCCGGTGCAGACATTCAACGATTTCGCCGACCGCGTCCTGATCCATCCCCTGGCCCAAGGCTACCAGGCACTGACGCCGGATCCGGTCGAGCGGGGGGTTGCGCGTTTCTTCCGCAATCTGGGCGAGTTGACCACCGCCGGCAACCAGTTGCTGCAGGGCAAACCGCTGCTGGCCGTCAACGATCTCGGTCGGTTTCTGCTCAACTCGACCCTGGGGCTGGCGGGCTTTTTCGACCCAGCGTCCGAACTGGGCCTGCGGCCCCACCGGGAGGATTTCGGGCAGACGCTCGGCGTGTGGGGCGCGCCGCAAGGCCCCTACCTCGTGCTGCCGTTCCGCGGTCCGTCCACGCTGCGCGATATCGCCGGCGGCTTCTCCGACCAGTGGACCCTGCTGCCGCTGGAAATTGACCATGTGCCAAGCCGCAACAGTGTGTTCGCTTTCCAGATCCTTACCCTGCGCGCCCAAGCCCCGCCGCCCCGCGGCCAGCAAGCCGACCACTACGCGCCGCTGCGCGACAGCTACCTGCGCCGCCGCCAAACCCTCGTCGAGGATCGGGGGAACGCGCACCAATGTTTCTGATTCCCTACAACCAAGGAAGCTATGATTAAGCTCCAAGCTTGTGAAGACGAACCTTACCGAGACCCTGAAGCAAGCGGTCATCGGCAATGTGCGAAGCCTGTGATCTCGGTGAATTTGGGGTAATCTCGCGTGAGCCGACATGAGAAACTTTTGCTGGCGATTCTCCGCGGAAGAGCGGACGCCAATATCCGATTCTCTGATCTGCGGGCGTTTTTGGAGTATCTTGGATTCGAGGAGCGTGTCCGCGGAAGCCATCATCTATTCAACAAGGATGGCATCGTGGAAATCATCAACGTGCAAAGCCGCAGTGGCTATGCGAAACCATATCAAGTCAAGCAGGTACGGCAATTGATACTCAAATACAATCTGGGAGGAAACGATTAATGCACAAGTACGAGATTATCCTTTACTGGAGCGACGAGGACCAAGCGTTTATCGCCGAGGTGCCCGAGTTGCCTGGCTGCATGGCGCACGGCGACGATTGGAATTCGGCATTGCGGAATATCAGCGATGCGATTGAATTCTGGCTCGAGCGAGCGCAGGAGCTCGGACGGATCATCCCGCGGCCGAAGGGCGCTCGCCTGATGCTGGCATGATTGCAAGATGAAGCTGTGTTACGAGAAGGATATTAACAACCTTGTGCTTGCCGCCGATCCAATGACCCTGCCTCCCAATCCCTTCCGCCCGGGCGCCGGGCATCTGCCTCCCTATCTCGCCGGGCGGGAAACGGAGAAACGGACTTTCGAGCGCTTGCTGGCGCAGGATGCCATCACGGAAAACCTCGTGCTTTCCGGGCTTCGCGGATCAGGCAAAACGGTTTTGCTGGAATCGTTGAAGCATCTTGCCACGGAGCGTGGCTGGCTGTGGACGGGTACGGATATCAACGAATCCGCGAGCATCGCCGAGGGAAATCTCGCGACGCGGCTCTGCGCCGACTTGGCGATCAAGACCTCGTCAATTGTGGTGGCCGAAAAGCAATCGATGGCGCCTGGCTTCACATCCGCGCCCAAAACGCTGCGGCAAGAGCTTGGATTCGATGAATTGAAACAGGTGTTCGCCGCAACACCTGGGTTGCCGCTCGACAAGCTGAAAGCGGCGATTGAGCATGGTTGGGAAGCGCTGGCCCGCGCTGGCGGCGGGATTCGTGGCGTAATCTTCGCCTATGACGAGGCGCAGAACTTGGCCGACCATGCGGAAAAGGACCAGTTCCCGCTATCTCTGCTGCTTGACGCTTTCCAGTCCATGCAGCGCAAAGGGCTGCCGCTGATGCTGGCTTTGGCCGGACTGCCGACGCTCTACCCGAAACTCGTGGATTCGCGCACTTACGCCGAGCGCATGTTTCGTTCTGTGTTTCTTGAAAGCCTGTCCGGCCCCGAAACCCGGGACGCGATCCTCAAGCCGATTGAAAACAACAGCCGGATTGTCCTGACTGAGGAAACGGTGGGGGATATAGTCGAGATGTCGGGTGGTTATCCCTACTTCATCCAGTTCATCTGCCGGGAACTCTACGACGCATTCACGGTTCGTCCCGACAAGGGGCGTGAGGGCAGGGTTCCCGTCCGCGAGATCGAGGAAAAACTCGACACCGATTTTTTCAGCGGCAGATGGTCGCTCGCCACAGACCGGCAGCGCGAGCTTTTGTCGATTATCGCCAGCCTTGACCATTGCGGGCATGAATTCAGTGTCTCGGAAGTTGTCGAGAAGTCCAAAGACGCGCCCATGCGGCCATTCAGCGCGAGCAACACCAGCCAGATGCTGGCGGTGCTCGCCGCGCAGGGTTTGATCTACCGCAACCGCTTCGGTAAATACACCTTCGCGCTTCCCATGCTCGGTGGATTCATCAGAAGGCAAATGAAGGGCGGGTAGCGAGTGAAATGCATCGCGCACAAAAAAGGCGGGCATCAGCCCGCCTTTTTTGATCTTTGCCTTTAATCTTGCCGGAGGAGCTAGTCGGTGCCGGTTTCGGTCTGGTTGACGTTTTTCCAGCTGTAGAAGCCCATGAACATTTCCTCCCAGGATTGTTCGCCCCAGTGGACTTCGATGTTCGGGTCCGGGTTGAACTCATTCTGGGCGGAATTGTCGAAGGCGCCGGTGGCGACGATCCGGGTGCCCGCGGGGACCCGCAGCGGCGTTTCGAGCTCGTGGCTCAACTGCCAGTTGAACGAGTAGGCCGGCACCGAAAGCAGCATTTCCTCGCTGCCGTCCGGGTAGCGCGCGGTGAAGGCCATGCGCTTGCCGCGGAAGTGCATGTGGGGCATCAGCGAGTGGATCTCGGCTTCTTCCGGGATGTGGGTCACGATTTGCATCTCGTGATCCTTGGCGTTGGCCGGAATATCGATGCCAAAGGCGTTGCCCACACCGCCGGACATGCGCTCGGCGGGGATCACGCCCTCGTCGTAGAAGTAGATGGCGATTTCGGTTGCGTCGGTGGTTTCCTTGCCCGAAGTGGTGTAGTGCATTTGCAGGTTGAGCCGCGACCCCGCCTTGAGCAGGCCACCCACGCCTTCCGGGTTGAGGAAGAAGCTGTTGCCGGGCGCGTAACCCGCCACCGAGCCCTGGTTCGCGTCGCCGCCGCCGAGCAACAGTCCGCTGACGTCGAGGCCGGGTTCCCGGAGGATGCGGTTGATCGGCGGTCGTTCGCCAGCCGCCACAGCGGCGAAAATCTCGGTGCGGATGGCGACCGCGCGCTCTTCCGGCAAAGAGTCGATCGCCTCGGAGATCACTTCCATCGGATCGCGGAGTCCTTCCGGCGGAATCACTGTGGTGATGATGTGGTGCAGCACTTCGGGGGAGCCGGGAGCGACTTCCGAGGCGCGGACCCAGCGGTCTTCGGTGAGACCGAGATCGATGGGGATGTTCATGTATTCGACCACGCCGGTGGCGGGGATCGTCTGCTCTGGAATTTCAACGATCAGATCGGGCTCGCCGAGCATTTCGGCCAGGGTCCACTTGGTTTCGGGCCATTGAAGCCTGGTCAGCGGATCGGTTTCGCTTTCGGTGTTGGCGCCGGCGTCGATCCAAGCCACCAGCTTTTGCATTTCGGCGTCGGCGAGATTCATTTCATTGCGCATCTTGTGGCCGACCTTGTTGTCGATCTGGCCGGGCGGCATGCGTTTGGTCAGCACGACTTCGCGAATCATCGGCGACCAGCCCTTGACCGCGAGCTTGCTGTCCATGGCGAAGGGCGCGATGCCGCCTTGGCGGTGGCACTCGGCGCAATTCTCGGCGATGATCGGCGCGATGTCGCGCTCATAGGAAAGCTCGCCGTGCGCCGCGAGGCTGGCGAAGGAGATTTCCGCGCCGTCGGTGGTGGCAACGGTCGGTTCCACACGCTCGCCGGCGAGCATCCGGTCAAGCACTTGGCCGAGCGCCGGCCCGGCTTCGCCGCGGTAGAGCAGCTCGAAGGCGGCTGGGTCGTAGACCAGGGCTTCGTCGAGCCGGCGCAGGCCGAGCATGTCCGCGACGAGCTGGGTGTCATCCATCAACACGGGAAGATCGATGCCAAGCCGCGCGGTTTCCGCGGCCACCGCGTCCCGGTCGCTGTCGAGGCCGGGATTGATCAGCAGGAAAGTCACACCCCGCGCTTCGTAGCGCGAGCGCAGATCAGCCAGCGCCGCGAGCGCTTCCGCGTCGGTGCCGCCATTGGCCTGGGGCAGCAGCACGATGGCTTCCCGGTCGTCATACCAAGCCATGTGGTGGAAGACGCCTTCATGGTCGATGAGGGCGAAATCCCCCACCCGCTCGCCGGCGTATAGGGGCGAGGCCGCCAACATCGCGCAAATAGCCGCCAAAGTGATTTTCTTCACGTTCGTATCCTCGTTTCTGTGCCTATGTATGCCCCTACTGTATGCCCCTGTGTTCGCCCCCGTTTTTGCCCGATTTCGCGGGTTTTTCAAGGCAAACGAGTCTAACACAAAAAAGTTGCCGTATTGTGCTTCTGCTAAGCCGGTTCCATCCAGCTAAGGCACCGCTCCTGGATTCTGAATTATCATTCGCGCCATGTCGAAAGCCCTGCTGTTGATCAATCTCGGCACGCCCGCGGCGCCCACCGCGAGTGGCTTGCGCGCGTTCTACCGGCATTTTTTCGCCGACCGGTTTGTCTTCGACATCAACCCGCTGGGCCTGTGGCTGCTGCGCAATCTCATCATCCTGCCCCTGCGCGCGCCGCGCACGGCGGGGGATTACGCCGGCATATGGATGGAAGAGGGTTCGCCGCTCGCGGTGTATTCCGAGCGCGTGCGGCGTGGGGTGGCGGAGAAGTTCGCCGCCGCGGGGGAGGATGTCGCGGTGTGCTGCGGCATGGCTTACAGCCAGCCGTTTATCGCTGAAACCATGGCCCAACTCGAACGCGAAGGCCGCGGCGAGATTCTGGTGTTGCCGCTGTATCCACAGTACGCCAGGGCGACCACCGCGTCGGCGGTTCACTCGGTGAAGGCCGCGGCGAAAAAATGGCGCCGGCCGCCCAGGGTTCGCTTCGTCGATGATTTTTTCGCCGAGCCCGCCTTCATCCGCGCCTGGAAGTTGGTGATCGACGCCAGTTTGCCGGCGGGGTCGGTCGATCACGTGGTGTTCAGCTACCATGGCCTGCCCGAGGCGCAGATTCGCAAGGCGGATGCTGCGGGCTGCTGCGATTTCGGCGCCTGTTGCGACGCGGTCGGGGAAAAAAACCGCGGCTGCTACCGCGCCCAGTGCATGGCGACTTCCCGCGCCATCGCCGGGGCGCAGGCTTGGGAAGACGGCTTCTGGTCTTCCGCCTTCCAGTCGCGCTTCGGGCCGGCCGAGTGGATCAAGCCCTATCTCGACGGGCATCTGCTCGAATTGCTCGCCCGCGGGAAGAAGCGGATCGCGGTGACCACGCCCTCGTTCGTCACCGATTGCTTGGAAACGCTGCACGAAATTGGCATAGAATACCGCGAGCAATTTATCGAAGCGGGCGGCGAGGAATTGCTGCTCGTGCCCAACCTTAACGATTCGCCGCAATGGATCGACGCGGTGTACGAGATCGCCGCTGGCAAACTCGCTCAAATTGCCCCGAAAATGCCCTAACTCGACCGCTTTGCCACTGGCAAACCCGTCAAATTCGGTCGCATCAGCACTTGAAACGGGCACGGAACACATATTCCGCGGTGGCGGAAGCTGTTTGGGAAGATGGATTTTTGGCCGAAACAAGGCGACAATCCCGTTTACGGCAAGGGTGCGGGGGATGATGGAGCGAGCCAGCAATGAACAATAGTGTGAACAGTGGCAACAGTGCCGATTCAGCCGCGACTTTTTTCGGAGGCAACCCGGAGGAGATCGCAAAGGGGCTGCGGGAGTATTCGAAATCAGCCGAGTTATTGTCGGTAGACGAGCCATGGCTTATCAATGAGTACTCCATGAAATGGGTCGGTGTATATCAGAGCAGGATTGCGGCCAAGGCGGATGACTTGCCATCGCTGATGCAAGAGCTTGAGAAACGCCGCATTCCTCCAGGCGAGACGATCATTCGGTTCATTGAGCGAAATCAGCGAACAATGATGCTGTAGTATGTTGCAGGGAAGATTCGGAGATACTTCGGATTGAATTAAGAATATGCAAGCCTTCCGATGTTTTGATGTCAGTTCCCTCCTTGCTGGGTCGAGACATCATTGACAGGTGGAGTGTGATCTATAACAAGAATGAGATGGAGCTCGCGGCGCAAGTGGTATCGGCAGATTACATAGTGGAAAGCGGGAATTGATCCTGCAGCTCACGGATACATTCGCACCGGGTACGGGTTGGGCGGAGTGCTTTGGGGGTGGGCTTGAAGCTGGTTTGCTAGGGTGGCTAGGCGGGTTGAGCGGTTGTCTGGATTGGGGTGGGTGCTGAGGAATTCAAGCAGGCCGGGGCTTCCGCGCATGGCGCCCATCTTGTTCCACAGGGAAACCGCGGCCTGTGGTTCGTAACCGGCCGCGACCGCGAGTTCCATGCCGAGTTGGTCGGCCTCGTATTCGGCGGTGCGGCTGTTGGGCAGGCTGAGGGCGATGGAAGCGAGCATGTCCGCCGAACGCGCGCTTGAACGATCTCCAGTCTCGACCGCCACCGCGAGCACCGCAAGCCCTTGGAGCAGGGCGATGGACATCTTTTCGGCGGAATGATTGGCGATGGCGTGGGCGATTTCGTGGCCCATGACATGGGCGAGTTCATCGTCGCTGAGATCGAGCCTGTGGACGAGTCCGCTGTACACCGCCATTCGCCCGCCAGCCATGCACCAGGCGTTGACCGTATCCGGCGCGTCGATCAAGGCCACGCTCCACTCCCAGCCGGAAGTATGCGGCCACCTGCGCACCGCGGCGCCAACCAGCCGCCCGGTGATGGCGCCGACGCGCTCCGCCAAGACCGGGTCGTGGAGCAAATCCCCCGCCAGCGTCATTTCCCGAACCGTCTGCGCGTAAGCCAGGCGCGATTCCGAGATCGCCATATCGGGCGGCACCACCAGCAACTGCGTTCTCCCAGTCGGACTGGTGGCACAGGAAACCAGAACCCATATCAAAGGAACCGCAAGCAGCGCGCGTCGCATCGAAATCTCCTTCATCTTCACCGCTGGCTCGGATTATATTTCAAACAGCGGCAAGCGCAAATCGCTTTCGTTGTTCGGGTGATGCAAGCTCCAACTTGGCGGGATTTTCCCTAACATCCAGGCGGCTTTTCCCACTCTTCAAATCCGATATGGCTTCTGGAAATGCGCAGCCATACCATTCCGCTTTCACCAGTGGTTTTCTTGGAAACGAGGAGCTCTGTCAAGTCGTTCTTGTCCTTCCCAGGGCCAAGCTCAATTTCTGCGACATCCTCCCCGTAAGCCGCGGGCCGATGCAACATCATGGATGGTCGGCCTCCCACGACAATCAAGCTGGATTTCTGGAACCCGAAGATGATCCGATCGAGATTGCGAAATCCATTTGGAGGGCCAGTTATCTTGTTTTCTGAATGAGCCATATTTTCGATTCGCTTTGATTCATCATCGAGGAGACTATCCAAATCGCCAAGCCCAAATTCCAGCTTCTCTTCGCTGTCGATATCAGACATTATGGGTTCACCTTCTTTTCCAAAGTGCCTCGGCCCGTCTCGCCAAGCCCGGATGCGTCATTGCGTTTGCGAGCCGGCTGGAGAGAGGCCGTGCCGACTGTCGGGGCCGAATGGCCTCCCGCATGGGCCGCGCTTGCGGCAAACTCATGCTAAGGGGCTGACAGGTCAGATTCGGACCCATGTCGGGCGGAGTTTCGGTATCACGGCATCAGGGGGCACCGCGCCAGGCTGAACCGCCATCGCGGAAGCCAAGATCCTCGGTCGCGAGTGTTCGGCACTGTAGCGAATGGGCCGACTGGATTGGGCCAGTGTTGTGTTTCCGCGCATGGTGAACGAAAATGGCAATCTCGTGCGCTGATTGTGCCATGCTGAAACCGAAAGCCCAGCGGGAGGGGACGGAAATGCATTCCGCAATCGCTGACAAGAAAGAGGAGCTGGCTGAATTATGCCGCCGCCTCGATGTCACTAGGCTTGAGGTTTTCGGCTCGGCTGCGCGAGGCGCCGATTTCGACCCTTTGACGAGCGATGCCGATTTTCTGATCGAATTCGATGCGGACAGCGAGCTTCCGCCCTTCGACCGCTACTTCGATCTTGTCGAAGATCTGCGGGGAATGCTGGGTCGTCCCGTCGATCTTATCGAAGCGCGGGCGATCCGGAATCCATATTTGCGCGTCGCCATCGACCAGTCGCGAGAGATTGTCTATGCAATCTGACCTTGGAGTCCTGCTGAAGGAGAAAAAATGACCGAAACCTTCAGCCGATGGGACGCTGCCGATCAACTTCGAACCCGTGAAGATGCGCGGTTGTATCTTGAAGCGTGCGCGGACGAAGACCCCGGCGACGGCAGCCTGATACGGGCGGTGCTGAACGATGTGGCGCGGGCGGCAACATGGCCGGACTGGCGGGAAATCCCACTCGATGACTGGTATTCCATCGGTGTCGCGCTGTGCTCGAAGGCAGCGGTCGCGATCGGTGGCGGAGCGGTCTTGCGCTTCCCGCGCTCAGGGCCGGAATTTGACGGCGCCGGGCGTCAAGCATAAACTCTGCAACTAGGCTGTCCTGTGAAAAAATAGGACAACAGTGCAACGACATAGAGAGCTTTTGGGTTATGTTTAGATACGCACACATTGGAATTTCCCAAAAATTCTTGAAAATGCGTCTTGATTGTTGTACCGCCGAATCTACAGGGTGCCCCAGTGATCGGTCTCGTGACATCCTCATTATGATGTTGACTCGTACTGTTGGTATATGCGGCGGCGGGAGGCTCGTCGCATGATGCTTCCGCATCCCATCCCGTACCAAGGCAGCAAGCGAAAGCTGGCTCCTGCCATAGCCTGCCATCTGCCAAGTGATATTCAAACTTTCTATGAGCCATTCGCGGGTTCGGCGGCAATGAGCATCTATGCCGCTCATCACAGACTTGCGAAGCGATATATCATTGCGGACAGCCTCGCGCCGATCATTGATCTCCTTCGCGCCATAGTGGAAGCTCCAGAGGAAACCGGTCACCGCTATCGAGATTTGTGGTATGGGCAAAAATCTGGCGATAGCAGTTATTTCAACCATATCCGGGAGCGCTTCAACGACAATGGGGATCATGTCGATTTGCTTTATCTAATATGTCGTTGTGTCAAGAATTCAATCCGCTTCAACCGGACCGGTCGCTTCACGCAATCCGTGGATAAGCGCCGCCTTGGGATGAGGCCCGACAAGATGATGGCTGCCATCTTGGGAGTATCGACTATTCTTCGAGGTCAGGTTGAATTTCGCATAGGGGATTGGTTGGAAACAACTGCGGATGCTGATCCGGGTGATTTCCTGTATATGGACCCGCCATATCTCGGAACTTCGATAGGCCGAGACCGGCGATACCACCGGCAATTGATGCCCAATGAATTGATCTCTGGACTCAAAGCGTTGCGCCAGCGGCAGATACCTTTCGCGCTGTCTTATGATGGTACTACCGGAGGGCGAGAGTATGGACCACCTTTGCCAGATGCGCTGGGCCTTACTCGCCTACTGCTAAATGCCGGAACTTCATCGCAAGCGACTTTGAATGGCCGCAGGGAGGAAACAGTGGAAAGTTTATATCTGACCCCTGGTTTGGCTATGTCACTCCCTATGAGTCTAGCACTCGCGCCAGCAGCCGCTTAATGAAAGCAGCAATGGATATGTCTTCCTTTTCCGCTAGACGGCGGATGCGCTCGAAGACTTTTACCTCAGCCCCTGTCCATTGAATATCGACACGACGGATATGTTCTCCCGCGATATGTTGATAATTTTCCGGAAAGGCCCAGAAACAACCTTGGCATATTTCTTCATCTTGGTTTTCCTGCCAGTTCCGACATTTTTCGCAGGACCATGATTTCGCTCGTTGACTTGATGCGTCCAGCAACATGTAGGCATCGAGATCGCTTTCGTTATGCGCGGAGTCTCCGGCAATCTCATACGGAATGCGGTGGTCAATTTGGAGATAGCGTGGATGGTATCTCTCCCCAGTGATCGCATCACGCGAGCCATATCGCTTGACTAATGCTTCCTTAAATTGTTTGGAGAATGCTTTACGCCCACCTATACGTCCACGAACGATTTTGTCTGGACTGTCAAAGCGATAAGCAGCAATCATGCGGTCTGTTCGATTGCTCCGAACCTTGAAAGTCTCAATGGGAACTCCGTTGTCCCGAACATCCCTAACCGCACGGGGTGGGTGGTCATAACCATACAGTGATTGCAATTCCTCAGTAGTGACTGAGCCATGCTTGATGATGTGGTCTATGACCGTTCGGGGTCGCCTAGCCGTTACCTTGTCGCAAAGCGCAAGGATTTTCGGATCAATTTCTTGATTTGGCATGATGCCGCCGTACGACAAAGGATAGCGCGACTGGCAGCCTAGAACAGCCGTATAGCCATGTCAAATTGCTATACCAAATGGAGACAGGGGCATGGGCCCGCCCCGATAAGATTCTGCGACTTCGCTTCGCCTCTTGCGCAATCCCCCCTACTCATACCTAAGCGCATCGATCGGGTCCAAGTTGGCGGCTTTGGCGGCGGGGAGGATGCCGAATAGGATGCCGACGAAGGCGGAGAAGCCCATGGCGAGGGCGGCTGCCCAGAAGGGGATGCTGGCGGGTGGGAAGGATTCGATGCTGCTGGAGATGGCGGCGCCGAAGCCGTAGCCGAGGGCGAGGCCGATCAGGCCGCCGAGCAGGGATAGCAGCACCGCTTCAATGAGGAACTGGGCGAGGATGTGGTGGCGCTTGGCGCCGATGGCCTTGCAGATGCCGATCTCCCGGGTGCGCTCGGTTACCGAGACGAGCATGATGTTCATGATGCCGATGCCGCCCACGAGCAGTGAAATCGAGACGATGCCGCCGATCACCAAAGTCACCATGTTGATGATGGTGTCGAAGGTTTCCATCAACTGCTCCGGGGTGTTGATGGTGAAATCGTCGTCCTCGTCCGGGCCGAGGTCGTGGGCGTTGCGCAGCAGGGCGGTCAACTGCCGTGTGATGTCTGCCACCTCCGCATCCTCGCTCAGGCTCAACTGAATCTGTATGTCCTGCCGCGCCTGGTTGCCGGAAAGGCTGACCATGGTGGCGTAGGGCACGAGCACGATGTCGTCCTGGTTGAAGCCCATGATTTCGCCCTTGGGTTCGAGCAGGCCGATGATCTTGAACCATTCGCCACCGAGATCGACATATTCGTTGACCGGGTTTTCCGGCAGGGCCAGATCCTCGCGGACGGTCTCGCCGATCACGGCGACCCGGCGCCGGGTGAGATTGTCGCTTTCGGCGATGAAGCGGCCGCGCTGCACCCAGGCCTGCGCAACGTCGCGGTAGGCGTAGGTGGTGCCCATGATCTGGCTGAAGGTGGTCTGGGCGGCGTAGCGGACCTGGGTGCCGCGGTTGGCGTAGAGGATCGGCGTTATCGACGCGATGCCCTCGCCGCGGCGCTCGATCAGCTCAAGGTCTTCGGGTGTGAGCCGCGCCCGCGCGCCGCGCATCTGCTCGGCGATTGGCGTGTGGGACTGGATCGTCAAGCTGTTGGAGCCGAGCGAGGAAAAGCTCTCGCCGATGAAGGCGCTCATGCCCTGGGTCAGCGAGACCACGGCGATCACACTGGCGACGCCGATGACGATGCCGAGTGTGGTGAGGAAGCTGCGCAGGCCGTGGGCGAGAATCGAGACCAGCGCCGAACGGGTGCTTTCGAAAATCACGTGGAACATCAGGCAATCGGCTCCCCGGCGCGGCGGTCGCGGATGATCTTGCCATCGAGCAATTCGACCACGCGGTCGCCAAGCCCGGCGACATCCTCCTCATGGGTGACGAGAATCAGCGTTTGGCCCTCGCTGTGCAGCTGGTCGAACAACTGCATGATGTCCGCCGAGGTGCGCGAGTCGAGATTGCCGGTGGGTTCGTCGGCGAGCAGGATCGATGGCTCGGTGACGAGGGCCCGGGCGATCGCGACCCGCTGCCGCTGGCCACCCGAAAGCTGGTTGGGCAGATGATCCACCCGGTCTTCGAGGCCGACCCGCCGCAGCGCTTCCCGGGCCATTTCCCGCCGCCGCCGGTAGCCGACGCGGCGATAGATCAAGGGCTGGGCGACATTGCCGAGGGCGGTGGCCCGGGGCAGCAGGTTGAAGCTCTGGAAGATGAAGCCGATTTCGCGGTTGCGGATTTCGGCAAGCTGGTTCGGGCCGAGTTCCTCCACATGGGTGCCGTTGAGGAAGTATTGGCCGCGGGTGGGCCGGTCGAGGCAGCCGAGGATGTTGAGAAAGGTGGACTTGCCCGAACCCGAGGAGCCGATGAAGGAAACCCAGTCGCCGCGGTTGATTTCGACGCTTACATCATCGAGCGCACGGACGAGCTGGCTGCCCATCTCGTAGTGTTTGGCGATGTCCCGCAGACGGATCAGGGGGGAGGTTTCGCCTGCCGCTGTGCTTTCTTTGGGTGCCATAGGCTGAGCTTTCGCGGGTTTAGCCGTCATTCCACGCGGAGTGATTCGGGACGGCGGAAGCGCCATCCAAAATGGCAATCCTGCCATTTTGTCGCGGAGTCTCTTTGTTTGGGCACCGGTCGCTTGCCGTCGGCGATCGGATTCCTTCCCGGCTGACGCCGGGCCCCTTCCGCTCGCCGCCACGCTCCCTCAATGCAAATTTCAGGGCGCCGTATTCCGAGCCTGCCCGCGGTATCCGTCATTCTGCATGGAGCGAAGCGGAATCGCAGAATCTCCCGAGTATTGCACCATCTCCGCCGAGATTCTGCGACAAAATGGCAGGGAGGTGCTTCACTCCGCGCGGAATGACCTCGCTGGCGGTTCGGCGCTACAGCGCCACCCGGGTCGCTTCGAGCCGGTCGCCGTCGAGCAGATGGCGCAGCTCGCGGTCGGGGCCGACGACGATTTCCACCTCGCTGTCGATGCCGCTGGTCAGTTCCTGGAACTCGTCGTCCGAGGCCCCCACCTCGACCGCGGTCTTGCGCGCGACGCCATCCTCGTTGACGAAGATGAAGTACTCGCTGAGCAGGCGCGAGCGATCCTCCTCGAAAACCAGCGCCTGTATCGGCACCGCCGGCACCGCCTGATCCCTCGCGGTGAAGATTTCCGCCCGGCACGACATGCCCGGCCGCAGCACCACGTTGCCCGCTTCGAGAATATCGATCTCCACCGTGAAGCTGAGCCCTTGGCGCGTCGGCTCGGCCTTGGCGGTGTTGGCGATATAGCGCACCACGCCCTGGATCGGCTGCTCGGGATAGGCGATGGCGACGATCTCGGCGCGCTGGCCCACGGCGAGATTCGCCACATCGGCCTCGTCGACAAGCACTTCGGTGTAGATGCTCCGGGGATTGGCGATGGTCATCAGCGAGGAGCCGGGAATATTGGTGGAACTGGCGATGGCGGTTTCCCCGACCTTGATATCGAGGCTGGTGACCACGCCGTCGATGGGCGAGACGATCCGCGTCTTGCTCAATTGGTCGTTGACCTGATCGAGCTGCGCCTCGGCCTGGGCGAGCCGCTCGCGGGAGGACTTGAGATCGATCCGCGCGAGTTCGAGCTGGTTGCGCAGGGTGTCGAACTCCTCCTCGCCGACCAGATTCCGCTCGAACAGGCTGCGGCTGCGCTCGAACTGGCGCTCGAGATTGCCGATGCGGACTTCCTGCCGCTCGATATCGATGGTGTTCAGCCGCACCGCGGCTTCGGCCTGCTCAAGCCCGGCGAGGAAGTTGCGGTCGTCAACGCGCAGCACGAGTTGCCCGGCTTCCACCCGGTCGCCCTCCTCAACGAAAATCTCCGCCACTTTGCCGATCACTTCGCTGCTGAGCATCACCTGCTCGTGATGGGCGAGGGAACCCGAGGCGAGGATGGAAGGGCTGATGACGCGCTCGCTGACGGTGGAGACTTCGACTTCCTTGGCGTCGACAGCGAAGAAAAAGCGGTTGATGAAGGGCAGCGCGACCACGCCGGCCACGAGCAGCGAAATCAGCAGCAGTTTGCGAAGCTCCTTCATGGTTGCCTTCAGTCCGCGCGAAGCGAAGTCGTGGATTCGATCCGTCGCCATCTGGCTGGACGGGGTTCAGCGGACGCTGTGAATACATTCCTGTGCGCTTCGGGCTCGACATCCTATCTCGCACGCCCGCTGAACCCCATCCAGCCAGATGGCAACTCGCGCTGTGCCTGCTCTCCGTCATTCCGCCCGCGCCAAGCGCGGTGAATCCAGTCATCCAGACATTATAAGTCACGGGAAAGTTACAGCGAGAGGCTGATGCTGATGCCGCCGTCGCCGCCACCTTCGGCGTCGATGAAGGAAACATTGAACTCCGGGCCCATCGATGCCAGCCCGACGGCGGCGGCGAGGAGCAAGGCCTGTGGCAGCAGCACAATCGGCGTGGCCCGGAGCCAGCTTCCCCCGGTCCATTGCCGGTAGCCGTAGACGAGCAGAGCCAGGCTCCAAAGATAGGTCAGGCTGACCACGTTGGCGATGCCGTTGAACGGCGAGTCGCCGAATTGCACGCCGAGATTGCCTAGCAGCAGCGGGTCGATCTCGGTTTGGCCGATCTGCCCATCGGGGTTGAGCAACAGGGTGATCGCGCTGCCGATGATCGAGAACAGCGCGGGAACCGCGGTCCAGGCAACGAGGCAGAACCAGTTGCCGAAGCGGAGGCCATCGCCGGTCAGCGCGGACACCAGGGTCAGATAGGCCGCCTGCAAAATCCAGATCAATATCAGCGCGAGGCTCGCGCCGAGAAAGCCGCTGATCATGAACACCGCGGGCGAGAACGACTCCATCTGCTCGTTGAACTGCGCGATCTGTTCCGGCGAAGGGTCGGCGCCGCCAGCGTAGAGCAGGCTCTCCATGAACCAGGGAAAGTCGAGAATGCTGAAATACCACAGCACGGCGAGGGCGTTGCCGCCGGCGATCAGAACCAGCGGCAGCAACCAGCTCGGCCGCTCGCGCAAATGCGCGAAGGCGGTGGCCGGCTCAAGCAGCACATTCTGCACCATGCGCAATCCGCCGACACCATGACCCGATTGACCAGACATTCCCCCACCCTCAATGCCGAAAAGCGCAAAATACCATGAATCTTGTGAGCGATACAGCGCCTTGAGTTTTGCACTTAGGGAGCGCGGCGGTAAGCGGAAGGGGCCCGGCGTTAGCCGGGAAGGAATCCGATTACCGACGGCAAGCGACCGGTGCTCAAACGGAGAGATGCGTTTGGTTTTGCACGGAATGAGCAGGCGAGGTGGTTCGCGCCGCTTGGGGAATTTCGCTACATTGGCACCCCCGGAATGCAATTCCTTCCCCGCCGATGCCGGTTCCCGAAGCCATCACCTACCGCGATTTGCTGCTGCGGGCCGCGCCGCTGATTCTGGCGAACATGGCGGGGCCGCTGCTCGGCCTCGCCGACACCGCGATTATCGGCAATTTCGGCGCCACCGCCGACCTCGGGGCCATCGCCTTCGGCGCCTTGATCTTTTCAATGGTGTATTGGAGCTTCGGCTTTCTGCGCATGAGCACCACCGGCTTCGCGGCGCGGGCGGCGGGCGCCGGGGACGCGCCCGAAATCCGCGCCATCCTCGGCCGGGCGCTGCTGCTGGCCTCCGCGCTTGGCGTTTTCCTGCTGTTGCTCCAGGCGCCGACCGCCTGGCTCGCCTTCGCGCTGCTCGATGGCAGCGCCGGGGTCGAAGCCGCGGCGCGGGAGTACTTCCGCATCCGCATTTGGGGCGCGCCGGCGGCGCTGGCGGTCTTCGCCTTGTCGGGGCTTCTGGTCGGCCTCGGCCGGGGGCGCTTGCTGCTCTTTCTGCAACTGTTCTTGAACGGCCTCAATATCGCCCTGGATCTATTGTTCGCCGGTTGGCTGCAAATGGGGGTCGCCGGGATTGCCCTGGGCACCCTGCTCGCGGAATGGTCGACGCTGGCTTTCGGCGCCGCGCTGCTGTGGCGCGAACTCGCACCGGGAAAGCCGCCCGCGGAGGCTTTCTGGCCCCGGGCCCGCATATTCGACCGGCAAGCCTTGGGGCGCGCCTTCTCGGCCAATGGCGATATTCTGCTGCGCACGCTGACCCTGGTGCTGGCCTTCGCTTTTTTCACCAACGAAAGCGCGCGCTTTGGCGATGCGAGTCTGGCCGCGAACCATATCCTCTTGCAGTTCGTGGCTTTCGCGGCCTTTTTCCTCGATGGCTACGCCTATGTGGTGGAATCACTCGCGGGCAAGGCCGCCGGAGCTGGGCGGCGGGATTTGTTCGACTCCGCGGTGCGCAAATCGACCGTCATCGCCGCGGCGACTTCGGCCCTGCTCGCCCTGCTGCTGGCGCTGGCGGGCGCGGTGTTCATCCACTGGCTCACCGACATCGCCGAAGTCCGCCTGCGGGCGGGCGAATTGCTGCCTTACGCCACACTGTATGTGCTGCTGTGTTTCGCCGCCTTCCAGTTGGATGGGATTTTCATCGGTGTCGCCCGCACCAGGCAGCTGCGCAATGCCGCCCTCGCCGCTGGCGCGGTGTTTCTGCTCGCCTGGTGGCTGCTCGGTGGGCGCTTTTCGGCCGCGGGCCTGTGGCGGGCGATGATCGTCTTCGTGGTGGCCCGGGCGCTGGCGCTGCTGTGCTGCTTTCCCGGCTTGCGGGCTTCCATTGCGCACTCGCCGGTCAGTCGGGGGGAATGATGTGGGCTTCGGTTTCCACCGCGATCAGTTTGCTGCCAAGCAGGGCAATATCGCCGCGGTAGCGGCGCTCGCCGGTGGTGGAGAATTCGAACTGGTAGCGCCGCCCAACGGCGGGCCAGCCGTCTTCGCCGCGACCGAGCCAGATGCCGCGCAGCACCGTGGTCTGGTCGAGCAATTGCAGGCCCCGTTGGCGGCAATAGCGTTGGGCGTAGGCGACGGTCATCCGCTTGATTTTGTCGCTTTGCCACCAGAAGCCGATGGCGAAAGCGGCGGCGGCAAGGAAGGAAAGTACGCTTGGGCTCAGCACGCCGGTGGTTGACCGTGGTTGCGGGCCTGCGCCGCCAAAGACTTAGATGAGATGGGTTTCCGCCTCGGGGTTTTCGGCTTTGCCGGCGGCGTTTTCGCGCCCGGCATGCTTGCGGTAGCGCTCGATATGGGGCGCGAGCAGCTCCAGCGCGGTTTTATCGCAGGGCGGCAGTTCGGCGTCGCTGGCCTTGAGCCGGGTCACCCGGTCGCCCCAGCGGACCAGGCCCGCGGCCCAGGTCAGGCCGGCGCCGAATGCTGCGAACAGCACATAATCCCCCGGCTTGACGCGGCCGCCGTCGAGCGCTTCAGTGAGGGCCACCGGGATCGTTCCGGCGGAGGTGTTGCCGTACCGGTCGACATTGACGACGACCTTCTCTTCGGGAATGCCGAGGCGGGCGGCGAGGGCGTCGAGAATCCGCTTGTTGGCCTGATGGGGCACCATGAGCGCGACGTCTTCGATGGCGACGCCAGCCTCGTCGAGCACTTCGAGGCAGGCTTGGCCCATGCTTTTAACCGCGCGCTTGAACACCTCGCGGCCGTCGAAGTTCCACTCGACATAGAGAAAGTCGTCGGTCAGCCGCTCGTAGGCCGAGCCGAAATTGGTGATCTGGATGGCGCTTTTGGCATCGGCCTCGCAGCCGACCCGGGAGGCGAGCAGGCCAACTGGCTTCTCGTTCGGCTCCAAGATCGCCGCGCCGCAGGCGTCGCCGAACAGAATCGCCGAATTGCGCTGGCTCCAGTTCAGGTAATGGGTGATGAACTCGCCGCCGATGAGCAGGATTTTGCGGTGCTGGCCGGTGGCGATGAGGCCGCGGCAAAGGTGCAGGCCGTAGAGGAAGCCGGTGCAGGCGGTGTTGATGTCGATCGCCGCCGCCTTGCGGGCGCCGAGCGCGTCCTGGATGATCGAGGCGGTGTTGGGGCAATAGCTGTCGTTGGTGAGGCTCGCGAGCATGATCAGGTCGAGCTCGGACGGGTCCACATCCGCCGCCGCCAAGGCGTGCCGCGCCGCAACGAGGCCGAGTTCCGAGAAATTGACGTGGCTTACGCGCCGCTCGCGGATCCCGGACCGGGTGACGATCCATTCATCCGAAGTATCGAGGAAAGTGGCCAGATCGTGATTGGTGAGCCGCGCCGGGGGCACACACATGCCCCAGCCGGTGATCTCGGCGTGATACATCCATTCGCTCCAGTACGATACGGCCCGAAGCTTACTCGATTTTGCCCCTGATGAATACCGCGCCGCCGGACCAGCAACGCACGCTCAGCCAAGCGGATTGATCCAGCGCAGACCTGGGAATCGGGCCATGTCGGCATCGGTGGAATGCAGTTCAGCCTGGTTTTCGATAGCCAGCGCCGCGAGGTGCGCATCGGTCGTCAGATTGCCGCCGGAACCGGCTTCCGCGAGCAAGCGGAAAAGGATATTCGCGTGCTGGTCCCCGGGGTGTATCAGTATCGATTGTGGCCTTTCAATCCAGGATCGAACTCGCTCGCAAGCACCTTCGACCGCAAGCGGGTTTCTCACAATCCGCCGGTTTGTCGTGATGCGGATAAAGCCGAGCAATGCCACCCAGGAGAGTCCCACACTGCCATTGCCATTCATCAAATCCTCCCACCAGCCGCGCGCTTCGGCGTGGTGGCGGAACTCCGCGTCATGGGCATGAACGAGCAGATTGACATCGGGAACAATCAACGGTTGCGCCGCCGGATAAATTCTTCCGCTTCCAGTTCATCGGCAAGCTGGTTTAGTCGGTATCGGTCGATATCCGGCCCGAAGCCGAATGCATGGGGTTCAACCCGATAGCGGGGAGCGGTGGCCGGTTTGCCGCGAACGCCAAGGCCGGCGCGCAAAACGTCGTTGACAACCGCTTTCATGCTGCCGTTGGTGCGCCGCATTTCCCGAAGCA
Source organism: uncultured Pseudohongiella sp. (assembly GCA_965221805.1). Classification (GTDB taxonomy): domain Bacteria; phylum Pseudomonadota; class Gammaproteobacteria; order Pseudomonadales; family Pseudohongiellaceae; genus UBA9145. The sequence goes on from OZ244913.1 coordinate 533,511, forward strand.
GGAGTTTTTCGACATCCGGGTCAATAGTGAGTGTGGTGCGCATATGGGGCATCATGATGATCTAATACTATGATGTCAAGATGCCACAGTAGCACCGCGACCAAAAGAGGAGGAGGTGGGTTTGCAGTTGGGCGGGCTGTGCTATCCTGCGTGGCGGAAGAGCATCGTCCCCGGTGGGGCGCCCGGACTTCAAACCCGGTGAAGCCCGATGAAACGGGCTTGGTGGGTTCGACTCCTGCCTCTTCCGCCAGATCCGGGCGCTCGGGGCTGCGTCTCCTCGCGCCCACTTCGCAGCGCTAGAACTTGGGCTTCAAGCGCCCGCCGGCACCGCTTCGCGTGGATTGCGGTTTGCCGCATTCCGCAAGGATACATCGGCCAGCACCGGATAGTTCCAAATCGCCCGCCATATCGCCTTGCTTGCCGTGCCACAGCCCATATGCATGAGCAGCCGCGCCAAATCACCGGCCCGCGCCTCGTCGATCCGCGATGTCATCATCGAGTTGGGGGCTTGCGTCGTCAGTCAGTTTTGACCCGCCCCGCAATTCCCTGATACTCTCCGCAACGCACTGCCAAGTAGGGACCCGCCTGCCGGGTCACTCGCTCAATACAATAGCCTCGCAAAGGCTCGGACTGATCATCCGGCCCGGCGAATAGGCGGGATATTCCGTAGTCTCTACGTGGTAGTGCATGGCCCGGCGCCATTTCGGGGTCGGCACAAAACGTGGAGAAACGAAAATGAAAAACCAAACAGCACTACTGGCGATTGCAGTCACAGCGCTTGTGGGATGCGCTGCTGCCCCCGCGGATATTGCTCCCGCGATGGTAGACACGACTCCGTATAAGGAAATGACTTGCGAAGGACTGCTTCTAGCCGCGCGGAACGAAGGCGTGAATCTCGAACAGGTCAGCAGAGACCAGCGCGCTTCCCGAAATTGGGACATCGCCCTCAACATCCTATTGCTTCCCGGTATCGGCGCCGCCACGGGAGATTCGGAACGTGAAGTCGCCGAAGCGAAAGGCCGAGTGCTCGCCATTCAGAACGAGTACGGGTCTCGGTGCGAGTGATGAACATAGGCACCTATTGCCTGCATTCCGCCCAGTAGCTCTCGCCCGTGGCGCTTGATCAAGCATCAACCGATACGGGCGGGACGAGGCTGTGCGACAAATGCGGGAGCCTCAATAGCTAGGCTCATCAAATGATTCTTCCCGGAACGTCATTTCCCAGTCTGGGCCTATGGGTTCGCGACCCATATGATGGCCCAAACTCGTCGTAAATCCGGGATAGCCGGTCAGTTTGAATTTGGAACCAAATATCCCAAGAACAACACCACCAAGGCATGGGTGTACAAACGAAGGTGGGTGAACTCCACCATCGATGCCAGCAGGAACAGCAGCATCGACCCGAAAATGGCATTTCCCAAGCAGTCTCCAACCCGTAACGCCTTCACCAGCACGGAAAGAAGCAATGCCAGCAACAGCATCGAGGCCGGAATGCCGAAGGCAACAGCCACGTCGAGAAACAGGTTGTGCGCCCATGGCATGGATCTGGTATCGACCGCGATGAACGCTGGATAGTCGGTCTTTCCGATGTGCTCCTCGTAATACGGGCCGAAGGCGTAGGCCCCCGACCCGAACAGCGGAGCTTCCAAAACTTGGTTGATGGCGGCGTCCCAGACGGGAATCCGAGATGTGGGCAGTTGCTGCAGTTTATTGATAAAGCCCGTTTGCACCGCCAGGATAATGACCAAGCCGAGCGCAATGACACTCGCACTGATCGTTCCGGCATTCCATCGGATCAATCCCCTTTCGCCCCAGATCAGCCCGACAGCGCACAACATCAGGCACAGTCTTGAGTCAATGACAATGCTCGCGGCCACGGCCAATGACAAGCAGAGAATGAATGCCAAGCGGCCCATAAACCATCTGACGGTGGGCAGCATGACCAGAAAGGCGGCATAGTCGTTGGGCACAACCATCACGGGAGTGCCCAGAATCAAGATACGAAAGGTAGCCATCACAAACGCGGCGAGGACCACCGCAGATACTGTTTTCCAGTACCAGTTGTGGTCCAGAGCTTGCCAAGCTTGGAATCGCCCGATCATGCTATCCCCGAAAAGCGAACCTTGGCGCTCGGGCGAGAAACCACCGGAGTGTTGCCTAAAACTGTTCTACTATAGAGAGTCTGCCTACTAAAGCGGGTTGGCGAATTTGGTACAAATTGCTCTCGCTGACATAAAAAACTATATCGCGCTCTGGGGTTTCAGTAGTGTACAACACTACTAAATTCGTTCTTGTCCGTAAACTCCCAACCATTTGATTTTCTTGAATAAATAGCGGAAATTGCTGGAAAGAATCCGGCGTTTTGGGTATCTTTGTGATGGTTTCCAGTCAAAACGAAGACACACCAAAACACCGGAGGATGCCATGCGGCTCAAGCGCACGACACAGACAAGTCTATTCGAACCCGATCCCGTCGGCCACCCCCTGGGCGCGGAATTGGAGTCGATCTCGAACTGGCTCGACGCGCATCCCGGGCTGCTCGGGGCGGTGGCCGCCGATCTTGGGGCGCAGTCCGCGCGGGGCCGTTCCGGTTTGAGCTGCGAGACGGTGCTGCGCTGCGCGGTGCTGAAACATCTGCGCGGCGAGACTTGGCGCGGGCTGGCGTTCGCCTTGGTGGATTCGCTGTCGGCGCGCCGTTTCGCGCGGCTGGGGGCGCCGCCGCCGGGGAAATCCGCTTTGCAGGCGGCGGTCGGGGCGGTGTCGGCGGAAACCTGGGAGCGCGTGAACCGCTGTTTGCTGGCCGCGGCGCGGGAGGACGGGCTGGAAACCGGCGACCGGATGCGCGTCGACAGCACCGCGGTGGAAACGCATATCCTGGCGCCGTCGGACAGCCGCCTGCTGCGCGACGGCGTGCGCGTGCTGGCGGACTTGCTGGCGGAAGCCCGGAAGCGGCTGGGCAAGACCGCCGTTCCCTGCCGCGACCGCCGCCGGGCGGCCAAGCGGCGCTGTCTGGAGATACGGACGAAGCGGGGGAGGGAGGCGCGGGCGAAGCTGTACCGGCGGCTGCTGCGGATCGCCGCCGACACGCTTGGCGACCTGGACGCGGCGCGCGCGGTGGTGGCGGGGTCGGGGGCGCCGTGGGCCGCCGGGTGGCTGGAATGCGCCGACCACCACGCGCCCCTGCTGAAGGCGGTGGCGGTCCAGACCGCGCGGCGCGTCCTGCTGGAAGAGAACGTGCCGGCCGCGGAAAAGATCGTCAGCCTGTTCGAGCCCCACACGGACATCATCCGCAAGGGCGGGCGGGAAACGCTGTACGGCCACAAGATCAACCTGGCCACCGGGCGGAGCGGCCTGGTGCTGGACGTCGTGGTGGAGTCCGGCAACCCGGCGGACAGCGCGCGCTGCCTGCCGATGCTGGAGCGGCACCGGGAACACTACGGCAAGCCCCCGACCCATGCCGCCTTCGACGGCGGCTACGCCTCCGCGGACAATCTGAAGCGCGCCAAGGAGATGGGTGTGGAGCATGCGGTGTTCAGCAAGAAGCGGGGACTGAAAGAGGCGGACATGACGCCCTCGCCGTGGGTCTTCGACCGGCTCCGGCGCTTCCGCGCGGGCGTCGAGGCGGGCATCTCCTGGCTGAAGCGCTGTTTTGGCCTCGGTCGCTGCCGCTGGCGCGGTCTGGCGCGCTTCAAGGCCTGGGTGCAATCCGCGGTCTTGGCGCACAACCTGGTGCGCATCGCCCGGCTGCGGCCCGGATAGACCTTCAAAAACGCTCCGAAACGAACATTCCAGTACCGGAACCGCCCGCCGGGGGGCGGCTTCGGCCCTGTCATGGAGTGATCGGCCCCATGCCGCCGGATCAAGCCGGAAATCCCGCGAACCCTTGCCGCATGGGGGCAAATCCGCCCCGCGGACTCCCCATCGCCGCGAATCGGGCCGAATCGACGAACGATGGATCGATCAGAAAACGGAGTTTACGGACAAGAACAAATTCGTAGATCCTACGGGGTAAGAGCATACTACTTCACCTGTGTCTGGATCACCAAGGCAAGTGCCGTAAATTAGTGCAAACGTCAAGTCTCCGTCGCCAAAAATATAGCCGTATGATATGTAAACGCCTTCTTCAACTTTCAACGTAGTTACGCCCATTTCTTTCCACTGGACCGAAACCACGCCATCAAGCGGGTATTCATGGAAACTGTATCTCGCAGAAAAGTCGTCGGGGGAACGATCTCCACCATATCCTGACTGCCCCATCGATTCGGGCCACGGCAGAAAGAAGGCGTACACGAGCAATAGCAAGACACCAATGCGGTAAAGTTTTGTTTTCATGTTTTTACTCCTCGCTTTATAAGGCTGTTGTATGCAGCGAGCAACCCGGCAATGCAGGCTTCCGCTGGGGCTGCGTCTCGGAGACTAGCATAAACTTTGGATTGGGGTTAGCCTTGCTTGCTGGCAATCCAGTCAACCATGAGGCGTGCCGCGATGCCGGAACGACGCTACCGCGAAGTGCGATCCCGAAGCCAGCCGATGCTGCTTCCACCAGACTGCCGCGATCCAACACTGGCCGCCCGGGTGGCTGGGTGCGCGGGCAGGAAACAGTTGCTGCTCGGGCTGGGCCTGGTGTTCCTCGCGGCCTGCGGGCGGCCGGTGCCGGAGGTTGCGCCGGCGAGCGTGGAACCGGATGCCGCGGCGTTGCCGGGGCAGGGGGAGGACGCGGGCAAGACGGTGATTTACCGCGACAGCTTCGGTGTGCCGCACATCTACGCGCCGACTGTCGAGGCGGGGCTGTACGCCCAGGGCTGGGCCCAGGCGCAGGACCGGCCCGCGCAATTGCTCATAAACTTCAAGATCGCCCTGGGCGAGTTGACCGAACTCACGGGCGAGGAAGGTGTGCCGCTGTCGCTGATTTCGCACATGTTCGGCCATGCGCGCCTCTCCGAGCTGACCGTGGCGAACATGACCGGAACCGAGCGCGGCAGGCTGGCGGCATTCGCCAACGGCATCAACGACTACTATGCGGCGCATCCGGAAGACCTGCCCCCCTGGTGGCGGCATGATGCCGTAACCCCGCAGATGGTCGATGCCTTCGGGCGCATGTTCCTCTACAACTGGACCATTGAAGAGGCCATGGACGATCTGCGCCGGGGCGGGGTGGACCCGGGCTTCGCAACCGCACAACGCGCATCAAACCAATGGGCGGTGAGCCCCTCGCGCACCGCCGACGGCCACGCCATCCTGTTGATCGACCCGCATCTGGACTGGTTCGGCGTTACCCGCTTCTGGGAAATGCGCATTCATGCCGGGGAACTGCGCGGCAGCGGCGTGGGCCTGCCCGGTTCGCCCTACATCGGCCTCGGCCACAACGAAAACCTCGCCTGGGCAATGACCACTGGCGGCCCCGACACCGCGGATGTGTACCGCATCGAAGTCGATGCCGAAGACCCCAACCGCTACTTGTTCGACGGCGAATGGCGCGAGATTGAACAGCATCCGGTGAGTTTCGCCTTTCCCGACGGCAGTATCCGCGAGTATGTCTGGGAGGCTTCCCACCACGGCCCCATCCTCGCCCGGGAGGAGGGCGTCGCCTACGCCGCCCGCATCGCCTATGACTCGGGCACCAACCGCAACCGCGCCTGGGAACTGCTGAATTTCGCCGAGGACTACACCGGCGCCGTTGCCGCCTGCGCAACCCTGTCGATGTTTCCGCAGAACGTGATGGTCGCCGACACCGGCGGCAACATCTACTACCAGCGCACTGGCCGGGTGCCGGTGCGGGACATGGCCCACGATTGGTCGCGGCCAGTCGATGGCAACAGCTCGGCCACGCAGTGGCGGGGATTCCATCCGGCGGAGGACCATCTCCAGGTGCTGAACCCGGAGGCTGGCTACTTGCAGAACTGCAATATTCCGCCGGACGCGATGATTCCCGATTCCCCGTTCTCGCTCGACGCGCAGGCGGACTACCTCTTTTCCAGCGCCAGCTACGGCCCGTCGCGGGACGGCTGGACCAACCAGCGCGGTGCCAGGGCCATCGAACTGCTGAGCCGGGACGATGATGTGACCATCGAAGAAGCGCTGGCCTACGCCGTTGATGTGCGGCCCTACGGCTACCAGCGCTGGCTCGAAGTGCTGGCAAACTCGGCTGCGCCCGCCTCGAATGAATTGACCGAGTTGCTCAACTGGAATGGCCAGATCACCAGGGACAGCACCGCGGCGCTCAAGTACCACTACTGGCGCGCGGCATTGCACGAAAGCGAGGCGGGCACGGCGATTCGCGATATCGTCGACGACCATTACGCCATCGTCGAACAGCGCCCGCCCCGCGCCATCGAGTTAAGTGCAGAGCAGCTTGCCGCGGTGCGCGCAGCTTGGCAGTCCGGACTGGACGCCATGCAATCCCAACTCGGCGATACCGCCCAGCCCTGGGGCCGGGTGTTCAAGGCCGGCCGCGACGGCGCCGGCTGGCCAGTGGGTGGAGGCGGCGGCGACGATCTCGGCCTGACGACCCTGCGCACCATGGGCTACGGCGCTCCCGACGAAAACCACGAACGCCACGCCACCCGCGGCCAGACTTCAACCCAGATCGTGGTCTTGTCCGATCCAATCCAGAGCTGGCTCTACCTCCCCACCGGCCAATCCGACCGCCAGGATTCACCACACTACACCGACCAGGCCGAAACCGTATTCGCCGACCGAACCCTCAAGCCAAGCTGGTGGCTGCCCGAGGATCTAGCCGGCAACATCGAATCCCGCACCGAGCTTGAGGCGCGGTATTGAGTTGCCGCCATCCGTCATTCCGCACGGAGCGAAGTCGTGGCTTCGACCCGTCGCCATCTGGCCGGATGGGGTTCAGCGGACGCAGTGAATACATCCCTGTACGCTTCGGGCTCGACATCTTGTCTCGCACGCCCGCTGAACCCCATCCAGCCAGACGGCAACTCGCGCTGCGCCTGTTCTCCGTCATTCTGCGCGTGGCGCTTCGTTACGGAATCGTCATAAAAATCCGGGGTTTGGCTATGGCCGGGCCGGGGTATCGGTGATTTAATACCGCCGGGCCGAAACACCCACCCGAATCCATCCGGGAGCATTTCAGAACCATTTCCGCAGGAAGCATCATGTCTGAAATCATCGCGCAATACGGGACGATCTTCCTAGCCCTCGCCGTGGTGTTCGGCTTCTTCATGGCCTGGGGGGTCGGCGCCAACGATGTCGCCAACGCCATGGGCACTTCGGTGGGGGCCCGGGCGATAACCATCAAGCAGGCGATTCTCATCGCGATGGTTTTCGAGTTCGCCGGGGCCTACCTGGCTGGCGGGGCGGTCACCGAAACCGTGCGCAGCGGCATCATCCGGCTGGAAGATTCGGGGCTTGAACAAAATCCCGAATTGCTCGTCTACGGCATGCTCTCCTCTTTGCTCGCCGCCGGCGTGTGGCTGCTCGTCGCCTCCTGGCGGGGCTGGCCGGTTTCCACCACGCATTCGATCATCGGCGCCATCATCGGTTTCGCGGCGGTGGGTGTTTCGGTCGATGCGGTGATGTGGGGGGAGGTCGCCTCCATCGCCGCGAGCTGGGTGATTTCGCCGGTGTTTTCGGGGTTGATCGCGCTGTGCCTTTTCCTCAGCGTGCAAAAACTCGTGCTCGACACCGACGACCCACTCGCCAACGCCAAGCGCTACGTGCCCGGATACATCTTCCTGGTGGGTTTCATCATCTCGCTGATTACGATCATCAAGGGCCTGAGCCGGACTGAACTTGAGCTGGGCGTCCTCCAGACCCTGCTGATCGCCGCGGGTGTTGGCCTGGCCACCATGGGCATTGGCGTGGCGCTGCTGCGGCGGCTGAGGCTGGATACGCGGGAGTCGGGCCACGAACTCGACAATCTGGAGAAGATTTTCGGCGTGCTGATGGTGTTCACCGCCTGCTCGATGGCGTTCGCCCACGGCTCGAACGATGTCGCCAACGCCATCGGCCCATTGGCGGCGGTGGTGGGGGTGGTGGAATCCGGCGGCATATTCGCCCGGGAATCCTCGGTGCCGGGGTGGATTCTACTGCTCGGCGGCGGCGGCATCGTGCTCGGCCTCGCCACCTGGGGCTACCGGGTCATCATGACCATCGGCCGCAAGATCACCCACCTGACCCCAAGCCGCGGCTTCGCCGCCGAACTCGCCGCGGCAACCACGGTGGTCATCGCCTCGGCAACCGGCATTCCAGTTTCCACCACGCACACCCTGGTCGGCGCCGTGCTCGGCGTGGGTCTGGCTGCGGGCGTCAGTGCGCTGAACCTCGGCGTGGTGGGGCGAATCGTGCTGTCATGGATCGTCACTCTTCCCGTTGGCGCCGCGCTGTCGATTCTGTTTTTCTTTCTGTTCCAGGCGGTTTTTTCCTGACAGCTCCCGGCATGCCGCCCCGCCTGTCCTGACACGCGAAGTGATTCGCTCCGCGCGGAATGACGAAGGGGCTGCGATGGGCTCCCGCACTGAGGGAGCGCGGCGGTGGCTGAAAGGGGCCCGGCGCAAGCCGGGAAAGCATTCAGCCACCGACGGGAAGCGACCGGTGCCCAAACGAAGAGATTCTGCGCTTCGCTTCGCGCGGAATGACGGATGGCAGGCGCGGCGGCGGGGCGAAGCCACGGCTTCGCGAGATTCAGGCTTCGGTCAGGTAGAACACGCAGTCCTTGCGGGCGATTTCCGGGTTGGTTGTCACCATGAACAGTTTCAGCCTGCGCCGCGGATAGAGCCGCCCCTGCTCCAGCCGGAAATAGTCGCCCACCGCGCCCGCGCCACCGCCATTGCGCAGCCGCAGCTTGTCCCCAAGTTCCCCCGCCACGAAGCCGAGCGGGGTGTCGGCGCACACCTGGCCGAAGTTGTGGTTTTCCACCGAGGGCAGCAGGGTCACGCCGTCTTCGACGAGGCTATGCTCGCCGTAGGCGATGGCGCTGCCCTCGGCGAGTTCGAGCCGCATGGGATGATGGAAATACTCCAGCGACATTTCCGCCGGTCCTGCCGGTCCAGTCGAGCCAGCCTCGAACACATCCTCCAGGGAGAAATAGCGCCGCAAGCCCTCGCCGGCGAGCAGGGCGGATTCGCGGTCCCAAGCGCCGCCGCATTCGATGGTGACAATGGGCATGTCGCTTCGGGTGCGCTCCATCAGCGAGTCTAGCCGCAGGTCGGTGATGATCATCCGCTGGGTGAACAGCGCGATCAGCGCGGCATGGCGCGGCGCCATCACCGTGCTGATGCCGAAGGAGGGGCTGGAGCCGGAAGTATTGTGGATGTCCACCACGCACTCCGGCCGGGCTTGATCGATCAACTCCATCATTTCCCGGGCGATCCGGTCGACTTCGGTGCCGCCCGGGAAATGCTCGGGCGGATCGCCGAAGCAGCGGTTCAAATCCTTGTGGCGCGGCAGCATGCGGTGGGAGAAACCCGGCGGCCGCTTGGCGGCGTCTACCGAGGGAATGAAGCAGAGCAGGTTCACCGCCGGGCGCAGGCCAAGCCGCAGCAGTTCAAAAAGCGCGAACAGCCCGCTGGGTTCGTTGCCATGCAACAGCGTCGCCACCACCCGGCAGCGCCCGCGGTCCCCGCCGGTCAGATGGATGCACGTTGGGCCCTGGAGCCGGTGCAGGAATTCCACCGCGGTGGCGCCGATGGCATGGGGGTCCGGGTCATGCCAGTGGTGAAACTGTTGATGAGACCGGCCGCGGGCGGGGCCGGTATCCTTGCCGGCTACTGCCATCGCGCCACCGGCAGGTTCGCGGCGCTGTTGGCGCGGTACTGGGTGAGCATCTCGATCAAGGCTTCGCGCTTGTGCAGGTCGCGCCGCAATTCGGCGACTTTTTCGAGTTGCCAGCGGGCGCCGGTCTTGCGCGCCGCGAGGCGTTCCTCGATCACTTCGAGCAGCGGCTGGAAATCGTCTTCCCGGAAGCCCATCGCCGCGAGCTTCTCCGGCACCCGGGGCAGCAGTTTTTCCAGCAAGGCCGAGGCCCGGTGGTACTCCGGCTGCACCTGGGTCGGCGAGGGCCAGAACAGGTCGGCTTCGAGGCCGCTTTGCGCGGCGCGGTAGAAATTCGCGGTGCAATAGTTGAATGGAATCGCCGGCAGCAGATCGGGGATATGCTCCTGCATCACCTTGGTCAGGCCGATGGCGAGCGCGGCGTTGGCGAGCATGTCCGTCAGGCTTGGCCCCGCGGGCAGGGCGCGGTATTCGATCCGCAGATGGCCGCCATCGGCCGGGTCGTAAACCGGGCGGTTCCACAGCCACACCGAGCCCTGCTGCAAGCGCAGTTCGCTGAGCGACGGAATACCGCCGGACCGCGCCACGGCAACCGGGTCCTCTTCATCGCAGATGGCGAAAATCGGCCGGTAGAGCATGGCGGCCTCGGCGAACAGCTCGAACGCCCCGGCGCGGAGCCAGTTGTTGCCGAAATTGACCCGGGCCGGGATCGGATGCATCGAATCCCGCGGCCGGCAATCGATCGACTGCTTGAACAGCGGGATGCGGGTTTCCTGCCACAGGCGGTGGCCGAAGAGGGTTGGCGAATTCGCTGCGAGGGCCACCACCAGCGGCGTCACCAGTTGCGCGGCGTTGTAGAACTCGGCGTATTCCCGCGCCGGGACCCGCAGGTGAACCTGGAACGAGGTGTTGGCGCCTTCCAGCGTCACGTCGTCCATGGCGAGTTGCAGGGTGTCCTCGCCGGAGATATTGATCGTGAACGGGCCGCCGCGGATCTGGGTCAATTCCCGGGTGAGCGCCTCGAAGCGCGGCAGCTTGGTCATTGCCTGGTAGCCGATGTCGGACTGCTGCAGGGTCGGCAGGATGCCCACCGGCACCACCGAGCCATTCCACTGGGCGGCGCAGGCATTGATCTTGTCGATCGCCGCCAGCGCTTCGCGCTCGGTGTTGCGGAAGCAGTGGTCCGCGATCGGGTTCGGGCTGAAGTTGTACTCAAGATTGTAGCGGTTGAGCTCGAGGGTGAGCTGGGGGTCGCCGAGGGCGGCGATGATTTCCTGGTTCACATGCAGGGGCGTGCCTTGGGAATCGACGATGTACAACTCCAGCTCGGCGCCGAAGGTCAACTCGCCCTCGCCGAAGCCCGGCCTTTGCAGCAACAGCTCAAGCGCCCGCAGATTGTCCCGGAGGCGCTCGCCAAAGTGCTGGAACTGTTCACCGCTGAAATCGGTGCTGGCAATTTCCCGGCCCATTTCTTGTTCTTCGCCCAGTGCGTTCCGAGGGGCCGCTAGACTACATTCTTGAACCCGCACCGTAAAGCGGCAGGGAGCCGATGAAAAACTGGTCGGCAATCTTTCCGGTGCTGATTCGAGGCGAATCAACATCCAGCACAGAGTCGTCTATCAAATCCTCGAAACCGACCGGGTGGTGAAAGTCCTGCGACTTTGGACCCACTAAGAGTGAGCGCGGCTCTTCGGCCCGGTGCGCAGGAAGCGGAGGTTGCCGTCGCGGCGGGTTAGGCCGGTGTGGTCGAAGTATTCGAGTATTTCGATGCAGAGATTGCGGCCGATGCCGCTGGCGTCGCGGAACTCGATGACGCTGAAGCCGCGCTTGCCCCCCTCCGCCATTTGTTCCACCAGCGTGGCGAGCTCGCCGATGGTTTCCGGCAGGTAGTGCCGGTTGGGGGCGACCCGCGCGAGTTGTTTGGAAAGCTCCGCCTGGCGCAGGATTTGCTCGAGTTCCGCCAGCGGCAATCCGGTCGTTTCCGCGAGTTCCCGGGTTCGCGGCGGGACCTTCCCCGCGGCTTGCAGAATCGGCCGCAGCCTGCCGAGCAATTGTTCGACCCGGCCGCCGAGCCGGGTGCTGTGGCCGGGCAGGTGCAGCAGCGAGCCGCTGCGCCGCAAGCCGCCTTCTTCGACCAGCCGCTCGATAAGCGCTTTCAGCAGGGCGGGGGGGATCTTCGCTCCGGTCATTCCCGGCAATTGCGCCGCGGCGACTCCCGGCCGCTCTGGATTGGCGCGGTGGTGCCCGGCAACGGCCGCTAGCAGATTTTCCCGCTGGCGCTGGTAATGTTCCGCGCCGAGCAGCCGCGGATGTTCCGCCCCATCGAGTTGCAGGGCGACGCAGTTGGCGGGCGCGCGCCGCAACTTGTCCGCGATCGCGCTGGCCGTCTGCGGGCCAAGATTGCGGCACAGGCTGAACTCGTCCAAGTCGAGCCCCTGTGGCAGCAACTCCGCCAAGGTCCGGCAGGCCGCTTCCGCCGGTTGTTCCATGGCGGCCAGCCGCGCCAGCCGCTGCTTTGTCTCGCGACCCTTGGCCGGCACGAAGATATCGACCACGGCGCCGCCGCCGAGGGTGCGGCTCGCCGCCGGGTCGCGCAGGATGAAGCGGTCGCCGTGCGATGCATGAACCGGCGCCCGGGTTTTGATTTGGAAAAAATCGCCGTTTGCGGGGTCGGTGAGGTCGGGTCCCAGGCGGCGCAGGGTCGCCAGCCGGTGGCTGGCGCCGAGATGCAAGTGGTGGCGCGTGTTCGGCCGCGGCTCGGCAACGCCCGGCAGCAGCCGCAGGCGTGCGTCGAAACGGCTGACGGGATGGTGCAGTTTGGCGTCGAGCAGCCAGTCCCCCCGGCTGGCGAGGTTGTGGTCGAGGGTGATGTTCAGCGCCGCCCTTTCCCCGGCGTCCAGACGCTCCCGGTCCTGCTCGTGGACTCGGATTCCCCGCAACCGGGTTTCGCCGCCGCCGGAGTGCAGCAAACTCTGGCCCACCTCGACCGACCCCGCCCGGCAACTGCCGGTGACCACGGTGCCGATGCCGCGCACGCTGAAACTGCGGTCGATGAGAAAGCGGAACCGGCCTCCGCCGGCGTGCGCCCCGCGCCGGTGTTTGCCGAGCAGCAGGCGGTGCAGGTAATCGCCCAGCCGCTCGACGCCTGCGCCGGAAAGATTGTCAACCGGAAACACCGGCGCCTCGGCGAGGCCGCCGCCGGCGAGCAGTTGGCGCACTCGCGATTTGACCTTGTCGCGCCGGGTCTTGCTCGCCCGATCGGTTTTGCTGAGCACGACGCAGCCGGCGCGGACATCGAGCAAGTCGAGAATCGCCGCGTGCTCCTCGGTCTGGGGCATCACGCCGTCATCCGCCGCCACCACGAGCAGGGCGGCATCCACCGCGCCGACCCCGGCGAGCATGTTGCCGATGAAATCGATATGCCCGGGCACATCGACAAAGCCGAGCAGGCAGTGCCGGCCATCGGCTTCATATCGCTTGTAGGCGAAGCCGAGATTGATCGACAGCCCGCGGCTTTTCTCCTCGGCCAGGGTGTCGGTGTCGACGCCGGTGAGATTGCGCACGAGCGCCGTCTTGCCGTGATCGACATGGCCCGCGGTGGCGATGGTCAGCGTCCGCGCGGGCCGCGTGGATGGAGCTTCCGAGGTCATGGCATCACGCGGCCGGCCTCAACCGGACGCCGGCGCGGCGCGGTTGTGGTGCGCTATGAGGCCGATCATCAGCGCCGCGATCAGGGCGGCGACGGCATAGCCCAAGTTGAATATCCCGCCGGTGACGATGCCGTAGCCGAGCGAGCCGGTAACCAGGGCATAGTAGAAAAACGGCAGCAGCGTCTTGCGGATCACCGCGCCTTCCCTGCCCACGAGCCCCACCACCGCCGATGCCGCCACCACATTGTGCACGCAGATGATATTGCCCGAGGCCCCGCCCACCGCCTGCAGGGCGACGATCCACGTTGGGTCCGCGAGGATGCGCTCGCCGACGCCGAACTGGAACAGCGAGAACATCATATTGCTCACGGTGTTGCTGCCGGCGACGAAAGCGCCGAGCCCGCCGATGAAGGTCGAGAAGAAGGGCCAAGCCGAGCCGGCGACATCCGCCACGCCTTCGGCGAGCGCGATCGGCATTTGCGCGAAACCCGCCGCGCCGCCGCTGCTGTTGATGAACACCTGCACCATCGGCACCGTGAACACCAGCGCCGCCGAAGCCGGCAGCAGGGTGCGCAGGGAACTGCCGAGGGCGGCCCGGTAGGCCGCCGGGCGCATGCCGTGGAGCAGCACCGTCAGCAGCGAGACGATGATGAAAATCGTCCCCGGCGACCACAAGGGCTGGAACGAGGCGTTGATGTCGCTGCCTAAAATCCCCGGCCAAGTCCAGGTGACCAAGGGATGGGCCGCGCGCAGGAAAGGCTCGAGGCCGACTTGGGGCAGCCGGGTGAGCACGAGCAGGCCGGCGACGAACAGATACGGCGACCAGGCTTTCAACAGGCTCATGCGGTGGCCCGGACCGGGTTCAGTTTCGGGTTCAGCTTCGCCGCCCCGGTCCCGCGGCGCCCCGGTCCATTCCGCCTCCCACTGCGAGCGCTCGGCGAAGTCCCAAGCGTCTTCATCACTGGGCACGAGAAAGCCCCGGCGGGCGGCGGAAACGACGATGGCCAGACCGATCAAGCCGCCGAACATCGACGGGAACTCCGGGCCGAAAAACGCCGCCACCGCGACATAGGGAACCGTCATCGCCAGCGCCGCGAACAGGGCGAACTTCCACACCCGGAAACCCGCGGCGAAACTGCGCTCGGGGCCGAAAAATCGCGTCATCACGGCGGTGACGAGCAAGGGCACGAAGGTGCCGGCGAGGGCGTGGAGAATGGCGACCTTGGTGGCGATATGGGCGAGGAAATCATCCCATTCGGCGAAGCCGCGGCCGAGTGCGTAGGCCGCCATTTCCGGGTCCGCCGACAGGCCGGTGTTGATTCCCACCAGAATCGGCGTGCCCATGGCGCCGAAGGAAACCGGCGTGCTCTGGATGATCATGCCCGCCACCACCGCCGCCATGGCGGGGAAGCCAAGCCCCACCATCAAGGGCACCGCCACCGCCGCTGGCGTGCCGAAGCCGGCCGAGCCCTCTATAAACGAGCCGAACAGCCAGGCGATGATGATGACCTGCACCCGGCGGTCGGTGCTGATGTCGGCGAAGCCTTCGCGGATGGCATGCATCGCGCCGCTTTGCCGCAGGGTGTTGAGCAGCAGGATGGCGCCGAAAATGATGAAGATCAGCGTTGCCGCGATGATCAGCCCGTTGACGCTCGCCGCCAGAATCCGGGTCAGCGGCACTTGCCAGACCAGCCAGGCGAGGACGAAGGCGACGCCATAGGCGATGGGCATGGCCCGGCTCGCGGGCCAGCGCAGCAAAACCAGGAACACCGCCACCGAGACGATCGGCAACAGCGAAAGCAGGGCGAGCAGGCCAATGCTCATGGGGCTTACCCGCGCAGTTTCGCCTGGGCCGCGGCGAGGCGGGCCACGGGAACCCGGGGCGGGGAGCAGCTCACATAATCGAGGCCCTGGCGCTGGAAGAACTCGATCGACGGCGGGTCGCCGGCGTGCTCGCCGCAGATGCCGAGCTTGATGCCGGGATTGGCGCCCCGGCCGCGCTCGACCGCCATCTCGATCAACTGGCCGACGCCGCTCTGGTCGAGGCTGGCGAAGGGGTTCTGGTTGAAGATCTCTTTTTTCTTGTACACATCGAAGAACAGGCCCATGTCGTCCCGGCTCAGGCCGAGGGCGGTCTGGGTCAGGTCATTGGTGCCGAAGCTGAAGAAATCCGCTTCCTCGGCGATTTCGCCGGCGGTGACCGCGGCGCGGGGAATCTCGATCATCGAGCCAACGAGGTAATCGATCTCGACTTTCTGGCGCGCCAGCACCTGCTTCGCCACCCGGTGCACCGTGCGCAGTTGGTCGGCGAGTTCGGCGCGGTAGCCAACCAGCGGAATCATGATTTCCGGGGCGACCTCGCCACCCTGCTTGACGACTTTCGCCGCGGCCTCGAAGATCGCCCGGGTCTGCATCTCGGTGATGTCGGGATGCAGTATCCCGAGCCGGCAGCCGCGGCAGCCGAGCATGGGGTTCTCCTCGTGCAGCGCCTTGACCCGGTCGATGACGTAATCGAGCGTCACCCCGAGTTTCTGCGCGAGCTGCCGGCGCACGACGTCGTCATGGGGCAGGAATTCGTGCAGCGGCGGGTCGAGCAGGCGGATCGTCACCGGCCGCCCCTCCATGGCCTTGAACAGCCCGAAGAAGTCGCGGCGCTGATAGACGAGCAGCTTCTTCAGGGCTTCCTTGCGCTGGGTCTCGTCCGCGGCGAGGATCATCTGGCGCATGAAGTTGATGCGCTCGCCTTCGAAGAACATGTGCTCGGTGCGGCACAGGCCGATGCCTTCGGCGCCGAAGCGCACCGCCTCGGCCGCCATCGCCGGTGTGTCGGCATTGGTGCGGATCTTCAGGCCGCGAATCTCGTCGGCCCATTGCATGACGAGCTGGAATTGCTCGTAGGTGTAGCTCTTCTCCGGCTTCATGCCGCCATTGAGCACCTGCTTCACTTCCGAATCGGCGTTCTCGACCATGCCTTGGTAGATGATGCCCGTGCCGCCGTCGATGGAAATGTACTCGCCTTCGCGAATCACGTGCCTGCCGGCGGTCAGGGTTCTGCGGTCGTAGTCGATGCGGATTTCGCTGGCACCGCAGACGCAGACCTTGCCCAACTGCCGCGCCACGAGGGCGGCGTGGGAGGAGACGCCGCCGCGGCAGGTGAGGATGCCCTCCGCGAGCAGCATGCCCTTGAGGTCTTCGGGGGAGGTTTCCACCCGGCACAGAATGACCTTGTTGCCGCGCCGGGTTTCCAGCTCGGCCCGCAAGGTGGTGAACACGACCCTTCCGGTCGCCGCGCCGGGGCCCGCCGGCAGGCCCTCGCCGATTGCCGCCGCCGCTTTCAGCGCCTTGGGGTTGAACACCGGCACGAGCAGCGAATCCACCGATTCCGCCGGAATCTTCAGCAGGGCGGTTTCCCGCGACATCAGCCCCTCGCGCTGCATTTCCACCGCGATGCGCACCGCGGCCTGGCCCGTGCGCTTGCCGTTGCGCGTTTGCAGGATGAACAGCCGGCCCTTTTCGATGGTGAATTCGAGATCCTGCATATCCTTGAAGTGCCGCTCGAGTGTCTGCCGCACGCCCATCAGTTCGGCGTGGCTTTCCGGCATCTCCCCGGCCATGAGGCCGATGGGTTTTGGCGTGCGGGTGCCGGCGACCACATCCTCGCCCTGGGCGTTGATCAAGTATTCGCCGTACATCTCGTTCTCGCCGTTGGCCGGGTCCCGGGTGAAGGCGACGCCGGTGGCGCAGTCGTCGCCGGCGTTGCCGAACACCATGGCCTGGACATTGACCGCGGTGCCCCATTCGGCGGGGATGCGGTACTGCTGGCGGTAGAGCACGGCGCGCTCGTTGTTCCACGAGCCGAACACCGCGCCGATGGCGCCCCAGAGCTGCTCGTTGACGTCCTGCGGGAAGTCGCGGCCAGCGCGGCGCCGGATCAGGCTCTGGTAACGCCGCACAAGGCCGCGCAGTTGCGCCACGGCCAGTTTCGAGTCAGAGCGGACGCCGGCTTTTTCCTTCACCGCGTCGAGAATCCGGTGGAACGGGTCTGCCTCCTCCTCATTGCGCGCGCGAACCCCCATCACCACATCGCCGTACATCTGGATGAACCGGCGGTAGCAATCCCAGGCGAACTGTGGATTGCCGGAAACCTCCGCCAGCCCTTCGACTGTCTCGTCGTTGAGGCCGAGGTTGAGGATCGTGTCCATCATGCCCGGCATCGAATCCCGCGCCCCGGAGCGCACCGACACGAGCAAAGGCTTGCGGCGCGCGCCGAACTTCTCGCCCATCTGCCGCTCGATTCCGGCGACCGCCTCGGCGATGTCATCAGCGAGCGTTGGCGGATACTCCCCACCGCTGCCGTGGAACCAGGCGCAAACCTCGGTGCTGATGGTGAATCCGGGCGGCACCGGCAGCCCGATCGCCGCCATCTCGGCCAGATTGGCGCCCTTGCCCCCGAGCGTCCCGCGCATCCCGGCATTGCCATCGGTCCGCTCGCCAAACACATAAACGAGCTTGTCGCTGACCAGCGGGGAGGTGGTTTGCCGGGGAGAGGGGGGTGTGGTCATGATTTGCCTTCCATGTCAGGAATCGCAATCCGAAGCCGTATCGAAGGCCATAACGTTGCGGGTTTGCTCGCTGAATTCGATGCCGATCAGGTGGACCGGGTCGCCGCCGGCGCGGTACTTGCCGGCATAGCCGCGGTCGATCAATTGACCCAGGGCGGCGCCTTCGCCGGCGCGCTCGACTACTTTGAACTCGAACAGATAGACGCGCCCCTCGCAGCGCAGCGCCAGATCGACCCGGCCCGCCGCGGAGGCATCCTCCACGCGGAGATCAAAGCCGAGCGAGGCGAGGCAGGCATATAACACGCTGGCGTAATAGCCCTCGAAGCGGGCGATGTCGTTGCGGCGGTGCCAGTCGGCGGGTATGCCGGCGAAAATGGCCCGAATCTCCGCCTCGACGCCGTCCAGGTCGTTCTCCCTGAACCGTCGGCGCAGGTTGAGCGCGGAACGCGCGCCGGTGGAATCTCGGCCAGCCAGCCGGGCGAGCAGCGCCTTGTTGAGGCTCTGCCGCACTTCCCGGTTCGGATAGCCGAGCCGGTACCAGATGCCGCCGTCCTCGGTTGAGGATGCCTCGATGGTCAAATACCCGGTCTGGAACAGCAGCGCCTCGGGCGCGATCTCATCCACCTCGAAGCTCGAAAGCAGGTCGTCGTCGGCGATCATGCCATCCAGCGCGAAAGCGCCCACGCCATGCCGGAGCAAGGTGTCCACGAGGAACGTTGGTGTGCCGGTTTCGAACCACCAGGCGCGGAACACTCGTCTATCCAGCAGCAGCAGGATATCGAAGGGGTTGTATACGCGGTCTCCGCCTTCCCAGTTGTAACCGTTGTACCATTCCCGCACCTGTTCCCGGTCGAGACCTTCAAACTCCGGGGCGAACACGGTGTCGAGATCGTTCTCGGTGTAGCCGCAAATGGCGCCGAAGCGCGGGTCGAGCGTGATGTCCTTGAGATTGTTCAAGCCCGAAAACAGGTTCACCTTGGAGAATTTGCTCACTCCGGTCAGCAGCGTGAAGCGGATATGCGCGTCGCAGTCCTTGAGCACGCCGTACAGCCCGCGCAGGAAGTCGCGGTTGGCGCGGGCGGTGGCGGGGTCGCCGAGCGCGTCGAGGATTGGCTTGTCGTACTCGTCGATCAGCACCGCGACCCGCTCGCCACCCCGCCTGTGCAACTGGCCGATGATGTGGCGCAGCCGCGCCGCGGCGGTTTCGTGCCGCGGCGCCACGCCGAATTCGCGTTCAACGCCGTCGAGCAGGGCCAGGGTTTCGCTTTCGAGCCTGGCGGGCGAACTGAAGTTCCCGCCGCCGAAACTCAGCCGCACCGCCGGATGCCGGCGCTCCCAATCCCAGCGGTCGTGAATATGCAGTCCCCGGAATAGTTCCTCCGAACCTTCGAACAACTCCTTGATGGTGTCGAGCAGCAGGCTCTTGCCGAAGCGCCGGGGACGCGACAGGAAGTAGTGTCCGCCCCGGTCGATCAGCCGCTCGATGTGCGGCGTCTTGTCCGCGTAGTAACACTCTTCCTCGCGCAGCTTGCGGAAGCTCTGAATGCCGATCGGCAGTTTTTTCCTCGCCCCAGCCATGCCGGTCAGTCTAGCACAGCCCCCGGAAAGCCCGGCGGCGGGATGCCCCGGGGATTCCGCGACAGCAGCGAAAGGCACGGCCGGGATAGGCGACGTCGAATAGTTGCGGCTCCATGGGATTAACAGTGCGATTTTCCGAATTGAATTTTCAGATTGACACTGATATGCGAATTTCAGAGCGTGGTCAAATCACCATTCCGAAAAACTTCGAGACAGGTTTGGCATGAATCACAATGTCGAGGTTGAGATGACGCCAACGCGGGACGGCCTCTTGGCAAGAAAGCGTGTGACAGTCCAGCACCCGGTTGAGCGCGTATTCGCGATACTGGGCCAAGCGGGCAGCACAGATGAAATTCTCGCCGAGATTCGAGGCTGGGCTGCGGTGGAAGCGATACCGTGATGCGGGAGGACCCCGAACCCGGATCATTACTGACTTTCTGATTGGATCCCACGCACTGCGTGCCGCTGATGCTTTTCTCACCAGGGACGGAGGATTTTCGAAACCTATTTTCCCGAATTGTATGGCGCAGGCTCTTGGGAAAGCTCTGATTAAGTCACAGCATACTTAGTGCCAGCTCAGTTTCCGGCGACTTCGGTCAGCAGTTCGCCAGTGCCGAACCAAGCGTCGAGATTGTCGATGACTAGCTTGCCCATGGCGGCGCGGGTTTCGATTGTGGCGCTGCCGATATGCGGCAGCAGCACCACATTGTCCATGGCCAGCAGTTCCGCCGGCACCCGCGGCTCGGCGGCGTAGACATCGAGCCCGGCGCCGGCGATCAGGCCCCGGCGCAGGGCCCGCGCCAGCGCCGCCTCGTCCACGCTCGAACCCCGGCCCACATTGATGAACACACCCTCCGGGCCGAGCGCTTCGAGCACTTCGAGATCGACCATGCCTTGGGTTTCCGACCCGCCCGGCAGCACGTTGAGCAGAATGTTGCTGTGCCGGGCGAGTTCCCGGGGCGAATCGAAATATGGAAAAGCAACATCGTCCTTAGCCCGGCGGTTGTGATAGGCGAAGCGCAGGCCGAAAGGCTCGGCCCTGCGCACGACCGCCGCGCCGATTCTGCCAAACCCCAGCACGCCGAGCGTGCGCCCGGCCAAGCCGGTGCCGAAAGGGAAGGGCCCCTCCAACCATTTGCCCGCCCGCACGAAGCGGTCCGCGTTGACGATGTTCCGCGTGGCCGCCAGAATCAGCGCCATCGCCAAGTCCGCCACCGCGTCGTTGAGCACATCGGGCGTATTGGTGACCGCGATTCCCGCGGCTCGGGTGCGGGCGAAATCAATCCCGTCAACACCAACTCCAAAGCACGACAGAACCCGCAGCGAGGACAGCTCGTAAACCAAACTGTCGCAATCCCAGGACGCGCTCGCCGCGGCAAGGCAGCGCCCATCGAGCCGCGCGATCAGCTCCCGCTTCCCGTCCGCGGATTCGCGCCAGAGATGATGCGTCTCATAACACGCATCGAGCTTGGCGATGGTCTCCGCATGAAAGTTGTTGACGATCAGCAGCGAGGGTTGGCCAGCCATGCTTCCATGTCCCGTTCAAACAAGCCGCCAGTATACTGCGCCCCCAGCCAGTTGCTCCGCCCGGAGCGTCGCCGCAGTCTCTTCGTTGGACACCGGTCGCTGGTGGCTTCGATCCGTTGCCGTTTGGCTGGATGGCGTTCAGCGGACGCTGTGAATACATCCCTGTAAGCTTCGGGCTCGGCTTCCTGTCTCGCGCGCCCGCTGAACGCCATCCAGCCAAACGGCGACTCGCGCTGCGCCAGTCATCCGTCATTCTGCGCGAAGTCGCAGAATCTTATTGGCAACGTGAGAACGGCTTGCCGTAGGTTCTCAGGCAGTCAGATTGATGATACGATCATCAATCTGACTAAAAAAGCATCGGGAGCAACGCCCCATGTACAAGCGGCATATTTCCCGGCAGGTGCTGGAGGCGGCGGCGCGGAATCCGGTGGTGACACTGCTGGGGCCGAGGCAGTCCGGCAAGACGACCCTCTGCCGGGCGCTGTTTCCCGACCACAACTATCTCACGCTCGAGGCGCCCGATATCCGCTCGCGGGCGCTTGATGATCCGCGGGAGTTGTTGAAATCCGCAGCACCCATGATTATCGACGAAGTGCAGCGGGCGCCGGATTTGCTCTCCTATATTCAGGTTGCAGTCGATGAAGACCCGCGCCCCGGACGATTCGTGCTGACCGGCTCGCAGAATCTACTGCTGATGCGATCGGTTTCCCAAACCCTGGCGGGACGAACCGCGCTGCTGCGGCTGTTGCCGCTATCCTTCCGGGAGCTTGCCCAAGCCGAACCGCTCGACCCGGTGCGCCTGCCGGACATCAAACCCATCGGCACCAGCCGCGACCGCTGGGAAACCCTCTTCACCGGCTTCTATCCGCGCATCCATGATCGGAATCTGGCGCCCGAGCCCTGGTACGCCGACTACTTTCGCACCTATGTCGAGCGCGATCTCGGCGAGATCGTCAATATCGCCGACTCGCGCAGCTTCGAGAACTTTGTCCGCCTCGCCGCCGCCAGCACGGCCATGGAACTGAATCTGAGCCGCATGGCCAGTGACATCGGCGTCGGCCAGCAAACCGCCCGGCGCTGGCTCAATGCCTTGGAGATCGGCTTTCTCGCGGTGCTGCTGCCGCCGCACTTCGCCAATTTTCGCAAACGGCTGCGCAAACGGCCCCGGCTGCATTTCCTCGATACGGGATTGCTCTGCTACCTGCTCGGCATCCGGGACGCTCGGACGCTGGCCCGGCACCCGCTGCGCGGGGCGATTTTCGAGTCTTTCGTGGTTGCCGAGTTGTGCAAGAGTTTCTACAACCAGCGCCGCGACGCGCCGCTGCACATCTGGCGCGACGCGACGGGGCACGAAATCGACGTGCTGATCGATCAAGGCCAGACCCTGCTCCCGGTGGAGATCAAATCAGGCGAAACGGTCCCAGCCGACGCCGTGCGCAATCTGGCCTGGTGGACCGCGCTCCCCGAAAATCCAAACCAACGCGGCGCCCTAATCCACGGCGGCACACAACGCTTCAGCCTGAAGAGTTTTGAAGTGCTGCCGTGGTATTTGGGCTGAGCATCTGTCACTCCGTGCATGTCCCACACCACCGTCAAGCTTGCGTCCGCAGAGGTGGTCGGGCCTAGTTGGACAGTTCGAGGGCAAAGTTAAGGTGGTTTTCCCATGATTGCAAACCCTCGTTTCGCATTTTCTCTCACCAATATCGTGATGGTTTCGCCCCCCTGCCGCGCGCGGGGAGCGTAGCGACCGGAGCGCGGCAGGGGGGCGCCGCCGCGTTTTCACGCCGCGGCCTCCGGACCCGCCGTCTCGCCCGCGGCATACGCCTCGGCCGGCGTCCGTCCCGCCAGCGCCAGATGCGGACGCCGGTGATTGTAGTGGTCCAGCCAGGACGCGATCACCCGCCGCGCGTGACGACCGCCGGTCAGCTCCTCCAGGTAAACCGATTCGTACTTCAGCGAACGCCACAGCCGCTCGATGAACCGGTTGTCGATCCAGCGGCCCTTGCCGTCCATACTGATCTTCACGCCCCGGTCCAGCAGCGGGCGCAGCCACGCCTCGCAGGTGAACTGGACGCCCTGGTCCGTGTTCGAGACCGGCGGCGTCCCGTAGCGCTCGAGCGCCTCTTCCAGCGCGCCCGCGCAAAATCCCGCCTCCAGCGTGTTGTCCAGCTCCCACGACAGCACGAACCGGCTCGCCCAGTCCATCACCGCCACCAGATACGAAAACCCGCCCCGCATCGGGATGTAGGTGATGTCCGCGCAAATCACCTCGCCCGGCGCGATCCGCCCGAGGCCGTTCAGCAGGTACGGGTAGATCTTGTGACCGGGTTGCGCGCGCGAGGTGCGCGGACGCGGGTACACCGTCCGCCAGCAAACCTCGGCCATCAGGGTTCGCGCCAGATCCCGGCCCACGTCGTGGCCCTGCCGGCGCAGACGCAGGCTCACGCGCCGCGTGCCGTAGCACGGAAACGACATGCACAGCTCGTCCACCAGCCGGCGCAAACGCAGCCGCTCCGCATCCCGCGGTTTCGGCTTGTAATACAGCGATGAGCGGCTCAGGCCGGCCAGGGCGCACTTGCGCGACAGCGGCAAGCTCGCGTCCGCCTTGATCAGCTTCACCTGCCCGGCCCGTCCAAGCCGCGCAAACCCTTCTGAAAAAAATCCCTTTCCACCGTCAACTCGCCAATCCGGGCGTACAGCCTTTCAATCAGCCGCTCGGAATCGGACGCGCCAGCGCCTTTCCCCTGGCGGAAAACCTCCAGCAGCCCGTCATGGGCCTCCGTCTTCCACTTGCCCGCCTGGTTCGGATTGACGTTGTGGCGCGCCGCGATCACGCGAACCGGCTCGTCGCCCCGCATCGCCTCCAACACCACCTTGCGCTTGAACTCCGCGCTGAATCTCCGCCTCTTCATCAGACAGCCTCCCAGTGCTTGAAAACCACCTTAACAGACTGTCCGAATTTGGCCGACCACTTCTCGCTGTGATAGCCTTAAGGTCGCCCCGCAGCCAATTTGGAGACTGCCAACATGAAGAAGCTCGCTCCCGCCCTACTTACACTGACACTCGCCATGCCAACATCCGCGCAGGATCAGGATGGATTTATCAACCCGCTCGAAAACACAAATACGCCGGAATGTTTAGTCATCGATGGTTTTGACTGCTTCACTCTTTTTAATCGGTGCAATCCTATTTATTTGGCAGTGACTGTCTCATCGAATGACATTGGACTAGGGCCTGTTAGCACTATCGCAACGCCTCGACGATGAGCGCGAACACGATGAAGCCGAGGAACATGACGTCGAGCTTCTCGAAGCGGGAGAAGATGCGCCGGAAGCCCTTGAGCCGCCGGAACAGGCGCTCGACCTCGTTGCGCCGCTTGTACATCTCCCGGTCGTATTCCCAAGGGTCGGCGCGGTTGACCTTCGGCGGCACCACGGGGTCGAAGCCGAGGTCGAGGGCCAGTTGGCGGGTGGCGTTGTCCTCATATGCCTTGTCCATGACGAGCGCCGCGGCGCCGGCGGGCCGCTCCAGCCGGCTCATGAGCTTGCGGCCCTCCGGGGCGTCGTGCGCGTTGCCCGGGGAGAGCGTGAAGGCGACCGCTGTTCGGGCATCCGCGGCAACCATATGAATTTTGGTGTTCCATCCGCCGCGGGACTTGCCGATGGATTGCGGGCCGTTTTTTTTCGAGCCCCCGTGCCGTCCGGGTGCACCTTGACGCTGGTGCTGTCCAGGCCGAGCGCCTCGACCTTGATGCGGATCAGCTGGTCGCGCTGGAGTTGGTCGAACACCCGGTCGAGCACGCCGCTCCTGGCCCAGCGGCTCATCCGCGTGTAGATTGTGTGCCAGTTGCCGAACCGCTCCGGCAGGCCGCGCCACTTGCAGCCGTGCTCGGCCACGTGGAGAATCGCGTTGAGCACCCGCAGGTTGGGCAGACTGACGTTCCCGCGCTGCTTGGGAAGCAATGGGGCGATCCGTTTGAATTGCGCTTCGGTGATTTCCATGCTGTTGATCATCCTCCACTTTTGTGGTGAAAAACAATGCGGGGTAGGATAACATGAAATCCTTATCTAGTGTTAACAGGCTCTAACGGAAGAGCGCGTGCGAATTGCTGTTGAAAGCCGCCTACGGGCGGCGCGCTTGTTTGATCAGAGCGGTGGTCCCTATCTGTCGGTCGTTGTGAGCCTATCGGAAGATTCCGCCCTTTTCAGTTATGACTTGGCGTTTTTCAAATGGATGACAGATATTGTTACAAACGATACCCGACTCGCAGGACATTGGAAAACAGGTGGTTATGGAAATCATGGTGGAAATGCGGGCTTGATACTCCAAGGAGTTTCAGAAAAGATGGACCAATTCATCAATGAATACCTGCGCGTGAATGAGCCAGCCTGCGAGTAGCAAGCTGGATTTCAAACCGAGACACTATCTACCGTTTTATTTGGAAGGCTATTTCGCCTTCCAAAGCCGGACGATGAAGCGGTGGTCTTCCTCGATGAGGTCTGGTTCGGTGCCATTGTGGCTGCGCATGGATTCGATGATTCGGTGGCGGACGCCCATTCCGTAGTGCTCGACGTAGCCGTAATCGCGGAGGATTTCCTTGAGCAATTCATTGCGGGCCACGCGCACCACGCCCTCTTTCATTTTTTCCACCGTGACGCCGTTGGGAAGCCGGCCGGGGGAGATGACTTCGAGCCGGTCGTCGTACAGGGAGATTTCGATATCCGTCCCCTCGCGGGCGTAATCGCGGTGGACCACGGCATTCACCACCGCCTCCCGCACCGCATCCGGCGGGAAAGCCTTCTTGCGCCGCCGCCGGCCGCTTTCGAGCCAGGCGGTGCTGCCCATGTTGCGTTGAACAAAATCTATCGCGAGATCGATAACGCCTTTTTCCTGCACCGCGCCGCGCCTCGAAAGCAAGGAGACAAGCGGCCCCCTGATCCGCTCTTCGTCAACCGTGTTGTAATCCTTTCCGGTGTCCGCGAAAGCCACGGCGGTCACTCCGGCCTGGGGCAGCCGGCGGTTGGGATTCTCGCCAAAAAGCAAAAGCCCCGCGGCCGAGGCTTGCAGATTGCCATTTGACTCGACCAGCAAATCCGAGTTGCAAAGAAGTTTACGCCAATTTTCAATATCTGATCGGGACGGCGGCTTTCTTTTCAGGATGTCTCCGAAGTAATTCCCAACGCGATCCAGATCAAAGCTGTCGGGACCCGTGTCCGGCACGCCCTTGATTTCGTATCGAACCAACTTGGATGCCTGGCACAACCGGCCCTCCTCCTCGCGTGTCGCTTCCCTTGAAGTGCTGCCGGCGCGGCTATAGGTCATCCAGGAACCGCCGCGTTTCGCCTTGTAGGGTTTTCCGGGGCTGTCCGCGGGGAGTTCGATCACCCCCACCAGCTTCCCTTCTTCGGCCGCGATCAAAGTCCACACCGGAATGATGGCTGGTTGAAGATTGTTGCGGGCGATGTTCATCACCCACTCTTCCGCGTCCTTGCGGGCTCTGGTCAACCCCGAGACTTGTCCGTCGTCTTCGACGCCGAGCAAAATGGCGCCGCCTTCAAGGTTGAGCAGGGCCGACATTTCCTTGGCGATATCATCCGCATGGCAATCATCGCGCTTGAATTCGACACGGGACCCCTCGCCGCCAGCTACGAGTTCAGACAGTGTTGACTGATTCATCATGGTTTCGGCCGCTTTCCCGAATTCATACCCATTTTACTGCACATCCGCCTGATTTCGGCGAGCGTGAACACGACCGGCTGAGCACCAGACAAGGCAACTTCAGGAGACTCGGCTATACTTTGCTTGCTGACGGACGGGAGAGCCTCGGTGTATGAATTGAGGTTTCGCAAGGCCGCGATAAAGGCTCTGCGCAAGATGGCACTGGAAGACGCCAGCCGCATTCGGGCGGCATTGGATGCCGTGGCTCGTGACCCGCCACACGCGAGTTACGACCTGCGCCGCTTGAAAGGCAGACAGGAATGGAGGCTGAGGATCGGGAACTTGCGGGCGGTATTCGAGCGAAACGATGAATCGCGGGAAATTCTGGTGAAGCGGATTGGCTCGCGGGGTGATGTATACAAGCATGTACACGAGCAAATCGGAGAAATCTATGGCACAGCCGCAACTGATACTCGACGAGACGGGAGCGCCGGCGTTCGCGGTGATTCCGTGGGATGAATACGCCCGGCTGATGGCGGCGTATCGAAACGCCGGGGAGTTCGCGCATTCCGGGGAGGCGCATTCCGTGGAAGAGTGCTTCCCGGTGGAGGTCGTGGACCGCCTGCTGGCGGGGGAGAATCCCATTGCCGTGTATCGGGAGTATCGCGACATGAGCCCCGCGGAATTGGCTGAAGCCGCGAAAATAAGCGAGAGCGAACTGGCCGAGATGGAGAGCGGCTCGCGGGTGGTGCCGGCTTGGCATTTGCCTGCGGTTGCGAAGGCGCTCGGCCTCGACTGCGACGATCTGACCTGAGCCCGCGCCGTCGTCGCGGTTGAGCGGAGCCGTGTGCTACCGCCACAGCGCAGCGGCGGGAACGGCCCACAGATTGGTGTCGAAGGGGATGATGTTGCCGCCGCGGTAGAGGACCACGCCGCAGACAAAATCCTCTCCCGCCAGGCCGCGCAACTCCCGCAGGCCGTTGAAATCCGCCGCGGTCACCGCGTCGCGGCCCTTGACCTCGATTGCCGAGATTTTTCCACCCGGCGCCTCGAGCACGAAATCGGCTTCCTTGCCGTAGCTCGTTCTGAAGTGGTGCAAGCCCGCTTGGGGGGCGGTTGCGGCCAGTTGTTTGGCGAGCTCCGAGGCGACGAAATTTTCCATGATTTGACCAAAAACATGTGGGTCGCGCACCGCGGCTTGGCCAGGGTCGATGTTGCGCAAATGGCACAGCAGCGAGGTGTCGACGAGATAACATTTGGGCGCTTTGACCAGACGTTTGCCAATGTTTCTAAACCAGGGCCTGACTTCCAGGGTGAGGAAAACCATCTGCAACAGCATGCGGTAGTTTTTCGCGGTTACCGCGTTCAGCCCGAGTGAACGCGCGATATCGGCTTCGTTGACCAGACCGCCGGTGCGCCCGGCGAGCAGTTTGAGCAGGTTTGGCAGCGTGCCGAGCTTGGCGATTTCGGCGATTTGTCTCACATCCCGTTGCAAAATCGTCGAAACATAGTCCTCAAACCATTTGCGGCGCGCGGATTGGCCCTTCCCCGAAATTTCCGGGAAGCTTGCCCTGACAATCATCTCGGCAAGTTGATACTCGCTCCGCACTGGGCCGGGCGTGAAGCGGTTTTCCCACAGGCGCGGCAGAAAATCGCCGCTGCCCGCGGAAACCTCCAGCGCCGACAGGGGATAGAGCGTGAAAACGCGCATCCGCCCCACCAGCGCGTCGGCGAGTTTGGGCAAAGCCAGGATGCTTGATGAACCGGTGAGCAAATACCTGCCATTGGCGGATGCCGGTTGGTCGTGGCGCGCTTCGTCGATCAACAGTTTGAGCGCGCGGAACAGGTCCGGCGCCATCTGCGCTTCGTCGAGCACGAGGGGGCCATCCCAGGCCCGGAGAAAGCTTTGGGGGTTGGCCTCCGCCGCGCCGAGCATGCCCGCCTCGTCAAAGGTCACATAGTCCGCGGGCCAATCCTTTCGCGCCAGCCTCATGACCAGGGTGCTTTTGCCAGCCTGCCGCGGACCCGCCACATACACGGCGGGCGTGTCCGCCAGCGCCGCGGGAACGGCCGCGCTCAATCTGCGTGGAATCATTGCTATCTTGGCTGATTTTTCGTGCAAATCTAAAAGTAGACTTTATATTTGCGAAAGACAAGTTTTATTTTTGAGTGCCGCGCATCGCTGTGATACAGTCTGCGGCGTTGTGGCGGGGTCTGGCTGGCGCTTGCCGGGGATGGTCGAAAGTTGACGAAATTGCTGAAATTGCTGCCTTCGGTTGACCGCGTGCTCAATGCCCCGGAGTGTGCGGGGTTGATCGAGCGCTATGGTTCCGAGCCTTGCAAGCGCGCCGTCCAGCTTGAGCTTGCCGCTGTGCGCGGGGCGCTGAAAGCGGGGCGCCTCGACGCCAGGGCGCTGGTGAAATCGAAGCGGTTTCCCGCCGCGCTGTGCGAAGCCGCGGAGCGCGGGCTAGCGGAGGAATTCGGCGCCTCGCTCAAGCCAGTGTTCAATCTCACCGGCACCGTGGTGCACACCAATCTGGGCCGCGCGGCGCTGCCCGGGGCGGCGGTCGAGGCCATGGCGGCCGCGGCGGCGGCCTGCAATCTCGAATACGATCTTGAGCAAGGCGGCCGCGGCGACCGCGACAGCCATCTCGAGGCGATGCTGTGCGAACTCACCGGCGCCGGGGCCGCCACCGTGGTCAACAACAATGCCGCGGCGGTGCTGCTCGTGCTCAACACCTTGGCCGCGGGGCGCGAAGTCGTCGTCTCCCGGGGCGAACTCGTTGAAATCGGCGGCTCGTTCCGCATGCCCGAAATCATGGCGGGCGCCAACTGCGCGCTGCGCGAAATCGGCACCACCAACCGCACCCACCTGCGCGACTATGCCGCCGCCATCGGCGAAAACACCGCGCTGTTGATGAAGGTGCACACAAGCAACTACGAAGTGCGCGGCTTCACCCAATCGGTTTCCGGGCGCGAATTGAGCCGGCTCGCCGCCGAGCGCGGCCTGCCGCTGGTCAACGATCTGGGTTCGGGGACGCTGGTTGATCTCGCCCGCTTCGGGCTGCCGCATGAACCCACCGTCGCCGAAGCGCTCGCCGAAGGCGCGGGGCTGGTGACCTTCAGCGGCGACAAACTGCTCGGCGGCCCGCAGGCGGGAATCATCGTCGGCAGCCGCGAACTTATCGACCGGCTGCGGCGCAATCCGCTCAAGCGCGCCCTGCGGGTGGACAAGCTCACCATCGCGGCGCTTGCCGAAGTATTGAAACTGTACAAGGACCCGCACCGGCTGCCGGCGCGGCTGCCCCTGCTCGCGGATTTGACCCGGCCGGCGGCGGAAATCAAGGCACTGGGCGGGCGGCTGCTCAAGCCTGTCAACGATTCGCTCGGCAAGGGCGTTGCGGTGATGCTGGTTGATTGCAAAAGCCAGATCGGCAGCGGCGCCCTGCCGCTGGAACAACTCGACAGCGCCGCGCTGCGCTTGACCCCGGTGGCGAAGGATGGTGGGGATGCGGCCCTGCGCAAGCTCGCCGGCCAACTGCGGCGCCTGCCGCGCCCGGTCATCGGCAGGATTCACGACGGCCACCTCCTGCTCGACCTGCGCTGCCTGCGCGACGAGGCGGAATTCCTGGCGCAACTGCGCGAATCGAAGCTGAATCGGCAATTCCCGCCACACCAATGAGATTCTGGGTGCTTGTGCGCGATGGCAGGCAAAGCGTTAGTCGCCGTCTGGCTGGGTGGCGTTAAGCGGGCGTGCGAGACAGGATGTCGAGCCCGAAGCCTCCATGGATGGATTCACGGCGTCCGCTGAACGCCACCCAGCCAGACGGCGACGGATCGAAGTCGCGCGAGCTCCCGGTGCTGAAACCAAGGGATTATGATTCTGTGACGCTGGCTTGGCCCACGTTGCTGGAGCCGATGCCGATGCGGAAACTCGCCAGCGATAGCAGCGAGGCCGCGAGCATCACGATCAGCAGCGGATACGCGGTGCCGTTGTAGACCGCGGCCACCAGCTGGGCGGCGACCGCCGAGAACGCCATTTGCAGGAATCCCGTCAGGCCCGAAGCGCTGCCGGCGAGCTTGGGGAATTCGTTGATCGCGGCGGCCTGGGCGCCGGGAAGCGTGATGCCGTTGCCGAGCACGGTGAGCGCCACCGGGCCGAACAGCGCCAGCGGATGGCGCAGGCCGGCGATTTGCAGGGCGAAGGCGAGGCAGAGGCCGGCGATGGCGATGAGCATGCCGATCAGCATCAGCCGGTCGATGTGGAGGCGCAGCCCGTAATGCCGCGCGATGTAGCTTCCCGCCATGAAGCCCGAAGGCAGCAGAATGAAGTAGTAGCCGTATTCGTTGGCCGGCCGCTCCATGACTGAAACCAGGATTTCCGGCCCGGCGGCGATGAAACTGAAAAACACCACCGAAACGAAAGTCACGCAGAAGGCGTAGCCGCTGAAAATCCGCGAGGAGAGCAAGTTGCCGAAGGTGCGCAGCATCGCCCCCACGCCTTCGAATGGGACCGGCTCTTTCAAGGTTTCGGGCAGGCTGAAACCGATCAGCAGCAGCATCGCCAGGCTGAATGCGGCGATCGCCGCCCCGGTCGCCTCCCAGCCGAAGCGGATGAGCAACTCGCCGCCGAGCGCCGGCGAAATCATCGGAATGACGACCATGACCATCACCACGGTGGCGATGATGCGGGCCGATTGCGCCGCGCCATAGACATCGCGGACGATGGCCCGGGCGAGCACGAGGCCCACCGCGGCGCCGAAAGCCTGGACGAAGCGGCCGGCGATCAGCGCCGCGATGGTGCCGGCGAAGTAGCAAAGCAGCGAGCCCAGCAGGGTGATGGACAGGCCGAGCAGGATGATGGGTTTGCGGCCGTATTTGTCCGAAAGCGGTCCCCAGGTCAGTGTGCCCACGGCGATCGCCGCCATGGACAGGCTCAGGGTCAGTTGGGCGATGTCGCCGCTGACGGCGAAATCCCGCCGAATCGCGGGCACCGCCGGCAGCAGGATCTGGGTCGCCGCCGGCCCCAGCGCGGCGGTTGCCGCGAGCAGGACGATCAGCCGTTTGGACAAGTGTTCGATCATTTGGGTTTTATCGACTTTGCGCAGAATCTCTTCGTTCGGGCACCGGTCGCTTTTGGCTTCGAGCCGTCGCCGTCTGGCTGGGTGGGGTTCAGCGGACGCTGTGAATACATCCCTGTACGCTTCGGGCTCGACATCCTGTCTCGCACGCCCGCTGAACCCCACCCAGCCAACCGGCGACTCACGCTGTGCCAGTCGTCCGCTATTCTGAGCCAAGCGCGAAGCGAAGCCGGGTGCGGCGGCACAGTATGCTCCGCGGCTTGGTTTTTAGTGCCGGCTCAATCCAACAAATCGGGGCGGTTTTCCATGCGCCGGGCGCTGTTGGCGAGGATCGCGCTGGAGCCGCGCAGAATGGAGCGCTGGGCCATGCTGATTTCGATTCCCGGCCCGAATGCCCGGGAGTGGAATGCCCGGCTGGCGTCGCTGGCGCTTGCGGACGGCGCATTGTAGCACGACAGGCTCGCTCCCGACCGGTTCCGCAGGCAGATGGCGCCGTCGTCCCCGGCTTCGAGCGGGAAGCCGTTTTCATGCTCGCGGAAGCGCGGCGAGGCGCGCAGAATGTCCGCGAGCTCCCGGGACAGGCCGCCGCCGGAAACCCGCAGGCTCACCGGCAGGGCGATGCCGAGGCGGCGGCTGATGCCCGGGTCGGCGCGGAAAGCGGCCTCGAAGTGCCCCAGCGATTCCCCGAATTCATCCAGCTCCCAGTGCGCCTGCCCCATTCTTGCTTGCACCCGCGCGCGAAGCAGCGCCTCCTCCGGTGGCAGTTCGGCCAGGGCGAACTCGCCGCGCTCGATCACCTCCGCCCGGTCGCCGGCGACCGCCGCGGCTTCCGCGAGCCAGGCATGGTAATAGCCGGCGTTCAACCCGAATGCGCCGGCGGCGAGGGCGTCGTCGAGGGCGCGCTCGACAACACCGGCACCGATCATTGCCACCAGATGGGGTTCGATCCATTCCGGGATGTGGACATCGAGCGGCGCGTAGGGGCGCAGGCGGTTGAGGAGGATGTCGCGCCGGGTGAACAGCGAGGCGGCGTAACGCTCCGAGCGCCACGCCGCCAGCAGCAAGCCGGCGGCTTCGACCCGCGCGCCGAGCCGCGCCAGCCAGCTGGCGCCCGCGCTTTGTTCGAGCGCGATCTGGTATTGCATCCGGCTGGCGACGGCGTGAATCAGCGCCGCCATGGCGTTTTTCTGGAAGTCGTCGGCGCTGAAGGAGCCGTTGCGGTCTGGCTGGTTCAGCGCCATCGCCGCTAGCGCGCGGGCGTCTTCGGCGTAGCCCGCGAGCAGCATGAAAGCCGCCCCGACCATTTGATGTTCCGCCCGGTTCATCACGCCGACGATGGGCATTTGCGCCTCGCGCCAGACGATCATGCGGTCGAGCGCCGCTTTCGCCTCGTCGAAGCGGCCCTGGCTCAGCGTCAGGTAGAGCTTGTAAATCCAAGGGTTGGCGACGCTGTCGGGATTGAGCTTGGCGGTGGCGCGGTCGAGATAGGCTTCGGCGGCGTCCATCCGCAGCAGCGACAGCGCGACCTCCGAGGCGTTGGTCAGATACACGGTGTCGCCCGCGGCCGATTGTCCGGCGAGGTTCTCGTCCTCGCTGACCGCCCGGTTGCAGACCGCCATCGAGTCCACCGGCGCCAGGCTCGCGAGCTCGACCGCGCAGAGCGTGTTCCAGGCCCGGGCCCGCTCGCGCTCGCTGTCGCTGTTGTCGAGCACCGCCATGGCGCTCGCCCGGGCGGCTTCGTATTGTTTCAGTTTCAGCAGCGGCCAGCCGCGGAAAGACTCGATGTCCTGGCCATACACCGCGTTGATCCGGTCGAGATATTCCAGCGCGAGCCGCTGGTCCCCCATCAGTTGATGCACGTTCGACAACTGGCTCAGGGTGAGGTAGTGCCATTGGATGTTGCCGGACTCGACCGCATCGACAATATTGTCGTAGCCGGTCAGGCTTTCGGCGCGCTTGAGATGGAACAGCGCCCTGGCGAGATTGCCTTCGGCGGTGTACAGGACTTCGGCGTAGGCGAATTGCGCCGCCGGCGAATCCGGCTCGTCGCGGATCCACGCCTCGCCGAGTTCCCGCGCCCGCACGTTCCGCTCCAGCGCCAAGGCGTCGCAGATTGCCAGGGCCCGGGGATGTTCGATGTCGGTGAAGCCGAAACAGGTGGCGGATTGGGCGATTTCAATATCATCCAAGCGAGTTTCCGGCTCTTGGGACAGAGTCCGCGCACTGACACAAGCGCAGAAAAAAGCGAAAGCCGAAGCAATCAGCCCAAGTCGCCACCCGCCCCGCTTAGGCAGGTCCGCGGATTCAACGGCTTGCGCCATCGAACTCGGTGGTTGCCCGGTGCCGCAGGGAAGCTCCGATTTAAACAGAGCTTCCTCAGGCGAGCGTGCTTTTGGCGAGGCGCTCAAGTGGTTCGCGCATGTTGTCATGGAGGATCCGCCCGAGATCGGCCATCCCCGGGGTCAGTTCAAGGCGGTGGCCGAGCACCCGGGGAAGCAACAGTTCAATGTCCTCGGCGCTGACGAAATCGCGCCCGCGCAGCGCGCCCGCGGCTTGCAGCGCCGGCAGCATCAGCACCAGGGAGCGGGTGGAATTGCCCCGCAGCACCCGCTCGTCCGCGCGCAGATTGCGGGAGATATCGACCAGGGTTGATTTGATCGCGTCGGCTATCGCCACTTCGCGGTCGATGGTGGCGCGGGCGGCGAGAATCTCGCCGCGGCTGACAACTGGGCCGCCGCCGCTGTTGTCCCGGCGGTCGCGCCAGGTGTCGAGCACCGCAAGTTCCGCCTGCCGGTCGATGTGTTCCATGGCGATTTTGAACAGGAAGCGGTCGAGCTGGGGGACGGGGAGCGGGTAGGTGCCCACCAGATCGAGCGGATTCTGGGTGGCGATGACGAAAAACAGCGCATCGAGCGGATAGGTCGCGTTGTCTACGGTGACCTGTTTTTCGCCCATGGCCTCGAGCATCGCCGATTGCACCTTGGGCGAGGTGCGGTTGATTTCATCGGCGAGCAGCACATGGGCGAAAACCGGCCCATGGCGGAAGTGGAAAGCGTTGCTCGCGCTGTCGAAGACCGGCGCGCCGGTGACATCCGATGGCAGCAGGTCCGGGGTGAACTGGATGCGGCGGAAGGGGGCGATCAAGTGTCCCCCTTCGCGCTCACATCCATGATTTTTTTCGTGTTGATCATCGCCGATGGCGTCGCCGATCGCTTTGGCCAAGGTGGTCTTGCCCGAGCCGGGGAAGTCCTCGAGCAGCACATGGCCGTCGGCGATCAGCGCGATGACCGCCAGTTCAATCACCTCGTCGCGGCCGATCACTTGGCCGCGGACCGCGTCGCGCAAGCGGTGCAGCACGCCGATGGCCTCTGTCAGGCTGGTCTCGCCGCCCGCGCTGTCCTCATCCAGGCTGGCAAGTTCCGGCATTATCTCGCCCTCAGCCAGGAAAACGGATCGAGCATCGCGAGCAGCCTTTTGCCAGTGCCGGTGCCGGCGCGGATTTCGGCGCCGACCTGGCGGCGCAGGCCGCGCCAGTCCTCTGCGGCCAGAATGGGCGGGCACCCGCCGAGGGCATGGGCCAGATGCGCGGCGGTCAGCGCCCGCAGCGCCGGCGCCACCGCGCCAACGCGACGCGCGAACGCCTCCCGGCTCTCGCCGAAACGGCGGCGGATACCCACCGCGGCAAGCTGGTCGAGGGCGGCGCGGTAGCTGAGCCGGTGCTGCGCTGGGCGCCCCGCCAGCGCGGGAATCCACAGCCGGTAGAGCTTCACCGCGTAGCCCGCGAGCACCAGGGCGGCAAGCAGCGACAACAGGGCGTTCCGCGCCAGCCGCCAATCGATGGCGAAACCCGCCTGCCCGGCGAGGAATTCCTCGAAAGCCTCCTCGCCCCGCAGCATGTCGCCGAGCAATTGCTGCAATTCGTTCTGCGGGTCGGTCGTCATGTCAACGAGGGTTTGTTGCGGCGCCGGGTCGACGATAACCCAGCCGTGGCCCTCGAAATGGATTTCTGGCCAGGCGTGGCCATGAACCGCCTGGATCAGCAGCGACGAGCCGCCAGCGCGGTTGGCGGCGGGAACCGCATAGCCGATGCCCACCCGGGCCGGAATGCCGATGCTGCGCAGCATGTACGTGGAGGCGAAGGCGAAGTGCATGCAATAGCCGGTGAGGTCGCCGAACAGGAAGGAGGCGGCGGGGTCTTCGGCGTAGGCATGTTCATTGGCGAGGCTGTAGATGCCGTTGCGGTCGAGATAGGTCTTGATCGCCCAGGCTTGGGCGAAGGGGTCGGCGGCGTATTGCGGGCGCAGGCCGGCGACGATCTCCCGGGCCAGTTCGCCGTAGCGCGGGTCACCCGGCAGGCGCAGATATTCTTCCCGGACTTCCGCCGGCCAGGCGGGGTTTCCCGCGGGCAGCCCAAGCAGCGCGTTCAGATCGAATTGCGGCACCAGGGAATGGGCATCCCAGGTGCGCTTGAAGCGCAGCGGGTTGGGGTTGGGCGCGGCCTCGAGCGCGACTGGCGTATCGAGGCCGAAAGGCGAGCGGTGGGGCACGAGTGTGCCAATCGTGGTGGTGACGGGTTTCCGGCCTGTTCCGCCAACAGTCTCTCGCGCTTGGGCGCCGGGGGCGGGGATCAAATCCCGGTCCATCTCCGGGTGGGAAGTGAAATCGAGCATGTAGCCATTCCACTGGGAATAGGCGCCTTCGCGGAAATAGTAGGCGCCGCCGGCGGGGTCGTAGTCGTCGCGAAAAACGGCGACCGCCACCGGCGCCTGTTTGTTTTCGGTGTTGTTTTCGCCGTCGTGGAAGGGGTTTTCCCTGGCTTGGGCATTGTTCCCGGTCAGGCCGAGATCGTTGGTCATCTGCGGCGTGGGCAGCCCGAAACTGCGCACATAGCCCACCAGTGTCAGGCACAGCAAACCGAACAGGGCGAAGTGGTAGGGCAGCCGGCGCCGGTTGTCCTCCACCAGCAGCAGGGCGGCGAGCAGCAGCACCGCGCCACAGCCGAGCGCGAGCAGCACCGTGGCCGGGTCGAGCCCCCGGCTCAGGGCGAAATCGCCAAGGAAGAAAGGCCGGTTGATCATGCCGTTGCGGTGGGCGGAAAGCACGACGGTGAAACCCGAGGCGACGAGCAGCACTTCGACGATGCCCCCAACACTCGAGCGCTGGGCGAGGATGCGCATCGCGGCAGTCAATGCGAAGCTCAAGCACAGCCACTTGAGCGCCTCCGCCAGGTGAAAGGCGGCGATGGGGCCGAAAAAGGCGGCAACGAGGCCGCCGCCGGCGATCCAGCCGGCGAGGATCAGGCCAAGCATGGCGAGCGCGGCCGCCGCCAGCAGGATGAATACCGCGCGCAATTGCCGCGGCAGGGGATTGTCTTCGTGCAGCTTGGCGAGCAGACAGGCCGCGACGCAACCGGCAACCGCCGCGATGGACCCGCTGGCCACGGTCAATGACAGGCTCAACAGCCATAGGCTGCCGGCGATGATGGCCGCGCGGGCCAAGGCCGGTGCTGTCCGCTCCAGGCGCTCCGCTGGCTGCGGGCGTGCCCGGGTTCTCGCGCTCGCCGTGTCCTGCATGGGTTCAGATCCTGCGGAGTTCGCCGTCGTAACAGTTTCCGGTGGCCCGGTCGATCAGCATGATCGAGGCGAGCATCGGCGCCAACCGCCGGCATAATATCAGCAATTCCGCCCTTGAGCCGTCGCTGGCACCGCGGCGCCGTTCACGATGCTGGCCACGATCTTGGCCGGTTTCGGCGGGCCGCAGCAAGAGCCGGCGCCATGCGGGACTGCGCTCGGCCCCTGCCATGCCATCGACCGCGAGCACGAGGGAAAAGCGTCCGCCAAAGCCGCCGCCGCCAGCGCCCGGGAAGCCACTCCGGTTGAGCGCGCCGGGGCTGGCGAAGACGATGCAATGGGTGGCGCCGCGCTGGTCGCAGGCGGCGAGAAACCGCTCAAGGCCCGGCGCATGGGGCGCGCCAAGCGAGCGGGACCGCGCCACCGCGCGCAGGGCGGAGTCCAGCTCGCCGCAGGGCGTTTCGGTGCCATCGGCCGAGAACAGCCAGTTCTCGCCGAAAGCGCCGGATTCCAGCGCCGCCCTCGCCGCCGCCGCCGCGGCCTCGTCGCCGGGGCCGCAAAGCAGATAGGCGAGAACGCGCCGGCCATGGGCGACGCTGCGCTCGCGCAGGCGCACATTGAGTTGCCGGGTGCGGGCGTAGTTCTTCCACAGAATATCGCGCACCGAATCCCCGGCGGCGTAGGGCCTGATTTCCATGCGGTCGCCAACCGGCTCGCCACTTGGCCGCGGCATTCCGTCCTCGGCGGCGAGCGAGTGCAGCAATGGCAGCTTGTTCAGGCTGTTGATCCGGGGCAGCACATAGCATTCGCGGCCTTGTTCGGCATGCCAGGAATAGCGGCACAGGCCGAGCACATCGGTGACTTCGAAGCGGCGGGTCAGATGTCCGCTCAGGCAGCGCCTGTTTGGGATGATTTCCTCTTCAAGGCGCCCGCCTTGGGCGACGCGGATGCGGCTGTCGACCGCATCGGGGAACTGCCAGCGCCATTGCAGCCGCACCAGCGGCAGCAGGCCCATTGGTGGCAGGCTGAATCCGGTCAGATTGGGAAAGCCCGCCTCGAATGCCTTGTCGGGCCGAGGGCGCTGTTTTGTCTCGCCAGTCCCGCTCCCCGCCCCGCGCTGAATCCGCCGCTGCAGGATCAAGCCGCAGCCAACCACCGAAAACAGGCAGGCCAGCAGAATCCCCAGCGCGCAAATCCCCAGCGCGAACACCAGCAGGTCCATCGCGCCATAGCCGAAAAAGCGCAGCGCCAGCGCGACGCTGAGCAGTGCCACGACACCCCGGGCCGTCAACGGGAACAGGCCGGCAAATCCACGCAAGCTGAACATGGGGCGCAAAATATCACGATAAAAGTATCACGATACTTGGAAGCGCCGTTTCCCATTCACGCGCTTTCGATCCTTGCCGAGCGCAAGCCCCGATTACCGCGGAAACGTGGGCGCGGGATCTCAGGCGTCGTCCAGTTGCTGCAGGAAAGCACCCAAGCCGATCAGGGGCACCGCGTCTCCCGCGGCGCGTTGCTGACGGTCGGAGCCGCCGTGAATGACCGCGCGGCGGGAGATGCCAGGCAGCGCTTGGGCGACTTTGTCCAGCGATTGGAACCAGTCGGATGCGATGGTGGCGCCGGATTTGATTTCGATGGCCGCCTTGCCGTTTTCAATCCGGTAGAGCAGATCGCATTCCAAGCCCCGGCTGTCGCGGAAGAAGGACAGGTCGGGCCGCGGCCCCCGGTTGCAGCCATGCTTGAGGGCTTCGGCCACCACCGCGTTTTCAAACAGGGCGCCACGCAGCGGATGGGTGGCGATCTCGCTCGCTTTGCGGATTCCAATCAGATGGCTGGCCAAGCCGACATCGTGGAAATACAGCTTCGGCGATTTCACCAGCCGCTTGCGGATGTTCGCAAAGTGTGGGGGAAGCTGAAAAACGATGTAGCTGGCTTCAAGGACCGTCAGCCATTCGCGGGCGGTTTGGTGCGACACGCCCGCGTCCGCCCCGAGTGAGGAAAGATTGATCAACTGCCCGACACGCCCCGCGCACAGGCGGACAAAGCGGTGAAAGCTCGCGAGATTGCGGATCTCGCCAATTTGCCGCACATCGCGTTCGACATAGGTTTCAAAGTAGTCCCCCAAGGCTTGATGCGGGTCGAGCCGCTGATCGTGAATGCGCGGATAGAAACCGGAAAAAAGCATATCGTCGATTGCGCCACTGCCCCCGGCGCGCAGATACTCGGCCAGCGAAAACGGCAACAGGCGCAGCAGGGCGGTGCGTCCGGCGAGTGACTGGCTGATCGAGCCGGAAAGCCGGAACTGCTGGCTGCCAGTCAGCACGAACAGGCTGTTGCGACCAGTCTCATCGGCCAGAACTTGAAGCCAGGACAGCAATTCCGGAACGCGCTGCACCTCGTCGATAATGGCGCCGCCTTCAAGCCGGGCCAGAAAAGACTTCGGGTCGGTCCCGGCCAATTCGCGCTGATCGGGCCTTTCCAAGTTGACATAGGCCAGATCGGGAAACGCCGCCCGGCACAGCGTGGTCTTGCCCGACTGCCGCGGCCCGGTGAGCGTGACAAACGGATACTGCCCGAACAGCGCAGTCAGCCGCGAAGTGATTTCTCTCTCGATCATGCCGCGCAGGATAAGCGGAATTGCACAAATTGCAAGTGGTAATTGCAATTTGTGCAAAGCAAGCCCCCGTGAGATTTATCGCCGAGCCCACTTCAGCGGATCGGCACAAGCACTTGCCGGCACATGCGGTTGAGTTAAAGCGCGGGAAAAACTAGTATGGACTAGTTCCAGTATGCTCAGGAGGAAATAGCCATGAAACAGGAAGAATCCGCATCGTTGCGAGTCTGGACCATAGCGGAAGCCAAGGCGCGGCTTTCAGAAATACTAAGGCTCGCCGAAAGCGAGGGGCCACAAACCATCGGAGCCCGAAAGGCTTTCATTGTCGTCCCGACCGAGACTTGGAACAAAAGCCAGCCCCAGCGGAAACCAATGGGAAAGTGGCTAGTGGAAAATTTGCCAAGAGGCATGGAAATCGAGCTTCCAAACCGGCGTTCAAGTCGGGAAAATCCATTTCAAGATGAACAAGATGAACAAGATGAATATGAATCGAAATGAACGGATATCTGCTAGATACGAACGTTGTGTCGGAGATTATGAGAGCTTCCCCGAATCCCAATGTCATTCGCTTCCTTGACTCGAATGAGCATTTGTGGATTTCAACTATCGTTCTTCACGAACTAGAATTCGTATTGCGAGCGATGCCTGCGGTCCGCAAGCAATCCGCTTTACGCAGCAGCTTGGCAAGATTCTCCGAAGAATACAAAAACAGAATTTTACCGATCTGCCGTGATAGCGCGGTACGGGCGGCATCCCTGCGGGTACAGTCGCGAAAATCCGGTCGAACGCTTGAATTGGGCGATGCCTTGATCGCCGGGGCGGCTTCCGCCAACCACTTGGTTCTCGCCACCAGAAATCTCAAGGATTTTGAAGGTTTATCAATAGATACCCTAAATCCATGGCAGATCGATAAGAGGGCGGCATCGTGAAAACTTTATCCTTGCAGTTCCCGCTCTTGGCGAATGATCTCCGCTGGCGGCGGCTCGAGAGTCATCCCGGACTGCGCCCCGATCGCGTCGAGCACTTCATTGCGGCTCGGGCGCTGAAGCGGCCGCTCGATTTCCCGCAGCACAAAGTGCGACATGGAGACGCCCTCAAGCGCCGCGCGAGCCTTCAGCCACCGGTGGGTCGAAGACGGAACATTGCGAATCTGGAGCATGGTTTTCATGGGTAGTGTATCAGTTTGACTTTCCCCTTCGGCCTTCCCGGCCTTCCCGCTGTTGGCATCGCCCATAATTGCCGGCAGTGTCCCGGTTTGAAATATTCGCGTGGTTGCCGCAGACGGGGCGGATCTGGCTCGGCCAGCTTTGCTTGATGACGGGATTGCCGGCGGCTTCGCCGGAGAGTTCCTTGCCGTGGCTGTCGAGCAGGGCCGGGGCGACGCCAAAGAAGCGCCGGGTCGCCGAGCAGGTGCGGGGATTTCCGGGAGGCGGAAAAACAAGGACAGCCCCGCTCAGTCCTACATGTGCTGGACCCGCTACATCATATTGCCAAGACCAGTCTGACTAGTTACAGTTGCGCCATGGCTAGCTATTTCTCGGTTTACGAAGCGAAAGCCCGCTTTTCCGAAGTGATTCGGCAGGTGCGGGAGGGCGGTGTTGTGACAGTTACCTATCGGGGGAAGCCCGTGGCGGAGATTCGCTCGATCAAGCCCAGGCAAAGGCAAGCGGTCGAGCAGCGGCTCGCTGAGCTTGAAAGCAGTGGCGTTCTTGTCCGCGCGAAGGGGACGGAGCAAACCTTGCGACCGGTCGCGCCGCGCCCCGGCGCGCTCGCGAGATTCATCGCCGAGCGCGACGAATGAAACTCGCCTATGTGGACACTTCCGCGCTGGTGGCGATCGCGTTTGACGAGCCCCGCGCCCGGGAATACGCCCGGAAGCTGGACGAATTCGAGCGGCTTGTGTCCTCCAATTTGCTCGAAGCCGAGTTGCGGGCGGTTTTCCAGCGGGAGAACATGAAGTTTCGAGATGAAATCATGTCCCGGATTGATTGGATTCTGCCCAATCGACCGCTTGCTTCCGAATTCAATGAAGTGCTGCGGAGGGGCTATCTGCGTGGCGCCGACCTCTGGCACGTTGCCACAGCCTTGTTTGTCGCACCAAAGCCTGGCGAGCTTTCATTCGCCTCTCTTGATGTCCGGCAATGCAATGTTGCCGGGGAGTTGGGATTTCGGATGCCGCTGTAGCTGCTCAAGCCGCGCTCGCCAAACTTTGGCTGTCGAGAATTTCCCGCAGGGTTTCGCGGACTTCATGGTTGGGCTTGGACACGTCCACCGTGGCGATGTCGAATGGCCTGGCATCTCCTGCCGCCCGCCACTGCTTATACATTCCGGCATGGGGTTGATTCAGATTCCTGTGCCAGGGGTAAAGCAGGATCACTCTTTGGGCGCGGTATGCGCGGGCGTATGCGAGCAGTTGGTAGACATCGGGTTGCTTCACGCCCAAGTTCGATTTGTCGGTTCCGAGCTGTTTCCATTTTGTGTCGATGATGATGTTTCCGTCGACCACGATGTCGGGCCGCAGTTGGAATCGGTGGCTCGGCGCCTCAATCGCGTAATGCGCGGTGTCTTGCAGTTTGACGCTGCGATGGGGAAGCGCGATTTTCAAGCATCTTCCGATATACTCCTCAAACAAGTCGTTCATGGGGAACAACAGGCTGAAGCCATCGCTGCGTCCGGTTGTGGTGTTTTGCCAGTCCCGGGCCAGAATCAGTTTGGCCAGGCTATGAAGCTGGTGATAGCGTTGATTGGTGCGGTCGAGGGCTACTCGTTCCCGCAATGGGGCCGCGCTCTCGCCAACGGTATCGAATCGTGAGAGCAGTTCGCCGAGTTTCCGGGTGTTGGCGGAAGACCTGCTGAGGGCAAGCAGGCGGACGACTGCGGCCTTGAGCACGCGATTGAGCGGTGTGTTCGCGGAGAACTCGTCGAACACACAGGCGAGGCGGTCCGGGCGCACCGCGTTCCGGGTGAACTGCCGCTGAACATTGAGCTTGCCCCGCAGCCGGGTAAGTTCATCTTCATGCCGCAGATAGCGGTGGGGAAGTCCGCGCCGAACCGCGTCGAGAAGCCGATCCGCAAAGATGCGAATGAGAATTTCGAGCAGGTTTTCACGCTGGATGCCGAGTTGCGCAAGCTCGTGGTCGGCGATGGGCAAATCATGCGCGACCGCCAACATGCGGATCAAAGATTTTCTTATTTCATCATTCCCCGCATCGATCCTGGGCAGGATTTCGAGATTTACTTCCGGTGTGGTAAGCACCCCAACCACTTGACCCGCCACAAGGCTGGGCTTGGCGGTTCGGGTGAGAACCGGCTGCGGCACATTCAGCCGCTGGCCTATCTTCTCGGCGAGGGCGTGAAGGCGCTGTGCGTCCTCTTCCGCAATATCGTCGCAACCGTCGCCGATAGAACGCTCCCGCAACTCCTTGACGACAGGACACCTTGTCACTCGCCTGACTCCTGTTTGGAAGGGGGTTTGATCAAGTTGTCATAGGCTTCTTTCGGGTACCGTGGTTTCTTCACAGTCCAGCGATACCGATCTTCTCCACCAGCCTCCTCAAGACTTGGCGGTGGCCTGAGGGGATCCCTTTCGATGAAGTCATCTCCGCCACCAAGCACTGCGCGAACCTTGCTCCAGTCATCGTAAAAGTACTCGGCAAGCAACGGAATAATCTTGTGGCGCATGACTTTTCCAACATCTTCCAGATTCTCGCAGCCCATGAGCCATGCATGGCCGATAAGGTGATCCCGATCAATGAGATACTCCAAATGATCGTTCATAACTTCAAGCACTCTCGACAAATCGACCCCTTCGATTTCTTTGAGCAGTTTTGGTTTTGGAGGCATCTCCACAAACTCAAACCGCCGCCGCAACGCCGTATCGAGCAATGCAATCGACCGATCAGCGGTATTCATCGTGCCGAGGAT
Organism: uncultured Pseudohongiella sp.; assembly: GCA_965221805.1. GTDB lineage: Bacteria > Pseudomonadota > Gammaproteobacteria > Pseudomonadales > Pseudohongiellaceae > UBA9145. The sequence goes on from OZ244913.1 coordinate 577,413, forward strand.
GTACAGATTGCTCGGCAGCGTGAAAGCTTTTCCTGAATAGGGCAGGGCAATGCTCACTTCATTTTCCGCACCTTGGCGCTTGTCCTCTTCGAGCAACGTTACAAGCTCCCCGAGCACTTTCGAGATATTCGCCCTGTTGATCTCGTCGATAATCAACACATAAGGATTGTCGCTGTCTTTCCGCGCCCGCTTGGCTATGCGTTTAAGGACGCCGGACTTGGCCTTCAATCTGAATCCTTCTCCGACTCCAGCTTTGGAAGTTTTCGGTCGCAAGCCTTCAACAAATTCCTCATACCCATAGGACTGATGAAAAGTCACGAATTCGATGCGTCTCTCGGTGTCCCGCAATTTCCGAAATCGATTTCTGATCTCTTCTTCTTCTTCACGGTCTGCCTTTCCATCACAGATTTCAACACACATTCTCGTAGTTGAAAATGTTTTCCCTATGCCGGGTGGTCCATACAAAATCTGATTTAGCGGAATAGATAAATCCTCTTTATCTCTATTGTCAATTTCACCAGCAAAATCTTCCTCAGATCGTTCTCCGAAAATTTCTCGAATTATTTTCTTGTTTTTTTGTGAACTTTGTCAGCACCTTCACTGTAATTTGTGGACTTTTCTTAACCGATTCATCAAATTGATGCCATTCTACGTATCGAAAATTTTTGAACTCTGGTGAATCAAATTTATACTCATAATCTCCAATCACTTTACCCCAACCAATAATTTCATGAAGTCCTTTCTTGGCGATTAGTATATCTTTCTTCTTTACTTCATTAGTTCTTGTCCGTAAACTCCGTTTTCTGATCGATCCATCGTTCGTCGATTCGGCCCGATTCGCGGCGATGGGGAGTCCGCGGGGCGGATTTGCCCCCATGCGGCAAGGGTTCGCGGGATTTCCGGCTTGATCCGGCGGCATGGGGCCGATCACTCCATGACAGGGCCGAAGCCGCCCCCCGGCGGGCGGTTCCGGTACTGGAATGTTCGTTTCGGAGCGTTTTTGAAGGTCTATCCGGGCCGCAGCCGGGCGATGCGCACCAGGTTGTGCGCCAAGACCGCGGATTGCACCCAGGCCTTGAAGCGCGCCAGACCGCGCCAGCGGCAGCGACCGAGGCCAAAACAGCGCTTCAGCCAGGAGATGCCCGCCTCGACGCCCGCGCGGAAGCGCCGGAGCCGGTCGAAGACCCACGGCGAGGGCGTCATGTCCGCCTCTTTCAGTCCCCGCTTCTTGCTGAACACCGCATGCTCCACACCCATCTCCTTGGCGCGCTTCAGATTGTCCGCGGAGGCGTAGCCGCCGTCGAAGGCGGCATGGGTCGGGGGCTTGCCGTAGTGTTCCCGGTGCCGCTCCAGCATCGGCAGGCAGCGCGCGCTGTCCGCCGGGTTGCCGGACTCCACCACGACGTCCAGCACCAGGCCGCTCCGCCCGGTGGCCAGGTTGATCTTGTGGCCGTACAGCGTTTCCCGCCCGCCCTTGCGGATGATGTCCGTGTGGGGCTCGAACAGGCTGACGATCTTTTCCGCGGCCGGCACGTTCTCTTCCAGCAGGACGCGCCGCGCGGTCTGGACCGCCACCGCCTTCAGCAGGGGCGCGTGGTGGTCGGCGCATTCCAGCCACCCGGCGGCCCACGGCGCCCCCGACCCCGCCACCACCGCGCGCGCCGCGTCCAGGTCGCCAAGCGTGTCGGCGGCGATCCGCAGCAGCCGCCGGTACAGCTTCGCCCGCGCCTCCCTCCCCCGCTTCGTCCGTATCTCCAGACAGCGCCGCTTGGCCGCCCGGCGGCGGTCGCGGCAGGGAACGGCGGTCTTGCCCAGCCGCTTCCGGGCTTCCGCCAGCAAGTCCGCCAGCACGCGCACGCCGTCGCGCAGCAGGCGGCTGTCCGACGGCGCCAGGATATGCGTTTCCACCGCGGTGCTGTCGACGCGCATCCGGTCGCCGGTTTCCAGCCCGTCCTCCCGCGCCGCGGCCAGCAAACAGCGGTTCACGCGCTCCCAGGTTTCCGCCGACACCGCCCCGACCGCCGCCTGCAAAGCGGATTTCCCCGGCGGCGGCGCCCCCAGCCGCGCGAAACGGCGCGCCGACAGCGAATCCACCAAGGCGAACGCCAGCCCGCGCCAAGTCTCGCCGCGCAGATGTTTCAGCACCGCGCAGCGCAGCACCGTCTCGCAGCTCAAACCGGAACGGCCCCGCGCGGACTGCGCCCCAAGATCGGCGGCCACCGCCCCGAGCAGCCCGGGATGCGCGTCGAGCCAGTTCGAGATCGACTCCAATTCCGCGCCCAGGGGGTGGCCGACGGGATCGGGTTCGAATAGACTTGTCTGTGTCGTGCGCTTGAGCCGCATGGCATCCTCCGGTGTTTTGGTGTGTCTTCGTTTTGACTGGAAACCATCACAAAGATACCCAAAACGCCGGATTCTTTCCAGCAATTTCCGCTATTTATTCAAGAAAATCAAATGGTTGGGAGTTTACGGACAAGAACTCATTAGCAAATTGCCGTACTGCGAGGGAGTGATTTATTGGCTTTTTCTCATCGCCCCATTTTTCTATCATTTTTTCCGATATAGCTTTTTGGGATTCATAGCTTCTAAAGTCTCCGAGATCATTATACCCAATTGAGGCAATACCTTTGTCTTTAAATTCTTCCCAATATTCTGCGTTTTTTCCAGGAGAGAATATCCAAGAATTTACTGCTCCAAAACGGTTCCTGTACCATTCTTCATCGTTCATTAGCTTATCCTCATAGCGCTCACCAAAACCTATGCTCGGTCACATGATCGATGAAACTTGGGAGGCCGGAGATCAGATGGGGGCTTCCCAATGGCTTCCAGAGGCAGCCGGTGTCGAGGATTTGTTGGGTGAATGCTTCGGCTCGGGTGTCATTTCCTTCGAGCTCCGTAATGATGCTTGATACCGCGCCGAGCAAATCGGCTTTGGTGAAGTTTCCGCGGTCGCGGAGGTCCTTTGTGCCGCGAAGAACCTGGGCGAGCGGGCCGATGTCGGATTCGCGCCATTCGTCGTAGCGGCTTTGGTAGGTTTGCTCTCTGGATTTGCGCATTGTATCGGCGGTGGTATCGACATCGGCGGCGAGCACTTCGCGCCGGTTGTTGCGCCGCGCCTCGTCGAACAGCGCCTTGCCCCATTCTTGGAGAAAAAACGGGAAGCCCTGACTTTCTTCGACCACCCGCGCCAGCGCGGAGTCCGCGATCGATATGCCCTGCCCGGAGAGCGGTTTGACCAGCGCGTCTTTGGATGCTTCCACCGGAAGCAGGCCGATGTTCATGCCTTGGGCGCGGTCGAAGAAGGTTGCGCCGGACGCCCGCAGCACCTCGGTGGTTCCGGGCGTGCCGGCGATTATCAGCAGCAGGCTTTTCGACCGGCTGTTGATTACTTGGGTGAGTTCAAGCAGGTTGCCCATTCCTTCGGGTCTTTTTCTCGCGGCTTCGTCAACCACGAGCAGCATGGGAGATTTTTCGCATTGCTCGACAAGTGAGTCAACATTTCCCTCCCGCTTCGCGGCATCGCCGCTGAACCGCACGTCCGCGCTGGCAATGCCGACATTGAGCTTTGCGGTGGCTTCGCGGGGCCTGAAAACCCCGCTGGGGTCGATCAGGCTCGAAGCAATCTCCCTCGCGTCGCCCGGTATATCCCCAATCAATTCCTTGACGCGAATCTTCGCCGATACTTTCCTCGCCTGTTCAACGCACCAAGCGATCAGGACGGTCTTGCCGCAGCCGCGCGGGCCGATCAGCAGAATCGATCTTGGTCCGCGGGATGCCGCGAGATTTTCGAGGCTCTCGCTGAGCATCTCCTGCTCGCGCTCCCTGCCCGCGATATGGGGCGGCATGATTCCATAGCCTGGGGTGAATGGATTCGCCGGCATCGCGCTAGTCCATCCGCTGCGCGATCAGTTGATCGACCACGGCGGGGTTGGCGAGCTTGGCCCGGTTGTAGGCGTTTGGAAGCTCGATCTGCGAGGGCGAAAACTCGCTACCGAAGGGAAGATCGCTTCTTCTGCTCACCGGTCATTCCCTCTCGTTTCATCAGCTGCCATTGTGCAGGTCGTGCGGAGCCAAGCGGTCTGCTTGTGTCGTCTTGGCCAGCCATGGGCTTCATATCCAATTGGTGTATTTTACAGCAGATCGTTGCAGGGGGAATTGAGCAAACAACAGTCGGGTGACGAGAGATCGCTTTACGAAAAGCGTAATGGGGATTAGAGTAGTGCTGCATGATTCGAAGCTTCAGGGGTCGGGCGACGCGGCGTTTCTTCGAGGGACAACGGGTCGCGGCTTTCGAGGGATTCGCCAAGCAGGCGGTGCGCCGGCTGGTCCTGCTGGACAGCGCGGAGACGCTCCGGGACCTGGCCATGCTGCCGAGCAACCGGCTGGAAGCGCTGCGGGGTGGCCGCAAAGGTCAGCACAGCATTCGGGTCAACTCGCAATGGCGGGTCTGCTTCCGTTGGACGGACGACGGGCCGCGCGATGTGGAGATCGTTGACTGTCATTGAAGGGGGTCGGACATGAACGCAAAGAACGGCATGAGGCCGGTGCATCCCGGCGAATTCCTTCGCGAAGAACTCGACGGGCTGGGGCTGTCCGCCAATGCGCTGTCGAAAGCGCTCGGCGTGCCGGTCAACCGGGTGACGATGATCCTCAACGGGCGGCGGGGCATCAGCGCCGACACGGCGCTGCGGCTGGCGCGATACTTCGGGACGACGGCGCAACTGTGGCTGAACCTGCAGAAGACTTGGGAACTGCGGCAGGCGGAGATTCGAATGGGCCGCGAAATCGCCGAGCGCGTCTCGCCCCGGCAGTCCGCGGCATAGGGAGATCATGCCGGATGCCACCCGGTTGCCGCCAATCATGACGCCAGGCGATTTCATCGCCGCATGCGCTGGCAAGTGCTTGCACCGATTCGCTCAAGCTCGCTCCGCGATGAGTTGATCGACCACGGCGGGTTCGGCCAGGGTGGTGGTGTCGCCGAGGTTTTCGAGGTCGTTGGCGGCGATTTTGCGGAGGATGCGGCGCATGATTTTGCCGGAGCGGGTTTTGGGCAGGCTGGGGGCGAATTGGATGATTTCTGGTTTGGCGAAGGCGCCGATTTCCTTGGCGACGAAGCGGGTGAGTTCGGCGCGGAGCGCTTCGCTTGGGGCGGTGCCGGTCATCAGGGTGACGTAGGCGTAGATGCCCTGCCCCTTGATCTCGTGTGGGTAGCCGACAACGGCGGCTTCGGCGACGGTTTCATGCAGCACGAGTGCGCTTTCGACTTCGGCGGTGCCGAGGCGGTGGCCGGAGACGTTGATGACGTCGTCGACGCGGCCGGTGATCCAATAGTAGCCGTCGGCGTCGCGGCGGGCGCTGTCGCCGGTGAAGTAGTGGCCGGGATAGGTGGTGAAATAGGTGTCTACGCAGCGCTGGTGGTCGCCGTAGACGGTGCGGATCTGGCCCGGCCAGCTTTGCTTGATGACGAGATTGCCGGTGGCTTCGCCGGCGAGTTCCCTGCCGTCGCTGTCGAGCAGGGCCGGGGCGACGCCGAAGAAGGGCCGGGTCGCCGAGCCGGGTTTGAGATCGGTCACGCCGGGAACCGGCGAGATCATGATGCCGCCGGTTTCGGTTTGCCACCAGGTGTCGACGATGGCGCAGCGGCCTTCGCCGACGACGTGGCAGTACCATTCCCAGGCTTCCGGGTTGATCGGCTCGCCCACCGAGCCGAGCAGGCGCAGGGATTTCCGCGAGGTGCGCTTGACCGGCTCGTCGCCGCTCGCCATCAGCGCGCGGATTGCGGTGGGCGCGGTGTAGAAGATGTTGACTTGGTGCTTGTCGATGACCTGCCAGAAGCGGGAGGCGTCGGGGCTGGTCGGCACGCCCTCGAACATCAGCGTGGTGGCGCCGTTGGCGAGCGGGCCGTAGACGATGTAGGAGTGGCCGGTGACCCAGCCGACATCGGCGGTGCACCAGTAAATGTCGCCCTCGTGGCAGTCGAAGATGTACTTGTGGGTGATCGCCGCGCCCAGCAAGTAGCCGCCGGTGGTGTGCAGCACGCCTTTGGGCTTGCCGGTGGAGCCGGAGGTGTAGAGGATGAACAGGGGGTCCTCGGCGTCCATTATTTCTGGTTCGCAATCGGCGCTCGCGGCCTCGGTGGCCTTGTGGTAGCAGATGTCCCGTTCGCCGTGCCAGGCGACCTCGCCGTTCGTGCGCCGCACCACGAAGACGCTGTGCACATCCGGGCAGTTTTCCAGTGCTTGGTCCACATTGCGCTTGAGCGGAATCAGGCGGCGGCCGCGCACCCCCTCGTCGGCGGTGATCAGCGCGCGGCAGTCGCAGTCGAGGATGCGGTCCTTGAGCGATTCGGGGGAGAAGCCGCCGAACACCACCGAATGGATGGCGCCGATGCGGGCGCAGGCGAGCATGGCGTAGGCGGCCTCGGGGATCATCGGCAGATAGATGCACACCCGGTCGCCCTTGCCGACGCCCCGGGCCTTGAGCGCGTTGGCGAGCCGGCACACGGCCTCGTGCAGTTCGCGGTAGCTGATGTGCTTGTGTTCGTCGGGCTCGTCGCCTTCCCAGATGATGGCGGTCTGCCCGCCGCGGCGGGCGAGATGCCGGTCGATGCAGTTCCAGGCCGCGTTCAGGCGCCCGCCCTCGAACCAGCGGGAATTGGCGCCCGTGAAATCGCCCGCCATCACTTTCCGCCAGGGCTGGTGCCAATGCAGGAAGTTGCCAGCCTGCTCGGCCCAGAACTCCTCCGGGTCTTCGATGGAGCGGCGGTACATCTCGTTGAATTGTTCGCGGCTGAGATGGCTCTTCGCGCTGGCCGCCTCGCTGACTGGGTAGATTGCGCTGTCTGACATTGGATTCCTTCCTGGTGATGATTGGGCGTGTAGGAAGCCGCTTTCCGCACCTATTTATGCACTAGCCACCGGCTCGATTGCAACACGCAGGTTGTCGATGAGGCGGGTGCGGCCGAGGTGGGTGGCGGCGAGGATGATGATTTCGCGGTCTGTGGCGGTGGCCGGGGCCAGGGTGTTGGCGTTGGCGATTTCCAAGTAATCGATGCGGAATCCCGCCGCGGTCAGGTTTTGCCGGCCGGTTGCGGCGATGGCTTCGAAGTCCCGCCCGCCCGCCTCGATTCGCCGCGCCATTTGCCGCAGCACGCGGCACAGCGCCGGTGCCGCGGCGCGCTCGGACCGGGACAGGTAGCCGTTGCGCGAACTCATCGCCAGGCCGTCGGATTCCCGCACGGTTTCGACGCCGGCGATGCGGGTGGCGATGCCGAGGTCGGCGGCGAGCTTGCGGATGATGAGGAATTGCTGGTAGTCCTTGAGGCCGAAATACGCCACCTCGGCCCCGGTGTAATTCAGCAGCCGGGCGACCACGGTGGCGACGCCGTCGAAATGCCCCGGCCGGGATGCGCCGCACAAGCGCCCGGAAAGCCCGGGCACACGCACTTGGGTCGAACTTTCGGGATTGTCGCCGTAGACTTCCGCAACCGAAGGATGCAGCAGCAGGTCGCAGCCATTGGCGGCGAGCAACTCCCGGTCCGCATCAAGGGTGCGGGGATAATCGGCGAAATCCTCCGCCGGGCCGAATTGCAGCGGATTGACGAAGATCGTCGCCACGGCGAAATCGCATTCTTCCCGGCAGCGCTTGAGCAGGGCGAGGTGGCCGGCGTGGATATTGCCCATGGTGGGCACGAGGCCGATGGTCCGCCCCCGCATTCGCGCCCGGTCCAAGATGGCCCTGGTTTCCTTGACCCGCGAGACGCTTTGCATTAGTGGAAGCAGTGTTCCGGGGCGGGGAAGGCGCCCTGTTTCACCGCTTTGACGTAGCCGGCGATGGCATCCTGAATCCCGCCGCCGGCTTCGGCGAGAAAGTTCTTGACGAATTTCGGCGTGATTGGCGAGATGCCGATCACATCGTGGACCACCATGATCTGGCCATCGGTTTCCGGGCCGGCGCCGATGCCGATGACGGGAATTTCGATTGTTTCCGCAATCGTTTTCGCCAGCGCCACCGGCACGCACTCGAGCAGCAGCAGGCTGGCGCCGGATTGCTCAAGCAGTTGCGCCTCCTCGATGATCAACCGGGCTTGGCTGGTGTCGCGGCCCTGGACGTGGAAGCCGCCGATGCGGTTGACCGACTGCGGGGTCAGCCCCATGTGGGCGCAGACCGGGATGCCGCGCTCGGCGAGCAGGCGGGTGGTGTTGGCGATCCAGGCGCCGCCTTCGAGCTTGACGACCTGGGCCCCGGCGCGCATCAGCGCCGCGGCGTTTTCCAGCGTCTGAGCCTCCGAGGCGTAGCTCATGAAGGGCATGTCGCCCATGAGCAGGGCGCCCTCGTTGCCGCGCTTCACGCAGCGCATGTGGTAGACCATGTCGTCCATGGTCACCGGCAGGGTGCTGTCGTGGCCCTGGAGCACCATGCCGAGCGAGTCGCCGACGAGCAGCACCTCGACCCCGGCCCGGCAGGCCACCGCCGCGAACCCCGCGTCATACACCGCCAGGCAGACGAACTTCCCGCCCGCCCGCTTCATCTTCTTCAGCCGCGTCAGGGTGACGCCGCCAGCGCCGCCTTGAGTACTCATTGTGCCGCCGCCGTGGAGTTTGCCGAGTGCGAATTGTAATGGAACCTGGGATGTGGTTCCGCACAATGGCAGGATTGCCATTTTGGACAGCGCTTGCGCTGCCCCGAATCACTTCGCTTCGCTCCGCGCAGAATGACGGGGTGGGTGCGGTGGAATCCTGCACCGAGGGAGCGCGGCGGTGGCTGAAAGGGGCCCGGCGCAAGCCGGGAAAGCATTCAGCCACCGACGGGAAGCGACCGGTGCCCGATTCTGCGACTTCGCTGCGCGGAGAATGACGGAGAGGGGGGCGCTTCGCTAGCGGCCCCGGCGGCCGCCGCGTCTTCGGCGGCGCTTGGGGCGGGCGGACATTTGTTCGAGCATCCGGGTTTGTTCAGCTTCGTCGACTTGCTGGAAGCTGGTCCACCACTGCCCCATGCCGCCGGTGTCCTCGCCGCTTTCCTCGCGCAGCAGGAGGAAATCGTAGCCGGCGCGGAAGCGGTGGTGGTCGAGGCAATAGCGCAGGCTGCGGCGGTCCCGGCGCTCGAGGCGGAGCTGCAATTCCCAGATTTCCTGGCTGACCAGGCTGATCCGGCGCGGGATGGTCGTCAGCCGCGATTGCTCCAGCACGGTTTGTTCGCCGCGCTCGCGCAGTTGCAGCAAGTTGGGCGGGCCGTCCAAGGCTTGCAGTCTTTGCCGCAAGGCTGGCCAGAGCAGGGCGGCGAGCAGGAAGCCCGGGGTGACGCGCAGGCCCTCGGCGATGCGCCGGTCGCTGTTGCGCAGGGCGAGCGGGACCAGCTTTTCGGCTGAGGCTTGTTTTTGTTCCGCTGCCGGCGCCGGGTCGGCGTATGGGTGGCAGAACAGCACCCGGTCGAGGCGGTACGCCCGCAACAGCCGGAATGTCTCCTCGGCGTGGCCGCCGCAGAGCAGCTTGAGCAGTTCGTCGAACAGCCTTGCCGATGACGCCGATTCCACCAACCCGCCGAGTTCGCGCAGTGCTTGTTCGCTGGCGCCGTCGAGAGCGAAGCCAAGCTTGGCGGCGAAGCGCACCGCCCGCAACATCCGCACCGGATCTTCGCGGTAGCGTTCGCGGGCGTCGCCGATGACGCGCAGGCGGCGCCCGCGCAGGTCGGCGAGGCCATTGTGGAAATCGAGCAGTTTGAAGCCGTCGGTGGTGTAGTACAGCGCGTTGACCGTGAAGTCGCGGCGGGCGGCGTCTTCGTCGATATTGCCGTAGACGTTGTCGATCAGCGTCATGCCAGTATGCGAGTGGGCGGAATCGAGTTGCCGGGACTGCTCCCGGGTTGGCGCCTCGCGGAGCCGGTTCTCCTGTTCGTGGTGGCCGCGGAAGGTGGTGACTTCGATTACTTCACGACCGAAGCGGACATGGACGATGCGGAAGCGCCGGCCGATGATCCGCGAACGGCGGAAGACCCGCCGCACGTCCTCGGGATGGGCGTCGGTGGCGACATCGAAGTCCTTGGGGTGCAGGCCGAGCAGCAGGTCGCGCACGCATCCACCCACCAGGAACGCGGCGAATCCCGCGTTTTGCAGGCCGTAAACCACCCGCAGCGCGGCTTCGGAGATGTCCTTGCGGGAGATACCGTGTTCTTCGCGGGGAATGACGGTCGCTTTTTCGAGCCCCGGCAGCGAGTTGGCGCGGCTCATCTCAGGTGGATGGCCTCTTTTTGCGCGGGATGTCGAGCCGCTGGCGGCGCTCCCACAGGCATTTGCGGCTGATGCCGAGCTTTTTGGCGAGTTCGGTTTCGGTCATTGCGTCCTGGTGTTCCAACACAAAGTGCTGGAAGTAATCCTCGAGCGACAACTCCGGGCCCGCCGCGCCGCCGCCATTGGTGGAGTCGCCGGGGCCGTGTTCCTTGCATATTTTCTCCAGCGTGGCGAGCAATTCGCCGTGGTCGAAGGGTTTGGCGATGTAGTCCACCGCGCCGAGCTTCATCGCGTTGATGGCCGAGCGGATGCTCGAATAGCTCGTCATGATCAAAACCGGCGCCGAGGAAAGCTCGATCAGATCGGTGCCGGGGGCGCCGGGGAGCTTCAGATCGCTGATGATCGCGTCGAAGCGGTTGACGTTGAAGCGGTCGAGCGATTCCCGCACCGAAGCCGCCTCGCTGACGCGGTAGCTGTGCCTTTCGAGCAGGCGTTTGAGGGCGCCGCGGATAATGGCCTCGTCCTCAACAACCAGAACTTCGCGTTCCGCGCCCATGTTGGAATCTCGCTGCCGCCGGTGTCCGGGTTTGCGGGGAAGCTCCGGGATACTTGTGTTTATGAGTTCAGTGGCCCGCCGGGCCATTGAATTCGGCGGAACTTCCGGGTGCCGCGGGGAATCGCAGAACAACGCGGGTGCCGCGGCCCTGCTCCCGATCAGTGGGGCTGATTATAGCAATATCGCCCTTGAAGTCTTCCACGGTGCCATACACCAGCGACAGGCCGAGCCCGGTGCCGGCGCCGGGCTCCTTGGTGGTGAAGAATGGCTCGAAGATGTGTTCGCGGATCGCCGGCGGAATGCCGCCGCCCTGGTCTTCCACCGTGAGCTCCACGCCGTTTTCGTCCCGCCGGCAGCGCAGCCGCACCGTGGCGCCGGGGCCGCTGGCGTCCCTGGCGTTGCTGAGCAGGTTCACCAGCGCCTGAAGCAGGCGCTGGGAATCGCCGTGGATCACGGCATCCCGGTCGCCTTCGAGCACGATTTCCACCTCCGCGGCCTGCTTGTCGAGGGAAATCAGCGTGGCGGCCTGCTCCATGCACTCGTAGGCGTTCACCGCCTCGAATTCATTGCCCGCTCCGCGCTCGCCAAAATGGGCGAAATTCATCAGCGATCGCAGGATGCGCGAAGTGCGGTCGGTCTGTTCGATGATCTGCTCGGCCAGTTCGCGCAATTCCCCGCTTGGGTATTCATCGCGGATCGTCTGGGCGAGGCAGGCGATGCCGGTGACGGGATTGCCGATTTCATGGGCGACGCCGGCGGCGAGCTGGCCGATCGACGCCAGCCGCGCGCTGTGGGCGAGGCCGGCTTCGAGGTCTTCGGTTTCGGTGATGTCTTCGATGAGGATGAGGATTCCCTCCTGGGGCGCGCCGACCTCCAGGGATTCGTCGACAACCGCCTTGTGCAGGTTGACCGTGCGCCGCTTGCCGGCGAGTTCGAAGCGCGTCTTGAAGTCATGATTGGACTCGCCGGCGATAAAGTCCCCGAACAGTCCGCGCCATGGCGGCGCGAGTTCCGCCATCGGCAGGCCGGCGACTTCGCTTGTTCGGATGCCGGTCAACTCGGCCAGCGCCCGGTTCCACATGACGATTTGCCGGTCCGCATTGATCGAACACACGCCGAGCGGCAACTGGCGCAGAATCTGCCGGTGGTAGCGGCGCAGGCTGTCGAGTTCGGCCGCCAGCCCCGAGAGGTTGCTGTCGAAAGCGTCGATCCGGTATTCGATGCTGAGGACATCGGTCCGGCGCTGGTCCGGGGCCGGATGGCTGTAGGGAAGATGGCTGTCAACGAGATCCTGGGCAATGCTCGGACCCATCAGGCCGGAGAGGTTGCCTTGCAGTCTCAGCCGCAGCATCCGCATGGCGAAAGGCCGGCGCTCCGCCATGTCGAAGCCGATATCCTTGAGCGCCCGCCGCACCTCCCGCCCGGCCATCTCCCGGCCAAGCGGCTCGCCAAGGGCTTCGATAAACTCGGCGGGCGATTTCGCCAGCAGATCCCCCCTTGCGCCGCGCCTGACCGAATCCACCGAACAGATGACGGCGGCGTGGTTTTCGGCGTCGCTGGACTTGCTCAGCAGCGAAACCAGGCTGAACAGCGCGGCGTTGACGAACAGCGAAAACGCCACCGCTTCATTCCACGGCGCCGATTCCAAGGTAAGCGTTCCGTCCGCCAAAAACCCCGGCAAACCGAGAAACCAGACCCACACCGCCACGCCGCCCCCCAAGCCCGCGAAAAACCCCCGGGCATTGCCTTGCCGCCAGTAGAGGATGGAGAGTATTCCGGGCAGGAATTGCAGAACCGCGCTGAGCGCCAGCATGGTGAGGTATTCCAGGCTGAAGCGCGTGTCCGGCACCAGTTGGAAAACGAATCCCGCCCAGATCACCACGGCGATGAGAACACGGCGCCGGCGCAGCACCCAGCTGTGGATGTCCTCGCCGGCCTGCGGCTGCTGCAAAGGCAGGATCAGGTGGTTCAGGCACATGTTGGAAAGCGCGAGGCTGATCACGATGATCAGTCCGCTGGCGGCGGAAACCCCTCCCAGATAGGCCAGCAGACTGAGCAGCGGCATGTCCCAGGCGTGGCCGACAACCACCGGGAAATACTCCACCGGAACCTCGCTGCCGGAGGCCAGCCCGGCCCAGAGGATCGGCAGCACCGGCAGGCTGATGAGCAGGAAGTACAGCGGCAGGCACCAGCTCGCCAAGCGCAGCGACCCCGCTTTCTGGTTCGGATTGAAAGTGGCGTAGAACATATGCGGCATGGCCACGGCGGCGGTGAAGAAAAGCACCGTCAGCACTTGGAAAGAGACGGTTGAGCCCGCGGCATTCCCGTGAATGGACAGTCCGGGCTGGCCCCGCGACCACTCCTCCATGGCGCTTGGGCCGCCGAAGCCCGCCCAGACGGCGAAGGCTCCAACCGCGAGCAGGGCGGCCAGTTTGACCAGCGACTCGAAGGCGATGGCCATTACGAGGCCATTGTTGCGGTTCTTGCCGTCCCGGTGGGAAGTGCCGAACATGAGGGCGAACAGCGTGATCAAGATGCAGAACACCAGCGCCACGCCGTTGTACTGCGCCTCGGGCGACAGAATCAGCGCGGTTGCCGCAACGGCGCGAATCTGCAGCGCGATCAGCGGCGCCGCCGCGGTCAGGGTGAGCAGCGTCACCAGGGTGCCCGCCGGGCGCGAGTGGTAGCGGAACGCGATCAGGTCGGCCAGCGAACCGAGCTGGTAGGTTTTGGTGATTGCCAGCAGCGGCCGCAGCAGCAGCGGCGCGAACAGGAAGGCCAGCGAAATGCCAAGGTGCCCGGCGAGATAGCCATAGCCCTGGCGCATGGCGATGCCCACCGAAGTGTAATAGGCCCAGACGCCGGCGAAGACGCCCAGCGACAAGGTGTAGACCAGCGGATGTTGGACCAGCCGTTCGGGAATCCAGCGGCGGTCGGTCGCCCAGGCGATGCCGAAGAGCAGGAGCAGGTAGCCGCAGCTCAGCAGGGCCAGGGTGGCGAGTTCAAAATTCATCGCCGTCGTGTTCGCGGCTGATCAGGGCCGCCGCCGCGATGGCCGCCAAGGCCACCAGATGGGGGCGGTACCAAGCGCCGCCAGCCCCGGTCATCCAATCGGCGCTGAGCAGGAACAGCAGATACAGCGCGGCCACAAGGAACAGCAGGGAGCGGGAAAGGTACAAGCGCGGATCACTCCGGGATGCCATGCCGGGCGGGAATTCGCAGTATATCCCAGTTGGCGATGGCCCAATCGAGAACCTCGGCCGGGCCGGAAAGCTCCGCCGGTGGCTGGTGTTCAAGATGGGCGAGCGCCCGCCGCAGCAAGGCTTCCGGTTGGCTGGCATCGACTGGCGCGGCGAAGTGCCGCTTGCTCAGCTTTTGCCCCCGCTCATTCAGCAGCACGGGAAAATGGGCGTATGCCGGCCGCGGATAGCCGAGCAGCGATTGCAGGTACAACTGCCGCGGCGTGGAATCGAGCAGGTCGGTGCCCCGCACGATCTGGTTCACGCCCTGGAAGGCGTCGTCCACCACCACGGCGAGCTGGTAGGCGAACAAACCATCGCGGCGGCGGATGACGAAATCGCCGACCTCGCTTTCCAGATCCTGCTCGAAGCGGCCCTGGACGCGGTCGTCGAGGCCGAATGTCCCGGGCACGGTGCGAAGCCGGATGGCGCTGCTCCCGCGCGGGGGTTCGCGCCGCCCGCGGCAGCGGCCATCGTAAACCGAACCCATGGCGCGGACTTGGGCCCGGCTGCAATCGCAGTCGTAGCACAGCGCCCGCCCGCGCAGATCCGCCAGCATCTCCCCGTAGGCGGGGATTCGCGCGCTTTGGCGCAGCACCGCGCCGTCCCATTCGAGTCCAAGCGCTTCGAGTTGCCGCAGAATCGTATCGGCGGCGCCGGGCGCCTCCCGCGGCGGGTCCAGGTCTTCGATTCGCAGCAGCCAGTCGCCGCCGGCGGCGCGGGCATCGAGAAAGCTGGCCAAGGCGGCCACCAGCGAGCCGAGATGGAGCGGGCCGGTGGGCGAGGGCGCGAAGCGCCCAACATAGGGATCGGGCGCAAAGCGCCCCACATGGCGACCGGGCGAAAAGCGCCCGGGGTATTGCCCCGGCGGTTTGGATGGCGCGGTCAAATGCCGAATTGCTTTTCCCTGATTTCGTCCAAGGTCTTGCAGTCGATGCATTTGTCCGCGGTGGGCCGGGCTTCGAGGCGGCGGATGCCGATCTCGATGCCGCAGGTTTCGCAGTAGCCGTAATCGTCCTGGGCGATGGCCTCGATGGTGTTGTCGATCTTGCGGATCAGCTTGCGCTCGCGGTCCCGGGTGCGCAGTTCAAGGCTGAATTCCTCTTCCTGGGTTGCCCGGTCCGCCGGGTCGGGATAATTGGCCGCCTCGTCCTGCATGTGGTGTACGGTGCGGTCGACCTCCTGCATCAACTGGTTGCGCCAGCCGAGCAGAATGCCGCGGAAATGCGCGCGTTGCTTCTCGTTCATGTACTCCTCTCCGGGTTCCGGCTGGTACGGAGAGAAACTCTTCAGCACTGGCTGGGAATGCAGGCTCGCAATGTCCGACATGGTGTGGCCCTCGCAAGAAGCAGGCTAACCTACCAGAATCGATTTGCCTGCGCCACAGGAATTATAATGCGCGGCCCGGCAGACGGCGACGATTCGAAGCCACGTATTCGGCGGAGAACGAACACTGACCTTCAACATCAGCAAGGACAGGACTGAAAAGGATGAACAAGACCGGAACACCCACCGAATGCGCATTGCGGACGCGGGGCGTCAACCCGTTCCGGGTGTTGACCGTGCTCAACCGCGCCGCCGAACTTGAGCGGGCGGGCCGCAAGATCGTGCACATGGGGGCCGGCGAGCCCGACTTCGCCACCTGCGCGCCAATCCGCGAGGCGGCCAAGCGCGCCCTCGACGCTGGCATTACCCAATACACCCAGGCGCCTGGCATCCCGGAATTGCGCGACGCCCTGGCCGGCCATTACCGGCAGCGGCACGGCCTCGAACTGCCCAGGGAGCGCATTCTGATCACCCTCGGCGCCAGCGGCGGGCTCTCGATCCTGTCGCATCTGCTGTTGCGGGCCGGCGCCGGCGTGCTGCTCACCGATCCTTCGTACCCCTGCTACCGCAATCTCGCGCGGCTCGCCGGGGCGGAGCCGCAACTCATGCCGGTGGGAGTGGAAGAGAATTTCCTGCCCTCCATCGAACTGCTCGAAAAGCACCGGCGGGACCACACCGCGGGCCTGTGGCTGGCTTCGCCGGGCAATCCCACCGGCGCGGTGATTTCCCGGCGGCACTTGCGCGCGATCAGCGACTGGGCCGACGCCAACCGGGCGCATCTGCTGCTGGATGAAACCTACCACGGCCTGCATTACACCGACGACATGCCCAGCATCCTGGAATTGAATCCCCGGGCGTTCGTGGTCAACAGCTTTTCCAAGTATTTCGGCATGACCGGCTGGCGGCTGGGCTGGATTGTCGTGCCCGAGGACCAAGTCGAGGCCGCCAATATTCTCGCCCAGAATCTGTTCATCTCGCCTTCGAGCTTCACCCAGCACGCGGCGCTCGCCGCCTTCACCCCGGCGGCGCGGGAAGTGTTCGAGCGGCGCCGGGCCGCGTTCCGCGAGCGCCGGGATTACCTCGCCGCCGAATTGACGGGTCTTGGCATGTTGCTGCCCCGGGAAATCCAGGGCGCGTTCTACGCCTACGCCAACATCTCGGCCTTCAGCCGCGACAGCGAAGCCTTCTGCCGGGAACTGCTCGAAGACCACGGCGTGGCGATCACGCCGGGAACCGATTTCGGTGAAATCAACGGCAATGAATACGTGCGCATGGCCTTCACCACCGGCATGGATGACCTGCGCCTGGGCGTCGAGCGCTTGCGCCGGGCGCTGACCTGAACAAGGCGAAGGCGTGAACTATCCCGGCCCGCTTGAGCAGGCTGTCCTGCTCCGCCGCTACAAGCGGTTTCTCGCCGATGTGGAGACAGCCGCGGGCGGGGTGCTGACGATTCACTGCCCCAACACCGGATCGATGCGGAATTGTTGCGAGCCGGGCAGCCGGGTCTGGCACACGACAGCGGACAATCCCAAGCGCAAGTACCGGCAGACTTGGCAAATCGTCGAGGTGGACCGGCGCCATCTGGTGGGAATCAACACCGCGATGGCGAATCCGCTGGTGGAGGAAGCCATCGGCAACGGCCTTGTCCGCCCGCTCGCCGGCCACGCCGGGATACGGCGGGAAGCGGCCTATGCGTCCGGCGGCCGCGCGGATTTTCTGCTTGGTCTGCCGGGCGGGGATTGTTACGTCGAGGTCAAGAATGTCAGCTTGGCCGAAGCGGGCGTCGGCCGCTTTCCTGACGCGGTCACCGAGCGCGGCCAGCGCCATTTGCGCGAATTGATGGCGGTGCGGCGCAGTGGTTTTCGCGCCATGGTGATCTTCTGCGTGGCCCACGATGGCGTGGTTGAAGTCCGGCCGGCCGACGATATCGACCCGCGCTTCGGCGAGTTGCTGCGGGAGGCCGCCAGGGCGGGGGTTGAACTGCTCGCCTATGGCGCGACCTACGATTTGGCAAAGGGAAGCGTGACGCTCGACCGGAAGGTGCCGGTAGTTGCCTGAGCATTTTCCGAGCCGGCGAATCAGGTCGGCGGGCCCGCCGCCGGCTCGATCATCACCATGCCATCCACGAGCTGGAACGGAACCGCCCGCAACCGCGCGCCCTGGCACGGCCCGGCCAGGCACAGGCCATCCTCGATGCGGAACAGGGCGCCGTGCGTCGCGCACTGTATCAGCGCCCCATCTGGATCGAGAAACTGGTCTTCGTCCCAATTCAGGGGCGTGCCCAGATGGGGGCAGACATTGCGGTAGAGATGCAACTGATCGTCCTTGCGCACGAGGAGAAACGCCTCGCCGCCCGCCTCGGCCTCTTTCGAGCGGCCCTCCGCCACCGCGTCCGCCGCGATCAGCGCGATCATTGCCCGCACCGGGCGAGCGCCTGGTTGAAGTCCGCGAGCAGGTCGGCCTGGTCCTCGATGCCGATGGAGAAGCGCAGCAGCGAATCGGCGATGCCCATCGATTGCCGCCACCGCGGCCCCATCTCGTGGTAGATGGTGTGGGCCACCGGGATGCCGAGGCTGCGGGTGTCGCCGAGGTTGCTTGACGCCACCACGATTTCAAGGCTGTCGAGAAAATCGAAGCAGTCGATATCCGCCGCGAGCTCGATGCTCAGCAGCGCGCCGAAGGCCCGGAACAACTCCCGCGCGCGCTGGTGCTGCGGATGCTCCGGCAGGCCGGGGTAGTTGACTTTGGCCACCTCGGGATGGTCCGCGCACAGGCGGGCCAGCGCCATGGCGTTGGCGCAGGCCTGGTCCATGCGCAGCGGCAGCGATTCCGAGCCGACCGCCAGGGTGTGGGCGGCTTCCGGGGCCAGGCTGGCGCCCATGTCGCGCAGGCCCTTCTTGCGAATCTGCGTCAGCCCCCATTCGCGGCTGTCGCCCTGGCGGTAGAGGTCGAGAATATTGGCGAAGCCGCTCCAGTCGAAGCGGCCGGTGTCGGTCACCGTGCCGCCGAGGGCGTTGCCGTGGCCGCCGATGTACTTGGTCAGCGAATTCACCACGAGTCCGGCGCCGGCGGACTTCGGCTGGTAGAGATGCGGCGAGGTCATGGTGTTGTCGACAACATAGAGCAGGCCCCGCTCGCGGCACAGGGCGCCGATGCCTTCGAGGTCGGCGATATGGGTCACCGGATTGGCGATGGTTTCGACAAAAACGATGCGGGTTTGCGGGCGGATTTTCTCCGCCACCGCGGCCGCGCTGGTGGCATCGACAAAATCGACTTCGATCCCGAACCGGGCCAGGGTGCGGAAAAAACTGTTGGTGTTGCCGAACAGATAGGCGCTGGAAACCATGTGGTCGCCGGCTTTCAGCAAAGTCAGCGCCACCGCGGCGATGGCCGCCATGCCGGTGCTGAAAGCGACGCTGGCCGCGCCGTCCTCCATCGCGGTGACGCGATGCTGCAGCGCGGCCACGGTGGGATTCGCCTGGCGGCCATAGGCGTAGCCGGCGCGTTTGCCTTGGAAAACTTCGGCGAGTTCCCGCGAGTCGGCATAGCCGAAGGCCACCGATGGATGCACTGGCTTGTGCAGCACGCCGTGTTCCGGCTGGCCCGCGCGGTCGGCATGCAGATTGCGGGTGGTCAAACCCTTGGCTGGCATCGAAATGAATCCTAATCAGGCTCCTAGAAACCGGAGAACACGCGGCTGGATTCTATCAAATGCTGGATTTCAGCGACCCGCTCGCGGTAGGCGAGGCTGCCGGTGTCCCGGTACAGTTCGCTGAAATCATCCTCGGCGAGGCCGTCGCGGTTGTCGCCAACCGCGGGCATGTAGTCGGAGTCGGCGCGCAGTTCGCTCATGCGGCGCTGCATTTCGAGGGCGCTTTCCCGGTCCCTTGTGGCGAGCCGGGCGAGGGTGACGCCGGCGCTGTTGGCGGTGAGGTCGGAAAAGCTGAACCCCGAGCGGTGTCTGGCATCGAAGGATTCCTTGGCCGTTGAGAGCATCAGCGCGAGATCGGGTCCAAGGGCCACGGTGATCGCCGCGATCGAAGTCAGGTGCTGGGCCAGATCCTGCCGCCGCAGCAGGCGCACTTCGATGAACTCGACCGCCGGCGCCGCTTCCTCGCCAACGAGTTGGGCGACATCCTCCCCATTCACATAAACCGCCAGGGTTTGCAGCAAAGCCTGGTTCTCGGCGATGGGGTCGCTGCCGGCGAGTGATTTGCGCCGCGCCTCGGCGAACAGCGCCGCGAGCAGGCGGCTGAGCGGAATCGCCTGCTCACCGGCGGGAGCCTCCCCCGCAACCTCGCCGATGACGGCGTGGTATTGCAGAATGCGGTCACGGTCGGATTCCGAATACAGCCACTGCCGCGCCTGGTCGCCAGCCCGGGCCAGCAGTTCCGGGTCCCAGAGCAGCTCGACATGGACTTCACCGGCGCCGAGGCTGAAGCGCTCCACGCTCGCCAGCAGCCGGGCGGCTTCGGCTTGCATGGGGTCGTCCGCGGCCATTGCCCCGGCGCCGGCCGGCGCGAACCGGTTGATGAGCAGGCGGGGAACCGGCAAATAGCCCAGCCGCAGCCGCGCCAGGCCGGGCCGGCCATCGCGATCGGCGATTTCACCTTGGAAGTTCATGTAGGCCGGGATGGCGGTGCCCAGCGAGCGGCTCACTTTGAAGGCGAGCGCGCCTTGCCGCAATTCAACTTCCACCGCCCAGTCGGCGCCGAGGCGGGAAAGCGACAATAGATGGCGGCCGAGCAGGTTCAACTCTTCCTGATTCCAGCGCAGCGAATGGGGGGCCGCCACGCCGGGGTCCGCCGGCACGCTGTCGAGCAGCAGCGCCTCGACCCGCACAGCCTCCGCCCGGCTCAGTTGCGGGCTCGGTTCAACGAGCGGCGTGAATTGCAGGCACAGCAGAACCGGCGCGGCCAGCACGGCAAAAGCACCCGGGCCCAGCAGCCAAAGCCAGATCCGGGCCAATCCCGCCCTCCGCTCCGGCGCATGAAACAGATTCCGTCGACGCATCGCCAAGAATTGAAGCAGAAGCATTCAGCCCGCGTCAATTCGGCCTTAACGTCGTGGCCTCGCTCCGTCGCCGTCTGGCTGGGTGTTACACCGCCGCCCGCAATCGCTATAATCTTGAGCAAGACCCAGCCAATTTGAGCAAGACCATGGCAAATTCCCCGACCTGTATCGCAGATCCCAGGCGGCCCATAGCCGCCGCCGCGCTCGCCCTCCTGCTGGCCGCCTGCGCCTCGACGCCGGAAACGCCCGCGGAAGAAGCGCCCGAGGCTGCCGCCAGCACCGGCACCAACACAACCGCCACCACCACCGCGGCGGAAAACGAGCAGTTGCGGCGGCAGCAGGCGGCCGAGGCCGCGGAGCGGGCGCGCCTCATCGCCGACGAAGCCGATCTCGAGCGTCAGGCCGAACTCGCGCTGCAGCAGGAGGAGGCCGAGCGGGAAGCGGAGGAAGAGCGCCAGCGAATCGCCGAGCAACAACGGCTCGAAGAAGACCGGCTGGCCCGGGAACAAGCCCAACAATCGGAACAGGCGGAGCGGGCCGAACAGGCCGAACAAGAGCGCCTCGCCGCCGAACGCCAAGCCAAACTCGACCAGATCGCCGAACTCGAATCCCGCATCGCCGAATTGCAGGCCGAAGCCGCGGCCGGCGACGCCCTCAACGAAACGATCCGCGAGGCCGTGCTCGTCTCCGAGCAATTGCTCGCCGCGCTCACCGAAGAACAGGCCAGATACGAGGAATCCAACCTAGACGCCGCCGGCAACTTCATCGATCCACCAGCCACCGAAGCCATCACCGAACTCGAAACCCGCCGCAACGACCTGCTCGAGCAGATCGACGTTTGTTAGGGAAACTCTGATTAAGTCAGAGTTTCCCCGCGGCACAAGGACGACAATGAAAAACTCCATGGGCGAGGGCAAGCGTCTGCGAAGCGAAGCTTCGCGCGCGGACCGAGCGCCACCGGGCTGTGCCCGGTGGCCGGACTGGAGTTTTTCAGAGCATACTTGGCAACAGCGGTTGAAGCGGGTCCGCACCCGATCGAGTCACGGATGCGCTTTCATCAGCCTTCCGCCGCGGGCGCTTCCTGGGCTCTGGCGCCGCGGATGATGTTGAGCATGCCGTAATTGCCTTCGTGGCAGGCGTATTCGTATGGCTGGCCGGCGTTGAAGCCAACGATGCAGCGCTCGGACAGGCCGCGGTCCTCCGGGCCGTCCTTGCCGATGCCGCCGACGGCGAAGCGCACTGGCCGCTGGCCCGCCAACGACGGGTCGGAGCCGCCGTTTCAACAAGATTCCGCATCGGCGTTGTGGTAGAGTGCGCGGCTTTGGCCACAGCTTTGGGAGAAACGCCGCATGAGTTCGCAAATCACCATCGTGGTGACCACATTGCTGTCCTTCATGGGACTCGGAATCGCCTGGTACTACATGAGAAAAGTCGTCAGCATCCCACTTGATCTCGACCTCGACGAAAAAGACAGCAAGCGGCTGAAGTTCATCCACGGCGCCATCGCCAGCGGCGCCATGGCCTTTCTGAAACAGGAATACCGCGTTCTCACCATCTTCATGCTGGCTTTCGCCCTCGTCATCGCGGTGCTCATCGACGACATCCACACCCCCGGCTACCGCGAAGGCGTCTACACCGCCATCGCTTTCCTGTTCGGCGCCGCCATTTCCATCGCCTCGGGCTATATCGGCATGAAGGTCGCCACCCAGGGCAACGCGCGCACGACGGTTTCGGCGCGCAAGGGCATTTCCCAGGCTTTCGATGTGGCCATCGATTCCGGGGCGGTCATGGGCTTCGCCCTGGTGGGCTTGGCCACACTTGGCCTGGTGGTGATTTACCTGGTCATGTCGGCGCTGATGTCGGGCCTGGGGCCGGAAAACAACCATATTCTGATGGAAGTGATCGCTGGTTTCGGCCTCGGCGGCTCTACCATTGCCCTGTTCGCCCGGGTTGGCGGCGGCATCTTCACCAAGGCCGCCGACGTGGGGGCCGATCTCGTCGGCAAGGTGGAGCAGGGGATTCCCGAGGATGATCCGCGCAATCCCGCGGTGATCGCCGACAATGTCGGCGACAATGTCGGCGATGTGGCCGGCATGGGGGCGGACCTGTTCGGCTCCTGCGCCGAAAGCACCTGCGCCGCCATGGTGATCAGCGCCGCGGTGTTCGCCCTCGACCCGAACGCGCTGCTTTATCCGGTGCTGATCAGCGCCGTGGGCATTCCGGTGAGCTTCATCACCAAGCTCGTCGTCGGCGTCAAAACCGAAGAGGACGTGGCGCCGGCGCTGATGAAGCTGCTGATCATCTCCAGCGCGTTGATGGCGGTGATCATGTATTTCTTCACCCTGCTGCTGGTGCCGGAATTCTTCACCCTCAATGGCGAGGAGTACACCAACATGGGGGTGTACTGGTGCTTCCTGTCGGGCCTGGTCGCCGGTTTGGCGGTGGGCCTGCTGACGGGTTACTACACCTCCGAGAACTATGAGCCGGTCAAGGATGTCGCCAAATCCTGCGAAACCGGCGTCGCCACCAATATCATCTTCGGCTTGGCGCTGGGCTACCGCAGCACCGTGCTGCCATATCTTTGCATCGCCGTCAGCATCTTCGTTTCCTGGCAGTTGGCGGGCATGTACGGCGTCGCCATCGCTTCGCTCGGCATGCTCGGCACCTTGGTGATCGCCTTGATGATCGACGCCTACGGGCCGGTGGCGGACAACGCCGGCGGCATCGCCGAAATGGTGGGCCTGCCCAAGGAGGTGCGGCGCCGCACCGATATTCTCGATTCCGCCGGCAACACCACCGCCGCGATTGGCAAGGGCTTCGCCATCGGCGCGGCGATTCTGACTTCGCTGGCGCTGTTCGCCGCTTTCATCACCGCCTCGGCGAGTCTGCGGGGCGAGGCCATCACCATGAGCCTGCTCGACCCGCTGGTTTACACCTCGCTGTTCATCGGCGCGGTGCTGCCCTTTTTGTTCACCGCCATGACGATGAAATCCGTCGGGCGGGCGGCATTCGACATGATCGCCGAGGTGCGCCGCCAGTTCCGCACGATTCCGGGAATCATGGAGGGCACCGGGCAGCCCGACTACGCCGAGTGCGTCGCAATCTCCACCCGGGCGGCGCTGCGGGAGATGATCGCTCCCGGAGTGCTCATCATGGGAACGCCGCTGGTGGCGGGGTTCCTGTTCGGCGTTGAAGCGGTGGCGGGGATTCTCGCCGGGTCGCTGGTGGCGGGGGGCGTGCTCGCCATCGCCTCGTCCAACAGCGGCGGCGCCTGGGACAACGCCAAGAAGTACATCGAGGCGGGCAATGTCGGCGGCAAGGGTTCCGAGCAGCACAAGGCCGCGGTGGTCGGCGATACCGTGGGCGACCCGCTCAAGGACACTTCCGGGCCGTCGCTGAATATTCTGATCAAGCTGTCGGCGATTTTGAGCCTGGTGTTCGCGCCGTTTTTCGTGAATTACGGCGGGATATTGCTGTAATTCAGCGATCAGCCAGCGATTCGAACTCGCGGATGATCAGGAAACCCATTCAAAATCTAACAGGATGGGTGTGCCGTTGCGGCGAGTCGCTGTCTGGCGGGTTGTGTTCAGCGGGCGTGCGAGGCAGGAAGCCGAGCCCGGAGCCCACAAGGACGTATTCACGGCGTCCGCTGAACACAGCCCGCCAGACAGCGACGGCTCGAAGCCGATCACCAAGTCCTGCGCTTTGCAATTCGGCGGGTTTGCAACATAATCGGCGGCTGTTGCCTTGGCGGAAGCGGATTTCTTGAGCGGACTCGGCCAGATCGGACACATTCTCTGCGTTGCTTCCGGCAAGGGCGGGGTTGGCAAATCCACCACCGCGGTGAATCTGGCGCTGGCGCTCGCCCGTTCCCACCGGGTTGGCGTGCTCGACGCCGACATCTACGGCCCCAGCATACCCACCCTGCTCGGCGCGGCGCCGGGGGCGCGGCCCGAGATCGACGGCAAGCGCATGGTGCCGATCCGGGCCCACGGCCTGCAATGCAATTCCATGGGTTTTCTCATCGACCAGAGCACCGCGGTGGTCTGGCGCGCGCCGATGATCATTTCGGCCTTCAACCAGATTCTCAAGGACACCGCCTGGTCCAAACTCGACTATCTCATCGTCGATCTGCCGCCGGGAACCGGCGACATCCAGTTGAGCCTTTCCCAGTCCGTGCGGGTGGGCGGCGCGGTGATCGTCACCACGCCCCAGGACCTGGCATTGCTCGACGCCCGCCGCGGCATCGAGATGTTCCGCAAGGTGTCGGTGCCGGTGATCGGCGTGGTCGAGAACATGAACATGCATATTTGCCGCCAATGCGGCCACGCCGAGGCCATATTCGGCGCCGGCGCCGGCGACCGGCTGGCCAAGGATTTCGGTGTGCCGGTGCTCGCCAGGCCAGCGCTTGATCCGGCGATCCGCGAAGCCGGCGACCGGGGCGAACCACTGCTCGTTGCCGACCCCGGACACCCATCCAACCAGGCTTGGCTCGACCTCGCCCAGGCGGTGGCGGCGCACTGCGGGGAAAACGCCCCCCAGTCCGCGCCAACGATCAGCATCGCCTGAATGGGCTGGTAACCCACCCACGCAATTGCTTTAATCGCGCCAGCCGAACCGGCAAGTCGGCGCCGCAACCAGGAGCAACAAAATGGACAGGGTCAACGAATTCCTCATTTTCATCGATGGCTTTCTCGGCGGCGCCATCTGGTTTCCCACCCTGCTGCTGGCCACCGGCGTTTTTTTCACCATCTATCTTGGATTTCCCCAGATCCGCTATTTCCGCCACGCCATCGCCGTCACCCAGGGCAAGTTCGACAAGGACGGCGCCCGGGGCGAAACCAGCCACTTCCAGGCCCTGGCCACGGCGCTGTCCGGCACCGTCGGCACGGGCAATATCGGCGGCGTGGCCCTCGCCCTGCATCTCGGCGGGCCGGCGGCGCTGTTCTGGATGTGGATGACGGCTTTCTTCGGCATGACGAGCAAGTTCGTCGAGGTGACGCTGTCGCACAAGTACCGCAGCGTCACCGAGGATGGCACCGTCGCCGGCGGGCCGATGTATTACATGGAAAAGGGCCTCAAGCTGAAGTGGCTGGCGGTGCTGTTCGCCATCGCCACGGTGCTCAGCTCCTTCGGCACCGGCAATCTGCCCCAGATCAACAATATCGCCGCGGGGCTGGAAAGCACTTTCAATCTCGACCCACTGATCACCGCCATATTCATGTCGGCGCTGCTTGCGCTGGTGATCATCGGCGGCATTACCCGCATCGCCAAGTTCGCCGCCGCCGTGGTGCCGTCGATGGCGGTGATTTACCTGATCGGCGCGGTCGCGGTGATCATCCCCAATCTCGGCAATATCGTTCCGTCCTTCGTGTCGATTTTCGCCGACGCCTTCACCGGCTCGGCGGCCACCGGCGGCTTTCTCGGCGCCACCTTCGCCTACGCCTTCGACCGCGGCGTCAACCGCGGCTTGTATTCCAACGAGGCGGGGCAGGGCAGCGCGCCCATCGCCCATGCTTCAGCCCGCACCGAAGAGCCCGCCGACGAGGGCATGGTGTCGATTCTGGAGCCTTTCATCGACACCATCGTCATCTGCACGATCACCGGCCTGGTCATCCTCAGTTCCGGCGTTTGGGCGGAGAAGCACGACAACGAATTCCAGCGCGCGGACCTGCGCTTCGTCAGCGGCGAATACCTGGAGGGCGATGAAGCGCATCAACGGGAAATCTTCGCCTTCCTCAACAACGATGATTCCCCGGTGGCGAGTTTCAACGGCAGCCTGCAACTCGCCGATGGCCGCATTCAGAACGCGGCGGAAGTCACCGTGCTGAATGCCCGCTCGTTCGCCGAAAATGTCGCCTTCCACCGCGATGGCGAGCCGGTCAGCGGCGTGCTTGGCGTTTCCGACGGGCGGCTCGACGATGTGTCGGTGGTGGTTTCGGGTGAATCGCTCATCCATTCGGTGCCATTGACCACCGAGGCTTTCACCCGGGGGCTGTTTGGGGAATATGGCCAGTACATCGTCTCCATCGGCCTGATGCTGTTCGCCTTTTCCACCGCCATCGCCTGGTCCTACTATGGCGACCGGGCGATGACCTACCTGCTGGGGCCGAAATCGGTGATGCCGTACCGGGTCGTCTATGTCTGCGGATTCTTCTACGCCGCGCTGGCGGACACCACGGTCATCTGGAACATTTCCCTGATCACCATCGTGTTGATGACCGCGCCCAACCTGGTTGGCATTTTGTTGATGCGCAAGGAGATGAAACGCACTGTTAAGGAGTACTGGAAAAAGACCGACCACGGCCGGCACAAGGCTTGATTGAGTTCTGTCATCCTGCGCGAAGTCGCAGGATCTCGGCGGCGATGGTGCCATCTTCGGGGGATTCTGCGACTCCGCTTCGCTCGCGCAGAATGACGGGAGAGCGACTATGCGGAGCGTGTTCAATCCACCTCGGGTCGGCGGATGTCGGCGACCAGGGCCTGGACTTCGGCCGGGGGCGCCGGAGTGAAGCGCGACACTGTCCAGGCCACGGCTAGGTTGAGCAGGGCGCCAAGGGAGCCGATGCCTTCGGGTGAAATGCCGAACAGCCAGCTTCCGGGATTGTCCGCCCCCGGATTGATGAAGCGGAAGTAGATGATGTACAGCGCGGTGAAGGCGAAACCGGCGACCATGCCGGCCACCGCGCCTTGGCGGTTCATGCGGCGGTTGAAGATTCCCATGATGATCGCCGGAAAAAACGAAGCCGCCGCCAGCCCAAAGGCGAAAGCGACGACTTGGGCCACATAGGCTGGCGGGTTGATGCCGAAATAGCCCGCCACGAGCACCGCGAGCAGGATCGACATGCGCGCGAACAGCAGCTCTTCCCTGTCGCTGATCTCGGGCATGTAGCCGCGCTTGAGCAAGTCGTGGGAGACCGCCGAGGAAATCACCAGCAACAGCCCCGCCGCGGTCGACAATGCCGCCGCCAGCCCGCCCGCGGCCACGAGCGCCACCACCCAGTTGGGCAATCCGGCGATTTCCGGGTTCGCCAGCACCATGATGTCGCGGTTGACGTCAAGCTCGTTGGTTTCCACATCGCCGGTGTATTGGATGCGACCGTCGCCATTGCGGTCGTCGAAGCGGATCAAGCCGGTGGTTTCCCACTTGCTGAACCATTCGGGCATCGCGCTGTATTCGACATTGTCCACGGTGTTGATCAGGTTGGCGCGGGCGAAGGCGGCGACGGCCGGCGCGGTGGTGTAGAGAATCGCGATGAAGATCAGCGCGTAGCCGGCGGATTTGCGCGCCTCGCGCACCCCCGGCACGGTGAAGAAGCGGATGATGACGTGGGGCAGGCCGGCGGTGCCGATCATCAGCGCCGCGGTGATGAAAAACATGTCCTGCATGCTGCGCTGGCCTTCGGTGTAGGCGGGAAAGCCGAGTTGTTCGCTGAGCCCGTCGAGGCGGTCGAGCAGATAGCCGCCGCCGAAGGCATCGGTCAACTGCGAGCCGAAGCCAAGCTGGGGAATCGCGTTGCCCGTCATCAGGATGGAGATGAAGATCGCCGGCACCATGAAGGCGAAAATCAGCACGCAATACTGGGCGACCTGGGTGTAGGTGATGCCCTTCATGCCGCCGAGCACGGCGTAGAAGAAGACGATGGCCATGCCGATCATCACGCCATAGGTTAAATCGACTTCGAGAAAGCGGGAGAAGACAATGCCGGCGCCTTGCATCTGCCCGCAGGCGTAGACGAAGGAAATCACGATGGCGCAGAACACCGCCACCATGCGCGCGGTTTGGGAGTAGTAGCGGTCGCCGATGAAGTCGGGGACCGTGTACTTGCCGAACTTGCGCAGGTAGGGCGCGAGCAGCAGCGCGAGCAGCACGTAGCCGCCGGTCCAGCCCATCAGGTAGAAAGCGCCGTCGCGGCCGATGAAGGAAATCAGCCCGGCCATCGAGATGAACGAGGCGGCGGACATCCAGTCCGCCGCGGTGGCCATGCCGTTGGCCAGCGGCGGCACATGCTTGCCGGCGACGTAGAAATCCTGGGTCGAGCGCACCCGGGACCAGATCGCGATGCCGATGTACAGCCCGAAGGTCAGCGCGACAAACAGGAAAGTCCAAGCTTGGACGCTCATTGGGCGGCGTCTTCCCCGGCATCGCCGGAGCGCCGGTAGCGCGCATCGAGCTTATCCATCCGCCGGATGTAGACAAAAATCAGAATGATGAAAACGAAGATCGACCCCTGCTGGGCCATCCAGAAGCCAAGTTTGAAACCGGCGAAACGGATATTGTCGAGCACATCGACGAGGAGGATGCCGGCGCCGAAGGAAACGAGGAACCAAACCGCGAGCAGGCTCAGCACCAGCCGGATGTTGGCCTTCCAATAGGCTTCGTCATTCCGTCCCCGATCCACGTCATCCATCCCGCCGCCGCGATTGCCGGCGATGGTAGTACACATTATCCGGTGAGTAAATCACGGCGCGGCGGATTCGAATGCGGGCAGTCGCATGCAGGACTGATACACAGACCAGATGCGCGGCCAGGCGCGCACGTCCATTTCATAACGCAGGGCATTGTAGACCTGCGGCGCAAGCAAAACGTCGACGACGCTGACGGCATCGCCAAGCGCGAAGGGGCCGGGCGTCAGTTCCGCTTCGAGCACCGCGAAACTCTGCCTGATCCAGTGGTGGTACCAGCCGGTTTGTTGTTCCCGGGAAACCGACAGTGAATGCTTCAGGTAGCGCAGGACCCGCAGATTGTTCAGGGGATGGATTTCGCAGGCGATGATTGCCGCAAGACTGCGCGCCCGCGCCCGCGCAATCGCCCCGGACGGATACAGCGGCGGCTGTGGATACTGCTCCTCCAGCCATTCGATAATGGCCATGGACTGGGTCAGCACAGTACCGTCAGGCAGCTCCAGCGCGGGAACCAAGCCTTGCGCGTTCAACGCGAGAAAGGCTTCCCCGCCTTGCTCGCCCGCCGGCAAATCGATGGTTTGCCGGCGGTATTCAATGCCTTTCAGATCGAGCGCCAGCCGCACCCGGTACGAAGCCGAACTGCGGTAGTAGGAATATAACAACAACATTCAAGTTTCCCTGTGCCAGGAGCCTGCGCCGGAGGAATTCGCGGCTGCGAATCCGCTCCCGTCCGTGCCCTTGGCTGATCGATTTCGTTGAATATAAGCCAATATTCGCCCCGATCGATCAGCCAAAGGCACGGCGATATCGAATTTTCGCTTTCGCGAGTTCCTACGGCGCAGGCTCCTAGTCACCACCATCATGAAGCCAGGCGGCGTGCCGCGGTGCGCGCTTGGTTTTCGACCATTCTTCCAGCATTTCCCATTTCACGGCGTCCAGCCGCCGCATCTTCTCTTCTTCCGCCGGGTCCGGCGCCGACAATTCCAGCCGGTGCCCGTTCGGGTCAAAAAAGTATATGGAATGGAACAGCGAATGATCCACCACGCCTAAAACATCGATGCCGTTGTCTTCCAACCGCCGCTTGAACGCGAGCAGGGTTTCCATATTCCTGACGCGAAAAGCGATGTGCTGCACCCATTCTGGCGTATTGGCATCCCTCGCCATCGGGGGCTGGGTCGGCAATTCGAAAAAGGCCAGCACATTGCCGCTGCCGGCATCAAGGAAAACATGCATGTAGGGGTGGGCGTCCCCGGTGGAGGGGACCTTGTCCTCGGCGATGGCGAGCACGAAGTCCATGTTCAGGTTTTCCGCGTACCACGCCACGGTCTGCCTGGCGTCCTTGCAGCGATAAGCGACGTGATGGATGTTTTCTACTTTCATGATCGTTCCCCGGTTTTTGAGTCTTGCGCGGTCTGTATGGTTCGCGCGGGCAGCACCGTGCCCGCGGCTTCGCCGAAGCCGATGCGGGGGCTTCTATCTCCACCGCAGTGCGCGCGCAATATCACCGTGTCGCCGTCATGCAGAAAACCGCGCGATTCACCGCTGCGCAGTTGCAGCGGCCGCTGCCCGCCGCGGGACAATTCAAGCATCGATCCGCCTTCATTCGGCCCAGGACCGGATTGCGTGCCGCTGCCGAGCAGGTCGCCAGGGCGCAGGTTGCAGCCGCCAAGCGTGTGGTGCGCGACCAACTGTGCGACGGTCCACCAGGAATGGCGGAAGTTCGAGCTTGAAATCAACTCCGGCGCCAGAGCCCGCGCGCGCATCGCCTTCGTCTCGATGAATGCCTGCAATTCAATGTCGATGGCGCCCATGGCGCTGTTGTCTGCCGAATCGAGATAGGGCAGCGGCGGCGGTTCCCCCGCGGGGCGCGCAAATGGCCTGCGGTACGGCGCCAGCGCTTCGAGCGTGACGATCCAGGGCGAGATCGTCGAGGCGAAGCTTTTGGCCAGAAAAGGGCCAAGCGGTTGATACTCCCAGCTTTGTATATCCCGGGCCGACCAGTCGTTGAGCAGGCAGATGCCGAATACATGCGACTCGGCTTCGTCGATGTCGATCCGCTTTCCCAGCGGATTGCCTGCGCCGACGAAGATGCCGAGTTCCAGCTCGTGGTCGAGCCGGGCGCAGGGGGCCACTGTCGGCGCGCCATCTTCCGGTTTCTTGATTTGCCCGACCGGCCGGGCAACTCCCCGGCCGGACACGACAATGCTCGAAGAGCGCCCGTGATAGCCGATCGGCACCCACTTGTAATTCGGCAACAGCGGGTTGTCCGGGCGAAACTGTTTGCCGACGCTGGTGGCGTGATGGATTGAAGTGTAGAAATCGGTGAAGTCGCCGATGCGGCAGGGCGGGGCGTACTCCGCGCCGGCCTGTGGTGTCAGGCAAAGGCGCAGGCTCTGCTGTCCACCCGCTCCGCGCCGCAGCGCCCGGGACAGCGCCAGGCGCAGTTGCGAAATGGCCTCCGCGCCCATTGCCATCAATTCGTTCAATTCCGGCAATGCGCCGGCTGCAGCGGCCCGGCCCGCGAGTCCATCAAACAAACCCGCGGCGTTGACCGCCGCGAGATCGACAATCTGGTCGCCGATAGCGACGCCGCCGCGGAACGCTTCGTCCGCATGCCGGCGGCAAAAGACGGCAAACGGCAGGTTTTGAATCGGAAAACCGCACTGCTGATCGTTGGCGGACTCGATCCAGCTGCGCAGTTCCGGGTCGTGTGTTTCGTTCACGGCAAACATGACTTTGCCCCTGTGTGGCCGGGTTGCCACGCCGGTGAGGTATGCGCTTCAGATCACGCCCCTGCGCATCTGGTCGCGTTCGATGGACTCGAACAAGGCCTTGAAGTTGCCTTCGCCAAAGCCCTCGTCGGCCTTGCGCTGGATGATCTCGAAGAAAACCGGCCCGAGCAGGTTGCCGGTGAAGATCTGCAGCAGGATCTTTTTCTCCCCCGCGGTGCTGCCGTCCATCAATATGCCGCGGGCCCGCAGTTCGTCGAGCGGTTCGCCGTGCCCCGGCAAACGCTCTTCGAGCATTTCGTAGTAGGTGTCCGGCGGCGGGTCCAGCAATGGCACGCCCTTGGCCCGCAGCAGGTCGCAGCTTTCGCAGATGTCATCAGTCGACAGTGCGATATGCTGGATTCCCTCGCCGTTGTATTGCATCAGGAATTCTTCGATCTGACCGGAGCCGCCCGCCGCCTCTTCGTTGAGCGGGATGCGTATCTTGCCGTCGGGCGCTGTCATGGCGCGGGATTGCAAGCCGGTTTTCAGGCCCTTGATGTCGAAGTGGCGGATTTCGCGAAAGTTGAACAGCTTCTCATAGAAGCCGGCCCAATAGTCCATGCGTCCGCGATACACGTTGTGCGTGAGGTGATCGATTTCCCGCAGCTTGCAACCCTGCGGGTGGCGGTCGACATCGTCGAAGAAACGGAAATCGATATCGTAGATGCTCGCGCCTTCCCGGTAGCGGTCGATCAGGTACAGCGGCGCGCCGCCGATGCCGCGGATCGCCGGAAGCCGCAGTTCCATCGGGCCGGTGGGCAGCTCCAGCGGTTGCGCGCCGAGTTCGAGGACTTTCGACCATGCATAGTGCGCGTCTTCTACCCGAAACGCCATGCCGCAGGCCGAGGGGCCGTGCTCTTCGGCGTAGAACGAGGCCATGCTGCCGGGCTCGTTGTTGAGAATGAAGTTGATATCGCCTTGCCGGTAGAGGATGGCCTCCTTCGACCGGTGCCGGGCGACTGGAACGAAGCCGAGCATCCGGAAAACCTCATCGAGCCGCCTCGTATCGGGCGCGCTGAATTCGACGAATTCGAATCCGTCGAGTCCGATGCTGTTGTTTGTGATCGTTTGCATGTGAATCCCCCTGCGGCGGGCAATCCGCGCCGCGAGTGTTGTGATGCGATCCGGCAATCCTCATTCTGGTGACAAAATGCCGAGACTTCGCGCAGGATGGCAGTTCCCCCGAGGTCATTATGCGTAGCGAAGCGCGGTTGCAGAATCTCATAGGCAAAGCGGGGACTGCTGGATGTGACCGTGCCGGACCGCCTTGGGCATGCTCTGGAAAATTCCAGTCCGGCCACCGGGCACAGTCCGGTGGCGCTCGGTCCGCGCGCGAAGCTTCGCTTCGCAGACGCTTGCCCTCGTTCCGGCCACCGGGCACAGCCCGGTGGCGCTCGGTCCGCGCGCGAAGCTTCGCTTCGCAGACGCTTGCCCTCGCCCATGGAGTTTTTCATTGTCGCAAAACCAAAGCGTGGTTTTGTTTTGCTCGCGAATTCAATGGCTTGCGCCATCGAATTCGGCGGCACTTCCATGTGCCGCGGGAAGCTCTGACTTAATCAGAGCTTCCTTGGCTGAACACCGCGATTGCAAAAAATCGAGAATGCGGCGGTTCAGTTCGCCGGCGTATTCCATCAGCATCAGATGATTGCCGAGCACACAGATCTCCGCCTCGGGCTGATGCTTCCTGATCCAATTGACCGCTGGCTCCGACCATTCCTCCCGCAGCACCTGCAAGAACGGCAGTTTGCTGGCCACCTCAACGGAAAACTCGCGGAAGTCGTGTGTCGCCGCGTCGCGCAAAAGCGCGGCGGCCTGTTCCGGCTTCAGCGCCGCGGCGTAGCCGGCAAACTGATCGAGCAGCGCCTGCGGCGGCGGTTCGACAAAGCCCTCCGCCATGTACTGGCGGAAAAAGGGCAGGTAGCCCTCACCCGACACCATCTCGATCAGGCCCGCCACTTCCGCGGCGCTGCCTTCCCCCCAGTCCGATTCGCTTTCCCTGATGATGCGCGGCGATTCATCGATTGAAATGAAGGCCCGCACTTTGCCAAACCCGAACTCCCGCAGATACGCGAGTGCATCGTAAACACCGAGGGACCAGCCTGCGAGCACGACTTCAGGCAACTCAAGCGCGGTGATGAGCGCGTGCAGGTCCCGCCCGTGCTGAAGATAGCCGTGGCCTTCATCGGTGGACCGCGAACGTCCGTGTCCGCGGGGGTCGTAGCTGATGACGCGATGACTGCCGCCAAACGCCTCGGCGTTGTGGCGAAACACTTCGGTGGTGTAGGCCCAGCCGGGAATCAGTATCAGCGCCGGCCCCGCGCCCCGCTGCTCGACGTACAATTCGGTATCGTTAATGGCGAACCGTCCGCTTTCGACTTTCATTCCCATTGTGCCTCATTGCGTCAGAAATCGTAGCTGAAGCTCAGGCCGATCGTGCGCGGACGGCTGACGACCCAGCGCGGGCGCCCCGGTGTTTCCGCCGCCAGCGACCGATTGTCCGCAAGGTTGGCGATATCATTGGTCAGGTTGTCGGCGAACAGGCCCACGGCCCAGTCGCCGGTGCGCAGTTCCGCGCGCAGGCTCGCCTGTTCGTAAGCCTCGCGAACGCGGCGTTGTGAATTCACCTGACTCAGGCTTTCTCCCACATGACTGTAGTCGAAGCGGAGGTACAAGTCCGCTTTGGGCAGGAATCCGGCAGCGGTGTATTCGAGGTTGAAGGATGCTGTGACATCGGGCACAAATTGCAGCGGATCGCCTTGCTGGTTGATTGCGCTGCCGACGCTTTCAGTGAAATCCGCATTCGTGCGCCCGTAGCTCAGGCCCAGGCTGAGCGAATCATTGGGTCTGGCATTGAGTTCGAATTCAAAGCCGCTGCTGCGCGCGGCGCCGAAGTTGGCCCGGAACTGGAAGCCGCAGCCCAGCTGCACCGCCTGCTGGATATTGTCGAAGTCGATCAGGAACGCCGCCGCGTTAATGCGCAGGCGGTCGGAAAATCCGCTCTTCACGCCGATTTCGTAACTGATCAGTTCATCCGAATCGTATGTCGCCGTGTTCAAGCTGCCGAGATTGAGGCTGGCGAGATTGGCCGGGCATCCCAGGCTGTTGGGCACGGGGCCGTTGGCGCCGCCGATGCGGAAGCCCTGGGCGACCTTGCCGTACAGGAAAAGATTTTCCCGCGCCTGATAATCCATTGAGGCCTTGAAGATGACACCGTCCTCCTTTTGCGAGCCGGTAGCCGCAGGAACCGAGGAAATCGGCGCGTCGTCCGCCAGCGGCAATTGCACCGCAAGGCCTGCCTGGCGATTGCTGAAGTCGTATTCAGTCTGATACCAGCGCAGGCCCAGGGTCGCCGCGAACCGGTCGTTGACGGCATAGTCGAGTTCGCCGAATGCGCCGAGTTCCTCGGTTTCGGATGGCCTTTCCGAGGTGAAAACGAGATCGCCGAAAGGCCATGGAGCGCCGATGGCCCCGAATTCCGCGGCGAGACCGGGAGCGAAGTTTCTCGGCCTGAAATCCTCATCGTCCCGCACCTGCTGATAGAATAGCCCGGCGACATAATTGACGCCTCCCGACAGATCGGAGCTGAATCTGAACTCCTGCACTGTAGTCTCGAAGTTCAGCGTCTGATAAATCGGCGAACTCAGGGGAGTGAATTGATCGCCGCGGGCGTCGCGCAGGCCAAATCCGCCGGCCGCGGCCGGCAAGGCCTGCAGGAAATTGATGAACGAGCCGGATTCTTCGAACTCGAAGGTATCGCGATTGAATACCGAAGTGGCGGAAACGAAGGATCCGGCCGGAGAATCGTAGTTGACGTTCAGTGAAAACAGCGTCCATTCGTCCTCGCCGCCTTCCGGAGTGTTGAAGTCGCGGTTTTGCGCGAAGTTGTCTGGCCGCACATCAGCCAGCGGAAACCCGTCCAGGTTTGTCGTCTGGTGGGTGACGCGGGGTTCGATCGTCAATGACTGCGTTGGCTGGAACAGGAATGAGGCCCGGTAAGCGCGCACGCTCTGGCTGTCGACATCTTCGGTGACGCTCGCGCTCGCGGGAGACGCGAGCGTGGCGGGCTGCCCCAAGTGATCGGCGATCGGGCCCACGGCGCGGTCGAACACACCCGCCCTGTCGTCGGACAACAGGGAAAGCAACACGCCGGCCCGGTCGCCAAGCGGGATATTGAATGATGCGGATGCGCCGTAATTGGTTCCCCCCGATTCGTCGGTACCCGAAAGACTGGCCCGAACCTGCCCGTCGAAGCCGGAGAAATCCGGCTTGCGGGTAATGTAGCGAATCGTTCCCCCGAGCGAGCGGGCACCGTACAGTGTGCCTGTCGGGCCGCGCAATACTTCGATTCGCTCAAGCGCGAGAATGCGCGGGTCGATGGTTTCCGAGATCGGCGTGTCGTCGATATAGACGCCGGTGGTGTTGACGCCGGAAATCCCGCGCAGGGAAATCGAGCGCGAAGACAGCACGCCGTCGGTGGCGGCGCCGAAGGACAGGTTGGGAATCGACAGGGCGAAATCGAAGAATTCGCTGGCCCCGCGATTTTCCAGTTCCTCTTCCGACAGGGCGGAAACGCTGACCGCGATGGACTGCACCGATTCGGCGCGTTTGGTTGCGGTGACGATAATTTCCTCAAGCGTTCCCTGAGTTGCCGATGCTGTCTGCGCATGCAATGCGGGTGCTGCCGCAAATGCCGCTACTGCCGCGGCGACTGCCGGAGCAAGCCGCGAAATCGGCGAAGGCCCCAGCACTTTGCCTTTGGAGAGTTTCATGATGCCCCTCGAGAGTGGTTTTGATGCAAACTGTAGGGGATGGAATCCGCGCGCGCATGGGGGAAATCCCCCAGGAATGCTCTGACTTAATCAGAGCTTCCCTGGGCGCCACACCGGGCCTTGATCAGAGCTTTCCTGGTTTTCCGACCTCTGCCGCATTGCGTGGCCAGCCTCGGTATGCGTTCAGATGAAGAGACGGAGCAGGAGGCTGGTGCGGTTGTGGGTGCGGGTTTTGTCGTAGATTTCGGTCAGGTGATTTTCCACCGTTTTGACGCTAATATTGAGCTTTCTGGCAATTTGCGCATTCTCGAATCCGAGCTTGATCAATTCGACGACTTCTTCCTGGCGTGGCGTCAGGCGGTATAAGCGCATGCGGTTTCTGCTGACCATGCGGATTTCGGAGCGCAGAAACGAGAGCAGCACAAGGATTCTTCCGTTTTCGCCCCGCGTCAGAGTGGCCCGGATATTGCGGCTCAGCACCAGGCTTTCGTATCCCGTTCCAGCTCCGCCGCGATTGTATTCCGCCATCGCTTTCCTGACGGCCGCCTCAAGATCGGGCGGCAAGCGCAGTCCGCTTGTTCCGCCGGCCAGGCCGGTTCCGAGCAAGGCGGATACCAATTCGAGTTCGCCGCCGGCGTCGGTGCAGCTCAGCTTGTTGTCGAACAGCAGGTAGGCGTCCGCGCTTGGCGCGTAGAGGAACAGTTTTTGCAGGGCGCTTTGCCGATCGTAGGCCCGGTCTTTCTGGCGGTACATGATAGCGGTGGACAGGTAGGGGGCAATCAGCCTGACCTTGAGGTGGTCCGCGGCGTTGTAGGCTGCCTGATCTTTTCGCCGGTGCAGGC
Source organism: uncultured Pseudohongiella sp. (assembly GCA_965221805.1). GTDB lineage: Bacteria > Pseudomonadota > Gammaproteobacteria > Pseudomonadales > Pseudohongiellaceae > UBA9145. Next base: position 614,560 of record OZ244913.1, read on the forward strand.
CGACGAGTCCGTTCAGCCGCTGCCGGGAGCCGATCCCGAACACCAGGCTCTGGTGCACCCGGGTCGGCGCCAGGAAGTCCTGATAGTAGCTGGATTCAACGTACTCGTGCTTGTTCCCGACCACCATGTCGGTCGATATCGCAGCGCCCTGCCCAAGGCGCAACCGCTCGCGCAAGCCGCTAAAGCAAGGGTCAAACTGGTGATAGTGATCGCGATAGGCGATCGAGTGCCTGTTGTCGAGGCCGAAGGTCAGGGTATTCCCGCCGAGCGCGGACTCGCCGTCCCCCGGCTCGAACTCCAGAAACGCGGCCGAGCGTGAATCGAAAAGATCCAGCATCTCCCGCATCATGATCTCGCCGAACTGCTCTTCGGATATGCATTCCTGCGAAAGCATGCCCACCCGGGCGATACTGGCGAGTTCTCTTGCGTTCAGTTGCGGCACTACGATCACACCCAAACCAACCATTCCGGAATCAGTATATATCCAATCCCCTATTTTGTTCCCTCTGCCAGATCCGCTCCGTAATTGTTGGGGGAAAGGGCGAATCTACTTTGCGAGATCCAGTTCTTTCAGGGCGTCGCGCCAGTGCAGGCAAAGCACCTTGCCGATTTGCATGCGCGTGGCGTCCCTGCTGACGCACAGGGCCAGCGGCAGCTTGAAATCGCCAACAAATCCTTCGAGAACCCGGGTGTCGCGCTCATCCACGTTGTCGGCGGATTTGATCTCGATCAGCACCGTGGGCAGGCCGGGCCGCTCGATCAGCAGGTCGATCTCGGCGCCGGCGCCGGTGCGCAGGTGGAACAGCCGCCAGTCCGGGTGGCGGTATCGGGCGAGGTGGGCGATTTGCGTGACGACGAAGTGCTCGAACGCTTTGCCGTACTCGTAGGTTCCGCCGCGCAGCGGAAGTTCCAGCGTCCGGTCGAGCGCCCGTTTCACCCCAAGGTCGAAAAAATAAAACTTGGGATTGGCGCGCTGCTGTTTCCTGACCGAACGATGGTATGCGGGCAGGTGAAAACCGATGAGCGTGTCTTCCAGAATCTGCAAATAGGCAACAACCGTTTTCGGATCCACCCCCACATCCCGGGCGATGTTGGCGTAATTGACGATGGTCCCATTCGCTTGGGCCGCGACCTCGAGAAACTCCCGGAACGGGTCGAGCCGCCGGCTGATTTGTTCGGCGGCGATTTCCTCTTTCAGGTAGGTGTGCGTGTAGGCGCGGAGATAGCTGTTTTTGGCGTCCTCGTTCGCAAGCGAGTAAATCGTCGGCAAGCATCCCCAGCGCAAAATGTCGTCAAGCGCGAGCGCCTCGCGCAATTCCGGCGCGGTGAGCGGAAAAAAGATTGTGGACGAAGGCCCGGCCGGCCAGCAGGTTCGATGCGCCCCGTTTGAGTTTGCGGGCGCTCGAACCGGTGAGCACGAAGCATTTTCCGGTGTTCTCGATCAGCCGGTGCGCCACATCAAGCAGCCGCGGCGCCCGCTGCACCTCGTCAATCAGCACCCACCGCACCGACTCGGGCAGCGCCATGACCTCCGATTCCAACCGTGCCGGACTGCGGCGGTAGCTGTCCTCGGTTTCCGCGTCGAGCAAATCGATGTACAGCGAAGCCTCCGGGTCGAAAGCCCGCCTGATGAAGGTGGTCTTGCCCGTTCCGCGCGCGCCGAACAGAAAACAGGAGTGGGCGCCATCCAACTGCAACAGTCGCTGAAACATGGCGCATTCCTACCCCAAATCGGGAGTTAATTCCATATTTCAAAGCGAAATCGGGAATTAAATCCACAAGAGTCTCAACGGCAATGCAGCGCAGGCACGGGAAAGATTTCCGTTCGGCGATGGGGCGGCAATCAAAGGTGCCGCGTCAAGTCGCCGCTCCAGAGTTTTTCGAGGAAGGCTTGCCAAGGCAGCACGTCGATGGCGCCGACCCGGCGGGGGGTGGGTTCGGCGCATACGATCAGGGCCGATGCCGGTTCTAGTTCCGCGCTGTACGCATGGAGGCCGTTGAAGTCGTTCCGGCGCACACGGCCGCCCTTGACTTCAATGGCGACCTGTCCGGCCGCGCCCAGCACGAAATCGACTTCGAGGCCGGACCTGGTGCGCCAGAAGCGAATCGGAAAGTCCGCCTCCGAATAGCCGCGGTAGGCGAGCAGTTCCATCAAGATGAAATGTTCGAGGGCGCGGCCGAAGTCCGGTCCCTGCCCGCGCTCGATTCCGCGTCCCGTCAAATGACCCGCCACGCCGACGTCGAACAAATAGAATTTAGGTGCCCGCGTGATGACGGCCCGGGAGCGGCGCTTGGCGTAGGGTTCGATCATGCTGCCAAGCAGCATGTCGTCGAGGATCTGGAAGTACTCCTTGACGGTTTTCGAATCGACGCCGCAATCCCTCGCCAAGCTCGAAAAATTGACGATCTCGCCGTCGCTGAAGCCGAGCGCGTCGAAAAATCGGGAGAATGCCGCGGCGTTGCGGGTCAGGCCTTCGTCGAACACTTCCTCCTTGAGATAATCGTTGAGGTAGCCGTCGAGCGTTCGGCGGTGCGCGCCGCTGTCGTAGTGGGCCGGCACCAGGCCTCGGTTGAGTGCGCGCAACAGATCGAATTCCGGGATCTCCCGCCAGCTCAGAGGGTGTAAATGGAACCGCCAAGCCCTGCCGCCGAGCAGATTGGCGCGTCCCCGCTTCAACTTTCGGGCGCTGGAGCCGCAGAGAATGAACGAGATGCCCTCGCTTTCGATCAACCTGTGGACTTCATCCAGGATCGCCGGCGCCTTCTGCACCTCGTCCACTATGATCGGGCGCCGCCGCTGCGCTTCCGGCAAGGCGAGCACTTGTTCCCGAAATGTCCAGGGCTCGCGGGTGTACTGGATAAGCTTGCGCGTATCGAGCAGGTCGAACCGCTTCGAATCGGGAAACCGCCGGGCCAAGAGCGTCGACTTCCCGACTTTCCGCGGCCCCCAGAGGAAGGCGGATTGCCCGCTTGGGAGGTCAAGCGACAATTGGCGCTCGTATGGTCTCATTTGGAATATATTCCGAAATAATCAAGCTAAATCGGAATATATTCCGAAATAGTTCGCACCGCAAGCCGGGATTCAGAGGTAGAAAACCTGCGCCAGCACGAGGATGGCGAAGAAGCCGATGGAGTCGGTGAGGGTGTGGAGGACTACCGAGCTGGTGGGCATAGGCTCGAATCAGGCACTGTATTGACATTTAGCATACAATCGATATGCTTCAACAATATGTCAAAACACTGGCTGGATTGGAGCGCTGCGAAAAACGAAAGCCTCAAGCGTGAACGGGGGATTTGCTTCGAGGATGTGGAGACGGCCATCGAACAGGGAGGGATTATCGGTGATTTTCCGCATCCCAACGCGGAGCGATACCCGAATCAGCGTGTGCTGATTGTGGAAATCGACGGATACGCTTGCATCGTGCCCTATGTGCCGAATGGCGATGCGCGCTTCCTAAAGACTGTTTATCGCAGCCGGAAAGCCCAGCGCGTGAAAGACTCGAAAGACCTTAAAGGGGAGAGCGAATGAGCGGCAAACCTGTTCCAGCCCCCGGCCATGATGCGCCTTTTCTCGATGCAGAGGAGGAAAGGTCGATCCGGGAAATCGAGGCTGCCATCGACAAGGGCGAAATCCAGCCCCCATCCGCTGAAGGGCTTGGCGCTCTGCGGGAAGAGTGGCGGGAAGTCCTGCGGGAAACCCAGAAACGCAAGGCGGTCACGCTGCGCTTGCAAGAGCGCGACATCCTGCGCGTCAAGACCATCGCGCGGGAGCTGGGCATTCCTTATCAAACCTTTCTCGCATCTGTGATCCACCGGGTCGCGACAGGGGAGATTTCCGTTCGCTAGCGGGTGCCGCAAGCTGGATACCCCGCGGGGGAGATGCCGCGACGGCGGGCAGGCTACCCGGCCTTGGTCACAAGTAAACATCTGGCAGCACGAGGACGGCGAAGAAGCCGATGGAGTCGGTCAGGGTGTGCGGGAACACATGGCCGGCGATCAGCCAATCGTCACCGCTCGGACCGAACGTTGGTTAGGGTCGCATTGAGTTCCCATATCACGGGCAAGCGCTGTGTGCCGGCTCAGATACATTTCGGAACTTCCTCCTCCGGGTTCAGGCCCGTGATCTGACCGGATGGGGGAGGGTTGCGCCGGTTCAGGCATGCTTGGTTCACCCAATGAACAAGGAGCCTGAACATGAGACTGTTGCATGCCTGCCCCCATTCGTGCAAGCGCCTGCGCGTGGACGAGACCGGGTCCGAGCCCGGCCGGGAGCGCAAGCGCGTCCTCGACCTCGTCGACGGGATGACCGCCAAGGGCATGCTCCAACGCGACGCCCTCGAGACCATCGGCCTGGCCAAGAGCACCTACCATGATTGGCGCAAAGCCTTCCGGCGCGGCGGCCCCGAGGCCCTCGCGCCGAAAAGCACCCGGCCCAAAAGCGTCCGCCGGCGGCGCTGGACCGACGCCGACGACTGGGCCGTGCTCCAACTGCGGGCCGAACACCCGTTCATGGGCAAGGCCAGACCCGAAGCCATGCTCGACCGCCGCGGCGTTCGCCTGTCCGTGTCCACCATCGGGCGCATCGTCGCCAAGGCCGTCGCCGACGGCCGGATCAAGCCCGCGTCCTTCCGCGGGGGCCGCGCCAAGCCCAAGCGCCGCCGGAACTTCAACAGCGCCTGGGCGCGGCGGTGGAAATACGGGGACAAGGCCAAAACCAAAACCCCCGGCCAGATGGTCCAGATCGACCACATGACGCACAGCCGCGACGGACAGACCTTGAAGGAGTTCCGCGCCGTCCGCCCCGTCTCCAAGTTCGCCGCCCCGCGCGTGTTCTCCCGCGCCACCGCCGGCAACGCCAAGCGCTTCCCCGGAGCCGCCGCCGGGGCCATGCCCTTCCCCATCGAGTCCATCCAGGTCGACGGCGGCGGCGAGTTCATGGCCGACTTCGAGAGCGCCTGCCAAGCGCTGGAAATCCCCCTCCACGTGCCGCCGCCCCGGCGGCCCCGGTGGAACGGCTGCGTCGAGCGCGCCAACCGCTCCGCCCGGATCGAGTTCTGGAACCGGTGCGACGGCCCGATGACCGTCTCCGCCGTCGCGCCCGCGCTCGCCGGGCACGAGTTCTTCCACAACTACCAAAGGCCCCACTGGGCGCTGGATTGCCGAACCCCCAACGAGTATCTTGTCCAAACCGAGAACATGTCCGACCGCGCAACCAAAAAGTCCGAAATGTCCAGAGCCGCTACACGCTGTTGGAAATTTGATGACATTGCGGTATCTTGCCAGCCGAAGCAAACTGTCAAGGAAATGCTTGTGCGCCAGCCCGAAACCATGGTCAGCCCTTGTCCCGACCTCACAGTTCACAGTGTGCCGAAGCTCGTTGTCTCGAAGAGCGTGGGCGCCCGTTCGGAAAAATTCGACCCAGCACAAGAATACACGTTGCGCTACCGGTCCAAAAAACACGCAGAATTGCCCCACGTAGTGAAATTCTCCGGTGGTCGAACCAGCGGAATGTTGCTGTTCACACTGCTGAAAAATGGACTACTCGATTCGGCGCGGGGTGATGTGATCGTCTTTAACAATACTTCTGCAGAGCACCCGGACACTTACCGATTCGTAAGGGAGTGTATGGCTGCCAGCCGGCCCTACGGCATTCCTTTCTTCTTGATCGAGTTTCAAACGTACGAAGATGCCAGAAAGGGTGAATGGACCCGGCTTCCGACCTATCGTCTGGTCAATGATCAGCCGTGGTCGGACGAGAACAGGGACGGGTTCCACTGGCGGGGAGAAGTCTATGAGGAATTGCTATCTTGGACCGGCTATGTCCCCAATCAGTTTCAACGCACCTGTACGCAGCACCTGAAGCTTGAAGTTACTCGAGAATTTCTCAAGGACTGGTTTTCGTCGAAACCGTCAATTCACAGGCTTGGGCATTTCGGAGATGAGGCTAGGATTGATCCAGAAACTGCTTGGAAACGTCACGGCAAGAATAGAGGTGGTGTCCCCAAGAATATTTTTCTCCGAAAGCGCGAGTATTCGTGGAGACGGCCGCACTTCCGGCCCGAGCAGCGCTTCGACGCATTTTTTCTTGAATGGAAACCCTTCAGAAACCCAAGGTTGGAAGGTTGCTCATTTGGTGGCAAAGCTTCGTTCGGTAAAGGCGGAGTAGAATATGTTTCGATAATTGGACTTCGGGCAGACGAACCGCAGCGCCTTGAAAGAGTGCGGAGCCGCGCCGACAGCGAAAGCGGATTTGAAGGCGAGCATGTTTACATGCCTCTCGGCGATATGTCGGTATCGCGAGACGATGTGAACGACTTTTGGGAAAAACAGGATTGGGATTTGAAGCTGCCTGCGGATGCAAGTATGTCGAATTGCGTGTTCTGTTTTCTCAAAGGTGCCAACAACTTAAAATTTATTCGAGCGCGCATGGCGGAAGAGAAATCTAATAAGGCTGACGGCTTCGGTTCCCTCAAGCGCTCTCCATGCGACCTCGGGTGGTGGGCTGAAATAGAAAAGAAATACATTCGAGATCTTCAAGCCGAAGGCCGGAAAACGCGCGGCAACATCAGTCACATCGGTTTTTTCGGCCGCGATGGCGTGTCGTATCAAGCCATGGCTGATGGCCTCGACCTCGGGGAGTATTCCGAGTCTATGCTGCCTTGCGATTGCACCGAATGAAGCGGCCACAGGTTTATCTCGACTATCAGGCGACTACACCGCTTGATCCACGAGTGCGAGAGGCGATGCTACCATTTCTGCACGAACAGTTCGGAAATCCGCATTCAAAGGACCATGCCTATGGTTGGGAGGCCGCAACGGCTGTCCGTGACTCTCGCGCCAGGGTGGCTGGTCTGATTAATGCAGATGACAACGAGGTAGTGTTTACTTCTGGTGCCACGGAAGCCTGCAACCTCGCGATCATGGGTGTGGCCAGGGAGGCCGGGCCGACTGAACGCAATCGAATTGTGACTGTGGCGACTGAGCACCCAGCAGTGCTTGAGGCTGTATTAGCTACTAAGGCAGAGGGATTCGAGCCTGTTGTGATGTCGGTAGGTTCAGATGGTCTGCTCGACCTCGCGGTGCTCGACGAGTTGATAGATGAGCGCACATTGCTCGTTTCAGTTATGGCGGCGAACAATGAAATTGGTGTGCTGCAGCCACTGGCAGACATTGCGTCCCGCTGTCGGACTGCAGGTGCTATTTTCCATTCTGACGCCGCGCAGGCTTCCGGTCGCATACCAATAGATGTAGATAAATGGGGCGTTGACCTGCTGAGCCTGTCCGCACACAAGCTGTACGGCCCGATGGGAATTGGTGCCCTTTTCGTCCGTTCAGGTTTACCGATTCAACCGATGCTGAGAGGCGGAGGGCAGGAAGCTGGGATGCGAAGCGGGACGCTAGCACCTGCCTTGGTAGCGGGATTCGGCATCGCGTGTGAGTTGGCTGGTGAAGAACAATCAAGCGACAGCGAACGATTCGACAATTTCGCTTGTCGATTCCTTGACCGTCTTTTTCAGTTCCAGCCTGATATGTTCCTGTTCGGGCACCCGACGAGAAGGCTGCCCGGGAGTTTGAATATTGGTTTCCCCGGGTTGTCCGCCGAGGTGATAATTCGTAGCGTATCTGACAGTATCGCCGTGGCAAGCGGCGCTGCTTGTTCCTCCGCCATGAGCGAACCATCCCGTGTTTTACGCGCATTGGGATTAGATGGGGAAACTGCGGCGACAGGAATTCGAGTGAGTTTAGGCCGATTCACCACTGAAGCTGATATAGATATTGCTGTGGAAGCGTTCGAAAGGGCAGTGGCGAAATTAAGTCCGGAGGAAAAATATCATGCTGTCGGATAAGCCGGATTTGCATTTTGGACCGGGCTCGACCAGCGGATTCACGCCTGCGGGCATCGCAGCCTTCGATGATTTGCGCCCTGCCGCGGTCGTCCGAGAACTGATTCAAAATTCATTGGATGCTGCCCGCTTGGCGAAAACCAGCCCCGCAATAGTGCGATTCCGCCTGAGCGAGGCCGAGTTATCCAGAATTCCCGGCATTGAGAATTACAAGTATGCATTTCGAAAAGCTGTCGAAACCCAAAAGCAGCTGGCAGGTGGCCAGCTTGCCCGTCAAGCCGAACTAGTTAAAAACCGCATCGCGACTACTTTTCCAGAGGATCGAGTTGAACTTTTATCAATACTAGACAATGGCATCGGACTAGACGAAAAAAGGATGACGGCACTGCTGAGCGATGGAGTGAGCATTAAGGGCAAGGGTGCAACAGGAACCTATGGCAACGGCCATTCAACGGCTATTCCAGCGTCAAACCTGCGCTACGTTCTGTATGGTGGAGTCACTGAGAATGGAAAGCAAATTGCATCGGGGCATGCGGTATTGGCATCGCACAGTGTGGAAGGCAAGGAGCATAGTCAAGGCGGGGACGGCTATTTCATACGTGGCTTTAACGCTGATGCTGGTGCGGGCAAGCTATATGAATTTGCAACAGGAGATGACATCCCGAAGCTGATACGAACTGAGCTTAATCGAATCCGAAGAGAAAGCGGCCACGGCTCTGCGGTCATCATTACAGCGTTCAACAATTTCATGGAAGAAAACAAAGAGCTTGAGGATATGGTTTCTCTGTCGGCATCGGCCAACTTTTTTGTTGCCATAGCTGAAGGAGAACTCGAAGTGCATGTTGAGGATGTTCGTAAGATAAAGAATTCAAAAATTTGGAAACTCAATCGAGAAAACCTGCCAGATATTCTTGAGAGGCATCGTGACAACAAAAGGACAAAAAATTTTATTAGTGGCCTAAAGGCATTCGAAGCTTGCGACATTTATCGCAAAACATCACGAAATCCGTTGGCTACATCTCAAGGCATCATTGATGTTCGTGTCGCCGATAATCCTTCAGGGGTTACAAGGATTGATTTGTGTCGAAATGGCATGTGGATCACAAACGAAATTCCTTCATTCCAGGGCAAATTTGCAGACCGGATGCCATTTCATGCAGTGCTTACTTTAAATTCCGAAGATGGTGAGCGATTGCACGATCTTGTGAGGACTGCGGAAAACCCACTGCATGATACACTGGTTCCCAAGAGCCTTGAAAAAAGGGATCAAAGGGATTTCTACGATGTGATGCGAGAAATAATAAAATGGCTTAAGGAAAACACCAAAGCATTTAGTTCGGAGGCATTTAGTTCGGACGAGTTCCTTGCCATGGAATACGGTATTAGCGGCCTTGCTGGAAGTGGTGGATCCAAGGCGCTCCGGGGGTCTCCAGTTGTGATAGCTGAACGACCTGCGAGGCGGATTGAGACTATCCTTGACCATCCGAATTCGGATCCCGGCGATTCAAATCCAAATCCTAGGCCTGAACTCCGCTCCTCAATAAAGAGAGGCAGGACGAGACCTTCTTTGCCGGCACTCGTTCAGGCTACGTCCCGGGTCATTGCCAATGGACGTCGTCTTATTCACGTCGAATTTGCAAATAAGTGTGAAGATGCGCAGATCCGGTTAATGATTGATGAGGGGCTTGATGCTACTTGTGACCGTCACGGACTCGATCCGTATAATCCCACAGAAATAGGGGATGTCACAATAAATGGAGCATCAATATCGGACAATTGTTTAGCCCGCCAGCGCGGCAAACCGGTGGGAGTACGACTGGGAAATGTTTCCAAAGGAGAAAAAATCACCATCGAAGCAAACATTAGGATAGATGGTGATTTTTCCAACATCGATGAGCCCTCGCTTCGGATTGAAGTTTTTAAGACGCCAAAAGAAAAGCCCAAGGCTCGACAAAAAGAAGAACATGAATCAACATCCAAAGGCCAGTCTGTTTTGTCAAGCGGAATTGGAACAGAAGAAAATGTCTGAAACACAGCGCATTGAAGTCGTTCTTCATGGAGCATCAAATTCGATCGGTTCGCATGCGCATCCGGTTCTGGAAAGCGGCAGTATAGCTTTTCCCAATGGAAAGTATTTCGTTTCCTTTGATCGAAATGGAAATACTTCCGATTTTCAGCTCACACACCAACTTGAAGGTGTTCCGCTACTTGATCGACTAATAATGGAAGGCAAGGCGCAATATGCTTGTATCATATCTTCTCCTCGTTCCGCATATCGCGAAATTCACCTTTCCTCAAAGCCGTGCCATACTATTTCTTACAACGTCGACAATATCGGTGAACCGCCACTATTTATACCAGCCATCTTATGTATTAGAGGTAGTAAAATTACTCTCTGTTCTGAAAAGGACGGTACACACGAGATTTGGGATGCGCAGCAAGTTACACTCAGCGAGGGGACACGTCTCGCTGTTGGGAATGTAGTACAACTTGAGGCTTCGATTACTCAACTTCTTTCTCTCCATGCTGATGAGAATATGGAGATAGGTGGATTCGCAGTTGATATCCAGTCGGAGCCATTCGGATTTCGGGCGAACCTGCATCCCGAGTTACACCAATTTCTGCGTTTTGGAAAATCCGAATTACACCATCACTTCATGGTACATATTGTGTCTGTGTGCCTGGCACTTCTTCAGAGAGAATATTCTGAAACGGACAGTGCAGAAAATAGTAATGGCGACGAGTTTGGAGATAGCTCAGGCTGGGAGTCGCATCGTAGCCTCAAGGCGCTAGCAGATTTGTTGAAAAACGAGAATCTCCCACACTGGACGGACGAATCGTTTCGACCTGAATATGTCGCGACACGTTTGTATCCGCTCCCTATCCCGAATGCTGGTTTTGAGAATGGTACGTGAGCAATATTCGAGTAGCCCCAGTTGAATTCGACGATGCGGATTACACGAAGTATCGTAGGGGGCTACTTAGACGTAAAGGCGGTTCTAGGCAAGTAGAGTTTCTAAAAAAAATTCAAAAAAGGGAGATGTTTATCGAGGAACTAGATGGGATCAAGTCAGTCGGTTTTGCTGAGATTAAGTTAATTCCAACACCGCTCACCGAAGCGGAATACAAAGATCCGCCAGTCGATACCGAGGAAGCGTTGTACGCGGCTTGGCCCAGCCTTGTTCCATCGATGGCTTGTCGGTCAACATTTTGGGCGCGCCTCACCCTTGAGCATATCCGCCATGGCCGTATACAGCATATCTATCTGGCTGCCAATGGCGGTTCCCTTCCGGGAGGGGCGGAACGAGTAGATCAGGCACTCCAAGCGCATTCGAAGGGGACCAAGCAGGCAGATCATCTAGTCGACAGCTGTGTACGCACGATTCTTCGCCGTCTCGGCGGGTTGCCCGAAGTACGTGGCCCACGTTCAGTCTACGTTGACTGTCCGTTCGCTCGAGCATGGTGGCGTGAGCGTATGGTAACCGAAGCCGCAAACGATAATGAAGAATACAAACATTGCGCACGCGCAGTCTTGCGAGTGAATCAAACATATTGGGAAAAATTCATTGACCGTGTGGTTTCCCGTAATTCGACATTTGGCTCTGCAAATGTTCGGAGCTCCTTTATTCGCGTACTCGGTCAAGAATTGGCGACGAATCCAAATTCCGATCTATTCGAGAGTTCAAGTTTGCAGCGCTTGTGTCGTCAAGCAAGTACTTACCAAGGACGTCGTGAACTCGGAATCATAAGGGAAGATGTATTGGATAAGCTCTTTGTATCGTTAATTGAAAGATTTGGCACAGGCTAAATCTACATGAAACCATAGTGAGAATTTGACGTGCACCAACGAAGGCCAGATCCAAATCAAACTCAGCGATTGCTTATGGCAATCCAAACTACGTTAGAAGATGTTCGTGCTGGTCGTTGTATTCAAAACAGCGCCATAGTGTGGCCAGCTGGACTTGATCGATCTATAGCGATTTCGCTACCGCTTAACAAGAGAACAAGTAATTGCCTGAAATCCGCCCAATCAATGATGATGGGCGATGGCTGCTTGTTGGCGGGCGAGTTGTTAAAACTACCTAACTTCGGCGCTAAGTGCTTGAAGGAACTTCTGTTCGCTGTTGAAACATATCTTCTCGAAAATGGTCAAAATCTACGAGCAAGTACTTTACAAGGCCATACTTGGCTGTATTTGCTGTTTTGCGCCAGAGAATTGTCCCAAGTAGTTGCGAGAACTACCTATGATCCTATGCAAATCAATGTTGAATATTTTCAAACTACGATAGATGATGAAATCGCTAAGGCTATAAGGACAGATATTGAAAAACAACAATCCGCACAAGCCATTTGGCAGGAGATTCAACATGCACTTAATCCAGTTATTGCAGTTATGGTGGAATTAGGATTGGTGACGAAACTTTCTGATGTGCTGAATACCGAACTTTTGGACGCAGCTTCGATATTGAGAAAAAGTGCCGATTTGGATCGAATTCGGCTGATTGAGGTTGTAGAGGTTGCACCAAGCTTGGTCAATCTTGTGATAGAAAGATTAGAACAAAGAATTCAAGGAATGTCAGAAAGAGAGCTTGTTATATTCAAGAATCGAATCCTACAAAATCCTTTAAAGACATTGGAATCAATAGGCAGCGATATTGGAATTACCCGTGAACGAGTTAGGCAAATTCAAACCAGACTTGAACGAAATATTGAGCATGATTTGGGTGAAGAATTGAAATCATTAGCTTCAATATTGAAATCGAACTTTGCTGCCATAGTTTCTAAGGCTGAAATGACGCAGCGCATGGACGCGATATGCGCATTAAATAAGGAATTGGCAGGAGATCTTCTCCGTGATCGTTTAACTTTGGCGATGGACTATGAGTTGGACGGCGAGATGTTCATAAGTGTTGATGCTAAAGCTGCGTTTTCCATTATTCGAGAAATTGCGGCGACGTATGCGGATATGGAAGGGTTGATCGATGAGGAAACGCTTTCTGCGGAAATATCCGAACTTCATCCTGAGTTTACCGAACACTGGGGCTGGCTCATGAGTAGAATTGGCCTCCACCGCCTGCATGGGCAACTCGCGTTACGCAACAGCGCTAAGGCACGAGCTAAGGCAGCGCTGATCTCGATCGGCCGACCCGCGACCAAACGCGAGATTGGCCAGCTTTGTGGCATGACTGCGATACAAGTTGGAGGGGCGTTTTCTAACATACCGAGTGTCGTTCGTGCTGACTTGGAGCACTGGGGCCTCGCCGAATGGGTTGACGACGAATACGAAGGGATTTCGGCCGAAATTATCCAACGCATAAAGGAAGATGGCGGCACAACAACAACAGAAAGACTGCTCACCGAGTTGCCTGAGAAATTTGGTGTGAGCCCAGCGAGCGTGCGGGCGTATATGCAAGCCCAGAGGTTCGTCATCAATGACGGTTGGATCAGTTTGGCGAGCAAATCATCAATTCGACTTAGGGATTTAGAAGATGTCATTGACGGTCGCGATGACTCCGGTGCCCCCTACTGGACATTCGCTGTAGAATCGCGCTACTTCAATGGGTACAGCGTGACTAATGTTCCGCCCGAGTTTGCGAAGGCGCTGGGATGCGAACCGGACTCTAGCGCCTCGATCCGGATTGGAAATCTGCCCAATTTCCGTGACCTTTCCATAAACTGGTCCCTCGCGTCAATCACAGGCGCTTCATTGGGTTACACTGGAAGGCCTCTTGAGCAACTCGGGCTTAAATCCGGCGACCGGGCGCGTTTGATAATTAGTTCTTGTCCGTAAACTCCGTTTTCTGATCGATCCATCGTTCGTCGATTCGGCCCGATTCGCGGCGATGGGGAGTCCGCGGGGCGGATTTGCCCCCATGCGGCAAGGGTTCGCGGGATTTCCGGCTTGATCCGGCGGCATGGGGCCGATCACTCCATGACAGGGCCGAAGCCGCCCCCCGGCGGGCGGTTCCGGTACTGGAATGTTCGTTTCGGAGCGTTTTTGAAGGTCTATCCGGGCCGCAGCCGGGCGATGCGCACCAGGTTGTGCGCCAAGACCGCGGATTGCACCCAGGCCTTGAAGCGCGCCAGACCGCGCCAGCGGCAGCGACCGAGGCCAAAACAGCGCTTCAGCCAGGAGATGCCCGCCTCGACGCCCGCGCGGAAGCGCCGGAGCCGGTCGAAGACCCACGGCGAGGGCGTCATGTCCGCCTCTTTCAGTCCCCGCTTCTTGCTGAACACCGCATGCTCCACACCCATCTCCTTGGCGCGCTTCAGATTGTCCGCGGAGGCGTAGCCGCCGTCGAAGGCGGCATGGGTCGGGGGCTTGCCGTAGTGTTCCCGGTGCCGCTCCAGCATCGGCAGGCAGCGCGCGCTGTCCGCCGGGTTGCCGGACTCCACCACGACGTCCAGCACCAGGCCGCTCCGCCCGGTGGCCAGGTTGATCTTGTGGCCGTACAGCGTTTCCCGCCCGCCCTTGCGGATGATGTCCGTGTGGGGCTCGAACAGGCTGACGATCTTTTCCGCGGCCGGCACGTTCTCTTCCAGCAGGACGCGCCGCGCGGTCTGGACCGCCACCGCCTTCAGCAGGGGCGCGTGGTGGTCGGCGCATTCCAGCCACCCGGCGGCCCACGGCGCCCCCGACCCCGCCACCACCGCGCGCGCCGCGTCCAGGTCGCCAAGCGTGTCGGCGGCGATCCGCAGCAGCCGCCGGTACAGCTTCGCCCGCGCCTCCCTCCCCCGCTTCGTCCGTATCTCCAGACAGCGCCGCTTGGCCGCCCGGCGGCGGTCGCGGCAGGGAACGGCGGTCTTGCCCAGCCGCTTCCGGGCTTCCGCCAGCAAGTCCGCCAGCACGCGCACGCCGTCGCGCAGCAGGCGGCTGTCCGACGGCGCCAGGATATGCGTTTCCACCGCGGTGCTGTCGACGCGCATCCGGTCGCCGGTTTCCAGCCCGTCCTCCCGCGCCGCGGCCAGCAAACAGCGGTTCACGCGCTCCCAGGTTTCCGCCGACACCGCCCCGACCGCCGCCTGCAAAGCGGATTTCCCCGGCGGCGGCGCCCCCGGCCGCGCGAAACGGCGCGCCGACAGCGAATCCACCAAGGCGAACGCCAGCCCGCGCCAAGTCTCGCCGCGCAGATGTTTCAGCACCGCGCAGCGCAGCACCGTCTCGCAGCTCAAACCGGAACGGCCCCGCGCGGACTGCGCCCCAAGATCGGCGGCCACCGCCCCGAGCAGCCCGGGATGCGCGTCGAGCCAGTTCGAGATCGACTCCAATTCCGCGCCCAGGGGGTGGCCGACGGGATCGGGTTCGAATAGACTTGTCTGTGTCGTGCGCTTGAGCCGCATGGCATCCTCCGGTGTTTTGGTGTGTCTTCGTTTTGACTGGAAACCATCACAAAGATACCCAAAACGCCGGATTCTTTCCAGCAATTTCCGCTATTTATTCAAGAAAATCAAATGGTTGGGAGTTTACGGACAAGAACTAATTAAGGGATCCAATCTTGTGCATTTGGTCCCCGACAACAGCGAAACCCGGGTACCGGCGGATGATGCAGCTGCTTCGACTTTAAAGCGCATCATGCGGAGGAGGAGGATTCTCTAACAATGCTTCGCAGCGAACCGACTCTAAAGCCGGGATTCTTCAAGCTCCCCGAAGAGCCCGTTGCCGACAACACGTTGATACCCGGCTTCCGTGCGGCAACTTCTGTTCGAGGCGCATTCGGCTGGTTCACTGCGGGCTGGATCGAGCGTCTAGCCCCAGGTCTTGCTGAATACCTCAACCGGGAGGAGGCGGGATCAATCAACTTCACAGTGGCTCCAGCGTTATTTCCTAACGAACGAGCCGCTGTTGAGCGAGGTGTTCAAATGTCGACTGACGAGGCAACGCAACTCGTCGGGGACATGTTCGGACAGGAACGTGCGAACGCAACCGGATTGGCGCGACACGCACTGGACTGTCTTGCTTGGATGATCGCCCGGGAGAAGCTGCGGCTGCGTATAGCAATACCCACACCTGAATCAAACTATCATCCAAAAATTTGGCTTTTTGACGACGGGAAGAACCAAGTCCTCGCGCGAGGATCCGGCAACGCCACAGGGCGTGGAATAGCTGATGGCGTCGAGCACATCGATGTCGATGTTTCTTGGGTCCCCTCCAGCCAAGAACGGGTGAGAAAGAGTGTTGAAGTGCTAGACGCATGGTCAAATGGCGAGAGCAAGGGGATAGAGGAAGTCATTGAGTTGCCAGAGGCGCTTAGGAGAGACATCATCGCGGCGGCTCCAGACGAACCGCCCCAACCTCGTCACTACGAACTCATCGCAAATCGGAAACACGTTGCTCAAGAGCCGCCCCCACACTACAATCATCGACTTCGGATACCCAGCCAGATCATTTGGAGGCATGGTCCATATGCGCATCAAGGCGAGGCGGTTGAAGCTTGGGAGAACGCGATCGCTCCCGAGACCGGCGTGGTAGCCATGGCGACTGGTGCGGGGAAGACCCTCACAGCGCTGATCTGCGCGACACGAAGCCAAGACCGGATGTCTGGCAGGTCATTCCTTATCGTAATTTCAGCCCCCTCGACTCCGTTGGTCATGCAGTGGCGCGAGGAAGTCAGGAAGTTCGGAGTGAATCCCGTGACTCCAAGCTTGGAACCAAACACCGACCAGGCGTTAACCCACCTATTTCGGGGACTGCAAGGCGGCGGAACCCATATCGCGATCGTTACCAACAACCTGCTCTGCTCAAAAAGGTTTCAGTCCACTATTGCGAGCAAGCTTAGTGCTCATGGTGACAAGGTAGCGACGATGCTGATCGCGGACGAAGCTCATACACTTGGTGCCAAGTCTTTCATCAGAAACAAACCTACTTTTTTTGAGAAAAGACTTGCGCTCTCCGCAACTCCAGTACGTCAGTACGACCCAGATGGCACTGAAGAGATTTTTAATTTCTTTGGCTCTACAGTCTACGAGTTTGGTCTTGATCGTGCGATTGGATTCTGTTTAGTCCCATACAATTACTATGTTCATGCAAGTACGCTTAGCGGTGATGAGCTTGAAGAGTTTGAACAATTAACAAGAAGGATTGGTGTGGCAATTGGAGCCGGAGAGAATGAAAATGACTCCCGCCTGCAAGCACTGTTGATAGCGCGTCGCCGCATAATCGAGACAGCTGAAAGCAAGATTAAACTCCTTGAGAAAGTGCTTTTGCGTCGAGGTCCTCAAAATCTTAGCTATACCCTCATTTACGCATCGGCGAAAAATCCTGAGCAGTTCCAGCAGATTGGTGATCTATTGACTGCTCTCAAAGTAAAATGGGCACCAGTAACTCAAGAAACGACCAGAGAACCTAAAAAGCTGAAGCGTATTCTCGATTCATTTGCGAGAGGCATCGGCCAAGTGCTACTTGCCAAAAAGGTGCTGGATGAGGGAATAGACATCCCCAGCATCCGAGAGGCGTTCATTGTAGCCTCCTCTACTGTGGAACGCGAATGGGTACAGCGCCGTGGACGTGTATTGCGCATGCATCCAGGGAAACCGTGGGCTATTGTGCACGATTTTGTCGCCCTACCGCCGGCACTCCTCACGCTTGGCGATGGCGCGAAAGGACTGCGAAAGACCATTAGCGCCGAATTGAGTCGGGCCTATGCATTTGGTGGGTCCGCCCGCAATGTCGCCGGCACTGAGGGCGTGCATGCCGATCTTGAGCGTATAACCAATACTTACTGGCCCGACGGAGCTAGTCATTCTAGAATCTTCGACAAGGCGGGTGAATGCGTCATTGCCCGCTCGACACCTAGGGGAAGACCATGGTAAGTAACTTTGAGCGAATCCTTGTGGAGATTAAGCAAGGAGCAGATCAAATGCAGCAGATGAGGGGAGACTGCATGCCAGAGCCGCAGAAAGTAGCGGAATTGATCATGAAGATTGTTGATCTAGAAGATCAAAATCGCGTTAAGGCAGTTACTGGAATAAAGCAGAAAGTTAAGGGAATGATTATGAACGCCACTCCGATTGATAATCAAAATGAGGATTAGTAGATGTTGCTGATCAAACAAATTAGAATCATAAATTTTGCGTGTTTTGATGACATCGAAATCGAACCTTCCACGAATCCGAAGAAAAAACTCACTGTGATCAGGGCAGAGAATGGGTCTGGAAAGACGACGCTTCTCCGGGCGATACGCTGGGGAATGTACGGTGAGAAAGGGCTACCCGGAAACACAAGCAATTTCTCGTTGCATCCCGCGTCATGGCGACCGGAAATAGACCAGGATGGTATCCAAACAAGCGTGACAATACTCTTTGAAACTGACGGGTCTACACGCAACGAGCTTGACGGAAATGATACCAGAACCGCCTACGAATTACGTCGCTCAGTAAAAACAATCGCGAAGCGGGCTACGAGAAAAGGCGATCCTGATTTTCGACGTATAGATAGAGAGGCACATTTACTAAAACAAGATCGAGTCGGGTCATGGCAGCCATTAGAGACAGGTGTGGACTCAGTCATTGAAGAACTCCTGCCTTGGGATCTTCGGGATTTCTTCGTCATGGATGCTGACGAAGCTGCGGATTTCGTCGGAGGAAGTGAGAACAAGGCTATTGACCATCGGTCTGTCATCGCCAAGACTTCGTTCGCGGTTAGCGCATTACTTGGACTAGACGTGTTCGAGAAATCCAAAAAACGTCTTGAATCGATAGCTTCAGAATTTGGTCGCGCAGCAACAAGGGCAGCTGGTGGCGTGGAGCTTCAAAAGATGCAAGGTGAGCTTGATAAGTTGAGTTTGGAGATAGGAAGATTAAATGAGGCATCGCATGAAGGAAGTCTTAAGAAAGCTGATATCGAGGCTAGATTGGCTTCTGCAAATACGCGGCGCGATGATCTGGTTGGCAATATCGGTGCCCATGAGCAACTAATCATACGAAGTAAGAATAACGAAGCACAGTCTAAGCAGGCGATCAGTGAGCGAAGAAGAGTTTTGAGCGAACTCTCAAGTGAGCAAACTTCTATCGAACTCTTGTCGATTTTGGCCTCACGAGAAATTGAAAGAACTCGCGAACTGCTGCAACCGCTATACGATGATGGATCTATTCCGATTAGCCACCTTGTCTTCGTTCAAAGTCTGCTCGAAAAGGGCACCTGCGTCTGTGGACAGGATCTTTCCTCCCCTAGTCAAAGTAGAGAACGTGTCAAGCATATGATTGAGCAATCAAGCAAACAGAAAGATAAAGCGAACTATCTCTCCCAAGTGCTACATTCTGCAAACATTTTGAACCAACAAAAGCAACAAGATCAATGGAGGGAGCGACGGGCGTTACTGGAAAGTAATCTAGCGAACCTTAACGAGAAAATTTCAGATATTGCGCAGGAAAAACGCGAAGTTGATGCGCAGATTGACAAAGTTGATAATGCAGATTTAGATCGTATCCGAGATGAAATCCACATGCTTGAGAAAAACTTGGACGCTATCAGTCGAGATACTGAGAGAGATCGAATCACACTTGACGACTGCCAAAAAAAGAAAAAATCACTAGAAGGTGATATCCGCTCAGGACAGAGAGTTCGGAGGGAATCGCAAGAGTCGCTAAAGTATCAGGAGATGGCGGACACTTTGGCCAACATTCTTGACTTAGCATATGCCCGAATTCGCGATGATCAGGTAAATGAACTCAGTACGAAAATGAGTATCCTGTTCGACTGTATGGCTGCGAATGTTGTTGATGATGGCGATGGTGGAATTGAAGCGACGTTGCGGATGATTGCCAAGGTCGGTCTGCGGCCGTTGGAGGGCACTCCGGGAGAGTATGAAATCTTCGCACAGAATAGTCGCGGCAGAACAATGCCCCCTACGGAAGTAAACGGGGCTTCAAGGAGAATCCTTGCGTTGTCTTTTGTCTTGGGGTTGTGTGAGGAAAGCCGTACACAGGCACCGCTTGTCGCGGATTCATTGCTAAACTTCATGTCGGGTTCGGTGCGAACCAATACGCTCCGCGTTACATCCGAAACCGCCAGCCAGCCCATTCTCTTACTTACCGGGTCGGATCTTGAGTCCCAAAGTGAGGTAGACCTACTGGCGCAATATGCCGGCGCAACCTACACACTGACCGGACAATGGCAACATACTGAGTTTGGGGGAGATGTAGTTAATCAGACGGATCCCAGGCAAGTATCGTTATTATGCTCTTGTGGGCCTCGCGAGTTCTGCCTTGTATGTGAACGTCAAGGGCAGCGGGGTAGGTCGGGATGGACCCACAAAGAGTATGGGGAGATTTGATCGTGAAGGATTTCGCAGACATCTTACGATCCAGAACTATCGGCTTAGTGCTACCGAGAGAAGACGATGACCAAATCAATCGCTATGTGGCTATGCATTCGAGTGATCGGCAAGACATTGAAAATCGGCCATTTCGCAGGCAGGTGGATTTTTGGGCATTTTGTATCGGGACTGCGCTGGCAAGAAATCTAGATCTTCGCGAGGGTGCTGTAAGCAAGTGGGGTAAATCTTTCATCTATACAAACCAAGGCATAATCGACAATGATCTTGGATCCCTGCTTGCCGTCATCACGGTATCTAGACTCGGTCACCAAGATTCAGGAATTGACGAGCCCGGAAGAATCATAGAACTCGCGAATCGCTTAGCTGGCGCGGGATGTTCAGTGGTTCTGAAAGAGCTTGCGAAGCCAGACCTGCGAACTACCCCGCTTGATCGCGTTCTGGAATTCGCAACCGTAATGCAGGAAAAAATGAAGTCGGTTTGTTGACTTGAAATATGAGCGGAAAAGATAGCTGCATACCACGTAATCAGTGGGATGTGGCTGGCCGATCCAGATATGGATGGGCATCAAGTTAAATGCCTTGCAGGGTCCATGCGCCCGCCAAGTATCCTCATAATCCTTATGCCCGAATCCGAGGCTCGAAAATAGATGGCGTGGGATTGGCTCTCGATGCGCCGCAAGCCTGGGCGCGCGAATCCGTAGTCCGCCCCGAAACTGGGGTTTTCCGCCGCGACGGAGATTTTCGCATAAAGCGATTCGAGGTAGTTTTCAGCCTGCGGCACACCGAAGTGCTCGGCGCTGTACAGGTAAATGTCGATCAAGTCTCTTTCCGCGTCATTGCTGAACTCAATCCTGCTCATGCGGCAGTCCCTTGCGCTGGGCAGCCTGCCTGGCCAGTTCCATGATTTCGGGGAATGCGCGGGCGCTGATTCCGTTTGCTTCCGCGCGATCAATCAGGTCGCGCAGTTCCTTCAGCTTGCGCTCCTTTTTTTCCTGGTCGCGCCTGACCAAATCCCGGAAGTACTCGCTGACGTTGCCATAGCGCCCCGTGTTGATTTGCGCTTCCACCCACTGGTTCATTTGTTCGGGCATTGAGATGGTCAGTCTGAGCATGTCGAGCCTCCTTTGATGATTGGTTCATAACTGATCTTATCTAATCTGAAAAAGATATGCAGCGTTTTTTGCTGGCCGCCTGTCGCTCCAATGGAACAGCAGGCTGTACGATTCCCGTTCACAGGTAGAAAACCTGCGCCAGCACGAGGATGGCGAAGAAGCCGATGGAGTCGGTGAGGGTGTGGAGGACGACCGAGCCGGCGAGTGCCGGGTCGAGGTTGACGCGGCGCAGGAACAGGGGGAGGTAGGCGCCGGCGAGGGCGGCGCTGACCAGATTGATCAGCATCGCCACGCCGGCGATCAGCGCGAGCAGCGCGTCGTTGTACCAAAGCATGGCGATCAGCCCCATCGCCACCGCCCAGACCAGGCCGTTCAGCAGCGCCACGTTGAGTTCGCGGATCACCAGCCAGGCGCTGTTGGATGGGCTGATATGGCCGAGGGCGATGCTGCGGATCACCAGGGTCAGCGTCTGGGTGCCGGCGACGCCGCCCATGTTGGCGACGATGGGCATCAGCACCGCCAGATAGACGAGTTGATCGACCACGTCCTGGAAGGCGTAGATCACCAGCGCGGCGAGCGCCGCGGCGACGAGGTTGACACCGAGCCAGACGGCGCGGCGGCGGGTGGTCTTGAGCACCGGGGCGAAGGTGTCGTCCTCCTCGTCGAGGCCCGCCATGCTCATCAGCGAATGCTCGGTGCTGTCGCGGATGACATCGACCACATCGTCGATGGTGATGCGGCCGACGAGTTTGTTGTGCTCGTCGATCACCGGCGCCGATACCCAGTCGCGCTGCTCGAAAAGCTGGGCCACCCGCTCGGCGGGCATCGCAACCGGAATCGCCTCGATGTCGGTGCGCATGACATCGAGCACCAGCGCGGCGGGGTCCGCCACGAGCAATTCGCGCAGCGGCAGAATGCCCTGGAAATCATCCTGGCGGTTGACCACGTAAATGCTGTCGGTCATTTCGGGAATGACGTCGTGGCGGCGCAGGTAGCGCAGGACGAGTTCCACCGTGTGCCCTTTGCGCACGGCGATGGTGTCGGTGTTCATCAGGCCGCCGGCGGTGTCCTCGTCGTGGGACAGCACGGCCTCGAGCCGCTGACGGTCCTGCTCGTCCATCGCCTGCAATACTTCATCGGCGACTTGCCCGGGGAGTTGCTGGAGGATGTCTGCGAAGTCGTCGGGTTCAAGCCCGGCGGCGAGCTCGGCGACTTCGGCGGCGTTGTATTCGCGCAGGAACTCGCTTTGCAGGTCTTCATTGAGGTGCTGGATAACCTCGCCACCGGCGTTCTTGTCGAGCAGTTGCCAGAGCACGCCGCGGGCCTTGGGCGGCGAGGATTCAAGCAGGTGCGCGATGGCGGCGGCGGGCAGGGTTTTGACCATCTGCCGCACCTGGTGGAGCGAGCCGCTTTCCAGCGCAAGCTGCAACAGCCGCGAGCGGTCGCTATGATGCTCGTTGTTGGACATTAGTGAGGCCCGGTCTGCGAGGCAGATGAAAAGCAAGGGGCTTATTATAGTTAGCTTGACGAACTGCGGACGCGGGCCCCGTCTCGCGGTTTTGGAGTTTGCGATGCCCAAGCGGCCGGTGCTTGAACGAAGAAGGTGCTTCGCTCCGCGCGGAATGGCGGGGGAGGTTTAAGGAATGACTGGCAAGGCCCACCTTGCCCGGCACGAGCGCAAGGGGTTGCTGCGGTTTCTGACCTGCGGCGGCGTCGACGACGGCAAGAGCACCCTCATCGGCCGCCTGCTGCATGATTCGGGGCGGATCCACGAGGACGAGCTCGCCGCGGTCGAAGCCGAAAGCGCGCGCCTGGGCCGTCCGGGCGGAACCGGCGGCGGGCCCGACCTCGCCTTGCTCGTCGACGGCCTGCGGGCCGAGCGCGGGGAAGGCGTCACCATCGATGTCGCCCACCGCTATTTCGCCACCGCCAAACGCAAGTTCATCATCGCCGACACCCCCGGCCACGAGCGTTATACCCGCAACATGGCAACAGGCGCCTCCAACTGCGACCTCGCGGTCATCCTCGTCGACGCCCGCCGCGGCGTCCGCGCCCAGACCCGCCGCCACAGCTTCATCGCCTCCCTGCTCGGCATCCGGCGGATCATCGTCGCGGTGAACAAGATGGATCTGGTGGATTTTTCGCAAGACGCGTTCGAGCGCGTCCGCTCGGAGTTCCTGGCCTTCGGCGCCAGACTCAAGGATGTCGAGATCGGCTTCATCCCGCTGTCGGCCAGATTCGGCGACAATGTCGTCCACCGCGGCGCCAACATGCCCTGGCACGCGGGCAAGCCGCTGCTGGCGATCCTCGAAACCATCGGGGCCGGCCAAACCGGCGCGGGCCGCGGCCGCGCCGGCTTCCGCTTCCCGGTGCAATACGTCAACCGGACCGGGCCGGGTTTCCTGGGCTATTGCGGCACGGTCGCCTCGGGGGCGGTGCGCAGGGGCGACGCGGTGGTGGCGCTGCCTTCGGGGCGCGAAAGCCGCGTCGAGTCCATCGCCACCTTCGACGGCGAGCTCGAACGCGCCTTGGCCGGCATGGCGGTCACCCTCACGCTCGGGGATGGGGCCGGAATCCGCCGCGGCGACCTGCTCACGCATCCGGGCAACCCGGCCGCCACCGGCGGCCGGCTCGACGCCACCGTGGTGTGGATGGCCGAAGCCGCGCTGCTTCCCGGCGCGCGCCACGAGATCAAGATCGGCGCCCGCGCCGTGATGGGAACGGTCGAATCGGTGCGGAACAGGATCGATGTGGCCACGCTGTCGGAACGCCCCGCGGCGCGGCTCGGGCTGAACGAAATCGGCCGGGTCGAAATCGCCCTCGACGGGCCGGCCGCCTTCGACAGCTACCGCGACAACCGCGCCACCGGCGGCTTCATTCTAATCGATCCAGGGAGCAATGAAACCGTTGGCGCCGGGATGATCCACCGCCAGGAAAGCTCTGATTAAGTCAGAGCTTTCCTGCGGCACAAAGATGTGCCGCCGGATTCGATGACGCAAGTCATTGAATCCGCGAGCAAAACAAAACCACACTTTGGTTTTGCGACAATGAAAAACTCCATGGATGGAGTTTTCCAGAGCATACCTAAGCTGGCCGCGGTTTGCGGCGCCCACGGTTTCGGGCGCAAAGCACGACAGTGGCGATACAATATATAAGTGCGACACATAAGCGCGACAACCATGTGCCCGGCGCGAAACGGCCGCGGATGCCAGAAACCGGCAACAAACAACAGGCCTTGGGGAAGCGCTGATCAAGTCAGGGCATATTTAGAGTAAGCCAGATGAACCGAATTTCGCGGCTGTTGCGCTTCGCTGGATGGCCGGTGGCCTGCGGCGTTCTGGTGGCCGTGGCCGCCCTGCAGTTTCTGCAACTGCGCGACATCCGCGCCACGCTTGGGGAACTCGCCGCGGGCGCGGGCGCCACCGGGCCGGACATCTACCGGGCCATCGCCGGGGCATCCGCCTCGGTGGTCAGCATCAGCGCGACCCGGGTCAATGTGGAGGCCATCGAACGCTCCGGCGCCGACCGGGTCGATCTCTACCTCGGCGAGCAGGAAAGCCTCGGTTCCGGGGTGATCATCGATTCAAGGGGCTTCATCCTCACCAATCTGCACGTTGTCGACACGCTGTTCGACGCTTTCGACGCCACCGTGACACTCAGCAGCGGCCGGCGCATTCCCGCCACGGTGATCGCCTGGGATGAATCCCAGGATCTCGCGGTGCTCCACGTCAACACCGACGATCTGACGCCGATCCCCCTCGGCGACGAGAGCGGACTCGCGGTCGGCAACCTGGTCTTTTCAATCGGCTATCCCCACAACATCGGCCAGTCGGTGTCCCGGGGAATCGTCAGCTCGCTGAGCCATGGCGCCGACCTCGCCGTGAGCATGATCCAGACCGACGCCGCGATCAATCCCGGCAGCTCCGGCGGCGCCTTGATCGACGGCGAAGGGCGGCTTGTGGGGGTGAACTCCTCGATCCTTTCCGAATCGGGCCATTTCGAGGGCATCGGCTTCGCCACCCCGGCGCGCCTCGCGGTGGACACCGCCCAGGAGTTGATCGAGGAGGCCATCGCGACGAATTCAGGCTACCTCGGCGTGCTCACCGGCGAAGCGCTGACCGCCCAATCGAGCGAGATTTTTTTCGGCGTCGATCATATCCGCGGCATGCTCGTGGAGAGCGTGGACGAAGGCGGCGCCGCGGCTCGGGTGGGGATTCTGCCGGGTGATGTCATCACCGCGATCAACGACACCAAGGTGGTCGACGACGAAAGCATCGTCATGGAAGTGCGCGAAAAGAAGCCCGGCGATGTGGTGCGGGTCCAAGTCTACCGCGAAGGCCGCACCCTCGAATTCGCCACCGCCCTAGGCTTCGGCCAAGCGATTGTTTTCGACCCCTGACCGTTTGCGGCTTCGATCCGTCGCTGTTTGGCTGGATGGCGTTCAGCGGACGCCGTAAATCCATCCTTGGAGGCTTCGGGCTCGACATCCTGTCTCGCACGCCCGCTGAACGCCACCCAGCCAAACAGCGACTCACGTTGTGCTGGAAATGGCGGGGGATGTCAAGGCAAACGGTATTCGGCGGATTTGGCGTGGGCTTGGAGGTTTTCGTTGCGGCCGAGTTCGGCGGCGGTTGGGGCGAGGGCGGCGGCGCCCTGGGGGGAGCAATGGATGATTGAGCTGCGCTTTTGGAAATCCGGCACGCCGAGGGCGGAGGAGAAGCGGGCGGTGCCCGAGGTTGGCAGCACATGGCTGGGGCCGGCGCAGTAGTCGCCGAGCACTTCGGCGCTGTGGCGGCCGAGGAAGATGGCGCCGGCGTGTTCGATTTGTTCGAGCAGTGCCTTTGGATCCTCAACTGACAATTGCAGATGTTCCGGGGCGATGCGGTTGCTGATCGCCGCGGCCCCGGCGAGATCGCCGGCGAGGATGAAGAGGGCGCGGTTGTTGATGCTCTGGGCGATAATCCCGCGCCGCTCCAGCGCCGGAAGCTGGCGCCGCATCGACTCCGCCACGGCTTCGAGATACGCCGCGTCGGTGGCGATCAGGATCGACTGCGCCTGCTCGTCGTGCTCGGCCTGGGAGAACAGGTCCATGGCGATCCAGTCCGGGTCGGTGCCGCCGTCGCAGATCACGGTGAGTTCGGTTGGGCCGGCGATCATGTCGATGCCAACCTCGCCAAAGACGAGCTTCTTGGCGATGGTCACATAGATGTTGCCGGGGCCGGCGATTTTGTCGACCCGGGGCACGGACTCGGTGCCATAGGCCATCGCGGCGATCGCCTGGGCGCCGCCGACCGCGTACAGCGCGTCGACACCGGCGAGGGCGGCGGCGGCGAGCACCATGTCGTTGCTGTCATTGCCGGCCGCGCCCTTATCGAGCTCGCCGAACTTGCCGAGCGGCACGGTGGCGATGATTTCCCGAACGCCGGCGACACTCGCCGGAATCGCCAGCATCAGCACCGAGGACGGGTAGCTCGCCTTGCCTCCGGGAACATAAATCCCCACCCGCTCCAGCGCGCCGACCTTCTGGCCATAGACCGAGCCGTCTTCCTCGGTGTATTGCCAGGAGCTTTGTTTCCGCTTCTGGGCCTCATGGTAGCGCCGGATGCGCCCGGCGGCGTGGCGCATGGCGTCGGCGCCGGCCCGCGGCAGCCGCGCCAGCGCTTGTTCCATTTGTTCGCGCCCGAAGCGCAGCTCGCCCACGCCGCCGGCATCAACGGCATCGAAACGGCGGGCGAACTCAAGCACGGCGGCATCGCCCCGGCCGCGCACCGCGGCGAGAATCTCCCGCACCGCCGCGGTGACCGCCTCCCCCACCAGCATTTGCCGGTCGAGCGCTTTGGCGAGCCGCCGTCCGAAATCCGGCTCGGAAGCGGAGAGAAAACGGATATCGAGAACTGGGGTGGTCATGGCCAGGCTCTTGAAGCCCAAGTTCAAGCCGCGCGGCGCGCCACCGCCGCGGAAAGCGCGTCGAGTATAGCGCGGATGGCTTGGCTCTTGATCTTCATCGAGGCCTTGTTGACGATGACCCGGGAGCTGATTTCGGCGATGGTCTCAACCGGTTCCAAGCCGTTGGCGCGCAGGGTGCCGCCGGTGTCGACGATATCGACGATGGCGTCGGCGAGCCCCATGGCCGGGGCGATTTCGAGGGCGCCGTTGAGCTTGATGAGTTCGACTTGCCGGCCCTGTTCGGCGAACCAGCGCTTGGCGATATGGGTGAACTTGGTCGCCACCCGCGGCCGGTGGCCAGTCGCCGCGGCCGGGCTTGGCGCGGCGATCATCAGCCGGCAGCGGGCGATGCCGAGGTCGAGTGGCTCGTACAGCCCCTCGCCGCCATATTCGAGCAGCATGTCTTTGCCGGCCACTCCCATGTCGGCGGCGCCGTTTTCGACATAGACCGGCACATCGGAACCGCGCATTACCAGCAGGCTGACCCCTTCGCGGCTGGTGGCGAATCGCAGCTTGCGGCTGCCATCGATGTCCCCGACCGGCTCGATGTCCGCCTCCCGCAGCAGGGGCAGGGCCTCGGCGAGGATTCTGCCTCTGGTCAGCGCGATCTTGAGCGAATCCACGGTGGCGGTCATGGCGGCGGCTCCCGGCGGCTCAGCGCACCGGCCTGCGGCTGATGCGGGCGCCGAGTGATTGGAGTTTTTCCTCGATGCATTCGTAGCCGCGGTCGATGTGGTAGATGCGGTCCACCGTCGTCTCGTTGCGGGACACGAGGCCGGCGATGATCAGGCTCGCCGAGGCGCGCAGGTCGGTTGCCATCACCGGCGCGCCATTGAGCTGGTCAACGCCTTCGACGATCACGGTATTGCCCTCGACGCGGATGTTCGCCCCCATGCGGTTCATCTCGTGGACATGCATGAAGCGGTTCTCGAACACGGTTTCGGTGATCGAGCCGGTGCCGGCCGCCACGGCGTTGAGCGCGGTGAACTGGGCCTGCATGTCGGTTGGAAACGCGGGGTACGGCGCGGTGCGCAGGGAAACCGCCCGGGGCCGCCGGCCGCGCATGTCGAGCTCGATCGAATCCTCCCCAACCCGCAGCGCGGCGCCGGCCTGTTCGAGCTTGTTGAGCACCGACTCGAGCGCGGGCGGGGCGGTGTCCTTGACCTTTATATGGCCCCGGGTCGCCGCGGCGGCGATCAGGTAGGTGCCGGTTTCGATGCGGTCGGGCATAATGTCGTAGCGGCAGCCGCGCAATTCTTCCACGCCATTGATGACGATGGTGTCGCTGCCATGGCCGGCGATGTCGGCGCCCATTCGCTTGAGGCAGTTTGCCAAATCGACCACTTCCGGCTCCCGGGCGGCGTTTTCGATGATCGTCTCGCCCTCGGCGAGTGTTGCCGCCATCATGATGTTTTCGGTGCCGGTGACAGTCACCAGATCCATGAACAAACGGGCGCCCTTGAGCCGCCCATTGGCCCGGGCGCGGATGTAGCCGTTCTCGACGCTGATGGTGGCGCCCATGGCCCGGAGCGCGGCGATGTGCTGGTTCACCGGCCGGCTGCCGATGGCGCAGCCCCCCGGCAGCGCGACTTCGGCCTCGCCGTAACGGCTGAGCAACGGGCCGAGGACGAGAATCGAGGCGCGCATGGTGCGCACGAGTTCGTAGGGCGCGTTGAGATTGCCGATGGTGCTGGCGTCGACTTGAACGTTCATCTTCTCGTCCACCGTCCGCTGCACGCCCATGCAGCCGAGCAGTTGCAGCATCGTGGTGATGTCAACCAGATGGGGCAAATTGCAGACCGTGAGTGGCTCCCGGGTCAGCAGCCCCGCGGCGAGCACCGGCAGCGCCGAATTCTTCGCGCCGGCGATGCGAATCTCGCCTTCAAGGCAAACACCGCCGTTTATAAGCAATCTGTCCACTGGTTTCTCCGAAAATTTCATCCCTGAAATTTTCTCGTGAACAAAACAAAACGCGGTTTTGTTTTGTTCACGGATTCGATGGCTCGCGCCACCGAATCCGGCGGCACTTCCATGTGCCGCTGCGCTGGTAGCCGATATTGATCCCGCAAGGGCTGGTTTAAGGCTTTCCATCCTCCTCTGGCGCCCGCAGTTTCATGGACACCGCGTGGATGGCGCCGCTGGCGATGTGTTCGTTGAGGATGGCGTAGATTTTTTGCTGGCGCTTGACCGCATTCAAGCCGGCGAAGGCGGCGCCGGTGGCCGTCACCTGGAATTTGCCATCGCCGCCGCCGACGCCGATTTCGCAATCGGGCAGCGCCGCCCGCAGCAGGCGGGCGATTGCTTCACAGTCCAAGGTTCGCTCTCCGCGGCTTATTGCCAGTTGTCGAGCACGGTGTCGATATCGTTGCCATGCTCGTTCATCAGCGCGCTGAACTGGGTGAAGTACTGGCGCCCCAGATTGACGCCGGCCAAGCTCACATTGCGCAGCCTCCACTCGTTGTCGGCGTTGCGGAACATCTGGAACTGGAACAGCACCGGCTGGCCGTTGGCGCTGGCGAGTTCCATGGTGACGATGGTGCTTTCCGGGGTGTCGCGCGCGGGGTCCGCGGAAGGGCGGAAGCTGACTGGCTGGTCGGTGTAGGTGAGCAGGGCCGCGCCGTAGAAGCGGGTGAGGTTGCCGCGCAGAATCTGGCCGAAGCGCCGCTGCTGTTCCGGCGTGGCGGCATCGAGATAGCGGTTCATCACCACCGCCGCCACCGCGTCGAAATCGACAAAGCGGTCCAGCACGCCCTCGACGCCGGAATAGAAGGCTTCGCTGTCGGTGGTGTACAGTTGCCGGGTCTCGCCAACCTGCCGCAGCAGCGTGTCCACCGCGAGCCGGGCGGCGTCAACCGCTGTCGGCTCTTGGGCCAAAACCGGAGCGGAAACCGGGGCAAAACCCGGCGCATGGGCCACAACCACGAGCAGCAGCGCCCACAATGTTCGGACTGTCGCTGACATGGGCGCAAGTTTACACCATCTTCGTCTGCAAACGATACCGCGGCGGGCACCCAACTCAATGGGACACCCGCCCAACTCAATAGGACACCCATCGTCGATTGTGGCCCTTGCTGTTCCGGGCGGACCGCAGTGCTTGGGCGGATTACTCGAAAACGAAGTAGTTCCGCTCGAAGGGGATTTCGTTCTCGGCGACGATGGCCAGGTTGTCGGCATCGAGCAGCCAGATGCGGCGCGGGCCGGCGATGACGGCCCGGGGGGTGTCGGCGCCGCACTGGATTTCCTCGACCAGCGCGCCGCCGGGGGCGTCGAGTTCGGCTTCGCGCAGCACTTCTCCCGTCGCGGTGTCGAGCAGGCGGAAGCTGGCCGCCGGTTCGGGTTCCCCGGCGGCGGGGTCTTCGGCGAGTTGCTGCAGCCAGCGGGTGCCGCCGGCGAAGAGGATGCCGCGGGCGGGCGCTGGAGAGGCGAATTCGGCTTCGATGGTGTCGGTGGCGATGTCGTATAAAGCGTAATCGAATTGCGCCGGGGCGGTCGCGCCGGGCCCGCCGGGGCGTCGCGCCAGCGCCTTGCAGTTTTTGGTGTGGACCGGGGTGAGCTCGTAGCCGTTGGCGGCCAGCGCCGAAAGCGGGCGGCGGGCGATGTTCGGCCCGCCCGCGGCCGGGGCGCTCAGGGTTTCGGATTCATTGGTGAAATGCAGGGTTCCTTCCACGGCGCAGAAGGGCATCGCCAGGTCCATGTCGCCGATGTCCCAGACGTTGAGGAGTTCCAGCCTGTCCGATTCCGCCTCTTCCCCGGGCACGAACGCTTCAGGCGCGAAGTCACCGGTAACTTGGTAAACCGCGGTGGCCCCATCCACTTTGACCGAGCGGAACAATGTGTCCTCGCGCAACCAGTGGACCCATTGATCGGAATCCGCGTTGCCCGGCCCATCCAGTTCGTAGTAATAAGGTGGCCAGATGAATTCGTGATACCGCCTGCGTGAATAATCGGGTGCCGTCGTCCGCGGCGCGTGCGAAAGCATCCGCAACACCGCAACCGCGTTGGCGGCGCCGTCCCCGGGCGCCGGTCCGGCGATCAGGGGTTCGCGGTCGTGCACATTGACCAGGGCGTTGGTTCTGAACGCCGCCCGCCGGTCGCTCGAACCCGGCAACACAGCGGAAACCTGCCGCACGCCCGTCACCCAATAGGCCCCCACGCGCAGAACCGCCCAGGTTTCGCCGTCGAGCAGCAGATAGGAGGCGTCCCCGCCAACCACCGCGAATTGCCCGCACGCGGCGCCGGCCGGATTCACCGCCCCAGACAACAGGATGGATGCGGTGAGCGTCGCCAGCGAAATAAACGCTATTGCCTATCGAGCAACTAGGGTCCGGAAAGCTGAAACCAACTTCGGTATCCCACTGCCGCAAGACATCAAAGTTGGTATTGAGAAGTTCGTAACTTTCTACATAGCCCTGATCTTGGATAAAAGTTTCCCGAATCAAGGTATTCTCCTCTATCCAGTCGGCCCATTGCACTCCCCTATATTCATAGGGAGGGTCGGGAACCATCACCGGAATCTCTTCTTGGGAACGAAGGTTTTCGCCCATGTTCTCCAGAAATAGAGTCGCTGTTTTAAAAAACGGAGGAAATCTATACGGAATCCATTCGATTGGGACTTCTGGATTCTCCCGAAATTCGAATACAGGGTCTAGGGAGTTTATCTTGAAATAGGGCTCTGTGGAGACCAGCGCCCGCTCGAAGCTGGATCCAGGCTGAAACCTGGCTCGGTGGATTCCCAGCCAATGCAGGTCCCCGACACGCAAAGTGGTCAGTGTTTCAGGATCGAGTTCCATGTATTCGGCCCTGCTCGAAACCACAATGTTTCTACAGGCGGCATCCGCCGATGCTGATATCAACGCAATCAGCAACGATGTTATTGCGGGACCACGAAAATCAATCAAAGAAGGGAGCATGATGTCACCCCGACCACTTTCGACACGTATCCCAATGTTTCCGTTTTTCCACCCCTCCTAATCCTGTCCACCGGTTTCCACATTTTTGTTCCGGCATTCCATTCCCAGTATTCTCCCACTCCCCCGGCGTTGTAGCGGTGAATCGCCTCCTCCTTCATCTGTTTCCGAATTTCGACCCGGATCTGGTCACGCTGCTTGTCCGTCAAATCTTTGTCATCTATATCGTTAAAATCCAATGCGACCCTTACTTGGTCCAGCAGATAGTTGTACGCCAGATTCTCCACCGGGTCCCGCAACAGGAAGGCGCCGCGTTTCACATTCTCGACCCAGTTCCACACATGCCTGGGCTTTCCGCCATTGCAGATTTGCATGATGCCGACATCGCCCCCGCCTCCGTAAACAGGCATTCCGGCAATCCTGGGGCCGCCGATGCGGGGGGTGGCGGCAACCCCCTCCCCCGCGTAAAACTGCGACGCAAACGATTCGTGGCAGGCGATTTTCTTCAGAATGGTCGAAACCCGCTCGGGCCGCCCCCCGCCGGCACCGAGCGCGCCGTTGACGACCATGCGCTTGTACCGGTCCCCCCCAATCACCAGTTGGCTGGCCGCGACGGCATTGATCGCGCTCTTGAGGAGGCTGTCCGCCGGTTGAATTCCCCGGATCACCCGGTCGAACGACACGCTCGCGCCCGCGTATGCCGGATTGCGCCGGTTTGGATGGCGGCAACTCGCCTCAAGAATGAAATTGCCGCCGTACACGCCGCCGAAGTTCGGCGAGAATGTCCGCTTGTCCACCGCCGCCGACCATTGGGTGCCGACTTCCGGGGAATCGACATTATTGTTGGCGCCGCAACCGGATGGCGCGGTGTGCGTCACCTGCGCCCGCCAGCGGATTTCGGGGGCGGGGTCGCCGACGTTCGGCACCGTGGGTGTCGCGGGCGCGGGATTGGAGTCTGGCATGGGCAGTCCCTTTCAGGACAACACAGTTTTTTCAAACCATACCTTGCTATCTGCGCTTTTTTTCGATTCTTTAGAGGGTGCTTTCAAAAATATTCACAAACACCCGCGGCTGGCCCGATACTTGCCCAATACTTGCATTAGCACGGAAACATCCTTCTAATTGGGCGCTTGTTTCGCGTCCGGCGGGTTCACCGGTTCATGCTGCTTGATATTTGTTTCATCGTCCTCGGCTTTATCGGGCTGGCTTGGGGCGCGAACCTCTTTGTGTTCGGCGCGTCGGCGCTGGCGCGCAATCTGGGGGTTTCCCCGCTGCTCATCGGCTTGACCGTGGTCGCCTTCGGCACTTCGGCGCCGGAGTTCTTTTCCTCGGCCATCGCGGCGCTCAACGACGAGCCGCTGCTTGCGGTGGGCAACGCGCTCGGCTCGAACCTGTTCAATGTCGGCATCGCCCTCGGCGTCGGCGCCATGGTGGCCCCGCTGACGCCGCCGAAGACGCTGATGCGCAAGGAAATCGCCGCGATGCTGCTGGTGACCGTGGTCACCGGCCTGTTGTTTCTCGACCTGCATCTCGGCTGGTTCGACGCCGTGGTGCTGCTGCTCCTGGCGATGTTCTTGATCCGCAGGCTGATGCTGCCCCAGGTCAAAAGCGAGCCGGCCAAAGTGCTGGACGAGTTGCAGATCGAGCAGGCCAGCAATCTGCGGGCGGTGTTGTTCCTGCTCTTTGGTTTGGTGATGCTCGTGGTCAGTTCCCAGGCGCTGGTCGTCGCCGCGAGTTCCATCGCCGCCACCCTGGGGGTGAGCACCGGCGTCATCGGGCTGACCGTGGTGGCCTTGGGCACCAGCCTGCCCGAGTTGGCGCTGTGCATAGCCTGCGCCCTCAAGGACGAGGACGAGCTTGCCATTGGCAACATCCTCGGCTCGAACATCATGAACCTGCTCGTGGTTTTGCCCTTCCCGGCATTGCTTGCGCCGGGGCCGCTCGAGCCGCGCTTTCTCTATCTCGATTTCGCCGCGGTGCTGCTGACCTCGGTGGTGCTTTCGCTGTTCTGTTATGTCAGCATCCGCCGCGGCAAATCCATCGGCAAGTTCGGCGGCCTGTGTTTGCTGTTACTCTACTGCGGCTGGTTTACCTTGATGCTGCAACATAGCTGAGCGCTGCCAGTGCCAGAGCCCGGGATGAACAAAAACTTTTCCTTTATCGACAGCGCCTTGCGAACAATCGAGATCGAGCGGGCGGCGCTCGCCGGGCTGCCGGGGCGAATCGGCGCCGATTTCGAGCGGGCCTGCCGGCTGATCCTGTCCCGGGATGGCCGTGTCGCCGTCACCGGCATGGGCAAATCCGGCCATATCGGCAACAAGATCGTCGCCACGTTGTCGAGCACTGGCACGCCGGCGCTGTTCGTGCATCCGGCCGAGGCCGCCCACGGCGACATCGGCATGATCACCGGCGCCGATGCGGCGCTCGCAATCTCCCATTCCGGGGCCACCGCCGAAATCATCGCCCTGCTGCCAGTGCTGCGGCGGCGCGGCATTCCGCTGATCGCCATGACCGGGCAGGTGGATTCGGAACTCGCCCGGGCCGCGGACATCCATCTCGACGCCAGCGTGGGCGAGGAAGCCTGTCCGCTCGGCCTCGCCCCCACCGCGAGCACCACGGCGGCGCTGGCCCTTGGCGACGCTTTGGCGATGGCCCTGCTCGAAGCCCGGGGCTTCAGCAGCGAGGATTTCGCCCGTTCGCATCCCGGCGGCAAACTCGGCGCGCGCCTGCTCGTCAAGGTCGAAGATGTCATGCATCCCGAAGCGGAAATCCCCAAGGTGCGAGGCGGGACTCCGCTCACCGGCGCCCTGCTCGAAATCAGCGCCGGCGGCTTCGGCCTGACCACGGTCACCGACGCTGACGGCCGCATTGCCGGCGTTTTCAGCGACGGCGACCTGCGCCGGGCCATCGACGCCGGCCGCGACATCGCATCGACCCGGGTCGAGGAAGTCATGTCGGCGGACTTCATCCGCATCGACCAGAACGCGCTCGCGGCGGAGGCGGCGCGGATCATGCAGGAGGCCGGCGTGTACGTGCTGATCGCCACCGGCGCCGGCGGCGCGCCGAGCGGAATCGTGAAGATGCACGATCTGCTCCAGGCCAACGTGGTCTAGTGTTGTGCCAACGCTAAGCGCGGCCCGCAGGCGATATAGTTTCATATTGGCAAGGGCCGCGGCGACGCGATGGCGCGCTGCCGGCGCACCGATGCGACATGATACCGGGCCCCGCCGGTGAAATTTAATTGCACAGAGGCCGAAGCCAGGGCCAGGGCCGGCCGGGTGCGCGCGCTCGGCCTCGATGTGGACGGGGTGCTCAGCGATGGCCGCCTGTACTTCAGCAGCGCCGGCGAAGAGATCAAGGCCTTCCATGCCCACGATGGCCACGGCCTGAAGATGCTGCTCGAAGCCGGAATCGAGGTTGTGATCATCACCAGCCGGGCCTCGCCGATTCTCGAGCGGCGCTGCGGGGACCTCGGCATCCGCCATCTGCGCCAAGGCGCTGGAGACAAACTCGCGGTTGCCCGGGAGTTTCTCGCCCGCGGGGGTTTCGCGGCCGAACAGTTCTGCTTCGCCGGCGACGACCTGATCGACTTGCCGGTGTTGCTCGCCGCGGGCCTCGCGGTGGCGGTGCCCAACGGCCACCAAGATGTGCGCGGCCGCTGCCATCTCGTCACCTCGCTCCCCGGCGGCCATGGCGCGGTGCGCGAGATCAGCGATTTCCTGCTGCGCTGCCAAGGTCTTTATCCGCGGTTCCCGTCATCCTGAACGATTTCAATTCGTGGTAGGCTGTCCGCGGATCTGGACAGGCGGCGGCTTGCAATTTTCCATGGCCTTGCTGAAGCGAACCCTCATTTCCCTGGCCGCGGCCGCCGTGGCCGCGGCGGTGGCGCTGGCTGGTCTGCGAATCGGCCTGCAAACCATGCGGGAGGCGCCTGTCGCGCCGGTGGCGGCGCCGGAATACGATGCCTGGGCCGAGGGTGTCGATCTGCGTGTTCACGATGACGCGGGGCGCATCGACTACGCCCTGCGGGCGGCGCGGCAGACCCGCTTCCAGGACGGCCGCGTCGAATGGCGTCTGCCGGCGCTGCGATGGTTTCGAGAGGGCTTTCGAGAAGGCTTTGGAGAAGGCTTTGGGGGCGGGCCCGGTCAAGGCTCCGGGAAAGGCGGCGCCAACTGGCGGGTCGAGGCGGAAAGGGGAGTTTCCGCGCCAGGCGGTGAGCGGCTGAACCTGTCCGGCAATGTGGTGCTGCGCCGGGACGGGGATGGAAACGCGGCGCCGCTGACCGTGACGACGACTTCGCTCGAGATCGATATCCCCGGCGAAATCGTCTCCACCGCGGCGCCGGTGGAAATGGCCGCGGGCCCGCTGCGGCAGCGCGCCGCGGGGCTCGAATTGAAGCTGGCGGAGGATCAACTGCTCCTGCGCGGCAATGTGAGCGGCAGCCATGCCGGTTTCAGGGACGGTGGCGGCTCCGGTAACGGTGGCGGCCGCGGAGATGACGCCAATGAACCGCCTTGAAGCCCGGCATTGGCGCCAGCTCGCGCTCGCCGCGCTGCTCGCCGGGTCCGCCGCCGCGATGGCCCAAAACAATGGCCAATCCAACGACCAGGCAAACGACAGCCAGCAAGCCATCGAATGGAGCGCCGACGGCAACTCCTCGATGTCCACCGAAAACGGCGTGCGCAGCCTGCGCATGAACGAAAACGTCGCCATCACCCGGGGCGGCCTCGAAATCCGCGGCGATACGGCGG
Organism: uncultured Pseudohongiella sp.; assembly: GCA_965221805.1. GTDB lineage: Bacteria > Pseudomonadota > Gammaproteobacteria > Pseudomonadales > Pseudohongiellaceae > UBA9145. Next base: position 651,395 of record OZ244913.1, read on the forward strand.
TGATCGAATACCGCGCCGAAACCAACGAGCTGAGCCGCGTGACCGTGCTTGGCGCGCCGGCGCGCTACCGGCAGGCGCTTGACGGCGCGGACGGGGAAGCAGACAGTGAGGCGGGCGGCCCCGTCACCGGCAGTGGCGACACCATCCTTTTCTACAGCGACGCCGAAGGCAACTCGATCATCGAATTGATCGGCAATGCCGCCATCCGTTCCAGCGATATGGAAACCAACTGCGAGACCATCGTCTACGTGGCCGAACTCCAATTGATCCGCGCCAGCGGCAACTGCGCCGGGGCATTCGCCCCGCCGGACGACTAGGTTGCCGTGCCATGCTGGTCGTGTCATGTGTCTTGCGGCGCACTAGCGCCAGGCGCGGCCCGCGGGGTGAACGCTGATGCCAAAAAAGTCACCTGACGCGACACTGGAGGCCGTTGGACTCGTTAAGAGCTACCGGGGACGCCGGGTGGTGAACGATGTTTCGCTGCGCATCGGCCGCGGCGAAATCGTCGGCCTGCTCGGACCCAACGGCGCCGGCAAGACCACCAGCTTCCAGATGATGGTGGGGCTGATCCGGCCGGACAGCGGCGGCGTGTTCATCGACGGCAACGAGGTCACCACCCAACCCATCCACCGCCGCGCCGCCCACGGCCTCGCCTACCTGCCCCAGGACGCCTCGATCTTCCGCACCCTGAGCGTGGAGGACAACATCCTCGCCATCCTCGAAACCCGCAAGGGCCTCGACCGCGCGGCGCGGCAACAACGGCTCGAAGCCCTGCTCGAAGAATTCAACATCGCCCATGTGCGCCGCAGCAAAGGCATGAGCCTCTCCGGCGGCGAGCGCCGGCGCGCTGAAATCGCCCGCACCCTCGCCACCGACCCCGGCTATCTGCTGCTCGACGAACCCTTCGCCGGCATCGACCCGATCTCGGTCAGCGACATCAAGCAGCTCATCGCCCACCTCAAAGCCCGCGGCATCGGCATCCTCCTCACCGACCACAATGTCCGCGAAACCCTCGACATCTGTGAAAAAGCCTGCATAGTCAGCGAAGGCCGCATAATCGCCGCCGGCACCCCCGCCGAAATCCTAGCCAACCAAACCGTCCGCAAAGTCTACCTCGGCGATAACTTCGACGCTTGACCCCCCCCCCCCCCCCCCCCCCCATGCTAGGCTGCTTTGACATTACAATCCATTTTGCTAAAGAGGAGAGTTAAACATGAACTGTTGGGCAATGCGCACTAGCCGGAATAATGACGAACATCGGGCTTTTCTGAAAACGGAACTAGAAAATGGAAGGCTTCGCCAAGGATGGGGAAAACATGAAAGTCAAAACCTTGAGCTTATACACCAACTTTGGGAGAAAGGCGAAAAACTTTCTATTGATCAAGAATTGGCTGGAAAGCACTGGAGAATGTGGAATGGTTCCGGGGAAGATTATATGCAACTCGGCGATTTAGTGGTGATACCAAATATGCCACAAGATGGACTCTTTACAATTTGCAAAGTGACTGGAGATTATTATTTTGATATAGAAAATAAGGATTTTGAAGACTTTGGTCATATTCGACCTGTGAAGGCTTTAACTCCGGGAGGGGTTTCCAATACTCATGATTTGGTGGAAGCTCGTCTTCGCCGTAGTTTTCGTTGTCATTCGCGAATGTGGAATTTGAAACCCTACGCCGAGTGTTTGAATAACATTGTACGGAGCGGGCGTCCACCTCAAGAACTTGCAAGCGGCTCCAGTCCCAAAGAACGTGCCGAAACTGTGGCATCTGCATTGATTGCAGATCAAATTAACGAAATGGCGAATCAACTATGGAAGGCTCTGCCTTCAAAAGTTAGGGCCGAAGAATGGGAAGGAGTATTGAGAGATATACTTAAGCGCTTGTTTCCGGTTTCAGTTCATCATACCGGTGGATCGAACGAACGTGGTACCGACATCGAAATCATTATTCAAAACCCTTTCAAAGAAAACGAAGACCGAGATTGGATCATTCCGATTCAAGTAAAGGATTATGATGGTGAGGTTGACATCAATGTTGCAAGTCAGCTTAAGGACGCCTTCGAGTCACGAAGTGAAACAAATCAAGTGATAGCCGTTGTGCTGTTGGCTTCCAACGCTGAAGCGTCGAAAGATCTAATAAAGAGGATGGATGAGCTTACAAAAGAAAAGGGCGTTCCCTTTATCTTTGGGGGCCACGAGTTATTCATGCGGCTGCTTGCTCGAGGGTATCTACGAAGGTCTTGAGTTTGCGTGCGCTTCAAGAAATTTTTCGGATTTCAAGATTCAAGTCGCCAGCCCTTCGTCCCAAGCGAACGAAGCAACTTATAGCCTTTTATATGCTTTTATAAGGTGGTATAAGAAATTTTCCTATAAATTGATTCGAGTGCCGCATGGATCCGCTGAAAAACCCCTTCGCGCCGGGTGCCGGCTCGCAGCCGCCGGAACTCGCCGGCCGCGATGACATCCTTGAGCAAGCGGACATCGCGCTTCAGCGCATTTTGCTTGGCCGGCAGGACCGATCCCGGATGCTGCTCGGTTTGCGCGGCGTCGGCAAGACGGTGCTGCTGAACCAAATCGAGCGAACCGCCGAGTTGCGCGGGCATCTGACCTCTTTCCTCGAAGCGCCTGAAGACGACAGTTTGGCGCGAACGCTTTATCCGCAAATGGCGGGAGTGCTGCGGCGCCTGTCGGCAATGGAATCGGCGAAGGCGCATGTTCTCGCGGGAATGCGCGCCCTGCGCGGGTTTTCCATCGCTTTCCAGGTGGGATCGCTGGAGATTGCGCTGCCGGCGGACCCGGAGCCGGGTGTCGCGGACAGCGGCCTGCTTGAGTTGGATTTGGCGGACTTGTTCATCCGCATCGGGGAGGCGGCCCAAAGCGCCGGCAAAGCCTGGACGCTTTTCATCGACGAAATCCAGTATCTGCGCAACGAGGAACTGGCGGCGGTCATTGTCGCGCTGCACCGCGCCAGCCAAAGGGGACTGCCCATTCTGTTTTTCGGCGCCGGATTGCCGCAGGTCGCGAAACTTTCCGGCGAAGCCAAGTCTTACGCGGAGCGGCTGTTCTCGTTCGTTTCGGTTGGCGCCCTTGGTCGAGATCCGGCCAGTCGCGCGATCGTCGAACCGATCCGCGCAGAAGGTGAACGCATCGCCAAGGCGGCGGTCGACCGCATACTCCATGAAACCCGCGGCTATCCGTACTTCCTCCAAGAATGGGGTTTCCAAACTTGGAAACTCGCGGAAGCATCGCCCATCCCCGAAACTGTCGTCAACGCGGCGACCAAGGCGTCGCTTGCGCATCTCGACGGGGGATTTTTCCGCGTCCGCTATGAAAGCCTGACTCCGGGGGAGCGCGAGTATGTGAGGGCAATGACCCAATTCGGCCCGGGGCCTTGCAAAACCGCCGCGGTCGCCGAAGCAATGGGCGAAAAAATCACCGCGCTCGCCCCGCGCCGCGCCGGCGTCATAAAGAAAGGCATCGTCTACAGCCCCAGCCACGGCGAAATCGATTTCACCGTCCCACTATTCAACGAATTCATCCGCCGCGCGGCATCATAGGGCTGAGCTTGAGTCGAATGCGAACCGCGCCGTCCGCGCGCCATCCATGGCAGCGCCATGCAAGGACGGTGCCAAGTGGATGGGGTATACTCGAATCGCCTCGTTTCCGGGAGGCGTTTTGCGGATTTGCGGGTTCGGCGCGGCCATGAAACTTTCGCTTCAGATCAAGCTCGGTCAGCAGCTTGCGATGACTCCGCAGCTTCAGCAGGCAATCAAACTGCTCCAGCTCTCGAGTTTCGATTTGCATCAGGAAGTCGGGCAGATGCTCGAGTCCAATCCCATGCTCGAGCTTGAAGACGGCGCCGAGGAGGCCGGCAAGGACGACGGGCGGCGCTTTGCCGATGGCGAGCCTTGGCGGGACCCGTATCAATCCAATTATGGCGGCGCGCCGCCGCATGGCGGGCACCGGGAGCCCTTCGATATCGTCGCCGGCAGCCCGGAAGAGGACAGCCTGCAGGATCACCTGCTGTGGCAACTGAACCTGACGCCGATGTCCGGGCGGGACCAGTCGATCGCCTTGGCGATTATCGATGCCATCGACGCCAACGGCATGCTCAGCGTCGATATCGACTCGCTGCTTGCCGGATTCGCCCCGGAAGCGGGCATCGGCCCCGACGAAACACTGGCGGTGCTGCACCGCATCCAGCAATTCGACCCCATCGGCGTCGGCTCCCGGGACCTTGCCGAATGCCTGCTGCTGCAACTCGGCCAGATCAGCGACCCGGAACTCGCCCGCGAGGCTGGCCACGCCAGGCTCATCGTGGAACACCATCTCGACCTGCTCGCCAGCCACGACTATGCCCAGTTGATGCGCCGGGCGAAGCTTCGCGAGGCCGATCTTGCCGCCGCGGTGCGCTTGATCGAGTCGCTCAATCCGCGGCCAGGCGCCCACATCGCGCCGGCGCAAGCGGGCTATGTGGTGCCCGATGTGCTGGTGCGGCGCGATGCGGCGAGCGGCGCCTGGCGGGTGGACCTCAACCCGGACAGCGCGCCCCGCATCCGCATCAACCCGGACTATGCCGCGCTGGCCTCGAGTTCAGGCGGCGAGGATGGCAGCTACCTGCGCAGCAACCTGCAGGAAGCGCGCTGGTTTATGAAGAGCCTGCAAAGCCGCAACGAGACCTTGATGAAGGTGGCGGTCAAAATCGTCGAGCGCCAGGTCGATTTCCTTGAACACGGCGAAGAAGCGATGAAGCCGCTGGTGCTGCACGACATCGCCGAGGCGGTGGACATGCACGAATCGACGATTTCCCGGGTCACCACCCAGAAGTACCTGCACACGCCAAGGGGCGTGTTTGAGCTAAAATACTTTTTTTCGTCCCACGTCTCGACCACCGGAGGCGGGGAATGCTCGTCAACGGCGATTCGCGCCATCATCAGGAAGCTGATCGCGGAGGAGAACGCCAGCAAACCCTTGTCCGACAGCAGGATTGCCGCGGAGTTGCAACAACGCGGCATAAACGTCGCCCGCCGCACCATCGCCAAGTACCGCGAGTCGCTCTCCATCCCGCCCTCCAGCGGGCGCAAGCGGCTGGGAGCCTGCGCCGCGGGAATGACTTGAAGCCCCGGCGCCCAGACGGCGCAGGCTCCCAGCCAATGACCCGAAAAACGGAAGCGTTTCAGTATGCAGATGGAAGACATTTTGACGCCCGGGCGCTGCCTGTGCGCGATCGAGGGCCACAGCAGAAAACGATTGTTCTACCGGATCAGCGAACTGATTGCCGGCGACGCCCCCGGTGTCGACGCGGACGCGGTGTTCCGCGCGCTCATGGCCCGGGAACAACTCGGCAGCACCGGGCTTGGCCAGGGCATCGCGATTCCGCATTGCCGGGTGGCGGGTTGCCGGGAAGTTCTCGGTGTGCTCACCACCTTGCGCGAGCCCATCGATTTCGACGCCTTGGACGGGCACCCGGTTGACCTGTTGTTTTTCCTCGTGGTCCCCGACGCCAGAGATGACGATCACGTGCGCACCCTCGCCGCGGTGGCCACGCTGTTCAACGACGGGGATTTCTGCTTCACCCTGCGCAATACAGGCGACGCCGACGATTTGTATACTGTCACCGTCACCCACCAGTGCTAGGAGCCTGCGCCGCAGGCTCCTAGTTCAAATGCTTGGCCCCGACGAGGCGCTGGCATGAAACTGACCATAATCAGCGGCCGCTCCGGCTCCGGCAAAAGCACGGTGCTGCGCTATCTCGAAGACCGGGGCTACCACTGCGTCGACAATCTCGCCGCGGGATTGCTGCCGACGCTTGTCGACCGAATCGCCGCCGACCCGGGCGGCATCGCCAATGTCGCCGTGAGTATCGACGCGCGCAACCTGTCGGCCGATCTCGCCCTCGTTCCCGGCATCGTCGCGGAACTCAAGCGGCGCGGCATTGCGGTTGAAATCGTTTTCCTCGACGCCGGCAGCGAAACCCTGCTCAAGCGCTTCAGCGAAAGCCGCCGCAAGCATCCACTTTCCACCGGGCAGGTGGGGCTGAGCGAAGCCATCGACGAGGAATCGGCATTGCTCGAACCCATCGCCCTGCTTGCCAGCCTCAGCATCGACACCAGCAGCATGTCGATGCAGCAACTCCAGGACGCCATCAGCCAGCGCATCATCGAAAAAACCGAAAGCGGCCTCGCGCTGCTGTTCCAATCCTTCGGCTACAAGAACGGCATACCCGCCGACGCCGACATCGTCTTCGATGTGCGCTGCCTGCCGAACCCCTATTGGGAAACGCCATTGCGACCGCTCACCGGACGCGACGCCGAAGTGCGCGCCTTTCTCGAATCGCACGAAATCGTCCAGCGGATGTTCGGCGACATCCGCGGATTCCTCGAGGTCTGGCTGCCGCGTTTCGAGCAGAACAGCCGCAGCTATCTCACCGTGGCGGTGGGCTGCACCGGCGGCCAGCACCGCTCGGTGTTTTTCTGCGAAAAGCTCGGGTGCCATTTCGAGGGTGGGATCGGCAATGTCCAAGTCCGCCACCGGGAACTGCGGAGCTGACCATGGGCAGCGCCGAAACCCGCATCGTCAACAAGGCCGGGCTGCATGCCAGGGCGGCGTCGAAACTCGTTGGCGTGACTTCGCGCTTCGCCAGCGAAATCCGCGTCGGCCACGAAAAAATGGTTGATGGCAAAAGCATCCTCGCGCTGATGATGCTCGCCGCGGTCAAAGGGACGATGCTGCGGGTTGAAACCGAGGGGCCGGACGAGGACGAGGCCCTCGCGGCGGTTGTCGCCCTGGTCGAGGACGGCTTCGGCGAAAATTCTTAAGCATGCTCTGGCTTGATCGGAGCTTTCCTAAAAATATCCTCGGCTTTTTTTTATCTCCATCGATGCGGGCCGGTCCGAATCGATGCGGCGTCCCTGGCGTTCGGAGCTTCTGGCCAACTGTACCTCGCGGATGATTTCAGGCAGGGTGGCGGCTGCGGATTCCACCGCGCCGGTTAGCGGATAGCAGCCGAGGGTGCGGAAGCGCACCATCTTCAGCGCCACCGGCCCGGCCTGCGGCAATGGCAGGCGGTTGTCGTCGACGAGAATGTCGATGCCGTCGATTTTCACCACGGGCCGCCGCTTGGCGAAGTAAAGCGGAACGATTTCGATGCCGTTGCGGTGGATATAGTGCCAGATGTCGAGTTCGGTCCAGTTCGACAGCGGAAACACGCGGATGCTTTCGCCCTCGCCGATTCTCGTGTTGTACAGGTTCCACAGCTCCGGGCGCTGGTTGCATGGATCCCAAGCGTGGTTGCGGTCGCGGAGGGAGAACACCCGCTCCTTGGCGCGGGATTTCTCCTCGTCCCGCCGCGCGCCGCCAAAGGCGGCGTCGAAGCGGTGCCTGTCCAGGGCCTGCTTCAGCGCCTGGGTTTTCATGATGTCGGTGTGCTTTTCGCTGCCGTGCTCGAAGGGGTTGATGCCGGCCTTCACGCCCTCCTCGTTGATGTGGACGATCAGGTCAAGGCCAAGCTTTTTGGCCTGGGCGTCGCGGAAGGCGATCATTTCGCGGAACTTCCAGGTCGTGTCCACATGCAGCAGGGGAAAGGGCGGGCGGCCGGGATGGAAGGCCTTGCGCGCCAGATGCAGCATCACCGAGGAATCCTTGCCGATGGAATACAGCATGACGGGGTTGTCGAAGGTGGCGGCGACTTCGCGGAAGATGTGGATGCTTTCCGCCTCGAGTTGCTGGAGATGGCTGAGGCCGCGGCTGGTCATCGGCGGCAGTCGCCGGCGCGCCTAGGAGCCTGCGCCGTGGGAATTCGCGGCTGCTTTTCGCTTTCGCGAATTCCCACGGCGCAGGCTCCTAGCGGCGCTGGCCATCGTCCGGGGATTCGCCCCCGGTTTCGAGCTTGGGTTTTTCGAGGCCGAAATCCTCGGCCAGGGCGCCTTTGCGGGCAGGGTCGGGATTGGCGGCGTAGTCCTTGGGGGGCAGAACGCCGGGATCGTCGATCACGGACTCGCTCTCGAACACGCCATCGTTGTTGCGCGGCAGCAGGCGGCTGGCGACTTCGGCCGAGCACAGCGACTGGGCGCCGCTGGCCAGGTGCTGGTACACGTCCTTGTAGCTTTCGGTCATCTGCTTGACGAGGCCGGCGGTGGTGTTGAAATGCTCCGACACACTCTCCCGGTATTCCCGGTCGCTTTCGCGCAAGCGGCGCAACTGATCCTCAAGTTCGCGCACCCGGGCGGGCCCGCCGCCGATATGGCTGGCGAAAGCGGAGCCAATCACCAGCCCGAGGGCCAGACAAGCGATTCCGATAAACCAGATGGTCAAGTGAAAACCCTCGCCGGGCAGCGCCGGAAAGCGAAAACGGGGCGATGGGAAGTATACCCCAAGTAGCGGTCGCGGGCGGCGCCGACCGGGCCGCGCCGAGGTGATATGCTTCCCCGCTGCCGTTCCCCGGCGGTCATCGGAATTTTGTCAATGGATGTCCACAGCCGCTACATGGCCGCGGTGGAGGAGGGCGCCGTCACCCGTGACGCCGCGCAGGAGGAAGTCGTTTTGCGTTTGCGGGAGCTGGCGCGGGTGGCTGCCCCCCGCTGGTGCCGCCGGCCCAATCCCCTGTTGTCGCGGCTTGGCCTGGCCCGGCGCGGAACGCCGCCGAAAGGGATTTATCTCTGGGGCGGGGTCGGGCGCGGCAAGACCTTCCTGATGGATCTGTTCCACCACAGTTTGCCGGGAACGTTCAAGCTGCGCGCGCATTTCCATGTTTTCATGCAGCGGGTCCACCGGCGGCTGGCGCATTCGCGGGGCGTGGCGGATCCGCTCGAGGCGGTCGCGGAAGAAATCGCCGCCGAAGCCGGGGTGCTTTGTTTCGACGAATTCTTCGTCTCGGACATCGGCGACGCGATGCTCCTCGGTGGCCTGTTTCAGGCGCTGTTCCGGCGCAAAATCATCCTCGTGGCCACTTCCAACATTCCGCCGGCCAAGTTGTACGAGAACGGCTTGCAGCGCGAGCGCTTCCTGCCGGCGATCGACTTGCTCGAAGCGAACTGCGCGGTGCTCGAACTCGCCTCCCCGGTGGACCACCGCCTGCGCAGCCTAGAACAGGCAACCTTGTTCCACCATCCCGTTACCGCTGAGACCAGTGATTTGCTGCATGGCTCTTTTAATAAACTAGCCGCGGGCGCTTTCGATGACCCCGCCGCGGGCGCCTTCGACGAATTCGCCGCCGGCGCCGCGCGGCGTGCCGATGGCGGGGCGATTCGCATCAACGGGCGCGATATTCCGGTGCGCCGCTTGGGCCGGGATGTCGTTTGGTTCGATTTCGGCGCGATCTGCGAAGGCCCGCGCAGCGCCGCGGATTATGTGGAAATCGCCAAACTCTTCCACGCGGTCATCATCGGCGATGTGCCGCGGCTCGGCGACGCCGCCCTCGACACCACCCGGCGCTTCATCAACTTGGTCGACGCCTTCTACGACTGCCGGGTGAAGCTGATCCTCAGCGCGCAAGCGCCGCTCCCCGCGCTCTACAGCGGCGACCGCCTCGCCGCCGAATTCGAGCGCACCCGCTCGCGCCTCATCGAAATGCAATCCCGCGACTATCTCGCCCTCGGCCGCCGCGCCTGAGTGTTGAGGCGGGCACGGTTCTGCGCGCTGATGACGCGAATCGGGCGGGAAGTCGGGCTGCGAGTTGGCTGGATTGCCGGGCGCCGGCATTCCGGGGCAAGTCCGCGAACATCCCTGTTCGCGTGTCCATGCTCTTGGGGTTCGTCGAGCTGGGCGCGGTTGGCCAAGCCCTCCACCAGCCGCTTGGGCGCTTAGCTCTCCCGGTGGCGGATGCGGATGGAACCGCCCGAGGTTTTGAGCACGAGTTCCGGGCCGCCGCCGTTGAGGGATTGTTCGATGCTGCCGCGGCCATTTTCCCGCCCGGAGGTGGCGCCCGGCAAATCCGACTGCACCGAGCCACCAGAAGCCGAGCCGGACAGTTCGGCGCGGAACCCGTCTGGCAGATGCACGGTCACATTGCCGCCGGCGGTGCGCAATTCGCTGTCGGCTTCGGGTTGACCCGCGAAGCCCACTTCCACCGAACCGCCCGAAGTCCGCGCCCGCACCGCGCCGCCGGCGTTTTCGATTTCGATCGAGCCCCCGGAAGTGCGGGCTTCGGTGGCGGCGCTGGTTTCGATGATTCGAATGCTGCCGCCGGAGGTGGCCGCGTCCACCGCCCCGGCGATCTCGCCGAGGTGGATCGACCCGCCCGAGGTCCGCGCAGCCACCGCGCCGCCCGCTGTGTCAACGCGGATTCCCCCGCCGGAAGTGGTGGCATCGACTGGGCCATCAATCGCGCCCGCTTGGATGTCACCGCCGGAAGTCCTCGCGCTGAACTCGCCCCGGAGACGGTCGATCGCGATACCGCCACCGCTCGTGCGCAGATTCAGGTGCTGCCGGTACGGCACCGACAGGGCGATCTCCGCCCTCGATTCGCCGCCGAGCCAGCGGAACAGCCCGCCGGGGCCATCGCCGCGGCCCTTGATGCGCAATTCGCCGTTGTCCTGGTTGAAGCTGAACTCGAGCCGGTCCGCCCCGGTGGCCGAAAACGCGACTTCGGGCCGGTCCCAGGCGGTCGCCACAATCCGCGCCCGCTCCACTTCGACCACCACCCGGTCACCTTCCATAACAGCGAAACTGCGCGCCACCTCATCCTGGCTGTGCGCCGGCCAAACATAAACGGTCAGCGCCAGCGTGACGACAAAGGCGGCGACGGTCTTGAAAGTTGAAGGATTCATCAGTCTCTCCCGCGGGCGGTGCCCGCCATCGTTCCTTTACTTCCTCATTCCCCGGCTCCCGCGCCCCGAAGCCCCCGCGAAAGCCTTCCACTCCATACAACGCCCCACCGCCCCAGAGGTTACAAGCAGCGCCGCAAACCCGGCCTTGCTCATGGGCTCATGGGTTGGTGTCGGATATGTTTGGGCGAAAACAATACAGGCACTATAATCGTGCACACTGTATTTGTGTATGAGCTTCATCATGAAAAACATCACCTTGAGCGCCGATGAAACGCTGATCGCGGCGGCCCGGGAACTCGCCGCGAGCGAGGGCACCACGCTGAATGCGCGCTTCCGCGAGTGGCTTGAAGACTATGTCCGGCGCAAGCGCAGGGCCGAGGAGGCGATGGAATTGATCCGCAGGTTAAGGATGCGGGTCCGCACCGGTGGCCGCAAATTCAGCAGAGAAGAGATGAATGAGCGCTAGTTTCCTCGATTCCAACGTGCTGCTGTATCTGTTCGACGAAGGCGATCACCACAAATTCGGCGTCGCCGAGAAGCTCGTCGGCAAGGCGCTGCGAACCGGAAACGCGGTGATCAGCTTTCAGGTTGTGCAGGAAACCCTGAACGTGGTCACAAGAAAACTGCCAGTCCCGCTGAACTCCCGGGAAGCAAACAGATTTCTCGAAACCACCTTGCTGCCGCTGTGGAAAGTCAATCCAAGCCGGGAATTATACCGCAAAAGCCTCGAACTTCAAGATCGTTATGGCTTCGGCTTCTACGATTCGCTGATCGTCGGCGCCGCCCTCGAGGTGGGCTGCGGCATGCTTTACACCGAAGACCTCCAACATGGCCAAATCATCGAAAGACTGAAAATCGTCAATCCATTCCTGAAGGGACCCTGAATGGCCGACGGGGCGCATTGCGCCAAACGAACTGTTTGCGCCCCGGCTTAAGCCGCAATACCATGCGGGCGTCCGCTTCGGAGGGGCGCGGGATACGGAAACCACCTTGAACGATCCATTTTTTGAACAGCCGATTCTCAACTCGCCTTACGAGTATCCCGCCCGCCACTGGGCACTCGATGGGGAAGGCCAGCCCACCGGGGAAATCACTGAGAGCCGCCGGCGGGCGGATTTCGTCACTCCCATTCCCAAACCGAAAAAGACCAGGGGCGCCGGCGCGCGGACGGTTGAATTGTTGGACCGGGAGCTGTCCGATTCCGATCAGCAATACGCGCATGTCGCGGCGCTGATTGCCGGTGTGCGCAAGCAGGTTGACAACTGGCGCCGGCTGCCGAACCGCAACCAATGGCAGGTGACGCCGGCGACGGCGCAACTGCTCCACCACTGGCGCAATCACCGCTTCAGCGGAATCCGGCCCTTCTTTTGCCAGGTGGAAGCCGCGGAAACCGTAATTTGGCTCACCGAAGTCGCCCCGAATGCCAGTTCAGCGGCGAAGAAAATCAACCAACAGTTGGCCGATGTGAACCGGGAAGCCAACCCCGAGCTGTCGCGCATCGCCCTCAAGCTGGCGACCGGCGCTGGCAAAACCACCGTCATGGCCATGCTGATCGCCTGGCAGACGATCAACGCCGTCCGCCACCCCCAGAGCGGCCGCTTCACCAGGGGCTTCCTGGTCGTCACCCCCGGCATCACCATCCGCGACCGCCTGCGGGTGCTGCTGCCCAACGACCCGGAAAGCTACTACCGCAGCCGCGAGCTCGTGCCACAGGACATGCTGCGCGAACTCGGCGAGGCAAGAATTGTCATCACCAATTACCACGCCTTCCAGCGGCGCGAGCGCACGAAGTTGTCCTCGGGCGGCCGGGCGCTGCTCAAAGGCAAGGGCGGCGCCGAACCAGTCACCCGCGAAAGCGAAGGCCAGATGCTGCAAAGGGTGATGCCCGAACTCATGGGGATGAAGAACATCCTCGCGATCAACGACGAAGCCCACCACTGCTACCGCGAAAAGCCCGGCGAGGCGGAAGAGGAAAAGCGCACCGGCGGGGCCGGAAAGGAAGCCAAAGACAACCGGGAAGCCGCAAGGCTGTGGATTTCGGGTTTGGAAGCGGCCCAGCGCAAGCTGAAACTTTCGCGGGTGGTCGATCTCTCCGCCACGCCCTTCTTCCTCAGCGGCTCGGGCTACCGCGAGGGCACCCTGTTTCCTTGGACCGTGAGCGATTTCTCGCTGATGGACGCCATCGAATGCGGCATCGTCAAGCTGCCGAGGGTGCCGATCGCCGACGATGTGCCAGAGGCGGACATGCCGGTGTTCCGCAATCTCTGGGATCATGTTGGCAAGCGGATGCCGAAGAAGGGCAGGGGCGCCGCGGGCGAGCTCGACCCGCACAAACTGCCGCCGCAACTGGTTGCCGCGCTCGACGCCTTGTATGGGCATTACCAGAAGACTTTCGATCTGTGGAAGGAAGCAAACATCGAGGCGCCGCCTTGCTTCATCATCGTTTGCAACAACACCGCGACGTCGAAACTCGTTTACGACCATGTTGCCGGTTTCAAGCGCGAACTCGAAGATGGAACACAAAAGTTTCACAACGGCCGCCTCTCCCTGTTCCGCAACTTCGACGAGGAGGGCAATGCGATTCCACGCCCGCGCAGCTTGCTCATCGACAGCAACCAGCTCGAATCCGGCGATGCGCTCGATCCACAATTCCGCAAGCTCGCCGCCGATGAAATCGACCGCTTCCGCCGCGAGATCGTCACCCGCACCGGCGACAAGTCCCGGGCCGAAAAACTCACCGACCAGGACCTGCTGCGCGAAGTGATGAACACCGTCGGCAAGCCGGGGAAACTTGGCGGTTCCATCCGCTGCGTGGTTTCGGTCGCCATGCTCTCGGAAGGCTGGGACGCCAACACCGTCACCCACGTGCTCGGCATCCGCGCATTCGGCACCCAACTGCTTTGCGAGCAGGTCGTCGGCCGGGCGTTGCGGCGGCTGTCCTACGAATTGAACGACGATGACTTGTTCGATGCCGAATACGCCGATGTCCTCGGCATCCCCTTCAATTTCACCGCCAAGCCAGTGGAAGCCAAGCCCAACCCGCCCAGGGAAACGATTCAGGTGAACGCGGTGCGCCCGGAGCGCGATGCGCTTGAAATCCGCTTTCCCCGGGTGGCGGGTTACCGCACCGAATTGCCGAGGGAGCAACTCAGCGCCGAATTCACCGCCGATTCGCTGTACCGGCTCACGCCAGAGATCGTCGGGCCAACCGAGGTCACTGTTTCGGGAATCATCGGCCAAAACATCAAACTCTCGTCGAAGGACCTGAAAAACATCAGAAAGCAGCAAATCGCCTATCACCTAGCCGCCCATCTGCTTGAATCGAGATGGCGCGACGAGAACGGGCAGCCCAAACTGCATCTGTTCGGCCCGCTCAAGCGCATCGCCGGGCAGTGGCTCGATGGGCATCTCGAATGCGCTGGCGGCACGCATCCGGGCCAACTGCTGTACAAACTCCTCGCCGACCAAGCCTGCGAGCGCATCCATGCGGCCATCCTGCAATCCCACGTCGGCGAGAGGCCCGTTACGGTCGTGCTCGATGCCTACAACCCCATCGGCTCGACCAACAACGTCAACTTCACCACGAGCAAAACCAGCCGCTTCAAGACCGACCCGAATCGCTGCCCGGTCAACTGGGCCATCCTCGACAGCAACTGGGAGGGCGAGTTCTGCCGCGTCGCCGAAGCGCACCCGCGGGTGCTCGCCTACGTCAAGAACCACAACATGGGCTTCGAGGTTCCCTACCGCCACCGCTTCGAGACGCGGCGTTACATCCCAGATTTCATCATCCTCGTCGACGACGGCAGAGGCCCCGAAGACCCCTCGCACCTGGTTGTGGAAATCAAGGGCTACCGCGGCGAGGACGCCAAGGACAAGAAGAACACGATGGACGCTTTCTGGATTCCCGGCGTCAACCACCACGGCGGCTTCGGCCGCTGGGCCTTCGCCGAGTTCACCGACGTCCACGACATGCAAGCCGACTTCGAGTCCGCCATCGCCACCCAATTCGCCAACCTCCTCGGAGGCCTGGCGGCATGATGAGCCTGAAGTATTGGCGGGCAAGCGCGGTTTCGTCGCATAATCAGCGTTGTTTGCTGGTTAACTTACTAATCCATACCGGCTGGGAGCCCAAAAATGAAACTTAAAGTTGTCATACACGAAGCGGAAGAAGGCGGGTACTGGGCTGAAGTTCCTTCCATTCCAGGGTGTGCGACACAAGGGGAGTCCTTCGAGGAACTGCTCGCCAACCTGTATGAGGCAGTCGAGGGATGCCTCTCCGTCGATGTTGGCGAATGGGTCGAAAAAGAAGAAGCCAGAATTATCGAAATTGCTGTATGAAGATGGTAAGTGGCAAACAGTTCCGCAAGCTGCTCGAGGCGCGCGGATGGCGATTGCAGCGCATGAATGGCAGCCACTTCATATACACCAAGGAAGGTGCGCAAGTTCGAATCTCAGTGCCCGTGCATGGCAACTCACCGCTCAAGGTGGGATTGCAGAGGCACTTAATGAAACTGGCGGGAATTGATCAGTCGGAGTTATAACTGCAACAGAATATTGAAAAACAGAGGAAGACCAATGCCGAAGAGCAAGTCGTTCAAGAACAAGAGAATTGAAGCGATCAAGCACGGGGATGCGAGGCGGAAGAATATTCCGACTGCGGAGACGGAGGCTTTGGTTGATCTGGATGAGAAATCGCCGCTGCGGGTGGCTTATGCGCGGCGCAATCCCGATCTCGATCCGCAGCTTGTCTGGCGTGGCAAGTCGGTGGAGGACGAGGCTGAATTCGTGGTGAACGCGCCACCGCTGTATATTCAGGAGAAGGTGCATCCCAAGGCCTTGATCGACGATCTCGCGCGCCGCACCGAAGAGGGCGAGCGCGAAAGCGACCCGCAGGTTGATCTGTTCGCCGATTTCAACGGCCTGCCAGACGAGTGCGCGCGCACCGAGTTCTACCGCCACGACGCCAACTGGTCGAACCGCATGATTCTTGGCGACAGCCTGCGGGTGATGGCCTCCCTCGCCGAACGCGAGGGCCTGCGCGGCAAGGTGCAGTGCATCTATATCGACCCGCCTTATGGCATCAAGTTCAACTCGAATTTCCAGTGGTCGACCACCAGCCGCGATGTGAAGGATGGCAGGGCGGACCACATCACCCGGGAGCCTGAGCAAGTAAAAGCCTTCCGCGACACTTGGCGGGACGGGATTCATTCGTATTTGAGCTATCTGCGGGACCGGCTGACGGTGGCGCGGGAGTTGCTGACCGAGAGTGGCTCGGTTTTTGTGCAGATTGGCGATGAGAATGTGCACAGGGTTCGGGCGGTGATGGATGAGGTGTTTGGGGAGGAAAATTTCGTATCCCAGATCGTTTTCTCAAAGACTTCTGCCTTGGGCAGCAGCTTATTGCCAACAATTTGTGACATTGTGATTTGGTTTGCACGGAGTCGCCCAAATTGTAAGTTTCGTCAATTGTTTGTGGATAAGCCGATAGGAGAAGGGTCTGCATATCGATATATTCAGGATAATTCAGGTCTAAAAAGATCTATGAGTTTCATCGAAAGAAAAGATTGGTCAACTAAAAACAAAGACAAACGAAGCGGCATCCCTTTCGTTTTGGGGAACCTGCTTTCTACCGGGTTCACTACAACATGTTATTTTGAGTTTCCCTATGACGGAAAACTAATTCCGAGAGGACGGTATAGCTGGAAAACAACCCCCCATGGAATGGAGCGACTACTCAAAGCTGGGAGAGTATGGGGTTCTGGCACAAGACCTGGATATGTCCAGAGTCATCCAGATTTTCCAGTTAAGACCCTGGATCATCTTTGGAATGATGTTGGAGGAGCACCAGACCGAAGATATGTAGTTGAAACCACTCCTAGGGTGATCCAACGATGTATCCTAATGACCACCGACCCCGGCGATCTCGTCCTCGACCCAACCTGCGGCTCCGGCACCACCGCCTATGTCGCCGAACAATGGGGCCGACGCTGGATCACCATCGACACTTCCCGGGTTGCCCTTGCCCTCGCCCGGGCCCGCATCATGGGCGCGAGATACCCGTTCTACCTGCTATCGGACAGCCCCGAAGGAAAAACCAAGGAAGCTGAGCTTTCTGGCACGGATATTGCTCAGTCAGTCAGTCAGTCAGTCAGTCAGTCAGTCAGTCAGTCAGTCAGTCAGTCACCTTATTCACCATCAAGCGGCAACATTCGCGAAGGCTTCGTCTACGAGCGCGTGCCGCATATTACACTGAAGTCGATCGCCAACAACGCCGAAATCGACGTCATCCACGAGCGCTTGCAGCCTGAAGTCGAAGCCGCACTCGCCGCACTCAACGCCGCGCTCAAGGGACACCCACACCACTTCACCATCGCCACCGGCGGGCGCAAAGGCAAAGCAGTCCGCTTCGACGCCGCCGAGGGCGAAACCGCCGAGCTGCCCTCGGGCGAAACCGCCGCCGCCGGCAAGCTGCTCGAATGGGAAGTTCCGCGGCAAGCGCCGCCGGACTGGCCGGAGGACAGCCATCCGGCACTCAAGCGATTCTGGGAAGCCCGCACCGCGCGCCAGTGCGAAATCGACGCCTCCATCGCCGCCAAGGCGGACTGCGAATATCTCTACGACAAGCCGTATGAAGATCGCAAAACCGTTCGCGTGGCCGGGCCTTTCACCGTGGAAAGCCTGTCGCCGCACCGGGAACTCAAGGTGGACGAGGACGGCGAGTTCGTCGAGCGGGTGGCCGAGAACAAGGCCTTTTACGGCCGCGAGACCGAGTTCGCGCAGATCGTTCTGGAAAACCTCAAAACGGCTGGCGTGCAACAGGCCGACAAACAAGGGAGGATCCGGTTCAACTCCCTGCTGCCCTGGCCGGGGGAGTTGATCTGCGCGGATGCGCGGTATTTGGAAGCCGCTGGGGAAGATTTGGGGGAGGGGCTTCGTTCGGGAGATTCTGCGACTCCGCTTCGCTCCGCGCAGAATGACGAAGGGGCACTTCGCGTTGCGCAGAATGACGGATGGCAGGCACAGCGCAAGTCGCCGTCTGGCCGGGTGGGGTGCGGCGGGCGTGCGAGACAGGAAGTCGAGCCCGAAGCGTACATGGACGTATTCACAGCGTCCGCCGCACCCCACCCGGCCAGACGGCGACGGATCGAAGCCACAAGCGACCGGTGCTCGGACGAAGAGATTCCCGCGCCGAAAAACGACATGGTGGAACGGCGCGCCGGCGTCTTTATCGGCCCGGAATTCGGCACTGTTTCCAGGGTCGATCTTGCCGAAGCCGCGCGCGAGGCCGCCGAGGCTGGCTTCGATGTGCTGATCGCCTGCGCCTTCAATTTCGACGCCCACGCCTCGGAGTTCGACAAGCTCGGCCGCATTCCCGTGCTCAAAGCGCGGATGAACGCCGACCTGCACATGGCCGGCGACCTCAAGAACACCGGCAAGGGCAATCTTTTCGTCATCTTCGGCGAGCCCGACATCGAAATCCGCGAAATCCCCGCCGCCGAAGAAGCCGAAAAAGAAGGCCAGCTTCAAGTCAAGCTGAAGGGCGTCGACGTCTTCCACCCGCAATCCGGCGACATCCGCTCAAGCGGCCCCGACGACATCGCCTGCTGGTTCATCGACACCGACTACGACGGCGAGAGCTTCTTCGTCCGCCACGCCTACTTCCTCGGCGCGAACGACCCCTACAAATCCCTCAAAACCTCGCTCAAGGCCGAAATCGACCGCGAAGCCTGGGACACCCTCCACAGCGACCTCTCGCGACCCTTCCCGAAACCCGCCACCGGCCGCATCGCCGTCAAGGTCATCAACCACCTCGGCGATGAAGCCATCAAGGTGTTCCGGGTGTAGACGGAGACGCTGGCTTGGAGGCGGCTTGCGCTGGCGGGCGCTGGTTCAGATTGGCAATTTCGTTGACATTGACACTCGCATCGGATATATCGCATTTGAGATACAGGAGGCTTCGATGGATCCACAAAGTTCAATGTTGCATGTGCGCATGGACAGCGAGTTGAAGAACCGGGCGACCGAGGCGCTGTCGGCGATGGGCTTGTCGGCGTCGGAAGCGGTTCGATTGCTGTTTCACCGGATCGCGGTGGATCAGGCCTTCCCGCTGGAACTCAAAGTGCCGAACGCCCAAACGAGCGATGCCGCGGCCGAGGTCGATGCGATGATTGCGCGTCGCAAGGCCCGTTTCACCACTGCCGACCGGATGTTTGCGGAACTTGAAAAAGCAAGCCAGGAGTAGGCAGGCCACCATTCCGCGCAACGCGGACTATAGCAGGCAGTTTCTCAAAGACTGGGAACGCCTGGCGCGTTCCGGCCGTTACAACATGGGTCGGCTCAAATCGGTCATGCTCCAGCTTATCGCCAACGAAGCGCCGCTGGGGCCGGAATATAGGGACCATGCCCTAAAGGGGAAGTTGGCGAAGTTCCGCGAGTGTCACATCGGAGGCGACTTCCTGTTGATGTATCGCATCGAAGATTCTGTTGGCCCCGGCGGATCAGTCTACTTCTCCCGTGCCGGCACCCACGCGGAGTTGTTCAAGTGAACGACTGCTGGATTGGTTGTATCGATCTAGCCAGTCAGGACACCAGAAGGGCCGAATGGTCGGCGCGGGCCTTGCGCATGTCGCGCGGCGAAACCATCCTCTTATCTGCCATCGATGATTCTGCCGATGCCGCCGAGCAGGGAACCTTCGCCCTTGCTGGAGCCGCCGTGGCTGGGGGCGCTGTCGATGATGCGGTCCGCCAGCCTTGAGAACGGCAGGCTTTGCAGCCAAACCGTGCCGGTGCCTTGCAAGGTGGCCAGGAACAGGCCTTCGCCGCCGAACAGCATGGATTTGAGGTTTCCGGCCTGTTCGATGTCGTAATCGATACCCTTGGAAAACGCCACCAGACAGCCGGTATCGACCCGCAGCGTTTCATTCCGCAATTGCTTGCGCACCAGCGTTCCGCCGGCATGCACGAAGGCCATTCCATCCCCCTCGATTTTCTGCAGCAGGAATCCCTCGCCGCCGAAGAAACCCGCGCCGAGCTTGCGGTTGAACACGACGCTGATTTTGGTGCCGAGCGCCGCGGCCAGAAAAGCGTCTTTCTGGCAAGTCAGTTCGCCGCCCACCTCCGCCATGTCCAGCGCCACCACCGTGCCGGGATAGGGCGCGGAAAAAGCCACCCGCCGCTTGCCTGTGCCAGTGTTGGTGAAGTGCGTGGTGAAGATCGACTCGCCGGTCAACACCCGCTTGCCAGCGCTGAACAACTTGCCCATCATTCCCTGATCGGGCTCCGAGCCATCGCCCATCCTGGTTTGGAAATCGATGTTCTCTTCCATATAGGTCATCGCGCCCGCCTCGGCGACCACGGTCTCATTGCGGTCGAGCTCGACTTCCACGATTTGGATGTCGTGGCCGAGGATTTCATAGTCAACTTCATGACAGATTCGCCGCATCAAACAAGCTCCTTGCGCTTCGCCAAGACACCATGAAGCATACCCCAAACCCGGCTGCCCAGGCACCAGTGTCGATGATGGCCCATATGCCGAAACATGCTCTTCCCAGCGGGTCTGCACTATGCGAGTCGCCGTCTGGCGGGCCGCGCGCGGCGGGCGTGCGAGACAGGATGTCGAGCCCGAAGCCTCCATGGATGGATTCACGGCGTCCGCCGCGCGCGGCCCGCCAGACGGCGACGGATCGAAGCCGCTGTTTCCGCTCCGCTTGAATCGCGGTGGCGGCTTGGGTACACTTCGCGCTCCTTGGAAAACCGCTTGTGAATCGAGTGATGAAGACCTATAGCGCCCGGGCCGGGGAAGTGGACCACAACTGGCTGCTGGTGGACGCCGAGGGGCAGACCCTGGGGCGGATGGCCACCGCCATCGCCAACCACCTGCGCGGCAAGCATAAAGCCGAATACACGCCGCATGTCGATACCGGCGATTTCGTCGTCGTCATCAACGC
This sequence comes from uncultured Pseudohongiella sp., assembly GCA_965221805.1. Lineage (GTDB taxonomy): Bacteria > Pseudomonadota > Gammaproteobacteria > Pseudomonadales > Pseudohongiellaceae > UBA9145. The sequence continues at coordinate 672,109 of OZ244913.1, forward strand.
CGACAAGGTGCGCGTCACCGGCAGAAAGGCCACCGGCAAGCTGTACCACTCGCATTCCGGCTATCCCGGCGGGCTCAAGTCGGTTTCTTTCGAGAAGCTGCTTGCGAAGTCCCCGGAGCGCGTTGTCCGCCTGGCGGTGCGGGGCATGATGCCGCGCAACCGGCTGAGCCGGGCGATGCTCAGGAAACTGAAAGTCTACGCCGGCGGCGAGCATCCGCACGCGGCGCAGCAGCCGACAACCCTCGAACTCTAGGCCACAGCGGGCACCGCCCGGCGAAAACAGGCGCAAGCATCGAAATGGAAACCAGCCAGCACTACGGCACCGGCCGCCGCAAGACCTCCACCGCGCGAGTGTATCTGCGCCGCGGCAGCGGCAATATCGTCATCAACCAACGCCCCATCGACAACTATTTCGGCCGCGAAGTGGCGCGGATGATCGTGCGCCAGCCGCTCGAAGTCGTCGATATGGCCGAACGCTTCGACGTCCGCGTCACCGTCCATGGCGGCGGCAGCTTCGGCCAGGCCGGGGCGATCCGCCACGGCATCACCCGGGCGCTGATCGACTACGACAGCGAACTCAAGCCAACCCTGCGCAAGGCCGGGTTCGTCTCCCGCGACGCCCGCGAGGTGGAGCGGAAGAAAGTGGGCCTGCGCAAGGCGCGCAAGCGGCCGCAGTATTCGAAGCGCTAGGAGCCTGCGCCGCGGGAATTCGCGAAAGCGAAAATTCGGTATCGCCGCGCCGTTGACTGATCGGTTGAGGCGAATATTGGCGTATATGCAACGAAATCGATCAGTCAAGGGCGCGGATGAGAGCGGATTTGCAGCCGTGAATTCCCTAGACGCGAATATTCGACGCATTCCGACATACTTTCAGCATATTCCGGCAAAGGAGCAGCGAAGTTGACCGAGGACAGTGCCACCAAAACGCGCAGACGTTTTCTGGTGGGTTCCACATCGGCGCTCGGCGCGGTCGGCGTGGCTGGCGCGGCGGTGCCCTTCATCGGGTCCTGGAACCCGAGCGCCGAGGCGAGGGCGGCGGGCGCTCCGGTCCGCATCGATATCGACAATCTGGCCCCAGGAGAGATGCTTGGGCCGATTCCCGCCTGGCGCGGCCGGCCGATCTTCGTGGTGCGGCGGAGCCCGCAGGCGCTTGAAGCCCTGAACGCCGACCCCGGCAGGCTCGCCGACCCGGCTTCCGCCGAGCCGGAACAGCCGGCCTACGCGCAGAACGAGTTCCGCTCGCGCACGCCGGAGGTGCTCGTCCTCGTCGGACTGTGTCCGCATCTGTTCTGCTCCCCCACGCCCCATATCGAACTGCGCCCGCAACCTTTCGACGCGCAGTGGAATGGCGGTTTCTTCTGCCCCTGCCACGGCTCCCGCTTCGATCTCGCGGGCCGCGTCTACAGCGGCTCGCCCGCTTCCCGCAATATGGAAGTGCCGCCTTATTCCTATGAGGGCGAAAATGGCAACATCCTTGTGATCGGCATCGACGAGGAGAACACGGCATGAGCGGGGCTGGCGGAAGCATGAATGGGGACGAAAAAGCGCAGCCGGCGCAAACCGCGCAACCCGCAACAGCCGCCGCGGGCGAAGCGGCCGCCCCAGACGGGTCACAGGGCGCGCCAAAGGGCAGGCTGATGGCGGGCATGATCGCCCTTATCGGCTGGGTCGACGCCAGGCTGCCGGTGATCCGGGCCTGGGAAACGCATATGTCGAAGTATTATGCCCCGGCCAATTTCAATTTCTGGTATTTCTTCGGTGTGCTCTCGCTGCTGGTGCTGGTGATCCAGATCCTTTCCGGCATCTGGCTGACGATGAACTACACCGCGAGCGCCGAGGGGGCCTTCGCCTCGATCGAATACATCATGCGCGATGTCGAATGGGGCTGGCTGCTGCGCTACATCCATTCCACCGGCGCCTCGGCCTTCTTCTTCGTCGTCTACATGCACATGTTCCGCGGCCTGATGTACGGCTCCTATCAGCGGCCCCGGGAGTTGATCTGGATCTTCGGCATGGCCATCTACCTGATTCTGGTGATGGAAGGTTTTCTCGGCTATGTGCTGCCCTGGGGCCAGATGTCGTACTGGGGCGCCAACGTGATCGTTTCCCTGATCGGCTCGATTCCCATCATCGGCGAGGACTTGCTGATCTGGGTGCGCGGCGACTATTTGATTTCCGGGGCGACGCTGAACCGCTTCTTCGCCCTCCACGTGGTGGCTCTGCCGCTGGTGCTGATCGCCCTGGTGGCGCTGCACATCCTGGCCTTGCACGAAGTCGGCTCGAACAACCCCGACGGCGTCGAGATCAAGCAGAACAAGGGCCCGGACGGCGTCCCGCTCGACAGCGTGCCCTTCCACCCCTATTACACGCTGTTCCACGATCTCGGCGGGGTGATCCTGTTCCTGATCGTTTTCTTCGCGGTGGTGTTCTTCGCCCCGGAAATGGGCGGCTACTTCCTCGAAGTGGCGAATTTCCAAGAGGCCGATTCGCTGCGCACCCCCGAGCATGTGCCGCCGGTGTGGTACTACACGCCGTTCTATTCGATGCTGCGCGCGGTGACCGTGCCGCTGTTCGGCATCGACGCCAAGTTCTGGGGCCTGCTGGTGATGTTCGGCGCCATCGCCATCCTGTTCTTCCTGCCTTGGCTCGACCGCAGCCCGGTGCGCTCGATGCGCTACAAGGGCTGGTACAGCCGCGTCGCGCTGATGCTGTTTGTCGTCAGCTTCTTCATCCTCGGCGTGCTCGGTGTGCAGTCGGTGAGCCCCGCCAAGACCCTGCTCGCCCAGATCATGACCGTGGTCTACTTCGCCTACTTCATCCTCATGCCCTGGTACACGAGGGTGGAAAAAACCGCCCAGCCGCCAGACCGCATCACCGGGCGCTGGATCACCATACCGCAGCTCATCGGCAGCATCGCGCTGATCGCCCTGCTGGTGATCCTGCCGCTGATGTGGTCGGACCGCGCCGAAGCCGCCGACGCGGGCTACGCCGATCTCGACCACGTGGAAACCGATTTTCTGGACAAGGCCTCGCTGCAGCGCGGCTTCAACACCTACATGAACTATTGCGTTTCCTGCCACGCCCTGGGCTACGCGCGCTATGAACGCACCGCCGACGATCTGGAGATTCCCCACGAACTCGTGCTGCGGAATCTTGTCTTCGACGGCTCGCTGATCGGCGACCGGATCGGGAACACGCTGGCCGACGAGGACGCCAACGCCTGGTTCGGCGTCATTCCGCCCGATCTGACGCTGATCGCCCGGGTGCGCGGGGCCGACTGGCTCTACACTTATATGCGCTCGTTCTACAACGATCCGGCGCGGCCCTTCGGCACCAACAACAGCCTCTTTCCCAATGTTGGCATGCCCAATGTGCTGTACGAGCTCCAAGGCGATGTGATCTGCGACGACCACGGCACAGGCGATCCGGCGCAGTGCGACTTGAGCCATGTGGCGGGCACCGGCAGCCTCGCGCCGGCCGAGTTCGACGCCATGATCGCCGACCTGGTGAATTTCCTGCACTACATCGGCGAGCCGATACGCCACCGGCGCGGACAAATCGGTATTTGGGTGCTGGCCTTTCTCGGCCTGCTGTACCTTTCCGTCGCCTGGATGAGCCGCGAGTTCCGCAAGGACTACCACTGACGGGAGCGGGCCGCCCGCCCGCGGACCCGCCCAAGAGGACACCAATGGGAGTTATCGCCAAACGCTCTTCCATGACCTTCTATTCGGACCCGGTCAGCCATTACAGCCACCGGGTGCGGATTGTGCTCGCCGAAAAACAGGTCACGGTGGATTTGATCGATGTGGATTCCGACAATCTGCCCGAGGACCTGCTCGACCTGAACCCTTACAACAGCCTGCCGACCCTCGTCGACCGCGAACTCGTCCTGTACGAGTCCGACATCATCATGGAATACCTCGACGAGCGGTTTCCCCATCCGCCGCTGTTTCCCGTCTATCCAGTCGCCCGGGCCCAGAGCCGGCTGTGGATGTACCGGGTCAGGCGCGAATGGTGCCAACTAGTCGACCCGCTGCTTGCGAACGAAGGCGAGGAGGAGGAGCTTGAAGCCATGCGCGCCCGGCTACGCGACAGCCTGATCGCCACGGCGCCGATTTTTGGCGAAAAGCCCTTTTTCATGAGCGACGAGTTCACCATCGTCGATTGCTGCGTGACGCCGATCCTCTGGCGCCTGCCGGTGATGGGGGTCGAGTTGCCGAAAACCCGCGCCACCAGACCGCTGTTCGAGTATCGGGAACGCCTGTTCAACCGCGATTCAATCAAGGCCAGCCTGTCCGAACTCGAGCGGGAAATGGCGGACTAATTTTCCGAAAAATTCCTTCCATTGAATTCGGCGGCACTTCCCTGTGCCGCAGCCGTGGCCGCAGTCGCGGCTGCGGGGAAACTCCGACCCAGAGAAGGTTGCCCCAACCTCAATCGAGATATTCGAAGACTTTCACCACCCGGGTTACGCCGCCGATGTCGCTGATCGCCGCGCCCACTTCGTCGCCCTGCGCCCGGTTGATGACCCCCATCAGGTACACCGTGCCGTTTTCGGTGATTACCCGGATATCGGCGCGAACATCGAGATCGCTGGTCAACAGGAAGGCCCGCACCCGGGCCGAGATCAGCGCGTCGTTGAGCCGGGAAAGCAGGCCGGTGTTGCCGGTGACTTCGATTTCGTCGTGAATGCGGCGGATTCTCGCGCTGGCCCCGCTGGCGATTTCCACCGCCCGCTGTTTCAACTCCGGTGTCGGCGCCTGGCCGACGAGCAACACCACGCCGTTGTGGGCGGTTACACCGATATTGGCCTCGGCGAGCGCCGGTTCCTGGGCGTCGAGGTTGATGCGGATGCGGGACTCGAGCGCTTCGTCGTTGATCATCGCGCCGGCGGTGCGCTGGGTGACGTCCTCCTCGATGCCTTCCTCGCTGCGGGTTCCCGACAGGAATGGCGCGCAGGCGGCCGCCAGCAGCGGCAGGACACAAATCATCAGCCTCGGTTTCATGTGTCTTCCCCTCCGAAAATCGCGGTGTCGATATAGTCGCAAAGGCAGTGGATGACCACCAGATGCACTTCCTGGATTCTGGCGGTGCGCTCCGATGGCGCCCGCACCTCGATGTCGCCGTCGCGCAAGGCCCCCGCCATGCGGCCGCCGTCCCGTCCGGTCAGCGCCACCACGATCATGGCGCGCTCATGGGCCGCGCCGATGGCCTCGACGACGTTGTCGGAGTTGCCGCTGGTGGAGATGGCGAGCAGGATGTCGCCGCCCTGGCCGAGGGCGAGCACCTGTTTCGAGAAGATTTCGCCATAGTGGTAGTCGTTGGCGATGGCGGTGATGGTGGAGCTGTCGGTGGTCAGGGCAATGGCGGGCATCCCCGGCCGCTCGCGCTCGAAGCGGTTCAGCAGTTCCGCCGAAAAATGCTGGGCGTCGCCAGCCGACCCACCGTTGCCGCAGCAAAGGATTTTGTGGCCCCGCAGCAGGCTTTCGACCATCACGGCGCCAGCCCGCTCGATCGAATGCGGCAGCTCCTTGGCGGACCGCTCCTTGACGGTGATGCTGTCGAGAAAGTGGCGGGTGATGCGCGAAGTCAGGTCCATGTCCGATACTCCACTGTGGCAAAGCATTGTATCGGCAATCCGCCGGTATTGTTTGAATTGAGCTAAAGTATGGGGCTTTTCGGTAAAGGAGGATAGTGATTTCGCAGAATCTCTTTGTTTGGGCACCGGTCGCTTACCGTCGGCAATCAGATTCCTTCCCGGCTGGCGCCGGGCCCCTTCCGCTTACCGCCGCGCTTCCTCGGTGCAAAATTCAAATCCCGCAGCGTCAACGAGTCGCCGTTGTCAAAAAGCGTCGCGGATCCATCGGTATTGTTTGAATTGAGCTAAAGTGTGGGGCTTTTCGGTAAAGGAGGATAGTGATTTCGCAGAATCTCTTTGTTTGGGCACCGGTCGCTTACCGTCGGCAATCGGATTCCTTCCCGGCTGGCGCCGGGCCCCTTCCGCTTACGCCGCGCTTCCTCGGTGCAAAATTCAAATCCCGCAGCGTCAACGAGTCGCCGTTGTCAAAAAGCGTCGCGGATCCATTCGAGGCGGTCGTCTTGGCCGGGTCCGCGGCCGGTGATTGCCACGACGTCGAAACGGCAGGGCTGGTTCTGCCAGTTTTTCGCATTGAGGAAGAGATTGGCGGCAAGCCGCAGCCGCCGCCGCTTCACCGGGCCGATGGTTTCGACCGCGCCGCCGTAATGGTCGCTTGCGCGGTAGCGCACTTCGACGAAAACCACCGCGCCTTGCCGGTCGCGCATGATCAGGTCAAGTTCCCCGGCGCGGCAGTGGAAATTGGCCCGCACCAGTTTCAGGCCCCTGCCGGTGAGAAAGTGCAGGGCGCGTTGTTCGTGCAGTTTGCCGCGACTGCGGGTTGACGCCTTGTTGGCGGGCGCGGGCCGGCTTTGACCGTGAGCTTCCGCGGCTGCGCTTGGCCTGGCGCGCATGGTTGGCAAGACTCAACCGCCGGGGTCGGACAATGGCACGGCGATGCCGTTTTCGAACCGGCCCGGGGTGAGCCGGCGGCGGATGCGGCGGTTTTCCTCCATGCGCAACTCGCCGGTAGCCCCGCGCAGGCTGGTGATCTCCCGCTTAAGGAATTGCCCGAGGCGTGGATACAGGCGGAAGCTGTCGATTCCCATGGCTTGCAGCCTGCGTTCCGCGCCGCTTGCGGCGAGCGCGGGGTCCCCGTCGCCCCACATCAGCGGCGCATCGGCGAAAATCACGCCGTTGAGGTCCCGGTTGAGGGCGGCGTCTCCGGCGCCGTCATGGATTGAGGGCAGGGCGAAGACCGGCAAATCCTCGGCGTAGTAGAAATCCAGCGCCGGCTTGATCTGGCGCCCCGCCTGGGGGTTCGCCATCAGGAAGATGAAGTCGATATCCCGCCGCCGCCGGGGCGTGAACTCCGCATTGGACCGCGGCAGCACATCGAGCAGGCGCGCGAGCCGGGCTTCGCTGGCGTCGATGTCGAGCACGGTCTTGACCACTTCGGTGGAATTGCCGGCGTCGAGATACGCCGCCCGGGCGACAAACTCGCCGCCCCGCTCGCGCCAGCGCTCGGCGAAAATGTTCTGCAAGCGGAGAAACACGTCGTTGGCTGGATAAATCACCGCCGCGTTGCGGTGGCCCGCCCGCCAGGCGAATTCGACCACCGCGTCGATTTCGTCTTCCGGGGCCAGGGCGAACTGGAACAGCCGGCCCCGCCCCGGAGTTGGCTCCGCGTCGGTGTAATTCAGCGCCAGTGTCGGCACCGGCGGCTCTCCGGTGGCGAACAACTCGTTGACCCGGTCCTTGAATAGTGGCCCCACGATCAGTTCGGCGCCGGAATCCACCGCCTGTCGGTACAGCGGGCGGATGTCCCGCGCAGCGGAGGAGTCGAACAGCGTCAGCCGCGGCACATCCCGGGAAACCGCCAGCGCTTCGTAGTATCCGGCGAGAAAGCCCTGCTTGACCGCCGCGCCGGCGGCTTCGCGCAGCGGCAGGATCAAGGCGATATGGCGCGGCCGCTCCGCCCAGGCGGATTCAAGCTCGCGAAGCTGCCCGGGCAATTGCCGCGCCGCCGCATGCTGCTCCCAGGCCCGGCGCCAAGCGACCAGCGATTCGAGTTGCCGCGGAATGCTGTGTTCGCCCGAATCCACCACCCGGGCAAGCTCGACCCAGCCGCGCTGCTCGTATCCCATGCTTGCGGCGGCCATGTCCTCGAGTTCTTGGGTGGAGCGGCTTTCCAGCGTGGCCCAGATTTTCCGGCGCACCGCTTCGCCGGCGTCGCCATCGAGCCGGCTCGCGGCTTCGCTCCAGGCGGAAACCGCCAGCCGCGGCTCGGCCAGGGCGTTCGCGGCATCGCCGAGCAGCAGTTGATAATCGACGAAGCGCGCATCGCCGCGAGGCGGCGCGGCGATCTCCCGCAGCCGCGCCATGGCCGCCCCGGCGTCTCCGGCCGCCAAGCCAATGCGGGCGCGCAGCAAGGCGAGCTCGACCGCGAGCCCGGCCGGAGGGGGGAATGCCGCCGCGGCAACCTCGGCCGCATCAAGCAGGCGCCCCGCGGCAAGCAGAATCTCCGCCGCCTCGATTCGCAATGCCGCCGCCTCGCTGCTGTTTGCCGCGTTGGCCGCCGCGTCGGCCCGGTCAAGCAATGCCGCGATCGAATCCGCCGCGGGCGCGGCAACCCCGGTGTCCCGGACAGCGCCCGTGGACCCGCAGCCCGCGAGCCACAGCAGCGCCAGCAGCAGGGAAACACGCAAACCAGCCAAACCAGCCTCCCAAAATCAACCAAACCAAAGCGGACGCGCCCGCGTCCGGGTGGTGTTGTCCGGATGGTGTTATAAAGAGTAGTACACGACACGGCTGTTTACCAAGAAAAGTGGCTTACATGGTTGGCTTGGCGAACTGGGGGGAGTGCCGCGAAGCGGCGAGGGGGTGCTGGCCGAAGCCGCGGCGTGCCAATCGAAACCCGCGCAAATACTTCCCAAGACCTGAGATGGGGTATAGTTCGGCTGATTGCGGGTTGCTGGCTGAAGCGGTGATTGGGTGGGCGTTGCCGGTGGGAGGTGTCCATGATGACCACGGCAGGCGGTCGCCTTTATGTGGTGGCGACTCCCATCGGCAATCTGGGGGATTTTTCCGCCCGCGGCCGGGAGATACTGGCCGCGGTTGATTGCATCGCCGCCGAGGACACCCGCCACAGCGGCAAGCTGCTCGCCCACTTCGGCATCAAGCGGCCGCTGCTCGCCTACCATGACCACAGCGGCCCCGGCGTCCGCGACAGGCTGCTGCGAATGCTGCGCGAAGGCGCCAGCATCGCCTTGATCGCCGATGCCGGAACGCCGCTCATTTCCGACCCCGGCTACGATCTCGTCAAGGCGGCCCGGGAGCGGGGCGCCGAGGTGATTCCCGTGCCCGGCCCGAGCGCCGCGACCGCCGCGCTCAGCGTCTCCGGCCTGCCAACCGACCAGTTCCGCTTCGCTGGCTTCCCGCCCGCGTCCAGTGCGGCGCGGCGCAAACGCCTCGGGGAACTGCGAAGCGGGGCGGCGACGCTCGTGCTGTATGAATCGAGCCACCGGCTGCTCGACTGCGTGGATGACTTGAATGCCGTGTTCGGTCCCGAGCGCCGCATTTTCATCGCCCGGGAAATGACCAAGCGCTTTGAAAGCCATTTTTCCGGCACCCTCATCGAGGCCGCCGACTGGCTGCGCGGCGATGAAAACCAGCGCCGGGGCGAGTTCGTTCTGGTGCTCGCCGGCCATGCGGCGAAGTCACCCGAAGCCGAAGAACTGGACGAAGCCCTGCGCATCGCCAAGCTGCTTCAGTCCGAGCTGCCGCTGCGCAAGGCCGCCGCCTTGGCGGAGAAGATCACCGGTGTCCGCAAGAACTTGATTTATCAGCAGGCGCTCGCCCAACAGACCGCGGATTGAAGCGTCCCGACTGCCTGAAGCGCCATCGACACGCTGCCACCGGCATCGGGCTGGCTCGCGCTTGGCCCGCTTTCAACCGTCCGGGTGCTCGGGCTTTCGGGCGAGGAAGAAAAACATCGGGGTGAAAATGCCGGATTTGCCGCCATCGACCAGCGCGTCCGCCGCCGCATTCAACAGTGTGCTCGCTTTCCTCGAACCCGCGGGCGCCACACGCAAACCTTCTCCGACCCGCAATGCCAGATTGGTCAGCGCGCGGCCGACTGGTGTGCGTGGAATGCTCGAGAGCGTGAAATCCCTGCCTTGCAAGGCCCTGTACCAAGGCGTCTCCGGGTCCGATTCGGCCGCGCGGTCAGACGCTTCCACAAGCTCGAACCCGGCCGCTCGCAAGGCGTCGCAAACAGCCGATGTGGAAGCGATGTCCGGCAATGCGTCCCCCACCTCGATGTCGGTCTTGATGCGCTGGTGCTCCGGGTCATCGGGATCGAAGTGCTCGGTGATGCACCAATCGTAACCCGCGAAACAGGCCCCCGGGCGCAGCACGCGAAAGACCTCCTTGAACGCCCCCACCTTGTCGGGCGCATGTGGCATGGATTCGATCGCGAACGCGGCATCGTAGCTGTCGGCCTCTTCGGGAATCTGCATGTAATTGGCGTTGATGAAGCGGCACAAGGACTCGACGTCGCGGGTGTGCAGCTTGGCGCGCTCGATCTGGTAGGCACTGATGTTGATGCCGGTGAAGCTGGCGCCGTAATGGCGGGCCAGATTGCCCATCGGCCCCCCGACTCCACACCCCACGTCGATCACTTGCATGCCCGCCTCGAGTGACAGGCGCTCGCCAAGGAAATACTGATGTCTGAGCACTGATGCCTTGAAGCTCTCGCCCCGGCGCCGGGGTGCGAAATGAAAGGATTGTCCCCAGCCCCATTCGTAGAAATCCGTCACCAGATTGTAATAGCTGGTCACGAACGACCGGTAATTCTCCTTTCTGCTCTCCACGCCGGCATCATAGGTGGCGGTGTATTCATCGGCCGTGGCTTTCACTTTGTCGGGAGCAAGCCCTCCGAGCGTGCGGGCGTTGGAAGGTTTGGATGGAGCGCTCATTGTGGGGTCCTCATTATGTGGATTCTCGTTATTGGAATCGCCGCCAAGGCGGAAGATTTGCGGAGCCTATCCCCGCGTTCGGCCCGGAATGATTGCTTGAAAAGGTCATGCGGCTCCGGTAACGGGACACTTGGCGGCGGTCGCGGCCTCGAAAGAGGAAGAGTCGGCGGCCGCGCGGGGCGGGCGGATGGACGATGGATTCAGCTCATGCCTCTTCTCCGCAATCCGGATCTTCATCTTGCGGGTCGGCGACATGGTCGGGAAGGGATTGATCCGAAGCTGGTAGTCGGGGCTCGCCATCTCGAAGCGGAAGTAGTGCAGGAGCATCAACAGACTGACAGCCAGATGGAGTTCCACCCACCGCAGTCCCAGACACCTGTGGGTGCCCAAGCCGAAGGGAGCATAGCTCGTACTCCGGTGGATCTTTTCCGTATCCTCCTTGTGACGTTCGATGTCGAAGGAGAACGGATCGGGGAAGACGTCTTCCATGTAGTGCGTTGCCGCGTAGACAAGATGGATTTTCGCGCCCACCGGGAGTTCGTAGCCCTCGACCACGCAGGGGTTCATCACTGTTCTGATGAGCATAGGGATAATCGGATAGAGACGTTGGGACTCCATGAAGAAGCGGTAGGTGAGATCGATTTCCGATTTGCTCAGCAGATCCGCCCCGGGGTCGCCCGCCGCGAAGACCCGGTCAGCTTCGTCCTGGAGCTGCTTGTACAACTCGGGCTGACGCAGCAGGTTGTAGACCGCGAAACTCATCGCATTGCCCAGGTAGAGGCTGACGATCAGGGGGGAAATCAGGGAGAAGGGAAGATCCGTCTCGGGCAGAAACTGCGGATCGGCGGCGTGCAAGCTCAGCACATCGTCCACAATATCCCGGGGGCACCCGACTCGCTGGGCCGGCGTATGCGCGGCCATGATGCGGCTCACCAATTCGTCGATCCGCTTCCTGCGCCGATTCATGCCCGGCGTTTTCAGCATGAACTTCGGCAGTGCCCGCTGAACATGCGTCACCAATGAACGCTCCTTGAACGTGAGCAGTTCGCGGAATTCCTCCTGGGTATTGATGCCGACCGAGAGCTGCGAAAATGTTTCATTCATTAAGTTTTGGCACGCCTCAACGGCGGGCAAAACATCGCCGACCCGCCATTGCGCCATATGTTTGCGGGAGTAGTGGTACACCTCGTCGAGACGGTCGGCCAGTGCGGTGCGCGAGTAGGTTGCCTGAATGGCTTTGCGCATGCGGAAGTGATCGGCGCCATCCATCGAGGGCAGAATGCGCGATGCGCCATACACCTGTTCGAATCCCGAAAGGTAGTCCTTCGACCGCAAGTTGCTGCGGCCGTCCTGCTGCATCCAACGGTTGGCCTCGGGGCCCGCGAGAACGAGCATCCCCCCCTTCTGGAAGGGCATATTGAGCCTGAAGACAGGTCCGTTCTTGCGGGCAAGGTCGGCAAAGAGAGCGGGAATATTGCCGGTCCGCAATATTGGGCTGAACAATAAATCGCGCAGCGGAGCCGCGGGAATCGGTTTGACGTTCAGGACCCGTTGAAACTGCGGCTGGGTGATGCTCTCGGCGGTTGCCTCGCCGATGGAACGGCCGACGATATCAAATTTGCAAACAAGATCGATGCGTTGGGCGGCCTCTTCGTTCAGTGGGAAAATGAGATGAAGGACTTGGCACGAATTGGCGAGTGCGACCAGGATTGCATCAGTCGGATGGGGGATTTCACCCGCAAGCAGAACCTTGGCGATCCGCTCTTTGACGAATTCGCTCGGTATATGGTCGGGCGTGGCGTAGGCGTCCGTCTGCCAAGCCCCTTGGGTGAGAGACCAGAATCCGCCGTTGTGGTAGATCAGGATTCCCTTGTCCTCCAGGCTATCCAAGGTGGCTGCCGTGATCGCTTCGGCGCGCGACGAGAGGTTTTCGATCCAGTACCGGGTATCCCGCTTCTGCGGCTCGTCGCTGATCTCCTTCAGGATGGAATCCAAATTGGTATCTCCGGTGGCAGCCGGGTCGATGATGAACAGGTGGTCCTGATCCATGTCAATGCGACCCAGGAGCGCCAGTTCGGCAAGGCAGGCACCCATTACGGCACAGTTCAGGTTCCAGCCGGGAACCTGATGAAAGTAGCCGCTATCCTCATTGAGGAGCAGCAGTACCAACTCGTGGACCAAATTCAAGGACTTCCCCCCCTTCTTCTCGGGAACAGGGTTTTAAGATAAACAGTGCGGCTATTTCAATCGAATCCACCCGCACTGTCAAGGATTGTCGGCGCAAAGCGGCGATTCCCGGCAACCTAGGAGCCTGCGCCGTGGGAATTCACGGCTGCAAATCCACTATCATCCGCGCCCTTGGCTGATCGATTTCGTTGAATACATGCCAATATTCGCCTCAATCGATCGGCCAAGGGCGCGGCGATATCGAATTTTCGCTTTCGCGAATTCCCACGGCGCAGGCTCCCAGCCAGCGATTGGCCGCGGCCGGACCGAGCGTCTCACTCTCCCCCATCCAACGAAGACTCCGCCTCCACATAGGCCTTCACGGCCTCCACGTCGGCGGTAATGCCCTTTACGGCCGCCGGCCGGAGAAAAGGTGTGACCAGCTTGCCCATGAAGCTGACCGGCTCTATCCGCACGAGCATGTCGAGTTGGGCTTCGTTGTCGCCTTCATTGGGCGTCACGGTAAAGGTTGTGTGCCAGAGGGCCCCCGCCTCCCTGGTCACCAACTGGACCATCCTGCCATCCTCGAAGCCGGTCACCTCGCTTTCAGTCGCCGACAGGCCAAAGACTTTCGCGAACAACGCCTGCACGCCGCTGAAGTGGCGGGTCTCGTGGAATCGGGCGCCGACTCCGGTTTCGTTGTCGGTGAGGAAATGCACCGTATCAATCTCTGGAATCGCCTTGCCGTAATTGCGGCCATTGGCGACGACGCCGAACACGGCCTGCGCTGTTGCGGCGACAGTCCGGCTGATCTTGATTGGTTTCATGGGCGGTAAACCTCCTCTTGCTCGCTGTTGTCCCTTGCTGTTGTCCCCTGCTGTTGTTCCCTGGCACGGGTTTCTTGCGGCGGGCAAAGTATATCAAGGGGGGGTTGATATTTCACAACCTTGTGGCGGCATGTCGAAGCAAAGTGGGCGAGCCGCTGCAAGTATTGCCAATCAAGGGGAACTGAATTAGGCTGGCGTTCCGAGTCAGCCGGGCAATCGCTGTTGGCGCCGCGAGGCGCGGATGGAGGAAAGTCCGGGCTCCGCAGAGCAGGGCGCCAGGTAATTCCTGGGGGGCGCGAGCCCACGGAAAGTGCAACAGAAAGCATACCGCCGGACTCCGGTCCGGTAAGGGTGAAATGGTGCGGTAAGAGCGCACCGCGCGGCTGGCAACAGTCCGCGGCAAGGCAAACCCCGCCCGGAGCAAGGCCAAATAGGAATCCCACGGTGTGGCTCGCGCCGGATTCGGGTAGGCCGCTACAGGCCTGCGGCGACGCAGGTCGCAGATGAATGATTGTCCTCGACAGAACCCGGCTTACAGGCTGACTCGGCCTTTTCCCCCCCAGCCACTTGTAACGTCCCCCCGCCAAGCAAACCAGTTTCGGCAATGCCGCACAGCGCCGCTTTGCCCGTGATTCCGCGCTTCGCTCCGCGCGGAATCACGGGGGCTGCGTCGCAAACCACAGTCATGCGGTGCATGGATGCACCGCCGTTTCGATGACGCAAGTCATTGAAAAAATTAGCAAAATAGCAGAGAAGCTGGGGTTTTGCGTAAAAAACAATCCCAGGGATGAGATTGTTTGAACAAAAAGTGGTATTTTGTGGGCGATTGTGGTTAATTACGGGTTGAGCTTCTCAGGAAAGCGCCATGTTTCGGGGCATGAACACCGTCAGCCTGGACGCCAAAGGGCGTCTGGCCATGCCGGCCCGCTACCGGGAACGCCTGTCGAATGAACACGGCGGGCGCCTCGTCGCGACCATCGATCTCGACACCCGGAACCGTTGCCTGTCGCTGTATTTGCCCGGCGAATGGTCGAGCATCGAGCGGCGGATCGACGCCATGTCGGGCCTGAACGATCAAATCAGGCGCATGAAGCATCTGCTGATCGGCCATGCCAACGACCTTGAACTCGACCGCATCGGCCGGGTGCTCCTGCCCCAGGAATTGCGGCAATACGCCGGCCTGGAAAAACAGGTCTGCCTGGTGGGGCAGTGCAAAAAACTCGAAATCTGGAGCGAGCAAAGCTGGCTGAAGAAGCGCGACGAATGGCTGGAAGAGGTGCATGAACAGGGAGCGTTGCCCGAAGAACTCAGCAGTCTGGCCCTGTGAGCGAGGCTCCGTTCGCATCGGAGCATGGCAACCGCCAACCGCCGGGTGGGATTGGCAGGCAATGAATGGCGCGGCCGAACATCATCCGGTCATGAAGGCGGCGGTCGTGGAGGCATTGAACGTGCGGCAAGACGGAACCTATCTCGACGCGACCTTCGGCCGCGGCGGCCATAGCGCGGCGATTCTCGACCGCCTCGGCCCCGCCGGCCGGCTGCTGGCGCTCGACCGGGATCCGGAGGCGGTCGCGGCCGCGCGCGAAATGAGCGCCGCCGAGTCCCGGCTCGGCGTGATCGATGGCCGCTTCAGTGACTTGCGCGCCGCAATCGAAGACCGGGGGCTCGCCGGCGGCATCGACGGCATGATTTTCGATCTCGGCCTGTCCTCGCCGCAACTTGAGGACAGAAGCCGGGGCTTCAGTTTCCGCGGCGATGGCCCGCTCGACATGCGCATGGACCCGCGAAGCGGAATCAGCGCCGCCGAGTGGCTCAACAGCGCCGCCGAGGGCGAAATAGCCGAGGTGATTTTCCGCTACGGCGAAGAGCGCCATTCCCGGCGCATCGCCGCGGGCATCGTCCGCGAGCGGCGCGGGACACCCATCGCCGGCACGGCCCGGCTCGCGGAGATCATCGCCGCCGCCGCGCCCGGCCACAAGCGCGCGCCCGATCGCCGGCGGCGCCGCAAACATCCGGCCACCCGGACATTCCAGGGAATCCGCATCCGCATCAATGGCGAACTCGACGAACTGCGCCGGGGTCTGGAAGGGGCCTTGGCGGCGCTGCGGGTTGGCGGACGCCTCGCGGTGATCAGTTTCCACTCGCTGGAAGACCGCATCGTCAAGCGCTTCATGGCTGGCGCTGGGGATGAACTGCCCCGGGACTTGCCGGTCACCGCCGAGCAGGTTCAAAGCGGCGGCGCCCCGCTCAGGCCCCTGGGCGGGCCGCGGCGGGCGACGGCGGCCGAGGTGGCGCGCAATCCACGGGCCCGCAGCGCGGTGCTGCGGGTCGCGGAGAAGATGCCATGAGCGCGCGGATGGAATCCCGCGACACCGCATCCCGGTCGGCCGGCCGTCCCTCGCCCTGGGCCTGGGCCGGGCTGGGGCAGTCATCGACCAAGGTGCTGCTGCTGTTGCTGGCGGTGATTTTCGCCAGCGGCTGGGCGCTGGTGGACAGCGCCCGCAAGCACCGGCACCTGTCGCGGGAATTGCAGGAACTGCGGCAGCAGGTGTCCCGGCAGGAAGAGGAACGGGGCCGCCTGCTGATCGAAATCAGCACCTTCGCGCTTTCCAGCCGAATCGAGCGGGTGGCCCGGGAGGAACTGGGAATGCGCGCCCCCGAAGCGGAAGACATCGTGGTGGTTCATTATGGCCGGTAAACATCTATCCACGCCAGTGGGCGCCTGGCGCCCCGCCCTGCTGCTGTCGCTGATGGCGCTCGGCATCGCCGCGGCCGGCTGGAAGGCCCTGGAGCTGCAAGTTTTCCAGCGGGATTTCCTGCAGCGCGAGGGCGACGCGCGCACCCTGCGCAGCGTGCCGCTGGTGGCCGACCGCGGCCTGATCACCGACCGCAACGGCGAACCCCTGGCGATCAGCACGCCGGTGAAATCAGTTTGGGTCGATCCCTCGGAGATCGATCCCCGGGGCGAAAAAATCGGCGAACTCGCGCGCCTGCTCGATCTCGACGCCCCGGCCCTGCGCGCGCGGCTTGAGGAAAACCGCTCGCGCCGCTTCCTCTATCTCCAGCGCCACCTGACCCCATTCGACGCCGAACCCGTGTTCGCGCTCGGCATCCCCGGCGTGTATGAACAACAGGAATACCGCCGCTTCTATCCACACGGCGAAGTCACCGCCCACCTGCTCGGTTTCAACGACATCGACGGCAACGGCCAGGAGGGAATGGAGCGCGCCTTCAACGACTGGCTCACCGGGGTTCCCGGCAGCCGCCGGGTCATCAAGGACCGCCGCGGCAACATCATCGAGGAACTCAACACCATCCAACTCGCCCAGCCCGGCAAGGAGCTGCGGCTCAGCATCGATATCAGCCTGCAGAACCTCGTCTACCGCGAGCTGAAAGCCGCCTACCGCAAGCGCGACGCCAAATCGGCCACGGCGGTGGTGCTCGACGTGAACACCGGGGAACTCCTCGCCGTGGCCAACCAGCCCTCCTACAACCCCCACAACAAGTCGCTGATTCGGGATTTGAGCGTGACCCGCAACCGCGCCTTCACCGACATCTACGAACCCGGCTCGACGATGAAGCCCTTCACCATCGCCGCGGCGCTTGAGTCCGGGCGCTACACCCCGGACACCGTGATCGAAACCGGCAATGGCTGGATGGTGGTGGCGGGGCGCACGGTGCAGGACTTGTTCGGCTACGGCACCCTGACGACCACCGGCGTGATCACCAAGTCGAGCAATGTCGGCACGAGTCTGATCGCCGCCAATCTCGGCGCCGGGGCCATCGTCGACATGCTCGGTCGTTTCGGCTTCGGCGCCGCGGTGGATAGCGGCTTCCCCGGCGAGCAGGCTGGAGTGTTGCCCGAGCCAAACCGCCTCGGCGCCCACGCCACGGCGACCCTGTCCTTCGGCTACGGCATGTCGGCGACCGCGGTGCATCTGGCCCAAGCGTATTCGATCTTCGCCGATGACGGCCTGCGCAAGCCGGTTTCGCTGTTGAAACTCGACGAGGATCAGATCGCCGGCCTGCCCAAAGAGCGGGTGATCAGCCCGATCATCGCCGGCCAGATTGTCGACATGCTGGAAACCGTGGTGGACCGCTCCCGGGGCGGGGCGGTCACCGGGGCGCGCATTCCACTGTACGAAGTGGCTGGCAAGACGGGAACCTCCCATGTGGTGGGCGCCCGCGGCTACGAGGACAATCTGCACAATTCGCTGTTCGTCGGGCTCGCCCCCGCCAGCCGGCCGGAAATCATCGTCGCGGTGATCGTCAACGAGCCCAAGGGCGGTGAGCATCTCGGCGGCCAGGTGGCGGCGCCGGTGTTCTCCCAAATCGCCGCCGGCGCGATGCGGATTCTCGATGTGCCACCCGATGCCGCGCCGCGCCCGGAACCTGGGCCCGCGCCATCGACGCGGCAGTTGCCGCAAAGCGGCGCCGAGGGTCTGGCCGAGCCATGAACGCGCCCGCGCCGGTCGCGGTCCCGCTCCCGGAGTTGATTCGCGGGCTGGTGAACTGCGGCCCGCGAGACGGCGCGCTCGATATCGAAGTGCGCGGCATTGAACTCGACAGCCGCGAAGTCGGGCCCGGCGATCTGTTCCTGGCGACTTTCGGCCGCACCCACGACGCCCGGGAATTCATCGACGCCGCGGTGAACCAAGGCGCCGCCGCCGTCCTCGCCGAATCCGGCCGCGGCTGGCAGGGCCTGCGCTGGCGGCAAGGGCAGCATGAGACACCCACACCCGCCACACCCGCGCCCGGCACAAACGGAATACCCATCATCGCCGTCGACCATTTGATGGCGAAAGCGAGCGAGATCGCCGGCCGGTTTTACGGGAGCCCCTCTTCCCGCATGTCGGTCATCGGCATCACCGGCACCAATGGCAAGACCACCTGCGCCCAGCTCATCGCCCAGGCTTTCGCCGCCGCCGGCTGTCCCGCTGGTGTCATCGGCACCCTGGGCTATGGTGTCCCCGGAAAGCTGGCCGAGTGTCCGCTGACCACGCCCGACGCGGTGTTCACCCAGCGCGCGCTGGCGGAAATGGCGGCGGCGGGACTGGGCGCGGTGGCGATGGAGGTTTCCTCGGTGGGTCTGCATCAGCGGCGGGTGCAGGGCGTGCGCTTCGAAACCGCGGTCTTCACCAATCTCACCCGGGACCATCTCGACTACCACGACAACATGGAAGCCTATGGCGCCAGCAAGCGCCGGCTGTTCGCGAGCCCCGGGCTGCGCCACGCCATCGTCAATCTCGACGACCCCTTCGGCATGCGCGTGATCAACGACCTCGGCGCGGGAGTCGAAGCCATCAGCTATGGCGTGGCCAACCACCAGGCCGGCATCCGCGCCGAGGCGGTCACCATCACCCGGCGGGGCTTTGCCGCCGAAATCCACACCCCGGCCGGCTCGGGCCGGATCGACTGCGAACTGCTCGGCCGCTTCAACATCGGCAATGCGCTCGCGGTCGTTGGCGCGCTGCTCGCCTGCCGCCACCGGCTTGGGGACATCGGCATCGGGCGGATTTGCGAGCTGGTTTCCGGCCTCTCCCCGGTCCCCGGCCGCATGGAGGTCTGGGGCGATGCCGGCGATGTCGCCGCTGTGGTCGATTATTCCCATACCCCCGACAGCCTCGAAGGGGCGCTAACCGCCCTGCGCGAACATTTCAGTGGCGCCCTGTGGTGCGTGTTCGGCTGCGGCGGCAACCGGGACAAAGGCAAGCGGCCGCTCATGGGCGCGCTGGCGGAACAACTCGCCGACCATGTCGTGATCACCGACGACAATCCGCGGCGCGAGGACGGCGACGCCATCGCCAGCCAGATTCGCAGCGGCATGAAGACGCCGGATGCCGCCGAGGTCGAACGCGACCGGGAGCGGGCGATTGCCGGGGCGATTGCCGGGGCGGCGCCGGGCGATGTGGTGCTGATCGCCGGCAAGGGCCATGAGGACTATCAGCAAATCGGCGCCGAAAAGCGGCGGTTCAGCGATGCGGAAGTGGCCCGCGCGGCGCTTTCGCGGCGCGCGCGGCAATCCGCGGGGGAAGCAACTTGATAGGCGAGATGAGGCTGGCCGCCATCGGCGCGGAACTCGATGGCGAACTGCGCGGCCGCGACATCGGTTTCGGGGCGGTTTGCACCGACACCCGCAGCCTGCGCCAGGGCGAGTTGTTCCTCGCCCTGGCGGGAGAGAATTTCGACGGCAACGAATTCGTGCCCGAGGCGTTCCGCCGCGGCGCCGCCGCCGCCGTGGTCGGCCGCTTCAGCGATGCGGACCTGCCCCAGTTGCGCGTGGCCGACACCGGGCTCGCCTTGGCGCGGATCGCGGGGGCCAACCGCGCGCGCTCGACCGCCACCGTGCTCGCCGTCACCGGAAGCCAGGGCAAGACCACGGTGAAGGAGATGCTCGGCGCCATTCTCGCGCTCGAAGGGCCAAGCCTGGTTACCCGCGCCAATTTGAACAATACCGTGGGTGTCCCATCGACGCTGCTGGGGCTGGCTCCGGAACACCGCTTCGCGGTGATCGAAATGGGCGCCAACCGGGCCGGGGAAATCGCTTTCTGCGCCGCCGCCGCCGCGCCCGACATCGCGCTGATCACCGGCGCCGCCATGGCCCACACCGAAGGCTTCGGCGGCTTGGCCGGCGTGGTGCGGGCCAAGGGCGAAATCATCGACGGGCTCAAAGCGGATGGCGTGTTGCTGCTGAACGCCGGGGACCCGAACGTCGGCGCCTGGCGCGAGCGCGGCGGCGCCCACCGCATCCGCGAATTCAGCCTGCGCGAGGTGGCGGGCAAGTCCTCTTACTTCGCCCGGCAAATCGAATTGAACAGCCGCGGCCAGCCAGCGTTCACTCTCGTCACCCCCGGCGGGGAAACACGGATTCGCCTGGCCCTGCTCGGCGAGCACAATATCGCCAACGCCGTTGCCGCCGCGGCCGCGGCGATCGAGGCTGGCGCCGGCATTGAGTCGGTGCGCGCCGGGCTTGAATCGACCGCGCCGGCGCCGGGGCGGCTTCGCGCGCTGCCGGGCCGCGGCGGGCCGCGCCTCATCGATGACAGCTACAACGCCAACCCCGATTCCTTCCGCGCGGCGATCGACTTGCTCGCGGCGCTGCCGGGTCCGCGGCTGCTGATCGCCGGCGACATGCTCGAACTCGGCCCCGGCGCTGCCGCCATGCACCGGGAAATCGGCCGCCACGCCGCGGAAAGCGGCATCGAGTGGCTGTGGGCCACCGGCGATCTCTGCGCGCACATGGTCGCCGGCTTCGGCCCCGATGGCAGGCACTTCGCCAGCCGGAGCCGGCTTGCGGAAGCCCTCGGCGGCGGCGCGATCGCGGAAGAGGGCATCGTGCTCGTGAAAGGCTCCCGCGGCGCGCGCATGGACGAAATCGCGGCACAGCTTCGCAAAGGAGGAGGTGGTTGATGGTGTACTGGTTGTCCGAGTACCTGATGCGGATCGACAGCAGTTTCGCGGTGCTGCAATACATCACCGTGCGCGCCGCCTTCAGCGTGATCACCGCGCTGGTGGTGTCGCTGATTTTCGGTCCGGCGATCATCGAGCGGCTGAACCTCGCCCAAGTGGGCCAAGTCGTGCGCGAAGACGGCCCGCAAACCCATTTCGAAAAGGCCGGCACGCCGACCATGGGTGGCCTGCTGATCCTGCTCAGCATCGCCATCAGCACCCTGCTGTGGTCGGACTGGGGCAACCACTATGTGTGGATCGTGCTCGGCGTGACCCTGCTGTTCGGCGCCGTGGGATTTGTCGACGACTACCGCAAGCTCATCCGCCGCGACCCGGCGGGCCTGCCCGCGCGCTGGAAGTACTTCTGGCAGTCGGTGTTCGGCCTCGGCGGCGCGGTCGTGCTCTACCTTTCCGCCCCCGGCGGCATCGAAGTCGAATACATCGTGCCCTTCTTCAAGGATGTCGCGCTCAATCTCGGCATCGTCTACATCGTCATCAGCTATTTCATGATCGTCGGTTTCAGCAACGCGGTGAACCTGACCGACGGCCTCGACGGCCTCGCCATCCTGCCCTCGGTGCTCGTCGGCGGCGCCCTCGGCGTCATCGCCTACCTGGCGGGCCACGCCGAGTTTTCGGCCTATCTCAACATCCCCCATGTTTCGGGCTCCGGCGAGATTTCCATCTTCGCCGGCGCGTTGCTCGGCGCCGGGCTGGGTTTTCTCTGGTTCAACACCTATCCGGCCCAGGTGTTCATGGGCGACATCGGGGCGCTGGCGCTCGGCGCGGCGCTCGGCGTCATGGCGATCATTTCCCGCCACGAAATCGTGCTGTTCATCATGGGCGGGGTGTTCGTGGTGGAGACGGCTTCGGTCATGATCCAGGTCGCCTCGTTCAAGCTCACCGGCCGGCGCATTTTCCGCATGGCGCCATTGCACCACCATTTCGAGCTCAAAGGCTGGCCGGAACCGCGGGTGATCGTGCGCTTCTGGATCATCACCCTGATGCTGGTCCTGTTCGGGCTGGTTACGCTGAAACTGCGCTGAGGCCCGGAACCCATGATGACAGGCGCCCCCAGACAAAAATCCGCCAGTGTGATCGTCGGTCTCGGCGACACCGGCTTTTCCTGCGCGCGCCATTTCCGCCGCCGCGGCAGGGGTTTCCGCGTGGTGGACAGCCGCCCGCGGCCGCCGCGGCTGGCCGAGCTGCGGAAACTCGACCCCGCCATCGAAGTGGAACTCGGCGGCTTCCGCGCCGGGAGCCTGCTCGGCGCCGGCGAACTCGTGGTGAGCCCGGGGGTTGATCTGCGCGAGCCGGCGCTGGCCGAGGCGGTCGCCGCCGGGGTGCCGGTCACCGGCGATATCGACCTGTTCTCCCGGGAGGCCCGCGGCCCCATCGTCGCGGTCACCGGCTCCAACGGCAAAAGCACCGTGGTCGCCATGCTCGCGGCGATTCTCGACGCCGCCGGGGTTGGCTACGGGCTCGGCGGCAATCTCGACGGCGAGCGCTTCCGCCCGGCGCTCGATCTGCTGGAGCAGGGGGAAAAGGACTGGTATGTGCTCGAAGTTTCGAGTTTCCAGCTCGAGACCACTTGGCGGCTGAACGCCGAAGTCGCCCTGATCCTCAATCTCAGCGCCGACCATATGGACCGCTACGGCAGCCTTGAGGAATACGCCGGCGCCAAGCGGCGCATCTTCCGCGGCTGCCGCCGGATCGTGTTGAACCGGGACGACCCGTTCAGCCGGCCGCCGCATCCATCCGCGGCGCCGGTGATCAGTTACGGCCTCGATGCCCCGGCGCCGGGCCAGGCCGGCCTGCTGCGCGTCGGTGGCGAAAACTGGCTCGCCTTGGGCGATGAGCCGCTCGTGCCCGCGGGGAAACTCAAGCCGCCGGGAAAACACAATGTTTCCAACGCCCTCGCCGCGCTGGCGTTGGCGCTGGCGATGGGTGTGGCGAGGGAAGCCATTGGCGCGGGCCTGAAAGCCTTTCCCGGTTTGCCGCACCGTTGCCAATGGCTGGCGAAAATCGCCGGGGTTGACTGGTACAACGATTCCAAGGCGACCAATGTCGGCGCCTGCGCCGCGGCGGTGGGCAATCTCGGCGCCAGTCTCAACAACAGGCTCAGCTCCGGCGCGGCCGGGGGGCGGGTGCTGCTGATCGCCGGCGGCTTGGCCAAGGGCGCCGATTTCTCGCCGCTGGCGCCGGTGATGGAAAAATGGGGCAGGGCGGCGATTCTGATCGGCCGCGACGCGGAGCGGATCGCCGCGGCCCTCGGCGCGGCGGTTCCGGTCCATTTCGCCGCCAGCCTCGGGGAGGCGGTGGCGCTTGCCCGGAGCGGGGCGCTGCCCGGCGATGCGGTTGCGCTGTCGCCGGCCTGTGCGAGTTTCGATCAATTCGACAGCTTCCAGGCCCGGGGGGATGCCTTTATCCGCCGCGTGGAGGAACTGCGATGATCGGCGCCGCCACCGCTGCCAACCGTCCCCGGCCGCCGCGGGCGCCGCAGCCCCCGGCGGTGCTCGTCGTCAGCCTGCTGCTGCTGACCTTCGGGCTGCTGATGATGACATCGGCCTCGGTGGAAATCGCCCACAACAACTTCGGCGACCCGCTCTTTTTCCTCAAGCGGCAGCTTGTTTTCGCGGTGCTGGGCGTGGCGGTGATGCTCGCCATCATGGCGGTGCCGATGCGCACTTGGAACGCGCTCGGCTGGCTGTTGCTGCTGGCTTCCTACGCCCTGCTCGCCATCGTGCTCGTGCCTGGAATCGGCCGCGAGGTCAATGGCTCGATGCGCTGGATCGACCTGGGATTCGTCGCCGTGCAGCCCTCGGAGCCCGCCAAGGTGTTTCTGGTGATCTATCTGGCCGCATATCTCGCCCGCCACCGCGACAGCGTGCGCAATAGCTGGCTGGGCTTTCTGGTTCCATTGTTCCCGGTGGGTCTGGCGGTGGCGCTGCTGCAAATGGAGCCGGACCACGGCGCCATGGCGATCGTCGCCCTCACCGCGCTGTGCCTGGTTTTTCTGGCCGGCGCCGGTATCCGGCGCATGTTCTCGCTGCTGCTGCTCTCGCTCGGGGCCATCGCCGTGCTCGCCTGGACCCAGCCCTATGTCGTGCGGCGGCTGACCGCGTTTCTCGATCCCTGGGCCCCGGAAAACATTTTCGGCGCGGGCTATCAGCTTGGCCAGGCCCAGATCGCCTTCGGCCGCGGCGGCTTGCTTGGCGCCGGGGTTGGCAACAGCATCCAGAAAATCGATTTCCTGCCGGAAGCCCACAATGATTTCATCCTCGCGGTCATCGGCGAGGAGCTCGGCCTCGCCGGGGTCGCCCTCGTGGTGCTGCTGTTCTGCCTGCTGGTCTGGTGCTGTTTCTCCATCGCCCATCAGGCCCAACAGCGGGAACGCTGGTTTTCCGCTTTCCTGGCCTGGGGCCTGGGCTTGCTGTTCGCGGGGCAGGCCATGGTCAATATCGGCGTCAATCTCGGCCTGCTGCCCACCAAGGGCCTGACCCTCCCGTTCATGAGTTATGGCGGCGCCAGCCTGATCGTCTGCTGCGCGATGATCGGCCTGCTGCTGCGGATCCAGTACGAAACCGAATGCCTGTCCGCGGACCGGTCCGGCCGCCGGAGGCCGCCATGAGCGGGCGCGCGCCAACCGTGCTGATTCTGGCGGCCGGCACCGGCGGCCATGTCTTTCCCGCGGTCTGCATCGCCCGGGAGTTGCAGCGGGCGGGTGTCGGCATTCATTGGCTGGGCACTTCGGCGGGGATGGAAAACAAATTGCTGCGCGATGAGGACTTCCCGTTTCACGCCATCGGCGTGATGGGATTGCGCGGCGCCGGCCCGCGCCGGCTGCTGAAGGCGCCGTTCATGCTGCTGCGCTCGACTTGGCGCGCGATGCGGATTCTGCGCGAATTGCGGCCCGATTGCCTGCTCGGCATGGGCGGCTTCGTTACCGGCCCGGCCGCGGTTGCCGGGCGGCTGCTGCGCATTCCGGTGCTGATCCACGAACAGAACGCGGTTCCCGGTCTCACCAACCAGATCGTCAGCCGCTGGGCGGAGCGGATCTATGAGGCTTTTCCCAAGACTTTTCCGCGCGACGGGCGGGTTTTGTTCACCGGCAATCCGGTGCGCCGGGAAATCCTCAGGGTCGCCGACCGCCGGCGGCGGAAGAAAGGGCCGCTGCGCCTGCTCGTCCTCGGCGGCAGCCAGGGCGCCGACGCCCTCAACGCATTGATTCCCGACCTGATCGCCGGCTGGCGCGGCGGCCAGCCGCTGAAGGTGCTGCACCAATGCGGTTTCACCGCCATGGCCAGAACCCGGCAGCGCTACCAAGACCTCGAAGTGAGCCTGGACAGCAGCCACCGCCTCGTGGGCTTCATCCGCGAAATGGGCGAGGCCTACGCCTGGGCCGATCTGGTGCTGTGCCGTTCCGGGGCGGGCACGGTGGCGGAGATCGCCGCCTGCGGCCTGCCGGCCATTTTCGTGCCCTATCCGCACCACAAGGACCGGCAGCAGTTGTTCAACGCGCGCTGGCTCGCGGCCCGGCAGGCGGCGGAAATCATCGAACAATCCGAGCTGACGCTGGATCGTCTCGAGCAAATTCTGCTGCGGCTCGAAGGGGACCGGGACTGGCTCGCCGAAATGTCCCGCCGCGCCCACGACATGGCGATCACCGACGCCGCCGAGCGCGTGGCGGATTCGTGCCTGGCGTTTCTCCGGCAAAGGGAAGGGGAAGGGGAAGGGGAAGGGGAAAGGGAGGAGGAACAGGAACAGGCAGGCGAAGAACAAGGAGCGGAACATGGCTGATTCCGCCCCGTGCCAGTATCCACCCGGAATGCGCCGGATCCGCACGATCCACTTCATCGGCATCGGCGGCGCCGGCATGTGCGGCATCGCCGAGGTGCTTTTCAACCAAGGCTACGCGGTCACCGGCTCCGACCTGCGCCCCTCGGCGGTAACGGCGCGGCTCGCGGACATGGGCATCCGGGTTTTTCCCGGCCACGACGCGGCGAATGTCGGCGAGGCCGATGTCGTGGTCTACTCATCCGCCGTGCCCGCGGACAATCCCGAACTCCTGGCCGCGGCCCGCCTGGGCAAGACCCGGATTCCCCGGGCCGAAATGCTCGCCGAGCTGATGCGCTACCGCCACGCCATCGCCGTGGCGGGCACCCATGGCAAGACCACGACCACGAGCCTCGTGGCCTCGGTGTTCGCCGAAGCCGGCCTTGATCCAACCTTCATCATCGGCGGCGTGCTCAACAGCGCCGGCAGCAACGCCCGGCTCGGCGAAAGCCGCTACCTCGTCGCCGAAGCCGACGAAAGCGACGCCTCCTTCCTGCATTTGCAGCCGCTGGTGGCGGTGGTCACCAACATTGAAGCCGACCATATGGCGACCTATGGCGGGGACTTTGCCAACCTGAAGCGGTACTTCGTCAATTTCCTCCACAATCTGCCCTTCCATGGCCTCGCCGTGCTGTGCCTCGATGATCCGGTGCTGCGCGAAATCCTGCCGCAAATCACCCGCCCGGTGATCACCTATGGATTCCACAAGCGGGCCGATTACCGCATCGCGGGATTGTGCCAGAGCGGCCACCGCATCGCCTTTCAGGTCAACCGGCCCGAAGGCCAGGCAAGCCTCGCGCTCGAATTGCAAATGCCGGGCCGCCACAACGCGCTCAACGCCGCCGCCGCGGTGGCGGTGGCCAGCGATGAAGGCGTCGAGGACGGGCATATCCGCGCCGGCATCGCCGGCTTCGCCGGTGTCGGCCGCCGGTTCCAGCGGCTTGGGGAGTTTCCCGTGGCCGGCGGCGCGGTGACCCTGATCGATGATTACGGCCACCATCCCACCGAGCTCGGGGTAACGATCGAAGCGCTGCGGGCGGGTTGGCCCGACCGCCGGCTGGTGATGGTCTTCCAGCCCCACCGCTACAGCCGCACCCGGGATCTGTACGAGGATTTCGTCACCGTGCTGACTGGCGTCGATGTGCTGTTGCTGCTCAAGGTCTACAGCGCCGGGGAGCGGCCCCTGGCCGGGGCGGACTCGCGCTCGCTGTGCGGCTCGATCCGGCAGCAGGGCAGGGTCGATCCGATCCATGTCCCCGACGAGGGGCAGTTGCGGGACATTCTCGCCGGACTGCTGCGGCCGGGCGACATCGTCCTCACCCAGGGCGCCGGCAATGTGGGGGCATTGGCCCGGGAACTCGCCGAAGCTGGATTCGGCAACGGCCGCGGGGAGGGGGGCGCATGAGCCGCCTGGAAGTGCCGGAGAGCGTGAAGCGGCTGGGCCGCATCGCCGTGCTCATGGGCGGCGGCTCCCCGGAGCGGGAAGTTTCCCTGCGCAGCGGCCAGGCCGTTTGGGAAAGCTTGCGGCGGCTGGGATTGCCCGCGGTGAAAATCGACGCCGGCCGCGATGTCGCCGCGCGCCTCGCCACCGCCAAGGCCGATTTTGTCGTCAACATGCTCCACGGCGGCGGCGGCGAGGATGGTGCCATGCGGGGTTTGCTGGAAGTGCTCGGCCTGCCCTGCAGCGGCAGCGGCGTGCTCGCCTCGGCGCTGGCCATGGACAAGATCAAAAGCAAGCTGCTGTGGCGGCAGTCGGGGCTGCCGACGCCGGATTTTCTCACCCTCGACGCCAACACCGACTTCGCGGCCGCGATGGCCAGGCTCGGCCCCGCCGTGGTCAAACCGGTTGCCGGCGGATCGAGCCTGGGCGTGGGCATCGCCGGGGACGCGGACGCGCTTGAGCGGCAATATCTGGCGGCGGCGGCTTTCGATTCGGCGGTAATGGCCGAGACATATATACGGGGCGGGGAGTTTTCCGTTGGTGTGCTGGGGGATGAACCGCTGCCCGCGGTGGAACTCCGCACCCGGCGCAAATTTTTCGACTACCAAGCGAAATACGAGGACAGCGCAACCGAATACATCTGCCCGCCGGAAATCCCCCGCGCCAGCCACGACGAGCTGCTCGCCCTCGCCCGGGAAGCCTGCCGCGCGCTGGGCTGCCGGGGGCTCGCCAGGGTCGATCTGATGCGCGATGGCGGCGGCGGGTTCTGGTTGCTGGAGATCAACACCATCCCCGGCATGACCGGGCACAGCATCATCCCCATGGCGGCGAGCCGCCTCGGCCGGAGTTACGACGATCTCATGCTGCGGATTCTTCAATGCGAGGCGGAGGCGCTCCAGCCATGAGCCGCGGGCGGGCCGGCAGCGCAGCGACACCGGGCGGAGTCCGCTTCGTCCGCGCCCTGCTCGCGCTGCTGCTGGCCGCGTGTCTGGCAGGGGTGGGAATCACCCTGTGGCTGCGCTGGGGCGAACTTTCGCCCACCCTCAATCCAGTGCTGACCCGGGTGCGGATCCACGGCGAGCTCCAGCATCTGGCCGGGGACGATATCCGCGCGCAGCTCGCGCCTTTCGCCGGAACCGGATTCTTCGCGCTCGATCTGCGCCAGGTTCGGGAGCGGGTCGAGAGCTTGCAATGGGTCGAGTCGGCGGCGGTGGGCAGGCGCTGGCCGGACACGCTGACCGTGGACATCACCGAAGCGACCGTGATCGCCCGCTGGGGCGCCGACCGGCTGATCACCCAGCGCGGCGAGATGGTCGAGGCGGGCGCCGGCGCCATCGACGCAGCCTTGCCGCTGCTAGGCGGCCCGCCGGGTTCGCAGTTCGAGGTCATGCGGCAGTACCAGCGCCTGAACCAGATTCTGTACCCCGCCGGCCTGCGGCTCAGCGGCTTGAGCACGAGCCCGCGGCGGAGCTGGCGGCTGCAACTGAATGGCGTCACCGAAGTGTTCCTCGGCGGCGAGGATTTGGTCAACCGCCTCCAGCGCTATGTCGATTTCCGCCAGCGCCAGCCCGAATCCGAGCGGCTGCGGCATGAAGTCGTCGATCTGCGCTATGGCAGCCGTTTCAGCATCCGCCTGCGGAAACCCGAAGCCGGCGCCGGCGAACTCGCGCGGCGCTGACCGGAAAGGGAACACAGGAAGCAAGACAAATGAATGAATCGACGGGCAAAAGCGGCAACATCATCGTCGGCCTCGACATCGGCACCACCAAGGTGGCGGCGCTCGTGGGCGAAATCTCCGACCAGGGCAAGCTCAATGTGGTCGGCATGGGCAGCCACCCCTCGCTCGGCCTGAAAAAGGGCGTGGTGGTCGATATCGAATCGACGGTCATCTCGATCCGCCGCGCGGTGGAGGCCGCCGAGAACGAAACCGGCCACAAGATCCGCTCGGTCTACGCGGGCATCGCCGGCAGCCACGTGCGCAGCATGAATTCGAGCGGCGTGGTTTCGATCCGCGACGGCGAGGTCTCCCGGGCCGATGTGGACCGGGTGATCGATTCCGCCCGGGCGGTGGAAATCCCCCCCGACGAGCGCATCCTCCATGTCGTTCCCCAAGAGTACACGATCAATTCCCAGAGCGGCGTCAAGGAGCCGCTCGGCATGTCCGGGGTGCGGCTCGAGGTTCGCGCGCATCTCGTCACCTGCGCGGTCAACGCCATGCAGAACATTGAGAAATGCATCCGCCGCTGCGGCCTCGAAATCGAACAGCTCGTGCTCGAACAACTCGCCTCCGCCGAGGCGGTGCTGACCCGGGACGAGCGGGAGCTCGGCGTCTGCCTCGTGGACATCGGCGGCGGCACCACCGACATCGCGATCTTCACCCAGGACGCCCTGCAATACACCGGGGTCATTCCCATCGCCGGGGACCAGGTCACCAGCGACATCGCCACCGCCCTGCGCACGCCGCGGCAGAACGCCGACGAGCTGAAGATCCGCCACGGCAGCGCGCTCGTCCAGCAGCTCGCCCAGCCCGAGGAGACCATCGAGGTGCCCAGCGTCGGCGAAAGGGCGCCGCGGGAATTGTCGCTGCAAAGCCTCGCCGAAGTCGTCGAGCCCAGATATGAAGAGCTGTTTTCCCTGATTCAGCAGCAACTCGCCAACAGCGGGATGGAGAATCTGCTCGCGGCGGGAATCGTCCTCACCGGCGGTTCGGCGCGCATCCCCGGCGCGGTCGAACTCGGCGAGGAGGTGCTGCATGAGCCGGTTCGCATCGGCACGCCTCAGAATGTCAAGGGACGTGCCGATATAGTAGGCAATCCGATTCATTCAACGGGTGTCGGCTTATTGCTTTATGGAATGAAAGACTGCGAGGAGCAGGGCCACGGGGTGGAGCGGCAGGAAGAAAAACCGCAAACAAGCAGCTTGCTCGAATCCACCCGGCGATTTTTCCGGCGGTTTGTGTGAACGCCCGGCAGGCGTTGAAATGAGGAGTTGACGTAATGGCGAGAGAAACATTCGAAGTTCTGGAAAGCCCGTCCCATGCGGCGAGAATCAAGGTGATCGGTGTCGGCGGCGCCGGCGGCAACGCGGTGGAGCACATGATCAGCCGCAGTGTCGTCGGAGTCAAATACTACTGCGCCAACACCGACGCCCAGGCGCTTGGCCTGCTCAGCGTGGAAAACAAAATCCAGCTCGGCAGCAAAATCACCCGGGGCCTCGGCGCGGGGGCGGACCCGGACGTGGGCAAGGCCGCCGCCCTGGAAGACCGGCAAGTGATCCAGGAGACCCTGCAGGACTGCGACATGGTCTTCATCGCCGCCGGCATGGGTGGCGGCACCGGCACCGGCGCGGCGCCGGTCATCGCCGAATCCGCCCGGGAAATGGGCATCCTGACCGTGGCCATCGTCAACCGGCCCTTTCCCTTCGAGCAGCGCAAGCGCATCACCGTGGCGGAAAAAGGCGTTGCCGAACTCGCCGAGCACGTCGATTCGCTGATCATCGTGCCCAACGCCAAGCTGCTTGAGGTGCTGCCGCCCGACACCACCATCGTCAACGCCTTCGCCGCCGCCAACGATGTGCTGCTCGACGCGGTGAAAGGGATTTCCGACATCATCACCAAGCCCGGCCACATCAATGTCGATTTCGCCGATGTGAAAACCGTCATGTCCAAGCGCGGCATGGCGATGATGGGAACCGGCATCGCCTCCCGGGACGATCCCAATCCCGGCGCCGCCGCCGCCCGCGCCGCGATTTCGAGCCCGCTGCTCGAAAATGTCGATATCAGCAGCGCCGGCGGCCTGCTCGTCAATGTCTCCGGCGGCCAGCACCTCACCCTCAACGACCTGCAGGCGGTTCACCGGGTCGCCGAGGAAGCCTGCCAACTCGACCGCGACATGCTGATCTCCGGCATGGTCGTCGAGCCCGAGCTGGGCGACAAGGTGCAGGTTACTTTCGTCGCCACGGGACTGCGCGGCAAGGTCTTCCAAGTCGTTGGCGAAGAGGAGGAAGAGCCGGAGCAGGTGGCCAATGGCAGGGGCGCCGGCCAGCCGTTCACGCCGCGGCGGCCGATGCGGGCGAACACCAATGGCTCGGGCGCCGGCAGGCGCGCCGCCGCGGGACAAAAACCTGCCGGCCGGAGACAGCCGCCGGCCCGGGAGGGCGCCGGGGCGGAACCAGCCGATGCCGGCGGGCAACCCGAATTGAAGAAGGCCGCGAACATCGACTTCCTCGACATCCCCGCCTTCCTCCGCAAAAACGTCGATTGAGCCACCGCGCACCAAAAGCGGACCAAAAACAGGCCAAAAGCGGGCGCGAATTGTTGGGTCGCGGCCCATTGTCTGGTAGCATGGCGGCAATTCGATGCCCGGTGCCATTCCCATGCTGAAGCAGCGAACGCTGAAAAACCCGATTCGCGCCACTGGCGTGGGCCTGCACACGGGCAACAAGGTCACCCTCGCCCTGCGTCCTGCGCCGGTGCATTCGGGGATTGTGTTCCGCCGGGTCGATCTCGATCCAGTGGTTGAAATCGCCGCCCGGGCCGGCAATGTGGGCGACACCACCCTGTCCACCACCCTCGTCAGCGGCGGCGTCCGCGTCGCCACCATCGAACACCTGATGTCGGCGCTGTGCGGGCTCGGCATCGACAACGCCATCATCGATGTCGACGCCGCCGAAATTCCGATCATGGACGGCAGCGCCGGCCCCTTCGTTTTCCTGATCCAGTCCGCCGGCATCGAGGAACAGCCCGCGAGCAAGAACTTCATCCGCATCAAGAAGCCGGTCCGCCTGCGCCAAGGCGACAAATCGGTGAGCCTCGAGCCATTCGACGGCTTCAAGGTCAGCTACACGCTGCTGTACGACCATCCCGTCTACCGCAAGTACACCAAGTCCGCCACCGTCGATTTCTCCAGCACCTCCTTCGTCAAGGAGGTTTCCCGGGCCCGCACCTTTGGCTTCATGCACGAGTTCGAGGAGCTGCGCAACCGCAATCTCGCCCTCGGCGCGAGCATGGACAACGCCATCGCCGTGGGCGACTACAAAGTGCTCAACGAGGACGGATTGCGCTACGAGGACGAATTCGTCAAGCACAAGATTCTCGACTCCATCGGCGACCTGTACCTCCTCGGCAACAGCCTGATCGGCGCCTTCAAGGGGCACAAGTCCGGCCACGCCCTGAACAACGCCCTGCTGCGCACCCTCGAAGCCGACAGCGACGCTTGGGAACTCGTCTGCTTCGACACCGAAGCCAAAGTCCCCATTTCCTACGTCCGCCCAGTCCTGGCCGCTTGATTCTCCGCACATCCCCAAGCCCAGTCCCAGCGTGGTTTCGGACTTGCACAGCGTAAGTCGCCGTCTGGCGGGCCGCGCGTGGCGGTCGTGCGAGACACGATGTCGAGCCCGAAGCCTCCATGGATGGATTCACGGCGTCCGCCGCACACAGCCCCACAGACGGCGACGACTCGAAGCCACTTGCCCAGCGGGAACCACAGCAACCACTGCGCGCTCACCGCTTCCGGTTATAATCCACGATTGCCTTGGCGGGCGCCGTCCGCCTCTTTTCCGGCCCCGCGATTGAATCCAGCACCCACATGAGCGTGTTCAGCAAGATTTTCGGCAGCAGCAATACGCGCAAGCTCAAGCGCATGCGCAAGGCCGTGGCCGCCATCAACCGGCTCGAGGCCGAATACGAGGCGATGTCCGATACGGATATCCGCACCGGAACCGAGCGCCTGCGCGCCCGGCTCGACGAAGGCGAAACACTCGAGAAGCTGCTGCCGGAAGCCTTCGCCGCGGTGCGCGAGGCCAGCAAGCGAACCTTGCGGATGCGGCACTTCGACGTGCAGTTGATCGGCGGCATGGTGTTGCACGAGGGCGCCATCGCCGAAATGCGAACCGGCGAAGGCAAGACCCTCGTGGCGACGCTGCCGGCCTATCTGAACGCGCTGTCCGGCGCGGGCGTGCATATCGTCACCGTCAACGAATACCTCGCCGAGCGCGACGCCAACTGGATGCGGCCGATCTACGAGTTCCTCGGCCTGAGCGTGGGCGTGATCAAGGCCGGCACCGCGGTGGCGGAAAAACAGGCCGCCTACGGCTGCTCGATCACCTACGGCACCAACAACGAATTCGGCTTCGACTACCTGCGCGACAACATGGCTTTCCGCCTTGTGGACCGCATGCAGAAGCCGCTGAACTTCGCCATCGTCGACGAAGTTGACTCGATCCTCATCGACGAGGCGCGCACTCCGCTGATCATTTCCGGCGCCGCCGAGGACAGCTCCCAGCTTTACCAGGACATCAACAAGCTCATTCCCAAACTCAAGCGCGGCGCGCGGGTGGAGAAGTCGAAGCTCGAGATGATGGACCGCAATTACGTCCCCGAGGAAAGCGGCGATTTCTCAGTCGATGAGAAGACCCGCCAGGTGGAACTGACCGAATCCGGCCACGCCCAGGTCGAGGATCTGCTGGTCAAGCGCAAGCTGCTGAACGAGGGCGATTCGCTCTACGCCGCGACCAACCTCGCCCTGCTGCACCACGTCCACGCCGCCCTCAAGGCCCACCACCTGTTCCAGAAGGACGTGCAGTACATCGTCCAGGACCAGCGCATCGTGCTGATCGACGAGCACACCGGGCGCACCATGGAAGGCCGGCGGCTGTCCGAGGGCCTGCACCAGGCGCTCGAAGCCAAGGAGAAGCTGCCGATCCAGAGCGAAAGCCAGACCCTGGCCTCGACCACGTTCCAAAACTACTTCCGCCTCTACGGCAAACTCGCCGGCATGACCGGCACCGCCGACACCGAGGCTTTCGAATTCAACCAGATCTACGGCCTCGACGTGGCGGTCATCCCCACCAACGCCCCCATGATCCGCAAAGACGAAAACGACCTGATCTACCTCACCATGGAGGAGAAATTCGAGGCGGTGGCGCGGGACATCACCGAAATCAGCGAAAAAGGCGCGCCGGTGCTCGTCGGCACGGCTTCCATCGAGAATTCCGAGCTGCTGTCGCGCTTCCTGAAGAAAAACGGCATCCAGCACGAAGTGCTCAACGCCAAGTTCCACGAAAAGGAAGCCCAGATCATCGCCCAGGCAGGGCGGCCCGGTGCCGTGACCATCGCCACCAACATGGCCGGCCGCGGCACCGACATCGTTCTCGGCGGCAAGTGGGAAGCCGAAATCGAAGCCCTTGCATCAACCGACAAGCCGCCGGACGAGGCCCGGGTCGCGCGGATCCGCGAAGAATGGCAAAAACGCCACGACCAGGTGGTCGCAGCTGGCGGCCTGCATATCGTCGGCACCGAACGCCACGAATCGCGCCGCATCGACAACCAGCTCCGCGGCCGCGCCGGGCGCCAGGGCGATCCCGGCTATTCGCGCTTCTACCTGTCGATGGAAGATGACCTGATGCGCATCTTCGCCGGCGAGGGCGTGAAGAATTTCATGCGCCGCCTCGGCATGCAGCGCGGCGAGGCCATCGAGGCCGGCATGGTCACGCGCTCGATTGAAAAAGCCCAGCGCAAGGTGGAAGGCCGCAATTTCGATATACGAAAGCAATTGCTTGAGTATGACAATGTCGCCAACGACCAGCGCGCTATCATCTACCGCCAGCGCAACGAGCTGATGGGCAGCGAGGACGTCTCGGAACTGTTCGGCGGCATGCGCGAAGAGGTCGTGGGGAAGATGGTCGACCGCCACATCCCGCCCCAGAGCATCCCCGAGCAATGGGACCTCAAAGGCCTCGAGAGCGCCATCGAAACCGAATTCCGCGCCAGCCTGCCAGTCCGCGCCTGGTTCGACGAGGACGAGGCGCTGCGGGAACCCGAACTCAAGGACAAGGTCAAAGCCGCCCTCGAAGAGCAGTACGCAGCCAAGTGCGCGCAAGTGGGGGACAAGATGCGCCTGCTCGAGAAGCAGATCATGCTGCAGATTCTCGACACCCTGTGGAAGGAGCATCTGGCCACCATGGACCATCTGCGCCAGGGGATTTTCCTGCGCAGCTACGGCGGTAAGAATCCGCGCCAGGAGTACAAGCGCGAGGCCTTTTCGCTGTTCCAGGATTTGCTCGCCAATTTCCAGTTTGAAGTGGTCAAGACCCTCAGCCTGGTGACGATCCGCCAGGAAGACGAGGCCGCCGCGATCGAAAGGCGCCGGCAGCAGGAACTCGCCCGGGAGCGGATGCGCTTCCAGCACCAGAGCGTTTCGGCGCTCGGCGGCGCGGCGGTTGCCGAGGCGGCCGCGCAGTCCGCCACCCAGTCGTCAGCCCAGTTAGCTCCGGGGCGGCAATTCGCCCAGGGCGGAGTGCAGCCCGGACAGTTGGCCGCGCGGCAGCAGGCCCCAAATCAACTCCCAAACCAAGCCCAGCCGCAACCCTTCGTTCGCGATGTGCCCAAAGTTGGCCGCAACGCGCCCTGCCCCTGTGGTTCCGGCAAGAAATTCAAGTACTGTTGTGGCCGCATCCGCTGACAGCGGCGTGTTCCCCGGCCCAAGCGCGGAACTTCCCGGCGTCAGGCTGGCGGCAGCCAAGGCCGGCATCCGCTACCGGGACCGGCTCGATCTGGTCGCCGTGGAACTCGCGCCCGGCAGCGAGACCGCCGCGGTCTTCACCCGCAACGCTTTCCGCGCCGCCCCGGTGGAAGTCGCCGCGGCGCATCTGGCGGCCGCGAGTCCGCGCTATCTGCTGATCAACGCCGGCAACGCCAATGCCGGCACCGGCGAAGCGGGCCTCAAAGCGGTGCTCGCCTGCTGCCGCGCCCTCGCCCGGCATGGCGGCGTGGCGGCGCAGGAGGTCCTGCCTTTCTCCACTGGTGTCATCGGCGAAGCGCTGCCGGCCGGGCGCGTGACCGCCGCCCTGCCGCGGCTGCTCGCCCGCCTCGACGCCGGCGCCTGGCGTGATGCGGCCGAAGGCATCCTCACCACCGACACCCGGCCGAAAACCGCCTGGCGGCGGATCAACCTGGGCGCCTCGAGCGTCCGCATCGCCGGCATCGCCAAGGGTGCCGGCATGATCCGCCCCAACATGGCGACGATGCTGGCTTTCCTCTTCACCGACGCGAAGCTCGGCCGCGGCCAGGTCGAGGCGCTCCTGCGCGAGCACGTAGAGCACAGTTTCAACCGCATCACCGTCGATGGCGACACCTCCACCAACGACGCCTGCACCTTGACCGCCACTGGCGCCGGTCTGGATTTGACCGAAGCGGGCGCGGCGGAACTGGAACCGTTTTCCGCGGCGCTCGGCGCGGTTTTCCAGCATCTGGCCCAAGCCATCATCCGCGACGCCGAGGGCGCCGGCAAGTTCATCACTGTGCGTGTCGCCGAGGGCGGAACCACGGAGGAATGCCTGAAGGTCGCCTACGCCGTGGCCGAATCGCCGTTGGTGAAAACCGCCTGCTTCGCCTCCGACCCGAACTGGGGCAGGATTCTGGCGGCGGTGGGCCGGGCCGGCGTCGACGGCCTCGACCTGGCCGGGCTGCGCATCTTCCTCGGTGGCGCGCCGGTGGTCGCCAATGGCGCGCCGCACCCGGACTATTCCGAAGCGGCGGGGTTCGCCGCCATGGCCGGCGGCGATATCGAAATCGACATCCGCCTCGGCCGCGGCGAATGCGCGGGAACCGTCTGGACTTCCGACCTCAGCCACGAGTACGTCCGCATCAATGCCGAATACCGCACTTAGGCGCCCGCGCCGCGGCAATTCACGGCTGCGAATCCCGGTCGCAATCGTCCCGCACTGAAGGAAACCGCGCAGGCCGACCATGGCAGACAGCAAACCCGATTCCAGTTCCGCGCCGGTCCACGTGATGGTCGCCGTGGTCCGCAACCACCGGGACGAAACCCTCGTCGCATTGCGCCGGGCGGACAGCCATCAGGGCGGACTGTGGGAGTTTCCCGGCGGCAAGCGCGAGCCGGGCGAGCCACCCCTGCAAGCCCTCCACCGCGAGCTGCGCGAAGAAACCGGCCTGCGGATTCTGGCGAGCCACCCGCTGTGCAAAGTCGAGCACCGCTACAGCGACAAACACGTCCTGCTCGACACCCACCTCGTCAGCCGCTGGACCGCCGCCCCCCATGTGATACCCCAAGGGACGCCCCCCGCCGGATGCGATTCCAGCACAAGCATCGGC
The DNA here is from genome assembly GCA_965221805.1 of uncultured Pseudohongiella sp. GTDB lineage: Bacteria > Pseudomonadota > Gammaproteobacteria > Pseudomonadales > Pseudohongiellaceae > UBA9145. The sequence goes on from OZ244913.1 coordinate 709,490, forward strand.
CCCGAAGGGCAGCCCATCGCCTGGCGGCCGCGGCATGACTTGAATGAGGCCGACTTCCCCGCCGCCAACGCCAGAATCGTCCGGCTGCTGCGATTGCCAGGCACCATCGCCATCACACCGGAATGCGCCAGTAAGAGGGAATTCTTGAAGCTGATGCGGAACTGCGTCGAATCCGGCCGCGAACTCGTGCAAGTGCGCCAGCGCCAATTGCCGCCGGAGACGTACCGAAACTGGTTTTTCGCCGCGCTCGAACTAGCCGCGGGAAGCCCAACCCGGCTGCTGTTCAACAACCCCCCGGAACACTTCGACCCGGCCTGGCCCGGCTGCGGCCTCCACGCCCCGAGCCGGGTGCTGAAAGAGCTCGCGGCGCGCCCCGTTCCACCCGGCCACCTGTTCAGCGCATCCTGCCACTCGCCGGCGGAACTGCGCCGCGCCGAAGCCCTCGGCGCCGACCTCGCCCTGCTTTCGCCAGTGCTGCCAACCGCCAAACACCCCGGCGCCAAGCCACTCGGCTGGCGCCGATTCCGCCGCCTCGCCGACAGCGTCAGCCTGCCAGTCTACGCCCTCGGCGGCCTGTCCCCGCAACAAACACAATACGCCCGCAACCATGGCGCCTTCGGCGTCGCCGGAATCAGCCAATTTGTATGAACGGCCACGCCGCCGGCGCGGTTCCCGCCCGCGAATCCAACGCGGGAAAGACCCACGCCGCCGAATCCAACAGCCGCAAGCCCCCAGCTATTGCAGCGAATCCGGCTTGTCCGGCGCCGCCGGCGCCGGCTCGCCGGGAACCCGATAATTCTCCGCCGCCCACTCCCCAAGATCGATAAGCTTGCAGCGCTCGCTGCAAAACGGCCGAAACCGGCTCGCCCCGCACCAAACCACTTCCTTCCCGCAAGTCGGACAGTCAACCGAGATAGGTTCGCTATTCATCAATCCTCCCAAGTCACCCACCAAAAGGTCGGTCTTGCTCCCGTCCCGCGCAACGCAAGCCCCAAACCCGCGATTCCGCATGGAGCGAAGCAGAGTTATGGCTTCGATCCGTCGCCGTCTGGCTGGATGGAGTTCAGCGGACGCCGTAAATCCGTCCTTGGAGGCTTCGGGCTCGACATCCTGTCTCGCACGCCCGCTGAACTCCATCCAGCCAGACGGCGACTAACGCTGTGCCAGTCATCTGTCATTCTACGCTTCGCGAAGAACAGCGGTAAATCAATAACTTGCAGGCATATTTGTGACCACGATTTCTCATTTGGTTACAGTTGGGCGGGTCGATATTGTCTGACTTGCCCCGATAGGCTATGCTACCGCAATCAACCCGCCGGGTGGGAACGCTGCGCCGGTTGATGTTTCGGTGGTTCCTTCTTCGTCTTGGTGCAGTGAATGGAAAGCGGAATAGTCGCGCCGTTCAATCTTGAAACGAGATAGAAGTCGATGATTCGATTGATTGCCCAAGCCTGCTTGCTGTCTCTCGCCGGGTGCGGGGCCATGTTCACTCCCAGCCCGCCGTCACCGCCACTGATTCCGGTTGCCAGTGGTGGCGGTGATGGTGTGATAACTATGAGCGCCACAGGTTCCGAGCATCGGCGAATTGACTGGACAGCATCTGAAAATATTGTGCTGGAGCGCTGTCAGGCATGGAATTACTCAGACTTTGAAGCTTTCGACCTTGTGTCAAGTGAGTGCGTTGATTCATCCACAAGTACAAGAATGGTTTGCGCGGTTTACGATTATGACCCACTCAACAACACTACAACTTGTATTGATGCCGAACCTGAAGTTAGCCAAAGTTGTAATGTTTATCGGTTTGACCGGAATTATCAATGTACATTCCCAAGGAACCCGTAGTGCAAAGTTTCCGCCCAGACCATGCACAAACTCATCCAAAATCACCGGCACAAAATCCGCAGCCTTGCTGAAAAGCATGGTTTGGAGAATGTTCGCGTCTTTGGGTCGATGGCGCGTGGCGATGCGGGCGATGAGAGCGATGTGGACTTGCTCGTCACGGCGCCCGAGGGAACTTCGGGCTTGGCGCTTGGGGGCCTGCTTATGGATGCCAGCGAACTGCTCGACCGCAAGGTGGATGTCCTGTCCGACCGAGGTTTGCATCCAGCCTTGCGCGAGCGGATCTTGCGCGAGGCGGTGCCGTTGTGACTTTGGATCAAGACACAAGATTGACTTCAATCTGGTTTGAACGCCTGACGCACAGATTCGATGACTAACGCTCCATGCGATCGCCGTTGTCTTGGTCTGGCGGATGACCGCAGCTTTCGAGCACATGGTTCACGAAACTGGGGAGCCCCGGAATCAGGTCCGCGCTGTGCAGCGGCTGCCACAGGAATCCGGTGTGCATTACCTGCCGCAAAAAAGAATCGGCCCTCTCGGTGCCGCCCTCATGCTCCCGCAATACCGCTTCCACGGCTTTGCGCAAGTTCAGCCTTGTAAATCGCCCCGACCTTCTTTCGATTCTAGTCCTGTTCAACACGTCCCCAAGCAATTCGATGTCGCCGTCCCGCCAGTCGCGATAGCGGCTTTGATAGATTTTTCCACGAATTTCGTTTAGCTCATCCGCGACGTCTTTTACTTCGGTATTGGTGATCTTCAAGCGGTTGCCGGCCCCAGCCCTATCAAATAGTGCCTGCCCCCATTCCTGCAGAAAGTACGGATACCCTTGGCTATGCTCGACCACTTTGTCGATGGCCCGCCGCTCGATGGACATGCCGGATGCCTTCAGGGGTTCGACAATCGCCTCCCGCGCCGCGTCTTGGTCCAGCAATCCGATGCTCAGCCCCACGCTTCTGTCGAAAAAAGATGCCCCGGATTTTGCAAGCACATCCATCGTTCCCGGCGTGCCCGCGATCACAACCATCACTTTCCCGGTCTGGGAATTCAGCGATTGTGTCAGACTCAGCAAGATGCCGAGGCTGTCCGGGTCGCTTGCCGCCGCCTCGTCCATTGTGACGAGCAGTGGCTGTTTGCGGCACTCATCCCCCAGCGCTTCTTTCATCCGGGTAACGGCTCTGGGCAAGTTCCATTTGGATTCACCACCGCCAATGACGGCATCGACCTTGGCCGAAACTTCGTCGGGATTTTTCAAATCGAACACCGAGCCGAGCAATTCCAATACCAGTTCACCCTCACTGGCGGGCAGATTTCTGGAAAACACTTTCAGTCTGACATTTTGCGCCCGGGCTTGGCGTTCACACCAGTTGAGCAGCACGGTTTTGCCGCATCCCCTCGGGCCAATCAGCAGGACCGATTGCGGCATGGTTCCTTTCGTCAGAGTGTCGATACAACTGCTGATTCTCTGTTGCTCACGTTCACGGCCCGCAATATGGGGCGGCATCAGACCATATCCTGGCTTGAACGGATTTTTTTTCACCAGCTTCGATTCCGGGTGGCGGGGATGGCAATTATCGACCCCCCGCGGGTCAAATATCAAGATCGGCGCAAGCTCGGCACGCTATCCGCTTTGGCTAACCAACCGGCAATCGATTTGCCGGCCTTCGCGGGTAATGTCGAACATGCGCGCGGGGAAGTGGTGCTTGGTGGCGTCGCGGAAATAGTGCTCAAGGGTGATTTTGACGACTGGGAAGGCGATTTCGCGCCAGCGCAGGCATTGGGACGGAACAGGCATTGGGACACCCATCATCGCGTCAGGTGCTGGGACGCCCTCCGCCGGATGCGACTCCAGGACACTCATCGGCCCCGAATCCAACAGTCGCAAGCCGCCGGCTATTGCAGCGAATCCGGCTTGTCCGGCGCCGCTGGCGCAGGCTCGCCGGGAACCCGATAGTTCTCCGCCGCCCACTCCCCAAGATCGATAAGCTTGCAGCGCTCGCTGCAAAACGGCCGAAACCGGCTCGCCCCACACCAAACCACTTCCTTCCCGCAAGTCGGGCAGTCAACCGAGGCAGCTTCGGTGCTCATGGTTCTTTGAACTTCATAATTGGGTAGACTAAGGAGGTTCAGCTTATGGTAATGCGAATGAACGAAGAGTTCCACGCGCCAATCCTGCCGCTGGTGCGATATCGCCTCCGATTCCGCCCGGTTGCTGGTGCTGGTTCGCTCGATGCGCTTCGAGGCCAGTATCTCGGTTCAGCTTGGCGGGGCGCATTCGGCGCGTCACTGCGCGCGATGGTTTGCGTAACCCGTCAACCGGTATGCGATGGCTGCCCCTTGTTGCTGTCCTGCCCCTATCCCATGATATTCGAGAGTCGCCCACCCGCCAGCGCGGAAAAATTCACCCGGTATCCACGAACGCCCGGCCCCTATGTGCTTCAGCCCGCGGAGTTCGACCGCGACGCGGACAGCGATATGCTCAACTTGGGGTTGACCTTGTTCGGAACCGCCAACAACCAGCTTCCATACATTGCGCATGCCTTCGAGCGGGCAGGAAAAAGCGGCCTGACCCGCGCAAAAATCAAGTTGGAACTGATAGACATCGAGGCTGAAACGTCACCTGGTGCAGCGAGCGATCCAAGCCCCCACAGGCCCGTAACCGGGCGAACCAAAAGGTGGATTAGCATCTACAAGCCCGGTCGAGAACTTCAGCCGGCGGCTCAGACGACCCCGGAAGCCATCAACGCGCGCAGCTCCGCGCGGGTGCGCCTGCTCTCGCCACTCCGCTTGCGCCGCGACAACAGATCGGTTCTCGGCGATGAATTGACCTTCAAGGTATTCATGTCGTCGCTGGTTCGCCGCATCTCGATGCTGACCTATTTCTTCTCCCCGATTCCGCTCGAAACCGATTTCGCGGGATTGACCCGGTTGATGGATCAAATCAAGATCAGCGGTCGCGACCTTGAATGGCGCGACCTTGAGCGTTACTCGAGCCGCCAGCGCGGCAAGATACCCATGGGCGGGCTGCTTGGCGAATTCCAGCTCGGCGGCGCTGACTTGGCACCGTTCTGGCCCTATTTGTGGCTGGGCCAGTGGACCCATGCCGGTCGCGGCTGCACGATGGGTTTGGGGCGCTACGCGCTGGAGTTGGAAGACTGAACCGCGGGTCGTTTTCCCCGCGTCCCGCGCGGCAAGCTTGCCGGGCGTTGCGTTAACGAGTTCGGGTCGCATACTTGCCGCCATCGAAGTCAATCAAAGCCAAACCGCCGATGCGTCAAAATCCACATGAGTTTTCCCGCCGGGTGTTGCTTGCGGCAACTGGCTTGTCCCCGCAAGTCGTCACCGAATCGGTTTATGCGCTGGCGGTGCGGCAACAGCCCCCATTTGTTCCAACCGAGGTTCGGCTGATCACCACGAAGGAGGGCGCCGAACGGGCGCGGCTGTCCCTACTGCATCCGAAAAGCGGCTGGTTTCATCGACTGCGCGCCGAATATGCGCTGCCCGAAATCCACTTCGGCATGAGCTGCATTCATGTGCTGGAGGGCCAGCATGGGCAACCACTCAGCGACATTCGGACGGAGCAAGACAATATCGGCGCCGCCGATGCCATCTCCGACATTGTCCGCGAGCTGACTGGCGACCAAGCCACCGCCCTGCATGTTTCCATCGCCGGCGGTCGCAAAACCCTGGGGTTTTATCTTGGCTACGCGCTTTCGCTCTTCGGCCGGCCCCAGGACAGGCTTTCCCATGTACTCGTGAGCGAGCCGTTCGAGTCGCATCCGTTGTTTTTTTACCCGACAAGGGAAAGCCGAATCATTCATACCCAGCCCCCGAATCCACGCCCCTGCGATACCCGCGACGCCACCGTAACGCTGGCCGAGATTCCTTTCGTGCGCTTGCGCGAGGGACTCCCCAAGCGCCTGCTGCGCGGCAACGCCCGCTTCAGCGAGGTGGTGGCGGCAGCCCAACGTTCCATTGGGCCCACTGAACTCGTACTTGATTTGCCGGGCCGGAAGTTGCGCGCCGGCGGCGAAACCCTCGCCAACGTCCCGCCCGCCTTGCTCGCCTTCATCGCTTGGCTGGCCCGTCGCCGGGTTAGAGGGAGCGACTGGGTGGCCTGTCCAAGCGAAGGCGCGCCGGATGTCGGGTATGCCAACGACTATCTGATGGAATACCATGAAGTCGTTGGCCCGATGGGGGAAGCCGAGCGCACCGCCAACCGCCTGCGGGACGGCATGGACGAGAAATTCTTCTCTCAAACCAAAAGCAAGCTGCATAGTCACTTGCGCGGAAACCTCGGAGACAGAAACGCTCGCCCATATCTCGTGGTTTGCGTGGGCAAGCGCCCAAGGCGGCGCTACGGCATCGATCTTGAGGCTGGGAGCATCCGCTTCGAGCCGATCAAGGCCGAGTTGGAGCCTGAGGCTTGAATGCCATGCCGCCAACCTTGCCGCTTGTGCGCGATGTTCCGATGTCTGATATAAAGCGGGGCAAGGCATCGCCCCAAGCGACCGCTCCCCATCGACCCATGATGAAGACAATCGAGTACAAAGTTGAATTCCTGACTCCGGCCTTCCTCGGCAACGCCGAGCAAAGCGGCCAGTGGCGAACGCCGCCTTTCAAGGCGCTCCTGCGCCAATGGTGGCGGGTGGCGTGGGCGGCGCGGCATCATTTTCAAGTCGACATCAAAGCTATGCGGCCTGCGGAAGGTAAACTATTTGGCAATGCGGGGCCGGAAGAAGGATCGTCCTGCAAGAGCCGGGTTCTGCTGCGTCTGGAGGATTGGAGTGACGGCAAATTGAAAGAAGAAACGCGATCCCCCGCTATCGGCTGTGAAGAATCAAAAATGTTGCGAATTGCGGCACCGGAATCGGACTTTGACGCAATTAGAAATGCGATGAGCTTGGCGCATCTGTATGGTGCCTTGGGCGGTAGAAGCCGAAATGGTTGGGGTTCGGTGGACTTGCAAAGAATAGACAAAAACAAAGAAGATTATGTCTCGAACTTAACTTTAACAAGGCCGTGGGAAGAGGCGCTGGATTTAGATTGGTCCCATGCCATCGGGGAAGATGAAAGTGGGCCGCTCATATGGGAAACGAAAAACTTCCAAGACTGGGGAACAATCATGGAAGAATTCGGAAAATTGAGGAAGTCAATCAGGAAAATCATCAACACCCGATTACCGAATACCATCCGTTTCAAAGTGAGAAAATCAGATAGAAACGGCCATTTCAAAGGCGTGATTTTCCATATGCCCTGCAAGCCGCCCGCCAAAATCAATTACAAAACCCCAGTCAGTGCCTGGGAAAAAGCTCATCGTGAGCTCGAAAAATCATTGTCCCGGTCCAAGGAATGATCAAAATGGCAACTGACGAGACCTTCTGGCAAACCAAGCTGCATGCCCGCCTTCATGATCCGGCGGAGAAGGCGTTGGTGTTGCTACGCGACCCGGAAGGGCATGAAGGCGGCACTTCCCGCGCCTTGCATCGCGATCTTGGATTCGATCAGCTTGAAATCAAGGATTGGTTGCCACCCGATCATGATTCGGTCTTGGGCAGCGTGTTGTTCAAAGACGGTGCAGTGTTCAAGAAGGGCATCCCCGCCACCATGTACCGGCACGTCAAACGCGCCGACTGGTGGGCCGCCGCCGCGGACCGGCCGCAGTGGCCAATGGAAAAAACTTCTGTACCGAGGGGCGACGGGACGACGACAGCGATGGCGGTCGCCCCGTGGGCGCGGGTGCTATGGTCGAAGAATCCCATTTTGATTCATCCTTTGACCGGTGACAGATACAACTTGGGAACGCTCGCGGAAACAGAAATTTCCGACATCAAACACCGCAGCTTGGAGCATTTCAGGAGCCTGATCGTTCGCGACGGCGACGAAATCAATTGGCGCAAGACGCTGTTCGCATTCTGGCGTTTCGGCCCGGAACTCAAGGAGGAGGCGGACGGCGGCACCCTGGGCGCGTTGTGGCCACTGCTGCCGGCGGATACGCGGGTCCCGGATCACTCAATATGGGATCATCTCGACTTGACTTCCGCCTTCGCCGGCGCCTTTTGCCGAGATAAACAACAACAGGCCGCGCTGCTGTCGCTTTCCATCGGCCCGGTGCAACCTTTTATTGCCGCCGCGCGCACCACATCGGATTTATGGGCCGGCTCACACTTGCTCTCGCGGCTTTCGTGGGAAGCGATGAAAGTTGTTTGCGAGAAGGTCGGCCCCGACGCGATTCTCTTTCCCCGGCTTCGGGGGTTGCCGCAAGTGGACGTGTGGCTGAGGGACGAGATTGGTTTGCCGTCCGACTGGACCGAGCGGAAAACCGATGCCAACCCATTGTTCGCGGCTGCTGTTCCCAATCGGTTCGTTGCCGTCGTGCCGGAATGTGAAATCGAATCAATTGCCGCCAACGTCACCGAGCATGTGCGGGGCTGGCTACAGAAACTTGGCGAGCGGGTTGTGGAATCCTTGTTGGATGCCGCCGAATTGCCTTCGAGCGACGAATCCCTGTATTGTTTCGAGCAAATGCGCGCCCAGCTCGAAGGTTGCCCCGAAGTCCATTGGTCGGCTGTGCCATTTTCCTTGATCAAAGCGAAAAATGCCGAACCTGATACGGACTTGGATACGACCGGGCTGGCACGGGCCATGAGGCCGTTCTTCGGCTTGCCCGATGAAGATGCGGAACAGCCGGGATTTTTGAACTCCAATGCATGGAAGGTGCTGGAAAAAGATGCCAAGCTTGACGGCAACATCAAATTCTTTTCTCCCAACCCCGGCGTGTTGTACCCGGCGATGCAGGACTTGTCCGAGCGGGTTTTGGCCTCGGCGAAGTCGGTGCGGCCCTTCGGCCAACTTGAACAGCGGGGTTGGCGCTGCTCCCTTACGGGAGAAACCGAATGGTTGACCACCGACAAGAATCAATTGGAGCAATCCTACCGCGGCAGCCAGGACACGCTTTGGGCAAAAGTTGCGAAGAACAAGCCAGCTTGGGCCAAGGAAGGTGAACACCTCGGCGCCTTGCCGGCAATCAAGCGGCTATGGCCCTCGCTATTTGCTGAGGAGGTCGGCAAAATCACTGATGCGGACACCAGTGCGCCCCGTTTCGTTGTGTCAACGCACACCATGGCCTTGGCTGGAAATCTTGAATCTCTGGAAGAGAAGCTCTCGGCCAACCCAAATGAAAAAGCCACTGTCGAAAAAATCGTTGGCAAGGACAGCCAACCAGCGTTGCCACGCGCTTTGGCTAGCAACCTCAGTAATAAGTTGGCCGCGAAAATCCCAACCGCGCTCGACCGCTTGCGGGAAAAAGAAGATGGGGAAGACGAACTTCGCCAGCTTGAAAGCAGGCTTGACAAACTGCTCGGCCACAAACCCGATGCCTACTACGCGCTGATCCTTTTCGATGGTGATCGCTTGGGCCGCATTCTTTCCGGCGATAAAGAGGAGTGCGCGATCAGCTATGCGGAAAGCTTTCATCCCAAGGTGCGGGAAGGCTTTGGGAAGTTGGCTGGGAAAAGCGAGAGTGTCAAAGCCTATGGCGATCAAAAGCGGGCGGTGTCGCCGAATAGGCATCTGGCGATTTCGGCGGCTCTGAACGACTTCGCGCTGCGCGTGGTTCCCCATGTGGTGGAGCAAGAACACCGCGGGCGTGTGATCTATGCCGGCGGCGACGATGTGTTCGCCATGTTGCCGGTGGCCGATCTGCTCTCCGTCATGCCGCGTTTGCGGGAAACATATAGTGGCGTGGCGGTTAAAGATAAGCCCCTCGATTGGGAAACCGCGAAAAGGGATAAGGAGGAATTGATATGCAAAGACGGCTTCGCGCTGATGCCGGAGCGCCATGGGAGGCGCCCACTGTTGCGCATGATGGGCAAAGGTGCGACAGCGAGTTGCGGTGCCGTGGTTGCCCACCATCAGACTCCACTGAGTGCCGTGCTGCGGGAATTGCGCGAGGCGGAGAAACGAGCCAAGAACGAAGGTGGCAGGGACGCCTTCAGCTTGACCATCCTCAAACGGTCGGGCGGCGCCTTGCGTTTGACCGACAAGTGGAGCACCGAACAAAGGCCCGACGTGGTTGGTCTGTTGCGCAAACTGCGCAGGTTTCTAGCGGACAAAGGGAGGGTTTCGCGACGGGCCGCATACAATAGCCTCGTCTGGCTGAAAGACCTTCCCGGCGATGCCGATGCCGAAATGCTTGGCTCGCTGCTGGCCCAGCAATTGACCGCGCAGACGCAAGGCAAAGCGGCGCGGGATTACCATGATGTGTCAGGATTGGCGAGGCGCCTCGCGGAACTCGCCGCGCGTGGAGGGATCGGATCGCAAAAGAATACGCGCCTGTGGCTCGAAAACATGCTTGCCGTTGCCGAGTTCCTCGCCCGCGAAGCCAGATCGCCCGGCGCTGCTGAAAATGTGCAAGCAAGCGAGGATGCGTGATGATAGCGCAGCGCCATTTCATCGAACCCCTGGATGTGCTTTTCCTGCGCGGCAACAAGCTGTTCGGCGAGGCGGGCAGTTACGGCGAAAGCCTGGTGCCGCCATGGCCTTCGGTGGCGGCGGGCGCACTGCGGACAGCCCTGCTCGCGTACAAGGGTGCGGATATCAATGCTTTCGCCGGGGGGCGGCTTGAGGACCCTGAACTGGGAACACCCGAAAAGCCGGGGCCATTCGCGCTGACGTTGTTCAATCTCGCGCTGAAGACAAAGGGTCCAAATACCGCCGTCGAGCCGCTCTACCCAATGCCCGCCGACTTGGTCGCCCGCGAGAGCGACGAAGAACAAGCCGGCAAGAAGCATGATGGTGGCAAACTTTGCCTAGAGCGGTTGCGTCCCCATACCCCGCACAGCGGGATTCGCAGTTCGCGCAGCACCCGTTTGCTGGCTGTTCTACCCGAAAAATCGCGTGGAAAACCCGAATCGGGATTCTGGCTCCGCGCGGAGGGTTGGAGGAAATACTTGGAAGGCGAAACGCCGGCGCAAAATGATCTGGTGAAAAGTGGCGACCTCTGGCAACTGGAAACGCGGGTTGGCGTCGGTCTTGATGCCGCGAGCCGCCGAGCGAGAGACGGTGCGCTTTTCAGTGCGCAGGCGGTGTCCTTGAACAAGCCTGAGAATAAGCCGGAGCAAGGCCCGGAGTCCGGCGCGGTTGGTTTCCTGGCGGAGACCAAAGGCGCGGCTTTTCCCGGGAAGTTCGCATTGCGCCTTGGCGGTGACGGTCGTGCCGCCATCGCGAGCCGCGTGGATGCCGTTTTGCCCAAAAGCAATTTGGAGGTGATCGCCAATAGCGGCTGTTGCCGCCTCGTGCTCACTTCCCCCGGAATTTTCACCAGCGGCTGGATGCCGAACGGAATCTCCAGTGACGAGACTTTCAGTTTGCACGGTGTTCGCGGCACACTTGTCTGCGCCGCGGTCCCCCGCGCCGAGATCGTCTCCGGGTTCGATCTTGCCAAGGGAAGGCCCAAAGCCGCCCGCCGCGTTGCGCCAACCGGCAGCGTGTATTGGCTCAAGGACCTTGATGCAACGCCCGAGGCGCTTGAAAACCTGGTGGCGCAAGGTCTTTGGTCTATCGAAGTGGAAGATCCTTCGCGCCGCGCGGAGGGTTTCAATCGTTTGGCAATCGCCGCATATTGAAGGTAGCCGCCATGTTTGAAAAGAAAGCCGCAGTTTTCCTCTATGCCATCAGTCCCGTCCACATGGGCGCGGGGACGGCGGTGGGAGTTGTCGACAACCCGATTCAACGCGAACGCCATACGAACCATCCCTGCTTCGCCGGCTCGGGCATCAAGGGTGCCGTTCGCCACGGCTTTGCGTCTATCGGTGGCGATCCGGCGCTGATCGATGAACTTTTTGGTCCCGATCCCGAATCAACGAGCGGTGGTTTGTATGCCGGCGCCGTCAGTTTCGGTGATGGCCAGCTCGTCGCATTTCCCGTGCGCAGCTTGCGGGGCGGGTATGTTTACGCCACCTGCCCGCAAGCCTTGGCGCGAACGCGGCGCCTGCTGGCGGCGGTGGGAATCGAAACGAATTGGGACATCCCCACCGTCGAGGAGGGGCGATGCTGGATAATCAATGAAGCACTACTTACTGGCGGCGCGAAATTGCACCTCGAAGCGTTTGAATATGAACCTGTGGTGCAAGAGGGTGGGGGGAATGCATTGACCACCATCGCAGAAGAGTTGGCCGAATGGGCCTTGCCGGAAGATGCCGGATGCGAATTTTTCCGCAAGAAGCTCAAGCAGGATCTCGTAGTATTGTCCGACACCGATTTCGCCTATTTCAGCGCGCACGCGACCCTGGTCGAGCCGCATGTACGAATAGATGATGAAACGGGGGCTGCCGAGGGCCGTGGTCTGTTTTACACGGAGAACCTGCCCCCGGAGTCCCTGATGATCGCGCCGCTGCTGGCCGGGCGCAGCCGCAAGCCTCAAAACGGCAATCACGGAAGCAATCTGCCCGTCGACGACGTTCTTTGCAAAATGCGCAATGCCATCAATGGAAAGTTGTTGCAAATCGGCGGCGACGCGACCACCGGGCGCGGCTTGGTTCTTGCCGCGGTCAGGGGGGGCTTGTGATGGACAGGAAAACCTTGGAACAGAAACGCGCCCAAGACGCCTGGGAAAAGGCGAATGGTTGCCGCAAAGAGTATGTAAACCTTTCCAAGGGATTGCCGTCACTCATCATGAACAGTGGATTGATGCAGGTCTTGGCCTTCTTGCATGAAAAAGGAAAAAAATCCGCACATCACGAGAAGTTGGCTCAACACCTCCTAGGATGGTTGAGCATAAGGTTCAAGAAAGTGTGTCCCGCTCCGAAGTTCGAGGATTTCATGAAAAACCTGATAGAAGCCGATTCGCAAACCTATCAGGACGTTACCGCCGAGGCTTTTGCGTGGCTGCGTTGGATGCGCCAGATGGCGGCTGCCCGGTGTATAGACACGGAAAACTGAAATGCCCATCGCCGCCGTTCCCAAATATCTTGGCAGCAATTTCGATGCCGCATCCCCAGCGCTCCGCTTCAACATGTTGTGGATGAACCACAGCGACAGCGAAAAAAAATATAAAGCATTTAGTGAATCAGGGGTAATAAGCGAGGAAATCCGTAGGTGTCAGGACTCGCTTATCGCCAGGCAAGCCGCGGCAAGTGGCTGTTTTCAAGATTCCGAAAAATTGACACTGACCGCGATCAACCCGGCTCCTTTCGTTACAGGGCTGGGCATTGAGCATCCATCGGAGAATGGTTTCGCCTTCCTAAATCCCTACGGACTCCCGTATTTGCCCGGCAGCGGCGTAAAAGGTGTCCTGCGCGGGGCGGCGGAGGAGCTCGCAAGCGATGAATGGTCCGATTCGAAGGGCTGGAACAAAGACTGCTCGTATTGCGATGGCGAGCGAACCATGATCGATGCGCTGTTCGGCAATGAACCTAGGCTTGGCGGAAACGACCACGCGAGAGGCGCTTTGTCCTTCTGGGATGTCATCCCGCGGATCAAGAATGACAGATTGTCTGTCGAGATCATGACTCCGCACCAATCGCATTACTTCCAGCAAGGCGAGTCCCCGCACGATTCGGGGCAGCCCAACCCAATCTTATTCTTGGCTGTCCCTCCCGGCTCGCAATTCACCTTTTTTGTCACTTGCGACCGGGAGCGGCTGGCCCGGCAAGCCCAAGACTTGGCCGTCGAAAGCCGCTGGAAAACCCTGCTCGCCGCTGCATTCGAGCATGCCTTCGAGTGGCTCGGCTTTGGCGCCAAGACATCGGTGGGCTACGGTGCCATGTTGAGAGATTACGATAGCGAACGAAAAGCCGAGGAAGAGAAACAGGAACAAGCCAAACGCAGGGAGAAGGAAAAGATTCTCGCCGAACTTCCGAAAGTGGAAAGAGAGATTCGGGAAGCATTGGAGAATCGCCCAAATAAAGATGAATCCGAGTCCACAACCATTTTCATTTTGGTTAGAGAAGGCAAGTGGGAGGGAGAGGACAAAATTGAAGCTGCAAAATGGCTGCGTTCCAAACTGAGTGAAACCAAACAATCAGCACTCAAAAAGCGACAAAAGGAAAAGCATAAAGAGAGATTAGGGCAGATAGAATCCTGGCTGAAGGAGGAATAGACGACAATGCATCCGCTAATCGAATCCCATCGCTCCGAGATTCTCTCCATAGCCGAGCACCATGGCTTGCGCGATGTGCGGGTGTTTGGCTCGATGGCCCGCGGCGATGCGACGGAGGCCAGCGATGTCGACTTGCTGGTCACAGCTCCCGAGGGCACCTCCGGCTTGGCTCTTGGTGGCTTGTTAATGGACGTAAGCCAATTGCTTGATCGCAAGGTTGACGTGGTAACCGAACGTTCCATTCGACCGGCTATGCGTGAACGAATTTTGCGTGAGGCAGTGCCGCTTTGATTTCGGACGACGAGTCAGACTTGAATCTTCTTGATCATGTGCTGGAGTGCATAGATCGTATAGAGGAATACACAGGGCATGATCCTGTACGGTTTTTCCAGTCAGGGATGATAAGGGATGCTTCTGTTCGTAATCTGCAAATCATGGCCGAGTCTACTCAGCGTCTTAGCGACGAGATTAAAGCTTCAGAGGTCAATATACCGTGGGGGAAAATTGCCGGATTCCGCAACAACTTGGTACACAGCTACTTCGATATAGACGAGGATCTTGTTTGGATAGTTATTGAGAAGGACTTGCCACTGCTAAAGCAAGCGATCTTGCGAATGCAGAATCGGCTGGTTCCGAATCGGAAAGATAAAGATCAATGAAAAATTGCCAAAATACAGTCATGTTCTGCACTGTAGGAGGAAGCCATGTTCCGATTGTTAGGGCTATCGAGTCAGCTCAGCCGCGCTTTGTTTGTTTTTTCTGCACAGATCGCGATCCTGTAACGAACAAGCCTGGCTCGAGTACACAAATTACCGGCAAAGGAATGGTAATAAAGCGGAATCAGCACGACGAGAAACCTTCATTGCTCAATATACCTGACCAGTTGGGGCTTGCCGCGGACCAGTTCGAAACCTGCGTAATTCCGGCGGATGATCTTGATGGCGCTATCTCTGCAACGCATGCCGCCATCACGAAAATTTCCGGCAAGTTCCGTGGAGCGAAACTCATCGCTGATTACACGGGCGGCACGAAGACCATGTCGGCGGCGCTTGTGTGCGCGGCACTGGAAAGGGAAGAAATGGAGTTGCGGTTGGTTACCGGACCGCGGGGCAATCTCAAACAGGTTAAACAAGGCACCGAAAAGGTATTCGTGGCGAGTATGGCCGGTGCTAGGCTGAACAAGCAAATCAAACTAAGTCTGGATTGCTGGAGTCGGTATGCGTATCAACAAGCATTGAGCGAATTGGCAAGCATATCGCCAGTTGCCGCGAATGCCCCTTTCCGCGAGAAACTCGATGTTGTCCGCCTGCTCAGCGATGCTTTCGCGCGTTGGGACGCTTTCGATCACGATGGCGCCTTTGACCTGTTGCAAGACTATGGCGGTCGCATTGGCAGAGTTTGGCCGAACATGCTGCGGGATCTCAGGTTGCTGATCGACGGAGAAAGTTCGCTTCGACTCCCCATGCGCATCCTCGACCTCTGGCGCAACGCCGAGCGCCGCGCCGCCCAAGGTAGATTCGACGATGCCGTGGCCCGTATGTACCGTTTGATCGAATGGACGGCGCAATGGCAACTCCGCTCGAGATGCGAAATCGAAACAGCGGATGTTCCGATAGACAAAATGCCGCAGTCGATCAGCATCAAGCCTGCGGCGGATGGGAAAATCAAACTCGGATTGTGGCATTCCTGGCAACTGGCCGCCCATCATCTCGGCGAGCCGTTTGCAAGTCTGGTTAACGACAGCGCGGGAAGAAAACTTCGCGACCTGTTGGACATCCGCAATCAATCCATTCTGGCGCATGGTGACAAGCCGATTGCCAAAGACGACTGGGAACGTATGCGTGAGTGGATGGAAGGCGAGTTTTTCCCCATATTCGACGAACTCGCCGGGGAGGCCGGTCTGCGGAAAAAGCCCGATCAACTGCCCCGCGAATTGCCCGGCGACCTGCTGGAGGAGCTATAGCCATGAATCAAGTTCATGTCTGTCTGCTTTCCAAGCAGTTGCTGCCCAATCTGATACCGATCTTCATGGAGCGGCCAAGCCGTGTGTATCTGGTCGTGTCGCCGGAAATGGAAGAGCTAGGACTTGATGATCGGATGAAGCTGATTTTAAAAAAGAGAAGCATTGAAGTACGCCTATGCCCGCATGCGCCGGGCACCGGGCTCGCAGCCATTCGCGATTTCGCCACAAAGCTGGTCAATACACTTATCTCCGCCGAGTCAGGCAACTTGATCGTATTGAACGCCACGGGCGGCACCAAATTGCTTGCCATGGGTTTTTACGAGATTTTCCGCGACAGGCTCAAGGGCTCGCTGCGCGTGATTTATACCGACACGGATCATGGAGTGATCGAAACCTTGGTTCCGCCCGGCGAAGTGCCGGACCAACGCATGCAGGGCGTTTTAGATGTGGAGTCCTATCTGGAAGCGCAGGGAATGACTCTAACTTCCGCCGCATCTGATGAGGAAGACTGGAAAGAAGAGATCGAAAGTCGAGAGTGGCTTACTAAGTTTCTCGCCGAAAATTTCGAGCCGCTTGGTCCCTTTTTCGAAAAGATCCTCTCTATGGATCAGCCAGCAGAAGCTGATCTCGAATTAACGAAAGCCGAGCAAGTTTTTACTTCTGAACCTACTGAAGTATTGAAGGAAACGCTAACTCACTTAGCCAATATGGAGCTTGTAGGTTGGGATGGTGCTAAATCCATCTATTTTAAATCGAGCAATGCCATGAATTACTTAAAAGGTGTCTGGCTGGAAGAATACGCTTGGCTGTCAGCCCGAGATGCCAGACTGCAGGATACGCGATGCGCGGCAAAGGTTCATTGGAGGGCGCTCGATGACCCCGGTGCCCGCGTGAATAACGAACTCGACCTGTTGACGGTGCACAACAATAGAGTTCTCATCGTCGAATGCAAGACCGGAAAAATAGATCCGCAATCCGTGGCCGCTCGTCTCGAAAGTCTCAAACATAATGTCGGAGGACAATTCGGTGATGGCTTGCTCGTATCCGCAAGAAAACTTACTCCCATGATGAAAGAGCGTTGCAAGAATCTCGGTATTGCAACGCTTGAGCAGGATTCCATCACCGAACTCCAATCCCGGTTGGAAGCTTGGCGCGACAACGCCAACACCTGAAATCCGCCGCGCACTCCACCGGGGGGGGGGGGGGCGCTCCGCTCCGATCCGCGAAATTACCCGCAAGCTTGCCGCGTCCCAATTCTGGGCTATTCAGTGTTTTCATGGTCTTCCGTTCGCTTGGAGACCAGTATGTCCACACGCAGCCTCTACATTGCCGTTTACGATGTGTGCAGACCCTCGCGCCTGCGCAAGGTTCATCAAATCGTGAAGGCCTACGCCACCGGTGGACAAAAGTCCGCCTACGAGTGTTTTCTGACTCCCGTGGAGCGCAAGCGGCTTTTCACCGATGTGTGCAATGTGATCCGTCATGCCGAGGACCGTTTTGCCCTGCTGCGGGTGGAGGAGCGATCGGAAAGCGTGTTGCGCGGAATCGCCACCCGGCCGGCGGACCCGAAGTTCTACTATGTGGGTTGACTCCAGTGCCTGAATCGCCATGACGATCTTGTACATCGACAGGAAGGAAATCGAGATCGGCGTTGCCGGCGGTGCCATTCAATTGCGTGAACCCGGCACGAAGGCGCGGTCTTTGCCGCTGGCGCAGCTTGAGCGGGTGGTGATTCGCGGCCGCGCCAATCTCTCGACCTCCGCCCTTGCCGCAATCACCGACGCTGGTGCCGGAGTGCTGATTCTCGGTGGAAGGCGAAATGAGAAGATTGCCTTCCTGCTTGGCAAACCCCACAACGATGTCGTGCGGCGCATTGGCCAGCATCGCGCCTTCGGTGATGGGCAAGCCCGCTGGCGATGGTCGAATTCGCTTGTCGCCGCGAAAATCGGGGGGCAACGAAGTCTGTTGCGCAAAGCCTTGAAGCGGAGACCGGACAAGAGATTGGCGTTGACCCGAGCGCTCAAGCAACTCGAACAAGCCCTCGACCGGTTGCCGTTGCGCGACGCCGACGCGGGCATGTCCACGTTGTTGGGAATCGAAGGGTCTGCGGCCGCAGCATATTTCAAAGCCTACGCCGAACTGTTGCCGCCTTCGCTTGGCTTTGCCGGGCGCCGCCGCCGACCGCCGCCGGACCCGGTGAACGCCTGTCTGTCCTTGGGCTACACATTGCTGCACTTCGAGGCGGTTTCGGCTTGCCACGAAGCAGGCTTGGACCCGCTGCTCGGCCTGTATCACGAACCTGCCTTCGGTCGGGAATCGCTCGCGTCCGATCTGATCGAGCCCTTTCGGCCCCATGTGGATGCCTGGGTGTGGGCGATGTTTCGTGAACGGGAGCTGACAGCGGAGAACTTTTCGAAATTGGGCGATGCGGTGTTGTTGAACAAGAGCGGTCGCAAGAAATTTTACATGTGCTTCAATTCGTTGATTATCGCCCTGCGCCGATTGCTGCGGCGGCAGGCGAGACTGGCCGCGCGGCTGTTTTCGGGTGAGCTGCCGGAGAAACCAGGGTGAGGCCCCTGTATCTCAAAGGCGAGCAACCCCTCACCGTCAAATTGGATGGTCCCGCGCTTCGTGTGTCGCAGCCCGGCAGATGCTGCCAGCGCTTTCCATTGACGAGGGTTTCCAGGGTAATTGTCAGTGGGCCTGTCGAATGGTCAACCAGCGCGCTGCTTCGCTGCGCCGATTCCGGCATAACCGTAAGTTTTCTCGACGGCACCAGCGGAGAAACACGGGCGCGGTTTTTCGGAAGAGCCGGCGGAACGGGGACTCTTGCGCGGCTTTGGGCAAACTTGTTGGATCGCCCCGACCACGAATCGCTGTTGCGGGAGTGGCGGGAAAATGTCCGGCGCCGGGCGATCGGACTTTGCGCTCTGCGGCTTGGCTGTGACGCGAAAACGCTGCTGAGGCGGCAGGATGTCATGATCTCGGTTCTTCCGGCGCAAAAGCGTGAACTCGAGGGTTTCATGCGCAAACTGGACGGATTGATTGAATCCAGATTGCTGCAGGAATTGTCCCGTGAAGGTCTGCGCGGGGGTGACGAAGATTTGCTTGAATTGATTCCCTATCTTGTGCTCACAGTGCAATGGGCGTTGCGCCCGGACTTGGCGGTCTGGTGGAAAAAGCGCCATCGGCGGCACGGCGGCATCGATCCCGCCGTGGCCTTCCTGGAGAGATCCACTGGCACTGTCGATTTTCAACTTCGTGATGCCTTGCACAGTCTGCGCCGCTTTCTACAGAGATTCGACTGATGCCCGCCGGCAATAAAACTGCTTGGTTGATCTGTTACGATATCGCCGACACGCGCCGCTTGCGGCGGGTCCACAGGATCGTCAGGCAGTTTGCTCCACCGTTCCAGTATTCGGTGTTTCGGAAAAGTGCGACGAGGCGCGAAATAGTGAATCTGCTCAACGATTTGGAGTGCGTAATCGACCCGCGGCGGGACGACCTCCGGGCTTATCCGCTGCGGTCTGCGGGCTGGCATCTCGATGCGGGGAAAAAATTGCTGCCAAGCGGCGTATTTTTTATGGACGAATAGCCCGCGATCTGTAACAATTCGGCTTGGTGTTGGAATCGGCACGGTTGGAGTCAGCTTGTGGCTATTGCGGAATTTCTGCAGGCGTATTCGCAGAATATTGTTTCGAAAAGGGATTTTTGGCCAAGCGGGTTCCAACACCCACCCTGACCAAGAAGGGATTAAGACAGCGCGATGGTGCGAAGGACGCTGCCTTCTTTGTGTTCCAACACCCACCCTGACCAAGAAGGGATTAAGACCCCGAAGAAGTCAGACCTGAACACATGCCGGGTTCCAACACCCACCCTGACCAAGAAGGGATTAAGACTGTGCCATGTGTTGGAGTCAGCCGAGTACCCGCGTTCCAACACCCACCCTGACCAAGAAGGGATTAAGACTCCGCAGCTTCGCCCTGGTTTCCGGCGACGGCTGTTCCAACACCCACCCTGACCAAGAAGGGATTAAGACGGCGGTTCAGAAACCCCCCTCCCGAATCAGGGCGGTTCCAACACCCACCCTGACCAAGAAGGGATTAAGACCGTGTATGCGTAGCAAAGGATGTTGACCATTTTGTTCCAACACCCACCCTGACCAAGAAGGGATTAAGACTCCACTCCGGCGTCCTCCCCGTACTCCTTCGCTGTTCCAACACCCACCCTGACCAAGAAGGGATTAAGACGTACCGATCCCAGCCTGTGTAGGCGTCCCTGTTGTTCCAACACCCACCCTGACCAAGAAGGGATTAAGACGTTGTTGATTTTAGATAGATAAATTTGGTAAAAGGTTCCAACACCCACCCTGACCAAGAAGGGATTAAGACTTCACTGGGACGAATTATGAACTTGTTCCCCGTTCCAACACCCACCCTGACCAAGAAGGGATTAAGACAAACGAAGGCGAAGCTGCGGGCGGCGGCGCTGGGTTCCAACACCCACCCTGACCAAGAAGGGATTAAGACCCGGAATCTGGAAGACGGAGGCAGGAAAGTAGTTCCAACACCCACCCTGACCAAGAAGGGATTAAGACCGGCCTCAGCCCATCGGTGTGGCGAAATTGACGACGTTCCAACACCCACCCTGACCAAGAAGGGATTAAGACTTCCCCCTCCACGAAACGTTCCTTGATGGTCTCGTTCCAACACCCACCCTGACCAAGAAGGGATTAAGACGTACGCCAAAATGTTTACGAGCTTCCATGAAAGTTCCAACACCCACCCTGACCAAGAAGGGATTAAGACCCTGGCACTTTTTTCTCGTTCGCATCCATCACCAGGTTCCAACACCCACCCTGACCAAGAAGGGATTAAGACCCCGCCGTCGCCGATGCAGGCTTTGAAGTCGTGTTCCAACACCCACCCTGACCAAGAAGGGATTAAGACAGGACATTTCTGCAAACTCACGGTGTTCCCTCAGTTCCAACACCCACCCTGACCAAGAAGGGATTAAGACACTGAGTCCCACCAAATACGCCGTCCCGTCAAAGTTCCAACACCCACCCTGACCAAGAAGGGATTAAGACTTGGCGGCCTTCGCCTCCTTCAGCAGCTCGTCGTTGTTCCAACACCCACCCTGACCAAGAAGGGATTAAGACCAGACCAAACACACGTTCCCAACCCCTCCGCTTTCGTTCCAACACCCACCCTGACCAAGAAGGGATTAAGACATGTTGACCATCTTCCATGAGATCCTCTCACCGTTCCAACACCCACCCTGACCAAGAAGGGATTAAGACGTCGACCACGACCCGAAAGGTCGCCGAGGTCAACTTCGTTCCAACACCCACCCTGACCAAGAAGGGATTAAGACTCATTCCCCATTTTCATTTCCTCCTAAAAGGTTGTTCCAACACCCACCCTGACCAAGAAGGGATTAAGACTTCCCTTTCTCATGTGGTTCAGCACCTTCAGCTTCGTTCCAACACCCACCCTGACCAAGAAGGGATTAAGACCAAGCACTCAAGAGCTTCAGCCACGGGAATCCGGTTCCAACACCCACCCTGACCAAGAAGGGATTAAGACGTTGAATGATGGTGCAAGGGAGGGGGAATCGAACGTTCCAACACCCACCCTGACCAAGAAGGGATTAAGACGTCCGCCAGCGCGGGGTTCCCCCCTTCCAGTTCCGTTCCAACACCCACCCTGACCAAGAAGGGATTAAGACCCCTGACCTTTTCCATACCGGCAATGAAACGGGGTTCCAACACCCACCCTGACCAAGAAGGGATTAAGACCATGCGTTGGCGGACGGTTTCCCCCCCGACAGGATGTTCCAACACCCACCCTGACCAAGAAGGGATTAAGACGGTTGCCGTTTCGCCCTTCCGGGCTCGTCAGGCCGGTTCCAACACCCACCCTGACCAAGAAGGGATTAAGACATCCTGGAGCAGCGGACGGACCCGGAACTGGGGGTTCCAACACCCACCCTGACCAAGAAGGGATTAAGACCCCGTTCTTGTGGTCCTGGGTGAACTTGTTGCCGGTTCCAACACCCACCCTGACCAAGAAGGGATTAAGACGCTCAACCTCCGCGGACCCCACGATCTCGTGAGTTCCAACACCCACCCTGACCAAGAAGGGATTAAGACCCCGAACCTTTCCCATTCCCGCAACGAAACGGGCGGTTCCAACACCCACCCTGACCAAGAAGGGATTAAGACTCCATCTTGGGGGACGTGTAAGCGTACGCCAAGGTTCCAACACCCACCCTGACCAAGAAGGGATTAAGACATCGCGGCGGCGGTGAGCGCCAGCATCCCTACCGCGTTCCAACACCCACCCTGACCAAGAAGGGATTAAGACTTCGGTTTCATGCTCAGGTCCTCTTTTGTCAGGTCGTTCCAACACCCACCCTGACCAAGAAGGGATTAAGACTCGGCGGATGCCAAACAGTTTGCGCTCGTAGGTTCCAACACCCACCCTGACCAAGAAGGGATTAAGACTCCGTCCAGCAGGTGCCCTCGTCCATCTTGGCGGGTTCCAACACCCACCCTGACCAAGAAGGGATTAAGACATGACGGCGCCTGCGAGGCACACCATGCAGGTGGTTCCAACACCCACCCTGACCAAGAAGGGATTAAGACGACGACCTCGCGGCCGTCCTCATCCTCGTCGTCGTGTTCCAACACCCACCCTGACCAAGAAGGGATTAAGACACAGAATCCATGCTTAGCTCCGGCTTGTTGACAGGTTCCAACACCCACCCTGACCAAGAAGGGATTAAGACGCGGGAAGACTCATGGTCCGCGTCAAGCGGATTGGTTCCAACACCCACCCTGACCAAGAAGGGATTAAGACGGAATTGGTTGGTGAAGTCTCCCGCCTTGGCGCGGTTCCAACACCCACCCTGACCAAGAAGGGATTAAGACCTCATCTGGTTGGCTGCCTTGATCTTCGGTCGCGCGTTCCAACACCCACCCTGACCAAGAAGGGATTAAGACGGCACGCGCCCAGCAGCAGCACATACAGGGTTTGTGTTCCAACACCCACCCTGACCAAGAAGGGATTAAGACGCCAGCGCAGCGGCCAGGTTGGCCGGCGCCGCGCTGTTCCAACACCCACCCTGACCAAGAAGGGATTAAGACCGAATCGAGCAACTGTTTTTGCGCTCTTCAATTTGTTCCAACACCCACCCTGAGAAGTGGTCGGCCAAATTCGGACAGTCTGTTAAGGTGGTTTTCAAGCACTGGGAGGCTGTCTGATGAAGAGGCGGAGATTCAGCGCGGAGTTCAAGCGCAAGGTGGTGTTGGAGGCGATGCGGGGCGACGAGCCGGTTCGCGTGATCGCGGCGCGCCACAACGTCAATCCGAACCAGGCGGGCAAGTGGAAGACGGAGGCCCATGACGGGCTGCTGGAGGTTTTCCGCCAGGGGAAAGGCGCTGGCGCGTCCGATTCCGAGCGGCTGATTGAAAGGCTGTACGCCCGGATTGGCGAGTTGACGGTGGAAAGGGATTTTTTTCAGAAGGGTTTGCGCGGCTTGGACGGGCCGGGCAGGTGAAGCTGATCAAGGCGGACGCGAGCTTGCCGCTGTCGCGCAAGTGCGCCCTGGCCGGCCTGAGCCGCCCGTCGCTGTATTACAAGCCGAAACCGCGGGATGCGGAGCGGCTGCGTTTGCGCCGGCTGGTGGACGAGCTGTACATGTCGTTTCCGTGCTACGGCACGCGGCGCGTGAGCCTGCATCTGCGCCGGCAGGGCCACGACGTGGGCCGGGATCTGGCGCGAACCCTGATGGCCGAGGTTTGCTGGCGGACGGTGTACCCGCGTCCGCGCACCTCGCGCGCGCAACCCGGTCACAAGATCTACCCGTACCTGCTGAACGGCCTCGGGCGGATCGCGCCGGGCGAGGTGATTTGCGCGGACATCACCCACATACCGATGCGGGGCGGGTTTTCGTATCTGGTGGCGGTGATGGACTGGGCGAGCCGGTTCGTGCTGTCGTGGGAGCTGGACAACACGCTGGAGGCGGGATTTTGCGCGGGCGCGCTGGAAGAGGCGCTCGAGCGCTACGGGACGCCGCCGGTCTCGAACACGGACCAGGGCGTCCAGTTCACCTGCGAGGCGTGGCTGCGCCCGCTGCTGGACCGGGGCGTGAAGATCAGTATGGACGGCAAGGGCCGCTGGATCGACAACCGGTTCATCGAGCGGCTGTGGCGTTCGCTGAAGTACGAATCGGTTTACCTGGAGGAGCTGACCGGCGGTCGTCACGCGCGGCGGGTGATCGCGTCCTGGCTGGACCACTACAATCACCGGCGTCCGCATCTGGCGCTGGCGGGACGGACGCCGGCCGAGGCGTATGCCGCGGGCGAGACGGCGGGTCTGGAGGCCGCGGCGTGAAAACGCGGCGGCGCCCCCCTGCCGCGCTCCGGTCGCTACGCTCCCTGCGCGCGGCAGGGGGGCGAAACCATCACGATATTGGTGAGAGAAAATGCGAAACGAGGGTTTGCAATCATGGGAAAACCACCTTAACTTTGCCCTCGAACTGTCCAACTAGGCCCGACCACCTCTCACCTCGGCCATCAGGGTTCGCGCCAGATCCCGGCCCACGCCGTGGCCCTGCCGGCGCAGGTGCAGGCTCACGCGCCGCGTGCCGTAGCACGGAAACGACATGTACAGCTCGTCCACCAGCCGGCGCAGCCGCAGCCGCTCCGCGTCCGGCGGCTTCGGCTCGTAATACAGCGACGAGCGGCTCACGTCGGCCAGGGCGCACTTGCGCGCAAGCGGCAGGGTCGCGTCTTCCTTGATCAACCTCACTTGCCCGGCCCGCCCGAGCCGCGCGAACCCTTCAGAAAAAAATCCCGTTCCACCGTCAACTCGCCGATCCGCGCGTACAGCCGCTCGATCAGTCCTTCGGTATCGGACACGCCGCCGCCTTTCCCCTGGCGAAAAACCTCCAGCAGCCCGTCGTGGGCCTCGGCCTTCCACTTGCTCACTTGGTTCGGATTGACGTTGTGACGCGCCGCAATCACACGCAGCGCCTCGTCACCCCGCATCGCCTCCAAAACCACCTTGCGCTTGAACTCCGCGCTGAATCTCCTCCGCTTCATCAGACAGTCTCCCAGTGCTCGAAAACCACCTTAACAGACTGTCCAAATTTGCCCGACCACTTCTCAGGGTTCCAACACCCACCCTGACCAAGAAGGGATTAAGACCAGGCAATTCGATAACAATCCGCGGGCTTCATCATCAGGCACACCGGGCACCGGGTCCTACACCGAAAGTCGTCGTCGTGCCCTAAGGACCGGGGCGGGCCTCGGTCTTCAGGTTTCTGACCAAACCGGTCCACGTTCTGCCTCCAAGTCTGGGAGCACTGTCGACCAAGTCGGTTGTCAGACTCGATACATAGGCGGGAGCGCTCATCAGAACCCGTGAATCGATGGCCGCCCTCTGAACCTGCGCTGACGCTGGCAGAGCGAAGGTCGCAAGGGCCACACTCACCAAGGCGGTGACGAAAGACTTAGGGGGGGGGGGTATTTAATGGTTTCATGTCTTTGGGCTCGTTGATTCAAACATCATGCCAGTAGAGTCGGCAGTCAGTTCACGGTGACTGCGGCGGGCGGATTGGGTTGATTCGTCACTGTCATTCTCGGCGGCACGTACTGGCCCTCTTCGCAGTAGGAGGGGAGGGTCCATCTTCCGTTCCAATCAATGAATTCAACTTCGTTGATCGTCAGGGTGAGCGTGTAGGGCTTCAGATCAGGGTTGCTGTATTCGCCTTGGCTGAGGTTGACACCGATCAAGCCGCCTTCTGTCCCATCGCAGGAAATCGTGGTATAGCGCCGGATGGGAGCAGGACAGCTCACGTTATTACTGTTCGTTGTGCTGCAAGCGATTTGGTAGTGGACATGCATGACACCGCCCTTGATCCGCATGTTGTTGACGCTATCGAGCTGTTGTTGAGTTATGCCGGGCACGCCTGGGGAAATGCGATCAATTATGCCGGGCGAATTGCCTACGTGAATGCGGAAAGAAGCACGGTTGTTCCAGCGAACGCCTTGGGCGGTGATGGGCGGGATGGTCAGCGTCGGGCGGTCCGCGGCCTGCATCGCACTATCCTGCGCCCAAGTCGACGAGATGCCGAAAACGCCCGCGGCCACGGCCATGACGGCAAGCAGCAGGAAGGCGGCTAATCTAGCGAGAGGGGGAGACAAGCATGTCATGGGATGTGTCCTGAAAAATTGATTGGCACATGACCCTAGCAGATAAGAGTTGTCCAATGCAACCACAGTCGACACACGCTGGTGAACGAGCGCCTTGCCGACTCATGCAATACTTCGGCGCATGCTTGGCACGCTCACGCTTTGGCTCACCAATCGGCAATCGATTTTTCGGCCTTCGCGGGTGATGTCGAACATGCGCGCGGGGAAGTGGTGCTTGGGGGCGTCGCGGAAATAGTGCTCCAGGGTGATTTTGACGACTGGGAAGGCGATTTCGCGCCAAGGGATTTCGGCTTCGGGGAAGAGCTTGACCTCGAGGGTTTCGGCTGAGAAGCCGAGGTTCATTTCGCCGATGCGGGCGCGGAAGAACAGGTAGACTTGGTTGATCTGGGGCAGGTTGAAGAGGGTGTAGAGCGACTCGTCTTCGAGGATGATCCGCGCGCCGGCTTCCTCCATCGTTTCCCGCGCGGCGCCGGCGTGGGTGGATTCGCCGTTTTCCATGAAGCCCGCCGGCAGCGTCCATTTGCCAAGCCGCGGCTCGATGCCGCGCTTGCAGAGCAGTATCCGGCCGTCGTCGCTCACTGGCAGGGTGCCGACCACATTGCGTGGATTCTGGTAGAAGACCCGGTCGCATTTGGGGCAGTAATCGCGGGTGCGGTCGTCGCCGCTCGGCACGACCCGGCTGATTGGGCCGGCGCACTCCGGGCAGTACTTCATGCGCGCTTGATTTCGCAGTGGAGGCGAAAGCGCTTGGATGTCATGTAAGCCTCGATTTCCCGCAGGCGTTTTTCGAGATCGCGGAAGCTCGCGGCGCAGTTTTCCGCTTTGCCGCCTTCCCGGTTGGGCTGGGGTTTGGCCATCCCCGCCATCGAATCGGCTTCCGGCTCCGCTTCCCGCTCCGCCCGGCGCTCGCGGCGAGTTCGGCGATAGTGCTGCCTTCTTTGCCGGCGCTCGTCTTCGAGGAAGGGGTCCGGGTCGAGCAGGAAGATGCAGACGATGTAGCCGAACACGGTGAAGGGGCCGAACACGAACAGCGACAGCACCGTCAGCAGGCGGATCCAGAACGGGTTGACCTCAAGGTAATCGGCGACGCCGGCGCAAACACCGGCGAGGCGTTTATCCCGGGTGTTGCGGTGGATCGGCTTGCGGTAGTCGAGCGAGCGGAAATGCGCCGAGGCCCGGGACGGGTCGAGGTTGTCCCAGGTGCGGTCCCGGAACAGGTCCCGGTCCATGCAGAACCACAGGATGAAATACGCCAGCAGGAGCGATGGCCACAACAGCACGCCGATGACGAAGAGCGTGCGCACCAAGGCGGCGGGCACATCGAGCCATTGCGCCAGGCCGCTGCAAACGCCGAGCCATATGGCGTTGCTTTTCTTCAGCCGCAGGCTATCCGGCGCGCTCATGCTGCTCCCTCCAGTTGGGCACTTCGGCATCGAGGATCGATTCAAGCACGCCGATGCGCTCGCCGAGTGAATCCGCCATCGCCGTGAGCTGGTCGAGGTCCCGGCTGTCGCCGCCGCGGCCGCGGCGCCGGTGGCGGCGTTTGCCAGTGTCATCGGTGCC
Organism: uncultured Pseudohongiella sp.; assembly: GCA_965221805.1. Taxonomy (GTDB): domain Bacteria; phylum Pseudomonadota; class Gammaproteobacteria; order Pseudomonadales; family Pseudohongiellaceae; genus UBA9145. The sequence continues at coordinate 737,174 of OZ244913.1, forward strand.
GCGGCTTTTGGCGATGCCGAGCTTGATCCAGTAAGTGATAAACCCGAATACCATCCCCACCAGGGCGATGATGAAAGTGAAGACATTCATGTCAACGGCCTACTTGCTCTTCAGGCGATCTTTCAGTTCCCGCAGTTCCTTGTCGATGTTCTCTTCCCGCGCGAGTTCATCGAATTCGGCCTGCAAGCCCCTGTGCTCCACTTTGTCGCTGTCGATCTGGCCTTCCATCTGGTCGATCTTGCGCTCGTAATGCTCGAACTTATCCATGGCGTTGTCAATCGCCTGGCTGCTGAGCTGCTTGCGCACGTCGCGCCGGGTGCTGGTGGCCCGGGTGCGCATGACGATGGTCTTCTGCCGGGCTCTTGCGTCGTTGAGTTTGTCCTGAAGCTGGTTGATCTCGCCGTCGAGCTTGTCGAGGGTTTCGTCGAGCTTGAACAGATCGGCCTCGGTGGCCTCGACCCGGGACTGGATCGCCGCCTTCTCGGCCAGGGCGGACCGGGCCAGGTCCTCGCGGTCCTTGGACAGCGCGAGCTCGGCCTTGTATTCCCAGTCTTCGGCCTGGGCGCGCAACTGCTCCAGCCGGCGGCTCAGGGTTTTCTTCTCCGCCATCACCCGGGCCGTGCTCGAGCGCACTTCCACCAGGGTGTCCTCCATTTCCTGGATCACCATGCGTATCATCTTCTCCGGGTTCTCGGCCTTGTCGAGCAGGGCGCTGATGTTGGAGTTGATGATGTCGGTCAGTCTCGAAAAAATGCTCATTGCTGTGGTCTCCTGTTGCTGTCTGTCGATCATCCGGGGCGGTTTTCACCGTCCCGACCAACAAGGAGCAGGATGCGTGCCAATCTCGGAAAAATTTTGCAAGTCTATGAAAAATATCAGGTTATTATCGAAAGTCGAATATGTAGAGAAATCCAAATGGCTAAAAAACCCAACATGTGGTAGTTTGCGCCATCCAAGCCGATGGCTGTGGCTGGCGCATGCAAAAGCAATGATCAACCGCGAATCCCCTTTGCGCATGATCGGCGAGGCGGCGAGCTTCCTCGAAATGCAGGAGCACGTCTCCCTCGTGGCGCCACTGCGCAAGCCGGTGCTCATCGTCGGCGAGCGCGGCACCGGCAAGGAACTCGTCGCCACCCGCCTGCACCACTTGTCCCGCCGCTGGGAGCGGGACTTCCTCAAGCTCAACTGCGCCGCGCTCAGCGAATCCCTGCTCGAAGCGCAATTGTTCGGCCACGAGGCCGGCGCCTTCACCGGCGCGGCGAAGATGCGCCGGGGCCTGTTCGAGCGCGCCGATGGGGGCACGCTGTTCCTCGACGAGCTCGCCAACACGAGCATGGCGGTGCAGGAGAAAATCCTGCGGGTGATCGAATATGGCGAGTTCGAGCGCCTCGGCGGCGCCGGAACGATCTCGGTCGATGTGCGCCTGATCGCTGCGACCAACGAGGACCTCCCCGGGCTCGCGCGCCGGGGCCAATTCCGCGACGATTTGCTCGACCGCCTCGCCTTCGACGTCATCACCCTGCCGCCGCTGCGCGAGCGGCGCGAGGACATTCCCATCCTCGCCGAGCATTTCGCCGTCGGCATGGTCAAGGAGATGGGCGGGGAATACTTCGCCGGTTTCAGCCGCAAGGTGCTCGCGGCCTTGCTCGATTATCCCTGGCCGGGCAATGTGCGCGAGTTGAAGAATGTGGTTGAACGCGCGGTCTACCAGCATGGCGGCAAGCCGGTGAAGGAACTCGTCTTCGACCCGTTCGCCTCGCCCTGGCGCCCGGCGCCGGTCGCGCGAAGTCAAGAAGCCGGGGAGACACCCGCGGCCGGAACAGCCGAGCAGGCGGGCGAGACGGGCGGACAGGCTGGCAATGGTATTTTCCCGGCCGCCGCCAATCCCGGCGAGCTGGCCGAAATCGACTTCCGCGAGCACATGGCCGACTGCGAAAAACAACTCCTGCGCCAAGCCCTGCGGCAAAACCAGTTCAACCAGCGCAAAACCGCCGCCTTCCTCAAACTCAGCTACGATCAACTCCGCGGCTACCTGCGGAAGTACGAACTCACCGCGAAGTAGTTGTGTTTGGGCCGGGTTGAGACCGGAGAACCCCGCCATGCACGGCATGGAAAGCGCATGAGAATCCCCGATGAGATTCTGCGACTGCGCTTCGCTTCGCGCAGAATGACAGTGTAGACCCGATGCGTTCGGGACATAGTGCCCCGAATTTTGCACCGACGGCAAGCGACCGGTGCCCGAACGAAGAGATTCTGCGACAAAATGGCAGGACTGCCATTTTGGACGGCGCTTGCGCCGCCCCGCAGGGGTGAGGGGCAGGATGCCCCTAGTCACCGCGCTTCGCTCCCACAGAATGACCGTCCGGCCGGTCAATGCCGGGGACACCACTTGGCAATGATCAGTTCATCATTGCCTCATACACAACGCGCTGGGCGATGTTGGCGTTGAATGGGGCCGGGGGGCCGCCGCGCTTCTGCTCCATGTAGATCATGTAGAAGTCGTTTTCGGCATCGACGATGAAGAGCGTGCCGCCAATGCCGCGCCAGCCGAAGTTGTGCGGGCCGTGGGGGTCGTTGGTGGTGGGTTGCAGGTGGAAGCCGAGGCCCCAGTCGCCGGTGTCGCCGTAGAAGAAGAACTCCCGCGACACCGAATCGCCGACCTTCGGCTCCAGCATTTGCGCCAGCGTCGCTTCCCCGATGATGCGCGCGCCCTGGTACTCGCCGCCGTTGAGCAGCATCTGGGCGAAACGCGCGTAATCCTCGGTGGTGGAATTCAACCCGCCCCCGCCCGAGAGCATGGACCGGGCGACGGTGTTGTCGGGCATGGCGCCATGAATCGCCTCGGCGACGCGGCCGGCTTCGCTCCTCGGCACGAGGAAACCAGTATCGTCCATGCCAAGCGGCGCGAAGATGCGCTCGTTGAGCACGAGGTCGAGCGTTTTGCCGCCGACGACTTCGAGCAGCGCGCCGAGGACATCGGTGGAATGGCCATAATGCCAGGCGCTGCCCGGCTCGAAATACAGCGGCAACCGCCCGATGCGCGCGGCGAACTCGCGGTTGTCCATGTCGCCGCGAAGTTCGGCGGCATACATCTTGCCGAGTTCGCTGTTTGGCGAGAAGAAAGCCTGGATCAGCCCCGATTGATGGGTCAGCAGATTCTCCACCGTCATCGCGTTTTCGACCGGGCGCAATTCGCCGCTTTCCCGGTCGATCACTTGGCCGTCGGCGAATTCGGGAATGAACTTCGACACCGGATCGTCAAGCGCGAGCAGTCCATCCTCGACCATGGTCATGATCGCCACGCTGACGATGGGTTTGGTCATCGAATAGATGCGGAAAATCGACTCGTGATCGATCGGCTGGGGGTTCTCCGGCGACAGCAGGCCAACGGATTCAAGCATGCCCACCCCCTCGCCATTGCCCACAAGCAGCAGGGCGCCGTTGAGAAAATCGCCGTCGACCGCGGCCTGCATCTGCGCCTTGATGCCCGCTATCTCGGCTTGGTCGATGCCGAAATTGCTCGCGTCGATTCGCTCGATGGACGAATCCGCCAGCGCCACCGGCGCGGGCGGGAGCAACACAAGCGCGCCCGCGGCAAGGAGGCGGCGGCCAAAGCGGAAAGGATTCATGGCGGGAACCTCAAGATAAGCGGAAACGAGCGCGAAAAGTAACCCAGCCGCCGACGCTGTTCAAGCGGGCGGCGTGGTGTCCGTCCCATGGGAGCGCCCCATGGGAGTGGCGTTATTGACCAAGTGGACCAGGTATGGTCTGATGAGTCTGGGTTGGTTCGGCCCATGAGGGGCGGGGTTCGAACAGGAGAATCATGCCATGATTATCAACATATCCGAGGCGAAGACGCAGCTTTCACGGCTGATTGGCCGCGTGTATCACGGCGAGAAGGTGGTAATCGCCAAGAACAATCTCCCAGTCGCCGAGTTGGTGCCATACCTTCCCAATGGCAAACGAAAGCTCGGAATCCTTAAGGGGCGGATACAGATTCCCGATCAAGCGTTTTTCGATTCCGACACGGAAATCGAGGCGATGTTCTGCGGAGATCAAGAGCGGGAATTGATCAGAGAAAAAAGCCATGAACAAGACGACAAAATTTCGCGTATATCTGGCTGGCCCAATAAGTGGTTGCAATGATGGCCAGCTTCGCGGGTGGCGCGACGAAATCATAAAAGAATACGAACAATACTTCGAATTTGAAGACCCGGCTTCCGAATCCAATCTGCGGGAGAGAAACGCGAGCTCTTGGGAGATCGTCAACGCGGACTTGGAAGCAATAAAGGGTTCCGACGGCATGATTGTGAATATGTGGCGGGAATCCATCGGCACTTCGATTGGCTTGGTGCATGCGCAAAGCTCGGGCATCCCCATAGTGATGGCCGATCCCAATAGGATTGAAAGCAGAATGGCCGGCTTCTATGCGGATGCGATCACGGATTTACCGCAGAAAGCGGCCAAAGCTTTGTTAAATATCTTGCGTGGCCGGAAAAATTGGAAAGTTATGAAGTCAAAGCAGCGCCCCCCAGAGGATTTTGATCGCCAAAAGCTCGTTAATGCCTTGCGGGGAGCGTGCCGGGACGCGGACCTTGACGATGTGGCGGTGCCGCGCCTTGCCCTGCCCGGAATCATGGAACAGTTGGAAAAGAGCACACGTAAAGTTCGCGATACATTCACGAGCACTGATATCAATAACGCTGTGGTAGCTGCCTTTGAGGAGCTTGAGAACGATCCTGCTCATGAATCTCAAGTGCGTGGGCTGAGTAGCAAGTGGCGGGAAGAGCGCATTCGTCCAAAACCCGTCATCCCAGTCGAAAGGCCAAGCTCCCATCCTCGCGAGGCGTCAAAGCGTAATTTTCTACCTAGCGGCAAATCACATGGCACAATCTGGGGCAAGCAGGTTCCCAACGTGAGGGACATTCCGTCTCCGCAAGCGCGCCGTGTATTCGAACTCATCTGGCAAATCCCAGGCATCACGGGGATAAAGCTGACAGCTTTTGGCCACAAGGAGCAGCGCAATTCTCCCGGCGCTTGGCTCAATCAATCGAAAACCGCCAATATTCTGGAGGGAAAACTATTCGACAAGGGTGATAAAGGCACCGTGCAAAACTTCCAAGTGTATGTGCAGTTTGATCAGAAAAAATCCGAAATTCTGCGGGGTATTGAAAACATCTTGCGCGAAAACGAACTCTGGCATGATTGAAGCGGCCCGCGTCGCGGTCGAGGGCCTTCCGGCTTAATCTTCGGGCAGGAAAACGAGTTCCGGAATGACGACTTCCCATTCGCGCTCGCAGCGGATGCGTTTGTGGTATTCCGGTTCCGACTGTTCCTTGCTCCACTGGATCACGGCGAATACCGAAGCGCGGCAGCAGCGCTCGTCTGCTGGATGTTTGAACTTCGCTGACAGCCGGCCCACGGGGTGGCCGCTGGCGTTGAACAATTCCCACCGGGAATTGTCTTGGGTGGATTGGACTGAAGCGCGCAGTTCCAGCGGATCACCCGGCTGGAGCGCGCGGATTGCCTTGTGCGCCGGATTGCGCGAGACATGCCTGCCGGCGAAGCCGAGGTCGACCATTTCCAAATCCAGCCGCTGGTATCGCGCCGTCAGTTGCAGCCCATCCCCCGCCGCGTAGACGCCATGATCCTCGGCGGCGGCGGACAAGGCTTCCTCCGGCGCTTCCCGGCGCGACACGGCGGGCAAGCGCCCCAATTCGCCGATCAGCGGATTGGTTTCCCCCGCCATGCGCGTCAGCGCCAGCGTTTGCCGGGCGCGGGTCATGGCGACATAGAACAGCCGCCGGGCCGCGTCCCGGTCTTCGCCGGCGCTGCGCTTTTGCCAGCCGCCGTCAAGGACGATCACATGATCAAACTCCAGGCCCTTGGCCCCATGCGCCGTTGACAGCAGCAATCCCCGCTGACGGCCACGCAGGTCCCGGCCCCACTCGGCGAGCCATTCAATAAAGTGCGCAACCGGCGTTTCCTCCCCGCCAGCCTCTTCGGCATACTCCGCCACCGCTTCCCGCAACAGCTCGTTCCAGCGCCCCGGCGCCTGTCCGATCAGCCACCGGCGCGTCGCGCCGGCATCCACGAGGCGCGGTTTCCGCTCCCGCAGCCAGGCCAGCAGCGCCTGGGTTTCCCGCAGGCGCCAGAATTCGCGGAATGGCTCCCTGCCAAACTGCGCGTCAATGCCCTCAAGCTCGCAAGCCGCGCGCACCGGGTCGAGAAACTTCCACTCGCGGGCGATCACCGCGCATTTGCTCCAGTCCCAGTCCGGCCCGGCCAAGGCGGCCAGGCGGCGCAATTCGCCCAGGGCCGTCCGCGCCTGCGAGATGGTGTCGCCGCAATAAAGAATCTGCACCCGGCCCAGCGCCAAGGGGTCGATTTGCCGCCAAACGCCTCCGGGCGGGTCGCCGCGCCGGGCGGAATCGATGCGGATCGGCTGATCCGGTTTCATCCGCTGCCTGGCGGGCTGAATCAGCGCATTCGCCGTCGCGATGATGTGGGCGGTGGAGCGGTAGTTGTAGATCAGGTAGGCGCGCCTGGCGGCGTAATCGGATTCAAAGCGGCGGATGTATTCGACCGATGCCCCGGAGAAAGCGTAAATGTTCTGGTCATCATCGCCGACCGCGAACAGGCTCAGGCGGTCTTGCTCCTCTTTCAGCGCGCGGCCGGAAAGGGCGGAGATCAGCGCGTATTCCCCCGGCCCGATGTCCTGATACTCATCGACCAGAATCCAGCGGAAGCCGGCGAGCAGGCGCTGCCGGTTCTCATCAAGATCTTCCGGCGGCAGGCCCTCGCCCCGCAACAGCGCGGTGGCCTCGCGCAACACTTGGTCAAAGCTGTCACCGCCGGGTTTGTCCTTTCCCGCGGTGCCGGCGCGAACGCTGAAACTCGCGCCCAGCAGCCGCATGGCCAGGCCGTGGCAGGTCATCACCGCCACGCCATTGGCGTCGTCGCCAACCAGGTCCCGCAGGCGCCGCTGGATGTCCGCCGCCGCGTGGCGGTTGTAGGCCAGGGCGATAATGCCGCCCGGCCGCTCGCGCCGCGCCCGCAGCAGCCAGGCGATGCGGTGGACAAGCACCCGGGTCTTGCCGGAACCGGGCCCTGCGAGCACCAGCACACTGGTTTGTTCGCGCTGGTCGGCAACGATGCGCTGCTGCTCCGGGTTGCCGAGGCTGTCGACGATTTTCCGCCAGGAATCGGCGGTCATCTGCCTGCCGATTTCCGTTTTTTTATCCGGCAGCCAGCGGGCCAGAAACGCTTCCTGACCGAGTTCGAAGTAATCCATCGCCAAAGCCAGGGCGTCGGCGATTTCGCCGATTCCCCTTTGCGCGTATTCCTCCATCACGTGGATCTGCAACATCCGGTCTTCGTAGTGCAGCGCGAGCGGTTCGAATTCGCGTTTGCCGAAACCGCGCGTCCAGTCGGCGCCGAGGTGGATGGTCATGGCGGGCCGAAAAACCGCAAGGCCCTTGTTGAGGCGGATGATCTCCAACTCGTGCAGCCAGAGCAGGGCGCGGTCCATGAGTTTGCGCGGATCCTTCGTCCGCGCTTTCAAGTCGATGTCGGATTCAATGGCGGACAGCAGGGCGCCCAGCGTGGTTTCGGCGAGCAAATCGACTCCCCGGCTGCCTTTTTCCAAGCGGGAAAGCAGATGTTCCAGCAGGCATCGCGCGGCCGCGTGGCGCAAGTCGGCGGTTTTCCGCAGGGCGCTCCACTCGCGGTTCAATGTCAGGCGGATCGTGTCCCGCCCTGTTCGGCGTCCGATCGAAATGCTGCCCCGGCGGGCGCTTTCACCGCGGCCGTCTTCGGCCAGGCCCCGCAGGATGCGCATGACCTTTTGCGGCAGAGCGCCTTCGTGGCCCAGATCCTTCAGCCGCTGGGTGGTGACGCGCAAATTCAGATTCTCCGCCTCTCCTTTCCGCAAGTCGGGCGCTTGCTCGCGCATCTCGTCGATCAGCGAGATTTCCATTGACTGGGCGGCCGCCAACCTTTTTTGTGAGCTGTTTGGCGCGCCTTGATGCACATAGGCGGTCAAGGCGGTGTCGTTGGTGGCGATGCCGAACGCCTCAAGATCGTGCAGCGCCTTGCCGACCTGTTCCGGTCGCAGCCCCGAGACCTGCGTGAGTTCGTCGGTCGTGATGCCTTGCACCGGGTCGGCATCGATCAATCTCGCGGCGATTCGCCGCAATTGTTTGCGGTATTCCGCGGATTCGACGCGCTGGTCGATTCGCCGGCCCGCCTCCGCAACCGAGTCCACCCGCAGCGACGAGGGGAAGATGCGGACGTGATTTTCCTCCCGCGACAGCAAATCCGCCTCTTCCAGCCAGGAAATGGCGGTTCGCACCCGGGTGTCGTCGCTGAGCCCATCCCTTTCGAATGCCGCATCGTCGTCTTCGCGCAGAATCTCGCCCGCGGTGGCGACCACTTCGCCTCGCTTTTTCTTGCGCTTGTCGAGATTCCGCAAGGCCCGCAGGATTCCGTGAATTTCGTGCCGGGCCAGCCGCGAGCGGGCCGACAGGCCGAATTGGCGTTCCACATCCTCCGGTGTGTAGAGCAGCACGCATCGCGCCGCCTCCCGGTCGCGGCCGGCCCGGCCCGCCTCCTGCAGGTAGTTTTCCAGCGAGCCCGGAATATCCGCATGAATCACGAGCCGCACATCGGATTTGTCGATGCCCATGCCGAAGGCGTTGGTGGCGACAATCACCCGCAATTCGCCCCCGGTGAATGCCTGCTGCACCGACTTTTTCGTTTCCGGTTGCAAACCGGCGTGGAAAAAATCCGCGGCGATTTCGCGTTCACGCAAAAACGCGGAAATTTCTTCGGTTCGCCGCCTCGTGGAGCAATAGATGATCGTCCCGCCGGGTGTATCCGGCGGCAGATCGGAGGCGAGGATTTGGCTGATGTGTTGGTACTTTTCGGCAGCGGTTGTGCGCACGACGACAAATTCGAGGTTCTCGCGCCTGGAACCGCCATCGAACAGCCGCAGTTCAATGCCGAGTTTTTTCTGAAAGTATTGCCGAATCTCTGCGATGACTTCCGGCTTGGCCGTCGCGGTCAGGCACAGCACCGGCGCTTGGTGGCCAGCTTGCGATTGGGTCGTTCTGTTGATGAATTTGGCGATGTAGCGGTAGTCGGGGCGGAAATCGTGGCCCCAGCGCGACAGGCAGTGCGCCTCGTCGAGCACCCACAGTCCAACCTCGCGCTGTTCCAGCGTCTTGCGCACAACGCCGCCGCGCAATTGTTCGGGCGAGATCAGCACGATGCCGGCGTCCCCGAGGCGGATGCGGTCGAGCGCGCTGGCCCGCGCGGGCAGGGACAGCGTGCCGTTGATCGTCGCGCCGCAGTCGATGCCGGACTTTTCCAGGCTTGCGACTTGGTCCGCCATAAGCGCCACCAGCGGCGAAATGACCACGGTCAAGGCCCCCGTCTTGTCGTATCGCGACAGCGCCGGAATCTGATAGCAAAGCGATTTGCCGGTTCCCGTCGGCAGGATGCCGAGCGCGTGCTCGCCGGCCATGACTGTTTCGATGATCGATTGCTGCATGGGTTTGCCCGCGTCGTCCCTGGGCTCCGGGCGGAAACCATCGAACCCGAACCAGCGCTTGAGCTCCCGGTTCGCATCGTGCCGCTGCCGGCACCACCCGCAATCCGGCTCGGCGCAAGCCGTATCGCGCAGGCGGCGGACGAGTTCGCCCGCCCGGGGGAATTGATGGCGCACCCAAGGCCACATGACCGAGTTTCCACCGGCCACCGAAATCCAGGTGAGCGCGTAAGCCAGGGTCCATCCGTGGCGCGCCGCTTCGTCGAGCAGCATTCGGCCCCCACTGGAGCAAGACACTCCGTTGAGGATCTCCGCCATCGCCGCCTTGGCTTCGGCATCGGTCGGTCGGGCCTCGCCCCGCGCCGACGCGAAGAACCGGTCGAAGCCGGCGGCGTTGGCGTCCCGGGTCGTCAGCCAATGGCAGGCGGCGGCCAGATTGGTCTCGGTGGCGCGAAAAGCCTCGAATTCCTCCCCGAGCAAGCGCAGGCTCGCGCGGCAATCCAACTCGGGATCGTTGCGAACGCCGCGGGCGATGCCGCCATCCTTGTAATGTTTGAGCAGCCGGTGGTAGGGATTGCGCGGAAAGGCGAGGGGGCTGAGCTTGAGCGTGTCGAGCAAGGGCAATTCAAGCAGCTTCGACCCTGGCATCGCCGCGCGCAGAAAGGCCAGGTCGAAAGCGATCAGGTTGTGGCCGACCAGCGTTTGCGCGTCTTCGGCAAAAGCCTGAAGTTCGCGCCAGACTTCCGCTTTGGCCTTGCCTTTGAATCTGCGGTGGAAGGCCTCGCCGGTATGGGACTTTACGGCGGCGAGCGCGATAATGTGGCGTGAATCATCCCTCGCCACCTCCAAGTCGATAGCAAGACATTTGCCTGGCGGGACAGCCATTTCAGCCTCGAACTCCTTTGCCGGTTTGTGCCGGAGAAAATCGCTCGCGGGCATTCCAAGTATGCTCTGAAAAACTCCATCCGGCCACCGAGCACAGCTCGGTGGCGCTCGGTCCGCGCGCGAAGCTGCGCTTCGCAGACGCTTGCCCTCGCCCATGGAGTTTTTCAGAGCATACCTAGTATCGGGCGCCATGAACTTTTTCTGGATCGGTTTGGGCAGCGCGGGTTTTCCCTGGGTGGGCTATCTCGGCGCCGCCGCGTTCAGCCGTCCATGACATCAAAACACATCGAAACAGATCCAAACACGCTTTGACTCTGGGCCATGGCTGCGCGATGATAGGCGTCCTGCTTGGACCCGGCGCGGGTCCGCGCCGCGGCTATGCGAGGCCGCGGGTTCGCTTTCGTGAATTTCCGCGGTGTCCAAGGGAAGGGAATCGGCGGCGGGTGGGGGCCCGGCGCCGACCGGCGAGGTTTGCAGCGCGGCTGCGCGAGCAAAACAAAACCACGCTTTTGTTTTGCTTTTCAGGACGTGCTTGGGCAATTCCGCGAATCAAACAGCGGGTTCGCCGTGCCGCGATGCTTCGCCGGTGGTCCATTTGATTGAGGGGGCGATCAAGTCGATCCGCAGCGCCGATGAGTCCATCGATCCGGCAACTCAAGTATATGGTCGCGGTGGCCGAGCATCGCCATTTCAGCAAGGCGGCCGAGGCCTGCTTCGTGACCCAGTCCACACTCAGCACGGCCATCCGCGAACTCGAACAGCAGCTTGGGGTGACGGTTTTCGAGCGCAACCGCAAATCGGTGCTGATCACGCCGGTGGGGGACAAGCTCCTCGCCCAGGCGCGCACGATTCTCGGTGAAGTGGAGGATTTCATCTGTCTCGCCCGGGCCGAGAAAGGCTCGCTTACCGGCGAAATCCGCCTCGGCGTCATTCCCACCATCGGCCCCTTCCTGCTGCCGCGGATGCTGTGCGATCTGCGCCAGGCCTACGGCAAACTGCGGCTTTACCTGAAAGAGGAACTCAGCGCGCGGCTCGCCGCCATGCTGACCCAGGGCAAGCTCGATGTGCTGATGCTAGCTTTCCCGTATCCCCTGCGCGATGTCGAAACCGTCACCTTGTTCGAGGACGAATTCCTGCTTTGCATGCCGCCGGGCCACGCGCTCGAGCGGGAACGCGCCGTGCGCCAGTCCCAGCTTCGCGGGGAGTCGCTGTTGCTGCTCGAGGAAGGCCATTGCCTGCGCGACCACGCGCTCAAAGCCTGCGAGTTGCGGTCGGTGGAAACCAACCTCGTGTACCAGGGCACCAGCCTGCACACGCTGGTGCAGATGGTCGCCAATGGCCTCGGCCTGACCCTGCTGCCGGCGGTGGCCGTGGCGGGGGATGTGCTCGGCGACACCAATTTGCCGCTGCGCCGATTCGAATCGGAAAAAGTTTGCCGGCGAATCGGCATGGCCTGGCGCAAGTCCGACCCGCGGCGGGACGAGTACCGCGTGCTCGCCGAGTTCATCGCCGCCCGGTTCGCGCCGCCACCCGCCGTCGACGCCAAATGAGTGGCGCCCAACGGCAACTGCAATTGTGGCGGTTGCGCATCGGCGACTGCTCCGATGCGGACCTGCGGCGCGGGCTTTGCTGGCTGGATGAAGACGAAATCGGCTATTTCCGCACCTGCGAATCGCCCCTCCGCCAGCGGCAGTTCGCCCTCGGCCGCCTGTTGCTGCGCGGCGCGCTCTCGCATCTCCACAGCGAGCGCCCGCCCGGGGAATGGCGCATCGTCCGGGGCTCCCATGGCAGGCCCGAACTCGCCCCCGAACTGGAAAATGACGAACCATGCATCGGCTTCAATCTCGCCCACTCGGGGGATTGCATCGTGCTGGTGACCGGGCCGCTGCCGGCGCTTGGCATCGACTTGGAGGACGGCCGCAAACCGCGCCATGTGGAAAAGCTCGCCCGGCGCTGGTTCAATCCGCCGGAAATAGCCGAACTCGCGGGCCTGCCGGTGGCGGACAGGCTGCATTGGTTCTACCGCTGCTGGACCATCAAGGAAGCCTGGAGCAAAGCCCGCGGCGGGGCGCTGGCGCCGTCCCTGCGGCAAATCACGGTCACCCGCGGCGAAGGGGGCGGCGCGGGCGAAGTTGCCGTCAGCGATGCCGAAGCCGATTCGCCGCTCGACCCGCCGAACCCCCGCGGAAGTCCGCCTTGGCGGTTTTTTCTGCCGGAAGTTGAACCGGGTTTCCACTGCGCTTTGGTGTGCCAAGGCGATGCCGATGTTCACCTGGCTTGCCAGCGCATGGCCGGCCCGCGCCAATTCGAGGTGATGCCACACGTATCTCTGCGCGAATTGCCCTCAGCAGTGCCGAATCACGTTGCTCCGCCACACTTGGCGGGATGATGAGTTTTCGGTCCAGCTCTATGTGAGTCGTCGTTGGGTGGCGGGGAGTGCGCTGGTCTGCGAAGCATACGAAAAGCACCGCTTTTCGAGGGGCGAGGGCAAGCGTTTGCGAAGCGCAGCTTCGCGCGCGGGCCGAGCGCCACCGAGCTGTGCTCGGTGGCCGGACGAACGGCTTGCCATGGATGGCAAGACTGGGGCCAGTCGGAGTTGTAAGCGCCGCGCCAAGGATGGCAAGCACAACACTGCGGGAAGCCAGGGATGGATTTACGGCGTCCGCTGAACTCCATCCAGCCAAACGGCGACGGATCAAAGCCCTTGCAGCCCTTGGAGGCGAATGATGGAAAAGTTGTTGGACTTCGCCCGCGGGCTTGCCCGGGACGCTGGCCGCCTTATCGTTGAGGAAGGACAGCGGGCGGGTTCGGGCCGGGAATTCAAGCGGGGCATTGAACTCGTCACCGAGGCCGATCTGAAAGCGGACCGCCTGATCTGCGGGCGCATCCGCCGCGAGTTTCCCGACCACCTGATTGTTTCGGAAGAATCCTCCCCCGATCCGGCCAACGCCCACCTGCTGCCGCAACCGGTCTGGATCATCGACCCAATCGACGGCACCGTGAACTTCGCCCACGGCCACAACCAATCCGCGGTTTCCATCGCTTGGGCGAAAGGCGGCCACATCAAACTCGGCGCGGTCTACAACCCCTTCACCGACGAAATGTTCAGCGCGCTTCGGGGCCGGGGCGCAAGCCTGAACGGCGAACCCATCAGCGTCAGCAGCAAGCGCGAACTCCCGCGAGCCCTGATCGCCACCGGATTCCCCTACGAAAAGGACGGCCTCAAGCCGCTAATCCAACGCTTTGATGCCGTGTTGCACAACTGCGCCGACATCCGCCGCCTCGGCGCCGCATCCCTCGACATCTGCTGGGTGGCTTGCGGCCGCCTCGACGGCTACTACGAAACCCTCAGCCTGTGGGATTTCGCCGCCGCCGCCCTGATCGCCCGGGAAGCCGGCGCCACCTGTGGCCACTTCTCCGATTTGCCGCCAGACGCGCACCCCGAATTCCACAACGAAGACATCCTCATCAGCACTCCCGCCCTGTTCGACGAACTGAGAATGCTGCTGCGGAAAGCCGGTTGAAGCGCCGGCCAAGCTCCGGTTTTACCGCCCCGCGGTGGCGATGATCTCCTCCTCGACATCGCGCAGCCGGTCTTTGCCGAAGAACATCTCGTCATTGACGAAAAAAGTCGGCGCGCCGAAGCAGCCGCGCTCGACTGATGCGCCGGTGTTGTCGATCAGCCGCTGCTTCACCGCCGGATCCCGGCCGCCGGCGATGATTTCATCGGCGGGCAGGCCGGCATCCCGCAGCCCCCCGGCGGCGACCGCAGGGTCCGCCATGTTCAGCCCCCGCTCCCACATGCAGGAAAACACCGCCTCCACATAGCGCTCGAAATAGTCCCGCTCCCTGGCGAAAACCGCGCCCCGCATCAGTTGCAGGCTGTTCACTGGAAAATGCGGATTCCTGCGGAAGTCGGTGATGCAGTGTTTGCGCAGGAAGCGCGCGGTTTCCCTGGCGTGGTATTCGGATTTGTTGCGGACGCCGGCGAATTGCTCCATCGGCGAGCGGTTGTTGGTGAGCTTGAATACGCCGCCGAGGAGGATCGGGAAGTAGTCGAAGCGGGCGCCGGCGCGCGCCTCGACCGCCGGAATCACCCTGTGCGAGTGATAACAGTTGGGACTGGCGAAATCGAAGTGGTATTCAAGTCTCATGAGTGAGGCCCGGTCTGCGCAGCAGACGAAAAGCACCGCTTTTCGAGGGGCGAGGGCAAGCGTTTGCGAAGCGCAGCGCCAAGGATGGCATGCACAATTCGCCACAATCCATGGATGTGTTCACGGCGTCCGCAGCACTTCCCGCCACCCGAGGGCGACGGGACGCTGGCATAGAAACGGCCAACTACTCCGCCGGTTTGACGAACTTCAGCGTCATGCGGTCGCTTTCGCCTATCGCCGCGTACTTTTCCCGGTCCTCGTCGCCGAGACGGTAGGACGGGGGCAGGGTCCAGACGCCCCGGGGATGGACCGTGGGGTCGTTGGGATTGGCGTTGACTTCGGAAGACTCGACGAACTCGAATCCCGCCTGCGCGGCGATTTCCTTGACATAGGCCTCGGTGACATAGCCCGAGGTTTCCATGACGTCCATGCCGGCATCGGGCAGGGCGCGATGCTCGACCACGCCGAGGATGCCCCCCGGCTTCAGCGCCGCGTGGAAGGCCGCGAAGAATTCGTGCTCCTGCCCGGCCATGATCCAGTTGTGGACATTGCGGAAGGTCATCGCCAGGTCGGCGCTTTCCGCTGGCGCGATGGCGGTTTCATGTGGCGGCAGCAGATGGCGAATCGTCACGCCGCTGTACAGGTCCGGATTGGCGACCATTTTGTCCTCGAAGGCGGCCAGGCTCCGCACCCGGAAGGCGGCCTCGGAGTCGGGCGAGAAGTGGGCCGCGTAAAACCTGCCTTCGTCGCGCAGGTAGGGGGCGATGATTTCGGTGTACCAGCCGCCGCCTGGCTGGATTTCAATCACCGTCATGTCTGGCCGCAGCCCGAAAAACTCCAAGGTTTCAACTGGATTGCGGAACTCGTTGCGGGCGATGTTCGCCTCGCTGCGGTGTTCGCCGGCGCTGAGCTCCTCCAGCGACGCGGACTGTTCCTGCGCTTGGGCCTGGGCGGACAGGCCAAGGGCGGGCAGGATTGCGAACAGGGCCGGCAAAACTGGGCGTTTCAACATTGTGGTTTCCTCGATGGATCCAAGTGGGAAGGAGAGGCGATTCTGCCATGCTCTTGAGCGCAAGGCCACCGGACTGGGGCTGTCGAAGCCGCTGCGCGTGGGGTGGCTTCGATCCGCCGCCGTCTGGCCGGGTGGCGTTCAGCGGACGCCGTGAATACATCCCTGTAGGCTTCGGGCTCGGCTTCCTGCCTCGCACGCCCGCTGAACGCCACCCGGCCAGACGGCGGCTAACGCTGTGCCATCGGTGGGGGGCCGCGCTTCAGTTTTCGGTGGATTCGGGGTTGTCGAGAGCGGTGTCGAGTTTTTGTTCCAGCTGGGCCAGGCGGGCATCGTCGAGCAGCGGCCCGCCGCCTTGGCCGGCGGGGTTTTTCAGCAATTCGTGGGTGATGTTGAGCGCGACCATCACCGCGATCTGCTCGCGGTCGAGCTTGTTGCTGCGGCGCTGTATGCGGTACATGCGCTCGTCGAGATAGCGGGCGGATTCGAGCAGCGAGCTTCTCTCGCTCGGCGGGCAGTTCACCCAGTAACTCTTGTTGAGTATGGTGAGCAGAACGGAGTTGTTGTCGCTGGTCATTTCGGTTTCCGCTGGAATCGGCCCGGTCAGGCCTCCCCCAGCGCCTTCAGGCGCGCCAGGATCGTCCGCAACCGCTGTTTGGCGGCGCGGTTTCTCTCCAGCAGTTGTTGGCGTTCGGACCGCAAATCCCGCTCATTCGCCTTGAGCGCGCGGTTTTCCTCGCGCAGGGCGCCGCACAGCTCGATCAAGGCGTCGACTTTGCCATGCAGCGCTTCAATTCTGTTATCGTGCATTCGGCGGGTGTCCGGCTGTATTCAATCCGCGAATATAGAGCCGCGCGCGAAGCCGGTCAATAATGCGGCGCCGATGTGGCGCTGGGCGCGATGAGCAAAAGCATGCGGGCATGAACATGGAACCAGCGGAATACCAACACCGACGGGCGGCGCTGATGGCGCAACTCGGCCCCGGCGCCATCGCGCTGCTCGCGGCGGCGCCGGAGCGGGTGCGCAGCCGCGATGTCAACCACCCCTACCGCCAAGACAGCGATTTCTATTATCTGACCGGATTCACCGAAGCCAAGGCCCTGCTCGTCCTCGCGCCGGGGCGGGAAGAGGGCGAGACCGTGCTGTTTTGCCAGCCGAAGGATCCGCAAAAGGAATTGTGGGAAGGCGTTCTGCTCGGCCCGGAAGCGGCGGTGGAAAGCCTCGGCGTGGACCAGGCCCTCCCCATCGGTGAAATCGACAATGTCGTGCCCGAACTGATGGCGGGCCGCGAGCGAATCCATTGCCGCATCGGCGCGGAGGCGGGTTTTGACGGGCGAGTCCTGGGCTGGGCCAGAAGCGCCCGGGAAAAGGCCCGGCTCGGCGGCCCGGCGCCGGCGCAATTCCTCCTGCTCGACGACCTGCTCCACGAAATGCGGCTGATCAAGAGCGAAGGCGAAATCCGGCTGATGGAAGAGGCCGCGCGCATATCGGTCGAGGGCCATTGCCGCATCATGCGCCACTGCCGCCCCGGGATCTACGAATACGAACTCGAGGCCGAGCTGCTGCATACGTTCCTGCGCCACGGCGGCCACGGCGCGGCCTATGGCTCCATCGTCGGCGCCGGGGCCAACGCCTGCGTCCTCCATTACGTCAGCAACCGGGACCGCATCGCCGATGGCGACCTCGTGCTCGTCGACGCCGGCTGTGAATACGGGCATTACGCCGCCGACATCACCCGCACCTTTCCCGCCAATGGCCGCTTCAGCGCCGAACAGCGGGAGATTTACCAAATCGTTCTGCGGGCCCATGCCGACGCCATCGAAGCGGTGCGCCCCGGCGCCCCCTGGGACGCGCCCCAGCGGGCCTCGGTGACGGCCATCGTGGAGGGCCTGCTCGATCTCGGCCTGCTTTCCGGCTCGGTGGAAGAAATCATCGAAACCGAATCGTACAAGGACTTCTACATGCACCGGGTCGCCCATTGGCTCGGCATTGATGTGCATGATGTGGGCAGTTACAAGAACGGCGAAAACTGGCGGGAATTCGCGCCGGGGATGGTGACGACGATCGAGCCGGGAATCTATACCGCACCGGACAACGACCAGCTTGCCGAACGCTGGCGCGGCATCGGCGTGCGCATCGAAGACGATGTGCTCGTCACCGAATCCGGCAACCGCGTGCTCAGCGAGGGCGCCCCCCGCGGCGCCGAAGAAATCGAAGCCTTCATGGCCGCCTGAGTTCCGCCATGCCACTCACTCAAGGCAAGGCGAAAGCGCCGATTGTGGTGGTCGGCGGCGGCCTGACCGGAGCGAGTTTCGCCTTGGCCGCGGCGAGCGCGCAGCAGCCGGTTTGCGTGGTCGAGGCTTTTGCGCCTGGCGCGCCCGGCGGAGCCACCGCTGGCGGCTTCGACGCGCGCTCGACGGCGGTCTCCTGGGGCTCGCGCGAAATCTTCGAAGCGCTTGGCGTTTGGGAAGCGCTGGGCGATGCGCAGAGCCCGATCAAACATATCGAAGTGAGCGACCAGGGCCATCTTGGCGGTGTTCGCTTCGACCACCGCGAGCATGGAATCGAGGCCCTGGGCTACGTCATTGAAAACCATGTCCTCGCTGGCGTGTTGCTGGAGCGGGTCGCCGCGTCCGCGCATATCGAACTGCTGGCGCCGGCGGATGTGGTCGAGGCCCGGCCTTCGCCGAATGGCATGGATTTGACCATTCGGCAAAATGAAAGCGACTCGGAATTGACCGCCGCGCTGGTGGTCCTCGCCGACGGCGGCAGGTCGCCCGTGGCGCGGCAACTCGGCATTGGCCGGCAAGTGAAGGATTACGGGCAGTTCGCCCTGGCGGGCAATATCGCCCTGGCGCAATCCCACCGCGACACCGCCTTCGAGCGCTTCACCCGAAGCGGGCCGCTGGCGGTGCTGCCGCTGCCGGGTGTGGATGGGGTTGCTCGCGCTTCACTGGTGTGGACGCTGCCCGAGGAATCGGCGCGGGAGTGCAGCGAGTTGCCCGAAGCCGATTTGCTGCCGCGCCTGCAAAAAGAATTCGGCCCCGGCATGGGCCGGGTGACGGGAATCGGCCGCCGCTCGTGTTTCCCGCTGCGCCTGATCCGCCCCAGCGAGCAGGCCCGCCCCGGCTTGGTTTTGCTCGGCAACGCCGCCCACACCCTGCATCCAGTCGCCGGCCAGGGTTTCAATCTCGCCCTGCGCGATTGCGTGGCGCTGGCGGAAGTGCTGGGGGAAGCCGCCGGCAAGGGGCAATCGCCCGGTGATATGGCGGTGCTGCAACGCTATCTTGACCGGCAGGCGTTCGATCAGGACAAGACGGTGCAGTTCACCGACTTGCTCGTTGGCCTGTTCTCGGGCAACAGCGCCGCGCGGGTCTCGCTCCGCCGCCTCGGCCTGCTCGCCCTCGACCTGCTCCCGCCGCTGCGGACCAGATTCGCCAAAAATGCCGCCGGAATGGGATTGTTTTGAGCGCTCGCCGAACGACCGCTCTGCCAACATAGGCGGCGCAATGCGTTCCCGCTTATTGCGCCCTGCAAGGTCTGTTCTGGGCTTGCTGTTTACCCTGTCATTCCGCGCGGAGCGAAGCGGAGTCGCAGAATCTCATCAAAAAATCCCCCAGTTCCCCGCCGCTTCAAGCACCATTGTCAACCACGGTCATCCCCAGCCAGTCGGCGACCAGGGCGGGCTTTTCCTCGCCTTCGATCTCGACGGTCACCGCGTACCGCAGCAAAAACCGCCCGGGGCTTTTCTCTTCGGCGGAACCGAGGGTGAACCGGGCCCGGATGCGCTGGCCGGACCGGACCGGGTTGACGAAGCGCACGCGGTCGAGGCCATAGTTGATGCCCATGACGGTGTTTTCCAGCTTGATTCCGCCGCCGCGGGAGCTGAGCGCGCTGAGCAGCGACAGCGTGAGGAAGCCATGGGCGATGGTGCCGCCAAATTGGGTTTGCGCGGCGCGTTCGGCATCGACATGGATGTACTGGTGATCGTCGGTGGCATCGGCGAACTGGTCGATGCGCGCCTGTTCGACCGCCAGCCAGTCGGTGACGCCGACTTCCCGGCCGACATAATCCGGCAGTTCCGCCGCCTTGATTCGCTGGTTCATGTGAGGTTTCCCGCCGAGGCAAGCCGGGGCAGTCTAACAACTTCAGGCTGGTCGTGGTATGCGGGCTTCGATCCGTCATTCCGCGCGCAGCGAAGCGCTCCCTCCGTCATTCCGCGCGCAGCGAAGCGCTCCCTCCGTCATTCCGCGCGCAGCGAAGCGCAGTCGCAGAATCTCTTTCTTCGGGCACCGGTCGCTTCCCGTCGGTGGCTGAATGCTTTGCGGACTGGTGCATGCCTTCCTTGGCGCGACGCTTCTGGCCTCGCCAAATCCCTGTCTCGCCATCCTTGGCGACCCGTTCATCCGGCCACCGAGCGCAGCTCGGTGGCGCTCGGTCTGCACACGAAGCTGCGCTTCGTAAACGCTTGCCCTCGCCCCTTGAAAAGCGTTGCTTTTCATCGGCTGCGCCGACCGGGTCTCACCCTTTCAGCCACCGACGCGCTCCCTCAGTGCGGGATTCCACCGCAGCCCCTCCGTCATTCTGCGCGTAGCGAAGCGCTCCCTCCGTCATTCTGCGCGTAGCGAAGCACTCCCTCTGTCATTCTGCGCGTAGCGAAGCACTCCCTCCGTCATTCTGCGCGTAGCGAAGCGCAGTCGCAGAATCTCCCGAACATTGCGCCATCGCCGCCGAGATTCTGCGACAAGATGGCAGGATTGCCATTTTGGACAGCGCTTGCGCTGCCCCGCAGGGGTGGGGGGCGGGATGCCCCGAGTCACTTCGCGCAGAATGACGTGTCCCCATCGCTCTGATTCCGCGCGAAGCGGAGTGGTTCGGCTTGGCAAGTTACAATGGGCGCATGGGTGATGAGACATTCGATCTGGTTATCGCCGGCGGCGGCGTTGTTGGGGCGGCGTTGGCCTGTCTGCTGGATGGGCTTGAGTTGCGGATCGCCCTGGTGGAGCGGCGTTTGCCGGATGAGGGCGGATTGCCGTTCCAAGCCGAAAGCCTGCGGTTCGATCCGCGGGTGAGCGCGGTCAACGAGGCTTCGCGGCGGGTGCTCGGGGGGCTTGGCGTTTGGGATGAAATCCGGGCGATTCGTTGTTGCGACTATCGCCAGATGCGGGTCTGGGACGCGGAAGGCACGGGTTCGATTCATTTCTCCGCGGACGCGCTGGGTTTGGAGAGCCTTGGCTCGATAGTCGAGAATTCCATCATGCTGGCGCGCTTGTACGCCCGGCTGCGGGGGCAGGGGAATTTGAAGCTGCTGGCGCCATTTTCGAGTGCGGGCCTGGGAATAGGCGATGGCGTCGTCACCTTGGCTGGCGAATCGGGCGAGCGGTTGCGGGCCAGGTTGCTGGTGGGCGCCGATGGCGGGAAATCGGCGATTCGCGAATTGGCGGCAATCGCCAGTTCCGAGCGGGATTACGGCCAGGCCGCGCTGGTGACGACGGTCAGAACGAGCCAGTCCCACGGCCACACGGCGTGGCAGCGCTTTCTGGATACCGGCCCGCTCGCCTTCCTGCCGCTGGCGTTCGCCGGAGACAGCGAATTCCGCCACAGTTCCATCGTCTGGTCCACCGCGACTGATATCGCCGAGGAACTGCTTGAGCTTTCCGAGGAACGATTCCGCGCCCGGCTCGGCGCCGCCATCGAACACCGCCTCGGCGAAGTTGAATGGTGCGACCGGCGCTTCCGCTTTCCGCTGCGCGCGCGCCACGCGCAAACCTACGTCAAGGGCAACATCGTCCTCGTCGGCGACGCCGCCCACACAATCCACCCGCTCGCGGGCCAGGGTGTCAATCTCGGCATCCGGGACGCCGCCATCCTCGCCGAGGAATTGCGCGCCGGCCTCGCCGCCGGCAGGAAGATCAACGACCCGGTTCCACTGCGCCGCTACGCCCGCCGCCGCAAAGGCGACAATCTCGCCACCCTATGGACGATGGAAGGCCTGCACCGGCTGTTTGGCCCACAAGCCCTGCCACTGCGCTGGCTGCGCAACACCGGCCTGACCCTCGTCGACCGCGCCACCCCGATAAAGAACCAGCTCGCCCGCCGCGCCATTGGCTTGTGAAGAGGCGGCTTGAAACATGACCGCCGAGCCTCCCGCCAATCCCGTCAGCCGGTTCTTCGCGGTTTTCCGCTACAGCGCCTTGGCGATGCGGATCGTCCGGGACACCAGTTTGCCGCTGACGGTGGTGATGGCGGCCGCCACCATCGCCAATGGTGTGCTTCCCGCTTCCATCGCCTTTGTGGGGGGCTTGTTCGTCGACGCGGTGGCGGGGGCCATCGCCGCCGAAGACGCAGCGACCCTCGCCGCGGCCCGGGGCGACGCGCTGCTGTATATCTTTGTCGAAGCCGGTCTCGTCGTGCTGATGACCGGCGCCCAGCGCGTCACCACGGTGAGCCGTTCGATTCTGCAAGTGCTGCTCGGCAACCGCGTCAATGTGATGATCATCGAAAAAGCGCTCACCCTGGAGTTGAGCCACTTCGAGGACGCCGAGTACTACGACAAGCTGCTCCGCGCCCGGCGCGAGGCTTCGAGCCGGCCGCTCGGGCTCGTCATCAAGACCTTCGACCTGCTGCGCGACCTGATCGCGCTGCTGACCATCGGCGCCTGGCTGTTCCAGTTCTCGCCCTGGGTTGTGGTTTTGCTCGTCCTCACCGGCCTGCCGGCCTTTGTCGCCGAGGCGGGATTTTCCGGCGAGGCTTTCCGCATCATGCGCCGCCGCTCGCCCGAGCGGCGCCTGCAGTTCTATCTGGAGATGGTGCTGACCCGGGAAGACGGCGTGAAGGAAGTCAAGCTGCTCCAGCTTGGCAAGCTGTTTCTCGAGCGCTATGTCAATATCTTCCGCAACATCTACCGGGAAGACCGCAACCTCGTGCTGCGGCGCAATTTCTGGGGTTATCTGCTCGGCCTGCTGTCGAGCGGGGCGTTCTACTTCGCCTATGGCTGGGTTGGCTTTTCCGCCATCGCCGGCGCCATCACCATCGGCCAGATGACCGCCTACATCGCCCAGTTCCGCCTTGGCCAGAATTCGGTCACCAGCAGCCTGACCGCGGTGAACGGCATGTACGAGGACAATCTCTACCTGTCCACCCTCACCGAATACCTCGAGCACGAAGTGCCCGAACCCACCGGCGACCGCAGCCAAGGCCCGCACCCCGCCGACGGCGTGCGCTTCGAGAACGTGAGCTTCGTCTATCCCGGCAGCGAAACCCCCGCGCTCAGCGGCGTGAACCTGCACATCAAGCCGGGCGAAAGCCTCGCCATCGTCGGCGAGAACGGCAGCGGCAAGACCACCCTGATCAAATTGCTGACCCGGCTCTACGCCCCAACCGGGGGCCGCATCCTGCTCGAGGGGCTGGAGTTGTCGCAATGGAACATCGAGGATCTGCGCCGCAAGATCGGCGTGATCTTCCAGGATTTCGCCCGCTACCAGTTGCCGGTTGGCGAGAACATCGGCATCGGCGATGTGGAGGAGCTCGGCAACGAAGCCCAGGTGCGCGAAGCCGCGCGCAAAGGCATGGCCGAGGACTTCATCCGCGAACTGCCCGGCGAGTACCGCACACAACTCGGCGCCTGGTTCCGCGACGGCAAGGAACTCTCCGGTGGCCAGTGGCAGAAAATCGCGCTCTCCCGCGCCTTCATGCGCAGCAAGGCCGATGTGCTGATTCTCGATGAGCCCACCGCCGCCATCGACGCCCGCGCCGAGGCCGAAATCTTCGCCCACTTCGGCAAACTCACCGCCAAGCGCATCTCGATCATCATCTCCCACCGCTTCTCCACCGTGCGCATGGCCGACCACATCATCGTCCTCGAAAACGGCCAAATCCAAGAACAGGGCAGCCACGACTCCCTCCTCAGGGCCGACGGCCAATACGCCCACCTCTTCAAGCTCCAAGCCCAGGGGTATCGATAGTTCCGGGTAGAATGCTCATCGCAAGCCCTCGCCGGTATGCGGGCGTGCAACTCGTTTCGCGGTTTTTGGAGTTTGCGGCGCCTAAGCGTCTTGGAAACAACCACCCCGCCCCTTCGGGGCGCCCCTCCTTGTAAAGGAGGGGAGTCGGCTGGGTCAACTCTCCCCCTGTCAAGGGGGAGTGGCGCGAAGCGGCGAGGGGGTTGCGGTCGAAGCCGCGGTTTTGGCCTATGAACGGCCCTCATTGGAGTTGTCCAAAGTGCTCTTGTTTGCCAAGCCCACGCGGTTTGGATACCCTGCCCGGAATCTTGCTTTCAGGAAACTCCATGGTGCCGCGTTCGGGCCCGGGCAGACCCGGCGACAGCCTGCGGGCGAGAGCGGCCCGCAAGAGCGGCCTCGCCCGGGCGCGGGCGCTCAAGCAGATCGAGCGTTCGCGCTCGCGGCTCATCGTCTGCTTCTGGACCCTGCCGGTGTACATGGCTGGCGTCTGGCTCCTGCTGGAGGACAGGCGCGAGATCGACGTATTCATGTTCATCTACATGGCGATCTGGTTCGCCTTCGCGCTTGATCTGGCGCGGCGCAACTGCCCCGGCTGCGGCCGGCAGTTTTTCGTCCGCAACATCCTGCTCAATCCGCTGGCGCGGAAATGCGCGCATTGCGGCACGCCACTGCGGGAGAGCCCGGCCAAGATCGATCAGGGAAGCCCCGATTAAGCGAGATGGCCGAAACCCGCCCCGGAACAGCGGATGCCCGCCGGATGCTCGGCGATGCCTTCGGCTTCAGCGAGTTCAGGCCCGGCCAGGAAGCCGTAATCGGCGCCCTGCTCGCGGGCCGGGACGCGCTCGCCGTCATGCCCACCGGTTCCGGCAAATCGCTGTGTTTCCAGATTCCCGCGCTGCTGCTCGGCGGCATCACCATCGTCGTTTCGCCACTCGTGGCGCTGATGCGGGACCAGGTTGCCGCGCTCAAACTCGCGGGAATCGCCGCCGACGGCATCCATTCCGGCAGCGCCCGGGAGGAGAATGTCGCCGCTTGGCGGCGCGCTGCGGCGGGGCGGACGCGCCTGCTCTACATGGCGCCCGAGCGCTTGATGACCGAGCGCATGCTCGCGGCGCTCAAACGCCTGCCAGTCAAACTGTTTGCCATCGACGAGGCCCATTGCATCTCCCAATGGGGCCCGGCGTTCCGCCCCGAGTACGCCGATCTCGGCCGCCTGCGCGAGTTGTTCCCCGGCGTGCCGGTGGCCGCGCTGACGGCCACCGCCGATGAAATCACCCGGGAAGACATCGCCCGGCAGTTGTTTGCCGGCCGCGTCGAGCAATTCGTGCTCGGCTTCGACCGCCCCAACATCAGCCTCGCGGTGGCGATGAAAAGCAACTGGAAGCGCCAATTGCTGAGCTATGTCGCGGACAAAAGCGGCGACAGCGGCATCGTCTATTGCCTGTCGCGGCGGAAAACCGAGGAGTGCGCGGCGATGCTCGCCGCCGAGGGGTTGCGGGCGCTGCCGTATCACGCCGGCATGGGCGCCGGGGACCGCGAGTTCAACCAAAACGTCTTCATGACCGAACCCGGCGTCGTCATCGTCGCCACCATCGCCTTCGGCATGGGCATCGACAAGGCCGATGTGCGCTACGTATTCCACGCCGATTTGCCTTCGAGCGTGGAAGCCTACTACCAGGAAATTGGCCGGGCCGGCCGCGACGGCGCCCCCGCCGAGGCGCATATGCTGTATGGCCTTGAAGACATCCGCATGCGGCGGCAGTTCATCGAAAACGAGGATTCCACCGACGAGCGCAGGCGGCGCGAACACAAGCGGCTCGACGCCCTGCTCGGGTATTGCGAGGCGCCGAGCTGCCGCCGGGTCAGCCTGCTCGCGTACTTTGGCGAGCGGATCGACCCCTGTGGCAACTGCGATGTTTGCCTCAATCCAGCGGAACGGGTCGATGGCACCGGGGAAGCCCGGCGGATTCTGCTCGCGGCGCGGCAGTCGGGGGAGCTCTTCGGCGCCTCGCATCTGATCGATATTCTGCGTGGGGCCGAAACCGAGAAGATCAAGCGCTTCCGCCACGACCGGCTCGAAAGCCACGGCGCCGGCAAGGACCGCTCCGCCAATGAATTGCGCTCGCTGATCCGGCAACTCGTCGCCGCCGGATTCCTGCGACTCGATATCGCCGGCTATGGCGGCGTCAAACTCACGCCGAAAGGCCGCGAACTGCTCGCTGGCGAAGGCGAATTCCTCTATCGCAAGGACACGGTCAAACCCGGCGCGAAAACCGAACGGCGCGAGCGGCGAAAGCAACAGGAACTAATCGCCAGCCAGCCGCTTGGCGAGGCGCAAAACGCCCTGCTCGCCAGATTGAAAGCCCTGCGCCTCGAACTCGCGAAAGAGCGCGGCGTCCCCGCCTATGTGGTTTTCGCCGACCGCGCGCTCATCGAAATGGCCCAGCGCCAACCCCGCACCGAGGCCGAATTCGCCCTGATCAACGGCGTCGGCATGGTGAAGATGGAACGCTTCGCCAAACCTTTCCTCGCGGAGATCAATTCCGCTTGGGAGGCTGCATCTTAGGAATTGACGAACGCGAATTCGCGGTGTCCCGGGTGGAAAAAATCCCGTAATAGTTGTACTTTCACCTCCACATATTGGAAGTTGGACTCCCGGAATTGTCGAAAATCATCTATCCACGCGACTTGTCGGCATCGGTTCGGCGGCTTGCCCGGCACTTTCCGGCCGTTATCGTCACGGGCGCGCGCCAGACCGGCAAGACGACCTTGCTGACCCGGCTGTTCCCCGACCACCACTATGTGAGCCTCGACCTGCCCGCGGAAGCCCAGCTCGCCGAGGAGGATCCGCAATCTTTCCTGGAAGCGCATCCTGCCCCACTGCTGATCGACGAAGTGCAATACGCGCCGAAGCTGTTCCGGCACCTCAAGGTCGAGATCGACCGCCACCGGGAAGCGGCGGGGCGCTACATACTCACCGGTTCGCAAAAACTCGCCCTGATGCGGGAAGTATCGGACTCGCTGGCCGGCCGCTGCGGTGTTCTGGAGCTTGAGGCGCTGTCGATCCATGAACTCGGCAAGGCTTTCACTGACCGGGAATCGAAAGAGGGCATCGCCGAAATTTTGGTCCGCGGTTTCATGCCCCAACTCTGGAAGGATCTCGAACTGCCGCCGGCGGATTTCTTTCGCAGCTACCAGGCCACCTACCTCGAACGCGATGTGCGGCAGATTTTGAACGTCACCTCATTGCGCAATTTCGACCGGTTCATGCGCGCCTGCGCGGTTCGCTCGGGCCAGTTGTTGAACAAGACCGAACTGGGAAAGGAAGTGGGCGTAAGCCACAAGACCATCGATCAATGGCTGCATGTGCTGGAGGCCACGGAACAGATCAGCTTGCTTGAGCCTTACTTCCAGAACATCGGCAAGCGGCTCGCCAAGTCGCCCAAGCTCTACTTCAATGATGTCGGGCTGCTGTGTTTCCTGCTCGGCCACAACCGCGCCGTTGTCGCGCAGAGCTATTTGATCGGGGCGATCTGGGAGACCTTTGTCTTCGGCGAATTGCGCAAACACATCGGCATCGAAGCGCCCGAGGCGTCGCTGTGGTTTTATCGGGACCAGTCGCGGGAGGTCGATTTCCTGATCGAGCGCAACGGCGGGTTGACGCTCGCCGAGAGCAAGTGGAAAGAACTCCCCACTCCGCGGGACGTCCGCCAGGCGCTGTCGGCACAGCCGTTGCTGCGCAACGCGCGCTCGCCGGTCATGGTGTTTTGCCGCGCGCGGCAGAGCCACCCCATCGGCCCCGGGGCGCTCGCGGTCAACGCCTATCGGCTGCGGGAGCATGTTTGAGCAAGGGATTTATCCCTGGGTGCGCCCCTTGATCGGCGCCGCTACTATCGGAGTACTCCCAATTTCCGATCAGTAAATTCCCAATTGCCAATACATAAACTTCCAATTACCATGTTGCAGACTTCCAATTCACAGATATCGGAAATCCATATCCATGTATCCGCGCCTGCTGAAGCGCCTCGCGGCGGAAGCCCTGCTCGATACCCCGGTGGTGCTGATCGCGGGACCGCGCCGGGCCGGCAAGACCACGCTTGCCAGACAGCTTGGAGCGACGCATAGAACCTATGTCACACTGGATGACCAAGCTGCGCTTGAAGCCGCGCGAACCGATCCAACCGGCTTTGTTCAGGGCTTGAGCGACGCCACCATCGATGAAGCGCAACGCGCGCCCGAACTGCTGCTGGCGATCAAGCGCTCGGTGGACGAAAACTACCGGCCGGGCCGCTTCCTGCTGACAGGCTCGGCGAATGTCATGACCTTCCCGCAAGTCGCGGACAGCCTGGCTGGGCGGATTGAAACCCTTCGGCTGCTGCCGTTGGCGCGGGTGGAAATCGAAGGCACTTCGCCAACTTTTCTGGAACGCCTGTTCGCTGGCCAAGTCGAACGTATTGGCGACGGGATCATGGGCGATGATCTCGTGCGGATGGTTTTGCAAGGCGGATTTCCAGAGGCATTGGCCCGGGAAAGCGAACGGCGGCGCCAGGCTTGGGGGCGGGCTTGGCTGGAATCCGTCACCATGCGCGATTTGAGAGATGTCGCGCGAATCGGGAAATTGAGCGATTTGCCAAAATTTGTCCGCCTGCTGGCGGAACATTCCGGTCAAATTATCAACTATTCAAAATTGGGCGCCGGGCTCGGCGTCAGCCACAAGACGGGGCAGCGCTATGTCAATCTGCTGGAGCAAATGTTCCTCGTGACCACCTTGCAAGCCTGGCACTCGAACAGGCTGAAGCGGATCATCAAATCGCCAAAGCTGCATTTCATCGACAGCGGCTTGCTGGCCGCCGCAACAGGATGGAATTTCGCCAAAGCCAAGGCGGACCGGCAGCAATTCGGCAGGCTCTTGGAAACATTCGCGCTGTCGGAGATTCTCAAGCTGATTGCCGTGTCGGAGATGCAAGTGAGCCCCTATCATTTCCGTGATCAGCAGATGCGCGAGGTGGACATCGTGCTTGAGCGCGATGACGGCGTGATTGCCGGAATCGAGGTAAAGGCCGGCGCCACCGTGCGGTTGGGCGATTTCACCGGGCTGAGGACATTGGCCACAGCCTGCGGCGAGCGTTTCGCCTATGGCGCGGTGCTTTACGACGGCGCGGATTTCGTCCCATTCGGCGAGCGCTTGGGCGCGCTGCCGATTTCGGCGTTATGGGCTTGAAAGAACCCAACGCAGCTCAAGGGCCTTCCTCGGCATCACAATGCCAATGCGCAATGCAAACGCATTGACATCGTAAGCGGTTTGCATTACCTTCGCGGTCGGTTTAGCGCATCTGCGGGGTTGCCATGGCGCTTGAAAATCTGCAAGTCGAGTCCACCTTGACCGACCGGTATCAGACGACTGTGCCGGAAATCGTCCGCTTGGCGTTGCGATTGGGCAAGCGGGACAAGATTCGGTTCTCGATCCGTCCCAATGGAGAAGTCGTGCTTTCCCGCAGTGGCCGATCCGAGGCGGACGACCCGGTGCTCGGTGCTTTCCTGGCTTTCCTCGCCCGCGATTTGGCCGATCACCCGGAACGGCTTGAAGTTGTCGATCAGAGTTTCATGGATCGAATGTTCTCTGTCGCGGGTGATATTGACATTGATCTGGATGCTCCGCTATCGGCTAAAGATGAATGAATCAAAACGGCCCCATCATTCCAAGATTCAATGGTTGGGTGATCTACGCGCATCCCATGTTTCGCCGGCAATTGGAAGAGCTGTCAAACCAAGTCGAAACTCTCAAACAAAATGATCCGCAGGGCTATGCCAAGAAAAACGCCAACAAACGTTTGCTCGCGATAAGAAAATTGATGTTCGATGTCGTCCCGCGGGATCCGGGCGGTGAAGAGTTCCGCATGGGGAAATCTCTTGGTGACTCATATAAAAACTGGTTTCGAGCCAAATTCTTCCAGCAGTATCGACTGTTCTTCCGGTTTCACTCCAAAGCCGGAATCATCGTCTACGCATGGGTAAATCAAGAAGAAAGCAAGCGCGCCTACGGAAGCAAAACCGATGCGTATCTCGTTTTCCGCCGGATGTTGGAAAACAGCAAGATTCCGAACAACTGGGATGAGCTGCTAGCCGAGTCGCGGGCTAAGCAAATCGCGGAACAAGCCCGCTAGACCCGTCACGCGCTGTCATGTGCGAAGCTGCGGCGCTGCGGATTCAAGCCGCTTGGGTGCTTATAGTCAGCCGTTGCCCAAATGCTTGGAGGGCTTTTTCAATTTGGCCGATGTGTGAGCGATGGTCGAGATCCAAAAGACGGCGCACCGCGCCTTCTGAAACACCGAGCCGCGCGGCGAGAGCCGTGTTTCCGATGTCGTCGGCGCGCATCGCGCGATACAACGCGACCTTGGCGGCGACGAGCGCTGGCAGCGCGACCAGCGGGCGCCCCTTCGCGGCGGAAGGCGCGGGAATGTCGCGGCGCGCTCCGAGATAACCGCTCAAGGCTGCTATCAGGCAGTCCGCCGCCTGCGCCAGGGCCTCGGTTCGAGTAGCCCCCTCGGTCAGGGCTTCCGGAATGTCGGCGAAGGAGACCAAGATCGTGCCGTCCTCTTGCCGCACCAAATCCACAGGCCAAGCCATGGCCTGAGTCACTTTTCCCACTCCCAATTTCCCGTTCACAAGTCTTCGCGATTCAGGCCCAGCTGCCCGAGCATCGCGGAAAGCAGTCCGGTGCCGATTTCTTTGCGGCGGTCTCTCACAGTTGTGAATCGATTACCGTAGTAAAGCCGCCCATGGCTTCCCTTGCCCGGGCGCGTCTCAAAGCGCACCGCCACGCCACGTTCCCCACCCAGTCGCCGCACGCGGCGAACAAACTCGCTGCCCGTCATAATAATCGTACAGATGTGTACGCGGCAAGAACTTTATCAGTGCTTCATAGACCGGACTTCGCGGTGGTTTCATCGCGGATATTCCCGTCCCGGCTTGTGGTCAGCCTGGGACTCGAGGAGTGCGCCCCAAAGCGAGCGTCCCGCAGCGGACGGGTTTGCGAGTTGTTCGGTGCTGCCATACAGTCTATCGCGTAGAATATGGCGAGATAGAACGACAGAGTCTTGAGGACTAGCATTGATGAGCGGCAAACCTCTTGAAGTGGCAATCACCCCTTCCCATCCCGGCTGCTTCGTCCGGGATGAAGTGATGGGGGAGTTGCGCCTGAGTGTTTCCAAAGCGGCGCGGATTCTTGGCGTCCGCCGGGCAACCCTGTCGGATTTGCTGAACGGCAAATCCTCGCTGTCGCCCGAGATGGCCCTGCGCTTGGAAAAGGGCTTCGGCGTCAGTATGGATTTGCTACTGAAAATGCAGGCGTGGCACGATGCCGCGCGAATGCGTTCCAAAGCCGATGAGATAGCTATCGAGCGCTATGCGCCGGCCTGAGAGATTTGATCGGCCATCCACCACTCGCGGCGAATATTCCATGAGACGATCGGCGGCAGGTGAGCGCGAAAGACCGGGTTGTTTGAGATCATGCGTTACGTTAGCTTCATCCATTGGGAAGATGCCGGCTATGGCCTCAGTTTCCCCGATTTTCCGGGTTGTGTGGCGGTGGGTGAAACCCTTGACGCGGCTGTGCGTCAAGGCTGCGAAGCTTTGGTGTTTCATGTCGAGGCGCTAGGCAAGACGCCTCTGGAAAACCGATGTCCATCGCCGGAAGCTGCTTGAGATGGGTGTCCCATTTGAGTTTTTAGACAGGTCAAGAAAATGAGGAATTTCGCGTGACTCGGATAAATCCAGAAGAAGTAGTGCTGTCCGTGCCGCCCGAGCAAGTGGGCATGCTGCGAGCTGGAGGGGCGGACTATCAATCAGGGTTTATCAGCGCTCAAGAGGAAGAAGCGCTTATTGACGCGATAGATCGGCAGTATTGGGACAATGATCTGCGGCGGCGGGTGCAGCATTACGGGTATCGCTACGATTATAAGGAGCGCAAGGCAATCGGTGAGAACAGGATCGGAGAATTGCCCGATTGGGTATCATTCTTGTGCGACAGGCTGGTGGAGCGGCGGATTTTCGAGATGCGCCCACAACAATTGATTGTTAACGAATATGAAGCCGGCCAAGGCATCGCTCCACATTTCGACAGGGATTGTTTCGGTCCGGTAGTGGCTAGCATTTCCACGGGAAGCGACTGCATGATGGACATTTACCGGACGCCGAAAGTGAAAGAGGATGCTTTCCAGATCGTGCTTGAACGATGCAGCCTGCTAGTGTTGCGTGGTGTGGCGAGGAATCGATGGCTGCACGGTATACGCCCGAACAAGGCGGATTTGCAAAATGGGCAAAGAATCCCTCGTGGGAGGAGGCTTTCGCTCACCTTCCGCACCATGACGCGCTCGGCTTTTCCCGCAGGCGCCGCCCGCGGGGAGATTGAAGCATCTGAATGTTCATCTGCTTAACAAGACATTTCTATAAATCTGTCCTTCAATTTTTTAAAAAATCTTTCAGATGGGTTTTCCATGCCGAAGCTGTTAATGTGGCATTGAGATAATCTTCTGGAATCTTCAAATTATCTTCTTCGAGTGCCGAGATATAGCCTTCAATCGCATCCTTGATGTTGTCCAGCGCTTCCGTACGGTTTTTGCCTTGGCTGATACAGCCAGGGAGGCTGGGGCATTCGACGACCCAATAGTTGTCCTCGCCCGGATAAACAATGACTTGTCGCATAATGTTACTCTTCAAAAACGGTTCAGCTCTCGGTGTTCGATTCTAACATAGCAGCCGGAACAGAGTTGGAGTGGCCCTTCTGACGGACATGTGCGGGGACAGTCACCGATCTGGGTGGTCTGAGTTCGAGTTGGTTGGTGGGTGTCTCATGGTTCCGTCATTTGTCGGGCTACTTCTCATGGGAGCTTGCGGGTGCAGGCTCTCGGTCGAGGCCAAGAACTTCGCGGCTGAATGTGGGGTCGTTGAATTCTTCGGGCCAGCCGTTCCCGTCTCCCTCGATTCCAAGCTGGCGACGCGCCGCTTCCAGGTTTTGGAAATCGATGCCGCCCCGCTCGCTGTTCCGCGCCGTGACGCTCGATTTGGCAAGGCCCTTGCGTAATGACTCCCGAGTCTCGAATGTGCTGTACTGTCCCGCCTCCATATCGGCGACACCAACATTTACAGCCTCCCGAATGTCCCGAAGGCGCAACTGGTCTTCCTTTTCCCGGCTTTCCAACAGCCTCAGTCCCTCGCGAACGACTTCGCTGGCGTTCTTGTAGCGGCCTGATTCCACCAAGTTTGTCACTAAATCCGCCAAATATTCCGACAAGACCACGTTGCGCGTTGGCATATCTCAAGATCTCCCACAATCAGACGTTTGGCATTATGCCAGCCGAACGGGAAGTACAGCAAACTAAACCCACGCTATGGAGACGCACTTGGGGCACCCGCCCATTTCCCGGGCCGATGTTCGAGGCGGGCCGTGGGTGTCCCGCAATACACTTCATCGCTAGCAGCTGGTTTCCCCTTGGCAAACGAGCTTGCAAATTGTTCGGTGTTGCCGTACAGTCTACCGCATGGAAATCTGGACGGTTCGCCACCGCGGGTTGCGGGAGCTGCTTGAGCGGGACTCGACACGATTGCTGAGGCAGGATCTGGTGGGGCGGATTCGAAATGTGGTCACTGCATTGGTGCTAGCGGAAAATATGGACAGTCTCCGATCCCAGGCTCCACCGGGATGGCCAATTCATCGACTTTCGGGGGAGCGGTAAAATGATTGGAGTATCTCGGTGTCGAGCAATTGGCGGATCACGTTCGAAGAAAGCAATGGCAAAGTAGAACGATTGAATCTTGAGGATTATCATTGATGAGCGACAAACCTCTTGAAGTGGCGATGACCCCTTCCCATCCCGGCTGCTTCGTCCGGGATGAAGTGATAGGGGAGTTGCGCCTGAGTGTTTCCAAAGCGGCGCGGATTCTTGGCGTCCGCCGGGCAACCCTGTCGGATTTGCTGAACGGCAAGTCCTCGCTGTCGCCCGAGATGGCCCTGCGTCTGGAAAAGGGTTTCGGCGTCAGTATGGATTTGCTATTGAAAATGCAGGCGTGGCACGATGCGGCGCGAATGCGTTCCAAAGCCGATGAGATAGCTATCGAGCGCTATGCGCCGGCCTGAGAAATTTCATCTCTCCAGATGCGCCCTACACGGCTAAGCGAGTTCTTCGCAAAATTCTAAATAGTATTTTATGCGATCCGGCATCAAATCCCTATTTGAATTCATGAAGTTAAGTATTTCCTGAGGATCTAAGCATTGTACATTATCTAATTCTTCACCTAGATAAATACCGCATGTAGTGAACAAGAACCAAGTGCACGGATTGCGATTTTCTCTGCGAAATCCATCTCGATTTAGCTCCACTTTTCCTTGTTTTACTTGTACTAGAGCTTTCTTATTCCCTTTCCTTAGAATAAACTCATACTTAGAGGTGTCGTATTTACACGTGCTCGGAATCAAACGCCAACCGTGTAACTCTTGAAGATACAGTCCAACCACATCTTCGCAATCTTCAGGAGAGATTAGTGAAAAAATATCTAAATCTTCTCGATTAAAGGGAATGCTGTATTTTGAGCTTCGTCCTTGTTTGTTGTATAAAAATTTGGAATAAATACTAGTTGTTTCGTCGTGGATCGCTTGCAATGTCCTGCTTGCACGGAAACTATTTTTCACTTTTCCAGGCACTGCATCGTCTGTTCCAATATATACCCACTGGCAGGGCCGCAAGTTAACTATATCAGCGCTTCGGTGCTGTTCATCTCCACGATACTCCCAAGGACCTTCGATCCTGCCAAGATAATATTCCCCATCCCAATTTCGTGTCCAACAAAGATCTCCAATTGCCATGCGGTTATATATCGCATTAACTGCGGGCCACCATCCATGTCGTGATTCACCTGTATATTTCTCAGAAGCTTTCCTTTCATATGTTGCCCAATCTACAGGTTCAGATGATTCAATATGCCATCCAAATCCAAGGATATTTTCTTCGATACAAAGTTTTCTTGGATCGACTCCTTCTTCAGAGGAAGGATTAATTGTCAATCGCCAAATATTCATTTACTCGCCCTTTCTGTTAAAAACCCATCAATCCTCTCAGCCGCCAATCTGCCCTCGTGGATGGCGTGGACTACTAGGCTTTGGCCGCGGCGGCAGTCGCCGGCGGCGAAGACCTTATTCTCGCTGGTGCGAAAGTCGCCGTAGTTTGCCTGGTAGTTGGAGCGGTTGTCAAGGTCGATGCCCAGGGGTTGGCTGATGTAGTGTTCGGGGCCTAGGAAGCCCATGGATAGGAGGATTAGGTCGGCTTGCCAGAATTTTTCCGTGCCGGGGATTTCCTGGAATTTGGCGTCGACTTCCACTGTGGTGATGCCTTGTAGGCTGCCGTCTTCGTGGCGGGCGAATTCCTTGCCGGAGATTGAGTAGACCCTGGGGTCTTGGCCGAATTTGCGGGTGGATTCCTCGTGGCCGTAGTCGACGCGGAAGATGATGGGCCATTGGGGCCAGGGGTTGTTGGCGCCGCGGTCGGCTGGGGGTTTGGGCATAATCTCGAAGTTGACGAGGGATCGGCAGCCGTGGCGCAGGGAGGTGCCGATGCAGTCGGTGCCGGTGTCGCCGCCGCCGATGACGATGACGTCCTTGCCTTTGGCGCTGATGTAGTTGCCGTCGGCAAGGTTCGAGTCGAGCAGGCTTTTGGTGTTCTGGCGCAGGAACTCCATGGCGAAATGCACGCCGGGGCCCTCGCGCCGGGGGATGTTGAGGTTCCGCGGCGTGGTTGCGCCGGTGGCGAGGAGGAGGGCGTCGTTTTCGGCGAGCAGTTGCTCAACATCGATGGCGGTTGCGCCGCCGCCGCCGACATCGGCGTTGACGAGGAAATTCACCCCTTCGGCCCGCAGCAGGTTCACCCGGCGGTCGACGATTTCCTTCTCGAGCTTCATGTTGGGGATGCCGTACATGAGCAGGCCGCCGATGCGGTCGTCGCGCTCGTAGACGGTGACATGGTGGCCTTGCAAAGCAAGCTGTTCGGCGGCGGCGAGGCCGGCCGGGCCGGAGCCGACGATGGCGACTTTGCGGCCGGTGTCCGCGGCGCGGGCGTTGGGGGTAACCCAGCCCATCTCGAAGCCTTTGTCGGCGATGGCGCATTCGATGTTCTTGATCGTCACCGGCGGCTCATTGATGCCGAGCACGCAGGCGCCCTCGCAGGGGGCGGGGCAGACGCGGCCGGTGAACTCGGGGAAGTTGTTGGTTTTGTGCAGGCGGTCGAGGGCTTCTTTCCAGCGGCCTTTGTAGACGAGGTCGTTCCACTCGGGGATCAGGTTGTAAACCGGGCAGCCGCTGTCGGATTGGCAAAAGGGCACGCCGCAGTCCATGCAGCGCGCGCCCTGGGTGGCGAGCAGCGGCTCCTGGTGGTCGGTGTAGATTTCGCGGAAGTCCACGAGGCGCGCTTTGGCGTCGCGGTAGGGTTCGGTTTCCCGCGCGTATTCCTTGAATCCGGTTGGTTTGCCCATAAAGCGGTGAGTCCCTTCAGGCGGCGCTCGCCGCCTCGCGTTCCGCCAGCACACGCTTGTATTCGGTGGGCATGACTTTGACGAACCGCGCCAGGCTGCCTTCCCAGTGGTCGAGCACATGGCGGGCGACGGTGGAGCCGGTGTGGCGGGCGTGGTTTTCGATCAAGGTTTTCAATTCGAGGATGTCTTCGGCGGTGGCCACGGTTTCCAGGCCGAGGGTGCCCATATTGCAAAGCGCTGGCAGCCGGCCCTGCGGGTCCCACACATAGGCGATGCCGCCGCTCATGCCGGCGCCCATGTTGCGCCCAACCGGGCCAAGCACCACCACCCGGCCGCCGGTCATGTACTCGCAGCCGTGGTCGCCGATGCCTTCCACCACGGCGTGGGCGCCGCTGTTGCGCACGGCGAAGCGCTCGGCCGCCATGCCGCGGAAATACGCCTCGCCGCCGGTGGCGCCATACAGCGCCACATTGCCGATAAGGATGTTTTCCTCGGCCTTGAAGGTGCTTTCCCGGGGCGGATAGATCACCAGCTTGCCGCCGGACAGGCCCTTGCCGACGTAATCGTTGGCGTCGCCCTCGACGGTGATGCGGATGCCCTTCGCCAGCCAGGCGCCGAGGCTCTGGCCGGCCGAGCCGCGCAGGCGGATGTCGATGCTGTCCTCGGGCAGCATCCGCTCGCCGTGGCGCCTCGCCACCTCGTTCGACAACATGGTGCCGACCACGCGGTTGGTGTTTTTCACTTCGCGCTCGATCCGCACTTTCTCGCCGCGTTCCAACGCCGGCGCGGCAAGCTCGATCAGTTCGTTGTCGAGGGCCTTGTCGAGGCCGTGGTCCTGTTCGTGCTTGCAGTAGACGTCGGTGTTCTCGAACAGGATCCGCGCCGGCTCGAGGATGGCGCCGAGGTCGAGTCCGCTGGCTTTCCAATGGTCGATCGCGGCGTCGGTTCGCAGCAAATCCACCCGGCCGATCATTTCGTTGACCGTGCGCAGGCCAAGCTGCGCCATGATGCCGCGCAATTCCTCGGCGACCATGAACAAATAATTGACCACATGCTCGGGCTTGCCGCGGAACTTGCGGCGCAGGTCCGCATCCTGGGTGGCGATTCCCACCGGACAGGTGTTGAGGTGGCATTTGCGCATCATGATGCAGCCAAGGGTGATCAGCGGCGCGGTGGAAAAGCCGAACTCCTCGGCGCCGAGCAGGGCGGCGATGGCGACATCGCGGCCGGTTTTGATTTGCCCGTCGGTTTGCAGCACGAC
Source organism: uncultured Pseudohongiella sp. (assembly GCA_965221805.1). GTDB lineage: Bacteria > Pseudomonadota > Gammaproteobacteria > Pseudomonadales > Pseudohongiellaceae > UBA9145. The sequence goes on from OZ244913.1 coordinate 774,513, forward strand.
CCGGGAGCGCAGATTGTTCATCACCAGGGTTTGGTGGGTTTCGGCGACGCCAAGCTCCCAGGGCAGGCCGGCGTGCTTGATCGAGGTCAGCGGCGAGGCGCCGGTGCCGCCGTCGTGGCCGGCGATCACGAGATGGTCGGTCTTGGCCTTGGTGACGCCGGCGGCGATGGTGCCGACGCCGATTTCGGAAACGAGCTTGACGCTGATGCGGGCGCGGCGGTTGGCGTTCTTGAGGTCGTGGATCAACTGCGCGATGTCTTCGATCGAATAGATGTCGTGGTGCGGCGGCGGGCTGATCAGGCCCACGCCCGGGGTCGAATGGCGGATGCGGGCGATGGTTTCGTCCACCTTGCGGCCGGGCAACTCGCCGCCTTCGCCTGGCTTGGCGCCCTGGGCGATCTTGATCTGCAACTCGTCGGCATTGGCGAGATACCACATGGTCACGCCGAAGCGGCCCGAAGCGACTTGTTTGATCGCCGAGCGGCTCGAATCGCCGTTGGGCATCGGCTCGAAGCGGGCCGGGTCCTCGCCGCCTTCGCCGGTGTTCGATTTGCCGCCGATGCGGTTCATGGCGATGGCGAGGGCTTGGTGGCTTTCGTCGGAAATCGAGCCAAAACTCATCGCGCCGGTGGAGAAGCGTTTGACGATCTCTTTGGCGGGTTCGACTTCTTCGAGTGGAACCGGCTCGTTCAAATCGGTGCGGAATTGCAGCAGGCCGCGCAGTGTCGCGCGCCGAATCGAGTCTTCATTGGCGAAGCGGGCGAAGGTGTCATAAGCCTCGGCGCTGTTGCCGCGGGCGGCGATCTGGAGATTGAAGATCGTGTCGGGGTTCCACATGTGGGTTTCGCCGCCGCTGCGCCAGTGGAAATCGCCGGGATTGGCCAGCACCGGCGCTCGCTCGCTCTCCCGCGGGGGAAAGCCGATGCGGTGGCGGCGCAGGGATTCGGTTTTCAGCACCTCGAAATCCACCCCCTGCACGCGGCTGGCGGTGCCGGTGAAGCAGCGCTCGATGATCTCGTCGGCAAGGCCCACCGCTTCGAAGATCTGCGCGCCCTTGTACGATTGCAGGGTGGAGATGCCCATTTTCGCCATTACCTTGAGCATGCCTTTGGCGACGCCTTTCTTGTAGGCGTCCACGATCGCGTCGCCGTCGCGGTAGCTCTTGCCGAGCAGGCCGTCGGCCCGGGCCTGCCACAGCGCCTCGAAGGCGAGGTAGGGGTTGATGGCGTCGGCGCCGTAGCCCGTCAGCAGGCAGTGGTGGTGCACTTCCCTGGCTTCGCCGGTTTCGACGATGAGGCCGATCTGGGTGCGCTGATGGTTGCGGACGAGATGGTGGTGCACGGCACCGCAGGCGATCAGGGCGCTCAGCGGCACGCGGTTGGCGCGGATCGCCCGATCGGAAAGGATGATGAAGGAATAGCCTTCGCCGATGGCGTTTGAGGCTTCGTCGCAGATGCGGCCGAGGGCATCTTCAAAAGCGTCTTCAATACCTTGGGCCGCGCCGGCGTCGTAGGTGATGTCGATGACCTTGGCGCGCATGCCGCGGTGGTCCATGTCGCGGATCGCTGCGAGTTGCCGGTTCGACAGGATCGGATGCTCCAGGCTGAGGCGGTGGGCGTGGCCGGGGGCGGCTTCGAGCAGATTGCCCTCGGGGCCGATGAAGCAGCGCAGCGACATCACCACTTCCTCGCGGATCGAATCGATCGCCGGATTGGTGACTTGGGCGAACAACTGCTTGAAATAGTCGTAGATCATCCGCGGCTTGTCGGACAGGCAGGCGAGGGCGGTGTCGTTGCCCATGGAGCCGAGCGGGTCCCGGGCCTCGGTGACGAGCGGCAGCAGCATGAACTGGATCGTTTCGCTGGTGTAGCCGAATGCCTGCATCCGCTCAAGCAGGTCGGCGGCTTCGAGCGGGTGCGCGTTGTCCCGGCCTTTCCCGCGGGCCGCGGCGAGGTCTTCGAGCGCGACTTTCTCGGCGGCGAGCCATTCGCCATAGGGGCGCCGGCCGCAGATGTCGCTTTTAACCTCCTCGTCGGGGATCAGCCGGCCCTGCTCGAAATCGAGCAGGAAGATGCGCCCAGGTTGCAGCCGCCCCTTGTGGCGGACCCTGGCCGGGTCCACTTCGAGCACGCCGACTTCCGAGGCCATGATGCACTTGTCGTCGTCGGTGATGTAGTAGCGGCTCGGGCGCAGGCCGTTGCGGTCGAGCACGGCGCCGATGTAGTGGCCGTCGGAAAAGACGATCGAGGCGGGGCCGTCCCAGGGCTCCATCAGCGCCGAGTGGTATTCGTAGAAATCCTTTCGCTTGGCCGGGATGTTGCGGTCCGACTGCCAGGCTTCGGGGATCATCATCATCGTCGCGGCGGCGAGCGAGCGCCCCGACATCAGCAGCAGCTCGAGGGTGTTGTCGAAGGCGCCGGAATCGGACACATCGTCGTCGATCACCGGGAAAACCGCCTGCAAGCGGCCGCCGAAGACAGCGCTGGCCATGGTGCCCTCGCGGGCGACCATGGCGTTGACATTGCCGCGCAGGGTGTTGATTTCGCCGTTGTGGCTCATGAAGCGGTTGGGCTGGGCCCGGTCCCAGGATGGAAAGGTGTTGGTGCTGAAGCGCGAATGCACCATCGCCATGTGGGTGGCGAAGCCGGGGTTGGTCAGATCCCGGTAGAAGGGGAAAAGCTGGCCCGGGGTCAGCATCCCCTTGTAGACGATGACCTTGCTGGAGAGGCTGCAGGCGTACAGCAGTTTGCGTTCGCTCAGCGAGGCGTCGTTGCGCAGGGCGTGGCTGAAGCGCTTGCGGATGATGTAGAGCGCGCGCTCGAAGGCGTCCGCCTCAAGCCCTTCGGCGGCGGCGATGAACAACTGCTCGATACGGGGCTGGGCCGCCTGGGCCGCCGGGCCGACATTGGCGCCTTCCGCATCCACTGGCACCGGGCGCCAGCCGACGAGCCGCTGGCCTTCCTCGGCGATGATTCCATCAATGCAGCGGCGGCAGCGCTCGCGTTCGTCGCTTGAGCGCGGCAGGAAGAGGTTGCCGACGGCGAATTGGCTCTCCGCCGGCAGTTCGGCGCCGAGTTCGTCCCGGGCGATCCGGCGGAAGAAATCATGCGGCAGACCAACGAGTATGCCGGCGCCATCGCCGGTGTTGGCCTCGAAACCGCAGCCGCCCCGGTGGTCCATGCGCGAGTTGACATGGAAGGCGTCGAGCATGATCTGGTGGCTGGGCCGGCCCTTGATATCGGCAACGAGGCCAACGCCGCAGGAGTCCCTCTCCTGGGCGGGGTCGTAGAGGCCCGTTTTTTCGGGCAAGCCGATAAGCGCCGGTCTGTTGCTCATAGAATCTCAGTCCGATGGGGAGCTGTTTTCCCACCCCCGGCGCGGGTCGGCACCTGGGCGCATGCATCGAACGGAGCTTGTTCAATCCAGACCGGCAACACGGGAAAGCGGAAAAAACCCGTCCTGCGGCTTCCCGTTCCGTGCGTCCGAGAGGGCTGTCAACCATAACACCACCCCAGCTTTTGTCAAGCGGACCCCCGGACGGCGACTCACGCCGTGCAGACCCGGAACGAACCACCACTCCTACGCAGAGCGCTCTATCATTCAGGTGGCCAGCGTCGATCCAGTCGCGGCCTACCCGTCATTGCCATCGACGCCGCTTCGGGATTCACGCTTTCGCTCGGCGATCTTTTGCCGCTCGGCCTCGCGGAGAAATCCGAAAAAGCTGGGAATTGACGGCATCAGCGTTTTGTCGCCCCGAATCCGCCAGACATAGTCGGTTTCGACCATTTTTCCGTATATTCTTTCCACCTCGGTTTCCTGCCTGCCTTGGATTTTCAGTTCCTCGGTGATCATTTCTTCCATTCTGGGCTCGGCCACCATGCCGCTTTTGCTCAACCTGCCGGTGATTTTCTGCAGCAGCAACCTGTCCCGCCCCATCCAGGAATTGAAGCGCTCGGCATAGGCAGCCTCCCTCTCTTTTCGAACGTTGGGCATCACAACCGAAATGTCCGATGAATCAATGTGGTTTTTTTGTTTCAATTTCGCCAACTTCCATATCTCGCTTCCCCATAGCTGAAGATAATGCGGATACCCTTGGGCGTCATCGACCAGCCTCTTAAGTGCCTCCCCATCTATTTCCATCCGTTCGCGCCGCAGTGGAATTGAGATCGCCCGCGCGGAACTCTCCTCGTCAAGCAAACCCACACTAATGGTTTCCCCGCGCTCGATGAAAGAAACGTCAGACCGGTTGCCGATGCCCACGAGCTGTGGCTTGCCAGCAAGCACCACCACCATGGGGCCGCCTATTCCGCGTATCGTCTGCGCCTCGTTGAACAACTTGCGGCAGACCTCCGAATCCAGTGTGTGCGCTTCGTCAACCAGGATAATCAGCGGATTCCGTTGGCACTTGGCGCTGAGCCCCTTCCGAACGCTGGAGAGGGAAAGATCCCCCTTGTTCCATTTGGCTTCCAACCCCTGCCAGTTCAGCCCGAAACTTTCCGGCTTCATCGCCTCCCAGAGTGGCCTGCCAACTTCGCGGATCAGCAGCTTTCCGACATCTTCGCTTGCTTCAAGGTCGATCGCCGGAATCAGCAAAATGGTGGCGTTTTTGTGCTCTTTTTCGATCCTGTGAGAAATGTCCCGCAGCAGTGCCGTTTTTCCCGTTCCACGCGGGCCGTATATGATCACGTCTTTCGCAACACAGCGGCGGGAAGCGGTTGCCCCAACAAGCTCGTGGATCCGCCGCCTTTCCTCGCCGCGACCCGCCAGGTAGGGTGGCAGGATGCCGTAACCGGGCGTGAAAGGATTGTCGAACAAGCTGTCTTTGACCATTTCTGTTTCCAGAAGTTGCCGCCTGCGGCCCCCAAGGATAACAGCGCCGGGGCGCCGCGCTCCAGCAGCCCCGGCAATTCCCATCATGTGGAAAGATACATCCCCCCGGACGGCGACGATTCGAAGCCACGCAGCAACGGCGGCAAAGTACAGCACACCCACTGTGTGGCAACATGGGGGTTGGAAGTTTTGGCGGGGATGGCGCGGGGATGAATGACAGTCGGCGGGAACGCTCGCTTGAGCGGCGGTTGCGGGATGCGGAGGCGGCGAAGGAGGGGAGCTATGACAAGCGCACCGAGCATCTTGAGGATTCGGGGCGGGCGGTGTTTGTCAACCGGTTGATTCTGGAAGACTCGCCGTACCTGTTGCAGCACGCCCACAATCCGGTGGACTGGTACCCCTGGGGCGGCGAGGCCTTCGCGGCGGCGGAGGCGGAGAACAAGCCGGTTTTTCTCTCGATTGGCTACTCGACCTGCCACTGGTGCCATGTGATGGAGGTCGAGAGCTTCGACAATGTCGAAGTGGCGAAGGTGCTGAACCGGCATTTCATAGCGGTGAAGATGGACCGCGAGCAGTACCCCGATATCGACGAGGTATACATGACCGGCGTGCAGTGCATGACCGGCCATGGCGGTTGGCCGATGTCGAATTTTCTCCTGCCCGACGGGCGGCCCTTTTTCGGGGCGACATATTTTCCGCCGGGGCAGTTCATCGCCCTGCTCAAGCAGATCCACGAGGTTTATGGCAATCGCCGCGATGAAGTCGAGCGCAGCGCGGCGAGCCTGCATGAATCCATCGAGGGCATTCTCGCCGGGCGCCGGGCGCCGTCGACGCTGGCGCCGGATTTGCCGGCGCGGACCCTGGCGGCGCTGTATCAACGCGAAGACACGGCCCGCGGCGGCCTCGCCGGGGCGCCGAAGTTCCCGCAGGAACCCCTGCTGCTGCTCGCCCTCGATCAAGCCGACCGCCACGGCGACCCAAGCGCTTTCGCCTTCGCCGAGCGCGGCCTGCGCCACATGGCCATGGGGGGGATTTATGACCACGCCGCCGGCGGCTTCCACCGCTACAGCGTCGATGCGCAGTGGCTCGTGCCGCATTTCGAGAAGATGCTCTACAACCAGTCCCAGCTCGCGTTGGCCTATCTGCATGCTTGGCGGCTGGGCGGCGGCGCCTTTTTCCGGCGCGCGCTCGAGCAGACGCTGGATTATGTGCTGCGCGAATTGCAACTGCCGCAAGGCGGCTTTTGTTCGGCCACCGACGCCGACAGCGGGGGCAGGGAAGGGGCGTATTTTGTCTGGACGATGGCGGAATTGGAGGAACTGCTCGCTGAAAACGAGCTTGAACTGCTGATCGCGCATTACCACGTCAGCGAAGCGGGCAACTTCGAGGGCGCCAACATCCTCCATCTTTCGCGGCCTTTCCCCGGTGGCGCGGTGGGAGACGAACTCGATTCGATTCTGCTGCGCCTGCGCAAGGTACGCGAAAAGCGCGAGCCGCCATTGCGCGACGACAAGCTGATCGTGGCCTGGACCGGCGCCATGATTTCGGCTCTCGTTCAAGCCGCCTGGGCGCTGGACCGCGGCGATTGGCTGGCCGCCGCCGAGCGTGCCGCCGGGCAGGTCTGGCGGGAGAACCTCACCGCCGATGGCGAACTGCGCCGCATCTGGCTCAATGGTTCGGCTTCGATCGACGGCCAGCTCGAGGACTACGCGAATTTCGCCCTGGCGCTGCTCGAGCTTGCCGATGTCAGCGGCAAGCCGGACTATCTGCGGCAGTCGGCGAGTCTCATGGGCAAGGCGCTGGAGCGGTTTCTCGACCAATCATCGGGCAGTTTCCACCTCGCCCCGGAGACGACCCCCGGCCCGCAACTGATCCGCTCGCGCAATGCCAGCGACGGCGCGCAGATTTCACCGGTTGCCACGGCGCTTGAATGCTTGGTCGGCCTGCACCGCCGGGCCGCATTGCTGGCGGACGCCGAGGCCGCGGCGTTCTCCGCCGAGCGCATTTCCGCCTGCATCGGCGGCCTGTCCGCGGCAATCAATGAAAATCCAGTGGGACACCCATCCCTGCTGCGGGCGGTCGGCGCCTGGGAGTCCGGCGGCCGCGGGCCGGTGCAGACCATCGGCGAAGGCCGCGCGATAGTGCTCGCCCGCCGGGAAAGCGCGGGCGAAACGCATCAACTCCATCTGCGGATGCGCATCGCGCCGGGCTGGCATGTAACCGCGCCGGGTCAATCCGGCGGCGCCTGGCAGGCGCTCGGCGTTGCGCTCGACGCAAACGAAACAGGCTGGCGGCTCGGCGGAATGCGCTGTTCGGGCGAATCGGGGCAACTCGCCACACCCGGCGGGGAGGCGGTGGAAATTCTCAAGGGCGAGGTGGAAATCAAGGTCGAACTGCTGCCGCCGCCGGCATCCACAAGCGGCGAAGAGGATGAATTCGCCGCCTCCGCCGCCCTGCGCCTGACCGCGCAACTCTGCGACGAGACCATCTGCCAGCTCCCGGAAACGCTGCATTTCCGACTGTAAGACGCTGTTTTCAAAGACGGCTCGGCAAATTTGCACCGGTTTGGAAAATTGCCTCGGCAGATTTTGAAACCGGTGCAAATTTGCCGTACCATCTCACCATGAAGCCAATTCACCGCTATCTCGCCAAGCAGGTCGTCAGCGATCTCGCGCGCAAAATGGTCTTCGTCGCCGGCCCGCGGCAGGTTGGCAAAACCACCATGGCGAAGAATTTGCCGGGCACCGAGGGCGCCTACCTCAACTGGGACATCGACGAGCATCGCGACCAGATTCTCCAGCGCAATCTGCCGGATGCGGATATCTGGTTGTTTGATGAAATCCACAAGTACCGGCACTGGCGCAATTTTCTGAAAGGGCTGTGCGACGCCCGCCAACCCGAGCAGAGAATCTTGGTGACCGGCAGCGGCAGACTCGATTTGTACCGCTTTGGCGGCGATTCCCTGCAGGGACGCTATCAACTCCTGCGCTTGCATCCGTTTTCCTTCGCCGAGCTTGGTCTGAAGACCAGCGGCGATTTGCGCGATCTGCTTACCCTGGGCGGATTTCCCGAACCTTGGCTTGGCGGGAGCGAGCGGGAAGCCCGGCGCTGGTCGATGCAATACCGCAGCCGGATGGTTCAGGAGGAGGCGGCCTCGCTTGAAGGCATTCGGGACCTCGGCCAGGCGGAAGCGACGCTGATCGCGCTGCCTGAACGGGTGGGCTCGCCCCTGTCGATCAATTCCCTGCGCGAGTTGCTGGGTGTGAGCCACCACACGATGAGCGCCTGGCTCGATGCGTTTGAACGGCTGTACGCGATCTTTCGGCTGCCGCCGCTGGCGAGCCGCAGCGCCCGGGCTGTGCTAAAAGAAACCAAACACTATCACTTCGATTGGTCGATCATTCCAGAGGCGGGGGCGAGATTCGAGAACCTGGTTGCCTGCCATTTGCTGAAATGGACGCACTGGCGCGCGGATGCTTTCGGCGAAGATCTCGCGCTGCATTACTACCGCGACCGGGATGGGCGCGAGGTGGATTTTGTGATTACCGACGCTGGCGAGCCGCGCTTGCTGGTGGAGTGCAAAAGCTCGGATGGCGACCCATCCAAAGGCCTGAAGTACCTGAGCGGGAAATTCCCCGGAGCGCAGGCGTGGCAAATAGCCGCCGAGGCGCGCAAACGGTACCGGACGGCCGATGGGATACGTTTGGCGCCGGCGGAAGTTTTCCTGTCCACTCTGGTGTGAAGCCCGGGTTCCCGCCTGATTCGCTTTCCGCTTGGTCTATCGCTTGAAAGCTGTTTCGGGAAAATCCGCAAAGAAGGCCGGCACGATCTTGCTTGCCGGGCCATGGAAACTCTGGTCGAAATTGCCGCCGGTTGGCTCGAGATTCAACTCTACGGTTTCGGCGCCAGCCGCTTTCGCCGTCCGATGGAAGTCGGCGGCGGGGTAGACATTGCCCGAAGTGCCGATGGAAACAAACAAATCGCAGGCCGCCAAGGCGTTGAATATCTCGTCCATGTGGAACGGCATCTCGCCGAACCAGACCACATGGGGGCGCAGTCCGCCCGACCGGTTGCAGCAAGAGCAGATGCTCGCGGGCGAGATGTCCGCCCCGCGGTTTTCGATTACTTCCCCGCAGTGCCCGCAGCGGATTTTCAGCATTTCGCCGTGCATGTGCAGCAGTTTGCGGCTGCCGGCGCGCTCGTGCAAATCGTCGATGTTCTGGGTGACGAGGAGGAATTCTCCGCGGAACGCCCCCTCGAACTCCGCCAGCGCGAGATGCGCCTGGTTGGGCCGCACATCGCTTTGCCGCAGCCGGCGCCGGCGCTCGTTGTAGAAATTGTGCACCAGGGCCGGATTGCGGGCGAAACCCTCTGGCGAGGCCACATCCTCGATGCGGTGTTCTTCCCACAGGCCGGCCGCGGCGCGGAAAGTCGGAATACCCGACTCGGCCGAAACGCCGGCGCCGGTCAGCACGACGATTGATCGGGGAATGGATGGCATGGGCGCGAATTATAGCCGCTTGCCGCTATAATCCGTTCCGGCCAAGCCGCACACTTCCCAAACCAAACGAGGATTGTTATGACCACTTTGCAAAAAGGCGACACCGCCCCCGCTTTCAGCCTGCCGGATCAGCAGGGAAACACCGTGAATCTGGCGGATTTCGCCGGCAAATCGCGGGTCGTGCTGTATTTCTACCCCAAGGCGATGACATCAGGCTGCACGGTGCAGGCCCAGGGGATGCGGGATTCGAGCGCGGCGCTCGCGGCGCGCAACGCCGTCGCCATCGGCGTCAGCCCCGACCCGGTGAAGCAGCTGAAGAAGTTCGAGGAAAAGGAGGAACTGAACTTCACCCTGCTCGGGGACGAGGACCACGCCGTCGCCGAGGCTTATGGCGTCTGGGGCCTGAAAAAATTCATGGGCCGCGAGTACATGGGTGTGAACCGGATCAGCTTCGTGATCGACACAGACGGCAAAATCGCCCATGTCATGGACAAGGTCAAAACCAAAACCCACCACGAGGACGTGCTCGCGGTGCTCGATTCGCTGGAGTGAGGGATCCCGCCGCCGGCCCGCTGCCCACCCGCGGGATTTCCGGCAGCGGGGAAGCGCTGATTGAGCCAGGGCTTGACCGGATGGCGGCTGGATTCGGCGGACAAACTTGAGCGTGGCAAATGACCCGGCTGAGCGTCAACGTCAACAAGATCGCCCTGCTGCGCAATTCCCGGGGCCGCGATTACCCGAGCGTGGGCGGATTCGCCCGCCGGGTGATCGGGCTTGGGGCGCGGGGGATCACCGTGCATCCGCGCCCCGACGGGCGCCATATCCGCCGGGGCGATGTTCACGAGCTGAAGGCGATGCTGGCGGAGTTCCCCGGGGTCGAGTTCAATATCGAAGGCTATCCTTCCGAGGATTTTCTCGCACTCGTCGAGCAAGTCAAGCCCCACCAGTGCACCCTCGTTCCCGACGCCCCCGACCAGATCACCTCGGACCACGGCTGGAACATCCCCGCCAATCTCGCCCTGCTGCGCCAGGCCACTGCGCGATTGCGGGCGGCGGGAGTCCGCAGCAGCCTGTTCCTCGACCCTTCGCCCGCCATGGCCGAACACGCCCCCGCCGCCGGCTGCGACCGCATCGAACTCTACACCGAAGAATACGCCGAAGCCTTCGGCGGCCCCGACGAATCCAAAGTGCTAGACCGCTACCGCGCCACCGCCGCCAAGGCGGCCGAACTCGGCATCGGCGTCAACGCCGGCCACGACCTCAACCTCGAAAACCTGCCCAAGTTCCTCGCAATCAACAACATCCTAGAAGTCTCAATAGGCCACGCTCTAATCGCCGAATCCCTGGAACAAGGCGTCGAGCGGGTCGTATCCGGGTATCTCAGCATCTGCAAGCTGAAGTAGCCGAGTTAATCCAACTCCCAGAAGCGATACAGCGGGCCATCACATTAGCCAATGGCCGCCACCTTCGCCCCGGCAGGGGGCAACAAGTTGGAAACCACCGCGTCCAGATTCTCAACTGGGTCGGGCATCTTTCTCACTTTCCGCCCAAGCGAGGCGATAAGCTCGTTTGCCGGAAGCCGCATGGCGCGCAATTCGGTGGCGCTGACCTGCGTGTTGCCGTTGGTTGTCCGAAACCAGGTGTCGAGAAGTTTGCTGTTGTACAGTGCCGCCAAACCCCAGGCCTCGTCGGCGGAGAGTTCGCCGCCGGGTCGGTGAATATAATTCAGGTGGTTCTCCAAGCCTATCCGCGCAACCGGCAATTCGGATGCCAGGTACGGTGCCGCCGTCAAACGGCGACGCTCTTCCTTGGCGCTGAAGCGGCGAATGAGTACGTAGTTCCGATTCGGCACCAGCAATCTTTCCGCGCCCGCGCAAGCGATGTATTCCGGTTTGTGTCGCGCGATAGGCCAGATTGCCCGCATCACCCGGACATGATTCATCCAGAGAAGTGGAACGTGGCTTTCCGGCACCTTGCCTTCTCTCGCGGTGAATTCCGTGGCCCGAAACGGGACGACCGGACCCGTGGAGATGCGCAGTCCCTGATCTTCCAAGCTGCTGGGCCACGAGTCGATGAGCGCCAGCGTGTTTTCATCGTTTTCGCAGACCGGCAGCCGGAGCACCATGTCCTCCGAATCCAGATCCAGCACGGCTTGCAATGGAACATTCCGTTCTTGCGGGGCATCAATGTCGTGGATACCCAGACTCGACGAAACCGTTAAACGGGAACCGGCTCCATTCCCGGACCAGCCATCTTCGCGTCTTCCCGAGACGATCACATTTTCCTGAAGCACGGCGTCGCGGCGGAATGCGCTGCGCCGACAATCGAACACATGCACCGCGCTTGGCCGAATCATGCTGAAAAACACGTTTCGGAATCGATGGAAATAGGGCCCGGATGCGAAGCTTCGCGGCGTAATGAACACAAAATCCCCCCGCTCGCGAAGCATCGCGGCCGCAACGGCCATAAACAGCGCATAGATATTCGGCTGGCCATGAACGACTTCGGATGCGGCGATCGCGCGCGGATCCTGCTTGCCAATCTTGAAATAGGGTGGATTGGCAATTACGACATCGAATGGCTCGTGGCCGGCCCCCCGGCGCCGGACAGGGCATCGGAGAACAGGCGTCCGCCGATGGCGATGCCAGTCTCGTCCGCGATCTGCCGGATCAGCGCCGGACTGGCGATGTTCTCGACGAACAAGGCCGCGGCGGACTCGGCCCGCAACTGCGCGATCAGCACCGCCAGGTCGCGCACATCGGCGCTTTGACTTCGCTTGCTGCGGAAACCGGCGGGTTCCTTTATCATGGCGCGGTGGTGAGGGCTGGCTGCTGGCGGGGAGAGCATGGCGGAGTGGATTGAAGGCACGATTGTGAACAACGAGCGCTGGACCGAGAACCTGTTCTCGATCCAGGTCGAGGCCGACACCGGGCCATTCACCGCCGGGCAGTTCACCTCGCTGGCGCTCGACATCGGCGGCAAGCGCGTGGCGCGGCCGTATTCCTACCTCAATCCGCCGGGGGCGTGCCCGCTGGAATTCTTCATGTACCGGATCGCCGACGGGGCGCTCACCAGCGCCCTGATCGACATGGGGCCGGGGGAGAAGGTCTGGGTCAAGTCGCCGGCCAACGGTTTTATGGTGCTGCCGGAAGTCCCGCCCTGCGAGGACATGTGGATGCTTGCCACTGGCACCGGAATCGCGCCTTTCTTTTCGATTCTCAACACCGAGGAGCCCTGGCGCAGATTCGAGCGCGTCGTGCTCATCCACGCCGTGCGCTGGGAAGTCGATCTGCGCTATCGGGAGATCATCGAGTCGTTCAAACAGCAATACGGCGACCGCTTCGTGTTCCAGGCCTTTGTCAGCCGCGAACAAGTTCCCGGCACCATCCACGGCCGGGTGCCCGCCACGATTGGCAATGGCGAACTCGAGCGCCGCACCGGCGTCGAGGCGACGCCGGAAAAATCGCATTTCATGCTCTGCGGCAATCCGGGCATGATCAGCGACACCACCGAGGCGCTGCTGGCGCGGGGCTTCACCAAAAATCGGCGGCGGACGCCGGGGCATATCACCAGCGAAAACTACTGGTAGGCGGGTGGCGCGGCGCGGCATTTACTACGGCTACTGGATTGTCGCCGCCGGATTGGTCACCCAGTTCATCGCCATTGGCATGTCGAACTATGTCGCCGGCGCCTTCATGGTGCCGATGAACGACGAGTTCGGCTGGAGCCGGGCGGAATTCAGCGCTTCGCGTTCGATCGGGCAGATGGTGGTGGCCTTCACCGGCTTCCTCATCGGCGCGTCGATCGACCGCTGGGGCGGGCGGCCTTTCGTCCTCGCCGGCTCGCTGTTGATGTCGGCGGCGCTGTACAGCCTCGGCCTGATCCAGAATCTCCCGCAGTGGTTGCTGATAAACGGCGTGATGCTCACCGTCGGCGGGGCGATGGTGGGCAATCTGGTGGTCAATGTGACCCTGGGCAAATGGTTCGTCGAGCGCCGCGGCTGGGCGGTTTCGCTCGCCGCCATGGGCATCTCGCTCGCTGGCATCCTGATTCAGCCGGCAACGACTTTTTTCGTGGACCATTTTGGCTGGCGCGATTCCTGGCGGATACTGGGCGCGATCACCCTGTGCCTGACCCTGCCGATGGCCGCGGTGATGCGCCGCCGCCCGGAAGACCACGGGCTGTATCCAGACGGCAAGACCAAACGCCAAATCGAGCAGGGCCATGGGGCGGCGGCGCGGGCGGATTTCGCCCGCTCGATGACCCGGTCCCAGGCCATGCGCACCGGCGAGTTTTATGTGCTCGTGGTTGCCTTCGGCCTGTTCCAGATTTCGATCACGGTGATGCTGCTGCAGACGATTCCGCTGATGACCGACGCCGGTTATTCGCGCATGACCGCGGCAAGCATGGTGCCGCTGGCCTCGGTTCCCGCATTCCTCAGCAAGCCGTTCTGGGGCCTGTTGATCGACCGCTTCCAGCCGCCGCGGCTGGCGGCGCTGGGCGCGCTCACCACCGGGCTCGCGGTGATTCTGCTGGTCTTCAGCATCGCCGGCGGAGTCGATTGGCTCGTCTACGCGAGCTTTCTGCTCATGGGTTTCGGCTGGGGCGGGCTGCTGCCCCTGCAGGAAGTGATCTGGGCCTCGTTCTTCGGCCGCCGCCACCTCGGCTCGGTGCGCAGCATGGCGCTGCCCTTTTCCTTCGGCCTGTCGGCCGCGGGCCCGGTGATCGTGGCCTGGTACTACGACTTCGCCGGCAATTACGACCTCGCCCTGATCGCCATGGGCCTGTGCAACCTGACTTCCGCGCTAATGCTCCTGCGCCTGCGCAACAACACCCTCACCGATCTGGCCGGGGCGGACTAGGCTTTGGCATCAGCCGTCCGCTTCGCGCAGCATCGGTTCCAGCACTTTCCAGATGTTTTCGAGGATGATGGGTTGGGCTTCGGCTCTTGGGTGGATGCCGTCGTTCTGCATGAGTTTGGGGTTTTCCGGGATGCCTTCGAGGAGGAAGGGGAGCAGGGGCAGGCGGTGCTCTTCCGCGAGGCTGAAATAGTTTTGATGGAAGGGGCCGGTGTAGCGCGGGCCGTAGTTGGGGGGAATCCGCATGCCGGCGAGCAGCACGCGCCCGCCGGCGTTCTGGATCAGGCGGATCATGGTGTCGAGATTGTCGCGGATGGCCTTGACCGGGATGCCGCGCAGGCCGTCGTTGCCGCCGAGTTCGAGGATGACGAGTTCCGGCTGGTGCGCCGCGAGCATCGCCGGCAGCCGCTCAAGTCCGCCGGTGGTGGTCTCGCCGCTGACGCTGCCGTTGATCACCCCGTAGGCCGGGAATTCCCGCTTCACCCGCCCCGCGAGCAGTTCCACCCAGCCCCGCTCCGCGGCGATGCCGTAGGCGGCGCTGAGGCTGTCGCCCCAAACGAGCAGATTGCGCTGCTGCGCGTGAGCCGCGGGGAAGGTCAGCGCCAGCGCCGCGAATGCCAGCGCCGCCCCGCCGAGCCACGCGGGAATTGCGCGCCGGCCGCTTGGCGGATAGAGCCGATGGGGATGTCGCCGGGAAAATTTCATGAACCGGAATCTTGCAGCCATGCGTAGTTAGGTAAGCTCTATACAGAGCTTGCACTATAATGACTGCCCCCGAAGCTGGCAAATCGGCGAGCACAGCATGATCCGCACCGCAGGCCTGACCAAGCGCGTCCCCACCAGCGAGGGCGAGCTGACGATCTTGAACAATGTCAGCCTGCGAATCGAAGCCGGTGAATCGGTTGCCATCGTCGGCGCTTCCGGGTCGGGCAAGTCCACCCTGCTGGGCTTGATGGCGGGGCTGGACACCGCCTCCACCGGTGAAATCTGGCTCGATGGCAGGCAGCTTTCCACCATGGACGAAGAGCAGCGGGCGCTGCTGCGGGCCGAATCGGTGGGCTTCGTGTTCCAGACTTTCCAGTTGCTGCCGAGCCTGACCGCGCTGGAAAACGCCATGTTGCCGATCGAGTTGAAAGGCGAGGCCGGCGCCGGCGGCAAGGCCCGCGAGCTGCTCGACCGGGTTGGGCTCGGCGACCGCTGGCACCATTATCCGAACCAGCTCTCCGGCGGCGAGCAACAGCGGGTCGCCATCGCCCGGGCCTTCGCCACCAAGGCCCGGGTGCTGTTCGCCGACGAACCCACCGGCAACCTCGACACCGCCACCGGCGGCAAGGTGATTGATGTGCTGTTCGAGTTGAACCGCGAGTTCGACACCACCCTGGTGCTCGTCACCCACGAGGAGCGGCTGGCGCGCAAATGCGGCCGCAGCATCCGGCTGGTGGCTGGCGAGATCGCCACCGGGGAAAGCCGACCGGAGCCGGCCCATGCCTGAGGCTGCGGCGACTGGCCTGGGAAATCTGCCCGCGGTTTCCTGGCGTCTGCTGTGGCGCGACTGGCGCGGTGGCGAGTTGCGGCTGCTTTTCCTCGCGCTGGTGCTGGCGGTGGCCTCGGTAACCGGCATCGCGCTGTTCACCGACCGGCTTGAGCGCGCGCTGTTGCTCGAGTCGGCCAATATGCTCGCCGCCGACCGGGTATTGCCAACCCGGGGAGAGCCCGCCCCGGCGGAAATCATCGCCGAGGCCGCCGGCCGCGGATTCCGCACCGCGGGCACGCTGTCCTTCACTTCGATGGCGTTTTCCGACAGCGGCAACATGCTCGTCGCCGCCAAGGCGGTGAGCGATGAATACCCCCTGCGCGGCGAGTTGATCACCACCTTGCTGCCTTTCACCCGGGGCGCGCCGGTTGCCAGCGGCCCGCCGCCGGGCGAGGTCTGGCTCGAATCCCGGGCCTTGCCCGCGCTCGGCGTCGAGGTGGGCGGGACGGTTTTCGTCGGCGAGGCCGAGCTGAATGTTGGGGCGGTGATCATCGCCGAGCCCGACCGGGGCCAGGGCGGCTTTGTCGACAACGCCGGCCCGCGGCTGATGCTGCACATGGACGATGTCGCCGCCACCAATGTGGTCCAGCCCGGCAGCCGCGTCAGCCACCGCGCGCTGTTCGCCCACGACGATTTCGCCGCCCTCGACGAATTCGAACAATGGGTGGACCAAACGTTCGATGGCAATTACCCTATCCGCGACGTGCGCGAGGAAAGCGGGGAAATCGCCGAAGCCCTCGACCGCGCCGAGGGCTATCTGCTGCTCGGTTCGCTGTTCGCGGTGCTGCTCGCTGGCCTGGCCATCGCCCTCAGCGCCCGCCGCTACAGCGAGCGGCATTATGACTATGTCGCGATTCTCAAGACCCTCGGCTGCACTTCCGGCCGCATCAGCGCGATTTATCTGCTGATCCAATTGAAACTTGCCTTGGCGGCGGTGCTGCTCGGCTCGCTGCTCGGTTTTCTTGTGCATCAGGGCATTTTGCGGGCCCTGCAGGCGAGTTTGAATGTTGAATTGCCGCCGCCCGGGCTCGAGCCCTATGTGGTTGGCGCCCTCACCGCCTTCATCTGCCTGCTCGCCTTCGCCCTGCCGCCGCTGCTCGCGCTGCGCGAGACACCCCCGCTGCGGGTGTTGCGCAAAGATCTGACCCAGATGCGTTTCAGCGACCGCATCCCCTACGCTTTTGGCATCGGTGGCGGCGTTTTGCTGATTTTGTGGTATAGCCGTGACCTCGTGCTGACGACCCTGCTCGTTGCTGGCGTGGCCGGCACCGGAGCGCTGCTTTCGCTGATTTCACTGCTGTTCCTGGCCACCAGCGGTTCGGTGGGCATGAAGGCGGGCAATGCCTGGAAACTGGCGATGACCGCGGTGCGCCGGCGCCGGCGGCAGAACGTGCTGCAAGTGATGGTGTTTTCGGTCACGATCATGTCGCTGCTGATCTTGAGCCTGCTGCGAACGGATTTGATCGAAGACTGGCGGGCGCAACTGCCCGGGGACACGCCGAACCTGTTCATGATGAACGTCACCGCCGGCCAGGTCGGGCGCATCGAAGACTTCTTCGCCGAAAACGGGGTCGAAGCCAACGCCTTCTATCCCCTGATCAGCGCCCGGGTGCGAACGATCAACGGCGCCGAGCCCGAACCGGACGCCGATGGCGGCGGACAAGAAGGCGGAACGAGCCTGCTGGAAAACAACGAACCGACCGGGCGCCCCGCCCGCGACGCGATGACCGAGATCGACTCCGCCGGTGGCGAGAGCGCCGACAACCAAAGCCGCCAGGTTCAAGGCCGGCTCAGCCGCCGGCAGGTCACCTGGGCCGCCGAGCCGCCACCCGACAACCGCATCACCGCGGGGGCGTGGTGGAGCGACAATTCCCGCCCCGGCTTGGTTTCCATCGATGAAGAGTACGCCGACTGGCTCAACATCGGCATCGGCGACGAAATCGGCTTCGAGATCAACCAGCAGCTCGTCAGCGCCGAGGTGGCCAATCTGCGCTCGGTGCGCTGGGACAACATGCAGCCGAATTTCTTCATCATCTTCTCGCCGGGGACAATCGACCATCTCGGCGCGACCTTCCTGTCCACGGTGCGGCTGGAATCCGAGCGCAAACTGCTGCTGAACGATTTGATCCGGCAGTTTCCCACCATCGTCGTCATCGAGGTGGACGCGCTGATCGAGCAGATTCAGACGATTATCAGCCAGGTGAGCTCGGCGATAGAACTGATCTTCCTGCTCGTGCTCGCGGCGGGGGCGCTGGTGCTGCTGTCCTGCGTTTCGGCGAGCTTGGACGAGCGGTTTCACGAAAACGCGATCCTGCGCACGCTCGGCGCCGGCCGCCGGTTGATTCTCGCCTCGCTGCTGATCGAGTTTGCCTTCATCGGCGTCATCGCCGGCTTTATCGCCACACTCGGCGCAGAGGGCGGGCTGTATTATCTGCAGGAGCGGGTTTTCGAGCAGGACTTCAATCCGCATTATTGGGTCTGGCTCGCCGGCCCGGCGCTGGGCTGCGCGATCATCGCCTTTCTCGGCGTCAATTCCACCCGCAAGGTTGTCAGCACCAGCCCCTTGACGGTGTTGCGCCGAGTGGTTTAATGGCGCCCGCCATGCCGATGCCCGCTTTCCGCAGCCGCCTCAATCGCGACCATTTGGGAAACGCAAAGGGGCTGGTGCCGCTGACCGTCGCGCTGCTGCTCGCCGCTGCGGGCGCATTGGGCCAGTCGCTGCAATCGGTCACCGCCGAAACCTGTTTGCGCGGCGACTGCGTCGACGGCGATGGCGCGATGGAGTTTGACACGCCCTGGGGCAAGGGCGGCTATGTCGGCGAATTCAAGGACGGCGAGTTCCACGGCCGGGGCAGGCTGGAAATCCCGGTTTCCTTCGTCGCCAGGGAAATCTACACCGGCGGCTGGGAAAACGGGATTCGCGAGGGCCGCGGCAAGCACTGGAACGGCCGCGGCAATCTGTACATCGGCCAGTGGAAGGACAACAAACGCCACGGCCAGGGCACCTACGTGTTCAATCTGCCCCGCTGGCAAGAGAACCAGCACACCGAATTCTGGTTCAAGGACAACACCGAGAATTACACCGGCGGCTTCGTCAACGACCACTACCAAGGCCAGGGGACCTACCGCTGGGCCAATGGCCAGAAATTCGTCGGCGGCTTCTTCGCCAGCGAAAAGCATGGCCACGGCACCTTCTATTACGAAACCGGCACCGCCCGGCGGCAGTTGTGGAATTTCGGCGATTTCGTGCGCTGACCCCGGCGCCGGGCGGAACGGGTTCCAAGGAAAGCTCCGATTAAGTCAGAGCTTTCCCGCGGCACAAGGATGTGCCGCCGGATTCGATGACGCAAGTCATTGAATCCGCGAGCAAAACAAAACCACGCTTTGGTTTTGCGACAATGAAAAACTCCATGGATGGAGTTTTTCAGAGCATACCAAGAGGCTTGCGCAATGAAACTCGAATCACTGCGGCGGGAGTACCTCTCCGGTGGATTGCGCCGCGGCGATCTCGCCCGGGATCCGCTCGATCAATTCGAGCGCTGGATGCGCGAGGCGCTTGAGATGGAACTCTCCGACCCCACCGCGATGGCCGCCGCCACCGTTGATGCCGATGGCCAGCCGAGCCAGCGCATCGTCCTGCTCAAAGCGTTCGACGAGGGCGGCTTCGTTTTTTACACCAACTATGAGTCGCGCAAGGCGCTCGAACTCGCCGGCAATCCACGCATCAGCCTGCTGTTCCCCTGGCACGCCATCAACCGCCAGATCAAAATTTGCGGCGAGGCCGCGCGGATTGGCAGGGAAGAGTCCGCTGCGTACTTCTCCTCCCGGCCGCGGGCGAGCCAGTTGGCGGCGGCGGCGTCGCGTCAAAGCCGGGTGATCCGCTCCCGCGAGGCTTTGCTCTCGGCTTTCGCCGGGCTGGCGGAGCGGTTTGACGGCGGCGAGATCCCCCTGCCCGGGGATTGGGGCGGCTTCCGTGTGCGGGCCAACGAATACGAGTTCTGGCAGGGCCGGCCAGACCGGCTGCATGACCGCTTCCGCTATTCGCGCCAGCCTCCCGGCGCTCCCGGCGACTGGCGCATCGAGCGGCTCGCGCCTTAGGAAAGCGCTGGCTTAATCGGCGCCTCCCTGGAATTTCGGCAGTTTTTTCTCGGCCAGGACACACTTGAGCCGGGCGTATTGCGGCATGCCGCCGCGGAAGGGGGGATAGTCCTCGCCGTCGATCAGCGGGGCGAAATACCTCCGCGCGGCTGCGGTGATGTGGAAGCCATCGGCGCTGATGTAGTCCCGGGGCATTTTCTTCTCCACATTGGCGACTTCCGCCAGCGGCGCCTCGCCGATGCGCCAGGAATATGGCTCGCCATCGCCGCGCACGATTGTCGGCATGACCGCGTTTTTGCCCGCCAAGGCGAATTCCACCGCCGCCCGGCCCACGGCGTAGGCCTGCTCGACATCGGTTTTCGATGCGATGTGGCGCGCCGCCCGTTGCAGATAGTCCGCCACCGCCCAGTGATACTTGTGGCCGAGCGCCTGTTTGACCATACCGGCGATCAGCGGCGCCACGCCGCCGAGCTGGGCGTGGCCGAAGGCGTCGGCGCCGCCGGCTGCGGAGAGGAA
This sequence comes from uncultured Pseudohongiella sp., assembly GCA_965221805.1. Classification (GTDB taxonomy): domain Bacteria; phylum Pseudomonadota; class Gammaproteobacteria; order Pseudomonadales; family Pseudohongiellaceae; genus UBA9145. The sequence continues at coordinate 794,851 of OZ244913.1, forward strand.
CTTGCCATCCGCTCCCTTCACGCCCTCGGAAACGACGACGGCGCAGTAGCCGTAAGTGTCGACGCAATCCTGGACCCGGCGCAGGAATCTTTCGCGGTCGAAGGTGATTTCGGGGAACAGGATGATATGGGGAGGATCGCCCGTTTCCTCGCTGGCAAGGCCGGCGGCGCCGGCGATCCATCCCGCGTGGCGCCCCATGACCTCCATCACGAAGACCTTGGTCGAGGAGTCGCACATCGAAGCGACATCGAGTCCCGCCTCGCGGATGGAAACCGCGACATATTTGGCCACCGAGCCGAAGCCCGGGCAGTTGTCGGTGAGCGGCAGATCGTTGTCTACGGTTTTGGGCACGCCGATACAGGTGATGGGGAAGCCCTGGTCAAGGCTGAGCCGGGCGATCTTGTTGGCCGTATCCTGCGAGTCGCCACCGCCGTTGTAGAGGAAGTAGCGGATGTCGTGGGCCCGGAACACCGCCATCAGGCGGTCGTATTCGCGGGTGTTCTCCGCGTGGGACTTGAGCTTGTGGCGGCAGGAGCCGAAGGCCCCCGCCGGGGTGTGGCGCAGGGCCGCGATGGCGGCGGCCGACTCCCGCCCGGTGTCGATGAGTTCCTCGTTGAGCGCGCCGACGATGCCGTTGCGCCCGGCGTAGACCGTGCCGATGCGGTCGGGATGGGCCCGGGCGGTCTCGATCACTCCGCAGGCGCTGGCGTTGATAACAGCGGTAACCCCGCCGGACTGGGCATAAAACAGATTGGCTTTGGTCATTTGTCGTCCCCGCGAGCGCGGGCAATGCTAACAGAGTCCGCCGCGCAATTCGCCCCTGCCGGCGTGCCGATCAGGGCTAATTCGTTCTGACACTGGAAGTTCTTTTTGTTTGAGGGTTTAGCGTGTTCCCGGTCATTTTCAAGTAGTCGAAGACGAGTCTGGGCCTGCGGTTGAGTTTCCGCACGGTTGAAGCGACACATTGGTTTCTGGCCTTGATCAGGCCGACGGCGAAGCGCCGCAGCCGTGTGGTGTTTTCGGGTCCGTGGCCGGTTCGGATGCGGCAGCGGTCCTCATCCCAGGCGGTGTCCAGGATGTGGTGGACGGACTCGACGGCCCAGTGGCCGCGGTTGAGGGCGAGGAGGCGTTCGGCGTTGGCGGTTTCGGGGGAGTGGCTGGTGACGCCCCAGGCGAGTTCGATGGTCTGCCTGCCGCTGGTTTTGAAGGTGACGCGGCGCTCGATGAGGAAGGCCTGGCCGACATGGGGGAAGGCGAGGTAATCATTGAGCGCGGTGGTGGTCCATATGGACCGCTGCTCGGCGCGGCCGTGCTGGAGTTGGGGCTTTTCCCGGAAGTCGGGCGCGGCGCGTTGTTCGAAGTGGCATTGCAGGTCGTCGAGCAGCTGGGGCTGGTTGGCTTTGACGGCGAAGAGGTAATGCGCGTTCCGCCCGACGAGGAAGTTGGCGAGTTTGGTTTGCGTGAGCAGGGCGTCGGCGGTGACGGTTTTGCCGTCCAGGCGTTCGGCGAGCGCTTCGAGCATGGGGATGGCGGCGCCGATCTCGTTGGTGCGCTTGGCCCCTTCGCCGGCGCCGGCGGGCAGGCGGTCTACTTTTTTTGGGTGTGGGTGGTCTGGGATTCGTGGCCGACGGCGCTGAGGATGTGGGCTTGGCGCGGGCCGTTTTCGTCTTCGGCGGTGGCGTTGCGCAGGGTCTTGCCGTCGATGGCCAGCGCCTGGTCGCCGTTGCCGTGGGCCTCGTTCCAGCGCTGCAGGGCGCGGTCGAGCTGGGCGGGGTCGACGCGGGCGAGCACATCGCGGATGATGGACTGGCTCGGCACGGCGCGGCGCCCGTTGCGGCGTCGGCAGCGGAAGCGCTCCCGGGCCTGCTGGGACAGGTCTTCGGCCCACTCGGCCATGGCCCGGTAGCCGCGCATGCCGCACAGGGTGGCGCCGGCGGCGAGGGCGAGCACGGCGGGCAGGGGATGGCGCCGCCCCTGGCGGCGGCGGGGGTCGTCGATGTCGGCGAAGAACTGCGGCAGGGCGCGCATGGTGTCGGCGGCGATCATGGTTTTCGGTGCTCCGTGTTGGTCGATGGGGTCGAGCGCGGCCCGGGTCAGCCGCGCCCGGAAGTTCGGGCAAAGGGGGCGGGCGAAGACAAGTTTCGGCGTGCCCGGGACCGCGCTGTAGCCGCCCCGCGCGCGGCGGTAGCCGCGGGTGCGGCCGAGTGGCAGCCAGTTCGACGCCCGGTAGAGCGTGCCCCGGAAGCGGGATGGGTCGACAAAGGTCTCCAGCAGCAGCAGCGGGTGCCCGAAGCGTTCGGGCCAGTCCGACGCCAGCCGCCGCTCGCACAGCGACAGCACCCGCGAGGCCAGGTTGGGCCGGTGCCAGCCGGGCAGGATCAGGAAGCGGCTGTTGTTCGCAACCAGATGCAGCCGGCCGCCGCGCAGCCGGAAGTCCCAGCCGATCCAGTCGTCCCGCGCCCGGCACTTCAGGGCCGGCGCGGAAAACCCGATCAGCGCCACCCACCCGCCCCGCCAGCGGGCCGCGTACCAGATCGTTTCGCCGATCTTGGGCAGGGCGCCCAGATAGTGGTGCGCCGCCATCAGGCGCTGGTAGCGCCCCTCGTCGGCCCTCGAAACCGGCCCGACAACCACCTCGCGCAAATCCACCGGACCCCGCCCCGCAAAAGAAACCGGACTCCCTTTTACCCCATCCCCGCCGGCATGTCCAGAATCAGGCTTAACTCGTTGTCGCACGACGGATTATCGGGAAGAACAAAATCGCCCTGGCGTGCCGATCCCGGTCGTTGTGAAAACGCGACATTTCTGCTTTGCTTTGACACAAAATGCGATTGATTGTTGACACCCGCGCGGGGAGGCTTTAAGCTTTGCCATCTTTCCAATTCCAGATGTTGTTGCGGGGTGGAGCAGTCAGGCAGCTCGTCGGGCTCATAACCCGAAGGTCGCAGGTTCAAATCCTGCCCCCGCTACCACCGAGACAGTCACTCCGCCCTGCGGAGTGACTACCCCCTTCTTGGTTCTGCTGCCGGAATTGTCCTCGACCCACTGAATGACCGTTCCGAGGTTGCCGATCAGCGTGATGTCCATGTCGCCACGCTTCGCTCCGGGCAAAATCTTGATGCGCGTGATCAGGGTGCGAATGGCTCCAGCCGCTTTGGCGCGGTCTTCCGGATTGGCTAGCGATTCCGCCAATTGTTCGACTCTGCGTCGACAGATGTCTCCGTTCAGCAATCACGAAATTTAGGGGATTTGCAGGGCAGTCTCATATTCCCGGCTCCGCTTGGTCGCCAAGGGCGCGACATTCGCGGACAGATGTTCTCTCCGGTATAGCTTGCCTGGTTCTGGCTCTTGTCGTGGCTGGCGCAGGTAACGCCCTTCATGTGCCGCGCTGGCGAGCAAGTGGATTGACGATGGCCAGACCTTCGATTCGGTGTTTGGAATGGAGAGATCGGGCTGTGGAAAACCACTTTCAGATTGCTCGATTTGGTAAAATCGCCGCTGGCTCGTTCCCCGAATGGGAATTCCCCCATGCGAGGCAATGCACCGGTGCGGAACACTGGACCGCAGCGCGCTGCAGCGTGGTAACCCGCGGCGAGACCCGGTTTACGTTCGGTGTTTGCGAACTTTATTCCACTCGGCGGCAAGCCCCGCCTGCGTAATGACCGCGTGGAATCGGCGGAGACCATTGAAGTGCAAGTCGACGACTATCCCGGCGAAGACGACATCATTCGCATCGGCGACCGCCGCGGTCGGGAGGGTGATTGATGGCCACCATCCGCAAATGCCTTTTCCCCGCCGCCGGTTACGGCAGCCGCTTCCTGCCGGTGACCAAGGCCATGCCCAAGGAAATGCTGCCCATCGTCAACAAGCCGCTGATACAGTATGGCGTCCAAGAGGCCGTCCGCGCCGGAATTTCCGACATGGCCTTCGTCACCGGCCGCGGCAAGCGCGCGCTTGAGGACCATTTCGATATCAGCTATGAACTTGAGCGGGAAATCGCCGGCTCCGAACGGGAAGCGCTGCTCGCCGAAACCAGGGAACTGCTGCGGAATTGCCGGTTTTCCTGGACCCGGCAGCTCGAAATCCGCGGTCTTGGCCACGCCATTCTCAGCGGAGAAACGCTGATCGCCCGGGAGCCTTTCGCCGTCCTTCTCGCCGATGATTTCTGCGTGACCGAAGACGATGGCGTGCTTGCGCGGCTTGTTGCGCTGCATGAAAAACACCGCGCAAGCATTGTCGCGGTGATGGAAGTGCCAGTAAGCGAAACCGCAAACTATGGCGTGATCGACGGAGAGGAAATCTCCGCCGGACTTTACCGCGTCACGGATATGGTGGAAAAACCCCAGCCGGCGGAGGCGCCAAGCAATTTGGCGATCATCGGCCGCTATGTCCTCACCCCGGACATCTTTGACATCCTGCGCGTCACGCCGCCGGGCCACGACAACGAAATCCAGCTCACCGACGCCCTCAAAATCCAGGCCCGGGAAGAGAAAGTGCTCGCTTGGCGTTTCCCCGGACGCCGCTTCGACTGCGGCAGCGTCGCCGGCTACATGGCGGCGAATCAGTTTGTCTGGCACCGCCAGAATAGTCGGTGAGCGCATCGGAAAGGGCGCCGGACTCTGGCGCCGCCAGGGAAACTGCATTATCTTTGACCTGTGCGATGTGCTACTCTCGCCGAAGAATGGATTGGGCAACCCAATTTCAGCAGAGAACCGGCGTGCGACTCAACCCGCCCATACACCAGATTCGAGCATAGCTCTCGTTCCTTTCGTCAATTAAGCAAAGACGGGGCGCACTGCCATGAACTTTCCGGTTTCCGCTCCCCATGCGCACGGCAAGGCGGTGGTGTACACCGAACTCGACGATGCGACAGTGGTGTTGCTCGACACCGTTAAAGGGGCATACTACGAACTCGACGCGGTTGGCTCGCGCATCTGGCAGTTGCTGGAGGGCGGCCTTTCCGCAATGCAGCTGCGCGACGCGCTGACCGGCGAATTCGACGTGGACGAGCCAACCTGCCTCGACGATCTGGCCGACTTTCTCGGCAATCTGGCCGAACTTGGATTGATCGTCGCGGTGGAGACGGAGGGCGCCGGGCAATGAAGACCGCGGATCCGCCCCGCGTCCGCAAGCCGAAGGAAGGCGTGCGCCTGCTCGGCCCCGTGGATATCGCCCCCCTCGAAGCCATTCTCGCGCGCTTGACCGAGAACCTCTGGCGTGCCGAGGACGAAAGCAAGCCGAACAAGTTCAGCTGCTTCCATCACACCCGCCATATGATTTTCCGCTTCTGCAGTTTCCGGGATGTCCGCGTTTTCCACTCGCGCCCGGCCTGGCGCATCTGGAGCGGTTCGCTGCTGCCGGTAATGGCCGAGGCGAGCGCCGCCTACGGCTTCTCCGAACCGGTCTTTCCCAAGGCGATGTTCGCCCGGCTCGCCGCTGGCCACCGCATTGATGTCCACACCGACGGCTACAGCGCCGCCTGCCAAGCGCACAAGATCCACGTTCCGGTTCGCACCGAAGCCGCCGCCGTTATCGGGGTGGACGGCATCGAGCGCCATCTGCGCCAAGGGCACGCCTACGAGATCAACAACCTTATGTCGCACAGCGCCTTCAACGCCGGCGACCGCGACCGGGTGCATTTCATCTTCGAGGTTTTCGACGGAGCGGCCCGCCCGGAAGGGGAATGAGGCGCCCGGAATGCTACGTCGCGTACGGTCTGCGTATCCGCTCCGAAGTGCCGCTGCCGCATTTCGGAGTGGCGGCACCAGATCAGACGGATGAGACAGATGTGACCGTGCGCCTTGGCGCGGTGCCGTCGAATCTGTCCGGGCCGGGGCTGATCGTGCGGCGGAACTGGGAGGTGGCGCCCGGCGATTTTCTCCTGCGGGTGGAGGACACACTCCGCCTGCGGGTGATCGGCGGCCGCGAGATCGTGGTTCAGCGGCCCGAAGGCGCGGACAACCTCGCCGCGGTTTACCTCATGGGCACCGGCTTCACCGCGCTGCTGCATCAGCGCGGCCTGCTCGCGCTGCACGCGAGCGCAGTGGTCTGCGAACAGGGCGCTGTCCTGTTCCTTGGGCAATCGGGCGCCGGCAAGTCAACGCTTGCCGCGGCGCTGGTGGTCCGGGGCTTCAAATTCCTCGCCGACGACGTGACCGTCGTTCGCGCCGCCTCGGCCGGGCCGCCCCAGGCGACGCTGGGCTATCCGAACCTGCGCCTTTGGGCCGACGCCTTGGACCGGCTCGGCCTCACAGCCGAAAACCTGCGGTTGGCGCGCGACGGCATCGACAAGTACCTGCTGCCCGCTGGTGGGACACCCGACCGGCTGCAACCCGTCCGGGCGGCCTATGCGCTGGCGACGCGGGAAGCCGAAACCTTGGAGCTTCAAAGGTTGCGGCCAGCCAAGGCTTTCGAGATTCTGAACCGGAACATCCACCGCCGGCGGCTGGCCAATGCAATGGGTGGTTGGGAAGCGAATTTCCGCGCCCTGGGGCATTTCGCGCTGAGCGTGCCAGTGACGAGAGTGAACCGGCCCGCCGCCGGCATCTCGCCCAATGCGCTGGCCGAGCGCATCGAACGCCATCTCGCCGATGGTTCCGTTTAGCTCGGGCCACAGCCCGCGCCGCAGGAGGCTGCGCGCAAGCGCCCCGGCACTGCTCCCTTGGGCCCGGGCCTGCGACTTCAGCGCCCGATGCACCTCGTCGGGGATTTGGCGGATGGCGATTTGCGCCATGATTGGCCTCCCTGGTGGAAGTTTGGCTGCACGAATCCGAATGATGGCATTTTTCAAGATGCTATCAAACGCGGGATCGCGGAGGATCGAGATTGTCGGTGGATGGCATCCGCCACCGGGAGGATGAATTGCACGCTACGCCAGCCGCCCCTGCCACAACGCATCCAGAAAGGCTTCCCAAGGCATCACCTCGATGCCGTCAACGAGGCGGCGCACAGGCTCCAGGCACACCAGCACATGGCGTTTGGCGACGCCTTCCTCCGCAAGCGCCGCAAGTCCGCGCCAGTCGCGGGCGCCGACGTTGGCCTTCGCCTTCACCTCGACCGCAATGCCCTGAAAGACGAAATCCACCTCGAATCCCGATTTCGACCGCCAGTAACCGGGCGGGGCAAGCTGGCGGTAGCTGCAGTACGCGGAAATTTCCTGGTGGATGAAGCTCTCGAAGGCTTCGCCGTATTCGGGCGTGCCCGGCGCCAAGCCTTGGCGGCCTTGCAGGTGCCGCGCCAATCCGATGTCGAACAAATAGTACTTCGAGGTGGAAACCGCCTTGCGCTTGCGGGTCTCCGTGACGGCCGGCACCTCGCGGGCGATGAACGTGTCCTTGAGGATGTCGTAGTAGGCTCTCGCCGTGGAGGCGGGCACCTGGGCGTCGTTCGCGAGGCTGGCGAAGTTGACCATCTGCCCGTGGGCCAGGGCGGCGGCGCGCAAAAAGCGGCTGAACGCGCCAACGTTGCGCGCCGCCGCTTCCGCCGCCACCTCTTCTTTGAGGTAGTCGCCGGCATAGGCGGCCAGATCCTCGCGGGGCGCGTCGGAGAAATGGATCGGCGGCAGCAAACCGTGCTCCAGGGCGCGATGCAGGTCGAAGCGCGCCCCCAGCTCATGCCGGGTGAAAGGGTGCAAGGCGCGGGACCGGGCGCGCCCGCCGAGCAGGTTCACGCCCTTGCGGCGCAGGCTGCGGGCGCTGGAGCCGGTCATCAGAAAGCGAACGCCATGCCGCTCGATCATCAGATGCACTTCGTTGAGCAGTTCCGGGAGTTTCTGGATCTCGTCAATGACCACAAGGGAAGTTTCGGGCGTCAACGCCTCGCGGATCAGCGCCGGGTTGCGCGAGAGCCGGAGAAAGAGCGCCTGATCGAGCAGGTCGTAAACCGGGCAGCCGGCCAACTGCTGGCGGATCAGCGTGGACTTGCCGGTCTGGCGGGGGCCGAACAGGAAGCAGGACTTGCCCGCCAGCACTTCCGCAATCTGGAGGCGGCGCGGCACGTCGGAATGGATCATTGGCGATAATCAGCAGGTCTGTTGCTGAATATCATGACAATCAACAGCAGATCTGTCAATCACGCGCATCCGCTCCGCGGACGCGTTGGAGTTTCGGCAGGTGCGCGGGTCAGGTTCGAGATGTTTATGAGCCCGCATATCACCAAAGTTTTGCGATTCGAGGTAACTTGGGGTAACTTCGGTATAAATGGACGCCCGAACCAACCCTTACGCCCCCGGGGCCGGCGCTCCCCCGCCCGAGCTGGCCGGCCGCGATGAACTCATCGACGAGGCCGCCATTGCCTTGGATCGGATACGGAATGGCTTGGCGGCCAAGAGCCTGCTCATGGTGGGGCTCCGCGGCGTGGGCAAAACCGTGCTCTTGAACCGCATCTTCCGGGATGCGGAATGCCGGGGCTTCACCACGCTCCTGCTCGAAGCGCCGGAAGGGCGCTCGCTGCCCGGCTTGCTGGCCGCGCCGCTGCACAGCGCCCTTGCGAAGATGAGCCGCCGTGCCGCTGCCGGCGATGCCGCAAGGCGGGCGCTCCGGGCGCTTGCCGGATTTGCGCGCGCCATGAAGGTCAATTTCGGCGACATCAGCATCGGCATCGATATCGAGGCCGAGCCGGGGTTTGCGGACAGCGGCCACTTGGACTTCGACCTGAGCGATCTGCTTGCTGCGGTGGGCGAAGCCGCAAAGGACCAGAGCACCGCGTTCGCGCTGTTTATCGACGAACTGCAATACGTTGAGGAAAGCCAGCTTGCCGCCCTGATCGCTGCCCTTCACCGCGCCGCCCAACGGCAACTCCCCGTCACGCTCATTGGCGCCGGGCTGCCCCAACTCGTAGCCCACGCGGCAGCCGCGAAATCATACGCCGAAAGATTGTTCCGCTTTCCCGAAATTGGCCCGCTGCCCGAGGATGCGGCCCGATACGCCCTCGAAGCGCCCGCCAGAAAGCGGGATGTGCTTTTTCATCCCGATGCCCTTTCGGCGATCGTGCGGCGCACGCAAGGCTATCCCTACTTCCTTCAAGAATGGGGCAAGCACAGTTGGGATTGCGCCGAGGCATCCCCGATCACAGCGCAAGATGTCGATGCGGCCACGGCGCAAGCCACCGCGGAACTGGATGCCAGCTTCTTCCGCGCCCGTTTTGATCGGCTGGCTCCGTCGGAAAAGCGCTATTTGCGGGCTATGGCGGAGCTGGGTCCGGGGCCGCATCGTTCGGGGGAAATCAGCGGGATGCTCGCCAAGGGCGTGGCAGTCGTCGCGCCGACTCGCGCCAAGCTCATCGCAAAAGGCATGATCCACAGTCCCGCCCACGGCGACACCGGCTTTACCGTGCCGCTGTTCGACGAATTCCTGCGGCGGGTGCTGCGGGATTGACTCGCAAGCCGGTGCGAGCGGCGTCCGCGCCCGGGAGCGCTCCGGAGCGGCCGTTGCGCCATTACCAGGGCTACGGCCTGCGCCTGGAGTCGAACGTCGATTTGCCGTGGCCCGCCGCGGCGCCCGGTTCCGGCGGCGAAGCGGATCTGTCCATTCGCGGCGGGGCGGTGCCGGGGGCGCTCGCATCGCCGGCGGACGAATGCGGCTTTTGGCAGACGGCGCCCGGCGCTATGCTGCTGAATGCGCCCGGCATCGCCCGTTGCCTGGTCTGCGAATCCGGCCGGCTGATCCGCTTCGATCCGGCGGAGGACGGCGGCGGCGCGGTGGCCGCGGCGCTTGAATCCGCGCTCGCCGCCTGCCTGCAGATGCGCGGCGTCCTGACCCTGCGCGCCAGCGCCGTCGCCACGGCCGAGGGCGCGGCGGTGCTGGCCGGGCGCGCCGCGACCGGCAAATCGACCTTGGCCGCGGCCCTGGTGGACCTCGGATACCCGCTGCTGGCCGACGGCATCGTTGCCGTTGCCGGCAACGGCGGCGAGGCACCGCGCGCCCTGGCCGGATTTCCAAGCATGCGCCTGCAAAACCGCGCGCTGAAAATTCTGGACCCCTCTTGGCAGCCCGCCGCCGCCCCCCCGCGTTCCGGAACGAAAAGCCGCATGGTTCCCGCCCGCCGCTTCCACGGCGAAGCCATGCCGGTGCGCGCCGTTTATCTGCTCAACCGGAAGGCGGATGCCGAAATCGCATGCAAGCGGCTTTCCCAAACCCAAGCTTTCGCCGCGCTGACCGCGGCCACCTGCCGTTTGCGGTTCCTGCGCGGCTTGGGCGCCGAGCGCGACCACTTCCGCGCCGCCGCATCCGTCGCCAAGCGAGCGCCGGTGGAGCGCCTCACCTGGCCTGCCGCCGCCTGCGCGCCGCCGGCCGCGGCCGACTGGATGGCGCAACGCCTGCCGCCGCCGTGCCCTTGATTCTGCTCGCCTCCTACCCCAAGTCCGGCAACACCTGGATGCGGGCGCTGCTGTCCAACTGCCTCAGCGAAGGCGAGGAGCCGGTTTTCGTCAACGCGCTGGTGAACAGCCCCATCCTCAGCCGCCACGAGTTCGACGAGCGGCTGGGGCTTGCGTCCGCGGCCCTGACCGACGGCGAAATCCTGCGGCTGCGTCCGCGCCTCAACGAATCGCTGGCAGCGGAGGCGGCCGACAATGCCGTGCCCGTCTTCGCGAAGACGCACGAGCGCTTTCCGCGCCTGCCGGACGGGGCGCCGCTGTACGCCGAGCCGACGTTTTCGGGCGCGGTCTGCATGGTGCGCAACCCGCTGGATGTCGCCGTCTCCTACGCGCATCACCTGCAATGCGACCTCGACCGCGCCATCGCGACGATGGGCGATGCCGAGGCCATGCTCGCGCCCGAGCGCGACCGCATCCACGCCGCGCTTCCGAGCCATGTTTGCGACTGGAGCGGAAACGTCCTGAGTTGGCTTGAGCAAACGGAATTGCCGCTGCGAACGATACGCTACGAGGACATGCACGCGAACCCCGAGGCCGCGCTGGAGGCGGTGGCCGCTTTCGCGGGCTTGCGCCGCGATTCCGCCCGCCTGGCCCGTGCCGTGGACCACTCGCGCTTCGAGCGGCTGCGCGAGCAGGAGGCGCGCCACGGGTTCTGGGAGCGCCAGCCCACGGCGCCGAGTTTTTTCAGGGGCGGCCGGGTGGGCGACGGGCGCGGCGCGCTGAGCCCGGAGCAGATTCGGCGGATTGTGGACCGGCACCGCCCGGCCATGGCCCGGCTGGGCTACCTGGAGGAGGCCGAGCGCTTCCTCGCAGACTGTTGATCTGGGCGGATTCGCTTTGCCCTTTGCGGCTTGGCTCCAATGAGCGTCCTGCTCATGTCCGGTCTGCATCTCGATGCCGATCGGCCCCGAGCAACCCGCGCCTTTCACCGCTTTCTCAAACAACGCGCCTCCGGCGCCGAGGCCCTCTATGTGCTGGGCGACCTGTTCGAGGCCTGGGTGGGCGATGACGACGACAGCGCGTTGGCGCGGGAGGTCGTTGAAGCGCTGGCGCAGTTGACGGCGGGCGGCACGGCCGTCTTTTTCGCCCGCGGCAACCGGGATTTCCTGGTGGGCGACGACTTCGCCCGGCGCAGCGGAGCCGTGCTGCTGGAGGATGCCAGCGTTGTCGCGATACGCTTGCAGGTGCTCCAGATCGCTTCGCCTTTCTCGGATCGCCTGCTTGTGCCCCGCAACAGAGCTAGCTCATGCCCGCAAAGCCCACACTGTATGTAGTGCTTTCCGGCTGGGCGTTGAATGTCGAATCCGTCCCGCTTCGTGTCTGGCCGAGATCGACCGTTTTGACGGTCGGCGGGTGCCAAGGGCGTTTTCGGGATTCGCCGCTACGGTTGCCGGACCGCGAGCTCCCGGGTTTTATTGGGGGGGGGGGGGGGGCATGGCGGAAGAATCCTCGCTCGGTTCAGGGTTCACGAAGGGCAAATTGTATCACGCGAGGGCATCCACGCAACGCTCTCGGCACGCTCTCGGCAAGTCATCCGGTAGTGGCTCGATTTGGAAATGCTTCATTGGCGCAGCCCAACGCGGGCGCGGTCTCTCGCGGCGGCGGGCGGCACAGCCGTCTTTTTCGCCCGCGGCAACCGGGATTTCCTGGTGGGCGACGACTTCGCCCGGCGCAGCGGAGCCGTGCTGCTGGAGGATGCCAGCGTTGTCGCGATCGCCGGCGAGTGTTGCTGATGCATGGCGACAGCCTTTGCACCGACGACCACGATTACCAGCAATTCCGCGCCATGGTCCGCGTGCTGCGCCGGCGCATGCCCGGCGCGTCCTGGCCGGCCTTGGCGAGCACCTCCTCGACCACCGCCGGCGAAATGGACGCCTTGGCGCCTCGCCCCGGACGGTCCGTCAGGCCGTCCGGGGCGAGGCGCTCGAAGCGCTGCGACCACTTGTTGACAGTCGTCGCCAGACAACCCCACCGCCCGCGCCAATGCTCGACTCCTATTTTCATCCCGCTTCCCATCGAAACCGGACACCCGTTATTGTGCCAGTTGTTGGAGCAACCCCGCCAGCATGCCAAGCAAATGCCAGCCTTGCCCCGCGGTCAAGAAAAGCAGTAAGCAACGGATGAAAATCAACCACGGTTTGGTTGATTTTCATCCGTTGGTCGTTATCATCCGTGCCTTGTCAGGCCGTATCGTCAGGTCAGATTGCCACCATGCCAGCTCGTCAATCCCCCAACACTCCGGCTCGGTTGTTTGAACGCCACATCGCCGCCGCGGTTCGCGAGGCGTTGGCGGATACCCCGGTCGTCTGTCTGCGCGGGCCGCGTCAGACCGGGAAAACCACGCTCGCCCAGCACTTGGCAAACGGCTCGCCGCCGAGAGCCTATGTCACTCTCGACGACGATGCCACCCGCGCTGCCGCGCAGGCCGACCCCGTCGGGTTTCTGGCCGGATTGCCGGGGCCGGCCACCATTGATGAGGTTCAGCGCGCGCCGGAACTCGCGCTCGCGCTGAAGGCGGCGGTGGATGCCGATCGCCGACCGGGGCGGTTTCTGCTCACCGGCTCAGCGGGCGGGCCGCTTTGGGCGCCGTTTGCCGAGGCGTTGGTGGGAAGGATGGAAACGCACACGTTGTGGCCCCTGTCGCAGGGTGAAATGGCTGGCGTGCGCGAGACCTTCGTCGAGCGTGCGTTTGCAGCAGACCTGACCACCATCGGCGCCCAGCAGCCCAGCGGGCCGCCCCTGCAGGTTAGCCTCGAACCCGAAACGCCCCGGCAGTTGCTGGCCACGCGGCTTTGCGCAGGCGGCTTTCCAGAGGCGGTGGCCCGCAAAGCCCGCCGCCGCCACGCTTGGTTTGATGCCTATGTCGAGGGGATCACCCAACGCGACATCCGTGACCTTGCCAGCATCGTGCGCGGCCCGGAACTGTCGCGTCTGCTCGCGATGCTCGCCAGCCGAGCCTCCCAGCCCGTCAACTTCGCCGATCTGTCGCGCTCGCTCAGCATTCCGCAAACCAGCCTGAAACGCTACGTCGCGCTGTTCGAGGCCACCTTCCTGATCCGCTTCCTGCCCGCTTGGACGGCGAACATCGGCAAGCGGCTGGTCAAGGCGCCGAAACTCATCTTCAACGACCTTGGCTTGCTGGCGCATCTGCTCGCCACTGATCCTGACCGCCTCGATGCCAACCCGACCCTCTTCGGTCCGGCGCTGGAGAACCTGGTCGCGGCGGAGCTTGGCAAGCAGCTGGGATGGTCTGCAAAGCAGTGCCGCCTGCACCACTTCCGCACCCACTCGGGCATCGAGGTGGACTTGGTGCTGGAAAGCTCCGCTGGCGATATTGTCGGCATCGAGGTCAAGGCTGGCGCCAGCCTGCGCCCAAGCGCGGCGCGGGGGCTGCGCACATTGGCCGGGCTTGCGGGCAACCAGTTTGCATGCGGCATCATCCTCTACGCCGGCACTGCCTCGGTGCCGTTCGGCAATCGCATCCGCGCGCTGCCGATTGATGCGCTTTGGGCCTGATGCGGTAGTCCGTAAACAGCGACCGCATCCGCTCCCGAAGGCGGATGCGGTGCCTCGACTTCGCCAGCGCGGTATGGACGGAACAGGCCGGCGCCGTTCTTATCATGGGCGACTCCGGCGCCGGCAAATCGACGCTCGCCGCGGCGTTGATGGCTCGGGGCTTCAATATGCTCACCGACGATGTGGCCGCAGTGAGCGCCGCTGCGGGTTCGCCGCCCCGCGTCGCGCCCGGCTATCCGAATCTGCGCCTGAAGGCCGATGCCTTGGAACAGGTCGCCACTCTGTCCAACGGCATCGACGGCCTGACGCGGCACGGCCCGGACAAGCATCTGCTGCCGGCGGAGAGGTTCGCCCGCAAGCCGCAGATTGTCCGTGCCGCCTATGTACTCAAAAGAAGGACCGCCGAAGCGCTCGAACTGGAGAAAACGAGATCCGCCGAAGCCTTCCGAAGCTTGGCGCGTTTCATCCACCGCCCCGGGTACGTCCATGGATTGGGGCTTGCCGGGGCATACTTCAACATCTTGGCGAGCATCTCCCGGAAATTTCCGGTGACGCATGTGATCCGGCCCGCCGAGGGCATCAAGCCCCGCGCTTTGGCCCGCCGCATCGAATGCCATCTCGCCGACGGTTCCGTTTAGATCGCGCCACAGCCTGCGCTCGCTCGCGTGAGCCGACTGCAAAGCATCATCCTTTGTTTGCTCTGCGGCTTGATCCCGCCCCGGTTGCTAGCTAATAGGATCAGGAGCGAGGAAAATAGTTCACCGTCTCTGTAGGATAGTTACCACTCCCGCTCATAGTGGATGATTTGATCGTCATTTCGGTGATGGCGGGAGTGGACCAAGGCCGCTTTTCGGGAAGATCTGGATCGTCTTTACGATGATTGGATCGGGGGGGGGGGGGGGGGGGGGGAGCTAAGTTGCGATTCGCTGTCGACTGGCGCTTCATTGGGTACTCCTTCTTCGGAGAGACGGATGGGTCAGTTCCCCTATTGTAGCAAAGTTCCGCATTTGCTGCCGCTTGGGCAGGCACAAGGAAACCTCGCAAGCGTCGTCGTCAGTCCGTCTGCCAGTCGAGGAAGCTCAGGGCGCGTAAGATTTTTCCGGGTTGCCTGCGGTCGTCGGGCAGCCCGGCCTCGGCTTCGAGGTAGGCGCGCAGCCTCGCCATGTCGAGGTAGCGGGCGCGGGCCGGCGTGTCGGAGCGGGCGGCGAGCCGTCCGGCAATCAAGGGCAGCGCCTCGCTCAAGCTATCGAAGCAGGGGCGGTGGCGCGCCGGGTCCGTCTTGTCGGTATGCTCCGCAACGCATGGGGGCAGCACGGATTTCAGGGACTGCCGGAAAAACCAGCGCGAGCTGCGGCCGTAGCGGAACTGTTCGGGCGGCAATCCAAGGACGAATTCAATCAGGCGCCGGTCGAGCAGCGGATAGCGGTACTCGATGCCCGTTCGGGCGCCGCTCGCCGCCCAGTCCTGGATGCGCTGCTCGAGATGTCCGCTCCCCAGCCGTACCAGTTGCGTCTGCCGGACGCTGACCGGCCGGGCGGCGAGCCTGCCCTGCGGCGGGCGCCGATGCTTGCGGGCCAAGGCCGGATGAACGAAGGATGGCCGCAGCATGCGGGGCCTTTGCCCCTTGAGCAGCGCGGAAACCGTATTCGAGGCACGGGGATGCACCAGCGGCAGAACCGCTTGGTGCGCCAGGAAGCGCCAGCTCCTCTGCCGTCGCCGCGCTTCCCTTAGCAGCTGGCGCCACCGCCCGCCCCGCAACAGCATGGGGTAGTAGTCCGCGCCGCTTGAGGAAGCGATTTCATCGCCGCCCCAGCCGGAAAGGATCACGCGCACATCCAATTCGGCGGCGCTGCGCTGCACCAGCGACTCGTGCATCAGCACGCCTTGGTGGTCGGCCACCCGGGCGCCGTCGAGGCCGAGCCTTGCCAATGTGTGCTCCACCGAAACGGAGTGGTAGCGCGGATGGAGGCCCTCCTGCGCGCAAACCGATTCGATCAGGCGGTATTCGGAAGCCTCGTTCTCGGGCTGGGAATCGTTTGGCGGCGGATGCCAGCACAGCGCATGCAGCCGCCGACCCGAAGGCCGCAGCTCGCGGGCCGCCAGCACGGCCACGCTCGACGAATCCAGCCCGCCGCTCAGATGCGCGCCGACCGGCCCGGCGCCTTGCAGCCGGTCGCGCACGGCGCGGCGGTAGTGGTCGAGGAATTCCCGCTGGTAGTCCTGGTTCGACCCGCGGCCCGCGGCGGGCGCGTCCTCCGGGCGCCACCAGCGCCGCAGGCGCTCGCCCCGCCCGTTGACGGCGATGCTGTGGCCGGGCGGCAGGCTGCGCACGGCGCGGAAGAAGGTGCTGTTCGTGTCCGGCGTATTGCCCATGAGGTTAATGACGGCATGGGCCTCGTCCAGATCATCCTCCACGCCGGGCGCGGCGAGCGCCGCTGCAATGTCGCTGGCGAAGACGAAGCGCCCGCCGCCCCGGGCGTAATAGAATGGACGGGCGCCCAGCGCATCGCGGGCGCAGAACAGCAGGCGCTTTGCGGGATCCCAAACCGCGAAGGCGTAGTCGCCGTGCAGCTGTAGGGGGCAGTTCCCGCCCCAGCGCCCGTAGGCCCGCAGGATCAGCCCGCAATCGGTTGCGCCGATGCTTTCCGCAGCGCCGAGGCCGAGGGCGCTGGCGAGTTCGGCGCGGTTGTCCAGCCGCGCGTCGGCCACGGCGATCAAGCCCCGGTCGGAGCATCGGGCTTGCCAAGCGTCTTCTTGCCCTTGTTCCCCGGCATCGGCCCGCAGCGCCCGGTATCCGAAGGAGACGGCATCCCCGTTGATCCGCCCCGCACATCCCAGCCCCGGCAATTCGGCCAGCATCGCGCCGATAGTGTCCCGGTTCGGATCCGGGTTCGCGGCATCGCCCGCTCCGCCCCGGTGGCATACCCCGCAAATTGTCCGCGCCAATGCTCGACTCCTGTTTTCATCCCGCTTCTCATCGAAACCGGACACCCGTTATTGTGCCAGTTGTTGAAGCAGCCCCGCTAGCATGCCAAGCAAATGCCAGCCTTGCCCCGCAGTAGAGGCCGCACCTGCAAGGGCGACCCGAACCACAATTGCGCTCTCCCCCTATCGGGATTTGACGGCTAAATCTCAACCCACATCAATGGATGAAAATCAACCAAGCCTTGGTTGATTTTCATCCATTGATCGATATCATCTGTGCCTTGTTAGGCCGTATCGTCAGATCAGATTGCCACCATGCCAGCTCGTCAATCCCCCAACACTCCGGCTCGGTTGTTTGAACGCCACATCGCCGACGCGGTTCGCGAGGCGTTGACGGATACCCCGGTCGTCTGTCTGCGCGGGCCGCGTCAGACCGGGAAAACCACGCTCGCCCAGCACTTGGCAAACGGCTCGCCGCCGAGAGCCTATGTCACTCTCGACGACGATGCCACCCGCGCTGCCGCGCAGGCCGACCCCGTCGGGTTTCTGGCCGGATTGCCGGGGCCGGCCACCATTGATGAGGTTCAGCGCGCGCCGGAACTCGCGCTCGCGCTGAAGGCGGCGGTGGATGCCGACCGCCGACCGGGGCGGTTTCTGCTCACCGGCTCAGCAGGCGGGCCGCTTTGGGCGCCGTTTGCCGAGGCATTGGTGGGAAGGATGGAAACGCACACGTTGTGGCCTCTGTCGCAGGGTGAAATGGCTGGCGTGCGCGAGACCTTTGTCGAGCGCGCGTTTGCAGTAGACCTGTCCGCCATCGGCGCCCAGCATCCCAGCGGGCCGCCCCTGCAGGTTAGCCTCGAACCCGAAACGCCCCGGCAGTTGCTGGCCACGCGGCTTTGCGCAGGCGGCTTTCCAGAGGCGGTGGCCCGCAAAGCCCGCCGCCGCCACGCTTGGTTTGATGCCTATGTCGAGGGGATCACCCAACGCGACATCCGTGACCTTGCCAGCATCGTGCGCGGCCCGGAACTGTCGCGTCTGCTCGCGATGCTCGCCAGCCGAGCCTCCCAGCCCGTCAACTTCGCCGATCTGTCGCGCTCGCTCAGCATCCCGCAAACCAGCCTGAAACGCTACGTCGCGCTGTTCGAGGCCACCTTCCTGATCCGCTTCCTGCCCGCCTGGACGGCGAACATCGGCAAGCGGCTGGTCAAGGCGCCGAAACTCATCTTCAACGACCCTGGCTTGCTGGCGCATCTGCTCGCCACTGATCCTGACCGCCTCGACGCCAACCCAACCCTTTTCGGTCCGGCACTGGAGAACCTGGTCGCGGCGGAGCTTGGCAAGCAGCTGGGATGGTCTGCAAAGCAGTGCCGCCTGCACCACTTCCGCACCCACTCGGGCATCGAGGTGGACTTGGTGCTGGAAAGCTCCGCTGGCGATATTGTCGGCATCAAGGTCAAGGCTGGCGCCAGCCTGCGCCCAAGCGCGGCGCGGGGGCTGAGCACATTGGCCGGGCTTGCGGGCAAGCAGTTTGCATGCGGCATCATCCTCTACGCCGGCACTGCCTCGGCGCCGTTTGGCAATCGCATCCACGCGCTGCCGATTGATGCGCTTTGGGCCCCGTGAACAGCGATGGCATCCGCCGCCGGGCGGCTATGAATTCCGGCGGGAATCGGCGAAATCGTAGCCGAATCCCGCGATGAGCTTGCGCTCCCTCAGGGCGACCAGCTCCCGCAGCTCGTTGCTGTAGCGGCCCGTGAACCCCTTGCCGCGCGGGGAGGCGTTCGCGGGGGGTTCCAGTTTGAGGTAGGCGGCGATGTTTTTGGTGATCGGCGCCCCGGTTTCCTTAAACAGCCGCAGCGCCTCCTCGCGGAGATTCTCGAACCGGCCGTAAAGAATCCCCCGCTCCTGCTTGGGGTGTGCGGGTTCAGACACATGTGGGACTGCAACCGGGCGTGAGGGAGGGGTTGTTTCCGCCCTGGCGGAGCGGGGACGGAACATCAGGTCGAACAGCCAGCCGTAGTAGCCGGCGCCGTCGGGATAGCGGGAGAAGTCCTCCGACATGAGTCCGGCCCCCCGCCAGCGCCCCGGTCCCCTCGCGGCCGTCGTTTTGGGCGCGGCCGCCGCCAGGCGGCGCAGCAGCGCGCGGCTCTCGCCGCTGCCGTCACCGAGATTGAGAAACCGCGCGACCGTGCGCTCGAAATCCAGCGCGCCCTGCTCGGAGAGAACCTGATAGACGTATTGCCGCTTGCGGCGGTAGTCCTGGTGCATGGACACGTACCAGTCCCAGGGATTGCGAACGAATCCGATGGCGGGCAGGCGCGAGCGGGCGGGCGGAAGGTTTTCGAGGCGCCCGTGGTACTGAATCATGCGCGCGCCCGGAAACTCCCCCAGGATCAGATTGTTGAGAAAGGTGCCGCCGGTTCGGGAAACATGGATGAAGACGAAGTGGTCGGTGACGATCATCGCAGCATCGCCCGTGGCGGATTCGCTTTGCCCGTTGCGGCTTCGGGCCTAGCCCCCCGGAAACCTTGTATTTTGTGTCCCGACCGCTAGCTAGCTGAATACGCACTACTACGAAACGTAGGGTAGGCGCAGCACTCACCCGGCGGGTTCCCCAAAGGGAGCCCATTCATCGTGGAAGATCCGATCGTCATTTCGGTGATGGTGGGAGCGGTCCAAGGCCGCTTTTCGGGAAGAGCCGGATCGTCCTTGCGATGTTGGATCGGGGGGGGGGGGGGGGGGGGGTAAGTTGCGATTCCCTATCGGGCGCTTGATTTTTCACTGGATTCACCTTTCCGTCGACAAAAGATTGTTTATAGGGTAACAGATAATGACGGGCACTTGGGAGGCCAGCGGGAGGATGTGTAGAGAACAAATAAAGTGTCCGGTTTTAGAACACATGAAGTGTCCGGTCGTACAGTGGTCGTTTTTCGAGGCGACCGGGAGGCTGTATGGGCGTGGCGCGAAAGAGGCAGGAGAGGAGGATGGCGGTGTTCAACGACGCGTACACGATGTGGACGGAGAGCCGTCCGGCGCAGGCGCAGGCGGCGGAGGTGCTGGGGGTTTGCGAGCGGACGTTCCGGCGCTGGGTGGCGAGGCGCCGGGAAGAGGCGGAGGAGGATGGCGACATCGAAGCCCTGCGGGACCGGCGCCTCGAGCGCGCCTCGCACCGGGCGGCGCCGGTGGACGAGGTGTTGCGGATGGTGGACGAGTACCGGACCCGGTATTGCGGCTGGAACGTGCGGCACTACTACACGCGCTACCGCCGCGGTGGCGGGACGCGCAGCTACAACTGGGTGCGGACCAAGCTCCAGGCGGCGGGGGCGGTGCCGAAGGGCAGGGGCCGGGGCAAGCACCGCAAGCGCCGCGAGCCGTCGCCCCGCGCCGGGATGATGCCGCGCCAGGACGGCAGCACGCGCGAGTGGGTGCCCGGCGCGAGTTGGGATCTGATCGTGACGATGGACGACGCCACCAACGAGCACTACTCGATGTTCTTCTGCGAAGAGGAGGGCCTGTGGAGCAGTTTCCGGGGCATGCGGGAGGCGATCGAGGCCCGGGGCCTGTGCTGTTCCCTTTACACCGACCGGGGTTCGCACTACTGGTCCACCCCGGAGGCGGGCGGCAAGGTGGACAAGGACCGGTTGACGCAGTTCGGCCGCGCGATGGTCCGAGACCTGGGGATCGACATGATCCCGGCGTACTCGCCGGAGGCGCGGGGCCGTTCGGAGCGGGCGTTCCGCACGCACCAGGACCGGCTGGTCAAGGAGCTGGCGCTTGCGGGCGTGACGGGGATGGAGGCGGCGAACCGCTACCTGCGGGAAACCTACCTGCCGGCCTTCAACGCGGAGTTCGCCCGGCCGCCGCGGGAGGACCGCCCGGCGTTCGTGCCGCTGGGGGCGGACACGGACCTGGACGCGATCCTGTGCGAGCCGCGCGAGCGGACCGTGGGCCGGGACAACTGCGTCCAGTTCGGCGGGCTGGCGCTGCAGCTGCCTTCGCATCAACGCCGGCCCCACCACTTGAAGGCGAAGGTCAAAGTCCGGCGCCACATGGACGGCACGCTGTCGGTGTGGCACGGCCCCCGGCGGCTGGCGCGCTACGGCGCGGACGGACAACACCTTGGGGAGGGGCTGGCGGATGCGGCCTGAATCCGGCGACGCCGGCGCCGCGCTCCAGTCGCTCCGCTCCCTGCGCGCGGCGCCGGCGTCGAAACCCAAAACCGCTTCGGGAAAGCGGACAGTTAAAATGTTTTAAAACCGGACAGATTTATTTGTTTACAACAGGCCAGCGGGAGGATGAATTGCCTGCTACGCCAGCCGCCCCAGCCACAGCTCATCCAGAAAGGCTTCCCAGGGCATCACCTCGATGCCGTCAACGAGGCGGCGCACAGGCTCCAAGCACACCAGCACATGGCGTTTGGCGGCACCCTCCTCCGCAAGCGCCGCAAGTCCGCGCCAGTCGCGGGCGCCGACGTTGGCCTTCGCCTTCACCTCGACCGCAATGCCCTGAAAGACGAAATCCACCTCGAATCCCGATTTCGACCGCCAGTAACCGGGCGGGGCAAGCTGGCGGTAGCTGCAGTACGCGGAAATTTCCTGGTGGATGAAGCTCTCGAAGGCTTAGCCGTATTCGGGCGTGCCCGGCGCCAAGCCTTGGCGGCCTTGCAGGTGCCGCGCCAATCCGATGTCGAACAAATAGTACTTCGAGGTGGAAACCGCCTTGCGCTTGCGGGTCTCCGTGACGGCCGGCACCTCGCGGGCGATGAACGTGTCCTTGAGGATGTCGTAGTAGGCTCTCGCCGTGGAGGCGGGCACCTGGGCGTCGTTCGCGAGGCTGGCGAAGTTGACCATCTGCCCGTGGGCCAGGGCGGCGGCGCGCAAAAAGCGGCTGAACGCGCCAACGTTGCGCGCCGCCGCTTCCGCCGCCACCTCTTCTTTGAGGTAGTCGCCGGCATAGGCGGCCAGATCCTCGCGGGGCGCGTCGGAGAAATGGATCGGCGGCAGCAAACCGTGCTCCAGGGCGCGATGCAGGTCGAAGCGCGCCCCCAGCTCATGCCGGGTGAAAGGGTGCAAGGCGCGGGACCGGGCGCGCCCGCCGAGCAGGTTCACGCCCTTGCGGCGCAGGCTGCGGGCGCTGGAGCCGGTCATCAGAAAGCGAACGCCATGCCGCTCGATCATCAGATGCACTTCGTTGAGCAGTTCCGGGAGTTTCTGGATCTCGTCAATGACCACAAGGGAAGTTTCGGGCGTCAACGCCTCGCGGATCAGCGCCGGATTGCGCGAGAGCCGGAGAAAGAGCGCCTGATCGAGCAGGTCGTAAACCGGGCAGCCGGCCAACTGCTGGCGGATCAGCGTGGACTTGCCGGTCTGGCGGGGGCCGAACAGGAAGCAGGACTTGCCCGCCAGCACTTCCGCAATCTGGAGGCGGCGCGGCACGTCGGAATGGATCATTGGCGATAATCAGCAGGTCTGTTGCTGAATATCATGACAATCAACAGCAGATCTGTCAATCACGCGCATCCGCTCCGCGGACGCGTTGGAGTTTCGGCAGGTGCGCGGGTCAGGTTCGAGATGTTTATGAGCCCGCACATCACCAAGGTTTTGCGATTCGAGGTAACTTCGGTACAAATGGACGCCCGAACCAACCCTTACGCCCCCGGAGCCGGCGCTCCCCCGCCCGAGCTGGCCGACCGCGATGAACTCATCGACGAGGCCGCCATTGCCTTGGATCGGATACGGAATGGCTTGGCGGCCAAGAGCCTGCTCATGGTGGGGCTCCGCGGCGTGGGCAAAACCGTGCTCTTGAACCGCATCTTCCGGGATGCGGAATGCCGGGGCTTCGCCACGCTCCTGCTCGAAGCGCCGGAGGGGCGCTCGCTGCCCGGTTTGCTGGCCGCGCCGCTGCATAGCGCATGAGCCGCCGTGCCGCTGTTCGACGAATTCCTGCGGCGGGTGCTGCGGGATTGATCCGAAAGTTGGTGCTGGGGCCGGTTCCGGGCGGGCCGGGGTTGTGAACCGCGGGATCGGAAAGGGGCATGGATAAACCATTCAGCGACCACATCGTCTATGTGGACGAAAGCGGAGACCACGGGCTGGATTCGATTGACCGGCACTATCCGGTTTTTGTGCTGGCGTTTTGTGTTTTCCAAAAGGCGTCATATGCGGAGTCTGTCGTTCCGGCCGTCCAACGATTCAAGTTCCGGCATTTCGGGCACGACATGGCGGTCTTGCATGAGACCGATATCAGGAAAGACAGGGGCGATTTCGAGTTTCTGAAATCGAAGGAACTGAAACAGGCGTTTCTCGATGAACTTTCGGATATCTTGTCGGATGCGCCGTTCACGCTGATTTGCACGGTGATCGACAAGTCACAACTGAAACAGCGCTATCGCAATCCTGAAAATCCCTACCATATCGCGCTCGGATATGGTCTCGAACGGGTGCATCTTCATCTCAAGAGGATGGGACAGGGAGAGAGCCTGACCCATGTGGTTTTGGAGAAGCGGGGCAAGCGCGAAGACGGTGAACTCGAGTTGGAGTTTCGGCGGATTGTCGATGGCGGCAACCATCGCTTCCAGCGGCTGCCATTCGAAATCCTGTTCGCGGATAAGAAGAGCAATTCCTGCGGATTGCAGTTGGCGGACCTGGTGGCGAGACCGGTTGGATTGTCCGTGGCCCGGCCCGGGCAGCCGAACCGGGCCTATCAAATCCTTCTGGACAAGTTTGATCGGGACGGAGAGGGAAGAATCGAGGGATGGGGCGTAAAAATCTTCCCCTGAGAAACAAAAGGCCCCGATGATCCACCGAGGCCAATTGTCGACCGGGAATCCCCAGTCCTTGATTGCGCATTCTGCATGCGACGGAAAAAAAGTCAATACTTTTTGCGCGGCATGTAGAGAACAAATAAAGTGTCCGGTTTTAGAACACATGAAGTGTCCGGTCGTACAGTGGTCGTTTTCCGAGGCGACCGGGAGGCTGTATGGGCGTGGCGCGAAAGAGGCAGGAGAGGAGGATGGCGGTGTTCAACGACGCGTACACGATGTGGACGGAGAGCCGTCCGGCGCAGGCGCAGGCGGCGGAGGTGCTGGGGGTTTGCGAGCGGACGTTCCGGCGCTGGGTGGCGAGGCGCCGGGAAGAGGCGGAGGAGGATGGCGACCTCGCATGCGATGAACTGCGCATACGTCCCGATCTCGGCTCCGCCGCCGCCGCCGATCTGTCCCTTGGTGGTCCCCCGCCCAGGCGTGGAACTCGAGCGCACGGTCAGGGGCCGCGCTCCGATGTACGCCGAAGCATTGCATGTCCTCCGTGCATCGTTGCCGACCGGTACTGCGTTCCACCGTCTCGGAACCCCTATGGAACAGATGCACGGGCATCTCGGTCATGGCCGATGCCCTTGCCTAAAATCACCCAATGGGTTATCTTGCCTCCATGCAGACGATAGCGGAGACGCCGACATTCTCGCGCCAAGCCAGCAAGATATTCACTGTGGACGAGAAGCGGGAACTCATCGGCTTCCTCGCTGCGAATCCCCTTGCCGGGGATGTCATTCCCAGAACCGGCGGCGTTCGCAAGCTTCGCTTCCGGGCCGGTGGCAGCGGCAGGCGCGGCGGGAGCCGCGTCATCTACTACCACCTCGACCAGGACAGCCCGCTGTACGCGCTGCTCGTCTATGCGAAATCCGCTCGGACGGACCTCACTCCGGAAGAGCGCCGTACCGTGGCGAATCTCGCCGCCAGCATCAAGGCCGCTATAAGGAGTAACCAATCATGAGCACATTCGGTGATGATCTCGTCCAGTCCCTCCGCGAGGCGCTTGCGCACGCCAAGGGCGAGGGGCCGGCTATTGTCCATCCCGACATCTCGCCGCGCGAGGTTCGCGAGGCGATCAAGCTTACCCAGGCGCAGATGGCGCCGCTAGTGGGAATGAGTCTCTCCGGCTACCGGAAGTGGGAGCAGGGCACCCGGAGCGTCAGCGGGCCGGCGGCGGCGCTGCTTCAAGTCATCCGCAAGGAACCCGACGCGGTGCGCCGCGCCCTCCTCTGAAAGCCCCCGGCGTCCGCCACAGCCGCGGGGCGCGTCCCCGCCTCTTTGCGTTGACCGGAGGCTAATCTTGCGGGTCGAGGGGCGCGACCAAGGTCGCACTCCGCCTTCAAGATGCCACTCCATAATCAATGAATTCCGAGTTGAGGTTGTTTCTCTTTGGGCCATTGAATGTCTCATCCAGGCCAACCGTTTTGACGGTCGGCGGGTGCCAGGGGCGTTTGCGGGAAGGGAGCGCCCGGCCTCGTGCTCAGGCCGCCAGCGTGCGGACTCCGTAGAGGGGAATGCGTGCGTCCCGGGTGACAAGGACCAGCCCATCGGCCCGCGCCTGGGCGATCAAAAACCGGTCGAACGGATCGCGGTGATGCATCGGAAGATCGCCCGCCTGCTCCGCGTGATGAAAGGTTAGCGGCAGATGGACAAACCCCCTTTCCTCAACCAGAGCCGCCAGGTTGTGCGGGGCGGTGATCTTTCCCTTCGCGCGTTTGACGGCAATTTCCCATCCGGTAATGGCGCTGACAAACACATCGTTGCGCGGATCGGCAATATGGCCGCGGGCACCCTCAGCCAGTTCCGAAACGTCGGACAGCCACCACACCAGCGCATGGGTGTCCAGCAGGAGGCGCTGCATCGTCAATCCCCATCCGGGAAAATCTTCGACTTGTTGATGGCGTCAATGAGTTCCTCATCATCGTCGTCGAAGCCGGGCGCCATGCGCATCCGGCCTTCAAGCCCGCCGGGCTTTCGTTCCTTCAGGCGTTCGCGGTAGGGTCTGAGGTGCAGCCAGGGCTCGCCAGCCTTGGCGATGACGACTTCCTCCCCCTCCCAGGCCAGCTTGCCCAGCTTGGAGAGTTGCGATTTCGCTTCGTGCATGTTCACTTTCATGATGACGCGCCCAGGTAGCCAAGTCGGGCTAAGTCTGGCAAAGAGCCCAGCATCCGTCAAGCTTCCGTCCAGCGCGGGCAGCTGCTTTGACCTGTGCGGGGCGATAATTATGGGAGGGCATCCGCACAAGGTGGCCTCCGCGGCGCACGCGGCTAGCGTCCGTTCATTGCGGATGGCTCCCCCGGTCGCTCCCGACGGCCCGAATCCGGCGGCATGATCCGGTAGCCGAAGTGCTCCAGCAAATCGGCGCGGCTGCCGAACACGCGGTTGAACGCCTCGATTTTCGCGGCGTCGAGCCGGTCGATTTGCCGGCGGTTCATGTTGGCGAGCATCTCGTCGTACATCCCGTCCTTCACCCGCAGGCGCTGGCGCAGCTTGAGGTCGCGCAGTTCGGGAACCAGCGCGCGGATACTCGCCTCGACCTCATGCGGCGCATCGCACATGTCCTCGTAGGTGAAAAAAGCCCCCCGGCCGCCGTGCCGCTCCAGGTTCCGGCGCTGCAGTTCCATGCAGGCGACGACATGCCGCGCGGCCGCGGAGGGCAGGTCGCCGCCGAAGCGGACGGTCTTCCGGGGCTGGTTCCTGCAAATCCCTTCGCACACGGCGTAGGGGTTGCGCACCATGAACAGGAACCTGGCGTTCGGAAAGTGCCGCGCGAGCTCGTCCACATGCAGCAGGAAATGCGGCGTCTTGGTGTAGAACACGGGAGCGGCGGGGTCGCGGGCGAAGGCTTGGAAGTGCCAAGCCTTGCGTATGCTCGGCCAGTCGTAGGCGTCCGGGTCGGCCAAGCGGCTCCGCCATTCGGGCTCGCTCCAGATCAGCCCGCCGTGCTTGAGCGTGGTGGGGCCGGCGAAGCCGAGCGCGAACTGGCCTTCCCGCGGCAGGTTCCAGGTTGCCTTGCTGGTCGCCATCGCCTCCTTGAGGAAACTGGAGCCGCTGTTGTTCGGCGCGATGCCGAAAAGGTGCGTGCGAACGGCGCGCTCGAGGTCGTGCATCGCCCCGTACGCCGCGCTCATGGCGGCTTCCCCGCCTGTTCGCCGCCGCCAACACCGGCAGACCCGCCGAAGGCGCGCGCCGCCAAGGCGGGCCAGGCCCGCCGGAGATGCGCGTCATTCAGGCAGGCCAGCCACGCCTCGTGCCACCAGGCATAGGCCGGATGGGGGGCGAAAGCGGGGTCGCCGTCGGTCCAGCGCAGCATGGCGGCGGCGCTCCAGGGCTTGACCGGGCCGGTGAAGTGCAGCACCTTCGCGTCCTTCGGCGCCAGCCCCTCGCGCGCCAGAATCGCCTCCCTCATGTGCAGCGGATAGTTGTAGGTCGAACTGACCAGGCTTTGCCGTCCCGCGAAGTGCTGGTTCAGCAGGAACTGGTCGTTGGTGTGGACCGTGTCCGTGCCGCGCCAGGCGTCCGGCGCGACCCGGCCCAGCAGCTCCGCGTAGGCGCGCTCGCCCGTCAGGCGCTCGTCGATAAGCAAAAACCCGGAATTGAACGTCCGCTCCAGCGCGCCTTTCGCCCCCGCAAGGGCGGGGCTGGCGAGCGGCTGGAACGAGACGGCGTCGCGGCATCCTCCTGCCATGGACACGGAATCCCCGCAGCAGATCAGCGCCTCCCGGCGGTCGAAGAGTTCCCAGACCGGGCCGCGGAACAGGAGGTCGCTGTCGCAATAGAGCACCTTGCGGTAGCCGGCGATGCGGAACGCCTCCAGGCAGTGGAAGCTGGAAAGCCACCGCCGCTTCGCCAATGGCCAGCCGGCGAAGGCGGCCAGGCGGCGTCGCAGCGCGGGGCGCACCGGCTCCGGCCGCAGCGCCGGACAGGCCCGCGCCAGCGCCGCGCGGCGCTTGGCGGACAGTCTGTTGTGGAACAGCAGCATCCCGCCGCAAAAGCCGGGATGCTGCTGTAGAAATGAATGGGCGGCGACGATGGCGCCGGGCAGGAATTTCTCGGTGGCGGCCAGCGCGATGCAAACGTCCGCTCCGCGGCCGGCCGGGATGCTTGGCGGCTTAGAAGTCAAGGAACTGCAACGCCTGGGTCAAGGGCCTGGGGCGCAGGTGGCGGCGAATGCGGGCAGGGTCGAAGTCGCCCAGCAGTTCAAGGTCGCGCGCCATGCGGCCCAGGTTCAGGTAGCGGCCGCGCGCCGTTCCCGCGCCGCCGCCGGCGATCATCGAGCGCACTTGCGCCAAGGTTTCGGCAAGCGCGTCCCTATAGGCCCGGTACCGCGCGGGGTCCGTTTTGTCGCGGTTCCGCAGCACCAGTTCGGGCAGCACTTCGCGCTGGGAACGCCGCATCAGCCGCCGGCTTTCGGGGCCGCGGAGGAACTGCTCCGGCGGCAGCGCCAGGACGAATTCCAGCAGTCGGCGGTCCAGCAGCGGATAGCGGTACTCGATTCCCAGCCGCGCCCCGCTCGCGGCCCAGCCTTCGATGCGCCTGTCGATATACCCGCTCGCAAGCAGGCCGAGCTGGACCGCTCGCGCGCCGGCCACCGGGACCGTCGGCGGCATGGGCAGCAGGCGGGCGCGGCGGGCGAAATCGGGGTGCAGGTAGCGGCCCGTCGGCGGCAGCGGCGTCTTGCCTTGGCGCAGCCGCCAAAGCGTGTCCCTCAAGGTTCTCACCGGTTCCATGGCTTGAACAAACGGCAGCGCCGCGCAGCGCGCGATGCCGAGCAGGGGAAAGCGGCGGTGCCCGAACTCGCGCCGCAGCGCCGCGAGCCGGCCTTTGCGCAAGAGGTCGGGGTGGTAGCCGCGGCCGCTGAACGAGACCCCCTCGTCGCCGCCCCAGCCGGACAGCAGCACGCCCACGCCCTGCGCCGCGGCCGAACGCTGCACGGGGCATTCGTTGAGGTGATAGCTGTCGTGCCGGGTCACATCGCGGCGCAAGGTCGCCAGCATATCGGCGGCAGTGGGCGGGCAGTGGTGGACCTCCAGGCCCTCCTGGGCCGCGACCGCTTCGACAAGGCGGTATTCGCCGCCGGGAGCGGCGTCGCGGCTCCCCTCCGCCGCCTCGGGCAGCCAGGTGAACGCGGGCGGGGCGGGGCGGCCCGCGGCCCGCAGCGCCCGGGCCGCGAGCGCCGAAACGCAGGAGGAGTCGAGGCCGCCGCTCAGATGCACGCCCACGCGGCGGGGGCCGCCCGCGCGGTCCGCCACCGCGGCGGCGCACAGCGCGAGGCAGGCCTCGGCGGCTTCGCCGTCGTCGATGCGGCCAAGCGCGGGAATCCGCTCCGGATGCCACCAGCGCCGCACACGCCAGCCGCCGGCTTGTGCCAATAGCAAGTGGCCCGGCGGCAGGCGCCGCACCGCGCGGTGGAACGTGCGTTCGCCGAACGGCCAGAAAATGTGGCGGGCAAGCCAGGAGGCGGTCGCGTCCTCGTCCAGGTCCGCCTCTACGCCGGGTGCCGCGAGCACCGCGTTCACGTCGCTGGCGAACACGATGCGGTCCGCCGCGGCGGCGTAGTAGAGCGGCCGGGCGCCAATGTGGTCCCGGGCAAGAAGCAGCCGGCGGCGTTCGGCGTCCCACGCGGCGAACGCGTAATCGCCGTACAGCCGCTGCGGACACTCCGCGCCCCATTTTCGCCAGGCGCGCAAAATCAACTCCGCGTCCGTCAGCGGCTCGTCCTTTCGTTCGGAAACGCCCAGCGCGGCGCGCAACTCGTCGCGCCCGTCGATGCGGGCGCTTGCGACCACCCAATCGCCCGCGCCGCCGCGCGCGCAGCAGGCCGCGCCGTCCGCCGCCTCATGCCCGCGCCAGCCCAAGCGGGCCGCTTCCGTCGTCCAGGCCGCGGTGGCATCTGTTCGGCGCCCGGGCAGGGCGGCCACCATGGCATCGAGCGCCGCCGCGCCGGGGTCGCCGCGCAAGGCTTGGATTCCGCAGATCATGCTGGCCATTCAGTCTTCCGGGAGCGTTTCCAAGCACCGTTCGATTGCATCGGCCAACAGCAGCGGATGCCGTTGATCGTCCGGCCTGAGCAATTCGAAGAGCGGTGCGTGGCGGGCTAGCGCGGTGGCCGCGCGGAACGCCTCCGGCAGGCATCCCATCGCGAGTGCGATGCGCTTTCGGTAGGTATTGAACAGCAGCGCATCAACGGCCGTCGCGCGGGGCACGGCTTGTAGCCGGAGGTCTTCGTTATTGCGCAAGCCCAGCAGGAACATCGCCCGCACCGGGAGCGGCGAGCCGCAAAACCCTTCAACGGCCACATCGTATTTCTCAATGCCTTCGCGCACTTTACGGCTCCCGGTCGTTTGCCGCCCGAGCTTTTTCATGACATCAGCCCATAGCCGCAGAGACGGGAAGGCCGGCAGCGCGACCGGGCGTCCTTCGCGGACCAGGATGCCGGTCACGTCGTCGGCCATCAGCCGCAAGCCGCGGTCAACCAGGGCGGCGGCGAGCGTTGATTTGCCGACGCCGGGTTCCCCCAGGAACAGCACCGCGCCATGCGCGGTTTCGACGGCGCTGGCATGCAGCGTGAAGATGCCGCGCTGCTGCAGGCAGGCCGCAAGCGCCGAGCCGAGCAGAAAGACCCGCGCGTTCCGTTCGTCGCCGAGGAATCGATGACGATCTCGTTCCCCGCCCGCACGAAGTAGCGCGCGACACCCTCAACGGTTAGCAGAAAGGCACCGGGAGCGGCCTCCCACCATCGCCCGGTGCCGGTTGCCGGGCCATCGAGCCGACGGGGCGCGGTGCCTCGGCGGATGATAACGTCCGGCTCCGCGCCGAAAGGGGCCGGGTGGAACGGAACGGCGATTTCGGAATGGAAGATCAGCCCGTAGGCGGTGGTTGCGGCAACGGCTCCGGTGCGGTCACTGGGCTTTTCCTCAAGGACGGTGTTCATGCCCTGTCATGCTGTTGAAAGTAGCTGGCATCTGATGGCACCAGTCTACCATGGCCCGACGTGATGGGGCCCGAACAGGACACCAAGCCAATCAGGAAGATGGTGTTTCTTCTATTTCTCCGCCTGTCATAAAGTCGCACGCTGGGTCTCGCGAATAGACAGCGGCGAGGTCGTCGCAGGCCGCGGCCGCAATATGCGCATCGGCGGCCTACGACGACCCGGTACCGGCTGCATAGCCACTGCTCTCAAAACTATAAGGATCAGCCCCAGACTGCGTGGATAGCCCAAGCGTCATTTCGGTGATGGTGGGAGCGGCCCAAGACCGTTTTTCGGGATGGCGCGGGTTGGCTTTACTACGATATTGGACTGTAGCCCTGCTCGAATTCTTAAAACCTGTCGCTGGTGCCGACGCCTTGTGTTGACCGGGGGTTAAACTCGCAGATTGAGGGGCGCGATCAAGGCCGTGAATTTCTGGGGGGGGGGGGGGGGGGGGGGGGGGGGAGGAGGTATTTGACATGAGGGCTTCCTCATTTCTTGGTTCAGGAAGTCTGAATGGTATCTTCAAAGAGGCATCCGTGCAAGTCATCCGATCTCAGTGCGCGGCGAGCGAAACGACCGGCGCGGATTTTCAGGCATCGGCTTCATGCTACATTGCCGGTCATGGCGCTGGTCGATATGAAAACCACGGGTGAGATGGGGCCAAGGGCCGCTGAAGCCAATTTGATGCCTCGCCGACGATGCCCCTGATCCTGCTCGCTTCCTACCCCAAGTCCGGCAACACTTGGATGCGCGCCTTGCTGACCAACTATCTCGGCGGCAGCGCCGAACCGGCTTCGATCAATGCGCTGGTCGGCTTTGATGTGTACTCGCGTTGGCGCTTTGACGAATTGACCGGGCTCTCCTCGTCGATCATGACCGATGCCGAATTTCTGAGCTGCCGCTCCCGCTACTTCGCGTTGCGGGCGGCGGAAGCGGATGTTGACGCGCCCGTCTTCGTCAAGACCCACGAGCCCCAGCTGCGGCTGCCGGGCGGCGATCTGTTGTTCCCCGAAGGTGCCGCCGCCGGCGCGGTCTATCTGGTCCGCTCCCCCCTTGATGTGGCGGTGTCTTACGCGCACCGCCTCCGGAGTGGAATCGACGCTGTGATCGACCATATGGCCGACCGGGATGCGACGCTCGACCTGCGGTCGGGAAGGCCGCGGCGCCGGGGGCACTTTGTCCTGATGCAGTGCCTGGGCGACTGGAGCGGCCATGTGTCGAGCTGGCTGGACCAGACGGCGATGCCCCTGCTGCTGGTCCGCTACGAGGAGCTGCTGGCGGACACGGCGGCGGTGTTCGAGCGGGTGGTGCGCTTCGCCCGCCCGCCGCCATGCCCGAAGCGCATTGGCCGGGCGGTGCGCAATTCCGCGTTCGGGCGGCTGAGCGAACAGGAGAAGCGCGGCGGGTTTGCCGAAAGGGCGCAGGGCGGCTCGCACAGCTTCTTCAGGGAGGGGCGGTCGGGCGGTTGGCGCGGAGTGCTGACACGGAGCCAAGTGCGCCGAATGGTGGACGCCCATGGCGCGGTCATGGCGCGGCTCGGCTACCTCGACGAAGCCGAGCGGTTTCTCGGCTGAGGGCTCTCCGGGCCGGGCGGGTTACCGCGCGCCTTACTGCGCCCCGGCGGACTCGACCAGGCGGAGGGCCAGCGCCTGATCCAGGAAGGCGAGCAGGTCGCGTTCGCATTGCTCCGGGGCCACGTCGTCGTATTCAAGCAGCAGGGCATCGCGCAGGTCGGCCACGGAGCGGTCCGACTCCAGCAGCGCCCAGATCCGGGCGGCGATCGGGTCCAGCTCGTGGTAGCTCCCCCGTTCCGGGTTCATCATGACCAGCGAGTCGTCCAGCTCCGTGAAGACCATCGCCGGATTGCGGCGCAGCACCGCGTCCGCCGAGAGGCTCATCGCCGCCGCCCTCCAACTTCAAGAGACACTAGGACAGGAGGTCTCGGTTAGGAAAATAGGTTTCGGTTTCACTTCTAGTATTTGGACTCTCATTTGGACCAGAGAATGTCTGATCCAGTGCAACCGTTTTGACGGTCGGCGGGTGCCAGAGGCGTTTGCGGGATTCGCCGCTGCGGTTGTCGGCGGAGTTGCCCGAATTCTGGGGGGGGGGGGGGGGATTCTTGCTAGGCTGGGATCTCATTCGGCTGTGCCTCCTTCGGTAACCTGCGTTGCGAGGAGCGTCAATTATAACAAACCCCGCGATATAAAGCTCCCCGCAAGCTGCGGCCTCAGTCCGTCGGCCAGGAGCCTGCGCCGTAGGAATTCACGGCTGCAAATCCGCTCTCATCCGCGCCCTTGGCCGATCAATTTCGTTGAATATATGCCAATATTCGCCTCAATCGATCAGCCAAGGACGCGGCGATATCGAATTTTCGCTTTCGCGAATTCCTACGGCGCAGGCTCCTAGCCGATGAAGATCGGTGCGCGCGCGCCAAGCCGTTCCGCCGCCGGGAGCTTTCAGGCCCGCTCCACCTCGAACGCCGCCAGATTGCGGTCGGACTTGCTGAACTCGACGGCGACCAGGTGGATCGGCTCGCCCAAGGCGCGGTGCTTCCCGGCGTAGTCCCTGGCTTTCAATTGCGCCATCGCGGCGCCCTCGGAGGCCATCTCCACCACCTTGAACTCGAACAGGTACACATGGCCCCCGAAGCGCACGGCCATGTCCAGGCGGCCGTGGCTGCTGCTGTCCTCGACCGTGATGTCGAGGCCCAGGGCGGCGAAGTAGGAGTAGAAGACGCTGGCGTGGTAGCCCTCGTAGCCGGCGATGTGGTTGTTGGTGTGCCACTGGTGGGGGATGCTGGAGAAGAAGGCGCGGAACAAGGTCTCGAGGCCGTCGAAGTCGTTGGCCTCAAGGAGCTGGATGAGCCTCAGGCTGTTCGCCGTCTGCCGCGTTTGGTCCTGCACCAGGTGGCCGAGCAGGCTCCGGTTGAGGCTTTGCCGCACTTCGCGGTTGGGGTAGCCGAGCCGGTAGAACGGTTCCCCGCCGAGTTCCAGTTCCTCGGCGATGGTCAGGTAGCCGGTTTGGAACAGCAGGGCCTCGGTGCCGATGCTGCCCACGTCGAACTTCGACAGCAGGTCGTCGGCGCCCGCCAGGCTCTCCAGAGCCACCGAGCTGATTTGGCGTTGGAACAGGGTCTCGACCAGGAACGTCGGGGAACCGGTCTCGAACCAGTGCGCCTTGAACTTCCGGCTGTCGAAGAGCAGCAGGATGTCGAAGGGGTTGTAGAGACGATCCTCGCCCAGCCAGTTGTAGCCGTTGTACCGGTTGCGGATTTCCGCCCGGTCCAAGCCCGGCAGTTCCGGCGCGAAAACGGTGTCCAGATCCGCGTCGGTGTAGCCGCAGATGGCGGAGTAGCGGCAGTCCAAGGTGATGTCCTTGAGGTTGTTGAGGCCGGAGAACAGGCTGACCTTGGAGAATTTGCTGACGCCGGTCAGGAAGACGAAATGGATGTGCGCGTCGCTGTCCTTGATGACGGAATAGATGCCGCGCAGAAAATCGCGGTTCGCCCGCGCCACCTCCGGCGCGTCCAAGGCATCGAGAATGGGCTTGTCGTACTCGTCCACGAGCACCACGACGGGCCGGCCGGCTTGCTGATGCAGCGCTCCAAGCAGATGCGCGAACCGCTCCGGCCCGGTCGCGTAGTTCGACACCAAGCCGAACTGGCGCTCGATCGAGTCGATTGCGCCATCAGGTTGGCGTTCAGGTGGTCCGGCTCCTTGAAGTTGCCGCTGCCGAAGCTCAAGCGCAGCACGGGATGGCGGGCCGACCAATCCCAGCCGTCGTGGATGGCCAGCCCCTCGAAGAGCGCCTGGTTGCCCTCGAAGGCCTCTTTGAGGGTGTCGAGGAACAGGCTTTTGCCGAAACGCCGGGGCCGGGACAGGAAGTAGTGCGAGCTGCTGTCCGCCAAGGCCTTGATAAAGGGCGTCTTGTCCACGTAGTAGCAGTTGCGCTCCCGGATCTTGCGGAAGGTTTGAATGCCGATGGGCAGCCTGCGCTTGGTCACGGAGCACCTCAAGCTTCTTGGCAGGCTCTGATTTGACCAGAGCCTGCCTTGCGTGTGGCAATGCTCAAGTATAATGCGCCAATTGTGAATTCCGCACGGGAGCTGCGCGCCGCCACGGCTGCATTGCCGATGGGCGGATGGCGTCAACGGCGATGGTGATCATCATGAAAGTGTCTCTGGCACCCAGGCTGCTTCGCCGCTTCAGTTCGCTGCCGGCGACTAAAAAGAGGCTGGCGGTGGAGGCGGCGATGGCGCTGTTGCTGGCGCGATTGCTCACGCGCTTTGTTCCGGCGCGCCTGTGGCTGCCGCGGGCTCGGGCCGATGGCGCGCCGCATCCGGGGGACGCCACCGCAAGTGTTGGAACATCCGCCCCACAAGTTCCCGCGGAGATCGGAAGGGCGGTGGCGAAGGTGGCCAGACACCTGCCTTTCCGCGCGAAATGCCTTCAGCAGGCGATGGCCGCCCGGTGGATGCTGCGGCGCCGGAGCATCCATCCCACCCTGGTTTTTGGTGTGCGCCGGAACGATACCCCCGAACGCAAACTCGATTTTCATGCCTGGCTGATGCTAGGCCGGGAAACGATCATCGGGGGGCATGGGGTCGATTCCTATTCGGCGTTTCCGCCACTTCCGGCCGCGGCAAGCGGGCGGTGGGACAAGAGCAACAGGAAGGAGGTTTAGCGCGCATGGCCACCCTGGCGCGAAACGGGCGAAGCGACGCGGAGCGAAACCGCCAATGGCGTCGCGGGGAAGCCCCGGACCACGCCGGTCCAGCGGCCTGGAAGAATGCGCAGGCCGGCTTGTTCGCCGGCTTGCGCGCCGCGCTGGGGACCGGCGGGGCGGAAGCGAACCGGGCGGCGCTCGGGTGCGTTCACGACTGGAACGCCGTGGCTGTCCTGGCGATGCGCCACCGCGTGGTTTCCCTGCTGTTGAATGGGGTGCGCCGCTTCGGTCCCGTGGATCAGCGTCTGCGGGCGGAAGCGGCGCTCGGCCCTTTGCGCAAGGCGTCCAAAGTTCGGGGATTGTCCCAACTGGCGGGGCTGCGGGCGGCGGTCGGCTGTCTCGACACACACGAAATTCCCTGGCTGGTGCTGAAGGGCGCGCCGCTGAGCATGCGCCTGTATGGCGATCCGCTGGAGCGGGAAAACTACGATATCGACCTACTGGTGCCGCCTGCGGCGGCGACAGCGGCGGCGGATGCCCTCCGCTTGAACGGCTGGCAAATGAAAACGCCATCGTTCGCGCCTACCCCGGCGCGCGACCGTTATTTTGAAAAGTATGTGAAGGACAGGATTTTCGCCAAGCGCGACGGAGTGCTTGAATTGCATCACCGGCTGGCGAACAACCCGCATCTTCTCCCCGCGCCCTTTGAGGATCTTCACGCCCGCGCCGCCACCGCCGGGGTTGGCGGCTTGTCCTTTTTGACGCTGGGCGACGAAGACCTGCTGGTGTACCTTTGCATCCATGGCCAGCTGCACCGCTGGAGCCGCCTGAAGTGGCTTTGCGACGTGGCCGCGCTGATCGGTTCGATGGGGGAGGGCGGCCTGAAGTCGGCCGCAGAGCATGGCGCAGGCCAGGGTCTGGTGCCCGGGCCTGTTTTCGGCACCGCGCTGCGGCTCTGCAGGGAGGTGCTCCACATGGAATTGCCGGAGTTTGCGGCGGCGCTGGCATCCGGGCCGTGGACCGAGCGCCAGGGGCGCAGAACACGGATTCTTTGGGTCAAGCGGGGTGGTGGAAGAGGCCTCCAAGGCGTTGCCCGTCGGCTGGATGGAATGCGAACCGCGTTGGCGGTCCATCCATCCCGGCGCGTGGCGGCGCATGAATTGGCGCGGTTCGCCGCCTTTCCCTACCAGCTGGGAAGACTCAACCTGCCCGACCGGCTGTTTTTCCTGCACCCGCCGTTGCTGCCTGTCTTGTGGCTGTCGGGTCGGATCGGGCGAGTCAAGGCCGACAGCGGCGGGCGGGCCGGCATTGGCGATGCCGCGGCCCCTCGCGGCGCGGCGACGGAAAAGCCGGGCAGAACCGCTTCGGTTCCGCGCGGCGCGCTGGTGTACGCCATCGGCGACATCCACGGGCGGGTCGAGCCGCTGGCTCAACTGTTGGAGTCGATCCGCCGCGACGCTTCCCGCCAAAAGGCGGACCGGCGCGTGCTGGTGTTTCTTGGCGACTATGTGGACCGCGGCCCGCAATCGCGCCAGGTGATCGATCTGCTGCGCTCCGACCCGGCCCCGGGGTTCGAGATGGTGTTCCTGAAGGGGAACCACGAGGCATGGCTGCTCGATTTCCTCGACGACGCATCGGTTGGGGAGCGCTGGCTGGCGGCGGGTGGCCATGCCACCCTGCTCAGCTACGGCGTGGCGCCACCGGCGCGGGCGCCACGCGGGGCCGGCGGCTGGGAAGTCCTGCGCAAAGCATTCGCCGCCGAATTTCCCGAGGAGCACAAGGCGTTTCTCTCCTCGCTGGCGAAGGCTCATGTTGAGGGCGGCTATGCGTTCACCCACGCGGGCATCCGGCCGGGTGTGCCGCTCGCGGAGCAGCGGGAGGAAGATTTGCTATGGGGCAGCGAGGATTTCGTTGAAGACGGGCGGGACCACGGCAGGGTCATCGTGCATGGCCACTGGTACGCCGCCGAGCCCGTGGTCCGCCCCAACCGCATCGGCATCGACACCGGCGCGTTCGCCACCGGCCGCCTGACCAGCCTGGCGCTTTCGGGGGCGGAACGGAGATTCCTGTCAACATGATCGGCCCGGGGGCGGCGGGAGCCGGCAGCGATAGCGCGGCATCGGCTCACAAGTGGCCGAACGCGGTGGTTTTCCGTGGTCTCGTCGCGCTGGTCCTGCTCGCCCCGCTGCCGCTGGGAGCTTATCCGCAATGGGCTTGGGCGGTTATGGCGACCGCATGTGGAGCGCTTTTGTACCTTTGGGGCCTGTTGGTCCTTGCCGGGCGCCTCGCGGTCAACGCGCCCCCCGCCTTCCTGCTGTGGTCGGCCTCGGCACTGGGGCTGGCCCTGCTTTGGGGGCTGCTGCAAACGACGGGTTTCCTGCCGGAAGATTGGCGGCATCCCATTTGGCGGGAGGCCGCAGTGGCGCTGGAGACGCCATTGCGCGGGGCGGTGTCGCTGGACCCGGTGGCAGGGCGCGACAGTGTGCTGCGGATGGCGGCCTACGCGGCGATATTCTGGCTGGCGTTCCAGTGCGGGCGGGATTCCCGGCGCGCGAGCTTTGCCCTGCGCGCTTTGGCGGCGGGGTTCGCCTGCTATGCGATGTACGGTCTTGGCGTGTTTTTTTCGGGCGCCGAAAGCATTCTCTGGTTTGAGAAAACCGACTATGCCGATATGGTGACAGGGACTTTCTTCAACCCGAATTCCTTTGGCGCCCATTGCGGAATCGGCCTGCTTTGCGCGACAGTCGCGCTGCTGCGCCGATTCTCGAATGACTGGGCGGCCCGCTTCGGGTTCAGGGAGCGGCTGCGCTTCCTGCTGGTCGAATTCCTGCCCCGCAACGCATTGATGCTCGGGGCCTGGCTGTTGCTGGCCTCGGCCTTGCTGCTCAGCCAGTCCAGGGGCGCGGCGGCGGCAACCGCGCTGGCCTTGCTGGCGCTGATGATGCTGCTCGCGCTGCGGCGCGGGCTTTCGTTCCGCCAGTGGCTGCCGGGGATGTTCGGGGCCTTGCTGGCGGGCGTTCTGTTGCTGCTGTTGGCGGGCCAATCGCTTGACCGGAAGCTGTGGGAATCCGGCTCCGATTTCGCCACCCGGGCGGAAATTTATTCCCAGACCCTGACCGCCATTCGGGAGAGACCGCTGCTGGGAACCGGCCTCGGCAGCTTCGAGGCCGTGTACCGCGGCCACCGCACCGCGGAGATCCGTCCCGGCGTGCGGATGGCGCACAACGATTACCTTGAGCTGGCGCTGGAATTGGGCATCCCCGCCGCGGTCTTGCTCGTGACCTCGGTGCTCGTGCTGGCCGGCGGCTGCGCGCGCGGCGTCTGGGCCCGGCGGCGCGATTATGAGTTCCCCGCGGCCGGTGTCGCGGTGTGCATCCTGGTGGGAGCGCATTCGCTCATTGATTTCAGCCTGCAAATCCCCGCGGTGGCCGCCGCGTTCTCCCTCGTCCTCGGCATTGCCGCCGCACAAGCGCAGCCGAGGCATGGAAGGGGGGGGGGGGATGCGTCGTGACTATCCTAAGCGACAAACGCGCAAAGGAAAGTCTTTCCGCCACCCCAAGCTTCTTGGGCAGGATGCTCGACACATCAATCACCAAACCCCGAACAGTTAAGAGCCGATGCAACCACTGGACACCATGCGCGCCATGAACCAAAATTGATCTTGGCGCATTCCACTGTTGTTGATGGGGAATGCCCACCGCAAGGAAAATGAAATGCGATTCAGGATGTGTAGATGGAGCGAATAACCAAGACAGGGAAATTTATATGGCCATGGAAAAATCCCGGCGGCCTCGCTGTGGTCATCGGTGCCGCAGGCGGCGGCGGTGGTGGTGGAGGCGCGTTTTGTCTTGAGGATCTGAACATCTATGGAGCATCCGGCGGCGGCGGTGGTGGTGGCGGTGGTCAAACTGTGATCCGAGTCGGTGAACAAACCCACAGAGCCGCGGGCGGCGGCGGCGGCGATGGCGGCGGCGGTGGATATGTGGACGGAGACGCGACTGCGGGCAGAGACGGAAGGGGATGTGATCATGAGGGCGGTGGTGAAGGCGGAATTGGCGCCGAAGCACATAACCAAGAGGGACGCATAGTGGCAGCGGGAGGCAGGGGAGGCAGCGGATTTCCCGGCCAAACCCGACTCGTGGAATTGCGCGGGATAGCCCCCGGCGATGTGATTGAGATCGATATTGGCAGGGGCGGCGCTGGCGGCAGAGGAGGCAAGGGCTATGGTGCCGGTGGCGACGGGTCCGCGGGAACCGATGGGCTGGTCGTCTTTGTTCCAATGCCGACTCTCAGCGATAAGGAATCCGAATGATGTCCGATATATGTGGGCCCGCTGGATTGACAGGTGATACCGGCGGTTTGCCCAAAGATGAATGGCATAGATTCGGCATAGCTGGATTAGGCGAGTTGCGATTGGATAAAACTGACGATATGGAATTGCCGGGCCTTTTCTGGGACGGGTCTGGAGACCGGGATCGGCAAGCGAGGGGAGGAATGGGGGAGCCGGCAGCCAGACTGTCCGGGCCAATTCGATTCACAAGGGAACTGATCACCTGCTGGCGACTGGAAAACACGGAAGCCTCCCGGCTTCTTGGATTCGGCACCGGAGACCTAGACGAGTTCGAGTCTCTGCTTGTGGGCAGACGCGAACTTCGTGGTCGAGATATCCGGGACCGAATCATGCATCTTTTTCATATTCGCAAAACCTTATGGTCATTGTTTCGCAGCCTGAATGTGGAAAACGACTGGTTGAGGGAAGAACATGAGCTGCTCGATGGCACTTCACCCCTGTCGCTCATGCTGGAAGGTTCGATGGCAAACCTGTTGCTTGTGCGGGATTATGTCGAATCCGCTGCCGGAATTCGGTAGATGCTTGAGAGCGTTCAAACTGAAAGAGGTCAGCGTAAAGTTTTCCGTCTCTCACGAGTCGTTGAGATGGATCAGCGGTTTTTCACTGATATGAACCTGGACGATAACGACCAAAAAGAATTGGCGGCTTTATTTCACGAAAATCCGGGAGAAAATCCACAGGAGGCATTATTGGAATCGCCATTTCTTTTCAGTCCAAGACGACGATACAGGACGCGGTTTTCGGACGGATCATTCCCTGTTTTCTACAGCTCCTTGGCGGAAGAAACAGCCAAAGCCGAAGTATCCTATTGGTTTCAAAAAAGATTTGTCGGCAAGCCGCAGAATGACCGGACCGCATATTACCAAGTGTTTAGTTGTGTCTTCAAGGGTTTGGAAAAGGACTTGCGGAGCAAGGCGGCAGATTGGCCAGACCTCACGCACGATAATGACTATTCGTTCTGCAATGGGCTGGGGAAGGAAGCTCGGGCATTGAAAATAGACGGGTTAATCGTGCCATCTGCCCGCCACGAAGGATCGAACATGCCAATTTTCACTCGGCGCGCCGTAAGTGGGGTGGAACTCGGCCGAGTTGTGACAGTCACATTCCTTTACGATTCGGGCGATGTGCGTATCGAGAATCAGCGGTAATCCGTTGCGGGGATATCGTCAGGCGGGCTGATATCGCAATGGGATCATCGTGTCCTTCAATGCCGCGCGCTGTCGGCTTTTCCGCTTGTTGTTGCCAATCTTTCGATCAAGGCTAGGTTTGTCCGCACAAGGACTTGTTGGCGAGCAACCTCCTTTGGCCGGAAGTGAACTCCTTGCCGTCCTTGGTCGAGTAAACCTTGCCCCGCGGATTGTCCAAGAGGACCTTGGATTTGAAGTCCCTGTGGAGATTGGGCTCGTTGCTGAAGAGCAGCCGCGCCCCGGATAACTGGGCGAGCGCGGCGATATGCTCATCATCCGAGACGCAGGCGTTTGCGTTGCGCAGCTTGGCTGCTTGTTCCCCGACCTCTGTGCTGTCAACGATTCGAAGCCTTCCATACTCAACCGCTGTGCGGCCCCATTCCTGGAAGCGGCTGTCGCGGTTCAGTTCATCAGCTAGTTTTCCACCCATCACCAGAAACGAGCGCCCTCTATCCAGCCATTCCCGGAATCTCCGCCCGGCGGGGCTTTTCCCGTCGCCAAACACCTCGAAAGTCACGTTGGCATCCAAAATCGCGCACATCAGTAGCGCCCCGATCTTGCCGCTTCTT
This sequence comes from uncultured Pseudohongiella sp., assembly GCA_965221805.1. Lineage (GTDB taxonomy): Bacteria > Pseudomonadota > Gammaproteobacteria > Pseudomonadales > Pseudohongiellaceae > UBA9145. The sequence goes on from OZ244913.1 coordinate 836,220, forward strand.
TCATGAAAAAGCCGCCGTAGCTTGACGGTGCACCAACGATATTGCCTTGCTGGTCGATACGGATCGAGTGAATTTGCACATCGATTTCGTTGCGCTCGAAATACAGGATTGAAACGTCGTCCGGCGACAGCGGCGTCTTCCGGTCGCGGATGTCCATTCGGATGCGGTTGACAAGGAAGTTGCTGTGGGTCTCAACGATGATCTGGCGGTCTGTCGCGAGATGACAAAACAAGCTGCCAAGGGCGGCCTGCGCGCTCGGATGGAGATGCACTTCGGGCTGTTGCAGCAGAGCGATGGAGGGACCGTCCGGGCGCATCAGTTCGGTGACCAGCGGCAACACCTGGCTCACGCCGTAACCCACATCCACGAGGTTGCGCCAAGGTCCGGCCAGCCGCCGGCCCCGTTTCCTGACCTCTATCTGGAAGGGCTGTCCCTCGTGTTCGCCAAGGGATTTGATACGGATTTCATCGAAAAGTCCGGCGGCAGCGCCAAAATCCACCAGCTTTTCCCTCAAAGTTTTCCATTGACTCGGATGCTGCCGTGCCAGGTAAGCGAGATACATGGGGACATAGTCGCCTTCGGGATCAGGGGCGGGTCGGGCTGGATCGTAGGTTCGCTGCGGTTTTGAACGCACGGGCGCACTGGCGAAAGTTCGCGAATCCAAGCCAGTTCCGAAAGATGGGAATGCGAAAAGCAGATCATTCATGTCTTTGGGTGGTTGCTCTGAACTATTGCTAGCGCTGCGAGACATGGCCCAAATGAGTTGCAAAGGTACGTGTTGAGCGATTTCTTGATGTGGAAATTGCACCTCGATCTCCGATTTCCATTCGGACCCATTAACTGTCTGGACGTGTAACTGTAGGTTTCCGTTGACCTGCTTAGCACACAAGAGACCCTTGTTGTTCGAGATGTATCGAATGGTCGGGAACGGTGCTGTACCCTTGCGCTCAAAAGTGACGCTGAAGGAAGTTCCCAAGGAATCGGGATCCCGGATGTGCAACTCCGCCTCAAACTGTTCGATTTTGGCGGCAGGCCCGCCTCGCGGAGTGTTCTCCACGAAAGCAGCGGAAGTCGCGCAGGGTGACCCGGTCTATGAGCGATCTGGCTTCGTTGGAATTGGCGGACATGGCGTGTGGGGTGGGTGGCTGCTTTGCGCCCGCATTTTACCCGATGTGCCCAAGTTCACCAAACAGCAAAAATCCACACTCGCATCTAGGTCGGAGGACGACCATCAGATTTGCCAGGGGAAATCAAACAAGGCTGCCAATTTCTGCGCCAATGTTCATTCTGGCGGACATGCCCGGCGCGAACGCTTTTGCAGACATGGTATTGAAACTCCGAATCTGGGAATCCCCGCGCTAATCTGATCACAACACCCTCGCGTTCGCCGCCCAGCACCGAACTTTCCCGGTGTGCGTCATCAATGAACTCCCTCAGCTCGCTGAGCGAATTGAAAGTACCTCGAAAAAGCACTGGCACAATCGGGATATTTCGCATCTCTGCATACGCCTCGACCTTGGAAAAAGGCATGAATGCCCCGCGGCCATCGCGAATGGAAAAGGCATAGAAGGTCTTGTCCTCTGAAACCGCGTCGTAAGCTATGGTATGGACACCGTAGATGTCTTCGCCATAAAGGTAGATACCTGGATCGGTGACTTTCCAGGCATGGTGCTTCTTTACCATCGCAAACCATTTCGCCTCGCTGGGGGCTGAGACACTTCGGGCATAAACCTTGCCCCCATGGAGAAGCGTGTTGCCACCGTCAAGCTTCTCGGTGACGACCACGGGTGCGCCCACGAAGCAATGCGGTTCGGGATGTATGCCGCTCTTCCGCGCCTTGCCGGGCGACCAAGGCCATGAGAGCGTTTTTGGGTATTTGAGGTTCAATTGAACTCCATCGGGACAGTCACCTTTCCCCCCTGCGCGACTTCTGTTTAATGTGCTGAGGGCATAGTTCCTCAACGTCGACCCCCAACTCGGCCATGAGGTTTTTGTGTTCCGCCCAATCGCTGTCGGTGGCGTTTAATACTTTGGCCTTCGCCACCACGGCGACGGCCAGAAATTTTCTGTCTGCATGATCAAAAGTATTTTTGGGTAGCTCTTTGAATCCTATGTTCTCATCTTGTGCCGGTGTCACCGGAAATCGGTGGATAAAATCAGTGTTGTAGTGATTCCGGAACACATGAATGAAAAACATATTTCCCGCGCTCTTTGCACCACGAGAACTGGCTAATTTACGCGAATATTCTTTCAGAATCAAACCTTGATCGTCGATAGCGATGATTCCCTTTCTAGTGAGACTCTCAAGCCTCTCAACACATGCCAGTTGACAAGATTCGTCTACATGAGTATCGGTATCTCTGTTTGCCGCTATCGCAGCATTGGTATCCACAACCACTGTGTTCATTAAGATTTCTCCATTCTCCTGCGTATTCCCGATTTCATAATTGCTGCGATTTCCCCCATTTCATCACCAAAAAAATCTATTGGCCAGTTTTCCAGTTCGCCCCACTCATTGAGGTTAAGATCATCAGCCTTTGCCACCCCTCTATTTGAAGAGATAAAATACATGCTCAAGTCGGCGGATGAAGCTCCACCTTCAGCTACCCGACGTTGAAATCGTCGCAAAAGATGTTCACTGTGGCTTTCCACGATGATTCGCAGATTTCGCGTCTTTGCGACATTAAGCAAAAGATCAGCCAAGCCGCTTTGTACTGCAGGATGGAGATGAATTTCGGGTTGCTCTATCAAGATTGTGGAACCCTCGGGAACATAGTAGGGAAGTACTATAACTGGTAGGACTTGGGAAACACCAAATCCGACATCGGTTAGCGCCACCTCGGCTTCCGAACCCGGCATCCTTACTAACGCCCGATATATGTTTGAGCCTTCTCTGATTTCTTCAATTCTGAAATCTTGGATCAAACCTAGCTCACAGAGCCAATAGGCAATCATCTCTTGAAAAGATTTTCTACGCCTCCGAAATCCAAGGCTTCTTTCTTCATTGTCTCGGGTAGCGGTGAGAATTGCGGCTATCGCATTTTCTCCCCGCGGCCCCACATCAGTGGGGAATGAGCCCGACCAAGGATAGTCTCTTTTTGGAAACTCACGCAATGGGCCAAGATAATATAATGAGTCCATAAATTTCTCATAAGCTATCTCAAATTCTCCGAGAAACTCCGCATTCTGAAAATAATGCCGTGTTTCACCGGGGAAGATATGAGTCTTTATTGGAGCGGGAAGATTCCATGCCCTACCCCTCGTTTTCCTATTGAATGGAAATAGAGAGCTATCCGATTTTAACTCAAATATGTTGCTTGTATAATCTGTTTTTTTTTCTTAAACAAAACTCCACATCATCGATTTTGTAGAACAGATACTGGTGAGACAGAGCGCCGCGGGGCGCAGATCCTATGCGACAGCCTGTCACTAGGGAATCCCCGCTTAATAAAATGTCGTTTTTAGTTGCTCCTGGCCTCTGAATCTTCAAAGATTCTGACAAAGACCATTCGAGTGACCAAGACATATGATTTTCTGAATCTTGATTGTGGATTATGTCCTTGTATGTGCCTAGGTTCACAAAACCGGATGCGCCCCCAAAATCGAGCACGATCCTGCGATCTGTCGCATTCTTGGTTTGCTTAAGCATCAGTAGAAACTGGATTAGGCTGCTTTTCCCGGAACTGTTGGTTCCAAAAAATCCAGTAATTGGCGCGAATTTTAAATCAACTTCACGCCAAGCCTTGAAATTATTGAGACTTAGGCTTGTAAGCATTTTACTGTCCTGTGAATGACTCCGCATCATGGAAAAAGTCGCGGAATCGCTTCGGCATCGCGCGGCGGGTCTGGTCAATGCGGGTTGACTCCCGGCATGTCATGCAGATCGGAGCACGGCAGACCTATACCGTTGGAGTATCCCGCGACAGTCAAGGTGTACAATATGCCAAACTTGGCAAAAAGACAACAAATCGATCCCGCACTTGGAGATGCGGTATGGCGCCCGCCCTCCCCACGGGCCAGAATTCAGCGCCATGCCATGTCATCCCAACGCCGGATTGTTGATACAATCCCCCCGAACCGAGCCATGTGCCGACCGAGTTCCGAACAAAGAGGCAATCCCGCCATGCACAGCCTGCCAAGGGAAAGATGGATCGATACGTTGACTTTGCTTGAATGGCTGGGTGGCGATGTTGGCGTTGAGGCTGGCGCATCCAGTGCTGAGCCCATGGATAATGGTTGTTCTCAGCGATGATCGAGTCCAAGGATATTGTTCAGGCGGTGCGGGCCGCGGTCGCGCATTCCCAGCCGTTTCCGCACCTTCGCCTGTCTGATGTCTTTGGCGGAGAGGATTATCGGGAAATCCTCCGTCTGCTGCCTCCGCGGCACGCTTATGCCGAGTTGCGCCACAAGGATGCGAGATTGCCGGATGGCACCTATTCCCGCCTGGAGTTTCCGCTTACCCTTGAGCGAATGGAGCGGCTGGACCGGGACCGGCGCCGGTTCTGGGCCGGAATCGCGGACGCGCTGCGCCACCCGGACATCGCGCGGGAGTTCGCGGCGAGGTTCGCGGAACTTGGCTGCCAAGTGCCCATTGAGTCGGGTTCGGTTCCGTGGCTGTCGCTCACGCGCGATTTCCCCGGCTATTCCATTCGCCCGCATCAGGATATACCGAGCAAGCTCCTCACCGTCCAGTTCTACCTGCCGCCGGATGACCGGGGGTCGGCCATGGGCACCAATTTCTACCGCCGTGGCGGGGCGGGCGCGCTTGAGCGGGATGTCTCGGTGCCTTTTTTGCCCAATAGCGGCTACGCATTAGCGGTGACCGAGAACAGTTGGCATGGGGTTGACATCATTCCGCCGGGCGCACCGGGCCGCGATTCGCTAATGTTGGTCTGGCATGCGGGTGGTGCTGTGGCGAGACTGGCAGCTCAGGCTAGGTTGACGCTGCGTCGGCTTCGCTTGGGAGGGCGCCCGCCGTCTGTAACGCGATGATTTGGCGGGTTTCCCTCACCCGGACATTTCTGGTTCGCTGCGTGGCAGGGCTGGCAAGCCTGGGTTACGGTCTGCTGCTCGCCGATATCTTGACCCCCGCGTCGATGGGGGAATTCACGATTGCCGTTTCCGTGGCGGTCATTGCCGCGACGGTATCGAAGCTCGGCCTCGACGCCTACCTGACGCGCCACGCCGCCGTACAGCCCCAAAATGCGGGGGGGCTCGCTATGCGCTGCCTTTGCGCCGCGGGCGCCGCGGGCGCGCTTGCCTGGGTGCTTTGCGCTTCGGTCGCCCCCGCGCTGGTACCGACGGCCGGCGGCGCGTTCACGGTGCTGCTGCTGGGAATCCCCCTCCTAGCCATGAGCTATGTGCTGTCCGGCTTGCTGAAAGCCGGCGATCTCCCCGCCGCCGCGGTTTTTCTCGAAACCGGCGCGTGGCAGAGCTCGATGTGCGCGTGCGCCGTGTGGATGAGTCTGGCCGGGAGCGGCTCCCCACTGCTGGTGGCCGTCTGGTTCGCCGCCGGGAACGCGCTGGTGCTGACGGGCTTTCTTCTCGCGGCTTGGCGGCTGGTGTTCACCGGGGAATCTTCGGCCTCGCCCCCCCCCCGATCATTGAACACCGGGCGGAGCGAGGTGGCGGCGCTGGCCGGGATTTCCGTTGGCAATGTGTGCATGCGCTGGACGGACACGCTGTGGCTCGCCTGGTGGTTGGCCCCGGCGGATGTCGCGGTGTATGTGGTTTGCACGAGACTCGCCAGCGGCATCGCGATTATCGACAATGCGGTCAACGCCGTGGCGGCGCCGAGATTCGCGCGTCAATTCGAGGAGGGCGAAACACGGCTGCTGCGGCGCGAACTTTGGCGCGCCTGCGCAATCTCGGGAGCGCTTGGGATTCTGGGCGCGGGGATGCTGATCCTGCTTGCGCCGCTGGCGCTCGGCTGGCTGGGCCCTCCGTATTCGGATGCGGTTGGCCTGCTGCGGCTGGCCGCGGTGGCGATAGCGGCGCAGGTGGCGCTGGTGCCCATCGGCCATCTTGCCCAAATGTCGGGCCGGGCGGCGGATCATCTCAAGTCGGTGGGTCTGGCGTTGGCTCTTCAGCAAGCCGCTTTCGTGCTTTTGATTCCGAAGTTTGGTATGGTGGCGGCCTTGTTCGGATTCGCGTTCTCAAGGGTGTTTGTTTTTCTGCTGACGCTGGCGCTTTTGCGCCGCCGGCCCGGATTCGGATGGATTGCGGGATAGGCTTGTCAGCCAAGGCCCCGCCAGCGATGGTTGGCGCACTGCTCATATACATATAACTGCCCAGTACTTGCAAAAATGCTGAAAATTATGGTTGAAAAAGTTCGGTGGATGAAGGAGAAAAATAACATTAATATCCATAATTTTCGCTTTAAAAAGAAGATCGGTAAATACGAAAAGGACGCTCGGAAAACCATGCTAGCCGTGAAGGACTTCACGATAATCTCTCCTGACCGGCTCTATTCGTTAATTCAAGCTGTTCGGTATGTGAATCGTCACAATATCGAGGGTGCGATAGTTGAATGTGGTGTATACAGGGGGGGGGCGGTAATGGCTGCTATTTTGACCTGCAAACAGGACAGAGTAAAAAGCCGTGAGTTTTTCCTATACGATACATTTTCTGGAATGAGCAGGCCGACCAATGCTGACAGGGTGCTCAATGCGACGGTTAACCCGCTTGCGCTTGAGAGGTTTGAAATGAGGAAAACCGGCGAAGATTCTTCGGATTGGTGTTTTGCCAGTCTAGATGAGGTGAAGAGGAATGTAGCGACAACAAGCTACGAGAGTAGTAAAATTCATTATGTTCAGGGTAAGGTTGAAGAGACAATTCCGGGAAAAATGCCCGCAAAAATATCGGTTCTACGCTTGGATACGGACTGGTATGAATCAACTATTCACGAAATGTTGCACCTATTTCCCCTACTGGCTCCGGGAGGAGTGCTTATCATTGATGATTACAACTATTGGTCCGGGTCGAGACAGGCCATTGATGAGTATTTCTCTTCTAAAAACATCCAGATATTTCTCATGACCGTCGGAGAATCGGCAATTGGTGTCAAGCAGTGACTGTCGGGAATCAGAAAAGCGGTATGAATGCTTCAGATAAGTTGAAAATAGTCGGTCTTGCCGCGCTGCTGCTATTCACGCCGCTGCCCGGCACCGCCGCGACTCCAGACGCATTCGCCGCGACGGAGCATTTCTTCCCCCTGATTGTGAATGGCGAAGGCTTTCGCAACCGGATTTTCATGACCAACGTATCGGAATTGTCGAATCCCTGCGTATTTTCGTTGCACGGGGAGGCTCGTTCGATGTCGATCTCATTAGGGGCTGACAGTGCATTATTGCCCCGGGGGGACGACACGATGTTCGAGCTGCCTGATGGCGCGGGCGCAAGTCTTACTTTGACCAGCATCGATGGCAATGCGCCGACTTTCGGTTACGCGAAGCTCGAATGCACCGGCCCCGTCGCCGCTTGGTTGCTGCTTAGCCTTGAAAGCGGCGGCACTGTGCTATCCCTCGCCGCCCTGGAGGGCGCGAATCCCGGCGCGGCATTCCAGTTTCCGGTGCTGTCCCGGCTTGGCCGGCTGGCGATGGCCTTTTCCAACGAAGCCGATCTGGACACTGTGTGCTCCGCGGAGTTGGAAGACGGAATGGGGGCGATCCTTGGCGGCGGCAGCTTCACCGTTCCAGCCGCTTCCAGCACCCTGCGTTTTCTGGACGAGCTAATCCCGGCACCGGACGGCGTTGAGGCCGGCAAAGTTCGCGTGTCCTGCGCTCGGGATGTCGCGGCGGTGGGGCTGCCGCTTGATGGCGCCCTCTTTACCATGCTGTCCGCCACGATGCTGGACCGGCATGAGACGGCGCGTTCCAGCCACATCCTGCCGCTGATCGCGGACGGTGGCGGATTCCGCTCGCAAATCCTGTTGACCAATCTCGCGGACTCCTCCAACCGTTGCGTTTTGGGTCTGGGCGGAGGCGTATTCGACGCGGACCGGTTCGAGATTCCATCCGGCGCGGCTGTCACCGGCTCCAGCATCGCCGTGGAGCTTGCCGCAAAGAGTGACCAGGCATCCATGCGCAGCAAAGGTGGACAAAGTCCCGCTTGGTGGGGCTATGCGACGGTCGAATGCGAAAGTCTGGTTGCGGCGCGGAATATGCTGACCTTGGACGAGGGAGGGCATCTGACCGGAATGGCCGCCGTTCCGGGCACACAACCTGCCGATGGCATGGAATTCCCGGTCATGCCCGCACTCGGCCGACTGATGCTGGCCATCGCCAACGATACGGTATCGGCGACTTCGTGCGCGATCGAATTGAGGGCGAATGGCGTGGCTATTTCCAGTGCTGAACCATTTGCGGTTGCAAGCCAATCGACATCGTTGCGATTCCTTGACGAGCTGTTGGCGGTCCCGGACGATTTTCCGGGTGGAACCGCGCGGCTGACTTGCTTTGGCGAAATCGCGGCCACTTCGCTGCTGGCTGGTGGCACGGTCTTCGCCACGATGCGACAAGCGATTTCCCCTGTAAGACTGAACCCGGTGAGCGTGCGAACGATCCCGGACCACAAGCTGCGGGTTTTGATTGCCAGACAACTGGGAGTCGCGCCTGAAGCGGAAATCCGCGCAAGCGATCTGGCGCGGCTTCGCGAGCTGGATGCGCGAAATGCGGGAATCGGGAGCCTGGAAGGATTGGAACACGCCACGGGATTGACTCGGCTGGATCTCGGACCAGCCCCGTGGGATCCCGATCTGGGAATTGTGAACAGCAACCGGGTGGCGGATCTTGCCCCCATACTCGGGTTGTCAAATCTGGAGCATCTGAATATTAGGCGCAACCGGCTGACCGGGTCGATTCCGGCGGAGTTGGGGAACCTGCCCAATTTGGAGGTTCTGTGGATGGGCGGGAATCGGTTGAGTGGTGAAATACCACGACAACTCGGCAATCTGAGAAACTTGGCGCAACTGGGGATCGCCTTCAACCGGTTGAGCGGGCCAATCCCTCCGGAATTGGGCGATCTCCCGAATCTGACGTCTCTGAATCTCTCAGGAAACACGCTGAGCGGACCGATTCCGCGGGAACTGGGCAATCTCGGTGAACTGACCGCGCTGTCGCTCGGCGGGAATCGATTGACAGGATCAATTCCCAATGAACTGGGCGATCTCCCGAATCTGACGTCTCTGAGTCTCTCAGAAAACACGCTGAGCGGACCGATTCCGCGGGAATTGGGCAATCTCGGTGAACTGACCGCGCTGTCGCTCAACGAGAATCGATTGACAGGATCAATTCCCAATGAACTGGGCGATCTCCGCAATCTGACGTTTCTGAACCTCCGTGCGAACGCGCTGGATGGAACCATTCCCCGGGAATTGAGTGATCTTCGAGGATTGACTTGGCTATCACTAGCCGATAACAATTTGAGCGGAACAATTCCAAGGGAACTGGGCAGTCTTGAGAATCTAACCGCGCTGAATCTCGGCACCAACCAGTTGAGTGGGGCAATTCCTTCGGAAATCGGCCTCCTTGCCAGCCTTAAATCGCTGCGGCTCGGCAATAACATGCTGATCGGGGAGATTCCTCCAGCAATCGGCAACCTCGTCGGCATTGAAAATTTGAGGCTCGAGTCAAACCAGTTGAGTGGCCGGATTCCATCGGAACTGCGCCAACTTGCCGAGCTGACGGATCTCTGGCTCGGCCACAACGAATTGAGTGGATCGATTCCAGCGGAATTGGGGTTCCTACCGAACCTGGAGTCGTTGCGGCTTGGCAACAACCGGCTCAGTGGGACGATTCCCAGGGAACTGGGCAATGCCGCCAGTCTGAAGGAGCTGTGGCTCGGCCACAACGAATTGAGTGGATCGATTCCAGCGGAATTGGGGTTCCTACCGAACCTGGAGTCGTTGCGGCTTGGCAACAACCGGCTCAGTGGGACGATTCCCAGGGAACTGGGCAATGCCGCCAGTCTGAAGGAGCTGTGGCTTGACGACAACGAATTGAGCGGGCCGGTCCCGGCGGAATTGGGACTCTTGCCCAGCCTGGAGTCGCTGACGCTCAGCAACAACAGACTGACCGGTGAGATACCCGATGAGGTGGGCGGCCTCGCTGATCGGATCGAAGTATGGCTTCGCGGCAATTTACTGACGGGCAGGATTCCAGATGGCCCATTGCCCGTGCGTGTTGGATTATTGGAACCGGGGCCGACCGCGGACGAGCAGATTACGGTCACCCTGGCCGAGGCGTTGAATAGCCGATGGTTTCGACGGCCGACCGAGGTTGGAGCATACCCGGTTGCCCCGGGCGGTGATGGTCCCGGCATGTTTGTGGCGGAACTGGAAGGCCGTATCATGCTGCTGCGCCCAGATGATGGCGAGTCAGTCGTCCTGCTTGATATTGGCGGGCGCGTATCGAGGCTGGGTTCGCAAGATGGCTTGCTCGGCGTCACCCTGGATCCGCATTACGACGAGAACGGCCACCTTTACGTCTCTTATTGGACGTTGGGCCATCCGGTGTCGTTTCGCGTTTCGAGATTCACGGCCAATCTCCCTGGCCTTCAACGAGTGGATTCCGGGTCGGAACTTGTGATTCTGGAGATAGAACAGCCGTCGCGCTATCACGCTGGCGGCGCGCTTCGCTTTGGACCCGATGGGATGCTTTATGTGGCGCTCGGCGACGGTCAGCCCAACAATGACCCCGACGGCAATGGCCAGAATCTCGAAACCCTGCAGGGCAGCATCGTCCGCATCGATGTGACCGCGGCATCGGAGGCATCGCCATATGCCGTTCCCTCCGACAATCCCTTCACCGGCATTCCAAGCGCGCGGCCCGAAATCTGGGCTCACGGATTTCGCCACCCTTGGAGGATGGCGTTCGACCCGGCAACGGGCGAGTTGTGGGCTGGCGATGTCGGCCAGGACCGGTTGGAGGAGATCAATCGCATCGAGGCCGGTGGCAACTACGGCTGGAACCATCTTGAAGGCACTCTTTGCTTCAATCCACCGCAAGGCTGCGGAAGGATGGGCACTGTTCCGCCCATAGTCGAATATGGACATCACTTGGGCTGCGCGGTAACGGGTGGCGTGGTTTACCGCGGTTCGGCGATCCCCGCGCTCGCCGGGCATTATCTCTTCTCCGATTCTTGCAGCGGACGGCTGTGGGCACTGCGCCCGGATGGTGGTGATGTAATCGAAATCGGCGTGAGTCCCCGGCGAGTCTTGTCGTTTGGGACCGATGCCGATGGCGAGGTATACTTGTCAACCTTGGAGGGGAGCGTGCTCCGTATCGAGCCGCCAACACGATGACGGACAACCGAAATTAAACCAGCAACTGCGGAAAAACTCCATCAGCAATTTTCTCTGCACCACTATTCTCGACGTAACCATCGAAAATGTCGCCAAATTTGCTCACGAATTTGCACAAACTATCTTTCCTTGCTACTATCGCAGTGAAGGGCATTGTCCCGCATTCGCCGCGCCCACGCTAGGGCGGGGCCGGGGGTGACTTGATCAGAGCCTCCTTAGTGTACAATCGCCCCACTCACTAAGAGCGAACCCTCGCTCAAACCGGAGGTAGCCCGTTCGGGGCCATCCGGGACCAACAGGCTGCTAGTCTTTTTGCTCAATCGAGGGGGGAGAGATGGAAAATCAGCCTGCAACACCGGGAGGAAAGTAGGATGACAGTGTGCCTGATTGAGCTGAATGAGATCAATTTCGATATAGTCAAAAGATATATCGAGAATGGAGAGAGGTTGCCGAATTTCAAGCAGTTGATCGAATCAGAACTTTTGATTACAAGCGCCGAAGGTGAACGGGAAAATCTGGAACCATGGATTCAATGGGTTTCGGTTCATACAGGTCTGAAATCGTCGGATCATGGAATATTTCGCTTGGGTGACATCGTGAATTACAAAGGCAAGCAACTTTTCGAGGAGATCGAGAGTCGGGGCTACAATGTTGGCAGCATGTTCGCGATGAATGCGGACAACCGACTGCAAAATCCGGCTTTTTTCATCCCAGATCCATGGACTTTGACAAAACCTGACAACAGTTTCTCATCAAAGGCCATTGCGCGAGCCATATCGCAAGCCGTGAACGACAATGCATCTGGCAAATTAGTTTTTAGATCTATTCTCGATATCGGATTAGCTATTTTAAAACACATTCCCTTATGGTCATGTCCTAGATTGTTTTGGCAAATGGTGCAGGGGAGGAAAAATCGATGGCAGCGGGCACTGTTTCTTGATATTCTACTGTCTCGTTTTTTCCGGTCTTTAGTTAGAAAAAAGAAACCGGATTTTGCCACACTGTTTCTCAATGCCGGTGCGCATATTCAACATCATTATATGTTTGCCTCGTCGGTTCTCCCGAGTCAGGACTATACAAACCCCGCATGGTATGTGCCATCGGGAGCTGATCCTGTTTTGGATGCATACCGGAAATATGATCAACTCATCGGAGAGTTTTTTTCCTGGAAAGATTGTTCTTTCATAATTGCAACGGGACTATCGCAAAAACCGTCCGAATCTCCTGTGTATTATTACCGGTTAAAAAATCATTCTGAATTTGTGGCACAGCTGGGTCTCAATTTTCAATCGGTGGAGCCGCGCATGGCCCGGGATTTTCTAGTTACCTTTCTAAATAATCAAGATCGGGACATCATGGCCGAGGCTCTCAAATCGCTCCGAATCGAAGGAAGAGCGGTTTTCGGACATATTGATATTCGTGAAAAATCATTGTTCGTAATGCTGGACTATCCTTGCCAAATTGGTGAACAAACCATTCTCGATCCGAATCACTGCCTGCCGGATGATTATCCCTTAGCTGAGGCGGTTGTCTTTTCCTCGATAAATAATGGCGAGCATCAGGGGAAGGGGTTCCTGGTGATTGATCCGGCGTTGACTACCACCAACTTCACCAGCGGTGATCACGTGGCAAAGCTCCACGATACCATTCTCGATTTGTTCCCACCTAAAATGAGTTTGGACCCAAGATGATGGTTTTCAATGTTGTTTGCTCCGAACGGGCCTGCGGGGTACCAACTCTTGGCAAATCGCTTCCAGATCGGTTGCGAACCTGTCTTGCGAAAACCGCTTGCTTGCCATGCGATATGCCGCCTCGGACGCATCCGCAAAAGAGTCCGCATCTGTTGAAAGCAGGATTGCCGCCGCAGAAGAGGCATCGGTAAAAAGGAAGCCCGTCTCCCCGTCGAGCACCAAATCTTCGCTCCAGTCGGCTTTCCGGCATAGCACAGGGACGCCAAGGATCATCGCCTCCAGGACGCCAATTGGCTGGCCCTCGGAAACACTGGTTGAGAGATACACGCAAGCGTTAGCCATGCGGGAGAGCGCCTCTTCACGAGCCAGAAACCCGGTGACATTCACTTCCGCTTTTCGCAGGGTCCGACGCGCCTCGGGGTCGCCATCGCCGATCCACTCGAACTCGATCTCTGAACGGGCAGACCGCGCCAACTGGCAAATCCTGGCAAACAATTCCGGATCCTTCTGCGGGGCGATGCGCGCGCAAGTGACAATGCGCCGCAGTGGTTTTTGCGCTTCGCAACTCCGACGGAATAACTGCGCTTGGTCGTCGATTGCATTTTCCAAGACACGGACAGGCTTGCCAGTTCTCCGTGCGATTGCCGCTTGTTCGCTGTTGGAGCAGGCGATGTAAACTGCGGGGCAGGCAGCCTGCGCCAGTCGATCCAATGCACGAAACATGGTGCGCCATAAAGGAGGGAATTCGGTACGTATAAAAGGAGCAAGGTGGGGGAAATACAATACTCTGCCATTGAAGCGGCTTGCCGCCACCAGCCGCCCAAAAAATCCGGCAAAACTGCCATGCAGGATCAGTATGTCCGGGTGGGCGCGGCGAAGCTCCCGGGCGCAATGCAGGAGCCATACTGGCAGATAGGGAATAAGAGGGCGCATTCTCAGTTCGACCAGTTTGATATCGGGATGCACTTTGGCTCTTAGATCGGCGGGTGATCCGGGCCGTTTGCAAAAAAGGACAAGCACATGATGCCCTCCAGCGCGTTGTGTTTCGGCGGCAAGCAGCACCATTGCCAGCACTCCAGTCGTGCCAGACTCAACGATATGGCAAATCCGAAGGGATTGGTCGGCGGGCTTCATTTTATTTGCCTTCCTCTATTTGAGGTTGAAAGATAACCGTAAGTGACAGATCATCTCTGGGGACTCATGGAAGATTCTTCAGGGCTGGCGTTCCGTGGCAGTGCGGGATGGTCAAGGTGCTACGTCTTGTCGCCCATATCATGAACTTGTCGAGGAATACGATGGCGAATGTTGGATAGGCGAAGTACCAAGCAAAGGTCTTGACGAAATTATATACCTCGGAGCGAAAAAATCTGTAGGAGAGAATCAGGGCAAAGACGATAAAGATCTGGCGCATGGCTGTCGGCGACCTTTCCAGCAGCCCGAAACACGCGCCGATAAACGCGAAATGCAGCGCGACTCCAGCAAACCCGTTCGCAGTGTACCCTTCCCAGACACCGCTGAACCCGTAGCCCAGGTTGGGGAAAAGGAGGGTGCGTTCCATATAGAAGTTTTTGATAAACCATTCGGACAGCGAGTCCTCTCCCGGACGTATGATAAATAGGGATTTCAGTGCCAGCAGATATCCGTTGTGCGGCAGTTCAACATCCGGACTCGACATTAGCAGGATGGTGTGCCTGATCCAATTGGTGTACTCGTTGAAATCGACTTCATGGGGATAGATTTCTCCAAGCAGAAATCTATACATAGATGGTTTGAAGAAAATGGTCAAAATCAGTGAAAATATCAGGAACCCAATTATCAAATCTTTTCGGATATGGCGATAGCGTTCGAAGAAGTAGCACAGGCTCAGAATCAAGATGGAAAGGTCGTATCTCGATATCGTAAAGAATCCATAAATCAAGATTTGCGCCCCGATGAACAACAGCAAATTTCGATCACGCCTGAGCCCGAAGCAAAAATAGCGCGCCAGCACAATGGGCAGGCAGATGTTGGTGACATGGCCGACATAGAGCAGTGATTGCCTCGATTGGAATAAGGCGAAGCGCGTGACTCGGTCGACAGAGAAAAAATCAAAAAATCCGATCAGCAAAATCCCGGCCATTTTGAAGCATAGCCCCACGCCAACGATAAAGAGCATCGTGGTGTGGGAGGGGAGGTAGCCAGCACCTCGGCCGTGCCCGGTTGATTGGCGGAGCCCGGCAAGCCAGTAGGCGAGGTTGAATCCGCTCACGGCGGCAACCGACATCCAACCGATCTGCTCGATGCCATTTGTAAATTGCTGACCCGTTTCCAAACTGTATAAAATAAGGCCGAGTCCCATATAAACGATGGCGAGCAGATTGAAATAAGTGCCGAGTTGGATAATGTATCTGCGCCGAATGTAATAAAAGACGCTGCAAGCGCCAGAGATCGCCAGCACCACCCAGACCGGGTTCATTTGACTAGAGACCTCTCCGGAAACGTTTCAGCCAGTTGACCCAGACCCAGCGGAGTGGATAGTCGAAGCTAAGATGGCGCGTGCCGCCCGCCGCGGCGGTGTCGGGCCGGGGGCCGATACCGGCCGCTTCCAGAATAAAATCCTCCACCGGCGCGCGTTCCGTCAGGTGCGCGACTTCCCGCGCCTGGAAGGTCATGCGCTCGGCAGAGGGTTCCAGCATCGATGCGAGGACGCTGTCGATGTCGACCGATCCGGAGATGCGCCAGCCGGTTTGCTGGGTCAGCGGGGTGTCGCGGTAATCGAGGGTGGCCGTTGGGATTCCCGCCAGCATCGCCGTTGTCGCGATGGTGGAGGGGGTTGTGATCAGGCATTGGTAGCGGCGGACGCACTTGGCGAAGGATTCCCCCGTGTCGTTTTCAGCGGCGGGAACGCCCAGGGACGCGAGCAGGCGCCGGTCGCCGGTGCGGAAGCGGAAGTCCGCCCCGATGCGTTTCAGGCTGGCAATGGTGACTTCGAGCAGTTTTTCCAGCCGCTCCCGTTCTCCGGGGTCGAACACGGGGCTGCGGGCGGTTGCGATGAGGAAAGTTGCGGATTGGGTTCGCGTTTGTTTTTCGTCGCGGCCGGAGGCGGGAGTGGCGCGGGTCGGAAGCCAGGCGTGGGTGCGGGCGCCGAGTGCCGCGAAGGTTTCCCGGGACCAGCGGTCAACACAGGCGATGTGGGTGTAAAGCAAGGGGTCCATCTGGCCCATGCCTCGGTGGGCGGCATTGCGATAGGCGTTGGCGACATCGTAGATGCCGTCGGAGAGATACACCCGCGGCACTCCGCGAGAGGCCGCCAACTTCAGAACCTCGCGCGCCGGGACGCTGGTGTCGATGCAGTTGACAACCGCGCCGACTTCCCCGAATCGGCGCGCCAGCGCCGCCGGGCGCATCACCCCGAAACGGGCGAAACCGCGCAGGCGGTCCAGATCGACCCCCAAGTCTCGCACCTGGCGGGCTGGCTGCAGGAAGACGATGTTCAAATCAGAGTCCAAGAATGTCGGCGAGCAAATCCGCGCGACCCGCCCGGACCGCGACCCGGGCCGTCCCGCGGGCATCCCGGGACCAGCTGTGGCGGGCCTTGTCCGCTATCAGGCCGCGTTCGTCATCGTGGAGTTGATTCCAGGCGCCAAGACCGGTTTCGAGCATCAGCAAGCGCATGTAGTAGCGCCGATCTTCGTGCGGGCCGCTGCGGAGCGCGAGACGCAACGGGGGGGCGATTTCGGATGGGTCCGCCCCGCCAGTGGAACGCGCCTGAACCAGCCGCATCCAACCGTAGGGATTCATCGGTGCCAGATTAAGGCTCCTTGTCAACGAGGTTTCCACTTCCATGAGATGGCCATCGGGACGGCCGGGTCCGGGGAATTCGCCCAGGATCAGACGGCCCACGGCAATATCGGCATGCTGGGAGGCGGTTTGCCGCCAGCGCGTGGCGGCCTCGCGCGATTGAACCAGGCGATGCAAGTCCTGTTCATTGACGATTTCCTCATTCTGGAGCTGGCTCAGCACTGGATTGCCCGGCCGCTCCAGCCAATCCGATACCGCGACGGGAACCGCCGCGAGGATCAGCGCCGCGCCCGCGGCAACCGCGGTCCACGCCGCCGCGCGCGAAAAAAGCCGGGTGGACTGATGATCGGTGGAAGCCACGGCTAGCGGGTGTAGTAGCTGCTGTACTTGGAGGATAGGCCGTAGGGCTCCGGGCCGTATCCATACGAGCCGTAACCGTAGGCGTAGTATCCCTTGCGGTTGCCCTGGGCCATGGTCAGCACGGCGCCGGCCAAACGCACATGGGGGGCGTTCAGCAACTGCGAGATGCCAGTCCGCACGACTTTGCGCGGCGTGGCCGACCAGCGCACGGCGTACATCGTTGCATCGACGCACTTGGCGAGGTTCAAAGCATCGGATACCAGCAGCAGGGGTGGCGAATCAATGATCACCAAGTCGTATTTGGATTTGAATTCGTCGAGCAGTTTCAGCATGCTCTGTTGGCGGATGATGTCGGTGCGGACATTGAGCGGTTTTCCAGCCGTCAGCACATCGAGCCCCGATTCCGCGTCGCGTTTGATTGCGGATTGAGTGGCCTTTTCCCGTCCCGTAAGCAAGTGCGCGAGACCGGTCTCGTCGCTTAGGCCGAGCCGTTTGGCGATTTGCCCGTGACGCAGATCGGCGTCGATCAGCAGCGTTTTCCGGCCCCCGCGGGCGATCAGGCGCGCCAGCGAGATGGATAGAAAAGTCTTGCCTTCGTTGGAGACCGAGGAAGTGATAAGCATGGAACTCGATTCCGGCTCGTCCCTGTGAGCCGCGAGCAGTGTGCTGTGAAGCATTCGCAGCGATTCGGAAAAAGCCGACATGGGATTTTCCAGCACATGGTTTGTAAGCTGATTTCCGGTTTCGTCAAGCATCGGCACCGCCCCGAAAGAGTTGACTTTCAAGCCGGTTTCCAATTGCGCGCTGTGCCGGAAGCCGCGCTCGAACACCTGTTCGGCCACAAACACCGCCAGCAAGCCCAACAGCGCGGAAGCCACCAGCGTGATGCCAGCCGCCGCCGTCAGGTTTGGCCAGACCTGTTCGGTTGGCACGGTGGCGCGCGAAATGATCCGCGCGCCGGCGGAGAAAAGCTCCTCCTGGTCGCCGGTTTCCATGTACCGGGCCAGAAACACGTCGAACAAAGCCTGGTTCGCCGCGGCCTCGCGCTCAAGCACCCGAAGCCGCGCCTGCGAAGAGGTCAGCCGGTCGACCTCGGCCCTGAGCGCATCGAGGCTTTCCTCCAGCGCGTTTTCCCGCGTGCGCGCCACTTCGAGGCTGTTTTCGAGGCTGGCCACGATGCGCTCGACTTCCTCGCCGATCTTGCCGCGGATATCCTTCAATTCGGCGGCCATGTTGATCATTCGCGGATGCCGGGGTCCGTATTCCTGCGCCATCTGCGCGCTTTCGCCGACCAGACTGGCCTCCTGCAGCCGCAGATTCTGGATCAGCGGCGCCGCGAGCACTTCGGGCATGGAAAAGATGCCGTCTTCCGACCCTATGAGTTCCCGCGCCTGGCGCAATCTTGCGGCCGCTTCGGAGGTTGTCGCGCGGGCCGCGATCAATTGCGAGTTGACTTCGGAAACCTGTTGTTCGACGAGGGTGGAATCGCTGGTCTGGGTAAGGCCCTGTTGCTGGCGGAACTCTTCGATGGCCCGCTCCGATTGCTCGACTTGATCCCGGAGATCCAGCACCCGCTCGTCCAGCCAGCCAGCCGCCTGCTCGGTCGCCGCGAACTTTTCTTCCAGCAGTTGCCGCAGATAAATCTCGGGAAGTGTGTTGGCGATCAACGCCGCGAGTTCCGCATCCTCGGAGGTTGCGCTCACGGACACGACGTTGGAAAGCCTGACCGGTGTCACGTTCAACGCTTCGGAGAATGCCGTCACCGTGTCATCGCGGATTCTCCGCGCCGCCTCCTCGGGCGTCCGCGCTTCGGCGGAACTGTCCCGGGGCAGCACCGCGCGAAGCGGCAGGGAAAGCCATCGCGATAGATTGCCCAACAGTGAAGGCGGGCGCAGTTGACGATTGAACTCGGGGTTTTCCAGCAGCCCGAGTTCGTCCACCACCGCCTCGGCCAGCGAGCGGGACAATATCACCTCGACCTCGTTCTGCATGGTTGCCCGATCCGGACGGAGGGCTTGGAGCACGCTTTCAATATCGACCACGTTGACCGAGCGGGTGCCGATGAAAATCTGCGACTGCGCGGTGTAGCGGGGGGTGAGTTGAAACACGATGAGCGCCGAAACGAGCATCGTCAGCGCCGCGGTGGCGAGAATCAGCGTCTTGTACCGCCACAGGAGGGCCACGGCATCCAGCATTACAGGCTCGGCGGGAGCTGGCGGCACGGCGGCATTCATATCAGAGTTTGCGCGAACATCCATATGCCTACCCCGCGAGGAAGCGCTTCGCCGCATGGCCGACGCGCGCGTCTATCTCTCGACCAGCATATTCGGAGGCATGCCCGTTCCCTTCCTTGAGGCCATGTTCCTGGAGGTTCCCGTCCTGTGCCCGGGATCGGACTGGAGCGCAGGTATCGCGCGGGGCGGTGTGACGGGGGCCCTTCTTGACGATACCCGCGCCACCGCGGGGACCCTGCTTTCTGCGGATGCGGCCGCGCGGGAGCGCCGGCAAGCCCACGACCTTCGCCACGCAAAGCGCGAACAGTTTCAGGTCGAGCAGGGGTGTCATGTTGGCCATGTACAAACGGTCGTAGCGCAGTTTGTTTCTGGCCGAGGTGTGGTAGCCGCCGCGCAATTGCGCGAGTCCGGCGAGTCCGGGCGGGACTTGGAGCCGTTCCCGGAAAGAAGGCGTGCGGCGCTCGATCCGCGCAGTGATGCCGGGTTGCTCGGGGCGTGGGCCAACCCAGGACATCTCGCCCCGGGCAATGTTGACAATCTGCGGCAATTCGTCAAGACGAAAGCGGCGCAGCACAGCACCCACTCGTGTTTCTCGCCCGGTGCCTTTGGTCATCGTGCGAAACTTGATTATGTTGAAATGCCCTCCGCCGAAGCCGACGCGCCACTGCACAAAAAACACCCCGCCGCCATCTTCCAAACGGATGGCCACGGCGATGACAATAACGAGTATCGCCCACAGCGGCGCGAACGGGACGAACAAAGCGGCCAGTAGCGCGAGATCGAAACGTCTCTTGTATGCGAGATTCAAGCGGTGCATTGCGGAAGCACCTTGCTGGTCCGGCGCCACAGGTCCGCGCAAATACGGTCAAGTCCGAATTTCGCTTTCCATCCAAGCTCAGTCCACGCCCGCTCCGGGTTGGCATGAACCATAGCCGCCTCCCATGTTCTAGCCTTGACGACGCGGTGCGGGATATCAATGCCGCTGACGCTTTCGAAGACTCTGACCACCTCCAACACGCTGTGGTTGCGGCCCGAGCCCAGATTGTGGAGCGAAAAACCGCCACCGCCCGCCATGCGATCCATCGCCAGAATATGCGCCCGGGCGATGTCAACCACATGCAAGTAATCGCGGACGCAAGTGCCGTCGGGTGTGGGATGAGTGTCGCCGAACACTTCCAGCTGATCAATCGCGCCAGCCGCGACCGCGGCTATGCGCGGCAGCAGATTCTGTGGAACCCCGACCACGCATTCGCCAATCAAGCCGCTCGCGTGCGCTCCGCCGGCGTTGAAGTATCTGAGAACGGAAACACGCCAGCGCGGGTCTGCGGCACACAGGTCGCGCAGCATGTCCTCGATCGCCAGCTTAGTTCGGGCATAGGGGTTTTCTGCGGCGGTCGGCGCATCCTCGTCCAAGCTGGTTTCGGACGATGCGTAGACCGCGGCCGAGGAACTGAACACCAACTCCCGCACACCGTGGTGCGACATTCGCTCCAGCAGGCTGGCCGAGCCGGCGAAATTGTTGTCGTAATAGCGCAGCGGCGAGGTCTTTGACTCAGCCACGGACTTGATGCCCGCCAAGTGGATCACGGCACGAATATCGTGTTGGCTGAATGTGGAGTCGAGCAGGCGCCGATTCCTAACGTCACCATCAATGATTGGCAATTCCCGCCCCGTGAGAGACATCAGCTCCGATAGCGCGGAACGCGGCGAGTTCGAGAAATTGTCCAGCAGCACCGGTTGGAAGCCCGCCGCCAGCAGTTCCACGGCGGTATGGCTTCCGATGAATCCCGCGCCGCCTGTAACCAGAATTTTCATGTCTGACTCGTTTCGCGGCTGGCTAAAACAGCCAGCCGCTCCGCCACAGGAGGGCCACGGCATCCAGCATCACGGGCTCGGCGGGAGCTGGCGGCCGCTGGACGGCAGGTGCCTCGGCGCGGTGATTCATTTCATTGTCGATCCGGCATTCCATGATTTCTCAGAAACTTTTTCCGGGCCGGCGTCAGTACGCGTTGGGGTGGCCCGCCAAGACCGGCACGCTGCGGACGACAATCCACAAGTCCAGCCAGAGAGACCACCGGGTGAGGTACCACAGGTCGTACTGGACCCATTTTTTCATGTTTTCGGGCGATTCCGCGCCGCGCAGCCCATGGATCTGCGCCCAGCCCGTAATCCCGGGCCGCACGCGGTGACGAAGCATGTAGCCGGGAATCAGCCTGCGGTATTGTTGATTGATCGGCACGGTGAGGGGGCGGGGCCCGACCACTGACATATCCCCTTTCAGCACGTTGAATATCTGCGGCAGTTCGTCGAGCGAAGTGCGGCGCAGGAAAGCGCCGATGGGGGTGATACGGGCATCCCCCCTCACTGCTTGGACGACGGCCGCCCCGTCTTGGACCACGGTCATGGTGCGGAACTTCCACACGCGGATCTCCCGGCCATTGATGCCGTGGCGCCTCTGGCGGAACACCGCGGGTCCGGGCGAGGTAGCCTTGACCGCCGCCGCGACCATTAGCATGGGCACCGCGGCGACGATCAGCATGGACAGGGCGAGCGCCAGATCCTCCATCCGTTTGATCCAGCTGTTGACACCCCAGTATGGGGTTTCGAACACGCTTACCAGCGGCAGCCCGCCGCAATCCACCCACCGCGCGTGGCCGAGTTCCTCGGCGTGGGCGGTGGGGACCACATACACCGATGCCGGCGTGTCGCACAGTGCGGTGACAAGGTGCCGCGCCTCCTCATCGGCCTCGGGGCGCATCGCGACGAATATTGTCGAAAACTCACCTTTGCTGGCCCGCTCCACCAAGTCCCGAAGGTTGCCAAGCACGGGCAAGGCGGCATCATCCGGCGCTCCGCTGGCCGGTTGCGGGTCCGACTCCGAGAAGCACCCCGCCAGATTGGCGCCAAAGAAGGCTTGGGGGTCGAGCGCATTGGCGAAACGCCGCGCCCGTTCGCCCGCGCCGGCTATGGCCGCCAACGCGACCGGCGCCGCTTGGCCTCGGCGCGCGACGAATTGCCGGCACAATCGCCACCCCGAGAAACCGAGCGCGCCAAACAGCCCCCACAAACCAACCACCACCCGCGAGTAGTCCGCCGTGATCTTAGCTGTCCACGCGATTGCCAGCAGCCCGGCGAGGGTCCACGCCCATGCGGTCAGCGCTCGGCGGATTTCTTGGAGACTGTCCCCCATTCCCGGTCGGCCCGGGTTCGCCGCCGGCCCGCCAACCAGAAAATAGAGCGGCAGCGCGACCAGACAGGCCGGCAGATACAGTTCCGCGTTGTCCAGCCCGCGAAGCCAGTAAGCCAGCCACAGGCTTGAGGTTATGACGGCGGCGTCCGCGCAGCGTGACACGAGGGCGGCCGCACCCCACGACTGAACCGGAACGATTTGACTTTTCAAGTATCCAGCCCCAATCCGCCGCGCGTCAAAACAGCCGCTCCGCCACCCTGACCACATCTCCGGGCAAGACCCTCTCGTTGGCATCGATCTCGGACTCGGAGCGCGTCTCGTCGTCGGCGCGGATGACCATCACCCGGTTTCTTCTGGCCCGGTAGGTGAAACCGCCGCCGAGCGCGACCGCCTCGATGACGGTCATCCCGTTGACATAGGGGTAGGCGCCGGGGTTGTTGACCTCGCCGATGATGTAGAACGGGCGGTATTCCAAGACTTCGACGCTGACCCTTGGATCGACCAGATAATCGGGCTTGAGCGCGTCCACGACGATCCGCTGCGCCTCGCCTAGCGTCGCCCCGTTGAAATCGAGCACGCCGACCAGGGGCAGGGAGACGGTGTCGGTTTCGCTGAGCAGGAATTCGCCGGTGAGATCCTCGTGGCCGAAAACCGTGATGCGGATGCGGTCGCCGTGGCCAAGAACGTAGTCCGCGGCATCCACCGCCGGTGCCGGTTGCGGCCCCAGAGCGGCGGCGCGCGGCCCAAGCGCGAACGCCGACGCCAGCAACAGGGCGGCGATGCATGCGGCCCGCCCGAATCCGATTCGTTTCTCGGGGGCGGAGCTTTCGCGGGGCGGCATCAGATGCTGAACCTCAGGTTCAGGTAGACATAGTTCTTGTCGTAATTGTCGCGGGGGAAGGTGGAGTCCCTGCGCTGGATTCGCAGGCCCAAGTCCGCTTCCACCGCCCTGGCGATTTTCCATATCGCCCGCACGGTGCCGGTCAAAATCTCGTCTTCCCGGGCGATTCCCACGTACTCGTTCGTGGTCAATCCGACTTCGCCGCCGATTAGGACGTTGCGGCGCAATTCGTGGTCGAGGCTGAGATTCAGCGCGGTGGAGAAGTAGCCGGATGCTTGGCGCAGGGCGGATTCGTTCACCACGCGCCGGGCCTGGCCGCGGATCGTGGTGAGCGGGGAGGCGTTCCACGTGAGGGCGCCGCCGTAGCTGGTTCCCTCGACTTCCGGCAGCCGCTCGTCCTGGTCGTAGGCTTGCCTGCGGTAGCCGGCGAACACCTCGCCACCGAGCAGGGCGCCGATATCCAGCCGCGCACCCAGCACCGTCTCGGAGCCATCGGAATCGCGGTTGAAGAGATCCGCACCTTGGAAACGCTCGTAACGTCGGCTGAAGTGGGTGTGGCGCAGGAAGATCTCGTTGCCGGGCGCGATGTCGAGGGCGACCCGGGCCGAAACTTCCCTTTCATCCCGGTCGCGGTCGTCCTGGGTGAGAATCCGTCCGGTGACGGCGTCGACCGCGTTATCGTAAGCGAGCCCGGTGAAGCGCCCCTCGATGCCGAAGGACAAGCGGTTGAGGCGCTGGAAAGCTCCGACGGACGCGTCCGCCATGTTCCGGGAAATCGGATCGAGCGCCGTGAACGGGGATTCCGGGTCGCCGCGCTCCTCGTGCAGCTCGCGGAGGGTGAAATCGGCGCGCAGCCAAGCGTTGCGGGAAATGTCGGCCCTTCCGCCAACACCGGCGAACCAGTTGGTGATGTTCTCGCTGTCCGCATCGGCGAAAGCGCTCGAGTCGAGTCCCGCGTCGAACCGGAACTCATGGCGGCTCCAACCGGAAACGCCAAAAATCCTTGGACGCAGGTACCGGATGGTGTCTTCGATTGGTTCCGAGGACTGCCGGTAGATGTTGTCGTCGCTGGCGACGCCCAACTCAAGGGAGGGGTAAAGGGTGAAGCCAGTTCCCCGGACGCCGAGTGGATCCCACTCGGGGCGGGCGCGGTTCAGCACATCAAGTTCGACCGCGGCCGCTTCGCCGGTTTGCGCCGAGATGTCCGATATCGGCACCGCCACGGCGCAAATGGCCAGCGCCGGAAGCAGCCAGCTCCTGCCTCTAATTAAGTTCGGGGGGGGGGGGGGGGGGTGATTTTTGCATATTATCGAACCGTTCATATGACATATACTCAAAGACAGGCGTCAGTGGCTTGGATGGTATGTCCGGCGGCTACTGCACGGGGCTGACTTGCGAGGGGTTCTCGACCGTCGCCTGGGCGCGGACGATTTCACGCTCGAGTGCCTCCCCGGGGCTGCCGCTCTCCGCGCGAAGTGTCGGAATGGCCGCGATGACCGACCCCCCCGACACGCCGGAGTTTCCTCCCGTCGCCGCAAGCGCTATGGCGGCGATAGAAGGGGAGTTCGATCCCGCGTTAAGCACGGCAAAGGCGGCGATGGCGGTTGCCAACCCCGCGGTTTCCGGCACCCCGGCGTTTTGGCTGATGATGGCTTGAATCGCCAGACGCAGCGCTTCCGGGTCGTCCGCGTTCTCCGCAACGGCGAGTTCGATCGCCTCGGCGACCGGCGCCGGGATGACGAACTGATCCCCTTCAATGCTCACCACCACGCTGCCGTCGCCCTGCACGTTGACGGCGTCTTGAGCTGCGGCCGCCGACGCGTGGGTGCCGGCCAGAAGCGCCGACAATACCGCCAAGGCCGCCAAAGTTGCTCTCTTGATTGAATTCACTTCATCATCCCCCAAATTGGACATATGAGTGCCGGCGACCTCGTTGCGCCTGCCGCCGTTGATACCATATGTTTATAGCATATGTTCCTGTGACGGATTCGCTTGATCCACTGATCCGCCGATTTTGCGAACCGAGCGGATGCCCTTTTCAACCGGTCGAATTATAAACATGGAAGGGATGGTCAGGCAACAGTAATAGCGCGAACAAAAATGCAAGCAACAGCGTGTGCCGGCTCCTGCCATTCCACAGCGAAATAATGAAGATGGTAAAAAGCGGAGGAAGGGGCATGCGCATATTGGTCATCGGCGGCGCGGGCTATATCGGATCGCACATGGTGAAGCGCCTCGGCGCGGAGGGAATCGGGGCCACCACGCTCGACAACCTGTCCTCCGGCCGGCGCGAGGCGGTGGTCTGCGGCGAATTCGTCGAGGGCGACCTTGGCGACCGGGAACTGCTCAAGCAATTGTTCCGCTCGACCAGATTCGACGCGGTGATGCATTTCGCGGCGCACATGGAGGTTGGCGAATCCGTTGAGAACCCCGCGAAGTATTACGCGAACAACGTGGGCAAAACGCTGGCGCTGCTCGACGCGATGCGGGCCCGCGCCGTCCAGCACTTCGTTTTTTCCTCCTCCGCCGCGGTTTTCGGCGAACCACGCGGGCCGAAGATCGACGAGAACCATCCCAGGAACCCGATCAACCCCTACGGGCGGAGCAAGCTGATGGTCGAGGAAATCCTGCGCGACTACGGCGCGGCCTACGGTTTGAAATCGGTGTGCCTGCGCTACTTCAACGCCGCCGGCGCCGACCCGGACGGGCAAATCGGCGAGTGCCACGAACCCGAAACGCATCTGGTGCCGCTGGTCCTGCAAGCCGCGTCGGGGCGGCGCGCGGACATCACCGTGTTCGGCGCGGACCACGGCACCCCAGACGGCACCTGCGTCCGCGACTATGTGCATGTGAACGATCTCTGCGACGCCCATCTGCTGGCGCTGCGCGCGATCCGGGACGGCGCGCCGGGCGGCGCCTACAACTTGGGCAATGGCAACGGTTTTTCGGTCCGCGAGGTGATCGAGGCCGCCAGAAAGGTCACCGGCGCTCCGATCCGCGCCGCGCAAGGCCCGCGCCGCCCGGGAGACCCCGCCATGCTCGTCAGCGACTCGACGCGTGCCAGAGCCGAACTGGGCTGGAAACCCCGCCACCCGGAGCTCGAAACCATCATCGCCCACGCTTGGCGATGGGAACAGACCCTGCGCGCCCGGGGCATCGATCAGTCCGCCAGTTGAGCGTGTGGCATAATGCCAGACATGGCGCTGGTTGACGAAAAATACCGGGACGACGGCAAACTGCGCGACCAAGACAAGGTCGATTTGGATCGGTACCTGTCGATGCGGGACCGGGCGCCGGCAACCGGGCGTGGCGTGCCGTTCTTTTCGGGGCGGGAGCGGGAGGTTGGCGTTTTCCGGGGGATGGTCAATGATCTGTCGCGGGGCTTGGCCGCCAACGCTTCGATCGTGGTGGAGGGCCCACCCGGGGCGGGCAAGAGCGCCTTGATGTGCCAATTCATGGAGGAATTGCGGTCCCTGCCTCCAATCGGGGCGCGGCGGTGGCTGCCGGTGCCAGTGTCCGCGAGCGACGCGGAATCCCCGCCCTACCTCGCCGATGAGATCGACGAGGCTATTGTCAGCCGACTCGCGGCGGATCTTCTGGCCACCGGCGGCCTCTCCCGCAAATCAGGCGAGGTCGCGGGCTTCGTCGAGAAGTTGGGCGAATATTGGGGCGGCGACATCGATCTGGCAAGGGCGCGGACGAGGGCCAGGGAGTTTTTCGACCGGGGCGGCGGCGTGATGGGCTTTTCCCTCGGCGCCTCGCGGGAAGGGCCGCCAAAAACCATCTCCGAAGCCGCCGGTCGGCGAAGCAACGCTTGGCAATCTTGGCAGATAGTGCTCATGATCGACGAGGCCCAGGACATCAAGCCGGGCGATGTCAACGCGGGCAGCGGGACTTTGAGCGCGCTGCATCAGGGCTTGGCGCGGGCGCCTGTGTCCTTTTGCGCTTTCGGCCTGCCCGGAACGCTGCTGGCCTTGAGCGATGCGGGTGTCTCCCGCTTGGCGGACGGTCGAAGCATCCGTCTTGGCGGCATTGATGAAACGGCGGCCCGGCATATGGTCAACCGCTGTTTCGAATCGTTTGGCGTGAAAGGCGGCGCAACCTGGCGCGAGGCGATTATCGCCCGCGCCGCCAACTGGCCGCAGCATCTGGCGGTTTACCTCAACGCCGTCATCCGCCAGCTTCGCGAGGCGGGTCCGGGGCGCATGGATGCAAGGGGCGCCGAACTTGATGCGGCGATGCGCGAGGGCGACCGGGCGCGCGCAAGGTACTACGGGCAACGCTTGGCGTATTTGCGCCGCCGCCACGGCGGATTCGAGAAGCTGGCCAGGGAGCTCGTCCCAACTCTGCTGGAACGTGGCGGGCGGCTGCCCTACAGCGACCTTTTCGACCTCGTGGAGGAACTCGGCCGGGGAATTTTCACGCCGTCCGGCACGAACGCCACGCAGTTCATCCGGGACGCCGAGCACAGCGGATTGCTGGCGCCGGCGGAAGACGGGGATGTCTATTCGATGCCCATCCCCTCGTTCGCCGGGCACCTGCTGGGCGAACCGCATCCAAATCCAGATTCCCGCGGCGCAGGCTCCTAGACATCAGAGTTTGCTTGGCTTGGCTCTATGCGACCGGAGAAATCAAAATCGCGCTAAACCGCCACAATGCGCCCGGATTCGAGCATAAGCACCCGGTCCGCCTCGCGGAGCATGGCTTCGCCGTGGGTGATCACGACGATGGTTGCGTGGCCGCGCAGACGGCGCAGCGATTCGATCACACGGCCTTCATTGCCGGAGTCGAGTTGGCCGGTGGGCTCGTCGAGCACCAGCAGCGAAGGCTTGCGCAGCAGCGCGGCGGCGAGCGCAACCCGCTGGCGCTCGCCGCCGGACAACCTGCCGCCGCGGTCCCCAACCACGGTGTCGAGACCTTGGTCCAGAGCATCGATGAAGTCCGCCGCGGCGAGCCGCAGCGCCTCGCGCATCTCCGCTGCCGTCGCGCCGGGCCTCGCCCAGGCCAGGTTGCTCCGCACGCTTTCGTGAAGCAGGAACGGATCCTGCGCCACATAGGCCGTCGAGCGGCGCCAGCGCCGCAACAGGGCGCCGCGCAGCTCGGCGCCGTCAATGAGGATGGTGCCGCTGGAAGGCGCCATCAACCCCAGCAGCAGATCCGCCAGCGTTGATTTTCCCGAACCGGAAGGGCCGGTGATGGCAAAGATGCCGTTTGCCGGAATATCGAACGAGACCCCGGCCAGCGCGCTCTCCGCTGAACCGGGATAGCTGAAACCGAGCTTCCGCGCCTCGACCCCCCGTTTCAGGGCGATGATCGATCCGGGCGTATCCGCGGGCTCCGCCGCGGCCCGCAACTCCTCCCGCATGGCCGTGGCCGAAGCGTGCGCGGGCAGCGCATTGACGAACGACTGCGACAATTGCAGCAGCCTCAGCGCGGTTGGGACGACCCGGGAGAACACCAGCGCGAGCAGCGCCAGCTCCGCAATGTTCAGCCCCGCGCCGGCGATCGCATACCAGGCCAGCCCGGCAAGTGCCGCCGCCGAAGCGAATTGCAGCGCGGCGCTTGTTCCCGCGCTCAGCACGGCGAAAGCGATCTGCCGCCCGCGCACCTCCGCGTTCTGCCGCTGGAAGCGTTCGATCTGCGCCGCCTCCGAGTTCTGGGTTTTGACGATTTTCAGGCCATCCAGAAAATCGGTCGCATGGCCGCGCAGAACGCGCCCGCTTTCAGTCAGTTGTTCCCCGAGATCGTGCGAGCGCCGCAGCAGCGGGCGGCTTGCCGCGGCCAGCGCCAGCCCCGCCAACGCGGCGACAGCGGCCACCGAAGGCGACACGGCCAGGGCGACGCCGAACTGGACCAGGGCCAGCGTGGCGCCCACGATCAATTGCAGCAATTGAAATGCCGCCGCGCCAACCCGTCCCGCATTGTTGGTCAGCGTGTGCTGGATGTCGGATCGCCGCCTGCTGAGCAAATGGCCCCAGGAAGCCTTCGCGACCGCGCTGTACAAACCCTCTCGGAACCGATCCGTGAACTCCATCCGGAGCTGCGTCGTAATCACCGCGCGGCCCCAGGCCGCCGCGGAGCGGACCGCCGCCAGGACCAGAAACACGGCCAGCACACCGGCCAAATTGAGCGGAACGCCAACAGCCGCCGCGACCTGCGTTGCCGCCTCGACGGCGGGGGCGCTTTCACCGCCGTCATCCGCCAATCCGGCAACCTGCAGCAGCGGGATGATCATCAGCAGTCCGAACGCTTCAGCCACCCCCGCGGTCAACAGCAGCAGCGCCGCAAGCGCGCAGCGCCCCGGCGCCGTCGAAACCAGCTCGCGCGCAAGCGCCCAAGCCTGGCCAGCGGTGTTTGCGCCAGTGAAGGTGGAGGTGTTTTCCGGCATCGGATACGGCAACGGGAGAGCGGCAGAGTATGTGCGATCACGGGACAAGCATACCCCGATCAGGGTGACTGCGGAAATCGGCCACTTGGCATGCACCACATAGACGGCATAACCCGCAAAGCGGCGCAAGCTCTCCGGGCGCTGATCGTCAAGGTCGGTCAAATTGAAACTCTGATACAATACCGCTCCCGGCCAAATCGCGCCCCCGCTACCAGCCAGCCAACCAACCAGTAGAGCCGCCGAAATCAAGCCGCCAACAAAACCACTCCGTCCCGCGGAGTGGCCGACATTATGAATCCTCCTCTCATCGATGAGCCGCGCGGCGGGGCCGCGCGGGCCGCACTCTGTTCGATTGGCTGTGGGCCAGGCTGTGCTGTCGCTTGACGGTTTGCGGCCGGACCTGCGGGCCGCCGTGGTCGATCAGGGGCTGCCACTTGCCTGGCCCGAGGCGGCCCGGCGCGAGGCGAAAAGTCTTGGCGGCCGGGTCAAGCCCGGTGAAATCGCGCGGCGGGCGGATCTGCGTGAATTGCCCTTCGTCACCATCGATGGCGAGGACGCGAAAGATTTCGACGACGCGGTACACGCCCGCCGGGAACCATCCGGGCAGTGGACCCTGTTTGTCGCCATCGCCGACGTGTCCCACTACGTCGCCCCCGGCAGCGCGCTCGATATCGAGGCGCGCGGGCGCGGCACTTCGGCTTATTTCCCGGATTTCGTCATCCCGATGCTGCCCGAGACGCTGTCGAATGGGCTGTGCTCGCTGAAACCGGGAGTGGACCGCCTCGCGATCACCTGCGAAATGCGCTTCGCGGCTGATGGCGCGATGCTCGATTATCGATTCCACGAAGCCGTTATCCACTCCCGCGCCAGGCTGACCTATGCCGGTGTTGCCAAACAGTTGGCGCTGGCGGACGAGCCGCGGCGCGGGACGCCGGCGGTTCCCGCCGCGCTGGCCGGAAACTTGGCGGACCTGCATGAATTGTTCGCGATACTGCATCGGCGGCGCGGCAGTTTGGGCGCGATCGAATTCGAAACCGTCGAAACCCGCGTCGTTCTCGACGGCACCGGCGCCGTCCGCGAAATCGTCCCGGTCGAGCGCAACGACGCCCACCGCCTCATCGAGGAATACATGCTCTGCGCGAATATCGCCGCGGCGGAGCTGTTGCGGCGCTCGGGCCTGCCGGCGCTGTACCGCGTCCATCAGCCGCCGGAAGCCGAAAAGCTTGCCGACCTGCGCGAGTACCTGCGCGGACTTGGCCTGTCCCTCGGCGGCGGCGATCAACCCCGGCCGGCGGATTACCGCCGCCTGCTCGGGAAGATCCGCGCCCGTCCCGAGCGCGAGGTGCTGCAAACGCTGTTGATGCGCTCGATGTCCCAGGCCGTGTACCAGCCGGAAAACATCGGCCATTTCGCCCTCGGTTTTCCCTGTTACACCCATTTCACCTCGCCGATCCGGCGCTATCCCGACCTGCTGGTCCACCGCGGGCTCCGCTGCCTGATCCGGCGCGGCCTGGCTTGCGCCAGCAGCGCCATCCGGAAGTTCTCGCCGGGGAAAGCCTATCCCTACAACGCCCCCGCCATGGCGGAACTCGGCGAGGACTGCTCGGCCGCCGAACGGCGCGCGGACGCGGCCGGCCACCAATCGGTCAACTGGCTCAAATGCGAATACCTGCGCGGTCATGTCGGCGATGAATTCGGGGGCGTTGTCAGCGCGGTGACCGGCTTCGGGCTGTTCGTGCAACTCAAGGGCTTCCACATCGATGGCCTGATCCACATCAGCATGCTGGGAGACGACTATTACCACCACGATCCAGTGCGGCATTTTCTCGAAGGCGAGCGCAAGGGCGTCATTTTCCGGCTTGGCGATTCGATCGCGGTGCAGGTGCTCAGCGTGATTCCCGAGGAGCAAAAGATTGAACTGCGACCCGCCGGCGCCAGCGAATTGCCGGACGCCGGCGGCGCTAGGCCGGGGCGGAAGCGCTTCGGCCGCCGCCATGCCGGAGGCGGCGGAAACCGGGTGAAGCAGGCCCGCAAGCGGGGCGGCCCGCCCCGGCGCCGGTATCCATGAGCGCCGGCAACCGGGTTTTTGGCTTTCACGCGGTGGGGGAGGTTCTCCGGCGCGAACCGGCCCGGATGCGGGAATTGCTCGTCCAGCGCGGCCGCCGGGACCGGCGCCTCGATTCGCTTCGCGCCGAGGCCGCCCGCCATGGCATTCCCCTGCGCGAGGTCGATCGCCGCGAGCTCGACCCACTCTGCCCCGGTGCCCACCAGGGCGTGGTCGCCACGCTCGGCGGCGAGGCGGAAGCCCCCGCCCTCGACGAGCGCGGATTGCTCGCCCGGCTGGTGGAGCGGGGCGACCGGGCCTTTCTGCTTGTGCTCGATTCCATCACCGACCCGCGCAATCTCGGCGCCTGCCTGCGCGCCGCCGCGGCCGCCGGGGCCGATGCGGTGGTGGTTCCCGCCAATCATTCCGCCAGCCTCAACGCCGCGGCGCGCAAGACCGCATCCGGCGCGGCGGAAATCCTGCCGCTGGTTGCCGTCACCAATCTCGCGCGCTTTCTCGACCGCCTGAAGCAGGCGGGAATCTGGATCGCCGGCGCCGACGCCAGCGCCGGGGCGAGCCTGTTCGGGCAGGATTTAACCGGACCCACCGCTCTTGTGCTCGGCGCCGAAGGCAGAGGCATCCGCCGCCTGGTCAAGGAAAAATGCGATCACCTGGTCGCGATACCCACCACTGGCGCCATGACCAGCCTGAACGTTGCCGTCGCCGCGGGCATCTGCCTGTTCGAAGTCCGCCGCCAGCGCGGCATCGCATAGCGGCGTCGAATCGTCGCCGTCCGGTCGCCTCTCGGGATTGGATGGCGGGGGATGCGCAATCAGACGGCTTTGGCCACGATATCGGGATGCGATCCAATGACCCGAACATACGCGACGGCAAAATCCGGCGCTTTGGACCTTGCCTGCTCCCAATCCCGCAATGTTCCCACCGGAACATGGAAACGGGTCGCGAACTCGGCTTGGGACAGACCCAGCTTGGTTCGAACCTGCCGAATCAGGCGCCCCCGCTGTCCACGCTCCATGCCCTCGGCGGTCACGTCGAAGTCTTCGGGGTCATTCGGATCAGCGGTCAGCACGATAGGATCGTTCTTCATTTTTGTTGCTCCTCCTGACGGATATGAAACGCGGAAGGTCACCACGCCAGGTGAACACCCCCGTATATGGTTTGTTGTCAACAAGGCCCACGACCTTGAATCGCTCCTCGCCATCCCGCTGGCGGATTGAAGGCAGAACCACGTGGCCTTGGTCGGCGAAAATCTGATCGCCAAAGTCCAAAGACACCCCGTGTTTCCGCCGGTTGATCGAGTCTTTGTGTGGATCAAAACTCATGAGCATCATTCGCAACTATACGGGTTTCCCGTACGAGGTCAACTTCTCCTCCCTCTGCCCGGCAACCGGACAGGCTGAACGGCCATGCCGTTTTTTTGGGGCTGTCATTTTTCGGCGGTTTTGGGTACACTCCACCGGTTTACCGACGCGGGCTCCCTCCGAGACGGATAGTAACGCGGTCATTTAGGAGATGAATGTGTAAGGTGGCGCCTCTAGCTGGTTAGCGGGGTCTGGCCTTGCTCGCGGCAGTGTGGGCGAGTCCAGGGGTTCCAGACCGGAGTTTGAAAAGATGGGCCGCTGGCCCATTTTTTGTTCCCGCGGAAATGGCGCAGCCGGC
Source organism: uncultured Pseudohongiella sp. (assembly GCA_965221805.1). GTDB lineage: Bacteria > Pseudomonadota > Gammaproteobacteria > Pseudomonadales > Pseudohongiellaceae > UBA9145. The sequence goes on from OZ244913.1 coordinate 869,730, forward strand.
GGTAAATGCGGGAAACACAGCAAAGCCGCGGCGCGGAATCGCCGGGGCGCCGGGAGGGAAAGCTCGGTTGGAACAAAGCGAGGTGGTGATCGGCAAGGCGATCGCCCCGGCAATCGAGGCCATGGGCCTGGAGTTGTGGGGCGTCGAATACTTGCGGCAGGGCAGGCGGGCGACGCTGCGCGTCTTCATCGATTGCCTGTCCGGGGTGACGCTCGATGATTGCGAGCGGGTGAGCCGCCAGGTGGGGGCGATTCTCGACGTGGAGGATCCGATACCGGGTGAGTACACGCTCGAGGTGTCGTCGCCGGGAATCGACAGGCCCCTGTTCACGCCGCCGCAATTCGAGCGCTATCTCGGCGCCGAGGCGAATGTCCGCCTGCGCGTGCCGCTTGACGGTCGGCGGCGGTTCCGCGGCGTGATCGAGCAGGCGGGGGCGGATGGGATCGCCCTGCTCGTCGAAGGCAGGCGTTTCGCCATGCGGCACGCCGATATCGAGCGCGCCGGGCTGGCGCCGCCGGTGCCAGTGCCAGCGAAGAAGGAAACCGCCAAGCCGCGGGCCAGGAAGCGGGGTTCGAAGCGAGTGAAGACAAAATGATGAACAGCAAAGAAATTCTGATGGTCGCCGATGCCGTCTCGAACGAGAAGGGGCTGGAGAAAAGCGTCATATTCGAGGCTATCGAATCCGCATTGGCGACGGCCACCCGCAAGTACCACGACCGGGATCAGATCGATTGCCGGGTAGCGGTCGATCAGCAGACCGGCGAGTTCGAGACTTTCCGCGTCTGGACCGTGCTCGAGGAGGAAGACGAGGAATTCATCGCCGGCAGCCATCTGACGCCGGAACAGGCGAAGGAGAAAGACCCGGAACTGTCCCTCGGGGACACCTTCGAGCAGAAAATCGACAATGTCGTTTTCGGCCGCATCGCCGCCCAGACCGCCAAGCAGGTTATCGTCCAGAAGGTGCGCGAGGCCGAGCGCGAGATCGTCATCGAGGAGTTCAAGCACCGTGTTGGCGAACTCGTCAACGGCACGGTGAAGAAAGTCACCCGGGACGCCGCCATCGTCGATCTCGGCGGCAACGCCGAGGCCTGCCTGCCCCGGGATCAAATGATCCCCCGGGAGAATTTCCGCATGGGCGACCGCCTGCGGGCCCTGCTGGTGGATGTGCGCTCGGAGCAGCGCGGCCCCCAGCTTTTCCTCAGCCGCACTTCGCCGGAAATGCTCATTGCCTTGTTCCGCATCGAAGTACCCGAAATCTCCGAGCAGGTCATCGAAATCCGCGCCGCGGCCAGGGACCCGGGCTCGCGGGCGAAAATCGTCGTCAGCACCAATGACGGCCGCATCGATCCGGTGGGCGCCTGTGTCGGCATGCGCGGCTCCCGGGTGCAGGTCGTCTCCAACGAGCTGGCCAGCGAGCGCATCGACATCATTCCTTGGAACGACAACCCCGCCCAGCTCGTCATCAACGCCATGGCCCCGGCGGAAGTCGCCTCGATCATCGTTGACGAGGAGAGCCACACCATGGACATCGCCGTGGAGGAGGAGAACCTCGCCCAGGCCATCGGCCGCAACGGCCAGAACGTCTGGCTCGCCAGCGAATTGACCGGCTGGGCCATCAACGTGATGAGCATCGAGGACGCCGAGATCAAGCAAAAGCAGGAGACCGGCGCCCTTGTCGAATTGTTCACCGGCGCGATGGATGTCGATGGGGAGCTCGCCGAAGTGCTGGTGCAGGAAGGCTTCACTTCGCTGGAGGAGATCGCCTACGTGCCACTCGATGAAATCCTCGCCATCGAAGGCTTGGACGAGGAACTCGCCAACGAGTTGCGCAACCGCGCCAAGGATGCCCTCGTCACCAAGGCCATCGCCTCCCAGGAGGATCTGTCCGCGGCCAATATCGCCGAAGACCTGCTCACCATGGAGGGCATGGACGACGAGCTCGCCCTGCAGCTCGCGCGCAAGGGCATTCTCTGCATGGAGGAACTCGCGGAACAGTCCATCGACGAGTTGATGGACATCGACAACATGGACGAAGAGCGCGCCGGCGAGTTGATCATGACGGCGCGCGCGCCCTGGTTTGCCTAGGGCGGACAGGATGGACGGGAGCGGAATGGGAGAGATCATATGGCGGAAGTGAGCATTCGTGAATTCGCCGGCACCTTGAAGATGCCGGTGGAGAAACTGCTTTCCCAGATCAAGGAGGCGGGGCTGCCGCATACCGACGCGGACCATGTCATCTCCACCGACGACAAGACCCGGCTGCTGGCGCAGCTGAAAAAAGGCCGCGGCGGAGATGCCGAAGCCGACCCGCGCAAGATCACGCTCAAGCGCAAGACACTCGGCACCCTGCGCACCGCCGGATCCCACGGCCGCGGCCGCACGGTGAACGTCGAGGTCCGCCGCAAGCGCACCTATATCAAGCGCAGCGCGGTCGAGCAGCCCGAAGCCGGCAAGCCCGGGGAAACCGCCGCGCTCGAAGAACAAAAGCCCGCCGCGCAGCCCGCCCAGGAAGCCGCGCCAGCCGAACGGGAAGCGCCGCCCCCGACCCCGGAAACCAAACCGGCCGGGAAAGCGGCGGAACCCGCCGCGGAACCCCGGCCAGCCGAACCGCCGCCCGCCCAGCCAGCGGCGAAAGCGGACGCCGCCCGGGGCGCCAAGGCGCCACCCAAACGCCGCGGCCGCGGCAAGCCCGCCGCCGCGCAGCCCGAGAAGCGCAAATCGACCCTGCGGCCCAAGGCGCCGGCGCAGAAGCGCAGGAAGCCGATCCACGTCAACGACGATTTCGTGCTCGAAGGCGGCGATATCGACGATCTCGCCCGGGGCCGCAGAGTGGGCCGCAAGGCGAAGCCGCGGCTCGCTTCCGAGCACGCTTTTGAGAAGCCCACCGAGTTCATCTCCCGGGAGATCACCATAGGCGAGGCCAACACCGTGGCGCAGCTCGCCCAGGGCATGTCGGTCAAGTCCGCCGAAATCATCAAAATCCTGTTCAATATGGGTGTCATGGCGACGATCAACCACAGCTTGGACCAGGACACCTCGACCTTGGTCATCGAGGAATTCGGCCACCGGGCGAAATTCGTCTCCGCGGATGCCATCGAGGAACAACTCGCCGAGTCCATCGCCATGGAAGAGGGCCAGTCCGAAGAATCCAGGGCGCCGGTGGTCACCGTCATGGGCCATGTCGACCACGGCAAAACCTCGCTGCTCGACCATATCCGCAGCGCCCAGGTGGCGAGCCAGGAGGCCGGCGGCATCACCCAGCATATTGGCGCCTACCAGGTTGAAACCGAAACCGGCATGATCAGTTTCCTCGACACCCCCGGCCACGCCGCCTTCACCGCCATGCGCTCCCGGGGGGCCAAGGCCACCGATGTCATCGTTCTAGTCGTCGCCGCCGACGACGGCGTCAAGCCCCAGACCGAGGAAGCCGTCCAGCACGCCAAGGCCGCCGGAGTGCCCCTGGTGGTGGCGATCAACAAGATCGACAAGGAGGGCGTCGATATCGAGCGTGTCAAGAGTGGCCTCGCGGCGCTTGAGGTCATCCCCGAGGACTGGGGCGGCGACACCCAGTTCATCCCGGTTTCCGCCCACACCGGCGAAGGCATCGCGCAACTGCTCGAAGCGGTTCTGCTGCAGGCCGAATTGCTCGATCTCAAAGCCTACACCGATGTGCCCGGCCAAGGCGTGGTCATCGAGTCCCGGCTCGACAAGGGCCGCGGCCCGGTCGCCACGGTGCTGGTGCAGAACGGCACGCTCAACGCCGGCGATGTTGTTCTCGCCGGCCATGAATTCGGCAAGGTGCGGGCGCTGATGAACGAGCGCGGAAAGAATATGGCCCGCGCCGGCCCCTCGGTTCCCGCCGAAATCCTCGGCCTCAACGGCGTTCCCGCCGCGGGGGACGAATTCGTCGTTGTCGCCGACGAGCGCAAGGCGAGGGAGGTGGCGGAGTTCCGCCGCGCGCGCCACAAGGAAAGCCAGCAGGCCCGGCAGCAGTCCGCCAGCGTGGAAAGCATGCTCGTCGACATGGGCAGGGACAGCGTCAAGCTGTTCAAGCTCGTGCTCAAGGCCGATGTGCGCGGCTCGCTCGAAGCCATCAACAGCGCCCTCGCCGGGCTCAACACCGACGAAGTCCGCTGCGATGTGGTTTCCAGCGGCGTGGGCGGCATCACCGAAACCGACGCCCATCTCGCCGCGACTTCCCAAGCCATGGTGATCGGTTTCAACGTCCGCGCCAGCAGGGCGGCCCGGGACATTATCGAGAACGAGCGCCTGCAACTGCGCTATTACAACGTGATTTACGAGGTGATCGACGACGCCAAGGCCGTTATGGGCGGCATGCTCGCCCCGGAGATCCGCGAGGAGATCATCGGCGTGGCCGAAGTGCGCGATGTGTTCAATTCGCCGAAGTTCGGCCAGATCGCCGGCAGCATGGTCGTCGAGGGCGCGGTGCACCGCAGCAAACCGATTCGGGTGCTGCGCGACAACGTGGTGATCTACGAAGGCGAGCTTGAATCCCTGCGCCGCTTCAAGGACGACATCAACGAAGTCCGCAACGGCATGGAATGCGGCATCGGCGTGCGCAATTACAAGGATGTGCAAGTGGGCGACAAGATCGAAGTATACGAGACCACCGAGGTTGCCCGGACGCTGTAGGTCGAGCCCTGATGCGGCCAGCGCTTGCCCGCGGCGCAGGGAGGAAATAGTGATGATGGAAAACCATTCCCGGGCCCAGCGGGTGGCGGACCAGATTCAGCGCGACATCGCCGCGCTGATCCAGTTCGAAGTGGACGACCCGCGCATCGGCATCGTCTCGGTGACCGGTGTCGAGGTGAGCGCGGATCTGGCCCACGCGAAGGTCTATGTGACTTCGCTTGGCTCCGGCGAAGCCGCCGGCGGGGCGGCGGAGCGCGCCAGCCGCGAGAGCGCCGCCGCGCTCAATGGGGCGGCGGGCTACCTGCGCGGCCTGCTGGCCCGGCGCCTGCAACTGCGGGTGGCGCCGAAGCTGCGCTTCCACTACGACGCCAGCGTGGAGCGCGGCCGCCAGCTCGACGAGCTGATCGACAGCGCCTTGGCGGCTGACCGGGAGCGGCGCTTGTGAACCCTTTTGGTGCGACCCCATCTGGTGTGACCGCTTCCGGTAGCGGCCGGGGGAGGAGAGGGAACATGCGCGGCCGGCGGAGAAGCGGCAGGGAGGTTCATGGATTGCTCGCGCTCGACAAGGCGCCGGGTCTTTCGTCCAACGCCGCGCTGCAACAGGTGAAACGGATCTTCCAGGCGAACAAGGCCGGGCACGGCGGCAGCCTCGACCCGCTGGCGACCGGCGTGCTGCCGCTTTGCTTCGGCGAGGCGACCAAGGTTTCGCAGTTCCTGCTCGACTCGGACAAGCGCTACCGCACGCGGCTGAAACTCGGTGTCCGCACCGACACCGGCGACAGCGAAGGCAGCGCAATCGAAGTCTGCGAAGACTTCGGCGTTACCCAAGCGCAGGTTGAGGAATCGCTGGCGGCGTTCCGCGGCGAGATCGAACAGGTGCCGCCGATGCATTCGGCGGTGAAAGTGAAGGGGACGCCGCTGTACAAGCTCGCCAGGAGCGGCAAGGTGGTGGACCGCGAGCCGCGCAAGGTCACGGTCCACGAAATCGCGCTGACGGACTTCGCGCCCCCGGAGATCGAAATCGAACTCGCCTGCAGCAAAGGCACGTATATCAGGACGATCGCCGATGAACTCGGCCAGATGCTCGGTTGCGGCGCCCATGTTGTTGCCCTGCGGCGGTTGCGGGCGGGCGGCTTCGGCGAGGAGGACTGCGTAAGCGCGGATTTTCTGGAGCGGGAAAGCGCACGCGGCGGCCTCGCTGGAATCGACCGCCACCTCGCGCCGGTCGACCGTCCGCTGCGGGACTTGCCGGCGGTGCTGCTGCCGGAAATCGCGGCGAAACAATTGCGCAGCGGCCAGGCGGTGCTCGTGCGCCACCTGCCCGCCGAAGGGCTGGTGAGGATGTACCGCGACATCGAGGCGGTCGAGCATTTCATCGGCATCGGCGTCATCGACGACGACGGCAGGGTGGCGCCGAAACGCCTGATCGGCGCAAACCGGAGTTAGGACAGTTAGGACAGAAAGAGGAGAGAGAGATGGCTTTGTCAACCGAAGAGAAACAGACGATCATCAAGGATTACGCGGCAAGCGAGGGGGACACGGGTTCCCCGGAAGTGCAGGTTGCCTTGCTGACCGCCAACATCAACGACCTGCAGACGCACTTCAAGCAGCATACCCACGATCACCACTCCCGCCGCGGACTGATCCGCATGGTCAACAGCAGGAAGAAACTGCTCGACTACCTCAAGAGCAAGGATGTGGATCGCTATGCCACGCTGATCAAGCGGCTCGGATTGCGCCGCTGAAGCACACAGACCCATTCACCGGGGCCGCCGCGAGGCGCGCGGCCAACAGGAATCACTCATGTTCAATATCACAACGAAATCCTTCCAGTACGGCGGCCAGATGGTCACCCTGGAAACCGGCAAGATCGCCAGGCAAGCCAACGGGGCGGTTACCGTCACCATGGGCAACGCCAAGGTGCTCGCCACCGTGGTTGGGCGCAAGGAGGCTTCGGCAACCGCCGATTTCTTCCCCCTGACCGTCAACTACCAAGAGAAAACCTACGCCGCGGGCAGAATCCCCGGCGGTTTCTTCAAGCGCGAAGGGCGTCCCACCGAGAAGGAGACGCTGACCTCAAGGCTCATCGACCGGCCGATCCGGCCGCTGTTCCCCAAAGGTTTCCGCAACGAGGTGCAGGTGATCTGCACGGTGATCTCGGCCGACAAGAACCACGACCCCGACATCGCCGCCATGATCGGCGCATCCGCGGCCTTGGCGATATCCGGGATTCCCTTCGCCGGCCCCATCGCCGCGGCCCGGGTGGGGTTCGACCCGAACGCCGGCTATGTGCTCAACCCCTCGTTCGAGCAACTCGGGCGCTCAGCGCTCGACATGGTCGTCGCGGGCACGAAGTCCGCGGTGCTCATGGTCGAATCCGAAGCCAGCGAGTTGACCGAGGATCAAATGCTCGGCGCGGTGCTCTTCGCCCAAGAGGAAATGCAAGTGGCGATCGCCGCCATCGAGGAGCTCAAAAGCGCCGCCGGCAAACCGGAATGGGACTGGCAGCCCGCGGCGAAGAACGAAGCCCTCGCCGGGGCGCTCGCGGAGCGCTTCGGCGGCGGCATCACCGGGGCCTACCAGATTTCGCGCAAGGTCGAGCGTTACGAGGCCATCGGCGAATTGCAGGCCGAGGCGGTCGCTTCCCTGGCCAATGAAGAAGAGGGCGTCACCGCCAAGGAAGTGCGCGAAGCCTTCGCCGCGCTGGAGAAGAGCATCGTCAGAAACCGCATCATCGATGGCGAGCCGCGAATCGACGGCCGCGACACGCGCTCGGTGCGGCCGATTCATGTCGAGGTTGGATTGCTGCCCAAGGCCCACGGCTCGGCCTTGTTCACCCGCGGCGAGACCCAGGCGCTGGTGGTGACCACCCTCGGCGCGGTGCGCGATTCGCAGTTGATCGAGGGTCTTGCCGGGTCCCACAAGGAAGGTTTCATGCTGCATTACAACTTTCCGCCGTATTCCGTGGGCGAAACCGGCTTCATGGGCGGGCCCAAGCGCCGGGAAATCGGCCACGGCCGCCTCGCCAAGCGCGGCGTCGCCGCCTTGATGCCCGCGGACGAGGATTTCCCCTACGCCATCCGCGTGGTTTCGGAGATCACCGAATCCAACGGTTCAAGCTCGATGGCTTCGGTCTGCGGCGCGAGCCTGTCGATGATGGACGCCGGGGTGCCGCTGCGCGCGCCGATCGCCGGCATCGCCATGGGCTTGATCAAGGAAAACGAGCGCTTCGCCGTGCTCACCGACATCCTCGGCGACGAGGACCATCTCGGCGACATGGATTTCAAGGTCGCCGGCACCGCCAAGGGCGTGACCGCCCTGCAAATGGATATCAAGATCCAGGGCATCACCGAGGAGATCATGGAGCAGGCACTCGAGCAGGCCCACGAAGCCAGACAGCACATCCTCGGCGAAATGGGCAAGGTCATCGCCGAGGCCAGGCCGAATGTCAACGAGAACGCGCCGAGCATGGCCACGATGCGAATCGACCAGGACAAGATCCGCGACGTCATCGGCAAGGGCGGAGCGGTGATCCGCGCCATCACCGAGGAGACCGGCGCGGCGGTCGATATCGACGACGACGGCGTCATCCGCATCTACGGCGAGGACGCCGATTCCCGGGACGCGGCGATCGAGCGCATCAACGCCATCACCGCCGAGGCCGAAGTCGGCAAGCTCTACAATGGCACCGTGGCCCGCATCGTCGATTTTGGCGCCTTCATCAACATTCTCCCCGGCAAAGACGGCCTCGTGCACATCTCCCAGATCGCCAACAAGCGGGTGGAAAACGTCGGCGACTACCTGCGCGAAGGCGAGGAAGTCCTCGTCAAAGTCCTCGACCTCGACCCGAGGGGCCGGATCAAGCTCAGCATCAAGGAAATCACCGAAGAGGAAAAAGAAGCCTTTGAAGCATAGGTACAGCACAACCTGAGTCGTGGTCCGGTGGGCGGTGTTCAGCGGGCGTGCGAGGCAGGAAGCCGAGCCCGAAGCGTACATGGATGTATTCACAGCGTCCGCTGAACACCGCCCACCGGACCACGACGGATCGAAGCCACGGACCCCAGCAGTGGGGCCATGTTCAAGAACGCCAAGTAATGCTATAGAATCAGGCCCTTGTTTGATGCGCCACAGCAACCAAAAGAGGACTCGAACATGCCGCAAAGCGCCGTTTCCGATTTGGCCCGCCTCGCGCTCGCGCTGCCCTTCGCGCTCGCGCCTTTCGCCGCTTCCGCTCAGCAGGACGAGATCACCTTCCACCGGGATATCGAACCGATCCTGCAACGCAGTTGCCAGAACTGCCACCGGGTCGGCGGCGTCGGCCCGATGCCGCTGGTCACCCACGAGCAGGTTGCCCCCTTCGCCGGCCTGATCGAATACAAGACCGGCCTGCGCGACCGCGCCGGCGCCATGCCGCCCTGGTACATGGAAAAGAACATCGGCATCCAGGACTACAAGAACGATCCCTCGCTCAACGACGCGGAAATCGAGGCGCTCGCGGTTTGGGCGCAATCCGGCGCCCCCAAGGGCGACCCGGCCCATGCCCCGGCGCCATTGGTGTTCGATGACAGCGTCAAATGGACCGCCGGCGAGCCCGATCTCATCGTCAGAACCAATTCGGTGACCAAACTCGCGGGAACCCCGGACTGGTGGGGCGAGATCGACCGCGTGCCCATTCCGCTGGAAGAGGAACGCTACGTCAAATCGGTTGAAATCGTCGAAGTCAACGATGTCAACTTCCAGGCTGGCACCGGCCGCGAAACCGTCGGCGGGCGCTATATCTTCCACCACATGATCTGGAGCACCGCGGAAATCGACGAAAGCGGCAAGCGCATCGACAGCACCGTCACTTCCTGGCCGGTCCACGAAGTCGGCCGCAACCCCGACATCTTCGACGAGGACGCCGGCCGCCTGCTGCGCCCCGGCACCTATGTCGTTTCCGATTCGGTGCACCTGCATTCCAACGGCCGGGACACCACCGGCCATCTCGAAATCGGCTTCCGCTTCCACCCGGTCGGCTACCAGCCCAAGTACGAGCGCACCGTGCTCGGCCTTGGCAACGGCGTCGACATCAGCATCGCCGGCAACCAGAGCGACCAGGAGCTCCACGCCTATGTCGCGCTGGAGGACAACATCAAGATCGTCACCTTCGAGCCGCACCTGCACGCCCCCGGCGAGCGCATGTGCCTCGAGGCGATCTGGGGCTACACCGTGGAGACGCTGTCCTGCGTTGGCTACGACCACAACTGGGTGCGCGGCTACGCCTATGCCGACCACGCCCAGCCGCTGCTGCCCAAGGGAACGATCCTGCACATCGTCGGCTATATGAACAACACCGGGACCAACCCCAACGTGCCCGACCCGCGCAACTGGCAAGGCTCCGGCAACCGCTCGGTGACCAATATGTTCATCGACCTCGGCATGCGGGTGAGGCTCAGCGACGAGCAGTTCGCCGAGGAGATGGCCGAGCGCCGCCGGGTGCTGAACCTCGGCCCCAATGATCACGTCATCGGCTGTCCGCTGTGCGCCGCGCCGCTCGTGGCGCCGGTTCCGTTGGTGGAGACGGCCTCGGATTGATCGATCACCAACAACCAGAGAGGACATTGACAACGATGCCTGTTTCAAGCGGTTCGGGCGCGCCCCGGAAAATGTTCGCCGCATTCCCGCTGGCCTGCCTGTTCGTCATGCTGTTGGCCGTCGGCGCCGCCGCCAGCGCCCAGACCTACCGCTTCGGCCAGCATGTGGAGCCCGCCTTCGAGGGATGGCGCCCAAACGACGAGGGCGGTTTCAACATGATGTTCGGCTACATGAACGAGAACTGGGACGAAACCCCCGATGTTCCCGTCGGCGAGCACAACTATTTTGAACCCGGCGAAGCGGACCGCGGCCAGCCCGAGCATTTCCTGCCGCGCCGCAACCGCTTCACCTTCGAGGTTCCCGTCCCGGCGGACTGGGGCGACCGCGAACTCGTCTGGACGCTCACCGTCAACGGCGTGGAGCGGAAAGCCTACGCCACCCTGCGCGAGGATTATCTCGTTGACAACATGGTCATCGCCTCGGAGACCGGCTCACTCGGCGCCGGCACGAGCAGTCCGGAATCCCGGGCCAACATCCCCCCCGTGGTCGCGGTTCAGGGCGATGAAATCCGCACGGTTGCGGTCGGCGAGCCACTCGCGCTCGACACCCTGGTGACCGACGACGGCCTGCCCGAGCCGACCGACATCATCGCGGACGCGCGCCGCTTCGCCGAATTTTCCGCCGGGCCGCTGGCGAGCGCGTTCCTCACGCCTGAATTGATCATGGAGCGGCGCCTGACCCGGCCGCCATCGAGGGTGACCGTGGACAAGGTCAACGCCCTGTACTTTTCCTGGAACAAGTACCGCGGCCCGGGCAATGTCAGCTTCGATCCTCCCCAGGTGAAAGTCTGGGAAGACACCCGCACCAGCGCCAATTCGCCTTGGGGCGCCTTGTTCCTGCCGCCGCCGATCCCGGAAGACGGCATGTACCGGGCAGCCGCCACTTTCGATGCGCCGGGCACCTATGTGCTGTGGGGCCGCGCCGATGACGGCGGCTTGTACCACGACGGCTACATCACGGTGAACGTCACCGAGTAGCGAGGCGCTGATTTGATCGGTGCCTCCGGGCCTTTACCGCTGACCGCGGCAACCGGAGTCCAGCCATGCGCTGCCCCCCGAAACTGGCTCGATCACTTTTTCCGTTGCTGGCGCTGGCGGCGCAGTTCGCCACCGCCCAGGGCATTTACTTCCCACCCGCCGGAGAATGGGAGCGCCGGGCGCCGGAATCCATGGGCATGGACGGTGCCAAGCTCGCCGCCGCCGTGCAACTCGCGAGGGACAACACCGTCGTCGAACCGCGCGACATGGCCGAGTTCATCGAGCGGAGTTTCGGCCGCGAGCCGCACTTCAGCATCCTCGGCCCGGTCAAGCGCCGGGAGGAAGGCTCCGGGCTGGTGGTGCGCAACGGCTATATCGTCGCGGAATGGGGCGATATAGAACGCGGGGACATGACCTTCAGCGTTACCAAAAGCTACCTGTCAACCATGGCCGGGCTGGCGGTGGACGATGGCCTCATCGAAGACGTCGCCGACCCGGTCGGGGATTACTTCCCCCACGAGAGTTTCGAAAATCCCCACAACGCGCCCATCACCTGGGAGCATTTCCTGCACCAGTCCTCCGATTGGGCGGGCACGCTCTGGGGCAAGCCGGACTGGGCCGACCGCCCCCACGACTACGACCCCGCTATCGCCAGCGACCGCGAAATGCACGAGCCGGGCACTTTCTACAAGTACAACGATGTGCGCGTGAACATGCTCGCCTATTCGCTGCTCAACATCTGGCGCGCGCCACTCGATGGCATTCTCCGGGAGCGGGTGATGGACCCCATCGGCGCCAGCGAAGAATGGGAATGGCACGGCTATGGGAATTCCTGGGTCGAAATCGACGGCGAGCGCATGCAGTCGCCCTCCGGCGGCGCCCACTGGGGCGGCGGTTTCTTCATCAGCACCCTCGACCACGCCCGTTTCGGCTATTTGTTCCTGCGCGGCGGCAACTGGAATGGCGAGCAACTCATTTCGCGGGAATGGATCGAAGCCGCGCGGCAACCCTCGCCGGCCTTCAAGCGCTACGGCTACATGTGGTGGCTGAACAGCGACCGGGAGGCAGTCGCGAACGCCCCCGAAAGCGCCTTCTACGCCAGCGGCGCCGGCGGCAACTACATCTGGATCGACCAGGAAAACGACCTGCTCGTCGTTATGCGCTGGGTCCCCCGCCTCGGCGAAACCATCGCCGCCTTCACTGGCGCCATCGCGCCGTTGTAAGGCATGGGGGGGCCTCTCCTTCAACTACTCGAATTATCAGACCCTCCAGTCAAGTGCTCATGCAGCAGCTTCCATGAGATCAGCAAATCATTGCCCCGGCGTTGGAGTTGATCGCCGCCATAGATCACCGCGGCCGGGCATTGGCCCAGGGCGGGGAGCAGATGTTTTTGGACCCGGCGGGCGCCATCCAGCAGTCTGCTGCTTGGGGTTGCCGAGGATTTGGCTTCGATGATGCGGGCACCAGGGGATTGTTCGATGATGAGGTCGGCCTCGGCGCCGTTCTGGTCGCGGTAGAAGGACAGTCTTCCGATGGTGCCGTGATTGGCCTGCCGCTTGGCGATTTCCGACACTACCCAGCTTTCGAATATGGTGCCGCGCAATGGGTGTTCGCGGAGTTGCTCGGGGGTGAATATGCCCAGCAGCCAGCAAACGATGCCGGTATCGTAAAAATGCAGCTTGGGCATCTTGACCAGCCGCTTGCGCAGATTCGTATGCAGACCCGGCAGGCGGAAAACGAGAAAGCTGGCTTCAAGGATGCCAAGCCAAGCTTTCGCGGTCGGCTGCGAGATGCCGCAGTCGCCGGCGAGTGAAGAATAGTTCAGCAATTGCGAAGTCCTGCCCGCGCAGAGAGCCAAGAAGCGCTGGAAAGCCGTCAGGTCCCCGATGTTGGCCAACATTTGCGCATCGCGTTCGATGTAAGTGGCCACATAGGAGCGAAACCAGTCCTCATGGTCGAGGCCGGCATCGAATACGCGGGGATAGGCGCCAGTCAACAGTGTTTCATCCAAGGATTCCGGGTGGCAGGGAAAACGCAGGATTTCGCCGCGGGCAAGCGGCAGGAGGTTGAAAACCGCGGTGCGTCCAGCCAATGACTGGCTGACGGTTTTAAGCAGGGCCAGATTCTGCGAACCAGTCAGAATCCAGCGGCCGGGCGCCGGATCATCGTCGATGATGCCTTGCAGATAGGAAGGCAACTCCGGTGCCCGCTGAACTTCATCGAGAATCGCGCCCTCCGGGAATTGGGCCAGAAAGCCGCGCGGGTCTTCAATGGCGTAGGCTCTGGCATCGGGCGATTCCAGGCTGGTATACGCCAATCGGGGAAACAGCTCCCGGCACAAGGTGGTCTTGCCGCTTTGCCTTGGCCCGGTAAGCGTGATTGAAGGCCACTTCCGCGCAGCGCTGGAGAGTCGGATGGACAGGTCGCGCGTGATCATGGGGTGGAGTCTAGCAAGAGAATCAGGTTATTTCAAAATCATATCTTCAATTATCCTAATTTCTTGGTGATGAATTCACCACAGCCGTTTTGGCGGGTTTCCGAATATCATTGTGGTTTGCCGGGCGGGTTGGCTTCCGGTCCGGCGTTCCAGGGCAATTCCACGACGGAAAAGGAAGCATAAAATGGCCATGGCACACCCCGGGTGGTGATTCTGGGGCTGGAGGGCGAACAGCCGGAAAGCGTCGATATCGATCAGGTGGTGATCAAAACCCCGCGCAACACCGGCCGCGACATGAAGGCGAAGCACAAGGAAACCTCCCGCGGCGGCCTCGCGGTCAACGTCGTCGAAATTCCCGTCAACGTGATCGAGTGCTGAGGGTCCCGGCGTTTTTCAATCATAGAACGCGGGCGCCAGATTGAGGGACTCGGCGAGTTCGAGGCTGTGTCCGATCCAGAAGGTGGCGCCGGTTTCCTCAATCAGCGCTTCAACCTTGTCCATCGACGCCAGTGTTTGTTCGGCGTCGGTGTTGAACACCGGGGTGCGGCGCAGGCGGCGGCTCGCCTCGAAATGGTACAGATCCCCCGCCAGCACGAGTGGGCCGAAGTTTTCGAGTTCGAGTTTGAGCACCTGGTGGCCCGGCGTATGGCCTGGCGCGTAAATGATCACCACGCTGCCGTCGCCGAAAACATCGTGGTCGCCGTCAAGCATGATCTTGTCGCTGTCGCGCAACTGGTCGTACAGCTCGGGCTGGAACACCGGGCTGGGTTCCAGCGCCGCGAGGGCGGCGTCGTACTCGGATTGCTGGATCAGCTGGGTCGCGCCGGCGAAGGCGTTGGCGGCGCCGACATGGTCGAAGTGGAAATGCGAATACGCGGCGTAGTCGATATCGTCCGGGGAGATATCCATCGCCGCAAGCTGGTCGATGATCGAGGTTTCGTACCAACTGTCGGCTTCCGGTTGCCGCGGCCCCACCATGTCCAGCGGCAGGCCGCCATCCCAGAGCATCAGTCCGTCTTCATGCTCGATCAGATAGCACGGCACGAACAGTTCCCGCACCTCGGTCTCGTCGTTGTCGAGGCCGAATGCGCTGACATCGGGCAAAGCCAGATGGCCGCAGTCGAACACATAGAGTTTCGGCCCCGCGTGCGCGCTGGCGCCAAGCGAAGCCGCGAAAACAAAAGCGAGAAGTTTTTTCATGAGTTGCCCCCTTAAGATTTGCAATGTCCACCGCGACCGAGCACAGCGAAAGTAGTGGTGGGCCCACCAGGGTGAGGCCCGGTCGGCGCAGCCGATGAAAAGCAACGCTTTTCAAGGGCCGAACGGCTTGCCATGGATGGCAAGACCGGGGCCATTCGAGGCCCTAAGAGTCGCGCCAAGGATGGCATGTAAAGCCCTGCCAAATGCAGGTTACCCGGTCGGCGCAGCCGATGAAAAGCAACGCTTTTCAAGGGCCGAACGGCTTGCCATGGATGGCAAGACCGGGGCCATTCGAGGCCCTAAGAGTCGCGCCAAGGATGGCATGTAAAGCCCCGCCAAATGCAGGTTACCCGGTCGGCGCAGCCGATGAAAAGCAACGCTTTTCAAGGGCCGAACGACGCCAATCTGCGATTGGCGGCCGGAATAGTCCGGTGCGGTCCACCCCGACCGAGCGCAGCGAGGGAGTGGTGGGCCCACCAGGACTCGAACCTGGGACCAACGGATTATGAGTCCGGTGCTCTAACCAACTGAGCTATAGGCCCTTTGTGGCCGCTATTCGTCGAGAAAGCTGCGCAGATGGTCCGAGCGGGACGGATGCCGCAGCTTGCGCAGCGCCTTGGCCTCTATCTGCCGGATGCGTTCCCGGGTTACGTCGAATTGCTTGCCAACCTCCTCGAGGGTGTGGTCGGTGTTCATCTCGATGCCGAAACGCATTCGCAGCACTTTCTCCTCCCGGGTCGTCAGGCTGCCGAGCACATCCCGGGTCGCTTCCTTGAGGCCTTCCCCCACCGAGGAGTCGATGGGGTTGTCGATATTGCTGTCCTCGATGAAATCGCCGAGGTGCGAATCCTCGTCGTCGCCGATGGGGGTTTCCATGGAAATCGGCTCCTTGGCGATTTTGAGCACCTTGCGCACCCGGTCCTCGTGCATGTCCATGCGTTTGCCGAGTTCTTCCGGGGTCGGCTCGCGACCTTTTTCGTGAACCATCTGGCGCGAAACCCGGTTCAGCTTGTTGATCGTTTCGATCATGTGCACCGGGATGCGGATCGTCCGCGCCTGGTCGGCGATCGAGCGGGTGATCGCCTGGCGGATCCACCAGGTCGCGTAGGTCGAGAACTTGTAGCCCCGGCGGTATTCGAACTTGTCCACCGCCTTCATCAGGCCGATATTGCCCTCCTGGATCAGGTCGAGGAATTGCAGGCCGCGGTTGGTGTACTTCTTGGCGATGGAGATCACCAGCCGCAGGTTCGCCTCGACCATTTCCTTCTTGGCCCGGCGCGACTTCGCCTCGCCAATCGCCATGCGGCGGTTGATGTCCTTGATCTCGGCGATGCGCAGGCCGCACTCCTCTTCAAGCAGGCGCAGTTTCTTCTGCGTGCGCAGCACTTCCGGCTTGACCTTGCGCAGCAGTCTTGCGTTCGAGCCCGCCTCTTGCAGGCGCGATTCGAACCACTCGCCGTTGATTTCGTTGCCGGGAAAAGTGGTGAGGAACAGTTTGCGGTCCATCATGCCCTTGCGCACGCAGAGCGTCATGATGTACTTCTCGTTGCGCTTGATGCGGCCCATCACCCCGCGGATCTCGGCGAGCAGCGGGTCGAAATGGCGCGGCGTCAGCTTGAGGCATTTCAGCAGGTCGCCCATGGCGCCGATTGCCTTGCGCGAGCGCTCGTCGTCGCGGCCGAACTTGCCGGCGACCCGGCAGGCGCGCTTGTACTGCCGCCGCAGGGCGGCAAAGCGCACCCGGGCCTCTTCCGGGTCGGGCCCGGAGATGGTTTCGCTTTCGTCGTTTTTTCCGCCGTCCTCCTTGCCTTTTCCATCTCCCGGCGCCTTGGTTTTTTCCTTGTCCGCATCCTCTTTGGCCTCGGCTTTTTCCTTGGCTTCCTGCTTGGCTTCTTGCCCGGATTTGCTCCCGTTTTTGCCCGCGCTTTCCGCTGCGGCGGCTTCCTGCCGCTTCGGTTCCTTCCTTGGCAAGGCATCGTAATCCGGGTCGATATAACCGGCGATCAATTCCTTGAGGCGGCGGTCGTCATGCTGGATCGCCTCGTATCCGTTGAGCACGGTTTCAACCACGCCGGGGAAAAAGGACATGGCTTTCATCAACTCGCGCATGCCCTCCTCGATGCGCTTGGCGATGACGATCTCGCCCTCCCGGGTGAGCAGTTCCACAGTGCCCATCTCGCGCATGTACATGCGCACCGGATCGGTGGTGCGGCCCGCCTCGGCTTCCACGGCCACGGCGGCGAGGGCGGCGGCGGCCTCGGCCGCCGAAACATCATCGGTGCCGCTGCTGTCGTCGTCATCGTTGAGGATCAGCGAATCGGCATCGGGAGCGGTCTCGCAGACCTTGATGCCCATATCGTTGATCATCTGGATGATGTCTTCCACCTGGTCCGGATCTGAAATCTGCTCGGGCAGATGGTCGTTGACCTCGGCATAAGTCAGGTAGCTCTGCTCCCGACCCTTGGCGATCAAGGCTTTCAGATTGGATTTTGGCGCGAGTGGCGTAATTGAATCAGTCATGGAATCCTTACACGTTGCGCACAGATTCACAGTCGCGCAAATTCAGGGTAGCCGGTCATTATAACCCCAGCTGGTCCCCGCTGCATAGGAAGCCGCGAGGAAATCGGCGGCCCACGCTGTGCTTACTGGGTTCCGTCCCTATGCTCTGTAGCGGCTGTTTTCGCCCGCAGTTTATCCCGCAGCCGCATCTTGCTGATCTTGCGGGCGCTTTTTTCGATCAAGGTGTCGAGAATCTGGAGGAACTCCTGTTCCAGGTTTTCGCGATTCGCCGGCTCGATGTTCTCCGCGGTGATCACCGGGGGCAGCCGGCCCCGCATGAACTCGTTGCATTGGCAATGTTCATACAGCCCGATGTAGTCCATATCGGGGCGTTTCCGCTTGATTTCAACGAGTTCCGCGACCAGTTTGTCGGCTTCATCGCCGGCTTCGCGCAGGGGGGCCAGATCCGCCGGCGCCCGCAAGGCGAACTCCGGCTCCCGCAGCAACAGCCGGATTGCCAGCAGTCCGGTGCTGATGGGTTTTCCGGCGCCGATGCCAGTGTTTCCGATGCTGGCATTCGCCGGGAAAAAATCAGCCGGTGGCTCCGGCAGCGGTTCATGGCCGAATTCCGGCGGCTCTTCCCGAGACCAGTCCGGCGCGTTCCGGGCGGGTTTCTTCGCGGCTTGGGCGAGCAGGGTTTCGGTTTCCACATCGGCGGCTTCGGCGAGGCGTTTGAGCATGAGCTCGCGGTATACGCCCTCGGGCAGTTTTCGGATCAGGGGCAGGGCTTTGCTGCTGAGCGCGGCGCGGCCCTCGATCGATTCCACATCGAGGCCCTCGCCGAGATGGCTGAAGAAGAACTTCTCAAGCGGCTCGGCTTTGCCGGCGAGTTCAAGAAAATGGTCCTTGCCGAGCTTGCGCACCATGGTGTCCGGGTCCTCGTCTTCCGGCAGGAAGAGGAATCTGGCGCTCTTGCCGTCGCGCATCAGCGGCAGTGTGGTTTCCAGCGCCCGCCAAGCCGCCCGGCGGCCGGCTTCGTCGCCGTCGAAACAGAAGGTGATTTCCGGGGCGTGGCGGAACATTCGCTGGATCTGCGATTCGCTGGTGGCGGTGCCGAGCGTCGCCACGGCGTTGCGGATGCCGGCTTCGGCAAGGGCGATGACATCCATGTAGCCTTCCACCAGCATCAGCTTGCCCGCCTTGCCCCGGCGCGCCTCGTAGAGGCCGTACAGTTCGCGGCCCTTGTGAAACACCGGGGTTTCCGGGCTGTTGAGGTATTTCGGTTTGCCGCCATCGAGCACCCGTCCGCCAAAGCCGACGGTGCGGCCGCGCTGGTCGCGGATGGGGAAAACCACCCGGTCGCGGAAACGGTCGTATAGCGAAACTTCGCCGGCGTCTTTTTCCTTGCCGCCATCGCGGGCGATGGCCAGTCCCGCCTTGATCAGCCGGCTTCGCGCGGCCTCGTCGGTTCCCAGCTCCGCAATGAGGTTCTCCCAGCCCGGCGGCGCGTAGCCGAGTTGGAATTCCCGGGCGGTTTCCCCGCTGATGCCCCGGGATTTGCACCAGTCCACCGCCCGCGCCCGCGCCGGATGCCGCCGCAACTGCCCTTGGTAGAACCGGCTCGCCTGTCGCAGGCAGTCATACAGCGCGCGCTGGGCCTTGGCCCGCGTGGCCTGGGCGCGGCTTTCCTGCCGCGGCACATCGAGCCCGGCGTCCCTGGCGAGGATTTCAACAGCTTCGACAAAGCCGACATTGTGAAACTTCTGCACAAAGCCGATGGCATTGCCACCGGCGCCGCAGCCAAAGCAGTAGAAGAACTGCTTCTCGGGCTGGACACTGAAAGAAGGTGTTTTTTCCTGATGGAAAGGGCAGCAGGCGGTATGGTTCTTGCCGGCCCGCTTGAGCGGAACGCGGCGCTCAACCACATCGACGATATCGACCCGGTTCAGCAACTCGTCGATAAAACCTTGGGGAATCAGACCCGTCATATCTGGTGAATCCCGGCCGCGGGAGCAACAGGCCGGCTAATCGTACTACGTTTGCGCAGGGCCGCCACTGCATAGCCATTCGCAGCGGCACGCGAGGCAGGGTGAGGCCCGGTCTGCGAAGCAGACGAAAAGCATCGCTTTTCGAGGGCCGAACGGCTTGCCATGGATGGCAAGACTGGGGTCGGTCGGAGTTGTAAGCGTTGCGCCATGGATGGCATGCGCAGTATGCCGGAATGCAGGTTGCCCGGTCTGCGAAGCAGACGAAAAGCACCGCTTTTCGAGGGGCGAGGGCAAGCGTTTGCGAAGCGCAGCTTCGCGCGCAGACCGAGCGCCACCGAGCTGTGCTCGGTGGCCGGGCGAACGGCTTGCCATGGATGGCAAGACTGGGGTCGGTCGGAGTTGTAAGCGTTGCGCCATGGATGGCATGCGCAGTATGCCAGAATGCAGGTTGCCCGGTCTGCGAAGCAGACGAAAAGCACCGCTTTTCGAGGGGCGAGGGCAAGCGTTTGCGAAGCGCAGCTTCGCGCGCAGACCGAGCGCCACCGAGCTGTGCTCGGTGGCCGGACGAACGGCTCGACATGGATGTCGAGACTGGGGCCAGTCGAAGCCAGAAGCGTTGCGCCAAGGATGGCATGAACAACATCTCAAGAACCACAGAGATGTATTCACGGCGTCCGCAGTACTCCCCGCCACCCAACGACGATGAGTCGAAGCCAAATTTCTGCGACAAAATGACGGGATGGGGCGCTTCAGGCGTCGGGTTGGGCCAGCAGTTCCTCGATGCTTTGCTGGATGAAATCATCGCGGACGTCGAGACTGGGGATGTCCCCCGCTTCGCGCAGCAAGTCCCTGGCCCGGTCCCCGTGGCGGCGCTCGCTCAGGACCAACAATGCGGCCGCGGCATCGTGCAGCGCGCGTTTGCGGCCGGCGCGATTTTCAATGGCGAGTTCAATGGCGAGATCAATGTGTTCCAGCGCATCCTGCCGGGAAGCGCTGAACATCACGCGCGCGAGAAGACCGCCCTCGTCCAGCGCCCGGGCATGCCACAGCGCGATGCTGGAGTGGGCCAGGGCCGACTCCGGGTCGAGCGCCGCCGCCGCTTCCAACAAGTCCCGTGTGCGCCGGGCGTAGCCCTTGTCGATCGTTTCCCTGACGCCCGCGGTCTCGGCAACGCGGCCAATGGCCTGGGCCAACTGGAGAATGGCGTAAACGCTTTCCGGCGCCAGCGCCAGGGCCGCTTCGGCATGGCGCACCGACTCGGCGTACAGTGCCGCCTGCTCCTCCCCGGTGGCGGAGAAATAGCCGAAAGTGCCCAGCGATTCCGCCGCCAAGGCGTGGCCGTCGGCGGTGCCGAGACCGGCGGCGAGTTCAGCCGCCGTCTGAAAGTCGCCTTCGACCCAAGCCGACCGGGCCGCTTCCATGCCTTGGGTTTGGGCCTGGATTGGAGCCGCGCCGGCGGCGAGCAAGAAAAGCGGCAGCCCGACGGCGCGCAAGCGGGGCAAAACCGATTTGGCCCGGAATTCAGGCCAGCACGTATTCGAGCACGAACTTGGAGCCATAAAACCCCACCAGCAGCAGCGCGAATCCGGCCAATGTGCCGCGGACCATCATGGTGCCACGCCAGCCGAGGCGGTGATGGCCCCAGAGCAGCACGGCGAAAACCAGCCACGCGAGCACGCTGAAGAAGCTCTTGTGGAAAATGCCCTCCATGCTCCAGACGTCGTCGATGAAAAACACCCCCACCACGATGGCCAGACTGAGCAGAATCTGGCCCGCCCAGAGCAGCTCCAGCAGGAAGACCTCCATATCCTGCAGCGGCGGCAGTTTCGCCAGCAGCCCGCCAGCCTGCCCCTGCTTGAGCTGGCGGTTTTGCCAGTAGACCGAAACCGCCTGCAGCGCGGCGATGGTGATGAAGCCGTAGGCGAGCACCGAAAGCAGCACATGGCTGCCGACCACCGGCCCGAGCTGGGTGGCGGGAAAACTGCCGCCGCCGGTGATCGAAAGCAGGATCATCAGAATCGCCAGCGGAAACAATCCGAGAAACAGATTGTCGATGGGTTTGCGCAGGCTGGCGCCGAGCGCGAGCAGGGAAACCGCCAAGGCGATCAGGGTGCTGATTTGGGTGAGGCCAAAGCGGAAGCCATCGGCCTCGCGGACCATTCCCCAGGCGCTCGCCGCGTGGGCGAGCACGGCGACCGCGCCGACAACCAGAATCGGCAATCGGCGGCTGGCGGCTTTTCTCAGCCGCCGCCATTGCATCTCCCAGCCCAGGGCATAAAGCGCAATGGCGGACAATCCCGCAACGAGGCTGTATTCGGGCATGTGCTCTGAATCCCTGCCTGGGAGTGGCTCCGGTCAATTCCCGGAAGTGTCGCACACGGAAGCCAATCGTGAAAGCGGCATTTTCGGAAGATTCCGCGGTCTCGCTCGCCGCGCGCAGGATGATGGATGACTGGCAACGGGTCGAAGCCGCAAGCAACGAGTGCCCAGATCCAGGAGATTCCGCAACTGCATTTCACTCCGCGCGGAGTTACCAAGCAAGGCTGGGTGTGGCGCCGCTTGGTGTTCCCTGCGGTGTCGTTCGCTATACTTGCGGAATCTGTTTCCAGGGGCTTTCCGTGTTCGAAAATCTCACCGAGCGGTTTTCCGCCACCTTCCGCAAGCTCGGCGGCAAGACCGCCCTGAACGAAGGCCAGATCGATGCCGCGCTGCGCGATGTGCGCCGCGCCCTGATCGAGGCCGATGCCGCCCTTCCCGTGGTCAAGGACTTCATCGACCGGGTCCGCGAGCGCGCGGCCGGCCGGGAAGTCGCCCGCAGCCTGACGCCGGGCCAGACGCTGATCAAGATCGTCCAGGCCGAGCTCGAGGCGGTGATGGGGCCGGCAAGCGCCGAGCTTGAACTGCGCGCGGCGCCACCGGCGGTCATTCTGATGGCGGGGCTGCAAGGCGCGGGCAAGACCACCACGGTCGCCAAACTCGCCGCCTGGCTCAAGCGCGAACAGAAGAAAAAGGTCCTGGTCGCCAGCGCCGATGTCCATCGCCCCGCCGCCGGCGAGCAGTTGCGCAGCCTCGCGGCCCAAGTCGGGGCGGAATGCTTTGCCGCCGACAGTACCGACAGCCCCGACAGCGAAAAAGGCGGCGCCCTCGCCATTGCCGCGGCGGCATTGCGGGAGGCGAAACGGCGATTCGCCGATGTGCTGATCGTCGATACCGCCGGCCGGCTCGCCATCGACGACGAGATGATGCTGGAAATCCGCCAGTTGCACGAAAGCCTGAAACCGGCCGAGACCCTGTTCGTGGTGGACGCCATGACCGGCCAGGATGCCGCCAACACCGCCCGCGCCTTCGGCGAGGCCCTGCCGCTGACCGGCGTGGTGCTGACCAAGGCCGACGGCGACGCCCGCGGCGGCGCCGCGCTTTCGGTGCGCCAAGTCACCGGCAAGCCGATCAAGTTCATCGGCATGGGGGAAAAGCCCGACGCCCTCGAGCCCTTCCATCCCCAGCGCATCGCCTCGCGCATTCTCGGCATGGGCGATGTGCTTTCGCTGATCGAGGAGGCCGAGCGCAAGGTTGACAAGGACAAGGCCGCCCGCATGGCGCACAAGGTCCGCAAGGGCCGGGGGTTCGACCTTGAGGATCTGCGCGAGCAATTCCAGCAGATGCGCAGCATGGGCGGTGTCGCCGGCATCATGGACAAGCTGCCCGGAATGGGCGCCCTGCCGCCGGGCGCCGCGAACATGATGGACGAGGGCCAGTTGCGGCGCATGGAGGCGGTGATCAATTCGATGACGCCGAGGGAGCGCGGCAATCCCGCGATCCTCAACGGCTCGCGCAAACGCCGCATCCTGCGCGGCGCCGGCGCGCAAATCCAGGACCTCAACCGCCTGCTCAAGCAGCACAAGATGATGCAGAGAGCGAGCCGCAAGATGAAAGGCGGCAAGCTGCAACAGTTAATGAACCAAATCCCCGGCGCCGGCGGTTTTCCCCGATTCTGAGATGCGGGGGGGGGGGGGGGGTCATAAGCGGCAAGTCATGGAAAGACTAGAAATTTGTTGTCATGCATCCATGCTGTGGAAATCGGTGATGTAAGTGTCGCCGTCTTCGTTTGAAGTCTCCGCGATGGTCAGATAGCCGGTTTGAAACAGCAGCGCCTCGGGAGCGATTTCATCGACATCGAAGCTCGAAAGCAGGTTGTCGTCGGCGATCATGCCGTCGAGGGTGATGTCCTCCAGATTGTTCAAGCCCGAAAACAGGTTGACCTTGGAGAACTTGCTCACGCCAGTCAACAGCGTGAAGCGGATGTGGGCGTCGCATTCCTTGACAACCGCGTATAGTCCGCGCAGAAAGTCGCGATTGGCGCGGGCGGTGTCGGGCTTTTCCAGCGCATCGAGGATGGGCTTGGTTCGGGTGCCCGGGATCGCTGCGTCAAAGCTCTTTTATTGGCTGCGGAATTGCTTTAAAATAGGTGCTTTTTTGCTTGGGCCGCAGGGTTCCGGCTGGCAATTGACAGGAATTGGGCATGGTAACGATTCGTCTGGCCCGTGGCGGGGCGAAGAAAAAGCCGTTCTACCACATCACCGTGGCCGATGTGCGCTCGCCGCGCGACGGCCGGTTCATCGAGCGCATCGGCTTCTTCAACCCCGTGGCCCGGGGCCGGGAAGAGAGCCTGCGGCTGGATCTCGAGCGCATGGATTATTGGAAATCCCAGGGTGCCCAGGTCACACCGAGGGTGGCCTCGCTGGCGAGGGATCTCGCGAAAACCGCGGCCGCGCCCGCCGAAAGCTGATCCGCGGCGCGATGGCCCGGGACCGGCAGGACAGCCAGCGCAACGATGCCGAGCCGCCGCGAATCGCCATGGGCCGGATCGGCGGCGTCCACGGCGTGAAAGGCTGGCTCAAACTGCAATCTTGGACCAGCCCGGCGGCAAACATCCTCGACTTCGCCCAACTGCAAGTGGAAACCCGGCGGGGGCCCGAGCGGCTGCGAATCGATCAAAGCCGCTGGCGGGGCGACAGTTTGCTCGTCCACTTCGCGGGTTACGACGAGCCGGAGCGCGCCCGCGGGCTGACCGGACTCGAGGTTTCGGTGGCGGTGTCCGCCCTCGCGGAGCTCGAGGCCGGGGAATACTACTGGCATCAATTGCAGGAGCTGCGGGTGGTGAATCTGGCGGGGGAATGTTTTGGCCGGGTCGATCAACTGCTCGAAACCGGCGCCAACGATGTGCTCGTGGTCGCGCCCGACGCCGGCAGCATCGACCAGCGCCGCCGGCTGATTCCCTTCGTGGCGGACCGGGTGGTGCGGCGGGTCGATTTGGAAGCTGGCGTGATCGCGGTCGATTGGGGCGCGGACTTTCTGAACTAGGAGCCTGGAGCCTGCGGCGCAGGCTCCTGGTGTCGTGTCATGCGGATTGACATCGTCACCCTGTTCCCGGAGATGTTCGCCGCGCTGAGCGGCTATGGCGTAACGGGAAGGGCGGTTCGGCGGGGCTTGGTCGAGTTGGCGTACTGGAACCCGCGCGACTACGCCCACGACCGGCACCGCACCGTCGACGACCGGCCTTTCGGCGGTGGGCCGGGCATGTTGATGAAGACCGGGCCGCTGCTGGAATGCCTGGAGGCGGCGCGGCTGGCCGCGGCGCGGAAACAGCCGCGGCAAGACGAGCCGGGCAGGGTGGTGTACCTGTCGCCACAAGGCGCGCGCATCGATCACGCCGCCGTTGCGCGCTTGGCGGAAGCGCCGAAGCTCGTGCTGCTTTGCGGCCGCTACCAGGGCATCGACCAGCGCGTTATCGACAGCGCGGTCGATGAAGAGTTGTCGCTTGGCGATTTTGTCATCAGCGGCGGCGAACTCGCCGCGATGGCGCTGGCAGACGCCATGATCCGGCTGTTGCCCGGCGCCCTCGGCGATGGGGAAAGCGCCGGCGGCGACAGTTTCGCCAATGGCTTGCTGCTTGGGCCGGAGTACACCCGGCCCCGGGAATTCGCCGGCGGCGAGGCGCCGCCGGTATTGCTCAGCGGCGACCACGAGGCGATCCGCCGCTGGCGCCTGCAACAGCGCCTCGGCGCGACCTGGCGCAAACGGCCCGATTTGCTTGAGCGCCGGCAACTGACCGAAGAAGAGCGGCAATTGCTGAACGAGTACCGCCGCAACGCCGCAAAAGGCCCCAAGGAGCAACCCCAGGAGCGATAGCCATGAGCAAGAACAAGATCATCCAGCAGATTGAGCGGGAGCAGATGGACAAGGAGCTGCCGGAGTTCGGCCCGGGCGATACGGTTGTGGTCCAGGTGCGCATCCGCGAAGGCGAGCGCGAGCGCATCCAGGCCTTCGAGGGCGTCGTTATCGGCGTGCGCAAACGGGGGCTGAATTCCGCCTTCACCGTGCGCAAGATTTCCCATGGCGTCGGCGTCGAGCGCACCTTCCAGACTTACAGCCCGCTGGTGGCGGGAGTCCGGGTCAAGCGCCGCGGCGATGTCCGCCAGGCCAAGCTCTACTACCTGCGCAACCTGTCCGGCCGCGCCGCGCGCATCGCCGAAAAACTCGGCAAAAAACCCCAAACCGCATCTTGAGGGGAGCTCGGACGGCGACGGATCGAAGCCATCAAGCCTAAAACTGGCAGCGTCCGGTTGCCGGGTGTACCATGGGGTTTTGTCCCGGAGGCGGGGCGGGGAGAAGGGTTGGGCATGAGAGCTTTCGGTGGAATCTTCCTGTTCGGTGCCGCGCTGCTGTTCGCCCACAGCGTTCCCGGGCAGAACGAATCCCTGCGCGACCGCCTCAACCAGTCCATTGTCGCCGCCTCGGGCAACCAGCTCGAAATTCTCAACATCAAGCCCACCCCCATCGCCACGATTTACGAAGTCGAGTTGAACACCGGCGAATTGCTCTACAGCGACGCCTCGGGGCAGTATCTGTTCGCCGGCGACATGTACCAAGCCACGCCGGACGGGTTGCTGAACCTGTCCGCCGCCACCCGCCAGCAAGCGGTGCTGCGCAAGATGGCGGCCGTGCCCGACGGGGAAACGATCATTTTCGAGCCCGAGGGCGAGGTCAAGGCCACGGTGTCGGTTTTCACCGATGTCGATTGCGGCTATTGCCGCCAGCTCCATGGCGAGCGCGAACAGATGCTCGATTATGGCATCCGGCTGCGCTATCTCGCCTATCCCCGGGGCGGGGAGAACGCCGAATCCTACGGCAAGATGATTTCGGTCTGGTGCTCCGACGACCGCCAGCGCTCGCTCACCCAGGCCAAGAACGGGCAGAACCTGCCCGAGCGCGACTGCGAAAGCCCGGTGCTCGCGCATTACCAGCTCGGCAACGAACTCGGCATCCAAGGCACCCCCGCCCTCGTTTTCCCCGATGGCCGGCTGATCCCCGGCTACCTCGAAGCCCCCCGCATGGCGGCCATGCTCGGCATCGACGAGTAAGCCGCCGCCGGTTCGGGCGCTGGCGGCCCGAATCATTCGCTATAATCACGCGGCGATTTTCGGCGGGGAAGCCGCTCCCGATGCAATCACCCCTCACGATTGGAATCTGTGGTCTCGGCACGGTGGGTGGCGGCAGCCTGCGCCTGCTGCGGGAGAATGCCACCGAAATCGCCCGCCGCGCCGGCGCGCCGCTTCAGGTTGTCCATGTCGCGACCCGGCGCCCGGAAGCTGTTGAGATCGACCCCGCCATCCGGCTTGACCGCGATCCATTCACCGTGGCCGGCAACCCGGAAGTGCAAGTCGTGGTGGAGACCATGGGCGGCTTCGACCCCGCCTTCAAGCTGGTCGCCGAGGCGCTTGCGAACGGCAAGCATGTGGTCACCGCCAACAAGGCGCTGATCGCCGAGCGCGGCAACGAGCTGTTCGCGATCGCCGCCGGCAGTGGCGCGGTGCTCGCCTACGAAAGCAGCGTCGCCGGCGGCATCCCCATCATCAAGGCCCTGCGCGAGGGGCTCGCCGCCAACCGCATCGAATGGCTCGCCGGAATCATCAACGGCACCGGCAATTTCATTCTCACCGAAATGGCCGCGGGCGGGCGGCGGTTCGAGGATGTGCTCGCCCAGGCCCAGTCGCTCGGCTACGCCGAGGCCGACCCGAGCTTCGATGTCGATGGCATCGACGCCGCCCACAAGCTCGCCATCATGGCCTCGATCGCCTTCGGCATTCCGCTTCGCTTCGCCGATATCCATATCGAGGGCATCCGCGCGCTGACCCCGGAAGACCTCGCCTACGCCGCCGAACTCGGCTACCGCGTCAAGCATCTCGGCATCGCCCGCCGCGGCGGCTCCAAAATCGGGAACAGCGCCAAGAACGGCGTCGAATTGCGGGTGCATCCCACGCTCGTCAGCCAGAGCTGGCTGCTGTCCCGGGTTTCCGGGGTGGACAACGCCGTGGTGGTCAAGGGCCACGCGGTGGGCACGACGATGTACCAGGGCCCGGGCGCCGGCGCGGAGGCCACTGCCTCGGCGGTGGTGGCGGACCTGATCGACATCGCCCGCCAACAACGCGCCGGCGCCGCGCAGCCAATGCTGCCGCCGCTGCATCACCACCCCGCCCGCCCGGATAAACTCGATGAACCGGATAAAACAGAAGCCGCCGATGTTGCCTTGGTACCAATGGAGGACATCGAGTCGGAATGCTATTTGCGCATTCCCGCGCTTGACCGGATGGGCGTGATGGCGAAGATCACCCGGGTTCTCGAACAACACGCCATCAGTATCGAAGCCGTCATTCAGAAGGAGGCCCGGGGCGGCGCCGTTCCGATTGTGCTGCTCACCCACGCCGCCGCCGAGGGCCGAATCAACGCCGCCCTCGCCGAACTCGGCAAGCTCGCCGATGTGGTGGGAACCATCGGCCGCATCCGGGTCGCGCCGTTTGCCGACGGGACCTGAGGCGTGAAGTATTCCAGTACGCGCGGCGGCTGTTCCGGCCAAGGGTTTGAGGAGGTGCTGCTCACCGGCCTCGCCCCGGATGGCGGCCTGTTCGTGCCCGATGAACTGCCCCGCCTCGACGCCGCGGACCTTGCGGAACTGAAAGACCTCGCCTATCCCGAACTCGCTTTCCGCATCGCGGCGCCATTCACCGGCGACGCTTTCGCCGCCGACGAACTGCGCCGGATCATCGCGGACAGCCACGCCGGCTTCCCCCAGCCCGAAGTGGCGCCGCTGACCACACTCGGCGACAACGAATACGTGCTTGAGCTGTTCCATGGGCCAACGCTGGCCTTCAAGGATTTCGCCCTGCAGGTGCTCGGGCGGATGCTCGACCACGTGCTCGCCCGCGGCGGCGAACGCGCGCTCATTCTCGGGGCGACTTCGGGCGACACCGGCTCGGCCGCGCTCGAGGGCTGCCGCCATTCGCGGCGGGTTGACATCTGCATCCTGCATCCGCGCGGCCGGGTGTCGGCGGTCCAGCGCAAGCAGATGACCACGGTGGCCGGCGACAACGTCCACAATCTCGCGGTGGAAGGCAATTTCGACGATTGCCAGCGCCTGGTGAAGGCGGCCTTCGCCGATCAGTCCTTCCTGCCCGCCGGGCGGCGGCTGGTGGCGGTGAACTCGATCAACTGGGCGCGAATCGTCATGCAGATCGTCTATTACTTCCACGCGGCGCTGCGGCTCGGCGCCCCGGAGCGGGCGGTTTCCTTCTCGGTTCCCACAGGAAACTTCGGCGACATCCACGCCGGCTATCTGGCGCGCTCGATGGGCCTGCCGGTGGAGCGGCTGATCGTCGCCACCAACGAGAACGACATCCTGCACCGCTTGATCAGCGGCAACGAATATTCGACCGCGCCGCTGCGCCACACGCTCTCGCCGAGCATGGACATCCTGGTTTCGAGCAATTTCGAGCGCTACCTGTTCGATCTGTTTGATCGCGACCACGATGCTTTGGTTGCGTTCATGGCCGCCGGCGCCGGCAGTGGCGCCAGCTTGCCGGATGAACAGTGGCGGGCAATGCGCGGAATCTTCGACAGCGCCAGGGTGGATGACGCGGCGACCCGGGCCACCATCGCCAAAGTCTGGCGCGACCACGGCGTCCTGCTCGACCCGCACACCGCGGTTGGGGTCCGCGCCGCCCGGGAAGTTCGCGCCGGGCGTGAAAACACCAGCCGCCCCAACCGCGAAAACAAGCGGCAAACGCCGATGGTCTGCCTGGCCACAGCCCATCCCGCCAAGTTCGCCGAAGCCATCACCGCCGCGGGCCTGCCCGCCCCGGCGCTTCCCGAACGCATGCGGCGCCAGTTCGAGCGGCCGGAGCGCTTCCAAGTCATTGATCGCGATCTCGATGAACTCAAGGCATTCCTGGGTCGAGTAGGGAAGCTCTGATTAAGTCAGAGCATACAAGTGAATTGAAACCAGACAATGACGAAACTGATACGCCGCCAAGCGCAAAGCGACGACTTGCCGCGGGACATGCATCCGCTGCTGCGGCGCATCTACAGCCAGCGCGGGGTGTCGCGGGTTGAGGACATCGAACTCGGTCTCGCCGGGCTCGCGCCGCCCGATGCCTTGCTGAACATCGGCGCGGCGGTGGAATTGCTGCTTGCCGCCCTGCGCGGGCAGTGGAAAATCCTCATCGTCGCCGATTACGACGCCGATGGCGCAACAAGCTGCGCGCTGGCCATCGAAGCCCTGCATGGATTCGGTTTCAACGAAGTCGATTACATCGTCCCCGACCGCCTCCGCTACGGCTACGGCCTCACCCCGGGCATCGTCGAACTCGCCGCCTGCCGCGAGCCGGACCTGCTGATCACCGTGGACAACGGTGTTTCGAGCATCGATGGCGTCGCCGCGGCCAAGGCCGCCGGCATGCGCGTGCTCGTCACCGATCATCATCTTCCCGGCGAGCGGCTGCCGGCCGCCGACGCCCTGGTCAATCCCAACCAGCCCGGCTGCGGCTTCCCGTGGAAGAGCACGGCGGGGGTTGGCGTCATCTTCTATGTGATGGCGGCCCTGCGCGCCCGCCTGCGGGAAGTGGGCTGGTTCGGCCGGGAGGGGCCGCCTGAGCCGGATCTGCGGGAACTGCTCGATCTCGTGGCGCTGGGCACCGTGGCGGATGTGGTCTCGCTCGACCGCAACAACCGCATCCTGGTCAACGAGGGCCTGCGCCGCATCCGCGCCGGCCGCGCGAGGCCCGGCATCCAGGCATTGTTCGCCGCCGCCGATTCGGTGATCAACCCGCGGCGGTCTCCGACCGATCCGGCCCCGGCCAGTGGAGGGCCCGGGCCCGGAAACAGCGGGGAACGCCCAAGCGGGTCGAAGCTGGCAATGGCCAGCGGCAAACAACTGGCGAGCTTCTTCGGCAGGGCCAGCCGCAACGCCACGGCGACTGATCTGGCTTTCCGCGTCGCCCCGCGGCTGAACGCGGCGGGCAGGCTTGAGGACATGTCCGCCGGCATCGAATGCCTGCTCGCGGAAGAGGGGGAGTCGGCCCGGGATTTGGCCCTGCAACTCGATGCGATCAACACCAGGCGCCGGGAGATTCAGGCCGAAATGGACGACCAGGCGGCGGCGATGCTGGCCCGGGCCGAGGCTGGGCTGGCCGCCGGCGCCGATTCCGGGGAGGGCGAAGCGTCCGGCGCCGGGCTGCCAGTCGGCTTGTGTCTGCACGATCCGGGCTGGCACCAGGGGGTGGTGGGCGTGCTCGCCTCGCGCATCAAGGACCGCTTGCACCGGCCAGTCATCGCCTTCGCTGGCGATCTGGATGATCCGCGGGCCGAACTCAAGGGCTCGGCGCGGTCCATCGCCGGCTTCCACATCCGCGACGCCCTGGACGCCATCGCCAGCCGCAATCCGGGGCTGATCAGCCGTTTCGGCGGCCACGCCATGGCCGCCGGCCTGAGCTTGGCGCCTGAGAGTCTCGAACAGTTCCGCGCCGCGTTTGACGAGGAAGCCGCCCGCCAGCTAAAGCCGGAACAATTGCAGGCGGTGCTGTACAGCGACGGCGCGCTCGAACCCGAATGGTTCACCATCGAAACCGCGCAAATGCTGCGCAACGCCAGCCCCTGGGGTAAAGACTTTCCCGAACCGCTGTTCGATGGCGAGTTCGTGCTGCGCGGTCAGCTCGTGCTGAAGGAAAAGCACCTGCGAATGGATGTGAGCCCGAAGGACTGTCCAGACATGAGAATCGGCGCCATCGCTTTCAACGTGGAAGAATGGCCGGCCCCCGATGCGGAGAAAATCAACCTCGCCTACCGCATTGACATCAACGAATTCCGCGGCCAGCGCAAACTCCAACTCGTGGTGGAGGAAATCCTTCCTTGCGTATCACGGAACTGACAACAATGGCAGTTTTGGCGCGAATCGCGTAAGATTTGCTCGATTTGTTCGCGCCATCCCGCTGATCCGGGACTGAAGCCATGTCGAAATTCGCCTTGCGGCTGTCCGCCTTGCTCGTGCTCTGTCTGGCGAGCCTGGGCGTCAATGCGCAGCCGCACAGCACCGAGCAGATCGAAGTCGAACTGGTTGCCGAGACCAGCACGGTGGTTCCCGGCGAGACGCTTTGGCTCGGCATACGCCTCGACCCCATCGACAACTGGCACACCTACTGGAAGTTCGGCGGCGACAGCGGCGAGGCCACGAGCGCCGGGGACTGGGAGTTGCCGGCTGGCGTCTCGGAGGCTGATGTTGGCGACATCGTCTGGCCGATTCCCGAATGGACCCCCTTTCCCGATTCCGACCTGGTCACCTTCACCTATGGCCACGAGGTGATCCTGCCGTTGCCGGTGTCGGTTCCGGCCGATTTCGCCGGCGAGCGCTTCGACGCCGCCACCACCATCGACTGGCAGGTCTGCGAGGTCATCTGCATTCCCGGCAGCGCCAGTTTTTCGCTCTCGCTGCCGGTGGCCGACACCTTGGAGGCCGACGCGCGCTGGCGCGCGGGCTTCGCCGAATCCCGGGCCAACACGCCGGTTCCTCTGGGCGAACATGATTTGACCGCGCGGTTCAACCGCCACGATGGCAAGGTCAATGTCATGGTGGCCGCGCCCGATGCGCGCTTCGCCGGGGCCGACGAGGCCTGGTTCTTCCCCACCCGGGCCCGGGTCATGCGGTACGCGCCTTACCGCGAGGTGATGCTGGAAGACTCGCGCATCCAGATTTCCACCGTACAGCACGCCCGCCACCCGCTCGACATGGGCGAACTCGACGGCCTGCTCGCCTGGGTTGACGGAGAAGGCGCGCTGCGCGGCTACGACCTGCGGCCGACTTTGACCCATGCGGCCTGGGACCACAGCATCGAAATAGAACTCGTCGCCGAAAACAGCGCTGTCGTCCCCGGCGAAACCACCTGGCTCGGGCTGCGGCTCGACCCGGCTGAGCATTGGCACACCTATTGGAAAATGGGCGGCGACAGTGGCGAGCCCACAAGCGTCGGCGAGTGGTCGGCGCCGCCGGGAACGGCATTCGGCGAACTGCAATTCCCCGCCCCGCACTGGCTGCCTTTCTACGACACCGATCTGGTCAACTTCGGCTACGAGGAGGAAGTGCTGCATCCCATCGCGGTGACGATTCCCGCGGATTACCGGGGCGACACCGTCGAGCTGTCCACCATGGCGTACTGGAACGTCTGCGAGCTGATCTGCATTCCCGGCGAGCAGCGCCTCGATATCACGCTGCCGGTTGGCGAAGCGGCGGCGGCCGACAGCGCCCACGCGGCCCTGTTCGCCAGCGCGCGGGAACAATTGCCCGCCGCCGATCACGACATCCGCTCCCGCTTCGCCGTGGCCGGCGAGCGGATCAGCCTCGGCTTCGAATCGCCGAGCCTCGATTTCGGCGAATACACTGATGCTTGGTTCTTCCCCGAACAGCGCCGGGTCATCAAGCCCGGGCCCCTGCGGGATGTTTCGGTCCAAGCGAGCCTGTTGCAGATCACCCACGAACAGCCCCGGCGCATGCTTGAAAATCTCGATTCGCTCCACGGCGCCCTAGTGCTTGAAGATTCCGCCGGCGGGCGCAGCGCCTATGACTTCACCGACGCCGCCACTATCGCCGGCGCGACCAGTGTCACACCCATGGCGGCGGGATTTTCCAGTGGTGGCGATGGCGGTCTTGGCGGCCTGCCGCTGTTCATGCTCGGCGCCCTGCTTGGCGGCATGATTCTCAACCTGATGCCCTGCGTGTTCCCGGTGCTGTCGCTGAAAGCGCTGAGCTTCGTCGCCGCCTCCGGGGAGACTGCCCGGCGCCAGCGCAACGAGGGCTTGGCCTACACCGCCGGCATTCTCGTTTCCTTCGTTCTGCTCGCCTCGGCGCTGATCGCCCTGCGCGCCGCGGGCGAGCAGGTGGGCTGGGCCTTCCAGTTCCAGCAGCCCTGGTTTTTGGCCTTTATCGTCTATCTCTTCTTCACCCTTGGCCTGAGCCTGTCCGGGGTGTTCGAGATCGGCACCGGGCTGATGGGGGTCGGCAACGACCTGACCGTGCAGAAAGGCCACAAGGGTTCGTTCTTCACCGGCGTGCTCGCGACCATTGTCGCCACGCCCTGCACCGCGCCGTTCATGGGGCCGGCAATCGGTTTCGCCCTGGCCCAGCCCTGGCTGGTGGCGATGCTCGTCTTTCTCTCCCTCGGCCTGGGCATGGCGCTGCCGATTCTGGTGCTTTCCTGGATTCCCGGCCTGACCCGCTTCCTGCCGCGGCCCGGCGCCTGGATGAACACCTTCAAGCAGTTCATGGCCTTTCCGCTGTACGCCTCGGCGGCTTTCTTCCTCTGGGTGCTCGGCAACCAGGTTGGCGTGATGGGGATGTCGCTGGTGCTCGGGGTTTGCATCCTGCTGGCGCTGTCGGCTTGGCTGTATCAGCGCCGCCATGTGGTGGGGCCGGTCATGCGCGGCGCCAATTACGCGGTGGGAATCGCCACGCTGTTTCTCGCCGGCTATTTGATGCAGACGCCCTTCCTGCAAACCCTCGGCCCGCAAAACCTTCGCCCGCAAACCTTGGCCGCCCCCGCGGGGGAATTGGTCGAGGAGTCGAATGCGGACTTCGAGCCTTTCAGCAGCGCCCGCTTGGCGGAGTTGCGCGCCGCCGGCACACCGGTGTTCGTCAACATGACCGCGGACTGGTGCATCACCTGCCTGGTCAACGAGCAGAGCACGCTGGGCACCGAGCGCGTGCAGCGGTCGATGGACGACAACAACATCGTCTACATGAAGGGTGACTGGACCAACGAGGACCCGGAAATCACCGCCGTGCTCGAAGCGTTCCGCCGGCCTTCGGTGCCGCTTTACGTGCTGTACCCCGGCGACCCGGCGGGGGAGCCGGTGATTCTGCCGCAAATCCTCACCCCGGCGATTTTGGACGACGCCTTCGGTGCGATTTGAACGCCGATTTGACCAGATTGAAGCGCAAGTGGCGGGAACGATGACCAGGGCCGCGGGCCTCGCCTTGCTGTTGATCGCATTGATCGCGCCCCCCGCGTTTTCCCGGCAGCCCGACTTCAGCGGCGTCGACCGGGTGGCCCGGGAGCTGCCGCGGCTGCGCAGCCTGCTGATCCAGCACCGGGGCGAGATTGTCTTCGAGGAGTACTACAACGGCGCTAGAGCGAGCCGCCCGGCGAACATGAAGTCGGCCTCGAAAAGCGTGATTTCCGCGCTGATTGGAATCGCCATCGACCAGGGCCATATCGACTCGGTGAACGCCACCCTGGCGGATTTCTTCCCCGAGTATCTCCAAGGCGGCGAATACGCCGCCAAGCGCGGCATCACCGTGGAAAACCTGCTGACGATGCAGTCCGGGCTGGAAACCACGAGCAACCGCAACTATGGGCGCTGGGTCGCCAGCGGCGACTGGGTGAAGTTCGCCATCGACCAGCCCCTGGTGGCCAAGCCCGGCACCGCCATGCTCTACAGCACCGGCAGCACGCATCTGCTGGCGGCGATTTTGACCCGGGCGAGTGGCATGAGCGCCAAGGAATTCGCCCAAAAAAATCTCGCCGGCCCCATGGGTTTCTCGATGTCCCACTGGCCCAGGGACCCGCAAGGCATCCATTTTGGCGGCAACGACATGGAAATGACGCCGCGGCAGATGCTCGCCTTCGGCGCCATGTATCTCAATGGCGGCCGCCACGGCGAAGTCCAAGTGGTGCCGGAAGATTGGGTTGAAGCTTCCCATCAACCCAAGGCCCGCTCGCCCCGGGGCCAGGGCCGTTTCTACGGCTACGGCTGGTGGCTGCGCGACCTCGCCGGCCTGCGGGTGCCCACCGCCTGGGGCTATGGCGGCCAGCTCATCCTCGTCGTCGACGAGCTTGAGCTGGTCATCGTCGCCACCTCCGCCAGCGTCCCCGGCCCCGACCGCCGCGGCCACCTCGGCCGCCTCTACGATCTCGTCGAACACCAGATCCTCACCCCGGCGAAACACGCCGGCCGCCCCGGAAGCTGAGAGCCTAGGAGCCTGCCGCCACGTGCATCAGCACGGCGGCGATGTTGTCCTTGCCGCCGTTGCGGTTGGCGTAGTCGACGAGTTTGAAGGCGCCGCCTTCGATGTCGGCGCCGTGGTCGTTGAGGATATCCTTGAGCTGCCAGTCGGCGACCATGTTGTAGAGGCCGTCGGAGCACAGCAGCAGCACGTCGCCGGCTTCTAGCTCGTGTTCGATGAAGTCAACCTCGACCTCGGCGTGGACGCCAAGCGCGCGGGTCAGGATGTGGTCGATGCTCGCGAGGGAAACCGAACCGCCGCTGACCTCGCCTTTGGCCAGCAAGTCTTTGGCCAGAGTGTGGTCGCTGGAAAGTTGCTTGAGTTGCCGCCTCCGCATCAGGTACAGCCGAGAATCGCCGACGCAGCCGGCGAGCAGGCGGCCGTCGCACACCCGGGCGGCGATGAGGGTGGTGCTCATGCCGTTGTGGCTCTTGTTGGCGTTGGCGGCGGCGTGGATCCTGCGGTTGGCGGCGTGGATCGCCCCGGTCAGGCTTTCCCGCGGGTCGGAGTCCGTTTGCGCGGCGGGCCGGTCCGGGCGCAGCTCGGTGAGGATCGAGGTAACCGCCATGCAGGAGGCGATTTCGCCCGAGGCGCGGCCGCCAAGTCCATCCGCGACCACGGCGAGGGCGGCGGCCTCGTCGAAGCCGATAAAGTCCTCGTTGTGTTCGCGCGCCACCCCGGTGTCGGTCTTGCCGGCAATGCGAATGCTGTATCGCGCTTCGCTCATGCGTCTGCGTGGCCACCTTCCCAAATTCGCCCGCAAGTCTATCGCAAGCCGACAGGTTTGTGAAAAACCGCAAACTGATACACTACCGTATTCAGCACCCTTAAATTAGTGATTCAACATGACTAAGCTTGCTGGCGCGCCCCCGCGAATCGAGCGCCTGAAGGTTAAGAACTTTCGCGCATTGCGGGATCTGGAGTTGAGGAATCTGACTCCTCTGACCGTACTCTTGGGCCCAAACGGCAGCGGCAAGTCGACGGTCTTCGATGTTTTCGCTTTCTTGGCCGAGTGCTTCGAGACCGGGCTTCGCCGGGCTTGGGAAAAGCGTGGGCGGGCTAAGGAACTAAAGTCCAGGGGTGGCTCAGGTCCCGTGCTGATTGAGATAGCCTACCGCGAAAAACCGAAAAGCTCCCTAATTACCTATCATCTTGAAGTAGAGGAGAAAAACGGTCGTCCCGTTGCCGTGGTGGAATGGCTCAGATGGAAGCGGGGCAGCTATGGTGCCCCTTTCCGTTTTCTTGATTATGCCAATGGCGCCGGTCGGGTCATTTCGGGCGAACTCCCGGACTCGCAGGATGAGCGGATAGAAGTACCCCTGAGTTCCCCGGAAACCCTTGCGGTCAATGCGCTCGGCCAACTGGCGGAGAATCCCCGTGTTGTCGCGCTGCGGAATTTTATCATGGGATGGCATGTTTCCTACCTGTCGTCCGATGAGGCGAGAGGTCAGCCCGAAGCGGGGCCACAGGAACGGTTAAGCAAAACCGGGGACAATCTTGCCAATGTGATCCAGTACCTCTCGGAAGAGCACGCCGACCGTCTCGGTTTGATTTTCAGCAGGCTTCAGAAAAAAGTTCCAAAGATTCACAATGTCATGGCAAACCAGATGCCGGATGGCAGGCTGTTGCTGCAGATCAAGGATGCGCCGTTTGAAGAACCGATCATGGCCCGCTTCGCCTCGGACGGCACACTGAAGATGTTGGCCTATCTCGTCTTGATGAACGATCCTGTTCCACCACCGTTTATCGGCATAGAAGAGCCGGAAAATTTCCTCCATCCCCGCCTGCTATATGGATTGGCGGAAGAGTGCCGGCAAGCGTCCGGCGCAACGCAGATATTGGTGACAACCCATTCGCCGTTCTTCCTTGACGCGGTTCGGCCGGGCGAAGCCCATGTGCTATGGCGCGATGAGGACGGTTACACCCGGAGTCAGTCGCTGGCCCAAAACAAAAGAATCATGGCGTTCATGGATGCTGGCGCCAGTCTGGGAGACCTTTGGATGGAGGGCCATTTCGGCGTTGGTGATCCACTGACGGAAGGCGGCATGCCTGTGAAAGACGAAGGCGCAAACTAGCATGGCCGCTGTGCACTTCGAGTTTCTGGTGGAAGAACCTTCCATGGAAGCTTTGCTTAGGGCTTGGCTGCCAAATTTCCTGCCTGAGTCGAGCAGTTTCGCCGTTCATCCATATCGAGGCAAGCATGCGCTGCTGCGGAAATTGGAGGCTCGCTTGAAGGGGTATGCGTCTTGGATTCCAGACAATTACCGCATAGTGGTCGTCATTGACCGCGACAGCGATGACTGTCGACAACTCAAGGCGCAGCTTGAGCGGAACTGCAAAAATGCGGAACTTCGCTCCAGAAGCGCCTGTGGGGACTCATCGTGGCAGGTGGCAACAAGAATTGCCATTGAAGAGCTTGAGGCTTGGTACTTCGGCGATTGGCAGGCAGTGCGCGCCGCATATCCGCGAGTATTTGCGCATGTTCCAGATCGGGCCGCCTTTCGGAACCCCGACGCGATTGCCGGCGGAACGAAAGAGGCATTTGAGCGAGTGCTCCGCAGAAGCGGTTACTTCCCGCAGGGGCTGTCAACCGTGCAGGCGGCGAACATGATCGGCAAACACATGGACCCCGCCCGCAACCGGTCCAAAAGTTTCGCTTCATTTCGCGATGTTCTTTTGGAAGCGGCTGCATCGGGATAGGTTCAGGGAAAAATGAAAAGTGCTTACCTTGATGCGGCGGGCTGTTTCGGTATCGAAGCGGGCCTTGGTCCGTTTCCGCAT
This sequence comes from uncultured Pseudohongiella sp., assembly GCA_965221805.1. Classification (GTDB taxonomy): domain Bacteria; phylum Pseudomonadota; class Gammaproteobacteria; order Pseudomonadales; family Pseudohongiellaceae; genus UBA9145. The sequence goes on from OZ244913.1 coordinate 908,283, forward strand.
CTCCGCCGTGGTGACATACTTCGGCGGACTGGAAAGCTGCGAAATGCGGTCATGGACCGGCTTCAGCACACCAGCGAGCGCGCCAAGAACCCGCCGCCACCAATCGCGCCTCGCGGTTTCAACCGCGTGGACCAGCGCGGCGGTGGCGTTTTGGGGCAAACCGGAAATCGTCGCGCTGCCCGAGCTGTGGCGAAGGCAAACACTGGACCAGACGAGGCCATCGGCCACATTGACTTCTTCCAGATTGCCGAGCGGCACGATGGTCGAACCATTCCTGGACGTCAGTCGAACTGTTTCGGTATCCACCCGCGCCGTCTTGGCGATGCCTGGCCGAAAAATCGCAAACAGGAATGCCGCCAAGCCGGTTCGTTCAATCTCGAATGCCACGATATTCGACATTAGATAATTTTTTAGGATCGGGATTCTGGCCACCCGGCACCGCTCCCCATGCCTCGAGGCTTTTGCCAGAACCAACAGATGATACCGTATCAGTGGCTGCGGATAGGCTCTGCGCCAGGCACTCCGCGCCCGGCGCGGGCAAATACCCACTTATTGCCAAGCCGCGCAACGCCGCGAGGGAGGAAGCTTCTCCGGAAGTTCCCATTTTTGGCCGGATGCGGCGGGGGGTTGCCGTGTTGGGCTGCTGGTCAACATGGTAAACTTCACAGCTTTTGCGGGCGGTTCGCGCCGGGTTCCGGGGACTGGCGAGCGATGAAAGTGCTGAACTATTTGGCCATTGTGCTGCTGGTGGTGGTTGTCTTCTACCTGCTGATTGTCGGTGAGTCGCTGTTGCTGCCGCTGGTGATCGCGGTGGCGCTGTGGTATTTGATCAACACTCTCGCCGCCGCGCTCGGGCGGATCGCTCTTGGGAGCTTCGCGATTCCCCGGCCGCTGTGCCTGCTGCTGTCGATCCTCGCCTTTCTCGCGGGCACCTGGGCGGTGGTCAATTTTCTCAGCGCCTCCTTTGGCGGCGTCGTGGAAATGGCGCCGGTCTACCAGGACAACCTGATCCGCCGGCTCGAATCGCTGTCGCTGCCCTTTGTCGATGTCGGGGCGATCCAGAGCGGCAATCTCGGCCAGTTGCTCAATGACTGGATCAATCTGCCGAGTTACGCCGCCTCGCTGGCCGGCTCGGCGGCGGGAATCCTGGCGAGCGGCAGCCTGATCCTGATCTATGTCGGCTTCCTGTTTTTCGAGCAGGGGCGGTTCGGCAGCAAGATCAGCGCCCTGGTGCCGGATGCCGCCAAGGAAAAGGAAGTGCGCGGCATTTTCGAGCGCATCCGCGACGATATCCAGAAGTACATCGGCATCAAGATGTTCACCAGCTCGCTGACCGGGCTGCTCAGTTACGGCCTGCTGCTGCTGATGGGGGTCGATTTCGCCGGCGTTTGGGGGTTGCTGATTTTCCTGCTCAATTTCATCCCCACGGTCGGCTCGATCATCGCCACGATGTTTCCGGCGATGATCGCCCTGGCCCAGTCCGACGGCTACACCCTGTTCCTGATGGTGCTCGGCGGCATCGGCGCTTTCCAGGTGGTGATCGGCAATGTGATCGAGCCGCGGCTGATGGGCAGCTCCTTCAATCTCAGCCCCATCGTCATCCTGCTCAACCTGGCGCTGTGGGGCACGATCTGGGGCATTCCCGGCGCCTTCCTCTGCGTGCCGTTTCTGATCATCTTCACGATCATCATGAGCCACTTCCCCAAGACGCGCCCCATCGCCATCATTCTCTCAAGCGATGGCGACCTGCGCGTCCACTTGGAGGACGCGCTGGAAACCTTTTCCTTCGCCGGTGGCGGCGGCAAGGCGCCGATGCTCGGCTCTGGCGCGCCCGGCGCCGCGGACGCGGAGAGCGAGCAAGCCAGCAAGCATAAGGACAACGGGGATTGACCCCCGACCGGATTCCTCATTCAACAAGCAACCCGACACGCCAAGTCACGGAGACTGGCTAGGAGCCTGCACCGTAGGAATTCGCGAAAGCGAAAATTCGATATCGCCGCGCCCTTGGCTGATCGATTGAGGCGAATATTGGCCTATATTCAACGAAATCGATCAGCCAAGGGCGCGGATGATAGCGGATTTGCAGCCGTGAATTCCTGCGGCGCAGGCTCCTAGCGGCAAACCGCAGCGCAAATCGTGAAACCCAGGCCGCAAACATGAACAGCGCCGAAATCCGCCAACGCTTTCTCGACTATTTCGCCCGCAACGATCACCGGATCGTCGCGAGCAGCCCGCTCGTGCCCGGCGATGACCCGACCCTGCTGTTCACCAATTCGGGCATGGTCCAGTTCAAGGATGTTTTCCTCGGCCGCGAGGCCCGGCCCTACCGGCGCGCGGTCAGCTCCCAGCGCTGCCTGCGCGCCGGCGGCAAGCACAACGATCTGGAAAACGTGGGCTACACCGCGCGCCACCACACCTTCTTCGAGATGCTCGGCAATTTTTCCTTCGGCGACTACTTCAAGCGCGAGGCGATCCGTTACGCCTGGGACTTTCTCACCGTCGAACTCGGCCTGCCGGCGGAAAAACTCTGGGTCACGGTGTTCCGCGACGACGACGAGGCCGCGGACATCTGGCTCGATGAAATCCAGGTCAACCCCGAGCGCTTTTCGCGCATGGGCGAGAAAGACAATTTCTGGGCCATGGGCGACACCGGCCCCTGCGGCCCCTGCTCCGAGGTGTTTTACGACCACGGCCCCGAAGTCCCCGGCGGCCCGCCCGGATCCGCGGAGGAGGACGGCGACCGCTACATCGAAATCTGGAATCTGGTGTTCATGCAGTTCGAGCGCGCCGAGGACGGCTCGCTCACCCCATTGCCGCGGCCTTCGGTGGACACCGGCGCCGGGCTTGAACGGCTCGCCGCGGTGCTGCAAAAGGTGCACAGCAATTACGAGATCGACCTGTTCCGCGATTTGCTCGCCGCCATCGCCCGGCTCACCGGCGTGAGCGATAGCGAGGACGCCTCGATGCGGGTGATCGCCGACCACATCCGCTCCTGCGCCTTCCTGATCGCCGACGGCGTGCTGCCCGCCAATGAAGGCCGCGGCTACGTGCTGCGCCGCATCATCCGCCGCGCCATCCGCCACGGCCACCGGCTCGGGGTGAAGGAGCTGTTCTTCCACCGCCTCGTCGAACCACTCGGGGAGATCATGGGCGGCGCCTATCCCGAACTCATCGAACAGGGGCCGCGCATCGCCGCCGCGCTTGAAGAGGAGGAGCGGCAGTTCGCCCGCACCCTCGACAACGGCATGGCCATGCTCGAAAAGGCCATCGCCGGGCTCGACGGCGGGGTCCTCCCCGGCGGCACCGTGTTCCGCCTGTACGACACCTACGGCTTCCCCGCCGACCTCACCGCCGACATCGCCCGGGAGCGGGGGCTTGGCATCGACGCCGAAGGTTTCGAGGCGGCGATGGACGCCCAGCGCGAGCAGGCCCGGGCGGCGAGCCATTTCAATGTCAGCGACTTGGTCGATATCGATCCGGGGCAGGCCACCGAGTTCATCGGCTACGACGAGTTGAGCGCCGCCGCCACGGTGGTCGGCATCTTCGACGCTGAAGACCAGCGGCCGCTAGACGAGCTCGCCGACGGCCGCGAAGCCCGGCTGCTGCTCGATGTCAGCCCGTTCTATGGCGAATCCGGCGGCCAGGTCGGCGACACCGGCGTGCTCGAAAAAGACGGCGGCGGCATGCGCTTCGCCGTCGCCGACACGCAAAAGCAGGGCGGGGCCGTGGTGCATATCGGCCGCCTCGAGCGGGGGGCGCTGCGCACCGGCGACCGGCTCACCGCCCGGGTCGCCGCCGCGGCCCGCGGCGCCATCACCCTCAATCATTCGGCGACCCACCTGATGAACGCGGCCCTGCGCAATGTGCTCGGCGGGCATGTCAGCCAGCGCGGCTCGCTCGTGGACCAAAACCGGCTCCGCTTCGATTTTTCCCATCCGGCGCCGGTGGCCCCTGAGCAAATCCGCGAGATCGAACAGCAGGTCAACCGCGAAATCCTGCGCAATTCCGAGGTTGTCAAGGAAATCATGCCCGTCGATGAGGCGAGAAGCCGTGGCGCGGTTGCCATGTTCGGCGAAAAATACGGCGAGGAAGTGCGCGTGGTGAGCATGGGCGGCGAGTACTCGGTTGAATTCTGCGGCGGCTGCCATGTCAACCGCACCGGCGATATCGGCCTGTTCCGCATCACCGCCGAATCGGGCATTTCCGCCGGTGTGCGCCGGATCGAGGCGGTCACCGGTTTCGGCGCCCTCGGCCTCGTGCGCCGGGAAGAGCAGACCCTGCGCGAACTTTGCGGCTTGGTGAAGTCGAGCCCGGAGGAGATCGTCGAGCGGGTCGGTCGGTTGTCCAGGACCAACCGCGAACTCGAAAAGCAAATCGAGCAACTCAAGGCCAAGCTCGCCACCGGCGCCGGTGGCGATCTCGCCGACCAGGCCAGGGATGTCGCCGGTGTCAAAGTGCTCGCGGCCCAAGTCGATGGTCTCGACCCCAAAGCCCTGCGCGAAGCGGTGGACAAGCTCAAGAACCGCCTCGGCGAATGCGTGGTGGTGCTCGCCAGCGCCGGCGATGGCAAGGTCAGCCTCGTCGCCGGGGTGGGCAAGGCGCTGACCGGCTCGGTCAAGGCCGGGGAGCTGGCCAACATGGTCGCCGGCCAGCTTGGCGGCAAGGGCGGCGGCCGGGCCGATCTGGCCATGGCGGGAGGACGCGATGTTGACGCCCTGTCCGGCGCGCTCGCGAGCGTAAGCCCTTGGGTGGAAGCGCAATTGGCTGGTGATTGCTGATGCTTGGTTTCCCGTTGTTCAGAGCACAACTTGCCATTCGCGTCATCCTGCGCGCAGTCGCAGAATCTCGGCGGCGATGGTGCAATGTTCGGGAGATTCTGCGACTACGCTTCGCTCCGCGCAGAATGACGAGGGGGGGGGCTCCGCTCCGCGCGGAATGACGAGGGAGCGCTTCGCTGCGCGCGGAATGACAGAGGGGTGGCGGCGCTGTTTTTCCCCGTCATTCTGCGCGCAGTCGCAGAATCTCGGCGGCGATGGTGCTATCTTCGGGAGATTCTGCGACTCCGCTCCGCTCCGCGCAGAATGACGAGGGGGTCTCCGCTCCGCGCAGAATGACGAGGGGGGCTCCGCTCCGCGCGGAATGACGAGGGAGCGCTTCGCTGCGCGCGGAATGGCGAGGGGGGGCTCCGCTCCGCGCGGAATGGCGATCCAGAGAAATGGAGCAGATGCGGGCTGATGTCGCTCATCGTGCAAAAATTCGGTGGCACCTCGGTCGCCTCGGTGGGTCATATCGAAGCCGTGGCGGACAAGATTTGCCGTTTCCGCGACCAGGGCCACGATATCGTCGTCGTGCTCTCGGCCATGGCCGGCGAAACCAACCGCCTCGCCGCCCTCGCCCACGAAATCATGGACCGGCCAACGCCGCGGGAGCTGGATGTGCTGCTCGCCACCGGCGAACAGGTTTCCATCGCCTTGCTCGCCATGGCGCTCGAACGCCGCGGCCGCGGGGCGCGCTCGTTCACCGGCGGGCAGATTCGCATACTCACCGACGATAGCCATACCCGGGCGCGGATCCGCGAAGTCGACAGCACCCGGATTCTGGCCCAGCTTGAACAGGGCAATGTCGTCGTCGCCGCCGGCTTCCAGGGCGTGACCGAAAGTGGCTGCATCTCGACCCTCGGCCGGGGCGGGTCCGACACCACCGCGGTGGCGCTCGCGGCGGCGCTTGAAGCCGATGAATGCCAGATCTACACCGATGTCCGCGGCGTCTACACCACCGACCCGCGCATGGTGGAAGGCGCCCGGCTGCTGCGGCAGATCACTTTCGAGGAGATGCTCGAACTCTCCAGCCTCGGCGCCAAGGTGCTGCAGATCCGCGCCGTCGAGTTCGCCGGAAAATACAAAGTCCCCCTGCGGGTGCTTTCCACCTTCGGGGAAGGCCCCGGAACCCTGATTACGCTGGAGGAGGAAACCATGGAAACACCGGCCATCGCCGGCGTCGCTTTCGAGCGCGACGAGGCCAAACTCACCGTCAAGGGCGTTCCCGATGTGCCCGGCGCCGCCTACCAGGTGATCGGCCCGGTCAGCGAACAGGACATCGAGGTCGATGTCATCGTCCAGAACGCCGCAGCCGACGGCAGCAACGACATCAGTTTCACCGTCAAGCGCGAGGACGCCGGGCGCACACTCGGCATCCTTGAACAGGCCCTGCCTTCGATTCCCGCGCAAACCGTGGAACTCGACACCCACATCGCCAAGGTGTCACTCGTCGGCGTCGGCATGCGCTCGCATGCGGGCATCGCCAGCCGGATGTTCAAGGCCCTCGGCGGGGAGGGCATCAATATCCAGATCATCACCACCTCGGAAATCAAGATTTCGGTGGTGATAGAGGAAAAATACCTCGAACTCGCGGTGCGCGCCCTGCACAGCGCCTTCGAACTCGAAAAACCGGAAAACGGCGGCTGAAATCGCATTCCGGGGGCAATCTTCGCAAATTGTTTGCAAAGCGGGAATGCCCGCGGCTACTATGTATGCTCTGAAAAATTCCATCCATGGAATTTTTCATTGTCGCAAAACAAAAGCGTGGTTTTGTTTTGCTCGCGAATTCAATGGCTTGCGCCGTCGAATTCGGCGGCACATCCCTGTGCCGCAGGAAGCTCTGATTTAATCAGAGCTTCCCTGTACATGCCAGCTATCGAGGGATTGGCGGGGAAGCGCGGACATGGACGAGGACGGGCACGAGCACGCGGACGAGGGCGAGGAGGGCACAATGCTGATATTGACGCGCCGGATCGGTGAGACGCTGATGGTGGGAGACGACGTAACGGTTACCGTGCTGGGTGTGAAGGGGAACCAGGTGCGGATCGGGGTAAACGCGCCAAAGCACATAGCGGTTCACCGCGAGGAAATCTACCAGCGGATTCAACGGGAAAAAGGCGGTCAGGCCCCGGCGGGGCCCGAGACATCAGACCAAGAGTGACTTGCTGGCATCAATGCAAGCTGTGATGCGGCGCGGTGCGCCTTGCTTCGCGCCAGCCGGCTGGATGACGATAAAAAGAAGCCCTTCCTGCTAAGGATGCTCCCGCGCGGCGCGCCGGTCATGCCGGCGCTTGCCCGGTGGGAGATGAACCTGCCGAACCAATGAAGAATATGCCGAAATGGTAAAGCCGGCGGCGCTCCTGCCGATATATTTGTTTCACACGCAGCCTTGAATTTCGGTTTCCGGCCCACCAAGGGTCCGGGGCCGGTGTCTCGCCGTTGAATCAAAAACCAGTAAATCGAAGATCGAAGCCAAAGCCATGAACCGAAATCCACAGTTTCCACAAACTTCCATCCCCCCGGCGCAAGTCCACAAAAAACCGAACCATCGCGACCCGCGGCCCCGCCAGTGGCGGCGGTCCATGCTGGCCGCGCTCGTTCTGCCTTGGTTGTTCGCCCCCGCCGCCCCGGCACAAGAGTCCCAGGAAGGCGGCGCCGGCCAGCCAGTGGTCAGCATCCACCCCGGCGAGGCGATCATCGAGGGCGGCAACGCGGTGTTCCGGGTGGTGGCGGCGCCGCCACCACCGCCGGAAACCCGGATTCTGGTCAACGTGCGTTTCTCCCAGGACGGCGATTTCGCCGGGCCCGGCCAGTCCGGGTCGAGAACCGTAAGCATCAACTCGGGCGGTGTGAATTCGGTTACGGTGGCAACCATCGACGATGAAATCAAGGAGGGCAACGGCCTGATTTCCGCCCGGGTCGCGGCCGGTTCGGGCTATACCGTCTCCGCAACCGCGGCGGTGGCGCGCATCAATGTCGCCGACGACGACGAGCCGCCGGTTCGCCCCATCGTCAGCATTGCCGCCGGCCCCCCCATCGTCGAGGGCCAGGAGGCGGTGTTCACGCTCACCGCGACGCCACCGCCGGCAATGGGCGAGATCAAGGTGAATCTGCTCGTGGCCGACCGGGGGGAGTTCCTCGCCGAGGAGACCCACGGCTCGCATTCGGTGCGGATTGGCGCCGATGGCGGGGCGGTTCTGCGGATTCCGACGCTAGATGACGCAGTCCACGAGCCGGAAGGCAGGATCGTCGCCAATATCAGCGTCGGCCGCGGCTACGACCAGGATGGCGATTACAACTCGGCCAGGGTGCGGATCGCCGACAACGACCCAAGCCCCGACCCGTTCTCCGCGTCGGTCAAGGGCACGGTATACGCCGACAACGACGCCAACGGCGAGCGCGGCCCAAGCGAAAGCGCCCGGGTGGGCTGGATCGTGCAAGCGATCGGCGGCGATGGCGCAGTTGCCGCCGATACTTCCAGCGACGCCGAGGGCGCCTATCTTTTGTCCGGCCTTGGCAGTGGCGTCGCCTCGCTCCGGGTCAAGCATCCAGAGACTGGCATGGTCTGGCTGGAACAAACCGTGGAGTTGCTTCCCGACACAACCGCCGCGCGCGATTTGCCCGTCGCCATCGGCGGTGTGGTCTACGGCAGTATCGCCAGAACGCCGATTCCCGGGGTTCGCCTGCGCTTGAACAATGCCGCCGGCGCCCATCTGCCCCCGCAGTGCCTGCTGCCCGGCCAGCAGGGCCAGATCGTCGGCGCCGACGGCGCCTACCGCTTCGACTTGCGGGCTGGCGCCCACAGCGATTGTCCCACTGGGGCGGGCGGATACGCGATCGAAGTCGCCGAGGCGCCTTCGGCCTATCTCACCGGCGATTCGCTGCTGCTGCCGCCCGAGCGGTCCGCGCTCGATGTCGCCGCCTGCGGCGGCGGGTCGGCCTGCGTCGTTCAGGCCCAGCCCGGCGCGCCCATGGACACCGACGACGCCACCTGGTACCGCCGCCTGACCCTGTCCGCCGGCGCGGCAACCGCCTTCCACAACCATATTCCGCTGGATCCGGTGGACAGCCCGGTCTACGCCGGATTGATCAGCGTGAGCAAGGAGGCGGTGAGCCGCTTCCCCGCGGTGGGCCAGCCGGTCGGCTACGAAATCCGCCTCGGCAACACCACCTCGGTGATGCTGCGCGGAATCGAATTGCGCGACAACCTGCCCGACGAGTTCAACTTCATCGCCGACAGCGCCAGCATCCAGCAAACCGGCGATTCGCCGGTCGACCCGCCCGGGCCGATTTCACTCGCCGGCAATCCCGCGGTTCCAGTCCGGGCCAGCGGCAACGACCCGGTGACCTTCGGCCCATTCGACATCGCCGCCAACAGCAGCGTGGTGATCCGCTATGTGACCCGGCCAAGCACCCGGGCCGGCCAGGGCAGCTACACCAACACCGCGACCCCGCTCGCCGGCAACCGGATCGTCGGCAATGTCGCCGAGGCGACGGTGAACATCGCCAGCGATCCGCTGTTCGAGCAAACCACGGTCCTCGGCCAGGTTTTCCTCGACCGCGACGGCGACGGCATGAGGGGCGCGGATGAGCCCGGCATTCCCGGGGTCCGGCTCGCCACCGTCGAGGGCCTGCTCATTGAAACCGACGCCAATGGCCGCTACCACGTCGCCGCGGTTGAAGTCGACAACGCCAGCCGGGGGGCGAATTTCATTCTCAAGCTCGACCCGGCAACCCTGCCCGAGGGCGCCAGGGTGGTCAGCCAGAATCCCCGGGTGCTGCGCGTCACCCAGTCGCTGATGTCGCGGATCGACTTCGCCGTGCGGTTCGACGCCAGCCATGCCCGCGAATTGTACGGGGAAGCGCCCGCCAGGGCCGTGGTCGAGCGGACCCTGACGCGCTACAACACCGACCGCTTGCAACCAGTGCGCTTCGAGTCCGGCGTCGCCGACATTTCCGAGGAATATGTGGACCAACTGCGGCAATTGCTCAACGACTACGCCGACCGCGACAATCTGCGGGTGCGCTTCGTCGGCCATACCGACGACATGCCGCTGAGCTCGCGCATCGCCCCGGTCTTCGTCGACAACCAGGGCCTGTCCGAGGCCCGGGCCATGGAAGTCGCCGAATTCTTCAACGCGGAACTCGCCCTCGACCCTGAAACCGTGGAAATCGAAGGCCGTTCCTTCCGCCAGCCGGTGGCGAGCAATCTCACCGAGGCGGGGAGGGCGCTCAACCGCCGGGTGGAAATCGAGATCGTGTTCGATGAGGAAATCACCGAAACCCTGGAGGCTTTCGATCCCGAAGATCCCGCAAGCCTGCCGAGCGAGCCCGAAACCGAAATCCGTTACGACACCCTCGCCGATTTCGTTGAACCCGTGCGCTTCGCCCCCGACAGCGTGGCGTTGACCAGCGGCCAGCTCGCCACGCTCAACGACAGCCTCGAATCTTTCATGGGCCGCGATGTCGAATCGGTGCGCCTGAGCGGCGTTTCCTACATCGCTCCGGGAACTGGCGACGCCGCGACGGAGGCCGCGCTCGAACAGGCCAGGCAGCGCGCGGCCAATGTCGGCGCGGCGGTCGCGGACGCGCTCGGGCTTGCCGACAGTCAACTCGTCGTTGAAGCCAGCACCACCAGCGAACTGCTCGCCGCCGACAACACCGAATTCGGCCAAACCGTCAACCGCCGCGTTGAAATCGAGATCAGCTACCGCACCGTCGCCGAGATCGTCAGCAGCCGGACCATCCTGCTCGAACCCGCGCAAATGGCGGCGACGACTTTCGTCGAAGGCGCCGGCCGCGTGTGGATGACCGAGGACGCCTTCAGCCGCGACGCGCAACTCGCCGTGCTCGCCCTCGCGCCGGTCACGGTGGATGCGGGCGGGCGAATGGCCGCTCCGGCCCGCTTCGCCGCCCATGGCAACTACGAAGGCGTCGCCGAGGGCTACCGCCTCGATTTGTACCGCGCCACCGATGTCGATCTCGCCCGCCCCATCGCCAGCGTGGAGGCAGCGGCGCTTGACTGGCCGGAGGCCTTCTCGCTGTTCGACCAAGACCTCGCGCAGAACCTCGCCCTCACCCCCGGCGAGCAGCTCGCCTATGTGCTTCGCGTCTTCGACGGCACCGGCAACGAGGACCGCACCGTGGCGCAGCTCGTAGATGTGGTCGCCGCCGGCGCGGGCCCGGTGGCGGCGGCCGCACCAGAAAACGTGATCGGCAGATCGATTCTGGAGAGCCGCCAGATCAATCTCAACGGCAGCAAGCTGCGCATCCACGGCGCCGGTTTCGAGCCGGGGGAAATGCTCAGCGTCGCCGGCGCGGACGTGAAAGCCGATGTCAACGGCGGCTTTGTCAGCGAGTTGTTCATCGCCGAGGGTTCCGCCGAAATCGTCATTGAAGGTGGAGGGGAGGGCGGCCGCTGGCGCGAGATTCTCCGCCCCGAGATCGACCAGGACTACAGCTTCATCGTCGGCCTCGCCAGTCTCACCATGGGCCAGGACAGCTTCGGCGGCGCCTTCGAGGCGCTCACCGGGGTCGATGTCTTCGACGAATCCATCTGGTTCGACGGCCGCCTCGCGCTGTACGCCAAGGCCAAGATCCAGGGCAAGTACCTGCTCACCGCCCAGCTCGACACCACCGAGGACGACCTCGACAATCTCGGTGACAACCTGTCCCGCCGCGACGCCCGCCGCATGTTCCGCCAGCTCGACCCGGACCGCTACTATCCAGTCTACGGCGACGACTCCACCACGGTGAGCGATGTGGACACCCAGGGCGCGCTGTATGTGCGCCTCGACTGGAACCGCAACGAACTGCTCTGGGGCAACTACAACACCGGCCTCACCGGAACCGAAAACCTCGCCTACAACCGCTCGCTCTACGGCCTGCGGGGCCGCCTCGAAAGCGACGCGCACACGGTCCACGGCGACCCGCGCCACAGCGTCACGGGTTTTGTTTCCGAATCGGAATCCGCCGCCGCCCACGTCAGCTTCCGCGCCACCGGCGGCTCGGTCTACTACCTCAGGCACACCGATGTGGTGCAGGGCTCGGAAAAAGTCTGGATGGAAGTGCGCCAGCGCGACACGCGCCAGACGATCGAGCGGCGGGAATTCGTCGCCGGCCTCGATTACGAAATCGACCCGATCCAGGGCCGCATCATCCTGAGCCAGCCCTTGCAGCCGGTGAGCAATGCCCACAACAGCGCGATCATCCGCCGCGGCATCGACGGCGACCACGTCCACCTGCTGGTTGACTATGAATACCTGCCGGCGAGTTTCTCCGGCGACAATGTCATCGCCGGCGCCCGCGGCAAGCTCTGGCTCACCGACCATATCGGCATCGGCGCCACCAGCGTCTCCGACGACAGCACCGGCGAGGACTACCGGCTCAATGGCGTTGAGGTCAGCCTCAAATCGAGCCCCGGCACCTACTTCAACATCGAACTCGCCAGCAGCGATGCGGGCCAGCGCGCCGCGGGCCACGAGTCATTCGACGGCGGCCTGCGCTTCAGCTCGATGGATTACAGTCCACCCGGGCAAATGGCCGAAGGCGACGCCGTCGCCGTGGAAGGCCGGCTCGACATCGCCGATGTCAGCGATCAATTCTCGGGCAATGTCCGCGCCTGGTGGAAGGACCGCGACGCCGGTTTCTCCTCGGGCAACATCATGCGCAACCAAGTGCTCCGGGAAGCCGGATTCGACGCCATCGTCCGCGACGGAGGCGGCCTGCTCGTCCAAGCCAGCGCCTCCGAGCTCGAGGACGCCAACGGCGACAGCGCCAGCGTCGCCCGGGTCCAGGGCGATGTCACCCGGGGCGCGCTCACAGTTGGCGGCGAGCTCCGCCACGAGGACTTGTCGCGCGGCGCGGTTCCGGTTTTCGGCGACCGCGGCCTTGGCGGCTTTCCCCTCCCGCCCGCACTGCGGGGGGATGCCCTCATGGCCGGTGTGCGGGCGGGTTACGACCTCAACAGCGGCCAGACCCTCTACGCGCTGGCCCAGAGCGGCCTCGACGAAAGCGGGGACCATGTCAACAACGACCGCATCGCCGCCGGCCTGGAAACCCGGCTCAACGAGCAGCTTTCGGTGCTTGTCGAAGCCAGCGACGGGGATTTTGGCAGCGCCCTCTCGGGCGGCGTCACCTACGCCCCGGCGCCTAACTTCTCCTTCGACGTGCGGAGCGGAATCGGCGCCGGGGCGGTCAGCGAGTTTGGCGGCAATTACCGCATGGCAAGCGGCCACGAGCTCTACGCCAGCTATATCTCCGACCCGGACCGCACTTTCGGCGACGGCGACCGCTTCACCATCGGCCAGCGCCGGGACTTCGGCAACCGCTTCGGCGTCTACACCGAGTCGCATTTCGGCGAAACCGACCACTACGCCGGCGCCAACCATTCCTTCGGCATCGACTACGCCACCGAAAGCGACTGGGTCTTCAGCGGTGTCTTCACCACCGCGAGCGACGAAATGCACAGCGCCCCGCTTGAGCGCGACGCGGTTTCCCTCGGCGCGTCGGTTGACCGCGAAGACTACCGCTTCAGCGCCCGAACCGAATACCGCACCGACAAGGGCTCAGGCTACGAAATCGACCAGCAACTGCTCGCCGCGAGCTACAGCCGCGTCCTCAGCGAAAGCAGCCGCTTGCTCAGCCGGCTCAATCTGCTGCGAACCGATGACACCGCCCTCGGCGGCGGCGAACACGCCCGCTTCACCGAATTCGACATCGGCCACGCCTGGCGCCCGGCGGCACTCGAAAAATGGACGACGCTGGCCCGCTACAGCTACCTCTACGACGCCGCGGGCGCCTACCAGTTCGGCGGCGGGCCCGACCAAAAGGTCCACATCGTCTCCGCGGAGGCGCTGTATCAACTCAACCCGCACTGGGAAATCGGCGGCAAAATCGCCTGGAAGAACGGCGAAGCCCGGGCCACACTCGGTGTTGGCGACTGGTACGACTATGAAGTCAGCCTGGCGGTTGCCAGGGCCCGCTACCATCTCGCGCGCGAATGGGATCTGCTCGCCGAATACCGGATGCTCGAAGACCGCAGCGCCGGCAACTCCCGCGCCGGCGTCCTGCTCGGTGCCTACCGCAGCCTGAGCGACAACTTCCAAGTCGGCGGCGGCTACAACTTCACCGACTTCAGCGACGACCTCCGCGACGCCGACTACGACAAGCGCGGCTTCTTTATTGATGTCGTGGGTGTTTTGTAGGGGGTTAATGCAGTTGGCTTGACGAACTCCGGGCGCGGGCCTCGTCTGGCGATTCTGGAGTTTGCGGGGCCGAAGGGGCCCCGAGCAACCACCCCGCCCCTTCGGGGCACCCCTCCTTGAAAAGGAGGGGAGTTATGTGGACGGTGCCGGCAGGGTCAACTCTCCCCCTGTTAAGGGGGAGTGCCGCGAAGCGGCGAGGGGGTTCTGGCCGAAGCCGCGGGGCTGTTCATGCCATCCATGCCGGGACTGCTCGATTTCGATCAACCCCAGTCTCAACATCCTTGTCGAGCCGTTCAACCCTGAAGAAGCGTTGCTTCTTGCCGGCTGCGCCGACCGGGTTTCACCCACCGGCAACAAACTCCGGGCGGCTTGCCACGCTGGCCTCAGTGAACGGCTCTTCGCGGAAGAGGCGGGGATAGTAGTAATTCCGCAGCGCGGCATGGAAGTCCCGCACCCTGCGCTCGTAAGCCAGCGAGGCGGACACGCCGGTGCCGGCGATGGCTTGCAGCGAACGCTCGGCGAGCGCCGGTGGCGCCAGCCAGGCGAGGCTTCCGGCGAGACGGTCGCGCCGGGCGCGGCCATCGCGGTAGGCCAGCGAAATCGGCGCCACGGTCTGATCGCCAACCTGCTGGAAAGCGTAATACCATTTCCATTCAAACGGCTGGCGCACTTCCACGTAATCCGCCCATTCGGGATGACGCTCGACGAAAGGCGTCATCGTCGCGGGCTTGGGCAGGTCCCAGGCGTCGTTCACCGCCTCCCGCTGGGTGAGCATGATTTCGCCGCCATCGGGCAGCGGCACCGCGGATTCAACCGATAGCTTGATGGCGGCGGGAACCACCACCGCGAGCGCGAGCCAGACGCCAACGAGCGCGGTCAGGTTGACCGGGCTGCTCCAGCCGGCGCGGTCCACGAGCGCGCAAACCAGCCACCAGAAAACAATATGCGCGGCCACCACCAGGCTGGCCAGCGCCAGCTTCGAGGCGCCCGACCCGGACCACAAGCCACCCATCCACCCGCCTATCCAAAGGGGCGCGGTCAGGCACAGCGCCAGCGCGAGGGCGCGCAAGGCCGCGCGCGCGAACCAAGGGCTGCCCCGGCTCGCCGCCGTCGCGCCGAGCAACTCGAAACGCCCGGCGGCGCGCTCCCCGGAGCGCAGATCGTGCAGCAGCAGAATCAGCAGCAGCGGCGCGAGCAGGCTCGCGGCGAAGGCGAAATCGAAACGGCCGATCAGGGCGAAATCGGGGTTTTGCGCGTCGGTCTCGTAAATCTGCCCCTCCAGCGCGAGGGCGCGGATATTGTGCTTCCAAGGGGAGACATCGCGTTGGCCCAGCGCCGCGAAAGCGAAATCCGAAGGTGGATCGTAGGTCAGGTGGAAAGTGTAGTAGGCGACGTCGCCCCAGTCCCGGTACAAGGCGGTCACCACCTCGCGTTCCGCTTGATCGCTTGCCCGCAATTCATCGAGCACCGCGTGTTGCGAGGCGATTTCGCGCAGGCCGAGCGCAACCGAAACAGCAGCGGTGAGCGCCGCGATTCCCAGCCAGAGCAGGGCCGCCCGGTCCCGGGCCAGGAAGCGGAGCTCCCGGACTAGTGCCGCGTCGTTCATGGCCGCAGCCTTTTCGCCGCGGCAAGTCCGCCGCCACCCAGCAGCAACAGCCAGGCAAGCAGCATGGCGAAAGGCGCGCCAGCGCGGCGGAAGCGTTCGTCCGCCGCGGCGGGCTGGAATGCGAATGCATCGAGCACGTTCCAGTTTTCGGCCGACATCCGCGTGCGCCGCTGGGATGCCTCGTCGTTGCTGCGGTTGATGTCGTCGATATAGGACAACTGTTCGACGTGAACGCGGTTCAGGCCCTGGACAAAATCGAAGCGCACCGCCTCGGCCTCGCGCAGGAAGCGGTGGTGGGTTGCCAAATCGGTTCCCGCCAGCGCCCGGGAGCCGGCCGAAACCGCCACCACCGGCGAAAGCCAGCCGAAGGCTTCAGCGAAGCGGGCCTGGCGCGACTCAAGCTCCATGCGCTCTTCGGCGTAGCGGTTCATCACTTCGGTCAGGTCGGCCTCGGCCACCTCGGCGACGACGCCGCGGAAATTGACCGGCAGGTCTTCCACCCGGTCCACTTCATATTGCGCCAGCAGATTCGCCTGAAGCTGCCGGAATTGCGGGGCGCCGGCATTGTGGCCATCGCCAACCGCGCGCAAATCCGCCTGCATGCGCAGGTCGGTCTCGAGTTTGCCCGGCGCGGGCATGGCGGAATTCGCCGATTCCACCGCCATCCGCGGCACGATCAGCGCGGCGCCAAGCCAGCACAGCGCCAGAATGCCGAGCGCCAGCGGGCGGGACCGCGCCACGGTTGAAACCAGCAGGATCAAGCCGCACCAAGTCAGCAGATACAGCGCGTAGAGCGAGACGAAGCCCGCGCTTGCCAGTCCTTCCCCCTCCCCGCCGCCGGGAACAGCCGCCACCGACAGCACGACCAGCGGCAGCAGCAGGGCGAGCGCAACCCCCGCCAGCGCAAGCCACTTTCCGGCGCAGAGCGCGGTTCCCGAAACGCCCTGGGCGAGCAGCGGCGCCAGCGTGTTCTCCTCGCGCTCGCGGATGACCAGGCCATGGCCGATGGCGATCAGCAGCAGCGGCACGAACAACTGATAGGCGAGTGCCGCGGTCAACTCCTCGAAACCGCCGAGGTTCGCCCCCGCCCCGGCGTCGGCGAACATGGCGGTGTTCTGGCGGTGGCCTTCGAGGAAGATCGACTGCCCGGTGACCGAATCGACGCCCGGATCGATGATCGACAGCGGCGGCGGGGCGCGGAAAACATAATGCCCGTAATGCACCATGCGGTGCGGATGGCGGTCCGGCTGGGCCAGGAAGGTCTCTTCCGCAAGCGCCTGCTGGCTGGCGCGGTGCGCGACTTCATGGCTCATCCGGTTCGCGGTCGTCCAACTCGTCGCGGTCAGCAGCAGCGCGAAGACGAGCAATGCCCCGAGCGCGAGCTTGGACCGCAACCACAGCCGCGCCTCTTCCCGCGCGATGGCGGCGATGTTGTTCATTGGGATGCTCCAGCGTGTTTGGCGAAGGCGGCGTGGACCGCCTCGGTGTCGATCCGGTCCATGCCGGCGGGCCGCTCGAAAGCGCCGACGAGCGCGCCATTCTGCAACAGGTCGATGCGGTCGGCCACTTGGCAGGCGCCGTAGACGTCGTGGGTGACCAGCAGAATCGTCCGTCCGGCCCCGGCCAGATCCCGCACCAGCCGGTTGAATTCGTCGATGGCCACCGGGTCCAGTCCCGAGGTCGGCTCGTCGAGCAGCAGAATCGGCGTGTTGCGCAGGATCGCCAGGGCGATCGCCACTTTCTGCCGCATACCCTTGGAATAGGTCTGCATCCGCATGGCCCTGGCGTCGGCCTGCAGGGCCACGCTGTCGAGCGCGGCGTCGAGTTCCTTTCGGCTCGTGTCCGCTCCGGCCAATGACAGGAAATAGCGCAGATTTTCAAAGGCGTTCAAGTGGCCGTACAAGCTTGCCGCCTCGGGCAGGTAGGCGATGGCCCGCCGGGTGGCCTCGACATTCCCATTCACCTCGAGGCCCCGCACTTCAACGCTTCCCGAGGATGGCTGGAGAAATCCAAGAAAGGTCAGCAAGGTCGTCGACTTGCCGGCGCCATTGCCGCCAAGCAGGGCGTGAACCTCTCCGGCCTGAATGCTGAAAGAAACATCCCGCAGCACTTCCCGCCCCGAGCGCTCGACGCTGAGCGCCCGCGCCGCGAGCATCGGCGCCCCGCCGCCATTCGCCGAGAGTGATCCGGGGCTTTGTTCGTAGCCGGGTGCCGCCATTGCTTGAAAATCACAGTATTGCCCGTGAGTGGCGATTTTATCACGAGCTGGGAGCCTGCACCGCAGGAGTTCACGGCTGCAAATCCGCTCTCATCCGCGCCCTTGGCTGATCGGTTTCGTTGAATATAAGCCAATATTCGCCTCAACCGATCAGCCAAGGGCGCGGCGATATCGAATTTTCGCTTTCGTGAATTCCTGCGGCGCAGGCTCCCAGCGGGGAGGGTTTCGTGCAGGATCGGCCCGGATCTTTTGCCCCCGCAACTGGCGTCTTCGGAAACAGTTCCTACACTTATTGAGCGCAAACCTGTCTCCAAGCGGGGAAAGGCCAGGGGTGTCGTCCAACAGCGAGATTCAGGAAAGGTATTGAAAAGATTTAATTTATATATTATGTTTGAATTCGACGAGGCCAAGAGCCAATCCAATCTGGTCAAGCACGGGATCGACTTTTTTCATGCTCAGGACCTTTGGCGGGACCCCGGCCGCGTAACGGTCCGGGCCAAGACGGTCGATGAATCCCGGTTCGTGGTCATCGGCGAAATTGACGGAAAAATCTGGTCAGCGGTGATTACGATCAGAGGGTGGAGAATTCGAATCATTTCCGTTAGACGCGCGCGGAAATCCGAGGAGGCGCTATATGAACGCTAAAGATTTCGATCAGAAATTCGATTCCGGCACGGAGGATGTTATTGCGGACTTGGACATGAGAACGCTCTCCAAGGCAAGCCGGGAACATAGGCGCGTAAATGTTGATTTTCCAATATGGATGATCGAATCGCTGGATCGGGAAGCCGGGAGAATCGGTGTTACGCGACAATCGATCATCAAGATGTGGCTCGCGGAAAAGTTGGAGTCCGTCCGGCACAGCGTGCAATCATAAGTTGGCCGACAGCGATACCCATGAGAGCCGCCCCGCGTGGCCGCAACTGGGACAATAAACGCCATGGGGCATGGCGCGGCCGCTTTGAATCCACCCGTCAAATGAAGCACAATCCCTCGCGGATTCTGGGAATTTGGGCGGCGGCGGAATGATCGGAAGCGGCATGGGCGGGCATATTGGGCACGGCGGGGATGGGTTTGGCGGCGGCTTGAGCGGAATCCGCTCCAGCGCCCGCCGCTGCCTTCGGTTGATGTTGTGCGGCTGCCTCGCCGGCGGCGCGCTCGCGGCGGCCAGAGCCGATGCCGGTGCCGATATCGGCGGCAACGCGGCGCAAGAAGCTCCGCTCTTCCACGACGTGCATTTTCACCTGTCCAATTACGCGCAGCGGGGCATCACCGCCAACCGCTACTTCGACATCGTCGGGGAGCGGGTGGGCCGGGTCGCGATGTTCGGCATTCCGCTGCAGCAGAAGTGGGACTATTTCGTTTCCGGCGACCGGGCCCCGGACTACTATCTGCTCACCGACGCCGCGCTCTACTACTACTCCTTCGTCGATGCGGCGATCGCCATGGAATACCTCTCGCTGAGCGCTGAGCGCAAGGCGCGGGTTGATCCGATGATCACCGGATTCAACCCCACCGACATGTACGCCGCCGAGCATATCCGCCGGGTTCTGCTCACCTTTCCCGGCGTGTTCACCGGCATCGGCGAGTTCAGCGTCCACAAGGAATTCGTCTCGGCGAAAGTGGCCGGCCACACCGCGAGCCTGCGCAATCCGGCACTCGACCGCATCCTCGAGACAGTTGCTGAAATTGGCCTCGTGGCGATCCTCCACTGCGACATCGACACCGTGCGCCAGGGCCCGCGCCCGGTCCACTACGACGAATTGCTGCGGCTGCTGGCGGCGCATCCCGATGCCCCGGTGATCTGGGCCCACACTGGCCTTGGCCGCTTCATCGCCCCCGCCGACCGGCACCTTGCCCTGCTCGATGCGATGCTCACCGACCCGCGCTACGACCACGTCACCCTCGACATCTCCTGGGATGAAGTGGCGCGCTACGTCGTGCGCGACGCCAGCGCGACCGCGGCCTGGGCGGAACTGATCGAACAACACCCAACCCGCTTCCTCTTCGGCACCGACTCGGTGGCGCCGGCGGACTGGGACGCCTACGCCGCCACCCACACCGCCTACGGCCCCTTGTGGGAACGCCTCGACGCGCGAACCCGGGCGCTGGTCGAGCGCGGCAACTACGAGCGTGTCTTCAACGCGGCCAGAGCCCGGGTCAGAGCCTGGGAACAAAGCCAAACCACCGCTGGCACCAGCCCGGCGCCGTGGATGTGATGATCGACCTCCGCGGCAACTTCTTCTATACGCGCACCCTGCTAGGCGATTCGGCAAAGCACCGCCGAAGCGGCGAGCACGCCGTTCATCGTGTGCATGCTGGCGGCTATTCTCGATGCGGTTGTGGCCACCCCCCTAGAAACCCTACAAGTAACCCCGAAGCTCGCCGTAAAGTCCGGTGATCGTGTTGACCAGATGGCGCTCGAATCTGGCGTCTGTCACGGAGCGCTGATAGGTATCACCCGGTAAAAAACGCTTCAACTCTTCCTTGAATGGTTTGCCGATGACGATTGACGGCAATCTTTGCACAATGGATGCCACCATCGCGGGGTACGCCGAGATGCCGTAGTCGCCGACTTTGCGCACCACCAGATCAGGCCGCAGCGCGGCGCCCCGTTGCATGAGCCAGGACAAATCCCAGATATCCCGGTGTCTGATGTACTTTTCCGTGGCGGCAAGCGAAACGAGCTTGTCCGCCAGGATCTCATCGAGAGACTCGACGAGCAGCAATAAATCACCATAGCCTTCGGGGAGAAAGCTGTAGTTGACATTGAGTTTGCGTACTTCGTGAGTATAGGCTGGGATATTGACAACCTCGATTCTGATTCGCTGTTTGGGTAAATCCCGTTGCCCCGGATCGGTCTCGACCGCCACCTGCCATCGATGCACTCGCAAATTGTGGGTTTTCATCGGGGATTCCTTGAGGTAACGAGGTTCCCTGACAACAACATCGAGGCCATATCTTTTCCCCAGATGCGTCTCGATGTGCGACTTGAGTTCGGTCAGACCCGATGCGTCAAAGTCGCTTCCCGCCACGAAATCCAAGTCTTCACTGTATCGCTGCGAACCGTAACAGAGCCGAAGCGAAGTGCCGCCCTGAAACACCCATCTTCCAAGAACGCCAGCTTGTTCCAGGCAGAAGAGCAGGTCGTAATGCAGGATTTCCTTGCGAACGACAGGTCGCATATTGGTCAGTTGCCCGTCCCGCATTGCCTTTTCGGTCAAGACATCAAGCAAGCTGGCGGCTTCATTCACGGTTGGCCTCCTCATCGATCAGATGCAGGTTGCGGCCTACGCGTTTCAGGTCGCGCAGGGCGGTTTGTTTGGAGGCCATCTTCAAGGGTCTTCCGGTTTCGACAATTCCGTCGATCAGGTCGAGCATTCCGCGGGCTGTGTGGGTGAATTCGATCACGCCGAAGGGGGTGTGGTATTCCCCCCGCCGGCCAGTGGTCATCACGGTCAGCCGCATGGGAATCTGTGAAATAACGCCGTATTCCGAAAGCGCCGACTCCAGGCTGATGTAGTTGATCTCGCCGCGGCGCAACGCCCTTGCCACGAGTTCAATGGAGTCCGGGCCGGCATTGGGGGAAAGCGCATTGACATAGACCCCTTTTGCGGCGCGCAGCAGAATCTTTTTGCTGACCAAGCGAGCTAGACCTGCATCGAGCGCATCGCTGCGGTCATCAAGGAAGACCTTGGCCAAGTCCTTTTTTGTGAATACATGGATGCCGTCGGTGTCAAGGCGTGTCAATTGGCGAATAGCGTCAATCTGTCGCATTGGTAAAGCTCCGGGCGCAGGATGCGGGCAGACAGAAAGTAAATCGACAAAAAAATTATATAAAAGTACTAAATTTGTCAATCAATGCTTCCAGAGATTCTGCAGGAGGCAGGAAAAAGTCCCGGCGGGGTGCCGGGACTTTTCTGGAAATGGGGCGGGATGGTTGGTTGTTACGGCTTGCGGAAGCGCAGGGTCATGCGGTCGGACTCGCCGATGGCCATGGTGTCCGGGTTGTCGGTTGTGGTTGGGGGCAAACGCCAGACGAAGCCGTCGGCGGGATCATTGGGGTTGGCGTTGATCTCGCTGGCTTCTTCAAGAACGAATCCCGCGCGCTCGAACGCGGCGACGACATCGCTCTGTTTCAAGTAGCCGTTGTCGCCATTGGCGAATTCGGCATCGGCGTCTTCCGGGGCGCGGTGCTGAACCACGCCGGCCACGCCGCCAGCGGCGAGCACATCGTAGGTTTCCGCCAGCGCTGTATCGACGATGGGTTCATCGAACCGGAACAGGTGGTGCAGCGCCCGCAGGAAGAGCACCGCGTCGGCTTGGCCGTTCTCCTCATCGGGAATATTGTCGATCGCGTAGCCAACAATCGGTTGTGCGCTTTCCACGCCTTCAACGCTCAGATACCGGCCCATCTCGGCAATATCGGCGCCGATGCGCTCGATCGAGTCTTCATCCCAAGTCCCGAACATCTGCTGGAACAGGCTCTGCGGATAAGTCGCGCCGATCAGGCGGCCCCGCTCGGCGGTGAGCGGGGTCAGAATCTGGGAATACCAGCCACCATTGCCGGGAAGGACCTCAACGACCGTCATGTCCGGCTCGATTCCGAAGAAGGACAATGTTTCCATGGGATTGCGCCATTCGTCGCGGGCCCGGTTTTCATCCCGGCGCTCGTGGCTGATGGCATCAGCCAAAGTGGAGTCGGCCGGCGGCTCTTCCATCGCAGCCTCTGTCCCGGTTGCGCTGGCCTCGGCATCCATTTCGACACTTGTGCCGGCATTGGCCCCGACATCGGCCCCGGCTTCCGGGGTGGTCGCGGTATCCGCGGCGAGATCGGTATCGGTATCGTTGGAGCAGGCAGCCAAAATCAGCGCCATCGCAGCCACTAAAACTGTGGATCGCATGAAATCCTCCTGAGGAATCTTCTCATTCATGGTGTTCGAACGGCGCGAGCTACGCACAAGCAAAGCACTGGCACCAAGCGGCATCGAAACACCAAAGCCCATGTGAACCGCGTACCCTACCCGCGGGGGAAGCGGTTGTCAATTTGTGCCCGCGCCAGTTCCTCGCGGAGGCCTTTCAGTAGGGTTGGCGCAGGGCCGCCTCCACGCCCGCGCGCGCGAGGCATCCGATGGCCGCGGCCACGGGGCGCCAGGGTTCCCCGCCGGGTTGCGCCGCGAGGCGCCGCGCCTCCGCCGGGGTCACCACCGTGGCGTCGTTGGCCTGCCCGAGCAGGGTGTCCAGCGCCCGCAGCCAGCGTTCGACCGCGGCCGCGCCGGCCCGCCAATCCTCCGCCCGGGCCCGGACCGCGGCCGCGAGTTCCGGCGGCACGCAGGCCGCCGGGGCCAGGCGGGTTTCCGCCGCCGCGGGCCGGGAACCCGCCCCGGCCGCGCCGCCGGCCCGGGGCGGCGCCCCGCCGGCCGCGCGCGCCCGGAGCGGCGCCTGGGTCGACGCGGCGATCGTCCCCACCCCCACCGCCCGGGCGCCGTCGATGACCGCCCCGCGGGGGCGCTTGAGCGCCATCTCGAAGGTCTCCTCGCCCTCGGCGCGCCCGTCCCCGTAGATGTACACCCACACGCGCTTGAAGGTCTCCCCCGGCGCGAACTCCACGTCGTAGAGCACGCGCGCGTAGTCGTAGTCGCGCCAGCGCGCCGAGGCCGGAACCGCGTCGCGCGCGTCCACCTCCACCCGCACCGTCCCGGCCGCGGGGCGCGACAGCGTGATGTCGAACGGCATCGGCGCGCCCTCCGCGCCGGAACCGTCCGAGATCGACAGCGACGGCAGCGTCGTGGCGTCGTCGTCGGCCACTTCCACTCCGGCCGAGGACGGGGTGCCGAGCCGGTAGCCCGCGCCGGCGGCGAGCCGCAGCGCCACCGGGCCGCCGGGCTCGTCCACGGCGTCTTGAACGGTCGGCACCGTGACGGTGGCGGTGGTCGCGCCGGCGGCGATGGTGAGCGTCTTCGCGCCCTCGTCGGCGGCGGCCACGAAGTCCGCGCCGTCGGCGTCGGCCACCGCGTAGTTCACCGCCAGGGCGGATGCCGGCGCCGGGGTGACGGTCAGCGTGAAGGTCGCCGCCGTCCCCTCGGTGACGCCAGGACCCGCCGCGACCGTCACCGCCGGCGGCGGGTCGTCGTCGTCGGCGATGGCGAAGCTCAGGGAGCCCGAGGCCGCGGCGCCGCCGTCGGCGTTGGTCTCGACCGTCCCGACCGCCACCGTCACCGTCTCGCCCGCGCCCTCGTCGAGGCTGTCCGGCACCGCCGCCAGCGTCACCGTGGCCTGCGCTGGCGCGCCGTTGGCGCCGATGAACTCGACATGCGGGCTGACGTAGGTGTGCAGCGGGCCGCAGTACACGCCCGGCGCCGGCGCGCAGGCCGCCGTCCAGTCGGCCCCGCGCGCCGCCGCGCCGCCGAACACCAG
The DNA here is from genome assembly GCA_965221805.1 of uncultured Pseudohongiella sp. Lineage (GTDB taxonomy): Bacteria > Pseudomonadota > Gammaproteobacteria > Pseudomonadales > Pseudohongiellaceae > UBA9145. Next base: position 932,547 of record OZ244913.1, read on the forward strand.
CGGCACCCGCACCCGCTCGTCCGCTTCGAGCCGCCGCCCCAGCGTCACCGTGAACGCCTTGGTGCCGCCCGCCTCGGCGATGTCGCCGGCCGGGCCGGCGAGCGCCACCGTGGTCGCGTCGTCGTCGGTGACCCGCACTTCGGCGGCGGCCGGGTCGCCCGGCGCGTAGCCGTCGCCCGGATCCACCGTCACCGACACCGCCCCGGACGGCTCGTCGGCGCTGTCGGCGGCGGTCGCCACTTCGATGCCCGCCGAGGTCTCCCCGGCCCGGATGACGGCCGTCTTCGCGCCCTCGTTCTCCGCGGCCACGAAGTCCGCGTTCGCCGCGTCCGCCACCGTGTAGCTCACCGTCAGGTCCGCCGACGGCGCCGGGCGGGCGGTCAGCGTGAAGGCGAGCGTCCCGCCTTCCGTGACCGGCCCGGCCGTGGAGGCCGCCACCGCCACCCGCGGCGTGTTCGGCGGGGTCGATGGCGTCGATGGAGTCGGCGGATTGGCGCAGTTCTCGAGGCGCTCGAGCTCGACGCGCACCGGGCGCCAGCCCCGCCAGACCGCCTCGCCCGCGCGGGCCTCGGCCGCCGTGTAGGGCTCGAGCGTGTCGCTCGCCTCCGCCCCGAAGGCGATCAGCACCCGCAGCCAGTTCTCCCCGAAGTTGCGGTCGGCGCGGCCGCGGTTGCTTTGGTAGTAGCCGCGCACCGTGGCGACGAGGCCCGCCGCCGTCGCCGCGCAGGTGGCCGGCGCGGCGTCGTTGTCCGCCACCGCCACGCTCGCCGAGGCGGTGGCGAGCGTGTAGCCCGCCCCCGCGCCCAGCGTCGCCGTGACGGCGCCGTCGGCCTCGTCGGTGGGGTCGTCGTCGGTCGCGACCGTGAAGGTCACGGCCCCCGTCGCCGGCACCGTCACCGTGCGCGGCCCGGCCTCGCCGGCGGCGGCGAAGTCGCCCGTCTCGGAGACCGTCACCGACACCGCCAGCGGGGCCGAAGGCGCCGGGGACGCCGTCAGCGTGAAGCGCGCGGCGGCGCCCTCCGTGACGCCCGGCCCGGCCGAGACGCCCACCGCCGGCAGCGGCGGCGCGCCGTCGTTGTCGCGCACCTCCACCGTCGCCGAGGCCGGGTCGCCCAGCGCGTAGGCGTCGTCGTCGGCGCGCAGCGCCACCGTCACCGCCCCGTTCGGCACGCCCACGCCGTCGTCCACCGTGGGCACCGCGTAGGCGGCCTCCGCCTGCCCCGCCCGCATGATGACGCGCTTGAAGCCCTCGTCCCCTGCGGCCACGAAGTCGCGCCCGGCGCCGGCCGCCTCCGAGACCGCCAGCAGCACCGTCAGCGCCGCCGAGGCGTCGCCCGTCCGCCGCACCGTGAACGCGGCGTCCGCGCCCTCGGCCACCGGCCCGCCGCCCGCGATGGTCACCACCGGCAGCGCGGGCGCGACGCCCTCCCCGTCGTTGTCGTTCACAGCCACCGCCACCGACGCGGGGCTGCCCACCGTGTAGACGCCCGGCACCGCGGCCAGCGTCGCGGTGACGGCGCCGTCCGGCTCGTCGGTGCTGTCCGCCACGGTCCGCACCGTGAACCCGGCCGTGGTCTCCCCCAACGGAAGCGTCACCCGCCGCCGGCCCTCGTCGGCCGCGGCGAGGAAGTCGCTCCCCGGCGCGTCCGCGACCGTGACGAAGACGTCGAACGTCGTCGACGGCGCCGCGGCCGCCGTCAGCGTGAACGTCACTTCCGCGCCCTCGGCGACCGGCCCGGGCGGCGAGGCGGCGATGGTGACGACCACCCGCTCCACCTCCAGCGCCCGCAGCGCCTTCGCCACCTCGAGCCAGCGCGCGCCGTGCGCCGCGGCGGGCGTGTACCCGAGCAGGCTGGCGGGCGTGTACGCGAGCGTCAGCGCCTCGCCGAAGGTCATCGGCTCGACGTCCGCCAGGTCCGCGCCGGCCTCGCCGAGCGCCTTGAGCGCCCGCTTCCAGTGCGCCACGCAGGCGTCGGCGGCGGCGCACGAAGCCTCCGCCGCCCAGCCCCGCACCTTGTCGGCGAGGCCGGCCAGCGGGGTGGCGCGCGCCGTGGCCGAGGACACGCCCGACCTGAACCCGCTCCCCGGCAGCGACCGCGCCCGCACCTGGAAGGCGTAGTCGGTGCCGCCGGCCAGGCCCCTCGCCGTGTGGCTCCTCGTGCCGGGGCCGCTGCCGGGGATGGTCGTCCAGGCGCCCCAGGAGACGGGGTCGCCCGTGCCCCGGCGGTACTGGAAGTCGGCGGTGCGGTCGACGGCGGGCGCGGCGGGCGGCGCGTAGCGCCAGGCGAGCGCCACCGACCCCGCGCCCGGCGTCGCCGTCAGGCCGGTGGGGGCCGGGGGCGGCTTGTCGTCGTCGCGGATGGTGACGATCGACTCGCTGGGCGCGCCCACCGACACCCCGGCGGGGAGGTTCAGGGCGGCTATGGTCACCTTGAACGCCTCGCTTTCCTCCGGCACGTTGTCGTCCTCGATGGCGATGCGCAGCGTCGCCCGCGTGTCCCCCGCCGGGAAATCGACCGTGTACGGGCCGGCCGCGAAGTCCGCGCCCGCGCTCGCGCCGGTGTCGACCGAGACGAGCCTGACCCGCGTCGCCGCGCCGCGCGCCGCCGACAGCGCCAGCGTGAGCTCCGCATGGCTGTCGTCGCCCTCGGCCACCGTCACCGCCGTCGAGCTGGCGGCGAAGGCCACTGTCACGGGCGGCGCCGGCGTCGCCGTCGCCTCGGCCGAGGCCGCGCCCTCGATCGTCCCGTCCACCGCGCGCACCTGGAAGCCGTAGTCCGTGCCGTTGGTCAGGCCCGTCACCGTGTGGGTGGTCGTCGTGGCGGTGCTGCTGGCGATGACCGTCCAGCTCCCCCAGGCGCCAGTGCCCGGCGGGGTCCGCTGGCGGAACTGCCAGCTGTCGATGGCGCTGTTGCCCGGGTCCGTCCAGCTCAAGGCGACCTGCTGGTCGCCCGCCGCGGCGGTGAAGCCGGCGGGCGCCGCCGGCGCCGTGTCGTCGTCGGTCACCGTCACCTCCACGCTGCCGGTCACCGAGCCGTAGCCGCCGCCGCTGGCGCTGTGGGCCAGGGTGGCGCTGTCGTCCACGCCGTCGTTGTCCTCCCCCGCCGACACCGTCACCGTCCGCGCCGTGCTCCAGGTGGAGTCCGTGAAGGTCAGCGTGCTCTGGTTACCCGGAGCCGTGGCGTCGGTGTCCACCGTCACCTCGCCGCTGGCCCCAGCCACCGTCACGGTGACGTTCCCCGTCGGCTGGGTCGCGAGCTTCACCGTGTAGGTGCCGCTGCCCCCCTCCGCCACCGTCAGCGCGGTCGGATCGATGACCAAGCTGGCCGTGTCGTCGTCGGTCACCGTCACCGCCACGTCCCCAGTCACCGAGCCGTAGCCGCCGCCGCTCGCGCTGTGGGTCAGGGTGGCGCTGTCGTTGGTGGTGTCGTCGTCCTCATCCGCCGACACGGTCACCGTCTGCGCCATGTTCCAGTTGGTGGTCGTGAAGGTCAGCGTGTCCTGGTCGCCGTTCATGACCGAGTTGGTGTCCGCCGTGACATCGCCGCTCGCGCCCGCGACCGTCACCGTCACAGTTCCCGTCGGCTGGGTCGCCAGCTTCACCGTGTAGGTGCCGCTGCCGCCCTCCGCCACCGTCAGCGCGGTCGGATCGAGCACCAGGCCCGGCGTGTCGTTGTCGGTCACCGTCACCTCGACGTCCCCGGTCACCGAGCCGTAGCCGCCGCCCGCCGCGGTGTGGGTCAGCGTCGCGCTGTCGTTCGCGGTGTCGTTGTCGGCCGCCGCCAGCACCGTCACCGTCTGCGCCGTGCTCCAATTGGTCGTGCTGAAGGTCAGCGCCGTCGTCTGAGTCCCGGCCATGTCGTCGTCGGTGTCGAACGTCACCTCCCCGCTCGCGCCCCCGACCGTCACCGTGACGTTCCCATCGGGCTGGCTCGAGAGCGCCACCGTGTAGGTCGCGCTCGCCTCCTCGACCACCGTCACCGTGGCCGAGCTGAACACCAGGGCGGTCCACACCGCGGTCGCCGCCTCCGCGCTCGCGGGGCCCGTGTTCAGCCCGTCGGTCGCGCTGTCCGCGTCCACCGTCACCACCACGTTCGCGTCGCCGTCGGGCGTGATCACGAGCGTATAGACCGTGGCACTCGTCGCCGTGAACGTGCCCGCCGTGCCGCCGGTCACCGTGACGTCGTTCTTCACGAAGCCCGTGACATCCTCCGAGAAGGTGAACGTCGCCGTCAGGTCGCCGGTGCCGCTGATCCGCGCCGGCACCCCGGTGATCGAAACCGTCGGCACGCTGGCATCCCAGGTGGCCGTCGCCGACTCCGCGCTCGCCGGGCCCGTGTTCGTGCCGTCGGTCGCGCTGTTCGCAGCCACCGTCACCACCACGTTCGAACCGCTCGTCGGGGTGATCGCGAGCGTATAGGTGGTGCCGCTGCCCGCGAATGCGCCCGGCGTGCCGCCCGTCACCGTGATGTCGTTCTTCACGAAGTCCGTGACCGCCTCCGAGAAGGTGAAGGTCGCCGTCAGGGCGGTGGTGGTCTTGATCTTGTCGGGGATGCCGGTGATCGTGACCGTCGGCGCCGTCTCATCCCACACGGCCGTCGCGCTCACCGCATTCGCCGGGCCGGTGTTCAACCCGTCGGTTGCGCCGTCCGCGGCCACCGTCACCGTCACGTCCGCGTCGGCATTCGGAGTCACCACCACCGTATAGCTCCTGCCGCTGCCTGAGAACGCGCTCTTGTCGCCGTTCGTGACGCTGACATCGCCCGTGACGAAGCTCGTCACCGTCTCCGAGAAGGTGAAGGTCACCGTGAACGCATCGCGGTTGCTGATCTTGCCGGGTACCCCGGTGATCTCGACCGTCGGCGCCGTCTCGTCCCACACGGCGGTCGCACTCTCCGCGCTCGCCGGGCCCGTGTTCGTGCCGTCGGTCGCGCTGTTCGCCGTCACCGTCACCACCACGTTCGACCCGCTCGTCGGCGTGATCCCGAGCGTATAGGTCGTGCCGTTGCCCCCGAACGTGCCCGCCGTGCCGCCGCTCACCGTGATGTCGTTCTTCACGAAGCCCGTCACCGCTTCCGAGAAGGTGAACGTCGCCGTCAGCGCGGTGGTGGTCTTGATCTTGTCGGGGATCCCGGTGATCGCTACCGTCGGCACACTCGCGTCCGGGTCGGTGATCTTGAAGTCCGCCAGGCTGTCGGTGGTGCTCGTGCCGCCCTCGAGGCCGGTAGCCGACAGCGTGCCGAAGCCGATGATCACCGTCTCGCCGCCCGCCTCGGTCGTGCTGTCCGTCGCCGCCGTCAACGTCAGCGTCACCGTCCTCGCCGTCGCACCCGTGGTCGGCCCCGTGAACGTCACCGTCGGGGTCAGGCTCGTGTCGTCGAGGTCGTTACAGGTCACCCCGGTCGGCAACGTGTCGGGGCACGCCGTCATGTAGTCCGTGCCCCGCGTCGCGGTACCGGTGAAGGCCAGCGGCACCCCGAGTGTCTCGCCATCCACCAGGCCGCGGCCCAGGGTCACCGTGAAGGTCTTCGTCGCCCCCTCGGCCACATCCTCCGCCGTGCCCGCGAGCGTCACCGTCGTCGCGTCGTTGTCCACCACCGTGACCGTCGGCCCCACCCCGCGCGAGTCGATGTAGTCGGTGTCCGACGAAATCGTTATGTAGCCGATCACCTCCTCCCGACTGCTTGGGTGATCCGTGGACTCGGAACTGGCGCGCACCGTCACCGTCTGCGCCGTGCTCCAGTTCGTGGTGCTGAAGATGGCGCTCTGGGTGCGGGCGAAGTTGCTGTCGAGGTCGGGGCCATCGACCTCCAGCCCGACGGGGGCGTTGATCGTCATCGTCACATCCGCCGACGGCCGCGTGTTCAGCACCACCGTGAAGGTCGCCCTGTCCGACCGGTCCGCCTCGCTCACCGTCGCGTCCGTCACCGAGAACGTCACCCCCGGCGCCGCCGTCGGCGTCGCCGTCGCGGTCGCCGACATCGCACCCAGCACCGAAGTCCCGGTCACCGCGCGCACCTGGAAGCTGTATTCCGTGCCGTTCGTCAGCCCCGTCACCGTATGGCTCGTGGTGCCCGTGATGTCCGCCCACGCACCCCACACGACCGGATCGCCCGTCCCCTGCCGCACCTGGTACTTCGTGATCGTGCCGCTCGGGGCCGTCCATGCCAGAGCGACCTGACCGCTCCCCGCCGTCGCCGTGAAGCTCGTCGGCGCCGCCGCGGCGGTCGGGTCCAACGGGGTCGCGGTCGCGCTGGCGGCGGCACCCGCGCCCGAATCGTTGACGGCGCGGAGTTCGATCTCGTACTCCGTGCCGTCCGTCTGGCCCACCACCGTGAAGCTGGTGGCACCGGGGACATTCAAGCGGGTCCAGTTTTGTGGCCAGTCACCACCGACAGGGCGGAGCCGGTATTCATACCTGGTGATCGTGCCGCTCGGGGCGGTCCAGCTCAGGGCGATAGCGCCGCTGGCTGTCCCCTTCGTGGCCGTGAAGTTCGTCGGGGCGGCCGGTACCGGGTTGGGAGTCGCTTCCACGGTGTCCGACATCGCGCCCAGCACCGTGTTCGCCACCGCGCGCACCTGAAAGCTGTATTCCGTGCCGTTCGTCAGACTCGTCACCGTGTGGCTGGTGGTGGTGCCGGAGGCGTCCCCCCACGCACCCCAGGCGAGGGGGTCGCCCGTTCCCTGGCGGAACTCGTACTTCGTGATCGCGCCGGCGTTGGTTCCGGGGACACGCCAATTCAGAACGACCTGCCCGCCGCCCGGCGCGGCCCTCAGGTCCCGCGGCCGGCCGGGGGCGGTCGCCGCGAGAGGAGTCGCCGACACCGTACCCGACGGCGTGCCATCCACCGCATCGGACACGGCGCGGACCTGGAACTCGTAAGTCGTCCCGTTCGTCAGACTCGTCACCGCGTGGGAGACGGTGTCCTTGTCGCTGTTCGGGATGTCCGTCCAGCCGTTCGGCCAGTTGCCGCCCTCCTCCCGCTGGCGGAACTCGTATTCGGTGATCGTGTCGTCGGACGGGTCGGTCCAGGTCAAGGTGACCGCGGCGCTGCCCGCCGTCGCCGTCACGCTCGGCGCCGCCGGCGCGCCGAACACCGCGGTCGCGACCACATCGGCCGGCGGGCCGGTGTTCGTGCCGTCCGTCGCCGAGTCCGCATCCACCGTCACCGTCACGTCCGCGTCGGCATTCGGGGTCACCACCACCGCATAGCTGCTGCCGCTGCCCGTGAACGAGCTCTTGTCGCCGTTCGCGACCGTGACATCGCCGGTCACGAAATCCGTCACCGACTCCGAGAAGGTGAACGTCACCGTGAACGCGGCGCGGGTCGTGATCCTCTTCGGTACCCCGCTGATCTCGAGCGTCGGCGCGCTCGCGTCCGGGTCGGTGATCTTGAAGTCCGCCAGGCTGTCGGTGCCGCTCGCCCCGCCCTCCAGACCGGTCCCCGAACTCGCGTTCAGCGTGCCGAGGCCGATGATCACTGTCTCGCCGCCCGCCTCCGTCGTGCTGTCGCTCGCCGCACTCAGCGTCAGCGTCACCGTCGTCGCCGTCGCCCCCGTGCTCGGCCCCGTGAAGGTCACCGTCGGGGTCCCCGAGTCGAGGTTCGCGCAGGTCACCCCCGTCGGAAGTGTCGTGGGACACGCCGTCGTGTAGTCCGTGCCCCGCGTCGCGTCCCCGCCGAAGGTCAGCGGCACCGGCAACGTCTCGCCGTTCACGAGGCCCCGGCCCAGGGTGACCGTGAAGGTCTTCGTCCCGCCCTCCACGACATCCCCGGCAGTGCCCGCGAGCGTCACCGTCGTCGCGTCGTCGTCCGCCACTGTCACCGTCGCCGCCGTCCCGCTCAGGCCGCTGTAATCGGTGTCGCTCGAGGTCGCGGCCCAGGTCACCGTCAGTTCCCGCGCGCTCGGGCTGTCCACGCTGTCGGTCGCGGCGCGCACCATCACCGTCTGCGCCGTCGACCAGGCACCGGTGGCGAAGTCGAGCTGCAGGGATGTACCCCAATTGGTTCCGCTCGTGCTGAGCGCCAGGCCCGTCGCGGGGGTGAGGCTCACCCGCACAGGGTCCGACGGCTCCGTGTTCAGCACCACTGTGAAGGTCGCCGTGTCCGTCTGGTCGGCCTCGTCCACCGCCTTGTCGCTCGGCTGCGCCGTGGTCACCCCCGGCGCGGTCACGTCGTCGTCGGTGACGGTGACGATCAGGTCGGCCGGGTCGCGGTCCGTGTAGAGGGATCTCGAGCCGTCGGAGGTGGCCGTGTGGCGGATCGCGACGGTGCGGTCGGTGTCCTGGTCGATCTCGTCGTCCACCCCGGTGACCGTGACGGTCTTGCCGGTGTTCCAGTCGTCGTCGGTGAAGGTCAGGCTCGCGGGGGTCACCGTGGCCACGCTCGCGTCCTGCGAGGCCACGGCCACGGTCACGGTCTCGGTCGCGTTGGGCGCGAGCTGGAGCGCCACGTTGTAAGTGCCCGTTCGCGTGCTGCCCGACGCTTCGGTGACCGTCAGCGTCGCCGGGTCCGGGAGCGCGATGGCCGTGTCCGTGTCGTCCGCGATGATGACATCCAAGGTGGTGGGGGTGCCGCTCGCGATCGCGACGGTGCTCGCGATCTCGTGGATGGCCAGCTGGAACAGCTCGCTCTCCTCCGGGATCGTGTCGTCGGAGATGGCGATGGTGGTCGAGCCTTCGGTCTGGCCGGCCGTGATCGTCACCTCGTAGGTGCCGGTGGTGCCGTCGGGGGAGGTGACGGTGCCGGCCGCGTAGTCGCTCCCCTTGGTGACGGAGGCGGACAGGTCGGTGCTCGTGAGATAGATGTCCACGTCCGCGCTCACCGCCTGGGACAGCACCAGGGTCACGGTCAGGTTCGTGTTTTCCGTGCGAGTCAGGATGGCGATCTTGAACCCCACCGTGGCGGCGACCGGCGTCGCGCTCACCGTGTCCGACATCGCCCCCTTCACCGCGTTATTCACCGCGCGGATCTGGAAGCTGTACGCCGTGCCGACCGTCAGGCTGCTCACCGTGGTGCTGGTCGTGTTCGCATCGCTGCCGGAGATGGCCCCCCACGCCCCCCAGTCGACCGGATCGCCCGTGCCCTGCCGGATCTCGTACCCGGTGATCGTCCCGCCCGGAGCGGTCCAGTTCAGGGTGACGCTGCTGCCGCCCGCCGCCGCCGTCAGGCTGGTCGGCGCCGCCGGGGCGGTCGCGGCCAGCGGCGTCGCGACCACCGTCGCCTCCGCGCCATCCCCCGAAAGGCCGACGGCGCGGACCCCGAAGGAGTATTCCGTGCCGTTCGTCAGCCCCGTCACCGTGGCGCTCGTGGTGGTCGCGCTGCTGCTCGAAACGTCTGCCCACGTCCCCCAACTGAAACCCGAATCGGTGGTCAGGCCCGCGCCGTAACGCACCTGGTATTTCTCGATCGTGGCGTTGCCCGGGTCGGACCAGTTCAGCGTGACCTGGGTGGCGCCCGCCGTCGCCGTCAGGCCCGTCGGCGCTGCAGGTTTGGCAACGGGAGTGATCGCGGTGCTGTCCGTGGCCGCGCCGTTCAGCGTCCCGGCCACCGCCCGCACCCGGAAGTGGTACCCCGTGCCGTTGGTCAGGCCCGTCACCGTGTGCTCGGTGGTGTCGGCGTCGCTGTTCGGAATGTCCGTCCAGTCCTCCCAAGTGATGCTGCCCAGCGGGCCCGTGCCCTGGCGGTACTGGTACTTCGTGATGTCGGAGTTATCCGGGTCGATCCATTTCAGGGTGATCTCGGTGTCGCCCGTGTCGATCGTGAAACCCGCCGGCGCGGCGGGCGCGGTGGCCGCGGCGGTCGGCGTCGCCGTCACCGCCGTCGAGGCCGCGCCCAGCACCGTCCCGCCCGTCGCGGCCGTCGCGCGCACCCGGAACTCGTACGCCGTGCCGTTGGTCAGGCCCGTCACCGTGCCGCTGGTCGAGGCTGCGGTGGTGCCGCCCGTGAAGTCCGTCCAGCTCCCCCAGGAGCCGCTGCCCGGGGGCGTCCGCTGGCTGTACTGGTACTTCGTGATGTCGCTGTTCGACGGATCGGCCCAGCCCAGCGTGACCTGGGTGGCGCCCGCCGTCGCCGTCACGCTCGTCGGGGCCGCCGGCGCCGCCACTGCCGTCGCCGGCACGATGGCCGACAACACGCCGAGAACTCTGCCGTTGCGCGCGCGCATCTGGAATTCCAGCGGCTCGTTGCCAACGGGCGCCACGAAGGTGGTGATGGTGGCGCTTCTCATGTTCGTCCAACCGGGCCAGTCCCCGCCCGGGCTACGCACCCGGTACTCCTGCCGCGTGATGGTGCCGCTCGGACGGGTCCAGCTCAGCGTCACCTGCCCGCCGCCCGGGCCCGCCACCGCCGTGAAGTCGGTCGGCGCCCCCGGCGCGTTCGCCGGCCGCGGCGTCGCCGACACGGCATCCGAATTCGTGCCCCCGGCCGGGTTCACCACCCGGAGCCGGAACTCGTATTCCGTGTAGTTCGTCAGACCCGTCACCGTGTGGGTGGTCGTGGTGGCGTTGCTGTCGGAGATGGTCGTCAGGCTCCCCCAAGTGTTGGAACCCGCCGTGCGCTGCTGGTACTGGTATCCGGTGATGCTCGCGTTGTTCGGGTTGGTCCAGCTCAGGACCACCTGCTGGTTGCCCCCCGTGGCCGTCAGGCCCATTGGCGCCGCCGGAGGGGGAACCGGCGTCGCGCTCACGACATCCGAGATTGCGCCCGTCGCCGTCCCGACGAAGGCGCGCACCTGGAAGCTGTAGGCCGTGCCGTTGGTCAGGCCGGTCACCGTGTGGCTGGTGGTGCTGGCACCGCTGTCCGCGATATCCGTCCATCCCCCCCAGATGACGGTGGTGCCCGTCCCCTGGCGGACCTGGTACTTGGTGATCGCATTGTTCAATGGGTTGGTCCAGCTCAGATCGACCTTGGTGTCGCCCGCCGCCGCGCTCAGGCCGGACGGCTTGGCCGGGGGGATGGCGGGCGTTTCGGTCGCGATGTCCGATGGTTCGCCGAGCATCTCCCCGACCACGGCGCGCACCTGGAAGCTGTATTCCGTGCCGTTGGTCAGGCCGGTCACCGAGTAGGTGACGAGGCCGCCCCCGGAAGAGAAATTGTCGCTGGACATGTCCGTCCATTCCCCCCAGATGACGGTGGTGCCCGTCCCTTGGCGGTACTGGTACTTGGTGATGTCGTCGTTGTTCGGGTCGGTCCAGCTCAGGAGGACAGTGCCACTGCTTGCCAGGGTCGCAAGGCCGGTGATCCGGGGCAGCGGAGCGGCGGGCGTCGCGCTCGCGGTGTCCGAGGCCGCACCGAGCACCGCCGTCGCCACCGCGCGCACCTGGAAGCTGTAGGCCGTGCCGCCGGTCAGGCCGGTGACCGTGTGGCCGGTGGTCGTGGCGCCGCTGTTCGCGATGTCCGCCCACGCCCCCCAAGTGATGGTCGTCGAGCCCGTGCCCTGGCGCACCTGGTACTTCGTGATCGCGTTGTTGCTCGGGTCGGCCCAGCTCAGAACGACCTGGCCAACGCCCGCGGTGGCCGTGAAGCCCGTCGGCGCGTCCGGGGCGTTCGCGGCCAGCGGTGTCCCGAAAACGGATGCCCACGGGCCGTTGCCCGTCGCGTTGACGGCGCGCAGCCGGAACTCGTACTCCGTGCCGTTGGTCAGGCCGGTGCGAGTGACGCTTGAGAGGAAGCGAAGTAGATCGATACTTGCGTCGGGCCAGGCGGTGCCGGCCACGCGTTGCTGGAGCTGATAGGAGTTGATGCTGCTGTCGTTGGGGTCGGTCCAGCCCACGGTGATCTCGCCGGCGCCCGATGTCGCCGTCAGGCCGGTCAGGGCGGCAGGGGCGGAGGCGGCGGGCGTCGCGGTCGCGGTGTTCGAGGCCGCGCCCGGCACCGTCCCGGCGACGGCGCGCACCTGGAAGCTGTAGGCCGTGCCGTTGGTCAGGCCGGTGACCGTGTGGCTGGTGGTGCTGGCGCCGCTGTCCGCGATGTCCGTCCATTCCCCCCAGATGACGGTGGTGCCCGTCCCCTGGCGGACCTGGTACTTGGTGATGTCGTCGTTTTTCGGGTCGGTCCAGCTCAGCACGGCCTGGGTGTTGCCCGCCGTCGCCGCCAGGCTGGCGGGGGCGGCCGGCGGAACGTTCGGCGTCGCGGTTCGGGCGGCCGAGGCCGTGCCTTCCACGCTCCCGCCCGAGGCCCGGGCGCGCACTTGGAAGCTGTACTGCGTGCCGTTGGTCAGGCCGGTGACCGTGTGGCCGGTGGTCGTGGCGCCGCTGCTCGCGATGTCCGTCCACGCCCCCCAGGAGAAGGTCGAATCGGAGGTCAGGCCCGCGCCTTGCCGGAACTGGTAGTCGCTGATGTCGCTGTTGCCGGGGTCGGCCCAGGCCAGGGCGACCCGGGCGTTCCCCGCCGTCGCCGTGAAGCTGGTCGGCGCGGCCGGCGCGGCCACCGGCTCGGTCACGGTCACCGCCACGTCGCCCGTCACCGAGCCGTAGCCGCCGCCGCTCGCGCTGTGGCCGAGCGTGGCGCTGTCGTCGGTGTCGTCGTTGTCCGCGGCCGCCGACACCGTCACCGTCTGGGCGGTCTCCCAGTCCTCGGCGGTGAAGGTCAGGGTGTTCTGGTTGCCGCCCGTGTCGCCGTCGGTGTCCACCGTGACATCGCTGTTGTCGCTGGACACCGTCACCGTCACGTTGGCCGTCGGCTCGCTGTCGAGCGCCACCGTGTAGGTGCCGCCGCCGCCCTCGGCCACCGTCAGCGCGGCCGGATCGAAAACCAGGCCCGCCGTGTCGTCGTCGGCGACAATCACCGACAACGCGGTTTCGGATTCGAACCGGGTGTCGGACGAAGTCGGATTGAAGCTGACAGCGCCGCGCTTGTCGTCGGTCGTCTGGTCGATGTCGTCGTCCACCGCGGTGACCGTCACCGTCTGCGCCGTGTTCCAGTTCAGGCTGGTGAAGGTCAGGCTGCCCGTGCCGACCGTGACCACGCCGGTGGCCGGATCCGGCGCCACCGCCACCGTCACGTCGGCGGTCGGCCGCACCGCCAGCGTCACGTCCACATCCCCCGCGCGGGTGCCGCCCGCCGCCTCGGTCAGCGCGAGGCGGACGGGGCTCAGCACGACCGCCAGCTCTTCCTCTTCGATCGTCGCGGTGGCGGTCGCGCGCGTCCCGAGCCCGATGACGGCGCTGCTCGCCACCTCGACGATGGTCAGCGTGAAGCTCTCGAGGCCCTCGAGGACATTGTCGTCCGTCAAGTCGATAGACAGCGAGGCGCTGGTCTCGCCCGCCGCGATCGTGACCTTGTGCAGGCCGGTGACGCCGTCCGGCGAGGTCGCGCTGCCGCCGGTGTAGTCCGTCCCCTTCGTGGCGGTGCCGCCGCCGCTCGAGATGTACACGTCCACCGCGGCGCTGCTCACCGCCGCGGACAGGTCGATGTCCACTTCGAGTGCTTCTTCCTCCTCGAAAGCCGCCGCCTCCGCGCTCGCGAACTGCACGGTCGCCGCCGCCACCGCCACTTCGATGTCGAAGGAGTCGCTGACGGTGCCGCCGTTGCCGTCGTCGGCCGTCACCTTCACCGTCAACGTGCCGGCGTCGCCCGACGCCGGCGTCCCGGTGAAGGTGCGGGTGGCCGCCGTGAAGGTCAGCCAGTTCGGCAGCGCCGAGTCGTCGCCCCGCGTCGCGGTGTAGGTGAGCGAATCGCTGTCGGCGTCGGTGAAGGTGTTCGCCGGGAAAGCGTAACGGAACGCCTGGCCCGTCGGCGCCTTGCGGTCGGATATGGCGTTCGCCACCACCGGGGCGGTGTTGGGGTCGTTGATGCTGAAGTCATCCAGGCTGTCGGTGCCGCTCGCGCCGCCCTCGAGGCCGGTGCCGGAGCTCGCGTTGAGCGTGCCGAGGCCGATGGCCACCGTCTCGCCGCCCGCCTCGGTCGTGCTGTCCGTCGCCGCCGTCAAGGTCAGCGTCACCGTCGTCGCCGTCGTCCCCGTGGACGGGCCGGTGAAGGTCACCATCGCATTGCCGGAATCGAGGTTCGCGCAGGCCACCCCGGTCGGCAGCGCCGAGGGGCACGCCGTTGTGTAGTCCGTGCCCCGGGTCGCGGCGCCGGCGCCGGTGCCGAAGGTCAGGGGCACCGGCAGCGCTTCGCCGTTCACCAGGCCCCGGTTCAGGGTGATGGTGAAGGTCTTCGTCCCGCCCTCGGCGACATCCCCGGCGGCGCCCGCGAGGGCCACCGCGGTCGGGTCGTTGTCCACCACCGTGATCGCCGCGGCATCCCCGCTCAGGCCGCTGTAGCCACTGTCCGACGAAGTCACGGCGTAGGTGACCGTCAGCTCCCGGCCGATCGGGCTGTCCGTACTGTCGTCGGTGGCGCGCACCGTCACCGTCTGCGCCGTGTTCCAGTTGCTGTCGGTGAAGGTGAGATCCTCGCTGCTCGTGAACGTGGTGGCGCTGTCCGGGCCGTCCAGCGTCAGCCCGGCGGGCGCGGTCACCGCCACCGTCACATCGCTCGACGGCTCGGTTTCGAGCACCACCGTGAAGGTCGCCGTGTCCGTGGTGCTGCCCTCGGTCGCCGTGTCGTCGGTCGTCGCCGTGGTCACCCCCGGCGCGGTCACGTCGTCGTCGGTGACGGTGACGGTCAGGTCGGCCGAGTCGCGGCCCGTGTACAAGGAACTCGGGATGTCGGAGGTGGCCGTGTGCCGGATCGCGACCGTGCGGTCGGTGTCCTGGTCGATCTCGTCATCCACAGCGGTGACCGTGACGGTCTTGCCGGTGCTCCAGTCGTCGGCGGTGAAGGTCAGGCTCGCGGGGGTCACCGTGGCCACGCTCGCGTTCCGCGAGGCCACGGCCACGGTCACGGTCTCGATCGCTGTGACCGGGATCTGGAGCGCCACGTTGTAGGTGCCCGTTCGCGTGCTGCCCGCCGCTTCGGTGACGGTCAGCGTCGCCGGGTCCGGGAGCGCGATAGCCGTGTCCGTGTCGTCCCTGACGATAACAGCCGAGATGGTGGTGGCGCCGCGCGCGATGGCGACGGTGCTCGCGATCTCGTGGATGGCCAAGTTGAACAGCTCGCGCTGCTCCGGCTCCGTGTCGTCGGTGATGGCGATGGTGGTCGAGCCCTCGGTCTGGCCGGCCGTGATCGTGACCTTGTAGGTGCCGGTGGTGCCGTCGGGGGAGGTGACGGTGCCGGCGGCGTAGTCGCTCCCCTTGGTGGCGCTCTGGGCGATGCTGGTGAGATAGACATCCACGTCCGCGCCCACGGTGTTGGACAGTGCCAGGGTCACGGTCAGGTTCGTGTTTTCCGTGGCAGTGAGGAGGGGAGCCTTGAACCCCACCGTGGCGGCGACCGGCGTCGCGCTCGCCGTGTCCGACATCGCGCCGAGCACCGCGTTGTTGACCGCGCGGATCTGGAAGCTGTATTCCGTGCCGACCGTCAGGCTGCTCACCGTGGTGCTGGCCGTGTTCGCATCGCTGCCGGAGATGGCCCCCCATGTCCCCCAGACGACCGGATCGCCCGTGCCCCGCCGGATCTGGTACCCGGTGATCGTGCCGCCCGGGGCGGTCCAGCTCAAAACGACCCGGGCGCCGCCCGCCGCCGCCGTCAGACCGGTCGGGGCAGCCGGCGCGCCCGCGGCCAGCGGGGTCGCGGGCGCGGCGGTCGATGCCGGGCCGTCCACCGTCCCGGACACGGCGCGGACCTGGAACTCGTAGGTCGTGCCGTTGGTCAGGCCCGTCACCGTGTGGGAGACGGTGTCGGCATCGCTGGTGAAATCCGTCCAGCCGTTCGGCCAGGTGCCGCCCTCCTCCCGTTGCCGGAACTCGTACTCGGTGATCGTGTCGTCGGACGGGTCGGTCCAGGTCAAGGTCACCGCGGCGCTGCCCGCCGTCGCCGTCACGCCCGGCGCCGCCGGCGCGCCGAACACCGCGGTCGCGACCACATCCGCCGGCGGGCCGGTGTTCGTGCCGTCCGTCGCCGAGTCCGCATCCACCGTCACCGTCACATCCGCGTCGGCATTCGGGGTCACCACCACCGCATAGCTGCTGCCGCTGCCCGTGAACGAGCTCTTGTCGCCGTTCGCGACCGTGACATCGCCCGTGACGAAGCCCGTCACCGACTCCGAGAAGGTGAACGTCACCGTGAACGCGGCGCGGTCCGTGATCCTCTTCGGCACCCCGCTGATCTCGAGCGTCGGCGCGCTCGCGTCCGGGTCGGTGATCTTGAAGTCCGCCAGGCTGTCGGTGCCGCTGGCGCCGCCGGCGAGGCCGGTGCCGGAGCTGGCGTTGAGCGTGGCGAGGCCGATGGCCACCGTTTCCCCGCCCGTCTCGGCGGTGGAGTCGGTCGTGGCGCTCAGGGTCAGCGTGACCGATTCGGCCGTCGCCCCCGTGCTCGGCCCGGTGAAGGTCACCGTCGGGGTCGTCGCGGTGTTGAGGTTGTTGCAGGTCACGCCGTCGGGCAGGGTGTCGGGGCAGGCCACCGTGTAGTCGGTGTTGCGCGTGGCGCCGCCGCCGAAGGTCAGCGCCACCGGCAGGGCCTCGCCTTCGATCAGGCCGCGGCCCAGGGTGATGGTGATGTCCTTCGTCCCGCCCTCGACGACGTCCCCGGCGTCGCCCGCCAGGGTCACCGTGGTGGGGTCGTCGTCGGCGATCCTCGCAACGAGACTCTGCCCGCTCCCGAACCGATTGTCCGCCGTGCTTATCGAGAGCAGCACAAAGATGCTCGCATAGCCGTCGCGTATATCGTCGGCGTTGTCCGCGGCCGTGATCGTGAACGTCTTCGCCGTGCTCCAGTCGCTGCCGGTGAAGGTCAGGCTGCCGGGGGTTATCGTGGCGGCGCCGGGAGGGCCGATCAAAAGCGTCGACACGGTCACATCGGCCGTCGGCCGGGCGGCCAGCGCCACGGTGAACTCGTGCGTGCGCCCGGCGCCCGCCGCCTCGGTGAGGGCGATGGGGGTGCCGGTGTACGCGGGCGTCAGCACGAGGCCGTTCTCGCTGTCCTCGATGGTCGCGGTGTGGGTGGTGCGCGCGCCGAGCCCGACGAAGGTGTCGCTGGCGACTTCGACAATGGTCAGCGTGAAGGTCTCGTCGCCCTCAAAGGCGGCATCGTCGGTGATGTCGGGGGTCAGGGTGGCCGTGAGCGTGTCCGCCGGGATGGTCACCTTGTAGGTGCCGGCGGCGCCGCCCGGCGAGGTGGCGGTGCCGGCCGCGTAGTCGTCGCCCTTGGTGGCGGTGCCGCCGGTGGCGGTGATGTACACGTCCACCGGGTCGGACACCGACTCGGACAGCGCCACAATCGCCGGCTCCTGTGCGAGGGTGGGGTCCTCGGGGTGTTTGCTGGCGGCGGCGGAGAACTGCACGGTCGCCGCCGCCGCCGCCACCTCGATGTCGAAGCTGTCGCTCACCGTGCCGCCGTTGCCGTCGTCGGCCGTCACCTTCACCGTCAGCGTGCCGGAATCGCCCGACGCCGGCGTCCCCGTGAAGGTGCGGGTGGCCGCCGCGAAGCTCAGCCAGGTCGGCAGCGCCGAATCGTCGCCCCGCGTCGCGGCGTAGGTGAGAGAATCGCTGTCGGTGAAGGTGTTCGCCGGGAACTGGTGGCGGAACGCCTGGCCCGTCGGCGCCTTGCGGTCCGGTATGGCATTCGCCACCACCGGGGCGTTGTTGGCGGCGGCGGCCGGCGTGGCGCTCGCGGCGGCCGACATCCTGCCGAACACCGTCCCCACCACCGCGCGCACCTGGAAGCTGTAGGCGGTGCCGCCGGTCAGGCCCGTCACCGTGTGGCTCGTGGTGCCCGTGATGTCCGCCCATGCACCCCAGACGACCGGATCGCCCGTCCCCTGACGGACCTGGTACTTCGTGATCGTGCCGCTCGGGGCCGTCCACGCCAGAGCGACCTGACCGCTCCCCGCCGTCGCCGTGAAGCCCGTCGGCGCGGCCGCCGCGCCCGCCGCCAAAGGCGTCGCGGTCACCGTATTCGACCAAAGGCCTCGGGCTGTCGATCCTCTTTGGAAGCGCATCCGGAACTCGTAGTCCGTGCCGTTGACCAGTTGTGTTACGGGGAACGATCGACGGGTAAAAAGGACGCCAGGAATGGGGCGGTTTGGCGACCATGTGTCCGTGCCGGCCGTGCGGAATTGATAAACCCCCCCGCCGATGCTGGCGTCGCCCGGGTCGGGCCAGGTCAACGTGACCCGGGCATCGCCCGCCGTCGCCGTCAGGACCGGCGCCACCGGCGGGGGCCGCTGGGGTATCCCGTCTCGAGCGGCCGTTGCCGCGCCGAACACCGTCCCCGCCACCGCGCGCACCTGAAAGCTGTATCTCGTGCCGCCGGTCAGGCCGGTCACCGGGTGGGAGGTGGTGTCCGCGTCGCTGTTCGGAATGTCCGTCCACGCCCCCCAAGCGAGCGGCGTACCCGTCCCCTGGCGGTATTGCCACTTCGTGATCGCGTTGTTGCTCGGGTCGGCCCAGGTCAGCGTGATCTGCTCTTCGCCCAACGTCCTCCTGAAGCCGTTCGGTGCGGCCGGGGCGTTCCTGGCCAGCGGCGTCGCGACCACCGTCGCCCCCGCGCCATCCCCCGAAAGGCCGACGGCGCGGACCCCGAAGGTGTATTCCGTGCCGTTCGTCAGCCCCGTCACCGTGGCGCTCGTGGTGGTCGCGCTGCTGCTCGAAACGTCTGCCCACGTCCCCCAACTGAAGCCCGAATCGGTGGTCAGGCCCGCGCCGTGGCGCACCTGGTACTTCGTGATCGTGGCGTTGCCCGGGTCGGTCCAGTTCAGCGTGACCTGGGTCGCACCCCCCGTCGCCGTCAGGCCCGTCGGCGCCGCCGGTTTGTCAACGGGGGTGATCGCGGTGCTGCTCGTGGCCGTGCCGTCCGTGCTCCCCGCCACCGCGCGCACCTCGAAGACGTACCGCGTGCCGTTCGTCAGCCCCGTCACCGTGTAATCGACGGTGTCCTCGTCGCTGTTCGGAATGTCCGTCCACTCTCCCCAGGTGATGCTGCCCACCGGCCCCGTGCCCTGCCGGTACTGGTACTTTGTGATGGCGTCGTTCCCCGGGTCGGTCC
This sequence comes from uncultured Pseudohongiella sp., assembly GCA_965221805.1. Taxonomy (GTDB): domain Bacteria; phylum Pseudomonadota; class Gammaproteobacteria; order Pseudomonadales; family Pseudohongiellaceae; genus UBA9145. Next base: position 951,575 of record OZ244913.1, read on the forward strand.
ATTTCAGGGTGATCTCGGTGTCGCCCGTGTCGATCGTGAAACCCGTCGGGGCCGCAGGGGTGGTCACCGCGGCCGGCGTCGCCGTCACCACCGACGAGGCCGCGCCCAGCACCGTCCCGCCCGGTGCCGCCGTCGCGCGCACCTGGAACCCGTACGACGTGCCGTTCGTCAGACCCGTCACCGTGCCGCTGGTCGAAGTCGCGGTGGTGCCGCCCGTGAAGTCCGTCCAGTTCCCCCAGGTGCCGCTGCCCGGGGGTGTCCGCTGGCGGTACTGGTACTTCGTGATATCGCTGTTCGACGGGTCGGCCCAGCCCAGCGTGACCCCGGCGTTGCCCGCCGTCGCCGTCACGTTCGTCGGAGCGGCCGGCGCCGCCACCGCCGTCGCGCTCACGATGGCCGACAACGCGCCGAGAACACGCCCGTTGCGCGCGCGCATCTGGAATTCCAGCGGCTCGTTGCCAACGGGCGCCACAAAGGTGGTGATGGTGGCGCTTCTCATGTTCGCCCACCCGAACCAGCTCCCGCCCGGGCTGCGCACCCGGTACTCCTGCCGCGTGATGGTGCCGGTCGGACGGGTCCAGCTCAGCGTCACCTGCCCGCCGCCCGGGCCCGCCACCGCCGTGAAATCGGTCGGCGCCCCCGGCGCGGCGGGGTCGAGGATTTTGAAGTCCGCCAGGTTGTCGGTGCCGCTCGCTCCGCCGCCGAGCCCGGTGCCCGAACTCGCGTCCAGCGTGCCGAGGCCGATGACCACCGTCTCGCCGCCGACCTCCGCGGTGTTGTCGTCGATGGCGCTCAGGGTCAGGGTGACGGTGGTGGCCGTGGCGCCAGTGGACGGGCCGGTGAAGGTCACCGTGGGGGTCGTGGCGGTATCGAGGTCGTTGCAGGTCACGCCGGTGGGCAGGGTGTCGGGGCAGGCCGTGGTGTAATCGGTGTTGCGGGTGGCGGCGCCGGCGAAGGTCAGCGGCACCGGCAGCGTCTCGCCGTTCACCAAGCCGCGGTTCAGGGTGATGGTGAAAGTCTTGTCGCCGCCCTCGGCGACATCCCCGGCGGCGGCGGCCAAGGTTACCGAGGTCGCGTCGTTGTCCCCGATGGTGATTGCGACTTCCGAGGCGCTGCCCGTGTCGTGGCCGTCGGGCAGGGTGCCGAGTTCGATGACCACCTTCTCGGGCGGCTCGTCGGTGTTGTCGTCGGTGGCCGCGAAGGTGGTGGTGCCGGTGCTGGCGTTGTCGAGGATGCTGATGGCGGCGGCGGCGAGGGTGTAGTCGTTGGCTTGCGCGGTGGTGCCCGCCGTCTTCACCGAGATGGGGATGCTGAGCGCGGCGCCGGAGGTGTTGGCCGCGCTGCGGGTGGCGGTGAGGGTCAGGGCGGCGGCGCCTTCGGTGACCGTGCTGGCGGACACCGACAGGGAAATGCTGGGCAGTTTGGTGACGGTGACTTCCACATTGCCAGTGACCGAGTCGTAGCCGCCGCCTCTGGCGCTGTGGGTCAGCGTGGCACTGTCTTTCGTGATGTCATCGCCCAGGAGGTCCGTAAACACCTCCACCGTCTGCGCCATGTTCCAGTTATTGTCGGTGAAGGTCAGCGTATTCGGTTGGGGCATGACATCGATGTTGTCGCTGGCTACTGTCACCGTCACGTTGTCCCGCGGCTCGCTGTCGAGCACCACCGTGTAAGTGCCGCTGTACGCCTGCGCCACCGCCAGCGCCTCGGGGTTGAACGTCAAGCCGGCTGTGTCATCGTCGGCGACGGTGACCCAGAGGGTCTCGAACGGGATACTGGAGTCGCGCAGCCCGTGGGCGATGCCGGTCCTGTCGCTGTCGCCCTGGTCGATGTCATTGTCCACGGCGGTGACCGTGACCTCCTGCGGCATGTTCCAATTGCTGGGGGTGAAGGTCAGCCTACCGGTGCTGACCGTGACCACGCTGGAGGGCGCCTGAATCAACACATCCACGTTGGCCGCGGGCCTTTCGGCCAGCTTCACGGTGTAGGCCTGCGTGCGCCCGGCGCCCGGTGCTTCGGTGACGGTGACGGCATTGGGCGAGAGTATGATGTGATCGTTGCCCTGAATGCCCACAACGCTTTCCCGGCGAGAGCCGAACCCGATGACGGCTTTGCTGTCGATGCTGTGAATGCGCAGGGAGAAGCTCTCGCGGGGCTCGAAAATGGTGTCGTCCGTGAGCGAAATGAACAGCACAGCCTCCGTCGTGTTTGCCGGGAAGGTGACCTTGTAAACGTTGGTGGCGCCGTCGGGCGCGGTTTCGGCGCCGGCGGCATAGTCGTCTTTCGTGGCGGTGCCGTCTTGGCTGGTGATGTACACGTCCACCTTGGCGGGCACACTCTTGCTCAGACGCAATCGCATGACGAGTCTGGCGCCTTCCGCGCTTTCGTAATCGCTTCGCCGGAACGCGACAAAGGCATCCGCGGCCACCACGGTGATGTCGAACGAATCGCTCACCGTGTTGTCGATGCTGTCCTTGGCGGTGACCTTGACCGTCAGCGTGCCGGCATTGGCCGCTTGCGGCGTGCCGGAGAAGGTGCGGGTGGCCGGGTCGAAGGTCAGCCAGGCGGGCAGCGCGGAGCCGTCGCCCCGGGTGGCCGCGTAGCTCAGTGTGTCGCCGGGGTCGGGGTCGGTGAAGCTGTCGTCCGGGAACTGGTAGCTGAAGCTTTCCCGGATGATCGCCCTCTGGTCGGGGATGGCTTTGGCCACCGTGGGGGAGGTTGTGTCGGCGCCGAGAGGGGTGAAGGCCATGACGCTCGACGGGGGGCCGGGATTGTCGTCCCCGGCGAAGGCCCGCACGAAAAAGGTGCGCCGGACGCCGTTGCTCTCGAAAGTAGGCGCGAAGGTGGTGGTGGATGAGCCGCTGTCCGGTATGTTCGCCCAAGGGAACTGCCTGTTGCCTTCAACAGTCAGATACTGGTATTTGGTGATGCCGCTGTCGTTGGGGTTGTCCCAACGCAGCACAACTTCCCTGTCGCCCGGGGTGGCCGTGAGGCCCATGGGGGCGAACGGCACCGGCGTCGCGGCCAGGGCGTCCGAGGGCGCTCCGCGCATTGTGCCGACCAGGGCGCGCACCTGGAAGTGGTAGGTCGTGCCGCTGGCCAGGCCCGTTACGGTGTGCGAGGTGGTGGTGGCCGAGCTGTTGGGGATGTTGCGCCAGGCTCTCCAGTTGTTACCGCTCCGGCTCCGGAACTGGTACAGGCTGATGTTGCTGTCGGACGGGTTGTCCCAGCTCAAGTCAACCTGCCGGCTGCCCGCCGTGGCCGTGAAGTTGGCGATGGCGCCCTTCACCGAGCCGTTGATTCTGGATTCCAGCATCATGCCTGCAATATTAACAGGCGGAAATTCTCCACTTGGGTAATGAACAAGCCATCTGTCATAGAGCCTCCAATCGGATAGTGAGCCGCTGTCCTTCTCGCCCTCATTGGCTCTAATGGTCCCGGGACTTGTTTCTGTCAAGCCTCGGCCCAAGCCTTGGCTTGCATTCAGATTGATGTAGTAGTTGGTGTTCGCATTGAGGCTGATGCCTCCAGCCGGGGCGGTAAAGGTGTTGAGCCCGTCCGTCCCCGAGACGGGGTTGGTGAAGGTGCCAACTACCTCCCCCGGAATATTCTTCCCCGAAGAGCGAATGGTGAGCGTCAGGCCGCTCAGTTGAGCAGCGGTCGGCGCCCCCCTGAAGCCAATCTGGACGCTCGCCACGCTGTACCCCAAGGGGTTGGCGCCGGTTCTGAATTCCTGGGCTAAATTCCCTCCAGCTAGTACTGCATTGTTATATTCGGATTTAATTCCGACGCTGGAGTTGCCCACCAGCAACTGCGTGTTCGCCTCCGCCGGCCCGGCGGTCGCCAGGAGCGCAAAGAGCAGCGGCAGGGCGAGCAGCGCGGCGGTGGGGATGGGGCGAATGCCCCGGACGCGGTCACGCCGAGGGGCGAGCGCCCGGCGCAGCCAGCCCCTCACGCCGCGCACACCGCGAATTTCGGGGGGGGGGGGGGCTAGGTTAACCGCGCTCACGCCGTCCGATCCTCAAAGGCCATCCCGCGATGGTAGCAGAAACCGGGCCGCGGCGGATTCCCAGCGCGCCGCGCCGATGTTGTTCACAGCGAGATTTCCAAGTTGAAACGCGCCCGAACCTCCGCGCCAAGCGCCCCGCGCAGTGGCGCGAGCCAGGATTCGTAGTTGCGCCAATAGTCGAGGCCGGAGGTGAAGATCGGCCGCCGCACCTGTTCCGAGCTTGGCGTGCGCACGGCGCGCTCGGTGCGGTGGAATTCCAGGCAGGCGGGCTCGAAACCGAGGCCGCAGTAGTCGAGAATCCGCCTCACCTGAGCCTCGAGATCGCCGACGACCGCCTCGTGCTGGACCCGCAGCACCTTGCCGGGAAGCGCCTCGTCCCAGTAATCCATGAGGTCGACGTAGTCCCGGTAGTACTGGCCGAGATCGGCCAGGTCGTAGGTGAATTCCTGGCCTTCGGCGAAAAGCTGCTTGAATCCGCTGAAACCGCAGGCCATGGGATGGCGTCTGGCATCGATGATTTTCGCCTTCGGCAGAATCAGGTGAATCAGGCCGACATGGCGGAAGTTGTTGGGCATCTTGTCGACGAAAAACGGCGCCTCCCGGCGGTGAATCCGGGTCTCGTCAAGGTACCGCCGGCCGAATTCGCCGAGTTCCCCGGCGGACAACTTCGCCAAAATATCGGGATAGCCCGGCCCGTTTCCTTCGCGCCCGCGCCGCCGCAACTGCTGGGACAGCGAGGGGATGTTGGGCAGTTCCAGGGTGCCGTCCACCTGGGAGTGCGACGACAAGATCTGTTCGAGCAGTGTCGAGCCCGCCCTGGGCAGGCCAACCACGAAAATCGGATCGGGCGCCGGATGGCCCGCCCGTTCGCCCCGGGCGAGCGTTTCCGGTGTGCAAACACGCCGCTGGGCGCGCAGTTCCTCGGTCATCTTGCCGGCGTCGTAGCTGCTCAGGGCTTTCTTCAGCCGGTTGCCCCGGGCATAGTGATCGAAGGAAGCCGCGAAGTCCTTGCGGTCTTCGAGCGCCTTGCCGAGGGCGAAGTGGAGATGGACGCGGTCGCCATGGGGCAGTTCCCCGCCGCCGGCCAGCCCGCGCATCGTTTCGAGTTCGCTGTCGCTGAATGCGTAGACTTTGAGGTTGGCAAGCGCATACCAGGCTTCGCCGTGGCGGGGCTGGCCGGCGAGCGCCGCCCGGTACGCGGCAACCGAGCGGTCGTATTCGCCCCGGGTCTTGTGGGCGTGGCCCTTGGAGGTGAGGGTCGCCGGATCGCCGGGAATCCGCTCAAGCACCTTGTCGAAGAGCGCGAGCGCGGTTTCGTAGTCGCCGGTTTGCATGGTTTCGATGGCGCAGATCGACAGGAACTGGGGATGTTCCGGGTCGGTTTCCAGCAACCGCCTGGCCTGCTCAAGCGCGCTGGCGAATTTCTGCCGTTTGCGCAGGATCTGGATGTAATCGATATGCACCCGCACATTGCGCGGCTCGATTTCGTGGGCGGATTCGAGCAGGAACTCGGCGTCGGCGAGCACGCCGAAACGCGCGCCGATGTCGGCGAGCAGGCGCATCCCCTCGACATGGCGGGGCACTTTGCGCATGAACTTGCGGCACAGTTCCTCCGCCCGCGGCAGCTTGCCCTGGTGGATCAAGTCGAGAACCGAGAGGAGTGGCGGGGGCAGGCCTTGCAGATAGTCGAGTTGCGCCTTGGCCTGGGCGGCCTCCGCGCCGCGGCCGCGGCTGGCCAGGAGCTGGAATTGTCCGCGCCAGCCCGCCACCAGCGCGGGATTGAAGCGGCAGGCGCGGATGTAGGCCGCGAGCGCCGGCTCAAGGTGGCCCATGTCGCGGTATGTGTGCCCCTCCTCCTGGTGCGCCCGGCCGTTTTCCGGGGTCAGCGCCTTGAGTTTTCCGAGCAGCGCCAGCGCTTGGCCGAACTCGCCCAGGTAGCGCCGGCAGACCGCGCTCATGTAGAGCGCGTCGGTGTTGCCGGGTTCGTCCGCGAGGATGGGTTCGAGTTCAGCCAGCGCTTGGCCGAACTGCCTGGCGACGATTTTCGCTTGGATGGAGGCGAGGGTGGGTTTGTTCCCGCTGAAGCCGGTCGCGGACTTGTCCGGGGCATTCCCGCGCAAGGCCGCCGCGGCCGCGCCGGCCGGATTGCCGGGTGCGGTCAAAAGTCGAAACTCGCGCGGATTCCGAATGTCCTGGGCTGGGCGTAGGTGACATTGCGGGTGTCGTAGACGAAGGAGCGCGAGACTTCGGCGCGCTCGTCGGTCAGGTTGCTGGCGTAGAAAGTCACCGACCAGCCGTCGGCGGCCACTCCCGCGGTCAAATCGAGCATCACCCAGCCGTCGATCAGGTCGCGGTTGATGGTGATGATGTCGCTGTAGGACTCCGCAGCCCAGGAGAGCATCGGCATCACATGGGCGGTCCAGCCATTGCCGGGCAATTCCCATTCATAGCGCGCCCGCAGGTTGCCCTGGGAGCTTGGCGCGAAGGCGAGCTCGTCGCCGACCCGCACGTCATCGGTCGGGGTGATTTTCTTGGTTATTTCCGAGTCGAGGAGCGACACGGCGCCGGCGATGGTGAGTCCGTCCGACCACCCGGGCAGCCAGGTGAAGTCCGCTTCCAGCCCGGCCACCTCCGCATCCGCCGCGTTGTCCGAGAAGAACAGGTTGACGATGCTGGCGTCGAAAATCGTCGTTTGCAGGTTTTCGATGTCGATGGTGAACAGCGCCGCGTTCAACCGCAAGGTGTTGTTGAAATCGGCTTTCACGCCGACTTCCAGATTGACCACCTCGTCGGTTTCCAACACATTGGGCACGACATAACCGCTGCCATCGGCGCTTTCCCGCCCGCCCGGCCGGTTCAGCAGGCCGGGCCGGAAGCCCTCGGAGACCGTCACATAGTAGAGCCGGTCGTCCATCGGCCGCCAGTCGAGCGTCGCCTTGAAGATCGTGCCCTCGGCCACCGCCTTGTCCGGGGCGCCCAGCGGATTGCCGGGGGCGAATTGTTGGGAAATGTTGGTGCCGAAGCGCTGGGCGTCCTCCCGGTTGGCGCCGAAATTGCCGAAGGACGAATTGGCGCTGCCTTCGAGATCGACCTCGATCTCGTAGTTGCGCGCGCCCAGCGTCATGGCGAATTCATCGTTCAGATCGAACCCCACCTCGCCGAAGACGCCGAATTGCTTGTCCGTGCGGCGGATGTCGTTGTGGAAGATGACACCGGGCGGCATGGGCCCCGGAAAGGTGTAGTAACCCGGCCCGGCGTTGAAGCTCGAAGCGCTCGGGTCACCCGGCGCCGCCTGGGTGTTGGTCAATGGATAATTCGGCGCGAAGCCCGCCGCGCCATTCGGGGAAATCGCCTTGACCGAGCCGGGGTAGGTGAATTTGTTGACCTCGATCAGTTCCAGATCGCTCAAGAAGACACCGCCCTGGAGCCGGAGGCGCGCCGTCTGGCCGGTGGTGAAGCGGACCTCGTGGGTCTGGACTTCCAGCCTGTTGAGGCTGTCGACGAACATCCGCGGCTCATGGCAGGTCGTTCCCTCCCCGGGCACGCCCGGCGGGGTGTTGAAGGCGGTGTAGGTCGCGTGGTAGTCGCAGATGTAATAGGGCAGGTACTGGGCCACGAAGAGATAATCGGAATAATCGACGATCTGCTCCGAATGGCGGTCGGTGAAGGCCCCGGTGTAGATGAGCTCGAGTTCGGCGAGCCGGCCGGAAAGCGTCCAGGCGCTGTTGTCGAAGGTGTCTTTGAGGGTCTCGTCGACGAAGCGGTTGATCGACAGGTCCCCGTCGACGTCGGGATCGGCGAAAAACACGCCGTCGGCGTCGGTGTCCTGGGTGGTGTGGGCGACGAGCAGGCGCCAGTCGGGGCTGATGTCCCACAATGCGGAGATCCTGCCGCCGAGGTAGGAAACGCCGTTGATGTCGTCCTTGGCGATGGCGCTGTTGTCAACCTCGACGAAGTGGATGTTGGACAGATCCACCCCGGCCTGGAAGCCGGCGCGGTGCGGGGCGACCGGCACGCCGTTCTTGCGCACCGCGCCAGCGGGCCGGAAACGCGCGCTCTGGCTGACGTCCCTGCGGCCGGGAGCATTGTCGATCCAGCCGCCCTGATTGTCCTTGTAGACGACGCCGCGCAGGGCGAAATTGTCGGTCACGGGAACATTGACCACGGTTTCAAAGCTGGCGCCGCTTTCGCCGCCGCTGATCGCGTTGGCGCCGAGCTTGGCCGAGCCGGAAAATCCCGAGTGGTCGGGCTTGTTGGTGATCAGGCGCACGTTGCCCGCCTGGGAACTGGCGCCGAACAGGGTGCCCTGGGGCCCGGAAAGCACCTCGATCCGCGCCAGGTCGGCGGCGTAGACATCGAGGTTGCGGCCCGGATGCGCCAGGGGTTGCTCATCGAGATAGAAGGCCACATTGGGGGAAAGCCCGGCGACGCCGGCCACCGTCAGGTTCGGCGTGGTCGATGCGACGCCGCGGATGTAGATGGTGTTCTGGCCCGGCCCGCTGCCGCCGGCCGACACGCTCGGCAGTTGCAGCACGTAGTCGGCGAAATTGCTGATGCCCAGTTCGTTGATTTCTTCGGTGTTGAGGGCGCTGACCGCGATGGGAACATCCTGCATCGCGCGCTCGACCCGGGTGGCGGTAACGAGAACTTCTTCAAGGCCGCGCCCGCCCGGGGCTTCCTGGGCCAGGGCCGGCGGTGCGGCGAGTGCGGCCGCGACAGCGGCGGAAAGGGTGGTTTTTTTTGTTTGTGGCGGAACCTGCATGAAGCCTCCCCATAGGTGAAGCTCACACATCTTAACCGCCGCGCCAAAGCGCCGCAACCTTGCTTCGCCCTTTGGCGTGGAAGGCAACAGTTTTCACCACCGGGGCCGCATTGTATTCGCGCAGCGGGGTCTCAGGCGTCGGTTTCATGCTACATTGCCGATCATGTCTGTGATCGATGAAAACTACCGGGACGATGGCAAGCTGCGCGAACAAGACCGCAGAGTGGCGCGAGGCGATCCTGGCCCCCGCGGACGACGAATGCGCCTATTCCATGCCCATCCCCTCATTCGCACAACACCTGCTCAGCGGCGGGCGGGCGAGGAGCGCCGCCAGCCCGCAATCAGGTTGACCATGGCAACCGAAATGGGGGAAGATTCGGCTTCAGCACGAGGGCGACGAACCAACACGAAAGCGATCCTTGGCTTTGCCCTCAAACTGTCCAAACTCGCCCGACCACTTCAGTTGGCAGCGGTTGGTTCAAGGGGGACAGTCATGCCGATGTCGAGCGGGTGTTGCGCCGCGCGGTGAAGGAAATGGTCCTTGAAGGGAACGAAATGTGTCTTTCCCTGAAGCACTTGGAAAAGGCAATGCGCCGGGAAAGTGCCAGAAAGCGTCGCGCCGCACGGCGCTAGGACCTATGGATGGCTGATTCCGGGGATAGTCACCCACATTTGCAACTGTTGCGGGAAGAGCCGGTCACCGAGCATCGCCCGGGGCGAGGCTTTGGCCCCAAGACTGCAAGAGAAGACCCCCGCGGTCACGGCACCGCGCTCAGCAGCCAGCTATCCGCGGCCCGTCGGGCGGCATCTGATGATCTGGGCGGTTACGATGATCGTTTCCTCATTAAATTGCGGTTGTCTGAAAAGGTTTTCCCGGAAAATATCTCAAGCGCTTGTCAGTTGAAAATAAAGTATGAGACTTTTGGCTCCCTAACTTATTGATTTTATTAGACGGGGAAACCACCATGCGAGCGTAAAGTATCATACTTTCAGGCGGCATCAGCTCAAAACCGCCGATTTTCATAAAAATAAAGGGGATTGCATACTATAGTGCCCAAGCCCGCAAAATCAATCGGCGGCTTCATGCTCGATTTCCACAGTCCGCGTGATGGCGGCGGCCAGCGCGTCGGCTTGGTCATCCAGGGTTTCGCCCGGGGTGTCAAGTGAAACGTCCGCTTCCAGCTCGGCCTTGCGCGGCTGGTATTCGTTGGGCTTAAGCGTGATTTTCCCGGTCATTGGGCGGCCCTCCGTTCGGCCATCGTTTGTTGGGGATGAGCCTGAATATTCGCTGGGCTTGACCCTTGAATAAAGGAAAGGGCGCCGGAGGCGCCCTTTTTTCAAGATGGTCTCGGCACCGCGTCCGGTGGTGCGGTTGACCGCTTAGCGTTGATCGCGCGGTGTGGAAGCCGCGATCGGGTTGTTTTGTTCATCGACATCGGCCGGTAGGCGGATGCTGATGATGGTTTCGACTTTCGTCATTCGCTCGGCCAGGCCGTTGACATCTCCGCGAATGAGTCGGATCTCCGCGGTGTTGTCGTCGATGCGCCGGTTCACATCGTCGAACCGGGCATTCATCAACGTTGTCAGATCGTCGATTCGACGGTTGACGCTGCTGAAGCCGAATACGGCGATGGCGACGAGTACCCCAAGGATACCTATCAGCTGTCCGTTGCCGATCTCAGTGACGTTTTTGACCACGGGCGTTCCGCGGCCGTTTTCGGGCGTTTGTTGCGTGTTCATAGGTGTCTCCTTATGAAGTTGTGGCAACAGCCCGTTTTGAGTCCGGAAGGACCCGTCTCGGGCCGCTTCCGGTGGCGATGCGCAATGCACGCCTGATGATCGTGATGCTAGGTCGAATAGCGCGGGCTTGTCAAGAGTCGTAGTGGCCCTGTGTGGTGGCGGCGCCGGGGGCGGCCTCAGGGGGGTCGGTTTGGCTGTCGGATTAACCCCGCCGCTGGTCATCGCCGCATGACGGGCGGGTTGTCGCCCGTCCAGACCGTCCCGCCGGCGAAGTTCATTCGGCGATCGCCCTGCCGCCAGCGCAAAGGTCCTCGCGCCGAAGCCCTTGGTTTGTAGTGGTAACCCGCAACGATCCGGCGTGGGGCGCGAACTTGGTGCGGGAGCGAGAGCCCTATGCCTTGGCTGTGATTCTTAATGATCGATTGGCCCAGCAATCCCGGCTATATAGCCGTGTGGAGACTCAACTTCGCATTCAGCTTCGTGCCCGGCAGACTGCCTAGGTGCCGGCGGTCGCCGCGCCCATTTGCTTGGCAAGCCTTTTGGCACTAGGCTGGCGGCATGAAGATGGCAATTTTTACCACTGGGGTTGAGCTGGCTGATGCGATGCGCTTTGTTTCAGCGGAGCGAAGCGCTTGATTGTTCTGGGCATTGAAACCTCTTGCGACGAGACCGGCGTCGGGCTGTATTGCGGCGAGCGGGGTTTGCTCGCGGACGGGCTTTACAGCCAAGTCGGGATTCATGCCCGTTACGGTGGCGTTGTTCCCGAACTGGCGTCGAGAGACCATGTGCGCAAGACACTGCCCTTGATCCGGGAAGTGCTCGCCGACGCCGGCCTCGCGCTCGATGATCTCGGCGGCATCGCCTATACCGCCGGCCCCGGGCTCGTCGGCGCCCTGCTCGTGGGGGCTTCCATCGGGCGCGCGCTGGCGGAGGGGCTTGGCATCCCCGCCCTCGGCGTCCACCACATGGAGGGGCATTTGCTCGCGCCGCTGCTCGAAGGCGGCGGGCTGGCGTTTCCCTTTCTCGCCCTGCTGGTTTCGGGCGGCCACAGCCAGTTGGTCCGCGCCGATGGCATCGGGCGCTACCAGATGCTCGGGGAATCGCTCGACGACGCCGCCGGCGAAGCCTTCGACAAGGTCGCCAAGATGCTTGGCCTGCCGTATCCCGGCGGGCCGCATCTGGCGAAGCTGGCGGAAAGCGGCGACCCCAAGCGCTTCGATTTTCCCCGGCCGATGACCAACCGCCCCGGCCTCGATTTCAGTTTCAGCGGGCTGAAGACCCATGCGCGCACGGTTGTCGCCGGGGAGCGCGAAAGCGAAGGCGAGCTGAGTGGGCAGACCCGGGCCGACATCGCCCGGGCCTTCGAGGAGGCGATGGTTGACACCCTGGCGATCAAGTGCCGCCGGGCGATTCGCCAAACCGGCCTCGAATCGCTGGTGATCGCCGGCGGTGTCAGCGCCAACCAGCGGCTGCGCCGGGTGCTTGGGGAAAAACTCGGCGCCGATGCCGTACACTATGCCGCGCCGCGCTACTGCACCGACAACGGCGCGATGATCGCCTACGCCGGCTGCCGGCGCCTGCTCGCGGGCGAACGCTCCAGCCTGGAGATCGAAGTGCGCCCCCGCTGGCCACTCGATTCGCTGGCGGCGGTTTGATTAGGCGCGTTCGGGCTATGACACCCGGAAATCCGCACTGAGGGGTGAGGCCCGGTCGGCGCAGCCGATGAAAAGCAACGCTTTTCAAGGGCCGAACGGCTCGCCAAGGATGGCGAGACAGGGGTTGGTCGAAGCCGCCAAAGTTGCGCCAGGGACGGCACGCACAATCCGCCAGAACGCAGGTTGCCCGGTCGGCGCAGCCGATGAAAAGCAACGCTTTTCAAGGGCCGAACAGCTCGCCAAGGATGGCGAGACAGGGGTTGGTCGAAGCCGCCAAAGTTGCGCCAGGGACGGCACGCACAATCCGCCAGAACGCAGGTTGCCCGGTCGGCGCAGCCGATGAAAAGCAACGCTTTTCAAGGGGCGAGGGCAAGCGTTTACGAAGCGCGGCTTCGTGCGCAGACCGAGCGCCACCGAGCTGTGCTCGGTGGCCGGATGAACGGCTCGCCAGGGATGGCGAGACTGGGATTTGGCGAGGCCAGAAGCGTCGCGCCAAGGAAGGCATACACCAGTCCGCAAAGCATTCAGCCACCGACGGGAAGCGACCGGCGCCTGAACGAAGGGATTGCGCAGCTTTGCGCTTGATGACGGGAAAGTGGAATGAAGTCGGATATTGTTTACATCCGGGAACTCGAAGTCGAAACCATCATCGGGATATTCGACTGGGAGCGGGAGCGGCGGCAGATTGTCAGCATCGATCTCGATTTGGGTTTCGATATCCGCGCCGCGGCGGAATCGGATGACATCGCGGCCGCGCTCGATTACAAGGCGATTTCGCACCGGGTGCGGGATTTTGTCGCCGCCGCGGAATTCCAGCTTGTCGAGGCGCTTGCCGAGGCGGTCGCGGGGATCGTTCTCGCCGAGTTTCCCGTTACCTGGCTGCGGCTGCGGCTGGGCAAGCCCGGCGCGGTTACCGGATCTCGGGACACCGGCGTCATCATCGAGCGGCGCAAGTAGGAGCCTGCGCCATAGGAATTCACGGCTGCAAATCCGCTCCCGTCCGCGCCCTCGGCCGATCAATTTCGTTGAATATATGCCAATATTCGCCCCGATCAATCAGCCAAGGGCGCGGCGATATCGAATTTTCGCTTTCGCGAATTCCCGCGGCGCAGGCTCCCAGCATACTTGAGAACCGCGCCATGCTCGCATTCTGCATCGGCAGCAATATCGATCCCGAGGCCAACATCCGCCGGGCGCTTGTCGAATTGCGGCGAAAATTCGGCCCGCTGCGGTGCTCGCGGGTTTACCGCAGCGCGGCCGTTGGCTTCCCGGGGCCGGATTTTCTCAATCTCGCCGCGGTGGCCGAAACCGGCGCGCCCGTGCCGGAAGCCGTCGCCTGGCTTAAGCAGTTGGAATCGCGGATGGGCCGCAAGCCGGGCAAGCCGAAGTTCTCCTCGCGCCCCATCGACATCGACGTGTTCGTCCCCGGCGCCCCCGACGGCGCCCACGGCAAGCTGGCGATTCCCCACCGGGAAGTGCGCGAAAGCGCCTTTGTGCTGGGTCCGCTGGCCGAACTCCTGCCCAAGCTGAAACTGGCCCCGGATGGCCCCGGTCTCGCCCAGCTCTGGGCCAGCCGCGACAAATCCCGCCAAGCGCTCGAACCCGTGGCAATGGAGTTGCCGGCAGGCGCCTAGGAGCCTGCGCCATAGAAATTCGCGAAAGCGAAAATTTGATATCGCCGCGCCCTCGGCTGATCGATTGAGGCGAATATTGGCATATATTCAACGAAATCGATCAGCCGAGGGCGCGGATGAGAGCGGATTTGCAGCCGCGAATTCCTATGGCGCAGGCTCCTAGCCCAGGTGGCGGCCGCCGTCGACGCGGATGGTTTGGCCGCTGAGGTAGCTCGCCTCGACGGCGAGGAAGTGGCACAGCGCGGCGATTTGTTGCGGGGTTCCGGTGCTGCGCAGCGGGATTGATCGCAGGATCCGCCCGCGGGCGGCGGCGACTCCCGGCGCCGATTCATCCGCGAGGTTTTCGGGCCAGAGGATGGCGCCGGGGGCGATGGCGTTGACTCGGACTTGCGGCGCGAGTTCAATCGCCAGCGAGCGGGTCATCGCTTCCACTCCGGCCTTGGCGATGGTGTAGGCGGAATAGGACCGGGGTGGCCGGCCGGTGTGGACATCCGAAACATTGACAATGGCGCCGCCCCGGGCGCGCAGTTCCGCCGCCAGCGCCTGGCTGAGAAAGAAGTGGCCCCGCAGATTGCTGCCCTGAAGGTCTTCCCATTGCGCCGCGCCGACTTCGCCGAAAGCGGTGGGGTAGTACCCGGAGGCGTTGTTCACCAGCACATCGAGCCGCTCGAATCGCGCGAGCGCGTCTTGCGCGAGTTTTTCGCCGGCGCTGGCGGTGGCGAGATCGGCGGCAAGGACCGCGGCCGATTCCGGCCGCTTGCGGTTGAAGCCCGCGGCCAGGCTCTCGGCTTCGGCGCGGGAGGCGCGGCAATGCAGCAGCACCCGGAAACCGCGTTGGTGGAACTCTTCCGCGATGGCCGCGCCAATCCGCCGCGCGGCGCCGGTGACAAGCGCGACTGGCCTTGTATCCGATTCAGGCATCATGTTGCGCCGCCTGGCGCCGTTGGGCCAGCCCCGTCATTCTGCGCGAAGCCGCAGAATCTCTTTGGAAAGCTCTGATTAAGTCAGAGCTTTCCCGCGGCACAAGGATGTGCCGCCGGATTCGATGACGCAAGTCATTGAATCCGCGAGCAAAACAAAACCACGCTTTGGTTTTGCGACAACGAAAAACTCCATGGATGGAGTTTTTCAGAGCATACTTAGGGAATGCCGCGCGTTGCGTCGCCACTGTCTAAACCGCCGCCTGAGCCTCGCGGATCGCCTTGATTCGGTGTTTGGCGATCAACTCGGCGGGGTTTGCCCCGGGTTCTTGTTGCAGCAGCGCGCCGGCGTCGACTGATTTGACCGCGGCGAGCATTCGTTCGAGATAGGCGTTTTGCGGATAATCGCAGTTCTCGAACCCGGTGCGGCCCCGGGCGTCGGCGAGGCAGGCGGCGAGGAAGCGCTGGAAGCCGCGGGGGCGGCGGATAGCGTCGAGGCCGGTTAGCAGGCGCAGCACCGTGGCCGGGCGCAGGCTGCGCACCCGGTGCTGGAGGGTGTGGTACTTGCAGACGAGTTCCGCGGTTCTGGCGAATTCAAGCGGCGCGCCGAGCCGCGAATTGACCGCTTTCACCAATGGCACGCCGAGTTCCTCGTGGCCGTGGTGGCTCGGCCATTTCGCCGGATCGGTGACGCCTTTGCCCAAATCGTGCAGCAGCACCGCGTAGCGCGCCACGGTGTCGGCGGACAATCGCGCCGCCGCCTCGACGCACATCAGGGTATGCACGCCGGTATCGATTTCCGGGTGGTGTTTTTCCGGCTGGGGCACGCCGAAAAGCCGGTCCACTTCGGGAAGAATCGCCCGCAGCGCGCCGCAGTCCCGCAGCGCCGCGAAGAACGCCGCGGGCGATTCGCTGTCCAGTGCGCGCTCGACTTCCCCCCAGATTCGCTCCTTCGGCAACTCGGCGAGTTCGCCGGCCGCGGTCATTTCGCGCATCAGTTCCAGGGTTTCCGCCGCCACCGAGAACCCGAGCCGCTTGAAGCGCGCGGCGAAGCGGGCGACCCGCAAAATCCGCAGCGGGTCTTCGCGGAATGCGGGCGAGACATGGCGCAGCACGCGGTTTTCGAGGTCGGCGCGGCCGCCGTGCGGGTCGATCAACCCGCCGGTTGCGGTTTCCGCCATGGCGTTGATCGTCAGGTCGCGGCGCGCCAGATCCTCCTCGAGGCTCACCCCGGGGCTGGCGTCCACCGCGAAGCCGGTGTGGCCCGGGCCGGTCTTGCGCTCGCGCCGGGCGAGGGCGTATTGCTCCCCGCTCTCCGGGTGCAGGTAGACCGGAAAGTCCTTGCCGACTTGGCGGAAGCCCCGCCGCTCAAGTTCGGCGCCGGTGGCGCCGACGACGACCCAGTCGCGCTCGCTGAGCGGGAGGCCGAGCAGCCTGTCGCGCACGGCGCCGCCCACCAAGTGGATTCGCATGATTGCTGATTCAACTGGACCAAACAGGTGGCCATTATAATTCCTTCGGCGCGGTGTTGCCGGGGCGTTGAGGCCCACGCGGCCCGCCCCGGCTGTTGCCCCGACCCGCCCCAACTGCGCCAAAAACCCAAAAAATCCGTATAATCGCCGCTCGCCGCCGGCTTTGCGGCGGCGGGAGAGGGCTTTCAGGCGCGTAGCTCAGTTGGTTAGAGCGCTACCTTGACATGGTAGAGGTCACCAGTTCGAATCTGGTCGTGCCTACCACTCCCGGGGAGGCCTGATTCCCGGCTATCCGAACGCCAGAGTCCGCGATTGACAGAACCGCCATGCCTACCGTCAGCCTGCCCGATGGCAGCAGCAGAGAGTATCCGCAGCCAGTCTCGGTGGCCGAGATCGCCCGGTCGATCGGCCCCGGCCTGGCGAAAGCCGCGCTCGCCGGAAAAGTGGACGGCGCGCTCGTCGACACCTCCCATGTGGTGGAAAACGACGCCAGCGTAGCCATCGTCACCGACCGCGACGCCGCCGGCGTCGAAGTGCTGCGGCATTCCTGCGCCCACCTCATGGCCCAGGCCGTGCGGCGGCTGTTTCCCGAGGCCCAGGTCACCATCGGCCCAGTCATCGACGACGGCTTCTACTACGACTTCGCCCACAGCCGCCCCTTCACCCCCGAGGACCTCGACGCAATCGAGCAAACCATGGCCGAAATCGTCAAGGAGGACCTCGCCGTCGAGCGCAGCCTGCTGGCCCGCGACGAGGCCGTCGAATTGTTCCGCGGCATGGGCGAGCACTACAAGGTCGAGATTATCGAATCGATCCCCAGTGACGAGCCATTGTCGTTTTACCGCCAGGGCGAATTCATCGACCTCTGCCGCGGCCCCCACGTGCCCAGCACCGGCAAATTCAAGGCCTTCAAGCTGACTTCCGTGGCCGGCGCCTACTGGCGCGGCGATTCCAGCCGGGAAATGCTCCAGCGCATCTACGGCACCGCCTGGCCCAACGCCAAGGAACTGCGGCTCCACCTCAAACGGCTGGAGGAGGCGGAAAAACGCGACCACCGCAAGATCGGCAAACAGCTTGGCCTGTTCCACTTCCAGCAAGAAGCCCCCGGCATGGCGTTCTGGCACCCCAGGGGCTGGACGATCTATCAAACCATCCAGTCGTACATGAAGCGCAGGCAGGACGAGAACGGCTATCTCGAAATCAACACGCCGCAACTCGTCGACTTCTCCCTGTGGGAAAAATCGGGCCACGCCGCCAAGTTCTCGGAGGAGATGTTCACCGTCGAATCCGACAACCGCCAGTACGCGATCAAGCCGATGAACTGCCCCTGCCATGTGCAGGTGTTCAACCAGGGCATCAAAAGCTACCGCGACCTGCCGCTGCGGCTGGCGGAATTCGGCTCCTGCCACCGCTACGAGCCCTCCGGCAGCATGCACGGCCTCATGCGGGTGCGCAATTTCGTCCAGGACGACGGCCACATTTTCTGCACCGAGGAGCAGATCCAGTCCGAGGTGGCCGGCTTCAACGAGTTCCTGTTCGGCATCTACCGGGACTTCGGCTTCGACGAGATCGTGCTGCGGCTTTCCACCCGGCCGCAGAAGCGGGTCGGCTCGGATGCCTTGTGGGACCAGGCCGAAGAAGCGCTGAAACAAGCCCTCGACGCCACCGGTCTGGATTGGCAGCTCGCGCCGGGGGAGGGCGCCTTCTACGGTCCCAAGGTTGAATACTCGCTGCGGGACTGCATGGGCCGGCTGCAGCAATGCGGCACGATCCAGGTCGATTTCTTCACTCCCGGGCGGCTCGGGGCGCAATACGTCGCCGAGGACAACAGCCGCCGGACCCCGGTCATGCTGCACCGCGCCGCCCTCGGTTCCTTCGAGCGTTTCATCGGCGTGCTGATCGAACATTACGCCGGCGCTTGCCGGTCTGGCTCGCGCCGGTGCAGGCGATGGTGATGAACATCACCGACAATCAGGCGGATTATTGCCGGGAAGTCCACGATTCCCTGAAAAGCAAGGGCTTTCGGGTTGGTTTGGACTTGAGAAACGAGAAAATCGGCCTTAAAATCCGCGAGCACACGATTCAGAAGGCGCCTTGGCTGCTCGTCGTCGGCGACCGCGAAGCGCGCTCTGGCTCGGTATCGGTGCGGAAACTGGGAGGAGAAGATCTGGGCAAGATGACGATAGAAGCATTCTGC
Source organism: uncultured Pseudohongiella sp. (assembly GCA_965221805.1). GTDB lineage: Bacteria > Pseudomonadota > Gammaproteobacteria > Pseudomonadales > Pseudohongiellaceae > UBA9145. Next base: position 969,964 of record OZ244913.1, read on the forward strand.
GAACGGCTGGGCGGCGAAGTCGCCCGGCGCGGGCGCACAGGTTGAAGCGCTGGATATGAGGAGCGACGCCAAAAGAGCGATCATCAACGATGATATCGACGCGCCGCGGGTGCGGCTGATTGGAGCGGATGGCAACCAGGTGGGCATTGTCCCCATCGACGAGGCCAAGGCCACCGCCGCCGAGGCCAAGCTCGACCTCGTGCTGCTCGTCCCCGACGCCGACCCGCCGGTCTGCAAGATTCTGGACTACGGCAAGCATGTGTTCGAATTGAAGAAGCAGCGCGCCGCCAACCGCAAGAAGCAGCGGCGCGTGCATATCAAGGAAGTCAAGTTCCGGCCCGGAACCGAAGAAGGCGATTACAAGGTCAAACTGCGCAACCTGATCCGTTTTCTCACCGAAGGCGACAAGGCCAAAGTCTCGCTGCGCTTCCGCGGCCGGGAAATGGCCCACCAGCACATCGGCCAATTGCTCGTCGACCGGATTCGCGAGGATCTCGGCGAATACGGCACGGTGGAGCAGGAGCCGAAGATGGAAGGCCGCCAGATCGTCATGGTGCTGGCGCCGATCAAGGGCAATCGAAAATGAGCCGAAAATGAGCAAGTCAAAACTGAAAACGAAGCGAAGCGCCGCCAAGCGCTTCAAGGCGAGCGGCGCGGGCTACAAGCGCAAGTCCGCCAACCGCAGCCACATCCTGACCAAGATGACCACCAAGCGCAAACGCAAGCTGCGCGGCGCCTCCCAAGTGGATGCCGCCGACGTCAAGGCGGTGAAGCGCATGCTCCGCCACAAGTAACCAAACCAGGCGGCGCGATGGATGATCCACGCGCCCGGCCGGTGCGGCGGGAGCATACAGAGGAGAACGAAAGTGCCGCGAGTCAAGCGAAGCGTCGTCGCCAGGCGCCGCCACAAGAAGGTGCTCGAACAGGCCAAGGGCTATTACGGCGCCCGCAGCCGGGTTTTCCGCGTCGCCAACCAAGCGGTCATCAAGGCCGCGCAATACGCCTACCGCGACCGCCGGATGCGCAAGCGCGCGTTCCGCAGCCTGTGGATCACCCGGATCAACGCCCAGGCCCGGGAATGCGGCCTCAGCTACAGCCAGCTCGTCAACGGGCTGAAAAAAGCCAACATCGAAATCGACCGCCGCGTGCTCGCCGATCTCGCGGTTCACGACAAGGCCGCGTTCTCCGCCATCGTTGACCAGGCAAAAGCGTCGCTGGCCGGCTAGTTTCTCTCGACCGGGAGGCGCCGCATGCCGGAGGATCTCGACGAACTCGCCTCGGTTGCGCTTGCCGCGGTGGCGCAATGTGGCGACGAAAAAACCCTTGAGTCCCTGCGGGTGCGCTACCTCGGCCGCAAGGGCCTGCTCACCGCGCGGCTGAAAAACCTCGGCGCCTTGCCGCCCGATCAACGGCCCGCGGCGGGCCAACGGATCAACTTGGCGAAAAGCCGTCTGCTCGCGGCGCTCGATGACCGCCGCCAAAGCCTTGAGCGGGAGTCGCTCGACGCCGAATTGCGCGGGGAAAGCCTCGATGTGAGCCTGCCGGGACGCCGCCGCCCCGGCGGCGGGCTGCATCCCATCACCATGACGCTTGAGCGCATCACCCGCATTTTCAGCGCCGCCGGCTACGAGATCGCCGAAGGCCCGGAAATCGAAGACGAATACCACAACTTCGAAGCGCTCAACATTCCCGCCAACCATCCCGCCCGGGCCATGCACGACACTTTCTACATCGAGCCCGGCACCGTGCTGCGCACCCACACTTCGCCGGTGCAGGTCCATGTGATGGAGCGGGGCGAGCCGCCTTTCCGCATGATCTGCCCCGGCCGGGTCTACCGCTGCGATTCCGACCTCACCCACACGCCAATGTTCCACCAGGTCGAAGGCCTGCTCGTCGACCGCGAAGTCAGCATGGCGGACATGAAAGGCACGATCATCGGTTTTCTGCGGGCGTTTTTCGAGGAGCGGGTCGAAGTCCGCTTCCGGCCTTCGTACTTTCCCTTCACCGAACCCTCGGCCGAAGTCGATATGAGCTGCGTCGCCTGCGGCGGCCCGGCGAAAGCCAAAGCCTGCCGCGTCTGCGGGCAAACCGGCTGGCTCGAAGTCATGGGCAGCGGCATGGTGCATCCCCGGGTGCTCGAGATGTCCGGGGTGGACCCAGGCCGATTTACTGGCTTCGCCTTTGGCCTCGGCGTCGAGCGGCTCGCGATGCTGCGCCACCAAGTCGGCGACCTGCGGCTCTTTTTCGACAACGACGCGCGTTTTTTGTCGCAATTCAACTAGGCCCTGGTGTCGGGTGATGAAATTCAGCGAATCCTGGCTCAGGGAATGGGTGAACCCGGATTTCGGCACCGCCGAACTCATGGAGCGCCTGACCATGGCCGGCCTCGAAGCCGGTGGCCGCGAGGCCGTCGCCGGCGCTTTCTCCGGCGTGGTCGTCGGCGAGGTTGCCGCCGTGGCGGCGCATCCCGAAGCGGAAAAACTCGTGGTTTGCGAAGTGGACGATGGCGCCGCGCGGCATCGTGTCGTTTGCGGCGCGCCCAATGTGGCGGTGGGAATGAAGGCGCCCTACGCGGCGGTGGGGGCATGTTTCGAAGCCGCAGATGGCGGCTTGGGTAAGATCGCCGCCCGCGCGGTCCGCGGCGTCGAATCGGCTGGAATGCTGTGTTCGGCGGCCGAGCTCGGCATGGGCGAGGATGCCGGCGGCCTGCTCGAATTGCCCGCGGACGCGCCGGTGGGCGCCGACATCCGCCACTACCTCGCCCTTGACGACAGCAGCATCGCCCTCGACTTGACACCGAACCGCGGCGATTGCCTCGGCATGATCGGCATCGCCCGGGACTTGGGCGCGATGCTCGGCATCGCCGTGTCCCAACCGGCCCAGGCCGAACCCCGCGCCGGCATCGCCGATGAATTCCCAGTGCGTATCAGCGCCGGCGCGCAGTGCCCGCGCTATCTCGGCCGCGTCGTCCGCGGCATCCGCCTCGACGCGCAAACCCCGCTGTGGATGCGGGAGAAGCTTCGCCGCGGCGGCCTGCGCTGCATCGATCCGGTTGTCGATGTGACCAATTTCGTCCTGCTCGAACTCGGCCAGCCACTGCACGCTTTCGATCTGGCGAAACTGCGCGGCCACATCGATGTGCGGCTCGCGCTTCCCGGCGAGGAAATCACCCTGCTCGACGGCAGCGAGCGGCAACTCGCGGCCGGCACGCTCGTTATCGCCGACGGCGCGGGCGCGGTGGCGATGGCGGGCATCATGGGCGGCCTGCGCACCGCGGTGGGCGAACAAACCGTCGATGTGTTTCTCGAATGCGCCGCCTTCGCCCCCGACGCCATCGCCGGGCGGGCCCGGGCGGCAGGCATGCAAACCGACGCCTCCCAGCGCTACGAGCGCGGAGTCGATCACCGGCTCCAGCAACGCGCCATGGCCCGGGCCACTTCGCTGCTGCTCGAGATCGCCGGCGGCGCGGCGGGTCCGGTGACCGAGGCGCTTGGCGAATCGCCCGAAACCCGCAGCGTCACACTCCGCTTCGCCGCCGTCCACAGGCTGCTCGGGGTGGCGATTCCGGCGCAGGAAAGCCGGCGGATTCTGACCCGCCTCGGTTTCGCCGCGCTAACGGAAAATGATGAAGAGCTGACGGTTGAAGTCCCCTCCCACCGCCACGATGTCGCCATCGAAGCCGACTTGCTTGAAGAAATCGCCCGCATCCACGGCTACGACAAGCTGCCGCCGGCCATGGGTCTGGCCCGGCAGCGCATGGGCCGGGCGCCGGCGCGGCGGATCGGCCTCGACCGCATCCGCGGCCATCTCGCCGCGCTGGGCTATCAGGAAGTCATCACCTACAGTTTCATCGAGCCCGGGCTCGCGGCGCGGTTCAGCGCCGCGGACACGCAGGCCGTGGGCCTGCTGAACCCGATTTCGAGCGAGCATTCGGTGATGCGCGGCAGCCTCCTGCCCGGTCTGGTGCAGACCCTGCGCCACAATGTGAACCGGCAGCGGGAAAACCTCCGCCTGTTCGAAACCGGACTCGCCTTCGGCCGGGAAGCCGGCGGATTCCGCCAGCAGGCGATGCTCGCCGGCCTGATCGCTGGCGCCAGGGAGCCGAGAAACTGGAACAACGCCAGGGACGCGGCGGACTTTTACGATGCCAAGGGCGATGTCGAATCGCTGTTCGGCATCGGCGGCAGAACCGCCGCGCTTGGCTTCAGCGCCGCCGACCACCCCGGATTGCACCCTGGCCAGTGCGCGCGGGTGGAACTCGCGGGCGAGCCTGTGGGCCATCTCGGCGCCTTGCATCCGGGGTTGCGGAGGGAACTCGAATTGCCCGCGACGATGCTCTTCGAATTGGATCTCGACGCCCTCCGCCGGCAGTCCCCGCCCGCGGCCCGTGAGCTTTCGCGCCACCCGGAAGTGAGCCGGGACTTGGCGGTTGTCATCGGCGAAGAGATCGAAGCGGCCGCCATCGAGGGTGCGGCGCGCGAGGCCGCCGGCCCCTGGCTGGAGAGTTTGCGGGTGCTCGATGTCTACCGGGGCGGCGCGGTGCCGGCGGGCAGCAAAAGCATCGCCCTGGGCTTGACCTGGCGGCATCCTTCGCGCACTCTTGACGATGCCGAGGTGGACCGGATAATCAGCAGCGCTATCAAAGCGCTACAGGAACAATTTAAGGCATCCCTGCGCAACTGAGACGGACATTCCCATGGCTGGAACCACGTTGACCAAAGCCGAGTTGGCGGAGCATCTCTACGAGGAACTCGGCCTCAACAAGCGCGAGGCGAAGGATATTATCGAGCGGTTTTTCGAGGAAATCCGCGCCTCGCTCGAAGCGAACCAGCCGGTCAAGCTCTCCGGCTTCGGCAATTTTGAATTGCGCAACAAGGAGCGGCGCCCCGGCAGGAACCCCAAGACCGGCGAGGAGATTCCCATCGCGGCCCGGCGGGTGGTGACTTTCCGCCCCGGCCAGAAACTCAAGGCCAGCGTGGAGGCCCATGACGGCCGCAATGACTAGCGCCGGGCTGCCGCCGATCCCCCCCAAACGTTACTTCGCCATCGGCGAGGTCAGTGAACTCTGCGATGTGAAGCCGCACGTCCTGCGCTATTGGGAAAAGGAGTTTCCAACGCTCAAGCCGGACAAGCGCCGGGGCAACCGGCGTTATTACCGCATCCAGGATGTGGTGCTCGTGCGCAACATCCGCGCCATGCTCTACGACCAGGGCTTCACCATCGAAGGCGCCCGCCGCAAACTCCGCGGCGACCCCAAACCCCCTCCGGCCAACCCCAGCGAAGTCGCCGCCCTCGCCCGCGAACTCGAACAGGTTATCGATTTGCTGTAGGCGGCGGGCTCCGGCGGTGCAAAATTCAAGGTGCCGCGCCCCAAATGTTTGTTAGCCCAAAGCAGTAATGTCCCCTTTGCGCAAAGTTAAAGTGTCCCCTTTTTCATCGGGGAGGGGCTGTCTTGTCGAGTGCGGAGGTGTTGTTGAGCATGCGGGAGTCGGATCGGGCGGGAGTGATTCGCGATGTGGTGGAGAAGCGCCTGTCGCAGCGCGAGGCGGCGTTGCGGCTGCGGTTGAGTGTGCGCCAGGTGAAGCGCCTGGCGGCGCGCTACCGGGAGCGGGGCGCGGCAGGGCTGGTGTCGGGGCGGCGGGGCAAGCGGTCGAACAACGCGATCGACCCGGCGGTGCGCTGTGCGGCGCTGGACCTGGTTCGCGGGCGCTACCCGGATTTCGGTCCGACCCTCGCTTGCGAGAAGCTGGTGGAGGCGCACGGTTTCAAGCTGTCGGCGGAGACGCTGCGGGGCTGGATGATCGAAGACGGGCTGTGGCGGCCGAAGGCGCGGCGGGAGGCGCGCGCGCATCCGAGCCGGCCGCGCCGGGATTGCCTGGGCGATCTGGTGCAGATCGACGGTTCGCCGCACGACTGGTTCGAGGACCGGGGGCCGCGGTGCGCGCTGATCGTGTACGTGGACGACGCGACGTCGCGGCTGCTGGCGATGGGGTTCTGGCCGGCGGAGACGACCGAGGCCTACATGGAGACGACGCGGGCGCATCTGGCGGCCCACGGGCGTCCGGTGGCGTACTACTCGGACCGCCACAGCATATTCCGGGTGAGCCTGCGGGGCCGGGAGGGTGGGTTGACGCAGTTCGGCCGGGCGCTGGGGACGCTGGACATCGCGCCAATCCACGCCGGCAGTCCGCAGGCCAAGGGCCGGGTGGAGCGGGCCAACCGGACGCTGCAGGACCGGCTGGTGAAGGAGATGCGGCTGCGTGGCATCTGCGGCATCGAGGCGGGGAACGCCTACCTGCCGGCGTTCATGGCGGACTACAACCGGCGTTTCGGCGTGGCGGCGCGCAACCCGGCGGACGCGCACCGGGCGGTGTTGCACAACGACCGGGAGCTGGATCTGATCCTGTGCGAGCAGCACGAACGCAAGCTGGCGAAGAACCTGTCGATCAGCTTCGGGGGCGACACCTGCCAGGTGACCGGGCAAGGCCGGGGCTACCGGCTGCGGGGTGCCGCGGTGACGGTGTGCAAGGGCTGGAACGGCGCGGTGGCTGTGCTGCGCGACGGCCGCGAGCTGCCGGTCGAGTTGCTTGCCGGGGGCGGGGATCCGCCGCCGGTTGAGGATGGGAAGAGCGTGCGGTCGCGGGTGGACAGGGTCAAGGCGCGGCAGCGGTCCCGGCCGGACTGGAAGCCGCCACCGGACCACCCCTGGCGGCGTTCGTTCAAGACCGGCGCGGGGCCGGCCGCCGGATAGCCGCGGCGCGGCCTTGCGCTCCGGTCGCTACGCTCCCTCCGCGCAAGGCCGAAGGGGACATCTCTACTTTGGAGAAAAGGGGACATTTCTACTTTGCTTTGACACGCGCCCCAAATGTTCTGGGTCTGCCCCGCCTTTGTGGTAAACTCCTCGCCCGGCATCGGGGCGTAGCGCAGCCTGGTAGCGCACTACACTGGGGGTGTAGTGGTCGTGGGTTCAAATCCCGCCGCCCCGACCACTTTTCCCGAAAAATTTCATCGTGAAATTTTTCTCGTGAACAAAACAAAAGCGTGGTTTTGTTTTGTTCACGAATTCAATGTCTTTCTCCAGTCGCGAAGCGCCCTTCTTTGTCATTCCGCGCGGAGCGAAGCGCCCCCACTCCGTCATTCCGCGCGGAGCGAAGCGGAGTCGCGGAATCTCCCGAACATTGCGCCATCGCCGCCGAGATTCTGCGACTCCGCGCAGAATGACAGAATGGCCCTGGAGCAACCATCCCGCCACTTTGCCTGGGAGCCTGCGCCGTGGGAATTCACGGCTGCAAACCCGCTCCCGTCCGCGCCCTTGGCCGATCAATTTCGTTGAATATATGCCAATATTCGCCCTGATCGATCGGCCAAGGGCGCGGCGATATCGAATTTTCGCTTTCGCGAATTCCCACGGCGCAGGCTCCTAGCCGGTGTTGAGTTCCACCACTGGTTTGAAGCCGCCCCAGATCATGCGTTTGCCGTCGAAGGGTGGTGGATTTTTTTCCGGGTCCCAGCGCTCGTCTTCCGCGGCGTGTTCCTGCATCTTTTTCATGCCCGCGTCCCGGGTCGCCTTGTCGGGCCACTCGACCCAGGCGAAAACGACTTCCTCGTCCTCCTTGGCCTGAACCGCCCGGCGGAAGTCGGTGGCTTCGCCATCCGGCACGTCGTCGGCCCAGCATTCCAGAATGCGCGTGGCGCCGAACTCCATGATCAGGCTGTCGACAAACTCCGCGTGTTCGATGAATTCCTGTTTGCTGGCGGCGGGAACCGCGAGCACAAAACCGTCGATATAAGACATGGCGAATCTCCCGTTGGTTGAGAAAAGATGAAATTCCAAGGCTTTTGGGCAAAACCAGCTTGAGTGTAGCAGCATAATTGGCAAAACTTCGCACATCGGCACAGCACAACACAAAACGGTTTCCTTTTGACTGGCATGGGTAGATTCCATCCACACCGCGGGGAGGCGGCGCCGGCCGGCGCGGGCGGTTGCGTCCAGCCAAGCTGGCATGGCGGCTGGCCGCGGCCGGCGGCCGCGCTTCTTGCCGCTTTGGCATGGGCCGCCGGAGCGGCCGCGCTCGCCCACGATGCCCTCCATGACACCTCCCATGACACCTTCCATGACACCCTGCCAGCGCCGGAAACCGGCGTCGGCAGCGGCCGGGATGCCGGGGGTTTGCGGCTGACCCAGCGTTTCGAGGCGAAAAGCGTGGTCGCCGGCGGCCGTCTCGCGATCCACTATCTGCTGGAAAACGAGGGCGCGGCGCGGGGCAACATCGCCCTGGAAATCTACTTCCTGCTGGAAAACACCAGCCTCGTCGCGGCGCCGGAATACTGCCGCCGCCAGCCGAGCCTGTCGGGTCAGAAAGTGCTGCTCTGCGAGCCCGGCGGCATTCCCGCCGGCGGGTCGCGGGCCTTTTCGGTGAATGTGGCGACCGCGGAGAGCAGCCGCCCGGCCGTTGTGGCCTCGGCCCTGCTCGGCGAATTGCGGGTGAACGCAATGGTTCCCGTTGTCCATGACACGCTGCGCGACAGCGACGGCGATGGTGTCGGCGACTTTGTCGAGGGCCTGCGCGGGACCGACCCCCGGGACCCCGCCTCGGTGGACCGCCGCGCGGCCAGAATCGATGTGCTCGCGCTCTATACCGAAGCCGCGGCGGGCCGGTATCCGGGCGGGGTCGAGAACCGGATCAACCATTTCTTCAATGTGGCCAACCACGCCTACCACCGCAGCGCCGCGGGCATCCGCCTGCGGCCCGCGCATTTCCAGCCGGTATCCGGCCCGACGGCGGCCGGCCCCCGCGCCCTGCTCGGGGAATTGCTCGCGGGAGGCGATGCGGCGTTCGGCGGGATGGAAACCTTGCGAAGCCGCTACGGCGCCGACCTCGTGGTGCTCTTCGACGCGGTGGAGGGAAGTTCGCTCTGCGGTCTCGCGCCCATCGGCGGCCTCGGCAAGCAGGGCGACTTCAGCGATCCAGCGGAAAAAAGCCTCGGCTACGCTTGGATCGCCATCGATTGCGCCGATGATCTCGTTCTCGCCCACGAGCTCGGCCACAACATGGGTTTGACCCATTCCCACCGGGAAGACGGCTTCGGCGGCACTTTCGACTTCGCCACCGGCTACGGCGCAGACGGTGAATTCGCCACCATCATGGCCACCCCGGAGCGTTTCTCGGTGCCAGGCCGGACGCCGGTGTTCTCGAATCCCGACCTGAGCTGCGGCGGGCGACCCTGCGGCAGCCGCGGCGGCGAAGCCGGAGCGGACGCCGCCGCCGCGCTCAATATCGTCGCGCCGCAAATCGAAGCCTGGTTTGCGCCGGTGGTGCCGGAATTGCCAGCCACCGCGGGGATCAGCATCGATGGCGGGCCCAGCGGGGCGCGGTTCGGCCTCGCGGGGCAGGTCAACGACGAACCGCGGCACACGGCAAGCGTTCGCGGCGATGACATCCTGCGGCTGATCATGGAAGTCGAGGTGGACCCGGAACATATCGGCATGACCGGATCGTTCCATATCGTCATCACCGCCGATTCCGAACGATTCCTCCAGTTCGACCGCGAACTCGGCCTGACGCAGTGGGACGGCACCCTCGGCGATCTGCGCTCGGCGACTTTCGAGCGCGAATTGGGGCCATTGGAACGCTTCCACATCATCGACAATTACCGGGTTCCGGCGAGTCTCGAAGGCTCCGAGTTGCTGATCTTCCTCGCCTACCAAATCCCCGGCGACATCATCTACCGCCCCGAACCATTGCGGCTGCGGTTTGTGGATTGAAGTGTCCGGGGACGGGCCAAACCGCGTGCTATACTCGCGTCCGTTGGCGGCCTCCCCGCAAACTTGGGCGATATGGCGGAATTCAGCAGCATCGGCGTGATCGGGCGGCCGGGCCACGACGGCGCCGCGGAATCCCTGCGGCGGTTGCTCGCCTTTCTCGACAGCCGCAATCGCCAAGTTATCTTCGACGAGGCCACCGCGGGCCTGATCGAGCCCCCGGGCCGTCCCGCCTTTCCCGTGGAACAGCTCGCCGGCCACTGCGATCTAGTCGTCGTCGTGGGTGGCGACGGCAGCCTGCTCCACGCCGCCCAGCACATTGCCGAGGTGCCGGTGATCGGCGTCAACCGCGGCCGTCTCGGTTTTCTCACCGATGTGCTTCCCGATGAAATCGAATCCCGTCTCGGCGAGGTGCTCGCGGGCAAATACCTGCGCGAGCGGCGCTTCCTGCTCGAAGCGGAAGTGCGCCGGGGCGGCCCGGCGGCGCCAGCCGAGCCAGCCGGCCGGGCGCTGAACGATGTCGTGCTGCACCCCGGCAAGTTCGCCCAGATGATCGCTTTCGAGTTGTTCATCGACGGGCAGTTCGTCTACAGCCAGGAATCCGACGGCCTCATTGTGGCCACGCCAACCGGCTCCACCGCCTACGCCCTGTCCGCCGGCGGGCCGATCATGCACCCCCGGCTCGACGCCCTCGTGCTGACGCCGCTGAATCCGCATTCGCTCACCAGCCGGCCATTGGTGGTCGATGGCGACAGCGAGGTGCGCCTCGTCGTCGGCGCCAAGGATGCGCGCGAACCGCAATTGAGCTGCGATGGCCAGGTGCGCCATTCGTTCCGCGCCGGCGATGAAATCCTGGTGCGCAAGCATGCGAACTTCCTGACGCTGATCCACCCGCCCGACCATACCTGCTACCAGGCCTGCCGCAGCAAGCTCGGCTGGGGCAGCCGTTTCGCGCGAGCCGATGATTAAGGCGGCGAGCCTGCCAATCGGCGTCGATCTGCTCGCCTTCAGCCAGACCTTGTCGCGGCTCGGCGTCCGCCACCGCATCATCGAAGAGTCCGGCCATCAGGTCATCTGGGTCGATTCGGAGTGGGAATCGCGGCAAGTGCGCGAGGCCCTGGCGCGCTGGCGCGAGTTCGGCCGCGAACACGGCCCGCCGCCCGCCGCGAAGCAGACTTTGTTCCCAGCCGGCGACTGGCGCGCCGCCGCCGCGCGCGAGGCCAGGCGGTGCCCGGTCACCATCGCCCTGATGCTCGCCTGCGCCATCGTCGCCGCCCACACCGGGCTCGGCGCCGAGGCCTGGCGGCTGCACTTCCTGTTTTATCCGCCGCTGGAAACCGGCAGCATCGCCGCGCTGCTTGGCGACATCGCCAATCCGCTGCTGCTGGCGCGGACGCTGGCGCCGATGCTGCTGCATTTCGGCGAGTTGCATCTGGTGTTCAACCTGCTTTGGCTGTGGTACTTCGGCCGCCAGCTCGAGCCGCGGCGGCCGCGCTGGCTGTATCCGGCGGTGGTCGCGCTCACCTCCTTCACCGCCAACACCGCCCAGTATCTGCTTGGCGGCGGCAACAATTTCGGCGGCATGTCCGGGGTGGTCTACGGTCTGCTCGGCTTCGCCTGGATTACGCAAAAACTGCTGCCGGGAACCAGGCCCATCCTCAGCGACCAGATGTTCGGGATTTTCCTCGTCATGCTGGTGGCGATGGAGATCTTCGCCTCTTCGTGGATCGCCAGCGCCGCCCATCTCGGCGGATTGCTCGCCGGTCTGTTCCTCGGTATCGTTGTGGCGGTGGCGGGTGGGGCAGTCGGCCGCGGGCGCGGCGGCGGGAACTTTTGAGATGCTTGATTTCGGCGACAGTCCGCTACAGCCGGTAGGCGCCGGCACCTTGCGCAAAATGGCCAGCCGCCTCGAGGACCCGGTCGCCTACAGCATGGTGCTTGCCGATGAGCGGGTGCCGCTCAACGCCCTGCTCGGCCAGCCGGTGCGGCTGGAACACACCGGCCGCATCTTCTGCGTTCATTGCGGCCGCAAGACCGGCAAAAGCTTCAACCAGGGTTTCTGCTACAACTGCTTCCGCAAACTCGCCCGGTGCGATTCCTGCATCATCCACCCGGAAAAATGCCATTTCGACCAGGGCAGCTGCCGCGAGCCGGACTGGGGCGAGCGCGTGTGCATGCGCGACCATATCGTCTACCTAGCCAATTCCTCGGGCCTCAAGGTGGGCATCACCCGCTCGGTGCAGGTGCCGACTCGTTGGATCGACCAGGGCGCGACCCAGGCGCTGGCGATCATCCGCGTTCGCAGCCGGATGCAATCGGGCCACCTCGAAGTGCTGTTCAAACAGCAAGTCGCCGACAAGACCAACTGGCGCGACATGCTCAAGGGCAGCGCCGAGCCGCTCGACCTGCTCGCCGAGAAAGACCGCCTCGTCGAGGCCTGCAAGACTGGAATCGACGAACTCGCCGAGCGCTTCGGCTTCTTCGCCATCAGCATCCTCACCGGCCTCGACCCAGTGGAAATCCGCTACCCGGTGCTCGAACATCCCGCCAAACCCACCGCCCTAAACTTCGACAAAACCCCCACCGTCGGCGGCATCCTCAAAGGCATCAAGGGCCAGTACCTAATCTTCGACCAAGGCGTAATCAACCTCCGCCGCTTCGCCGGCTATGAGGTGGAATTGCGGGCGGCAAACTGATTTTCGAGGTGTCCGGGGGTGGATTGGCAAGCGATTGAACAGCGCATCGAGGCGGGCGAGGACCAGCATACCGAGTTCAAACTCGGGCTTGGCGACCTTTCCGCACTGGGAAAGGCCATCTGCGCGTTCGCGAATTCCAACGGCGGGGTTCTCATCTTGGGTGTGGACGACCAGCGGCGCATCCGCGGAGTTCGCGAGCCCGCCAGGAAAGCGCAGGAACGATTGACGTCTTTCCTGCATACGGGTTGCAGTCAGCCCGTAACCGCCTGGATTGGCAGCCGGGAAGATGAAGGAAAACACGTGTTCTGGGTCGAAGTCCCCGCCCAGCGTGGCTTCGAGCCATTGCGTTGCCGCGGCCGGACTTGGATCAGAAGGGGAAGCGGCAGCGTTGAGCCGTCTTCCGCGAAACTGCAGGAGTTGTTCAACACCTTCGGATTCGTGCTCACCGAAGAGCGGGCGATACAGGGCGCTCCGCCATCCCATATCGACTACGACGCCTTTCTGGCCTACCTCGACCGGCTCGACTTCGACACCTCGGCCGAGCCGCAGCCAAGCAGCGAGGACGACCTGCGGAACCGCGGTGTCTTGGTTGAACTCGGCGGTGAACCGAGAGCGACGCTGTATGGCCTCATGGCGTTCGGCAAGCATCCCCAGCGTTACACCCAAACCCGCGGTTTTTGGATCGAATGCGTGGCCTACGCGGGGGAGGGCCGCGCTTCGGAAGTGCTGCAAGCCGCCTCGGCCAAGGGCCGTCTTGGCGAACAGGTTGATCGGGCAATCGGCTGGTTTCTCGGCCTGGGCCGCTTCGAGTCCTATGAGAGGCTGGCGCGGGAGGATCGGCATTTGCTGCCCCGCGCCGCGATTCGCGAGGCGCTGGTGAACGCCGTTATCCACCGCGACTACGCGATCATCGGCTCGACAATCCTTCTCGAGGTGTTTTCCGACCGGGTGGACATAACCAGCCCAGGGTCGCTGCCGAATCATCTGACGATCGAGCAAGTGATGGCCGGGGCCAACCCGCGGGCCAGAAACGATTCCATGGGGCATTACATGGCCAGCATGGGCTACATGGAAAAACGCGGCCGCGGATGGCCGATCATGCAAAGGGAGATGCGGAAGTTCAACGGCACCGAGCCAAAATTGGCGCAGAGCCTGGAAAACCCTTTCGTGCGCGTGACATTCCAACTAGGCGCCGGCGCCGAATAATGGTGTGATCTGTCATCTCGCCGCCTTTCGCCTGCCATACAGTCGAACTGCGGACTTGATCCAGATGGTGAGAGACGAAACAGGGGCAGGATGTCCGTGATCACGCAGAGTTTTTTCTACTTTGTCGATGATTGGAATCGCGGTGACCGCAAATTTGACCAAGGAATCAACATAGTATTTTGTGATCTCGCCATCTTTTTCTTCACTTTCCAGCTCGGGCGCCAATAGATCGAAGAAGCCTCGGTAGCTATCGTAGTCCGCTCGGCTTCTAACTCTACAGGCAATTTCGATGCAATCAAGTTTCCTAAGTCCCCGATACGCCTCCGCAGATCACCATCCGGCCCGCGGAGACGCGCGGCCGCTTGCCGGAGACGGGGATTTTGGGTGTGCGGGCAAACGCCTCCCCCGCCGCGGAGCGCGCCGTTCGATCCGCGGCGCTATGCTAGACTGCGGCGCATGGGCGGCGGGGAATCCACAGTGCGGCGCAGGCTGCCGATCGGCATTCAGAACTTCGGCGAGATGCGCGGGGAAGGGCATTACTACGCCGACAAGACGCCCCATATCGAGCGATTGATCGAGGACGGCAAGCACTATTTCCTGTCGCGGCCGCGGCGGTTTGGCAAGAGTTTGCTGCTCGATACGATCAAGGAGCTGTTCGAGGGTTCGCAGAAGCTGTTCCGCGGCCTGCATATCCACGATCGCTGGGACTGGGCGCGGCGGCATCCGGTGCTGCGGCTGAGCTTCGGCTCGGGGGATTTCAGTTCGCGGGAGCGGTTGGAGCTTGCGGTGGCGGCGCTGCTCGAAGACCTCGAACGGAACCATGGTGTGGCGCCGCCAAGCGTCCCTCCCTCGGAACGACTGCGGCGCCTCATTCAAGAACTGCACGGTCGGTGTGGCGAACGTGTGGTGGTGCTGATCGACGAGTACGACAAGCCGATTCTCGACAATCTCGGCGAGCGGGAGACCGCCCGTGCCAACCGCGACTTCCTCAGCGGCTTGTATGCGGTTATAAAAGACAGCGACGCCCACATCCGCTTCACGCTGTTGACTGGCGTGAGCAAGTTCTCCAAGGTCAATCTGTTCTCGGGCTTGAACAATCTCGAAGACATCACGCTCGATCCGCGCTTCGCGACAATTTGCGGCTACACCGAAGACGACCTCGACAGCGTGTTCGCCCCGGAACTGGAAGATCTCGACCGCGAGCAGGTCCGCGGGTGGTATAACGGCTACAACTGGCGGGGCGGGGAGCGGGTTTACAATCCCTATGACATCCTGCTGTTGTTCCGCCGGCGCGAGTACCGCGCCTGGTGGTTCGAGACCGGCACCCCGACTTTCCTCATCGACACGCTGATCCGGCGTGGCGTGAACACCTTCGCCCTCGACGGCATGATCGCCGACGACGCGCTGCTGTCGAGCTTTGATGTCGATGAAATCGCTCCCGAGGCACTGCTGTTCCAAACCGGCTATCTGACCATTGCGGATTCTGAGAACGAGGAAGGCGAAACTTGGCACCGGCTCGGCTACCCGAACTTGGAAGTGCGGCAAAGCCTCAACAGGGTGCTGCTCGCCCGCTTGGCTGGGGACTCCGCCAACAGTCCGCGCTCGACACGAAACCTGCGGCGGCGTTTCCGGGAACACGACCTCGCCGGTATCGAAGCCGAATTCCGCGCCATCTTCGCCGGCATCCCCGCCGATTGGCACCGCAGAAACAACATCGCCCATTTCGAGGGCTACTACGCGAGCGTGTTCTACGCCTGCCTCGCGGCACTCGGCTTGGAGCTCACCGTCGAGGAAGCCTCGGCGGCGGGACGGCTCGATCTCGCGCTGCGCTGCGGGGGGCGTGTCTATCTGTTCGAGTTCAAGCTGATCGAGCGCGCCGGCGAAGGCGCGGCCCTGGCCCAGTTGATCGAGTGCGGCTACGCCGGCAAGCACCGGGCGGCGGGCGGGCCGGTATACTTGATCGGCATCGAATTCAGCGAGGAAACCCGCAACATCGCCGCCTTTGAAACGATGGAGGATCGCGCTAGCGCATCCACAGATCCCTCCCAAGGACACCGCGACGAATGAAAGACGCAAGCGCGCGAACGACTTATCTGCACGATTACCAGCCGCCGGCTTTCCTAATTGAAACGACGGAGTTGGATTTCGATCTGTACGAAAGCCACGCGCTGGTCGAGTCGCGGCTGCGGCTCCGCCGCAACCCGGCGTTTACCGGCGCTGAAAGCGATGAACTTGTGCTCCATGGCCGCGAACTCGCGCTCGAAGGCTTGTGGCTCAACGACCGCGAATTGACCTCGGATGACTATCGCATCGAAGCCGAAAGCCTGCGCATCCCCGGCCTAGCCTTGCTTCGCGACGACCTTGCCGCGGGCTTCACGCTGCGCTGCCGCACCCGCATCGAGCCGCGCAACAATACCGCGCTTGAGGGCCTGTACCAGTCGCGCAAGATGTTCTGCACCCAATGCGAGGCGGAGGGGTTCCGCCGCATCACCTATTTCCTCGACCGCCCAGACGTGATGTCGAAATTCACCACGACGATCCGGGCCGAGCGCGACCGCTATCCCGTGCTGCTGTCCAATGGCAATTGCGTTGCCGGGGGCGAGTGCGAGGTGGAGTGCGGGCAGCGGGCGCGGCACTGGCGCACCTGGGAGGACCCCTTTCCCAAGCCGAGTTACCTGTTCGCGCTGGTGGCGGGGGATCTGGTCAGCCTCGACGACCGCTTCACCACGGCCTCGGGCCGCGAGGTGCGACTGCGCATCTTCGTCGAGCCCAAGGACCTCGACAAATGCGGTCACGCCATGGTTTCGCTGAAGAAGGCGATGCGCTGGGACGAGGAAAAATACGGGCGCGAATACGATCTCGACGTCTTCATGATCGTCGCCGTCGACGATTTCAACATGGGCGCGATGGAAAACAAGGGCCTGAACATCTTCAACACCTCGTGCATCCTCGCCAATCCCCGCACCCAGACCGACTGGGCCTTCCAGCGCGTCGAGGCCGTGGTCGCCCATGAATACTTCCACAACTGGTCTGGCAACCGCGTCACCTGCCGCGACTGGTTCCAGTTGAGCCTGAAGGAAGGCTTCACCGTGTTCCGCGACAGCGAATTCAGCGCCGACATGAACTCGCGCGCGGTCAAGCGCGTGCAGGATGTGGCCTTCCTGCGCTCGGTGCAGTTCGCCGAGGACAGTGGCCCCATGGCCCACTCGGTGCAGCCCGGTTCCTACATGGAAATCTCCAATTTCTACACCGTCACGATTTACGAAAAAGGCGCCGAAGTGGTGCGCATGATCGCCAATCTGCTCGGCCCCGAGCGATTCCGCGCCGGCACCGATCTCTATTTCGAGCGCCACGACGGCCAGGCGGTGACCATCGAGGAATTCGTTTGCGCCATGGAAGAAGCGGGCGGAGTTGATCTCGGCCAGTTCCGCAACTGGTACCGCCAGGCCGGCACGCCAGTGCTCGAAATCGACGGCCGCCACGACGCGGAAGCCCGGCGTTTTGAACTGCGCGTGCGCCAGTCCTGCCCGCCAACACCCGGCCAAGAGCGCAAGCAGCCGTTCCACATCCCCTTGCGCATGGGGCTGCTCGGCCCGGATGGCGGGGAGTTGCCCCTGCGGCTTGCTGGCGAAGCGGCGGCGGTGGGAGGCGACCGGGTGCTCGCCATCACCGAATCCGAGCAGACTTTCGTCTTCGAAGACGTGGCCGAGCCCCCCGCGCCCTCGCTGCTGCGGGGTTTCAGCGCGCCGGTGCGGCTGGAATTCGCTTACTCGCCGGAACAACTGCTGTTCCTGCTCAGCCATGACAGCGATGGCTTCAACCGCTGGAACGCCGGACAGGAACTCGCGCTGAAGTGCATGGCGGATTTGCAGCGGGATTTCCGCGCCGGCAAAGCACTGGCGCTGCCCGAACCACTGCGTCTGGCCCACGGCAACCTGCTCGGGGAAGCCCTCGACCCGGGTGCGAGCGCGGGCGCCGGGGCGGACCGCGCCATGCTCGCCGAATTGCTGCGGCTGCCAAGCGAAAGCTATTTGATCGAGCAGGCGGAGACCGCCGATGTCGAAGCCATCCACCGGGTGCGGGAGTTCCTCCTCGACAGCCTCGCCAAGGCCCACCGCGAGCCGCTCGGCGAGTTGTTCGCCAGCCTCCCCGCGACCGATGCGTACCGGGCCGACGCCAGTGCCATCGCCGACCGTTCACTGCGCAACCTGAGCCTCGGCCTGCTCGCGCGCGCCGGTGCGGGAGCCACGGCAACAACAAAGTGGATCGAAATCTGCCAGCGGCAGTTCGCCACCGCCAACAACATGACCGACCAGTTCGCCGCCCTGCAAATTCTCGGCATCGCAACCGCGGGCGAAGCCGCCTTCGAGGCCGCGCTCGCCGCGTTTTACCGGCAGTGGCGCCATGAGCCGCTCGTGGTTGATCAATGGTTCAGCGCCCAGGCGGCGCGGTGCCGGCCGGGGGCGCTCGGCCGGGTGCGCGAACTGCTGCGCCATGCCGATTTCAACTTGCGCAACCCCAACAAGGTCCGCGCCGTCATCGGCGCCTTCTGCGGCCAGAACCACATCAATTTCCACGACGCCAGCGGCGCCGGCTACGAATTCCTCGGCGGGCAGGCTATGCGACTCGACGCCATCAACCCGCAAATCGCCGCCCGCCTCATCACCCCGCTCACCCGCTGGCGCAAATTCGACCCCAACCGCCAACAAATGATGCGCGAACAACTCCACCGCATCGGCAACCGCGAAGGCGCCTCCCGGGATATCAGCGAAATCGTGGTCAAATCGCTTGGCTAGGAGCCTGCGCCGTGGGAATTCGCGAAAGCGAAAATTCGATATCGCCGCGGGCGCGTATGCTTTGACTGAATCAGGGTTTTCCCGGCCGCAATGAGTACCAGGCCCCGCGGCCGGCGCCGTGCCGCCGCAGGTAATTGACGCGGCAAAGTGATTTGATGTGCCCCTTGATCGTATTTCGGTTGCCGCCGGTGGCGGATACGGCCATGGCCACCGTCAACCTGCCGTGTTCCCGGCACAGTTCGAGCAGTTGCCGGGACAACTCGGGCAAATTTTCGAACAGCAGGCGCTCGCGGTCGATTTTCGCTTCCAGCCGATCTTTCTGCGCGGTCAATGAACGAAGGAAGTAGCCGAGCCACGGCTGCCAGTTCGGACTATCGCCGCGAATGGTCCGCTGGGTTTGCCGCAAGGCTGAATAGTATTCTTCCTTGGATTGCTCGATCACGCTTTCCAGCGAACTGAAAGGCGCATAGGCGTAACCAGCCCGCAGCAGCAACAAGGTGGTGAGGATGCGGGACAAGCGGCCGTTGCCATCCTGGAAAGGATGGATTTGCAAAAAAGTCACGACGAAAACTGCGATTGCAACGAGCCGGTGATGATCGCCGCTCGCGAACTGCCCTCGAGTCCAATCGACCAACTCCCGCGTCAATCGGGGCGTATCGAACGGGGTGGCTGTTCTGAAAACCACGCCGAGGCTGGTTCCATCCGGGGCGAAGGCTTCAACATGATTGTCATGCGTCTTGTAATCGCCCCGATGTCGCGAGTCTTTCGATGAATAGCGCAACAGCAGCTGATGCAATTGCTTGATGTGGTTTTCCGTCAGGTCGATTTCCGCCCAAGAGTCGAAAACCAGGTTCATGGCATCCGCATAGCCGGCAACCTCCTGCTCATCGCGGGAGGCGAACTTGGCAATGTCCAATCCCGACAGCAACTGATCGACTTCAGTGTCGGTCAAACGCGCGCCCTCGATACGGGTTGAAGAGCCGATGCTCTCGATGGTGGCCACCCGGCGCAAGGCGAGCAGCCTCTCAGGCGCCACCCGCCCGGTGACGTCCCATGCCCCCTTGAATTCGTCGAGCGCGGCAATGAGCCGCAAAAACTCCGAAGTGATGCGCAACGAGTCTATTCGCACCCCATTCTCCATCCATTGTTACATCCAATAACATCCAATTATAGCCGCATCCGCGGGAGATCAAGCGGACCGATGAAGGTTGTTTTGACTGGAAATGCGGTTAAGCCACTTCGGCGATGTTGGTCAGGGGGATGGACTTGGCGCGTTCGGCGGCTGCCATGAAGGCGTCGATTTCGTTGAAGTTGAGGTAGCGGTAGATGTTGTCCGCCATGGTGTCGATGGGTTTCATGTGGTCCATGTAGTCGCTCATCGACGGAATCCTGCCGAGGGCGGCGCTGACTGCGGCGAGTTCGGAGGAGGCGAGGAACACATCCGCGCCCTGGCCGAGGCGGTTGGGGAAATTGCGGGTTGAGGTTGAAACCACAGTCGAGTTGGGCGCCACCCGGGCCTGGTTGCCCATGCACAGCGAGCAGCCCGGCAATTCGGTGCGCGCCCCGGCGACGCCGAAGATGTTGTACACCCCCTCGCTGATCAGTTGATGCTCGTCCATCTTGGTGGGCGGGGCGATCCACAGCCGCGTCGGCAGCGGCGGCTGAACCTGCTGCAGCACTTCGCTGGCGGCGCGGAAATGGCCGATATTGGTCATGCACGAGCCGATGAAGACTTCGTCGATTTTGGTTCCGGCCACCGCCGAGAGCGGCTTGATGTCGTCCGGGTCGTTGGGGCAGGCGAGCAGGGGTTCGGTGATTTCATCGAGGTCGATTTCGAGCACCTTGTGGTACTCGGCGTCCCGGTCCGGTTGCAGCAGCACCGGATTCGCCAGCCATTCCTCCATCTGCCCGGCCCGGCGCTCGAGCGTGCGGGCGTCGCCGTAGCCATTGTCGATCATCCAGCGCAGCAGGGTGATGTTCGACTTGAGGTATTCGATGATCGGCTCTTCGTCGAGGCGGATCGTGCAGCCGCCGGCGGAGCGCTCGGCCGAGGCGTCGGAAATCTCGAAAGCTTGTTCGACCTTGAGTTTCGGCAGGCCCTCGATCTCGAGCACCCGGCCGGAAAAGAGGTTCTTCTTGCCCTTCTTGGCGATGGTCAGATCGCCGGAGCGGAGCGCCGCGTGGGGAATCGCGTTGACCAGGTCGCGCAGGGTGATGCCGGGCTGCATCTCGCCGGAAAAGCGCACGAGCACCGATTCGGGCATGTCCAGCGGCATGACGCCGGTGGCGGCGGCGAAGGCCACGAGGCCCGAGCCCGCGGGGAAGGATATGCCAAGCGGAAAGCGGGTGTGGGAGTCGCCGCCGGTGCCCACTGTGTCCGGCAGCAGCATGCGGTTCATCCAGCTGTGGATGATGCCGTCGCCGGGGCGCAGGGACACCCCGCCCCGGGTCTGGAAAAAGCTCGGCAGCGTGTGCTGGGTTTCGATATCGACGGGCTTTGGATACGCCGCGGTGTGGCAGAAGGACTGCATCACCAAGTCGGCGGAGAAGCCGAGGCAGGCCAAGTCCTTCAGTTCGTCCCGGGTCATGGGGCCGGTGGTGTCCTGGCTGCCGACTGTGGTCATGCGCGGCTCGCAGTAGCTGCCGGGGCGCACGCCTTTGACACCACAGGCAAGGCCCACCATTTTCTGGGCCAGGGTGTAGCCCTTGCCGGACTCCGCGCCGGTGACCGGCGAGCGGAACACATCCGCGGCGGGCAGGCCGAGCGCTTCACGGGCGCGGCCGGTCAGCCCCCGGCCGATAATCAATGGAATCCGGCCCCCGGCTTGGACTTCATCGAGCAGTACCCCGGTCTTGAGCTGGAAACGGCTGAGCAATTCGCCGCTGGCGTGGCCGCGGATCGCGCCGGCGTGGGCGTTGATGTCGATGACGTCGCCGGTGTTGAGCCGGTCCACATCGCATTCGATGGGCAGGGCGCCGGCGTCTTCCATGGTGTTGAAAAAAATCGGCGCCATCTTGCCGCCGATGCAAACCCCGCCGGCGCGTTTGTTGGGAATGTGGGGGATGTCGTCGCCGATGTGCCAGAGCACCGAGTTGGTGGCGGACTTGCGCGAGGAGCCGGTGCCCATGACATCGCCCACGAGCGCCACCGGGTGGCCGCCGCGTTTGAGTTCGGCGATCTGGGCGATGGCGTCGGTCACGCCTTCCCGGGGATTCTTGTACATCGCCAAGGCGTGCAGGGGAATGTCGGGGCGGGACCAGGCGTCCTGGGCGGGGGAAAGATCGTCGGTGTTGGTTTCGCCGGGGACCTTGAACACCGTCATGGTCAGCTTTTCCGGCAGGGCGGGGCGCGAGGTGAACCAATCCGCGCCGGCCCAGCTTCGCAGCACGCGCCGGGCGTGCTCATTGCCGCCTTTGGCGCGTTCTTCGACATCGTGGAAGGCGTCGAAAATCAGCAGGATGTGGCAAAGCTCGTCCGCCGCGGCCGCGGCCATTGCGCCGTCGTCGAGCAATTCAACGAGCGTTGCGACATTGTAGCCGCCGAGCATCGTGCCAAGCAGCCGCACCGCCGCGCCACGGTCGATCAGGGGGGATTCCGCCCCGCCCTTGGCGATCGCGGAAAGAAAGCCCGCCTTTACATAGGCGGCCTCGTCAACGCCGGGAGGCACCCGGTTGGCGATCAAATCGAGCAGGGATGCGCCTTCCCCGGCGGGCGGAGCTTTGAGCAATTCCACCAGATCGGCAACCTGGGCGGCCGACAGCGGCAGGGGCGCGATGCCGAGTTCGGCCCGCTCGCCGACATGCTTTCGATACTCCCGCAACAAGCCCAAGCCCTCCTGCGCAATGGTCGCCATTTTAGTTGAAAGCGGCCCGGATTTCCATCGAGCAACCTGGCCGGCGCCGTGGCCGCCCGCTGGCTCAAACTGTCGCCAACGACCGGGTGCTGGACCTGGTCAACAGCCACACCGCTGAGGTGTCGGAGGCGCGAAAAGAACGCGTCTCGCTCAGGCTGGAGGATGTCCGCTGCGTCGATCTCGCCCCGGACAGCCCGCAGCTGCGCCGCATCGACCACGCCTGGGCCTCCACCATGCACGCCTCCCAAGGCCGCACCGTGGACAACGTGATCGCGGTCATGGAGTCCGGGCACAAAAACCTGACCACCCAAAAGAGCTTCCATGTCGAAATCAGCCGCGCCCGGGACCGCGCCGAACTCGTCACCGACAACGCCAAGGCCCTTAAGGAACAACTCGAAGCCGCCACCGGCGAGCGCATGGCGGCCCTGGAGGGGATCGGGGAACCGGACCGCGGGGCACCCGAAAAGCAACAGAAGGCCTTGCATGTCGGAGGCCGGGAAACGGAATTGGGCAAAGATCGGGACTCTGGAATGTCGACAGATGCGCGCCAGTCTCCCGAGTTCGAACCGGATCGAAGCAAAAATCGCGGCCGGAACATGGGATTCGGGCTGTAATTTCCGCATCTGCTGGCTGGAAAGGTGGTTTGCCACCCCCAATCTTTGTCTCAGCTGCATGGGTGAGATGGGCACGGTTAAGGCCTGTTCCCAAAACGAATGCCGAATCACTCAAGTGTCTTGCAATGCGTATGTGGCATAAATTAAGATAACGTACGTGGTTGTGCATGGATTTTCTGAGAAGGTCTATCATTTGCAATAATATGAATGATAGGCTGGTCAGGCGTGAGCTGTTCTTTGCCGCAATCTGACGAGGTGCTGCGCATGTTGAAGCGAATCCATATCAAGGGCTACAAATCCCTGCATAATTTGGAAGTCAGTCTTCCTGATTTGGCTGTACTATTTGGCCCTAATGGTGCGGGCAAGAGTAATTTTCTTGATGCCCTTCAATTGCTGTCAAAACTCGGGACAAGCAGAACACTAAAGGAAGCTTTTGAACCCCCTTATCGCGGGAAGCCTATAGAATCATTCACAGTAGGGGAAAAAGGGATCAGAGGCCTCATTGAACAGGAAAATCTGATATTTTCGATTGAAGCGGATCTACATCTTTCTGATGTGGTCGTCGATTCGGTTAACAAGCAGATCAGGGAAATTCGAAGACCGAGTGGAAACACTGTATTGGGTAAAAGAGAAGGAAATCTCATCGAAGTACGCGAGCGCAGTCTGCGTTACCGGATAGAAGTAGAAATGCTTCCTAAATCTGGAATATTAAGGGTAACAGATGAATATCTTGCAGCTCTAAATGCTAAAGGTGAACCGACGGGAAAACGAAGACCATTTATTGAACGGCAGGGTGAAAAAATATATCTCAGACTTGAAGGGCAGTCTTATCCAACTTACCATGATCGTTACCTAGATCATACAATTCTTTCTAAGCCGCACTATGCACCACATTATCCACATTTGGTGGCCGCTCATCGCGAACTGGAGAGTTGGTTGTTCTTCTACTTTGAGCCTCGCGAAAGGATGCGTGCCGCCAATCCGATCAAGGAAGTACGCCATATTGGCCTGATGGGAGAAGACTTGGCTGCATTTCTTAGGACGTTGCAAGCAGTAGAGCCGCTGCAATTCAAGGCACTTACAAAAGCATTAAATACTCTTCTTCCTAACGTGGATTCCATTGAATTGGATGTAAACGATTTCGGGGAAGTCGAACTTCGCCTCATTGAGAGCGGAGTTGCCATTCCAGCAAGAGTCCTTTCGGAAGGAACACTGAGGATTCTTGGCCTACTAGCCTTGGCGGGCGCCCGGGAAGGTCCTTCACTTGTAGGATTCGAAGAGCCGGAGAATGGTGTTCACCCTCGCCGAATACAGTTGATAGCTGAATTGCTTAAATCACGAGCGACTGCGGAGCAGACGCAATACATCGTGGCAACGCATTCTCCGTTGCTTCCGGATTTACTCCCGGATGAGTCTCTACTTGTAGTTAGAAGAAGTAAGCGAGAAACAAAAGTGGACCCATTTGCTGATTTTACAATGCTGGGTGCCCTTGGTCGAAATAAGGATATAGCACAGGTTTTGGATGATAATATAGATGTCCTTCCTGTATCTGATCGAATTATGCGTGGTGACTTTGATGCGTAAAGTGGCGTTATTTGTAGAAGACTGGGCTCATCGGCAAGTCATTGGAGCGATAGTTAATAGAATCGCGGAGGAAAATTCTTTGCAGATAGAACTCGATTGGCGAAATTCGGTGAGAGGTTTTAGCAAAGTTGCTAGCGAGTTTAAAAGATACATAAAGGATATTGAGGGGCTTGTTGGGGATCGACCTGACTTGATCATTGTAGCATCAGATGCTAATTGTAAAGGATTCAATTCAAGGTCGAAAGAATTGCAAATTCAAAATTCATATGCGCCTGTAATTCAAGCAATACCTGATCCGCATATAGAGAGGTGGTTATTGTTAGACGGCGCTGCTTTCAAATCTGTATTCGAAATTGGATGTGATGCGCCAGATTTGAAGTGTGATCGGAGTCGTTACAAGAATCTTCTAACTAGTGCGATCAAAAAAGCGAACGTAAATCCAAGTTTGGGGGGTATAGAATTTTCCAAAGATATAGTGAATAACATCGATATTCGTCGAGCGGCTGGGGCAGATGATTCATTTAAGAGGTTCGTGGAACAAGTTCTTGCTATTTTTAGACAATGGAATTCTTAAACTGTAATATGCGTCAGAAGTCAATAAATACATGCACCGCTCGTACAATTTGTCCCGTTTCAGCGTGGCGAGCATGTAGACGCCGCGGTAAATCTGCTCGATCTGGGTCTGGATTCCGGGCGGCAGCGTGGGGGCGGCGCCGTCGCACCATGCGGGGAGCCGCCGGTTGATCAGGGAAACCATGGTCTGCCGGACCAGTTCGGACGCGGTGACACTCGGCTCGAGCGCCAGTTGCTCGATCTGCCGCCATTCGGCGTTGGAGAACCGGATGCCGCGGTTTTTGCGTGCGGCCCCGGATTCCGGACCGTTGGCTTCGTCGGGGATATGGAGGTCCTGTTCCACCAAAACTGTGCCCTCTCGCGGCGATCCGCAGGATCGAATTTCGCCGGAAGCATAGCGGAAATGGTCGGAAATGACACATCGGAGCCAGCGGGGCTAGAGGCCGGAGATGGGCTACAATGCCGAAGTTGAGTTTGTCCGGTTGACGATGAAAAACCCCGGCACCCCCTGCATCGGCATCTGTTCCACGACCTCCCTCGGCGACCGCGTCTGCCGCGGCTGCAAACGCTACGCCCACGAAGTCATCGACTGGAACCGCTATGACAGCCAAGCCAAGGCCGCCGTGCTCGCCCGCATTGAAAGCCTGGTCACGCAACTGCTCGACCCCCGCTTCCGCATTGATTCCCCCGCGCGGCTCAAGGCCGAACTGCGCCGGCGCAAGATCCCCTTCAACCCCGAGCTGTCGGCATTCTGCTGGCTGCACAACCTGCTCAAGAAGGCCCCCGGCAGCATCGGCGAACTCCAGCGCTGCGGCGTCAGCCCGCAACCCGGGCGCGACATCCGCGATCCCGGCCAACTCAGCGCCCGAATCGAGGAAGAGTTGCTGCGCCTCTCCGAAGCCCATTACGAGCGCTACATCGCGCTTGGGCAAAACGCCGCGAAAGAAGAATGAGCCGCGCTCGGTGGCCGGGGCGGCGAGGCTGGGGCTTGTCGAAGCCGCTCAAGTCGCGCCATGGATGGCATGCGCCAACTATCTGGAGGATTCAGTTTCCGACGGCAAGCGACCGGTGCTTGGACGAAGAGATTCTGCGATCATGCTTTGCTGTGCGCAGAATGAAGAAAGACAGGCACAGCCTTAGTCGCCGGGTGGCTCGCTTGGCGGGTTAAATCGGGAAATCCCGCAATACCGCCTCGGGGCCGTCAATCGCGGCATACCAGCCTTGGCGGTTCCAGTCGCCGAGGACGACGCGTTTGGCGGCCAGCGAGGGCAGCTCGTGGACGGCGGGGCGGTGGGTGTGGCCGTGGAGGATGCGCCGGCAGCCGCTCCCGGTGATGAGTTTGGCCACGGCGCCGGCGTTGACATCCATGATTTCGGCGGGCTTGCCGGCGGTGGCGGCCTTGCTGGCCTCCCTGGCCCGGTCGGCCCAGGTTTGGCGCTCGGCGAGTGGGCGGGAGAGGAAATCCCGCTGCCAGCCGGGGTCGCGAACCATTTCGCGGAATTGCTGGTAGGGCTGGTCATCGGTGCAAAGCGCGTCGCCGTGGAGCAGCAGCCAATCCGCGCCTTCGACTCGCAGGCGGTAAGGCTCGTCGATCAAGCTCGCGCCGCAGCGCGCGGCGTAGGCTTCGCCGATGAGGAAATCGCGGTTGCCATGCATGAGGCGGACCTTCACGCCGCGGTTGGATAGCGGCCGCAGCGCCGTGGCGACCGCCTCCGCGAGCGGCGATTGCGCGTCATCGCCAATCCACAGCTCGAACAGATCGCCGAGAATGAACAACTCCCGGCACCGCGCGGGCAGCTTGGCGATGAAATCAACGAAAGCTTGGGTCAGGTCCGGGCGCGATTCCTGCAAATGCAGGTCGGAAATCAGCAGAACCGGCGCTGCTAGTATGGCAGGGAGCACGGTAGAGAGCACGGCGGCGGCCGCGCTCAGCTTTCGCCTGGCTTGGTGTGGGCTTCGCTTCCAGCCTCGAGGCCAGTCTCGACTTTGGCCGACTCGATGACGATCTCCTTCACCGGCACATTGCCATGCCCGCCCCGGGAAATCGTGACGCAGCGCTTGATCTGGTCGACGACATCCATGCCCTCGACGACCTTGCCGAAAACGGCGTAGCCCCAGCCGCCGGGGGTTTTGTCGCGGTGGTCGAGAAAGTCGTTGTCGGCGACATTGATAAAGAACTGCGAACTGGCGGAATGGGGGTCGGCGGTCCGCGCCATGGCGAGGGTGCCGGCGCGGTTTTTGAGGCCGTTGTCGGCTTCGTTGCGGATCGGCCCCCGGCCCTTTTTGCCGTTGAGCCCGGAACTGAACCCGCCGCCCTGGATCATGAAACCGTCGATGACCCGATGGAACAGGGTGCCGTCGTAGAAGCCCCGCTCCACGTAGTCTTGGAAATTGCGCGCCGAGAGCGGCGCCTTGTCGAAATCGAGCTCAATCCGAATGGTGCCGAAACGGGTTTCAAGTGCGATCACTGGGCGATTCCTGCTGGCGGTGACGATGTTGGCTGAAGCGTTCTGGGCAAGCCCGCTATAATAGCGGCTTTGGCTTTGTGGGAAAAGCGGCGCTGTCAAATGCCAGCGATTCTCATTGCGCCGAAACATGGATACCGCGCTTGCGCTGCTGCATGACGAAAAGCATCGCTTTTCGAGAGGCGAGGGCAAGCGTTTGCAAGCGCAGCTTCGCGCGCAGACCGAGCGCCACCGATCTGTGCTCGGTGGCCGGACGAACGGCTCTACAGGATGGCAAGGCCGGGGCCGGTCGAAGCCAGAAGCATTGCGCCAAGGATGGGTGAAGGCTGGTCGGCGCAGCCGATCAAAAGCGCAGCTTTTGAAAGCCTGAACGCCTTGCCATGGATGGCAAGGCCGGGGCCGGTCGAAGCCAGAAGCATTGCGCCAAGGATGGCATAGACAATTCGTGAGAATCCCGAGGGATGTATTCACGGCGTCCGCCGAACCCCACCCACCGGACGGCGACGGCTCGAAGCCATCCGCGTTGCCGGGGAGATTCTGCGACTGCGCGCAGAATGACAGGGGCGCGCAGGCGTGCCACTTTGCGCGAGCGAGGCTTGGTTGCAGGGTTTTTGAAACGCCATGAACGATTCAAGTCAAAGTTCGCCGAAGCCGCCCGCGGCCACGGAACCATCCGGCTTCATCCGCCAGATGATCAACCGGGACCTGGCCGCGGGCAAGCACGGCGGGCGGGTGCACACCCGGTTTCCGCCCGAACCCAACGGCTACCTGCACATCGGCCACGCCAGGTCGATCTGCCTCAATTTCAGCCTCGCCGAAGAGTACGGCGGCCATTGCAACCTCCGCTTCGACGACACCAATCCGCTCAAGGAAAGCCAGGAGTTTGTCGAAGCCATCAAGGACAACATCCGCTGGCTCGGCTTCCGCTGGCATGGCCCGGCGCGCTATTCCTCCTCGTATTTCGAGCAGTTGTACGCCCTCGCCAGGCAATTGATCGGCAAGGGCGGCGCCTATGTCTGCGCCCTGAGCCCCGAGCAGGCCAGGGCGCATCGCGGCAGCCTGACCGAACCCGGCCGCGACAGCCCCTGGCGCGGGCGCGACCCGGAGGAAAGCCTCGACCTGTTCGCGCGGATGCGGGCCGGCGAGTTCGCCGACGGCGAGCTGAGCCTGCGGGCGAAGATCGACATGGCCTCGCCCAACATCAACCTGCGCGACCCCATCCTCTACCGCATCCGCCACGCCGCCCACCATCAGACCGGCGGGGACTGGTGCATCTATCCCACCTACGACTACACCCACTGCATCTCCGACGCCATCGAGAACATCACCCATTCGCTGTGCACGCTGGAATTCGAGGATCACCGGCCGCTGTACGACTGGATTCTGCGCCAGCTCGACAGCGAATCCCTCGCCGCCGCCGCCGATGCGCGGGAGGGTGGGGAGCCCTATGTGCTGCCCGGGCAAACCGAGTTCGCCAAACTGCGGATCAGCTACACGATGCTCGGCAAGCGCTTTCTGCGCGCGCTGGTGGAGGAGGGCCGGGTGGATGGCTGGGACGACCCGCGGATGCCAACGCTCTCCGGGATGCGGCGGCGGGGCTACACGCCGGCTTCGATCCGCAATTTTTGCGAGGCGACCGGGGTTGCCCGCAGCGAAAGCCTCGTTGATATCGGCATGCTCGAACACGCGGTTCGCGAAGACCTCGACCACAACGCCACCCGGGCCATGTGTGTGCTGCGGCCATTGAAGGTGGTGCTGAGCAATTTCGACGAAGGCCGCGTTGACAGCCTGCGGCTCCCCCGCCACCCCAAGCGCGAAGACCTCGGCCACCGCGAAGTCCCCATCAGCCGGGAAATCTATATCGAGCGGGAGGACTTCAGCGAGAATCCACCACCCGGATTCAAGCGCCTCGTCCCCGGCGGCGAGGTGCGCCTGCGGGGGGCTTATGTGATCCGCTGCGACGAAGTCCTGCGCGATGCCGGCGGGGAAGTTTCCGAACTGCGGTGCAGCGTCGATTTCGCCACCCTCGGCAAACGCCCGGAGGGGCGCAAGGTGAAAGGTGTCATCCACTGGGTTTCCGCGCTTGAAGCGCGAAAAGTCACCCTGCGTTTGTACGAGCGCTTATTTGTGGAGGAAAATCCCGCGCCGAAAACCATCGGGGAAGCCATGGCCGGGATCAATCCGCACTCGCTCGAGCAAATCGAGGGATGCCTGCTCGAGCCGGGCGCGCTCGCGGAGCAGGCGGGAAATCATCTCCAGTTCGAGCGGGTCGGCTATTTCCACCGCGACCGGTTGGCCGAAGCCGGGGTGCCGGTGTTCAATCGGACGATCAGCCTGCGCGCCTCCTTCGCCGCCGGCGCGGCGCCGGGTGGCTGATCCCATGCTTTCAATCCACAACACCCTGACCCGGCGCAAGGAGGCATTCCGGCCCATCGAGCCGGGCAAGGTGAAGATCTACGTCTGCGGAATCACCACCTACGACTACTGCCACCTCGGCCACGCCCGCTGCCTGGTGGCTTTCGATGTCGTGGTGCGCCACCTGCGCCACCGCGGTTTCGATGTCACCTATGTGCGCAACATCACCGACATCGACGACAAGATTCTCAAGCGCGCGGCGGAAAACGGCGAACTGTTCTCCGACCTGACCGGGCGCTTCATCGCCGCGATGCATGAGGACGAGCGCGCGCTCGGCATTCTGCCGCCGGATGAGGAACCGAGGGCGACGGCCCACATGGAAGAAATCATCACCATGATCGAAACCCTGGTGCGCCAGGAGTACGCCTACCGCGCCGGCAACGGCGATGTCTATTTTTCGGTGCTGCGCTTCCCGGAATACGGCAGGCTGGCGAGGAAGAACCTCGACCAATTGCTCAGCGGCGCCCGGGTCGAACCGGGCGAATTGAAGCGCGACCCGCGGGATTTCGCGCTGTGGAAAGCCAGCCCGGATGAAGGCGTCGGCTGGGATTCCCCCTGGGGCTATGGCCGCCCCGGCTGGCATATCGAATGCTCGGCCATGTCCTGCGGCAAACTCGGGGCCCATTTCGACATCCACGGCGGCGGTTCCGACCTCGTCTTCCCCCACCACGAGAATGAAATCGCCCAGTCGGTGGCGGCCACCGGCGAGCCCTTCGTGAACTACTGGATGCACAACGGCCCATTGCGGATCGACGATGAGAAAATGTCCAAATCCCTGGGCAACTTTTTCACCATCCGCGAAATCCTCGCCAAGCACGATGCCGAAATCGTGCGGCACTTCCTCGTTTCCAGCCACTACCGCAGCCCGCTGAACTGGTCCGCCCAAGCCATGGCCCAGTCCGCCGCCGCGCTCAAGCGGCTGTACACCTCCCTGCGCGGGCTCGACACGAGCCATGCCAGGATGCGCGTCAACAGCCGTTTCGAGCGGGCCTTCAACGCCGCCATGGACGACGATTTCAACACCCCGGTCGCCTTCCGCGCGCTGTTCGACCTCGCCCGGGAAATCAACCGGCACCGACCGGAAAACGAAGCCGCCGCCGCCGAACTCGGCCGCCTCCTCGTCAAACTCGGCGGCGTGCTCGGCATCCTCCAGTCCGACCCCGAAACCTGGCTGCAAGGCACCGAGGCGGAGTCAATCGACACCGCCAAAATCGAATCCCTCATCGCCGCCCGCGACCAGGCCCGGGCCGAAAAAAACTGGCCCGAAGCCGACCGCATCCGCGCCGAACTAGCCGCCATCAACATCATAATCGAAGACCGCCCCGGCACCTCCCGCTGGCGGGTTGCGGTGAAGACGCCAATTACAGATCGAGGAACAGCAAAATGATTAAAAGATTATATGTCGACAACTACAAGTGTTTTGTTAATTTCGAATTGCAATTGCAACCGCTTACTTTATTGCTGGGTAGAAATGGTGCAGGCAAAACTTCAGTTTTGGATATCCTATTTGCATTACGTGAATTACTCAGTGGTCGAGTAAAAATTTGGGATGCTGAAATTTTCCCCATGGAAACATTAACAGCTTGGCAAACCAGTGCATTGCAGACTTTTGAATTAGAAGTGGAAATCGATGGCAAGGTTATTGTATATAAACTTGTGGTCGAGCAAAATCCAGCAGAACGAATGTTTCGAATACAAGAAGAATCCCTCAGAGATAAAGAGCATAGTTATCTGTTTGAATGTCGATTAGGAGAAGTTCAACTTTATCGAGATAATTTTTCTGCGGGACCAAAGTATTCGGTTGATTGGACGGAGTCTGCATTAGCGCGGATTCCTCCCCGACATGACAATACAAAATTAACCAAATTCTTGGACTTTATTCGCGGTGTTGTGATTTGCGGGATTTATCCGGCAAGTTTCCAAGCGGAAATTGTAGAACATGAGGAGGTCTTGAGAAGAGATGCTAACAATTTTGCAGCATGGTATCAGCATCAACAACTCGAAAATCCTGGCAGTATCGAAAAATTCAAACGCAAGCTAGAAGAAGTGATTGATGGCTTTGATGGCGCAAGGCTCGAAAAAACAGGTTCTAGTCGACGAGCGCTGCGAATCTCGTTCATGGAAGAAAGCAGGCAGAAATACGAGTTGTCGCTCAACGAGATATCGGACGGACAGAGAGCTTTGCTTGCGCTATATGCGCTAACGGAATTATCCTCGGGGATCAAAAATCCTCTGTATTTGGATGAGCCTGAAAATTATGTCGCATTGGCCGAGATACAACCTTGGCTAATTGAGCTTGCTGATCGATGTGGTGAATCGATTCCACAGGCCGTTATCTGCTCTCATCATCCCGAGCTGATTGACTACCTAGGCAGCTCTCATGGCGTACTGCTTCATAGGGAGCAATCTGGATCGACAAGGATAATCGATTTTTCGGACGCAGTGGTTGGTGATGCGGAAGTAGGATTGAAACTATCAGAGATCATTGCAAGAGGATGGGAAAATTGAGCAGCCGTCGTGTTGGATTGGTGATTCTTTGTGAAGATAAACAGCAGGAGGTTTTTTGCAGAAAGCTGATTTCTGAAATGCGCTGGAAGCTGCGACGGCCTCCTAGAATCGAGATTGTTCCGGAAGGATATCTGGCGGATTCTTCGCAATCTGATCGCGTTCGTCTGTTGATTCCTGTCCGGTGTAGCGGGCAAAGGTCACTGGCTCCTGTCCCACGCCATACCCAAGTTGCAGATACTTTTGCAGTTCCTCAAGCTGGCTGTTGCACAGCGCATTCATTGGATAGACCACGATGGCCGTGATGCCATTGCCGGCATTCCCGGCGCGTTTTCTGCGCAGCACGTCATCGACGA
Organism: uncultured Pseudohongiella sp.; assembly: GCA_965221805.1. Classification (GTDB taxonomy): domain Bacteria; phylum Pseudomonadota; class Gammaproteobacteria; order Pseudomonadales; family Pseudohongiellaceae; genus UBA9145. The sequence continues at coordinate 1,002,791 of OZ244913.1, forward strand.
TGGGGATGAAATAGCCGAGTGATTTGCCAGACCCTGTGCCAGTGGTCAGCACATAGCTCTCGCCGCGATGCGCTATTTCGATGGCGTCGGCTTGATGTTGATGCAGGCGCAAGGGCTCGCCGGGAGGATTTTCCGGGTGCTTGAGTCGAAAGATTCGCGCGCATTCCTCGTCAAGCAGCCCAATGCCGACCAAGTCATCGATGTAACCGCCGGGCTTGAAATTGGGATTCAACTGGATCAGTGGCGCCGGCCAGAAATGGCCACTGCCATAAGCGGAATCAACTACTTCGGAGATATCTTCGGCCCGGATTCTGGTAAAGCTGCGGGAAAACCGCTGATATTCGGAGATCAGATCGTCACGAAAAGCGAATACGTCCATTTCTTATCCGTTTGTCGCGCCCCATTGCCCTGCAAATTGATGGTGGGGCTTGGTCGCGAATGTTCTCGTTTTTGCCCTATGCCCGCGGCTGGTTGATTATGATTGTCTGATGGTGGCTGGATACTAGCAAATCTTGCGGGCTGGATAATTCGAGTTGTCGGGCAAAGGCATCGCGAGGCTGGTGCTACTCGTAACGCTCGGGGATGAAGTGGAGTTTGGAGGTTGGTGGGCGTTGGTGCTGGCCGCTTTTGGGGCGGGGTGGGAGTTCGATCGGGTCGGGGGTCAGGTCTTCGTAGGGGATCAGGCTGAGCAGGTGGTGGATGCAGTTTAGCCTGGCGGGCTCCTTTCTTTCCGCGTTGACGTCGTACCAGGGCGCCTCCTCGATGTCGCAGTGGGCGAACATCTCGTCCTTGGCCCTTGAATAATCGTCCCAGCGCTGGCGCGCCTCGAGGTCGATGGCCGACAGTTTCCAGCGTTTGTGGGGGTTGCGGACCCGGGAGCGGAAGCGCCGCTCCTGCTCGTTCTCGGAAATGGAGAACCAGTACTTGACCAGGATGATGCCGGACTGCGCCAGCATGCGTTCAAACTGTGGGCATTGCCGCAGGAATTCCCGGTGCTGCGCGTCGCTGCAAAAACCCATCACCCGCTCGACGCCGGCGCGGTTGTACCAGCTCCGGTCCATGAGCACCATTTCCCCCGCCGCGGGCAGGTGGGCGATGTAGCGCTGGAAGTACCACTGGGTGGCTTCGCGGGCGCTCGGCGCGGGCAGGGCGACGACGCGGCAGACCCGGGGATTGAGATATTCGGTGATGCGCTTGATAACGCCACCCTTGCCGGCGGCGTCGCGGCCTTCAAAGATGACGACGACTTTCAGCCCCTGGCGCTTGATCCACGCCTGCAGCTTCACGAGTTCCTTTTGCAGGCGGAACAATTCGGTGGCGTAGTCCTTGTAATCGATGGGAATGGGGCTGGCGCTGTTGTTGGAATTTTTCATTGTTCTGGTTATTGTTCTTCCGGGCGGCTTGCCTGCATGGTATGCCAGACCCGATGCGCCTGTCGAATGCGGACCCCACGCCTTCCACGCGCGGCGAAGCGCGGTTGCAGAATCTCTTACTTCGGGCACCGGTCGCTTACCGTCGGTGATCGGATGCCTTCCCGGCTGACGCCGGGCCCCTTCCGCTCACCGCCGCGCTCCCTCAGCGGCAGATCACGGATTAATCAATCAGCGCAACTCAATCAGATTGACGGGCTTGGGGTGGGCGGGTATCATCCGCGGCTTTCGTTGCCGCTGGCGAGTGCGGCCGCTGGCATGATCGCATCGGGGTATAGCGCAGTCTGGTAGCGCGCTTGCTTTGGGAGCAAGATGTCGGGAGTTCAAATCTCTCTACCCCGACCATTCTGGCCTCGTGTCATGCGACACGAGACGCATGACATGACACGACAATAGTCTGATTTCGTGGTGACCGTAGCTCAGTTGGTAGAGCCCCGGACTGTGACTCCGGTTGTCGTGGGTTCGAGCCCCATCGGTCACCCCATCCCGCTCCGCCCGCGCCGGCATTGCCCGGCGCGGGCGAAACATGATGCAATTCCAGCATGCGCCCGTAGCTCAACCGGATAGAGCATCGGCCTTCTAAGCCGGTGGTTGCAGGTTCAAGTCCTGCCGGGCGTGCCATTGCTCACTGCGCTCCGGCTGGAGCGGAGCCAGCTTGCTTGGGAGTTCCTATGTTGGCGGTGATTGGCGGCTTCGGCCTGGGGTCCTTGCGGGGGGAGATTCGGGGCCTCGAGGTCGAGACGATCGAGGCGATCCGCACACCCTTCGGCGGGCCGGTGCAGGTTGACATCTGCCGCGGGAAGGATCTGCGCATCGCGTTTCTGCCGCGCCACGCCGCCGGCGACCGGGTGCCCGCCCACCGGGTCAACTACCGCGCCAATATCTGGGCGCTGCGCAGTCTTGGCGTCGAGCGGATCATCTCGACCAACACCGTCGGCGGCATCAGCGCGGACCTCCCGCCCGGCGCCATGGCGATTCCCGAGCAATTGATCGATTACACCTGGGGGCGGGAGAGCACTTTCGCCGATTGCCCGGACGACGGACCAAAACATATCGATTTCACCTGGCCCTATGACCCGGCGCTGCGGGAGGCTTTGCGCGGGGCCGCGGCGAAAGTGGAAAAACCGGTCAAGTTCGGCGGGGTGTATGGCGTGGTCCAGGGGCCCCGCCTCGAAACCGCCGCCGAGATCCAACGCCTGCGGCGCGACGGCTGCGACATGGTGGGCATGACGGGCATGCCCGAGGCGGTGCTCGCCCGGGAGATCGATCTCCCCTACGCCTGCCTCGCGCTGTCGGTCAACTGGGCGGCGGGGCTTGGCGAGGGCCTTATCGACATGGAGGAGATCAAACGCACGCATGGCTTTGGCACCGTGGAACTGATCGGTATTCTGGAAGCCTTCCTCGAAGCCTGAGTCACCAAGGATATTCCGCGCACGGCAAGGCACCCCATGCCGTTTCTGCGCGAAGCGAAGCCCCCACCCCGTCATTCTGCGCGAAGCGAAGCGGAGTCGCAGAATCTCCCAAACATAGCACCATCGCCGCCGGGATTCTGCGACTTCGCGCAGAATGACGGAGAAAAACAGCAGCGGCACCCCTCCGTCATTCCGCGCGAAGCGAAGCCCCCACCCCGTCATTCTGCGCGAAGCGAAGCGGAGTCGCAGAATCTCCCAAACATAGCACCATCGCCGCCGGGATTCTGCGACTTCGCGCAGAATGACGGAGAAAAACAGCAGCGGCACCCCTCCGTCATTCCGCGCGCAGCGAAGCCCCCACCCCGTCATTCTGCACGGAGCGAAGCGGAGTCGCGGGATCTGTCCGGGTTCAGCGCTTCCCCGCGAGACTCCGCGACCTTGGGCGATGATTTTCAGAACTCGGGTTGGGTGAATGGCGGCGGCACTTCGTACGGCGTGATTTGCACCACGATGCCGAGGGCGGGGTGGTCGAGGTAGTGGAATTCGTTGCTGCGGAGTTCGCGTTGCTGGGCCATTGTGTAGATTCGGCGGATGTTTGGCGTGGCGGTTGGTGTTGCGCCTTCGGCGGATTCCGCGGGCATCGCCGGCAGTGTCCACTTTTGTTCGGCTTCGCCGCCGAACTCGCTCAGCCACAGTTCGGCCATCAGCATCACCCGGTCGCGGTTGGCGTTGAATTCGAGGGCGACCGTGCCCTGCAACTCGCGGTAAGGCCCCACTTCGGCGCCGCCGGCGACAAGCACCGGCCTTGCGCCACCCATGTCCCCCACTGGCTGCCGCCAGCGCGCCGCGAACAGAATGCGGTATTGCGGCGAGCGGTCGAGCGCCAGATTGGTCTGGCGGAAATCGCTCTGCGAGGCGGGCAGGGCGATGAATGGCTCCCGCCGCAAGTCGGGAAAGCGGAAGCCGCCGCCGTCCCCCGGTGGAAAAGGGCCGGTTTCGCGCAGGCGGGCGAGGTCGGACTCCGAAGTGGTGTCCGCGTCAGTGGCGGAAGCGGAGATGGGGGCAGCGCCTGGTTCCCGGGCTTGGGCGGACGCCGGGCCGGATGCGGCATCGCCGGCAGCGGCTTGCGGGGAATCGGCCGCCGGGGGAAAAGTATCGAGCAGGAGCAACTCCAGCGGCTGCCGCAGCCGCACCCATTCCTCCGGCCAACGCGGTTGCCTTGCGCCGGGCCGCCAGCTCTCGCGTTCGCGGTCGGGGCTGGACTCATTGGCGAAGATCGTCATTTCAACTTGGAACCAGCGCTCGAAGGCTTGGGCTTGGGCGGCGTGGCTGGAGAGGAGCGTCGCGGCCAGCAGCGCGGCGGGGCCGCCGGCGGACCGGGGCCAGCGCAACCGCCAAATCCGCATTGCGGGCCTGAGCATGCTTGCGGAAAGAAGGTTTTTCATCGTTTCAGGGGCTTCAGGCGCTTTGGGCGATTGCCGGCCCGCTGGCGGCGATCCGGTCGAGCAGAGTGTCGATGTAATCGAGTTTGTCCTTGGCGGCGAGGAATCCAGCCTTGAGTTGCAACTGGTTCGCCCCACCGAGGCCAAAGTTCGCCGGCTCGGTTTCGATCAGCCGGACGAGGGCGGCGGTGTCCACCTGGGCGTTTGCAGCGAACTCGACGCGGCCGCCGGCCGCGGTGGCATCGATCTTGCGAATGCCGAAATGCCGCGCCCGCAGCTTGATTGCGCCAAGCCGGAACATCGATTTCAACGGCGCCGGCAGCAGGCCGAAGCGGTCGATCATCTCCACCTGCAATTCATCGAGCGCGTCGCTGTCGCGGCACGAGGCGATGCGCTTGTAGAGGATCAGCCGGGTGTGCACGTCGGGGAGGTAATCCTCGGGAATCAGCGCGGGTATGCGCAGGCTGATCTCCACTGTGTCCTCGCGCTCGGGGCCGCTGCTGGGCATCCTGCCTTCGCGGATCGCCTTCACCGCGTCCATCAGCATTTCCATGTACAGCGTGTGGCCGATTTTCTGCATGTGGCCGCTTTGTTCCTCGCCGAGCAGTTCGCCGGCGCCGCGGATTTCGAGATCGTGGGAGGCGAGGGTGAAGCCGGCGCCGAGTTCGGTGGCGGATTCGATGGCCTCGATGCGCTTGCGGGCGTCGGCCCGCAGTCCGCGGCGGTCGGGGATGAGCAAATAGGCGTAGGCTTGGTGGTGCGAGCGGCCGACCCGGCCGCGCAACTGGTGCAACTGGGCGAGGCCGAATTTGTCGGCGCGGCGGATGATGATGGTGTTGGCGCTGGGAATGTCGATGCCGGTTTCGATGATCGTCGAGCACACGAGCACGTTGTAACGCTTGTGATAGAAGTCCGCCATGACCTTTTCAAGCTGGCGCTCTGGCATCTGGCCGTGGGCCATGGCGGGGCGCGCCTGGGGCAGCAGTTCCCCGATCTGCGCGAGCGCCCGCTCCATGCTGCGCACTTCGTTGTGCAGGTAGAAAACCTGGCCGCCACGCAGCAGTTCGCGGCTGATCGCCTCCTTGACGATGGCGGCGTCGTGCTCGCGCACAAAGGTGCGGATCGACAGCCGCTTGGCCGGCGGGGTGACGATCAGCGACAGGTCGCGCATGTCGGCGAGCGCCATGTTGAGCGTGCGCGGAATCGGCGTCGCGGTCAGGGTGAGGATGTCGACGCTGGCGCGGATCGATTTGAGTTTCTCCTTCTGGCGCACGCCGAAGCGGTGCTCCTCGTCGATGATGAGCAGGCCGAGCTGATCGTAGTCGATTTTCGCCGTCAGCAGGCTGTGGGTGCCGATGAGGAGGTCGATGCCGCCGGATTGGACGCGGCCGAGGATTGTCTTCTGCTCGGACTCGGTCTTGAAGCGGGAGATGACCTCGACTGTGTATGGCCAGTCGCTGAAGCGGTCGCGGAAGTTCTCGAAATGCTGCTGGGCGAGCAGGGTGGTGGGCACGAGCACCGCGGCTTGGCGGCCATTGGCAACAGTGATGAAGGCCGCGCGCATGGCGACTTCGGTCTTGCCGAAGCCGACATCGCCGCAGACTAGGCGATCCATGGGCCGCGGCGAGGCCATATCGGCGATGACGGCCTCGATGGCGCTTTGCTGGTCGGCGGTTTCCTCGAAGGGGAAGGCCGCGGCGAAGCGCTCGTATTCCAGGGTGTCGCAGCGGTAGGGAAAGCCCTTGCCAGCCTCGCGGCGGGCGTGGATTTCGAGCAGTTCGGCGGCGGCGTCGCGGATTTTCTCCGCCGCCTTCTTCTTGGCGCGCCGCCAATGATCGGTGCCGAGCGTGTTCAGCGGCGCCTCGTCCTCGCTGCCGCCACCGTAGCGGCTGACGAGCTGGAGGTCGGCCACGGGAACGTAGAGCTTCGCGCCCCGGTCGTATTCGATGGCGAGGAATTCTGCGCGCAGGCCGTCGGTGTCGATCGTCGCCAGGCCCCGGTAGCGGCCAACGCCATGCTCGACGTGGACCACGGCATCATCGGGATGCAATTCGGACAGGTTCTTGAGCACGAGGTCGGGATGCTGCTGCGAAGGCCGCCGCCGGCGGCGCTGGGCGACCTTGTTGCCGAAGAGCATTTCCTCGGTGATCAGCACAATGCTCTCGTGCCCGGTTTGTCCCGCCTGCTCAAGCCAAAGCCCGCGGTCGATCGGTGCCACGGCGATGCCGATGTTGGCATCGGTCTCGGACCCGCCCCCGATGAAATCCTCGAAGTGCTCAAACAGCCGCGGTTTGAGCCCAATCTGGCCAAGACGCTGTTGCAGGCTCTCCCGGCGGCCCGGGCTTTCGGCGCAGAACAGCACCCTGGCGCCGCATTCGGCGAGGAAGTCCGCAAGCGCCCGCAATGGCGAGGCGAGCCGCGGATTCATCGCCACCTCGGGCAGTTGCCGCAGGCGGAACACTTCCGGCGCCGATTCGGTCACGCGGATGCGCGGATGGCGCTTGAGGCCGGCGAGGGCTTCGTTCACCGGCAGGAAGATTTCATCGGGCCGGAGAATCGGCCGTTGCGGATCGAAGGAGCGGTCCCGGTGGCGGTTGGCGACTTCGCCAAGAAAGGCCTCGCCGGCGCCGTGGATATCGCCGATTTGCACCGCCAGCGTGTTTGCGGGCAGATAGTCGAACAGGCTCCGCAAGTCATCGAAGAACAGCGGCAGGTAGTACTCGAGCCCCGGCGAGGCGAGGCCGTCGCTGACATCGCGATACAGCGGGCACTGCATCGGGTCCACATCGAAGCGCTCGCGGAAACGCCCGCGGAAGCCAGTCACCGCGGCTGCGTCGAGCGGGAATTCGCGGCCGGGCAGCAGGCGGACCGCTTCGACCCGCTCCCGGGTGCGCTGGGTTTCCGGGTCGAAGCTGCGCAGGGTGTCGATTTCCTCGTCGAACAGGTCGATGCGGATCGGCGCCGGGCTGCCCATGGGGAACAGGTCCACCACCGAGCCGCGCACGGCGAATTCGGCGTGGTCGAGCACGGTATCGACGGCGTTGTAGCCCGCCGCCACGAGTTGTTCGCGGAACTCGCCCACGGCCAGCCGCTGCCCCACCCGCAGGTCGAGGCTGTTGGCGGCGACATGGCTTTGCGGCGGCAGGCGCAGCAGCAGGCCCGAAACCGGCACCACCAGAACCCCCCGCTTGAGCCGCGGCAGTTGGTGCAGCGCGCTCAGCCGCTGGGAGACGATGTCCTGGTGGGGGGAGAAATTCTCATAGGGAAGCGTTTCCCAGTCCGGCAGGCTCAACACCGGCACGTCTTCGTGGTGGGCGAGGAAGTAGCGCAGTTCGCGCAGCAGCCGCTCGCTGGCCTCGGTGTCCACGCAGACCACGAGCAAAGGCCCCGCCGCCCGCCGCGCCGCCGCCGCCAGCGCCAGACTGTTGGCCGAGTCGTCCCGCAGCGCCCAAAGGCTGGCGGCGCCGGGATTCTCCGGCAAGGGCGGGGCAAGGATTTCAGCCATGGGAAAGGCGCGCGGGGAAACTCGAAAAGGCGGCGATGGCGGCGGATTGTAACCCAGGGCGCAGGCGCCCACATCCCCGTGACGGCTTATCGAAGTCTTGGCGCGAATTGAATTTGCCGTGGTGAGAAAAGATAATACGCCGCGCCGGAGATGAGAGCCGGGGAGAGCAAGGTGGATCAGTCCGAATCAGTGGGGAGCGTCGGCAAGGCGGGCAAGACCGCGGCGAAGAAGCGCGCCGGCCGGCGGGGCGCGGTGTCGGCGAAATCGGGGCGGCCGAGGGTTGACGATTATTTCACCGATTGGAAGCAGCGCGAGGCCCGGGTGCAGGAGATGATTCCGGTTATCGGCCGCCTGTTCAGCCAGCGCAATGTCAGCGTGTACATCTACGGCCGGCCGATCCACAACCGCTCGGTTACCTTCATCATGAAGGCCCACCGCTTTGTGCGGCAGGTCGAGCGCAACGAAATGTCCGAATTCGAGACCCATCCCATCCTCATGGCGATGGCCGAGCTCGACCTTTGGCACGCCCGCATCGACCTCGGCAAGCTCACCGTGCGCTACATGGAGCGCAAGATCAAGAATCCCGGCGCGATGTCGCCGGATGTCTTCGTGCGCCGGGAGCTGAGCTACCTCGACGGCGTGCGCGCGCGGCCCTCGGACCATTCCCAGGATGTGGTGCTCTACGGCTTTGGCCGCATCGGCCGGCTCTGCGCCCGGCTGCTTATCGAGCGCACGAGCACTGGCCAGGACATGCGCCTGAAAGCCATCGTCGTGCGGCCCGGCGTTGAGGGCGATCTCGCCAAGCGCGCCAGCCTGTTCACCGCCGATTCGGTCCACGGCGCCTTCCAGGGCACCCTGCGGATCGATGAGGAGAACAACGCGCTCATCGCCAATGGCAATGTCATCAAGGTGATCTACGCCAACTCACCCGGGGAAATCGATTACACCCAATACGGCATCGACGACGCCCTCATCATCGACAACACCGGCAAATGGCGCGACGAGGCCGGCCTGGCCCAGCACCTGCGGGCCAGGGGCGCCGGCAAGGTGCTGCTCACCGCCCCGGGCAAGGGCGAGTTGAAGAACATCGTCTACGGCATCAACGACGATCTGATCGAAGCCGATGACCGCATCGTCACCGCCGCCTCCTGCACCACCAACGCCGTGGTGCCCGTGCTCAAGGTGATCCAGGACGAGTTCGGCATCGAGCGCGGCCACATCGAAACCGTCCACGCCTACACCAACGACCAGAACCTCATCGACAACTACCACAAGGGCGCCCGCCGCGGCCGCAGCGCGGCGCTCAACATGGTGCTCACCGAAACCGGCGCCGCCAAGGCCGCGGTCAAGGCGATTCCCGAACTCGCCGGCAAGCTCACCGCCAACGCCATCCGCGTGCCGACGCCCAATGTGTCGATGGCGATCATGAACCTGACCCTCGGGCGCGAAACGAACAAGGACGAGATCAACGAGTTCCTGCGCCAGATCGCCCTGCATTCCAACCTCCAGCACCAGATCAGCTTCACCGAATCGGCCGACGCGGTATCCAGCGATTTCGTCGGCGCCAGGGAGGCCGCCATCGTCGACAGCTTCGCCACCGTGGCCAGCGGCAACAATTGCGTGCTGTACCTCTGGTACGACAACGAGTTCGGCTACTGCGCCCAGGTCGTGCGCATGGTCTACAAGATGGCCGGCATCCTCTACCGCCACTATCCGCCGGAAAACGCCTGATCGCCGGGCTCGCATCCGCTAGGAGCCTGCGCCGCAGGAATTCGCGAAAGCGAAAATTCGATATCGCCGCCCCCTTGGCCGATCGATTGAGGCGAATATTGGCCTATATTCAACGAAATTGATCGGCCAAGGGGGCGGCGATAGCGGATTTGCAGCCGTGAATTCCTATGGCGCAGGCTCCTAGAACCCAAGTAACCTTTGCCGGGTATTCCCGTCTAACTTCCCAAATGGACAGTGGAATGCGCTTGGCTTCCAGCAATGGCATCCGGCGGGAACATGAACGCTGATTACACTCGCGCGGTTGAACGCTACGGGCAGCGGGTCTACGCCTTCGCCAGCCACAGTCTGCGCGGCGGGCAGGACGCCGACGACGTCACCCAGGAAGTGCTCATCAAGCTGTGGCGGCATTGGCGCTCGATCGACCCGGACAAGATGCTCGCCTGGCTGATGCGGGTCACCCGCAACGCGGTGATCGACCATATCCGCCGGCAGCGGCTGGCCGACTCCCGCTTCGACCACCGGATCGACCCGGACAGCCAGGCGGGCGGCCCAGCGCGGCCAGGGCAGGATCAGTCCCGCAACGAGTCGCCGGGCGAATCCCGGGACCGCGAGCGGCTGCGCCAGGCGCTGCTCGCATCGATCCAGGCGCTCGACGAGCCATTCCGTTCGCTGCTCGTCATGCGCGACATCCAGGGCATGGCTTACGCCGACATCCAGGGGGCGATGGAACTCAGCGAAAGCCAGGTGAAGGTCTATCTCCACCGCGGCCGCCGCAAATTGCGCGGCGATGAAGGCTTGCGCGGCCTGTTCGAACGGATCCACGGCGCCGGTCCTGAATCGGGTAGCAAGCCCAGCCGCGAATCCAGCCATGAAGCCGACCGGCTGGCGCCGGGGCGGAACGACGAAGCGGCCGCGCTCGCGGCGGCCGGGATCAACAACAGCAGCTGAGGCCATGAGCATGACCACAAGGAGCAACGACAATACCGAATGCGGCATCGCGCAATCGCAGATCGACCATCTGCTCGACAATGAATTGCCACCCGGCGAGGCGCGGCCAGCGCTCGAACACATCCGCGCCTGCCCGGACTGCGGCCGCGAGTATCTGCTGGCCCGGGCGATGAGCGACGCCCTGCTCGACCTGCCCCGGCCCGAACTGCCGCCGGAACTGCTTGAGCGCGTGCTTGGCCAGACCGTCCGCGGGCGCGTTTCCCTCGCTGAGCGTTTGCGGGAGTTCGCCCGGCGGCTTTTCCCGGCGCCCGCCTGGGGGCTCGCGGCGCCCGCCCTCGCGGTGTTCGTGGCGGTGGGGGTGTGGCTGCAATACAGCCCATCCGGCTCCCCGCCGCCGGCGGCCCCGGCGATCGCCGGGCCACCCCCGGCCAGCGCCACCGAACAGTTTTCCCGGGAAGAGTTGATCGTGGCCATCGAGGACCTCAACACCACGATCCAGACCCTCAATGAAATCACCGAATCCATGCGGAACCGGCTCGGCGACAGGATGGTCAGCCTGCCGGTTCTCAGCCTGCCGGCGCTATCGATCGACAGCGCGGACAGCGGCGCCGCCGCTCCCGCGGTCAACGATCCGATTTAGTGTCGGCCCTCAAATTCCTCAAGGAGAGCAGCAATGAAAAGCACACAGCAATTCCTCCCGGCCCTGGCGCTCACGCTGTATGGCGCCTTCGCCAGCGCCGCCGACGACCACCCCGGCTTTGTCGATTTCTCCGCCCTGCGCGGCCTCGCCGACGCCGAACCCGTGGTCGAGGTGACCTTGCGCGAGCCGCTGCTGCGGCTGATCACCGAAACGATCCCGGAAGAAGACACCGAGGCCGCCAACTTCGTCTCGCGGCTGCTCAATGTGCGCCTGCAAGTCTACGAGGAGCTCGAGGGCGACGTCCGGCAAGTCGCCGAAAGCATGGAGGCGATCGCCGCGAACCTTGAAGACGAGGCCTGGGAGCGGGTCGTGCGCGTCCGCGACGACGGCGACCATGTTGACATCTTCCTGCGCTTCTCCAGCGACGAGGAAGTCATTTACGGCATCGCCCTGATGGTTGTCTCCGATGACGGCGAGGTCGTGCTCGGCAACATCGCCGGCAACATCAGCGCCGACGACATCGCCGCCCTCGGCCGCAGATTCGACATCGACGAACTCGAAGACTTCCACGAACAAATCGGGGACAACGGAGCGTATTGAGAGGCCGTCATTTTGTCGCAGAATCTCGGTGGCGATGGTGCGATGTCCGGGAGATTCTGCGACTCCGCTTCGCTCCGCGCAGAATGACGAAGCAGGGGTGCGCCGCTGATGTTCTGTCATTCTGCGCGAAGTCGCAGAATCTCGGTGGCGCTGGCGCGATGTCCGGGAGATTCTGCGACTCCGCTTCGCTCCGCGCAGAATGACAGGGTGGGGCTTCGCTCCGCGCGGAATGACCGAGTAGATTCATCCACATTCGGGACACAGCGCCTTGAGTTCCGCACTGAGGGGTGAGGCCCAGTCGGCGCAGCCGATGAAAAGCGCAGCTTTTCAAGGGCCGAACGGCTCGACATGGATGTCGAGACCGGGGATTGGCGAAGCCGGAAGCGTCGCGCCAGGGATGGCGGGCACACCCTGCTTCAGAATCCGATTGCCGCCGGCAAGCGACCGGTGCCTGAACGAAGAGATTTTGCGCTCCGCTCCACCCAGCAACCGCTCCACCCAACAACAATGTATCGAAGCATCGCGCGTTTTGCAGTATCCTGCCCGGTGAGGGCAGGGTCTTGGGATGATTGAACTGCGCGAGCTCAGCAAGAGCTTTGACGGCGGGGCGACTTTCGCGGTTTCCGCTGTCAGCCTCGAAGTCGCCAGGGGCGAGCTGCTTGGGCTCATCGGCGGCTCCGGCTGCGGCAAAACCACCACGCTCAAGATGATCAACCGGCTTGAGGAACCCGACTCGGGGCGGGTTCTCATCGCCGGCCGCGACATCATGGCCGGCGACCCCCAGGCGCTGCGCCGCAACATTGGCTACGTGTTCCAGGGCATCGGCCTTTTTCCCCACTACACAGTGCTGGAAAACGTCGCCGCCGTGCCCAGGCTGCTGCGCTGGCCCCCGGAAAAGGTCCGCGAACGCTGCTTCGAGGCGCTCGAACTCGTCGGCCTGCCAGCCGGCGAATTCGGCGGCCGCGCCCCGGCCCAGCTTTCCGGCGGCCAGCAGCAGCGCGTCGGCGTCGCCCGGGCGCTCGCCGCCGCCCCCGAAGTCATGCTCATGGACGAGCCATTCGGCGCCCTCGACCCGGTGACCCGGGGCCAGCTTCGCGGGGAATTCAGGGCGATACAGCAAAAACTCGGGCTCACCGTCATCCTCGTCACCCACGACATGATGGAGGCGCTGCTCTTCGCCGACCGCATCGCGGTGATGAAGGATGGCGAAATTCTGCAAGTCGGCACCCCCGGCGAACTGCTCAAGGCGCCCGCCCACGAATACGTCAGCGAAATGGTGGAAATGCCGCGGCGGGAAGCCACCCGGCTCGAGCGCATGATCCGGGAAGACGCGGCGGCCGCCCGATGAGCGACAATCTGCGCGAGCAGTTGCTGCTGCTGCCCGAATACCTTGAAGGGCATCTGCTCCTCACCCTCGTCGCCCTCGGCCTCGGCATCGCGGTCAGCGTGCCGCTCGGCATCCTCGCCAACCAGCGCCCGGCACTGAAACCCCCGCTGCTCGTCTTCGTCAGCGTGCTGCAAACGATACCGAGCGTGGCGATTCTCGCCCTCACCGTGGCGGCCCTCGGCGGCCGCATCGGCCTGCTGCCGGCGCTGACCGCCCTGCTGCTCTACAGCATGCTGCCGATTGTGCGCAACACCGTCACCGGGCTCGAAAGCGTCGCCGGCGAAGTTGTCGAAGCCGCCCGCGGCATCGGCATGTCGCCGGGCCAGATTCTCATCCGGGTGCGCCTGCCGCTGGCGCTGCCGGTGATCATCGCCGGCATCCGCACCGCCGCGGTGTGGACAGTCGGCCTGGCGACGCTCTCCACCCTGGTCGGCGCCACCAGCCTCGGCAACTACATCTTCACCGGCCTGCAAACCCGCAATCTCGCCGCCGTCACCGTGGGCAGCGTCGCCGCCGCGGTGATGGCGGTGATGCTCGACGCCATCATCGGCGGCGTGCTCTGGCTGGTGGAAAACCGCTTCGCCGGCACGCGGGACCAGGTAGCCGCGGGCCGCTACCGCCGGGTATTCGCCGCGGTGGCGGCTTCGCTGCTGCTCGCCGCGGGCGTCTCCATCTGGAGCCTGCTGCCGGAGCCGGCGGCCGACTACACGGTCGGCGGCAAGGGCTTCACCGAACAGCACATCATCGCCGGCCTGCTCGCGGCGGAACTCGAAGCCGAAGGCTTCCGCGTCGAGCAGCGCCTCGGGCTCGGCACCCAGGTCATTTACGAGGCCACCGCCAACGGCGCCGTCGACGCCTATCTCGAATACAGCGGCACAGTCTGGGCCAACATGATGAACCGGGAAGACAATCCCGGCCGCGCCAGAGTGTTCGATGAAGTCGTTGAACATGTCGAAACCAGCGCGGGCATGAGGGTCATCGGCGCCGCCGGATTCCAGAACCTCTACGCCTTCGCCATGCGCCGGGAACGCGCCGCCGAACTCGGTGTCGAATCGATCGAAGACCTCATCTCCATCGCCGGCCGGCTCACCGCCGGCGGCGACCTCGAGTTTTTCGGCCGCCCCGAATGGATCGCCGTCCGCGACAGCTACGGCATCGACTTCGACCGCAAGCTCACTTTCGACACCACGCTGATGTACACCGCGGTTGACGAAGGCCAGGTCGATCTGATCACCGCCTACACCAGCGACGGGCGCATCGCCCACTATGACCTGCTTGTGCTTGCGGACCCCCGCAACGCCATGCTGCCCTACGACGCCTTCCTCGTCGCCTCTGCCGAGGCCGCCCGCGAGCCCGCGTTCACCAGCGCCTTGGCGGACCTCGTCGACAGCATCCCGGACGCGGTCATGCGCGAAGCCAACCGCATCGTCGACGTCGAAGGCCAACCCGTCTCGGCGGCCGTCGAATTCCTGCGCGAAAACATCCACGGGCGGCCATGACCACAATCGAAGCGGAAACCGCGGAGCTTGGGCGCCGGCACCGCCCCCACGTCGCCGAGGGCATGCCCCCGCTCGACCTCGGCGGGCCGCCGGTCTCCTTCTTCGAGTTCTGGCCCACCTGGCTCATCTACCTCCCAGTGGCCATCCAGTGCCTGCTCCTCGGTCTGCGCCACCGCGCCATCAGCCTCCCGCTGATCGCCAACCCCGCCGTGCCGCTGTCCGGCATGGCGGGCACCCCCAAATCCGCCATCCTCAAACTCGCCGGCCCAACCGCCAACCAACACATCCTCCCCTGGGTCACCATAAATACCCAATCGAAGGAAACATCCCAGCCGAATCCCCCAAGGCGGCGGGATGGGGAGCGGAAGGGCCCCGGCGCCAGCCGGGAAGGACCCGCTCACCATTCCGAAGCCGGAACCCAAATCGATCCCGGAGCCGGAACCCAAGCCAGAGTCGCCCCCGGATCCAATTCAACCCCCAGCCCAACCGAAGCCACCAACAACCCACCTCCCGAAACAGCCATTTCAGCCATTGCCCAAGCCGGCCTCGAGTTCCCCCTGGTCGGCAAGCCGGACATCGGCTGCCGCGGCGCCGGAGTCAAACTCCTGCGCGACCGCGAAGCCCTCAAGTCCTACCTCGAACAATTCCCCCCCGGCGCCGCCGCCATGCTGCAAAAACTCGCCGATTTCGAAGCCGAGGCCGGCGTGTTCTACGTTCGCGACCCGGAAACCGAACAAGGCGAAATCACCTCGCTGACCTTGAAATACACCCCCTATGTCGTCGGCGACGGCAAACGCAGCCTCGCCGAACTCGTCGCCGCCGACCCCAGGGCGGGGGGCCTGGCCCGGCTCTATCGCCAACGCAACGCCAGCCATTGGCATCGAGTCATTCCCGCCGGCTGCCCCCACCGCCTCGTGTTTTCCGCCAGCCATTGCCGCGGCGCGGTGTTCCGCGATGGCGGCCATTTGATCACCCGGGAACTGACCGCCGCCCTCGACCGGATTTTCGACGACATTCCCGGTTTCTACTATGGCCGGCTCGATGTCAAATTCCGCGATGTCGAGAGCCTGCGCGCCGGCCGCGGGCTGCAAATCGTCGAGATCAACGGCGCCAGCTCGGAATCGATCCACATCTGGGACCGGCGCACCGGGCTGCTTGAGGCCGTCAAAACCCTGTTGCGGCAATACCAAACGCTATTTACACTTGGCCTTGCGAACCGCAAGCGCGGCAGCGAACCGCCCGGTTTGTGGCCGCTGTACAAGGCTTGGCGCCATGAGCTGCAACTGGTGAAACAGTATCCCGCCAATGACTAATCCCTGCCGCCTCCCCTTCAAGCCCCGGCCGCTCGCGGCGCTGGCGGAAAAACTGCTGGGGCTGGGCAGCCTCGGCGATTTTTACGCCGCCCGCCCCCGCGGTCTCGACCCGGAAAATTTCCTGCAATACGCCCTCGACGCCCTCGGCGTAAGCTTGAAAATCGGCAACGAGGAGCAGCTCGGGCGCATTCCCCGGGAAGGCCCCCTGCTGATCGTCGCCAACCATCCACTCGGCGGCCTGGAAGGCATCGCGCTGGCCAGGATTTTGCTGCGCGCGCGGCCCGACCTGAAGGTGCTCACCAACGAGCTGCTGCGCCGGGTTCCCGAACTCGCGCCGCTGTTCATCGGTGTCGATGTGCTCTCCGGCGGTGCCGCCACCGGCAATGTCAAGGGGATCAAACAGGTGCAGCGGCATCTGCGCGGCGGCGGCGCGATGCTGATCTTTCCGGCGGGGATGGTGGCGGCGATCGATTTGCGCGGGCGCCGCATCCAGGATCGCAAATGGAACCGCCTCGCCGGGCAGTTGATAAAACGCCACGAGTGCGCCTGTTTGCCGGTCCATGTCAGTGGCCGCAACAGCGCGTATTTCTATCTCGCCGGCCTCTTGCACCCGCGCCTGCGCACGCTGCTGCTGCCCCGGCAACTCGCCAACAAACGTGGCTTCGAACTGGAATTGACTCTGGGCAGGCCAGTGCTCGCCCAGGAACTGCGGCTGCTGCGGGAGCCGAAGGCGGTGACCGAATACCTGCGGGTGAGCACCGAGGCCCTGTCGCGCCGGCGCGAGGCCGCGCCGGTTCGCTTCGCCCGCAAGGTGGCGGAAATCCTGCCGCTGAAGTCCGGTTCGGAAACCAGCGCGGAAACCGCCGCGGCGCTTGACGGGCTCGCCGAATTCCGGCTGATCGAACACGGGGAGTTCGATGTCTACTGCGCGCCCCACCAGCGCCTCGGCGTCATCATGGAGCAGATCGCCGTGGCCCGGGAAATCACTTTCCGCGCCGCGGGGGAGGGCACCGGCCTCGACCGGGATTCCGACGAGTTCGACCCGCGCTACCTGCACTTGTTTCTCTGGGACAAGAAAAACGCCCGCGTCGCCGGCGCCTACCGGGTGGGCCTTGTCGATGAAATCGTCCGCGAGCACGGCGTGAAAGGCCTGTACAGCCGCTCGCTTTACCGCTACGACCAGTCCTTCATTCGCCAGCTCGGCAACGCCATCGAAATGGGCCGCTCGTTCATCCACCCCGATTATCAGCGCCGGCCAGAATCGCTGACCCTGCTGTGGCGGGGCATCGGCCGGGTGCTCGTCGACCGCCCGCGCTACCACACCCTGTTCGGTTCGGTGAGCATTTCCCGGGAATACAGCGATCTCGCCCGGGCGCTGATCGCCGACACCCTGCTGACCAACTTCAAGGCCAGCGAATTCGCGCCGCTGGTCAAGCCGCGCACGCCGCACCGCATCGCCCACCGGGTCTGGTCCGAGGACATGCTCAGGGAACTCGCCAACATCAAGATGCTCGGCAAACTCATCGGCCGCTGCGACCCGGGCAAGGCGTTGCCGGTGCTGCTGCGGCATTATCTCTCGCTGAATGGCCGCATGGCCTGCTTCAACATTCATTCGGGTTTCAACGAGTCGCTCGAGGGCCTGATCATCGTCGATGCGCGCAAGATCGACCCCAAAACCCTGGCGCGCTTCATGGGCGCCGATGGCTACGGCCAATTCAGCGCCATCCACAAGCCCGCCGAACTCGCCTCCGCGAGCTGAGGCCGCGCCGGCATCCCGCCATGAACAAGCTGCTCGCGCTGCTGCATATTTTCGGCGCCCTCGCCCTCGCCGCGACCGCCGCGGCCGCCATCGCCAACATGGTGGTGATGGTCAACCTGCCCGACACAATCTCCGTGGTGAATCTCCTCATCGGCGTGGTCGTGATCGTCCCCTGCCTCCTCGCCATCGCCAGAATCCTCCTCCGCCGCGGCCTCACCAGCCTGCGCGGAGGCAAGGGGCAAAAGATACGGCGGGACGCGATGGGGGAGTGACAAGGGTTCGGGTTCGCCGAAGGGGGGTATAATCGCCGCTTTTCGCGCGTGGGGTTCGCGCCGTGATCGTGTTGGAGGATGCTGGCGGTTTCGCCCGGGAGCATGGCGGCTGCGTGGCGACGATCGGGAAGTTCGACGGTGTGCATCTTGGGCATCAGTTGATTCTCGGGCAAGTCGTCGAGCGAGCCAAAATCCTCGGTTTGCCGGCGCTGGCGATGGTGATTGAGCCGCACCCGGAAGAGTTTTTCGCCGCTCTTGCCGGCGCTGGCGGCACCCATGACAATTGTCCGGCGCGGTTGACGGGTCTGCCGGAAAAGCTGCGCCTGCTGGGGGCGCATGGCGTCGATTATTGCCATGTGCTCGGTTTCGACGAGGCGATGAGCCAGATGCCGGCGGCCGACTACATCCGCCGCATTCTGGTGGACGGGCTCGGTGTCGCGGCGCTGGTCATCGGCGGCGATTTCCGCTTCGGCCGCGGCCGGGAGGGCGATTTCGCCATGCTGGAGGCGCGGGGGGGCGAGTTCGGGTTTTCGGTCCACCGGGCGCTGGACCGGGTGGTCGATGGCTGCCGGGTCAGCAGCACCGCGGTGCGGAAAGCCTTGGCCGCGGCCGATTTCCACTGGGCCGGGCGCCTGCTCGGCCGGCCCTACGCGATTCGCGGCCCGGTCGTCCGGGGTGAACAACTCGGCGCCAAGCTGGGCTACCCCACCTGCAATATCGAATTGCCCGGCGGGCGGATTCCGCTGCACGGGATTTACGCCGGCGAGGCGATTGCCGCCGGCCGCGCCCATCCGGCCGCGGTGAGCATCGGCTTCCGGCCCACGGTGGAAGCCGCTGGCAGGCCGCTGCTCGAAGCGCATTTGCTCGATTTCGAGGGCGACCTCTACGGCGAGACCATCGAGGTGGTTTTCCGGGAAAAGCTCCGCGACGAGGAAACATTCGATTCGCTGGAGACGCTGCGCGGGCGAATCGCCGCCGACGTGGAGCAGGTCCGGCGGGTATGGGATTCCGCCAAGAAGCCGTAACCCTGCCGACAAGCTGTTTATGAGCCAGTACAAAGACACACTCAATCTTCCGCACACGGACTTCCCCATGCGGGCGGACCTCGCCGGGCGCGAGCCCGCGCGCCTTGAGAAATGGCGCGGGCTCGACCTGTACCGGGCGATTTGCCGCAAGAACGCCGGCCGGCCGCGCTTCGTGCTCCACGACGGCCCGCCCTACGCCAATGGCGATCTCCATCTTGGCCACGCCATCAACAAGACGCTGAAGGACATCGTCGTCAAATCCCGGCAGATGACCGGCTTCGACGCCCCCTATGTGCCCGGCTGGGACTGCCACGGCCTGCCCATCGAGCACAATGTCGAAAAGAAGAAAGGCAAGGCCGGGGGCAAGATCAGCCACGCCGAGTTCCGCCGCGCCTGCCGCGAATACGCCGCCGGCCAGATCGAACGGCAAAAGGCCGGCTTCATCCGCCTCGGCGTGCTGGGGGATTGGGAAAACCCCTATCTGACCATGGATTTCCGCACCGAGGCCGATATCGTCCGCGCGCTCGGGCGCATCGTCGCCAACGGCCATCTCGCGCGCGGCCACAAGCCGGTTTACTGGAGCGTCGTCGGCGCCTCGGCGCTGGCCGAGGCCGAGGTCGAATTCCGGGACAAGACCTCATATTCGATCGATGTCCGTTTCGCCGCCGCCGACCGCGCCGCCTTGCTCGCCTGTTTCGGCGCCGCCACCGGCTTGGACCCGGAGTCGCCGCTGTCGGTGGTGATCTGGACCACCACCCCCTGGACCCTGCCGGCGAACCAGGCGGTCTGCCTCAACGCCGGGCTCGACTACGCCCTGGTCCGCTGCCAGCTCGGCGCCGGCCCCGAGCTGATCGTCATCGCGGCGGAGATGGTCGCTGCCGTCATGGCGCGCTACGGCTGCGAAGACTTCGAGCGGGTCGCAAGCTGCCGGGGTTCGGCGCTCGAATCGCTGCAGCTGCGCCACCCACTCTTTGAACGCGAATCACCCATCGTGCTTGGCGGCCACGTCACCACCGAGGCCGGCACCGGCGCGGTGCACACCGCCCCGGACCACGGCGTCGACGACTTCAACACCGGCCGGAAATACGGCCTGGGCACTTTGAATCTGCTCGACGACCACGGTGTTTTCCTGCCCGCGGCGGGCCGTTTCGCCGGGGCCCACGTCTACAAGGTTGACGCCGACATCACCGCCGCGCTCAAGGAAAACGGCGCCCTCGTCCACGAGAGCCGCATCACCCACAGCTACGCCCACTGCTGGCGCAGCAAAACGCCGCTGATCCACCGCGCCACGCCGCAATGGTTCATCAGCATGGGCGAGGGCGGCCTGCTCGATTCGGCGCTCGAGGCCGTGGCCGGCATCAAATGGATTCCCGACTGGGGGCGGGCGCGGATGGAACTCATGCTGCGCGGCAGCCCGGACTGGTGCATCTCGCGCCAGCGCGCCTGGGGCGTTCCCATCACCCTGTTCGTCCACCGGGAAAGCGGCGAATTGCACCCGGACACCGGGCGCTTGTTCGCGCGGGTCGCCGAACGGATCGAACGCGATGGCATCGACGCCTGGCACAACCTCGACCCGCAAGAACTGCTTGGGCCGGAGGCGGAGCAATACCGCAAAGTCACCGACACCCTCGATGTCTGGTTCGATTCCGGGGTGACGCATTTCTCGGTGCTGCGCCAGCGCGAACAACTCACCTGGCCGGCCGACCTGTATCTGGAAGGTTCGGACCAGCACCGGGGCTGGTTCCAGTCCTCGCTCAAGACCGCCATCGCCATGCACGGCGCCGCGCCCTACCGGGAAGTGCTCACCCACGGCTTCTTCGTCGACGCCGAAGGCCGCAAGATGTCGAAATCCCTCGGCAACACCGTGGCCCCGGACAAAGTCTTCAAGAAGTACGGCGCCGACATCCTCAGATTGTGGGTCGCCGCCACCGATTACCGCGGCGAAATGGCGGTTTCCGACGAGATCTTCCGCCAAGTCGCCGACGCCTACCGGCGCATCCGCAACACCGCGCGCTTCATGCTCGGCAACCTCAATGGCTTCGACCCGGAATCCCACCGCGTCCCCGCCGGGGAAATGCTCGCCCTCGACCACTGGATCGTGCGCCGCACCGGGCGGTTGCGCGGTGAGGTCATCGCCCATTACCACGAATACAATTTTCTGGCGATCTACCAGAAAATCCACCATTTCTGCGTGATCGAACTCGGCGGCTTCTATCTCGACATCATCAAGGACCGGCAATACACCACCCCGGCCCACAGCCTCGCGCGGCGCTCGACCCAGACCGCCATGTTCCACATTCTCGAAATGCTGGCCCCGATGCTCGCGCCGATCCTCAGCTTCACCGCCGACGAAATCTGGGAAAACATCCCCGGCGCGCGGACGCCTTCGGTGCTGCTCGCCGATATGGAAGGCCCCGGCCCAGGATTTAAACAAGAGGGCTTTGAAAAAGAAGGCTTTGAGCAAGAGGACTTTGAACAAGAAGGCCGCTTCCCCGACGCCTGCTGGGGCCGGGTCATGGCGGTCAAATCGGCGCTCAACCGCGAACTCGAGGCCAAACGCGCCGACAAGACCATCGGCGCGAGCCTCGGCGCCGAAGTCGATCTCTACGCCGGCGGGGAACTGCTCGCGGAGTTGAAGGAACTCGGCGACGAACTCCGCTTCGCCCTGATCGTCTCCCGCGCCGCGGTCCACCCGCTCGCGGACGCCGGCGAGGACGCCGCGGCAACCGAACTGCCCGGGCTCAAAGTCCGCGTCGCCCCCACCCCCCACCCCAAATGCGAACGCTGCTGGCACCACCGCCCCGAAGTCGGCGCCAACCCCGCCCACCCAACCCTTTGCGGCCGCTGCATCGTCAACATCGAAGGCCCCGGCGAACAACGGATGTTCGCGTGACCACCCTCCCGCCCGCAACTTCGCAAAGCCCGGCCCGCTTCGCTCCGCGCGGAATGACGAAGGGGCTGCGGTGGAATCCCGCACTGAGAGAGCGCGGTGGTGGCCGAACGGCTCGCCAAGGGCGAGGGCAAGCGTTTGCGAAGCGCAGCTTCGCGCGCAGTCCCGAGCGCCACCGAGCTATGCTCGGTGGCCGGACTGGCGAGACCGGGGATTGGCGAAGCCGGAAGCGTCGCGCCAGGGATGGCAAGCACAGCCTGCTTCAGTATCCGATCACCGATAGGAAGCGGCCGGTGCCCGAAGAAAGAGATTCTGCGACTCCGCTTCGCTTCGCGCAGAATGACGGGGTGGGGGCTTCGCTTCGCGCGGAATGACGGGGTGGGGGCTTCGCTTCGCGCGGAATGACGGGGTGGGGCCTTGCTGCGCGCGGTATTCACTTCCCCGGGGGGCTGGTGTAGAATCCGCGAGTTATGAACACAGCAACCGTGAAAGTCAGCCTCGCCAACCCCCGCGGCTTCTGCGCGGGGGTTGACCGCGCCATCGAAGTCGTCGAGCGGGCCCTCGACCTGTTCGGCGCGCCGATCTATGTGCGCCACGAGATCGTCCACAACCGGCATGTGGTCGAGGATCTGCGCAGCCAAGGCGCCATTTTCGTCGAGGAGCTCGAGGAGATTCCCGACGAGGACAGCACCGGCCGCAAGCCCATCGTCGTTTTCAGCGCCCACGGCGTCGCCAAGCAGATTCGCGGCGAAGCCAGCAACCGGGGCTTCCAGGTCTACGACGCCACCTGCCCGCTGGTCACCAAAGTCCACATGGAAGTTTCCCGGTCCGCCCGCAAGGGGGAGGAATGCATCCTCATCGGCCACGCCAACCACCCGGAAGTGCAGGGCACCATCGGCAATTTCGACACCAGCGAAGGCGGCGGCATCTACCTTGTGGAAACCGTCGAGGATGCCCGCGCCATCGAAATCCGCGATCCGTCGCACCTGTCCTATGTCAGCCAGACCACGCTGTCGGTGGACGATTGTTCCGAGATCATCGAAGAGCTCAAGAAGCGCTTCCCGGAAATCAACGGCCCGCGCCGCAGCGACATTTGCTACGCCACCCAGAACCGCCAGGACGCCGTCAAGCAACTCGCCCTCGAATGCGATCTGCTGCTCGTCGTCGGCGCCCACAACAGTTCCAACTCCAACCGCCTGCGGGAGCTCGCCGAGCGGCTCGGCTGCGAGTCGCACCTGATCGAGAGCGCCGCCCTCATCAGGAACCAATGGCTCGAAGGCAAGACCCGCATCGGCGTGACCGCCGGCGCCTCGGCGCCCGAATCGCTGGTGCAGGAAGTGATCGAGCGGCTGCGGGACAACGGGCCGTGTGAAGTCGACGAGGTCAACGGCATCCGCGAAGACATCACCTTCAGCATGCCCCATGGCTTGCGGGTCTGAGGCTTCCACCAAGCGCGCGGACGGGAGCGGATTCGCAGCCGCGAATTCCCGCGGCGCAGGCTTTCCCGGGTGTGCCCTGACTTAATCAGAGCTTTCCTAGCGGCGCGGCCGGGAGAGGTTTGTTTCCTTTTTGAGATGCACACATGAAAAAAATCATTCTGGCCGCCATTGCCGGCCTCCTGCTCGGCGCGGGCCACACCGCCCTGGCCCAATCGACCGCAACCTACCAAGTGCGCTTCGAGGCGAAATGGACCACCGCCGTGACGCCGGGGGGCATACCCGGCGGCGCGCACTTCACCACCTTGATCGGCGCCGTCCACAACAGCAACGTCTCGTTCTGGAGCAGCGGGGGAACGGCCACCGCGGGCATCGAGTCCATGGCGGAGCTTGGTCGAACGCCAACGCTCACAGCAGAAATCCGTGCCACCGGCTCGAATCACCACGCGGTGCTTAATCGGGGTTTGGGAGGCGGCCCGACGCCCTCGGCCACTTTCACCTTCACCACCACCTCCAACCATCCCCTGGTCACGCTGACGTCGATGGTCGCCCCCAGCCCGGACTGGTTCATCGGCATCTCCGGCCTGTCTTTGCGCGACAGCAACGGCTGGCGTCAATCCCGGACGGTTGACCTGTTTCCCTACGATGCCGGCACCGAGAACGGCACGGAATTTTCCCTGAGAAACACGCCGACTTCGCCCCAGGGCGTGATCACCAGCCTGCGGGGCAGGGGCAAATTCACCAACGAGCCAATCGCGACGCTGACCTTCACGCTGCAATCGCAATCCCAGCCGCCGCCACCCACCCCGACCGCCAGCTTCGCGGCCGCGTCCTCCCGCGCCAGCGAGGACGCGGGCACGCGCAACGTGGCGGTGAACTTCTCCCCGGCGCCGGCTTCCACCATCACGCTGAACTACAATGTGGACGGCTCGGCCGCGGCGGGCAGCGACTTCTCCATCACCGGCTCCGGCACGCTGTCCGTGCCCGCCAACGCCACCAGCGCGAACATCCCGGTGGCCATCCTCGACGACTCGGCGGACGAGTCCCCCGAAACCGTGGTGCTGACCCTCGCCACCGGCTCGGGCTACACCGTGGGCGCCCGGCGCGTCCACACCCTCACCATCATGGACAATGACGATCCGCCGGCGAACACGCCGGTGGCGAGCGTTTCGCCGTCGAGCGGCGACGATGTCACCGAGGGTGGCACCGCGCTCTTCAGCCTGCTGTTGAATCCGCCGCCGGCGGCGAGTGTCGATGTGCGGGTGGGTGTCGGGCAAACCGGCGACTTCGCGGTCGCCGGCGACACCGGGACGCGCGTGGTGACGGTGGATTCGAGCGGCAGGGCGATCGTGCGGGTGCGCACGGAGGACGACGCCATCAACGAAGCCGACGGCGAAGTCCAGGTGACGGTCCTGACCGGCCAGGGTTATTCGCCCGCCAACGGCGGCGGCGCCACCGCGTCCACGAGGGTCCTCGACAACGACATCGCCGTTGGCGGCGGCGGCGGAGGCGGAGGCGGTGGTGGCGGCGGCGGCGGATTCGGCGGTGGTGGTGGCGGCGGCGGTGGCGGGCCGCGGCCGAACCCGGCCATCGCGGTCGACGACAGCACCATCACTTTCGCGGCAGCGACGCTGACCGTCGAGGATGTCGCCGGTTCCTGGTACTACCGCCAAACACAGCCGGCGGGCGGCGAATGCAGCGGGCCGCAACGCGGCGACAGCGCCGAGCTCACCGGCCTCGAGGCGGCCACGGACTACACCTACGGCCTGTACTTGGACAGCGCCTGCGCGAACGAGCGCGACAGTGTTGAATTCACCACCAAGCCGCCGCCGCCAAGCATCTCCGCCGACGCCGACAGCGTCACCGAATCCGGAGCGACGCTGACCGCCGCCAATGTCGCCGGCGACTGGCACTACCGGCAGACCATGCCGGAGGCCGGCGAATGCCTCGGGCCGGAAAGCGGCGCGGACATAACGCTCACCAGCCTCGAGGCGGACACTGCCTACACCTACGGCCTGTATGCGGACGCCGCCTGCGCCGACGAATTGGACAGCGTCGAGTTCACCACCAAACCGTCCATGGACGCGGGGCTGGCCAGGCTCGGCCTGGCAAGCGGCGCGGCCGGGATGCCCACGCTGTCGCCGGCCTTTTCCCCGGACGCGGACACCTACTCGGCCTCGCTGCCCTTCGCCGCCCCCAGCCTGCTGTTGACGCCACAAACCGCCCATCCCGACGCCACCGCGCGAGTTGGCCCGCGCGGCGGTTCGCTGGTTGCGGTTCCGGCGGATGGTTCCGGCACCACCGTTTCCCTGGCCGTGGGGGAGAATGTTATCGTCATCGAAGTCACCGCCGGCGATGGCATCACCACCCGAACCATCACCCTGACCGCGACGCGGGCCGCGCCGGGGCCGCTGGACGCCGCGGCGGCCCACAGCCATCTGTTCCCGCTGTTCGCCAACGGTGGCGGCTTCCGCACGCAGATATGGATCGCCGGCGCGGACGGCGGGCGCGGCCGCTGCGAATTGACGCTGCACGGCGCCGGCCTCGATGCCGCGCGCTTCGCGGCGGAACCCGCCTCGGCGCTGGCAACACCGCCGCCAACAACGCCGGGCGCCTTCGGCATCCACCTCGACGCCCGCGGCGGCGATGTCGTGCTCAACAGCGCCGGCGCCGGGGAACTGGTCATCGGCCACGCCCGGCTCGACTGCGATGAGCCGGTGTCGGCCCAACTGCTGCTGACACTCGAGGCCGGTGGCGAATTGACCGCCATGGCGAATCAGCAAAGCGCGTTCCCGGCCCGGCGCTTCCTCCTGCCCGCCCTCCCGCCGCCATTGCGCCTGGGTCTGGCTTTCGCCAGCGAGGACGCCGCGCGGGGCAACCTCTGTGTGCTGGAGGCTCTTGATGGCAGCCTGGGCCGGGGCGAGGTGCTGCCGCCGCCGGGGGGAATGGCCTTCCGCTTTCTCGACGAGATTCTCCCACAGGCGGACGGCGGCGAAGCTGGCCTGGCATCTGGCCCGGTGTCGGTGCGCTGCGAGCAACCGGCGGGGCTGCTGGCGCTGCCGCTCGCGGGAAGCGCGTTCACCGCCTTGGCGGCGGTCGTCCTGCCCGATGAAGAGGACAAGGGGGATGATGCCGGAAGCACAACCAGCGCGGTCGATGCGCTGTTGCGACGTCATCCCCACCGGCTGCCCGCCGGCCTTGAACCCGGCACCGAAACCGGCGCGACCGATGCGCTTTTGCCCCTGGTGCTCGACGGCGGCGGCTTCCGCTCGCGGCTGATGGTGACCAATCTGGCCGCGGGTTCCAACCGTTGCGAACTGCGGCTGTCCGGCGGCCTCGCTGGCGCGAACTTCGCCGCCGCGGATTCAACCGGGGTGGATGGCCCGCGCGAAATAGCCGCCGCGGACGGCTTCGGCTTCGAAATGGTGCTGGCGGGCCAAGGCGCGCAGGCTGCGCTGGAAAGCCTCGGCGGGGAGATTTCCGCCTCCGGCCACGCCAAGCTCGAATGCGAAGGCCCGGCGGCGCTGCGAAACCTCATTGTCCTCGACGGCGCCGACGCCCCGGCGGGCATGATGGCTGTCGGCCCGGCCCAGCCGGCGCGGGAGATGCGCTTCCGCGTCCCGCCAGCCCCGGCGCGGCTGGCGCTGGCGCTGGCCAATGGCGGCGAAAGGACGGCCTGCTCGGTTTCGCTGGCGGCGGCTGACGGCGCTTCGGTGCCGCTGTCTGGATTCCCGCTTATCCCCGTTGCGGCGCGGGACGCGGCCCTTCGCTTTGTGGATGAGTTTTTCGTCCTGCCGGCTGATTTCGCCGGCGGCGCCGTGACTCTGCGCTGCGACCACCCGGTCGGCGCCGTTGCCCTCACCCGGGCCGGCCCCGCCTTCACCGCCGCCCCGCCCATCATCCCCGGGCTCGAAACCCTGCCGGAGGATTAACCGCCATCGCGTGGGAAGCCAAGCATCCCATCTCACTCGGTCATTCCGCGGAACGAAGTCGCGGCATCTCTTCGTTCGGGCACCGGTCGCTTGTCGTCGGCAATCGGATTCCTTCCCGGCTGGCGCCGGGCCCCTTCCGCTTGCCGCCGCGCTGCCTCGGTGCAAGATCCAAGTCACTGTGTCCCAAACATTGCGCCATCGCCGCCGGGATTCTGCGACTTCGCGCGGAATGACGGAGAAAAACAGCAGCGGCACCCCTCCGTCATTCCGCGCGCCGGAGAGGGTATGGACGCGAAGCTTCAATCTAGCGCGAGTGCTTGGCGTTTTTCCCGCAGTCCGGCGATTCGCGCCGATATTTCCGCTTCGCGTTCGCGCGCTTGCGCCACCACCTTCTCCGGGGCCTTGGCGGTGAAGCCGGGGTTGCCGAGTTTGGCCCGGAGCGGATGCAGGCCTTTTTCGAGCTTGGCGACTTCCCGGTCGAGCCGGGCGAGTTCTGCGCCCACATCGATCAGGCCGGCGAGCGGCACGAGCACTTCGGTTTCCGCTTGGATCGAAATCGCCGCCGGCGGGGCTTCGCCTGCGAGCCATTCGATCGATTCGAGTTTCGCCAACTGGGTGAGATAGGGGCGGTACTTTTCGAGCCGGGCCTTGCCCGCGGCCTCCTCTTCGGGCCGCCGGCAGCGCAGCAGCAGGGGAACCCGCCGCACCGGCGGAACATCCATCTCGCCGCGGATGGCGCGCACCGCGGTGACGATCTGCTTGAGCCAGCCGATATCCGCCGCGGCCGCTTGGTCGCGAAGGTGGTCATGGCCGCGGTCCGCTCCGCCGCCGTCCACGCCGGAACGCGCCAGCTCGGGGTACGCCCGCAGCATGATGCTGTCGCCGTCGATGGCGAGCAGCGGCGCCACCCGCTGCCAGACTTCCTCGCTGATAAAGGGCATGAAGGGATGCAGCAGGCGCAGCGAGCATTCCAGGGTTTCGAGCAGCACCCGCCGCGTCGCCGCTGCTGCGGCGGGGTCTTGCTCCTCGTTCCAGAGCACGGCTTTGGACAATTCGACATACCAGTCGCAGAACTCGTTCCAGAAGAAGTCGTAGAGGCTGCGCGAGGCCTTGTCGAAGCGGTATTCGGCGATGGCTTCGTGGACTTCGGCGATGGTGGCGCGCAGGCGGCCGTTGATCCAGCGGTCGGCCACGCTTACGCTGAGTGCGGCCGGGTCGATTGCCGCCGCCACGGGTTTGCCTTCGCAGTTCATCAGCGTGTAGCGCGCGGCGTTCCAGATCTTGTTGCAGAAATTGCGGAAGCCGGCCATGCGGCCGATGTCGAACTTGATGTCGCGGCCGGTGGAAGCCAGCGAATAGAAGGTGAAGCGCAGGGCGTCGGCGCCATAGCCGGGGATGCCATCGGGGAAGGATTCCCGGGTGGCGCGCTCGATCTCCTCGCGCAGATGGGGCTGCATCAGGCCGTCGGTGCGCTTGGCGATCAAATCGGGCAGCGAAATGCCGTCGATGAGGTCGATGGGGTCGAGGATGTTGCCCTTGGATTTGGACATTTTCCGGCCGTGCTCGTCGCGCACGAGGCCGGTGATGTAAACCTGGCGGAACGGAATCTCGCCGGTGAACTTGAGCGTCATCATGATCATCCGGGCGACCCAGAAGAAGATGATGTCGAAACCCGTCACCAGCACGCTCGTTGGATGGAAGCGCTCGAAGTATCCGCTTTGCGGCCCGCTTTGCTCCGGTGTCCAGCCCAGGGTGGAGAAAGTCCACAGCGCCGAGGAGAACCAGGTGTCGAGCACGTCCCCGTCCCGGCGCAGTTCGAGATCGTCCGGCAGGCCGTGTTCCCGGCGGACTTCGGCTTCGCTTGGGCCGACATAGACGTTGTCGCTCTCGTCGTACCAGGCTGGAATCCGGTGCCCCCACCAGAGCTGGCGGCTGATGCACCAGTCCTGGATGCCGCGCATCCAGGTGAAATAGGTGTTTTGCCAGTTGCGCGGCACGAATTCGATTGCGCCGTCCTCCACCGCCTTGATCGCGGGTTTGGCGAGTTCGTCGACGGCCACATACCATTGCCGGGTCAGCAAAGGCTCGATCACCACGCCGCTGCGGTCGCCCCGGGGCACTTTCAGTTTGTGGGGTTCGATTCCCGCGAGCAGTCCTTCCCGCTCGAGGTCGGCGACGACCCGCTCGCGCGCCGCGAAGCGGTCGAGGCCCCGGTAGGCCGCCGGCGCCGCGTCGCCGATGCTCGCGTCGCGGTTGAGGATGCTGATCATCGGCAGGCCGTGGCGTAGGCCCATCTCGTAGTCGTTGAAGTCGTGGGCCGGGGTGATTTTGACGCAGCCGCTGCCGAACTCCGGGTCCACATAGTCGTCGGCGATGATCGGGATTTGCCGGTCGCACAGCGGCAGTTCGACCATCTTGCCGATCAGGTGGCGGTAGCGGCCGTCATTCGGGTGCACCGCCACCGCGGTGTCGCCGAGCAGGGTTTCCGGGCGGGTGGTGGCGACAGTGACATGGCTGACATGGCCGCCGCCATCGACGACCGGATAGCGCAGATGCCACAGCGAGCCGTCCTCCTCCTCCGAAATGACTTCGAGATCGGAAATCGCCGTCAGCAGTTGCGGGTCCCAGTTCACCAGCCGCAGGCCGCGGTAGATCAGGCCCTGACGGTACAGCTCGATGAACACATGCTCGACCAGCGCCGACAGCTCGGCATCCATGGTGAAACGTTCCCGGGACCAGTCGAGCGAAGACCCCAGCCGCCGCAACTGCCCGGTGATGATGCCGCCGTATTCCTCCTTCCATCGCCAGACCCGCTCGACGAAAGCCTCCCGCCCGATGGCTTCCCGGCTTGTATCCTCGGCGTTCAACTGCCGCTCGACCACCATCTGCGTGGCGATGCCGGCGTGGTCGGTGCCCACCTGCCACAGCGTGTCGCGGCCGCGCATGCGCTGGTGGCGGATCAGCGCGTCCATGATGGCGAGCTGGAAGCCATGGCCCATGTGCAGCCGCCCGGTCACATTCGGCGGCGGAATGGCGATGCTGTAGCTTTCGGCCCCGGCGGGGGGGCCGTCTTTGGCGGGGGCGTAATAGCCGCGTTCTTCCCAGGCGCGGTTCCAGCGGTCCTCGATTTCCCGCGGCTTGAAGGTTTTGTCCATTTCAGTCGCGGTCTGCGCGCTCGAGCAGGTATTCCATCAGCAGGGGAACTGGGCGCCCGGTGGCGCCTTTCTTGGCGGCCTGCGAATGCCAGGCGCTGCCGGCGATATCGAGATGGGCCCAAGGGTATTTTCCGGTGAAGCGCGACAGGAAGCACGCCGCGGTGATGGTGCCGGCGAGTTTGCCGCCGATGTTCGCCATGTCGGCGAAGCGGCTGTCGAGTTGCTTCTGGTATTCGTCCCACAGCGGCAGTTGCCAGGCGCGGTCGAGGCTGTCTTGGCCGCAGCGCAGCAGCCGGTCGATCAGTTCCTGGTCGTTGCCGAGCAGCACATTGGCGTGATGGCCGAAGGCGGCCACCGCGGCGCCGGTGAGGGTGGCGAGGTCGATGACGCAGGCCGGCTTGAAGCGCTCGGCGTAGGTCAGCGCGTCGCAGAGCACGAGGCGGCCCTCGGCGTCGGTGTTGAGGATTTCCACGGTCTTGCCGGCCATGCTGGTGACGATGTCGCCGGGTTTGGTGGCCTTGCCGCCGGGCATGTTCTCCGCCGCCGCCACCATGCCGACGAGATTGATCGGCAGGCCGAGCTCGGCCACCGCGCCCATGACGCCGAGCACGGCGGCGGCGCCGCACATGTCGAATTTCATCTCGTCCATGGCCAGGCCGGGCTTGAGGCTGATGCCGCCGGTGTCGAAGGTGATGCCCTTGCCGACGAGGGCGATTGGCTTAGCGTCGCGGTCGTTGGCGCCGCGGTAGTCGAGCACGATCAGCCGCGCCTCCTCGGTCGAACCCGCGGCCACGGAAAGCAGGCAGCCCATGCCCAGCTCGCGCATCCGCGCCTCGTCGAGCACGTCGATTGCGAGCTTGTCGAAACCATCGGCGAGTTCCCGGGCGTGGTTGGCGAGATATTCCGGGGTGCAGATGTTGCCCGGCAGATTGCCGAGTTCCCGGGCGCGGTTCATGCCCCGGCCGGTGGCCGCGCCCCGGCGCAGGGCCTCGCTGGTTTGTCCGCTGGCCGGCGACACCGAAACCTGCTTGAGTTTGGGCGCGGGTTTGGCGCTTGGCTTGGTGGCGCGGTAGCGGTAGGCGGCGGTTTCGGCCTCTTGGGCGAGTCTCGCCGCGAGCCAGTCGCCGCCGGGCCCGGCTGGCTTGAGCCCGCCCAGGTCGAAATGCGCGCGCTCGATATTGCCGGCGAGCACTTTGCCGAGGCTGGCGGCGAAATACTTCGCCGCCGCCGCGGCGTCGAAGCCTTCGGCGCCGCCCGCGCCGGCGAGCATGACGCGGCCCGCGGCGCAGCCGCCGGGCGCGTGCAGCAGGTGGGTGTCGCCGGTTGCCCAGCGATAATCGCCACTCGCCGCCACCGCGCCGAGGGCGCCGCCGGCGAGCTGGTCGAGAGCGGCGGCTTGCGCGCCGAGCTTGCCGCCTTTCCATACCGGAACCACCAGGCAGTCGGTCTCCACCGCCGCCACCGAATCCGCGCTCGCCGCAAACCGCATCACCCGCCGATCTCCTGTTTGGTTGTTAATCGAAGCAGGGACGGAATACTAAGGAGATTGCCCATGCGAGGCAACCGCCCCGCTTGCGCTTCGATTTCATGCCGCTTGCGCTCCGAATTCATGCCGCTTGCGCGGCTGGGCGCATGGGCCATACTATTGCGGCCACCGGGATTGCTATTCCCGCTCCCGATTGCCGGCGCATGGAAAAAACCACACCCGATCGCGGGGAACAGCAGGATGAGTTCGCCGCCATCAGGCCCTATGGCGATCGCGAAATCCGGCCGGTGCTCGACCGCCTGCTCGCGGATCGCGAATTCCTCGACACCCTGGCCGCCTTCCACAGCCCCCGGCTGGCGCGCTGGTTCCCCTGGCCGCTGCGGGTGGCCACCGCCCGCCGGCTGCGCGGTCTCGCCGCCCCGGTGCGCGATGTGGACGGCATGCAGCAAATCGTCGCGCGCTACATGGACCGCTCGATCCGCCAATCGACCTGGGGGCTCGGCGTCGAGGGGCTGGATAAGCTGGCGCCGGGCCGGGGCTATCTTTTTGTCAGCAACCACCGGGACATCGTCATGGACCCGGCCTTCACCAATCTGCTGCTCCATCGCGGCGGCTTCAGCACGCTCAAAATCGGCGTGGGCGACAATTTGCTGAAGCGGCCCTGGGTCGCCGATTTGATGCGGGCCAACAAGAGCTTCGTGGTACACCGTTCGCTGCGCGGGCGCGAGCTACTGTTGGCGTCGAAACGGCTGTCGGAATACATCCACCATTGCGTTGGCGGCGGCGAAAACGTCTGGATCGCCCAGCGCGAGGGCCGAGCCAAGGACGGCATCGACCGCACCGACCCGGCGCTGCTCAAGATGCTGGCGATGGCCGCCAGAAACGAGCCGCCGCGGGCGCGCCTCGCCAAGCTGCGCATCGTGCCGGTGGCGATCTCCTACGAGTTCGACCCCTGCGACGAAATCAAGGCCCGGGAGCGCCGCGAAGTCGAAACCAGCGGCGCCTACACGCGCACCGAAGCCAGCGATCTGCGCAGCATCGCCGCCGGCATGACTGGCTTCAAGGGCCGGGTCCACGTCGCCTTTGGCGAGGAGTTGCGATGCGAAACCGACGATGTCGAGATGCTCGCCCGGGAGATCGACCGGCAGGTCATCCACAATTACCGCTTGTTTGAAACCAATTACCGGGCGCTGGAGATCCTGCTGGACGGGGGCGAGGCTTTGCCGCCCGGCGCGGCCAGCGCGCTCGCCGGGCGGGAAGTCGACCACCGCTCCCGGCAACGCTTCGACCGCCGGCTCGCGGACATCGATGGGGAACTGCGCAAGCTGTGGCTCTACGGCTATGCCAATCCGGTGATCAGCCGCCACGCGAGCGCGGCGGGCGCGAGCTGAGCCGCTGCCGCAGATTCGCCAGCCGCTGCCGCAGATTCTTGCGCATCCTCGGCGACAAGGGCCCGGCGCGGACGAGGGCGAGTTCGGCTTCGCGCAGCTTCGCCGTGAGCTGCTTGCTGTCCGGGGCGCGTTTGCCAAAGCCGCTGGCGAGTTGCTCCAATTGCAGTTCCATCCGCGCCGATTGATCTTCCCGGGGCGAATTGACCCCGGCCTCGATTTCAAGCCCCACCAGCGCGCGGCGCTGCTGTTGCTCGCAATCCTCGGCTTGGGCGACAAGCTCCGCGAGCGAGCCGACCGCGAGCAGGGCCTGGAGGCGGTCGTCGAGTTCGGTGTCGCCGGGCGCATCCGCGGCGCTGGGGGTGGCGGTCAATTGCTCCCATTCGCCGGTGTCGATGGCCCGGTGCCGCTCGCCAAAGCCGGTCTCGTCATCGGCCTGGAACAGCTTGGCTTCGGATTTTTCCAGGAAACTGGTTCGGGCGGCGAGGGCGGCGAGTTGCTTGTCGTGGCGCTTTTCCGCCGGTGATTTGCCGCGCTCGCGGGCTTCCTCCCGGGCCGCGCGTTCGGCCTCGACCACCGCTTCGCAGGCCGAGTTGAAGGCTTCGCGCAGGCGTTTTTCCTCGCGGAAGTCGGCTGGGCCGATCTTCTTCCACTCGGCTTGCAGTTTGCGGATTCCGGCGGCGGCGCCAGCATGATCTTCGGCCGCGGCCAATTGCCCGGCCCGCTCGAGCAGGGCCTGTTTGCCCGCGGCGTTTTGCGCCACCGCGTCCTTGCGCAAGGCCGTGATTTGTTTGAGCGCCGCGTAGTAGCGCTTTTGCAGCGGCTTGATCTTCGATTGCTCCACCGGCGCGTGCTTTTTCCAG
The DNA here is from genome assembly GCA_965221805.1 of uncultured Pseudohongiella sp. Classification (GTDB taxonomy): domain Bacteria; phylum Pseudomonadota; class Gammaproteobacteria; order Pseudomonadales; family Pseudohongiellaceae; genus UBA9145. The sequence goes on from OZ244913.1 coordinate 1,036,904, forward strand.
GCGACGTTGCATTCGGCGATCGCCTGATTCAGCTTGACGATGTGGATGGGGGTTTTTCCCGCTTCGAGTTCGGCGAGCTTGTGCTCAAGCTGTTCGCACAATTCGGCCCGGGCCTTGAGATTCTGCGCCATGCGCTGCTTGCGCTCGCGGAAGTATTCCTTGCACGGCGCGTAGGCCGCATCGGAAATTTTCTTGAATTGCCGCCAGAGTTTTTCATTCTGCTCGGAGCGCCCGAGCGCCTTCCAGCGGTCGTGCAGTTGCTGGATTTGCCGGCTCAATTCCGCCGGCGGCAAACCGGCCCCGGCCAGAGCGCCGATTTCCCCGATGAGTTCCTTCTTTTTTTCGGTGGCGGCGAAATTGCGCCATTTGCGCAATTCGAGCACTTCGCCCTTGCTGGCGTTGGCCTCTTTTTGCAGGGTATCGTGCAGCTTGCCGGTGCATTGGCGGAGATTGCCCTGGATCCGGTCCCACAATGACAGGGCGTCCTTCGAGCGGCCATCGGCGAGCGCCGCCTTGAGCGCCGTCAACTGCTCCCTGACACGCTGGCCGAGCTCCTGCTGGTATTGCCGGTTCTTGTCGAGCAAATCACGCAGGGCCCGCCAATGCTCGTTGTCCGCCTCAAGCTTGCCAAGCCGCTCGAAGCCGCGCCGCAGCCGCGTCAACTCCTGGCTCTGTTTATGGCTCGCCTTAGCCAGCTTGGCGATCAAGCCCGCCGGAACAGCGCCCTTCGCCGAGCCTTCGCCCTGGCTCGCGGGCGCGCTATCGGTCATCTGCGGAGGCGGCCGCGGGGGCGGCACCGCCACATCAGGCGCATCGGGGGTTTCAGTTGCCTGCATGATTTCGTCTGTGAGAGCCATGTATGCCCGGAAAGTCTCCATACGGAAACAGGATAGCAGGTTCTGCACGCGGGCGAATCCAGTTGTGTGCTACTCTGGGCACATGCGGATACACATAGCATTGGATGAGCAACTCGTTGCCGAGGTCGACCGGCGCGCCGGCGCGCGGAAACGAAGCGCGTTTATCGTGGAATTGATCCGGCTTGGCCTCGACAACGAGCGCCGCTGGGACCAAATCGAGGCTTCGCTCGGCACTTTGGCCGACGCTGGCCACGAGTGGGACGACGACCCGGCGCAGTGGGTGCGCCAGCAACGCCAAGGCGACCGGCGCCGTTCGGGATGACATGACCCGACTGTTGCTGGAAATACGATTATACTGGTCGATGCTCTTAGTCGAAGAAAGAATGTTTTATCGGGAATTGACCAATAGTGCTCAACAAAAAGATTCACTTAAACGTGAATCCTTACATCGATTCCCAGTGATCTAAGCGCTTTTGATGTGCGCCCATTTCTTGGCGGAAAAATATCTGGTAACGCCCATCCAACTATCTCGCCAAGAGAACTGAGCCCTAGTAGTCGAATTCGCCATTGAGGTTTGGATATGCCCTCCCAAAGACGTTCAGGCAAGTTGTCATCAGACCCTTGGTGAAGTATATAGTTGAGAACGTCAACAACATTTCTTCCATCTTGCGTGCGTTCGTTCCAGACTTGTTTTGACAGTGCTTCTATCTTTTGTTCAATTGAATAGGTAACTCCATTGGGAAGCCCGACATGGTTGTTTGGAACCCGGCGAGAATATTCGCAAATAGCATGAATTCTTGCACATACCTGATGGAATAAATTCAAGTCCATATTTTTAGGCTATCGCTTGATAAATTATCCTTCAAAAATGGTGCTTCAACATTTAGCATTTGAATCTCTGCAGCACACTCATCTTTCGATAATTTGTGCCACCAATCGAGAGCTTCACTCAATGGTTGCTCCTTTCTTCCCTTGTTCTTCTCATGGAATTCTTCATGTATTGACCGCTTTCCACTACGGACTTTTTTGCAATAGTAGGCATGGAGGAATTGATCAGATTGTGTTCCAGAAGGTGATAAATCGCCGACGAAATCTGGCCTATACCGCTCACTAGCTTGGCGGCCAATATCCCTAAGTATTTGCAAAGAGAAGTGGTCGGCCAAATTCGGACAGTCTGTTAAGGTGGTTTTCAAGCACTGGGAGGCTGTCTGATGAAGAGGCGGAGATTCAGCGCGGAGTTCAAGCGCAAGGTGGTGTTGGAGGCGATGCGGGGCGACGAGCCGGTTCGCGTGATCGCGGCGCGCCACAACGTCAATCCGAACCAGGCGGGCAAGTGGAAGACGGAGGCCCATGACGGGCTGCTGGAGGTTTTCCGCCAGGGGAAAGGCGCTGGCGCGTCCGATTCCGAGCGGCTGATTGAAAGGCTGTACGCCCGGATTGGCGAGTTGACGGTGGAAAGGGATTTTTTTCAGAAGGGTTTGCGCGGCTTGGACGGGCCGGGCAGGTGAAGCTGATCAAGGCGGACGCGAGCTTGCCGCTGTCGCGCAAGTGCGCCCTGGCCGGCCTGAGCCGCCCGTCGCTGTATTACAAGCCGAAACCGCGGGATGCGGAGCGGCTGCGTTTGCGCCGGCTGGTGGACGAGCTGTACATGTCGTTTCCGTGCTACGGCACGCGGCGCGTGAGCCTGCATCTGCGCCGGCAGGGCCACGACGTGGGCCGGGATCTGGCGCGAACCCTGATGGCCGAGGTTTGCTGGCGGACGGTGTACCCGCGTCCGCGCACCTCGCGCGCGCAACCCGGTCACAAGATCTACCCGTACCTGCTGAACGGCCTCGGGCGGATCGCGCCGGGCGAGGTGATTTGCGCGGACATCACCTACATCCCGATGCGGGGCGGGTTTTCGTATCTGGTGGCGGTGATGGACTGGGCGAGCCGGTTCGTGCTGTCGTGGGAGCTGGACAACACGCTGGAGGCGGCTTTTTGCGCGGGCGCGCTGGAAGAGGCGCTCGAGCGCTACGGGACGCCGCCGGTCTCGAACACGGACCAGGGCGTCCAGTTCACCTGCGAGGCGTGGCTGCGCCCGCTGCTGGACCGGGGCGTGAAGATCAGTATGGACGGCAAGGGCCGCTGGATCGACAACCGGTTCATCGAGCGGCTGTGGCGTTCGCTGAAGTACGAGTCGGTGTATCTGGAGGAGCTGACCGGCGGGCGCCACGCGCGGCGGGTGATCGCGTCCTGGATGGACCACTACAATCACCGGCGGCCGCATCTGGCGCTGGCGGGACGGACGCCGGCCGAGGCGTATGCCGCGGGCGAGACGGCGGGTCTGGAGGCCGCGGCGTGAAAACGCGGCGGCGCCCCCCTGCCGCGCTCCGGTCGCTACGCTCCCTGCGCGCGGCAGGGGGGCGAAACCATCACGATATTGGTGAGAGAAAATGCGAAACGAGGGTTTGCAATCATGGGAAAACCACCTTAACTTTGCCCTCGAACTGTCCAACTAGGCCCGACCACCTCTAAGTATCGCGCCATTCATCAAGAAATTCTGCTTTGCGCCTAGATTCTAAACTTTCAGGATTAGAAAGCACTAACCCAAGCCATTTCTTTATACTAGGTTTTTCCCAGAATCCAGTTGAATCTGGAAGTTTCTCATTAATCAATTTGGATTTTGTGATCATTGCCACCAAATTACTTTTGCATGGTGATGTTCAACAAGCTTGCATGAGAAGTTCAAAGAACCTTTATCCAAAAATTTTTCAAGTATTGGTGTTGTTACTGAAACATCTTCGCTCAATCTGCCGTAAAACTTTAGCGGTATATCATTTCTTTCGCACCAGTCAAATAGCAACGTAGTGTCTGTGGAATAGGCCACTGCGGCTAAAACCTCATCTGTTTTCTCTGCGCCATTATCTGTGTAGAAACGAAGGTAGTTCCCATTTATCCCTCCAAAAACAAACTTCATTTTGTGTCACCTATGGTTAATTTTCTCCTCACGCATTGACCTGCGCCCGCTCCTGTTCCACCAGCAATCTTCGGAGGATTTTGCCGGAGGCGGATTTGGGGATTTCTTTTACGAACTCCAGGCGGCGGATTTTTTTGTGGGGGGCGACCCGCTCGGCCACCCAGGCGATCAGGTCTTGTTCGGCGAGTTCGCCGCTGCGGACGACGAAGGCTTTGGGGACTTCGCCGGCTTCCTCGTCCGGGGAGGGGATTACCGCGGCGTCGGCGACTGACTCGTGGGTCAGCAGCAGGGCTTCGAGTTCGGCTGGGGCGACTTGGTAGGCTTTGTATTTGATCAGCTCCTTGACCCGGTCGACGATGTGGAAGCAGCCATTGTCGTCGGCGTAGCCGATGTCGCCGGAATGGAACCAGCCGTCGTCGTCGATGGTGGCGGCGGTGGCCTCGGGGTTGTTGAGATAGCCGAGCATGACGTGGGGGCCGCGGATGAGCACTTCGCCGGTTTCATTGGGGCCGAGGGCCGCGCCGGTTTCCACGTCGATGATCTTGCTCTCGGTGTTTTGCAGCACCGGGCCCACCGAGCCGGGCACATCGAGCTCGCTGCCGAGCGCGCGGATATGGGAGGCCCCGGCGACTTCGGTCAGGCCGTAGCCCTGGATGATGCCGCAGCCGAGCCGCTTGGCGCATTCGGCTTCAAGGTCCACGCCGAGCGGCGCCGCGCCGCAGGTGATCAGCCGCACCGCGCCCAGGTCGTACTGGTCGACAATGGGATGCCGCGCCATTGCCAGCACGATCGGCGGCACCAGGCTGAGCAGGGTGACCTTGTGGTCCTGGACGATCTGGAGGAATTGTTCGAGGTCGAAGCGCGGGGCGGTGAGCAGGGTGACGCCCTCGTACAGCGCGAGCAGAAGCAGCAGGGTCATGCCGTAGATGTGGAAGAAGGGCAGCACGGCGAACATCTTGTCGCCTTCGTGCTGGGGGTTGACCTGGGTGGCCAGGACGAAATTGGCGATCAGGTTGCGGTGGCTGAGCATGACGCCCTTGGCCAGGCCCGTGGTGCCGGAGGAGTAGGGCATGGCGACCATGTCCGCGGCCGGGTCGATTTCAGCCTGCGGGACGTCGCCGGCGTTGGCGAGCAAATCGGCGTAGGGGGTGCAGTTTTCGGCTTGGCCGAGGACGAAGATTCGCTCGATGCCGGTGGCTTCCGCAGCCGGCCGGGCCCGGTCGAGAAAGTCGGGGATCGTCAGCAGGAAGCGCGCCCCGGAATCCTTGAACTGGTGGATCAGGTCGTCGGTGGAATACAGCGAGTTGACCGTGGTGTTGACGCCGCCGAGATACGCCGTGCCAAGAAAGGCGACGCCGTATTCGGGCATGTTGGGCATGAAGATCGCCAACACATCGCCCTTGCCGAAGCCCCTGGCGGCGAGCCCGGTGGCGAAGCGGCGCACCATGGCGGGCAACTGGGCGTAGCTGATGGCGCGGCCGCTGGGGCCATCCATCAGTGCGGGCTTGTCGCCAAGTTTACCGCAGTGCCGAAGCACTACATCGACGAGATTGCCCTGGGGGATTTCAATATCGGGAAGTTTGCTGGTGAAAATCATCTGGTTTGCTCCTGTTTGCGATGCGCTTCAAATCCCGCTCCGATCTGGCGATATATATCTTGATGGCCGCGCCTTGCCAGTTTTCGATGGCGCATGGTAAACGCAAAGTGGCCGCTTCGCCACGGGATGCGATCGACAATGTCGCGGATGCTGTTTTGGATTGCGCTGTTTCGCCTGCTTGTCCCGGTGCCGGCGGCGGCGCAGATTCCGGCTGGGTTTGTCGACATGGGCGAGTTTCTGATCGATGTTAGGATCGAGGCGCGCTACGCCACCCGCGGCAATTTTGTCGGCGTTCCCATCAATGGTTACGAGGCGGGCAAGGTGGTGCTGACCCGGGAAGCCGCGGACGCCCTGCTCGCGGTGCAGATCGAGTTGCGCGAGGTGGGGCTGGGCCTGAAGTTTTTCGATGGCTACCGCCCCCAGCGCGCGGTGGATCATTTTGTGCGCTGGGCCGAAGACGGGGAAGACCAGCGGATGAAATCGGCCTACTATCCCCGGGTCGAGAAGTCGGCCTTGTTCGCGCAAGGCTATATCGCCGCCCAATCCGGGCATTCCCGGGGTTCCGCGGTCGATTTGACGCTGGTTTCGCTCGACACCGGCGAGGAACTCGACATGGGCACCCGCTGGGATTTTTTCGACCCGCGCTCGGCCCCGGCGAGCGCGGAGGTCACGCCGCAGCAACGGGCCCGCCGCGAATTGCTGCAAATCACCATGATGAAGCACGGCTTCGAGCCGCTTGACACCGAATGGTGGCATTTCAAGCTGATCGACGAGCCCTATCCCGACACGTATTTCGATTTTGTGATTGAGTGATGGATGCTAGGAGCCCAGCGCCCGCGCCGGCTCTGGGCAGCCGCCGGGCATGGCGGCGATCCAGTCGCGGAGCAGGGCGATGCCTTCCGCGTGGGGCAGGGAGCGGCCGAGTTCGGGCATCATTTCGTCTGGCGCAATGGATTCCATGCGGTAAAGCAGGATCGAGCGCTCGGGCTCGCCCGGATGGATATTGAACAGCAGCTCGCCGGCGCCGCCGCCGGCCGCCACCGGAGATTTGCACACGCCGAGCTCCATGGGGCCGCGGTGGCTGCCGTCGAGCACGAGGGCCGAGGTGTCGGCGGCGCCTCCGGGGTTGTGGCAGTGGCCGCAGTGGATGTTGAGATAGGCCCTGGCGCGGGTTTCGAGGCTGGCCGACCCGTCTTTCCAGGAAGTGGCTGGCGCGGATGGCGGCTGCGCCGGCCCGGGCACAATGTCCAGCCAGCCCCGGGCTTGCATGGCTTGGAGTTGGCTGGAATGAAGTGGGTTTCCACTGGTCGATCCATTGGTCGCCGCGATGGCCGGATCAGCGCTGGTTTCCAGCGTCGCCGCGAGTTGTTCGGGAACCGCGGCGAGCGGTTGCAGCGGGCCGTCTGGATGCTCGGTCACATGGCAGCCGGCGCATTGGTTTTGGTTGGGAACGAAGTAGACGAATTCCTCCATCTTGCTCTTGTTGCGCCCAAGGCTGTTATTCCGCTCAGGACTGTTTATCCGCTCAGGGCTCTTTATTCGCTCAGGGCTGTCTTGGCGTTGCAGGCCGAGCGGGACGCTCGCTCCGGCCACGCGCAGGAAGGCCTCGCTCTGCTCGTCGTTCCACACATAGGCCATGGCGTGCCAGCCGTCGTCGCGGCGCGCGAGCAGGCGGGTTTCGATGATTCGATGCCGCCGCCGGTCGAGTTCGGCGGCATTCCCCGCGCTGGCAAGCACCGCGCCGCCTTCGCCCCGGGGGTAATAGAAAGTCTTGCTCAGCACCGAACCGACTGGAAAAGCGAGTTCGCCGTTTTCGATCCGCGCCCGCCGGCCGGCGGGGAGCCACATCGTCCGCAGTTTGCCGGCATAGTCGCTGAACAGCGGATTCACCGGGGCGAAAACCAGCGATTGCTCGCTTGGCAGCAGGCGGGGGCCGTCCTGCCGGAACAGCTTCCAGGCGGACAGCCGCGGTGGATTTTCCTCGGCGAAAAAACGCGGCTCGGCGCAGCCCGCGAGCAGCGCGGCGGCCAGTGTGGCGACCAGGGCGGCGGCAAGGAAGGCCGGCGGTGGGGGCGGTGTCATGGCCCGCCGCTGACCGACACCCCGGGCAGGTTCGCGCCGGCGCAGTCGTGCGGGCCGGTGTCGAATGAAGGCGCGGCGAAGCCGCCCGGCGCATCGAGATTGACGAAATCCGCATCGCCGTTTTGGCGCAGGCAAAGCACCTCGGGGGCGCTCTTGCCCGGCGCGATGGCGCCGTCCCAGACGATGTCGGGAACCGCCTGGCCAGTCGCCTCCCGCAGCATCGCCAGCGGTTCGGAGTCCGGCGCCGCGCCGCCGCCGCTGAAGCGGTTGCCATGGATGTGGATCGACTCGGGGAAGGGGTCGTAAGCCTCGTCGTCGATGGGCAGGCCGGTGATCTGGTAGCTGACGATGATCACATTGGCGCTGTCGTTGTTGGCGAACTCGTTGCCGAAAACCTCGATATGGTCGTTGGCGAGCACCATCAGCCCGCTGCCCGCCGGCACCGTGGAGACGATATTGCCTTCCGGGGCGAAATTGGCGGTGTTGTTGTCGATGATGCGGTTGTTGAAGACCCGGGTGTTGCGGCCGCCCTGCACCGGCAGATTGGGCAGATCGAAAACGAGGATGCCGCCGGTGTTGTTGGTGGCGAGGTTGTCGTGGACATCGGCGAAGGTCGAGTTTTCGATCTCGATGCCGGCGACGTTGAACTCGGCGCGGGAGTTGCGGACGATGATTTGGCTCGACTGGCCGACGTAGATGCCGGCGTCGGAGGCGCCGATGGCCACCGCGCCGTCGATGAGGATATTGCTCGACTGCACCGGATAGATGCCATAGGCGCCATTGCTGGTGAGCGGCCCGCCGGTCCATTCGGTTCGCACCCGGCGCACGGTGACGTTGTTGCTTTCGTTGATCTTGAGCGCGTCGCCGGTGGTGTCTTCGATGGCGAGATCCTCGATCACGAAATCGTCGGCGCTGACGAGCAAGCCTTCGGCGCCCTGGATCTGGTTGCGGAAGGACAGGATCGACTCGTCCATGCCCACGCCGCGGATCGTCACCCCGGGAACCGTGAGCGACAGGCTGCGGCTCAGTTCATGGACGCCGGCGGGAATGTCGATGACATCGCCGGGCCGGGCTTCGATCAACTGCTGCTGCAGCGACTCTTCGAAGCTCAACCGCGGCTGCGGCTCGCCGCAGGCGGCCAGCGCCAAGATTGCGGGAAGCAGCGGGGCAATACGGAATCGGGTGGTCATATCCCAGGAGCCTGCGCCGTGGGGATTCGCGAAAGCGAAAATTCGATCGATTGAGGCGAATATCGGCATATATTCAACGGAATTGATCGGCCAAGGGTGCGGATGATAGCGGATTTGCAGCCGTGAATTCCCATGGCGCAGGCTCCTAGGTTCCAAATAAGTCGCGGGCACGCCCGCCGCCAAGGTTGGCCGATATGGTTTCGCGCGCATTGAAGCGGTCAATTTCTTCTTCTTCGTCCGGCCCGCTCCGGGTTCAGGGCCGGGTGGGGGTGGCGAGGTATTCCTCGTCGGTGGTCGGGTCCATCCACACCACGCCGCCTTCGTAGATCGTCAGTTGCAGCGCGGCCTCCTCGGAATGGGCGCCGTGCCAGTGCTCGACATCCGCCGGCGTCCACCAGGGCTCGCCGGGATGCATCTCCAGCACCGGCCCGCCGCGAACCTGGGTCAGCGCCCGGCCTTCCTCGATCATCAGCAGCTGGCCCCAGGTGTGGGTGTGCCAAGACGAGCGCACCCCGGCGGGGAAGAGGATGCGGACCGAATTCATGTCCGGCGCCTGGCTGACTTCCGGCGCGCCGCCCTGGAAATTGCCCGACTGGGCAATCGACCGGTCGCTTTGCGCGCCAACAACAACGATAGCCAGCACCAGCGCGGCCGCGGCCGAAGCCAGCACACCCCGCGTCCGCCCGCGCCGCGCCGCCGCCCTCGCTGCCCCTTCAAGAAGCCTCGCCATGATGTTCTCCGACAGGAACTGAAAAAGTAAACTGAGAATCAACCAAGCCCCGCGACTTGTCAACTGGCCATTGCGCGTTTCCCTGTTCGTCTTCCTGTTCGCGCAGCAGGCCCCGCGCAGTTCGGCTACGGTATTGTTCGGCATGGGATGGACATTCAGGATTCGAACGGATTCAACGCGCCCACATCCAGTCCCGCCACATCCGCCACGTTGCGCGTGACGAGCGTCAAGCCGTTGGCCTTGGCCGTCGCGGCCAGAAGCCCATCGACGACCGGCACGGGGCGGACCGCGTTCATCCTGCCCCATTGCTCGGCAACGTCCGCATCCACGGGCAGAATGCGATTGCCGAATCCCGACATCACGTCGGCGAGCCACCCCTCGAGCGCTTCGGCCCTTTGAGGATCGCGGCGGCGAGCGAGTTCCACGCCCTTGCGGATCTCGCCCAGCACCAAGGGGCTGAGCCACAGATCGTCCTCGGCGACGCCGTTCCACCAAGCCGCGACGGCCGGGTCGCATCGATCGCCCTTGCGAACCTCCGAGATGATGTTCGTGTCGATCAGGAAGGTCATGGGGCGGTGTCACGCCCGAAGTCGCGCGGGCGTTCGAGATCGATCCCCTCAAGTGGCGCCGAGGTCAGCAACTCCTTGAGACCTCCGCGGCGCGGCGCGGCGATCTTCTCGCGCAGAACAGCGCGCGTTTCGGTCTCGCGCTCGGGATCGCCCAGTGCTGTGGCGACATCGCGCACGAGCGCGGCATCCTCCTTCCGGACCTGGATTTCGAGACGCACGAATCCCCGCCGCTGGCGGCGCTTGCGCCACCGGGTGATGGGAGAAAGTTCGGCGCTGGTCATGGCATCCTCCGTTTCCGGAAAGCTTACCGGCAAAACGGGTACACGACAACCGGATGTGGCGGCTCAGGACATTTCGGACTTTTTGGTTGCGTTGTCGGACATGTTCTCAGTGTGGACAAGATACTCGTTCGGGGTTAGGCAATCCAGTGCCCAGTGCGGTCTCCGGCCGTCGGCGACGGCCTTGGCGACGATGCGCCCGGCGCGACCCTCCCCATCCGTTCAGCTCATGGGCCTAAACCCTTGGGGGGAGTTCCGAAATGTATCTGAGCCGGCACAGTGTTCGCGCTACTCAAGCCCATTACAACCAAGTGCTGTGGTGCAGTTCGCGCCAGGGGATGCATTTGGCCGCCGTGCGTTTTTGTTCCTCGTTCCCGCCGAAAACCAGCCGTTTGATCAACTCGCCGGGCCCGGTCGAGTTGCCCAGCAGTTCCTCGAAGCGTAGCAGTGGGCGGAGAAAATCCCCATGCATTGTGGCCGAAGACTTGACTTCGCAGCCGATGAGCGAGAGACCCTTGCGGATAACGAGGTCGATTTCCGGTCCGCGGGCTGTGCGAAAATGAAACATGCCGCCAGTCCCGCCGCGATGCGCCCGGTGTTTGAAAATCTCCCCCGCGACCCAGCTTTCGAAGATCGGCCCGCGCAGTGGATGGCGGCGCAGTTCTCCGGGGGTGCCGATGCCAAGCAGTCGGCAGGCAAGGCCGCTGTCCAGGAAATGCAGCTTGGGGGCTTTCGTGAGTTGCTTGCGCAGGTTGCCATGCCAGGCTGGCAGGCGGAATATGACAAAACTGGCTTCGAGAACCGACAGCCAGGCGCGGATGGTGTTGTGGGTGACGCCCGCATCCCCGCCAATGGCCGAGAGATTGATCTCGCTGGCGCTGCGCCCCGCCGCCAGCGCGAGGAAATTGCCAAAGGCCTCCAGGTCGCCGATTCGCGATAGTTGGCGCACATCGCGCTCGATGTAGGTGAGCAGGTAGTTGTCGAGCCAGCGCGCGGCGTTCAGTTTGCGGCTGTGGATGGCGGGGTATCCGCCTTGCAGAACGACCCGCCACAGATCGTTGGTTTCGGCGTCGAACGAGTTCAATTCATCAAGGCTCAGTGGCAGCAGGCGCATGATGGCGGCGCGGCCGGCCAGAGACTGGTTTACCGTTTGGCTGAGGCCAAAATGCTGCGAGCCCGAGAGAATGAATTGTCCCGGCCTCGGATCTTCGTCAACCGCGACTTGCAGATAGCTGCTCAAATCGGGCGCGTGCTGAATCTCGTCGATGACCGCGCCGTCGGGATACTCGGCCAGAAAGCCGCGGGGGTCGTTGCGCGCGTAGTTCCGCTGATCGAGTGGTTCGAGATTGACATAGGGCAGCTTGGGGAAAAGGGCGCGGCACAAGGTGGTTTTCCCCGACTGCCTGGGGCCGGTGATCACAACCACCGGAAACTCGCCGGCGGCCCGCCGCACCAGCGGCGCCAATATCCGGGGCTTGTAGTTCATGCATAAATTGTAAATCGTTTTTACAATTTATGCATGAACTCCCGTTTGTTGCCGTGCTGTCTCTGTGTTTGTCGGCACGGTACATTGCATTGGGTGAGCATGTGGCTGCCCGACCGTGGCGGCTTCGAGGCAGGCACTCCGGAAGCGTACTTTTCCGACCCTGACGGCGTTTCGATCCAATTGCAGGACCCGGACTACTGCGGCGGCGGTGGCTATCTCGGGGATGATTGCGGGCAATGACGGCGGAGCCCAAGCGGCCCGGGGCAACCACCCCACCCCTTCGGGGCACCCCTCCTTGAAAAGGAAGGGAGTCGCGCGGGAGACCCGGGCATGGTTCTTGCGTACAATGGCGCGATTGTGGCGGCTGGAATTTTGGTTTGCCGCCGCCTTCAATTTTTCACAGCATAAACAAGGAACCACCATGGATTACCGCTACGTTGGCCGGAGCGGACTGCGGGTTGCGCCGATTTGCCTGGGGACGATGAGCTTCGGGACCTGGAGCGACAAGGCCGAGTCGTTCCGCATCCTCGACAAATCCTTTGACCGGGGCATCAATTTTTTCGACACCGCCGAAGTGTATCCGGTGCCGCCCACGGCGGAACTCGCCGGGCTCACCGAGGAAATCCTCGGCGAATGGCTCAAGACCCGCCCCCGGGACGCGGTGATCGTCGCCACCAAGGTCGCCGGCGCCGCCAGCGGCTGGATCGTGCCCTCGGTGCGCCACGGCCTCACCGCGGTCGACCGCCACCACATCGAGCGCGCCGTCGAAGGCAGCCTGCGGCGGATGGGAATCGACTATATCGACCTCTACCAGGTCCACTGGCCCGACACCGTCGTGCCCATGGAGGAATCGATGGCCGCCCTCGACCGCCTCGTCGAGTCGGGCAAGGTGCGCTACCTCGGCACTTCCAACGAAACGAGCTACGGCCTGACCAAGAGCAATATGATCGCCGAATACGAGGGCTTTGCCCGCTTCGAGTCGATCCAGAACAATTTTTCCCTGCTCCACCGCCGCTTTCTCGACGAACTCGCCCAAGTCTGCCGCAATGAGAAAGTGTCCCTGCTGCCGTATTCGCCGATTGGCGGCGGCGTGCTCAGCGGCAAGTACAGTGGCGGCAAGATGCCGGCGAACGCGCGCTTCACCGGCTATGAAAACGCCCCGCCGCGGCAACGGGCCATGGCCCGGCGCTTCGTCAACAAGGGCACCCTCGCTGCCACCGAAAAGTATGTCGAAATCGCCAGGGAGGCGGGCCTTTCGCCGGTCACCCTTGCCACCCGCTGGAGCATGGAGTTCGATTTCGTCGCCTCGACCATCATCGGCGCCCGCAGCGCCGACCAGCTCGACGAAGTCTTCGCCGCCCTCGACATCGAACTGCCGGCCGAGGTGAAGAAAGCCTGCGACGAAGTGCATCGGAGTATTCCTTATCCGATGGGGTGAGGGCCAGTTGGTATGTCCAATTGCGCAGAATCCCCGATGAGATTCTGCGACTGCGCTTCGCTTCGCGCAGAATGACGAAGAGGCTGTGGTGGAATCCTGCACTGAGGGAGCGCGGCGGTGGCTGAAAGGGGCCCGGCGCAAGCCGGGAAAGCATTCAGCCACCGACGGGAAGCGACCGGTGCCCTATTCTGCGACTTTGCTTTGCGCAGAATGACGAAGAGGCTGTGGTGGAATTCCGCGCCGAGGGAGCGCGGTGGTGGGCGGAAGGGGCCCGGCGTCAGCCGGGAAGGAATCCGATCGCCGACGGCAAGCGACCGGTGCCGGGGCGAAGTAGACTGACATTTCGGGTGACATTTCGGGGACACCCATTGCAAATCAACTGGCAGACATACAACTCCGGCGCCTTTCACGACGAGATGATCGCGGGGGCGGGGCGGCCCCGGGCGATTGCGGCGGGGCTTGCCGGTTATCTCGCCTCGCTTGACGAGCGCGCGCTCGATGAGAAGAAGCTCGCCGCGCGGCTGGCAATCAAGACCATGGGGATTTCCTTCACCGTCTACAGCGACGGCCAGAACATCGACCGGGAATGGCCTTTCGACCTGATTCCGCGGATCATCTCCGGGCGCGAATGGGAGACTACCCGGCGCGGGCTCGAGCAGCGCGTGCGCGCGCTCAACTGCTTCATCCACGACGTCTACAACGATCAAAAAATCTTCCGCGACAAGATCATCGACCCCGCGCTGATTCTCGATTCGGTCAATTTCCGCCCGCAATGCCTCGGCATCGAGCCGCGCCACAAGGTCTGGGCCCATGTCTGCGGCACCGACCTGATCCGCGACGAGCGCGGCCGCTTCATGGTGCTCGAGGACAATCTGCGGGTGCCCTCCGGGGTGTCGTACATGCTGGAGAACCGCCGCGTCACCAAGCGTGTTTTCCCGGAATTGTTCGAGAACCACGAAATCCTGCCCGTCACCGAGTATTCCCAGGAACTGTTCGACATGCTCGCCTCGCTCTCGCCGCGCCGGCAGGCCCACCCGGAAATCGTCGTGTTGACTCCCGGCATCTACAACTCGGCGTACTTCGAGCACTCCTTCCTCGCCCAGCGCATGGGGGCGGAACTCGTCGAGGGCAGCGACTTGCTGGTCGAGAACGACCGCGTCTACATGCGCACCATCGGCGGGCTGACCCAAGTCGATGTGATCTACCGCCGCATCGACGACCTCTTTCTCGACCCGGTGGCCTTCAACCCGGAATCGGCGCTCGGCGCGCCCGGCCTGTTCGGCGCCTGGGTCAAGGGCAATGTCTCGCTGGCCAACGCCCCCGGCGCCGGCGTCGCCGACGACAAGATCATCTACACCTATGTGCCCGACTTCATCAAGTACTATCTCGACGAAGATCCGATCCTGCCCAATGTGCCGAGCTACCGCTGCTGCAACGACGCCGAGCGCAGCCACGTGCTCGCCAATCTCGACCGGCTCGTGGTCAAGCCCGCCAACGAGTCCGGCGGCTACGGCATGTTGATGGGCCCCCAAGCCAGCGCCGCCGAGCGCGAGGCGTTCGCCGCCAGGATCAAGGCCAATCCGCGCAACTACCTGGCCCAGCCGCTGATCTCGCTGTCCACGGTGCCGATTCTCGGCGAAACCGCCGCCGAACCGCGCCATGTCGATTTGCGGCCCTTCATCCTCCAGGGCGCCGACAGCTATGTCACCCCCGGCGGGCTGACCCGGGTGGCGCTGGTCAAGGGCAGCTATGTCGTCAACTCTTCCCAGGGCGGCGGCAGCAAGGACACCTGGGTGATCACGGGAGCGGAAGATGCTGTCGCGGGTGGCTGAGCGCATCTATTGGCAGACGCGCTATCTCGAGCGGGCCGAGAACACCGCGCGCCTGCTCAACGTGTTCTCGAACCTGCTGCTCGACCTGCCCGACCGGACCATCTTCGGCTGGGACGATCTCGTGCGCATCACCGGCATCGGCGAATCCTTCGCCAGCCAATACCAAACCGCCGACGAAGCCAATCTGGCCCGGTTCCTGATTTCCGACCCCTGCGATGTTTCGATTGCCACCATGCTCGCCATGGCCCGGGAGAACGCCCGCACGGTCCGGGAAGTCATGCCCACCGAAGCCTTCGAAGGCATCAACGAATTGCACCACCACGTTCAGTCCACCGCCGGCAAAGCCGCCGAGCGCAGCGCCCGCAACGAGATGCTCGAGCACATCATCGAGAGCTGCCAGCGGATTTTCGGCGTGTTGGCGGGCACCATGAGCCGCGACGCCGGCTATGCCTTCATCCGCATGGGCCGGGCGCTCGAGCGGGCGGACATGGTGTCGCGCATGGTCGATGCCGGCGCCCGCAAGCTTTTCGCCCTTCCCGATGCGGACCCCGCCGCGCCGGGATACGCCGAAACCTACCAGAGCATCCTGTGGATGAACGTGCTGCTCTCGCAAAGCGCGTACCAGATGTACCGCCAGCACGTGCGGCGCCGCGTCAACGGCGAGGATGTGATCGGCTTTCTGCTCCACAACGAGGAATTCCCCCGCTCGGTGATCCACAATCTGACGACAATCCGCAAAGTGTTGCCAAAATTGCCGAACCATGGCGAGGTCGCCAGTCTCGTGGCCAGGGTGCGCCGCGAGTTGGAAAAATCCCATGGGGCCGGAATGGCCGAGCACGCCCTGCCGGAACAGGTCGATCATTTGCAGATCAGGTTCGCGGCGATCCACGACGCCATCGCCCGGACGTGGTTTCTGCCCCGGGGCGGAGAGTGAGCGGAAAGTGAGCGGGCAATGATCGATTTCCGCTGCGAGTGCGGCCAGCAACTGTTCTTCGAGAACACCGCCTGCCTGCGCTGCGGCCGCCGGGTGGCATACGACCCGGTGGAATGCCGCATGCTGCCACTCGCCGCGGGCGATTCCGCGGCCGGGCCACTGTGCCGCAACGGGGTCGAGCATGGCGTTTGCAACTGGATCGCGACCGACCCGGGCGAGGCCTATTGCCTCTCCTGCCGCCTCAACCAGACGATTCCCAACCTCAACGACCCGGACCGGCTTTACTGGTGGAAGCAACTCGAATACGCCAAGCGGCGGCTGGTTTACGGCCTGCTGCGGCTGGGGCTGCCGGTGGCCGGCAAGCGCGAATCGGAATCTGGGCTCGCCTTCCGCTTCATCGAGGACCGCCGCTCAAACCCCCATGTCCGCGAGGAGCATGTCTACACCGGCTACAGCGATGGCGTGGTGACGATCAATGTCGCCGAGGCCGATATCCTGCGCCGGGAGCTGGAGCGGCAAAGCAGCGGGGAACGCTACCGCACCCTGCTTGGGCATTTCCGCCACGAGAGCGGGCACCACTACTTCGGCCTGCTCGTCAACAGCGATGCCGCGCGGGAGCGGTTCCGGGAAGTTTTCGGCGACGAGCGGGAAGATTATGGCGCGGCGCTGGCGCGCTACTACGCCGCCCCGCCGCCCCGGGACGCCGCCTGCATCAGCGCCTACGCCCAGTCGCATCCGCTTGAGGACTGGGCCGAAGTCTGGGCCCACTACCTGCATATGAGCGACACATTGGAAACCGCGGGCTTCCACGGCCTGCCACAGGGGGCGGAAGCCTGCGATTCGCTGGCGGATTTGCTGCGCAAATGGTCCGATTTGACGATCGTGCTCAATTCGCTAAACCGCAGCCTGGGAATGGAGGACGCCTATCCCTTCGCGCTTTCCGGGGCCATCGTCAGGAAACTTCATTTCGTCCACGGCCTGGTTTGTCCCAGTTCGCCGCCCAGCTCAGTGGCGGCATCTGCCGGAAGGCGTGTTTGAGGGCCTTGTCCCAGCTCAGCCGCAGGTCGCGGAGAAAGTCGCTTTCGGGCGCGAAGCGGTGGTGGTTGTCCAGCGTCAGGCTGTCCTTGGGATAGAGCAGCAGCTCGATGGGCGGCCCGACGCCGCGATTGCTCTTCATCGTTGAATCCATCGAGATCAGCAGGCACTGGGCGGCGGTGGCGAGGTCGAGCTCCGGCACGAGGATGCGGTCGAGGATCGGTTTGCCGTATTTGCTTTCGCCGATTTGCAGGTAGGGGGTGTCCGGGGAGGTGGTGATGTGGTTGCCTTCCGGGTAGATCAGGATGAGCCGGTGTTTGCGGCCCTTGATCTGGCCGCCGAGCAGGAAGCTCGCCTCGAAATTGGCTTCGCCGCCTTTGCGCCGCTCCTGTTGTTCGAGGCTGATGTCGCCGAGATAGTCCGCCGCCTCGGTGAGGCTGCCCACAGTGTTGAGCGTGACGCGCTCCTCCTTGCGGATGTCGGCTTTCAGCTTGGCCATGACTCCTTGGCTCGTGGCCAGATTGCCCGCGGAGAGAATGGCGAATTGGCGCTCGCCACCGATGCCGTGGCGGAACATCTTGCTGTAGGTGGAAACCTGGTCGATCCCCGCGTGGGTCAGCGAATCCGAGCAGAACACCATGCCGGATTCCAGCGAAGCCGCCGCGCAGTAGGTCATAACGCCATCCCATTCCGAGCTTGGAACCGCATCATAACCTATCTTTTGGCTTCGAGCCGCCGCCAGACGGCGACTCAGGCAATGCGGATTAACAGGCGGGGTCGCTACTGGATGGACTCGTCGTCGAGATAGTCCAAGCCGTATTCCATTTCGATGCGCTTGCTGTCCAGCCTTTCCTCGAAGCGGCGGCGCAAGGCGAGGATATGCACCTCTTCGCCGGATTGTTCGCCAGCGGGGCCGGAAGCGCTTTCCCCCGCTGCCGGCTTCATCGGCAATGGCGCGGCGGTTTCGGTGAAATCCAGGCTGTCGTTGTCTTCCCACTCGGGTGTTTGCATGACCTGTCCCCCAGATTAGTCAACGCATATATCCCTATATCGTGCTCCCCGGGGAAAAATTCAACTGTTTTCGGCCAGCGCGCGCCGGCGCAGTTCGCGCTTGGCGATTTTGCCGGTGCCGGTGCGGGGCAATTGTTCGCGCTGGCAGAAAATCCCGCGGGGGATCTTGAACGCCGCGAGCCGCTCGGAGAGGAAATCCGCGAGTTCCCCGGCGTCGAGCGCGGCGCCGGGTTTGAGCATGATGCCCGCGGCGGGAACCTCGCCGAGGCGGTCGTCGGGGATGCCGAAAACCGCGACCTCGCTCACCGCGGGATGCTCGCTGATGGCGTATTCGACTTCCACGCAGGCGATGTTCTCGCCGCCGCGGATGATGATGTCCTTGGCGCGGTCGAGGATGTGGAGAAAGCCGAATTCGTCGAGCTTGCCGATGTCGCCGGTGCGGAACCAGCCGTCGCGCAGGACTTCGGCGGTGGCCTCGGGCTGTTTCCAGTAGCCTTTCATCACCGTCGGGCCCTTGATGCAGACTTCACCGGTTTCATTCGGCCCGAGTGTGCGCCATTCCGCGTCGATGATGCGCAGATCGGTCACCGGCGGTGTCGGCCGGCCGGTGCTGTGCGGCCGCGAGGCGTAGAACTTGTGGCTGATGACCGCGCCGATGGCGTTGGTCTCGGTGAGTCCGTAGCCGAGACCCGGGATCGCCGCGGCCGGAAACTTCTCCAGCATCATCGCCAGATGCTCCGGCGGCCGGGGCGCGCCGCCGCTTTGCACGGCGCGGAGGCTGGAGAGGTCGGTCTTGTCGAAGTTCTCCGATTGCATGATTTCCCAGGCCATGGTTGGCACGCCGTGGAAGATGGAGATGCGCTCCTCCTCGATCAGCCGCAGGGCGGCTTCCGCGTCCCATTTGCGCATCATCACCAACTTGCGCGGGGCGACGAAACTCGACAGGAACTGGGCGTGGCTGCCGGTGGCGTGGAACAGCGGCACATTGCAGAGAATGGCGGGCTGCCAGCGCGGGTTTTCCTCGACGAGCTCGGGATAGACGCGGTCGCTCGCGGCGCGGACAAAGGCCCAGGTGAACAGCGCGTTGATGATCGACCGGTGGCTCAGCAGCACACCCTTGGGGTTGCCGGTCGAGCCCGAGGTGTACATCAGCGCGGCGTCGTCGTCGGCCCCGACGCGCAGCTCGCGCAACTCGGCGGCGGAGAGTGGCTCGTGGCGCGACAGCAGGGCCATGGTCTCCGGCAGCTCGCGGCCGGCTTCCGGCTCGGTCAGGATCATCTCGAGCCCGCCGGCGTCCTTGCCGAGCAGTTCGCGCCGGGGCGGGTCGGCGAACAGCAGCCCCGCGCCGCTGTCGGCGACCATGTAGCGCAACTCCCGCGCCTTCGACCAGGAATTCATCGGCGCCACAATCGCCCCAAGCATGGTGGCGGCCATGTAGGCGAGGCACCATTGCGGTGAATTGCGCGCGCAGATGGCGACCCGGTCGCCCTTGCGGATTCCGTGTTCCTCAAGCAAGGCCCGGGCGAGGCGCCGCGCCATGGCGATGGTTTCGGCGAAGCTGTGGCGCTCTTCGAGATAGACGAGGAAGGTGTCGCCGGCCGCCGCCATGCCGAGATCGTACAATTCGCCGAGATTGGCCGGCACCTTGCTGAAGACCCGGTATTCGATGCCGTTGATCGTTGTGGATTCGATGGCGAAGGGGGAATCCGGGGCGATCAGTTCCCCGGCGGCGGCCTTGAGCTTTTCGAGCTCCGCGGCGATTTCGGGATTGCTGAGCATCGCCGCTACCCCCGCCCCATCTCAAGAACGACCTTGCCGAGGCCGCGGCGCCGGGTGAACACATTGAAAGCCGCCACATAGTCCGAGCCAGGGATGAAGGGCATTTCCGGCTGGAACTGGTATTTGCCGCGAATCTGCAAGCCGTCGGGGAAATTGATCGAGGCGGCGTGAATCTCCACGAGAACCTCTTGTTCCCCCGGCGCCGGTGTTTCGATGGCATCGAGGCTGAGCTTCCCGGGCGGCCCGTGGAAATGGCAGCGAACAGCGGGCATCCCATCATTCCAGCAGAAATGTGACCGGATTCAAGCATGAATGCCGCACTTCTTCAATGTCGGACGGGGGCTTCGAATCGCCGCCGGCTGTGGCGGTTGGGCAAACCGCATTCCGCCGGGTTGCGCCGCGCCTCCGCCGGCGTTTTGTTTTGGGATGCCGCTGCAGCCGCTTGCCCGGAGAGCGGGTGGGGGTTATTGTTTCTCGATGAATCAAGTCTTGAACCCAAGGGCCGAGTCGAGGCGGCGGCGCTATCTTGAACTGATGGGGCTCGAGGCGTACTACGCCCGCAAGGTGCTGGAGAACGCCGGGCCCTCGGCGGTTTTCCCGCTGGCGGCGGAAGCGGAAAAACCCGCCGCGGCAAGCGCCCCTAAAGGCGCCGATGCTTCGACTGCGCCGCCGCCGCGGGTGAGGCCGGCGCCAGCGCGGCGGCCTGAGGTGGCGTCCCCGCCGCGGCGGCTGCACTACCAGCGAGTCGATTCCGCATTGGCGGTGTTGAGCCAGGATTCCTGGGAGGGTGAGGAGGGCGCGGCCTGCCTGGACTTGTTGCGGAATATTGTCAAGGCGCTCGGCAAGACCTTCGATGGCGCCGGGGCCACGACACCGGTGCTGTTCGGCCGCCGCGACGGCGAAACCGCCGGGGCGGGAACCAGCCTGGAGGAACTGTGCCAGCGCGGGCCCTGCGACAATCTGTTGATTTTCGCCCACAACGGCGGCGAACTGTTCCCGGAGGTTTCCCCCTCGACGACGGATTTCAGCCGCGTCATCGCCGACGCATCGCTGCGCGTTACGCTTACCCGGGGCCTGCGGGAAATGCTGGCTTTGCCCGAATTGAAGAAACACTGCTGGCGGGAATTGCAACCGCTGCGCGCGCGCTTGGGCGGGCGCTGAGCGCCTACAACTCGAATTCGAGGCTTGCGCGGTCCACCGCGCCGCCGATGGCAATCTCGAAATCCAGCAGCCAGCGGCCCGGCATGTGGAAGCGCAGCCCTTCGAGCTGGTACACGCCGGGTTCGCTTTCGCCGGTGATTTCCGGCTGGGTCGGCAGGCCGTGGTCGTGGTCGGGCATGCCGCCCGCGACGCGGATGGCGGCATCGGTGAGCGGAATGTTGTCAGCCGTCGTCAGCCGCAGCCGCCAGCGGTGGATGCGGTTGATCGCCAGTGGCGACAGTTCGCTGTGGATGCGCAGCAGATTGCCCCCGGCGGTGACCAAGCTGAAATCCGCCTCGCCAGCGGCGCCGGCGGACAGCGGCGCGGCCCACAACACCAGCGTGATCGGGAAGTAACGGAACATCAACGGCAATTCTCGCTTTGACGGCCGGTGGATGGATGAGTGGTGCGGGCGAGCATTTGGAAGCCGCCGATGATCATGCGGCCGTGGTCGAAAATCCGCTCGAAGGGCACTTCGGTCTGGCCCGGCTGCATGCGCGGGTCCCGCATGACTTTTTTCATCCCGGCATCCCGGGTTTCCTTTGATTCCCAGACGATCCAGGAGAAGCAGACGGTTTCACCCTCCCGCAATTCCACCGCCCGGGTGAACGAAGTCTGTTTGCCCGGCGGCACTTCATCGCCCCAGCTATCGGCGTATTCTAGCGCCCCATGTTCCACGAACACCTGTGCCGCCAGCCGCGCGGCCTTGAGGTAGGCGTCCTTGTTGGCGTTGGGGACTGGGGTGATGAAGCCGTCCACATAGTTCATGGTGTTTTCCTCAAGCTGAAGGGTGGCCATGCCGTGGATGCGGGCGGGATTGGCCGCGGCTGTTTTCGGGCATGAATCTGGATACGGGTTTTTCCATCACGCAGAGTTTCTATATAGTGGTGGCCCGATGCAAGTGTGGACAAGCGCCCAGCCAGACAGCGACGGAATACGCAATGGAAAGATTGACCGCCAGCTACATCGACTCCTGCCCCCGGGACGGCGGGGTGATCCTTCGCGGCCACAGCATGACGCGGATCGAGACTTTCGTCGATGCCGCCTTCGCCTTCGCCTTGACCCTGCTTGTAATCAGCATCGACGAGATTCCCCGCAGCCCGGCGCAACTCGTGGAAACCGCCCGGGACATACCCGCATTCCTGATCAGCGCCTTTTTCATCGGCCAGTTGTGGCTGGCCCATGTCGGCTGGAGCCGGATTTACGGCTTGCAGGACCGGATCACCGTCGTGCTCAGCCTGGCGATCGTCATGCTCGTGCTCGTCTTCGTTTATCCGCTGAAACTGATGCTGCAATCCGGCATATTCTATTTTTCCGGCGGGCGTTTCGGCGCCAACATCATGGTGGACGATGGCGAATGGACCGACACCGATGTTTCCGGCATGTTCGTCTTTTCCGCCGTCGGGGTGTTTTTCGTCGCCCTGATCGTCATCGCGCTTTACCTCAACGGCCTGCGCCACCGCGAACAACTGCGCTTGACGGCCTACGAGGTCTTCCTCAGTTGGCGCCGCATCTGCTTTGCCGCCATGGTGGGCGCCACCGCGGTGGTTTGCGGCTGGGGCGGGGCCACGCTGACCGGGGGAGCGCTGCCCTTCACCGGCCTCGGCTACTTCACCCTCTTGCTGACGCTTCCCGTCACCGGCCGCGTCTTCAATCTGCTTTACCCGCCGCCACCCTTCCCGCCACTCCCCGGCGAAGCCGCCGCCAACTGAGTTTGTTTTGTTTATCCGGGCTTGGCAGGCGCCCGGGGCCGCGATGCGCACCCTGTCTCTCCCCAGGCGGCCCCGAATTGAAACCACGAATCGATGTGAACCGATGCCGGCCCGGCTGCGTAGTGTGGTTGCAGGAACAAAGAGAGGACACCCATCATGAAGAAGCAATCGCATTCCGTTCTGGCCGCGGCCTCCGGCCTCGCCTTCGCCGCCGTTGCGACCTCGACCGCGGCGCAAACGATCCCGGAGCAGATGGTCATCGATGCCCAGCAAACCTGGGGCGAGGGCATTGTCGCGATTTCCCAGGTTCATGCCGACGGCGGCGACTACGCCGCCCGCGCCACGGAGCACATCAACGACCTCTACGCCTATGGCGACACCGCCGTCATGTTCAAGCCGACCCTGGCGGCGGAAGACCAGTTCCGCGAAACATTCGACGAAGCCCTGAGCTATTTCATCGGGCAAGAGGGAACCGAGGACAGCGGCTTCGCCATCTCGGGCTGGACCAATGTGCGCTGGGAGAACAACGGCGTCCACACCAACGACAGCTCGGCGATGGCCATGGGCAACTACTACTTCACCGGCCCGGACGGCAACGAGACCAAGGTTGAGTACTCCTTTGGCTACGTCATGGTTGATGGCGCGCTGAAGATCAACCTGCATCACTCATCGCTGCCCTACAGCCCGTAGCCACGCCATGGCCCGGCCTTCGGGCCGGACCTTGCCAGCATGGGCCGGTTGCCGCCACCGCAGGCGGCAACCGGGCCGTTTTTTTTGTGCCCAGCGATTTATTGAGCTATGGGGGAGCTATGGCCACCCATGGGACACCCACTTCGGGCACCCATATGGGACACCCATGGGGGACACCCATAGGACACCCATGGGACACCCACCTGAGCGGGGGCGCCAGCCATGGGACGGGGGCGCCAGCCATGGGACACCCATCGGAACCACCACGGAACCATAGGACACCCATCTGGCTGCTGACACGGCGGACAGACGCCGCTATAATCCGATCTTTGCAGGATTCGCCCTCCCATGCTGCGTATTGTTGAAGAAGCCCTGACATTCGACGATGTTCTGCTCTTGCCCGCCCACTCGACCGTCCTGCCCGCGAAAGTTTCGCTCGGCACCCGCCTGACCGGAGGCATCGCCCTCAATATTCCACTGGTGTCCGCCGCCATGGACACGGTTACCGGGTCCCGGCTCGCCATCGGCATGGCCCAGGAAGGCGGGCTTGGCGTCATTCACAAGAACCTCAGCGTCGAGCGCCAAGCCCGGGAAGTGCGGCTCGTGAAGAAGTTCGAAAGCGGCGTGGTGCGGGACCCGATCACCATTCCCCTTGGCGCCAGGGTGCGCGAGCTCGTCGATCTGATGCGCGAGCACAATATCTCCGGGATGCCGGTGGTTGACGGCGCCGGGCTCGTCGGCATCGTCACCAGCCGGGATGTGCGCTTCGAGAGCGATCTCGGCGCCGCGGTCGCCAGCATCATGACGCCGAAGGAAAAACTCGTTACCGTGGGCGAGGATTTCGACCTCGAGAAGGTCAAGAAGCTGCTGCACCGCCACCGCATCGAAAAGGTGCTCGTGGTCAATGGCGGCTTCGAGCTGCGCGGACTCATCACCCTCAAGGACATCCGCAAATCGGAAGATTTCCCCAACGCCTGCAAGGACGGGCTCGGCCGCCTGCGCGCCGCGGCGGCGGTCGGCGTCGGTGGCGACAACGACGAGCGCGCCGCGGCCATCGTCGAAGCCGGCGTTGACGTGATCGTCGTCGATACCGCCCACGGCCATTCCCAGGGCGTGCTGAACCAAGTTCGCGCGATCAAGCGGCGCTACCCGGAAATCGCCGTGGTGGGGGGCAATATCGCCACCGCGGAGGCGGCGCGGGATCTCGCCAAAGCCGGGGTGGACGCCGTCAAGGTGGGCATCGGGCCGGGTTCGATCTGCACCACCCGCATCGTCACCGGCGTTGGTGTGCCGCAAATCACCGCGGTGGCCAATGTGGTGAAGGCGCTCGAGGGGACCAATGTGCGGGTGATTTCCGATGGCGGCATCCGCTATTCCGGCGACATCGCCAAGGCGCTTGCCGCCGGCGCCCATGTGGTCATGGTGGGTTCGCTGCTCGCCGGTTCCGAGGAGGCGCCGGGGGAAGTCGAGCTGTACCAGGGCAGGAGCTACAAGTCCTACCGCGGCATGGGCTCGCTCGGGGCGATGTCGTCCTCCCAGGGTTCCAGCGACCGCTACTTCCAGAACCTCGACTCCGGCGCCGAAAAGCTCGTTCCCGAGGGAATCGAGGGCCGGGTGCCCTACAAAGGCCCGATGTCGGCCATTGTGCATCAACTGATGGGCGGGCTGCGCTCAAGCATGGGTTACACCGGCTGCGAGACCATCGAGGCATTGCGCACCCAGACGCGCTTCGTGAAGATCACCGCCCCGGGCATATCCGAGTCCCACGTTCACGATGTCAGCATCACCAAGGAAGCGCCCAACTACCAGGTTTACTGAGTTTTCGAATCATTCCTTGCAATCATTCCCTCCATGGCCATGACGGACATCCACGCCAGCAAGATTCTGGTGCTCGATTTCGGTTCGCAATACACGCAGTTGATCGCGCGGCGGGTGCGCGAGGCGGGGGTCTACTGCGAAATCCACGATTATGCGATTGGCGAGGCCGAAGTCCGGGAATTCGCTCCGCAAGGCGTGATTTTTTCCGGCGGCCCGGAATCCGCCGGCGTTGAAGCCGCGCCGAGCCCGCCGGAGCATGTCTATTCGCTCGGCGTGCCGATTCTTGGCATTTGCTACGGCTTGCAGATCATGGCCGAGCGCTTTGGCGGCAGGGTGGAGGCCGCGGACAAGTCCGAGTTCGGCTTCGCCCAGGTGGCCATCGAATCGCCGTGCCGTTTGTTGCGGGATGTCGGAGGCAAAATCGGCCCGGACGGCAAGGCCCGGCTCGAGGTGTGGATGAGCCACGGCGACAAGGTGGTCTCCGCGCCTTCCGGTTTCACTGTGGCGGCGTCCACCGAAAGCGCGCCGATCGCGGCCCTCGCCGATGATGACCGCGGTTTGTATGGACTTCAGTTCCATCCCGAGGTAACCCACACCCCCTTGGGCCAGCGGATCATCGAGCGGTTTGTCCACGAGATATGCGGCTGCCGATCGCTGTGGACGCCAGCCAACATCATCAGCGACGCGATTGCCTCGGTGCGGGAAAAAGTGGGCGCCGACCAAGTGCTGCTCGGGCTTTCCGGCGGTGTCGATTCGGCGGTGGTGGCGGCTCTGCTGCACCGCGCGATCGGCGATCAACTGTGGTGCGTTTTCGTCGACAACGGCCTGTTGCGCCTGAACGAGGGCGATGAGGTAATGGCGGCCTTCGCCGCCAATATGGGCATCCAGGTTATCCGCGCCGATGCCGGGGAGCGTTTCCTCGAAAGGCTGCGGGGCTTGGCGGAACCCGAAGCCAAGCGCCGCGCGATCGGCAATACATTCATTGAAGTTTTTGAACAGGAAGCGGCGCGGCTGCCCGATGTGCGCTGGCTTGCCCAAGGCACGATTTACCCGGATGTTATCGAATCCGCCGGCGCCAGGACCGGCAAGGCGCGGGTGATCAAGTCCCATCACAATGTTGGCGGTTTGCCGGAGACGATGCGGCTCGAATTGCTCGAACCCCTGCGGGAGTTGTTCAAGGACGAAGTGCGCAAGCTCGGCCTCGAACTCGGCCTGCCGCGCGAGATGGTTTACCGCCACCCCTTCCCCGGGCCGGGGCTGGGTGTGCGGGTGATCGGCGAAGTTCGCAAGGAATATTGCGACATCCTGCGGCTGGCCGACGCCATCTTCATCGAGGAATTGCGCCGGGCGGGCGTGTACGACCGGGTGAATCAGGCTTTTGCCGTGTTTCTGCCGGTGAAATCGGTGGGCGTGGTGGGCGACGCGCGCCGCTACGCCTGGGTGATCGGCCTGCGCGCGGTGGAAACCGTGGACTTCATGACCGCCCGCTGGGCGCGGTTGGACGTGGAACTGCTCGAAACAGTCTCCAACCGGATTATGAATGAAATACCCGATGTGTCGCGGGTGACTTACGATGTTTCAAGCAAGCCACCCGCAACAATCGAATGGGAGTAATGCCGGCCTAGCGCGACTTGTCGTTGCGAACCGCCACAAAACCGGACTGCCCCTTGCCCCTCGCCCGGCGCACGGTGTAGCCGTAAAGACCGAGGTTGAACTTGCGGTCTCCTTCCAATCCAGAGAGCGCTTCAACCAATCGATCCGCCACCGGGTCTGAAACCGGAGCCGACGCGGCTTCTTGCCGCGCGAGCCACTTGCTGAACGCGTCGTTGGCGAGATCATCGCCGATCGACTTGCGCAGCGCGGCGAGTTTTCTCATTTGACCTTTGGTCAAGCTCGATTCATCTATAGCCATTTTCGTTTCCTGATACCCTGCAAGTTGACACATTGCCCGAATCGTTGTGACCCGGAGTTTCAATTTCAGAGCCAATTTGAGACAAAGCCTCCGAAACCGGGAGCAGAGAATACAGAAGTTTCCGTTCAGGTTCAAGCATATGATTCAAGCATTCCGTCATGCGTTTTTCAATTTCCCAACGATACTCGATAACTGACCATCCCCCGATCCAAATGTGCATCACTTGGCATTCTTCTCTAGAATTGACCCACCCAAAACAAAAGGACACTCATAGCAAAAAAACACATGGAAAAACACATGGGACACCCATCGCCGGAAAAACACATGGGACACCCATCGCCGGAGCGGGCGAACAAATGGGACACCCATCGCTGGGAGGGGCGGACACGACACGCACAACGGCACAACGGGAGCGGCACAACGGGGACACCCATGAGGGCAATAAAGGAGACGCCAATAAAGGGGACACCCATGACCGCCAATAAAGGGGACACCCATGGCTGGGAGAACATGCGGGAGTCGGTTTGGTGAGCGTTGACGCCGACAGCGCCGCGCGGCGGGATGCGGAATTCATGCGGATTGCCCTGGGGCTCGCCACCGAGGCCGAGTCGCTTGGGGAAGTTCCCGTGGGCGCGGTGCTGGTGAAGGATGGCGGGGTGATCGGCCGGGGCCGCAACGCTCCGATCAGCCAGACGGACCCCACCGCCCACGCGGAAATCCTGGCCCTGCGCCAGGCCGCGATGGAGGCGGACAACTATCGCCTGCCGGATTCGACGCTATATGTCACCATCGAGCCCTGCGCGATGTGCGTTGGCGCCATGATTCACGCCCGGGTCGCCCGGCTCGTCTTCGGGGCGCGGGAGCCAAGGGCCGGCGCCGTGGTGAGCCGTGAACAACTTGCCGGGAAAGTTTGGTTGAATCATCGAATCGAAGTCACCGAGGGCGTTCTCGCGGAGGATTGCGCCGCCTTGCTGAAGGCTTTCTTCGCCCGCAGGCGCTGATCTGGGCGGTGTTTCCCGCGACTTGGGGGACTTGATAAACAAACAGCTTCGGCGGTTGGCGGTGCCGGCATCCGGCAAATCCTATATCATTGCGGCCTGATTTCCGGCGGCCCCCGCCGCCGGCTTCCGCTCCGGGAATCCGTTCATGCAGGTGCTTTTCGGGGGCAGGGCGCTGTCGCCATTCAAGACCGCGAATCTGCTGACCGCGCTGCGGGCTGTTAGTCCCGCGCCCGCCGCGGTTTCCGCCCGGTTTGTCCACTTTCTCGAATGCGACGAGATCGCCGCCGCGGACCGCGGGACGCTGACGGGTTTGCTGCGCTACGGCGCCGAATGGTCCGGGGAACTCGCAACCGGGCCGGCGGGCTGTGTCGTCGCGCCGCGGTCGGGGACGATTTCGCCCTGGTCGAGCAAGGCCACCGAAATTCTCGCCAACTGCGGCCTTGGGCATCTCGGGCGCATCGAGCGCGGCGTGGCCTATTGCTTCGGCGCCAGCGAGGTAGCCCCCGGTTGGCTGCCGCTGATCCACGACCGCATGACCGAGGCGATTCTGCCAGATGCCGGCGCTGCCTCCCGCCTGTTCGCCCAGCCGCCGCCGCGGCCCATGCGCCCGGTCGATGTCCTCGGCGGCGGAAGGGAAAGCCTCGACAGGGCAAACCGGGAGATGGCGCTCGCCCTGGCAGCCGACGAGATCGACTACCTGCTCGAAAACTTCCGGGAGCTGGGCCGCAATCCCACCGATGTGGAATTGATGATGTTCGCCCAGGCCAATTCCGAGCATTGCCGCCACAAAATTTTCAATGCCGCCTGGACGATAGACGGCGAAGCCAGGCCCGAGTCGCTGTTCGACATGATCCGGGACACCCACCGGGCCGCCCCCGCCGGCGTGCTTTCCGCCTACAAGGACAACGCCGCGGTCATGGCCGGCGCGCGCGCGGAGCGTTTCTTCCCCGACCCCGGCTCGCGGCGCTACGGCCACCGGCGCGAGGACATCCACATCCTGATGAAGGTCGAGACCCACAATCACCCCACCGCCATCGCGCCTTTCCCTGGCGCGTCGACTGGTTCGGGCGGCGAAATCCGCGACGAGGGCGCCACCGGCACCGGCGCCAAGCCAAAAGCCGGGCTGACCGGATTCAGCGTGTCGAATCTGCGCATTCCCGGTTTCATCCAGCCTTGGGAGGCGGATTTCGGCAAGCCCGGCCAGATCGCCTCGGCGCTGGACATCATGCTCGAAGGCCCCATCGGTGGCGCCGCCTTCAACAACGAATTCGGCCGTCCGGCGCTTTGCGGCTACTTCCGCAGCTTTGAAGAGCGGGTTGACGGCGAACTGCGCGGCTACCACAAGCCGATCATGATCGCCGGGGGGCTCGGCAATATCCGCGCGGAGCATGTGGAAAAAGGCGAACTCGCCGCGGGCGCCAAACTCGTCGCGCTTGGCGGCCCCGCCATGCTCATCGGGCTCGGTGGCGGCGCGGCCTCCTCCATGGCCTCGGGTTCGGCGAGCGAGGCGCTCGACTTCGCCTCGGTGCAGCGCGACAACCCGGAAATGCAGCGGCGCTGCCAGGAGGTCATCGACGCCTGCTGGCAACTCGGCGCCGCCAACCCGATCCGCTTCATTCACGATGTCGGCGCCGGCGGGCTGGCCAATGCCCTGCCGGAACTCGTCAAGGACGCGGGCGCGGGGGGCGCGTTTTCGCTGCGGGCGATTCCCAGCGCCGAATCGAGCCTGTCGCCACTCGAAATCTGGTGCAACGAGGCCCAGGAGCGCTATGTGCTCGCCATCGACGCCGCCGACATCGCGCGCTTCGAGGCGATCTGCGCCCGCGAGCGCTGCCCCTTCGCCGTGGTGGGGGAAACCACCGCCGACCGGCGGCTGCGCCTGCGCGATGAGCATTTCGGCAACCACCCCATCGACCTGCCCATGGATTTGCTGTTTGGCAAACCCCCGGCGATGCGCCGCGAAGCGCGGTCGCCGCCCCGGCCCGCGGGTGCGCTCGCCATCGGCGACATCGTCTTCGCCGAGGCGATCGACCGGGTGCTCGCCCTGCCGGCGGTGGCCAGCAAGTCTTTTCTGATCACCATCGGCGACCGGACGATCACCGGCCAGGTGGCGAGGGACCAGATGGTGGGCCCTTGGCAGACGCCGGTGGCCGACGCCGCGGTAACGGTCAATTCCTACACTGGTTACGCCGGGGAAGCCATGGCCATGGGGGAGCGCGCGCCGCTCGCCCTGCTCGATGCCCCGGCCGCGGGGCGCATGGCGATTGCCGAGGCGGTCACCAATATCGCCAGCGCCGATGTTGGGCGAATCGGCGACATCAAGCTCTCGGCCAACTGGATGGTCGCGGCGGGACATGGCGGCGAGGATGCGAGGCTCTTCGCCACCGTGGCGGCGGTGGCCCGGGAGTTCTGCCCGGCGCTGGGCATTTGCATTCCGGTGGGCAAGGATTCCATGTCGATGCGGACGCTGTGGCGCGACGCGGACGGGCGCGAGCGCGCCATGACGGCGCCGCTGTCGCTGGTCATCAGCGCTTTCGCCCCGGTGGGCGACGCGCGCCGGAGCTGGACGCCGCAATTGCGCGGCGACTGTGGCCCAAGCCGCCTGCTGCTATTCGACCTTGGCCGCGGTCGCAACCGCCTCGGCGGTTCCGCGCTGGGCCAGGTGTACCGCCGCATCGCCGGCGAATGCCCCGATGTGGACGATCCCGCGCTGCTGCGCGGGCTGGTGGCCCTGCTTGGCGCGTGCCGGGCGCGGAATCTGGTCCTGGCCTACCACGACCGCTCCGACGGCGGCCTCCTCGCCACCGCGCTGGAAATGGCCTTCGCCGGCCGCTGTGGACTCGAATTGCGGCTGCCGGAGGATGGCGCCGCGCTGGAACACTTGTTCGCCGAGGAAGCCGGCGTGGTGCTGCAAGTTCGCGCAAGCGACCTCGCGCCGCTGCGGGATCTGGCCCGGGCCCATGGCCTTGCCGACTGCCTGCTGGAAATCGGCGCCCCCGAAGCCCATGGCGACATCGTGATCCAACAGGGCGCGCGGGAACTGTTCCGCGGCTCGCGAATCACCTTGCAGCGGCGTTGGGCGGCGACGAGCCACCACCTGCAGAAACTGCGCGACAACGCCGATTGCGCGCGGCAGGAGTACGACACCCTGCTCGATGCCGACGATCCCGGCATCGTGTTCGAGACTGGCTTCGACCCGCAAGACGATATCACCGCGCCCTATGTGAACCTGGGCAAGCCGCCGCGGGTCGCCATTCTGCGCGAACAGGGCGTCAACGGCCAGATGGAAATGGCCGCGGCCTTCGACCGGGCCCGTTTCGCCGCCATCGATGTGCACATGACCGAACTCGCCGGCGGAACGGTGGAGTTGGCGAGTTTCGACGTCCTCGCCGCCTGTGGCGGGTTTTCCTACGGCGACGTGCTCGGCGCCGGCGGCGGCTGGGCCAAATCGATTCTTTGCGATGATTCGCTGCGCGGCCAGTTCGAGGCGTTCTTTCACGATGGTGGCAAGCTCGCGCTTGGCGTGTGCAACGGCTGTCAGATGATGGCCCTGCTGGCCGAACTGATCCCCGGCAGCGGTCACTGGCCCAGATTCGCGCGCAACCTGTCCGAGCAATTCGAGGCGCGGCTGGCCATGGTGCGGGTGGAGGACAGCGCTTCGGCGTTTTTCAGCGGCATGGCGGGCAGCCGCTTTCCCCTGGCCGTGGCCCATGGCGAGGGCCGGGCGGAGTTCGCCGATGCCGGGGCGCTTGCCGGCCGCGTGGCGCTGCGCTATGTCGACAACCGCGGCGCGGTGGCCGCCTCGTATCCCGCCAACCCCAACGGCTCCCGCGATGGCGTCGCCGCCGTGTGCAACAGCGACGGCCGGGTTGCCATTCTCATGCCGCACCCGGAGCGGGTGTTCCGCGCCTGCCAGAACTCCTGGCACCCCGACCAGCTCGGGGAGGACGCACCCGCGATGCGGCTGTTCCGCAACGCCAGAGCCTGGCTGGATTGAACATGCGCGGGAAAGCCCTGTACAAGATCGAATTCTACGTCCCGGAATCCCATCTCGCGGAGGTGAAGTCGGCGATGTTCGCCGCCGGCGCGGGCCGGGTTGGCGACTACGACAGTTGCGCTTGGCAAACCCCCGGCCAGGGCCAGTTCCGGCCGCTGGAAGGCAGCGCGCCCTGGCTGGGCCAGACCGGCAAGGTGGAAACCGTGGCGGAGTACAAGGTGGAGATGGTGTGCGCGGGGGAAATCCTCGGCGGTGCCCTCGCCGCGATGAAACGGGCGCATCCTTATGAGGAGGTTGCGCACAGCGTCATCCGCTGCGAGGTGGTCGGGTAAAACCCCGCTTAAGTGCAGTGTTGGGGAAGCTCTGATCAAGTCAGAGCATACTTAGCCCGCGGCCATCGCCAGGTATTGCCGGTGCAGGGCCCCGACCTGTCCGGGCAGGCTGTCTTCGCCGCCTTCGTTGTCGATGATGTCGTCCGCGGCCGCCAGGCGCGCCTCGCGGCTCAGCTGGGCGTCGATGATCGCCTCGATGGTTTCGCGCTTGCCCTGGTCCCGCGCGAGGGCGCGCTCAAGCTGTGTTTGCCGCGAAACATCGATCACGAGTATCCGGTCGGCCAGTTGCCGCTGGCCAGTTTCCAGCAGCAGGGGCGAGACGAGCAGGCAATAGGGATTGTCGATCCCGGCGATCCGCCCGCTGATGCGCTCCGCGATGAGCGGGTGCAACAGGCCCTCGAGCCAGCCGCGCTCGCCGCTGTCGGCGAACACGAGCCCGCGCAGCCGGGGGCGGTCGAGGCTTCCTTTCTTGGTCAGGATTTCCGGCCCATAGCGGTCGCGGATCGCCGCCAGCGCGGGGCTTGGGGGTTCGACGACTTCCCGCGCCGCCACATCGGCGTCGACAACGCCGGCGCCAAGCCCGGCGAAAATCCGCGCCACCGTGCTCTTGCCGCTGCCGATGCCCCCGGTCAAGCCAATGGTGGGGCCAATGCCCGAGCCAGCGCTGAACACCATCCCAGCCGACTCTCAGCCGAGCCAGCCAACGAGACGTTCCGGCCCGGCGAGCATGACCAGGAACCCCGCCGCCGCCAGGAACGGGCCGAAAGGCAGCGGCTGGGACCAGGAGCGGCCGCGGATCAGCACCAGGGCCACCCCCCACACCGCGCCGGTCAGCGAAGACACCAGCACGATGAAGGGCAATGCGGTCCAGCCCAGCCAGGCGCACATCGCCGCCAGCAGCTTGAAGTCGCCCCGGGCCATGCCTTCCTTGCCGGTCAGCAGGTGGTAGGCGCAGTGGAAGCCGCCGAGCAGCAGATAAGCGGCGGCGGCGCCGATGATGGCGTCGACCGCGCCGGTTCCCAGCAAATCGGGGAACAGCGCGTTGAGCAGCAGGCCGGCCCAGAGCAAGGGCAGGGTGAGAACATCCGGCAGCAACTGGTTTTCATAATCGATCAAGGCCAGGCTCACCAGCGCCAGACTGAACAGCAGCAGGGCCAAACTGAGCCAGCCCGCGCCGAACAGCAGCGCGAGCAGGCCGGCGAGCGACCCGCAAAGCAGCTCCACCAGCGGATAGCGCAGCGGTATCGCCCGCTCGCGGCAGGCGCATTTGCCGCGCAGCAGCAGGTAGCTGAACACCGGGATCAACTCCAATGGCTTGATCGCGCGCTTGCATTGCGGGCAATGGGAGCGGGGGCGGACGAGGTTGAAGGTCTTGCCGGTGGCGTCGCGGGGGTCGCGCAACAGGCCGAGATAATGCCGGGTTTCGATCTGCCACTGGCGGTTGAGCATGATCGGCAGCCGGTACACCACGACATTGACAAAACTGCCGGCCAGCAAGCCCAGCAACAGGAAAACGACGAACGCCTGACCGGGGGACGGGGTGGGAAATTCGGTGAAAGCCATGAGTCTGTTGGAACCAGTGTCACATTACCGAGCCGAGCTGGAAAATTGGCAGGTACATGGCAATCATCAGCCCGCCAATGAGAAGGCCGAGCACCGCCATTATAAAGGGCTCGAGCAGGGCCGTTAAGCGGTCCACCCGGGATTCGACATCCTCCTCGAAGAAAACCGCGCAGCGGTCGAGCATGTCGTCGAGCGCGCCGGACTCCTCGCCAATGCCGACGAGCTGCTCGAACATGGGTGGAAACAGCCCCGCCGCGCGCACCGCCCCGGTCAGGGACTGGCCGTTGCGGACATCTTCGCCGATGGCGCGCACGGCCCCGGCGTACACCACATTGCCCGCGGATTCGGCCACCGACTCAAGGGCTTCGGTCAGCGGCGCGCCGGCGCGGTACAGCGTGGCCAGCGTGCGGGCGACGCGGGCGAGGGCGGCATGGCGCAGCAATGGGCCGATCACCGGCAGGCGCAGCAGGGCGCGCTGGCCGAGCGCGGCGGCCCCGGGCGAGCGGCGCGGCAGCCAGACCAGCATGGTGGCGGTGGCCAGCGCGGTGGCCGAGACGGCCGGCCAATGGGCCACGGCCAGATCGGACAGCCGCAGCACGAACAAGGTGAAGCCGGGCAGCTCGGCATCGAATCCGGCGAAAGTCTCGGCGAAGGTGGGAACCACCCGGGTCAGCAACAACGCCGTTACCACGATGGCGACGGCGACAACGGCAACCGGATAGGTCAGGGCCTTGCGGATTTTCGCTTTGAGCCGCTCCGATTTTTCCCGGTAGCCAGCGAGGCGGTCGAGCATGGTTTCCAGCGTGCCCGAACTTTCCCCGGCCGCCACCAGGGCGCGATACAGCGAATCGAATTGCGCCGGATGCCGCGCCAGGCTGTCGGCGAGACCATGGCCGCCGGCCACATCGTCGCGCAATTTGTGGATGAGCCCCCGCAGTGCCGGATTGCCCGTGCTGCCCGCCATCACGTTCAGCGACCGCACCAGCGGAATCGCCGAGCGGACCATTGTCGCCAACTGCCGGGTGAAGACGGCGATATCACCCGGCCGGACCCGGTCCCGGTTGCCGAACCAGGGTTTCGGTTTGCGCCGCAGCCGCCGGGGCCGGAATCCCTGCTGGCGCAGCCGCGCCTTGGCCAGGGCCAGGCTGGCGGCGCTGATTTCGCCCTCCGCCGCCTGCCCCTGGGCGTCGGTTCCCCGCCAGATGAACTCGATTTGTTGCTTCATCGCCGTCACGAAGCTGCTATGACCCCGGGGACCAGGTGACGCGGTTGACCTCGTCGAGGCTGGTGAGGCCCGCCGCGGCTTTTTCGAGCGCGGCGCCGCGCAGGCTGTGGTGCCCCTCCGCCGCGGCCTGGGCGGCGATTTCGAGGGCGTTGCCGTCGGCCATGATGATGCCGGCCATGTCCGCGCTGATTGGCAGCATTTCATAAATCCCGACGCGGCCGCGGTAGCCGTTCTTGCAGTGCTCGCAGCCCCGGGCGCCATAGAGTTGGGGATGGTCGATTCCGGCTTGCGGGAAGCCGGCCTCCGCCAGGGCGTCATCCGGCAGATCCTGTGGCGCGCGGCAATGGGCGCAGAGTTTGCGCGCCAGGCGCTGGGCGATGATCAACCGCACCGAAGTCGCCAGATTGAAGGCGGGAACCCCCATGTTCTTGAGCCGGGTGAGGGTCTCCCCGGCGCTGTTGGTGTGCAGGGTGGAGAGGACGAGGTGGCCGGTCTGGGCGGCTTTCACCGCGATGCCCGCGGTCTCGAGGTCGCGGATTTCGCCTACCATGAGCACGTCCGGGTCCTGGCGCAGGAAGGCCCGCAGACAGGCCGCGAAATCGAGGCCGATGCGGTTGTTGACCGCGACCTGGTTGATGCCCTCGAGATTGATCTCCACGGGATCCTCCGCCGTGGCGATGTTGCGCTCCGGGGTGTTGAGCAGGCGCAGGCCGGCGTACAGGGTGACCGTCTTGCCGCTGCCGGTGGGGCCGGTCACCAGGATCAGGCCCTGGCTCGCCCGCAGCGCCGAAAGGTACTGTCCGCGCTGGGTTTCGCTCAGGCCCAGCGAGTCAATGTCTATTTGCGCGCCGCCGCCATCGAGTATCCGCAGCACCAGTTTTTCGCCCCAGAGCGTGGGGAGCGTGTTGACGCGGAAGTCCGTCCCCGCTCCATCCGCCCCCGGCAGCCGGATGCGGCCGTCCTGGGGCAGGCGGCGCTCCGAAATGTCCATCTGCGCCATGATCTTGAGCCGCGAGGCGATGCGGCGGGCGATTTGGACCGGAGGGCGGGTGATTTCGTGGAGCACGCCGTCGATGCGGAAGCGCACCCGGCACATGGCTTCGAAAGGCTCGAAATGGATATCGAGGCGCCGGCCCGCAAAGCGTCGAGCAGGAGCCGGTTGACGAGGCGCACGATGGGGGTCTCGTCGGCGCCCGTCTCGCCGGCGGCCGGGGATGCGGTTCCGGCTCCGGCCGCGGGCTGGTCGCGCAGATCTTCCAGGCCAATCCCGTCGAGCAATCCCTCGCCTTGGTCCCGCAGCCGCAGCGCCCGGTCGAGCTTGTCCGCTTCCACGACCACGGGTTGGACCGCGAGCCCGGTGCTGAACTTGATTTCATCGGCCGCCGCCAGCGCCGCCGGCTCCGCGAGCGCGAGGAGGACTTTGCCGCCCCGGCGCAGGAGCGGCAGCGTCCGATATTGCCGAATCAGGCCGCGGTCAACCAAATCGCGCTCGATCCGCTGCGGATCAACGGCGTCGAGGTCAAGCAGGGGCGCGCCAAGCGCCGCGGCGGTGGCCGCCGCCGCTTGACGCGCCCGCTCTTTCGGGTTGACCCCGGCGGCGGTCAGCACAGGCCGTTGCCCAGGCAAGTGCCGCCCTCGGTCCAGTTCACCGGCGCGGTGACGCCGTCCGGGCTGAGGGTGTAGGTGACTCCGGTCAGATTGGAGCCGGTCTCCTGCCGCCAGGTCATGGTGATGACGCCGTCGGTGACGTTGCTGCCATGGCTTGTGGCGGAGGCGGCAACATTGGCGGGGATGCCGAGCGCGCCGCCGTCGAGATCGGCCAGGGCGCCCGGGCCGCGGGTCTGGATCGCGAGTTCCACCGCGGTTTTCACCGGTGTCACCGCGAGCACGAGTTCGGAGAACTCGGCGCGGTCCGTATAGTTCCGGTAGGCTGGCAGCGCCACCGCCGCGAGAATGCCGATGATCGCGACAACGATCATCAGTTCGATCAGGGTGAAGCCTTGCTGTTGGTGTTGCATGGTTTGGGTCTCCTTGGGAATGGGAGACAAAAGCCTAGGCAACATTCCCGCGAAATGAGAAAAATTCCACGAAAAATCCCTTCCCCCAAAGAACACCCACCCTGGCGAGGGCACCCTGGCGAGGACACCCATCGACCCACCTCAAATGGGTGTCCTACAATTTCTCCTACAATTTCCTGCATGACGTCGAGGTTGTCCGCCGTCCATATCATGCGGTTGGCCAAGTTCGGGGTATTCCCGCTAAAGGGGGGGGGGGTGAGGCATATTTGCTAGGCGGATGCCCAGCGGGCGGCTGCGGCCTTGCGGGCGATCTCGCGCCTTCGTTCCGGCGTGAGCTTCGCGGCGCAAGCGCAAATTCAAAGTGACCCACTACCGAGCCGCTTCCAATTCTTTACTTTCGGAAGCGCAGGTGATAGGGTTGAAAGGACATATAGCCCTCAAAGGAGGATACGTCATGAAACGCTTTACCCCCCCCCCCCCCCCCCCCTCGCTAGAACCCTGACAATCCTGGCCGCCGCGCTGCTGCTGGCCGCACCCGTCGGGGCGCAGACCGTCGCCGTCAACACCCTGTCGAACACCAGCGGAACGGAGGGCGACCAATGGCATTACTCGTACGCTCCGGGCAAGCGCATCAAGAAAATGGATTTCTCGACCTTCACGCCCGCCAAGATCCGCAGAATCAGCTTCATGGCCCTTGACAGCGGCAACCTCACCGACCAGGCCGAGCAGACAATCTGCCTCGATGCAGATGCCTTCGATCTGAACGGCAATCCGGTCGAGAACCACGTCTGCCAGAACGAGCACACCATCCCGGCCTACAGAGATCCAGCCCTGGTCTCGTGCACGACTGGGGACTTCTCCCTCGATTGCTCCAGCCAAGATCCCATGCCGGACACCGTGCGGTTCGGCATCGTCAGCATTGACGACAACTGTATCGGTTCTCAGGGCGCATCGGTGACGGTTACCTTCGCCGACGACACCGCCACTGTCGTGACTTGGACCATCGTCGACGACGAGGCGGCGTGGGCGTCCGCCTGCAGCTGATCCCTGACTGGACGGCACGCCGGGTCCACCCTTCCCGCACCCTTGGTTTCGAGGGAGCATGGCTGTTTCAGCCATGCTCCCCGGACCACAATCCATGCGTTGACCACCTCAACACCTCAAAGACACCTCAAAGGACACCCCACCCTTGCGAGGACACCCATCCACCCGCCTCAAATGGGTGTCCTACAATTTCGAACCGATTTCGGTCGAAAACTTGGTACTTGTCGCGATTTTCGCCTATACCTTTACCCAGTCGTCCCCGCTGGCAGGCAAACCCCATGACCCAACCACGCTCACAACTCGTCTCACCCACGCGCACGCGCTTTTACCATTGTGTTTCTCGCTGCGTGCGCCGGGCTTGGTTGTTCGGGGAAGACACCTATACCAAGAAGAATTTCGACCATCGCAAGCCTTGGTTGCTTGGCCGCATGAAATTGCTTGAAGAGGTCTTTGCCATCCGCGTCGCCGCCTATGCGGTAATGAGCAATCATTATCATGTGGTGCTTTATGTCGATCTTGAGCAAAGCCAGTCTTGGGGCCGGAAAGACGTGGCGCGGCGTTGGCTGCGTATTTTCCATGGCGATCCACTGGCACACGCTTATCTGCGCGGGGAGCTTGAAGACGAAAAAGAACTTGAGCGGTTGGACGCCATCTTGTCAACCTGGCGGGAAAGGCTTTGCGATCTGAGCTGGTTCATGCGTTGCCTGAACGAGTATATGGCCCGAAGGGCGAATGCGGAGGACGGATGCAAGGGCCGGTTTTGGGAAGGCAGGTTCAAGTGTCAGGCTTTGGTGGATGAGGCTGCGCTGCTGTCGTGCATGGCCTATGTGGATCTCAATCCGGTGCGAGCAGGATTGTGCGGCGGATTGAGCGAATCGGACTTCACTTCGATTCAAGCGCGGCTGCTGCGACCGATCAAAGAATCGAGCGAAGAGAGCAAGGCTGGCGAGCAGTCTGTGGATCCCCCGTCAACACCAAAGCTGATGCCATTCCGCCCTGCCGCGGGGGAAAGGAAGGGGCTTGCGAAAGCTGGAACGGCTGCCGTGCTGCCTTTCAGGTTGGCGGATTACATTGAACTTGTGGACTGGACGGGCCGGATTGCTCGGGCAGACAAACGGGGATCGATTCCGGCTGAATCACCCAAGGCGCTCTCGGCCTTGGGTTTGAATGGAGGCCAGTGGCGAGCTCTTTCGCTCGACATTCAAAAACAGGCAATCTCGATGTTTCACGGCCTGGACCGACTGGCGGCCTGGGAGAGGCGACTGGCGAAAAGGGCCGTGTAGGCACATTCACATGAGACTCATGTCCGAAAGGGCAGGGTGGCCGGTACCCGCGAGGAATGTCTCGTAACTGATCCCGGCTTGTAAGAAAACTTCCAATTCCATTTCTCCATCGAAACTGCGTGACGTTTCGGATGGGTGTCCTATAAGGAGCGCATGGGGTGGATGTCCTTGAAGAAGAAGAGAAGGGGTGATGGGTGTCCTTTGGCTTATAATCGCCAAGCCTCCGCCGAGCATCCTGTCTTTTCGATGAACGAACAGCAACTATTGCGCTTCAGCCGACAGATCATGTTGCCGGAGATGGATGTCCCAGGGCAGCGCAGGCTGATGGACGCCAGCGTGCTGATCGTCGGCATGGGGGGGCTTGGGTGTCCCGCGGCGATGTATCTGGCGGCGGCGGGTGTTGGCAACTTGCTGATCGCCGATGACGATGTCGTCGAGCTGACCAATCTCCAGCGCCAGATCGCCCATGCGCAGCGGTCACTCGGCCAGGCCAAGGTTGAATCGGCACGCTCGCGTTTGCTGAGCTTGAACCCGGATGCCCGGGTCACCGCGATCAACGAGCGCCTGCGGGGGGGCCGCCTTGACGAAGCCGTTGCCAAGGCCGACCTCGTTGTCGACGCCTGCGACAATTTCGAAACCCGGTTCGCCATCAACGCCTCGTGCCTCGCCAATCGCAAGCCGCTGATTTCCGCGGCCGCCATCCGCATGCAAGGCCAGATTGCCGCCTTCGACGCGACCGACCCCGCCAGCCCGTGCTACCATTGCCTGTATCCGCAAACTGGCGAGGCCGATGAAAGCTGCGCCCGCAACGGCGTGATGGCGCCGCTGGTCGGCATCATCGGCTCGGTGCAGGCGATGGAAGCCATCAAGATGCTCACCGGCATTGGCCGGAATTTGGTTGGCCGCCTGCTGCTGCTTGACGCCGCCACCATGGAATGGCGGGACTTGAAACTGACCCGGGACCCGAACTGTGCCACTTGCTCGAGACGCCAATAAGCCCCCCCGCGCCACGCCCAGCATCAGCAACCGACACCATGCTTGATCAAGCCGGGCGCCAAACCTCGTTCGACGAATTTGCCTTGCGGGAGCCGCTGCGCGCCGCGATTCGCGCGCTCGGCTTCACCCATTGCACCCCCATCCAGGCGCAAAGCCTGCGGCACACCCTTCAGGGCCACGACGTCACCGGCAAGGCCCAGACCGGCACCGGCAAGACCGCCGCTTTTCTCATCACCATCATCAACGACCTGCTCGGCAATCCGCCCGAGGGCGAGCGCTTCCTCGCCGAACCCCGGGCACTGGTCATCGCCCCCACCCGGGAACTCGCTGGCCAGATCGCCGCCGACGCCGGGGCGCTCACCCGATTTTGCGATCTGCGCGTGGTCACCCTGGTCGGTGGCGAGGATTACCAGAAGCAGCACCGGGCCCTCGACGCCGGCCCGGTGGACATCGTCGTCGCCACCCCCGGCCGCCTGATCGATTTCCTGCGCAACGACAACCTGTATCTCGGCCTGATCGAATTGCTCGTGCTCGACGAGGCCGACCGCATGCTCGACATGGGCTTCATTCCCCAAGTCCGCCAGATCGTCTCCCGCGCCCCGCGCAAGGATTGCCGCCAGACGCTGCTGTACAGCGCCACTTTCCCGCCGGCGATCACCGAGTTGGCCAGCCGCTGGGCTCTGGACCCGGTCATGGTCGAGGTCGATCCGCAAAACATCGCCGCCGAAGCGGTCGAGCAACTCGTCTATCTCGTCACCACCGCCGACAAATACAAGCTGCTGTACAACCTGCTCAGCGAGCCCGGCAAAGACAAGGTGCTCGTGTTCAGCAACCGCCGGGACCAGGTCCGCAAACTCGCCGACGACCTCCAGCGCAACGGCGTCAATTGTGGCGTGCTGTCGGGCGAGATTCCCCAGCACAAGCGCAGCCGCACCCTGGCGCGGTTCAAGTCCGGGGAAATCCAGGTGCTCGTGGCCACCGATGTCGCCGGCCGCGGCTTGCATATAGAGGAAGTGACCCACGTCATCAATTACACCCTGCCCGAGGAGCCAGACGACTACGTCCACCGCATCGGCCGCACCGGCCGGGCCGGCAAGGTCGGCACATCGATCAGTTTCGCCTGCGAGGAGGATTCCTTCCTGCTGCCGCCGATCGAGGAGAAGCTCGGCGCCAAGCTCGATTGCATCCACCCCGGCGAATCCCAGCTCGCCCCCGCGCCCCCGTTCCAGCACCCCTCAAGACTGAAAGACTCCCCCCGCCGCCCCCGTCCCCGCCGCCGCTGAGCCATTGAACAAGCAACCGTAACTGATGTGGCACTGAGGGAGCGTGGCGGGGACTGAATCAATTTTTTTGTGATTCTGGCTTGACACCCAGCATCCAAGTCAGCAAAATATGCGCCTTTTTTGGGCGGGCAAAACTGGAGCGGTCGATTCGGGCCGCGCAATGATGCCCGGAGACGATGCGGACAGGGCCTGCGGCGTAACGGCAAACCCCGGTCCGAACGACGAAAGCAGATGCAAAATCAACGAATCAGAATCCGCTTGAAGGCATTCGACCATCGCCTGATCGATCAGTCCACGAAGGAAATCGTGGACACGGCGAAGCGCACCGGAGCCCAGGTGAGGGGGCCAATCCCCCTGCCGACCCACAAGGAGCGCTACACCGTGCTGATTTCGCCCCATGTGAACAAGGACGCGAGGGACCAGTACGAGATTCGCACCCACAAGCGCCTGCTCGATATCGTCGAACCCACCGAGAAAACCGTCGACGCCTTGATGAAACTCGATCTGGCGGCGGGGGTGGACGTGCGGATCAGCCTGCAGTAGCGGGCCGGACGCGGATTCAATGGCTTGCGCCATCGAATCCGGTGGCACTTTCATGTGCCGCAGGCAAGCCCTGGCTTAATCAGAGCTTGCCCAGCCAGGCAACGGGCGCAGCCCCGTTGCCGTTTTTTTAGGATTTTCGCCAATGTCCCTGGGGCTTGTCGGTCGCAAAAGCGGTATGACCCGCGTCTTCACCGAAGACGGTGTCTCCGTGCCCGTGACCGTGGTTGAGGCGCGGCCGAACCGGGTGACCCAGGTCAAGACCCCGGAGACCGATGGCTACAGCGCGGTCCAAGTGACCATGGGCTCGCGCAAGGCTTCCCGCGTCAACCAGTGCGAGGCGGGAATTTTCCGCAAAGCCGGCACCGGGGCGGGCGAGGGCTTGTGGGAGTTCCGCACCGAAGGCGCGGACCTCGGCGAAATCGCCGCCGGCAGCGAAATCCGCGTCGACCTGTTCGAGATCGGCCAGAAGGTCGATGTCACCGGAATCTCCAAGGGCAAGGGCTTCCAAGGCACGGTCAAACGCCACAACTTCAGCATGCAGGACGCCACCCACGGCAACTCGGTCTCGCACCGGGCTCCCGGCTCCATCGGCCAATGCCAAACGCCGGGCAAGGTGTTCAAAGGCAAGAAAATGGCCGGGCAAATGGGCAATGTGCGCAAGACTGTGCAAAGCCTCGAGGTCGTCCGGGTCGATGCCGAGAACGACCTGCTCCTGATCAAGGGCGCGCTGCCCGGCGCCACCGGTTCCCGGGTCATTATCCGGCCCGCGGTCAAGGCGAAACGGAAGAATTGATCATGGAACTGGCCTTGACGGTTCCGGGCGCGAAGACCCGGAAAAAGATCACCCTTCCCGACGAGGCCTTTGCCCGGGAATTCAACGAGCCGCTGGTGCACCAGACGGTTGTCACCTATCTCGCCGGCGCCCGCCAGGGCGGGGCGAAGCAGAAGAACCGCGCCGAAGTCCGCGGCGGCGGCCGCAAACCCTGGCGGCAGAAAGGCACCGGCCGGGCCCGGGCCGGCACCATCCGCTCGCCGATCTGGCGCGGCGGCGGTTTGGCCTTCGCCGCCCGGCCGAGGGACTACGGCAAGAAACTCAACCGCAAGATGTACCGCAGCGCCATGCGCTGCATCGTTTCCGAACTCATCCGCCAGCAGCGCCTCGTCCTGGTCGAAGATTTCATCATCGAATCCCACAAGACCCGGGATCTGCTGGCCAAGCTGAAAGAGTTTGAACTCGACAATGTGCTCATCATCACCGGGCAGGTTGAGCGCAATCTCTATCTCGCCGCGCGCAACCTGCACCAGGTCCATGTGCTCGACGCCCAGGCCATCGATCCGGTCAGCCTCATCGGCTTCGACAAGGTGCTCTGCACCGTCGCCGCGATGGAGCGGATGGAAGGGATGCTGTCATGAACCGGGAGCGCATGTATCAGGTATTGCTGGCGCCGCATGTGTCCGAGAAGACCGCCATAGCCGGCGACCTCAACAATCAATACGCCTTCAAGGTGGCCAGGGACGCCACCAAGGCGGAAATCAAAACCGCGGTGGAAACCCTCTTCGACGTGGCGGTCACCGATTTGCAGGTGCTCAACGTCAAAGGCAAGGTTAAAGGCGCCGCCCGGGGCCGCCCGCGCAAGCGCCCGGATTGGCGCAAGGCCTACGTGCGGCTGCAAGCCGGCGACGAAATCGATCTTACGGACGCGGTCTAGGGGCGACGCCATGCCGGTAGTGAAATGCAAACCCACCTCGCCCGGACGCCGCTTCGTCGTCAAGGTGCGCCATCCCGACTTGCACAAGGGCGAGCCCCACGCCCCGCTCACCGCGCCGAAGCCGAAAACCGGCGGCCGCAACAACCAAGGGCGCATCACCCGCCGCCACGC
Source organism: uncultured Pseudohongiella sp. (assembly GCA_965221805.1). Lineage (GTDB taxonomy): Bacteria > Pseudomonadota > Gammaproteobacteria > Pseudomonadales > Pseudohongiellaceae > UBA9145. The sequence continues at coordinate 1,081,178 of OZ244913.1, forward strand.
CGGCGGCGGCCACAAGCAGAAGTACCGGATCATCGATTTCCGCCGCAACAAGGACGATATCGAAGCCACCGTGGAGCGGCTCGAATACGACCCCAACCGCTCGGCCAATATCGCCCTGCTGCTGTACGCCGACGGCGAGCGCCGCTACATAGTCGCCCCCGCCAGGATCAAGGCCGGCGACAAGCTCATCTCCGGCGAGGATTCGCCGATCCGCGCCGGAAACTGCCTGCCGCTGCGCAATGTGCCGCTTGGCAGCACCTTGCACTGCGTCGAGCTCAAGCCGGGCAAGGGCGCCCAAATCGCCCGCAGCGCCGGGACTTCGGTGCAGTTGGTGGCCCGGGAAGGCAAATACGCCACCTTGCGGCTGCGTTCGGGGGAGATGCGCAAGGTGCTCGCCGATTGCCGCGCGACGCTCGGCGAAGTGTCCAATTCCGAGCATTCGCTGCGCTCGCTCGGCAAGGCCGGCGCGAACCGCTGGCGCGGTGTCCGGCCCCGGGTGCGCGGCGTGGCGATGAACCCGGTGGATCACCCCCATGGCGGCGGTGAAGGCAAATCCTCCGGCGGCCGCCATCCGGTTTCGCCCACCGGCGTACCGACCAAGGGTTACAAGACCCGGTCCAACAAGCGCACCGACAAGCTGATCGTGCGGCGCCGGAAATCGATCCGCTAGGGCCGGGCCGAAGCAAGCCCAAGGCAAGCATAGAGGAAGGAAGCAAGCCGTGCCACGTTCACTGAAAAAAGGCCCGTTCATCGATCTGCACCTGATGAGGAAAGTGCAGAAGGCGGTGGAAAACAACGACAAGCGCCCGATCAAGACCTGGTCGCGGCGGTCGATGATTTCACCGGACATGCTCGGCCTGACGATCGCCGTTCACAACGGCCGCCAGCACATTCCGGTGTTCATCAGCGAGGACATGGTGGGCCACAAGCTCGGCGAGTTCGCCCTGACCCGGACCTACCGCAGCCATGTCGCCGACAAGAAGGCGAAGCGGCGGTAGACGGCGGGGGACGCGGCGATGGGGATGTGGTCATGGAAGTAGCGGCAAGATTGCGCGGCGCGCGGATATCCGCCCAGAAGGCGCGGCTCGTGGCGGACCAGATCCGCGGCAAGCAGGTTGAGGACGCCTTGCAGTTGCTGACTTTCAGCACCCGCAAGGGCGCGGCGATCATCCACAAGCTGCTCAATTCGGCGATCGCCAACGCCGAGCACAACGAAAGCGCCGATGTCGATGAATTGAAAGTGGCGACGATTTATGTGGACGAGGCGCGGACGATGAAACGCATCAGGCCCCGGGCGAAAGGCCGGGCCGACCGGATTTTCAAGCGTTCCTGCCATATCACCATCACCGTCGCCGACGACTAGGCGGCGGGAACGGAACAGGCGGAAGATAGGTAAAATCGAATGGGACAGAAGGCGCATCCAACGGGCATCAGGCTCGGCATCGTCAAGCGGCACACTTCGCTGTGGTACGCCGAGGGGGAGCAGTACGCCAACAATCTGCTCACCGACCTGAAAGTCCGCGAGCACATCCGCAAGAAGCTCGCCAACGCCTCGGTTTCCCGGGTGGACATCGAGCGCCCCGCCGAAACCGCCAAGATCACGATCCACACCGCCCGCCCCGGCATCGTCATCGGCAAAAAGGGCGAGGATGTGGAGAAACTGCGCGCCGCGCTGGCGACTCTGATGCGGCTCGACCCGCGCGCGGTGCAGGTCAATATCGAGGAAATCCGCAAGCCCGACCTCGACGCGCAGCTCGTCGCCGACGGCGTCGCCCAGCAGCTTGAGCGCCGGGTGATGTTCCGCCGGGCGATGAAGCGGGCGGTGCAGAACGCCATGCGCCACGGTGCCGAAGGTATCAAGGTGCAGGTTGGCGGGCGGCTCGGCGGCGCCGAAATCGCCCGTTCGGAATGGTATCGCGAAGGCCGCGTGCCCTTGCACACCTTCCGCGCCGACATCGACTACGCCACCGCCGAAGCGAGCACGACCTATGGCGTGATCGGCGTCAAAGTGTGGATTTTCCGGGGCGAGGTGTTCGACCTCGAAGAGGCCATGCTCGGCCCCCGGCCGAAGGCGGCCGGAGCCTGAGCGGCCCTGAACCGCGAAGCGGATACGCAACGCCAGATACAGAACCAGAGCCGGAAACGTGTTACAGCCCAAGCGCACCAAGTACCGCAAAATGCAGAAAGGCCGCAACCGCGGCCTCTCGCACCGCGGCAGTTCGGTGGATTTCGGCCAGTATGGCCTGAAAGCCGTCACCCGCGGCCGCCTCACCGCGCGGCAGATCGAGGCCGCCCGGCGGGCGATGACGCGCCGCGTGCGGCGGGGCGGCAAGATCTGGATCCGGGTGTTCCCGGACAAGCCGATCACCCAGAAGCCGCTCGAAGTGCGCCAAGGCAAGGGCAAGGGCAATGTCGAGTATTGGGTGGCCCAGATTCAGCCCGGTCGCATCATGTTCGAGATCGAGGGGGTCGATGAGGCGCTCGCCCGGGACGCCTTCTCGCTGGCGGCGGCCAAGCTGCCTTTCCGCACGATGTTCGTCAAACGGACGGTGATGTGATGAGGGCGGGCGAATTGCGGGAGCTGACCCCCGCCGAGCTGCAAAGCCGGCTCGAGGAGCTGCGCAAGGAGCAGTTTGGCTACCGCATGCAGAAAGCGACCGGCCAACTCGGCCAGCCCCATCTCGCGGTGGCGGTGCGCAAGGACATCGCCAGAATCAAGACGGTGCTGGCGGAAAAGGCCGCCGCGGAAGCGGTGCTCGCGCAAGTGGAAGAAAGCGAATGACAGCAATCAATGTGGAACAGGGCAGGGGGCGCACGGCATCGGGCCGGGTGGTCAGCAACCGCATGGACAAGTCCATCGTGGTGCTCGTGGAGCGCCGGGTCAAGCATCCGGTCTACGGCAAGATTGTCAAGCGCTCGACCCGCATCGCCGCCCACGACGCCAACAACGAGTGCCTGCCCGGCGACGAGGTCACCATCCGCGAGACGCGGCCGATTTCGCGCACCAAGTCCTGGGCGCTGGTTTCCATCGACAAGCGGGCCACGCGGGTGTGATGCGATGATTCAGGTGCAGTCCTATCTCGATGTGGCCGACAACAGCGGCGCCCGCCGGGTCATGTGCATCAAGGTGCTTGGCGGCTCGCACCGGCGCTACGCCCATATCGGCGACATCATCAAAGTCGCCGTGAAGGAGGCGATTCCCCGGGGCCGGGTCAAGAAGGGCCAGGTGCTCGACGCCCTCGTGGTGCGCACGCGCAAAGGGGTGCGCCGGGGCGACGGCTCGCTGATCCGCTTCGACGACAACGCCGCGATACTGCTGAACAACCAGCAGGCGCCCATCGGCACCCGGGTGTTCGGCCCGGTCACCCGGGAGCTGCGGGAGGAGCGCTTCATGCGCATCATTTCGCTGGCCCCCGAGGTTTTGTAGCCCCCCAGGTTTGACAACGATGAAGAAACTGCGCAGAGACGACGAGGTGATCGTGATCGCCGGCCGGGACAAGGGCACCCGGGGAACGATCATGCGCATGGTGGGCGATGACCGGGTCATCGTCGGCGGGGCCAACCTCGTCAAGCGGCACACCAAGCCGAATCCGAATCTCGGCCAGCCCGGCGGCATCGTCGAGAAGGAAGTTCCGCTGCATATCTCCAATGTGGCGATCTTCAACCCCGACACCGGCGCCGCCGACCGCGTTGGCATCCGGGTCGGCGAAGACGGCGGCAAGTCCCGCTACTACAAGTCCAGCGGCGACGAAATCGACTGAAGAAGGCAGATGGCCTGGTAACGGAAATGGCTCGGTTCAAATCGTTCTACAAGACGGAGGTCATGCCGGCGTTGACGAAGCAATTCGGCTACGACAACCCCATGCGCGTGCCGAAAGTGACCAAGGTCGTGCTCAACATGGGCCTCGGCGGCGCCGTGGCGGACAAGAAAGTCCTCGAACACGCCAGCGCCGACATGGGGGCCATCAGCGGCCAGAAGCCGGTCATCACCAAGGCGCGCAAGAGTGTCGCCGGCTTCAAGATCCGCGAGGGCTGGCCCATCGGCTGCAAGGTCACCCTGCGCGGCGAGCGCATGTATGAATTTCTCGAGCGGCTGGTGAACATCGCCATTCCGCGAATCCGGGATTTCCGCGGCCTCAACCCGAAATCCTTCGATGGCAACGGCAATTTCGCCATGGGCGTGAGCGAGCAGATCATCTTCCCGGAGATCGACTACGACAAGATCGACAAGATTCGCGGCCTCGACATCATCGTCGCCACCAGCGCCGCAAACGACGAAGAGGGGCGCGCCCTGCTCGCCGCCATGCGCTTCCCCTTCCGGGGCATGGCCGCGGCGACGCAGACCGCAAGCGCGAACTGACACCAACCGACACGAACCGACACGAATAGAACAGCCACGAACAGGAACGAACTGAGCGGCGCCGGAACCACATCCGGGCCAGCCGCGGGAGAAGCCGGCATGGCCAAAGTTTCAATGATCGCCAGGGAAGACAAGCGCATGAAGACCGTGCGGCGCTACGCCGCCCGCCGGGCCGCGCTGAAGGCGGTGCTCGCCGACGCCAACGCGGGCAGCGAGGAAAAATGGGAAGCGCAGATGAAATTGCAGAAGCTGCCGCGCAACGCGAGCCCGGTGCGCCTCGTGCGCCGCTGCCGCCTCACCGGCCGGCCCCGGGGCGTGTTCCGCAAGTTCGGCCTGTGCCGCAACAAGCTGCGCGAGGCGGCGATGCGCGGCGATGTGCCGGGCTTGGTGAAGGCAAGCTGGTGAGCGGCGCGGAAGGAACACAACCATGACCATGACCGACCCCATCGCCGATTACCTGACCCGCATCCGCAATGCGCAGATGGCGAAACTCGAAACCGTGCGCTGCCCCGCGTCCAAGATCAAGCTGGCGATTTCCACCCTGCTGCTTGAGGAGGGCTATATCGCGTCTTTCCAAGTGCATGAAAACGCCGGCAAGCCGGAGATCGAAGTGGCGTTGAAATACACCGATGGCACCCCCGCCATCGAGGAAATCAAGCGCGTCAGCCGGCCCGGCCTGCGCGCCTACCGCGGCAGGGACGAGCTGCCGAGCAACCGCGCCGGCCTCGGCACCGTCATCCTGTCCACCAATCTCGGCCTGATGACCGACAAGAAGGCCCGGGCCCGGGGAGTCGGCGGCGAGGTGATCTGCACCGTGTTCTAGGTGCCAGCGGAGCGTAAACCATGTCGAGAATGGCCAACAGTCCCGTGCGGCTTCCCAAAGGCGTGGAAGCGGCTCTGCGCGCCGGCGAAGTTGCGATCAAGGGCGGCAAGGGCGACTTGCGGCTCGCGCTGCCGGCCGAGGTCGAAGTCGCCGAGGGCGAGGATGGCCTGCGGGTCAAGCCCAGCAACGATTCGCGCCGGGCCAACGCCATGGTGGGCACGGTGCATTCGCTGCTGCGCAACATGGTCACCGGGGTTTCCGAGGGTTTTGAGAAAAAGCTCGAATTGCGCGGCGTTGGCTACCGCGCCCGGGCGCTGGAATCGAAACAGGGCACGAAATTGAATCTAACGGTGGGCTATTCGCACCCCATCGATTACGCCGTCCCCGACGGCATCAGCGTGCAGACGCCGTCCCAGACCGAGATCGTCGTCAGCGGCGCGGACAAGCAGAAGGTCGGCCAGGTGGCCGCCGAAATCCGCATGTTCCGCCCCCCGGAGCCGTACAAGGGCAAGGGCATCCGCTATGTCGGCGAGCGCGTGTTCTCGAAAGAGGCGAAGAAGAAGTAACCGGAGCGCGATTGTGAGTGTGAAGAAACAAGCCCGCCTGCGGCGGGCGCGGAAAACCAGGGCGCGGATTCGGGAGCGGGGCGTGAATCGTCTCTGTGTGTTCCGCTCGCCCCGGCACATGTACGCCCAGATCATCGCCCCCGGAGGCGCCGCGGTAATCGCCTGCGCCTCCACCGTCGAGAAGGACCAGCGCGCCGGCGCCACCGGCAATGTCGAAGCCGCCGGCAAGGTGGGCCAGTTGATCGCCGAGCGGGCGCTCGCGGCCGGAATCGACACCGTGGCTTTCGACCGCTCTGGCTACGCCTACCACGGCCGGGTGAAAGCCCTCGCCGACGCGGCCCGGGAAGCCGGCCTGAAATTCTAGGTATTGAACATGGCATTCAGAGAAGAAACGGAACGGAACGAAGAGGGTTTGCAGGAGAAGCTGATCCAGGTCAACCGCGTCGCCAAGGTGGTCAAGGGTGGCCGGATCTTCGGCTTCACCGCGCTGACCGCGGTTGGCGATGGCAATGGCCGGGTCGGTTTCGGCCGCGGCAAGGCCCGGGAAGTGCCGCTCGCCATCCAGAAGGCGATGGAGTCGGCGCGGCGCAACATGATCACGGTCAACCTCGATGGCAACACGCTGCAATATCCGATCAAGGCCCGCCACGGCGCCTCGAAGGTGTACATGCAGCCCGCCTCGGAAGGCACCGGGGTCATCGCCGGCGGCGCCATGCGCGCGATTCTCGAACTCGCCGGGGTGCAGAACGTGCTCGCCAAATGCTATGGCTCGACCAATCCGGTGAACGTGGTGCGGGCGACCTTCAACGGCCTCAAGGCAATGCGCTCGCCGGAAGAAGTCGCCCTGCGGCGCGGCAAATCCCCCGAAGAACTGCTGAGCTGAGACCATGGCGGAAAACAAGGCAACCGCGACAGTCAAGGTGACGCTGGTGCGCAGCCCCATCGGCGCCCAGCCAAAGCACCGGCTGTGCGTCAAGGGTCTCGGGCTGCGCCGCATGCACCATACCGTTGAGCTCGAAGACACGCCGGCGGTGCGCGGCATGATCAACAAGATCAGCCACTTGCTCGCCGTTGAACCCGCCATAGAACCCAAGCAACCAGCGCGACCCGCGCAACCCGCGAAGACAGCCTAGTGGGGGCACCCCCGGAGTTTGCAGATGCGACTGAATGATTTGAAACCCGCCCCCGGCAGCGCCAAAGCGAGAAAGCGCGTCGGCCGCGGCGTGGGCAGCGGCTTCGGCAAGACCTGCGGCAAGGGCCACAAGGGCCAGAACTCCCGCTCCGGCGGCGGTGTTTCCCCCGGCTTCGAGGGTGGCCAGATGCCTTTGCAGATGCGCCTGCCGAAGTTCGGCTTCACCTCCCGCATCGGTCGGGTGACCGCCGAAGTCCGCACCTCGGAATTGAACGGCGTCGAAGCCGAGACCATCGATCTCGCCGCCCTGCGCGAGGCCGGCGTGGTCCGGGCCAATATCAAGCGCGCCAAAGTCATGCTTTCGGGCGAAGTGACCCGGGCGCTGACCGTCCAGGGCCTGCGGGTGAGCAAGGGCGCCAAGGCCGCCATCGAAGCCGCCGGCGGCCAGGTCATCGGCGACTGGGATGCGGTCGCCGAGACGGCGAAAGAGCGGAAAAGCGGCCAGGATCAAGAAGATTCCGCGACACCGCCCCGCTCCGCGCGGGATGGCGGCGGTGGGGATACGGCAGCGGCGAAGGAAGTCCCGGAAGGCAAAAAGGAAGACCAAAAGCAAGATCAAAAGGACGCTCAGGCAGAGTAGGCGGCCATGGCGAAATCCCCGGGAATCAGTCCAGAGAACATCGGCGCCGGCCTTGGCGAGTTGAAGTCGCGGCTGCTGTTTCTGCTGTTCGCGATTTTCGTCTACCGGGTCGGCACCCATATCCCGGTGCCGGGAATCGACCCACTGCAATTGCAGGCATTCTTCTCCCAGAACGAGGGCACCTTCGCCGACCTGTTCAACATGTTCTCAGGCGGCGCGCTTGAGCGCATGAGCATCGTCGCCCTCGGCATCATGCCGTACATTTCCGCCTCGATCATCATGCAGTTGCTGACCGCGGTGAACCCCCAGCTTGATCAATTGAAAAAAGAAGGCGAATCGGGCCGGCGCAAGATCACCCAGTACACCCGCTGGGGCGCGCTCGGGCTCGCCGCGGTCCAGGGCACGGCGATGACCATGGGCCTGCTCACGCCGCTGGCCTACAATCCGGGCCTCGCCTTCACCCTGACGGCGATCATCTCGCTGGTCACCGGCGCCATGTTCCTGATGTGGCTCGGCGAGCAGATCACCGAAAAAGGCGTCGGCAACGGCATTTCCATGCTCATCTTCGCCGGCATCGTCGCGGGCTTTCCGGCGGCGGTGGGCACCTCGCTCACCCAAGCCTACGAAGGCCAGATCAACGCCGTGCTGCTGCTTGTGGTCGGGCTGATCGCGATCGCCGTGGTGGCCTGCATCGTGTATGTAGAGCGCGCCCAGCGCCGCATCACCGTGAACTACGCCAAGCGCCAGCAGGGCCGCAAGATGTACCAGGCCCAGGCCAGCCATCTGCCGCTGAAGATCAACATGGCCGGGGTGATTCCGGCGATTTTCGCCAGCAGCATCCTGCTTTTTCCCGCCTCGCTCGGCCAGTGGTTCGGCCAGTCGGAAAACGCCGAATGGCTCCAAGACTTGGCCCTGCTCATCGGCCCCGGCCAGCCGTTGTACATCATCATCTTCAGCGCGATGATCATCTTTTTCTGTTTCTTCTACACCGCGCTGGTGTTCAATCCGCGCGATGTGGCCGATAATCTGCGCCGCTCCGGAGCCTTCATCCCCGGCATCCGGCCCGGCGAGCAGACCGCCAAGTACATCGACGGCGTCATCACCCGGCTGACGATGTTTGGCGCGGTCTATATCACCCTGGTCTGCCTGCTGCCGAATTTCATGCAGATGCTCGCCAATGTGCCGTTCAACCTCGGCGGCACCGCGCTGCTGATTTCGGTGGTGGTGACGATGGACTTCTGGTCCCAGGTGCAATCGCATCTGATGTCGCACCAGTACGACTCGCTGATGAAAAAATCCAGGCTCGGCGCCTACGGCCGCTCGGGCATTTAGCAGGAGGACGCGACCATGAAAGTGCGCGCATCGGTCAAGAGAATCTGCCGCAACTGCAAGATCATCAAACGCAATGGCGTGCTGCGAGTAATCTGCAGCGCCGAACCCCGGCACAAGCAGAAGCAAGGGTGAGGCCCGGTCTGCGAAGCAGACGAAAAGCAACGCTTTTCGAGGGCCGAACGCCTTGCCACGGATGGCAAGGCCGGGGCCGGTCGAGGCCAGAGCAGTTGCGCCATGGATGGCATGTACGAACTGAATGAGGGCACGTTGCCCGGTCTGCGAAGCAGACGAAAAGCAACGCTTTTCGAGGGCCGAACGCCTTGCCATGGGCGAGGCCAAGCGTTTGCGAAGCGCAGCTTCGCGCGCAGGCCGAGCGCCACCGAGCTGCGCTCGGTGGCCGGACTGGCAAGGCCGGGGCTGGTCGAGGCCAGAGCAGTTGCGCCATGGATGGCATGTAGGAACTGAATGAGGGCGCGTTGCCCGGTCTGCGAAGCAGACAGCCCCCACACAGGGGCACCGCACAATTTGGAGCAAACCTATGGCACGTATCGCCGGGGTAAACATACCGGACAATAAACATATCGTGGTCTCGCTGCGGTATGTCTACGGCATCGGGCCGACGCTCGCCGGCGCGATCTGCAAGGCGGCGGGAGTCGAGCCCGGGGCCCGCACCGGCGAACTCAGCCCGGAACAGCTCGACTCGATCCGGGCCGAAGTCGTCAAGGTGCCCACCGAGGGCGACCTGCGGCGGGAGACATCCATGAACATCAAGCGGCTGATGGATCTCGGCTGCAACCGCGGCATCCGGCACCGCCGCTCGCTGCCGGTGCGCGGGCAGCGCACCAAGACCAACGCCCGCACCCGCAAGGGTCCGCGCAAGCCGATCAGGAAATAGACGATGGCGACACCAAAAGCGAAATCCGGCCGCAAGAAGGCGCGGGGCGAAGTCTCGGACGGCATCGTCCACATCCACGCATCCTTCAACAATACGATCATTTCGATCACCGACCGCCAGGGCAACACCCTGACCTGGGCCACCGCCGGCGGCTCGGGATTCCGCGGCTCGCGCAAAAGCACGCCTTTCGCCGCCCAGGTGGCGGCGGAAAAGGCGGGCCGCGCGGCGATGGAGCTGTACCGGCTGCAAAACGTCGAAGTGAAAGTGAACGGCCCCGGCCCCGGCCGCGAGTCAGCGGTGCGCGCGTTGAACGCCTGCGGCCTGCGGGTGAACAACATCACCGATGTGACGCCCATCCCCCACAACGGTTGCCGCCCGCCGAAGAAGCGGCGCGTCTAGCAACACGGAGAAGGAGACTGGAAATGGCCAGATATCTGGGTCCGACCTGCAAACTGTCCCGCCGGGAGGGCACCGACCTGTTGTTGAAGAGCGGCGTCAAGCCGATAGAAGGCAAATGCAAGGAGTCGACTCCCGGCCAGCAAGGCCAGCGCCGGGGCAGGCTGTCGGACTACGGCGTGCAACTGCGCGAGAAGCAGAAAGTGCGGCGCACCTACGGCGTGCTGGAAAAGCAATTCCGCGGCTACTACAAGGAAGCCGCCCGGCGCCAGGGCGCCACTGGCGAGAATCTGCTGCAACTGCTCGAATGCCGGCTCGACAATGTGGTGTACCGCATGGGTTTCGGCTCGACCCGGGCGGAGGCGCGGCAGTTGGTTTCGCACAAGTCGATCAGCGTGAACGGCAACCTCGTCAACATCCCGTCGTACCAGCTTGGCGCCGGCGATGTGGTCGCCGTGCGCGAGCGCGCCAAGCAGCAGTTGCGGATCAAGTCCGCGCTTGAAATGGCTTCCCAGCGAACCGAGGTGGACTGGGTTTCGGTTGACGGCGGCAAGCTCGAAGGCGAGTTCACCCGGATTCCCGACCGGGCCGACCTGTCTCCCGACATCAACGAGAACTTGATCGTGGAGTTGTACTCCAAGTAGGCGCCGTGTCCCGCCGGACCATCCGTGCCCCCAATCAGACAGTAGCAGGTAGATTCCATGCAGCTTTCCCTATCAGATTTCCTCACCCCGCGCGTCGTGCAGGTGGACGAGAACGACACCTACCACTCCCGGGTCGTGCTTGAGCCGCTCGAGCGCGGTTTCGGCCACACCCTCGGCAACGCCCTGCGCCGGATCCTGCTTTCGTCGATGCCCGGCAGCGCCATCGAGGAAGTCGAAATCGAAGGCGTGGTGCACGAATACAGCACTATCGAAGGCGTGCGCGAGGATGTGGTGGAAATCCTGCTCAACCTCAAGGGCATCGCCATCGTGCTCAACGACCGCCAGGAAGCCGTGCTCAATCTCAGCGGCAAGGGCCCCGGCGTGATCACCGCCGCCGCCATCGAGCAGACCCACGGCGTGGAAATCGTCAATCCCGATCATGTCATCGCCCATCTCAACGAAGAGGGCGAACTGAACATGCGCCTCAGCGTGGGCGTTGGCCGCGGCTATTCGCCGGCGGACTCGCGCGTCGGCGAGGACGACGAAACCCGCTCCGTGGGCAAGCTGCTGCTCGACGCCTCGTACAGCCCGGTGGTGCGGGTTTCGTATTCGGTGGAAAACGCCCGGGTCGAACAGCGCACCGACCTCGACAAGCTGATCATCGACCTCGAAACCAACGGCACCATCGATCCCGAAGGCGCCATCCGCCACGCGGCGACGATTCTCCAGCACCAGTTGGCGGTGTTCGTCGATTTCCGCAGCGAGATCATCAACGAGCCTTCCCGCCGCGAGGACGAAATCGACCCAATCCTGATGCGCCCGGTGGACGACCTCGAACTGACCGTGCGCTCGGCCAACTGCCTGAAGGCTGAAGACATCTACTACATCGGCGACCTCATCCAGCGCACCGACGTCGAACTGCTGCGCACACCCAATCTCGGCAAGAAGTCGCTCACCGAGATCAAGGACGTGCTCGCCACCCGCGGCCTCTCACTCGGCCTGCGCCTGGAAAACTGGCCCCCATCCCGGCTGAAGACCGAAGAGCGGACGATTTGATGGTGGGCGAACGGGCCACAGCAGGAATTCAAGTTCAGGAAAACAATTTTTGGTTTGGCATTGAGTGAGCGTGGCGGTAAGCGGAAGGGTGGGGCCCGGTCGGCGCAGCCGATGAAAAGCAACGCTTTTCAAGGGGCGAGGGCAAGCGTTTACGAAGCGCAGCTTCGTGCGCAGACCGAGCGCCACCGAGCTGTGCTCGGTGGCCGGATGAACGGCTCGACATGGATGTCGAGACTGGGGTTGCTCGAAGTCGAGGGGCTTCGCCAAGGATGGCATGAATCAAGTTGCGGAATTCTCAAGGGGGCTTCTGCGACTGCGCTTAGCGCAGGATGGCATTGTGTTCCGGCGGTAAGCGGCTGGAGCTTGAATTAGAGGTTAGGAAAATGCGTCATCGAAAAAGCGGCCGCAATTTCAGCCGGGACAGCGCCCACCGCGGCGCCATGTTCCGCAACATGACGACCTCGCTGGTCGAACATGAAATCATCAAGACCACCCTGGCCAAGGCCAAGGAACTGCGCACCGTCGCCGAGCCGCTCATCACCCTCGCCAAGGTGGACAGCGTCGCCAACCGCCGCCTCGCCTTCCGCCGCCTGCGCAACAAGGCCACAGTCGGCAAGCTCTTCAGCGAACTCGGCCCCCGCTACCAGGACCGCCCCGGCGGCTACATCCGCATCCTCAAATGCGGCCACCGCGACGGCGACGCCGCCCCCATGGCCTGGGTCGAACTCGTCGACCGCCCCCACACCGAGGATGAGCAAAGCCTCGACGTCTAAGCCGTCTCCCCGCCACGCTTCGCCATTCCGCGCGGAGCGAAGCCCCACCCCGTCATTCCGCGCGAAGCGAAGCCCCCACCCCGTCATTCTGCGCGAAGCGAAGCCCCCACCCCGTCATTCTGCGCGAAGCGAAGCGGAGTCGCAGAATCTCTTTCTTCGGGCACCGGTCGCTTCCCGTCGGTGGCTGAATGCTTTCCCGGCTTGCGCCGGGCCCCTTTCAGCCACCGCCACGCTCCCTCAGTGCGGGATTCCACCGCAGCCCCTTCGTCATTCCGCGCGGAGTGAAGCCCCCACCCCGTCATTCTGCGCGAAGCGAAGCGGAGTCGCAGAATCTCTTTCTTCGGGCACCGGTCGCTTCCCGTCGGTGGCTGAATGCTTTCCCGGCTTGCGCCGGGCCCCTTTCAGCCACCGCCGCGCTCCCTCAGTGCGGGATTCCACCGCAGCCCCTTCGCCATTCCGCGCGGAGCGAAGCGAAGTGATTCGGGGCGTCCCGCCCCTCACCCCTTCGGGGCAGCGCGGGCGCTGTCCAAAATGGCAATCCTGCCATTTTGTCGCAGAATCTGCCGAAGATTGCACCATCGCCACCGAGATTCTGCGACTTCGCGCAGAATGACGGGAAAAACAGCGGCGCCACCCCTGCGTTATTCTGCGACAGCGCAAAATTCAAGGTGCTTTGTCCCGGCCGGGCCTCGCGCTGCGACATTCTGCCACAGCGACACTATGCCGCATTCCCGAAGCGGTGCTCCCCGGTTAGGATTGGCGGCAGATTCAATTCCGGTCCTGTAGGGGGAACGCGCCATGGCGGTCCAGAGGGATTTGTCCGCTGTTTGTCTCGCCGCCGCCGCCAGCTTTGGCGGCGGCGCGCCAGTATTGGCCGCCGAGGCGGCCGCCGCGGAAGCTGTCGAGGAGATCGTGGTCTGGGGAACCCGGAATGGGCGGGACTTCGCCAATCCGAGCCCCGGCAGCGTCCTGACCCAGGAAGACTTCGCCGGCATCAATGTCGCCACCACCGAAGACTTGGTGAAGTACGAGCCGAGCCTCGTCGTGCGCCGGCGCTTCATCGGCGACTCCAACGGCGTGCTGGGCATGCGCGGCGCCAACATGTTCCAGACTTCGCGCTCGATGGTCTTCGCCGATGGCGTGCCACTGCACTATCTGCTGCAATCGCGCTGGAACGGCGCGCCGCGCTGGACCATGGTCTCGGCGAGCGAGATCGCCCAGGTGGAGGTGTTGTACGGGCCTTTCTCCGCCGAGTACAGCGGCAACGCCATGGGCGGGGTGGTCGAGATTGAAACCGCGATTCCGCAGCGGCGCGAGTTTCATTTCGACAGTTCCTGGTTCAGCCAGTCTTTCGACGACTATGGCTTCGACGGCTCGGTGACCGGCTACAAGACCTTCCTGTCGCATGGCGACAAAATCGGCGACACGAGCTACTATCTTTCCTTCAACCGGCTGGAAAACGAATCCCAGCCGCAGACCTTCCGCTACGGCGGTTCAAGTTCCGCCGATGAACCGCTGGCTGTCACCGGCAGCATCGTCGGCAAGGACGAAAGGGGCAGGCCGCGAAGCTGGTTCATGGACACCGGCGTTGTCGACGCCAGCACCAACAACTACAAACTCAAGCTCGGCCACGATTTCGGCCAGTGGTCGATCTTGCTCAACACCGCCTACGAAGACCGCGGCACAGTGCAAAACCAGGCCAACAGCTACCTGCGGGATGGCGCGGGCAAGCCGGTCTACCGCGGCCATGTGATCGATGGCGGCCGCCAGTTTTTCGTCCCCGCGAGCCGTTTCTCCAGCCGCCACCTCGACCGGCAAAGCCTGTCGGTGGGAATGCGGCTGCGGGGCCAATTGACCGACACCATCGAACTCGAGGGCAATATCAGCCGCTTCGAAGTGCTCAAGGACCGGACTTTGGCCTCGGCCTCGCATCCCGACGACCCGATGCACAATCTGAATGGACAGGTCACCGACTTCGGCGACACCGGCTGGGACACGGCCGAGGTCAAACTCTATTTCGAGGATCTCGCCGTGCCGGGCCTGAGCGGTTTGAGTTTGGTCACCGGCCTGCGCAATGAATCCTACGCCTTGAATCTGGACATTTTCCGCTCGAACAACTATCTCGCCGGCAGCAAGGATGCCTACGCCTCGCGCAGCGGCGGCGAAACCGAAATATTCGCGGCCTTCGCGCAAATGAACTGGGTGTTCAGCGAGAGCTGGGACGCGGCGTTCGGCCTGCGCTGGGAAGATTTCGAGAGCAAGGGCGGCTACTTCGACAACGATGATCCGCAAACCCCCCAGTTCGACTTGACCCGGGTGCCGGCGCGCTCGGACAGACAAGTCTCGCCGAAGTTTTCCCTCGGTTTCCAGCCGAACCCCGATTGGTCGTACCGCTATTCGGTGGCGAAGGCCCACCGCTTTCCCATCGTGGAAGAGTTGTTCAATCAGTTCGAAGCCTTCAACGCGGTTGCCTTGTCCAACCCGGATCTGAACCCCGAGGATGGCCTGCACCACAATTTCATGGTCGAGCGGGCGATTCCCAGCGGCTATCTGCGGCTGAACTACTTTTTCGAGACGGTAAAGGACGCCATCGAATCCCAGACGGCGACTTTGGAAAACGGGATTTCGCTGCGAACCTTCATCCCGGTCGACGAATTGCGAACCAGCGGGCTGGAATTCGTCGCCAACGCTTCCGATCTATTCGCCGTCCCGCTCGATGTCCGCTTCAACGCGGTGCACACCGATTCCGAGATCGTCAGGAACGACCCCAACCCGTCTCTGGTCGGCAATGTCTATCCCCGCATGCCGCGGTGGCGGGTCAACTTGTTGGCGAATTACCGCCTGTCCGACGATTGGGACATCGGCGCCAACTATCAATACGCCAGCGACAGTTTCGGCCGCATCGACAACAGCGACCGGGAAGACAATGTCTACGGCGCCCAGGACAGCTACAGCCGCCTCGGTGTCAAATCGACCTACCGTTTCGACAACGGTTTGTCGCTTGGGGTGGGCATCGACAACATCAGCGGCGAGGTTGCCTATGTCGCGCACCCTTGGCCGGCGCGCTCGTTTTACCTGAACCTGGCCTACGGTTACTGAATGGCGGAAGCGGTCATGTCGCGGTTAACACCAAGGGCGCAAGTGGCACAAGGAACACCAGCATGGTTGCGGCCCTGGCAGTCGCACCTCGCCGCGCTTGCTTTCCTGCTTCCCTTCGCCGCGACTTCCCCGGCGGGCGCCGAGCCAGGCATCTGTGATTCAGGATCAGTCTCGGTCCACTGCGGGGCGGCGCCAAGCGCCGCATTCGACGCGGATGGGCGCCTCTGGGTCGCTTTTGTCCAGGATCAACAGGTTTTCGTCGGTCGTTCCGATGATCTCGGCAAGACCTGGTCCGAGCCGGTAGCGGTCAATCCCATCCCGGAAGACGCCGAACACAATGGCGAAAACCGGCCGAAGATTCTCATCGACCAAGATTTCACGAGCAGCGCCACGATTTATGTTTCCTGGACGCTGAAAACATCGCCCCGGTTCACCGGCGAGATACGTTTCAGCCGCTCGACCGACGGCGGCGAGACTTTCTCCGCACCGCGAACGATCAATGACGACGGCCTGTTCGCCGGCCATCGTTTCGACAGTCTCTTCCAAGCCGAATCCGGCCTGCTTTATCTGGCTTGGATCGACAAGCGCGATCTCGAGGCGAACACAGGCGCGGGCGAGCCATACAAGGGTGCGGCGATCTACTATGCCGTCTCGAAGGACCGGGGCAGGACCTTCTCGCCCAACCACCGGGTCGCCAACCACAGTTGCGAATGCTGCCGCATCGCCGCCGCGCCTCGGGGGCCCGACAACATCGCCATTTTCTGGCGGCATATCTTCGGCGCCAACACCCGGGACCATGCCGTGGCGGAGTTGACCCCGGATGGCGCCATCCCGGTGATGGCCCGGGCGAGCCATGACGAATGGCGAATCGACGCCTGCCCGCATCATGGGCCGACGATGGCCCAGTCCACAGTCTCGGATGACGACTACCACCTGAGCTGGTTCAGCAATGGCGATGCGCGGCAAGGCATCCACTACGGCCGCTTTTCATTCGCCGACGGGCGGACGCGCGATGTGACCCGCATCGACGGCATGGCCGGAGCCGGCCACCCGTTCCTCGAGACTTTCGGCGGCACCGTCCACCTGCTGTGGAAGGGTTTTGACGGCAGCGAGTCTTCGCTGCGGCTGATGCGCTCGCATGATGACGGCAGAAGCTGGTCGGCGCCGGAAACCTTGCTGACAACGAGCCGGGCATCCGACCATCCGCTGATCGTGAAGAACGGGCGGGGGCTGTTCCTTAGCTGGCATACCGACGAGTTTGGTTATATCTTCGAGCCTTTCGCCCCAAGGGTGGGATTTGGAGCCACGCCGCGCAGCGCCGATCATGCAAGAGACGGTTCTGAAACAGGAGGAGATTGACCGCTTCCACGAGCGGGGCGTGCTGCATTGCGATTTGCGCTTCGAGCCCGAACTGCTGGACCGCATTGTCGCCGAGGTGGAGCCGCTCTACGGCAGCCCCTACCGGCAACAGCCGCAACTGCAACTGCTGCCGACCCGGCTTCAGGATGCTTGGAAGCAAATTGAACCTGTGCGCCTGCTGGCGCTGCATGGGCGGGCATTGAATGCATTGGAGCAACTGCTTCAGCGGAAACCCTTGCCGTTTCAGACGCTGAATTTCCCAGTCGGCACAACCCAGCTCGCCCATTCGGACACGATTCATTTCAGCACGATCCCCGCGGGCTACATGGCGGGGGTGTGGGTGGCGCTGGAGGACATCGACGAGGACAGCGGGCCGCTCATCTATTATCCCGGCAGCCACAAGCTGCCGTATTACAGCATGCAGGATCTGGGCTTGGGCACTGGCTACGGACACTACCCCGGCTACGAGCAATGCATCCAGCGGTTGATCCGGGAGCACGATTTGAAGGCCGAGTATGGCATTGTCAAAAAAGGGCAGGCGATTATCTGGCACGCCAACCTGTTGCATGGCGGGTCGCCGCGCAAAGACCCGGCCAGGACGCGCCATTCCCAGGTCACGCATTACTACTTCGCGGGTTGCGAGTACTACACACCGATGGAAAGCGAGCCCGGCCGTTTGTGTTACCGGCACCCGGTCTGGATTTCCGAGGCTGCCGCGGCCGCGTGGTCAGCCAAGCCGGGACCGCGCTCCTGGCCCGCCCGGGCCCTGAACCGAGTCCGGCGCCTGCTGGGTTGATGGATAAAGGAAAAGTCGAATGTGGCAAGCTGATTGGATACGAATGACCCTCCCGCTGCTGGCCTGTTCTTGCCTGCTCTCCGCCGCCCATGCCCGGGCGGACAATATCCGGCCATTCACCGCCGAGTCATTCGGAGAGATTGTGGCCGCGAACGATGGCGCGGAATTCCTGCTCGGGCTGTGGTCCGTCGATTGCCCGCCCTGCCTGGTTGAACTGCGGCTGATGGGCGGAGTGTTGAAGCGGAACCCCGGTTTGCCCTATGTGCTGATTTCCACCGACCCCATTGAAGACCGCGAATTGGCCGCGGAGTTTCTCGAGGATTTCGGGCTTGCCGAAATCGAATCGTGGATGTTCGCCGACCATTTCGTCGAAAGATTGCGCCACAGCATCGACCCGGACTGGTACGGGGAACTGCCGCGCAGCTACTTTTTCGACGGAAATGGCAACCGCGTACCGCACAGCGGCATCGTCAACGAAGAACTGCTGGCAAGCTGGTTCAAGCGCCCGCTCGGGTCGCTCGGGTTTAAGGAATAACCTCGCCATTCCACAGCCGCCGCAGAAATTCGGTTGCCGGCAGGACGCGCACCTCATCCCAAAGAGCCGGACGGTCACCGAGATAAACTCCCCAGCAGCGAGTCCTGTCCGTGCCCAATGCTTCCCGAACCCGGCGCAGGCCATGATTGAACCGCTTTTCCCAGCGGACCGCGGTCTTGATTTCCACAGCCGCATAGCCATTTGCCGTCTCGCATACCACATCGACTTCGGTTCCGTCGTAACTTCGCCAGAAGTGGAGTGGATAGTGTTTGCCGCCATAGCCGAGGTAGGCCCGCAGTTCAGCCAGAATGAAGGTTTCCAGCAAGTAGCCCGATTCCTCCGGGGTTGGCGGATAAGGCAATCTGCCGGTCAATGCCCGGGCAACGCCGGAATCGAAGAAATAGAACTTGCTTTGGGTGACCTGCTTGTTGGCGGATTTCAGTTTCCAAGCTGGCAGCCAGAATCCAAGCAGGGTATCGCTCAAAATCTGGAAATGATTCTGAACGGTTTGACGGTTGATCGCCGCATCGCGGGCAATGCTGGTGAAATTGGTTGTCTGGGCGTTCTGGCGGGCCGCGATTTCAAGAAAACGCGCGAAGCCTCCCACATTGCGCGTCAAGGCCTCAGCCTGGATTTCCTGGACAAGATAAGTATCGGCGTAGGCGCGCAGGTATTCTTGTGGGTCATCTCCGGTTAGCGCTTCAGGAAGTGCGCCAAAGCGCAGGATTTTCTCCCAATCGAGTTGAAAGTCGAGCTCCTGTGAAACCAGTGGGAAAAGCGAAATCGTTCTGGCCCGCCCCGCGAGCAAGTTGACATCCTTGCCGCGCCGCAGCTTGCGTGCGCTTGAGCCGGACAACACGAACCGCAGCTTGTGCAACTCGATCAGGCGGTGAACTTCGTTGAGCAATTCGGGCGCCTTTTGCACTTCATCAATCACCACCCAACTTCCCGCGGGCAAGCCTGAAACCTCCCGGTACAGCATTTGCGGATCTCTGCTCAGACGCAGGGCTTCCCGGGTGTCGAGCAAGTCGTAACTGGCGGCCGCGGGGAATCGCTCGCGAATCCAGGTCGACTTCCCAGTCCCGCGTGGGCCGAACAACAGGAACGATTTGTTCGGGCTTTTTAGTAATCTTGTATACATAGTTGGCGATTTTACCGGAAAAACGCTATCTTGTGCAGCATATTGTCTCAGTCGAGCAGGATATTTTCGATTTTCGCCAGCGCTTCCGCCAAGGGCATCGCGACAATCCCGTCGAGATGCAGGTTTGAACCGCCGCCGTGGAACAGGAAACATTTCGCGGGCGGATAGTCCTTGCGGAATTCGCGCAATGCCCGGGTGTCCTTCGGCCCCGGATTTCGCGAGCGCTTGATTTCGATTGCGATCAGGCCGCGCGGCCCATACAGCACAAAGTCGACTTCGAGCCCGTTGCGTGTGCGCCAATAACTGATTTCGTAGTCGAGGGCGAGATAGTCGTTGATGGCCCTCAATTCCTGCAGCACGAGGGTTTCCAGCGCCGGGCCGTCGATTTCCGCCTCGCTGTGGAGCGGCCCCGTGGCCCGAACAGGAAGAAGCTCCTGTCGGCGGAAAGAGGCAAATTGATGGCCCGATGAAACATGACGGCTTGGCTCTGAATGCTCGCGGATCAGCCAAGTCTAAGCAAAAGTCAGGAAATCTTCACCCGAAAGATTAAAAAAAGCAGGATAAATTCACTTTCTTACTGAATATATCCTTGATATCGCGCCACTCTCGCGTTGGAACTGCGATGAACATCCTCGGCATCGACTTCACCAGCCGCCCCGGTGGGGGCAAGCCCCTGGTTTGCCTGGCCTGTGAGCTGCTGGGCGATACACTGACGGTGAGGGAACTGCATAAGTGGACAAGCTTCGCGCAATTCGAGGAAGCGCTGACCCAGCCGGGGCCCTGGATCGCCGGCATCGATTTTCCCTTCGGCCAGTCGCGCAGGTTTATCCGCAATATCGGCTGGCCTGGGGCTTGGGCCGACTATGTGAATCACGTGGCGGGACTGAGCCGCGAGCAGTTCCGGCAAGTCATGATCGACTACCGGCGCGGCCGGCCGCCGGGCGACAAGGAACACAAGCGCCAGACCGAGAAAATCGCCATGGCCTTCAGCGCCCAGAAGATCGAGCGGCCGCCAGTGGGCCTGATGTTTTTCGAGGGCGCCCCGCGCCTGCGCAGAGCCGGCGTCACCATACCCGGAATGCAACGGGGCGACCCAAGCCGCATCGTCGTCGAAGCTTTCCCCAGCGTGGTCGCCCGCCAGTTCATCGCCCGCCGCAGCTACAAACACGACAGCAAAAGCGAACAAACCATCGAGCGCCGCGGGGCGCGGGAAGAGCTGCTCGCCGGCATTCTCGGCAAGAATCTGCGAGCAGTCTACGGCGTGCAAGTCAAACCCGGCGAGCTCAACCCCGAAACCTTCACCGCAGACCCAAGCGGAGACACACTCGACGCCCTCTGCTGCGCCATCCAAGCCGCCTGGTCCTGGCAAAACCGCCACCAAAACTTCGGCATCCCCAAAAACTTCAACCCCACCGAAGGCTGGATCGTCGACCCGACGCTGGGGCTCTGACCAACCGCTTGAGGGTTCTCTGTGGCGATCACATCAGCGCAAGGCTTGACCTCGTCGCAACATAACGATAGATATTTAACGTCTTTCGTTATACCATGCCCGGGTGATCAAGCACTTTGCCTGCAAACGCACGGAAGCCCTGTTCGGCGGGCAATGTCCAAAGCAGTTTCGCGCGTTTCGGGCTCAAGCAGAACGGAAACTACAGATGCTCGATCAAGCCAGCAGTATCGATGACCTGCGGTTTCCCCCGGGCAATCGGCTGGAGAAATTGGGTGGCGACCTGTCAGGCCAATGGAGCATGCGCGTGAATCGGCAATGGAGATTGTGCTTCGAGTTCAACGAAGGCGATGCGACCTTTGTGGAAATCAAGGATTATCATTAGGAGAAAACCCATGATCGAAAACAAAATGAGGCCCATTCATCCCGGTGAGATTCTGCGCGAAGAATTTCTGATACCCGCCGGCATGACGGCAAATGCACTGGCGAAGGCATTGCGGGTCGATGCCCCACGCATCAACGATATCGTGCGCGAGCGTCGCGCCATCACGCCGGACACCGCCCTAAGGCTGGCGGCATTTCTGCGAACTTCCCCAGAGTTCTGGCTGAATCTGCAAACAGCTTACGATTTGAAAGTGGCCGATTCCGAGAAAGGCAGTCTCATTCGGGCCGAAATAGCTCCTTTGCCGGTTCTTTAACAGGGCTTTCCCGTTGTTTCTCCCGATTACTTCCGCGGGGGTAAGCGGGTGGTAGGTATCGTCGGATGTCGAGAACGCAAGTTGCAATACCATTGACGGACATGCGGTCAAGTGGGAAAATCCCCCCATGAAGATTGCTCGTGCGGATACAAAGAAGCGCGTGGTGCTTCCCGGCGCCAAGCTAGGAGACGTATTCGATGTTCAGCGCGAAGGCGAGGAACGATACGTGCTCATCCGCTTGCATCGCCCCCCCGCGAAGCCGGCCATGAATCGCGAGGAATGCCTCGAAGCGATCAGCCGATCTCCGCTTTGCCCCACACTCTCTTGGGACAAACTTCGGCAGATAACCCGCGAGCCGTGATTCTTCTTGATACGAATGTTCTGATCTACGCTTCGCAGGGGGCCAATCCGCATCGCGAA
This sequence comes from uncultured Pseudohongiella sp., assembly GCA_965221805.1. Classification (GTDB taxonomy): domain Bacteria; phylum Pseudomonadota; class Gammaproteobacteria; order Pseudomonadales; family Pseudohongiellaceae; genus UBA9145. The sequence continues at coordinate 1,103,290 of OZ244913.1, forward strand.
TGGGCGCGCGGAGTGATCGCCGACGCCGTGAGCGGAGAGGGGGCTGGCGTGAGCGCAATCTGCCTCGCCGAACTCTGCGTTGACGATAGATATTTAACGTTCCCCGATTCGCCCCGCATCAACGACATCGTGTGCGAACGGAAGGTTCAGAACATTGACCAAAGACATTGGCTAAGGTGTCTTAGGCCACCGTTCGGGGAAGGGATTCCTTGGTCATTCGTTCGATACGGCCCGCGACCTTGGCGATCATATCCATCGATACCGCCGCGGGTGGGGCGGAATCTCTGCTCGTAAATCTTGCCAAGTACATGGCGCTGCTTCCTTCGAGTCCGAGCCGGGTGGTAACGATGTACGCCACAGCCTCCGCTTCGAATTCCATTGTTGCGTGACTGAGTCCGGCCCGGCTAGGCCACCAATGGTCATCATCGCAGTCGAGATGTCCTAGGAGAACATGCGCCAGCTCATGGCACAACACGCCGAATCGACTCGGATCGTCGAGGCCGTCATGGATTGCGATTCGCATTTTGAAACCACCGATGCGGCGATCTATGGTCGCAAATCCCCCATGCGCGGATGAAAGAGTCTTAAAATCCACCCGTATCCGATAGTGCCGCTCCGCATTGTCGACAACTCGTTTTGTCAGTCCTGGATTCCATTGACCCTCGAATTTTGCGAACTGATCCAGTTCCCGCGGTAGCGGAATCGGCCCTTCTGTTTGATCAAGTTCGTATACGAACAAGACTGGATGCCTTGGCGCCAAGATAACCATGGGTTTTGCATCTTCCTTCAGATAGCGTCGAAACCCCTCATATCAGTGCTTGGCGGTGGCGAAAAACACGCAACTCGGATTTTGCGCATACACGAGCATATTGTTGAAAGGTGAGTACTTCCGAAAGCGTGCGATGAACCGCAGCATCTCGGCAAAGTCCCGTGATGAGCGATAAGCCCCGGACTGACGCAAAAGCTGATTGATCGATGAGGCTATGCGCTTGCCCGGAGCTTCGATGCCGTTCAAAGCCTCTGACAGGTCTCCGTCTTGGAGTAGAGATTCAAGATAAGACCGCTCCATGCGCGACAGTCCGGTATCGGCGGCGAGTTGCGATACAGCCTCTTCGAGGTGGAAAAGCAACTTATCCCCTTCACTTTTTCGTACTTGTTCGAGCAGTTCCCACGCCGAAGGCTGATACAGCTTCTGAAGACAAGCGATCACCGCTTTCTTCACACGATCAATCTCTTCGGAACGCGGTGTATCGAAATTCTGAAATGAATCTGTCATTTCGAGATTCCTTGTTCATGGTCCTCTCGAAAGCGGTCCATCTGATGCATTCTTTCATGCAATACGGCGGCAATGCCAACTGCTCCGCCACTCAAAGTCTTCCAGTAGATGAAATGTCTGCGGTAGCGCAGGAAATATCCGCTCACGCCAAATTCGGCCGGAACTGGTCGCGATAAGGCATTGCCAGCGGCAATAGTCCCGAAAGTCTCGAACAGCCCGCGTATGTGAGCTTCGGCTTGGACTTAGAGGTGGTCGGGCCTAGTTGGACAGTTCGAGGGCAAAGTTAAGGTGGTTTTCCCATGATTGCAAACCCTCGTTTCGCATTTTCTCTCACCAATATCGTGATGGTTTCGCCCCCCTGCCGCGCGCAGGGAGCGTAGCGACCGGAGCGCGGCAGGGGGGCGCCGCCGCGTTTTCACGCCGCGGCCTCCGGACCCGCCGTCTCGCCCGCGGCATACGCCTCGGCCGGCGTCCGTCCCGCCAGCGCCAGATGCGGACGCCGGTGATTGTAGTGGTCCAGCCAGGACGCGATCACCCGCCGCGCGTGACGACCGCCGGTCAGCTCCTCCAGGTAAACCGATTCGTACTTCAGCGAACGCCACAGCCGCTCGATGAACCGGTTGTCGATCCAGCGGCCCTTGCCGTCCATACTGATCTTCACGCCCCGGTCCAGCAGCGGGCGCAGCCACGCCTCGCAGGTGAACTGGACGCCCTGGTCCGTGTTCGAGACCGGCGGCGTCCCGTAGCGCTCGAGCGCCTCTTCCAGCGCGCCCGCGCAAAATCCCGCCTCCAGCGTGTTGTCCAGCTCCCACGACAGCACGAACCGGCTCGCCCAGTCCATCACCGCCACCAGATACGAAAACCCGCCCCGCATCGGTATGTGGGTGATGTCCGCGCAAATCACCTCGCCCGGCGCGATCCGCCCGAGGCCGTTCAGCAGGTACGGGTAGATCTTGTGACCGGGTTGCGCGCGCGAGGTGCGCGGACGCGGGTACACCGTCCGCCAGCAAACCTCGGCCATCAGGGTTCGCGCCAGATCCCGGCCCACGTCGTGGCCCTGCCGGCGCAGATGCAGGCTCACGCGCCGCGTGCCGTAGCACGGAAACGACATGTACAGCTCGTCCACCAGCCGGCGCAAACGCAGCCGCTCCGCATCCCGCGGTTTCGGCTTGTAATACAGCGATGAGCGGCTCAGGCCGGCCAGGGCGCACTTGCGCGACAGCGGCAAGCTCGCGTCCGCCTTGATCAGCTTCACCTGCCCGGCCCGTCCAAGCCGCGCAAACCCTTCTGAAAAAAATCCCTTTCCACCGTCAACTCGCCAATCCGGGCGTACAGCCTTTCAATCAGCCGCTCGGAATCGGACGCGCCAGCGCCTTTCCCCTGGCGGAAAACCTCCAGCAGCCCGTCATGGGCCTCCGTCTTCCACTTGCCCGCCTGGTTCGGATTGACGTTGTGGCGCGCCGCGATCACGCGAACCGGCTCGTCGCCCCGCATCGCCTCCAACACCACCTTGCGCTTGAACTCCGCGCTGAATCTCCGCCTCTTCATCAGACAGCCTCCCAGTGCTTGAAAACCACCTTAACAGACTGTCCGAATTTGGCCGACCACTTCTCTTCGCCCCAGCGTTGACTCGTATAGCGGTAGATCTCGTCAATATGGAGTGCGGCAGTTTGCTGGACCCGAATCTCCTTCATGCGCCGGACCGTTTGTTTTTCCCGATTACTTCCGCCCGGGTAAGCGGGTGGTAGGTATCGTCGGGTGCCGAGAACGCAAGTTGCAGTTCCGCCTTGAGGCGTTCAAACGCTTCAACCTCTGACCGCTCTTTGTCGCGCCGGATCAGATCGCGGATGTATTCGCTGACGTTCTCATAGTTCCCTGACTCCCCGACATTGGTCGCCACAAAGTCTCGCAACCGGCCGCTCAATCGCACTGTCATGGTTGTCGTCGCACGTTCCATAGGATCTACCCTTTTCCGAGGTCTGTCATGACACTACGCAATATTGAATACGGGAGCAATTCCATGGGTGCGCTCTGGAGGGCGTATTGCGCTATGATTTGGCTGCGGTCGAAGCGAGTCCGATCATGATCAAGAACTGGGTGACAAATCCGTTCAAACCGGGGGCCGGCAGGATGCCGCCGCATATCGCCGGACGCGAGCGCGAGAAATCGGTGTTCGACGAATGCATCCGCGAACTGACGCGCTCCGGGGAACCCCAGGCGATTCTGCTCGTGGGTCCGCGGGGGTGCGGGAAAACGGTTCTGCTCAACTGGTGCAAGCGCCATGCTGGAGAGCTGGACGGGAGAATCCGCGTGAAGGAATTCACCGGGGAAGTCCCGGCTACCATGGCGGGAATCGCCAAGGAGTTGCTCGACAACATCTTCGATATACGCTACCCCGATGAAATCGTCGCGAGGGCGCAAGTCGGGATAGCCGGCGCCGAGGGCAGGTGGAGTGTGGAGCCGAGCGACATGATAATCGTGGAAGCCCTGATCGAAGAGTGCCGCAACTCGCCATTGTTGCTTGTGCTTGAGGAAGCCGCCGAGACAAGCCCGGAAAGCATCGGGGCGCTGTTCAACCTGAACCAGCGAATCAACCGCGAAACCGGAAACATGCTTTTCGTCCTCGCCGGCACTCCCAAGGTGATCGATGTCATCCGCGAATCCAAGGCGACTTTCTCCGATCGCAACAAGGTGTTGAACATAGGCTTGCTCGAAAGCCGGGAGTCGGAAGAAGCCATAGTCAAACCATTGGACGAAAACCTCATGCGAATTCAGGACGCTGCACTTGCGAGAGTCGTCGAGGAAAGTCAGGGATTTCCATATTTCCTCCAGATATGGGGTAAAGCGCTATTCAACGAAGCCATTCAACAAGGAAACCAAGAAATCAGCATGACAGACGTGGATAGCGTCACCAATGAGGTCGAGGCGGAACGGAACATAACCTATGCCACCCGCTACCGCGAATGGGATGCAACCGACAAAAAGATACTCGCCGAGGTGCTAAAAATTTCACAAGATGCCAGAAGCGCATCCAGCTTCAGCGAAGACGACTTGCTGCAAGCAGTCTCGCAAGTGTTGCGATCCCATGAAGGAAACAACACCCGAGCCGAAAATTTCACTAGTTCTTGTCCGTAAACTCCCAACCATTTGATTTTCTTGAATAAATAGCGGAAATTGCTGGAAAGAATCCGGCGTTTTGGGTATCTTTGTGATGGTTTCCAGTCAAAACGAAGACACACCAAAACACCGGAGGATGCCATGCGGCTCAAGCGCACGACACAGACAAGTCTATTCGAACCCGATCCCGTCGGCCACCCCCTGGGCGCGGAATTGGAGTCGATCTCGAACTGGCTCGACGCGCATCCCGGGCTGCTCGGGGCGGTGGCCGCCGATCTTGGGGCGCAGTCCGCGCGGGGCCGTTCCGGTTTGAGCTGCGAGACGGTGCTGCGCTGCGCGGTGCTGAAACATCTGCGCGGCGAGACTTGGCGCGGGCTGGCGTTCGCCTTGGTGGATTCGCTGTCGGCGCGCCGTTTCGCGCGGCTGGGGGCGCCGCCGCCGGGGAAATCCGCTTTGCAGGCGGCGGTCGGGGCGGTGTCGGCGGAAACCTGGGAGCGCGTGAACCGCTGTTTGCTGGCCGCGGCGCGGGAGGACGGGCTGGAAACCGGCGACCGGATGCGCGTCGACAGCACCGCGGTGGAAACGCATATCCTGGCGCCGTCGGACAGCCGCCTGCTGCGCGACGGCGTGCGCGTGCTGGCGGACTTGCTGGCGGAAGCCCGGAAGCGGCTGGGCAAGACCGCCGTTCCCTGCCGCGACCGCCGCCGGGCGGCCAAGCGGCGCTGTCTGGAGATACGGACGAAGCGGGGGAGGGAGGCGCGGGCGAAGCTGTACCGGCGGCTGCTGCGGATCGCCGCCGACACGCTTGGCGACCTGGACGCGGCGCGCGCGGTGGTGGCGGGGTCGGGGGCGCCGTGGGCCGCCGGGTGGCTGGAATGCGCCGACCACCACGCGCCCCTGCTGAAGGCGGTGGCGGTCCAGACCGCGCGGCGCGTCCTGCTGGAAGAGAACGTGCCGGCCGCGGAAAAGATCGTCAGCCTGTTCGAGCCCCACACGGACATCATCCGCAAGGGCGGGCGGGAAACGCTGTACGGCCACAAGATCAACCTGGCCACCGGGCGGAGCGGCCTGGTGCTGGACGTCGTGGTGGAGTCCGGCAACCCGGCGGACAGCGCGCGCTGCCTGCCGATGCTGGAGCGGCACCGGGAACACTACGGCAAGCCCCCGACCCATGCCGCCTTCGACGGCGGCTACGCCTCCGCGGACAATCTGAAGCGCGCCAAGGAGATGGGTGTGGAGCATGCGGTGTTCAGCAAGAAGCGGGGACTGAAAGAGGCGGACATGACGCCCTCGCCGTGGGTCTTCGACCGGCTCCGGCGCTTCCGCGCGGGCGTCGAGGCGGGCATCTCCTGGCTGAAGCGCTGTTTTGGCCTCGGTCGCTGCCGCTGGCGCGGTCTGGCGCGCTTCAAGGCCTGGGTGCAATCCGCGGTCTTGGCGCACAACCTGGTGCGCATCGCCCGGCTGCGGCCCGGATAGACCTTCAAAAACGCTCCGAAACGAACATTCCAGTACCGGAACCGCCCGCCGGGGGGCGGCTTCGGCCCTGTCATGGAGTGATCGGCCCCATGCCGCCGGATCAAGCCGGAAATCCCGCGAACCCTTGCCGCATGGGGGCAAATCCGCCCCGCGGACTCCCCATCGCCGCGAATCGGGCCGAATCGACGAACGATGGATCGATCAGAAAACGGAGTTTACGGACAAGAACTCACTAGAAAAATCACCGAGACCGGCTGCCTTTGGCAGCCTTGGGGGAGCAATCAGCTCGTTTCAGGCCTTCCTAGCTTTATCGACTATGTATTGGAAAACTAGCGCCATATGGCTAAAAGTGTAATGCTGTAAATGATAACTACCAAAGCTTGGAGGCTTCTGTAGCTAACTTGACGATTATAGGGCGCAATGCGCTTCGCTTACTGCGCGCCCTACCTGCTGACATGTTACTTTCCCGCATAAGCCGTCTTCTGGCGAGCAATGTCAGTTCTAGCGACAAAACAAGAGCGGATGGCAGTAGGTTACGCAGGAACGCCTCCATGAATAGTGGTGAAGGACCCCCCATCTTGCATTCCATAACCGGCTAATATTGTACGGGCTGCTATAGTTAAAGTGATTGCGGCATATATCCCAGCAATGCGTTGCCTCCATTTGCGAAAACTACATGTAGGAATAGAAGATTGAGAATGTAAGTTGAAATGAATCCACCAATCAAAGCACCTAAAAATGAATAAACATAAATTTCCATGATTGTTCCCTGTCCACTTTCTCATTATTATGCGCAAGTGGAAGCGTATCGTCCAATTCCAAGTAGGAATGATTGAGCATCGACATGGGGCGGTTCCAATTCGGCACCGCCCGCATAAGCACTATCATTCAGGCAACGCCATAGCCGTCAACCGTGGACCGGTTTGGAGGATGATGTATTGCCTGCCTTGGTGGGTCCAGGTGCTCATGCCGTAGCGGCTGCGTTCGGGGACTTCGGCTTCGGCTAGTTTTTGGCCGGTGGCTTTGTCGATGGCGTAGAGCATGACTTGGTTGGCGCTGTTGACGTCGGTGTAGATCAGCATGTTGGGTGTGATGGTCATCGGCACGAGGTTGCCGGAGCCGGTGTTGCCGGTGTCGATGCCTTCGAGGGCCGGGTTGTTGGCGACGCGGCCCGGGGTTTCGCCGGCTGGGATCATCCAGGCGTGTTCGCCGGTGTTCATGTCGATGGCGGTGATGCGGCTGTAGGGCGGCTTGTACAGCGGAATGTTCGCCGGATGCCGCGGGGCGCCGGCGCCGGGGCCGTCGGCGTATCGGGCGAAGGTTGTGCCGGTGGGCTCTTCGTATTGCAGGTCGGCCTCTTCGCCGGGGACGAGCTGCACCGGGGTGCAGTCCTTTTGCGAGGAGACGTAGAGGTAGCCGGTTGCCGGGTCCGCCACCGAGGGCGCGGTGATGTTGGCACCGCCGCCACCACCCGGGCAGATCAGCGAGGCGCGCTTGCCGAGCGGGTTGTCGCGGTGGATGGGCGGATTGAACAACGGCCCCATCTCATAGTCGGCCATGGCCGCGATGGCCTGTTGGCGCAGTTCCGGGGTGAAATCAACGAGATCGTCGATGGCAACGCCCTGCATCTCGAACGGCGCCGGCCGGGTTGGGAAGGCTTGGGTTGGCGACAGCGCTTCGCCGGGGACGATTGAGGCGGGCACTTCGCGCTCTTCCATCGGCCAGATCGGCTCGCCGGTGAGGCGGTTGAAGGCGTAGACGAAGCTTTGCTTGGTAACCTGCATCACCGCCGGGACCGGCTGTCCGTCCACATTCAGGTCGAGCAGCACCGGCGCCTGGGGGTTGTCGTAGTTCCAAATGTCGTGTTTGACGGTCTGGAAATGCCACTCCCGCTCTCCCGTGCCGGCATTGAGGGCGATCAGGCTGGTGCCATAAAGGTTGTCGCCGGGGCGGAACCCGCCGTAGTAGTCGATGGTGGCGCCGTTGGTGGGGATGTAGACGATGTTCGCTTCCACATCGGCGGAGATTGGCGCCCAGGAGGAAACATCGCCGGTCCACTGCCAGGCGTCGTTTTCCCAGGTTTCGTGGCCATATTCGCCGGGGCGGGGGATGACGTTGAACTTCCACTTGAAATCGCCGGTGGTCTTGTCGTAGCCGAGGATGTCGCCGGGGATGTTCTCGATGCGGGCCTGGTTGTAGCCCTGCTCGGCGGAGTTGCCCACCACCACGGTGTCGTTGACGACGATTGGTGGCGAGGATGAGGTGATGTAGCCGGTTTCGAGCGGAATGCCGGCATAGGGGTCGTAGGGGTGGCCGAGGTCGGCGAGCATGTCAACCACGCCGGTCTCGGGGAAGCCGTCCACCGGCACCTGGCCGCCGAAGCCCGGCAGCGGGGCGCCGGTTTCAGCGTCGAGCGCGACGAGGAAGAAGCCCGGGGTGGCGACATAGATCACGCCGCGGCCGTCGACTTCATCGTAGGCGATGCCTTTGCCGTAGTCGGCGCGCATCGAGTATTCCCATCGGCGGGTGTTGGGCAGGCGGTAGCTCCACAGGGTTTCGCCGCTGGCCGGGTCGATGGCGACGATGTGGCGCCGGTAGCCGGCGAGGGTGAACAGTTTTCCGTCGATGTAGCTCGGCGTGGCGCGTCCGCTCACCGCGCCCATGCTGGCGCCGTCCCAGACCCAGGCGACTTCGAGCTGGTCGAAGTTGTCGGCGGTGATCTGGGTGGATTCGGAGTAGCGGGTCTGGGCGAAGTCATTGCCCAGGGTGAACCACTCCACTGTCTGTTGGGCGGCTGGTTCTTGGGCGTCTTGCGCGTCTTGGGCGGAAAGGGCGCCGGCGCCAAGCAGCAGGGAAAGGCTCAACAGGATTTTGCCGATGGCGCGATGCATAGCGGGAGGGTTTTTCATCGTCGGCCTCGCGGGGGTCGGTTTTTCCGGTGGATCGAATAGAGGGGCAGGCTAACCCAACATTTCGGTTAAGTCGAGATACAAAATGTGACTGGGGCGTTGTTCGACACCGGTCGCTTTCCGTCGGTGATCGGATTCTCACAGTCTGTGCCCGCCATCCTTGGCGCGACGCTTCTGGCCTCGTCAAATCCCTGTCTCGCCCTCCTTGGCGAGCCGTTCGGCCCTTGAAAAGCGTTGCTTTTCATCGGCTGCGCCGACCGGGCAACCTGCGCTCCGCCGGATCGCGTAAGCCATCCATGGCGCAACCATGGTGGCTTCGACCAGCCCCGGTCTCGCCATCCTTGGCGAGCCGTTCGGCCCTTGAAAAGCGTTGCTTTTCATCGGCTGCGCCGACCGGGCCTCACCCTTTCAGACACCGCCGCGCTCCCTCGGTGCCATTCGATGGCGTTGGTTTTTTCACCCACCGCTGTATGACATGTTGAATCCAGCGGCTTTAAGGCTCTGCAGCAGGGATTGGCTTTGCGGGGCGGTGAGCGGGACGAGGGGAGGGCGGGGGATTGCCCAGGCTGGGTTGGTGGTGGCGATGGCGGCTTTCACCGTGGCGACCATGGGGGTGGATTCGAAGCATTCGCGGATGCGGGTCAACTCCGCCTGGCGGTCTTCGGCGCCGGGTTCTTGCCAGTTGGCGCATAGCGCGGCGATGGCGGCGGGATTGATGTTGGCGGTGGCGGAGATGCAGCCGGCGCCGCCGGCGCGCAGGGTTTGCAGCAGGAAGCGCTCGGAGCCGCAGAACACGCGGAAATCGGGCCAGCCGCCGTTGATGAAGGCGGCGGTTTGTTGCCATTCGCCCGAGCTGTCCTTGATGCCGGCGATGGTGCCGGGATAGGCCGCCACGAGGCGGTCGATGACGACAAGCGGCCAGGGCGTTTGCGACATGGCGGGGAAGTGGTAGAGGTAGATTTGCAGGTTTGCCTCGCCGACGCGCTCGATGACTTCGGCGGTGTGGCCGAACAGCCCGTCTTCGCTGAGGTTCTTGTAGTAGAAAGGCGGCAGCATGAGCACCCGGTGGCAGCCGCAAGCCGCCGCCCTCGCGGTGAGTTCCACGGTTTCGCTCAGGGAGCACAGCCCGGTGCCGGGCATGAGGTGGTCCGGTTCGGCGCCGGATTCGAGCAAATGCTCAAGCAGATAGGATTTCTCCGCCAGCGACAGCGAGTTGGCCTCGCTGGTGGTGCCGAACACGGCGAGTTTCACGCCCTGGCCGAGCAGCCAGTGGCAGAAATCGGTGAAGCGTTTCGCGTCGGGCTTTAAGTCGCCGTCGAAAGGTGTGGCGACTGGTGCCAGCGCTCCGTCCAAGCGGGCAAGGCTCATGGCTTTGGGTTTCCTGTGTTTTCGCGCACCAGCAAGCTGTAGAGAATCATCGGCCAGATGCCGGCGTGGATCATCACATCGGCGAGGTTGAAGATGTAGTTCCAGCCGGGAATGTGCTGCAGGTTGAGGTAGTCGATCACGGCGCCGTGATTGACGCGGTCGAGCACGTTGCTGAGTCCGCCGCCGGCGATGAAGCCGAAACAGCCGTATTCGAAGCGGGAAACGCCGGCGCCGAACCACAGCCAGGCGCCGATGCCGGCGAGCAGGCCGAGGCTGAGCGCGCCGAACAGCCAGCCCTGGCCCTGCAGCAGGCCGAAGATGCCGCCGTAATTGCGGATATGGGTCAGGTGGATGAAGCCATTGAGTTCTAGCGTGGTGTGGAGCGGGATGTGCTGATTGACCCACCACCCGGCGAACTGGGAGCAGGCCAGCACCAGCAACGCGATCAGGCCGAAAATCAGCAAGTTCGCGGACCTTGCATTGGTGTCCCTGGTGGCTTCAGACAACTTGCGCCCCTTTGACTTGCTCGAAGGGCTGGTCGGCGTATTGCAGGATTTCGCCGCTGCCGTCGCGCCGCAGCCGCGTGATGCTCACGGCGCAGTTGGGCAGGGGGTGCCAGGCCCAGAGGTCGCGCATGGGCAGGCCTTCGAGGAAGCACAGCACCGACTTGATCAGGGCGCCGTGGCTGACCACGGCGACGCGCTGGCCGGAATGCCGGCGCAGGATATCGCGGATCGCTTGCATCGCCCGCTCCTGCATTTGGTAGAAATTCTCCGCGCCTTCGACTTCGAACAGGTGCGGCATATGCCAGAAATGATGCTGGGATTCCGGGTCCTCCGCGGCGATTTCGGCGTGCAGGCGGCCCTCCCAGGGGCCGAGGGCGATCTCCCGCAGCGCGTCGACAAAGACCAGATCTTCGTGGCGGTCGGGGAAGGCGAGCCAGGCGGTTTCCTTGGTGCGCAGGGAACTGCTGCAATAGATGGCGTCGTAATGGGTGTCCGCCAAGCGCTCGCCAAGTTCCGCAGCCTGCCGGTTGCCGGTTTCGTTGAGGCCGACTTCGGCCTGGCCCTGAACGCGCTGGTCCCGGTTCCATTGGGTTTCGCCGTGGCGGATCAGATGCAGTTCCATGAATTCGCCTCAACTGAGCGTGCGGCGCACCGCGTCCCGCCAGCCCGCGGTTTTCCGCTCCCGCCAAGCTTGGTCGCGCTGGGGATGAAAGCCCCGGTCGAGCCGCCACTGCCCGGAAATTGCCTCGATTGAGGAAAACACGTCGGCCTGCAGGCCAGCCACGCAGGCCGCGCCGAGGGCGGTGGTTTCGGTGACGACGGGCCGGTGCACCTCGCAATCGAGGATATCGGCGAGGTTTTGCAGAAAGAAGTCATTGGCGGCCATGCCGCCATCGACCCGCAGCCGATTGAGCGCAACACCGTCGGCGGCGAGATCCCGGGTCTGGTGGCAGACCGAAAGCAGGGCGGCGCTGGCGATTTCCGGGATGCCGGTGTCCCGGGTCATGCCGAAGATCGCGCCCCGCGCGTCCGGATCCCAGTGCGGCGCGCCAAGGCCGGTGAAGGCGGGCACCAGATACACCGCGGAGTCTTCGGCGCATTGCTTCGCCAATGCTTCGGATTCGGCGGATTCGCGGATCAAGCCCAGCTTGTCCCGCAGCCACTGCATGGTGGCGCCGGCCATGAAGATGCTGCCTTCGACGGCGTAGCTGGTTTTGCCTTCGAGCCGGCAGGCGATGGTGGTGAGCAGGCGGTTGCGCGAGTACACGGGTTTGTCGCCGGTGTGCATGAGCAGGAAGCAGCCGGTGCCATAGGTGCTTTTCGCCGCGCCGGCCGCGAAGCAGCACTGGCCGAAGGCGGCGGCCTGCTGGTCGCCGAGCACGCCGGTGATGGGCACCGCGGCGCCGAGGTGTTCCGCCCCGCTGACGCCGAAATCGGCGGCGCTGTCGCACACTTCGGGCAAGATTTGCCGGGGAATCTCGAACAGTTCGAGCAAGTCCGGGTCCCAGTCCTGGGTTTCGATGTTGAACAGCATCGTGCGCGAGGCATTGCTCGCGTCGGTGCGGTGTACGCGGCCGCCGGTGAGCCGCCACAGCAGGAAGCTGTCGATGGTGCCCGCGGCGAGTTCGCCTTTTTCGGCGCGCTCGCGCAAACCAGGCACCTCATTCAGCAGCCATTGCAGCTTGGTCGCCGAGAAGTAGGGGTCGAGCAACAGGCCGGTTTTGCGCTGCAATGCAGCTTCGTCAACTCCCCGCTCTTTCAGTTTGCGGCAGTGCTCGGCGGTGCGGCGGTCCTGCCAGACGATGGCCCGGTGCACGGGTTCGCCGCTGGCCCGGTCCCACACCACCGTGGTCTCGCGCTGATTGGTGATGCCGATGCAGGCGAGCTGCCCGGCGCTGACGCCCGCGTCGCGAAGCGCCCCGCGGCAGCTCGACAGCGTGGTTTGCCAGATTTCCCCGGCATCGTGTTCGACCCAGCCGTCCCGGGGGAAGTGCTGGGTGAATTCCCGCTGGGCGAGGCCCCGCAGCGCGCCGCTTGCGTCGAACACGAGCGCGCGGCTTGAGGAAGTGCCCTGGTCGATCGCGAGGATGAAGGTTTCCAATGGCTGAGGTACCTGTCCCGGAAGTGGAATGGCGGGTGGGTGTCCCATGCTGGTCGAACCGCAGGCGTAAAGATAAATGAAAAACGCCCCCGGCGCATTTCCCGCCGGCCAAGCCATGGGACACCCATGCTGATCGGGATGGGTGTCCCGTGCTGATAGATGTATTCACAGCGTCCGCTCAACACCCCGCCACCCAGCGGCGACGGGTCGGAGCCAATGAATACGGTTCCTAGAATCATGGGTGTCCTGTGGTAATGAATGGAGTAACATCGGGGTACTCGCAATATCATGGTCCCGATATGGCTTACTCCCTGATTGGCAAGGACTTCACGCCCCCGGACGTGCGCGCCAAGGTCACCGGCGGCGCGAAGTACGCCGAGGATTTCAAGGTTGACGGCATGGTCTACGCCCGTTTGCTGACCAGCCCGGCGCCACACGCGAGAATCAGCAATCTCGATGTTTCCAAGGCGCTTGAACTGCCCGGTGTCGTCGGCGTGATGACCGCCGACGATGTGCCGCGGGCCCCGTTCCCGCAATCGCCACTGCTCACCAACGAGCCGCTGTTCGTGGGCGATCCGATTCTCGCGGTGGCCGCTGTCGATGAACGCGCCGCCGAGGACGCCATCGACCGCATCGACTTCGACCTTGAGCCGCTGCCTTTCGTCACCGACCCGCTCGACAGCCTGCGCCCCGGCGGCCCCAGTGCCCGCGACGGCGGCAATGTGGGCAACTTCGCCATGCGCGAAGAAAGACTCGACCTGCGCTGGACCGAAGAACAGTTCCGCGAACTCGGCCAAGGCCGGCTTCCCCAGGGCGAGCCCGCCCGGGAATGGGCCTATGGCGATGTCGAGGCGGGCTTCGCCGCCGCCGGTCACATTGTCGATGAGAGTTTCATCAACGCCAGCCACTCCCATCATTCGATGGAGCCGCGCTCGGCGCTGTCATATTGGGAAAACGGCAAGTGCTTCGTCTACGGCTCGTGCCAGAGCGGCACCTTCCCGCTGCCGATACTCGCCGGGCTGATTGGCATCGGCCCGGAAGACATCGTTTTCATCGCCGAATTTTGCGGCGGCGGCTTCGGCTCCAAGGGCGTCGCCTATCCCGCCATGGCGCTTCCCGCGCATTTTTCGCGCAAGATCAACCGCCCGGTCATGCTGCGCATCTCCCGCGAGGAGGAGTACTTCCTCGGCTCGGCCCGCCACGGCTTCCAGGGCCGGGTCAAAATGGGCTTCCGCGACGATGGCCGCCTGCTCGCGGCGGACCTGTATGTGATTCAGGACAATGGCCCCCACGGCGGCTTCATCGACTGGCTCGCCGCCGCGGATTCTTTTTCGCTGATCTATCAGCCCGGGGCCATGCGCTTCCGGGGCGTGCCCGTGCTGACCAATACGCCCGGCAAAGGCCCCCAGCGCGGGCCGGGCCAGAATCAGATCCACACGGTGGTGGAACCGATGTTCGACCGGGCCGCGCGGGAACTCGGCCTCGACCCGCTCGCCATCCGCCAGATCAACGCCCCCGGCGGCGATTCGCGCTACGGCCCGAACCGCGGCGCGATGACCTCGGCCTTCATCGGGGAAGCCCTCGCCCGCGGCGCCGAGCGCTTCGACTGGGCTGGCCGCCGCGCCCGCAGCGGCCGGCGCAATGGCGGCAAGGTGATCGGCGTCGGTGTTGGCCAGGCCTACCATTCCGCCGGCAGCAGCGGCTTCGATGGCCTCGTGCGGATCACCCCGGATGGCAAACTGCACATCCACACCGGGGTTGGCAATCTCGGCACCTACTCGCATTCGTCGACTTCCCGGGTCGCCGCGGAAGTGCTCAAGCACAGTTGGGAAAACACCGTCATCCAGCGCGGCGACACCCGCAAACACCTGCCCTGGAACAACGGCCAGTTCGGCAGCAACACCTCGTTCACGATGACCCGGACGAACTACGTCGCCGCTGTCGACGCGCTGGAAAAATTGCTTGAAATCGCCGCCATCGAACTCGGCGGCGCAACCGGGGATTACGGTATCGGCGGCGAAAGGGTGTTCCTGCGGGAAGACCCGTCGCGTTTCATCACCTATGCCGACGCCGCGGCCAGGGCGATCGAACTCGGCGGCCGCTACAGCGGGCACCTCGCCCCGGAAGACATCAATCCCATCACCAGCCGCTCGGTGGCCGCGCTCGCGGGAACCGGCCTCATTGGCGTGGCCAGGGACAATCTCGAGCGGGAAGGCACGCCACCCGGCCTCGCCGTCGGCTTCATCGAGATTGAACTCGACACCGAAACCGGCAAGTACGAGATTCTCGACTATCTCGGCGTTGCCGACTGCGGCACCGTGCTGCACCCGCGGGGCTTGGAAATCCAGACCAAGAGCGCCGCGGTGATGGGCTTTGGCATGGCGGGATTCGAGCGCCACGCCTACGACCCGCAGAACGGCCTGCCCGCCGCCACGAGCCTGTGGCAGGCCAAGATACCCACGTATCTCGATGTGCCCTCGCCAATGGACCATGACGCCGTGGGGAGGGCGGACCCGCAGAATCCAGTCGGCGCCCGGGGCATCGGCGAGCCGATCCAGGGCTGCGCCTCGGCGGCGCTGCTTTGCGCCATCGCCGACGCCCTCGGCGGCCACCCGTTCAACCGGGTGCCGGTGACCGCCGACATGATCGTCAACGCGGCGGCGGGTCTCGCGCCACCCAACTCGCCCCTGCGCGCGAATACAACCTGACGGTTCGACCGCCACCGGCGCGGGGCGAGTTTGAGGCGATCATTCCGACGCGAGCGACAAGATCAACGGAGTTTCCATGGCCGCCAATCAAGGCACGACGATTCAGCAAGCGGAATCGCACCGCGAGCAGAACATGCGCACCGTCGCCCTGACGGCGCTGGCGGGAACGAGCATCGAATGGTATGACTTCTTCCTCTATGCCGCCGCCGCCGCGCTGGTGTTCCCGGCGGCGTTCTTCCCGGACAGCTCGCCCACCGTCGGCCTGATCCTCTCCTTTGGCACTTTCGCTTTCGGCTTTATCGCCCGCCCGCTCGGCGGCATCCTGTTCGGCCATTTCGGCGACCGCATCGGCCGCAAGCGCACCCTGGTCATCGCCCTGATGCTGATGGGCGTCGCCTCCACCCTGATCGGCTTGCTGCCGACCTATGCCACCATCGGCATCGCGGCGCCGATCATCCTGACCCTGCTGCGCTTCTGCCAGGGCCTGGCCATCGGCGGTCAATGGGGCGGCGCCATGCTGCTGGTGACCGAAAGCGCCCCCGCCAACGAGCGCGGCTGGTACGGCGCCTACGCCCAGGCCGGCGCGCCGGTGGGGGTGATTCTCGCCAATCTGGCGCTGATCGGCACCAGCGCCCTAGTGTCGGAGGAGTTTTTCCAGACTTGGGGCTGGCGCATTCCCTTCATCGCCAGCGTGGCGCTGATCGGCATCAGCCTATTCGTCCAATTGAAACTCGAGGACACCTTGGCCTTCCGCGAACTCAAGATGGTGCGCGACGCCCGCAAGGACGACAACGCCGGGTCGCCGCCAGCGCGCCGCTCGCCGGTGCTTGAAGCCCTGGTCAAGTATCCAAAAACGATTTCGCTGGCGGCGGGGGCCTTTCTCTCGATCCAAGTTTCGTTCTACATCCTCATCGCCTGGATTCTGGCCTATGGCAGCCAGGGCGTCGCCGGCATGAGCCGCGACCAGATGCTCAGCGCGGTGTTGATCGCCTCGGCGGCGCAGATTCCCTTCCAGTTCTGGGCTTCGGGTTATTCGGACCGCCACGGCCGGCGCGGCATATTCATGCTTGGGGCCTTGCTCACCGGGCTGTGGGGGTTCGCCCTGTTTCCGCTCGTCGACACCGGCAGCTTCTGGCTCGTGGTGCTTGGCGTGTCTGGCGGGCTGTGTTTCCTCGGCATGATGTACGGCCCCCAGGCGGCGTTTTACACCGAGTTGTTCAGCACCGAAGTGCGCTACTCCGGCGCCTCGCTGGGCTACCAGATCGGCGCGATTCTCGGCGGCGCCTTCGCCCCGATGATCGCCACCTTCCTGTGGACCGAGCTTTCGATCATCTGGGTTTCGGCCTATATCGCGCTCGCCTCGGTGATCGCCCTGCTGTGTGTGTGGGCGCTCGGCGAGACTTATGGCGACAGTCTGCACGATGTTCACGGGGCCGATAGGTAGATCGCCGCGACATGGGAATCGAGGACTGCCACAATCCCGCCGATTTTCGTGAATTGGCCAAGAAGCGGCTGCCGGCGCCGCTGTTCCATTACATCGACGGCGGCGCCGACGACGAGGTCACCCTGCGCCGCAACACCGGCGCCTTCGACCGGGTCAGGCTGATTCCCGACGCCTTGGCGGACTTGTCGAATCTCGATCTTTCGGTCAACGTGCTCGGCGCCGATCTCGACTGGCCGGTGTTCTGCTCGCCCACGGCGATGTCGCGGCTGTTCCACCACCATGGCGAAAACGCCGTCTGCCGCATGGCCCACAGGCACGGCACCGCGTACAGCCTGTCCACCATCGCCACCACGAGCATCGAGGAGATCGGCGCCCTGACGCCGGGGCCGAAGTGCTTCCAACTGTACATCCACAAGGACCGGGCGATGAGCTGGGATTTCATCGAGCGCTGCAAGGCGGCGAATTTCACTTCGATCTGCCTCACCGTCGACACCCTGGTGGCGGGCAACCGCGAACGCGACCTGCGCACCGGCATGGTGACGCCGCCGCGCTTCAACCTCAAAAGCCTGCTCAGTTTCTGCCTGCATCCGCACTGGAGCCTCAACTACCTCGCTTCGCGGAAGTTCGAGCTCGCCAATGTGGCCGGACGGGTCGAGGCGGGCACCAGCGAGTTGATTTCGGTGATCGACTACATCAACAGCCAGTTCGACCGCTCGATCACCTGGAAGGACGCCGGGGAGGCGATAGAGCGCTGGGGCGGGCCTTTCGCGATCAAGGGGGTGATGTCGGTGGACGACGCCCGGCGGGCGGCCGATGTCGGCGCCAGCGCGATCATGATTTCCAACCACGGCGGCCGCCAGCTCGATGGTTCCACCGCGCCCTTCGATCAACTCGGCGCCATCGTCGACGCCGTGGGCGACCGCGTCGAGGTGATACTCGACGGCGGTGTGCGCCGCGGCACCCACGTGCTGAAGGCCCTCGCCATGGGCGCCAAAGCCTGCATGATCGGAAGGGGCTACCTCTACGCCCTCGCCGCCGGCGGCGAACCCGCGGTGGACCGCGCCCTGGGCAAACTGCGCGGGGAAATCGAGCGCGACATGATCCTGATGGGCTGCGATTCAGTCAAACGCCTGAACCGCTCAAGGCTGCATTTTGATTAGGGAAGCTCTGATTAATTCAGAGCTTCCCGCGGTACACGGATGTACCACCGACTTCGATGGCGCAAGCCATCGAAGTCGCGAGCAAAACAAAACCACGTTTTGTTTTGCGACAATGAAAAACTCCATGGATGGAGTTTTTCAGAGCATACTTAGGGAAGCTCTGATTAAGTCAGAGCATACTTGGCATTCACTTCCTGACCCAGCGGCCGCCGTCGTTCTGGTAGTAGTGGCCGGGGCGGGTGGCCCGCACCGCCCGCTCCCAGGCTAGGGCGGCCACCTGTTCCACCGGGATGCCGTTGTCCCGGGCGATCTGTTCATAGCGCGCCCGCCGCTCGGCGTTAACCTCGCTTACGAGCGCGCGCACCCCGGCATCGGCGCCGCCGCCGGCCACCAGCCCGACATAACCGTCGCGCCGCTCGCCCACCAGCCCTTGATCCTTTGCTTCCTGCAAGGTGACCGCCAAAGCCGGCGCCGCAAGCAGCAGCCCGAGCGCGAAAGCGGTTGCGACCCGTACAAGTTGATTCATCGCATGCTCCTAGTGCGCACTAGAACAGCCCGCTGTCTTCATCGAACAGCGCATCGAGATCCTCTTCCACCTGCACGCGGATTTCATGCTCGATGCGCACATTGAGATTGATCGTGATCGGTTCCTCGGGCATGGCCACCTCCACCGTGGGTGTGCAGCCCGCCACAGCCGCCGCCAACACCAGCATCCGCAGCAATTTCATCTCGCCGATATCCTTTTCCTCAAAACCCTTGCCGGCATTGTAAAGCAAATGTACCGGCTCAGGACATTTCGGAACTTTTCGCCTGCCGGATCAGGCAGCATCCTCGATCCCGACAAGGTACTCGTTCGGGGTTCGGCAATCCAGCGCCCAGTGCGGCCGCCGGTAGTTTTGGAAGAACTCGTGCAGGGGGATGCCGGTCGCCTCGCAATCGCTCTCGAAGTCGGCCATGAACTCGCTGCCGCTGTCCACCTGGATGGATCGGACGGGGAACGGCATGGCCTCGGGCACCGCTTCGAGGAAGCGCCCGGCGCCACCCTCCCCATCCAGTCAGTTCATGGGCCCAAGCCCCGGGGAGGAAGTTCCGAAATGTTTCTGATCCCGCACAAAGGTGCCCTTGTGCGAGCGCTTGAGCATCGACCACATCGTTTCAATGCTGTTGGTATGGGCCTTGCCGCGCAGGTATTCGCCGACCGAGTGGCGCACGGTTTCGTGCTTGAATGGCAGGCCCGAATACACCCTCGCGTCAAATGGGATTTCGGCAGACAGCGGGAAACCGCCACAAAGGACGGCCCCGCCGCGTCAGTTCGTCCGCGCCGGGCGGAACTCCCGTTTCCCTCGGGGGTTCCGCGGCTGGATGCTACTGCCCGGGCGCGGCTTTGGGGCCGGGGGTCACTGGTTGCCGCCGGGGGTGTCGCCGCCGCTGTCCACGGCGGCCTCGGGCACGGTTTCGAGCCCGGGGATGATGGGCGGAACGGCGGTGAAGGCGGTGCCCGCCACCGGCACGGCGACCGCGCCGACCGCGTGGTCGCAGCGCAGGGTCACGGCGCCGCCGGCGAAGTCCGCCGGCAACGCGAACATCTCGTCGAGGAAGCGGATGGCCGTGGCCCGCGCCGGGACGGAAATGAGCGGAAAGCCCGCCGGCGGCGCGGCGCGGCCGTCCGCCGCCGCCAGGGCGACGTGGCAGGCCGTCCGGGCGCCGCCGCCGTTGGCGATGGCCAGCCCCAGGCGCGCCGGCGCGGGCGGGGCGCGGAAACGCATCTCCCGGGCCGGCTGGGCCGGCCCCGGCGCCATCATGCCCGCCGGCCCGTCCGGGCCTTCCAGCACGATCAGGTTCCACAGCGCCGCCGGGCCTTCGCATTCCAGCGCGGCGTGGCCGAAGGCGAAGGCCTCCCCGCCGCGGCTGTCCAGCGACTCTTGGGCGCCCCGCCCCGCCAGCGCCAGCGCGAAGCCGTCCATGCCTTCCGGCCCGTCCGCCGCCGCGCCGAAGTTCGCGCCAGCCAGCCCGCCGGCGGCGGACAGCCGCAGTTCGCAGCGGTTGGCCCCCGCCGCCAGGTTGACCGCCGACAGCCGCGAGCGGAAGCCGCCGCCGTCGAGCACCAAAGGCAGCGGCGACCGCGGCCCGGCAGACCCGTCCGCCGCGCCGTCCGCGTCCAGAACGGCGGGGGCCAGGGTGGTGAACGCGCCGCCCGCCAAAGGCACCGCCAGCAGCGCCGCCGGGCGCTCGCAACGCACCGCGACCGGGCCGGTTCCGCCGCCGTCCGCCAGCGCGACGATCTCGTCGAGCAGCCGGAACGCCGTCCCCCCCGGCGGCGCCGCCACCACGCCCCGGCCCCCCGCCGCCTCCACCACGCAGCGGTTTTCCCGGACGCCGTCGTTGGCGAAGGCCAGGCCGAGGCGCAGCGGGGCCGGCAGGCCGGGCAGCGAGAAGGCCCGGCCCCGCTCCGCCGGGGACTGGTGCGCCATGGCGGACAGCGCGCCGCCGGCCTCGAGGCTCAAGAGCAGCTGCGCCGCCACCGGCCCGTCGCAGTCGAGCTTGGCGTGGCCGATGGCGCGCTCCCCGGCGCCGGCGCTGTCGAGCAGGACCTCGCCCCCCGGCGAGCGGAAGCGGAAGCGGATTCCGGCGCCGTCCGCCGTTTCCGCCAGCGCCGACATGGGTTCCGCGGCGAAGCGGACGGCGTCGAGCCCGGCGCCATCAAGAGTCAGTTCGCAACGGGCGCGCCGGCCGGCGGCGTCGGCGATCAATATCCGCGAGCGGAAGCCGCCGCCGTCGGCGAACAGCGGGAACAGGTGGGACGCGGCGGCCGTCGCGTCCAGCGGCCCGGGCGCCGCCCGCGTTATCGAGAGGGTGACGGTCCGCCTGGTGGCGCCGTCCGCCGCGGTGACCTCGACGACGATCGCGTTCACCCCCACGGACAGGGGCACGGCGGCCCCGCCGGCACCATCGCCTTGCGCCGGAACCGCGGCCAGCGGCCCGCCCGCCGGGCCGACGCGGACGGTGGCGTCCGGGTGGGCGGTCCGGGGCGTCAGCAGCGCGCTGTCGGCGGCGAAGGGCAGCGCCGCCGAGTAGGCGTCCGCCTCCGGGGAAAAGGCCGGCGCCAGCGCCGCCGCCCCGCCCGCGCGGGTGGCGAGGGCGAGCCCGGCCAGGGCGGCGTTGGTGGACGGCCCGGTGGTGAACTCGACGCTATCGAGCTCGATCGCGCAGGCGCTGTCCGCGTACAGCGCGTAGGCGTATTCCGTCGCCGCGGCGAGGCCGGCGAGGGCGGCGCTTTCGCCGCTTTGCGGGCCGCCGCATTCGCCGCCTTCGGGCCGGGTCCGGCGGTAGTGCCAGACGCCGCCGGGGACGTTGGTGGCGGCCAGCGTCGCCCCGGTGTCGGTGATGTCGGTGGCGGCGATGGCCGGCGGCGGCGCGGGGGTGGTGAACTCGACGCTGTCGAGCTCGTTGGAGCAGGCGCTGTCCGAGTACAGGCCGTAGGCGTAGCCGGTTCCGGCTTCGAGGCCGGCGAGCGCCGCGCTTTCGCCGCTTTGCGGGCCGCTGCATTCGCCGCCTTCGGGCAGTTTCCGGCGGTAGTGCCAGACGCCGGAGACACCGTCCACGGTCAGCGTCGCCCCGGTGGCGGTGACGCCGGCGGCGGCGATGGCCGGATCGGGTGGCGGCGGCACCACCACCCCGCCGCCGCCGCCTGAAGGCGGTGACGGTTGCGGGGGCGGGGTGGGGCCATCATCGTCGTTCACCGTCACGGTGGCGGTGGACGCGCCGCCCAGCGTGTAGCCTGTGCCCGCGCCCAGGGTCACGCGGACCGGGCCGCCCGGCTCGGCCACGCCGTCCGCCTCGGTCGCGATGGTGAAGGTCTGGGAGGTCTGGCCGCCGGTGAAGGTCCAAGTGCCCCTCCCCTCGACCCCGGCCGCCAGGAAATCGGCGCCCGGCGCGTCCGCGACGGTCCTGTTGACCGTCAGGTTCGAGTTGGGCGCGGAATCGGCCGTCACCGTGAAGCTGGCCGCGGTCCCCTCCGTCACCGCCGGACCGCCGCGGATGGTCAGCACCGGGTCGGCGTTGGCGGCGCTTATCGCGATGGCGAAGGTGTCGGAGACTGAACCGCCGTTGCCGTCGCTCGCGGTCACCGTCACCTCCGGCGCGCCCACCGCCTCGGGTGTGCCGCTGAAGGTGCGGGTGCCGGGGTCGAAGCCGAGCCAGGCGGGCAGCCCCGTGGCGGAGTAGGTCAGCGGATCGCCGTCGGCGTCGTTGAAAGTGTCGGCCGGGAAGGTGTGGCTGAAGGGCGCGCCCACCCGGGCGTCCTGGTCCGGGATGGGGGTGGCGACCGTGGGCGCCGTGTTCGTTTGGACCGCCGGCGGCGGCGGGGCGCCGCTTTCGTCATCGTTGACGACCAGGTTCAGGTCGGGGCCGCTGCCCGCCGTGTAGCCGCCGCCCTGGACGCTGTGGCTCAGCGTCGCCCGGTCATGGACGGCATCGGTGTCCTGGGAGGCCGAAACCGTGACGGTCTGCGGGGTTCCCCAGTTGCCGGTGGTGAAGTCCAGCCCCGCGGGGGAGACGGTGACGTCGCTGTTGCTGGAACTTATGCCCACGATCACGTTGGTGTTTGGCGTGCCTCCGGGTTCGGCGCTCAACCGCACCGTGTAGGTGGCGGAGCCGCCCTCGGCCACCGTCAGGGATGCCGGGGACAGCACCGCCACGCCGAACAGGGGTCTCGCGCCCACCGGCGCCGACGGCCGGCCGTTCACGTCGCCGGCCACCGCCCGCACGCGGATGTTGTAGGTCGAGCCGTTGACGAGGCCGGCGACCGTGTGGCTCCGGGTTGTCGCATCGCTTTCGGGGATGTCTATCCAGCGGGTGCTATCGAGAAGCTGGTACTGCCACTTGGTGATTTCGTCGGAGGCGGGGGCGTTCCAACTCAGGACCACCCGCCCGTTGCCCGCCGCGGCGGCGAGGCCCGTGGGCGCCGCCGGCGCCGCCGCGGCCGGCGCGTCGTCGTCGTCCACCGTCACCGCCACGCTCCCGGTCACCGAGTTGTAGCCGCCGCCGCTCGCGCCGTGCGTCAGCGTCGCGCTGTCGTCCGCCGTGTCGTTGTCCTGCCCCGCCGACACCGTCACCGTTTGCGCCGTGCCCCAGGTGGCGGTGGTGAAGGTCAGCGTGCTCTGGTCGCCGTTCGCGGTGGCGTCGGTGTCGAACGTCACCTCGCCGCCCGCCCCGGCCACCGTCACGGTGACGTTCCCCGTCGGCTGCGTGGCCAGCGCCACCGTGTAGGTCGCGCTGGCGCCCTCGGCCACCGTCAGCGAAGCCGGGTCGAGGACCAGGCCCGGCGCGTCGTTGTCGGTGACGGTCACCGCCACGCTGCCCGTGACCGAGCCGTAGCCGCCCCCGCTCGCGCTGTGCGTCAGCGTCGCGGTGTCGTTCTCGGTGTCGTTGTCGGCCGCCGCCAGCACCGTCACCGTCTGCGCCATGCTCCAGTTGGTGGTCGTGAAGGTCAGGGCGGTGGTCTGGGTGCCGGGCGTGGTGGAATCGGTGTCGAACGTCACCTCGCCGCTCGCCCCCCCGACCGTCACCGTGACGCTCGCGTCCGGCTGGCTCGAGAGCGCCACCGTGTAGGTCGCGCTCGCCTCCTCGACCACCGTCACCGCGGCCGAACTGAACACCAGGGCGGTCCACACCGCGGTCGCCGTCTCCTCGCTCGCAGGACCGGTGTTCGTGCCGTCGGTCGCCGCATTCGCGGCCACCGTCACCACCACGTCCTCGTCGCCGGCCGGAGTGACCGCGAGCGTGTAGGTGGTGCCGCTGCCCGAGAACGCGCCCTTCGTGCCGCCGGTGACCGTCACGTCGTCGGTCGCGAAACCCGTGACATCCTCCGAGAAGGTGAACGTCGCGGTCAGGTCGCCGGTGCCGCTGATCCTGTCCGGCACCCCGGTGATCTCCACCGTCGGCACGCTCGTGTCCGGATCGGTGATGCTGAAGTCCGCCAGGCTGTCGGTGCCGGACGCGCCGCCGCCAAGGCCGGTGCCCGAATTCGCGTTCAGCGTGCCGAGGCCGATGATGACCGTCTCGCCACCGGTCTCAGTGGTGCTGTCGGTGGTGGCGCTCAGGGTCAGCGTGACCGTCGTCGCCGTCGTGCTCCCGCTCGCTCCGGTGAAGGTCACCATCGCGTTCCCGGAATCGAGGTTCGCGCAGGCCACCCCGGTCGGCGGCGTCGTCGGGCACGCCGTCGTGTAGTCCGTGCCCCGCGTCGCGCCGCCGCTGAAGGTCAGCGGCACCGGCAGCGCCTCGCCGTTCACCAGGCCCCGGTTCAGGGTGATGGTGAAGTCCTTCGTCCCGCCCTCCACGACATCCCCGGCACTCCCCGCCAGGGTCACCGCGGTCGCGTCGTTGTCCACCACCGTGACGGTGGCCGCATCGCCGCTCAGGCCGCTGTAGTCGGTGTCCGACGAGGCCGCGGCATAGGTGACCGTCAGCTCCCGCCCGATGGGGCTGTCGGTGCTGTCGTCGGTGGCGCGCACCGTCACCGTTTGCGCCGTGCTCCAGTTCGTGTTGTCGAAGGGAATGGCCTCGCTCGAAGCGAACGTGGCGCCCGCGTCCGGACCGTCCAGCGTCAGCCCGGCGGGGGCGGTCACCGTCACCGTGACATTGCTCGACGGCACGGTGTTCAGCGCCACCGTGAAGGTCGCCGTGTCCGTGGTGCTGCCCTCGGTGGCCTCCCCGTCGGTCGTCGCCGTGGCCACGCCGGCGGCCGTCGGCGTGGCCGTCGCCTCGGACGAGGCCGCGCCGGCCACCCCCCCGGACACCGCGCGCACCTCAAAGCCGTAGGCGGTGCCGTTGGTCAGGCCCGTCACCGTGTGGGTGGTGGTGGCGGCGGTGCTGCTGGCGATGGCCGTCCAGCTCCCCCAGGCGCCGGTGTCCGGCGGGGTGCGCTGGCGGAACTCGTAGCCGCTGATGGCGGCATCGGACGGGTCGGCCCAGCTCAGGACGGCCCGGCCGTCGCCCGCCGCGGCCGAGAGGCCCGCGGGCGCGGCCGGGGCAGGCGGGTCGTTCACCGTCACCTCGAAGCGATTGGCGGTCGGCGATGGATCGGCCCCGCCGCCCACGTTGGTCGCGAGCCCGTCCCGGTCGAAGCCGTTCGCCGTCGCATCGTCCGGCCCGAGCGCGACCACCAGCGTCTCCGCGCCGGCGTCGTCGTCGAGCAGGGCCGTCAGCGTCAGCGTCGCGGTCCGCGCCGCCGCCCCCGAAAAGGCCAGCTGCGGCGTCGCCGTGGTCTCGCCGCTCAGCGCCACGCCCGTGTTCAGCCCCGCCCCGGTCTTCAGCGCCAGGCTCCAGTCGTCCGTGTCCACATCCGTCCCGCCGATCGACAACGGCACATCGATCGCCTCGCCCGCCACGAGGTCGCGGCCCAGCGTCACCGTGAACTCGACCGTTCCGCCCTCGCGCACCGCGCCCGTGCCCGCGCGGGCGAGTTCGACCAGGGTCGGATCGTCGTCGCGGATGGTGACGAAGGCGCTGTTGGCGTCGGGGTCGATGCCGAACCCGGCCGGGAGCGGGTTGTCGGGATCCGCGCTGATCGTCAGCGTCACCAACTCGTCGGGCTCGTCGATGGTGTCCGCTGTTCCATAGACGGAGAAGCTGAACTGGGTTGTGCTGCTTCCGTCGCCCATCAGATCGATGCAGCCGCTGCCGTCGAGCGTCAGGTTGGTGCGTCCCCGGTCCACCACGAAGCTGGGGGTAGACAGGGAGCTGGTGAAGCAGTTCCTGAGCGACACGCTCGCCGCCAACGGCGTCACCGTCACAAATAGAGCGGCGGGGGTGGCGACTTCGGATTCCTGATTGACGTCACTGTCTTCCACGGCGCCGGCGGACAAGGTCGTGGTCTGCGCCTGCGCGGACGGCGCGAGGACGGCCAGCAGCGGCAGGGCGAGCAGGGCGGCGGCGAGAGCCGGACGGAGGCCGCGGCGCAGGTGGCGGGCGACCGGCCCCGGCGGCTCCTCAGGCCGCGCATTTCGGGGGGGGGGGGGGGTTAATCGCGCTCATGCCGTTCAATCCTCAATGGGTATGGCCCGATCATAGCAAAAACCGGGTGGCTTTGCGCAACATTCCAAGCGGGAAGTGGCGGGGCGGTTTGAATCCCCCGGCGTGCGATTCAAACCGCCCCGCCACCGAAATGTTTCTGCGCCCGCACACAAACCCGCCCCCGGTTGGTCACGATGGGCGATCCAAACTTTCACCGCGAGCCGCGCCCAAACGAAGCCGGTGCCCCGGCATGGGTGTCCCATTGTGGGGTAGAATGCGCGCCTTGAAAACAGGGGGCAGTGATGTTTGATTTGGAGGGGCTTGAGCAGGCGCGGGACGTGGTGGCGAGGCACATGCCGCCCACGCCGCAGTACCGCTGGCCCGGGCTTTGTTCGCTGGCGGGCTGCGAAGTCTGGCTGAAGCACGAAAACCACACGCCGATCGGCGCCTTCAAGGTTCGCGGCGGCCTCGTGCTGATGGATGAATTGCAAAATGGCCCCGGCCTGCCGCGCAAACTCGTCACCGCCACCAGGGGCAACCACGGCCAGAGCATTCCCTTCGCCGCCTGCCGGCTCGGTGTTGCGGTAACCGTCTACGCCCCCCGGGGCAACAGCGTCGAAAAAAACGCGGCGATGACTGGCTGGGGCGCCGAGCTTGTCGAGTTTGGCGACGATTTCGAAGAATCCCGGCTTGAGGCGGTCCGCGTTGCCGAAGACGAGGGCGCGATGGCCGTGCCGCCCTTTCACCACGCCATCGTCCGCGGGGTGGCAACCTACGCGCTCGAGTTGTTCAACGCGGTATCCGATCTTGACACGGTTTATGTGCCAATCGGCATGGGCTCGGGCGTTTGTGGAATGATCCACACCCGGGATTTGCTTGGCCTCAAGACCGAAGTCGTCGGCGTGGTCGCCGAGAACGCCGCCGCCATGGCGCGCAGCGTCGAGGCTGGCAAGGTTGTCGCCACGGAGACCGCCAACACCTTCGCCGACGGCATGGCCTGCCGGGTGCCGATGGAGGAGCCACTCGCCATCATCGGCGGCGGCGCGGCGCGAATCGTCGAAGTCGGCGAGGCGGAAATCGCCGAGTCGATGCGGCTGCTTTACCGCAACACCCACAATGTCGCCGAAGGCGCCGGCGCGGCCGCGTTCGCCGCGCTGATGCGCGAGCGCGACCGGAACCAGGGCCGCAAGGTGGCCGCCATCCTCACCGGCGGCAATGTGGATGCGGAAGTGTTCCGGCGGGTTCTGGACGGAAACCCGTAAAGCCCCCAAGCCGAATCCGGTCAGTGGGCTTCGAGGCGGTCCTCCAGCATGCGGCTGATATTCCGGCCGGCGCGCAGGCTGCGGAGCAGGTCGGGGATATTGTTGCCGATATTCAGGTTGAGCCGGACCGGCTGGTTCGGATTGACATTGGGGCTGGTTCCCGTGATCTCGGCTTGCAGCAAGAGATCGCCCGCCCGGTCGAGCCGCACTTGGCTGTCGAGGGTGTCGAAG
This sequence comes from uncultured Pseudohongiella sp., assembly GCA_965221805.1. GTDB lineage: Bacteria > Pseudomonadota > Gammaproteobacteria > Pseudomonadales > Pseudohongiellaceae > UBA9145. The sequence goes on from OZ244913.1 coordinate 1,130,861, forward strand.
CGATAGTCCGCGAGCAATTCGTTGATGGTTCGCATGCGGGGGTCGCCGCCGGGCTGTTCCGGGGTGTAGCGGATCGTGCCGCCGGGTGGCAGGGCGCCAATGCGCCCGTCTTCGATGCGGATGGCGCCGGAATCGACTCGCAGAGGCAGGTAGCCGCTCACCCGGCCCGTGACTTCGAGCTCGTCACGGTTGACGAGGCCGGCCGCCGCGGCGAGATCGATTTCCGTCAGCGCCAAAATGACATCGGGGACCGGTTCGCCGCTTTTAAGCCGAATCCCCGGCAGCGCAATCTGGCCATTGAGGAAATCGGCCCGCAATCCACGAACTTCAATCATCCGCTCCGCGCTGTCGAATTGGTAGGTCCAGCGCAGCCGGTCGAGCGGCAGGCCCGGGTCGATTCGGGCCAGGCTCGCCTCGAGTGGGGCTGTGCTTGCCAGCGAGAAGTCGGGCCGCAATTCGATTGCCAGTTCGGTGTCGAGGCCGAACAGGGCGGTTTCCCCGAAGTGCCCGCCGAGATCCGCAAGGCGCAGCCGCAGCTCTCCGCTGACGGCGCCCGCGCCCCATTCCACGCGGCCGGCGCCGGAGACGCTTCCAGCGACAAGGTCGGCATCCGGCAAGTCCGCGATCAGCAAGGCCGAGAGCGGGTTTTCGCGGTCGAACGCGAAGCGGGGGATTGCCAAGTCCGCAAAGCCCGCGCCGCCATCGAACCTGTGCAGCAAATCCACCTTGACCTCCGCGTGTTCCCCGGCCCGCAGGCTGGCGTTCGCGCGCAGTCCGCCGCCGCTCAATTGCATCGACGCTTCGAGCCTGGGCCGGGCCAGCCAGGGTGTTGCCATTGACTGTGAGGCGAAATGGCCCGAAGCGCGCCAGCGCTTGGCATCGATATCGGCATTGGCAAAAGCGAGTTTGAATGGACCGCTCAAGCTGGCATCGACCGCCTGGGAAGCCGCGCCGGGCGCCAACAGCGCCACTGTTTCCGGCAGCGGTAGGGAAACCTCCATCACGCCGTCGATTTCGGCGCCGCCGACAGTCCCGGTGAAACCCGCCGCAAGCCCATCCGGGCCCATTATCGAGGCGGATACGCGGCCCGGGCCGGGGCTTTCGGCCCGCAGCGAAATCGGCCGGGGCGCCTCGATTTCAAGATGCGCCAGCAGGGTCGGATGGGAGCGCGGCTGTTCCGGGACGGAAGCCGAATCGGCGGCGGCACGATCATTGAATTCCCGGCGGTTCGCATGGAACCGCCCGCGGAATTCGGCGCCATCGAGCGTTATCTCCAGATGATCCACCGCCAGCGTGTCAAGCGGCAGGGCGTGAATGGCCCCGAGCAGGGCCGCGGGTTCGGGTGGGGGAAGGGTGCCGGCGGGTTCCGGTTTCCGCGCCGGAATGGCAAGCCGCAGGCGGGAAACTTCGATTTGTTCGATGCGGAACGGAACCAGCCCGGCCCGCATGTTTTGCGCATCGAGCACGAACCCCGCTCCCGCCAGGGTCATCCCGGCCAAGGAAATTCCGCCGGGCGCGAGCTTGAGTCCGTCGAGGCTTCGCAATTCAATCTGCCGGGAATCCAGATAACGGCCCGCGGCCCACTTCGCCATGGGTGTGGCATTCAAGCCGAGCAGGAGCGCGGAGAGTCCGGCCGCGAGCAGCGCCAGCAGCGCGATTCGCCATCTGGCAACACGCTTGGCGCGGTGAATTGGCTCGGTTAATTGGATGGTTGGGCTCGTTCAGCGGATTCGGGTTCAGAACCGTGGGCGCGCCACAAGCTTCACTGGAAAAAATCCGCCGTCACATCGGTTGGGACATGACCATGGCGTGCTCCATGTCCATGGCCGAGCGGCTGCGGTTGCGTTCCGACTGCATCAACTCGCCCACCGCCGGGCCACCCTGGTTGTAGATGCCGCCGCGCAGGGCGAAGAGCAGGTAGCTCATGCTGTCGTTGAGGTTGTCGGTCTTGTTGGTGAATTCCGCCGTGAAGGATTCGATCAGTTCGGCCCGGTTGTCGAGGTTGGGGTAGGCCATGATGTCGGCGACGATGGTTTCGAGCACGTTCAGATTGTCGATGATGGCCGCCGCCTCCATCGACTGGCTGTAGAGGTTGGGCGCGATCGCCGGCGCCATGGGCAATTCCACTGGCGCGGGGAACATGGTCATGCCGCCGGCCGAGCCCATCTTGTTCCAGAAGCGCTCGAGGGCGGTATCGACACCGCCGCTGACATTGCTGTCCACATGTTCAAGAACCACGGCTTCAAGCGCGGCGAGTTCAAGCCACTGGTTCGACCAAAGGAAGCCCCGCAGCAGCGGAAATCCGGTCTGGAAGGCGCCCGCCTGGTCGTGGGTCAGCAGCAGGCCGACGTTCTTGGGCGAGCCCGCCACCGAGTGGATGTCGTCGGCCATGTAGTCGGCGATGGCGTCCGCAACCGCCGCCTGCTTGTCGCCGATCGCATCGTCGAGGTAGATGTCGAGGAGCCGCCGCTCGAAGCGCCGGCCGCGCTCGATGATTGCCGCGGCGCGGCGGTCCAGCGAAGCGCTGCCGCGGAATGCCGCCGCCGCGGTTTCCGGGTCGTGCCGCCGCCGCAACTGCTCCCGCAGGGCGGCCCGGGCCGCGGCTTCGCGCTCGCCATGGGGATTGTCCATGTCCATGTTCATTTCGCCTGGGCTGTGGCCGCCCATGGCCATCATTTCGCGCATGGTCATATTGGCCAGTATTTCCAGGTGCATGGCGAGTTCCATCCGGGCCGCCATGGTTTCCGGGCTGGAATTGATCTCGGCGATGGCGTCGAAAGCGCCGGCCTGGGTGACGTCGAAAGCGTCGAGTAGAGCGGCGAGCTCGGGATAAGCGTTGCGCGCCACGCCTTCAACTTGGGTGGCTTGGGCGTGCGCGGGGCCGGCGAAGCCGAGGATGGCAACGAGGGCGCCAGCCAAGGCGCCGGCGCGGACGGGAATGTTCGCGGCTTTCGACCAGAATTTCCGCTTGCCAATCATGGTGGATTCCCCACAAGCATATGCGTGTCAACGCTGGAACAGATAGGAGAACTTGACGAAGAACTGGTCGCCGTCGCGCCGCAGGTCGGTGGCGTTGACCAGCTCGCGCTCGCCCTCGTACTCGACGATCTCGAAGTTGCTGCTGTTGGAGTTGTAGCCGGCGTAGAACGCCGACCAGGGGTTGATCACATAGCGCAGCAGCAAGTCGAAGTTGAGGTTCTTCTCGTCTTCGAGGCGGGTCAGCGGCCCGCCCCGGGTTTCCTCGTACTGGGTGATGAAGCGCAGCGACCACTCCCGGGTGAACTGGTAGTTCCAGTTGCTGCGGATGATCTCGTTGCTGAAAATCCGCCCCCCGGCGCTGTTTTCCACCTCGGTGAGCAGGTAGGTGTTGCTGACGCGCAGCCGGTCGGTGGGGCGCCAGAGCACATCGGCGGTGACGCGGCTGTGGTCGGCGACATAGGGCAGCGTGCCGATGGCGGGAACGAGGTTCAGCGTGGAGCCGGCGCGGTAGCCGAGTTCGAATTCGAGGGTGTTGAGCGAGTTGTTTTCGAACTCAAGCTGCCAGTCGTCGTAGTTGTGGTTCTGGGTGGTCATCAGGCCCGGATAATCGCCGGGGCGCAGGATTTCGTTGTAGCCGGTCCAGCCCAGGGTCAACTCCGAGGTGTCGGTGGCGAAGCCGAAAGTGGGGCCGTTCTGGTGGAAGATCTTGGTTCCCACCCAATCCTCGAGGTAGACGCCGAACCAGGTGGTGGCGATGCTGTTCAGCGGCAAGTCATTGGGGAACCAGGTGTAGGCGATGCGCTGATGCATGCCCGAGGTGTCCGGGCGGAAGAAGCGGGGCATGAAGCCGAGGTCGGTGCGGAAGCTCGGGCTCGCCTCGATGAAATGGGTGTGGGTGTTCCAGTTGCGGCCGACGTGGTTGATCTGGAAATTGCGCTGCACGCCGGTATGGGTTTCGCCATCGCCCGAATACGGTTCGGTCTCCGAGGCGATGATCTGCAACTGGCTGATCCAGTTCTCGCTGAGTTTGATGCGGGCGTCGACGCTCGCGACACGGTTGTGGCCGTCGCCGAATTCCCGGTCGCTGATGAGGAAGCCGTAGCGGTCCTGCTCGCCAAAATCGCGGAAGCCGCGCAGGATGGCGATATTGGCTTTTTCCCCCGCCAGCGGGTCGGTGTCGGGGCGGCCCTGGCCCGGGGCGATGTCGTTGACGACGATGCCGCCGAAGCCATAATCCCCGGCGCGGCCGGTGAAGCGCAGCCCGCCTTCCGGGTCGATGATGCGGCGGGTGAAGACCAGGGTTGAATCGGTGGCGAAGAAGTCGGCGTTCTCGACGAAGAAGGGCCGCCGCTCGGGGAACTGCACCTCGAAGCGCTCATTGACGGTGACCTGGGGCTCGTCGGATTCGATCTGGCTGAAGTCCGGGTTGAGGGTGACATCGAGCACCATGCTGTCGTTGAAGACGAATTTGGCGTCGACGCCGAGTTCCTGCTCGCTGGTGGCCTCGAAGCCGGGGCCGCCCGCCATGGCGGGGTTGAGGGAATCGGCTTCGCGGGCGAACAGGAAGGGGATGATCAGGTAGTTGTTGCCCGGCGAGACATCGCGGATGCCGTTGAGCAGGGCGGTTTGGTTGAGGCGGCCTTCGATGTCGATGGTGTAGGGTGGCCAGTAGGACTCCTCGCTCAGCCTGGGGATGATGCGCGCGAACTGCACGCGCCAGGTTTGCTCGGAGGTGTCTGGGAAACGCAGGCTGCGCAGCGGAATCGCCATTTTGACCATGTAGCCTTCGTCGGTGAGCTGGCCTTCGCTGTCCCAGACGGCTTCGAGCGTGGTGTCGAAACCGCCCCGGCGGGAGGCGGCTTCGGTCCAGCGCGCGTCCCATTGGATGCCGAGGGGGGTCGAGCGGAAGGTGGAAGCCGCGCGCTGGTCGTTGAAGGTGTCGACGGTGATCTCCACCGAGTCGTCGCCGTCGATGTTTTCCCGCGACGACATATTGGCGCGGATGCCTTCGGGTTCGCTGTCGAAGGCGAGGAACACGACATGCAATTCGGCGCGGTCGTAGCCGACGTAGACTTCGGTGCGCTGGCTGGCGGGCTCGCCGTCGTCGGGCTCGCGCTGGATGAAGTTTTCCACCAGCGCCATCGACCGCGCCAGCGGGGTGGCCGGTTTCATTCCGGCGAAATCCTCAAGCGCCGGAACGCCGCCAATCTCGGGAATGACCAGATTCTCCTGGCCCCAAGCGAACGGACTCAAGCAAAGCAGCAGGCCCGCGCCAACCAGGCGCCGCCAGCGGCAAACCCCCCCAAGCAAAACTGTCATGTCCCCAAAACTCCCTTTACTCTTACTCTGCTCAAGAGAAAAATTCCATGGAAGGAATTTTTCGGAACATCAGTACAACAAGTGGCTGCGGTCGACAAAACCACCGCCATTGGGCATGGCGACCGCCCTTAGTGTTTCACTGTTGATCGACTCGTCCTCGCCAATGATGCCGTTGAGGAACAGCACATAAGCGGTTACCTGGTAAACCTCTTCATCGCTCAGCGTTTTCGGCATGTCGGCCGGCATCGCCCGGCGGATGAAATCGAACAATGTGCTCGCATGGGGCCAGAAGCTGCCGACGGTGCGCAATGGCGGCTCTTCCGAGTTCATGTCGCCACCCGCGAGCACGGTGATGGCGGAGACGCCCTCGCCGTTGGCGCTGTGGCAGCGCAGGCAGTTCAGTTCATAGACCGCGCGCCCCTGCCGCGCGGTCCCCGCCCCAGGCGGCATCCCGCTGCCGTCCGGCGCGGCGATCAGATCGAAGCCGAGCAATTGCTCTTCGCCGATTGGCTCGCCCAACTCTACCCGCGCCGCTCGCTCTTGCTCTTGGGCGCCCGCCGGCGGCGCCAGCGCGATGGCGACCATAGCCAGCGCGGCGCCCAACGGCCCGCGAAAAAGCAGCCTTGCGCGTTTGCGGTGCGGCGCGCTAGACGTAGACATTGCTGACCGCTCCGCCACCATCCACGCCCCAGCTCTGGATGCAGTTGTTGTGATAGAAGTTGATCGCGCCCCTTGCCGCGAGCACCGCGTCGCGGAGCGGCTGGACATTGCCGGCGCTGTCGGTGGCCCGGCTTTGCAGCACCGCCTCGCCGCCGGACCATTCCCAGGGAATCGTGAACCGCGCCAGCGCCCGGGGCAGGGGTTCCGCTTGCAGCATGGCCTCGGCCCAGGTGCCGCCGCCATCGGCGCTGACTTCGACCCGGCGGATCGCCCCATGCCCGGACCAGGCGATGCCGGTGACTTGGTAAACACCCGGGCGGGGCAGGTTCATCTGCCCGGAGGGCGAGGTGATCAGCGACTTCACCCCCATGGGAAAGGTGAATTGCAGGCTGCCGCGGTCGGGCATGGTGTCGGTGTATTTGCTGGTTTCATCGCGGAATTGGGCCGGGGCTTCCATCAGTTTCAGTTGGGTGAGCCACTTGACGCTGATATTGCCTTCCCAGCCCGGGCAGAACAGGCGCATGGGGTAGCCCTGCTCGGGGCGGATCGGCTCGCCGTTCTGAAACAGCGCCACGAGCACGTCATCAAGGGCTTTTTCAATCGGCACCGAGCGGCCCATGCTCGCGGCGTCGGCGCCCACCGCGGCGACCCAGCGGGCACCGGGCAGCACGCCAGCCTCGTCTAGCAGGGTGGACAAGGGAACGCCGGTCCATTCGGCGCAGGAAACCAGGCCGTGGAGGCTTTGCGCGGTGCCGTCGGCGTTGCCGCCGCGCAGCAGCGAGCCGCTGTTGCCGGAACATTCGAGGAAGTGAATCCGGCTCACCATCTGGTACTTGAGCAGGTTTTCATAGCTGAAAGCCAGCGGCTGCCGCACGAGGCCGTTGATGACCAGGGTGTGCCCGGCGGGATCGATCGCGGGGATGCCGGCGTGATGGCGCTCGAAATGCAATCCATTCGGGGTAATCGTGCCCTGCAGCAATTGCAGCGGCGAGCGCGAGGCGCCGCCGCCGGGGTAGATCGGGTTGGGGGTTCCCGCCATGCGGCGGAATTCGCCGGCGAAGGGCGAACGTTCGCCATAGGCGCTCGCGTTGGCGCCCGGCGTCCGCGACCAATCCGGTATTTCGAACAGCGCCTCTGACATAACCCCGGGATCTTGGCCGAGCGCGGTCGAGGCGCCGGCGGCGCCGAGGCCCGCGAGACCCATCCGCAACAAATGCCGGCGGTTCAGCAGGCCGTTGCCGGCGGCCTGTTCCCAATGCGTTGGCTTCATGGCCAGGTTCCCGTATCGATCAATCGCCGCTTAAATATCGTCTGGCTTCCTCAACCCCGGGGTGGGAGTCCTCGCCGCGGATCGCCAGATAGGCTTGGTATTTCTCATTGGCCAGGGCCGGCTCGTTCATGGCCGAATACGCCCGGGCGGCGCCGATCAGCGACAGCGGCCGGTTCGGCATCCGCAGCAGCGACTGCTCGAAGCGCTCGGCCGCGTCCTTGGGCTGGCCGAGTGCGAGCAGCACTTCGCCGGTCAGTTCATGGATGGGCTTGAGGGGGTCGGCGGCGCCGTTCGGCGGGCGCTGGGCCTCTTTGAGGGCGATGGCGTTGTCGAGCAATTCGATGGCTTTTTCCCGCTGCGGCAGGCCGTCGGTGGTCAGGCCCTCGCTGAGTTGCCGCTGGGCCTGCCTCGCCAAGGTAAGCGCCATGACTTCGGCGTGCATCACCTGGAGGTTCACATTGTTCGGCTGGTCGGACGCCTTGGCGCCGAGGATTTCGGCGATTTCTTCGGCGAGCCCGAGTTCGCCTAGATGGGCGGCGCCGAGGCCAAGCGCGAGCAGTTGGGAATCGTTGAGGTCATCGCTCAGCTCGTGCACTTGCCATTGCTCGGTTTCGATGACATGGCGGGCCCGCATCGTTTTCAGGGTGTTGATCGAGCGCTGGTTGCCGGGGTTTTCGGCGAGCGTCTGCTCGGCGCGTTCGATCCACATCTTCGAGCGCTCCCAGTCGCCGAGCTGCAGCTCGCCGTACTGGCCCCAGTCGGAAGAGTGGTTCTGGTCGCCCACGGTGTCGCCCGGCTTCCACAACTCGCGCGCGGCCTGGAAAGCGGAATCGTTGCCCTGGGCCACCCGGCTCCACATGCCGTGCTGGATGAAGATGTGGGTGGGCATGTGGCGGGCGTGGGAAACCGAGGGGGCGATGGCGGCGTATTTGTGGGCGGCTTCAAGGGCGAGGGGGGCGTGGACCGGGTCGTCGAAAGCGTGGATGACATAATGCGCCGCGCCGGGATGGTTGTCGTTTCTCTTGAACAACTCCAGCGCCAAGGCGCCGGCCCGCATGTTCATCCGCTCGCGCATCGAACCGGAGGCGGTTGCCGCCGACAGCGTGGAAACGGCATAGAAAGCCTTGACTTCATCGTCTTCTGGATACTTCCCGTACAGCTCGGCCATGGCTTCCATCCAGGCGATTCTGCGCTCGGGCATGCCGCCCGGGGCGAGGGCATAGGCTTCGGCGGCTTTGAGAAAGCCTTTCTCGCGCTCGGTTGGGGCTTTGGCGAGCCGTTCCTCGGGGGTGGCGGCAAGCTTCATCAGGGCTTGGCCCGGACGCTCGTCAACGGGGCCGTAGAAGGGATGCTGGTAGGTGAAGGTTTCGCCCCAGTAGGCCAAGGCGAAATCGGGGTCGAGTGCCTGGGCTTGGTGAAATTCCTCCCGCGCCTGGGTCATGCCGAAGCTGTGGAGGTATCCCACGCCGCGAATGAAATGCTCCTGGGCTTGCGGCGAGGCGGAACTGGGAAAATCGAAGGTGCCGATGGCGTCGATTTTGGCGGCGTGGGCGGCTGGCAGCGCGAACGCGCCAGCCAGCAACATGGTACAAAAAAGCCTGATTCTGGACATGGGTGCCCCCGTTTGATTGTTGGTTGATTCAACCGGGTAGACTGCCAATTGCCGGGCGCAAATGCAATCGTTCAAATGCGACTTAATGTCACAGCGAGGGGGCCCTGATGGTTTCGGTGGCTTCGATCCGGGTCCGCGGGCGGGAGGGTCTTGGCGCTTAATCTCGCCGAGACATCCTGTCTCGGCTCGAATCGGTTCGTCGTCGCTTCCGATCCGGCCACCGAGCGCAGCTCGGTGGCGCTCGGGACTGCACACGAAGCTGCGCTTCGTAAACGCTTGCCCTCGCCCATCCTTGGCACGCTCCTCCTCAACGACGCGCCAAGACCCTCCCGCCCGCAGACCCTCGCGCTGTGCGTGATTCAACCACGCAGGGCGCGAAGCAAGCTAAGTGATTCGGGGCATCCTGTCCCCTCCCCTCCGGCGCGACTCGACCAACTCCCCTCCTTTTCAAGGAGGCGTGCCCCGAAGGGGCGGGGTGGTTGCCCCGGGTCGTTTGGATGCCGCAAACTACGAAACCGCGAGACGAGGCCCCGCCCGCGGTTCGTCAAACCAACTATGAGCCCGAATGGAACACCACGTTTTCGGAAATCGGCGCCCGGGTGGTTCGGGTGGCGTTGGCGGGCACAGCGGGGTCTTCGTAGCCGAAGCTGATGCCGAAGAGGATTTTGGTGCCGTCTTCGATCGCGAAGGCGTCCCGCACCAGGTCGGGGAAGTTGCGCATCGAGCCCATGGCGCAGCTGTGGATGCCGAAAGCAACCATGGTCAGCATCAGCGTCTGGGCGTACATGCCCACATCGACCGCCACCGTGGTGCCGAAGGCTGGATCCATGCCGATGAAGGCGATGTGGGGCGCGTCGAAGAACTCGAAATTGCGCAGCGCGGCGCGCATCCGGCCCTCGCGGTCGTGGCGGCCGACGCCCATCCGCGAATACAACGCCACGGCGCATTCGACTTGCCGCGCGCGGTATTCGCCGGTGAAGTCGCCGCGGTACTCGTAGTCGGGGTTCGGTTCCACGCCCTGGACCATATTGTCGCGCATCTGCTTCCTGAGCCGGTCCTTGAGTTCGCCGGAGGCGACATAGACCTTCCAGGGCTGCACGTTGCAATTCGATGGCGCCTGCTGGGCGATGGCGAAAATCCGCTCCAGGGTTTCCCGCGGCACTTCCCGGCCGAGAAAGCCCCGCACCGAGCGGCGCGCGGCGATGGTTTCGAGCAGGCTCGTTTGCGGCTCAAGCTGCTGTTCCCCGGCCGGGGCGAAGCTTCCTTCACCGGTGGCGCGGGCGGCATTGCCGATTTCCTGGATCATGTCTGCGAAACTCCGGTGGCTGTATTCAAAAGCATTCAGGAGAGGATGCGCCCGCCGTCGACATCGACCGTGGTGCCGGTGACGAAGCGGTTGCGCATCACGAACAGGATGCCTTCGGCGACTTCCGCGGGGGTCCCGGGGCGTTGGATGAGGTGGCCGGAGGTGTTGGCTTTGAGCTGCTGCTCCCGCTTGTCGCCCATCCAGTCGAACATGGCGGTGTCGATGGTGCCAGGGGAGACGATGTTGACCCGCACCGGGGCCATTTCCACCGCCAGGCAGCGGGCCAGATTCTCAACCGCGCCGCCGACGCAGCTCAGCGCCGACTGCCCCGGGGTGATTTTCCGCGCCGGCGAACCGCTGACGAGGGTGACCGAGGCGCCTTCGGCGAGAAAAGGCGCGCCCGTCCGCACGGCGTTGGCGTAACCCCAAAGCTTGCCGTAGGCGGCCTTGAACTGCTCCGCGGTCTGCTCCAGAAAAGGCTTGAGCGTGCGCTCGCCGCCAATCGCGCAGAGCACGAGATGGTCGATCTGTCCCGCCTCCCCGAACAGCGCTTCGAGGGCATCGGCATCGTGTATGTCCGCTTCGCGCACGGCGAACGCGCCGTCCGCAGCCGCGATGGCCCGGTTCCGGTGCGCCTCGCTGCGCCCCGCCGCCCAGACCTTCGCGCCACTGGCGGCGCAGGCTTCCGCCGTCGCCAGCCCAATGCCGGCGGTGCCGCCGACGATTACCACCGACTTGTCATTGAGGTCATTCATTGTTGCGAAGACTCCGCATTTCAGACAAACACCCGCCCCGGGTTGAGGATGCCGCGGGGGTCGAGGCTGGTTTTGAGGCTGCGCATCAGGTTGATTTCCCGGTCGTCGCGGCTGAAGGGCAGGAAGGGCCGCTTCATGATGCCGATGCCGTGTTCGGCTGAGACCGAGCCTTTCAATTCGCGGATGAGGCCGTAGATGACTTCGTCGATGGGGCGGTGCAGGGCGTGGGTGTCCGGCCCGACGTTGATGACGATGTGCAGGTTGCCGTCGCCGATGTGGCCGAACAGGCCGAGCACCGCCCCGGGCCATTGCGCCCGCAGCCGGCGCTCCACCTCGTCGCCAAAATAGCCCATGTCGGCGACATTCATGCTGACATCGTAGGTGTGCATATGGCCGACGCCCTGGCCGACTTCGGCGGCGCCGTCGCGCACTGCCCAGAGTTTTCTGATTTTGTCGCTGTTGTCGGCGACGATGACATCGTCGATCAATTCCTTTTGGCAGGCTTCGTCGAGCATGTTGAGGAAGAGTTCGCTGTCGGTGGCTTCGTCCGAGCCCATGCTCTCGACGAGGGCGTAGAAGGCGTGGCTGTCCGGCAGCGGGGTGTCGGCATGCGGCACATGGGCGTCGACGAGTTGGTAGCTGTTTTGCCACAGCACCTCGAAGGCGCTCAGGTTGGCGCCAAGCCGGGACTGGGCGTGGACGAGCAGGTCGGCGACTTCCCGGAACGAGCGCAGGCCGCACATCGCCACCGCCTGGCTCGCGGGGCGCGGAAAGAGTTTCAGCACCGCCTGGGTGATGACGCCGAGGGTGCCCTCGCTGCCGATGAACAATTGCTTGATGTCGTAGCCGGTGTTGTTCTTGCGCAGCTTGTGCAGGTTGTCGATGACGGTGCCGTCGGCGAGCACGGCTTCAAGGCCGACTGTTAGATCCCGGGTCATGCCGTAGCGGATCACCCGGTTGCCGCCGGCGTTGGTTGAGAGGTTGCCGCCGATGGTGCAGCTTCCCCGGGCGCCGAGGTCGAGCGGAAACAGCAGGCCCTCGGCGTCGGCGCGTTCCTGGATGACCTGCAACGGCACGCCGGCTTCGACGGTGATCGTGCTGGTGTAGGGGTCGAGCTCCACGACTTGGTTCATGCGCTCAAGGCTGAGCGAGATTTCATTCTCCAGCGGCGCGGCGGCGGAGACAAGCCCGGTCATGCCGCCCTGGGGCGCGACCGGCTGGCCAGCCTCGTGGCAAAGCGCGAGTATCGCCGAAACCTCCCCGGTGGAAGCCGGGCGCAGCAGCAGCGCGGGGCGAATCGCCCGGTCTTCCATCAAATCCTGGTAGTTTTTTGGCTCGATGTCCTCGCCTTCCCGGCAACCCGCCGGGCCGACGATTGCCTTGAGCCGGTCGATGAGGTCCGGGCGGGTGGAAACTGCTTGCGGGTTCATATCCGGGTCGGGTTCAATACGGGAGCGCGCATGGTAGCACACAAGCCATTCAATCCGCCGGAGAAAATTTGATGCACAGCAAGGCCCTGAAGTTGCCGGCGGGCTGCGCGCACCCATCGCTCGATTGACCAGTGGGCGTTTGGCCAGCGCCGCGGAATTGCCAGGCGGATGGGGAATCCCGTATCCTTGGTGGTGGATAGGGATATGAGTATCTTCCAGCGTATTATTGGAGTCCTCCCAGCCGCCGCCCTGGCGATGGCGGGTGGCGCGGCGTTCGCGTGGCAGCCGCTGGAGCATTTTGAAGACATCGACAATCTCAGGCTCGAGGACGACCGCCTCGCCTGGCAGGTGTGGGTTCCCGGCGAATCCGAGGAAGGCGACCGCTGGGACCCGCTGTTCCACGATTCGGTGAGCTACTGGAACGGCCAGGTTCCCTATTACAGCTTGAGCGCGGTCACCCGGAACGTGAAAGACTGTTCCCGCGCGGGCGGAACGGGCTGGCTCAGCTCGCGCAATCAAGTCAGCACCGTGAGCTGGCGCGATTCGACTTGCGAAGGTGATAACGCGGACGACTGGGCTGGCTGGGCCGGCACCTTTCTCGGCTATTCCAATGGATCGACGGTGATCGCCGAGGGCGACATCTTCTTCAACGACAGCTACCGGCGGAACTTCGGCCGCGAAGGCCAGATGGTCTACGACGAAGACAGCTTCTACTCGGTGGCCCTGCACGAGATCGGCCATAATCTCGGCCTTGGCCACGGCGTGTTCGACGGCGCCGTCATGGCCTATGGGCCAAACCACAAGTGGCATCGGCGCCTGTCCCCGGACGATATCTGCGGCGTCGCCGTGATCTCCGGCAACCGCGGCCATTGCCCGATCGGCCTCGGCGAGGCCGTTGCCGTCAGCGGCGCGGAAAGCAGCGCGCATTTTTCCGGCTATGCCAGCGCCGACGCCGGCGCAAGCGCCCGGGAATCGCTGCGGCCCTGGCAGGAATTCAATATCTACGCCACGGTGCTTATCGACCCCGCCCACCGCCACTGGCCGGGGCAACTGCATGTTGTGGCCGAAACCGAACAGGGCCAATTCTTCGCGCGGGACGCCGATGGCGGCTGGCATCCCCACACCGGCGGCGAACTGCCCGCGGCCACGCCGCCCGGCGCCCTCGGTCATGTCATGGAACTCATCATCCTTGGCCGCAACGGCATCTCCCGCGGCGAGCCGGCGTTCGACCCGAAGCACGGCTACCGGCTCTACCGGCAAGCCCTCACCGGCTTTCGCCTCGGCCTCGAAGGCGTCAAGCTCAGGTTCTGGGTGGCCTACAGCAGCGACGCCGACCCCGGCGAGCTCATCTACGGCAGCGAGCCCATCCGGGTGGAATGGGCGCTGGAATGAGCGGCTGGCCGGGTTTCAACATTTGCTTCCAACATTTGCTTCCAAAATCAGCCGCCGCCCCGCTCAATCGTAATCGTGATTTTGCGGTTGTTCCCGCTGGGTTTGCCGTCTGTTTCCTGGCCTTCCTTTTTCACGATGACGGTTTTATTGGAGGTTAAAGTCGCGCCCGGTTCCGACTCGAAGGCATAATCTTCGGAGTTGCCAAAATCGATTTCCGGGAAGTCCCGGCGGAATTCGTCGAGCAAATCATCAATCGACTCTTCTTCGCTCTGGCTTTGCGCATCTTCCGCCTCAAGGGTGTTCGCCCGCGCGGCGTCGCCGCCCGCGCCGGGCTGGTCATGGCCGACCCTTTTGGAAGTGGCCTCTTGAGCCGCCGCCTGCGTGCCGGCGCGGATGGGGTTCCAGCCGTGCCGCACAGCGAGAAAAATCAGCACAAACACGCCAAGCGCGATGGCGCCGAGGGCGATTTTGCCCACCAGAACGATGCCATTGAAGAAGGGAACGATGGTGCCGCCCGGATCACTGAGCACTGCGACCGCAGCCGCCAGAAGCAGGCAAAGAACGACAAAAGTATAGATGAAGGTCCATGCGGAACGGAGCAGGAGATCAAGCATCGCGGTCATCTCCGGAGCGCTGGAAACAGCAGTTTCATCTGGCGGAGAGAGAGGGATTCGAACCCTCGATAGGGGTTAACCTATACGCCCTTAGCAGGGGCGCGCCTTCAGCCACTCGGCCATCTCTCCGCAGCGCCGGAAATGGTATCACATGCCTTGGCGCGCGGTGACAAAACAGCGGCGCACCCCTCCACTCTGCCATTCCGTGCGGAGCGAAGCGAAGTTGCGGAATCTCCCGAAAATTGCAACATTCCCAGAGGTCCTGCGACTTCGCGCAGTGTGCCCAAGACCCGCCATCATGGCGGCGGCGACAGCTTGGCTTCGCCGCGCAGGCAAGTCGAGCCAGCCGAATTGGCAACCCAAAGCCCGCACTTCCCACCGGCGCCGGGCCGGGTTCCGCAAAGATGGAACGGGTCGGTGTCGAACACCGGAGCGAGGGCGCGAAAAGAAAACCCGCTCACTTCCCGGCCCGGACATTGGCGCAGCAGTTCGTCGAGCAGCAGGGTCGCCAGCAGGGGGCCGTGCACCAGCAGGCCGGGATAGCCTTCGACATCGCGCGCGTAGTCGCGGTCGTAGTGGATGCGGTGGGCGTTGAAGGTCAGGGCGGAATAGCGGAACAGCATCACCGCGCCAGTCTGGGTTTCGCGCTGAAAATCGGCTTTCGGCTCATTTTCCGCGGTTTTCCCCGCCGCTTGTGCGGCGGCGCCGGCAACCGATTCCGCGCTGCGGTACACAATGTGCTGCTGTTCGCTGAAGGCCAGCCCCGCCGCGTTTTCATATTGATGGGCGAGGCGGATGAAGACGAGTTGTCCGCTGCGGCCTTGTTTGCGCTCGATGCCATTGATGCGCGAGCGCCGGACGACCGTTTCGCCGATTCGCAGCGGATGGTGGAAGCGGAAGCGGCTGCCGGCCCACATGCGCCGGGGCAGGTCGATGGGTGGCAGAAAGCCTCCCCTGCGGGCGTGGCCATCGGCGGCGATTTCGCTTTGCCGCGCGGTTTCCAGAAAATAGCACCAGTGCCACAGCGGCGGCAGTGGCGCGCCAGGCGCCATGGGCGAGGGCGAACCCGGCCGGTCGAGCAGGGCGGCCAGACCGAGCGCCGGTTTGGGCCCGATCCTGTCGCAGCGGGTCTCGGTCCTGCCGAGCCAAGCGTCAAAATTCCCCGCCGCTTCTGCCATGATCGCTGTTTGTCCAGTTCAATCCGCCGGGAAAATAGCAGGAATCGCCCCGCCATGCTCGCGCAATGTGAAACCCGGTTGGCGCAGCCACCGCGCAGCGCCGGGCGAATTGCCAGCCGCGTGTCTTGAAGCGGTATTGTTTACAATGCGGCGGGATTTGCCGGGATGGTGGACGATGGACGGAGGCGAAACGCGGGCCAGCGCGCGCAGGCGCAGCATTCATTTCGTGCCGGGTGGCAGCGAGCGGATGTTCGGCAAGGCGCTCGGGCTGCCCGCCGATGCGCTGATCCTCGATCTGGAGGACTCGGTCACACTGGAAAACAAGCAATCGGCGCGGGACGCGGTTTGCCACTGGCTGCGGGAGGCCGATTTCGGCGGGCGGCAAAGGCTCGCGCGGATCAACCCGCTGGCTTCGCCCTGGGGGGCGGGGGACATCGCCGCTGTCGTCGGCTGCGGGCCCGATGGCATTGTCGTGCCCAAGGCCGAATCGCTGGCGGATGTGGAAACCGCGGACAGCCTCATCGCCAAAGCGGAGGCCCGCGCGGGACTTGCCGCAGGCTCGGTGAAGCTGTTGCTGATAGGCGCCGAGACTCCCGCCTCGGTGTTCCACCTGCCGGAAATGGCGGCGCACCCCCGGGTCGATGGCATGACCTGGGGCTGCGAAGATCTCTCCGCCGAACTCGGCGCGGGCGCCATCCGCGACCGCAATGGCGATTATCTCGAGGTCTTCGCCCTGGCTCGCTCAATGGCTCTGCTGGCCGCCGCGGCCGCGGGCAAACAGCCGATCGACACGATTTACCCCGACTTCCGCGATCTCGATGGCCTGCGGGAAGACTGCCGGCGCGGGGCGGCGATGGGTTTCACCGGCAAGTTGACGATCCATCCCGACCAGATCGAAATCGTCAACAAGGCGTTCACGCCAAGCGAGGCGGAAATCGCCGAAGCCCGGGAACTGCTCGCCCTGGCGGAAGAACAGCAACGCGAAGGCCGCATCGCTTTCGGCTTCAAGGGCCGGATGGCCGATGCGCCGCAGCTCAAACGCGCCCGGCGGATTCTCGCCCGGGCCGGGGTCACAGCAGCGAGTTCGCCTCCAGGCAGCGGAACGCGGACACCACGGGCGTCCATCTCGCGGCGTTGAGGCTGTCCCGCCAAGCCGCCACTTCATCCGGGGTGGCTTTCGGCGTCTGGCCGTTGAAGGCGTTGAGCACCTTGCGCCATCTTTCCTGATGGAGCGCGCCATGTTCGCTTTCCTTGGCGTAGCCGGTGACATTGGCCTTCAACTGCCCGGCCACGCAATCGACCCCGGCGTTCAGCCTCTCCAGTTCCTTGCGCACCGGGGCCCAGCCAGCCCAGACGGCTTCGCCCTTCTTGGCCTCGGCCACCGTGAAGGGCGTGTATCCGCTGTCGCTGCGGTCGCCGAAGGCGATCAGCACGCGCAGCCAGTTGGAGCCGAAATTGCGGGACTGATTGTTCCGGTTGGCTTCGTAGTACCTCCGCACCTCGCCGATCAAAGCCTGGCTGGTGGGCGCGATTTGCACCGCGGGTTCGACAGCCGGCTCGTCGTCGTCGAGGATATCCGCCGCCACCGAGGACAGCGCGCCCACCGCGTAGCCGTCCCCCGAATTCAGCGTCAAAGTCACCGAGCCGTTCGGCTCATCCGTGCTGTCGTCCACAGTCGCCACCGCCAGCGTCGCGCTGCCGGTGGTGGGAATGGTTACCGTGCGGGCGCCGGTGGCGACGCCGTAGTCGCCTGTGGCCGTCACCGTCACGCTCACCGCAAGGTTTGATGCCGGCGCCGGCGTCGCCGTCAGCGTGAAGGTGGCATTCGCGCCCTCGGTGCCGCCGGAGACCGCCGTGATGTTCACCTCCGGGGTGTCGTTGTCCAACACCGCCACGCTCGCCGAGGCGGCGCTGCCCACCGTGTAGTCCTCGCCGGAGGTCAAGGTGACATTGATCGAGCCGTCCGCCTCGTCGGCGTCGTCGTCGTCGGTCGCTACCGTGAAGTCCGCCGTGCCGCCCGCGCCCACCGTCACCGTGCGCGCGCCCGCCTCGCCCGAAGCGGCGAAGCTGCCAGTCTCGGACACCGTCACCGGCACCTGAATGTCCGAAGCGGGCGCCGGCGTCGCCGTCAGCGTGAAGACCGCGCCGCCGCCCTCCGTCACCGGCGAGCCGCCGGAGAGGGTGACCGTCGGGGTTTGCGGAGCCGGTTCGGCCTGCTGCCCGACGGCGTCGGCGCACGCCTCAAGGCGTTCCAGCTCCTCGCGCACCGGGCGCCAGCCCGACCAAGCCCGCTCCCCGACGCGCGCCTCCGCCGCCGTGTAGGGCGCAAGCGTCGCGTGCGTCTCCGCCCCGAACGCGATCAGCACGCGGAGCCAGTTCTCGCCGTGGTTCCTGTCCGCGCGGTCGCGGTTCAGTTCGTAGTAGCCGCGCACCTTCTTCACCAGGTCCGCCGAGGCCGCCTCGCAGGCGGTCACCAGGGAGGGTGACAACTGCGATTCGGCTGGCTCGTCGTCGTTGTCCGTCACCGCCACGCTCGCTGCGTCATCCGGCGCCGGCCGCGCTGCGTAGTCCGTACCCGCGGCCAGCGTCGCCGTCACTCGGCCGTCGGGTTCATCCTTGTCGTCGTCCACCGTGCCCACCGTGAAGTCCGCTGAGGTCGCGTTCGCGGCGATGGTCACGCTCCGACGCCCCTCGTCGCCGGTCGCCACGAAGTCGCTCCCCGGCGCCTCCCCTACGTCCACGCTCACCGTCAGCGGTGTCGCCGCCGCCGCGCTCCGCGTCACCGTGAATGCGGCGGAATCGCCTTCCGGGATCGATGCCGCCGTGCCCGTCTTGGGCGCGATTCCCACCATCGGAAGCCCGTCGTCATTCCGGATGACGATGGAGACGCTCGATGGTTCAGCTACCTGATTGGAAAAAAACTGGGAGATCCTCCTGTTGTCCTGATAGGGGGATGTCCCCCGGTATTGATTGGACAGACCCTTTCTCTCCGTCATCTCGATGCGAATCGTCTCGTTGGTGTCCTCCACATCGTCGTCGATGATCTCCACCTGCATTTTCACGCGGGCCTGGTCCGCAGGAATCCGGAGGAGTCCATTATTTCCGAGGCGACCAAGCTCATTGACGATACGGTAGTCCCTGTCATCACCATCCCGTGTCGCAGTCCCCGACAAACGGTACTCGACATGGATCGGTGATTTGGAGGGTGGGTCCACCTTCACCATGAGATCCACCGTCCCGGCACTCTCATCCACAACCATCGATGGCGACTCGAAGGATATCTTCGGCATGTCCGTGTCCAGGATCGCAGCCCGGATGTGCCTGTTGGATCCGTACGCCGGTATCGGCCAGATGGAGCCCACCCCGACACCAGCGGGCAGCTTGGTTTCGTCCACCCACAAGGTGAAAACTTCGTACATGTCGTAACGGGGGAAGGAGCCTCGACCGAACCCCAGTGCGGATTGGCCTTCGGTTGATCCCTCATTGACATCGTTATCGTCGAACGTATCGATCTCCACCCATGCGGTCGTCTGTCCGGCGGGTATGGTGACCTTCCACGGACCGCTTCGGTAATCCGTGCCCGAGGTCGCTGCGCTCGGTGCCAAATTCTCCGACGGTTTCGTATAACCCTTGTCCACAAGGGTGAACACGGCATCTGTCGCCAGCGGGCTCGACAGTCTCAGCCCGACCCTGATTGGCTCGCCTTCCCGGGCGCGATATTCCACGCAGCACGCGCCGGAGGGCTTTATGAAACGCAATACGGACACGATGTTGCGGTTACTCACAACCACCGGCACCGCGGAGTCATCGTCGTTCACCTTCACCGCGGCTGTGCCCTGGTCAAATCGGTAGCCGGAACCGGACTCGCCGGTCACCGTCACTTTGCCATCACTCTCCGACGTCGCGTCATTGATGGTGGGGATGGAGTAGGACAGCGAGGATGTGCCCGCCGGGATGGTCACCTGCTTCGTGCCTTCACTCTCGGGGGCCAGGAAGTCGCCTGATCCGCTCGCATCCGTCACCTTGAAATTGACCGTCAGCGCCGCCGTCGGCGCGGGATTGGCCTCGAACGTGAAGGTCGCGTCGGTCCCTTCCGTCACCGCAGGGCCGCCCTTGATGGTGATGACGGAAGTGCCCGGAGGGTCATCGTTGTCTCTCACGAAGGAATGCTGATACCTCCTGTAACCGACCACGTAGCCGTCACCGGAATACAGACGCAGCGTCACGAATCCGGTGGCTTCATCAGTGGCATCGTCGATGGTGGATACCGAGTAGGTCACCGAGGACTCGCCGGCCGGAATGATGTGCTGCTTCGTCCCCAAGTCCTCCTCCGCCAGGAAGTTGTGGTGCCATTGGTCTACCCGGAAATGAATCGTCAAATCTGCGGTTGGCGCCGGGTTGGCCCTGATCGTGAAGGTTGCGTCTTCCCCTTCGGTGATTGGGGGGGCGATTGTGGAGCCACTCAGGTCGATGATCGGGATATTGGGGTCGTCGTTGTCGTTCACCCGTACCCGTGCCTTACCGGGACTGCCGACCGAATAGCCCCCGCCGGGCCTCAGAGCCATCGTCACGGCTCCATCAGCTTCGTGATACTCGTCGTCGGTGGTGGCAGCCCGATAGTCGACCGAATTCCCGCCACCCGGGATGGTCACTATCGCATGGACGTTGGACACACTTTTACTTTCGCCGCCCTTGGTTTCGGACCTGAACAGGGGCAGGAAGTGGCCCTCATCGTCCACCCTCAAGTTGACCTGCAGGTCATCCGCCGGGGCCGGGTTGGCCTTCACGGTGAAGACCGCGGACTCTCCCTCGGTCACCGCAGGGCCGCCCTCGATGGTGACGGTGGGCGGCGGGTCGTTGTCGTTCACCCGCACCGTGCCCGAGGAGGGAGTGCCAAGACTGTAGTCACTCGATGCCTGAAGTGACGCCGTCACATTGCCGCCCGTCTCGTCAACATCGTCGTCCTCTGACAGTACATGGAGGTAGGCCAGCGTCTGGCCCGCGGCAATGGTGACTGTGCGGGCACCTTCGTTGCCGCCGGCCAGAAAGTCGCTGCTGCCAGCCGCGTCCGTGATGTTCACGTTTACATTCAGGGACGCCGTTGGTGCCGGGTTCGCCCGGACAGTGAAGATCGCGTAGCCGCCCTCCGTCACCGGAGATCCGCCGTGGATGGTGACTGCGGGGGTCGTCTGCGCGGCGGCCTGCGGGATGAGTCCCGCCAGCAGGGGTGCCAGGAGAAGCAGCGCCGCGCCCCGCCGGGGAAATCGAAGGCGCGGGCGAACCATCGCGGCCACGCTCATTGAAAACGATGAAGGGGGACAAAACGCCCCAGTGCGGCTAAATATCATTTTTCCATTCCCCCGGGTCGGTGCGCGCTTGGCGCGTTGGCATTGGCCGCATGATAACCGATTCGCAATATGGCGTAACGGCTCGGGACATTTAAGGCCGGCAGTTCGGCGACGACCGCATCGAGGATTTCAAAGGCGGCGGGGATGCAATGCGCTTTGACGGCACCAAGGCGACAAACGCATGGTGGGGGTGCCCGGCCTTCGCGCGAAGCTTCGCTTCGCGGAAGCCCACCCTCACCCATGGAATTTTTCATCGTCGCAAAACAAAAGCGCGGTTTTGTTTTGCTCGCGAGCTCAGTGGCTTTCTTCAGTCATGGATCATGGTTCCGACCGCGCTCGAAGCCGCGCCTCGAAAACATTCGCCCGCACTCAGAATTCGGTGGGACGTTCCTGTGCCACGGGAAAAATATGGCTTAATCAAAGCTTTGCTTTCCTGACCTAAATCAGCAGCAGGGCTTGGTCGGCGCCGAGGTGGTCGAGGCCGAGGCCCTCCGCCACCGCCCCGTAGGTGATGTGGCCGCGGCAGATGTTGAGCCCCCGGCGCAGATGGAGGTTCTCCTCGAGCGCCCGCCGCGCGCCCTTGCCCGCGAGTTCGCGGATGTAGGGCAGTATCGCCCGGTTCAGCGCCATGGTCGAAGTGAGCGGCGCCGCCCCGGGGATGTTGGCGACGCAGTAATGCACCACGCCGTGCTTGATGAAAACCGGATCGTCATGGCTGGTGGGCCGGGAAGTCTCGGCGCAGCCGCCCTGGTCGATGCAGACATCGGCGAGCACCGATCCGGGTTTCATTTTTTTCACCAGGCTTTCTGGAATCAGGTGTTTGACCTTGCCGCCGGGCACGAGCAGGGCGCCGACGACGAGATCCGCCTCCCGCGCCTTGGCCTCGATGTTTTCCGGCGTCGAATCCAGCAGTTCAACATCGGGGCCAAGCTGTTCGCGCAACTGCTCCCGCCGCGCCGGAAACTTCTCGATGATGGCGACCCGGGCGCCAAGGCCGAGCGCGATCCGCGCCGCGTTGCCGCCGACCACGCCGCCGCCGATCACCGCCACCTTGCCCGGCTCGACGCCGGTGGCGCCGCTGAGCAGAATGCCCCGGCCGCCGTTGCGTTTCTGCAGAAAATGCGTCGCCGCCTGCACCGCCATGCGCCCGGCGATTTCCGACATGGGGGTCAGCAGGGGCAGGGCGCCGCCATCATCGGTGATGGTCTCGAAGGCAATGCAAACCGCATCGCTGGCGAGCAGGTCTTCGGCCTGTTCCGGGTCGGAAGCGAGGTGCAGATAGCAGAACAGCGTATGCCGCGGCCGCAGCAGGGCGCGCTCTTCCCGGTTTGGCTCCTTCACCTTGACGATCAATTCGGCGCGGTCGAACAACTCCGCCGCATCGCCGGCGATTCGCGCCCCGGCCTCGCGGTAGTCGGCGTCGCTTTCACCAATGCCCCCGCCGATGCCGGCTTCAACCCAGACCTCGTGGCCATCGGCGGCGAGCGCCGCCGCCGACTCGGCCGAGATGCCGGCCCGGTATTCCTGATTTTTGGTTTCCTTCGGTGCGCCGATACGCATGTGGTTTCCCCTGCTTTTCTGTTGGACATTCCGTTCAAGGAACCGGCGGCGTTTGTGGATTGGAACAATGCTTGAATGGCCGCGCCGCCCGCCCCCTGCGCGGTCGCGGCGGCAATTATACGGGAATCTGGTAGAATCCACTCTTTCGGCGCGCCCGGCCTCCCCGGCCCGGCGCCGAAGTCCCAACCACGCACCCGTAGCTCAGTTGGATAGAGTACCTGGCTACGAACCAGGGGGTCAGAGGTTCGAATCCTCTCGGGTGCGCCATTTCACCGTCCGCGCCGCCAACCGAGAAGAAGCCGCTTGAAGAGAAAAAAACAGATTCTGGCGCGGAGCTGTCTCCTGCTCGGTTGGCGGGAATGGGTTGCCCTGCCGGAATTGGGCATTGACCGGATCAAGGCCAAACTCGATACTGGCGCAAGAACCTCCACCCTGCACGCTTGGGACCAGGAAGTCTACGAATATCGGGGCCGTTCCTGGGTCCGCTTCCTCGCGCACCCGCTGCAGCGAAACGACGAAGTCGCGCTGCAATGCGAAGCGCTCCTCGCCGACAGGCGCTGGGTGACCAATTCGGGAGGCGGGCGCGAGCGGCGCAATGTGATCATCACCTTGCTGGGGGCCGGCGAAATCTGCCAGCCAGTCGAGCTAACGCTCACCAACCGGGACGAAATGGGATTTCGCATGCTCATCGGGCGCGAGGCGATGCGTGGCCGTTTCGTCGTGGATCCCGGGTCCTCGTATCGTCTCGGTGACACGGAGCCGCGTCCAGGCATCGCCGAGCGCATGCCAAGTATAAGCTCTGATTAAGTCAGAGCTTACCCAGAACACAGGATCCCGCCATGAAAATCGCCATGCTCGCCAGAAATCCCAACCTGTACTCCCACCGGCGGCTCATGGAAGCGGCGCGGGCCAGGGACCACAGCATCGACGTCATCAATACCACCCAGTGCTATGTGAACATCACCGCGCACCGGCCCAGCGTCATGATCGCCGGCAAACCCCTGCCCCGCTATGACGCCGTGATTCCGCGCATCGGCGCATCGATCACCTTTTATGGCCTTGCCATTTTGCGCCAGTTCGAAGTGATCGGCACTTGGCCGCTCAACGAATCGGTTGCCATCGGACGCTCCCGGGACAAGCTGCGCTCCCTGCAGATTCTCTCGGGCAAGGGCCTCGGCCTGCCGGTGACCGGCTTCGCCAATTCGGGCAAGCAGGCGGAGGAAATCATCAAGATGGTGAATGGCCCGCCGGTGGTGATCAAGCTGCTTGAGGGAACCCAGGGAATTGGCGTCGTGCTCGGCGAAACCATGGCTTCGGCCAAGAG
Source organism: uncultured Pseudohongiella sp. (assembly GCA_965221805.1). GTDB lineage: Bacteria > Pseudomonadota > Gammaproteobacteria > Pseudomonadales > Pseudohongiellaceae > UBA9145. The sequence goes on from OZ244913.1 coordinate 1,154,608, forward strand.
TGTTTTCGAGGCTTTCCGCGGCGCCAAGGTCAATATTCTGGTGCAGGAGTTCATCAAGGAAGCTGGTGGCGCCGACATCCGTGCCTTTGTTATCGGCAAGAAAGTGGTTGGCGCGATGATGCGCCAGGGCGGGGCGGACGATTTCCGCTCCAATCTGCACCGCGGCGGCACCGCCGAAAAAATCCGCATCACGCCGGAGGAGCGCTCCACCGCGGTCCGGGCCGCCTCGGCGCTTGGCCTGAATGTGGCCGGAGTCGATTTCCTGCGCTCCAATCATGGGCCAGTGATCATGGAAGTGAATTCAAGCCCCGGTTTCGAGGGAATGGAGCGGGCCACCGGCGATGACATCGCGGACAAGATCATCCGCTTCATGGAAGCCAACGCGAAAGACTCGAAAACCCGCACCCGGGGCAGGGGCTGATTCTTGTTCGGCCTGCCAAAACGCTCTGCGCGGATCGTCTCCATCGGTGGCATCGATATCGCCTCCGGCAATCGGCGGCAAGTCAATTTGCCGATAACCGACCTGTCCATCCAGGTGCCCGTGGCCATGCCGGTGCATATCGTCAACGGCCGCTACGCCGGCCCGCGCCTGTTTGTCTCCGCCGCGGTGCACGGCGATGAAATCAATGGCGTCGAGATCATCCGCCGGCTGATTCGGATGCGCGAACTGCGCAAGCTTCGCGGCATCCTGATCGCCGCGCCGATTGTCAACGTGCCGGGATTCCTCAATCTCAGCCGCTATCTGCCGGACCGCCGGGACCTGAACCGCATTTTCCCCGGTTCCGCCACGGGTTCTCTCGGCGGGCGCATCGCCCGGATATTCATGGATGAAATCGTTGGCGGCTCCGATTTCGGCATCGATCTGCACACCGCGAGCATCCACCGCGTCAACTATCCCCAAATCCGCGTGAATGTCGGAGATCCGGGCGCCGAACGCATCGCCCGGGCCTTTGGCGCGCCACTTGTGCTCAACGCCGGCTACCGGGAGGGCAGCCTGCGCGCCGCGGCGCGGGAAGTGGATGTTCCGGTGGCGGTGTACGAAGCGGGGGAGGCGCTGCGCTTTGACGAAGCGGCAATCCGCGCGGGTGTAAACGGCATCGTCCGGGTCATGCGCGATCTGGCGATGCTGCCAAGGCGCAGGCAACGGAAAACCCCGCCGGATCTTCACATTTTGCGCTCAAGCCGCTGGCTGCGGGCGCCGTGCAGCGGAATCCTGCGCACGGTTGCGGCCGTTGGGGCGGAAGTCCGGGCGGATCAGTTGCTCGGCATCATTTCTGATCCATTGGGGGAAAGTGAAACCCGGCTCCGCGCGCCCGGCGAGGGCGTGGTGATCGGGCGCACCAACTTGCCGCTCGTGCACGAAGGCGACGCCCTGTTCCACATCGCGGCCACGGAAGGCACCCAGATCATCGCCAGGGCGCTTGACGACTTCGACCCACTCGAGGAATACGAGACCGGGGTAACCGCGGGACTTGCGAAAACCGAAGCGCAGATCGTCTGATCCCCACCCGGCAGGCATCCACGCTCGGTTTTCGGCAGATCATTTGCCACTGGCACCGGCGCGGGATTCAGCGCCCGATTCAGTCGGTTGCGAATCCGCGCCACCGCGCGAAGTCGCAGAATCTCCCGAATGATTGCTGTGCCTTCTTCAGAGTCAGGGGTGATCCGCCGAGATTCTGCGACTCCGCTTCGCTCCGCGCAGAATGACGGAGTAAAGCGGGCAGGTTCAAAATACAGTATTCCGAATTTTGCTCTGAGGGAGCGCGGCGGTGGCTGAAAGGGGCCCGGCGTGAGCCGGGAAAGCATTCAGCCACCGACGGCAAGCGACCGGCGCCCGAATCACTTCGCTTTGCGCAGAATGACAAAGTGGGCGGATGCCGCGCGCGAGATGGCTAAAACACAGTTACACGGCTGTAGCGCCTTTTCCGTGCGTATGAGGGCACTTGACGTACTCGATTTGGGTACTAGAATACCCGCCATGGGTACGAAATCGCGGGAATCCAACTCACAATCCCTGGCGGGCTCGATGTTCACGGCGACCCAGCAACGCCTGTACGGCTTGCTTTTCGGGCAACCCCGGCGGAGCTTTTTTCTGACCGAACTGATCGAACTCGCCGGCATCGGCCGCGGTGCCGTGCAGCGCGAACTCGCAAGGCTCGAACGAGGCCGCTTGGTCGTCACCGAGCATCGCGGCAACCGCAAGCACTTCCAGGCCAACCCGGATTCGCCGGTTTTCCGCGAGATTTGCTCCATCGTGGACAAGACGCTCGGCGTGGCGGAGCAAGTGCGCATCGCGCTGCAACCGCTTGAGGCGCAGACTCGCCTCGCCCTGATCTATGGCTCTGTCGCCAGTCAATCAGACACAGCGGACAGCGACGTCGATTTGCTAATCGTTTCCGACGACTTAACGCTTGAGCGCCTATACTTGCAACTAGCCGAAGTCGAGAAAAACCTCGGCAGGCGGATAAACCCGACCCTGTACACGATGGCGGAGTATCAACACCGGCTCGCTGATAGAAATCCCTTCCTGACGCGGGTTCTGGAGCAGCCAAAGATGCTGTTAAAGACCGATCTCAGTAATTGCTTGCATGATCCAAAATGAATGGAATGTCAGCAGCATTAGCTGTCTCGATTACTTACACTAATACAAATATCGCTAAAATAGCTAAATGCATCTAACCTGTGGGACCCAAATATAGCCCTGATTCGAATTACCATATAATTTGCTTGCGACTTTCAGATGATACAATCCAGCAATATATAGGCAAATAATAGAATCGAGTGCATCTTCATTGCGCTTTAGTTCGTTGCCTTTGAGAATATTTATTTCTGAATTTGACAAAGATGAGTTCAAATTGTCAGGAACATTGAGCGGCAAAACATCTGAGTATTCCAAGCACCTAATCAGTTTAGCTAGTTCCTGTTGACCTCTTTTCTTCTCAAATACTTTCCCTCTTTTATATGCGAGTCTTTCTGAAAGAGCAAAACACTCAATAATCGCTGGATGGGGATAACATTCAATTTGCCAGCGAGTTCCCTCAAGATGTTGAAAACCGATCCTTTGAAGCTGAGAAGATAAACGAACACTTAACGAATTTGGGTATAAAGATCTATTTGAGGTGTGGCAAGAAGCTTTCTGTTTGCCATAATCTTGCCCCAATGCTGTTTCGCATGGTCGCTGTCCGGCGTGATTCTCAATGATCAAAGGAGCATCAACAGCTATCCCAATTACCTCAGTCTGAGAATGAACTAACCTAAAAACACTATCTATATCTCTCAGTGCAGGCTCAACAAACTCAACGTTAAGTGTGCCATCGGCCATCCTGCCAACGGCTACTGCAGAAGGGTTTTTCTCTGTTTTCCACGACAAATCAATACCAATAAATCTCATAAATCCCTTTCAAACCTCCGAAATCATCGGGGCGCGGTTTTCGCCGGCGGCTTTGGCGGCGGCTTGTTGTTGGCGGCGGTTTTCGCCGCGTTGGCGGAGGGCTTCGCGGTTGCTGTCGTCCACTTTGGCGTAGTCGTCGCGCCAGCCATCGCCCTGGCGCCAGCCGAGGGTTGAGCGGTGGGTGGTTTCCGGGGCTTTGGCCTTCTTAAGCAGTTTGAGCGCCTGGTGGACGATGCCGATTTGGCTGCGGATGTCACCCGGCTCGCCGCAGGGGTTGCCGAGCGGGTAATCGGTGTGCAGATAGCGGGCGACGCCGCAGTTTTCCACGACATCGAGGGCGCTGCCGATGATCACGGTGGGAATTCCGTTCTCTTCAAGATGCCGGCTGACCAGACTCACGGTCTGGTGGCAGACGGGTCAGAGCGGCACGAGCATGGCGACGTCGACCTGGTCCGCCAGGCACAGGTCGAGAATCGCCGGGGCGTCCTTCTCCCTGGTTTGGCGCTTGCTGTATTCGGTCGGCACCGAATAGAAACGGCCCGCCAGGCTCTCGAAGATTCTCGACCGCGCCATGTTGCGCAGATGATCGAGTGGCAGGAAGCTGCCGAGGTCCCGGGTGTGGGTCACCGTTTTGTGCCAAGACAGTTCATCGGTGTACATCGACTGCGGCGTCGGTGTGCTCATAGAGGCGTACACCTGCCGTTTCGCCCGGCCTTCCACCGTATCCGGCATCGCCGTGGTCACCAGCCCGAGGCGGCACTCGCGCAGGGGTTTTGGCAGCGGGGCGAACGGCGCGTCGCCGTGATGGGCCCACTGGTAATCCTGGCCATAACCCTGGGCCCGGTAAAAGTCCCGGGTGCGCCGCATGTAGGGCACGTCGTATTTGTCTGCTTTGTCTGGCACGGAAATCTCCTTGGGTGTTGAAGTTGGCATCTTAAAGTTGGGATATCGGCGGCAGAATAACCTTATAGGATTTGCCGAACAATTCCCCATGGGCAAAATGCTCGAAACCGACCTGTACGCGCCGGTAAAGGCTTTTCTCGAAAGCCAGGGCTACGAAGTGAAGGGCGAGGTCAATGGCTGCGACGCGGTGGCGGTGCGGGGCGCCGAACCGCCGTTGATCGTCGAATTGAAGACGCGGTTTTCCCTGCCGCTGGTGTTGCAGGGAATCGAGCGCCAGCGGCTGGTTGACAATGTCTATCTCGCGGTGCCGCCTTTTCGTTCCCGCCGCTCCCGGGGCGCGCGCGAGAAAGAAGCGCTCGCGCTGTGCCGCCGGCTCGGGCTCGGCCTGCTGATCGTGCGGCCCGGCGCCGCCCGCAAGGTCGAGCCTTTGCTGGACCCGGCGGAATACCGGCCGCGCAAGCGCAAACCCGCGCTGGCGCGCCTGCTGCGCGAGTTCGAAGCCCGGGTTGGCGACCCGAATACCGGCGGCGCCAGCCGGCGCAAGATCATCACCGCCTACCGCCAGGACGCCCTGCGCTGCGCCGGCTACCTCGGCGAACATGGCCCGAGCAAGGCGGCGATCGTGGCGAGCGCAACCGGCGTGCCCCGGGCCGGCAATATCCTGTTGAAGGACTACTACGGCTGGTTCGAGCGGCCGCTGGAGACCCCGCGCGGGGTTTATGGACTCACGCCGAAGGGAGAGCGGGCGGTGCTGGAAAGCGATTCTCATTTTGACGGTCGGTAGATTTCCGGGCGCGGATCAAGTGGCCTCGAATCGTCTCTGTTTGCAGGGCCGCGCGCGGCGGACGCCGTGAATACTTTCATGTAGGCTTCAGGCTCGGCCCCCAAACGGAGACTTGTGGGTGCCCCCCCCCCCCCCCCCGAAGGAATCCACGCTCCGATGTGATGAGAATTGCTGGCGCGCTGAGTGACAATCATCAGGAAAATTGCGATAAGAGCGGATTCGCCCAAGATGCGCGGTGGTTATATAATGGGGGGCACTGAAATGCGTGGAGCTCTGGCGAATTGGGTCTCGGGCGAATCTGGTTGGCGCTGGGTCTGGCATTGGCCGCAATCGCCATCGTCGCCGCTTTGCGCCAGACGCCTCCCGCGCAACCGGGCCCGGAGACTGCCGCCGACGCCCCGGCGCGGGAGGAATTGCTCGACGCGCTGGTGGACCGCATCGCCGGGGAAAGCGCCGGACTTTCTGTCGCGCCGGCCCCTGGTCCACCACCCGACTCCGCTTCAGTGGCGCGCCAGGCGCGGGATGACATCCCCTTCGCGCCGCCAACGCCACCGCAAGGCTACAGTTTCATCCCCGCGCCACAGCAGATGGCGATTTACCGCCCGCCGCGGCAAGTGGACATCGAACCGCCGCGGCCCGCCACTTATCCAGCCTGGCTCGATGACTCCGCCGCGGTGGCGGTATTGGCCGATTATGCCGCCGCTGCGGGCCGTGATGGCACCTATGCCTGGGCTAGGCTGGCCGATGGCGCCGGACTGGATGCGCTCGGCGCATCCCTGAACGCGCTCGGCGGGGAAGTTTTGGGCGCTTCGGGGCCGCTGGTCCGGGTCCGGCTGCCCATAGACCCAGGCCGCCTGGAGCAAATCGCATCCCTGCCGGAAGTAGCCGGCCTGGGGGCTCCGCCAAGACCGGTGAAGCTGCCCGCGGCCCTTGCCCAAGAGGTCCGCTCGCTGCCGGCGGATCGGCAATATCCCGTATTCATCACCCTGATGGCTGGCGATCCAGATGGCCGGTGGCGCCGCGAACTCGCTGAACTCGGCGCGGTCGTCGGTCGCTTCGATGCGGACATCCGCGCCTTCACCGCCACCGTGGACTGGCCGGCGCTTGACGCCATCGCCAGGGCCGATTTCGTGCTGGCGGTCGAACCCGTCGGGCTGGTGGAGGCGGCGCACGACACCGCCGTGCCCGCCATGGGTGTTGACGCGCTGCGCTGGCACAGCGGCTCGCCGGGGCTTTTCCGCGGCATCGGCGGCGCCTCGGTGCCCATCGCCGTCATGGACACCGGCCTCAACATCAACCACCCGGACATCGCCACCAACCGGCGCAGTATTTGCGGCGCCAATTTCGTCTGGACCGACGCGCGCCACTCGGAACATGACCTGTGGATTGATGAGCACGGCCACGGCACCCATGTCACCGGCACGATAGCGGGCGATGGTTACGTCCGGCCGGAGTATGCCGGCATGGCGCCGGGGGTGGCGCATATCCGCTTCGCCAAGGTGCTGCACCACAATGGCACCGGTTGGCACGACAGCATTTTGCAAGGCATGGATTACCTGAGCCTGCCAACGGGTTGCGGTGAATCCGGCCCGGCGGCCAATCGCGTGAAACCCTTGATCGTCAATATGAGCCTGGCGGCCTCATCGAATCTTTTCGAGGGCAGGGGCTCTGGTGAGCGCAAGCTCGATTCAGTGGTCTGGAGCCATCGCCAACTGTATGTCGTGGCGCAGTCGAATGAGGGGTCTTCCGCTTTTTCCGATTTTGGCACGGCGAAGAATTCATTCTCGGTGGGAGCTGTGACGGACAGCGGCGAACTGGCCGGCTTCAGCAGCCTCGGCCCCACCGCCGACGGTCGTCTGGCCCCGCAAATCGTGGCAACGGGTGTGGATGTCTATTCCGCCAGTGGCTTGGGAGGTCGTGGTGGCTATGAAAGCTACAGCGGAACGAGCATGGCCTCGCCCACGGTGGCCGGAGTGGCGGCATTGCTGATGGACGCCTCGCCCGCGCACCGCGAACAGCCGGCGCTGACCAGGGCGAGGCTGATGGCCAGCGCGATTCGGCCCAAAATCTGGCTGGAAAGCCCTTCAAGATTCCCCGCCAACAACAGCAATGGCCCCGGCGATTTGCAAAACCGCTTCGGCCTCGGCAAGGTTTCGGCCCGCACGAGTGTGCTCAACCGCGACGAGGCCGATGGCTGGCTCAGCGGCGGCGCAATCTCCCGGGTCGAGGATGGCGAGGTCGCCGGGCAGGAGATTGTCGTGCCCGCCGGCGCAAGCCAGTTGGCGCTGGTGATGACCTGGGACGAACCGCCCACGGACACCATCGCCGAAGCGGTGCTGAACGATCTCAACTTGTATCTGGACCTCGATGGCAACTGCGGCCCGGGCGCCTGTGGCGAATACCGTTCGCTATCCCACAAGGACAATGTGGAGTGGATCATCCTCGACGATCCGCCCGCGGGCGTTCACCGGGCGAAAATCGCCGCCAAGCGCGTCTTCACCGGAGCGCCCCGGGCGGCATTGGCCTGGACGATTATCCGCGGCGACGCCACGCCCAAGCTTCGGGTCGAAGCGGATACCGGCAGCATTGCCGATTCCAGCGAAATCACCGTGACGGTGATGGCGGATTCCTATGTCGCCGCGGGAACGCGCCTCGAGGTGGATTGCCGCACCGCCGGCGGTCCCTGCACCGGCTGGCAATTGGAAAATCTTGAGGTGTCGCGGGAAGACCGCCTCTCGACTCACATCGAATGGGAAAGTTCGGACTCGCCATTGATCGAACTTGGCGAAATCGCCGCGGGGGAAACCCAGGAGTTGAAGCTCGGCCTTTCCCACAGCGGCAACGAGGCGGCGCGCTTGTATTTCACCGCGACCGCCTGGAACGCGCGCGCGGCATCCACTTCGGTGCGGATTCGAAAATCCGGCACCGCGGAAGCGGGCCCGGCTGCCCGGGAGCGTCCGCTGAACGCGGGCTTCGCAGCCGCCGCCGGCTTGACGGAAAGTCCGCAAAAGCTCGATTTGCTGCTTGCCGGCACCGAGCCGGGCGAGCCCGAATTCGAGGCCGCCCGGCGTCCGTCCAATTCGGTCTGGTACGACTGGACCGCGCCGGTTGAGGGCTTTTACCGTTTTGACGCCAGACCGGATGCGGACTACAGCAACAACCGTGGCCTCCAGTTGGATTTCTTCACCGGTGAATCGCTGATCGATCTTGAACGGGTGGCGATGGGGGATGCCACCGCGGTCGAATTTTTCTCTCCAGCGCGAGAGAACTACAAGATTCGGGTCAGCCACAGCGGCAAAGGTATTGCGCCGCCGGCGCTTCTGCGCTGGTCCTCGGAGTTGCCGCCGAATGACCAATTTGTCGACAGCATCGAACTCAAGGGCCATGACGGCACGATGCGGGGCAACAATCAGGGCGCCACGCTTGAACCGGCAGAATCCTTCGGTGAACTGGCGGCAACGGTCTGGTACCGGTGGACGGCGCCTGGGGCCGGCGACTGGCGTTTTGAGTCCAACAACAACGATTTGCGGATTCTGGTTTTCACGGGTGACCGGATCCCGGACTTGAGGCTGGTATCGGGATCACCCAGTTGGACCACTGCTTTTCCGGCAAAGAAAGATCAGGAGTATCGCATTGCATTGGCGGCCGGTGATGCCTATGGCGGTGGAGGAAGCTACGAGCTTTCCTGGCGTAAAAATGAGCGCTTTTCGATTGAAAATGATGATTTCGAGCATGCCGAGGAAATTGACAGCTCGCGGTCGTCTTCAATTGAAATGGAAGTAGACAGGTATGCCACCGTTGAGCCGGGAGAGCCTGACTTGACAGGCGTCAGAACCAAGTGGTTCGAATGGACAGCGCCGGAAAGCGGTTTCTACACTTGGCGGCTGTTTGATCCGGAAAACTCTCGCCCGGCCTCTCTCAATCTCGTGATATCGGCTTTTTCCGGCAGCTCGTTGACCGAGCTTGAACGGATTGGCGCGAACAAACCATTCAGCACTTTGTCCGAATTCGTTTTCCAGGCCACCAAAGGTCAGCGGTACTTCCTTTCCGTGGGCTATCGCAACAATACCTTCTCGGCTTTCGACTCTAAATTCAGCAAAAGCGTGCTGAGTTGGGGGCCGACACCGGACAACGACAATATGGCCAAGGCCCAATCACTGACTGGTGACAGTGGCGTGATTCGTGGAAGCAACGAATTCGCCACCATCGCACCGAATGAGCGCACTGGCAATGAAGGTTCCGCGTCATTGTGGTGGAACTATCAAGCGCCAGCTTCCGGCTGGGTTCGATTTCATATTGATCAGGAAAATAATGATGATGCGGATTCCGAGTTTTCCATCGCTGTGTACCGCAACAGAGACGGGGATATCGAGCCGGTTTCCAAAGGCGGTTTTGGTTCGGAAGTGGTGTTCGAAGCCGAGGTGGGAGTCAGTTACCTGATCCGGCTGGGATCCCTTGGCAATGTTCTGGGCGGTGACTTCATGTTGCGTTGGGGAGAAAGCGGCCCTCCGGCATGGTTGAAGTTTGTGGGGGAACTGAAAACGGGGGACAGGGATGCGAATGGCCATGTAATCGAGCTTGACAGCAGCAGCTGGAAAGCTTCTCTGGTATCAAGCAGTGACGGCTCAGCGATTTTTATTGGTGCGGAGGGCAGTGTGCGAGTATTCGAACGCGACTTGGTTGATGGCAATCTGAGTTTCTCGCAACAGCTTGAATTCGAGAATGGGACGACCCCATGGTTGTTCTGGAACCAGAATCAAGACCGGCTATATGCGAAGCACTGTAACGGGTGGTGGCGGTTCGATGCGATTGGGGGGAATCCTGCCCGGCTTGAATCAGCTGAGCAAGTTTCCTTATCTGGCCAGCCAACTTCTTCGGACTGCCACAGCCGAAAGGAAGATATGCTACTTTTGGATTCCACTGGAAAATTCGTGTATTCGACAAGTTCCCGGGGCTTGGAGGTGTTTTCCCTGACCGATGGGGTGGAATATGTGCAGATGGTGGAATTCGATAATGTAAGCTACGCCAAGATTGGCAGATCAGGCGATAAGATTTACGCATTTGCCGATCATCATACGGATGAAAGCCTGCTCAACATCTATGAGCGAGATGCCGAATCCGGGGAGCTTGCGCTTTCCGGAAGTTTCCGTTTCCCCGCTGCTGGACTTATAGCAGTCAGCGAGGATGATCAATATTTGTTTGTGATTGATCGTTTTCGATCTGATCCGAGTGTCTTCCAGCTATTTTCCGACCAGCAACCGCAATTGTTGGGAGAACTCGACGCAGGCTCGGGGTCGGGAAACTGCGACTTTGCGGCGCCCCGCAGAAACTCGTCCGCGGTGGATGTCTTCTGTGCGGGTTTTGGTTTTAGCATTCAGTGGCGGCCGGAAAGCGGTGAATTGGTCCAAACGGACTATCTCGCGGCGGATCAGTATGACCGTTTCGACAATCTGGTGCCGGACTTCGGCGGGATCCTGGCCGGGGTGGCAAGCCCGGACGGCAGGCACGTCCACCTGCTTGCCGAAAATAGCTCGCTGGCAACGTTCGAGCGAGTCGGCAACTCCGAAACACAAGTGTCAACCGCGCCCGTCTTGACCTCGGAAACCGGCAGCCTGCGCTTGCCGCTCGCCGAATTCCGCGATGCCTCCGCGAGCCTGTGCTTCAGCGCCGAACTGCGGGGAGCGACCGCTTCCGGCAACTGGATGGATTCCGCGACTTGGACCCTCGCCGCCGGCGCGACGAAAAATTGCGCGCCGGCTGCCGGGGAGATGCCCTTCATTGAAGCCGCAACCCGCATCCTGCGCATACCGGAAGGCAAGCTCCTCAACGATGATGGAACCACCGCCTGCTTCACCGCCGAGCTGCAAGCGAGCGAAGACTATCAACACTGGACCCTGCTCGCCGGCAACTACCGGGACTGCCGATAAGCGGTTTCATACCCCGGCCCCCAATTCGTGATAGCCTCGATGGCGGAATTGTGGAGGATGGCGCGATGGGCAGATGGTTGTTGGCGTTGCTGTTGGTGGCGGTTTCCGCGCATTCCGCCGGGGCGCAGCAGGGAGACGATGGTCAGCAAGGAGACGAGAGCATGGCTTCGCCGGTCGATGGCATCAGCGGCCGCTTCATTGAAAGCAATGGCATCCGCATGCGGATTTTCGAGGCTGGCGATTCCGGGCCGCTCGTGCTGATGGCCCATGGCTGGCCCGAATCCTGGTACAACTGGCGGCACCAGCTAACCGCCTTGGCTGAAGCCGGCTATCGCGCCGTCGCCCCGGACATGCGCGGCTACGGCGGCACCGACGCGCCGCCCGCTGTGGACGACTACGACATCATCGATCTCACCGACGACATGGTGGGCATCCTCGACGCCCTCGGCGAGGAAACCGCGGTCATGGTTGGCCACGACTGGGGCGCCATCGTCGCCTGGCACGCGGTCGTGCGCTACCCGGAACGCTTCGATGGCCTGATCGCCATGAGCGTGCCCTATGGCGGCACCGCCGGGCGCTCGCCAATGGAAGGCTGGCGCGAAACCTGGGGCGGGAATTTCTACTACATCCTTTACCACAACGAGCCCGGCGGCGTGGCCGAGGCCGAGTACGACAGCGACCCCCGCGGTTTCCTCAGCCGCCTGTACCTTTCCCCCGATTCGCCCCGCCAAGCCCCGCTGATCACCGACCCGCACCGTTCCGCCGGCGGCTGGATTGGCCGCCTCGGCGCGCCAATGGGGCTGCCCGGCTGGCTGAGTGAGCGGGACCTCGATTACATCGTTGGCGAATTCGAGCGGGCGGGTTTCCGCGGCGGCATCAACTACTACCGCAACTTCCACCGCAACTGGGAAATCAGCCTCGATTACGCAAGCGACCGGGTCACTGTGCCGACATTGTTTCTGGCGGGTTCCCGGGACATCGTGATCGGCGGCGCGACCGCCGAACAATTGACCGCGATGATGTCCCGGGCCACCGACGACCTGCGCGGCGTGGCGCTCATCCCCGGAATCGGCCACTGGGTGCAGCAGGAAGCTCCGGAAGAAACCAACGCCGCCATGCTGGAGTTCCTCGGCGGCCTGAATCTATAGCCGCCGCCCGCGAGCACACGGACTTCGGGATTGTTGCCGCGGGTGGTACACTCCGCCCATGACCATCGAAATCAAAGAGCCTTGGGTCTGGGCGCCGTTGCGGGAGATGCCCGCCGGGGCCGCGGACTGGGCGCTCCCCGGGCAGGCTGAGCAGGAGGCCGCCTGGGCCCGCAGCCGCGAGTTGCTCAAGGCGGACGCCGAGAAAGAGCGTTTCATCGGTGGCTGGCTGCGCGAGCGCGTGCGCGCCTTCGCCATTGAAACCGGACAGATCGAAGGGCTGTACACACTGCGCCGGGGCGTTACCGAACAACTCGTGGCGGAAGGCTTCGCCGGCGTCGTCGGCGCCCACACCCACGAGTCCATCGAAGACGAGACGATCCGGGGCCTGCTGCAAGACCAGGAAGCCGCCTATGACATGATGTTCGAGGACGTGGCGAGCGGCCGCGCCTTGTCCGGGTCGATGGTCAAGAGCTGGCATCAGTTGTTGACGCGCCACCAGGCGACTGTCACTGGGCTTGATTTGCACGGACGCCGCGTCGCCGTTCCGTTCAGAACCAAGGGCATGTGGAAGATTCGCCCGAACAATCCGCGCCGGCTGGACGGGCACGTCCACCAGTATTGCCCCCCGGAGCACGTGCAGGCTGAAATGGACCGCTTCTTCGCCCTGTACCGCGAAATCCGCGAGGGCGGGTATCCGGTCAACGTCGAAGCGGCCTGGCTCCACCACCGCTTCGTGCGCACGCATCCTTTCCAAGACGGCAACGGCAGAACCTCGCGCCTGCTCATGGCCTGGGCCTTCATCAAGCGGTCATTGCCACCCCCGGTGATCACCGCCCAGGGCAAGCCGGATTATATTGACGCGCTGGAAAGAGCCGACGCGGGGAATTTGAGAGCGTTTTCCGACTATATCGGCGCGTTGTCGCTGAGTTCATTGATGAGCGCCAGCGCGCTCGCGGAAGAGGCCCTCGCCGGCAAACTCAACCGCGCCAACGGCAACGGCGGGCGCACCATCGGCGACACCTACCATCCCCCGCTGCCCGAGTGAGCCGCCGCGCAGTTTTTCAGCGAATCACTCAAGCCATCAGCGCCGCGGCGCCGGCCACGGCCCGGTCGATGTGCTTCGGGGTGTTGTAAATCGTCGGGCACAGCCGCAGGCCGCCGGTGGGGGCGCCGGCGATGCCGTGCCGCGTATACAGCCGGTTGGCCACATCGCTTCGCGAGGCCGGGCCGAGCTTGGCGATGCAAACGCCGTGGCTGAGCGTGGGCGACATCGGCGTCAGCAAGTCCAGGCCGGCGCTGGCAAGCCCCTGTTTGAGGCTTTGCGCAAGTTGCGCGATCCGCCCCTCGATCCGCCGCGGGCCGATCAAGTCGTGCAGTTGCGCGGCAACGCCCAGTCCGGCGAGTGCCGCATCGTCGCGCTGGCCGAGCGATTCAAACTTGCGCGCGCCGACCAGCGAGGTCTGCGCGCCATCTCCCCAGCCAGGCGCGACAACCGACGGCCAGATTGCCGCGATTCTGTCCTGGCGCACATACAGCAAGCCGACTTCCTTCGGGCCCATATACCACTTGTGGGCGCTGGCGGAATACGAATCGACGCCAAGCTCGCGCAGATCCACCGCCATGGCACCCCAGCTCTGGGCGCCGTCGAGATGGACGTGAATCCCGCGCTCATGGGCGATGCGGGTCAACTCCCCCACTGGCAGTTTGATTCCGCTCACATTGGAAACATGGGTGAGCGCCAGCACCCGGGTATTGTCGCTGAGCTCGGCGGCGAAGGCGTCGATGAGTTCTTCCACGGATTGCGGCTGTTCAGGTGTTGCCACTTTGCGCAGCGAGAATCCGTGGCGGGCGGCGCGCACTTCCCAGGCGACATGGTTGGTGGGGTGGTTCTGGTCCCAGATCAGCACCTCGTCGCCCGCGGCAAGCGGAATGCCGGAGTTGATGATGTTGTTCGCCTCCGAAGTGTTGCGCACAAGGGCGATTTCATCGGCGGATGCGTTCAACTGCGCGGCCACCCGGGTCCGGGCGTTCTCCAGCAGGCTGGCGAATTTTTCACGGTTGTTGAAGGAGCAGTCGCGGTCGATGTCGGCGGTTAGCAGCGCCACGTTTTCCGCCACCGCGCGGAAGGAAGGGCACAGATTGGCGGCATTCATCGGAACCGCGTCTTCGGCGAAAGGAAATTGGGCGCGCACCAGTTCCCAGTAGGACTCATTCATGTTTGGGGCGTCGCCTGTGTTTGAGGCGTCGCCGGGCGCCGCGAGTTGCCGCTGGGCCTCGGCGGCGTCGATCCCGCCCCCGAGCCCGCCCCCGGCCAGCATCAATGCCCCGGAGGCCCGCAGAAAATCGCGCCTGGAGTGGGAAGTTTTCATCATCAATGCTCCGTGAATGGCCCCCGGAATTGTCTGTCGTTGCGCATGCGGCGAAGCTTGGTCGCAGATCCCTTTCGTTTGAGCGCCGGTCGCTTGTGGCTTCGATCCGTCGCCATCTGGCCGGGTGGCGTTCAGTGGACGCCGTGAATCCGTCCTTGGGGGTTCTGGCGAATTGTTTATGCCATCCTGTCGAGCCGTTCGTCCGGCCACCGAGCACAGCTCGGTGGCGCTCGGTCTGCGCGCGAAGCTGCGCTTCGCAAACGCTTGCCCCCGCCCCTCGAAAAGCGATGCTTTTCGTCTGCTTCGCAGACCGGGCCTCACCCATTCAGAGCACCCGTTTTTCCCGCAGCGACTCAATGTCCGCCGGGCTGTAGCCAAGCTCTTCCATGATCTTGTCGGTATGCTCGCCCAGCGTTGGCGCGCGGCTGCGAATCTCGCCCGGCGTTGCCGACAGCTCCACCGGGGTCTTCATCACCGGCGCGGGCCGCTCCAGGCCAGGGTAATCCATCGCCTGCAGCATGCCCCGGGCGGCGACATGGGGGTCGTCGAGCACCTCCTGCGGCGACATCACCGGCCCCGCGGGCAGCCGCGCTTCCTCCATCGCCGCAAGCACTTCCGCGCTGCTGCGCTCGGCGCACCAGCGCGCCAGCCGCTCGCTGATGACTTCGCCATGGTCGCCCCGGGAAATGTCGTCCTTGAAGCGCGGGTCCTCAAGCCAGTGCGCCTCCCCCATCAAATCGGCGAAACGCTTGAACAGCGGCCCGCCGATGGATTGCACGAGCACCCAGCCATCCCTGGTGCGGAAAGTATCAGCCGGCGCCGCGGTCTGGGAGCGGTTCAAGCTCGCCACGCGGTCGGGTTTGATGGCATGCTGCTCGATCAACGTCCCGTTCATGATCGTCAGCGCGGTATTGAACAGCGAGCCTTCGACGATCTGCCCCCCGCCGGTCTTTTGCCGCTCGTGCAATGCCGCCATCGTGCCGAAAGCGGCCAGGCTGGCGGTGCCGAAATCGACCCATGGCCCCCAAGCCCGCACCGGCTGCTCCGGGGTGCCGGTGAGATACATGCAGCCCGACATGGCCTGGCCGAGGCCGTCGAAACCCACCCGGTTCGCGTAGGGCCCGCCTTGGCCGAAGGCTGAAATCATCGTCAGGATGATGTCGGGCCGGCTTGCAACGAGGCTGTCGTAATCGAGCCCCATGGCGCGCAGCGTGTCGGGCGGCAGATTGGCCACCACCACATCGGCCGTGGCCACGAGCCGCCGGACGATTTCCCGCCCCTCGGGCTTCATCGGATTGAGCGTCATGGAGCGTTTGTTGCGGGCCATCTGCATGAGCATGGCCCCATCACCCGCCTCGGTCACCGGCGACAGGAAGCGGTCCTCCGAGCCATCCACCTTCTCGACGCGAATCACCTCCGCGCCCATGTCCCCAAGCAGCGCCGCGCAAAACGGCCCGGCGATGTACCGCCCGAAATCCAGCACCCGAATGCCTTGCAGAACTTTGCTCATGTGAATCGGACCTTTGTAGGCACCGGCAATTCCCGCCGCGGCGGATGATACCATCTGGCGGTGGATTCAATGACCCGCGGCATCGGGGCCGGCGGCCCGTCCCGGATTCATCGCCGCCGCCTTTGGGTCTGTTGTCGAGGCTTGCCGGGAATCTGGAGATCAGTTATTGTACGCTCAAAATGTACAGAACCTGTGAACAGGGGAAATTGTTATGAAGGAGATGGCGGCGACGCAATTCAAGGCGCGGTGTCTGCGGGTAATCAAGCAAATGAAGACCGACCGGGAGCCAGTCACGATTACCAATCGTGGCAAGCCCGTGGCGGTATTGTCACCAATGCCTCCCGCCGGCGGCAAGTCACCGGTGGGGGCGCTGCGGGGATCAGTGCTAGGTTTCGATGATCCGTTCAGTCCCGCCGCGCAACTATCCGACTGGTTCGCAAACCAGCGATACTACTCGACACGCATGTCTTGGTTTGGACTGTGAGTGGAAGTCCACGGCTCGGCGGCTCGGCAATCGAGATGATCGAAAAGGCGGTTCATGACGATGCCGTGCTGGTTTCGGCGATAACGCCTTGGGAAATTGCTTTGCTTACGGAGAAAGGCCGCTTGAAATTGGGGCAGGAAGTGGGTTCGTGGCTCAATGCGGCGCTGGGCCTGCCCGGTTTTCGAATCGCGCCCATTGAACCTGCGCTGGCGGTGGACAGCGTTCGGCTGCCAGGCAAGTTTCACGCCGACCCCGCCGACCGGCTCATCATCGCCAGCGCCCGTTTTTTTGGCATTCCATTGCTAACCGCGGATAAAGCCATACTCGACTACGCCGCCAATGGGCATGTTCAGGCCAAAAACGCTTGCGACTGAATTGTCGGCGACAGGCGCCCGACCAGGGTAACTTCAGGGGATGCATGCATGTTCGCCATTGCCGGGTTGCGGGTGGACGAAGGGGGTTTGCTGTGCAAAAATCCCCGCTTGGTCTGGCGGGCGCGGTGAATCATGGCGAAAAATCTGGAAGCGGTTTGGGACAACAAGCCGGGCTTTGACCGGGTCAATGGCAAGTTCATCAAACTCGATCTCGATCTCTGGCTGAAAGAGCACAAGATCGTCGAGCAAGCCGAAGCGGATGGCAAACAGAACAAACCCGCCGCCAACGAGCCCCCGGCGGGTGTTCCAAACAAGATCATCGCCTGGGTGAATCAAAGGGGCAGGATCTGCCGGCAGAATGTCAGTGGATGGCTGAACGATCTGGAACGAAATCTGACTGATATGGAAGATCACGAGGGATTGAAGGTTCAAATTGACCAAGTTGAGGAGACCCTGAATGACGCCGAACTCGATCTGGAAGGCAAGGTCAGGGAGCAGAGGGGGCGTCTCACGGTCCAGTTGGATGCGGTTCGCCAAGCCAAACTTGATTACGAGGCGTTTCGCCGCGAGTCGCGGCTGCGCCGCTTGCCGGATTATTCGGGACGCAAGACCGCGCTCAGATACATCATTGTCTTTTTCTGTCTCGAACTTATCCTGAACGCCACCTCCCTGATGGATGCCAATCCGTTTGGACTTGTTGGCGCAATCGTGCAGATGGCGCTGATCTGCGCGGTGAACATATTGATCATGGGCTGGTGCATGGGTGGCTTGCTTCGCCTGGCACATCATGTCAAGCCGGCGAAGAGCTGGTTCTTTGGATTCCTGGCATTCGTCGTGGTGGCATTGGTGGCGGGTTTCAATATGGCCGTGGGCCATTTCCGGGACAGCATGCAGGCAATCCTCGACGACCCGAGCGCGGACATTTTCGCTGTCGGCAGCGACACCTTCGTCAGATTCTCCGAGGGGCCGGTGGCTTTCGAATCGTTTCAATCCGCGCTGCTGGCATTGCTTGGATTTTTGTTTTTCTGTGTCTCCGCATGGAAATGGTTGAGCCGGGATGATCGATATCCAGAATATGGGCAAAAGCTCAGGCAGCTTAAGGAAAAACAGGATGATTACAGAACGCGGTTTGAAAGCGCGGAGAATCAACTGAATGATGTATTCAAGAAGTATGAGGCCAAGCTTGAGGATGTTCGCCATAAACTGCGGGCCCAGCAGACTAGATGGAAAGAACACCGCGTTAAAGGCGATGCGGTTGTGGCGGATTTTTCCACCAATTTGAAACAGTATCAGCATGATCTGAATCAGTTGTTGGGAGCGTATATTTCGGCCAACCTCAAGGCCCGGACCGAGGTCGCCCCCGATTGGTTTTCCGAAACGGTTGAAGTCGATCAAGAGATTCTCATTCCCCCGGATTTCAAGGTGCCGGAGCAGACAAGCCTTGGCGATGTGGCGGGCCGGATAGACAAAGCCATCAAAGAGCTGCAAAGGATGTTCAGGGAGCAAAGAAAGGAGTTTCCGACGCTTGAAGAGGCCATGGACTACAAGGCCGGCGCCACCCGGGAAGCAGCCTGATGGAGGCAACCGGCGCAATCATGCCAGCTCGTCCCCGGCAAGTGGCGTTTGCCTCGATTGTTGGGCTGACAGCTCTCGCCGCCTGCGATCAGACAGTCCGTCTCGATGAAAATCTTTGCGCCATCGGCCGTCCTCCGACCGGGAGCACGATTTTGCTGCTCGATACCTCGGACCCGCTCAGCCCCCAGCATCAGGCGGAACTGAACCGGCTGCTCCGGGAAATGAATCCCGAGTTTCAAGTTGAGGAGAATGCCGACTTTTTCGTGGCACCCGGCGAGGAACTCGTCGTTTACGAACTAACCGAGGACCTAGGCGCGCTCGAGCCCTCGATGACGCTCTGCAATCCCGGCATCAACCCCAACGCGAGGGAAGGATGGCGGGACTTGATTGAAGGCCGCGCCATCGCCGAGCGCCGCTGGCAGATGTTCGACTCCCGCATCCAGGAGTTGTTCGCGATGGAGGAGTCGCCGCCGCGGTCGAGTTCCCCCCTGATCGAGGCGCTTGGCGTGATCGTGCCGCGCCATGTCACGAGCGACCGTTCGCTCGCCATGGAGGCCCGTCCGGTGCATTTGATTCTCTATTCCGATTTGCTGCAGCACTCGGAATCGCTCTCCCACTATGGACCCTATCCGCCCGCCGATGAATTGTTGACGACTTCCGCCCTGCGGCATCTCGGAACCAATCTCGGCGGGGTTGAAGTCAGCATCTTCCGCCTTGAGCGAAGCCGCGACTCGCGTTGGCAAAGCGTTGGACACTACTATTGGTGGACGGAGCTCGTTCAGGCGTTCGGCGGGCAGGTCATCCGCCAGGAGTCGATCTGATTGAATGCGACCAGGACGCTCATCTACGCATTTCTCGGCGGCCTTGCAGTTATCGTTGGTTTGCGGACGCTGGTTGCGGGCCTGGCTGGCGCTTCGCTCGCCGCAGTTGCCGCAGTCGCCATAATTGTGCTGGTCGGCTGGCGTTACCACAAAGCATTCGAAAACGCCGAAGATCGACAGGTCGCGGGAGACAATCTGTACTATCTGGGGCTGCTCTTTACCCTCATATCCTTGATGCTGGCGCTTTTCCAACTATTCGTTCCATACTCGCAAGAGGACGTGAATCAGCGCGCCAATGAATTGATCGGCAATTTCAGCGTGGCGCTGTCCTCAACCGTGGCTGGAATTTTCGCGAGAATCCTCTTTCAAAGCCACAAAAATACGACCACCAAATCAGCGGAAAAAGCTGTCCAAAAGCCTGACCCGGCACCTGTTCCCGTCAGCGCAAGTGATCTGGTGATTGATGCCGATGTCAGAGCGCTTCGCGAAGAATTGTCGAATTTGCGTCTCATGCTTCGGGAGGCAAGCGACGCGTTCCTGCATTTTACGCGGATTTCTTCCGAACAATCCGAGAACATGGTCGAGCATACCGGGTCGATGATGCAGAAACAATCGGAAGACCTGAGCAAGGCGGCCATCCATCAACTGCAACAAATGAACCTGAATCTGAAATCGGTGGCAAACGTGTTCCAGGCTGAAATGGAAAAGCTCTCCGGTCATTCCACCACCGTTATCGATGAGTTTCTGAAGCACATGTCCGCCGACGCGCGCCGGGGAATCGCGGACACCAGCCAAGCCTGGAATGAAGCCGCCATCAAGATGAGGGCGGAGGGGGACAAGCAGATCCGCGCAATCTACGGCGACATCAATACGCTGCTGCAAAGCACCGAGCAGGCTTGGTCCCAAATGGCGGGCCTTTCCGAGAGCATCGGCGAGTCGGTTGCGGGCATGCGGCAAAATGTCGAGTCGCTGCGGGAGATGCTCAAGGATTCGGTACAAGCCGGCGCTGAAATGAAGCTCTTGGTTGAGAGCATGGGTCAAGCCAGGGATGGGCTTGAGCGGGCGGCGGCCGCGGCTGGGAGATCAACCGCCGAGATTGAAAGTGGCATCCGGGAGTTTGCCGAAATCCAAGGCAAACTCAGCGTTGATTTGAACGAATCCCGTTTGCGAGCGGTTCAGGAATTTCGCGAGGCAACCACCCGGATCACCGATCAAGTCAGCGAGGAGTTGGATTCCGGCGGCGGCAGATTGCAGTCCGCGATTCTGAATGTGGTGAACGATATGGAAAATCACCAGAAAATCAGCGCTGAACAACTCGGCAAGGCGAGCCATCTGAGCAGGCGAATGTCGGAAGAGGCCAAGCAATGGAGCAAGCTCGCGGAGCATACCCGCAAGTCGCTGGTGGAAGCGGTTGAGCATCTTGTCTCTGTGGTCAAGAAAAACTAGGAGCACCGCCTTGGTTGAACCATCCACAAGCTTGGCCCAATCCAAATACCGCCGCGGAACCATCCTTGGCCTGACCGTGGCCGAGGTGTTCATCCTGTTGCTCTTCCTGCTGATGCTGGTCTTTCTCGTGCTGAGTCAGGAACAGGAGCAACGATTGGAGGCGCAACAACAGGAAATGGCGCGGCAGGAGTCGCAGATGCGGGATCTGCAAGTATTCAAGGATACTTGGGAAGAGCCGCTTGCGGGGATAGAAACCCCCGAGGAGATCGTCGTGCTCAGGCGCTTGCGAGAGGATGTGGCGGCAAATTCGCAAGGCGGCGAAACGCAGCGGCTGCTCAACCAACTCGTTGAAGCGCAGCGCGAGCGCGGCGAGGCGGAGGCTGAACGACAAGAACTTGCGGCAGAGAACGAGCGGTTGATCGCCGAGCGGGCCAAGCAGCAAGAAGAGTCTGAACAACAGCAAGCGCAGATTGAAAACCTGCGTCAACAGGGCGAGGCGTACCGGGAACTGGCCGAGGAACAGCGTATTTTGCGCGAGAAGGGGCAGAATCCACCATGTTGGTACGAAGTTGTTCCCACAGCCAATGGTGGCACCCGCGAAAAGGCGTTCTATCTGTTCGATATCGCCGTATTCGATGAACACATGATCGTGCGCCGCAGACCAATCCCACCCGGTGGCGCCTTCGACGACAGCGACAGAAGCTATGCCGAGGAAGCAATTGACTTGCCACTCGGCGCGATCCGTTACGATGTGCCGCTCGCCGATGGCGAAGTTGAAGAATTGCTCGCCCCACTTTTCACCGCCGGCAAGGAATCGAGGGTTAGAAGCTACTCCTGCGTCTTCTTCGCCCAAATCTGGGACCAAACATCGGATGACGCCAAAGAACGCTGGCAACAAGCCCACGACCGCATCCTCGAAGGGCTATTCGGCACATTCACCGTGCGGGACGAGCCATGGCAGCCAATGTAGACAAGGAAACATCCAAGCGCTGGCGCGAAGCCAGTCGCTCATTGAACCATGCATTGCGGGCATTGAAGAGGTCGATAAGAATAAGGGGCTTTGACATAGTGTTGAAAAGTGTATGGCGGCGGGATCGCGTGAGCAGAAAATGACTATACAAGTCAAACATTCAGATGGCCGCTTTCAAGGCACACCCCAATCGTGTCGAATGGCGTGAAATTGGTGGTGCGATTGTAGAACTGCCTACCAGGGCAATGCCAACGACTGAACAGGCTGGGATGGGCGGTTGATCCAGAGTTGATTATTCGCCCAAGCCGAGCGCCGATGCGATTGCCGATGGTTTTTTGTCTAGCGTCCAAAGGCTTGTGCCCGGGACGAATAGGCAGGAAGCGATCAAAGAGGCGTCGACGTAACCAATGCCGCGACTGTGGAGACTTCGCGCCTCAATCATCGCGCGAACCTCGGCTACCGTGGCAAGGGGGAGGCGCGGGAATGCGGTTCGGGCGCAAGCTGGCAAGCGTGTTTTTGGCGGGTGTCCCGCTGGCGGGCATCCTGTCGGCGGGCGCGGTTCATGCGCAATCGGTTGCTCCGCCGAATGTGGTGCTGATACTCGCGGATGACCTGGGCGAGACGACCGACCTGATCCGCGAAATGCCCGAACTATTCGCGGAAATGCTGGCGGACTACCAAGTTTGGGAAGAGGCCAACAACGTGTTGCCAATGCCGGAAGGCTACAATCGCGGCCGCGCGATCTTCAGATACGGATTCAATTGAAAATCCCCAATTCGTTGACATGCCCCGAATATCGGGGTATGGTCGGGGCTGTCGTCAACCGCATCCCCATCGACCCGCCGGAGGCTGCCCGCCATGGATGAACTGATCTCGCTCGCCAAGAAGAATTCATTCGTCGTCATCGGCTTGCTGATGCTCGCGCTTTTTCTGCAGGACCGGACCCATCGGGAATCCTTGGCCATCCGTCAGGAAATGAATACGGAATCCGCCGCCATCCGTCAGGAAATGAACGCGGAATCCGTCGCCATCCGCCAGGAAATGAATGCGGGATTCGCCGCCATCCACCAGGAAATGAATGCGGGATTCGCCGCCATCCGCCAGGAAATGAACGCGGGATTCGCCGCCACCCGGGAGGCTGTCGCGGCAAACAGCGAGCGTCTGGCGCGGCTTGAATCGCTGATTGAACAATCCTTGCTCGACAAACCGGCGCGATGACCCGCCCGGCGCATCCCCCGCGCCGGATGAAATGATCACTGATATTGATTGGCGCGACTCACAGCAGTTTCTGCAAATTGCCGTAGCCGCTGCGGCTGATGGGGAGTTCGCGCTTGTCGGTGAGGATGGCGATGCGGCTGTCCTTGCTCTCGGATTCGATCCGCGCCAGATAGTTGACGTTCAACAAGTACGAGCGGTGGATGCGGCAGAACAGCCGCGGATCGAGCTTGCGCTGCAGGCGGCTGAGGCGGTCGAGCTTGATGTGGGTTGCTTGCGCGGTGTGAATCGCCACGTAGTCGTCCGCGGCTTCGATATACATCACCGTGTCGACGGCGAGCACATGCACTTCGCTGCCGTCGCGCACGAGGATGCGGCGGGCGAGTTCGCGCTCGCGCACCGGGTCCGCGAGCAGGCTTTGCAAGCGGGAAGGCTCTTCGAGGCCCACCCGGGAAACGACTTTCTCAACAGCTTGGGCGAGCCGCTCCGGGTCAACCGGTTTGAGCAGGTAATCCACCGCGTTCGCCTCGAACGCCTGCACCGCGTACTGGTCGTAGGCGGTGACGAAAATCACGAAGGGAATCTGCTCCTGCACGAGTTCGAGCACGTCGAAACCGTCGAGCTTGGGCATTTGCACATCGAGGAAAATCAACTGCGGGCGCTGTTCATTGATCGATTTGACCGCCTGCAAACCGTTTTCGCACAGGCCGATGACTTTGAGCTCCGGGTGCCGGGCGAGCGCGTTCTCCAGCGCGTTGCGGGCGTGGGGCTCGTCGTCGACGATGAGGCAGCTTATTGGTTCGCGTTCGGCCATTGCTTCACTCTACGACTTGAGCCAAGCCGGGTAAAGGCAGGCAGATGCGGGCGATGAAGCGGCCGTCCTCGCGGTGGGTGCGCAGGGTGGCCTCGTCGCCGTAGCGGTTCTTCAGCCGCTGGCGCAGGCTGATCAGGCCGATGCCGGTGCCCTGGCGCTGGTGGCCGAGTTCGTCCACGGGATTGCTGATCTCGATTCGCAGGCGGTCGCCCTCGGCGCCGCAGCGCAGTTCGAGGCAGCCGCCTTCGATGCAACTGTCGATGCCATGCTTGATGGCGTTTTCCACGAGCGGGAACAGCATCAATGACGGCACCGCGATTGGCAGCAGGCTTTGCTCGGCTTCGATTACCGTGCACAGCCGCTCGCCGAAACGCTCGCGCTCGATGCTCAGATAGTTCTCCACGTGCTCGAGTTCGGTGCCGAGGGTTGCGGTGGGCCGGTCGGCGTAGGCCACGCTGTGGCGCAGGAAGTCGGCCAGCCGCAGGCAGAAATGCCGCGCCTGGGCCGGGTCGGAGTCGGTGATGTTGGCCAGCGCGTTGAGCGCGTTGAACAGGAAATGCGGGTGAATCGTCGCCCGCAGCGCCCGCAGTTCCGCCTTGCTGGTGAGAATCTCCTGCCGCAGCGCCGCCCGCTCAAGGTTGCGGCCGCGCTCGAGCGCGATGATCAGGTAGTGCAGCAGCACGAAGAATTCGTAGACGCAGGCGAAGATGACCAGATTGGTGAACATCGCCCCGGCGAAGTAATCGAGGGCGGGAATCGACTCCGCCAGGGAGGCGACGATGAGCGCGTAGCCTTGGCCAAGCAGCGCCCAGATCAGCCCGGTCGCGAACAGGATCAGCGTCTGGGTGCCGAGCACCTTGGTCCAGGCGCCCCGGTCGAGCGGCAACGCGCGGCAGAGGTAGTAGCTCGGAATCAGGAACAGCAGCCACAGGCCATAGGCCGGCGCGAACACCGCGAGGCTGTGGCCGAGTGGTATGTCCTCGATGCCGCCAACGAGAGCCGACAGGCTGGCGCTGACCAGCGCCCAGCCAACCAGCATCGCGATGAGGCGGTCGGGTGTTCGGAACAGGGGATGCATGGGATGTGGCCAGCGGCGCCGCTTGGTTTGGGTTTATTCCGGTCCAGCCGGATCTGGCTGGTTGCGGGGCTAGTTGCGGATTTCGCCTCCGCCCATGAGCGCGAGTCCGGTGACGATCAGGGTTTTGGATGGCAGGTTGAGCTCTTCCGCCATGTCCCGGGTTTTGTTGCTGAAGCCGCCCATGATACACAGGGCGCCGCTTTTTTCGACTTTCCAGTTGGCCGGCACCTTGATCTCCACCCCGCCCATGACGCAATAGACGTGCAGGCGCATCGTATCGCCCTCCATGTCGGCCTCGCTGAAATCGATGTCGTAGCCGCTCCATATGGCGGTGACTTCGCCGCCCCGGAGCTGTTTTGAATGGAAGTTCAACTCGCCACCGCCCATGAAGGCGAGCAGCTTGATCTCGCGCTGGTCCGGGTCGAGTTCTTCCGTCGCGGTGTTGAGTCCGCCGGGAAGGAGGTTGCGGGGGTTGACGAGAAAAAAGGCGACGGTGACCAGAATCATGGGAACGATCAGGTCGGAAAAGCGGAGGCCGAACAGGCCGATTTGGGAAACGATCAACACCGCCCCGAAGACGATCATCAGCCAGGCTATCAGCGGCGCTTGGCGCCTGCCGGAGCGCGTTATCCAAACGATTCCGGCGAGCGCCAGCAGGTAGGGGATCGAATTGAACGCCAGCCGGAACAGCATCCCGATGAGGTCGCGCAGGCCGGCGAAGCCGAACAGGCCGGCTTCCGCGAGAATCAGCACGCCGGCGACCGCCACGAGGATGTAGGCGGTGGTTTTCCGCCCTTTCGGGCTGGCTTCCGATTCGATCATTGGCGGCTACCTGTGGCTATGGGGCGCAGGCAAGCCTATCCCCGGCCAAGCGGCCTTGAGCGAAAGATTCGGTGAACGCCCCCGAATCCTCGGCGAAGTGCGCAATCCGGCCACCGCGCCAGCCACTCGCCATTGGCCGAGACTGTGCGGCTGTTCGGGGAAAACCGCCGCCGCGGTGGTGTCGGCGGGGGTAAACTGCGCCGCGAAAGTAACCAAGACAGCGCAGAGGACGTTTGAGCAATGGGGGACGCAACGATGATGTACTACCGATACCTGAATTTTCACTTGCCCATAGCCCGCTATGTGAGCCGGCTTTCGCCCGCCGCGAAGACCGCCGTGATTATCGCCCAGATCATCCTGCTCGGCACCTTGCTCGCCTTTGAACTGGGCGCGGCGCCAAGCGCGCCGTAACGCGGGCCGGCGCAGGCTCCTAGGCCAAACTGACACAAGGGGGTAACATTCCACGGGTAGCCTGTTCCGTCAGTCGATGATTCCCGGAGCTGTCCCCATGAAAGCCGCAATCTTCCAGCGCCCCCTTGCCCGGCGGCGTTTCCTTTTCCTGCTGTCCCGCCTGTCCGCCGCGCTTGCGCTTGGCGCATTGCCGGCGCTGGCCCACGGCGCCGCCCGCCGGGTCAATCAACTGCCCGAAGATCCTTTCTATCTCGGTGTCGCCTCGGGCGATCCCCGGGCCGACGCAGTGGTTCTGTGGACCCGGCTCGACCCAGCCGTGCTGCGGCGGGCGGGCCTCGGACTGGATGTGCTGCAAGTCGATTACGAGGTCGCCGCCGATGCCGGATTTTCCCGCATCGAGCGCGCCGGCAGCATCGCCGCGGCCCCAGAACTCGGCCATTCCGCCCACGTCGATGTGCGCGGCCTGCGGCCCGACCGGGAGTATTTCTACCGCTGGCGCATCGGCGGTATCGCCAGCCCCGCGGGCCGCACCCGCACCGCCGCGGCCGGCGCCGGGGAAGTCGACCGCTTCCGCTTCGCCTTCGCCTCCTGCCAGCAATACGAACACGGTTACTACACCGCCTACCGCCACATGGCCGAAGAGAATTTCGATCTCATCGTCCATCTCGGCGACTACATCTATGAAAGTTCCTGGGGCGAGAATCTCGTGCGCAGCCATGAAGGCCCGGAAATCCATACCTTGGCGGAGTACCGGGCGCGCTATGAAACCTACCGCTCCGACGCGGATCTGCAAGCGGCCCATGCCTCCGCGCCCTGGGTGGTGACTTGGGACGATCACGAGGTTGACAACAACTACGCCGCCCAGACCGCCGAAGACGAGCAAACCCCGGAGCAATTGCTCGCGCGCCGCGCCGCCGGCTACCAAGCCTGGTATGAATTCATGCCAGTGCGCCTGCCAGTGGGCCGGCAGGGGCCCGACATGCCCATCCACCGCCGCCTGCGTTTCGGCAAGTTGCTGGAGATGAACGTGCTCGACACGCGGCAACACCGCGACGACCAGGCCTGTGGCGATGGCCGCCGGCCGAGTTGCGCCGAACACATGGAGCCTTCCCGCAGCCTGCTCGGCCAAGCCCAGAAGCGCTGGCTGCTCGATGGTCTCGCCAGCGCCGACGCGCGCTGGAACGTGTTCGCCCAGCAAATCATGATGGCGGGATTGCGGTCGGTGGACGAGGATGGCGGGACGCTCTGGCCGATGGACATCTGGGACGGCTATCCCTTCGAGCGGCGCGAACTGTTGCAAGCGCTGGCCGATGCCGGCACCCCCAACCCGGTGGTCATCACCGGCGACATCCATTCCCATTGGGCCGCCGAGCTCAAGCCCGATTTCGACGACCCGGCATCGCCGGTGGTGGGCAGTGAATTCGTCGGCAGTTCCATCAGTTCCGGCGGCGACGGCGAGGACAGCAACGATTACGGCGCCGCGCTGCTCGCCAACAATCCCCACGTGAAGTTCTTCAACGCCCAGCGGGGCTATGTGGCCAACACGGTCACCCCGGCCCAGTGGCGCGCGGATTACAAGGTGCTGCCGCGGGTGACCGTTGCCGGGGCGCCAATCAGTATCCGCAAATCCTACATCGTCGAAGCCGGCGACCCGCGCCTGCGCGAAGACTGACCAGTTTCCTCGCCGCTCCGCGCGGGATGACGGGAAAACCGCGGCGCGGGTTGAATCAGCGCTTGTTCCGCAGCTCTTGTTCGATATGGCCGAGCATTCCCCGCAGGATGTTCATTTCCATCGTGTCGATGCGGATGCGGCCGAACAGCCGCCGCAGGCGCTGCATGAGCTGGCGCGGATTTTCCGGGTCGTGGAAATCCAACTCGACGAGCACCTGTTCGAGATGGCCGTAGAAGCGCTCAAGGTCGTCCGCGGTCGCCAGTGGCTGGTCCCATTCCCGCTCCAGCTTTTCATCGCCGGTTTCATCCGCCTCGACCGCGCGGCGGAGTTCGTAGCAAATCACCATCACCGCCGCCGCCAGGTTCAGCGAGGGGTATTCCGGGTTGGCGGGAATGCGCGCGTGATAGTGGCAAAGCTGCAGCTCCTCATTGCTGAGCCCGGTGTCTTCGCGACCGAAAACCAGCGCCACGGGATGTTTGCCCGCCTCCGCGGCCGTCCGCCGCCCGCACTCGGCCGGGGTCAGCAATGGCCAGGTAATCCGCCGCGAGCGGGCGCTGGCGCCGATCACCAGCCCGCAGTCCGCCACCGCCTCGGCGAGTGAATCGACGACGCGCGCCCGGTCGAGAATCTCCACCGCCGAAGCCGCCCTGCCGATGGCGACGCCGCTCGGAAATTCCTTCGGCCCCACGAGGACAAGCTTCGACAGGCCCATGTTCTTCATCGCCCGGGCGCTCGCGCCGATATTGCCCGGATGCGAGGTGTTGACCAATACGACGGAGATGTTGCCGAGGTCCGCTGGATTCATGGCCGGGGTGGACACCATCGGAAAGTGGATGTGGCCCGCATTGTACCCTCCCCGGTGTGAACCCTGTCATTCTGCTATCATTCGCGCCCGCGTTTGCCGCCTCCCCTCCCGCCATGGAATCCCTGCTCAATGTCGCGCTGATCGCGGCCCGGGCCGCCGCCCGCAATCTCGCCCATGGCGTCGACCGGCTTGACCGGCTCAGTGTGCTCGACGATTCCGCGGAGAACTTCGCCACCAGCATGGACCGGGACGCGGAACGGACCCTGGTGTACCAGATTCGCAAGTTCCACCCCGAGCACCGGATCGAATCGCGGCTCAGCGGGGATTGCGGCGGTGGCGACGAGCGGATCACCTGGCTGCTCGAACCGCTGGCCGGGAACCGCAATTTCCTCACCGGCCTGCCCTTTTTCGGCGTTGCCTTGGCCTGCCGCGTCAAGAATGTGCTGAGCCACGCGGCGCTGGTGTTTCCCCAGACCAACGAAGAATTCAGCGCCAGCCGGGGCCAAGGCGCGCAACTCAATTCGCGCCGCATCCGCACCGGCGGCGATTCCCACCCAGACGGCCGCATGATCGCCCTGCACGCCCGCTTTCGCCACAGCCAGACGCTCCGGGACATGCAACATGCCCTGCATTCCAGGCAGGCCCTGATCCGGCAAAGCGGCTGCCCGGAATTCGATATCGTCCAAGTCGCGGCGAACCGGCTGCAGGGCGGCTGGCATGGCGGTCCCGGCGGCATCGGCGCCGGGGCGGCCGGGCTCGTATTGCGCGAAGCCGGCGGCATGCTCGCCGGGGAATCCGGCCAGCCCGATTGGCCCGGCGCCGATGAAACCCTCTTCGGCAACCCCCGCCTGCTGCGCGAGCTGCTGCGCCTGCGCGCCAACATCGGGCCGAAACCCAGCAGGCATCCATCGGTCGATTAGGCTATATTTCGAGCGACCCTCCGGGAAGCCCCCATGCCTTCGAGCAAGCATGACACGACACTGGTGGAAGGATCGGTGCGGGATTCGCTCATCCGCATGACCACGCCGATGATCATCGGCATGCTGATGATGTTCACTTTCAGTCTGGTTGACACGCTGTTCATCAGTTTTCTCGGCACCGAACCGCTGACCGCGATCAGCTTCACTTTTCCAGTCGCCTTCACCGTGTTGAGCATGGCGATTGGCCTCGGCATCGGCACTTCGGCGGTGGTCGGCAAGCATTTGGGGCGGGGCGATGTTGACCGCGCCCGCGAAGCCGCCACGGTGATCAACTACATTTCGCTGGCGATGGCGAGCCTGCTGGTCGCGCTGTGCTGGCTGTTCCTCGACGAGATCTTCGGCCTGCTCGGCGCCAGCGCCGAACTGATCGTGCTGATTCGCGAGTTCATGGCGGTCTGGCTGCCCGGCAGCTTGCTGATGGTTTGCATGATGACCGGCAACGCCATCCTGCGCGCCAATGGCAACACCCGCACGCCAAGCATGCTGATGGCGGCGGCGGGCTTCGGCAATGCCGCGCTCGACCCGCTGCTGATCTTCGGCCCCGGCCCTTTCCCCGCCCTCGGCATTGCCGGCGCGGCTTGGGCGACGGTGATTTCCTGGGCGCTGGTGGTGGCCTACCTCTACCGCCTGCTGATCTTCAAGCTCGATTTCGTCGGCAGGCGGCCGCCTTCCCGCGAGGCGATGAGAACTTCGGGCGGGGAAATGCTGCGCATCGGCATTCCCGCCGCCGGCGCCAACATGATGACGCCGCTGGCGGCGGGGGTGATGACCGCGATCGCCGCCGGTTTCGGCAACAACGCGGTGGCGGCGCTCGGCGTTGGCGGGCGCATCGAACCCATCGCCACCCTGCTGGTTTTGGCCCTGTCGACTTCGCTGCCGCCATTGGTCAGCCAGAACTTTGGCGCCAACCGGGTCGACCGCGTGGTGGAGGCCTATCGGCTTTCGATCCGCTTCGTGCTCGTCTGGCAGTTGCTCGTCTACGCGCTGCTTGCCCTCGCCGCGCCCTGGATCGCCGGCGTTTTCTCCGACGACCCGGAAGTGATCGCCACGATCCGGCTGTTCCTGTGGATCATGCCGCTTGGCTTCGGCATGCAGGGCGTCATCATCCTGACCAATTCCTCGCTCAACGCCTTGCACCGGCCAATGAGCGCGCTGTGGCTGAGCATCGCGCGCTTTTTCGTGTTTTATGTGCCGCTGGCCTGGACCGGCAGCGTGTATTTCGGTCTGTGGGGCTTTTTCGCCGGCGCCGTGGCCGGCAACTTGATGATGGGGTTGATTTCGCTGGCCACTTTCAACCGGGCGGTGAGTGACCAGTTGCGCCCGCAGGCGCGGGCTCTTAGGAGCCTGCGCTTTGGGAATTCGCGAAAGCGAAAATTCGATATCGCCGTGCCCTTGGCCGATCGATTGAGGCGAATATTGGCATATATTCAACGAAATTGATCGGCCAAGGGCGCGGATGATAGTGGATTTGCAGCCGTGAATTCCCACGGCGCAGGCTCCTAGCGGCTGAAGAATCCCCGCACTTCGGAGAAAACCGACTTCTTCTGTTTGGCCGCCACGAGGTTTTCCGCTGGCGGCGGGGCTTCCTCGACGAGTTGGAAACTCTTGTCCTCGACCCGGGCGGGCTCTTCCACGGCATTGCCCTCGGTGTAGCTCAGGCGGTTGTTGGCCTGCTGGAAGGCGAGCATTTCCAGGCAGATTTCGTTGTATTCATCCTGGCTGAGCAACTCCGGCATTTCCTTCATGTTCAAGGTGAATTCCCAGTCGTTGACCGCCGATAGATAATGCAGGTTCTTTTTGTTTTTCAGCAGCAGGCCTTCCTTCTCCGCGATCTTGTAAAGCGGTGTGCCACGCAGGGGGATGTAGGGGAAGAAAAAGAAGAACTCCGGCGCGATGCGGCGGTTGAGTTCGAGGGTTTTGCGCATGTTGGCCGCGGTTTCGAGCGGGGCGCCGACAATATTGAAAGTCAGGCGGAAGATGCCCGCCTTGCGGCAGTTGTCGGCGGCCTGGACAACCTGCTCGTTGGTCATCTTGCGGCCGAGCATGCGGGCGCGGTACTCCTCGTCGCCGCTTTCGATGCCGAACCAGATCGTATGGCAGCCCGCCCCGGCCGCGGTGTGGCAGAATTCCTCGTTCATCACCTCGACCCGGGAATTGATCGAAAACGGCAGGCGGATGCGCTCCCGGTAAATCTCGAAAAAGGCGCGGACGAATTTCAGGTTCGACAGGAACAACTCGTCCCAGAACTCGAAGTAGCCGACATTGTACCGGTCCCGCAGCCGCTCCAACTCGTCGACCATGGCTTCCGGCTCGTACTTGCGCAGGAAAGTCTTCTTGCTGCGCCAGTTTTCGAGGATGGGGGTGTTGCAGCAATAAGTGCAGCGGTAGGGGCAGCCGCGGCCGGTCATCACCGGCAGCACGAGCTTGCCCTTGGGGCCGAAAATCGACGAATTGACGCCTTCGAAGCTGCCGCCCCGGGAGAAGATGTCATAGTCCGGGAACGGCAGCGCGGCGAGGTCGCCATTCTGGTGCGGCTCGCTGCGCCAGATTTCGCCGTCGGCGAGCTTTTCCCACATGCCATCCACCGGGCCGAGTTTGCCGCGCAGGTGCCGCACGATGTTGCCGATGGCGTATTCGCCGTCGCCGACGCAGATGAAGTCGATATGGGGATTGCCGATGGTTTCTTCTTGGGAAAGCATGGCCTGGTAGCCGCCGATGAGTATCGGCAGCGCGGGCAGCAGCCGCTTGATCTCGGCGAAATACGGCTCCATCGGATACCAGTGCGGGCTCATGACCGAGAAGGCGATGAGGTCCGCATCGAGTTGTTCGATGCTGCGGGCGAAGTTGGCCGGGGCGTACTTTTCGGTGTCGCGCAGGATCAGAATGGGTTCGAGCAGAACTTCGACATCGGGGAATTCGCGTTTGAGATACGCCGACATGCTCGCGATGGGCATGGCGATCTCGTTGCCGTCGGGAGAATAGAACGAGAACACGAGCCGCAGCTTCGGTCGCGTCACAGTGCCGAAAAAGCGGGATTTGTGCCGGGGATAGACTTGGTCGCCGCTGCTGGCCGCGATAAGCTGTGCCGAGGAACTCATGTTTTTCCCTATCGCACGATGGGGAAAGTATAGCACCAATGACTGTGCAACTCGATGGTGGCGCAGAATCGGGCGCCGGTCGCTTGCCGTCGGTGACTGAATTCTTTCCCAGCTTGCGCTGGGCCCCTTTCAGTCACCGCCGCGCTCCCTCAGTGCGGCGCTCAAGGCAGTGCGCCTCGAACGCGCACGATCTACCCAGTCATTCAGCTCGTGGCGAAGTGGTGCATGCCTTCCTTGGCGTGACACCTCTGACAGTTGGTTTTGCCTCGCTTGCGCGGGGGCCGGCTTACATCATGCCGCCCATGCCGCCCATGTCGGGGGCACCGCCCGCGGGGGCCGCGGACTTGGGCTCGGGGATGTCCGACACCATCGCTTCGGTGGTGATCATCAATCCGGCGATTGAACCGGCGGCCTGCAACGCGGTGCGGGTGACCTTGGTCGGGTCGAGAATACCCATTTCGATCATGTCGCCGAATTCGCCCGAGGCGGCGTTGAAGCCTTGGTTGCCCTTGGCGCCCTTGACCTTGTCCAGAATCACCGAGCCTTCCTCGCCGGCGTTCTCGACGATCTGGCGCAGCGGCGTGGAAACCGCCTTGAGCAGCAGCGAGATGCCGACGTTCTGGTCCTCGTTGGCGCCTTCGAGACCTTCGACCGCCTGCAGCGCGCGAACAAGGGCGACACCGCCGCCGGCGACCACGCCTTCCTCGACCGCGGCGCGGGTCGAATGCAGGGCGTCCTCAACCCGGGCCTTCTTCTCCTTCATTTCGATCTCGGTGCCCGCGCCAACCTTGATTACCGCGACGCCGCCGCTGAGCTTGGCGACCCGCTCCTGAAGCTTCTCGCGGTCATAGTCGGAGGAGGTTTCCTCGATCTGCTGGCGGATCTGGTTGACCCGGCCCTCGATGTTGGCCGACTCGCCGGCGCCATCGATGATGGTGGTGTTTTCCTTGCTCACCTGGACGCGCTTGGCGGAACCGAGATTGTCGACGCTCGCGCCTTCCAGGCTCAGGCCGACTTCCTCGGAGATCACCGTGCCGCCGGTGAGAATGGCGATGTCTTCGAGCATGGCCTTGCGGCGGTCGCCGAATCCGGGCGCCTTCACCGCGGCGACCTTGACGATGCCGCGCATGTTGTTCACCACCAGCGTGGCGAGCGCCTCGCCTTCAACATCCTCGGCGATCACAAGCAGCGAGCGGCCGGCCTTGGCCACGCCTTCGAGCAGGCCGAGCATGTCGCGGATGTTGGAGATTTTCTTGTCGACGAGCAGGATGAGCGGGTTTTCGAGCTCGGCGCCCATGCTGTCCTGGTCGTTGATGAAGTATGCCGAAAGGTAGCCGCGGTCGAACTGCATGCCCTCGACCACATCGAGTTCGTTTTCCAAACCGGAACCGTCCTCGACGGTGATGACACCTTCCTTGCCGACTTTTTCCATCGCCTCGGCGATGATTTGGCCGACCTGCTCATCGGCGTTGGCGGAAATCGTGCCCACCTGGGCGATGGCGGTGGAGTCCTCGCAGGGCTGGGACAGCGCGCCGAGTTCATCGACGATGGCGGCCACCGCCTTGTCGATGCCGCGCTTGAGATCCATCGGGTTCATGCCCGCGGCCACGGATTTGAGCCCCTCGTTGAGGATCGACTGGGCGAGCACAGTGGCGGTGGTGGTGCCGTCACCGGCGACATCGGAAGTCTGGGAAGCGACTTCCTTCACCATTTGGGCGCCCATGTTCTCGAACTTGTCCGCGAGTTCGATTTCCTTGGCGACGGAAACACCGTCCTTGGTCACATTCGGCGCGCCGAAGGATTTGTCGAGCACCACGTTGCGGCCCTTGGGCCCCAGGGTGACTTTCACCGCGTCAGCGAGAACGTTCACGCCGGCGAGCAGGCTCTGCCGGGCCGTATCTCCAAATTTCACTTCTTTAGCCATTGTCAGTTTTCCTGTGTCAATAATGCTGTTTTTGCGTCCCGGCCGCGCATCAGCCTTCGAGGACGCCGTAGATTTCGCTCTCCGACAAAATCAGCAATTCCTCGTCGCCGATCTTGATCGTATTGCTCGAATACTTGCCGAAGACGACGGTCTGGCCGACTTCCACGCCGACCGCCTGCAGGCTGCCGTCGTCGAGTCGCTTGCCCGGGCCAACGGCGATCACCTCGCCCTGGGCGGGTTTCTCGGCGGCGGAACCCGGAAGCACGATGCCGCCTGCCGTGGTGGTTTCCTCTTCGTTTCGTCGCACGACGACGCGGTCGTGCAGGGGGCGGATTTTCATTAGGCTCACTCCTGATCTTGCGAATGTTTGGCGCGAACTGTCCCGGCCGCACCCGGTTCGGCTCGCATGCTTTGCGTCCACTGGCGGATTCTGGCCGCCGCCGGGGCTGCCGGCCGCGCCTGATCCTTCGCCGGAATCGTTTATGGGGATAGCCAGCCAAAATTCAAGGGCGATATTTTTATTGTCACCTGGTGGAATCGTCGAGGTGGCTGTTTTCCGGGTTCTTGCGGGAGTATTCGCCTTCGTAGATATTGCCCCCGGGGTCAGATTGGCGGCCAGGTTGGCGCCCGGATTGGAAATCGGTTCCAAAACCCGTCCGCGGGTCGATTCGCGCCGAGTCAGTTCGCGCCGACCAGGCGCCCCGGCCAACCAGCCATGCCGCGGCCGGGCCGCGCAACCGCGGCGTCAGCAACGCAAAGCCCAGGGCGTCGGTGAGGAATCCGGGCGTGAGCAGCAGCGCGCCGGCGGCGGCGATCAGCATGCCCTCGATGATTTCCCGGGCGGGCAACTCGCCGGATTCGATTCGCTCCCGCGCCCGCAGCAGCGTCCGCAAGCCTTGGCGCTTGAGGATCTGGATGCCCACCACGGCGGTGAGCACCACGAGGCCAACGGTCCACAGCCCGCCGATGTTCGCCGCCACCTCGAACAGCAGCAGCATCTCGGCGAGCGGAACGATGATGAATGGCAGCAGAAATAGGCGCAAGGCGACACTCCACCAAGTACAATCAAAAAATGACGGAAAACCAGGAACGAATATGGCACATCGTGGCCCGGATTCCGAGTGGCAAAGTCGCCACCTATGGCCAGATCGCCGAATATGCCGGCCTCCCCGGCCGCGCCCGCCTTGTCGGCCACACGCTCTCGCGGCTCCCCCCGGACAGCGCCCTGCCTTGGCACCGGGTGGTCAACAGCCAGGGGCGATTGTCGTTTCCCGCCGGCGGTGAAAAGCACGCCAGACAGCGCGAACGTCTCGAAGCCGAGGGTGTTGTCTTCAGCGGCGACCGATTCCCGCTGCGGCTGCACCGGTGGCGAGTCTGAGCGCCCGGTTCGGCAGGCGCCGCAACCCCGCTTCGCGCGGAGTGGCGAAGGGACTGCGATCGGATCCTGCAATCAGGGAGCGCGGCGGTGGCTGAAAGGGGCCCGGCGCAAGCCGGGAAAGCATTCAGCCACCGACGGGAAGCGACCGGTGCCCGAAGAAAGGGATTCTGCGACTTCGCCTCCGCTGCGCTACGCGCAGAATGACGGAGTGGGGGCTTCGCCTCGCGCGGAATGACAAAGCGGGGATGCTTCAGGCGGCCTGGTCCACGGCGGCGGCTTTGCGGCGGATTCGCCAGGCGCAGCGCCGGTCGCCGGCAAGCAAGTGGTCGGTCTGCTCCAGGGCGGCCTCCGGGCCAAGCAGTTCACGGAACATCCGCGCCTCGGATTGGCAGAATCGCGGACATTGCTCGGCGCAGGCGCGAATCGGACAGTGGTTCTGCACCAGCAGCCAGCCGTCTGGAAGCAGCCGCAGCCCCGCCATGTAGCCATCGGCGCTGCGCAGGTTGGCCAAATGTTCGACCCGCTGCCGCAGATCGGCGTCCGGGCCGCGCATCGCCGCGCGGTAGCGCTGTTCGACGCGCTGGCTGTGCTCGTCCACCATGCGCGCCACGCCATCGCCGCCCCAGCAGGTCTCCGCCGCCCGCAGCATTTCCCGGGCAAGCTCGGCGCCGGCTTCGGGAAACCAGCCATGGCCTTTCCCGGTCAACCGCCAGCACGATACTGGCCGGCCGCGATGCTGCTTCTCGGCGGGAGTCTGCTCGACCAGCCCAAGCCCGGCCAAGTCGGCGAGATGGTGGCGCACGCCCATGGTCGTCATTCCCAGTTGCCGGGACAGAATGCGAACCGACTGGGCGCCGCGGGTTTTCAAGCTGTGCAGGATCTGCCGCTGGCTGCGTGGAATGTGCATCGAATCAAGCTCCCGGCCCTTACCCGCTATATCGGTATGCGAGGCGAAAGTTTTACCGGCGGCATGGCCCGACCAGCCCCGCGGGTTTCACAATTTCCCGTCCGGGCCGTATACTTCGCCGCTGGTTCCGAATCTCGCGGCACGCGGCGCGGGACGCGCGGCATCGGTCCCCGTGGCACAACTGGATAGCGCGACGCCCTCCTAAGGCGTAGGTTGCAGGTTCGACCCCTGCCGGGGACACCATATTCGGGTGCAACGGCCGCGAATGCGTTGAAAATGCGCTGAAGTTGCATCGCGGCTCCGCGCCGGGAAGCCGGCGGGTCAGGTTTGGGAGTGGGATGCGGATGGCGCGTCGCCGCCGTATTCGATTGGTTTGCCGAAAACTTTGGCTTCCGGGTTGCCATTGAGGAAAAAAGGCTCTCCGGCCTCGACGGCTTCGATGCTCGCCACCGCCAGCGCCAAGCTCGGCCCGCAACCGCGGTTAACCCCGTGATTAACCCCGTGATTAACCCCGTGATTAACAAAGACAAGCAGGGGCTCGCCTCCCGCATCCGCGGCCCCGGCCCCAAGAACGCTGTTTTCCCCAAGCGGACGTTCGCTCTCGAACAGGAACATGCGCTTTTTCGGCTTGCCGCGGAAGTGCATTCTGGCGACGACCTCCTGGCCGGTGTAACAGCCCTTGCTGAAGTTGACAACGCCGGAGAGGTCGTAGTTCAGCAATTGCGGCGTGTATTGCCCGCTCATGGCGGGCGTGACATGGACCACGCCGGCGCCGATTTCGGCGGCGAGCCAGTCGGCGCCGGGGCCGGCCTGCCATTCGCCGAACAGCTCCCGCAGCGGGGAAACCGCTTCGGCGTCCACACACCACAACTCGAATCGTTCCCCCGGCAGCCGCAGCAGGCACATTTGCGTGGAAACCGCGCATCCATGGTCGGCCTCCGGCAGCTCCGGGAACAGCTTCGCCAGCGCCGGGCCGTATCCGCCGCCGCGCAGGCCGAGGACGAGCGGCGGGTCGATTTTCCGCAGCGCCACCTTGGAGAACACCGCGTAGCGGGAAAGCGTGGCGATGATCGTGTCCGCCATGCCAGCCGCCGTCTGCATCAGGCAGGCGCCGCCAACTTGCGTGAGCCGGAAATCGGCGGTGACGCGGCCCTTCAGGTTGCAGATGGCGCCCGGCAGCGAGCGGGATTCCGTCAGTTGCCCGATATCGCAACTCACTTGACCCTGGAGAAATTCGCGGGTGTCGGGGCCGCTGAACTCGATGAATTCATGGCCGGGAAGGGCGTACACTGGCATGGAAAACACAATCCGGGGAAACGGGAACGCCCAGTGTAGCAGCAAGCCGCCGGTTTTTTCCCTTCATCCCGCGCGGACAAAGCGCCACCGGGCTGTGCCCGGTGGCCGGACTGGAGTTTTTCAGCGCATATGTTGGCCACGCCAAAATGAACCAAGCCAGCGATACGGGCAAACAGCGGAGACTCTACTGGCGCAGCCGCCGCGGCATGCTCGAACTGGACCTGCTGCTGGTTCCCTTCACCCTGGAAGCCTGGGCGGGGCTTTCCCCCGCGGAGAAAGCCCAGTATGAACAACTGCTTGCCGGCGAGGATCAGGAACTGTTCGCCTGGCTGGTGAAGCGCGAGCCAGCGGGGAGCCGGCAGGGCCTGATCGACCGGATTCTGGCCCACAACGCGGCGAACGCGGACAAAGCCGACTAGGCTTTTTCCATGTTGCTGCTTCATCCGGCGCCTTCCCGGCTTCGCTGGCTGCTGGCGCTGCTCATCCACGGGCTGGCGCTGCTCGCGGTGCATCACTCGGGTGCGCCGTTCCAGCTCAAGCCTGTCCTTGCGGCTGTCGCGCTCGCGAGCCTGTGGCGCGAGTATCTGACTTGGCGCGGCAGAAGAGACGTCCTGGTGCTGCGTTTTGGCCCGGGCTCGGTTTCGCTGCGGATCGGCGCCCGGGTGGAAGAGAGTTTGGAAGAGGGCTTTGAAGGAGCGTTCGAGGCGGTGGCGCCTCCCCGGGTGCTGCATTGCTCGCAGTGGCTGATCGTGCTTGAGTTTTCGCGCCGGGGCGTCGAGCCAAGCCTCGAACCGGGCCTCAAGTCGAAGCGCAAGCCGGGCCCGAAGTTGGGCCGGGGCCGCTTGCGGCTGTGCCTGTTCCCGGATTCGCTCGACCGGGACGACCTGCGCCGTTTGCGCCGCTGGCTGCGCTACGACAGCGTTTGATCGCCGCGCAGCAAATCGCTGTGGTCGCGCGGGGCGATTACCGTGTCCCTGGCTTCGGGGGCGGGCTCGGGATGGTCGAGGTTGTAATGCAGGCCGCGGCTTTCCTTGCGCGCGCCAGCGCCGCGCACGATCAGGCCGGCGACGAGGGCGAGGTTGCGCAACTCGACCAAGTCCCGGCTGATGCGGTGGCTGCGGAAATGGTCGTGGATTTCTTCGCGCAGCAGTTCGAGCCTGCGCTCGGCGCGGCCGAGGCGGCTGTCGCTGCGGACGATGCCGACAAAGTCCCACATGCAGCGGCGCAGTTCGTCCCAGTTGTGGGAGACGAGGATGTCGTCGCCGGATTCGGCGCGGCCTTCGGGCCAGGCCGGACATTGCCCCGCAAAGCCGGTGTCGGCGAATTTGCCGGCGATCGACTCGGCGGCGCTGAAAGCGATGACGAAACATTCCGACAATGAATTGCTGGCGATGCGGTTGGCGCCGTGCAGCCCGGAAAAACTCGTTTCGCCAACCGCGTAGAGATTCTCGATATCGGTTTCCCCGTGGCGGTTGATCATCACCCCGCCGCAGGTGTAATGCGCGGCGGGCACCACCGGGATCCGGTCCCGGGTGATGTCGATGCCGAGTTCTAGGCAGCGGCGGTGGATGGTGGGAAACCGCTCGCGCACCAGCTCCGCGCGCTGGTGGCTGATATTGAGGTAGACGCAATCCTCCCCAAGCCGCTTGGTTTCGTGGTCGATGGCCCGGGCGACGATGTCCCGGGAGGCAAGCTCGCCGCGGCTGTCGAAACGCGCCATGAAGCGCTCGCCCCCCGGCAATTCGAGCCAGGCGCCTTCGCCGCGCATCGCCTCGGTGATCAAAAAACTGCGGGCGTGCGGATGGTGCAGGCAGGTGGGATGGAACTGGTTGAATTCCATATTGGCGACGCGGCAGCCCGCGCGCCAAGCCATGGCGATGCCGTCGCCGCTGGCGCTGTCGGGATTGGTCGTGTACAGGTAGGCCTTGCTCGCGCCGCCAGTGGCGAGGACGACGAATTTCGCCTCGATGGCGAAGACCCGGCGGCTGGCGTCATCGAGCACGAAGGCGCCGGCGCAGCGCCGGCCCGCCCCGGCGCCTGCGTCCCGGGCGCTCGCGCCCAAATCCCGGTCGCCCGCGCCCAAATCCTGCGTGATCAGATCAACCGCGGTCCAGCCTTCCATCAGGCGGATGCCGGGATGTTCCCTGGCGCGCTGGCGCAGGGTCTGGAACACCGCCTTGCCGGTGGCGTCGGTGGCGTGGATGATGCGCCGGTGGCTGTGGGCGCCTTCCTGGGCGAGATGCAGCGAACTCAGGTCGCCGCCACCCGCGGAAGAGCCGGCGCCGGAGCGGGTGCTGAATGGCACACCCTGTTCGAGCAGCCAGCGCACCGCTCCCGCGCTGCGGTTCACCACATGCTCGACCATGGCGCGGTGGCACAGGCCCGCGCCAACGGTCATCGTGTCCTCGATGTGCGATTCGAGGCTGTCCCCCTTATCGAGAACGGCGGCGATGCCGCCCTGGGCATAGAATGTCGCGCCCTGCTCGAGGCTGGCCTTGCTCAGCACGCCGACGCTGGCGAAGTGGGCCGAGCGCAGGGCGAGGGTAAGCCCGGCGGCGCCGCTGCCGATGATGAGAATATCGAATTTGCAAGCGCTGGAGAGGGTCATGCGGCGGCTGGGCGGTTTGGCTCGCGGCGGTTCCCGGGAACTGCGATGGCCGGGTACAGTAGCACAAACCCACCCAGCCCGGATTGCGCGTGGCGGGCTTGCGCGAACTTTCGGCCGGTTCCGCTGTCTGAGGAACAAGACGTCATGGTTTTAGCACCAGTACCGCGGGGAAATTCACAGCGCCTCTGGGGAACACAGCGAGGTCGGAATGCCCCCGGATACTGACCGGCAACTCGTGGAGAGGGTGCGGGCCGGCGAGGTCAATGCGTTCAACTTTCTGGTGCTGCGCTACCAGCACCGGGTCGCTGGACTGATCAGCCGCTTCGTGCAGAATCCGCAGGAAATCGAGGACATCAGCCAGGAAACATTCATCAAGGCATACCGGGCGCTGGCCCAGTTTCGCGGCGACAGTTCGTTCTACACCTGGCTGTACCAGATCGCCGTGAACACGGCCAAGAACCATCTGGCCTCCCGGAACCGCCGCCTGATGCTGGCCAGTGTCGATGTCGATGGGGCGGAAAACGCCGAAGCCGCCCCGGCCCTGCGCGATATAGCGGACCCGGAAAGCGAGGCGGAAATGGAGAATCTGCGGGTGGCGATCAACGCCGCCATCGGGGAATTGCCCGAAGAGCTGCGCACGGCCTTTACTTTGCGCGAGTTTTCCGGCATGAGTTATGAGCAGATCATGGAAGTCATGGATTGCCCGGTGGGCACGGTGCGGTCCAGAATATTCCGGGCCCGGGAAGCCATCGACCGGAAAGTCGCGGAATTGCGCGGCGCAAGAGGATGAACCAAGAGCATGAACCAAGAGGACGAGCAGCGCATATGGGCATGAACGATAACTCTGAGCGGGAAACGCTTTCCGCGATGCTTGACGACGAAGCCGGCGAGCTGGAATTGCGGCGGTT
This sequence comes from uncultured Pseudohongiella sp., assembly GCA_965221805.1. Classification (GTDB taxonomy): domain Bacteria; phylum Pseudomonadota; class Gammaproteobacteria; order Pseudomonadales; family Pseudohongiellaceae; genus UBA9145. The sequence continues at coordinate 1,196,226 of OZ244913.1, forward strand.
GTTGAAGTTGTTGAAACAGTCCGGCGGGCAGCCGGAACTCGAACGCGCCTGGCGGGACTACAGCCTCGCCCAGGCGGTCCTCCACCGCGAGCGCGTCGCGCCGCTGGGCGATGATTTCCACTTGCGGGTTGCCAGCCAGCTGCGGGAGGAGGCCGCTCCGCCGCCAAGCGTGTTTGGCGGGCCTTCGGCGCGGCAGTTCGCCGGCAAGTTCGCCATCGCGGCGAGCGTGGCGCTGGCGGTTTTCATCGGCCTGCGGGCGGGTCTTGGCCAAGGCCTCAACCAAGGCGCCGCGACCACCGAGATCGCCGGCGACACCGCAGGCCCGGCAGCCGCTGAAATGCTGAACGCCGAACCGCCGGCCGCGGCAACGCCGGTGGTGGAAGTCGCCGATGTTCCGGCCACGCCGGTTGACCCGGAGGCGAGGCAGCGCCTGCTCGAATACATCGAAAGCATGCGCTTCGACCCAGCCCAACCCCCCCGAATGGAACACATCGAGGATTCCCCGCTGTTCCATTTGGTCAACGACCTGCAAGACTGAAACGCCAGCTTCGGTCCATCGCCTATGGCCGGGCCATTGCGTTCCACCAACCCAGCGAAATCCGGCAATTCCGCCGCGGATGCCGCGGCGGCCAGCAGTGATCGCCGTTCAACAGCGACAGCGGCCAACCGTGCCACAGCGCAAAGCGCCGGAGCGGTTTCAAAAAAATCTTGGCTGGTGTATTTTGTGCGGTTCCTGTTCCAATCAAGATGAGTTTGTTTCCATGTTCAATCATCCTTTCGTTATCGGAATCATTATGGCGGTGCTGGCGAGTGTTCCACTGTACCTGTTGTCGCTGTGGGGATATCAATTCGAAACCGATCATTTTCCGCTGTTCCTGATTTCGCTGCTGGTATTCTTTGTCGGCACCGCGGTCTGGAGCGCGCGGGCGGCCCAGGCGGGCGGGCCGAGGGGCGGCGGGCAGCGCTTCCGCGCTGGCGGCGGCGGTGGTGGCGGCGGCAGCCGCGGCCGCAGTCCCGCGCCAGCGCCCGGAAACGCCCAGCCCCGGGGTCCCCGGGAAACGGGAACGGTGAAATGGTTCAATGTCAACAAGGGTTTCGGCTTCATCAGCCGCGAGGACGGCAGCGACATCTTCGTGCATTTCCGTTCGATCCGGGGCTATGGCCACCGGGTGCTCGAGGAAGGGCAGCGGGTGGAGTTCGGCGTCGTCATGGGCGAAAAGGGCGTCCAGGCCCATGATGTCGAGATTCTGGAATGAGGACCGCGAAATGACGCGGGCGATCCGCGAACTGGCGCTGCTGGCGCTCATCGCCAGCAGCGCCGCGTTTCCCGCCGGAGCGGTTGAAGAGGGCGGGGTGGCGCCGGATTTCACCCTCGACTCTATTTATGCCGGGCAGCCCGCGATCCGCCTGTCGGAACTCGCCGGCAAGGTCGTCTACATCGATTTCTGGGCTTCCTGGTGCGCGCCCTGCCTGACTTCGCTGCCCTTGTACAACGACCTGTACCTCCGCTACCGAGACCAGGGCCTCGAAGTGCTCGGCATCACCGTCGACGACCCCATCGAGGACGGGCTCGAGTTTCTCGCCGATGTCCCGCTTGACTTCCCGATCCCCGCCGACCCGGAGGGCGAAGTGATGGATCTGTACGCCGTCTTCGGCATGCCGACCTCGTACCTGATCGGCCGCGACGGCACCGTCAAGCTCGTCCACATGGGTTTTCGCGATGGCGACATCGAATTGATCGAGCGGGCCATCGAACAAGAACTCGCCGCCGACTGAAATGGGGATTGCGCGGTTGGATTCGCACCACGCCCCGAAGGACAGCGCATGAGCCGGCCGAAAGACCATTTTCTCATCGTCGGCGGCGGCGGGCGCGAAGCCTCGTTCGCGCGCAACCTGGCCGGGGATTCCGCCGTCTCGGCATTCGCCACCCACAGGAACCCCACGATTGTGGACTCGGCGGCATCCTCCGGGGGAACGCTCGCGGTCGGCGATGTTCGCGATGCTGAAGCGGTTGCGCGATTCGCGCTCGAGACCGGTGTGGACTACGCCTTCGTCTCCGCGGATGATCCGCTCGCGAATGGCGTCGTCGACGCGCTGCGCGCCGCCGGCGTGAAGACCGTGGGCGCCACCCGGGCCGCTTCCCGGATCGAATGGGACAAGATCTACGCCATGCGGCTGATGCGGGACGTGGCGCCGGAATTCACCCCATTCTTCGAGATCGTTGACGATCCCGGCGGGATTGAACCAACGCTCAAGCAATTTTCGCGGCGCGGGCTCGAAGTCGTGGTGAAACCGCAGGGCCTCACCGGCGGCAAGGGCGTGAAGGTCATGCCCGAACACCTCCGCGATTACGCCGATTGCGCCGAATACGCCCGCGAACTCCTGGCCACCCGGGTCGGCGAGCGCGTCCTGCTGGTGGAAAAACTTATCGGCATCGAATTCACCATCATGGGCCTGACCGACGGCAAAAACCTGGTGATGTCCCCCGCGAGCTACGATTATCCCTTCCGCTTCGAGAACGATACCGGGCCGGGCACCGGCGGCATGGGCTGCTTCACCGCCACCGAAAAGAAACTTCCCTTCCTGTCCGCTGCGGACATCGATGATTGCGAAGTCATCATGCGCCGCGTTCTCGACGGCCTCGACCAAGCCGGCGCCCGGTTCAACGGCGTGCTCAACGGCGGGTTTTTCCGAACCGCCAACGGGATTCGCTTCATGGAGTTCAACAGCCGCTTCGGCGACCCCGAGGGCCTGAACATTCTCAGTATTCTCGGCACTCCCTTCGCCGACGTCCTCCGCGCGATCCACTCCGAAACGATCGCGGCCGACTCCGTCGCCTTCATTCCCGAGGCCAGCGTCATCAAGTACCTGGTTGCCCCCGAATATCCCGAACGCAGCCCCGCCCCGTTCGAATTCACCGTCGATCTGGCATCCTTGCGGGGAATGGGGTTGAACGTTCTCTTCGGCGCCGCGGAATCGATCAGGGACGACCGTTTCACCACCCTCGGCTCCTCCCGCGTGCTCGCCATCGGCGCCACCGCCGCCGACATCGCCTCGGCTGCGGAACGGGTCAACCGGGGCATCGAACGCTTCGTCGCGGGCAATCTCCAATATCGCGCCGACATTGGGTCCCAGTCCGATATCGACCGCCTGGTCGTCCGCGGTTCCCAGTGGGCGGCAACAGGCCCCGGAAACAACCCCTGACACCCCACGCCGCCCAGCGGAATCAGGCGCGGCCAGCCGGGAACAGCCTGGTCTCAGTCTTTGCGGGCGGAATCGGTCTTGCCGCCGATGAAGGAAACCGGCAGCGGGGTGATGTTGTCGCCGCTGGAGATCTTGCTGACGCCGCTTTTCTCGACCTCGTCGATGCGGATCACCGACTGGATTGGAATGAAGCTGCGGCTCACGCCGGCGAATTCCTGTTTCAGCTTTTCCTCGCTCGGGTCAACGACGACTTGGGATTTCTCGTTGAATACATAGTCCTCGACCTCGATGAAGCCATAGAGATCGCTCTGGTAGACTTGGCGCACGAAGAGTTCGTAGACCTTGCCTTTGTTGAGGAAAGTGACCCGGTAGATTTCCTGGGATGCGGACATGGAACTGGACCTGGCTGGGAAGGCGCGGACAACACCGCGCGAGTAACCCGTATAATCAGGCTGATTCAGAAAAATTCAAGGGATTCCGCCGACCCCCAGCTGCAAATCGCCGCCGGATCGAAGCTAGGTAATGTGCGGCAGAACCAGCGGCATGACCGCGACCAAGCCCGAAACTAGACTGGGCCAGCCAAAAGCCATAAACAAAATCCGGCGGCGAAAACAGGCATAGCGCCGGAACTGGGACGGGGGAGCATATCCCCGAACGAAAACAACAATCGCCAAAAGCAAAATGAGATACGAACAAGAGGATCAAGCGCCGGAGAGCGCGCGATTCCGACAACAACCGGCTTTGCGCCGGGCCGGAGGGAAGTGGGCCGCGGGCCGCTGCCCGCTGCCCGTTTGCGCCGCTATTCTCTGTTCCGCCGCCACTCTTTGTTACGCCGCGGCGCTTGTTTCCGCTGCGGCGCTCGTGTTCAGCGCCCCCGCTTGGTCGAACACGACTTGGCGCGGGCTCGTGGTGGCGCCGGAAAACCGTTGTTCCGCCTACAGCAGCGGCGACTACCGCTATTCCCAGAGCGTTGAGGACGACCTGGTGGCGGAGTACGGCGGGGTGTATTCACCCTATACTGGGCAATGGTTCGCCAGCGACACCGAGACCGACATCGAGCACATGGTCGCCCGCTCGGAAGCCCACGATTCGGGCATGTGTTCCCGGCCCGCCGCGGAAAGGCGCGCTTTCGCCAATGATCTGCTGAACCTGACCTTGTCCGAGCCGCGCCTGAACCGCTCGATCAAATCATCGAAAGACGCCGCCGGATGGCTGCCCCGGTACAACTTCTGCTGGTTCGCCGGGCGGATCGTCGCGGTAAAGGCCAAGTACCGGCTCACCGTGGACCGCGCCGAGGCCGAAGCGCTCGAGGGTGTGCTGCGAAGCTGCGGATCCACCGCCCTGGCCATCTATCCGCGTGGCGAAGCATTGCCCGCGCCCATGCCGATTCCAGCGCCGGCGAGCCTGCCGTCCGGCGCCGACCCCGCCACCGGGCCGGGGGAGTCCACTCCATGGCAGGGTCCGCTCACCGACATCTGGCTCGGTTCCGGACAGATCATGCTCTTGCTCCATGCCGCGGATGGAACCGCCGTCGCGGTGCCACTTTACCTTGCGGCTGGCGGCGCGCCGGGGCGGTGGAGCGCGATGACCGGCCATATCGCCCTTGACGGCGCCGATGTCGACACCGACGGCAACCGCCTCACCAGCGATCCCGCCCTAAGCGATGGCAGAACCGCGGTCTACGGCGTCGAGATTGAAACCCCAGAAAATCTGCGGTTGGAATTGCTTTCCTGCACCCGCCAGGATTTCGTCCGCGGCGAAATCGACTGCGCCGACCCAGCCGGAACCGAACTGCGCTTCTCCCGCCTTGTGCCGTAGCGAAGCCCCGGTTCAACCAGCGCGACCCTACGGCGCAGGCTCCTAGCTGAGGAATCCGCCGGCGACGGCCGCCAGCGTCAGCGCGAACAGGATCCAGCGCAGGGCCCGCTGGGAAATGCGAACCGCGATTTTCACCGCCAGCCAGGCGCCGGCCATCGATCCCAACGCCAGCAGCAACCCGGCGATCCAATACACCTTGCCGAAGGCGATGAAGATGCCGAGTGCGACTGTGGTGAAAGCCAGGGAACAACTCAATTTCAGCGCGTTGGCGCGCAGCAGGTCGTAGCGCAGGCCGGCGGTCAGCACCGCCAGCAGAATAAAGCCCACCCCCGCCTGCACGAAGCCGCCATACAAGCCGGCGCCGAACAGTCCCCACCAGGCCGCCGGGCTTTCCGCCGGCGATCTCGTCCGCGTTCCCGGCGGCGGCGCGATGATTTCGGGCCGCAGCAGCATGACCACGGCCATGGCCAGAATGCACAGCAGCAGCACCGGTTTCAGATAAAAATTCGGCAGCGCCACGGCGAGCAGGGCGCCGCCAAGCGCGCCGGCCAGAGTGGGCAGGAACACCGGAACCACCGCGGCCCGGGGCAGGATGTCGTGACGGTCAAAGGCGCCGACACCGGTGGCGCATTGCAGCCAGATGGCTACCCGGTTGGTGCCATTGGCCACATCCGCCGGCAGGCCGAGCATCATCAGCACCGGCAAGCTGAGGTTGGAGCCGCCGCCGGCGATGGTGTTCACCCCGCCGGCGAGAAAACCGGCAAGGCAGAGCAGGGCAATCGTCCCCGGATCAAGCTGAATCGCCAAAGGTGTCCTATGCTTTCTGCAAATCAATCAAAATTTTGTCGCAAAACAAAACGTGGTTTTGGTTTGCTCGCCGCTGCAATCGCGCAGCGATTGCAGCGGCGGCACATCCCTGTGCCGCGGGGAGGTTTCGGTTTGGCCGCGGCTTCCTCGACTTTGCTTTGACAGGTTATCGGTTATGCCTTTTGGAATCCAGCAAGCCGTTTCTCGCCCCGGGGGCAATGGCGGGGCGACCTTGATTGAGGTGCTGGTCGCGCTCGCGGTGCTTTCTGTTGGGCTTGCGGGGCTGTCCGCCACCCAGCTCAGGACGTTGGAGCATTTGCGCGTTGTGGTCCAGGAATCCCGGGCGGCCCTGTTCGCCGCGGACATGGCCGAACAACTCGAGGGCGCCGGCGCTCCCGGGCAGGCGGCGCTGGAACGGTGGCGGTCGGAGATCGCCGCTTCGCTGCCGCAAGGTTCGGGAATCGTGTGCGGCGACAGCACGCCATTCGACGGAACCGCGCAGGCGCCGGCCTGCGATGGCGCCGGCGGTTTCATGGCGATCAAGTTGTGGTGGGACGAGGACAATGACGGCAATGCCGAGCGCGCGCGGATCAGTGTTTTGCGCCCCTGAGCGGCGGGAATCGCGACCCCCGCGGCCTCCGCGACCCCGGGCCGCGGACGGTTGGAGCCTGGTCGAGCTGCTCGTGGCCGCGGCGCTGAGCCTGTCGCTGGCGGCGCTGGCCCTGCGCGCGTATCTCGCTGGCGACTCGATACAGCGGGACGTCACCGCGGAATTGCGGCTTCACGAGGGCGCGCGCTATGCCTTCCACGCCCTCGGCAACAGCATCCGCCTGGCGAGTTTTCCCGGCTGCCTCGGCGAATCCAATGATTTTTCGCCCTTCGCTTCCACTTGGCGGGCGCCGCCGGCTTTCACACCGGTGGAGGGCTGGAACGCGCGGCGTCCGCACCCGGAATTCGGCGCCGGGCAGGAAGGCGAAGTCATCGCGCTGTGGTGGTCCGTCGCTGGCTGCGGCGATGATGCGCCGCGGGAACTGCGGCCGCCAGCGGGCGGAAGCGGCGGTGGATTGCGCGGCAGCCTGTTCTACATCGGCCGGCGCGGCAATGACAGCGGGAATCCGCCGGCGCTGTTCCTGCGCGAGTTGTCGACCGCGGGCGGCACGGGTCCCGCCAGAGAACTGGTGGAAGGGCTGGAAGCGATTCGCTTCGCTTACCAGACCGCCGCTTCGGGTATCCCGCTGCCGGCGCAGCAAGTCGCGGACTGGGGCGATGTGCGCGGGATACGGGTCGAATTGCGGCTTCGCAGCACACTAGATGCTGATTTGCATAAAGATTTCAGCCAGATGCTGGCATTGCGCAACCGCCCGCTCGCCGCTTCCGACTTCCCGCGGGTCGAATGGCCGCGGGAGGATTCGCAAGGCCCGGAAAACCCGGAGGCGCCGCCGCCATGAAGAAACAAGGCGGCATGATCCTGCTGTTCTGCCTGGTTTTCCTCGCCTTGCTGACGCTGATGGCGGTTTCCGGCTTGGAATCGGTCCTGCTGCATGAGCGCATGGCGGCCAACCTGCGCGAGTCGCAAAATGCTTTCGCCGCCACCGGCGCCGCCCTGCGCGAGGCCGAATCCGGGCTGGCCGGGCAGTGCCCCGATATCGGCGCCGCGTTCGGCGCGGACCTGCCAAGCAGCGGCGACCTCTGGCCGCAGTCCATTCAAAGCGGAAGCGCCTGGTGGCAGGCCCGCGGCATTGCCGCCGCCTTCCCCGGCGCCGGGCCGGCGCCGCGCTTCCATGCCGAGAGCTGGCGCGACCCCGACATGCCGCGGGACCGCGAACCACTGTCCGAGCCGGTCTACTACCGCGTCACCGCCAGTGCTTCCGGCCCTGGCGCCGCGACACTGCAAATCACCGGCGTAATCGTCTGCGCCGGTGATGATGCCCTGTCCCAGACCCGTTTGTCCTGGCGGCAAATCCAATGATCGGCGAGACCAGTTCGGCACAGCCACTCCGCCATGCGCAGAATGAGGGATGGCTGGCACAGCGTGTGTCGCCGTCTGGCTGGGTGGGGTTCAGCGGGCATGCGAGACAGGGTGAGGCCCGGTCTGCGAAGCAGACGAAAAGCAACGCTTTTCGAGGGCCGAACGGCTCGACAGGATGTCGAGACTGGGGTTGGTCGAAGTCAGAAGCGCCGCGCCATGGATGGCAAGCACATCTTGCCAGAATGCAGGTTGCCCGGTCTGCGAAGCAGACGAAAAGCAACGCTTTTCGAGGGCCGAACGGCTCGACAGGATGTCGAGACCGGGGTTGGTCGAAGTCAGAAGCGCTGCGCCATGGATGGCAAGCACATTTTGCCAGAATGCAGGTTGCCCGGTCTGCGAAGCAGACGAAAAGCAACGCTTTTCGAGGGCCGAACGGCTCGACAGGATGTCGAGACCGGGGTTGGTCGAAGTCAGAAGCGCTGCGCCATGGATGGCAAGCACATTTTGCCAGAATGCAGGTTGCCCGGTCTGCGAAGCAGACGAAAAGCAACGCTTTTCGAGGGGCGAGGGCAAGCGTTTGCGAAGCGCAGCTTCGCGCGCAGACCGAGCGCCACCGAGCTGTGCTCGGTGGCCGGACGAACGGCTCGACAGGATGTCGAGACTGGGGTTGGTCGAAGCCAGAAGCGCCGCGCCATGGATGGCAAGCACATCTTGCCAGAATGCGGGTTGCCCGGTCTGCGAAGCAGACGAAAAGCAACGCTTTTCGAGGGGCGAGGGCAAGCGTTTGCGAAGCGCAGCTTCGCGCGCAGACCGAGCGCCACCGAGCTGTGCTCGGTGGCCGGACGAACGGCTCGACAGGATGTCGAGACTGGGATGGATCGAAGTCCGCGATGCCGCGCCATGGATGGCATGGAAAATGTCTCAGAATCCCAAGGGACGGATTCACGGCGTCCGCTGAACCCCACCCAGCCAGACGGCGACGGGTCGAAGCCACAAGCGACCGGTGCCCAAACGAAGAGATTCCGCGACTTCGCTCCATGCGGCGCGCTGGACATTCCGGTTTTACCTTGCTCGAAATCCTCATCGCCCTCGTGGTCGTCGGATTGCTGCTCGCCGTCGCGCTGCCTGCCTACGACCGCCACCTGCTGCGGTCCGGCCGGCTCGAAGCCAATCGCGAATTGATGGAAACCGCGGCGGACCAGGAGCGCTACCGGGCCCGCAACGGCAGTTTCATCACCGACGCTCTGCCGCTGTGGGCGCCGGCGACTGAAGGCCGCCGCCGCTTGACCCGCGGCGGACGTTACGAGATTGAAGTGCGCGCCTGCCCGAACCGCGGCCTCTCAAGGTGCTTCACCGCCACGGCCCGGCCCGTCGGGCGGCAAAGCCGGGACGACTGCGGGTCGCTCACGCTCTCCAGCGATGGCCTTCGCGGCGCCGCCAACCCGGCCGCCATCAACTGCTGGCCCTGAGTTGTCGAGAACCACTCAATCACAGGCCAGCGGCGTCCCGTTGCTGGCCTCGCGGAGGCCATCGCCGTCGCGGTCTTCGGCCTCCCGCAGCCGGCCCGCGGAGTTGACGATCAGTTGCCGCGCCAGAGCCGCGTCGCCATTTTGCGGACACCAGGTGAAACTGCCGTTCTGATTGCGGGTGAATCCCATGGCGGTCATTTGCAGATAGGGCCGGTTGCCGAAGGAGCGCCAGCGGATATCGCCCGCGGGAGCCGGGAAATCGAACCGCCGCGGCGGGGAATCCATGGTGTCGGGAATCCGGTCGCCATCGCGGTCGGGGAAGACGATGACGCCGTCGCGCCACTGCCCGCCACAGCTTTGACCATTCGCCGAAGGGCAAACCGTCGCCGGGCCGCCGCTGTTGATGGCGATGGCCCGGGCAAGCTCGATCGCCCCGCGCAGGGTGCGCATGACTTCGCTGCCCCGGCGTTGTTCTATAATTCCGCCCAGCGATGGCGCGGTCGCCAGCAGAATGATCGACAGCAGCGCGATCGCCAGCAGCAGTTCCAGCAAGCTCATTCCGGCGCTCCGGGTCATTTTCCAGCCCTCCTGTCGATGGCAGTGATGAAGAAAGTGTTGAACAAAGTTCAAGCAAGCGATTCCAAACAAGCAAGTTCAAGCAAGCGAGTTCATAGCAAGCGGATTTATGACAAGCGGATTTATGACAAGCGGATTTATGAATAGTCTAGTGAAAAACCGGCCGATCGCAGCAAAACCCGCCAATCTTGAGCTGGCGGCTGCTCGGTTGCCCGCGGGCGGGCCACTCCCCGGCTGGGAGGGCCGGAACCGCGTGGCGGCGCTGGTTCCCGCGGGAGCCGGGATTTGCCCATGATCATCCGGGCCGTCATGGCGCAGTTGAATCTGCTCGTGGGCGATATCGATGGCAACACCCGCCGCGTGGTGGAAAGCGCCCGCCGCGCCCGGGCCGAGTTCCAAGCCGATCTGGTGATCTTTCCCGAATTGAGCTTGACGGGCTATCCGCCGGAGGATCTGCTGCTGCGGTCGAGCCTCGCCGGGCGAATCGGGCGGGCGCTGGCGGAAATCAGCGCGGCCAAGCTCGACTGCGCCGTCGTCGTGGGCTTTCCCGAAGCGGTTGGCGAAGGCCAGCACAGTTTGCACAATTCGCTGGCGGTGATTCACCGGGGCCGGCGCGTCGCCACCTACCGCAAGCAGCGCCTGCCCAATTACGAGGTTTTCGACGAGCAGCGCTATTTTCAACCCGGCGGCGCCCCCTGCGTGGTGGATTTGTTCGGCGCCCGCATCGCCTTCACGATTTGTGAAGACCTGTGGACCGAGTTCGCCGCCGAACAGGCTGCCGAGGCTGGCGCGCGCCTGTTGGTCAATATCAACGCCTCGCCCTTTCACGCCGGCAAAACCGAACAGCGCAAGGCCCTGCTCGCCGAGCGCTGCCGGCGCGGCGGGTTTCCGATCATCTATGCCAACCTCGTTGGCGGCCAGGATGAACTCGTTTTCGACGGCGCCTCGATGGCTGTCGATGCCGATGGCGCACTGCGCTGTCTCGCGCCGGCATTCGCGGAGGGGCTGTTCCCGGTCGAGATCGAATTGGACCTGGACAGCGGGTCCTGCCGTCTGCTGCCGGGGCGGACGCATCCGCAGCCGGGAAGGGAAGGGCAGATTTATCAGGCTCTCGTCCTCGGCGTGCGCGATTATGTCGTCAAGAATGGTTTCGGCGGGGTGGTGCTCGGCCTCTCCGGTGGAATCGATTCCGCGCTGACCCTGGCGGTGGCGGTGGATGCGCTCGGGCCCGAACGGGTGCAGGCGGTGATGATGCCGTTCACCCACACCTCGGAGTTGAGCCAGCGCGCCGCGGCCCGGCAGGCCCGGGCGCTCGGCGTGCGCTACCGGGTGATTCCCATCGATGCGCTGTATGCGGCTTTCGCCTCCGCGCTCGCCGATGAATTCGCCGGCGCGGCGCCCGATGTCAGTGAACAGAATCTGCAGGCGCGCTGCCGGGGCGTGTTGTTGATGGCGATTTCAAACAAAAAAGGCCTGCTCGTGCTGACCACGGGCAACAAGAGCGAACTCGCCGTGGGCTATGCGACGCTGTATGGCGACATGGCTGGCGGTTTCGACGTGCTCAAGGATGTCTCCAAAACGATGGTCTACCGTCTCGCCGCGTATCGCAACCGCACCGGGGATGGCGCCGGGGGGGCGATTCCGCTGGAGGTCATCGAGCGACCGCCTTCGGCGGAACTCGCCCCGGACCAGCTTGATGCCGACAGTCTCCCGCCCTACGAAACCCTCGATGCGATTCTCGAACGCTATGTCGAGCGGGACTGGAGCGCCAACCGCATCGTCGAAGACGGCTTCGACAGCGACACCGTGGCCAGGGTGGTGCGCATGGTCGACCGCAACGAATACAAGCGCCGCCAAGCACCACCCGGCGTCCGCCTAACCCAAAAAGCCTTCGGCCGCGATCGACGTTACCCAATTACGAATGCCTGGCAGCCTGGCGATTAGCTCATCGACGGCTGTCTGAGGTATCCAATGACCAATGCCTGGCAGCCCGGAGATTAGGCTGCGCCGTCATTCTGCGCAAAGCAAAGTCGCAGAATAGGGCACCGGTCGCTTCCCGTCGGTGGCTGAATGCTTTGCGGACTGGTGCATGCCTTCCTTGGCGCGACGCTTCTGGCCTCGCCAAATCCCCGTCTCGACATCCTTGTCGAGCCGTTCGGCCCTTGAAAAGCGTTGCTTTTCATCGGCTGCGCCGACCGGGTCTCACCCTTTCAGCCACCGCCGCGCTCCCTCAGTGCAGGATTCCACCACAGCCTCTTCGTCATTCTGCGCGAAGCGAAGTCATGGCTTCGAGCCGCCAGCCCAGCCCACGGCGTCTTGCATTGCGCAGCGAGTCAGTCCAACACCCCGAAGGTGATGATGCTCAGGAATGAGCGGCCCGACTCCTCCGGGGCCTGCTGGCTGTCGATGATCTGCTCGCCGCCCGACATCGGTGGCCGCTCGGTGGGCGCGAGCGGCGGGTCGCCGCGGTTGTCGCCAAGCAGGCCGAAGCTCACCGTGTACAGCAGCGAAGGATCGGAAATCTCGGTGCGGATGACGAATTCCCCGCTCTCGTCGATGGCCGGGTGACCGGGATAATTTTCCTTCAGCAGGGCCAGCGAGGTGTCGGCGAGGTCGTTCAGTCCGAGCCGCAGGTAGCATTCGACCATGATCGCCACCGCGTCGGCCACGGCGGGGGTTCCCTGGAAGTTCTCGACCACATACTGCGCCCGGCGCTGGGCGGCGATGAAGGCGCGGCGTTCGAGATAATAGTCCGCCACATGAATCTCATAGGCCGCCAGGTTGTTGCGCAGAAAAATCATCCGCGCCCTGGCGTCGGCGGCGTAGGGGCTGTCGGGGTACAGGGCGAGCAACTGGGCGAAGTCGTTGAAGGACTCCTCGGTGCGCCCCGGATCGCGCTTGGTCGGGTCGATGGGCACGAAGCGGTCGATGAATCCGCTGTTGTCGTCGAAGGACGAAAGGCCAAGCATGTAATAGGCGTAATCGATGTTTTCGCTGTCCGGGTGCAGGCGGATGAAGCGCTGGGCCGCGGCTCTGGCGGCTTCGCGGTCGCCGCTGCGGTAGTAGGCGTAAACGATCTCGATCTGGGCCTGGGCGGCGAAGCGGCCAAAGGGAAAGCGCGACTCGAGCGCCTCGTAGGTCGAAATCGCGCCGCGGAAATTCTGGCTGGTTAGCTGGTCGAGGGCCCGCTGGTAAAACTGCTCCTCGGTGCTCAGGCCGGCGAATTCGTCTTCGTCCTCATCGTCCCCGAACCAGGCGCAGGAAACCACGAACGAAGCCGCCAGCAACAGCAGCGCCATCCGCGAAAATCCCCACAACTTGCCCATCCGCCCAATTTCCGACTAAAGCCTCGGCGCACGATTGTAACGCCCCCCAAGGCCCCGCTCCAAATCACCCGGCCCGCAATTCCCCGAGCACTCGCAAATCAAGGCCGGATGCCGCAAAATGCCAAAGCAATTGAGCCAATCCGCTCCCAAGTCCGGGGCAGGCGAATGAATCACACAATAGTCATTGAGCAATCCGCGAGGCGTTTTGCGGCTTGATGGGGAATAGCGGGATTTCCAAGCGGGCGGAAGTTGGCGAAGCTCTCGCCGGGTGGCGGCTGGATCGGGCGGCGGCGGAGATGTTTCCCGAGTTTTCGCGATCGCGGCTACAAATGTGGATCAAAAGCGGCGATTTGACGGTAAATGCCAAAGCTCTCAAGCAGCGCGAGAAACTGAACGCTGGCGATGTCATCGAGATTGACGCGGAAATCGAAGTGGACGGCGGGCTTGCCGCCGATGAAATCGACCTTGATATCCGCCACGAGGACGAGCATCTGCTCATCGTCAACAAACCGGAAAACCTCGTCGTCCATCCGGCCGCTGGCCATCGCCGTGGCACCTTGCTCAATGGCCTGCTGCACCGCTACCCAGAACTCGCCAGCCTGCCCCGGGCGGGCATCATCCACCGGCTCGACAAGGACACCACTGGCCTGCTGCTGATCGCGCGGACGCTGCCGGCCCACACCGGACTCGTCCGGCAATTGCAGGAGCGCCGCATCGAGCGCATCTACCTGGCGGTGGTCGCGGGGGTGCTCGTCGCCGGCGGCACCATCGATCAAGCCATCGGGCGGCACCCGGTCCAGCGCAAGCGCATGGCGGTTGTCGGAAGCGGCAAACCCGCCCGCACGCATTACCGCGTGCTGGAAAGATTCCGCCGCCACACCTTGATCGAAGCGGCGCTCGAATCCGGCCGCACCCACCAGATCCGGGTGCACCTGTCCTGGCTCGGCCATCCCGTCACCGGCGACCGCGATTACGGCGGCCGGCCCAAACTGCCGCCGGGCTGCGCGCCGGAACTCGCCGCCGTCCTCGGCGACTTTCCCAGGCAGGCGCTCCACGCCCAGCGGCTCGCCCTGGCGCATCCCGTCACCGGCGACCGGCTCGCGCTCGAAGTCGATCCGCCCCCGGACATGGCGGATTTGCTTGCCCTGTTGCGGCAAGATGCCAGCGGCAAGATGCCAGCGGCGGGGAAGGGCGCCGATGACCGGCGTTGATCTGCTTCCGGCGCGGTGGCCGGCGCCCAGCCGGGTCTTCGCCGCCACCACCACCCGAGGTGGCGGATGCGGCGCCGGCCCATACGCCAGCTTCAATCTCGCCGATCATGTTGGCGATGAAGCCGGGCGGGTGCGGGACAATCGCCAGCGCCTGGCCAAAAATCTCGCCGAAAACCTCGGCTTTCCAGTGCGATTCCAATGGCTGCGGCAGGTCCACGGCAACCGGCACGCCATCGCCACCGATGCCGGGCCGGCCCCGGAAGCCGACAGCCTGATCACCCGCGCGCCCGGTATCGCGCTGTGCGTGCTCACCGCCGACTGCCTGCCGGTGTTCGTGGCCAGCCGCCGCGGCGATGAAATCGCCATCATCCACGCCGGCTGGCGCGGGCTTAGCGCCGGCATCATTGAAAACACCCTGGCGGCGATGCGCGGCAAAGCGGAGGACTTGCTGGTCTGGCTCGGGCCCGCGATCCAGTCCCCCCGTTACGAGGTGGGCGGGGATGTACGCGAGGCTTTGCTCAACCGCGGGTTGGCCCGCCGCGAAGCGGAAGCAATCGCCGCCGCGTTCGCCCCTGGCCCGAAGCCGGGCAAGTACCAGGCCGACTTGCCGCGAATCGCCAAAATCCAACTCCAAGCTCTCGGCGTGACCGCAATCACCGGCGGCACCCACTGCACCCACGGCGACCCAAACCGTTTCTACTCCCACCGCCGCGACGGCCCCTGCGGCCGCATGGCAAACCTCATCTGCATCAAGACGGCGCCTTGAATTCCCCCGGCGCAATGCGCCCGAGCTTGTCCAATGCGACCGCGGGGGAAACGATTTGAATTTCGCCAACGTGGCCCAAGGCAAGCAAATCCGATTTGTCTCCCGACACAAGAAGCTTGGCTTTTCCAGCTATCGCGGTGGCGAGTATCGGATTGTCGTCCGGGTCGGGTGAAAGCTCGCAGTCGGGCAAGTCGGCGATTATTGACCCGATTGATCGCAGGCCGCCAATCAAGTCCGCGGCTTCCTCCGGGCCGATGAGGCGCCGCAGTTTTTCGCGGCCAAGCACATCACGCAGTTCTTCAAGCTGATATTCGGAGGTCACCAGCGCCACATCTCCACGTTTGACAGCGGAGAGAAGTCTTCCGGGTGGGCCAGAACCCGAGATCAAGGCGCTGACCAGCACATTGGTGTCAAGCACGACCCGCACGGACTTGCGCCACCGCTTCGTCGGCGAGTGCCTGAACCTCGCTTGGGGACAGCCCCTTGTTTCGTTGCCAGACCGATTCGAGGGTTTCCCAGAACATCGCCTGCCGCACCGCGCGGTCGACGAATCGCGACAAATCGCCTTTTTTGCCCCCGGTCTTGGCTAGGTAGCTTCGCACGGAGCGGTCGGTGTCATCAGAGATAACCAGATTCCAGCGAGTCATATCGGCTCTCCTCGATGTATATGCGCATAAACTGATTTTAGGGAAACCCGCGGCAAGCCGCAATCAGTTTCTCAAGCGCGACTCCGCCGAAATCATCCGAGCGGCCAACAACGCTCCGCGTGCTATTCTTGCACGGGGGCAATAGCGCCGCTTTGCCCCGACGAACACCACAAATCAAAAATTCAAAGCAATAATGAGCATTCCAACAATATTCGATGTGTGCCAGCCGCGGGCGGATGTGCTGGCGGGGGACATGGCCGAATCGGATTTCGCGGCCGATCTGGCGCAGGTCGTCTCGGGAATGGGCAACGCCGAGTATAAGGATCCGGTGCGGTTCTTCGCCAACACCTTTCCCACCAGGGGCCTGAAAAACCTGCTGACCAATGTGTGTGGGCGGCTGTCCGGGACCGGCGAAGAGGCGGCGGCCATATTCCGTCTCGACACGTCTTATGGAGGCGGCAAGACGCACGGCCTGATCGCGCTGGCACACGCGGCGCGGGGCATGGCGGGGGTTTCGGATGTCGCGGAGTTTGTCGATCCCGTGCTGCTTTCCGGGGGCTCCGTCCGGGTCGCCGTGTTTGACGGCGAAAACGCGGATCCGCTGAATGGCCGCGACATGGGGGAAGGCATCCTCGCGCACACGCCATGGGGCGAAATAGCCCATTCGCTCGCCGGGAAGGAAGGCTACGAGCGCATCCGCAACAGTGACAAGGCCGGGGTCGCCCCCGGGTCGGAAACGATCCGGGAATTGTTCGGCGGGCAGCCCACGCTCATCCTGCTCGATGAATTGTCGGTGTATCTGCGCAAGTTGAACAATCTGCCGCATGCCCGCGATCAATTGACCGCTTTTCTGACTTCCCTGTTCAAGGCGGTTGAGGTCTCTCCAAGAGCCGCATTGGTGTACACACTGGCGATCGGCAAGGACGGCCTCGCCACCGACGCCTATTCGGCGGAGAACCAGCATATTGCCGACACGATGGCGGAAGCGGAGAGCGTGTCGGCGCGCAAGGCGACATTGCTGAATCCAACCGAGGAGGATGAGACGGTCCAGGTGCTGCGCCGCCGCCTCTTCAGTTCAATCGACGACAACCAGGCTTCGGAGGCGCTCAACGCCTACCGTGAAATCTGGCTGGCGCACCGGGAACATATCGCCGAGGAAGCCGCGCGTCCGGAAACCATGGAAACTTTCCAGTCGAGCTACCCCTTCCATCCCGACGTGCTGGAAACCTTGACCGGCAAAACCGCGACGCTCGGCAATTTCCAGCGCGTCCGGGGCATGCTGCGGCTGTTGGCGCGGACAATTGCCCATCTGTGGCAAATGCGGCCAGGCGACGCCACAGCCATCCATGTCCACCATATCGATCCCGGACATCAGCCGATCCAGCAGGAGATCGTCACGCGCCTCGGCCAGTCGAACTATGTTCCCGCGATCAACAACGATGTGTCGGCGGGCGCCGACAGCAAAAAATCCCTCGCCGAGGAGGTCGACACCGAACATTATCGCGGACTGCTCCCCTACACCGCTTACGCGGCCCGGACGATTTTCCTGCACACCCTGGCTTTCAACGAGTCGCTGAAAGGGCTGACGCCGGAACAACTGCGCTATTCGATGCTGGGGCCAAACGCGGATTTGTCCTTTGTCGAGGAGGCGCGCAAAAAATTCATCGCCGACTCCGCGTATCTCGACGACCGCCCAGGCGCCCCCATGCGTTTTCTCGTCGAAGCGAATCTGACCCAAATCATCCGGCGCGAGGAGCAGCACGTTGACGCAGCGAAGCCCGGGCCGAACTCAGCGACCGGATCAGGGAGATTTTCCGGGGCAGCACGTTCGACGCGGTCTGCTTTCCCGGCGGGCCATTCGATGTTGCCGACGAAGTTGGCGACGGCAGGCCAAAGCTGTCCGTGCTGGCCTACGACGGAGTCACCGCGGGCGCCGCCGTGGAGGAGGTCCCTGAACTGGTTGAACGGATTTTCACCCGCAAGGGCAGCGAAGGCTTCAAGCTTCGGGCCTTGCGGAACCATATTGTTTTCGCTGTCGCGGACGATGCGCTCAAGGACGATATGCGCCGCAAGGCGAGCCAGCGGCTCGCCCTGCGGGAGCTGAAAAAGCCCGAGCGTCTGCAAGAGTTGGCCGAGCATCAGCAGACCCAGGTCAGGGAGCGCGAGGCGCGCTCGCAACACGACTTGGCAATCGCCATTCAACAATGCTACCGGCACGTGTTCTACCCATCCCGCTCCAGCATCGGCACCAAAGGCGTCGATCTCGCCCATACCGTGATTGAAATGCAGTCCACCTCGGATCAGCCCGGCGCCGGCCAGAGGCAAATCGAGCGCGCCTTGCGCGACTTGAGCAAATTGCGCCTGCCGGAGGACGAGCCGGACTCGCCGGCCTACATCCGGGACCGCACCCCATTGCGGAGCGGCCAGGTCTCCACCCGGAACCTGCGGGAGGAGTTCCGTCGCGACCCGGCGCTTCCCATTCTCATCGCCGATGATTTGTTCATTCGAGCCATTCGCCGCGGCGTCGAGCAGGGGGAGTATGTGTATCAGCGGAGCGACCTGCTGTATGGGCCGGGAGACCCGCTGGCAAACATCATGATCGACGAGCAGTCCTTCGTGTTCACCCTGCGCCAAGCCAAAGCCAATGGCATTTGGCCGCGACCCGAGACACCGCCGAACGGAGGCGGGTCCGGCGACGAAGGCGGGGGCGGGGACAAGGGCGGCGGGGAAGAACCACCCGATAAGGATTCCGGCGGCCGACCAACACCCGCTCCCGGCCCGCCCCAGCCGCGGTCATTCAGCAAGGAAGCTGTGCTCAAGGACGCGCTGACACAGTTGTGGGAAGTGGTCCGCTCCAGCAACATCGAGCGGATTGGCCGATTGACCATCCGCATGTTCGAGGCGGGCGACGCCTTCCGCCTGCTCGGCGCGGTCGGCGCGGTCAAGGGCGCGGAAAAGCGGGTGGAGATTGAAGGGAGTTACGAAACCGGCGATGGTGGCGCCCTGGAATTGAATTTCACGGGACCCGTAGCTGATGCCCAGCCGGTAAGGGAATTCCTCGAGCCGCAAATCCGCGCCGCGGCGGATCAAACGCTTGAGATTTCATTCCAACTGGATTTTGCCGAAGGTCTCGCCATCAAGGGCGATGGGCCGGAAAAACTCACTACGGCGCTGACCCGTTTCGCGAGCGGGGCGGCCTTTGTCAAGGCGACGGCGGAGGTTCAAGGCGGATGAGGCTTCGCGGTGTTGCCCCCCAATCGGAATCGACAAGTTCGATGCCCCGGTACGAGCTTCGTTCTCGAAAGCGGGGGCCGGCGAGCAGTGAATACCAAATCTGGCAACTCCCATCGGCGGCGACTCCCCGGCTTGCATCCGCAGTCTGCGTCGCGCGCTTGCACGGCCGCAATCTGGAACTTGTGGAGCACCGGGTGCTGCGGCAGCTTTCCAGCGATGGGGTGCGGCTCGACAGCCCCCGGAGAAGCGCGTCGGGCGGTCACGCGCTGAGCGAGGACACCGCGCTCACCCTGGGGCTGCTGTTCCGGGCGCTCGCGCCGATGCGCAACCGCGACAACATGCGCGCCGTTGCCGAGGGCATCGATACCATGGAGCGCGAGGAAACGGCGTACTGGCTGGGCATGGCGATGCACCGCCGGAACCCGCGGCGGGTGCTCATGGCGCTCCGCTTCCTGTTGACGGAACCCTGATCGATTATGCGGCGATTCCGCCGTGATTCCGGTTGCCCGGCTCCCACGACTCGCATAGTATGCGCACATGCGAATTGAACCCGATATCGCGGGAACCCAGATCGTGCTGCTCGGCGCCTTCAACCCGGCGATTTTCACGCCGGCCTGGTTCGCGTTGCATGGGTTGTTGTCCGAGGCGGAGTCGGAATCCGCCAAGCTTGAAATTGCTCATAACCAAGTAACCCATTTTCGGGTCGATTGGTTTAACTTGCAGGTTACGCAGGATCGATTCTTGATTGACACGACTCAAGCGCCACACGTTCGAATTCGCGATCAGGTCCTGCGGATTTTTGGCGAGTATCTATCCCACACGCCCGTTACAGCGCTTGGAATAAACAGCAACATCCACGGGAGAGCCCGGAACAAAGAGGAATGGAATCGGATCGGTACCACGCTGGCGCCTCCCTTGGCTTGGGGTCCGTGGTGCGAGAAATTGGACTTGGATGGCGAGTCGGGTGGCATGAAGTCACTTATGATGTCCCAACTTGCTCCCGCCGATCGACCGGAAGGCAGCGCCATCAACGTTACGGTTGAGCCTTCCACCCAGATGGGCCCTGGGCAACCCGGCGTGTTTGTGGGGGTCAATCACCATTTCGCAATCGACGGAGGGAAATCCGACTCGATTCGAAGTTTGATGGGTATGCTGGAGCAGTATTTCGATGAATGTGCCAGTATGAGCCATGCCATATTCACGCATGTCATGTCCCTGGGGCATGAAACTAGGGGGTGAGGTGATGGTTACAGCGGAACTTTCGACAAATGCGCGGCGCCGCGCCGGTGGCGCCTCCGCGAACACGTTCGATCCGATCATGGAAACTGACGATCCGCTCAAATCTCGCAACGAGAGCATTCAGCTTGCGCTGCGGAACAAATTCGGCGCGTCGCGCACCGCCTCGGACATTGGGGAAAATGGTGGCCTTGGCGGGGTAACCAACGGAGGTAGCGAGCTGAAGGAGAACGGGTTTTCATGGTCTGAGTACTTGTCGCGACCCGCGCCCCAACGCAAGCATCTGAAAGCCCGCCCATCCCTCCACGCCCTGCAGGAATGGGAGGGCTATGTAACCGAGATTGGCGAAAACGAATTCGTGGCGCGGCTCACGGACTTGACCGCCAATGCGAGGGTCGAAGGCGAGGAAGCGGTCATTCCACTCGAAGAAATCTCCGACGACGATGCCGCCAAACTCCGCTTGGGCGGCATTTTCCGCTGGGTAATCGGATACGAGCGGTCGGGCACGGGCACCAAGAGGCGGGTTTCCCAGATCGTGTTCCGCGATTTGCCCGTGGTAACCAAATCCGATGTGCGGGAAGGCGAGGCGTGGGCCCGGGAAACGCTGCGGCTGCTCAACCCGTAGCGTCTGTCCCGATGCCGCCGGGTGAATCCGAATTTGAACTCACGCTGCTCGGCCCCGGCTACGGCGAAAGCATCGTCGCGCATATCGGCGGCGGCGACTGGCTGGTCGTCGACTCCTGCGTCAATGCTGGCGGCATTCCCCGGGCCGTTGAATATCTCGAAAGCATCGGCGTTAACCCCGCCCGGCAGGTTAAGCTGATCGTCGCCACGCACTGGCATGACGATCATGTCCGCGGAATCGCGGAACTCCTGAACCGTTGCAAAAACGCCGGATTCTGCTGCGCCGCCGCGCTAAGCTCCGAAGAATTTCTCGCGGCTGTCCACGCATTGGAGCGCCGCCATCTTTCCGCCGCGGGGTCGGGCGTGCGCGAGATGCATCGGGTTTTTTCAACGCTGCGGGAGCGAACCAGCGCAGCGACTTTCGCCCAAGCCAATCGACGCATCTTTTCCAGCGGCCCTTGCGAAATCTGGTCGCTTTCGCCAAGCGACGCGCAATACCAGTCATTTGTCCAATCAATTGGAACGCTGGTTCCAACCGAAGGCGGGGGCAAGCGCAGAGTGCCCGAGGCCGGGCCCAACAGCTTTTCGGTGGTGCCCTGGATCAGGCTGGGAGACGCCGCGGCCTTGCTCGGGGCGGATTTGGAGAAGCCGGGCTGGGTGGAAATTCTGCGAAGCCGCGAGCGCCCGATGGGGAGAGCCTCAGTATTCAAGATTCCGCATCACGGTTCCCGCAACGCCCATGAGCCGCGAGTCTGGCGGGAAATGCTCGAGCCGGAGCCAGTGGCGGCCTTGGCACCCTGGCGCCGCGGCGGGGCATCGCTGCCGAAGAAGGGGGATGTGGAGAGAGTGCTTTCCCTCACCGAAAACGCTTACGCTTCCACCGGGCGCGATGTGGCCACCGCAAGTGGCGGAAAGCGGGCCAGCGCGGTGGCGCGCACCATACGGGAGTCCGGCATCTCGCTGCGTCGCCCGCTCATGCCATGCGGCGCGGTGCGACTGCGGCGGAACGGGGAAGCCGGGGCGGAATGGCGGGCGGCCACACTTGGCGCGGCCCGGCATTTGCGGGACTATTTCAAATAACCGCTTTTCCGCTCCCGGCATGAAGGAACCCCTGCGGGTGTCGACCAACCCGGATTTCTTCAGTGATCACGCGGACAGTGTCGAACTTTGGTCACCGGGAAGTCCGCTGTTCCAAGCGCCGGAACTGGTTCCCCGGGTATTGATCCCGCCGACAAGCCGAACGATGGCGCAATTGCTGGATGGCTGACGATCCAATGGGTATTTCCACGGCGCCTCGGCGATAACCACCCGCAAAGCTGGTAAGATTCTGGGTCGATTCGAGTCTTGGAGGCGCGGGGGGATGGCTGATTCTTTTTCGGGTTTGCGGTATCTCTTGGTTGGTGTTTGGATGCTGGTGCTTGGGGCTTGTGGGGAGCCGGCGCCGGAGGCGGATGCGCCCAGCGCGGAAATTGGCGCGGGAATTGCCGCGGAGCTTGGCGCGGCCGGCGCGGAAACATCCGGCTATGAGCGGGTCAATTCGCCCAATCCGCTCGATCAGATGGATACCCACATCTACCGCCTCGACAACGGCCTGCTGGTTTATTTGACCGAGAACCGAGAGGAGCCGCGCTTTTACGCCGAGATCGCCGTGCGGGCTGGCAGCAAGCACGACCCCGCCGACGCCACTGGCTTGGCGCATTATCTCGAGCATCTGCTGTTCAAGGGCAACCGCAATCTCGGCACCCTCGATTATGCGGCCGAGGCACCGCATCTTGAGCGGATCGTCGAATTGTATGAGCAGCATTTCGCCACCGAAGATCCGGCGGCGCGGGCGAAGATTTACGCGGAGATCAACGCCACCGCCCAACTCGCCGCGCAATACGCGGTGCCCAATGAAATCGACAAGCTCTACAACAGCATGGGCGCCACCGGCCTCAATGCCCACACTTCCAACGAGGAAACCGTGTACCGGGTCGGCCTGCCCTCGAACCGGCTGCGGCAATGGGCCGAGATCGAGTCCGACCGCTTCGTCGATCCGGTTTTCCGCCTGTTCCACACCGAACTCGAAACCGTCTACGAGGAAAAGAACCGCGCCCTCGACAACCGCGGCTTCATCGTCTACACCGCCCTGAACGAGTTGCTGTTTCCCGAGCATCCCTACGGCACCCAGCCCACCATCGGCACAGTCGAGCACCTGAAGAACCCGTCGCTGGTTTACATCCAGGACTATTTCGACACCTGGTACGTGCCCAACAACATGGCGGTGCTGATCAGCGGCGATATCGACATTCCCTCGACCATCGAGTTGATCGCCGACAAATTTGGCCATTGGGCGCCGGGCGAGTTGCCGGAGATGGGGCCTTGGGATGATCCAAGCCTTGACGGCCCGCGCCGGGCCACGGTGCGCTATCCCGGCGAGGAACAGGTGCAGATCGCCTTTCCCACCGCGCCCTACGGCAGCCCGGACCGGGAAGCGCTGATCCTGCTCGATATGATTCTCGACAACCGCACCGCCGGGCTGATCAATCTCAACCTCAACCAGCGGCAGCGGGTCGCCGACGCTGGATCGGCGCCGATTTTCCTCAACGACGCCGGCTACCAACTGCTCTACGGCGTGCCCAAGCAGGACCAGAGCCTCGGGGAGGTGGAGCAATTGCTGCTCGAGCAGATCGGGATCATCAAGGCCGGGGAGTTCGAGGATTGGATCATTCCCGCCATCATCAACGACTTCGCCAAGAACGAGAAGGCCGGGTTCGAATCCAACACCGCCCGGGTTACGCGGATGCGCGATGCCTTCATCCGCGGCGTTGATTGGGACCACCGGGTCGCCGAGCTTGAGCGCATGGGCGCCTTGAACCGCGACGACGTGGTCGCGGTCGCCAACCGCTATTTCGGCGATGATTTCGTCGCGGTGCGGCAGGTCAACGGCCAGCATGAAGTGCCGCCGGTGGAAAAACCGGCGATCGACCCGATCGAGATCGATTCGAGCCGGCAGTCGAGCTTCGCCGCCAGCGTGCTCGCGATGGAATACGATCCCATCGAGCCGGTTTTCGTCGAACAGTACCGGGACTACCGCATCCTCGATCTCGCTGGAGGCATGCAACTGTACTACGCCCCCAATCCGCTCAACGACCTGTTCAGCTTTTCAATCAATGTCGATGCCGGCTCGGAGGAAATCGGCAAGCTCAGCCTCGCGGCGGCGCTGATGGATGTCGCCGGCAGCGCCTCGATGAGCAATGCGGAACTGCAGAAAGCGTGGTACCGCATGGGCAGCGAGTTCGGCTTCCAAGTGGCGGAGAACGCCTCGAGTTTCAATCTCTCCGGCCTCGACGCGCAGTTTGAGGACAGCCTCGCGCTGATGCTCGAACTCGTGCGCGAGCCGGTTTCGGACGCGGATACCCTCGAACAACTGAAGGGCATCATCCTCAAGGCCCGGGCTGATCAGAAGCTGTCGCCGCCGGCCATCGCCAGGGCGTTGTATCTCTACAACCGCTATGGCGGGGAGTCGCCCATGCTCGAAGCCCTGAGCAGCGCGGAGATCGTTGACGCCGGCCTCGATGAGTTGCTGGCATTGCCGGCGGAACTGCTCGGTTTCGAGCAGACCATCTTCTACACCGGCTCGCTGCCGCTCGAGGAGGTCGCCGGAATCCTGCGCCGGCATCTCGATATGGCGGGCGAATTGCGCGCGCCGCCGGAATACCGCTTCCGCCGGGCCCGGGAGATCGACCAAACCGAGCTGTATGTCGTCGACCAGCAAACCGCCCAGGCCCAGGTGCGGATCGAATTCGCCGACGGCGTCTACGACGAGGGTGACAGCGTCCCCGCCTCGCTGTACACGACGTATTTCGGCGCCGGCATGTCGAGCGTGGTGTTCCAGGAACTGCGCGAAGCCCGGGGGTTGGCGTATTCGGCCTCGGCGCGCTACGCCCAGGGCGGCCGCCTTGGCGCTGAGAACCTCATGCTCGGCGGCATCGGCACCCAGACCGACAAGACCGCCGAGGCCCTCGCCGCCTTCATCGACCTGATCGACAACATGCCGGTTTCCGCTGAGCGCTTCGACGAGGCGGTAAACGCCTCGATCAACCGCCACCGCACCGCCAAGCTCAGCTTCCGCGAAGTGCCGCGCGCGGTGCGCGGCTGGGAGCGCCTAGGGCTCGAAGGCGATCCACGGCCCCGGCGCTATGCCGAATTGCGGCGGGCGGATATCGATGATCTGGTTCAATTCCAACGCGGCCGCATCAGTGGCCGGCCCAAGCTGATCTCCATCCTTGGCGATTTGTCGGTTATCGATATCGCGGAACTCGAAGCATTCGGCGCGGTTCAACAGGTTCAAGTGGATGATTTGTTCGTCGATTGAAACCCAATCCGGCCTTCGTCCGTTTTCCTGAAAAGCCCAGCGACTTGGCCACCAAATGACTGAAGCAAATCCAGTTTTGCGTGTGCGCGGGCTGTGCAAGCGCTATGGCGATGCGCCAGTGCTGCGCGGGGTTGATCTCGACCTCCCCGCCGCCGCCGTGCTCGGCCTCGTTGGCCTCAACGGCTCGGGCAAGACCACCACCATCGAATGCGTGCTGGGCCTTCAAGACTTTCAGCAAGGCGATGTGTCGGTGCTTGAATGCGGACCCGGCGAATTGTTTCGGCTGCAAGGCGATGTCGTTGCCATTTTCGACAGCCCCAGCGTGGCGCCGCATTTGACCGTGCGCCAGTGCCTCGAACACGCCAGGCGGATGTGCCCGCGGCCGGTGCGAAGCTGCGCCGGGGTCGAGCGCCTGCTCGGCATCGAAAGCTACAGCGGCTTCCGCATCCGCCAACTCTCGCTTGGCAACCGGCGGCGGGTGTCCATCGCCCACGGGCTGCTTGGCGCGCCGCGGCTGATCCTGCTCGATGAACCCTTCAACGGGCTCGACGCCGGCGGCGTGGACCAGGTGCTCGCGCTGATCGGCGAACTGAACCGGGAAACTGGCGCCAGCTTCCTGCTTTCGAGCCACCAGTTGCCCTACCTCGAGGCGGTTTGCAGCCATATCGCGATTCTGCATCAAGGCCGCATCGCCGCGGCGGGGGAATTGCGGGCCCTGCTCGCGGACACTGGCGGCCGGGTGGTGTTGCGCAGCAGCGAGCCGGGCCGGGCCAGGGAACTGCTGCGCGGCGATGAGCGAATCGAGTTGCTTGGTGAAGACAGCGATGGCCGCCTGATGCTGCGGCTTAAGGATTGTTCCAGCGAGCAGCTTGTCGCGCACCTGGTCAACAACGAGGTGCCAGTTGCCGAGTTGATCCGCCAGCGCGCCTCGCTCGACAGCCTGTTCCGCCAACTCACCGCGGGGGAAGCGGCATGAACAGGCTGCTCGCGGCGCTTGGGCTGGAATTGTTTCTCGCCCGTTATTCGCTGGCGGCGAGAATCGCCGTGCTCGCCCCGGCGCTGGTTTGCCTGGCGCGGTTTCCGCTTGTGTGGCTGAGCCAGGCCGGCGGGCAGGCGAGGGCGGGCCTGGCCGGCGCCGGCGACTTCGAGTTGGCCCAAGCCCAGAACGCCTATGGGCATTTCGTCGATGGCGTCAATACCGGCATCACGATTCTGGCCTTGCTGCTCGTGGCGTTGGCCGCCCACGATTTCAGCGGCGAGCGCGACAACGGCTCGCTGCGCCATATGCTGATCCGCCGCGCCGGCCGCGGCAGCATCGTGCTCGCCAAGCTGCTCAAACTGCATATTATCGGCCTGCTCGCGCTGGTTCTGCTCGGCCTCGCGGCCTGGGGCGGCAGCGCCTTGTTTTGGGATTTCGGCCCGGTGGTCGAGGACGGTTTCGAGTTGATCGGCGAGGATGAGATTCTCCGCGAAATCCATCTCGGCCTGCTGATGGCGGTGATACCGCTGCCCGCGGTGATCGCCTTTGGCCTGCTGGTTTCGGTGGCGGCGCAATCGGCGACCCAGGCGGTGACCGCCGCCCTCGGCGCGACCCTGGCGATGGACATCTTCAAGTCGCTGCTCGGCGAGCGGGCCTGGTATTTGTATGCGACTTTTCATCCATCGCTGCTCGATCAATCGTATCTGCGGGAAGTTTCCCGGCTGGTGCGGGGGTTTTCCGATGTGCTGGTGATGGACCGCTTCTTTGTTTTCAACACCTGGGCGCCGGCGGTTTCCGCCCTCGCCCTTGTCCTCGCCGCCTTGCTGCTCGCGCGGCGGCGCAGCTTGTAGCGGGAGGCGGCCGCGCAATGGCCCGTTGGCTTGCCCCGCTTTGTTCCCTGCTGCTGGCTTCCTGCGCGGGCTTTGAACCCGCGCGGCTCGTGCCGGCGATCGCGCTTTCGCCCGAGGCGCTCAGCATCAGCCGGGGCGAATCCGGCTTGCTGGTGGATTTCGGCCTTGAAACCGCGGCCAATGAAAGCGATTCCCTGCTGGCGGTGGAAGTGCTGCCCGGCGTGCGCGTGGTCGATGTCGCCGCCAATGGCCCGGCCGATTCCGCTGGCATCCAAGTGGGCGATGTCATTCTCGCTATCGGCCAAATGAAAACCAACAGCCCCGACGCCGTGCTCGCCCTCCAGCGCAACGCCTACCGCGGCGAGCCATATGAATTCACTTTGCGCCGCGGCACCGCGGTCTTGTCCGCCCGCGTGAACGGCCGCGAGATCGCCGCCAATCCGGGTCCGCAAGAGTTGTACCGGGTCGATCCAGTGGCGACCCGGGCCGGATACCGCACCGAGTTGATCGCGGTCGAAGGCGAAGTCGAAAGGGCGGCCGCCCGGGTGGTGACGCTGTTTCCTGAAAGCCCGCTGCCGGCGGCGGGCATCGGCGAGGGGCAGTGGATTGTCGCCCTCGATGGCGCGGGTTTCGGTTCGGCCCAGGAGTTGATCAACCGCCTCAACCGCGATTACGAACTCGGCGGCGGGGTGGCGCTCGATGTTTGGGACGGCCGCGGGCTGCGCCGGGTCGAAGTCGAACTGTGGGACCCGGGGACGCGCCTCAGCCGCGTCTCCCTCGGCCCGCTGCTGCAATACCGTTCGAGCCTCGAGCCGGACTCGTCGAGCCTCGACATACTCGATTTGTGGCTGTTTTCGGTGTATTCGTATTCCCGCAACGAAGGCGAGCGCTCGCACTCGATCCTGGGCCTGTTCAATTTCAGCACCGGCTACGGCGAACTCGTGGAGGAGGCGCGGTGAAATCGCCCCAGCTTGGCGTCTCGCCACTTCTTGGGTCGGTGCAAGTCGGACGGAGATTCTGCGACTGCGCGCAGAATGACGGAGGGGCACCTCTGCAAGCTAGGATGCTGTTGTTTGCCGCGGCATTGGCAGTCAGTGGCGCCGCGGCCGCGCAGAACTATACGGCCTTTGAATTGCAGCGCGGGGACAACTGGGACGAGCTGATCGCCGAAGACGTCAATGGCGATGGCCGGGCCGACTTGCTCTACGCCGAATTCCGCCCTGGCGTGGGCCGGGAACTGCTCATCCACCATCAGCGCGCCGATGGCGGTTTCGCCGCCGAGCCGGCGCGGGTGGAAATCAAGAGCGGGATCGTCGCCATCGGCTTCGCCGATCTGCGGCCGGACCCCGGCAAGGAACTGCTGCTCTACGCCGCCGATGGTGTCTACAGCTTGGCGAGCGGAACACCGGGCTACGCGGGCAATATCCGCCAGTTGTTCGCCTGGGAGCTGATCGCCCCGCTGCCCGACCGCGAACGGGTGCGATTCGTCCGCGACATCGCCGACCGCGATGGTGACGGCCATATCGACCTGCTCGTGCCCGGCCCGGATGCTTACGGCTACTTCCGCGGGCTCGGCGGCGAGCGTTTTGCCCCCGCCGCCGAGATCGCCACCGAAAACCCCGAGGTGCCCGCCGCGGTGCGCGACAACTTTGAAACCGATGTGCGGGCCCAAGTGGGCATCGATGCGGAGCGGGGCATTGTGCTTGAGTTCAGCGCCGAAACCCCCACCGCCTTCGGCGATTTCATCGAGCAATGGGACGGCGAACCCAAACCGGCGCTGTTCGAAGCCGAGCGCTGGATGCCCGGCGCGTTCTTCGCCGAGTTGAATGGCGACGGGCTGGCGGATCTGGCCTACGCCAACCAGGGTGTCGATGGCCGCGGCCAACTCAATATCCACTATCAACAGCCCGGCAACCGCTTCAACGACATGCCGGACTGGCGCGGCGGCTTTGCGGCCCGGGGCGACTGGCGGCTCGCCGACCTCGACGCCGACGGCCGCGACGATCTCGTGCAATTGCTCGAAGAGGGCGACGACTGGGACGCGAGGTTTTATCCGAACACGGGGGGCGGCTTCGATTTGGCCAATCCGGCCCAGGTGCTCCGCTTCGCCGGTTACGACCTCCGCATCGAAGTCGTTCGCGTTCATGGCGAGACCGTGCTGGCGGTGACCTATTTCGCCGTGCCGGCGATGGAGGCGATCCGCAACACCGGTGTGCAGCGGGTGACCCTGCTCTACGGCAGCGGCGCCGAAAACGGCCAGCTCTTCGCCCGCCGCCCGGCGGCGCGGCTTGAGGAAAGCTTCTCGGTGGACAATGTGCGTGGCCTGGCCGAGCCCATCATCCTCGGCCACGACCTTGATGGCGACGGCCGCTCCGACGCGCTCCACGTCACCGAGCGCGGCATGCTCGCGGCCCGGCGAGTCAGCGACGCGCTGCAAATCGACAGCGGGAATTTCTGGGAATACATCTCGCCGCGCTCGGTGTTCCGCCTCGATGTGGCGCATTTCAACAGCGATGGCAGGCCCGATTTCATCCTGCGCCATGGCACGGCCAGCACCGTGCTGGTGTCGGCGCCATGAAATTTTTTCCGGCTATCGTCCCGGCGGTGATCGCGTCGGCTCTGGCTTGCCTGCCGGCTTTGGCCCCGGCCGACGGCTGGGATTTTCTTCCCCAACCGCTCGATCTCCCGGCGGAAACCACCGGGATTGTCCTTGCCGACCTCGACGGCGACGCCAAGCGGGAGATCATCGCGGTCGTCGAAAAAATTGGCGAAAACGGTATCGAAGACGAATTGCGCATCTTCCCCCAGGGCGATGGCGGTTTCGATTTCGAGCGGGGCTTTATCAGCCTGAAGTTCGCCGCGGACGCGGTGGGCTGGGACATCGCCGGCGGTTTCGGTTCCAGTTCCGGCCCTGGCCCCGGTGCCGGCGCGGCGATCATCGCCCTGCTCGATGGCGACCGGGTGCAGGCTTGGCGGCTTGCCGATGGCGCGCTCGGCGAACCGGAAACCCTGCTTGAAGGCGTCGGCGGCTCTCTCAGCCGCGGCCTCAACCGCCTGCATTTCGCCCGGGACATCAACGCCGATGGGCGGATGGATCTCGTCACCCCCGCCCCCGGGTCGCTGCATATCCATCTTCGCGAGGCCGATGGCGGCTTCCGCCCGCCTTTGCCGGTGCGGTCGGACACGATGCTGAACACCAATTTGAATTCGGCCGGAGTGAATTCAACCGGGCTGTTCTGGCGGGCCGGGCAGGCGGTGACGATTCCCGCCCTGCGCCTGCGCGACCTCAACGCCGACGGCCACCCGGATCTGATTGCGGAAACCGAAGCATTGCTCGCGGTGTTTCTCGCCGACCCGGATTCCCCCGGCTACTTTCCCCCCGCGCCGAGTTATCAAGTCGATATCGCCGCGATCGAGGAGCGGCTTGGTGACTTTGATTTCGACAACCTCGATTTTTCCAACCTGACCGGCGTGCTGGCGCTGACCCACGAGCAACTGCTCGAAGACGTCGATGGCGACGGCATCGCCGATCTGCTGCTGCGCGAAGGCGGCAAAATTTCGCTGTTCGCCGGCGGCCCCGAAGGCATGGACCTCGCCAGCCCCCGGCAGGTTCTGCGCTCCGGCGGCAATGTGCTGGGCAGTTTGCTCCACGACGAGGACGGCGACGGGCGCAAGGATCTGTGGCTGTGGCGGGTGGAGACGATTTCACTCGGCGATGTGTTCCTGTGGCTCGTGCTGTCCAGCGACATCGCGGTGGAAGCGCTGATTTATCCCAACGATGGGCAGCGCTTCTCGCGCCGCCCGAGCCGGCGGGTGACCGTTTCCCTGCAAATCCCCTCGCTTGTCGGGCTTGCCGGCGACTACCGCGAACTCAGCGAAGCCGCCGAATCCACCCGCGGCGCCGACCTCGTTTCCTCCGCCACCGGCCATCTCGACGAGCAAGTCGACGCCCTCGACCTGCTCGTGCTGATGGACCGCCGCTTGCAGGTATTCTACAACCGCATCGCCGCGGAACCCGAGCGCGGGGAATTTCTCGGCGCCCTCGGCTACAGCCGCGAACGCGACGACTACCGCATCGACCTGCGGGCGATGATCGACGACATCAGCATCGGCGAGAACCGCCATCTGCGCGAAGTCGCCGGCTTGGATGCGGATTTCACCCTCGACCCCGGCGCGGCGGCGGACAATGGCGAAGTGCTCGCCGCCCAGCTCAACGACGATGGCATCGCCGACATTTTCCTGCTCGCCCGGGACGAGGGTGGGAATATCGCCGGCATGGTGCTACTTTCGCGGTAACCGCGGAAGTTTTGGCTAGGGCAAAACCACAACCTCCCCCGCCGTTTCGCGCCAGCCGGAAAACAATGTGCGGAAAACCGTCTGGATCACATTCTTCGTCGCGCTCGTGGCCGTCAACGTTTTGGCGGAGGCGGCCCATTGGTTCGGCGATGTGCGCATTCCCATGTTTTACCGGCTGACCATGGTGCTCGGCATCACCGTAGCCGCTTCGGTTTTCGCCGGCACCGCGCTGCTGATCGGCAAAATGAGCGGCGAGCGGCCGGCCTCCGACCGCTTCAGCCCCCGGGAAATCCTCGCCTGCCTCAACCGGCGCAAAATCCGCGCCACCGATCAAGCCGTGGGCGGCCTGCTGGGGATTCCGGCCCGGAATGTCGGCCGCATCCTCGGCGCCCGCCGCCCCGCCGCCTCCTGGGTTGTCTCGGCCAAAACCCTGCGCCCGGCGGACTACAGCGCCGGGGAAACCCATCCGGATCTGACCCAAAACAGCACAGTCATCGACAGCGCGGAAGAACTGAAACAGTTCATCTATGATTGCCGCCGAAAGCAGGCGCAAGGGAAGCGCTGACCAAGGTTCTCATCCAAACTGGAACATCCCCATGACTGGCAGCAACATCTACGAACAGGCGCTGGACCGCAACGCCGCCAATTTCGCGCCGCTCACCCCGCTGAGTTTCCTTGAGCGCTGCGCCAGCGTATACCCGGACCGGACCTCGGTCATCCATGGCGATGCGACTTACACCTGGTCGCAAACCCACGCCCGCTGCCGCCTGCTCGCCTCGGCCCTGGCCCGCATCGGCATCGGCCGGGGCGACACGGTTTCCTTCATGGGCGCCAACACCCCGGAAACCTTCGAGGCCCATTTCGGCGTTCCCATGACCGGCGCCGCGCTCAACGCGCTCAACACCCGCCTCGATGCCAAGGCCATCGCCTTCATCCTCGGCCACGCCGAGACCAAAGTGCTGTTCACCGACCGTGAGCACAGCGCCACGATCAAGGCCGCGCTGGAACTCGTCGGGCGCGAGATTCTCGTCATCGACATCGACGACCCGCACTACGAGGGCGGGGAGCTGCTTGGCGAGCAGGACTACGAGACTTTTATCGCCACTGGCGGTGCGGACCACCGCCGCTTCCAGATCGAAGACGAGTGGCAGGCCATCGCCCTCAACTACACCTCGGGAACCACCGGCGACCCCAAGGGCGTCGTCTTCCACCACCGTGGCGCCTACCTGAACGCGGTTTCCAATGTGCTGTGCTGGAAGATGCCCGCGCATCCGGTCTACCTCTGGACCCTGCCGATGTTCCACTGCAACGGCTGGTGCTTTCCGTGGAGCCTGGCGGTGGTCGCCGGCGTGAATGTCTGCCTGCGCCACGTGCGCGCGCAAGCGATGTTCGACGCCATCAAGCGCCACCGGGTCAGCCATTTCTGCGGCGCCCCGGTGGTGCTCAACACCCTGATCAACGCCCCGGCCGGGCTGCGCGAAGGCATCGGCCACCAGGTCAGCGCCATGACCGCCGGCGCCGCCCCGCCCGCGGCGGTCATCGCCGGCATGGAGAAAATGGGCTTCGCGGTCGTCCACACCTACGGCCTCACTGAAACCTATGGCCCCTGCGTGGTCTGCGAACCCCAGCCAGAGTGGGCCAGCCTCGACATCGACGGCCGCGCCGAAAAACTCGCCCGCCAGGGCGTGCGCGCGCCATTGCAGGAAGAACTCATGGTCGCCGACCCGGAAACCATGAAACCCGTGCCGAAAGATGGCAAAACCATGGGCGAGATTTTCCTGCGCGGCAATATCGTGATGAAGGGCTACCTGAAGAACCCCCGCACCACCGGAGCCTCCTTCCGCGGTGGCTGGTTCCATTCCGGCGATCTCGCAGTCTGGCACGAAGACGGCTATTGCGAGATCAAGGACCGCTCCAAGGACATCATCATCTCCGGCGGCGAGAACATCTCCTCCCTCGAACTCGAATCGGTGCTGTTCCGCCACCCCAAAATCCTCGAAGCCGCCGTGGTCGCCGCCCCCGACGAAAAATGGGGCGAAGTCCCCTGCGCCTTCGTCTGCCTCAAGGAAGGCGAGCGCATGACCGAAGCGGAATTCACCACCTACTGCCGCGCCGAACTCGCCGGCTTCAAAATGCCCAAAAAGGTCGTCTGGGGGCCGATCCAAAAAACCTCCACCGGCAAAGTGCAGAAGTACCTTTTGCGCGAACAGGCGGCATCCGCGCCTTGCATCCGGCGCTGAAGCGTTTGTTCCAACGCGGCATGGTTTCCACGGACGTCAAAATAGTCCTTGACAGTGTTTGACCGCTCAACCATGCTTGTCCGCACTTGGTTAATGATCAAGCTGTGATCGTTATATGCGGAGGAGAATATGAAACAGGCAAAAAATGGAATGGGAGCGCTTTTTGGCGCATTGGCGCTGATTTGCGGCGGTGTGGCCGCGCCGCTGGCGGCATTCGCCCAAGATGACAGCGTCAGGCAAATCGAGGAAGTGACGGTGACCGCGGAACGCAGGGAAGCGTCGATTCAGGATACTTCCATATCGATCACCGCGCTTACCGCCGAATCGATCGAAGACTTCGGCATTCGCAACCAGGAGGATTTGCAGAACTTCGTGCCGGCGACGACGATTCAACCCTACGATTCGACGATTCGGGGCGTGGGCCGCAACTTTCGCAACCTCGGCGGCGACCCCGGTGTCGCCACCTACATGAACGGCATCTATTCCGAGGACCTGCTGACGGCCACCGCCGCAACGTTCTGGGATGTGGAGCGCATCGAGGTATTGCGCGGACCCCAGGGCACGCTGTACGGCCGCAACGCCGTCGGTGGCGCCATCAATGTGCTGTACAACCCGCCCGAGGATGAACTCGATTATTCGTTCCGAACCATTCTGGGCAACTACGGCACCAACGAATGGTACGGAATGTTCAACACCCCCCTGGTAGAGGACACGCTTTCCGCCCGCATCAACTTCAGCATCCGCGACCGCGATGGCATCGTCGAGGAAATTGGCGGCGGCGAGGATATCGACGGCCTTGGCACGGAGAATGTCGCCGGCCAATTCAAGTGGACGCCAACAGATGATGTGGAAATCAACCTGCGGCAGAACTTCATGGAAATCGACCGCTCGTTTGGCGGCGCCAACGGTGGTGGACTCGTGGTGTTGAATGAAGAAGGCAGGCCGTACCGCAATGTCGATGCGCTGGTGCCCGGGTACCGCCTCATCGACACCGGCAACACCGACATGGCGAACCACGACAGCAACGACTGGTACGACCAGAGCCAGCCGATACTGACTTTTGTCAATCCGCTCACCGGCAGTGTCGATCAAGCCCAGCGCAACCGCGCGGGGATAGACTACGCGGATTTCGACGGTTACCAGAACGCGGCGGCGTCGCTCGATGGATTCAACCACACCTCACCCGCGTCGGCGGCGAGATACAACGCCTGCGTGTTCCCCGGGGATATCGACGGCGGCGATCTCTGCGCGGCAACCAATGGATTGAACCGCGAGGTTTTCGAACAGCAGGGCACCCAGCTCAGCGCGTCCTGGAATGTGAACGACCGCTTGGAACTGAAGTATCTGTTCGGTTTCAACGAACTGACCTACAAGCGCACCACCGATGACGACAACACGGCGAGCATGTTCCACGACCGCCAGTTCTACGTCAATCACGAAGCCGATTACACCTCCCACGAGATTCAGGCTTTCTATGACATCAACGACTCTGTTTCCATCACTTCGGGCTACTTTGTCTACGATGCCACCATCGATCAGCGCGGCGACTTCCATTCTTCCGTGGGCAGGGCGCGGTACGTCAATCCCTATATGGACAACACCGCTTTGAGCGCGCCGGCGGCCGCCTTCGTCGGCAATCCGGCGCTCGCCGGCATCAGCGCCTCGCTGCTGGCTTTCCAGGGCCGGCCCATGGTGAACCTGTTCAGCGCCAAAGAATCCTGCAACGTGGCGGAACCCGCGGAATCCTGCCAGCGCAACCACGGCGGCAACAATTTGCAAACCTCCGCCTGGTATGGCGACGACGGCAGCAATCCCGCCCTGAACGTGACCAATGGTCCGGCAACCGCCGCCACGGATTTGCTGTATGACACCCAGACCCAGCGGGAAGCTTTCGCGGTGTACACCCAGGGCGTGTGGGACATCAACGAAACCTTCGCCCTGACCCTCGGTGCGCGCTATGCCGAGGACCAGGTGCTGGCGGAGGAAAACTTGTGGCGCTATTCGGAAACCGGAGCGGCCGCGGGTGGGTTTCTCGCGCTGTACGGCGGCTTGGCGGTGGTCAACCGCATCAACGGCGGCTTGGTGGCGGATGGCGACGGCAACCTGGTCGTTCCCACCGAAAAGGCGACCAATGGCGGCATTCCCTTCGCCCTGAGCGTGTACCGGCCGTTCGAGCGCACCGACCGCAGCACCACCGCGCGAGTCAATCTCGATTGGAACGTGACCGACGAGGCGCTGATCTACTTTTCCGCCACCTCGGGCTACCGCTCCGGCGGGTACAACCTGGTGTTCTTCAGCAACACGCCCACCTATGACCCGGAAGAGCTCGTGGCCTACGAAATCGGCTACAAAACCCGGTTGCTCAACAACACCATGCAGTTGAACGGCTCGTTCTACCTCTACGACTACGACAACATCCACACGGTTGGCACCGAAGTGTCGACGATCGGCGGAACGACCACTTCGGTGCTCGAAGCCGCGGGCGCCAGGGTGCTTGGCGTTGAAGCCGAGGGCACTTGGCTGGTGAACGATTATCTGACCCTCGGCGGCAGCTTCAGCTACACGCCCAGCGAGTACACGGATTCGCTGTTCATCAGCGACACCAGCCGGGCCGGGGTGCCCGGGTCGCTGTACCCGGAGTTTGAAAGCCTGACCCAGGACATCAAGGGCAATCAACTGTTGCAGGTGCCCGAAGGCAAGGCGACGGCCTGGGGCAGCTACCTGTTCCCGCTTGCCGGCGGCGCCGAACTCGAACTGTTTGGCATCTTCAGTTGGACCGACGACGTGTATTACTCGCCGTTCCAGTCCGATTCGGAAAAGGCCGCGGCCTACAGCCGCACCGACCTGCGCGCCACCTGGACTTCAGCCGGCGGCAACTGGCTCGTCACCGGCTTTGTCAACAATGTCTTCGACGATGTGGGGGTTCTGCAGGTGCTGCGCCAGGGCGAGGCCGAATTCTTCCGCCACAACGCGGGCATCACCGCGCCCCGCCTGTACGGCATGGAGTTCACTTTCTCGTACTGAAGTTGAGTCAACCGGCCACCAGGGAGGCTCTGACTCGATCAGAGCCTCCCTGGACAGCAGGCTCCTAGATCGCGTCGTCGCCGGTTTCGCCGGTGCGGATGCGGATGGTTTGTTCGAGGCTGCTGACGAAAATCTTGCCATCGCCGATCTTGCCGGTGTTGGCGGCTTTGCAGATCGCTTCAACGACATCGTCCACGCGCTCGTTGGGCACGGCGATTTCGAGTTTGACCTTGGGCAGGAAGTCGACCAGGTATTCGGCGCCCCGGTAGAGTTCGGTGTGGCCTTTCTGCCGCCCGAACCCCTTGACTTCGGTCATGGTCATGCCGCTGACCCCGAGTTCGGCCAAAGCTTCGCGCACATCGTCGGCCTTGAATGGCTTGATAATCGCAACAATCAGTTTCATCGACTGTCTCCCGCTTCGGCTGCAGCCCGCCCGGAAAACCCCGCCCCGTGGCAGAAGCCGCCGGTGGCTGTAGCGCACTGTTCCGTCAATCTAGCACGCGCAAGGCCGCATTCGCAAAAATCCGGCCCACACCAGACCCGCAAGAAGCCGGGAACAGCCCGCAGAGCTATTCGGCAGGTTTCAACTTGCCGTTGACGAACTTGTGCAAGGTGCTCGATATCAGCGTCTGATAGGGCATGCCTTCCTTGGCCGCTTGTTTTTGCAGGCAGGCAAGATCCCGGGACGAGATTCTGATGTTGATGCGCCGGTCCTTTTTCAGGAATTCCCGGGCTTTCGATTGCAAGCGCCGCTTATCACTCTCGAAATTCGCAATGCCCACAAGCTCGCCGCGCTCGAAATCCCGAAGCAGCGCAAGTTCTTCCCGGTCAAGTTCAAGCGGCTCTTTCATTCAAGATACTCCCTGGTCGTTTTTCGGCTTGGGATGATCGTCTTCAAGAATACACCGTCTTCCCCTTCCACGAATAGCGGGGCGGAATAGCGGGGCCGGAGACTCGCGGGCAACGCGCCCGCCTTGACTGCGGGCGAAAAATGGCTAGACTGCGCGGCATCGTTGCCGCACGGGCCATGAACCCGTGGCCAAAACGCGGAACGCAAGAAACGCCGAAATGATTCCCGAATCGAAGCGCAAGCGGAATTCGCCGCCCCGCGGGGGCCGGGAGCCTCTTGCGGCCGTGCCGGTGCTGACACTCGCGCTGCTCGCGCTGTTCGGCTCGCAATTGATCGGCGTTCAGCACAATCACGAAGGCGACCCGGGCTATCACCTCGATTGCTCGATCTGCGTTAAACAAGGCGCGGATCCGGACTTGCCTCCCGCGAACGCATCCCCCGCGGAAGTCCGGCATCTTGCCGGCGAGTCGATCGCTTCCGCCCGCGCAGCGGCATCCGCGATTCCGCTCTCCGCCAATCCACGCGCTCCGCCCCTCTCCTGACCCGCAAACTGACCGACTTGGTTTTCCCGAACCGCCGCGCGTTTTGACTTGACTTGCGGGGGGCTTGGGCAATCGTGTGACTGGCCGCCCCTGGTGCTCCGCCTCGCGGCGAACTGGAAGCGGCATGAAGTGAAAGTCGAAAGGAGAGATAAGTGAATAAGCGGTTTTGTGTTCTTTTAACAGGCATCGTGGCGCAGTCCCTGATCGGTTCGGCGGCGTTCGCCCAGGAAGCCGGCGGGGAAGAATCCGCCGCGGCCATCGACACGGTGTTCGTGATCGGGCAGCGCCGGGCCTACCAGGGCCTGTTCGACACCCAGGAGGTTCCCGGTGTCGTCCAAGAGGTCGATCTCGAAATGATGCGCGAGGTTGGCGCGCTCAATCTGAACGACGCCCTCGATTTGTCCGCCACGGTCGCCAGGCAGAACAATTTCGGCGGGCTGTGGAACAGCTTCGCGATCCGCGGCTTTGCCGGCGATGAAAACCTGCCGAGCGGATTCTTGGTCAACGGCTTCAACGCCGGGCGCGGCTTCGGCGGCCCCCGGGATCTCGTCGGCATCGAGCGCGTTGAAGTGCTCAAGGGGCCGAAGGCGGCCCTGTTCGGCCGCGGCGAGCCGGGTGGCGCGGTCAACCTCGTCACCAAGCGGCCGCAATTCGAGCGTGGCGGCGACATCTGGTTCACCTTTGGCAGTTGGCGGCAACTGCGCCTAGAGGGCGACTTCCAAACCACCCTGGGGCGGGACGATGCGGTTGGCGTCCGCCTGGTCGGGTTCTCCGAGGAGGCCGAGAGCTTCCGCAAAACAGTTGAAACCAGCAAGATGGGATTTTACCCCTCGCTCGCCTGGCAGGTCAGCGAGGACACCCGGCTCAGCTATGAGCTGGAGTTGACCCGGCAGGATATTCCTTTCGACCGCGGCGTGGTGGCGCTTGATGGCGAACTCGGCTTCATGCCGATCGAGAATTTCATCGGCGAGCCAAGCGACGGCCCCATCGAAACCGAGGTGCTGGGGCACCAGCTTGAGGTCCAGCACAGCTTCTCCGACAACTGGAGCCTGCTCGCCGGGCTCGGCCTGCGCGACACCTCCTTCGCCGGCAATGCCGCCGAGCCGAATTTCGGCGGCAGGCAGACCCTGCGCATCGACGGCCGCAGCCTGTCGCGGTTCCAGCGTTCCCGGGATTTCGACACCGAATACTTCGTGCTGCGCGGCGAGCTCGCCGGCCAGTTCGAGATTGGTTCGCTGCGCCACCGGCTGCTGATCGGGGCGGACTACGACAATTTTGAAAACGACCAGGTCATTCTCCGCTTCCGGCCGCCGTGGATGGGTTCCGCCACCTCGCTGGACAGCTTCGATCCCGCGGTGTACCGCATACTGGACGTGCTGGATCCGGTCTACGGCCTGCACCCGGCGCCCGCGCTTGGCCCCAACTGGGACCGGTTCGAGGTGCAAAAAGCCTGGGGCGTCTACATTCAGGACCAGATCAACCTCTCGGAAAAGCTGCAAATCCGCATCGGCGGCCGCTTCGACGACTTCAGCCAGGAGTTCACCAACCGCCGGCCCAATCCGCCGACCTTCACCGAGCAATCCGACTCGCGCTTCTCGCCCCAGGTCGGCGCGGTCTATCTGGTCAATGACGGGCTGAGCCTGTTCGCGACCTATGGCGAGGGTTTCCGCCAACTCACCGGCGCCGATTACCTGGGCAATCAGTTCGAGCCCAACAAATCGGATTCCGCCGAAGCTGGCGTCAAGATCGACCTGGGCCACTATTCCAATGGCGTGACTGGTTCGGTGACGCTCGCCGCCTTCCGCATCAACCAAAGCAACATCCTAGTCTATGACGACCGCCCCGAGGCATCCGCCGGATTCAATCTGCGGCCAGCCGGCGAGGCGCAAAGCAGCGGTTTCGAGTTCGACCTCGACGCGCGGCTGCCGGGCGACGTCAGCCTGTGGCTGTCCTACGCCTATATCAACGCCGAGTACACCAACGACAGCGCCGATCCGAACTTCGTCGCCGCGATCAAGGCCGGCGATCCCTTGATCAATGTGCCCGAACAGCAGGCCAACGCGCAGATCAGCCGTGGATTCGAGTTCGGCTCGGCGTATGGCCGGGTCGGTGGCGGCTTCCTCCATGTCGGCGAGCGCCTGGGCATGACCGCGACCGATTTCTTCCTGCCGAAATACTCCGTGGCGCGGGTATTCGGCGAGTTGCATCTCGGCGACTCGCTCTCATTCCGGCTTGATGTCGACAACCTGTTCGATAAGGAGTTCTATACCAACTCCTGGGCCGACGTGTGGGTCGAACCCGGCGCGCCACTGCGCTACCGCTTGACAATGGCCGTAAACTTTTAAGCGTGGTATGGGTCTGATGCTCAGAGTGTATGTGGGGGGCATGAACGATGAGTGAACTGCTGCGCGCGCGGGAATTGACCAAGGTTTTCCGCTCGAACCCGGCGCTGACTGGCCTGAATCTGACGGTCAGCGCCGGGGAAATCGTTTGCCTGCTCGGCGCCAACGGCGCCGGCAAGACCACGACAATCAATCTCTTCCTTGGCTTTTTGGCGCCGACTTCGGGCGCCGCCTTCGTCGATGGAACCGAAGTCGGCGCCGACCTCAGGCGCGTCCGCGGCAAGCTCGGCTATGTGCCCGAGCAGGTGTCGCTGTATCCCGCCCTCACTGGGCTGGAAAATCTCGATTATTTCGTCAAGCTCGGCGGCGGGCGCGGCGATGAAAAGCGCCTGCGCGGACTGCTCGATGAAGTCGGCCTCGACCGCGGCGCGGCGGAGCAGCGCGTCGGCGGCTACTCCAAGGGCATGCGGCAGAAAGTGGGGCTCGCCATCGCGCTGGCCAAAGGCGCCAAGGCCCTGCTGCTCGACGAGCCGCTGTCGGGCCTCGACCCCAGCGCCGCCAACGAGTTCTGCCATCTGCTGCGGCGGCTCGCCGACGACGGCGCGGCTGTGCTGATGGCGACCCACGACCTGTTCCGCGCCAGGGAACTCGCCGACCGCATCGGCATCATGAAGTCCGGCAAGCTGGTGGAGGAGCTATCCCCGGAATCACTCGATCAGGCCGCGCTCGAGCAGATATACCTGCGGCACATGCACGATGAAGAGAGGGCGACCGCGGAGGCGCGAACATGATTGGCGCGATCATTGGCAAAGAATTCACCGAATTGCGGCGCGACGGCAGGGCCATCGGCCTGCTTGGCATCGTTGGCCTGTTGCTCGCGCTTGGGTTGCTTACCGGCCTGGCGACCGAGAACGCGAGGGAGCGGGAAGTGCTTGCGGCCCGGGCCGACGACGCCGCGGTGTTCCTTGAGCAGGGCGAGAAGAACCCCCACTCCGCCGCCCATTTCAGCCGCATGGCGCACAAGCCAGTCGCGCCCCTGGCCGCTTTCGACCCCGGCGTTTCCGCCTACATGGGGCAGGTCATCTGGCTCGAGGCGCATTACCGCAATCCCGCCATGTTCCGCGCCGCGGAGGATGCGCCAGAACTCGGCAGATTGGAAAACTTCAGCATCGCCGGGGTGTTGACGCTGATCCTGCCGCTGCTGGTGGTGCTCATGGGTTATGGCGGCATCGCCAGGGAACGCGAACGCGGCACCTTGCGGCAACTGGTCGGCGCGGGCGCAAGCCCGCTTGCCGTGCTGCTTGGCAAGTTCACCGTCATCGCCGCCGTGGCCTTCGCCGTGCTGGCCGCCACCGTTGCGATATCGACCGCGTTCTCGCTGCTGTCGATCTCGGAGGCGGGTTATTCCAGCGGCGATTTGCTGCTGCGCGGCGCCTCGCTGCTGCTGGTGTACGGCATCTACATTGTTTGCCTGACCGCGCTCACCCTTTTGGTTTCACTGTTGGTGGCCGAGGCCAGAACCGCCCTGCTGGTTTTGCTCGGGATTTGGGTGGTGACCGTGGTCGGTCTGCCGCGTTTGTCGGCGAGCATCGCCGAACAGGTCCATCCCAGCCCGGATTCGGCGAGCTTTTGGGAGGCCACCCGGGCCAGCCTGCTGGCCAACCGGCCGGCCAGCGGCAGCGCCGACTACGTCGCCGTCGAGCGCGAAGTGATCGAGCGTGCCCTCGGCCGGGAAGTGCGCGCGGACGAGATCGACAGCCTGGCGATCAACCGCGGCGCACTGCGGCTGGAAGTGACTGAGGTGATCGATGCGGAAACCTACAACGCCGCCTTCGCCGAACTCTTCGCCAACTACGAACGGCAGCGGAATCTGCGGCGGATGCTCGCCATGCTCTCGCCGACGATCGCCCTCCAGCATCTTTCCCGCGCCTATGCGGGCACCGATGTCGGCGCCCACGAGCATTTCTCACTCGAGGCCGAGCGCCAGCGCAACCGCATCGTGCGGGTGATGAACGAAGACATGCTGATCAACGGCGCCGGAGCGAGTTTCGGCTATGTGGCGCCAGCCGGATTCTGGGAGCAGGTGCCGGAATTCGACTACCAGCCGCCCACCATCGCCGCGGCTTGGCGCGGGAGCCTGCGGGATCTGCTGATTTTGCTGTTCTGGGGAATCGCCGCGGTGGCGGCCCTGTTCTGGTTTGGCGGCAACCGCGTCCGGGTTTGAGGTGTTCCCATGCGGATGATCGATGCCATTGCCAGCGAGTGGAAGATGCAGTTCCAGCGGCCCTCCGCGCTGCTGTTGCTGCTGGCCTTCGCCGCGGTGCTCGTCTATGGCGGCTTGGCGGGCAAAGCCGAGCGCGACGGGCGCGCCGCGGCCATCGCCAGCCACCATGCCGGCATCGCCGCGGCGATGGATGAATGGCTCGAGGATCTGCGCGAGCTGGAGCGGCTCGGCGCTGGCGCGAATTTGCCGCCGCGGACGGGCTCGCCCATGGATGTGGTGTTCGCCTCGTCGCTGCCCCAGGCGCCGCTGGCGGATTTCGCCGTCGGCCAGTCCGATTTGCTGCCTTTCCTGGGCGAGATTTCGCTTTGGGACCCGGACATACGATTGTTCTCGAAGTATGAAATCGCCGACCCGGTTGCCCTGGCCCTCGGCGGCTTCGACATCAGCAAGGCTGTCATCCTGTTCCTGCCGCTGCTGCTGCTGGTTTTTTGTTTTGACGTCATCGCCGCCGACCGCGACGCCAACCGGCTCGGTCTCGCCGTAGCCCAGGGGGTCAGTATCAGGCGGCTGTTCTGGCGGCGCCTGCTGCCGCGCGCCGGCGTCGTCCTGCTTGTGACCTTCGCCGCCGCCGCGGTCGCGCTGCTGATGGGGCAGGAAGGCGCAAGCCCCGGCGGGCGACTGGCGGCCTTCGGACTCTGGTCGCTGTTTGCCTTGGCTTACGGTTGGTTCTGGCTGATGCTCATCGCCTGGGTCGCCAGCTTCAACCGCAGCGGCGAGTTCAACGTGCTGGCGCTGCTTGGCCTTTGGGCCGGGCTCACCCTGGTGGTTCCCGCGGCCACCAGCGCGGCGGCCGAGGCGCTGTATCCGACTCCCTCGCGCTTGGCTTATCTGGCCGATGCCCGGGAAGTCGAAAACGAAACCCGGCTGAGGCAGGCCGATGTGGCCAACCAGTTCATGCTCGATCACCCCGAATTGCTGGTCAATCAGGAATCGCGGATTCCGGCCTTTGTCCAATCCGCCTTCCTGGTCACCTCCACCGTGGACGAGGCGACCCGGCCAGTCGTGGCTTCCTTCGAGGCGGCGCTGCGCGGTCGCGAAAATGTGATCGGGCTGTTCCGCTATCTGTCGCCCGCGGTCGCGGTGCACAGCCTGTTCAACGAGCTTGCCGGCACCTCGGCCGGCAGGCATCAGGACTATCTCGCCCAGGCGCGGCAATTCAAGGCCGGATACGCCGAGCGGGTGGGCCCGAACGTGGTTGCCATGCAGCCTATCGATTCGGCGTTTTACCTGGCGCTGCCGGAATTCCGCTTCAACGGCGAGCCGCTGGCCGACCGGCTCGCCAGCGGCGCGGCACCGCTGGCCATTCTGCTATCATTGTCCGCGCTGATGGCCGCCCTCGCCAATCGGCGGCTGGGCGCGGCGAGCCCCATCGATTCCTGATCCGGAAGAGCCAATATGCAAGCATCGACAGCGAACACGGACAAAGCGGCGATCGGCCTATCGCTGATTTGCGTCGTCCATTGCCTGCTCGCCCCGGTTGCCATCGCCATGGTGCCAGCACTCGGCGCGACTTTTCTCGAAGGCGAGCGCTTCCATTACATGGTGCTCTTCCTCGTGCTGCCGACCAGCCTGTTCGCCCTTGGCCTCGGCTGCCGCAAGCATCGCGGCGTTGACATTCTCGCCATTGGCCTGCTCGGCCTGTTCGTGCTGTTCCTGGTTCCCATTCTCGGCGAGGAAGTGACGGGCGAACTCGGCGAAAAGGCCCTCACCATCGCCGGCGCAACGATCATCGCCTACGCCCATGTGCGCAATTTCAGGCTCTGCCGGCAACACGACTGCCACCATGCCGCCGAGGCCCAGCCAACTAAATAACCGTTCTTCCGGCCATCCCGCAAAAACTGGCAACAGAAAATTGACAAGGAGCTGGCTGGCGTGGATACTCCCTCGGTTTACTGCTGATGCACGGATGCGCTGACGGGTGGTATGGCGCGGCACAATGCGAATCAGCCTAGCAAACCTAGCAAGCCTAGCAAGAAAGCGTAAAAAGTCCCTCGCTGGCCGTCTCAACCCGATGGCCGCGCTTTCCCTGTTGCTCGTTTTCGCGCTGAACATCGACGCGGCCCACAGCCACGGCGACCACGACGATCACGACCAAGACCACAAGCCCGGCGAGCATTTCGACTGTCATATCTGCCTGAAATTCGGCCAGGACGACGATCTCGCCCCATCCCGGGCGCCGGATTCGGCCCCGCTCCCTATTGACCAGATATTCACCCGCGCCCCGCTGGCCGCCGAGTCGGTCGAAATCCCCCC
Source organism: uncultured Pseudohongiella sp. (assembly GCA_965221805.1). Taxonomy (GTDB): domain Bacteria; phylum Pseudomonadota; class Gammaproteobacteria; order Pseudomonadales; family Pseudohongiellaceae; genus UBA9145. Next base: position 1,241,131 of record OZ244913.1, read on the forward strand.
GGCGCGGTCCCGCTCTCCTCCCCGCGCCTAAGCGGCCATCTCCAATCGGCGGAAGCGTTCGCCTTGCAGGCGCGCTTCAGGCGCGGTGCCGCGTCGTATTCGCGGCGCATTGGTATTTCCGCTGGTTGAAGCAAAAGCATCGGCCCAGGGCAGCGGATTCCGGTCCGTTTTTCCTGGTTGGCCGGCAAGACAAGAATGATCCAGGAGAGCAAATCATGAAAATCAAGCGGAGAAACATTGGAGTTGCCACCCTGCTCGTTGCCCCGGTGCTTGCCGGGTTCGCGGCCTTCGCAGCGGCGCAGGAAATCGAAGAAATTATCGTCCAGGTGCAGCGCAAGGAAACCGCGCTGTGGAACACGCCGGCCAGCCTCGAAGTGCTCGACGAGCAGGACATACGGGAATTGCAGCCCAATAGTCTGGGAGATCTGGTCCGCTATCAGCCCGCGATCAGCATCGATCAGTCCAATGACCGGCGCGGCAACGGCACCTTCGTCATCCGCGGCCTTTCCGGCAACCGCGTGGTGATGCTGATCGACGGCGCGCGGCTCCCCGACGGCTTCGGCTCGGCCGGGGTTTCCAACGGTCGCAACAGTTTCGAGCCGTATTCGATGAACGACATCCAGTTCCTCAAGGGGCCGTCATCGGCGCTGTATGGCAGCGACGCCCTCGCCGGGGTGGTGTTGCTCAACACCATCTCGCCACGGCGGATGCTCGGCGGCGACGATGGCCCCCGATTCGAGCTGAGCGGCGGCTACGACCAAGTCAACGACGGCTTTCGGCAGACTTTCAGCGGCGCCGGCGCGGCGCTTGGCGGCGCTTGGATGCTTCAGGTGTCCACCCGGCAGTTCTCGGAGACCGACGTGTGGGGCGAGCCGGAGAATTTCCCCTTCGACGGCAACCAGGAAAACGCGATGTTGAAGTGGGAAAGCGATGGCAATATCGACAACGAATACGGTTTCCTCGCCGATTTCTGGCGCCGGGAGGTGGATGCCAGCTTCGCTTCCGAACTGGATCCGGCGGGTTCGGTCAGCGACCACTACGAGCGGGACGCGAGCTACCGCTGGCGGCTGGGCTTTTATCAGAACCTGTCCAACGTGATGGGACTCGACCGGCTCGACTGGCAAGTCGATCTGCAGCGCGGCCGGTTTGATGAATTTGAAGTCGAGGAAGGTCTGAACCGGCGGGGGGACATGGTCCACGACATCGAGGAGATCGATGTCGATCAGGACCAGGTTTCGGCGAGCGCGCTGATCGGCGAGGATTTCGGCAGCCACGAACTGCTCGCGGGCATCGACTACGTGCGAAAGTCCGCCCAGCGGGTCAATTTCTACCGCGACTTCCACCCGGCAACGGGCGTCATCGACACCGCGCGCAACGGCGTGGTCTATCCGCTCAAGGGCTATCCTTCGAGCGACACCGACCTGCTCGGCATCTTCATCCAGGACGAGTTCGGTCTGCTTGAAGACCGGCTGCGATTCACCCTCGGCCTGCGCTACGACTACTTCAAGAACGACCCGAAGCCCGATGACTATTATTACCGCTCGAATCCCACCGGCCAGGCCGTCACCGCGTTCAGCAGCGACAGCGTCTCGCCAAGCATCGGCGCGACCTGGGAGGCGAGCGGAAACCTGATCCTGTTCGCCAACTATGTCAGCGGATTCCGCACGCCGCCAGTGTCCGAGCAGTATATCAACACCTTCATCCAGAGCCGCGGCTTTCCCCACGAAGTGCTGGCGAACCCGGACCTGAAGTCGGAAACGAGCAGTGGATTCGAGGTTGGCCTGCGCCTGCGCGGCGAGATGGGCAGGCTCGAAGTCTCGGCCTACAACACTGACTACGAGGATTTCATCGAGAGCACCCGTTCGGGCACGCGGCCGAATCCGATTCCCGGATGGCGTCCGGTGACCCAGATCCGCTACCTGAACCTTAGCGACGTTGAAGTCACCGGAATCGAACTCGATGCCGAGCTGTTCCTGCACAACTGGCTCGATACCGAAGACGAGTGGCTGCTGAGCCTGGGCTGGGGCGATATCGAGGGCGAGAACCGTTCGAGCGACGAGCCACTGACCAGCGTCGGCCCGCGCCAGGCGGTGCTTGGCCTGGGCTACCGCGCCGCCAACGCCGACTTTGGCGCCGATCTGCGGGCGCTTATCGTCGATGAATTCACCGATGTCCAGCCGGGCCGCTTCGCGGTGCCGGAGTCCACCCGGGTCGACGCCAGTGTTTTCTACAATGTCTCCGACAGCTTCAGCGTCAATCTCCGCATCGACAACCTGCTGGACGAGCAGTACTGGCACCAGTTCGTCGCCGGCTCGCGCATCACCGGCGACCCAGGCGGCGCCGCGGCGCCGGGCAGGAATTTCTCGGTCTCGGCCCGCTACCGCTTTGGCATCTAGGAGCCTGCGCCGCAGGCTCCCAGCCTCGACATTAGGAGCAAGCGCCATGAAAAAATTCGCCGTTCCGGCCCTGATCCTCGCGACACTCGCCCTGGCGGTGTTTTTCGCCTTCCAGCGCTACGCCGCGCCGACCCGCATCGCCTTGGTCAATTTCCAGGATTTCACCGCCAGCCGCGTGATCAAGGCGGTGGCCGAGCTGCCGCAGTTCCGCTTCGAGCGCCTCGATCTCGGGGCGCTGGAGCGCGCCCGGGATTACGATTTCGTGATGATTTTCGGCCGCGGCCTCGCCCTTGACGGCGAACAAATGGCGTTCATCGACGAGGCGGCGCAGGCCGGCAGCGCCATTTTCATCGACAGCCCCACCAATCCCAACCATGTGCGACTCACCAGCCTCGATCAGGATGTGGGCGAATTGGTGCGAAGCTATGTCGACAACGGCGGCGACTACAACTACCGCAACCTCTGGCATTACGTTCGCCGGGAGCTCGACGGCAAGCGCTGGCGCTCACCCGTGGCGGGCGACCCGCTGTTGATCGGCACCGATGTGCTGTTCTACCTCGCCGACGAGGTTTTCACCACGGTGGAGGGCTACCAGCGCTTTTATGAAACCACGCCGAACTACCATCCCGATGGCCACAAGATCGCGCTGATCACCACGGTGCCCGGCCCGTTCAACGCCAACCGCGACCATCTCAACGCGATGATCGGGGCATTCGAGGGCGCGGGGATGCGGGTGTACCCGATCAACGGCCGCGCCGAGCGGCTCGCCCTCGTCGCCGAGGTGAACCCGGACGCGGTGGTGCTGATGCCGCACGGGCGGTTCAATTTCGGCCGGGAAAACGCCGTGGTCAACTGGTTCAGCGAGAACCAGGTTCCCCTGCTGACCCCCTTGTCGATCTTCCAAGATTACGGGGAATGGCTCGATGATCCCCAAGGCTACACCGGTGGCACGCTGACGATGAATGTGGTGCTGCCCGAACTCGACGGCGGCGTTGCCCCGCGCGTCGTGAATGCGCAATTCGCCGACGAGCGCGGCTTCCGCATCTTCGAGGCGATTCCCGAGCGGCTTGACGAGTACGTCGAGATGGTCGGCAAGTGGATCGAGCTCAAGCGCAAGGACAATGCCGACAAGCGCATCGGCATCGTCTATTTCCGCGGCCCCGGCAAGAACGCCCTCGTTGCCGGCGGAATGGAAGTCAGCCCGTCGCTGTTCAATACCCTGCACATGCTTAAGGAGCGGGGCTATGATCTCGGCGACCTGCCGGACGACTACGCCAGCTTCCGCGCCCGGCTCGATGCCGAGGGCCCGGTGCTGACCCCGGCCGGCATGGGCCAGGCGCGGCGCTATCTCGACGAGCAAAATCCCGCCTGGGTCGGTGCCGGACAATACCGGCAATGGTGCGAGGAGGAACTCGCGGCGGGCGTTTGCGAGCGGGTCGAGGCGCGCCATGGCGGCAACCTCGGCCGCTTCATGGTCGATGCCGGACCGGGAGGGCCGGAGGGCGAAAGCCGCATCGCCGTGGCGCGGATCGAGTTCGGCAATATCGCGCTGATGCCACAGCCGCTGGCGGGATTCGGCGAGGACAATTTCCGCATGGTCCACGGCACCGGCGAGGCGCCGCCGCACACTTATGTGGCGGCCTATCTCTGGCTGCGCCACGGCTTCAACGCCGACGCGATCATCCACTACGGCACCCACGGCAGCCTCGAGTTCACCCAGGGCAAGCAGGTCGCGCTCTCGGCCAAGGACTGGGCCGACGCCTTGATCGGCAACACGCCGCATTTCTACATCTACACGATGAGCAATGTCGGCGAGGCGATCATCGCCAAGCGCCGCAGCTACGCCACCATCATCAACCACCTGACGCCGCCGTTCCAGCGCGCCGGCCTGTATTCCGAACTCGCCATGCTCGGGCGCTGGCTCGACGACTACCGCCTCACCGACGGCCAAGTGCGCCAGGAGCAGCGCCGGCAGATCATCGAACTGGCGACACAGATGGAATTGCACATCGATCTCGAAACCGACCTCTCGGAAACCCCCGACTGGGATGAGACCGCGCTGCCCAAGATCGAGCTGTATCTCGACGATCTCGCCCAGACCAGCATCAACAAGGGTCTGTATACCTGGGGCGAATCCTACCCGGAGGAGGACGCCGCGCTGACCGCCGAGTTGATGCTGATCGACACAGTTAACAATCTATTGCCTGAGGCGGTGCGCGCGGCATCCGGCGGAGAGGTGCTGTTCGCCGAGCTCAACGGGGGCGCCACGCCGGGCGGGTTGGTTGATTCGCTCGGTTTCGATTACGAACCCGGGCTGCTGGAGACGCTGTCGCTGTACGGCAATTACACCGAACTGCTGCTCGCCGGCGGCATCGATCAGAAAACCGCGCTGGGCAACGCCGTCGCCGGCGGCTATGTCGCGCCGGCCTCCGGCGGCGACCCGCTGCTCAACCCGGACGCATTGCCGACCGGCCGCAATATGTATTCGATCGACGCCGAGCAAACGCCGTCCCAGGCGGCTTGGGAAGTTGGCAAGGCGCTGGCCGACGACATGCTCAACGACTACCGGGAACGCCACGGCCGGCTGCCGAACAAGGTCAGTTTCACGCTCTGGCCGAGCGAATTCATCCACTCCCAGGGCGCCACAGTCGCCCAGGTGCTGTATCTGCTCGGTATCGCCCCGGTGTGGGCACCCAATGGCCAAGTGCAGTTGCTCGAACTCATTCCCGCCGGGGAACTTGGCCGGCCGCGCATCGATGTGGTGGTGCAAAGCGCGGGCCAGTTGCGCGACCTCGCCGCGTCCCGGCTGGCGCTGATCAACCGCGCGGTGGAAATGGCCGCCCTCGCCGAGGACCAGGACAACTTCGTCCGCGACGGCGCGCGCCTGGCCGAACAGCATCTGCTCGATCAAGGCCTGCCGCCGGCGGACGCGCGGCGGCTATCAACCCGCAGGAGTTTCGGCGGCGTCAACGGCTCCTACGGCACCCAGATCATGGGCATGGTGGAGCAGGGCGACACCTGGGAGACCGACGCCGATGTCGCCAGCCAGTATCTCTACAACATGGGCGCCATGTATGGAGAGTCCGGCGAGTGGGGCGAGTTCGTGCCGGAGTTGTTCACCGCCGCGCTGCTCAATACCGATGTGGTCATCCAGCCGAGGTCGAGCAACACCTGGGGCGGCCTGAGCCTTGATCATGTCTACGAATTCATGGGCGGCCTGAGCCTGGCGGTGCGCTCGGTCACCGGCAAGGACGCCGAGGCGTACTTCGCCGATTTCCGCAATCCCAACCGGGCGAAGATGCAAACGCTGCAAAGCGCCATCGCCCAGGAAGCCCGCACCACGCTGTTCAATCCCCGCTATCTCGAAGGACTCACGTCCGGCGAGGCCTCGAGCGCCGAAGTGATGGCCGAGACCCTGCGCAATTCCTTCGGCTGGAACACCATGAAGCCAGCCGCCATCGCCCCGGGATTCTGGAACCGGGTGCACGAGACGCTCATCGACGACAAGCACGCCCTGGGCCTGCGGGACTTTTTTGAAACCGAAAATCCCTACGCTCTGCAAGAGGTTACCGGGGTCATGCTCGAAGCCGCCCGCAAGGATTTCTGGACCCCGGACGCAGCGCAGTTGCGGGCGCTCGCCGACTTGCACGCCGAACTCGTGAGCCGCTTCGAGGCGGGCTGCGGCAGTTTCACCTGCGGCAACGCCGCCCTGCAGGAGTTCATCGGCGCGCAGTTGAACGAGACCCTGCTCGCCAGCTACCAGAGCCAAATCGACGCGGCGGAAATCGGCGCCGGCGAGCCAAGCACCGAACTCGTGTTGCGCGAGCAGGAAATGCGCGCCGAAACCGGCGAGCAAGCCGCCGAGCCGGAAGCGGCGACCCGTAGCGAGACCGATCAGCCGCGGACTGTGGCGGGCCGCAATCTGGCCGCCATCCTGCTCGGCATTGGCTTGGCGCTGACGGCGCTGCTGGCGCTCGCGCGTTGGCGGCGGTCGCGGCCGGTCGCCACCTGATCCGCGGCGGGCATGAGCGAAGCCGCGTCCTGGTGGACGCTGAGCCTGGGATTGGGTTGCTGCTGCGCCTTGCTGGCCTGGCCGCAGCCGCGGCAGTCGTTCTTCGGCCGCAACGCCTTCGACCGCAACACCTTGCTGCTGCGTTATTGCCCGCCGCCCGTTGCGCAGGGACTTGCCGTGGCGCTGGTTCCGATGATTCTCGCCGGCGTGTCGCTGGCATTGTCGCAATGGCTCAGCGGCCAAAGCCTGACCGCGTGGCTGGCAACGCTGGCATTCTGGTCCAAACCGATTGGCGTGGCGCTGAGCCTGCAGGCGTTCGGCCTGCTGTTGCACGGCCGGATGCATGGCGCCCCGCTGTTGTTGCTGCCAGCCTCGCTCAGCCTGCAACTGTGGCTGTATTACCAGGCGCTGGGAATCGATTTTGCGCGGCTCGGCATGATCTACGCCGCGGCCCTGTTGCTCGCGCTGCCCGGATTGATCTTCGCCCTGGCCAGAATCGATCCCGCCCGCAGACTACCGGCGGCGCGCTTCCTGGCCTGCCTGCTGCTGATCCTGCAATGGCTTTACGCGACGGATACAAGCTGGGCCGGCTACTTTCGCGGCTACGAGTGGATCACGCTGGCCAGCGCTGTGCAGGCCCCGGGCCTCCTGCTTATGCTGATTGTCGCCGGCTATTGCTATTCCCATTTATGGCAGAATCTGCGCGACCGAAGAATGGGCAAGAGGCCGTGAGCCCGCCATGCTGAGTTTTTTCTCCGCGCTTACCTGGGTCAGCACCGGGCTGCTCGTTCCGTGCATCGCCCTGCTGCTTTACCTGCTCGTCCGCGCGCTGCTGCTGCTCGGGCAGGATTGGCAGCAGCGGCAGCAGGACCGCAGCCTTATCGCCGCCCTCGATGCCGCGGAGGATCGGCTGGTCGCCGGAAACTTTGGCGATTACAAGGCCCAGCTCGCGCAATTTGCGGAAAGCTACCATTCGCCCTTGGCCCGCCACATCCTGACGGTCATGGACGACATGGCGAACCGCTCGATCCGCGAGCGCCAACTCGGCGACTTCGCCCTGCACGGCGACAACCAGCTTTCGTTTCCGAGGCTGCTGATCCGCCTCGGCCCCAGCCTCGGGCTGATCGGCACGCTGATCCCCATGGGGCCCGCCCTCGCGGGCCTGGCCGCGGGCGACATGGCCAGCCTCACCCAAAACATGCAGGTCGCATTCTCGACCACCGTGCTCGGCATCGTAATCGGCAGCATCGGCTTCATCCTCCACCAGTCGCGCAAACGCCGCTTCGCCCAAGCCATGCACCGACTCGAGTTCGTGCTCCAATACAAAACCGAAACGGAGTTGGAGCAAACATGAAGCAATACGAGACCTTATGGAGTTCTCCGTGGCAGGGAATTTGTTCCCGCCAACCGCGTTGCGCTATAGTGCCTGCCCACGATTGAGAAAATGGGGTTTGAACCGATGCGAGCCTTCACTTCCGTTGTCGAGCATTGCTTGGAAACCGGCCTCTACGTTGGCTACGTCCCGGGTTTCCCCGGTGCCCACAGCCAAGGCGAGACACTGGAGGAACTCAACGAAAACCTCAAGGAAGTCATCGCCATGATCCTGGAAGAAGACGCGCCACCGACGACCAGCGAGTTCGTGGGCACGCAAGTCGTGATGGTGGCGTGAGAAGGGATGTAGCCGATCTTGCTTCGCGGTATCGCCCGGGACATCGGCTTGACCGTGCGGGAATTCGTGGCGCACCGAAAATAGCCTTCCGGCGGTCGCTGTCGCCTGCCGCGCAGACAGCGTTCTGCCCCGAGCGTATCTGTGCTGGCTTATAAGGCCGAGCCAAAGGCCCGACGAATATGAAACGATACCAAACCTTCCTCGCCGACCAAGACGAACTCGACCCGCTCGCCTCTCTCGTCAATCTCTTCGACATCGCCATGGTGTTCTCGGTGGCGTTGATGGCGGCGCTGATCAGCCACCTTGAACTCGGCGAGCTGCTGTTCAGCGAAGAGTTCACCCTCGTTAAGAACCCAGGCGAGGACGACATGGAGATCATCATCAAGGAAGGCGAGGAAATCCGCGCCTACACCGCCGAAGAATCCCGCCAACAAACCGGCGAACGCGGCCGCCCAGTCGGCACAGCCTACCAACTCGAATCCGGCGAAATCATCTACGTGCCGAATTGAGGCCGTAGATCCGCCATGCTAGGAGCCTGCGCCATAGGAATTCACGGCTGCAAATCCACTATAATCCGCGCCCTTGGCCGATCAATTTCGTTGAATACATGCAAATATTCGCCTCAATCGATCAGCCAAGGGCGCGGCGATATCGAATTTTCGCTTTCGCGAATTCCTATGGCGCAGGCTCCTAGTCTGAGCAGAAGGAATCAGCAGTGGAAGGGGGTGGCATGAGAAACACATTGAAAAGGATTGGTTTGTGAAATTACCCGAAGATCATCGCGCCCGCATTAAAGAGCAAATCTGTAAAGCAAAGAAAGATCAATTTGTGAACGAAATCGCATTCAGTCAGCTCAAAGATAAATCAAGAATCATCGTAAATAAGATGTTTCATTCATAGATTCAAGCTTCCTTGAAATCACGAAGAAAAAATACTCGTTTTTCTTTGCCTGTTCCTTCAATGATATGAAGTTCCTCTTCACAATTGAATTCATATCGTTTGCCTACAATCAAACCGTTCAATTCAGGGCCATCTTCCCTCAACTTGCCGGAAACAACCTTATCTCCAAGTTCAAGACCCCAGTCTCTGTTCTTCCGGTTCACCTTGACAAATTCTCCGGTCAGTTGGACTTGTTGGACGTCCAGATTGGAAACCTTGGAGAGGACTTCTGATAGTGCTTTAGCTTGTGCTTCTGATACGAAACGTCTTTTTGCCGCTGTTGAGCGGGGTTCGGCCCACGAATATGATAATCCTGTTTGTCGATCACCGAGAAACTTCAAGAGCCTAAGATAGGCGCCTGCTAGATGCCCGCGGTTTTTTCTGGCTTTATCCATGGCAGCGTCAAGATCGTCGGGTGTGTCAAAAAGCACATCCATGCGATTGAGCGCTCTGGCCAATTCGTTGCCTTGCAGCAAGTCTGGCTGATTTCCCGCCGCGAGCAGGATTCGGAATGAACCCGCCGCTGCTGGAACCACGATGTCCAGCATGCTTGCCTCGCTTTTTGGAACCAATGGTCGCTCATTGACGGCGATATCACGCAATTCAGCGTTGTAGGCGTGATGTACCAGTTTCTGGACTCGGTCCAGCAAGCCGACGAATGTTTGCAGCCTGATCTTGTGGTTATCGAGTGCTTCCGGTGGTTCGGCGATCAACTCCATAACCAGATTCCCGCGAACCATCGCTTCTCGCAGGATATCGCCGCTGGCTGGCGCGTCATTCAGAAAGTAGCCAGCCTCTGGCAGGTATTCGCTTGCCGCCAGCGGAGACTGCTTTACCGACAGGCGCAAGGGCTGAGAGAAATCAGAAGAATCGGTGAAAAACCATTCCTGTTTGCCAGCTTCGATAACCAGATCGCGCAGATCGATCAGGCCGGCGCGAAACCGGCGCAAACGTTCGGGCGCGACACCGACGACCGCAAAGGCATCGGCACCTTCCGCCGCTTCCACCGCCATGCCGAGATAGTGCCCGCCGATGTCATCGCGCGCCTCGAACAACAGCGGCCCGTCGCAGTAGTCCAGCGACCTCAGATAGTTGACGGTTTTCACGTTGACTCCGTTCGGCACTGGGCCAAGATGTCGTAGTCGGCGAGCGGCCACCAAGTGTAGTGGGAGCCTTCGCCGGTTTGTTCAATGTATCCAGCTCCCGAGTCCAATCGAACTCGACAGATTTTCCGCCCTCTCAACTTGGGGAGCGAAAGCCGCATCGCGGCGTCTTCCCTGTCCGCGAAAAGCGACAAGCCTCTGGCCCGGCACTCGGAAACGCCGGGAAACGAAGATTTCGGGCGCTCGGCGCGCTGGGAGCGGAAGTCCGCCTCCACCGGAATCTGTCTGCGCACCAGTCGGAACATCTCTATTTCTTCATTGACTTGCCAAGCCTCGCGTGGCGGACAGTCCTCCGGCAACTGCTCTCGGAATCGCTTTCCTTGCATAACCACCCTTGCGGACGCCTTCGCTTCGCGGTTTGACTGGGATCGGTGATGCGAATGTTGTCCCCTCCAGGCTCTGGATGCAAGAAAATCGAAAAATTTACATGGTGCCTGCCGCGCACAACGCTAGTCCCCCGTCTGGCCCCGGAGTTCAGCGGGCGTGCGAGACAGGGTGAGGCCGGTCTGCGAAGCAGACGAAAAGCATAGCTTTTCGAGGGCCGAACGGCTCGACAGGATGTCGAGACTGGGGCTGGTCGAAGCCAGAAGCGTTGCGCCAAGGATGGCAAAGATAATTCGCCAGAATCCCGTGGGACGGATTCACAGCGTCCGCTGAACTCCAGGGCCAGACGGGGACGATTCGAAGCCGCGCACCTGCCACGCCCCTGCCGCAACCCCCCGCTTGCCTTGGGCGGGGGTTCCGTGTACATTGCGCAACCAATTTTTGGTGTCGCCTGCGCCGCCTTCCGATGAGCGAACTCACAGCGTTTTTTGTCTATGCCGCCGCCGTGTTGGCGATTGTCGGCGTGATGCTTGGCCTGTCGTATTTTCTGGGGCAGAGCGCCTCGCGCAAGTACACCGGGACGCCGTTCGAGTCGGGGATCGTGTCGGTTGGCTCGGCGCAGTTCCGCACCGCGGTGCATTTCTATCTGCCGGCGATCCTGTTCATCATTTTCGACCTTGAAGTCGTGTTCCTGTTCGCCTGGGCCGTTTCCGTGCGCGAGACCGGCTGGGTGGGATTCATCGAGATCAGCGTGTTCATCGGGATATTGCTCGCGGCGCTGTTCTACCTCTGGCGCGTGGGCGCCCTCGATTGGCGCACCGAGGTGCAGCGGCGGCGGCTGCGGGAAGTGCGCGGCGCCGGCGGCGTGACCAACCGCAAGGAATTCGCGTTGTGAGCTGGCGTTTGCAGAAAGCCGGGGAAGCCGCCTCGGGGCAGCCCGGTGGCGCCAGCGTCGACGAATTCCTGCGCCGCAACGTGGTCATGGCCAATCTCGAGGACATGATCGCCTGGGGGCGGAAAAACTCGATCTGGCCATTCAATTTCGGCCTTTCCTGCTGCTATGTGGAAATGGCGACCGCGTTCACCGCCCGCCACGATCTGGCGCGCTTCGGCGCCGAAGTCATCCGCGGCACGCCGCGGCAGGCTGACATGATCGTCATCGCCGGCACCGTGTTCCGCAAAATGGCGCCGGTGGTGCGGCTGCTGTACGACCAGATGCTCGAGCCCAAGTGGGTGATCAGCATGGGTTCCTGCGCCAATTCCGGCGGCATGTACGATATTTATTCGGTGGTGCAGGGGGTGGACAAGTTCCTGCCGGTGGATGTGTATGTTTCCGGCTGCCCGCCGCGGCCGGAAGCCCTGCTCCAGGGCCTGATCCTGCTGCAGGAGCAGGTCGGCAAACAGCGCCGGCCGTTGAGCTGGGTCATCAACGACCAGGGCGTCATCCAGCAAAAGCCGAGAACCGTGCAGCGGGAGTTCCGCCAAGCCGAGCGGATCGCAGCCACCGAGCTGCGCTCCCCCGACCGCGTCTGAGCGGCGGCGGTAAAGGAAGCGTCGACGACATGCAAGTCGCAAGCCCAGTCGCAGGTTCGGCCGCGAGTTCAACCGGGTCAACCGCCGCAAGCCGCATTCCGCCGGAACTCGCGGCGAAATTCGCCGGCCGCCTGCTCGCCGAGCAATTCACCTGCGACGACATCCCCACGGCTTGGGTCGGCCGGGCCGATGTGGTGGAGTTGTTGCGCGAGCTGCGCGACGGAGCCGGAACCGGCGCGCCGCGCTTCGAGATGCTGTTCGACCTCACCGCCATCGACGAGCGCATGCGCAGCCACCGGCAGGGCCAGCCGCCGAGCGAGTTCACTGTCGTTTACCACCTGATGTCGTTTTCTGGCAATTGCGATTTCCGCGTCAAGGTGCCGCTGCTGGACGCGGACTTGAGCGTGCCCACCGTGACCGGGTTGTGGCCCGCGGCGAATTGGTACGAGCGCGAAGCCTTCGACATGTTCGGCATCCATTTCGATGGCCACCCGAACCTGTACCGGCTGATCCTGCCGCCGACCTGGCAGGGCAACCCGCTGCGCAAGGAACACCCCGCGCGGGCCACCGAGATGGACCCGTATTCACTCGATGACGACCAAGCGGCCCACGAGCAGGACGCGCTGCTGTTCAATCCCGAACAATGGGGCATGAAGCGCAAATCGGACAAGTCCGAGTTCATGTTCCTCAATCTCGGCCCCAACCACCCCAGCGTCCACGGGGCATTCCGCATCGCCCTGCAGCTCGACGGCGAGATTCTGATCGACGCCGTTCCCGATATCGGCTACCACCACCGCGGCGCGGAAAAAATGGCCGAGCGCCAGTCATGGCACACCTTCATTCCCTACACCGACCGCATCGACTACCTCGGCGGAGTGATGAACAACCTGCCCTACGTGATGGCGGTGGAGAAGATGGCGGGCATCGAGGTGCCCGAGCGCGCCAAGGTGATCCGCGTCATGCTCGCCGAGATGTTCCGCATTTGCAGCCACTTGCTGTTCTACGGCACTTTCGCCCAGGATGTGGGGCAGTTGTCGCCGATCTTCTACATGTTCGTCGAGCGCGAGCGCATCTTCAACATCATCGAATCGATCTGCGGGGCGCGCATGCATCCGGGCTGGTTCCGCATCGGCGGCGTCGCCCAGGACCTGCCCGAGGGCTGGGACAGCCGGGTGCGCGAACTGCTCGAATTCATGCCGCCGCGGCTCGACGACTACGACGCCATGGTGCTCGACAACGGCGTGCTCAAGCGCCGCACCCAGGGCGTTGGCGTCTACGACACCAAGGAGGCCCTCGACTGGGGCATCACCGGGGCCGGCCTGCGCGCCACCGGCTTCGACTGGGACTTCCGCAAGCAGCGGCCCTACGCGGGCTACGACAACTTCGAGTTCGACGTGCCCATCGCCGTCAATGGCGACTGCTACGACCGCTGCGCGGTGCGGGTCGAGGAAATGCGCCAGAGCCTGCGGATAATCAAGCAATGCCTTGACAATATGCCCGGCGGCCACTATAAGTCCGACCACCCGCTGACCACTCCGCCGCGCAAGAAGGAAACCCTGCGCGACATCGAAACCCTCATCAACCACTTCCTCAGCGTGAGCTGGGGGCCGGTGGTTCCGCCAGACGAGGTTACCGTGGCGATCGAGGCCACCAAGGGCATCAACAGCTACTATCTCGTCAGCGACGGCAGCGGTGGCTCCTACCGCACGCGGATCCGCACCCCCTCCTTCGCCCATTTGCAGATGATTCCCCACATCAGCAACGGCTTCATGGTGGCGGATCTGATCGCGATCATCGCGAGCATCGATTTCGTCATGGCGGATGTGGACCGCTAGGGAACAGGTGGACGGAAAACGATGAGTGCCCAGCATGAACAAGTGCGTGAACAAATGATCGCCTCGACGGCCCCGCCGGCGGACTGCCTGCTCGAAGCTGAAATCGCCGAGATCGAACACGAGCGCGAACTTTACCCCGACACCCGCGCCGTGGGGCTCGAGGCGCTCAAGATCGTGCAGAAGCACCGCGGCTGGGTTTCCGACGAATCCCTGCTCGCCGTCGCCGACTATCTCGGCCTGCCGGTCGCCGAACTCGAAGGCGTGGCGACATTCTTCAACCTGATCTACCGCCAGCCAGTCGGCGGCAACGTGATCCTGTTCTGCAAGAGCGTCAGTTGCTGGATCATGGGCTGCGATGAAATCAAGGAAAAGATTTCCGCCGAACTCGGCATCGACTATGGCGAAACCAGCGCCGATGGCGAATTCACCCTGATTCCGGTGCCCTGCCTCGGCGACTGCGACCGGGCGCCGGTGATGATGGTGGGGCGCGACCAGCACCGCAATCTCGACCGGCAAGACCTCGGCGGGATTTTCGCCCGCTACCGCAAGGGGAGGGATTGACCATGGTAGCCAATCCACTGACCCGCAACATCGATTTCTCGCGGCCGCCGCTCGCTCTTGCGGACTACGAGGCCACCGACGGCTACCGCGGCCTCCATGAGATCGCCCGGGGCCTGAGCCCGGCGGATGTGCTGCAAAAGGTCAAGGACTCGGGGCTGAAAGGCCGCGGCGGCGCCGGCTTCCCCACTGGCTTGAAATGGAGCTTTGTGCCGACGGGCGAGGATGCGCCGAAGCAGAAATACCTCGTCGTCAACGCCGACGAGATGGAGCCCGGCACCTTCAAGGATCGCCTGCTGATGGAGGGCGACCCGCATTTGCTCATCGACGGCATGATCATCGCCGCCTACGCCATCGGCGCGAGCAAGGCCTACATCTTCCTGCGCGGCGAATACACCGACTCCGAGCGCATTCTCGGCCAAGCCATCGCCCAGGCCCGGGACAAAGGCTATCTCGGCCGCGACATTCTCGGCACCGGTTTCGACCTCGACATCATCCTGCACACCAGCGCCGGCCGCTACATCTGCGGCGAGGAAACCGCTCTGCTCAACGCCCTTGAGGGCAAGCGCGCCAACCCCCGGGCCAAGCCGCCTTTTCCCCAGGTCAGCGGACTGTGGGGCAAGCCGACCATCGTCAACAATGTGGAAACGATCTGCAACCTGCCGGGCATCCTCGCCTGGGGCGTTGACTGGTACCAAAGCCTGACCAAGGGCAAGGATCACGGCACCAAGCTGTTCGGCATCAGCGGCAAGGCGCGCACCCCCGGCTGCTGGGAGCTGCCGCTCGGCACGCCGATCCGCGAATTGCTCGAAGTCCATGGCGGCGGCATGCGCGATGGCCTGAAACTGAAGGGTTTCCTGCCTGGCGGCGGCTCGACCGATTTCATGCTGCCCGAGCATCTCGACTTGAATCTCGATTACGACGATATCGCCGGAGCCGGCAGCCGGCTCGCCACCGGCACTTTGATCCTGCTCGACGACCAGACCTGCCCGGTGGGAATGATCGGCAATCTGATGACCTTCTTCTCACACGAGTCCTGCGGCTACTGCACGCCCTGCCGCGACGGGCTGCCCTGGGTCGATGAGATTTTCCGCGCCTTCGAGGCGGGCAAGGGCAGCCACCGGGATTTGGCGATTCTCGAAGAGCATGTGGACTACATGGGCCCGGGCAAGACCTTCTGCGCCCTCGCCCCCGGCGCCACGGCGCCGCTCGGCAGCGGACTGCGCCACTTCCGCGAGGACTTCGAGCGCCATATCAGCGAACAACGCTGCCCGTACCGGAACTGAACGCAGGCCAGACATGAGTGACAAGGCGAAAGTTGAAATCCTGATCGACGGCGTGGCCCACCAAGTCACCGCCGGCAACAACCTCTTGCAGGAGTGCCTGTCCCAGGGGCTTGACCTGCCGTATTTCTGCTGGCATCCGTGCATGGGTTCGGTGGGCGCCTGCCGCCAGTGCGCGGTGAAGCAGTACCGGGGCGAAGACGATCCAAACGGCCTGCTGACCATGGCCTGCATGACCCCGGCCCAGGCCGGGGCGAGAATCTCCATCGACGACCCCGAGGCCAAGGCTTTCCGCGCCGGGGTGATCGAAAGCCTGATGATCAGCCACCCACACGACTGCCCGGTCTGCGAGGAGGGCGGCGAATGCCACCTCCAGGACATGACGCTGATGTCGGGCCACAATTACCGCCGCTACGACAAGAAAAAAGTCACCCACCGCAACCAGTACCTCGGCCCGTTCATCAACCATGAGATGAACCGCTGCATCACCTGCTACCGTTGCGTGCGCTTCTATGGCGAGTATGCCGGCGGCACCGATCTCTCCGCCCAGGCCGCGCACCACCACACTTATTTCGGCCGCCACCGCGAAGGCGTGCTCGAAAGCGAGTTCAGCGGCAATCTCGTCGAGGTTTGCCCCACCGGAGTATTCACCGACAAGGTGTTCAGCGAAAACTACACCCGCAAATGGGATTTGCAGACCGCGCCCTCGGTCTGCACCGGCTGCGGCGTCGGCTGCAACACCGCACCCGGCGAGCGCTACGGCGAATTGCGCCGCATCGTCAACCGCTACCACAGCGAACTCAATGGCTACTTCATCTGCGACCGGGGCCGCTTCGGCACCGGCTATGTGAACGACCCGCGGCGGCTGAAAACACCGCTTGACGGGGAGGGCAACGCGCTCGAAGCCGATGCCGCGCGGAACCGGCTGCGGGAAATCGCCAGCGCTGGCGGCGGCGCGGTCGCCATCGGCTCGCCCCGGGCCGGGGTCGAGGCCAATTTCGCCCTGCGCCAGCTCGTCGGCGAGGAGAACTTCCACTCCGGCTGCTCCGACGCCGAACACGCCTGCCTGGCGGAGATGGCCGCGCTCGCGGGGGATCCGGCTTTCCACAATCCGTCGATCCGCGAAATCGAGCGGGCCGATTGCGTGCTCGTGCTCGGCGAGGACGTCACCAACACCGCGCCGCGAATCGCCCTGGCGCTGCGCCAGGCGGTTCGCAACCGGGCTTTCGAACTTGCGGAAGCGGCGCGGATTCCGCTGTGGCAGGATGCCGCCGTGCGCGAGCTCGCCCAGCACGAGCGCAGCCCGCTGTTTATCTTCGCCAGCGGCGCCACCCGCCTCGACGATGTGGCCGCCAAGCGCGTAATCGACGCGCCTTCCGGCCTCGTTCGCAGCGCCTTCGCCCTGGCGAAGCGGATTGATGATGCCGCGCCCGCCGGCGGCGAACTTGAAAGCTCTCTTAAAAGCACTCTTCAAACTGTGGCTGAAGCATTGCTCGCCGCGAAGCGGCCGCTGATCGTTGCCGGGGCGGGGGGCGGCGATGCCGATTTGATTCGCGGCGCGGCCAATATCGCCCGCGCCCTGTTTCTGGCGCGGGGCAAACGCCGGGGCGATGGCGAAGCCAAACCCAAGCCCAAGCCCAAGCCCGTGCACCTCTGCCTGCCAGCCCCCGAGGTCAACAGCTTGGGGTTGCATCTGCTGACCCGCCCCGGCAACACTCTCGGCGAGGCGCTGCGCAAGCTCGCCAGCGGCGAAGCCGCCAATCTGATCGTGCTGGAGAATGACCTCTACCGCCGCGCGCCACACTCTGAGGCCGATGCCGCCCTGGCCGCGGCGAAGCAAACCGCGGCCCTCGATCTGCTGCCCACCCGAACCACGGCGAAGGCCGATCTCGTGTTGCCGGTGACCGCTTTTTCCGAACAGCAATCGACTTGGATCAACTACGAGGGCAGGGCGCAGCTCGCCTGGCAGGTGCACCGCAACCACAGCGCGGCGCGCCCCGCCTGGCAATGGATTGGCGAATTCCAGACTGTCCGCCAAGTGCTGCTCCAATGCGCTGGCGCGGTCCCCGCCCTCGCCCGGCTTGGCGAAGCGCTGCCCGATACTTCGCGGCTGCCCGCGGGGGCGAAAGTGCCGCGGCAGTCCGAGCGCTACAGCGGCCGCACCGCGATGAAAGCCAATCTCAATGTCCACGAGCCAAAGCAGGCCCAGGACCCGGAATCGGCGCTGGCCTTCTCGATGGAGGGCGTTCCGCCCCGGCGCGACGCCATCATCCTGGCTTCGTCCTGGGCGCCGCAATGGAACTCGAACCAGAGCATCGGCAAGTTCCAGGACGAGATCAACGGGTCGTTGCGGCAAGGCCATGCCGGTGTCCGGCTGCTGGAAAAAAGCGCCGAAAGCGGGACCTACTATCCCGCACCCGACAGGCCGGGGGGAAATGCCGGCGAAGCAGGTAACGGCGAAAGCCTCGAATTGCTGCCGGCGGCGCAGATCTTCGGCAGCGAGGAGCTCAGTTCGCGCAGCCCGGCGATTCGCGAGCGGATGAGCGAAGCCTATGTCGCGCTGGCGCCGGAGACCGCCCGCGAACACGGCTTGCGGCACGGGCAGGGCGTCACGCTAAGCGCTCTGGGCGCATCGGGCGGGCCGGGCGGGCCAGACGGGAAGGGCGCGGCCGTCACCGCGCTGGCCTGCATCCGCGGGGAAATGAGCCCGGATGCCGCGGCGCTCCATGTCAGCGACCGCGAACTCGACTTCCACGGCCTCGGCGGCCGGGTCAATCTGGCCGCGGCGGAAACGCCCGCGAGCCTCGACAGGGGGCTCGGGCAACTGATCCTTCCCGACCTGGTGAGGCGCGCGCGGGGCGAAGCGGCGGAGGAGAGCTAGGCGGTGTTCGAGTACGCGGTCGGTTCGGGCCTGAGCATCGCCAGCATATTGCTGGTGGTCATCGTCATCGCCGCCATGCTGATCTGGGTCGAGCGGCGGCTGCTGGGGTTCTGGCAGGAACGGCTCGGGCCGAACCGCTTGGGCTGGTTCGGCATCCTCCAGGTCGTCGCCGACATGATCAAGATCTTCACCAAGGAAGACTGGGTGCCGCCATTCGCCGACCGGCTGAGTTTCGTCATCGCCCCGGCGATCATCATGGTCGTCGTGCTGATGAGCTTCGCGGTGATCCCCTTCGCGCCGAATATCGGCATCATCGACTCGAACATCGGCGTGCTTTTCGTCCTCGCCATGGCCTCGCTCGGTGCGTACAGCGTGATGCTCGGCGGGCTTTCCTCGAACAACAAGTACGCCCTGCTCGGCAGCCTGCGGGCGGCGGCGCAGATGGTGAGCTACGAGGTGTTCATGGGCATTTCCCTGCTTGGGGTCGTGGTGCTCGCCGGCAGTTTCAACCTGCGCGAGATCGTCGAATCCCAGGCCGATGGCTGGTACATCGTGCCGCAGTGCATCGGCTTCCTGATCTTCCTCATCGCCGGCGTCGCCGAAAGCCACCGGCTGCCTTTCGACATTCCCGAGGCCGAGCAGGAGATCTGCGCCGGCTACCACACCGAGTACTCGGGCATGAAATTCGGCATGTTTTTCGTTGGCGAATACTTGGGCCTGGTGCTGATTTCCTCGCTGATCACAGTGCTTTTCTTCGGCGGCTGGCTAGGGCCGGCGTTCTTGCCGCCGATTGTCTGGTTCGCGCTCAAGGCCGGGTTCTTCATCGCGTTTTTCATTCTGATGCGCGCGGCGCTGCCGCGGCCGCGCTACGACCAGCTGATGAGCTACGGCTGGCTGTTCCTGCTGCCGCTGTCGCTGGTCAATCTGCTGGCCACCGGCGCCGTGGTTCTGGCCACATCGTAGGAGAAGCCGATGCCTATCGAGACTGACAAGACGATCTGGAGGCGAACATGTTCAGCCTGATCCGGGACACCCTGTTCAGCCAGGCGGTCACCCTGTGGCGGGTGTTCCGCAAACTCTTTGTCAAGGCCGACACGGTGCAGTATCCCGACGAGCAGCCCTACATGTTTCCGCGCTGGCGCGGCCGCATCATTCTCAGCCGCGACCCGGACGGCGAGGAGCGCTGCGTGGCCTGCAATCTCTGCGCGGTGGCCTGCCCGGTGGACTGCATCGCCCTGCAAAAAGCCGAAACCGAAGACGGCCGCTGGTACCCGGAGTTTTTCCGCATCAATTTCTCGCGCTGCATCATGTGCGGCTTCTGCGAGGAGGCCTGCCCCACCAACGCCATCCAGTTGACCCCGGATTTCGAGATGGCCGAATACGTGCGCCAGGACATGGTGTGGGAAAAGGAGGACCTGCTCATCGACGGCACCGGCAAGTACCACGACTACAATTTCTACCGCGTCGCCGGCAAGCAGGTCGCGGGCAAGGACAAGGGCGAGGCGCTCAACGAGGCCGAGCCGGTGAATGTGCGGAGCCTGCTGCCATGACGCTGCTGTTCTACCTCGCCGGGGCGGTCGCCGTCATCGCCACCATCGGCGTGATCGTGCAGACCAACATCGTCCACGCCTTGTTGTACCTGATTTTGTCGCTGCTTGCGGTGGCGGTGATTTTCTACACGCTCGGGGCGCCGCTGGCGGCGATGCTCGAGGCCATCGTCTACGCCGGGGCGATCATGGTGCTGTTCCTGTTCGTGATCATGATGCTCAATCTTGGCCAGAACACCCGGCAGCAGGAGCGGGACTGGCTGCGGGCGGGTGGCTGGCTGCCGCCGGCTTTCCTCGCCGGCGTGCTGCTGGCGCAGTTGCTGCTGGCGATGGCCGGCGTCGAGGGCACCTCGGCCAGCGAACAGGTGGGGGTGATGGCGGTGGGCACGCGGCTGTTCGGGCCCTATGTGCTCGCGGTCGAACTCGCCTCGATCCTGCTGCTCGCGGGGCTGGTTTCGGCCTATCACCTGGCGCGTCAGATCCGCGCGGAGGACGAGTGATGGCCGCGGTTCCCATCGAGCATGGGCTGATGCTGGCGGGAATCCTGTTCTCGCTGGGCCTGATCGGTGTGCTCACCCGGCGCAACATCGTGTTCGTGCTGATGTCGCTGGAAGTTATGCTCAACGCCTGCGGGTTGGCCTTCATCGTCGCCGGCTCGCGCTGGGAACAACCCGACGGCCAGATTATGTTCCTGCTTATTCTCACCCTCGCCGCCGCCGAGGTTGCGGTGGGGCTGAGCCTGATCATCCAGTTGTTCCGCCGCCACCAGACCGTTGACATCAACAGGCTCAGCGAGTTGAAGGGCTGAACCAGGGCGAGGGTAAGGACAAATAACCGTGGCTGTGCTCGATCTGCTCTGGCTGTTGCCGACATTTCCGCTGCTGGGATTCGCGATCCTCGCGCTCAGCGAGGGCAGGCTGGCGAAAAGCATCGCCGGCTGGGTTGGCGCCGGCAGCGTGGGGCTGTCCTTCGCCGCCGCGGCGCTGATCGCCGCGGCCTTCCTGCAATCGGGCCTCGAAAGCCACACCGTGCCGCTGTGGAGCTGGATTTCGGTGGCGGGCTTCGAGCCGGGCTTCAACCTCTATCTCGACGGGCTGTCGCTGGTGATGATGCTCGTCATAACCGGGGTCGGCTTCCTGATCCACATCTACAGCACCGGCTACATGGCCGACGACCCAGACTTCGCCCGCTTCTTCTGTTACATGAACCTGTTCGTCTTCTCGATGCTGCTGCTCGTGCTCGGCGACAATCTGCTGCTGCTCTATCTCGGCTGGGAAGGCGTTGGCCTGTGCAGTTACCTGCTCATCGGCTTTTGGTACAGCAACCCGGAGAATGGCTACGCCGCGCGCAAGGCTTTTGTCGTCACCCGGGTGGGCGACACCGCCATGGCCATCGGCCTGTTCCTGCTCTTCGCCCAACTCGGCACGCTCAACATCCAGGATCTGCTCCACGCCGCAGAGGCCGAGTGGCCGCTGGGCTCGACGCTGCCGGCGGTCACCGCCGCGCTGCTGCTCGGCGGCGCCGTCGGCAAGTCGGCCCAGTTGCCGCTGCAAACCTGGCTGCCGGACGCCATGGCGGGGCCGACGCCGATCAGCGCGCTGATCCACGCCGCCACCATGGTCACCGCCGGCGTGTACCTCATCGCCCGCACCCATGTGCTGTTCGAGCTCGCCCCCGAGGTGCAGATGCTCGTCGCCTGGGTGGGCTTGATCACCCTGCTGATGGCGGGATTCACCGCCATGACCCAAAGCGACATCAAGCGCATTCTGGCGTTTTCCACGGTTTCGCAGATCGGCTACATGTTCCTCGGCCTTGGCGTCGGCGCCTGGTCCGGGGCGGTTTTCCACCTGGTGACCCACGCTTTTTTCAAGGCGCTGCTGTTTCTCGGCGCCGGCGCGGTGATTCTCAGCCTGCACCACGAGCAGGACATCTTCCGCATGGGCGGCAAGCGCGGGGCGCTGCCGGTGGGATTCCTCTGTTTCCTCATCGGCGGACTGGCGCTGACCGCTTTCCCCTACACTTCGGGCTACTTCAGCAAGGACGAAATCCTGCTCTCCGCGCTCGAATCTGGAGGGCCGGGATTCTGGCTCTGGCTTGGCGGCGTGGTTGGCGCTTTCTTCACCGGCATTTACACCTTCCGGCTGTTTTTCGTGGTTTTCTTCGGCGCCAGCCGGGGGCATGACGACGCCACCGAGGTGAAGGGACTCAATATCGTCCTGCCGTTGTTCACCCTGATGGGGCTGTCGCTGTTCGGCGGCTGGATTCCCCTGCCGCTCGATGCGGTATTCGGCCACCATGCCGAAGAGCACCATGTGAGCGCGCTGCTGCACGGCATCATGATCGCCGCGCCGCTGGCGGGCATCGCCATCAGCTACCTGGTCTATGGTTCGGGTGCGCTGCCTGTGGAAAAGCTCATGGCGCTTCCCGGCGCCCGGGCGCTGCACCGCTTCTGGCACAGCGGCTGGGGCATGGACCGGCTTTATGACGCGCTCCTCGTCCATCCCTTCCTGTGGCTGGCCCGGGTCAACGCCAAAGACTTCATCGACGCCTTCTATAACGGCCTTGCCGCGCTGAGCCGGGCGGGGCATCTGGTGATCGCGCGCAGCCAGACTGGTTATCTGCGCTGGTACGCCCTGTCGATGGCCGCCGGGCTGGTGCTGCTGATCGGCCTGGGGGCGCTGCTGTGACCGCGGTCTGGCTCATCGCCCTGCTGTTCCTCGGTGGCATCGCCGCCTGGGCCAGCGGGCGCGTGAATCCCAATTGGCCGCGCTGGGTGGCGCTCGCGGCGCTCGCCGCCGGGCTGCTGCTGATCCTGCCGCTGCTTGGCGCGGCGCCGGAGAATGGCTGGCTCGCCCAAACCAACCGCTCCTGGCTGCCGCGCTTCGGCATTTCCCTGCATTTCGCCATCGACGGGCTTTCGCTGCTGCTGCTGTTGCTGACGGCTTTTCTCGGCATCATCGCCGTGGGCTCGGCGTGGTCGGAAATCCGCCACCGGGCGGGTTTCTTCTATTTCAACCTGCTGTGGACCCTCGCCGGGGTGGTCGGTATCTTCACCGCGCTCGACTTGTTCCTGTTCTTCTTCTTCTGGGAGGTCATGCTGATCCCGATGTATTTCATCATCGCGATCTGGGGCCATGAGAACAAGTTCTACGCGGCGAAGAAGTTCTTCATTTTCACCCAAGTCAGCGGCCTGCTGATGCTCGTCGCCATCGCCGCCCTCGCCTGGTTCCATTACCTGCAACTCGGCTTTTTCAGCTTCGACTATTTCGACTTGCGCAATGTGCGGATGAACCGCGGCCTGGAAATGTGGGTCATGCTCGGTTTCTTCATCGGCTTCGCCACCAAGCTGCCGAGCGCGCCCTTCCACAACTGGCTGCCCGACGCCCACAGCCAGGCGCCGAGCGCGGGCAGCATCATCCTCGCCGGGGTGCTGCTCAAGACCGGCGCCTACGGCCTGGTGCGCTTCGCCGTGCCCTTGTTCCCGAACGCCTCGGCGGAATTCGCCCCCATCGCCATGACCCTGGCCGCGATCAGCATCCTGTACTGCGCCAAGGTCGCCTTCGCCCAGGCCGACCTCAAGCGGCTCATCGCCTACACCAGCGTCAGCCACATGGGTTTCGTCACCCTCGGCGTCTACGCCTGGAACGAGCTCGCCCTGCAGGGGGCGGTGATGACCATGCTCGCCCACGGCCTCAGTTCGGCGGCGCTGTTCATGCTCGCCGGCGGCCTGCAACACCGCATCCACACCCGCAACATGCTTGAAATGGGCGGTTTCTGGGGCCGGGTGCCGCGAATGGCGGCGGTGGCGATGTTCTTCTCCATCGCCGCCCTCGGCATGCCGGGGCTGGGCAACTTCATCGGCGAGTTCCTGGCCTTGCTCGGGGCTTTCCAAGCCAATCCGCTGCTGACCATCGTTTCCGCCTTCGGCCTGATCTTCGCCTCGGTGTATTCGCTGTGGGTGATGCAGAAGGTTTTCCAGGGCAAGTACGCCGATGGGTCTTTCGATAGGGGCGCCCAGCTGCGCGATCTCGACAATCGCGAGCTGGCCTACTATGCCGCGATGATGCTGGGCCTGGTGTGGATGGGGGTGTACCCCCAGTCTTTCCTCGACCTGTCCGCCCCGGCGCTGCAGGCCCTGCTTGAAGGGCAGCCGGTTCAGGCTTTGGTGGGGACGGGGGTCGGGACTGCGGCGGGAACCTTGCCGCCATGATGGATTTCACCGGCTATGTGGTGAGCGCGGGGGACCTGATCCCGCTGCTGCCGCCGATTGTGCTCACCGTCGCCACGGTGTGGGTGATGCTGGCGATCGGCGCGCGGCGGCATTATCCATTCGCGCTGGCTTCCACGCTGGCCGGCCTGCTGCTCGCCGGTTTGTTGGCCCACCAGCTGATGGCCGGGCCGGATCCCGCGCCGATTCCGCTGCTGACGATGGATGGCTTCGCGCAGTTTTTCACCGTGCTGATCTGCATCCTGGCGATTGGCGTCTGCCTGCTGGCGCACAATTATTGGTCGGAGTTCGACGACCAGCGCGAAGAATTCCACCTGCTGCTGCTGCTCGCCACGCTCGGCGCGGTGGTGCTCGTTGGCGCCAACCATTTCGCGAGTCTGCTGCTGGGCTTGGAAACCCTGAGCATGGCGCTCTATGGCATGCTCGCCTACCCAGTGCAGAGCCGGCGGCAGGCGACCGGGCGCGCCTTGGAAGCGACGGTCAAGTATCTGATTCTTTCGGCGGTTTCCACGGCGATGATCCTGTTCGGCGTGGCGCTGATCTACGCCGAAACCGGCAGCCTGCTTTTCGCCGGCCTCGCGGAATTGCCCGCGGGCCCGAACACCGGCTTTTCCATCGTCGCCCTGCTGCTGGTTTCCGCGGGAGTCGCTTTCAAGCTGTCGCTGTTTCCCTTCCACATCTGGACTCCGGACGTTTACGAAGGCGCCCCGGCGCCGGCCACCGCGTATCTGGCGACGATAGGCAAGATCGCCGTGGCGGTGGTGCTGCTGCGGCTCGTGGTGGAAACCCGGGCGCTGGGCATCGTCGAGGTGATCGTCGCCTTTTCGTTGCTGGCCCTGCTGTCGATTATCGCCGGCAACCTGCTCGCCCTGCTGCAGGACAATCTCAAGCGGATACTCGCCTATTCGTCGATCGCCCACATGGGCTATCTGCTCATCGCCGTCATCGGCGGCTTTTACGCCGTCGGCCCGGTTGGCATCGAAGCAGTGGCTTTCTATCTGGTCGCCTACGCCATGATGACCCTCGGCGCCTTCGGCGTGGTGTCGCTGCTGTCTTCCGACCGGGAGGAGTTCGACGGCATCGCCCAATACCAGGGGCTGTTCTGGCGCCGGCCTTGGCTTGCCGCGGCATTCACCGGCATGTTGCTGTCGCTGGCGGGAATCCCGCTCACCGCGGGCTTCATCGGCAAGTTCTATCTCATCCTCGCCGGCGTGGAATCCGGCCTCTGGCCGCTGCTCGCCGGCCTTGTCATCGGCAGCGGCATCGGCCTCTACTACTATCTCCGCATCGTCTACCGCATGCTGCTGCCGGCGGTGGACAACGCCCCCGAACTCAGACGGGGCAGGGCGGGCTTCAGCGTGGTCGCGGTACTCTTCGCCCTCATCATCCTCTTCGGCGTCTATCCCGCCCCACTAATGAGACTCATCGAAGCTATCGCGCTTTGATTATCCCGGGCAAGGGATTCATTCCCCGTCCTGTCAGGTACTCCGCAGCGTGAGCCCCCCAGACGGCGACGGATCGAAGCCACAAAACCCGCATTCAAATCACCTCTATGCTTCGCTCCTCCGCGCCGCGAACCGCCGCAGAAGGGATGCGGGTGTCGAAAGTGACGAAACGGCCGCCGCGCGCCACTGCGAGCGCAAGCAGGTACACATCGGTGAGTTGCCGCGGGCCGATCACCTGATCCCAGTCGATCACCGCGTCATCGAGCAGGCTGACATCGCCCGCCCAGAAAGCGTGATGGCCCGTCTGTGTCGCCTCCCGCAACCGCCGGGCCACGAGCGCGGCGGGCAAGGGATTCGGATAGCCTGGTTGCGCCATGATTCGCAGGCAGCCGTTTTCGGTAAGCGGGCACGTTGCCCAGCCATCCCGGATGTTCCGGCCAAGCCAACGCATCGCCGGCCCGTGATGCGCATGCCCGGCGTCGAGCAAGGCGATCAGTACATTCACATCGAGCAGGGCCCGCATCAGTCGCCCACTTCTTCGCGCAGCCGGTCGATCAGCGCGTTGGTGACGATTCCGCCGCGCTTTGGAAATGGACGAAAGCCGAATTCCGCCGGCGCGGAAGCGTATTCCGCACGATCTTCAGCCACCCCGGCGAGGCTGTTCCGCAGCAGACGCGAGGCGACCGCCCCCACGGTTTTCGATTCACGCCTAGCCACTTCCTTAACCGCCATCAACACATCGTCATCGAGATTCAGCGTAGTCCGCATGATGCAATCCTCCTTCAGGACCCAATCCGTGATGCTAAAACATCAAACATCAATCCGCAAGCAGTATCCAAACATCATCCAATCGGGCGGGCGCGAGTGGTGGTTGACCGCGGTGGGTGGTTTTCATTAGAATGCCCCGCTTTCCGGTGCTGGCCTGCGGCCCGCCGGATCTGTCCCCTTCGTCTAGAGGCCTAGGACACCGGGTTTTCATCCCGGCAACAGGGGTTCGAAACCCCTAGGGGACGCCAACTGCGGAAACCCGGCGCGAGCCGGGTTTTTTGCGTGAAACCGGCCCATGTTGCCCGCCGTCCCGTCGTGTGGCGCAGACTTCCCATGACCGTTGCCATCGCCGTCAGCCAGCTCGAAAAACGCTACGCCAGCGGCACCGTCGCGCTGAAGGGCATTTCCCTCGAAGTCGGTCAGGGCGATTTCTTCGCCCTGCTCGGGCCCAACGGCGCCGGCAAATCAACCTTCATCGGCATACTCTCCACCCTCGTCACCAAAACCGCGGGCGAGGTGCGGGTTTTCGACCGCGATGTCGACACCCATGTCTACCAGACCAAACTCGATCTCGGCGTCGTGCCCCAGGAAATCAACTTCAGCCAGTTCGAGAAAGTCGGCGATGTGGTCCGCACCCAGGCGGGCTACTACGGCCTGCCGCGCAAGCTCGCCGCCGCGCGCAGCGAAAAGTACTTGAAACAGCTTGGCCTGTGGGACAAGCGCAACGAGCGCTCGCGCTCGCTCTCCGGCGGCATGAAGCGGCGCATGATGATCGCCAGGGCGCTGGTGCACGAGCCGCGGCTGCTGATCCTCGACGAACCCACCGCCGGCGTCGATATCGAATTGCGGCGCTCGATGTGGGATTTCCTGCTCGACATCAACCGCGCCGGCACGACGATCATCCTCACCACGCATTATCTCGAGGAAGCCGAGCAGCTTTGCCGCAACATCGCCATCATCGACGAGGGCCGCATCATTGAAAACACGAGCATGAAGAAGCTGCTGCTCGAGTTGGACACCCACGCCTATGTCCTCGACACCGACGGCGCCATCGCCGGCGACATGGCGCACGAGGAGGAAGGGCTTTCCCTGCGCAAGACCGATCCGCACAGCATCGAGGCGGTGCTCTCCGGCGGGCGCGACATCAACAGCGCGATCGCCGTCCTCGACGGCCTCGGCATCCGCGTCGCCAGCATGCGCAACAAGGCCAACCGGCTTGAGCAGCTTTTCCTGTCCCGCCTGCGGGCGAACGGCGGAGGCGGGGGCTGATGCGCGCCGAACGCCACCGCCGCGGCCGATTAGCCGGAGGATAGGCCCGATGCGAGCGGACCACCGCCTGATCGCCTTCGAGACCATCGTCACCCGCGAGGTGCGGCGCTTCACCAGAATCTGGATGCAAACCCTGGTGCCGCCGGTGATCACGATTTCGCTGTATTTTGTGATTTTCGGCAATCTGGTGGGCAGCCGGATCGGCGAAATGGGCGGCTACCAGTACATGGAATTCATCGTGCCCGGCTTGATCATGATGGCCGTCATCCAGAATTCCTATTCCAACGTGGTGTCGTCGTTTTTCAGCCAGAAGTTCCAGCGCAGCGTCGAGGAGCTGCTCGTGGCGCCGATTCCCAACTATGTCATCCTCGCCGGTTTCATCGCCGGCGGCATGGCCCGGGGGCTTTGCGTCGGGCTGATCGTGACCCTCGTGTCGCTGTTCTTCGCCGATCTCGACATTCACAGCCCGCTGATCACGATCAGCGTGGTCATGCTCACCTCGCTGGTGTTTTCGCTGGGCGGTTTCATCAACGCGGTGTTCGCCAACAATTTCGACGACATCTCGATCATCCCGACCTTCGTGCTGACGCCGCTGATCTACCTCGGCGGGGTGTTCTATTCCATTGAACTGCTGCCGCCGTTCTGGCGCGTGGTTTCCCAACTCAATCCGATTTTCTACATGGTCAACACCTTCCGCTACGGCATCCTCGGCACCTCCGACATCAATGTGGCTTGGGCCTTCGCCATGCTCGTCCTGTTCATTGTCCTGCTTTACGGGGTGTGCATCTGGCTGCTGCGCCGGGGCACCGGGGTGCGGAGCTGAACCATGGGCGGCAATCCGCTGGGCCGCAAAGTGTCGATTCCCGGAAAATACAGCCCCGGGGCGCTGCACGCGATTCCCCGGGAACGAGTTGCTGGCGGCGGCTACCCGGTTTACGGGCTCGACCACTGGCGCGCCTACGAACTGTCCTGGCTCGATGCCGAGGGCCGGCCGGCGGTGTTCGTCGGCGAGTTCCTGTTTCCGGCGGATTCGCCGAATCTGGTCGAATCCAAATCGCTCAAGCTCTACCTCGCCGGTTTGAATGGCGAGCGCTTCGCCAGCGAGTCGCTGGCCGCCGAGCGGATTGCCGAAGATTTGTCGGCCTGCTGCGGCGCGGAAGTCGAAGCCCGCGTTTGGGGTCTGGTTTCGTATCCCGACAACTGCCGCCTGGGGGAGTACGACTTGATCGATCACCACCTGCCGCGGCATGCTCCGGGCGGGCCGGATGCCGGACTGCTCGCAAGCGGCGGGCGGCGGGTCGACAACCGCAAGGTTCGCAGCGAATTGTTCCGCTCGCTGTGCCCGGTCACCGGCCAGCCCGATTGGGCAAGCGTGGCGCTGGCCTACAGCGGCGCGGAAATCGACGAGGCGGGCCTGCTGTCATATCTGTGCGCATTCCGCGGCGAGGCGGCCTGGCACGAAAGCTGCGCCGAGCGGGCCTTTCATGACATCATGCGCGCCTGCGCGCCCGGATGGGCGAGCCTGTCGCTGCATTTTCTGCGCCGGGGCGGGCTGGAAATCAACGTCTACCGGGCCACATCGCCGGTGCGCCCCGAGGATTTGCTGGGCCGCGACGCGAGGCAGTAGGCGGCTTGGCGCCGTTTGGCGGCAACGGCGGAACTGAGAGACAATACCGCTTGCGCGGTGAGATGTCCGAGTGGTCGAAGGAGCACGCCTGGAAAGTGTGTATGTCGAAAGGCATCGAGGGTTCGAATCCCTCTCTCACCGCCATTGACTCCGCAAACTCAGGCAACGCAAAGCCAAGCAACGCAAAGTCAAGCAATGCAAAGTCAGACAAATAGGCAGCGCAGATGAAAGAACCAGTACGGGTAACGGTTACCGGCGCCGCGGGCCAGATCAGCTACGCCCTGCTGTTCCGCATCGCCGCCGGGGAAATGCTGGGCCGGGACCAGCCGGTGATCCTGCAGCTGCTGGAAATCACCCCCGCCCTCGACGCCCTCGCCGGCACCGTCATGGAGATCGAGGACTGCGCCTTTCCCCTGGTGGCCGGCATCGTCCAAACCGACGATCCCGACACCGCCTTCCGCGACGCCGATTACTGCCTGCTCGTCGGCGCCCGGCCCCGGGGCCCGGGCATGGAGCGCAAGGATCTGCTTAAGGCCAACGCGAAGATCTTCTCCGCCCAGGGCGCGGCCATCGACCGCCAGGCCAGCCGCGGGGTGAAGGCGCTGGTGGTGGGCAATCCCGCCAACACCAATTGCCTGATCGCCAGCCGCAACGCCCCAAACCTCGATCCTTCCCGCTTCACCGCCATGACCCGCCTCGACCACAACCGCGCCGTGGCCATGCTGGCGGCCCAAACCGGCAGCCACAGCACCGCCGTGGACGGCATGATCATTTGGGGCAACCATTCGGCGACCCAGTACCCCGACATCCACCATTGCCGGGTCGGCGGTCGCCCGGCGGTTGAACTCGTCGACCGGGAGTGGGTCGAGCGGCGGTTCATTCCCGAGGTGCAGCAACGCGGCGCCGCCATCATCAAGGCCCGGGGCTTGTCGAGCGCGGCGTCGGCGGCCAACGCGGCGATCGCCCATATGCGCGATTGGGCGCTCGGCAGCCCCGGCCGCATCGTCAGCATGGGGGTTTGCGGCGATGGCAGCTACGGCATTGAAAAAGGTCTGGTCTATTCCTTCCCAGCCGTCTGCGAAAACGGCGGCTACCGGATCGTGCAGGGCTTGGCCATCAACGATTTCAGCCGCGCCATGATGACGGCGACCGAAAACGAATTGCGCCAGGAACGCGACGACATCGCCGATTTGTTGTGAGGAGTCCCTTGGCTTCGATCCGTCGCCACCCGGCCAGACGGCGACTAACGCTGCGCCCACTTGTTGTTCCGCGCGGAGCGAAGCGCAATCGCGGAATCTTCCCGGCGTGGCACTGTGGAAATCCTAAAATCAGTGCCAGTCTGATGGAGATTCCGCGACTTCGCGCGGAATGACGGGGCGGCCGGGCGGGGAGGAGCTGCTGAGGATGGATGGAGATTCCGCGACTTCGCGCGGAATGACGGGGAGGGAAAGCGAAACGCGCAGATTCGCGGGATTCTGCGATGCCTCGGGCAGTTCGGGATCGCACGCG
The DNA here is from genome assembly GCA_965221805.1 of uncultured Pseudohongiella sp. Taxonomy (GTDB): domain Bacteria; phylum Pseudomonadota; class Gammaproteobacteria; order Pseudomonadales; family Pseudohongiellaceae; genus UBA9145. The sequence continues at coordinate 1,272,117 of OZ244913.1, forward strand.
CCAGCCGCTGGCCGAAGCCTCCCCTCGCTCCCAAATCACTTCGTCCAGCCTGGACTTGGCCGATCAGTTTGCGGTGGGGGTGGCGGCGCGGTATTGGCGCAGGATTGGCATCAGCTCATCGAGCGGAATGGCGTGTAGTTCGCCCCGGGAACTGCTGACGGTGGTGGCTTTGAAAATGGCGTTGTAGATGGCTTCCTCGGTGGCCTCGGCGGTGGCGGCGAACAGCGGGGACATGGCCTCGTGGACCAGCACCTCGGTGCCCACCGGCACATCGCTGCTGCGGGGGCGGCGCGCGGACGGGTTGGCCGAGAAGGCGATCACGTAGTCCCCGGAACCATTGCCGGCGAAGGAGCCGGTGCGGGCAAGCCCCATCATCGCGCGCATCGAAAGCCGCTGCAGGGCGCGGCTGTCGAGCGGGGCGTCGGTGGCCACGACCATCATGATCGAGCCGTCTTCCCGGTCCGGATTTTCGGCGGCGAGCGCGGCGCGGAAGGAATAATTGCCGAGTTCGCGGCCCACGGGAGCGCCGTTGATTTCAAGCACGCCGCCGTAGTTGGTCTGCACCAGCACGCCGACCGTGTGGCCGCCAAGTTCATCCGGCAGCCGCCGCGAACTCGTGCCGATGCCGCCTTTCCAGCCGAATGCCTGGGTGCCAACTCCCGCGCCCACCGAGCCCTCCGCCACCGGGCCGCCGTGGGCGTTCGCCAGCGCCTCGTAGACTTCGCCGCGCTGGACCGGGTCCGCCCACATGTTGTTGACGCGGCCGTCGTTGGTCTCGCCGACGACTGGGTTCAAGGTGTGCTCGCCCATGCCGGGCTGCTCGTACATCCACTCCTTCAGCGCGTTGGCCGCGCTCCACACGCAAAGCGTGCACACGAGCAGAATCGGTGTTTCAATCTCGCCGAACTCGCGCACCTGGGTTTCGCCGATCAGCTTGCCATAGCCGTTGCCCACATGAATCCACGCGGGAACCGGATGCGTGTAGAGATTGCCCGGCGCGGGAATGACCGCGGTGACGCCGGTGCGGATGTCGTCGCCGCGGATCACCGTGCTGTGCCCCACCCGCACGCCCTCCACATCGGTGATGGCATTGAGCGGTCCCGGCTCGAACACGCCGACGAGCACCCCAGCCTCCCGCGCCCGGGGGCGCTCCGCGGCTTGCTCCGCGGGGATTTCCCCGGCGGCGCCGGTGGCATAGTCCGCGGGTGGAATCCGCGCCGCCGACAGTCTTTCGAATTCTGCGCCGATGTCAATCAGGTCCTGTTCGCGGAAGGGCGGCGCGATCAGCGTCAGGCCCACCGGCTGGCTGTCTTCGCCGTAGCCGGCGGGAATCGTCAGCGCCGGGAAATTGGCCAGGGCGGCGATGCTGGCGTGGAAATTGTTAAGGGAGAGCAAAACGTCCAGCCCGTGTTCGGCGAACAAGCCCTCCATGTGCGAGCGGGCGGCGCCCTGCAGCTCGGCCCGCAGGGCCTCGATGGATTCTTCGTTGTGATCGAGTTCCACCATCATCTCCACCAGCGACTGGCCATAGGGCGCCCTGGATGCTTTGGCCGCCTCGTCTTCGAGGTTGAAGGCCCGCAGGTCGGCGATCGAGGCGATCGCCACCGCGTCCGCTCCCCGTTCCGCGAGATAGGTCGCCAGGTCGCGAACCATCTCCGCGCCGAGAAACTCGCCGAAGCGCTCCGGGTGCTCCCAGGACAGCGACACATTTTCGACCGCCGCGCCATTGGCCGCGAGCAGATCGGCGGCTTGCTGGTAGAACGTTTCTTCCGCCATCGATTCGAGCGCGCCGATGCGCTTGCCCGCAAGTCCTGTTAGCCGGTGCTCGAGCAAGCGGCCTTCCGCCAGCCGCGGCATCGCCGGGTCGTTCTCGTCGTATCCGGTCATGGCGTTGAACAACGCCACCGCGTCGGCCACCGAACGCGCCATCGGGCCGGTGGTGTCGAGGGTTGCGGAGATCGGCACCACCCCCGAGCGGCTCAGGCTGCCCGTGGTGGGCTTGAGGCCGACGAGGGAATTCGCGCTCGCGGGCGAGAGAATCGAGCCTGAGGTCTCCGAACCCACCGCCGCCACGGCGTAATCCGCCGCAACCGCCGCGCCGCTGCCGGAACTTGAACCGCCGGTGTTGAACACAAGGCGGCCATGTGGGTTGAGCGTCTGCCCCCCTAGGGCGCTCCAGCCCGATGGGCAGTCGCGGCAGAAGAAGTACGCCCATTCGCTGAGATTGGCCTTGCCGAGGAGAACCGCGCCGCGCCCGCGCAGCATCGCGGTGATGAAAGCGTCGCCGGTTTCATTTTCCGCCAGGGCGACGGCGCCGGCGGTTGTGGGCAGCCCGGCCATGCCGATATTGTCCTTGAGCAGGATCGGCATGCCGAAGATGGGGTCGTGGCCGGCGTTTTGGTTGGCATCATGCTCGGCGTCCCGGGCCCGGGCCTGATCGAGCGCCAGCGGATTGAGCGAGATCACCGCGTTCAGGTAGCGCGCCGGATCGTTTTCAAATTCGCGGATGCGGTAGAGGTAGAACAGCGTCAGCGACTCGTAGCTCAGCTCCCCCGCATCCACCGCCGCCTGCAACTCCGCGATGGAAGCGCCGAGCACGATAGGCTTGAGCGACTCGTAGGCCGCCGCGCCGAAATCATCGAGTTCCGCCTCGAACGCCGCCCACAGCGCGGCCCCCCGCTGATGGGGTGAGCGCAGCAACTGGTAGTGCATTTCCTCGTCATCCAATCCGGCGAGAATCGCCAGAGCAGCCGCCTCGTCGTATCCGGCCCAGGAGTCGCCGCCAAGCTGGATGTTGCCGCCAACTTGGGCGTTGCCGCTGGCGGCAAGGAGAATCGTCAACAAAAAGCAGTAAATGCGCACAGGCCTTGCACCTCCGTCATTCCGCGCGATGGCTTCGATCCGTCGCTGCTGGGATGGGGGGGACGCAGCGGACGCTGTGAATACATCCGTGATGGGATGGTCCGCCCCGCTTCATTTCCGCGGCCTCGAAGGCCAAAATGACAGTTGGTTTCACAACAACGGAGCGGACCATGAACGATATTACACGGGTGGGCATTGATTTGGCCAAAAAGGTTTTCCATCTGACCGCGGTGGACGGGGGCGGCGCGGTGGTGGAGCGCAAACAACTGCGGCGCGCGCAACTGCAATCGTACCTGGCGCTGCTGCCGCCGGGCCGCGTGGTGGCGATGGAGGCCTGCGGCAGCGCGCACCACTGGGGCCGGCTGGCGCGGAGCCTGGGCCACCGGGCGATGCTGATGAGCCCGCACAAGGTGGCGCCGCACATGCATCGGAACAAGAACGACGCGAACGACGCGGACGGGATCGCCGAGGCCTCGAGCCGGCCGGGGATGCGGGAGGTTGGGCTGAAGTCGGTGGAGCGGCAGCATGTGCAGCAGTTGCACCGGGCGCGCGAACTGGCGGTGCGGGCCCGCACGGCGCAGGCGAACCAGTTGCATGGCCTCCTGCTGGAGTATGGGATCGAGTCCCAAAAGGGCGTCGGGATGTTGCTGCGGCGGTTGCCGGAGGTGCTGGAGGACGCGGAGAACGAGTTGCCGCCCCAGGGTCGGATGCTGATGCGCGCGCTGGGGGATGAGCTGCGCCACCAGCACGAGCGCGTCGGGCGTTTCGACGGGGAGATCAAGGCGGTCGCCGACGCGGACCCGGCGTGCCGGCGGCTGCTGGGCATTCCCGGCGTTGGCCCCTTGACGGCCACGGCGCTGGTGGCGGCGGTGGGGGACGCCTCGGCGTTCCGCAACGGCCGCGAGCTCGCGGCCTGGCTGGGCCTGGTGCCGCGGCAGCACTCGACGGGCGGGCGGACGCGGCTGCTCGGCATCAGCAAGCGCGGCGACCGCTATGTGCGCTGCCTGCTGATCCACGGGGCCCGGGCGGCGCTGTGCTGGGCGGGGCGGCGCGAGGACCGGCGCAGCGGTTGGGCCAAGTCGGTCGAGGCGCGCCGCGGCCGGAACATCGCGGCGGTGGCCTTGGCGAACAAGAACGCGCGCGCGGCCTGGGCGATGCTGGCGAGGGAGTCGAACTTCGACTTCGAACACGCGGGCCGGGCCGCCTGACGGGCGGCGCGGGCGCGCGGCGTCATTGCCCTGGTTGAACAGGGCGGGAACGGCTTCCAGGCGGGCGGCGCGATTCGCCCACGGTTGCGGAGAGTGAAGTGAAAGTGATGGCAAGACTGGTCGGACCGACATGCAAAGAGCCTGTGACCTACAGTGGTCTTAGAGACCGGATCCATGATAAGGCGTGCATGTGCGGAACCCCTCAGGGCCCCGGAGCGAAGCGCTCCGACACAGAGGCCGGATACATGTCCGCAACCGATTCTTGTCTTGTCCCTCCCGGAACTTCACCCTTGCAAACGCGGGGCGGACCATACATGTAGGCTCCGGGCTCGGCATCCTGCCTCGCACGCCCGCTGCGTCCCCCCCCCCATCCCAGCAGCGACTCACACTGATACATTCTCCACCGTCATTCCGCGCGAGGCCGCATAATCCCTTCTCAGCCGAGGTTCCGATTATACGAGCGGAATCCCCCGTGGGCGAAGGCGGGCGCGATGGAGCGCGGCGGTTCGGTCGGCGCAATGCGCTTCGCGTTTTGCCCCGGCCGGGGCTCAGTCATCAAGCGAAAGCAATTCCGCGTTGCCCCCAGTTGCGACGGTGTTCACGGTGACCACCCGTTCGGCGGCGAAGCGCGGCAGGTAATTCGGCCCGCCGGCTTTGGGGCCGGTGCCAGACAGCCCCCGGCCGCCGAAAGGCTGTGAGCCGACCACGGCGCCGGTCAGGTTGCGGTTGATGTAGAGGTTGCCCGCGGCGATGCCGGCCGCGGCCTCTTCCATGCGCGAGGCGATGCGGGTGTGGAGGCCGAAAGTGAGGCCGAAGCCGGTGCGGTTGATCTCATCGATCGCGAGCTGGAAATCGCCCTCGCCGAAACGAACCACATGGAGAACCGGCCCGAAGTGCTCTTCGTCGAGTTCGGCGATGCGGTCGAGGCGGGCAAGCGCGGGGGCGATGAAGTTGCCCTGTTCGCATTCCGGGTCAAGCGCCGTCTCGTGCAGCAGGCGCCCGGTTTCGCGCAGTTGGTCGATATGCGCCCGCAGCTTGCCGGCCGCGGCGGTGGAGATGATCGGCCCGACATCGGTTTCGATGCGGCCGGGGTCGCCCACGCGCAGCTCGTCCATGGCGCCGCGGATCATGTCCAGCGCGGCGTCGGCTATGTCTTGCTGGATGTAAAGCACGCGCAGCGCCGAACAGCGCTGCCCGGCGCTGCCGAAAGCCGAGCGGATGACATCGTCGGCAACCTGTTCGAGCAGCGCGGTGGAATCGACGATCATGGCGTTCTGGCCACCGGTTTCGGCGATCAAGGGCGTGATCGGACCGGGCTTTCGCGCCAGCGCGAGATGGATCTTGCGCGCGGTGCCGGTGCCGCCGGTGAAGGCGACGCCGGCGCACAGCGGATGATCCACGAGTTTTTTGCCGACGGCGCCATCTCCCGGCAGCAGATTGCAGACCGCCGCCGGCAGGCCCAATTCATCTAGGGCTTCATGCAGCATCCGCACCGCCCCGCCGGCGATCAGCGGCGTTTCCTCCGCTGGCTTCGCCACCACCGCGTTGCCAGCCGCCAATGCGGCGCAGACCTGCCCGCAAAAGATCGCCAGCGGAAAATTCCATGGGCTGATGCAAACGAAAACACCGCGCCCGCCAAGCCGCAGCGAATTGCTTTCACCGGTGGGGCCGGGCAGGGCGGTGGCGGCGGCGAATTTTTCCCTGGCGCCGGCGGCGTAGTAGCGGCAGAAATCGACCGCTTCGCGCACTTCATCCACCGCGTCCGGGATCGTTTTGCCGGCTTCGCGGCATAGCAGTGCGATGAGCCCGCCGCGGCTGGCTTCGAGCTTGTCGGCGAAGTTCTCGAGCAAGTCGGCCCGGCCCCGCCCGCCGGTTTCGTCCCAGCCGCGCCAAGCGGCGTGGGCCCGGTTGAAGGCGGCCTCGATGTCCGCCGCGGCGCTGGAGGCGGCTTCGCCGACGATATCGCCGCGGTCAGCCGGATTGATGATCGGCGAAAACCGGGATGTCATCTCTTGCGCATCTGTGCTGGCTGGCACGGGCGAAGCCTGGAAGCGCCTCCCGCGGGATTCGCCCAAGGCGGCCTCGATTCGCGACAACTCCGCGTCGGCGCTCAGGTCGATGCCTTGCGAGTTCCGCCTTGGGGCGAATAGGCCGCTTGGCAGGGCGATTCCGGGATGCGCCGCGGGTTTCGCCGCCCGGGCCGCGGCGATTGGGTCGCGAACGAGTTCTTTGGCGTCAGTCCGGGAATCGAGCAGGCGATGGACGAAAGAACTGTTGGCGCCGTTTTCGAGCAGCCGGCGCACGAGGTACGGCAGCAGGTCCTCGTAACCGCCCACCGGGGCATATACGCGAAGCGGTGGGAAGTCGTCCCATTGTCGTTGCGCGGCGGCATACAGCGCTTGGCCCATGCCGTGCAAGCGCTGGAACTCAAAATCCCGGCTTTTGCCGGCGAGTTCCATGACGGCCGCGACGCCATGGGCGTTGTGGGTGGCGAACTGGCCTTTGAGCCAATCGGAGTGCTGGAGGATCTTCCCCGCGCAAACCAGCCAGGAAAGGTCGGTCGCGCATTTGCGGGTATAGACCGGGAAACCGGCATGACCGTGGGTTTGGGCGTGCTTGATCTCGAAGTCCCAGTAAGCCCCCTTGACCAGGCGCACGGGAATGCGGCGGCGGTGCCTGCGGCCGAGCGCCGCCAGCCAGTCGAGAACGGGCAGGGCGCGCTTGCCGTAGGCCTGAACGACGAAACCGGGGGTCGCGCCGGCACTGGCCTCATCGGCCAGCAAGCGCCCGAACACCTCGAGCGAGAGTTCGAGCCGGTCCGCCTCCTCCGCATCGAGGGTGACCGCAACCCCGGTGGCCGCCGCGCGCCCGCAGATGTCGAGCGCGACTGGAACGAGTTCTTCGATCACCCGGCGGCGCTGGCTGAATTCGTATCGCGGATGCAAGGCGGACAGCTTGATGGAAATCGAAGGCTCCACCGCGCCCGCATCCCCGCCCTGGTCCGCGATCGCCGCGATGGCCCCGCGGTAGGCTTGCCGGTAACGCGCCGCGGTGCGCGCGTCCCGGGCGGCTTCGCCGAGCATGTCCCAGGAATGCCGCTCCGCACCGCCGCGGCCGAGCGCCTGCTCTATCGTGGCGCCGGCGACAAATTCCCGCCCGAGAATGCCCATGGCCGCGCGCATCGCCGCCTCGATCAATGGTTCGCCGAGCCGCTGGCGCAGGCGGCCGAGCCAGGATCGCGGATCGCCGGCGAAATCCCCGTCCGGGGCGACGATCTTGCCGCCGAGCATCAAAGCCCAGGTGGAGGCGTTCACCAGCAGCGAGCCGGATTTGCCGGCATGGGCGGCCCAGTCGCCAAGGCCGATCCGGTCGGCGATCAGCCTTTCCGCCGTGGCGCGGTCGGGAATCCGCAGCAGGCTCTCGGCCAGGCACATGAGCGCGATGCCCTCCCGGCTGTCCAATCCATATTCGGCGAGAAAAGTGTCAAGCAGCGAATGGTTGGCGGAATCGGCCCGGGCCGCGGCCACGAGCTGCTCCGCCCGCGCCCCGATCCGCCGCGCCGCGCTGTCGTCGTAGGGCGCATGGCGCAGCAAATGCGCCACCATCGCGCCCTCATCCCGAAACTTCCAAGCGGAAATGGTTTCGCGCAATTCGCGGATCGCTGCATCCGCTGGATAACCGCCAGTTTCCATTCGTTCCCCCTCGTCATCCATCTCCGCGCAGAATGACGTATCCCGCCGCACGCCGCAACGGCATGGATACGCCAGTGTCGATGCCCGAACTTGAATTAGGCGTTTTCAGACTGCATATACAAGATCAACTGGAAACCCAAAGAGACTGCGAGACCCATGCGGCCCGATAAACTCACCGGCAAACTCCAGGCGGCGCTGGCCGACGCACAGTCGCTCGCCCTGGGGGCGTGCAACAACGCCATCGCCCCGGCCCATCTGCTGCTCGCCATGCTCCGGCAGCAGGGCAATCCGGTGCCCGCCTTGCTGGCCCGGGCCGGCGGCAAAACCGATGAGTTGGAGGCCGGGCTTGCCCGCGTCATCGACGATTTGCCGCGGATGCGCGAGCACGACGGCCAGCTTTCGGTCGCGCCCGAACTCGCCAAACTGCTGAACCGGGCCGAAACCATCGCCAACGGGCGGGGCGACCGCTTCATCGCCAGCGAAACCGCGCTGCTTGCCGCCCTGAAGGACACCGGGGCGGCCGGCAAGCTGCTCCGCGACGCCGGTGTCGACGAGGCCGCCCTGGCCGCCGCCATCGATCAACTGCGCGGCGGCGAAAACATCAACGACCCGGAAGCCGAGGAAGGCCGGCGGGCGCTTGAACAATTCTGCACCGATCTCACCGAACGCGCCCGCAAAGGCGAGCTCGACCCGGTGATCGGCCGCGACAGCGAAATCCGCCGGGCGGTACAGGTGCTGCAGCGCCGCACCAAGAACAATCCCGTGCTGATCGGTGAGCCGGGAGTCGGCAAGACCGCCATCGCCGAGGGCCTCGCCCAGCGCATCGTCAACGGGGAGGTGCCGGAAGGGCTCAAGAACAAGAGCATTCTCGCCCTCGACCTCGGCTCGCTCGTCGCCGGAAGCAAGTACCGCGGCGAATTCGAGGAGCGCATGAAAGGCGTGCTCAAGGAAATCGCCAAACGCGAGGGCGCGGTCATCCTCTTCATCGACGAACTCCACACCCTGGTCGGCGCCGGCAAGGCCGAAGGCTCGATGGACGCTGGCAACATGCTCAAGCCCGCCCTCGCCCGGGGCGAGTTGCACTGCGTCGGCGCCACCACGCTCAACGAATACGCGCAGCGCATCGAAAAAGACGCCGCCCTCGAGCGCCGCTTCCAGAAAGTGCTCATCGAGGAGCCGGACGAGGAGGACACCATCGCGATTCTGCGCGGCCTCAAGGAGCGCTACGAAGTCCACCATGGGGTGGAAATCTCCGATTCCGCCATCATCGCCAGCGCGCGCCTGTCGCAACGCTACATCTCCGACCGCCAGCTTCCCGACAAGGCCATCGACCTCATCGACGAGGCCGCGAGCATGATCCGCATGGAAATCGACTCCAAACCCGAGGAGATGGACAAGATCGACCGGCGCCTGATCCAGTTGAAAATCGAACGCGAGGCGTTGAAGAAGGACCGCGACGAGGCCGCGAGGCAGCGGCGGGAAAAGCTCGATGCCGACATCGGCGAGATCGAGCGCGAATACGCCAATCTCGATGAAATCTGGAAATCCGAAAAAGCCGCCATGCACGGCGCGCAAGCGACCAAATCGAGCTTGGAGAAGGCGCGCATCGAACTCGAAGCCGCCCAGCGCGCCGGCGACCTCACGCGCATGTCGGAAATCCAGTATGGGGTAATCCCAGAACTCGAAAAGAAACTGCGCCAGGCCGCCGAGGCTAGCCCGGCTGGCCCGGCTGATTCGAATGCGCGCAAGCTCGTGCGCAGCCGCGTCACCGACGCCGAAATCGCCGATATCCTCTCCCGCGCCACCGGCATTCCAGTGAGCAAGATGCTGCAAAGCGACCGCCAGCGCCTGCTCGAAATGGAAGCCGCGCTCCACCGCCGCGTGATCGGCCAGGACGAAGCCGTCTCCGCCGTCGCCAACGCCGTGCGCCGGTCGCGCTCGGGCCTTTCCGACCCGCGCCGCCCCAATGGCTCCTTTCTTTTCCTCGGCCCCACCGGTGTCGGCAAGACCGAGCTGTGCAAGGCCCTTGCGGAGTTCCTCTTCGACACAGAGGAGGCCATGGTCCGCATCGACATGTCGGAATTCATGGAGCGGCACTCGGTGTCGCGGCTGATCGGCGCGCCTCCGGGCTACATCGGCCACGAGGAGGGCGGCCAGCTCACCGAGGCCGTGCGCCGCCGGCCCTATTCCGTTGTGCTGCTCGATGAAGTCGAAAAGGCCCACGCCGAAGTCTTCAATGTGCTGCTGCAAGTCCTCGACGACGGCCGCCTCACCGACAACCACGGCCGCACGGTCGATTTCCGCAACACCGTCATCATCATGACATCGAACCTCGGCTCCGACCGCACCCAGCAATTGATGCGCGGGCCGGGCGCCGCGGCGGACACCCACGAGAGCGCCGCGGCTCACACCCATGAAGAGCTCAAGCAAGCAGTGATGCAGACCGTCGTCGGCCATTTTTCGCCGGAATTCGTCAACCGCATCGACGAGACCGTGGTTTTCCAACCACTCGGCTGCGAGCAAATCCGCGCCATCGCCCAATTGCAGATCGACAGCCTCAACCGCCGCCTCGCCGAGAACAGCCTCGCGGCGAATGTTTCCGAATCGGTCCTCGACCATCTCGCCACCACCGGCTTCGACCCGGTCTACGGCGCCAGACCCCTGCGCCGCGCCATCCAGGACCAGATCGAAAACCCACTCGCCCGCCAACTCCTCGCCGGCGACTTCACCCCCGGCGCCACCATCGCCATCGACACCCGGGAAAACGGCCAACTCCAATTCACCGCCACCAACCCACCCCAATCGGCAACAGCCGCCGCATGATTCGAGCAACCCGAAATGGCTTACCTAAAACATCGCTTCACCAAGCCCACGCCGGATTGGAATTCCGCGTTAATCCCCAGCCCGTCATTCCGCGCACAGTTGCAGGATCTCGGTGGCGAAGGTGCAATGTTCGGGAGATTCTGCGACTCCGCTTCGCTCCGCGCAGAATGACAGAGGGGACGCTTCGCTCCGCGCAGAATGACAGAGGGGACGCTTCGCTCCGCGCAGAATGACAGAGGGGACGCTTCGCTCCGCGCAGAATGACAGAGGGGACGCTTCGCTCCGCGCAGAATGACAGAGGGGACGCTTCGCTCCGCGCAGAATGACGAAGCAGGGGTGCGCCGCTGACGTTCTGTCATTCTGCGCGAAGTCGCAGAATCTCCAAATCGAAGCCAATAAATCGCGATCTCCGCACAAGCCAAGGATTCGCGAGGCGGTGGCGTCTTTTTGCGTCGCGGACCCGCTCGAAGCCACCGCAGCCACAAAATCCATCCCAGCCGCAGCTAAGCTATTGACATTTCCACCCCAAATGGCAAAATCCCCACCGTTTTGCGGAACGCGGCAACTTCACGCGCTTCCGCGGGCCCGGGCCCTTTGACGACAACTACCCGCAGCCAGGGGGCCGGGTCGCACCGGCGGCAAACCATCCGCCGCCGAGATTCCTGTCAACCTGCACAAGGCCGGCAAGCAAGCCTGTGGCTAGCCGGGCAAGTTCACTTATGAATTGCTAGGCAAGTTCATTCATGAACTGCCGTCGGCGCAGGCTGTGTCGGTACCGCTGAGAATTGGAAGATGAACGACAAGGCGAAAGATCAGCCGGACATGCTTTCCGGCGGCGAGATGCTGATCCGGGCGCTGCGCGACGAGGGCGTGCGCATCCTCTTCGGCTATCCCGGCGGCGCCGCGCTGCACATCTACGACGCGATTTTCCGCCAGCAGGATGTGGAGCATATCCTCGTGCGCCACGAGCAGGCCGCCACCCACGCCGCCGACGGCTACGCCCGGGCCACTGGCAAGCCCGGCGTCGTGCTCGTCACCTCCGGCCCCGGTGCCACCAACGCGATCACCGGCATCGCCACCGCGTACATGGATTCGATCCCGCTCGTGGTCATCTCCGGGCAGGTCGAAAGCCGCATGGTGGGCACCGACGCCTTTCAGGAAACCGACATGGTGGGCATTTCCCGGCCCATCGTGAAGCACAGCTTCATGGCCCGCAACGCCGCCGAAATCCCCCTGCTGGTGAGAAAAGCCTTCCACATCGCCACCACCGGCCGCCAGGGTCCGGTCGTTATCGACATCCCGAAGGACGCCACCGACCCCCGGGTCAAGCTGCCCTACACTTATCCCGGCGAGATTCGCCTGCGCTCGTATTCGGTTCCCGAGCGGGGCCACCCGCGCCAGATCCGCAAGGCCGTGAAAGCCCTGCTCGGCGCCAAGCGGCCCATGCTCTACAGCGGGGGCGGCGTGGTCCAGGGCGATGGGGCCGAGGCGCTGACCCGCTTCGCGAGGCGGCTCGGCTATCCCATCACCAACACCCTCATGGGGCTCGGCGCCTATCCCGCCTCCGACCCGCAGTTCCTCGGCATGCTCGGCATGCACGGCACCTACGAGGCCAACATGGCGATGCACCACTGCGATGTGCTGCTGTGCGCCGGCGCCCGCTTCGACGACCGCGTCACCAATTCCGACGTGAGCAAGTTCTGCCCCGACGCGACGATTCTGCACATCGACATCGATCCGGCTTCGATCTCCAAGACCGTGAGCGCCGACATTCCCATCGTCGGGCCAGTCGCCCCGGTGCTCGAAGACATGATCGCCGAACTCGAACGCGGCAAGGCCGAACCCGACCCGGCGGCGCTGAAAGCGTGGTGGGAGCAGATCAACCGCTGGCGCGAGAAGGATTCGCTGCGCATCCCCGAGCCGGAAAACGGCCTGATCAAACCCCAGCAAGTCGTCAAGCTCGTGCATGAGCTGACCGGCGGCGACGCCTATGTTTCCTCCGATGTCGGCCAGCACCAGATGTTCGCCGCCCAATACTACGGCTTCGACAAACCCCGCCGCTGGATCAATTCCGGCGGCCTCGGCACCATGGGTTTCGGCCTGCCCGCGGCGATGGGGGCGCAGTTCGCCTTTCCCGAGGCGGTTTCGGTTTGCATCACCGGCGAGGGCAGTTTCCTGATGAACATGCAGGAGTACGCCACCTGCATGCAGTACCACCTGCCGATCAAGATCATCTGCCTCAACAACCAGGCACTCGGCATGGTCAAGCAATGGCAGGACATGCAATACGGCGGCCGCCACAGCCACAGCACCTATGCCGAATCGCTGCCGGATTTCGTCAAGCTCGCCGAATCCTTCGGCCACGTTGGCATCCGCATCGAAGACCCCGGCGACTTGCGCGGCAAACTCGAGGAATGCTTCGCCCTCAAGGACCGGCTCGTCTTCGTCGATGCGCTGGTGGACCCAGAGGAGCATGTCTATCCGATGGCGATCAAGGGCGGCGCCATGAAGGACATGGTGCTGAGCAAGACGGAGCGAAGCTGATGCGCCGGCGAATCATCGCGATCCTGATGGAAAACGAGCCCGGCGCGCTGTCCCGCGTCGTTGGCCTGTTCTCCCAGCGCAACTACAATATCGACTCGCTCACCGTGGCCCCCACCGAGGACCAGTCGCTGTCGCGGCTGACGCTGATCACCACCGGCGACGAGGCGCGCATCGAGCAGATCACCAAGCATCTCAACAAGATCATCGACGTGGTGAAACTCGTCGACCTCACCGGCGGCGCCCACATCGAGCGCGAATTGATGCTGATCAAGATCAAGGCCACCGGCGGCCAGCGCGCCGAGGTGCTGCGCACGGTGGAAATCTTCCGCGGCCAAGTCGTCGACCAGGCCAGCACCACCTACTCCGTCCAGTTGACCGGAACCACCGAAAAACTCGACGGCTTCCTCGCCGCCCTGCACGACTGCAAAATCCTCGAAGTCGCCCGCACCGGCGTAACCGGCCTATCCCGCGGCACCAAGGTCCTGGCGATCTAGCCGAAACCCCAGCGCTGCCGGCTCAACTGTCATTTTATGTGATAGTGGGTCAAGAACTGCCCAAATCTTCGGCAAGGTCATTCCAGTCCGGATTTTTACTTTCTATAAGATCAATTTTCCACTTTCTATTGCGATTCTTGATTTTCTTTTCAAGGCTGATAGCTGCGCAGATATCTTCTCCATGTTGATACCAAACCAATCTAGTGAGATTGTATTTTTGGGTGAAACCTTTCAAAAGATGATGCTTGTGTTGGTACATGCGTTGCTTCAGATTGCTGGTGACGCCGACGTATAGGGGACCATTTTTGTGATTACTCAGGATGTAGACATATGCAGCTTTGATCATGATTCACGTCTTAATGCTATGTGCAATCCATCGTGTCATTCCGCGCGTAGTCGCGGAATCTCTATGGGGTGGTGCAAACTTCGGGAGATTCTGCGACTCCGCTTCGCTCCGCGCAGAATGACGGGTGGGGCGCTTCGCTCCGCGCAGAATGACGGGTGGGGGTGTGCCGCTGATTTTTCGTCATCCTGCGCGAAGTCGCAGGATCTCCATCCGGGCGCACTGCCAATGGCCGGAAGATTCTGCGACTTCGCTCCCTGCGTGATGAAGATGCTGAACGGTATCGCGACATGTTTGATCTCACTGATATGGCAATCAAATCGCCTTTTTCATGGCGGTCATGTGGGTGCGGAGGGTGCGGCCCACTTGTTCTATGGGGTGGGCCTCGATACTTTCGTTTACCGCGATCAACTCCTGGTTGTCCACGCCGGTATCGGGGATTTGCAGGCCATTGCCGATGACGTCGGTGTCGATTTTGGCCATGAAATCGGCGAGCAGGGGAACGCATTCGTGGGCGAAGAGGTAGCAGCCGTATTCGGCGGTGTCGGAAATGACCTTGTTCATCTCGTAGAGCTTCTTGCGGCCGATGAGATTGGCGATGAGCGGGACTTCATGGAGCGATTCATAGTAGGCGGACTCGGCGACGATGCCGCTGCTGGTCATGGTTTCAAAGGCGAGTTCGACGCCGGCCTTGATCATGGCCACCATGAGGATGCCCTTGTCGTAGTATTCCTGCTCGGCGATTTCCATTTCCCCCGCGCTGGCGTTCTCGAACTCGGTTTCAGCGGTTTGTTCGCGCCAGGCGAGCAGCTTGCGGTCGCCATCGCGCCAGTCGGCCATCATGCCCTCGGAGAAGGCGCCGGTGATGACGTCGTCCATGTGCTTGCGGAACAGTGGCGTCATGATTTCCTTCAGTTCGTCGGCGAGATCGCTGGCGAGCAGCTTGGCCGGGTTCGACAGGCGGTTCATCATGTTGGTGATGCCGCCGTGCTTGAGCCCCTCGGCGATCACTTCCCAGCCATGCTGGACGAGCTTGGCGGCGTAGCCCGGGTCGATGCCGGCGGCGGCCATCTTGTCGAAGCAGAGCAGGGAACCGGTTTGCAGCATGCCGCAGAGAATCGTTTGTTCGCCCATTAGGTCCGATTTGACTTCGGCCACGAAGGACGATTCGAGCACCCCGGCCCGGTGGCCGCCGGTGGCGGCGGCGTAGGCCTTGGCGATTTCGAGCCCTTCGCCGCGGGGGTCGTTTTCGGGATGCACCGCGATCAGCGTGGGCACGCCGAAGCCCCGGCGGTATTCCTCGCGCACCTCGGTGCCGGGGCATTTCGGCGCCACCATGATCACCGTGATGTCGGGCCGGATCTGGATGCCCTCCTCGACGATGTTGAAACCGTGGGAGTAGGCGAGGCAGGCGTTCTCTTTCATCAACGGCATGATCTGGCCGATCACCGGCGAATGCTGCTTGTCCGGTGTCAGATTGAGCACGAGGTCGGCGCCGGGAATGAGCTCCTCGAAGGTGCCGGCGACAAAACCATTGCCTGTGGCGTTCTGCCAAGAGGCGCGCTCGCCGGCGATGGCTTCGGCCCGCAGGGCGTAGGCGATATCAAGCCCGCTGTCGCGCATGTTGAGGCCCTGGTTGAGCCCCTGGGCGCCACAGCCAACGATCACGACTTTCTTGCCCCGCAGCCTGCCGACACCATCGTGGAACTCCGAGCGATCCATGAATCTGCATTTGCCAAGTTGTTCCAATTGAAGGCGCAAGGGCAGGGAGTTAAAGTAATTCATTAAGCTTTCCAGTTTCGACTGCTGGGGATTCGGCAAAAGAGGCGCGATAATATAGCATCCGGCAACTAGCGTAAATTCACGACTCGCCAAGGATGGCGAGGCTAGGAGCCTGCGCCGTAGGAATTCGCGAAAGCGAAAATTCGATATCGCCGCGCCCTTGGCTGATCGGCTGAGGCGAATATTGGCTTATATTCAACGAAATCGATCAGTCAAGGGCGTGGATGAGAGCGGATTTGCAGACGTGAATTCCCACGGCGCAGGCTCCTAGGGCTTGTCGAAGCCACCCAAGTCGCGCCATGGATGGCATGCACCAACTATCTGGAGGATTGAGTTTCCGCCATAAAGCGACCGGTGCCCGGACGAAGAGATTCTGCGACTCCGCTTCGCTTCGCGCAGAATGACAGAGGGGTGGCGGCGCTGTTTTTCCCGTCATTCTGCGCGAAGTCGCAGAATCTCGGCGGCGCTGGCGCAATGTTCGGGAGATTCCGTGACTCCGCTTCGCTTCGCGCGGAATGACGGGGTGGGAGTGCTGCGCTGTGCGCGGAATAACGACAAGCAAGGTCTTGGTTTTGCGAAGTCACGATGCTTCGCGGGCAAATTGGCAACATATGAAAACTGAACAGGCAACGGACGAATCCGCAAGCATCCTCCCCATCGACGAGCATGAGGAGATTGTCTCGGAGGGGGGGAGGCAGGTCAGAAGGCGCGGCGTTTATCTGCTGCCGAACATTCTGACTTTGGGCGCGCTGTTCGCCGGATTCTACGCCGTTATCGCCGGAATGTCGGGCAACTTCAACGAAGCCGGCTGGGCGATACTGATCGCCGGCGTGCTCGATGGGCTCGACGGCCGCATCGCCCGGCTCACCCGCAGCCAGAGCGCCTTCGGCGCCGAGTTCGACAGCCTCTCGGACATGGTTTCCTTCGGCATGGCGCCGGCGCTGATCATGTTCAGCTGGGCGTTCGAGCCGCTGGGCCGCCTCGGCTGGGCCGCGAGCTTTTTCTACATGGCCTGCGCCGCCCTGCGCCTGGCGCGCTTCAATGTGCAGCTCGGCACCGTCGACAAGCGTTTTTTCCTTGGCCTGCAAAGCCCGGTGGCGGCGGGGCTGATCACTTTCATTCCCTGGGTTGGCCACAAGTACGATGTCGAGGTAACCGCCTTCGTGGCCTATCCGGCGGCGGCGATCATGCTGCTCACCGGCCTGCTGATGATTTCCAACTACCGCTATTTCAGCTTCAAGGTCTTGAATGTCAGGGGCACGGTGCCCTATATGGTGCTACTATTGTCGTTGGCCCTGCTGGTTGTGGTGGCGCAGAACCCGCAGGAATTGCTGCTCGCCATGTGTCTGGTTTACGCGGCTTCCGGTCCTGCGGCCTGGTTTTACCGCAAGCGCGGAGGCAAGCGCGAAAGCTCTCGCAAAAACTCTTGTGAAACCAGGGCGAAAAATCAAAGCGCCGCGGACGCCGGCCCGAATGCCAAACCGGCAACCGAAAACGGCAACCCAAAAAACGGCAACAATGACCAATCCACCGACAGGTAGCCCATGATGCTGATCAAGAAGCCCGCCGATATCCCGCCATCGGAAATCACCCCCGAAAGCATCTACCGCAGGCGCCGGGAATTCATGCGCGACGGCGCCCTGCTCGCGGCGGGGGCGATGCTGTCTCCGCTGGCGCTGGCCCAGCGGGGCGACGCGCTGAAAGCCGCCGCGCCCGCGGGGCTGACGCGGACCCCGCCCGCGCCCTGGTGGGAAGGCAAATTCGAGCATATCCAGCCCGCCCCCTCGGAAGAGCCTTTCCACACCAGCGAATCGCTGACGCCCTATGACGATGTGACGCGCTACAACAACTTCTACGAATTCGGCATGGACAAGTCGGATCCATACAACCGCTCAAGCAATTTCGAGACCGAGCCCTGGTCGATTGAAATCAGCGGCGAAGTGGGCAAACCGGGAACGTACCACCTCGAAGATATCCTCAAGCCGCACGATCTGGAAGAGCGCGTTTACCGCCTGCGCTGCGTCGAGGCCTGGTCGATGGTGATTCCCTGGATCGGTTTTCCACTCGCCGACCTGATCAAGCGCTTCGAGCCGACCTCCCGGGCGCGGTACGTCGAGTTTGAAACCGCCATCCAGCGCGACGCCATGCCGGGAGTCCGCTCGCGCTTCTCCATCATCGACTGGCCCTACCGTGAGGGCCTGCGCATCGACGAGGCGATGAATGAACTGACTTTCCTAGCGGTGGGGTTGTACGGCAGCTACCTGCCGGCCCAGAACGGCGCGCCGATTCGCCTCGTGGTGCCGTGGAAATACGGCTTCAAGAGCATCAAGTCCATCGTCCGCATGAATTTCCGCGAGACCCAACCCAACACGAGCTGGAATGATCTCCAGCCGAATGAATACGGCTTCTATGCCAACGTCAATCCGGTGGTGCACCATCCCCGCTGGCGCCAAGACACCGAGCGCAGACTGCCCCAGAGGCTGTTCAGCCGCCAGGTGATTCCAACCCGGCTGTTCAACGGCTACGGGGAGCAGGTGGCGCATCTCTACAAGGACATGGATTTGGCCCGGCACTACTGAGCGAAGACATTCCTTCAGACGATTTTCTACAGCAACACAGCAAGGCCACCGGCATGGCAAAAGCTGTTGGCGCCTCCGCGCGGACCAGGATCGCGCCGCTGAAACCCGCGGTTTTCAGCCTGTCGCTGCTGCCGCTGGCTTGGCTGGTCTGGCGCATCGCCAGCAACGATCTCGGCCCCGACCCTGTTCAGGAGCTCGCCACCGCCACCGGCGAATGGACGCTGCGCCTGCTGTTGATCACCCTGAGCCTGACGCCGCTGCGCCAGCTCAGCGGGCGGATCGAATTCGTCCAGGTGCGGCGCATGGTGGGGCTTTTCGCGCTGTTCTACGCCTGCCTCCACTTCTTCATCTGGATGTCGCTGCTGCTCGCGTTCCGCTGGTCGGCGATTGGCGAAGAGCTGCTTGAGCGGCCCTACATCAGCGTTGGCTTCCTTTCCCTGCTGATCCTCATCGCCCTCGGCGCCACCTCGCCCAAAGCCATGGTTCGGCGCATGGGCCGGAATTGGAAGCGCCTGCACCGGCTGGTTTATCCCGCCGCCATCCTCGGCGTCATCCACTTGACCTGGATCCTCCGCACCGACCTCGGCGAAGCCGCGCTCTACGGCGCGATCCTCGCCATCCTCCTCGGCCACCGCCTCTGGCGCCACTTGGCGAGATAAAATCGAGCCCTTCGGGCCAGCGCAAAAGCAAGTTGCCGTCGGGCTTGGGGGGATTCAGCGGGCGTGCGAGGCAGGATGCCGAGCCCGAAGCCTACAGGGATGTATTTACGGCGTCCGCTGAATCCCCCAAGCCCGACGGCAACGCATCGAAGCCCCAGCCCAACCGGCAGGCTATAATCCAACCCTCTGAACATAGAGCGGAAACGCGAATGAGCGATATCGCGGGGTATATGCGGGAAGTCGGGCGGCGGGCGCGGAACGCGGCGGCGGCGGCGGCCCGGGCCGGGACCGCGGCGAAGAACCGGGCCTTGCTCGCGACCGCCGAAGCGATTGACGCCGAGCGCGGGACGCTTGGGCGGGCCAATGCCGAAGATCTGGCGCGCGGGCGCGGTAAATCCCTCGCGGCGCCATTGCTGGACCGGCTCGAACTCACCCCCGGGCGCATCGACGGCATGATCGAAGGCTTGCGCCAGGTCGCCTCGCTTGATGATCCGGTGGGGGAGGTGACCGGGCTGAAGTACCGGCCAAGCGGGATTCAGGTTG
The DNA here is from genome assembly GCA_965221805.1 of uncultured Pseudohongiella sp. Classification (GTDB taxonomy): domain Bacteria; phylum Pseudomonadota; class Gammaproteobacteria; order Pseudomonadales; family Pseudohongiellaceae; genus UBA9145. The sequence continues at coordinate 1,291,646 of OZ244913.1, forward strand.
GCCGCATGCGGGTGCCACTCGGTGTGATCGGCATCATTTACGAGTCGCGCCCCAATGTCACCTGCGAGGCGGCGAGCCTGTGCCTGAAGTCGGGCAACGCGGCGATTTTGCGCGGCGGTTCCGAGGCCCTGCGATCGAACCAGGCCATCGCCGGCTGCATCCGCGCCGGCCTCGCCAGCGCCGGCCTCGACCCACACGTCATCCAGGTTCTCGACCGCCCCGACCGCGAGGCTGTGGGCCATCTGATCACCATGCCCGAACATGTGGATGTCATTGTGCCCCGGGGCGGCAAGGGCCTGATCGAGCGCATCAGCCGCGAGTCCCGGGTGCCGGTGATCAAGCATCTCGACGGCAACTGCCATATCTATATCGATGACCGGGCCGATCTCGACCAATCGCTCGCCGTCACCGTGAACGCCAAAACCCAACGTTACGGCACCTGCTGCACACTTGAATCGCTGCTAATCGCCAAGGCGGTGGCCGGCGAGATCCTGCCGCGGCTCGCCGGGGCGCTCGGCGAGCACGATGTCGAACTGCGCGGCTGCCAAGCCACCCGCGAAATCCTGCCCGGAATCAATCCCGCCAGCGAGGCCGATTGGCATGAGGAGTATCTCGCGCCGATTCTTTCGATCCGCATTGTCGATGGCCTCGATGAAGCGATTGTCCACATCAACCGCTGCGGCTCCGGGCATACCGACTCGATCATGACCGCGGACCAGGGCCGCGCCCGGCGCTTCCTGCGCGAAGTCGATTCGAGTTCGGTCATGGTGAACGCCTCGACCCGCTTCGCCGACGGCTTCGAATATGGCCTCGGCGCGGAAATCGGCATTTCCACCGACAAATTGCACGCCCGCGGGCCAGTTGGACTCGAAGGTCTCACCTCGCGGAAATTCATTGTGCTCGGCGATGGCCATATCCGGCGGTGAAGCCGCGCAACCGCGCCAATCGAGGCGGAAGTGGCAATGGCGGCGATAATGAGAGCGCGAAGCGGATTCGGTGGATGACTGATCGCCTCGGCATCTTCGGCGGCATGTTCGACCCGGTTCACGACGGACATCTCGCGGTGGCCCGCCACGCCCTCGACCGGCTCGCCCTCGACCGGCTGCTGCTCGTGCCCTGCGGCACGCCGGGCCACCGCGGGCCGGCGCTGGCCTCCGGCGCCCACCGGCTCGCCATGCTCGAACTCGCGCTGGCGGAAGATCCCCGCATAGTGGCGGATCCAGTTGAAATCGATGCGGCCGGCGTCTCCCATACCGTGCGAACCCTCGGCGGGATCCGCGAACGCTTTCCCCGCGCGGCGCTTGTTCTCGTTCTCGGCCTTGACGCTTTTCTCGGCCTGCCACGCTGGCGCGAGCCGGAAAAACTGTTCGGGCTGGCCAGTTTGCTGGTAATCGCCCGGCGCAAACTGCCGATGGATAAGGATATGGCGGGCAGATTCGGGGGCGAAATGGTGGGCAGCCCGGAGCGCTTGTTCGCGGGCGGTCCGGGACGGGTGCTGCTGAGCGCGGAGCCGCTCAGCGGGGCCTCGTCTTCGGCGGTCAGAAAGTGGATCGCGGATGGATGCCGGGAATCGCCGCCGCTGCCGGCGGCGGTGGCGCGCCACATACGGGAACACGGACTCTATGGCGCGAAAACCAATGACGGCGACCGCTGATTCCAAGCGGCGCAGCGCCAGCAAGCGGGCCGGCCAACTCGCGCGGGAAGCCGGGGAAATTCTCGATGCCGGCAAGGCGGTGGACATCACCCGCATCGACGTGCGCGGGCTGACCACGATCACCGACCACATGCTCATCGCCACGGCCAACTCGCGCATCCATGCCCGGGCGCTGGCCGAGCGGCTCGTCGAGCGGATGAAGGCGCGCTCCCGCGCGGTCACCGGAGTGGAAGGCCTCCCCGCGGCGGAATGGGTGCTCGTCGATCTCGGCTCGGTCGTCGTCCACATTATGCTCGCCCAGATGCGGGCGCTGTACGACCTTGAGGAACTCTGGAACCTCAAACCCGCGCCCGATGAGGACCGGCCCCCGGCGTGCACGGCGTGAGTCGCCGACTGGCGGGCCGCGTGCGGCGGGCGCGCGAGGCAGGGTGAGGCCCGGTCTGCGAAGCAGACGGAAAGCAACGCTTTTCGAGGGGCGAGGGCAAGCGTTTGCGAAGCGCAGCTTCGCGCGCAGACCGAGCGCCACCGAGCTGTGCTCGGTGGCCGGACGAACGGCTCGACATGGATGTCGAGACTGGGGCCAGTCGGGGCCGGGAGCGTTGCGCCATGGATGGCAGGAACAACATTTCCCAATTACAGGACACCCATACGGATGCACTTTCAGTACACCCATGTACAATATCTGGACTGACAGTGTGTCCGCCGCAGCCTGAGCGGGGCCTTGCATGACGAGCAGTTGGAAATTCCGCGACCATGAGGCCGAGTGGCGGCTGTTCAGGCAGCGCGTCAACTTGGCGCTTGGTGCCACATTGCTGATGCTCGCCGTGCTGGTCGCCAAGCTCGTCGACCTGCAGGTCGTCCAGCACGAGTATTTCGCGTCCCGCTCCGACGGCAACCGGCTCCATGTGCAATACGTGTCACCCGAGCGGGGCCTGATTCTCGACCGTTCCGGCGTTCCATTGGCGGACAACCTCCCAGTCTACAGCCTCACCATCGTTCCCGAGGAAGTCGATGACATCGACGCGACGCTGGCCAGCCTCGCCGGGCTCGTCGAGATCACCGCGACGGATTTGGAGACCTTTGAAAACCAGTCGCGGCGCAGCCGGGTGCCATACACCTCGGTGCCGCTGCGCTATGCCCTCACCGAGGAGGAGAAATCCCGGGTCGCGGTGAACGGCCACCGCCTGCCCGGCGTGCGCATGGAACCGCAGTTCATGCGCAGCTACCCCCACGGCGACCTCGCCGCCCACGCCGTGGGCTATGTGTCCCATATCAACCAGCAGGAACTCGACGCCCTCAGTGAAACCGAATTCGAAAACTATGGCGGCACCACCCACATCGGCAAGACCGGCGTCGAGCGCACCTACGAGGAACTGCTCCATGGCCAGGTGGGCTATGAAACCGTCGAGAAGAACAACCGCGGCCGGGTGATGCGTGTGCTCGAGCGCACCGAGGCGGTTCGCGGCAGCGACATCAGCCTCCATCTCGACCACCGGTTGCAGCAGGTGGCCGAGGACGCGCTCGGCGATTACCGCGGCGCCGTGGTGGCGCTCGACCCCGCCACCGGCGGCGTGCTCGCGATGGTCAGCAAGCCCGGCTTCGACCCCAACCTGTTTGTCACCGGCATCAGCAGCCGCGACTACAGCGCCCTTGTCAACGACGAGGTCAACACGCCACTGTTCGACCGCAGCACCAATCCCTATCCGCCGGGTTCAACGATCAAGCCAGTGCTGGGTTTGGCGGGGTTGCAACTCGGCCTGGTGGATTATGAATTCACCATCAACGATCCCGGTTATTTCCAACTGCCCGGCGTTTCCTACCGCTGGAACAACTACACCATGCGCACGGCCATCGGCGGCGGCCACGGCATCACCGACCTGCGCAAGGCGATCTACCAGTCCAGCGACACCTTTTTCTACGATCTCGGCCACCGCATGGGAATCGACGCCATGCATGATTTCATGGCGCTGTTCGGCTTCGGCGACAATCTCGCCCTCGATATCGGTTACGCCCGCACCGGGGTTTTGCCCTCCCGCGATTGGAAAATGGAAGCCCGCGGCGAGCCCTGGTACCCCGGCGACACGATCAATTCCTCGATCGGCCAGGGCTATATGTGGGCAACACCGCTGCAACTCGCCACCGCGACCGCGGTGATCGCCAACGAAGGCCGCGTGGTGCGGCCGCGGATGCTGAAAGATGTCGGCGGCGAACGCTGGGATTTTCCAGCCGCGGATTCGCTGCCCGAGGTGATGCTAAAGGATCCGGATTACTGGCGTTACATGCGCGACGCGATGACCATGGTGGTGCACCGGCCGTATTCCAATGTGTTCCGCGACTACGGCACCGCCTATGAATCGATCGCCCGCGCGGACCCGGAGATGAGCTACCTGCTCGCCGGCAAGACCGGCACCGCCCAGGTGGTGGGCATCGCCCAGAACATCCGTTCGAGCGCGGATATCGAGGTATCCGAGCTCAACAAGGATCACGCCCTTTTCGTCGCCTTCGCCCCCGCCGCGCATCCGGCGATCAAGCCGCGAATCGCGCTGGCGGTATTCGTCGAGAACGGCGAATCCGGCAGTTCGGTCGCCGGGCCGGTGGCCAAGCGGATCAGCGACGCCTGGCTGCTCGATATTCTGCGGCTTGATCTCGCCGCCACATCGTCGGAGCAGCGGTCGGAACAGCAGCCGGAAGCGGTGGCGGGCGCCGCCGAAGCGATCGCCACCGGTGAATAACCGCGCCTATGCGCAGACGCCGGGGGCGGGGCGGGCGCGGCCTTGGTCCCGGGGCCTGAACATCGATTTCAGCCTGCTGTTCATCGTGCTGCTGCTGTGCGGTTTCGGTCTCACCGCCCTGTACAGCGCGTCCGATGGCGACACCGCGCTGATCTGGCGGCAGGCGGCGATTGTCGGCATCGGTGTTGCCGCCATGGTGGTGGTGGCGCAGCTCGAACTGCGCGTGATCCACCGCTATGCGCTGCACAGTTACTTCGGCGGCATCGCCCTGCTTGTGCTCGTGCTCGCTTTCGGCGTGGAAGCCAATGGCGCCAGAAGCTGGCTCGACCTCCCCGGCCTGCCGAGTTTCCAGCCATCGGAATTGATGAAATTCATCGTCCCCGGCGCGCTCGCCTGGTATCTCGCCTCCCAACCCCTGCCGCCGCGGTTCACGCGCATTCTCGGCGCCGGCTTGCTGCTGCTGCCGCCGGTGGGGCTGATCGTGCTGCAGAATGATCTTGGCACCGCGATGCTCGTCGCCATGGCGGGGTTTTTCGTGCTCATGCTCGCGGGCATAAGCCTGCGGCTGATCGCCTTCGGCGGCGTGCTGGCCTTGCTCGCCTCGCCGCTGTGGTACATCTTCTACGCGCTTGAGCATCAGAAGAACCGCATCCGCAGTTTTATCGACCCCTACACCGACCCGGCCGGCGCGGGCTACAACATCATCCAGTCGCAAATCGCCATCGGTTCCGGCGGAATCGACGGCAAGGGCTTCGGCGAAGGGGACCAGTCCCGGCTCGACTTCATCCCGGAGTCCCACACCGATTTCATCTTCGCGGTGATCGCCGAGGAATTCGGGCTGGTGGGGGCGCTGGCGTTGATCGGGCTTTATGTGATGCTGCTTTGGCGCGGCATCCGCATCGCCGTCAATGGCGGCGACATGTTCGCCCGTTTGCTCGCCGGCGGCATTGTGCTGATCGTTTTTTTCAATGTCTTCGTGAATATGGCGATGGTCGTCGGTCTGCTGCCGGTGATCGGACTGCCGCTGCCACTGGTCAGCCGCGGCGGCACCGCGGTTATCGCTTTTTTCATCAGCTTCGGCCTGCTGATGTCGGTGGAAGCCGACGCCCGCCGGGGCGCCCCGCGTTAAAAAATAGGCGCAATCGGACGTTACCCTGTATGCGGGCCGGGGAATCGCATACTTAGGCAAAACGCATACTTAGGGGGCTTGCCGGTTGATCGCTGTGCCAAACAGGCTGGTTTGTTCATTTCTGCTCGCCGCGCTGCTTGCCGCCTGCGCGCAGAGCGCGGGGCGTTATTCGATTTCGCGGGACCGGGCGCCGGCGGGGGGCGTTGATCCAGCCTCGGTGCCGATTGTCGTTCCCAGGCCAGTGGTCCGCACCGCCGCCGGCAACCGCAGCCCCTACACCGTGTTCGGTCGAACCTATCATGTGCTGCCCACCGAACGGGGCTACTCCGCGCGGGGCATCGCGTCCTGGTACGGTGAAAAGTTCCACGGCCACAAAACCGCCAACGGCGAGATCTACAACATGTACCACGCCTCCGCGGCCCACACCGCCCTGCCGATTCCGAGTTTCCTGCGGGTGACCAACTTGGAAAACAACCGCAGCCTCGTCGTCCGGGTCAACGACCGGGGGCCGTTTTACCCCGGCCGCGTCATCGACCTCTCCTACGCCGCGGCGGTGAAGCTTGGCTTCGCCGACCGCGGCACCGCCCGGGTGCGGCTTGACGCCATCACCCCCGGCGAAGATGACGGGCCGGCGCCTTCCAGTGAGCCGGGCGCGCTCTCCGCGGCGAATCCATCCGGCGGGGAATTGTATTTGCAAGTCGGCGCTTTTTCGAGTCCGGCGGCGGCGGAGGAAATCGCCCGCAAGACCCGCGCCCACACCGCCGGCCCGGTTTTTGTCACCAGCGGCGGCGGCGCCGGCGCACCGCTGCACCGCGTTCGCATCGGGCCGGTGGGCGGAATCGGCGAGGCCCGGGAACTGAGCCGGAGGCTGGTTGCCGCCGGCTTGGGAACGCCTTACACTGTGGTGGAATAGTCCACGCGGAAACGCCGCCCGAAACCACCCAAAACCAGCGAAACCGAGCCATCATGCTTCTGTCAGCAATCTTTTCTCCCGCGTCCGCCAGCTTGCCAAGGTGGCTGCCGCCGGTCTTGGTTTTGACGACTTTGTTTTTCACGTTCTTCGCCCATGCCGCCGGCGCCCAGACGATCATCCCGCGGCCGCCGGAAATCGCCGCCACGAGCTTCATCCTCATGGACGCCAAAACCGGCCATGTCATCATGGAGAAGAACGCCACCGAAGCCCTGCCGCCGGCGAGCCTGACCAAGATCATGACCTCCTACATCGCCATCGAGGAAATCATCAACGGCAATCTCGCCATGGACGACGAAGTGCACATCAGCGAGAAGGCCTGGCGCATGGACGGCTCGAAGATGTTTGTCGGTGTCAACACCAATGTCAGCGTCGCCGATTTGCTGCGCGGCATCATCATCCAGTCCGGCAACGACGCCAGCGTCGCCATCGCCGAGCACATCGCCGGCAGCGAGGACGCCTTCGCCGACATGATGAACCAGTACGCCGGGGCGATGGGCCTCGAGCAGAGCTTTTTCATCAATTCCAGCGGTCTCGATTCCGCCGAGCAGGCCAACAGCATGTCGGCCCGGGATCTCGCGATTCTCGCCCGGGCAACCATCAACAACCACGCCGACTACTACCCCATGTACGCCGAGCGGGAATTCACCTACAACGACATCCGCCAGCCCAACCGCAACGCCCTGCTGTTCCGCAACGCCAATGTCGACGGCCTCAAGACCGGCTGGACCGACCGCGCCGGTTATTGCCTGGTGACCTCGGCCGCGCGCGACGGCATGCGCCTGATCGCCGTGGTCATGGGCACCGCCAGCGAGGACGCCAGGGCGGTCGAAACCCAGAAGATGCTCGCTTACGGCTTCCGCTACTTCGAGACTTGGAAGCTGAACGACGCCGGCCAGGCGCTGACCAGCGTGCCGGTTTGGTCCGGCGTCGCGGATTCGGTTGAACTTGGTCTCGACGAGCCGGTCTTCGTCACGATTCAGCGCGGCCGGGGCGAGGAGCTTGCGGCCGCGGTCGAGGTGGACGAGGTGATCCACGCCCCCATCGAGGCGGGCCAGATCATGGGAACGATCCACATCAGCCTCGATGGCGAACCGGTCTTCAGCAGCGAAATCGCCGCCCTTGGCGCAGTCGGACGCGCCGGCGCGATGAGGCGCCTGAGCGATTGGTTCAGCCTGCGATTCAGCGATTTGCTGGCTAATTGAACATTTTCCGCCAAAGCGCCGCGATGCCGCTCGTCCGCGAATTCGGCGCGGTCGCCTACCGGCCGCTGTGGCGCCGCATGGCGCGCTTCGCCGCCAGCGCCGGGCCGCAGACCCGGGAGGAACTGTGGCTGCTGAGCCACCATCCGGTTTTCACCCTCGGCCAGGCTGGAAGGCGCGAAAATGTGCTTGAATGCGGCGGTGTTCCGGTGGTCGAGACCGACCGGGGAGGACAGGTTACCTACCACGGCCCCGGCCAGCTCGTCGCCTACCCGCTGTGGAACCTGCGCCGCCGCGGCATGGGCGCGCGCGATCTCGTCGGCCTGCTCGAATCGGCTGTGATCGATACCCTCGCGGGCTTTGGCATTGATGCGGCCGCCCGCCCCGGCGCGCCCGGGGTCTATGTCGGGGAGGCGAAAATCGCCGCGCTCGGGCTGCGGATCAAGCGCGGCTGGAGTTATCATGGCCTCAGCCTCAATGTGGATATGGATCTGGCGCCTTTCCAGCGGATCAATCCCTGCGGCCACCGCGGGCTGCAAGTGGCGCGGATCGCCGATTTCACCGAGCCGCGCCCGGAACTGATGCGAAGCGCGGCCGATGCGCTGAAATCGAAGCTGTTGCGCGAGCTCCTGGACCGCTTTCCCATTCGCGCCGAAACCAATCCATTGGCCACCGGTGGGCGTATCAAAGAACTGGCCCATGGCTGAACGCGAACCATTCGAAGATAAAGTGGCAACCGCGTCCAAGGCCAAGCGGAAACGGCGCAAAGCGCTCGTTCAAAGTCAAGAAGAAACCATGCCCCAGATCAACAAGCGCAAACGGCGCAATATGCTCGTCGAGGGCGAAAAGCTGCGCGGCGCCGACAAGCTGCGGCGGATACCGGTGAAGGTCGTGCCGACAACCGAACTGCCGGCGAAACCGCCTTGGCTGCGGGTGAAGATTCCCGCCTCCCCCAAAGTGGCCGAACTGCGCCGCAAGCTGCGCCGCCACCGGCTCGCCTCGGTCTGCGAGGAGGCTTCCTGCCCCAATCTCGGCGAGTGCTTCAGCCACGGCACGGCGACCTTCATGATCATGGGCGAAATCTGCACCCGGCGCTGCCCCTTCTGCGATGTCGCCCACGGCAAACCCAAACCGCTCGACCGGAACGAGCCCGCGGAACTCGCCGCCGCCATCGATGACCTCGGCCTCGCCTATGTCGTCATCACCTCGGTGGACCGCGACGATCTCAAGGACAGCGGCGCCGGACATTTCGCCGCCTGCATCCGCGCCGTTCGGCAGCGGAACCCGGCCACCCGGATCGAGATTCTCACCCCGGATTTCCGCGGCAGGATGAAAGTCGCCCTGCCCATCCTGTCCGCCGCGCCGCCCGATGTGTTCAACCACAATCTCGAATCGGTTCCCCGCCTGTACCGCAAGGTCAGGCCCGGCGCCGATTACCGCTGGTCCTTGCGGCTGCTCCGGGAATTCAAACGCCTGCAACCCGCGGTGCCCACCAAGTCCGGCCTGATGCTGGGCCTTGGCGAGTCGCTTGGCGAAGTCCGCGAAGTCATGGCCGATCTGCGTGAACACGGGGTGGACATGCTGACCCTCGGCCAATACCTGCAACCGAGCCGCGACCACCTGCCGGTGGAGCGTTTCGTCCACCCCGACGAATTCGACGCCCTGCGCGAACACGGCGAAGCGCTCGGCTTCCGCCACACCGCCAGCGGCCCACTCGTGCGCTCCTCCTACCACGCCGACGAACAAGCCAGATTGCTCCGCAGCGCCTGAACGCCTGGAAAAAATTCCCATGCAAACCCCCAATCCCGCTCCTGACCCCTCCCGCCTTGCCGGCCCAATCCGCCGCATTTTCGCCGCGTCGCTGTTGTTGCTTTCGCTTCTGCCTTCCCTTTTTGCCCAGGCCCAGGATGAATCGGAAGGTCCAATCACCCCGCAAAGCGGGCAGCAAGACCCGGACGATCCCGGCAACGGCCAGGACGACACCGTGGCGACCGATCCCATCTACCTGAGCGCTTCGGTCGCCCCGTCAACCGTGGCCGTCAACACCGGCACCGCCACCCTCACCTGGGCGGCCGAGAACGCGGTGGAGTGCGACATCGACGGCATCCGCGGTGCTCGATCGCCATTTCCGTCACGCCGGACACGGCCCACTTCGAGATTGGCAGCGTGAGCCCCCCATTGATGCCGAAAATCACCGCGACCGCGACACCCACGGTGCCGAACGCCGGCGATCCCGCCCCCGAAATCCGCTGGCGGGCGCAGGTGACGCACACCGCGCCATCCGGTTGCGCCGACACCAAGGTCGATTCCCCGGAAGTCGGCACCCAATGGTCGGCGGCGGTGGACAAGCGGACATTCTCGCCGAACTTCGGCGGCGTGTACGGCGGGAATTTCATTCTTGAGGCGAGTTGCCGCCATCCAAACCGGCGCAATCCGGCATACGCGGGCGCGAGCGTGTCGTTCGACCGGGTGATCCGGGGAATTCAACCGGCGGACAGCCTCCTCAAGAGCGCGATCAATGCCGTCGCGGCCAGCCAATTGGTGATTGGGGGAGACCGGTACAAGCGCATGGTCGTCAACGGCGCGCCCGGTGCCGGCGGGGGGCGGCCCGAGCAGGTTTCGACCATTCTGAAGAAAATCGCCTGCCACGAATCGTTTGCGTCGCAGTTTTACGCGGGGGAGGGGGTTGCCGCCACACCCCGCATCGGCGGCCCCAGGATTGCCGGAATGCCTGTTTACGGAGGCGGGGGCGATGTCGGCATCATGCAAATCTGCGATGGCAGAAAGCCCAGGCATGTGTGGAACTGGGTCGAGAATGTGAAACGCGGCGCCTTCCTGTTGCGGGACCCGGTGGAGAATCTGGCGTACAACTATCTGCTGGACCAGGTAAGGGTCGCATTGGATTTTAACGATATAGATGACAAAGATTTGACGGACAAGCAGCGTGACCAGATCCGGGTCGAAATTCGGAAACAGATGAAGGAGGAGGCGATTCACCGCTACAACGCCGGGGGAGTGGGAGAATACTGGAAATGGAATGCCGGAACAAAAATGTGGAAACCGGTGGACAGGGTTGGGAGGGGTGGAAAAACGGAAACATTGGGATACGTATCGAAAGTGGTCGGGGTGGCATCATGTTCCCTTCTTTGATTGATTTTCGTGGTCCCGCAATAACATCGTTGCTGATTGCGTTGATATCAGCATCGGCGGATGCCGCCTGTAGAAACATTGTGGTTTCGAGCAGGGCCGAATACATGGAACTCGATCCTGAAACACTGACCACTTTGCGTGTCGGGGACCTGCATTGGCTGGGAATCCACCGAGCCAGGTTTCAGCCTGGATCCAGCTTCGAGCGGGCGCTGGTCTCCACAGAGCCCTATTTCAAGATAAACTCCCTAGACCCTGTATTCGAATTTCGGGAGAATCCAGAAGTCCCAATCGAATGGATTCCGTATAGATTTCCTCCGTTTTTTAAAACAGCGACTCTATTTCTGGAGAACATGGGCGAAAACCTTCGTTCCCAAGACGAGATTCCGGTGATGGTTCCCGACCCTCCCTATGAATATAGGGGAGTGCAATGGGCCGACTGGATAGAGGAGAATACCTTGATTCGGGAAACTTTTATCCAAGATCAGGGCTATGTAGAAAGTTACGAACTTCTCAATACCAACTTTGATGTCTTGCGGCAGTGGGATACCGAAGTTGGTTTCAGCTTTCCGGACCCTAGTTGCTCGATAGGCAATAGCGTTTATTTCGCTGGCGGGAGGGGGATACATGTATTCAATGACTTCGGTGAAGCAATATACGAACTGGAAGAACTGCGGAATGCAGGGTTGAGATTGGTTCCACCCCATACCAAAAACTGCAAGGCGCTGGCGTTCAGGGATACACCCCACGAAGATACCATGTTTGGAGCCGTTCTGGTTGATGTGGTCGCGGGAACATGGGGGCCTGAATTCACTGTCGACAAGTTCGGCGAACATATTCTTTACGATGGCGGCAGGCGTTTGCTGCAACAAAGGCGGGAAGGCGAGATTGTTTCGGGAAGTTGGGGCAGTTACGCTGACCCGGGCGACCACACCAACCAATTCAGCCTGATCGACACCACGACCGGCGAAGTGCTGCTGGAGAGGGAATTGGAGACTGGTTCGGGAGAACTGTCACTCGAGATGCTGTGCGACAACGAAACGCCGAGAGCCTTGGTGAAGGAGGGGGGCACCATGCATCTCATCGACCCCAACACCCTGGAAATCACCGCGAGCAAGACCCTGCCCGAAATCTGGAACGGCGCGTACGTGGTTTTCGAGTGAATGCCCGGGACAAATGATGTGACCAATCGATTTTTACTGGCGGCGCTCACCGCATCCATCCTGTTGTTCGGGGCGGCGAATCCGGCCGGCGCCGCGTGCGGGCAATTCGCGGTGGTTGGCGAAGACGCCTCCTACCTGCTGCTCGACGGCGAAACCTGGGCGGTTCTGCGCGTGGGGGCCTATTGGGTGACGGGCGTGCGGCGGGTTTCCGCTGTGTTGCCGGGTTCGAGCGACCGGCGGGCGGCGTTCAGAACCAACGCCCTGGTCAATGTGCACGACCGCGAACCCCTGATCGCCGGACCGGCGCCCGGGGACGGCGCCGCCAACGCGGTTGCGGTGTTGCGGATGCTTTCGCACGCGCCGCGGACGACGGCACCCGATTATTCACGCAGGCGGTATCACGAATTCATCTGGCCACCTTATTACTACGAACTGGATGGGCCGGGCAACGCGGATTCCGATCAATGGGTCCACTGGTTGCGCGAGGACACATTGTTCCGCTCGGTCAAAGTGGATGGGGCCACCGCGGTTTACCAAATTACCGGTGACTTCGCGCCTGAAGCGTTCGTGCCCGGGGAAGAGGCGGAATCGGACAGGCTGGAACTCCTCAACGTCTGGGACATCGGCGACATGGATCTGGCGATGCCCTTCTGCGCCGTGGAAGGAACCCTGCATTTCACCAATGAATCCGAAACCCTGGGCGCCCCGGCCGCGGGCGGGCCGAACATCGCCCGCCGCCCGCTTTCGGCGCTGGCCGCCAACGGCTACGAGCTCACCCCGGTCCACACCAAAAACTGCAAGGCGCTGGCGCGACGCCCCGGCGGGCCCGGCGCGACCGCCCCGGCGCAATTCGATTACGCTTTATACGACATCGCCACCGACACCATCGAAGCCGAATTCGCCTCTCCAGCGCCCGCCCGCGGCATCCTCTTCGCCGGCGGCACCCGCTGGCTGCAGCAACTCGCCGAAGACCCCGCCGCCGGGGAACCCGAACCGGCGGCCAGCTTCCGCCTGCTCGACACCGCGACGGGAGAAGTGCTGCGCGAAGCCGAACTCGACGCCCCCGGCGGCGCGTTGGTCGAGGAAATCCAGTGCGGCGCCGACACCCCCCGGGCCGTCATCGCCGGCCCGCGCCGCATCTGGCTGCTCGACGCCGACAACCTGGCCATCGTCGCCGAGAACGAAATCCCCTTCGAGCGGAACTACTTCGTTTTCGAGTAATCCGCCCAAGCCCTGCCCGAACCGCAGAAGCCGCTTCGCCGGCGTTTCTTGCGGCGCAAGGGGCCGCGGGGCGAAATTCAGCGCGCGGCTGATTCCTCCCCGCGGCCCCGGATCGAAGCCGCTGTCCGGCATGGATCAACACGGGCCAAAAGGTTTGGCCCGTCGGCTCCGCTGTGCCAGAATGCGCGGAGGTTTTGAGGATACCGGGCGGGATTCCATTCATGCCTAGTCGGCAAGCATTCGCGGCCTTGACAGCCAGGCCCATGACACCGGTGCGGGCGGCATGCGGGAAGCTTGGGCCTTGACTCCCCAGGACGCGGCGGGGATGGCGGCGGACGCCGCCAGCGCCAAGGCGGGGCGGGGGGAATTCAGTTCCCGCTTCGGCTTTGTGATGGCCGCGGCCGGCTCGGCGGTGGGGCTGGGCAACATCTGGGGTTTTCCCACCAATGCCGCTTCCAACGGCGGCGCGGCCTTCCTGTTCACCTATCTTGTGCTCGCCTTCGCCCTGGCGTATCCGGCGCTGATGGCCGAACTCATCATCGGCCGCCACGCCAAGGCGAATTCCATCGAGGCCTTGCAAAGCATCTCCCGGGGCCCGAAAACCCGGGCGCTGGCGGTGTTTGTCGGCGGCCTCGGCATCGTCACGGTGAGTTTCATCCTGAGCTTCTATGCCATCGTCAGTGGCTGGATGATGGCTTTTTTCCTCGATTCTGTTGTTGACCTTGGCGCTGGCCTTGGCGTTGGTTTCGGCGGCGCGGCGGAATGGTCCGCCTGGCTTGTCGCCGATTCGCCATGGCGCAACGGGGTTTTCGTGCTGTTGTTCATGCTGTTGACGATTCAAATCATCCGCGCCGGAGTCAAGAATGGCATCGAGCGCTGGGCCTCGCGGCTGATGCCGGCGCTGATCGTGATTCTACTGCTGTTGATCGTCTATGTGCTGACCCTGCCCGGGGCGATGGATGGCCTGCGCGCCTATCTGGTGCCCGATTTCGCCGAAATCGCCAATCCGCGGCTGCTCGTCGACGCCATGGGCCAAGCCTTTTTTTCGCTGTCGCTGGGCGTGGGCACGATGCTGATCTACGGCTCGTACATCAGCAAGCGGGAAAATCTGCCGGTCACCGGCGGCCTGGTGGCATTGCTCGACATCGCCATCGCGGTCATCGCCGGCACGCTGATTCTGCCGGCGATGTACGTCGCCCTCGCCAATGGCGTGGAAATCTTCAATCCCGACGGCGGCCTGGTGGCGGGGCCGGCGCTGATCGTTTCGGTGCTGCCGGCGCTTTTCGACACCATGGGCGCGGTTGGCGGTTTTGTTTCACTGGCGTTTTTCCTGCTGATGACGATCGCCTCGCTGACTTCCTCGATTTCGATGCTTGAGGTGCCGGTGGCCTTCGCGGTTGAGCGGCGCAAGATGGAGCGCGGGCGGGCGGCGCTGCTCATCGGCGCTGTGGTGACCGCGGTTTCGCTGCTCATCGTGTTCAATTTCGAGCTGTTGTTCGACCGCGTGGTCAATTGGTCCACCGAAGTGAGCCAGCCTTTGCTGGGCTTTTTCTTCTGCATTTTCGTGGCGTGGATCTGGCGCCGGGACGCGGTGCTGAAGGAAATCGCCCGCGGCGCCCCCGACATCGAGTCGAGCTGGTTTTGGAAAATCTGGCCGGCTTATGTGAAGTTCATCTGCCCGCTGGCGATTCTGCTGGTTTACTTGTCCTGAAATCTTGGGCCGCGCGTTGCCGCCCGGAGGGAGCAAGTTATAATGTCGGCGGGGCAAGCCAAGCTAGGTCAGGCCAAGCCAAGCCAGCATAGGCCGGAATAGGACAGTCGAATGATATTCAACGGCCAGACTTTGCGGGTGGACCGCCTGCCCGGCGGCGCCGCCAGGCTGGTGTTCGACCTCGGGGGCTCATCGGTCAACAAGTTCAACCGGGCGACACTTGAGGAGCTGCGCGGGGCTATTGCCGAAGTCGCCCAGTCCGGTGTCGGCGGCCTCGTGTTCACCAGCGCCAAATCGGCCTTCATCGTCGGCGCCGACATCACCGAGTTTCCGGCCCTGTTCGGCGCCGGCGGCGAACAACTGCTGGCTTGGCTGGAAGAAAGCAACGCCATCTTCAACGCCATCGAGGACCTGCCTTTCCCCACGGTTTCGGCAATCGACGGCTTCGCCCTCGGTGGCGGCTTCGAGCTTGCGGCCGCCACCGATTTCCGCATCGCCACCGAGCGCGCCAAGGTCGGGTTTCCCGAGGTGAAACTCGGGATTGTGCCCGGATTCGGCGGCACCGTCCGCCTGCCGCGGCTTATCGGCGCCGACAACGCCAACGAGTGGATCGCCGGTGGCGAGCAAATCCGCGCCGCCCGGGCATTCAAGGAGGGCGCCCTCGATGCCATCGTGGCCCGGGATCAACTGCTCGCCGGCGCCGAAAAACTGATCCGGCGCGCCGGGGCCGGCGAACTCGATTACCACGCCATCCGCCGGCGCAAGAACGCGCCGCTGCGGCTGTCGCCGATCGAATTGCAGGTCGCCCGCGATTCCGCCAAGGCCATGGTGGCGGCGAAGGCGGGGCCGAACTATCCCGCGCCGGCGGCAGCGGTGCAGCTCATGCACGACGCCGCCGGCATGGCCCGGGCCGAAGCCCTGCGGGCCGAGCACGAGGCATTCATCCAACTCGCGCAAGGCGCGGTCAGCCACAACCTTGTGTGGATTTTCCTCAATGAGCAATATCTCGCCGGCCAAGCCAAAAAAGCGGCCGCGGCGGCGCTGAAGGTCGAGTCCGCCGCGGTGATCGGCGCCGGCATCATGGGCGGTGGCATCGCCCTGCAATCCGCGCTCAAGGGTGTGCCCATCGCGATGAAGGACATCGCCCGGGAAGGCCTCGACCAAGGCATTGGGGAAGCCAGGAAACAGCTCGAAAAGCGCCTCGCCCAAGGCAGGATCGATGCCGGCCGGATGGCGGAGGTGCTCGGGCGCATCGAGCCCACGCTGGACTGGGACCGTCTCGGCCGGCCCGGCATCGTGATCGAGGCCGTGGTCGAGAACGCCGAGGTCAAGCGCGAGGTGCTCGCCGAAGTGGAGCGGCAAGTCGCCGCGGAGACGATTATCACCAGCAACACCTCGACGATCTCCATCGACGAGCTCGCCACCGGCCTTGAGCGTCCGGAAAACTTCTGCGGCATGCATTTTTTCAATCCGGTCCCGGTCATGCCGCTGGTGGAGGTGATCCGCGGCGGCAAAAGCGGCGAGGCCGCGGTGGCCACCACGGTGGCCTACGCCAAGGCGCTCGGCAAGACGCCGATCGTGGTCAACAACTGCCCGGGATTTCTGGTCAACCGCATCCTCTTCCCCTATTTCGGCGCCTTCGCCGCGCTGCTGCGGGACGGCGCCGACTTCCGCCAAGTTGACCGGGTGATGGAAGCCTTCGGCTGGCCCATGGGGCCGGCGCATCTGCTTGACGTGGTGGGAATCGACACCGCGGTGCATTGCCAGCGGGTGCTCGCCGCGGGCTACGCGCGCATGGCGGCGGATTACGAGGGCGCCCCCGAGCTGCTGTACCGCAACGGCGACCTCGGCCAGAAAAGCGGCGCCGGATTCTACCGCTACGTTACCGGCAAGCGCGGCAAGCCCGAGAAGTCGGCGCGGGACGACATCGACGCGCTGCTGGCGCCGGGGCGAAGCGGGAACAAGCAATTCGACGATCAGGAAATCCGCGACCGGATGATGGTGGCGATGTGCCTTGAAGCCGCGCGCTGCCTTGAGGACGGTGTTGTCGCCAGTGCCGTCGAGGTTGATATGGGGCTTGTTCTCGGCATTGGTTTTCCCGCCTTCCGCGGCGGGGCGCTGCGCCATATCGACAGCATGGGGCTGGCGCGCTTCTGCGCCCTGGCCGACCGCTACGCGGCGCTCGGCAGCCTGTACTATCCCACTGAAAAGATGCGCATCATGGCGGAGCAAGGCGGGACTTTCCATCCTTCCGGCTTTTCTTCCGCCGAGCCTTCCGCGGAGGATGGCCCATGAGCTTGGCAGACCGGGACGCGGTCATTGTTGACGGCGTCAGGACACCCATGGCGCGGTCGAAAAACGGCGCCTTCCGCCATGTCCGCGCCGAGGAATTGTCGGCGGCGGTGATCGACGCCCTGTTCGCGCGCAATCCCGCCGCGCCGCCGGTGGAAACCGAAGACGTGATCTGGGGCTGCGTCAACCAGACCCGGGAGCAGGGCTGGAACATCGCCCGCAACGCCGCGCTGATGACGGTGTTGCCGCACAGCGTCTGCGGCCAGACCGTCAACCGGCTCTGCGGCTCGTCGATGTCGGCGCTGCACACCGCGGCCACCGCGATTGCCAGCGGCAATGGCGACCAGTTCGTCGTTGGCGGTGTCGAGCACATGGGCCATATCGGCATGACCGAGGGCGTGGACCCCAACCCCAAGGCCTCGCTGCATATCGCCAGGGCCTCGTGGATGATGGGCGTAACCGCCGAAGTGCTGGCGCGGATGCACCAGATTCAGCGCCCGCGGCAGGAGGAATTCGCCGCGCGCTCGCACCGGCTTGCGCAAGCGGCCCGGGAGGGCGGTGGTTTCGACAATGAAATCGTCCCGGTCACCGGCCACGACGCCGATGGCGTGGCCGCCCGCATCGGGCGCGATGAAACGATCCGGCCCGACACCAGCCTTGAAGCCCTGGCGCAGTTGCCGCCGGTGTTCGACCCGGTCAACGGCACGGTGACCGCGGGCACCTCGTCGCAGATCGCCGATGGCGCTTCGGCCATGCTGGTCATGTCGGCGCAACGGGCCCGGGACCTGGGGCTGGACATCCGCGCCAGAATCCGCGCCATGGCGAGCGCGGGGGTCGATCCGTCGATCATGGGCTACGGGCCGGTGCCGGCGACGCGGAAGGCCCTGCGCCGGGCCGGGCTCGGCATCGGCGATATCGAATGCGTCGAATTGAACGAGGCCTTCGCCGCGCAATCGCTGCCGGTGCTCAAGGATCTGGGCTTGCTCGAAGACCTCGACGACAAAGTCAACCTGCGCGGCGGCGCCATCGCCCTCGGCCATCCGCTGGGATGCTCGGGGACCCGCATCGCCACCACCCTGCTCAACAACATGGAGGCGCAGGGCGCCAGCCTCGGTTTGGCCACCATGTGCATCGGCCTTGGCCAGGGAATCGCGACGGTGTTTGAGCGGGTGTAGCGCAACAACCAAGCATGGAAATCCCCTGGTGGAAGTTGTCCGAGGAGGCCTTGACCGCGGTGATCGAGGAATTCGTCACCCGGGAGGGAACCGAATACGGCGCCAGGGAGTATTCACTGGCGGACAAAGCCGCTCAGGTGCGGGCGCAGTTGCGCGGTGGCAAACTCGGCCTCGGCTATGATCCCGAATCGGGCACCTGCCAGTTGTTCGTCAAGCAGCCAGGCAGGCATGAAACCCTTAGGCATGAACCCCCGGGCATGAACCAAGATGAGTGACGCGCCCGATGCCAGCTCGGCCGAAGTGGCCGAGGTCGATGCCCGCGGGCTGTTCTGCCCCGAGCCGGTGATGCTGCTGCACAACCGAATCCGCGACCTCGCCGCCGGCCGGAGATTGCGCATCACCGCCACCGACCCGTCGACAACCCGGGACATCCCCAAGTTCTGCCTCTACCTCGGCCACGAGTTGATCGATCAGCAAAAGCGCGATGGCGAATACATCTACCTGATCCGCAAGAAAGCCGAGTGAGATTTCGCCACCGACGGAAAGCGACCGGTGCCCGAACGGAGAGATTCTGCGACTACGCTTCGCTCCGCGCAGAATGACAGAGGGGTGGCGGCGCTGTTTTCCCCGTCATTCTGCGCGAAGTCGCAGAATCTCGGCGGCGATGGCGCAATGTTCGGGGGATTCTGCGTCTCCGCTTCGCTGCGCGCAGAATGACAAAGGGGGATGCTTCGCTCCGCGCGGAATGATAAAGGGGGATGCTTCGCTGCGCGCGGAATGGCAGGGGAGGGAGTGCGATGAAAATCGTTGCCGACCAGGACATCTTCGCGGTTGAGCGGATATTCGGCGGCTTCGGCGAGCTCGTGCTGCTTCCGGGGCGCGGGATTGGCCGGCAAGACCTTGTCGGCGCCGACGCCCTGCTCGTGCGCTCGGTTCGCAGCGTTGACCGCTCGCTGTTGCTGGACACCGGCGTCGGCTTTGTTGGCGCCGCCACCAGCGGCCTCGATCATATCGACAGCGAATGGCTCGGCGCGAATGGCGTCGCCTTGGCCCATTGCCGCGGCGCCAACGCTTGGGCCGTGGTCGAGTACTGCCTCGGCGCCATCGCCAATCTCAGGCTCGCCGGCCGCATCGAAACCCAGCGCCCAAGCATCGGCGTGGTCGGCGCCGGCGCCATCGGTGGCCGGCTCGCGCGCAGGATGCGCGAACTCGGCCATGAAGTCGTGGTTTGCGATCCACCACTGGCTGAACTCGGGAGGGCGTGGCGGGAATTCGCCTGGCGCCCGCTGCCGGACGCCCTCGATTGCGATATCGTCAGCCTGCATGTGCCACTGACCACCGGCGGCCGGCACCCAAGCCGCCACCTGCTTGATGCCGCCGCGCTGGCGCGGTTGCGGCCCGGCGCGGTGTTGATCAACGCCAGCCGCGGCGGCGTGGTGGATGAAGCCGCCCTGCTGGCGCGGCTGCGCAACGGGCCGGACTTGCACTGCGTCGTCGATGTTTGGCAAAACGAACCCGAAGTCGATGCCGAACTCGCGGCCAGGGCCGCATTGGCTACCCCGCATATCGCCGGCTACAGCGAACAGGCGAAATGGGGCGCCACGGCGATGCTCGCCCGGCAATTCGCCGAGCACTTCGGCTTGGCCCGCGTTCGGTTCGAGGATGCAGCGCCGGGCGCCGAACCAGGCACAAAAGCAAGCGCGAAAACCAGCATGAAAACCAACGCGAATCTGGCCATACCGGGCGAATGGGGCCGGGACCGCCTTGCCCACTGGCGCATCGTCGACCGCTGCCTCGGCCTCGCCAGCTTGAGCGGGCGATTCCGGCGTTGGGTATTGGAAAGGCGCGCCGATCCGCGGCCATGCCCGCCAGCGGAGGCATTCGACCGGTTGCGCCAGCCCCTGCTCGGCCGCCAGGAATTCACCGCCATGAAACTGACCGGCGCCCAAGTGTTGTCGCGCCCGCAACAGCGGTGGCTGCGGCGGCTCGGTTTCGCCCTCCGCGCAAGTCGATAATCCCCCGGCAAGCGATCACGGCTTCCCCCAAGGCGATGGATGGCGTACAATCCGCTGCTTGTAACCTTGCTCAGGCAGGGGCACTTAGCTTTCCTATTTGATTGCGCGGATAACAAGAACGCACAGGAGGGGCGGCTATGGCGGTTTTCGGGTATTTTGCTTATTCGGGTGCGGAGACCGGGGTTCCGGCGCGGGAATTGAAGAAGCGGGAAGGAGCTCAGCAGGGAAACATCAAACGCTATTGCCGCCGCAAAGGCTGGGAAGTGGAAGCGGTTTTCCGCGATCTCGGCGGCAAATGGTCGGTGGCTTTCGAGCGCCGGCGGGAGGCCGGGCGGCTGCTTGGGCTGGCGCGGGCGGGGGACATCATCGTCTGCCCGTCCCTGGAGCGCATGTTCGGTTCGATCGGCGATGTCAGCGAAACGCTCAAGCTGCTGCGCCGCCGGCGGCTGCGGCTGCATGTCGGCTCGCTGGACAGCGAAGTCACCGCCAATGAATGCGAATTGCCACTCGGCCGCCTGCTCGAATCGCTCGCCTCGCTGGATCACCGCCGGAGCGCCGAGCGGATCCGCGGCATCAAATCCCGGCAACGGAAGCAGGGGCGGTATCTCGGTGGCAACCGTCCTTTCGGCTATATGGTGCATCAAAGCGGGCGGCTGATCGAGAATCCCATGGAGCAGAACATGATCCGGCGCATGCTCCAACTGCGCGAACTCGGCTGGTCGCTGCGCGCCATCGCCGGCAAGGTGGGCACGCCGGCGGCGCCGATTAGTTTCAAGACGGTGCAACGGATGCTGCAGCGCGCGGCGGAAAATTCCTGAGCCGCGGCGCGAGTGAAAGGAAACCCGGTGATGCGGAAATTTTTGCCACTTTTTGTCGGCCTGCGCTACTCGCTGGCGCGGCGGGGCAATCTGTTGCTGTCTTTTGTGACCCTGATGTCGATGCTCGGCATCAGCCTCGGCGTGATGATCCTGATTGTGGCGCTATCGGTGATGAACGGCTCGATCGGCGTGCTGCGCGGCGAGGCCCTCAAGGCCGTGCCCCACGCGACGATCTCCGCCACCGGGGGCGACCTCGATTGGCGGGCCTTGCTCGCCCGCCTCGAAGCGCATCCGCAAATCCTCGGCGCCGCGCCATTCGTCGAAGGCGGGGCGGTGCTGCGTTTTCATGGCGAGGACGCATTCGTGCGCCTGCGCGGGGTGTTGCCGGAGCGCGAGCCCGGCGTGCTCGATTCCCCCGGCCCGGGAGACCGGGAGTTGTTCGCCAACATGGCCCGGACCCCGGACGCGATGATTCTCAGCGCGCGGCTCGCCGCCGAACTCGGCCAGCCCAGTTTGAGTGCTTGGACCGGCGAGGAGGCGTCGCTGCTCTCGCTGGCGGCCTTGCTCGAACGCTCCCTCGACGGCGGCCGGGGGTTCACGATTTCCGGCTTTGCGGATTTCGGCATCTATGGCGAAAGCAACATCGTGCTGCTGCATCTCGACCAGGCCCGACAAGTGCTGCGCGACGACCCGGGCGCGAACATCGCCCTGCGCCTGAAAGTCGCCGATGCCATGGCGGCCCGCGCCATCGCCGAAGAGGCCCTGGCTGGCGCGGCTGGACCGCGCGGCCTGGAAATCCGCACCTGGCAGGAAGAGCAGGCGAGCCTGTTCAACGCCCTGGCGATGGAGAAGCTGGTGACCACGGTGATGCTGCTCGTTATCGTCCTCGTGGGCGCGGTCAATATCGTCTCCACCCTGGTGATGGTGGTGGCCGACAAGAGCGCCGACATCGCGATTCTGCGCACCATGGGCGCGGGCGCCGCCACCGTGCTCGGCGTCTTCGTCGTGCAGGGCATGGTCGCCGGGGTGGCGGGAACCCTGGTTGGGGCGGTTCTGGGTGTTGTTCTCGGCCACAACATCACCGCCATCAGCCAGACACTCGAGACCTGGCTCAACGCCTTGCCGCTCGGCGGCGAGGTCTATCTGCTGGCGCATTTGCAGACCCGGGTCGAGGTGGGGGAGGTCGCGCTGATCTGTCTCGCCGCGCTGCTGATCAGCCTGCTGGCGACGCTGTACCCCGCCTGGCGCGGCAGCCGCGTGCAGCCGGCCGAAGTGCTGCGCTATGAATAAGGCGCCAGGGCGCAGGCTCCCGGGGTGTTAGTGCGGCAATGAACGCGAACCAAGCCGTCATCGAGTGCGAGAACCTCGGCAAGACCTACGAGCAGGGGCCGCACCGGGTCGAGGCGCTGAAGCGGGTCAATCTGCGGATCGATGACGGCGAGCGCGTCGCCGTCATCGGCGCCTCGGGTTCGGGCAAAACCACCCTGCTCAATCTGCTTGGCGGTCTCGACACCCCGAGCAGCGGCCGGGTTCGCATCGACGGCCGCGACCTCGCCGGCCTTGGCGAGAGCGAGCGCGGCATGATGCGCAACCGCTTTCTCGGGTTCGTCTACCAATTCCACCACTTGCTCGCCGAATTCAGCGCGGTGGAGAATGTCGCCATGCCGTTGCTGATCCGCGGCGAAGGCCGCGGCATGGCCCACGACCGGGCCGGCGCGATGCTGGCGCGGGTGGGGCTCGCGGCGCGGACGGGGCACCGGCCCGCGCAATTGTCCGGCGGAGAGCGGCAGCGGGTCGCCATCGCCCGGGCGCTGGTGGGGGAACCCCGCTGCGTGCTGCTCGACGAGCCCACCGGCAATTTGGACCATCACACCGGCCTGGAAATCGGCGCCCTGATGCTGGAATTGAACGAATCGCTGGCCACCAGTTTTATCACCGTGACCCACGACCGCGACCTCGCCGGCTCGATGCGGCGGGTGCTGGTGCTGGAAGATGGCCGGCTCAGGGACTGACCGGGCCGTCGCCCTGGCCCGACACATCGCCCTGCGCTATGTCGGCGGCTGGCGCGGTGGCGGCCCGGGCAATCCAGGCAATCTAGGTAATTTAGTATCGTTCATGTCCGCCATCGCCATCGGCGGCCTCGCGCTCGGTGTCGCCCTGCTGCTTACCGTGCTGTCGATCATGAATGGCTTCGACCACGAAATGCGCCGCAACGTGCTCGGCATCGTGCCCCACATCAGCCTGCGCGGCGAGACCGCGCTGCCGCAAGCCGACTGGCTGGCGCTGCAAGCCAATCTCGAGTCGAAGGCCGGGATCGTCTCGGCATCGCCGCTGATCGAGATGCGCGCGGTGATCGCCACCGGAGCGGGCAACCGCGGCGTCATGGCCAATGGCATCGACCCGGAGCGGGAAGCCGAGAACTCGGCCATCGACCGCTTCATGCTTGCCGGCGGGCTGGGGACACTGGCGGAGAAGCCCTGGGGAATCGTGCTCGGCGAAGCGCTCGCCCGGGAGCTCGAAGTCGCGGTCGGCGACCCGGTCAGGCTGTATTCCCCGGCGCTGACGGTCAATCCGCTCGCGCCGCTGGCCAACTTCCGGCGGTTCGAGGTCAGCGGCGTGTTCCGCGTTGGCAGCAGCGAACTCGATAGGCGGCTGGTGTTGATCAACCGCGAAGCGGCCCGGGCGCTGTTCCGCCTGCGCGGCGGGCAGAACGCGCTGTGGCTGCGCGGCGATGACGTGCTGGCGGCCGATGCCCTGCTCGCCGGAATCGCGCCCGGCCTGCCGCCGGGGGTGCGCGGGGATTCGTGGACCAGCCAATTCGGCGCGGTGTACGAAAACATCCGTTTTTCCCGCACCCTGATCAGTTTCCTGTTGTGGCTGCTGATCGCCGTGGCGGCATTCAATCTCGTCGTCAGCCTGATCCTGATCGTCCGCGACAAGCGCGCGGACATCGCCGTGTTGCGGGCGCTCGGCGCCGGGCCAGGGGTGATTCAGCGCATCTTCCTCTGGCAGGGCGCGCTGATCGGCTTGACCGGCATCGTCCTGGGCATGGTGGCGGGGGTGCTCGGCTCGCTTTATGTTGGCGACCTCGCGCGTTTGATCGAGGCCCGCTTCGGCATCGTCCTGCTCAACGCCGATGTCTATCCCATGGACTATCTGCCCTCGCAACTACAAGCCGGCGACATTCTCGGCATCAGCGGCGGCGTTTTGCTGTTGTCGCTGCTGGCGACGATCTACCCCGCCCGCCGCGCCGCCGCCGTCCGCCCCGCCGTCGCCCTGCGGGAGGATTGATCTCCGAAACTACGCCAATTTCGCCGGCTCTGCCTATATTTCCCCGCAGTGCGGTGTGGGTTGGGCTGGGCTGGAATGCGGGCGGGGCTGATCGCGTATGTGTCGGGGATTGTGCTGGCGGCGTGGACAACGCGGCCGGAAGCCGGCGCGGGCATCGCCTTCGCCGCGCTGGCTGCCGCCGGCGTTTTCGCCACTGTGCGGTTGGACCGGCTGGGCCGATTGAGCCGGGGCTGGCGCGCTGCCTGCCTGCTGCTTATCTGCGCCGCGGCGGGCTTCGCCTGGCATCTGGCCTGGGCGGGCTGGCGGCTTGACCGGCAACTCGACCCAAGCCTCGAAGGTGTCGACATGGCGGTGCGCGGCGTGGTGGCGAATCTGCCGCGGCGCTTTGGCGAGGTGCAGCGCTTTCTCTTCGCCATCGAAGCGTCCGACAGTGGTTTCAGCCGCCGCAAGGTCTTGCTGAACCACTATGGGCCGGAGGAAATCCGCGCCGGTCGGGCCTATCGCCTCACGATCCGGCTCAAGCGGCCGCGGGCCATGGCCAATCCCGGTGTTTTCGATTATGAGGCCTGGCTGTTCCAGCGCGGGGTTTCCGCCCGGGGCTATGTGCGCGGCGGTGTGGAATGGCTGCCGGAACATCGCGGCAACCGGCTGGTCAGGCTGCGGGCGGCGGTAAAGGCCGGGATTTTCCGCCAAGTCGCGGATCCGTCAATCGCGGGGGTGGTTGTGGCCTTGGTGCTTGGCGACAGCGGTGGGCTGAGCGACGCCCAGTGGGAGCTGTTCCGGCAAACCGGCACCAACCACCTGTTCGTGATTTCGGGCCTGCACATCGGCTTGGTCTGCCTGCTCGCCTGGAGCCTGAGCTTGGCGCTGGCCCGCTGCGCGCCGCCGCCGCTGCTGCTGTTCGCTCCGGCGCAGAAAATCGCCTTGGTGCCGGCGCTTGCCGCTGGCGCCGCCTATGCCGCGATCAGCGGCTTCGGCCTGCCGGCCCAGCGCGCGCTGGTGATGGCGGCGGTATTGATGCTGGCCTCGCTGTTCAACCGCAAACAGGCGGTGAGCCTGCGCTTCCTGCTCGCCATGGCGGTGGTGTTGACACTGAATCCGCTGAGCTTCCTCGGCATGGGTTTCTGGCTCAGTTTCGGGGCGGTGGCGGCTTTGCTGCTGATCCAGCGGCCCGGTTCCCGATCAGTCCGCAGCGGGAGCATTCGCGGCTGGCTCGGGCGCGGTTTGCGCCCGCAGTTGGCGGTGGCGGCGATGTTGTTCGCGCCACTGCTGTTCTTCACCGGCCAGGCCAGCCTGCTCGGGCCGGTGGTCAATCTGGCGGCGATTCCCCTGGTGGGGCTGCTCATCGTCCCGCTTTGCCTGAGCGCCGCCTGCTGCCTGGGGTTCAGCGAGGCGCTCGCCGGCGTTTTGTTCGACTTGGCGCGGCATTTGTTGCGCGGCCTTCTCCGGGGGCTGGAGCAGGCGGTGGCGCTGGGCGGCGCCCACGCCTTGGTGGCGCCGCCGCGTCTCGATACGCCGAGCCTGCTGCTGCTCGCGGTGGCTGGCTTGCTGTTGCTGCTGCCCGGGGGCTTTCCCGGCAGGAGGATGGCCGGGCTGCTCGCGCTGCCACTGCTCTTCGCCCCGCCCCGGCTGCCCCGGGACGATCTGCTGCGCCTCCATGTGCTCGATGTGGGGCAGGGCCTCGCCGTGGTCGTCGAGACCCGGCGCCATGTTCTGCTCTACGATACCGGGGCGAGTTTTTCCCCCGACGCCAGCATTGGCGACCGCATCGTCCTGCCAGTGCTCGAGTCGCTGGGAATCGACAAAATCGACACCCTCGTGCTCAGCCACAACGACGACGACCACAGCGGCGGCTTCGCCGCCATCGACGCCGCCATGCCAATCGGCCGCCTCTACAGCAGTTTTGGCGCGGTATCCTCCACCGGGATGGCCCACGCCTGCCGGGACCGCATCGCTTGGCGCTGGGACGGCGTTGCGTTCCGCTTCCTGCATCCCGCCGCGCCGGTGGAGAACGACAACGACAATTCCTGCGTGCTGCAAATCCGCGCCGGGGACTTTGGCGCCTTGCTGCCCGGCGACATCGAAGCCACCGTGGAGCGGGAACTCGCCGGCGCCCTGGGCGAAGAATTGCGCGGCGACGTGCTCATCGCCGCCCACCACGGCAGCAACACCTCGTCGAGCTGGCCCTTTTTGAAGATGGTGGACCCGGAGCACGTGGTTTTCGCCGCCGGCTACCGCAACGCCTTCGGCCACCCCTCGCCGGCGGTGCTGGAGCGTGCCGCGGCCTTCACCCCCAACCTGCTCAACACCAGCGAACTCGGCATGATCCGTTTCACCCTCCCCGCCGCGGGCGAACCACCGCAAGTGGAAAGTTTCCGCACCAAACACCCCCGCTACTGGCGCGGCCCACCGCAACCGTCATTCCACATTCCGCTCCGCGCGGAATGACAGAGGGGTGGCGGCGCTGTTTTTCCCCGTCATTCTGCGCGCAGTCGCAGAATCTCGGCGGCGCTGGCGCAATGTTCGGGAGATTCTGCGACTCCGCTTCGCTCCGCGCAGAATGACGAAGAGGCTGTGGTGGAATCCTGCACTGAGGGAGCGCGGCACTCCCCCTTGACAGGGGGAGAGTTGGCCGCTGACCCCGCGGCGTGGCCCACATAACCCCCTCCTTTTCAAGCGCCCGAAGAAGGACGCCCACCAAAAATCAAAATGTGAATCGCCGCACTTGCAGAGGGACACCCACCAGTAGCCAAAATGCGAATGCTTCCAACTATGCTAGATTAGGCCACCGAGCAGCGCCCGCAAGCTTTCCCCATGGCTGGCATTTCCCGATGAACCCCGCCCACGGCAGCGGCCAAACGCCGCCCGGCGCCCTGTTGTACCGGCGCCTGCTCGGTTACGCGGCGCCGTTTCCGGGCAGCATCGCGGCCGCGGTCCTCGGCTTCATCCTGTTCGCGCTAACGACCCCCTGGCTGGCCTGGTGGTTCGGCTGGTTGACCGACGCCATCAGCTCCGACAACGCCGCGGAACTGCGCGGCTTCGCCGTGCTCAATTGCCTCGCCATCCCCCTGGTGCGCGGCGTCGGCGGCTTTCTCGGCGGTTATTCGATGGCCCAGATCGCCAGCCAGGTGACCCACCGCCTGCGCTCGCTGCTGAGTGAGCGCCTGGTGTTGCTGCCCGCGCGGTTTTTCGACGGCAGGGAGCCGGGCAAGCTCGTCTCCAAGTTCAGCTACGATGTCGGCCAGGTGACCGAAGCCTGCAGCAGCGCCTTCGCGATTCTCGTGCGCGAGGGCCTGATCGTGCTGGGGCTGCTCGCCTACCTGCTCTACATCGACTGGCGGCTCGGCCTGCTCTTTCTCGTCATCGCCCCGCTGGTTGGGGTGGTGGTGCGGGCGGCGTCGAACCGCTTCCGCCGCTACAGCAAGCAGATGCAGGATTCGATGGGCGATGTTTCCCAGATCATTCTCGAAACGGTCAAGGGCTACCAGGTCGTGCGCATCTTCAATGCCGAATCCCATGTCAACCGCAAACTGCGCGACGCCAGCGAGCGCAACCGCCGCCAGAATATGAAAATCGCCATGACCCTGGGCATCAGCACGCCGCTGGTGCAGTTCATCGTGGCGCTGGCGATGGCGGCCCTCGTCTGGCTCGCGCTTTCGCCGGCTTTCTTCACCGGCAAAACGCCGGGCGAATTCGTTTCCTTCATCACCACCGCCGGGCTGCTGTCGCGGCCGATTCGCCAGCTTACCCAGGTCAATTCGGTGATCCAGCGCGGCCTCGCGGCGGCGGCCAGCGTGTTCGCCGTGCTCGACGAGCCGCCCGAGGTCAACGCCGGCACCTTCACCAGCGGGCGCGTCGCGGGGCGGATCGAGTTCCGCGATGTCGGCTTTTCCTACGATGGCGATGTCGAGGCCTTGAAAAACGTCAGCTTCAAGGCTGCGCCGGGCCAGACCATCGCCCTTGTCGGCCGCTCGGGCAGCGGCAAATCGACGGTCGCCCGCCTGCTCGCGCGTTTCTACGCCTGCGATGCGGGCGCAATCACCCTCGATGGCGTGCCGCTCGCCGATTATGAACTCGGCAACCTGCGCCGCCAGCTCTCGGTGGTCGGCCAGAATGTGGTGTTGTTCCAAGGCAGCGTCGCCGAAAACATCGCCTACGGCGAAGAGCGCTTCGACCGGCGGCGGGTCGAGCGCGCCGCCTCCAGGGCCCATGCCATGGAGTTCATCGCCGGGCTGGAAAACGGCCTCGACACCGAAGTGGGCGACGACGCCAGCCTGCTTTCCGGCGGCCAGCGCCAGCGCATCGCCATCGCCAGGGCTCTGTTCAAGGACGCCCCGGTGCTGATTCTCGACGAGGCGACTTCGGCACTCGATTCCGAATCCGAGCAGCAGATTCAGGAAGCCTTGCGGCTGTTGGCCCGGGGCCGCACGACGCTGGTCATCGCCCACCGCCTGTCAACGGTCGAAAACGCCGACCGCATCATCGTGCTCGAAGCGGGCGAAGTCGTCGAAAGCGGAACCCACGCCGAGTTGCTGGCCAAAGAAGGCCACTACGCCCGCCTCCGCGCCCTCCAGTTTTCCGATTCATGAGCTTCCTGGAGCGGGCTTGGCGGCGGTCTTCGCCCTGGCTGTACCTGCTGTGGCCGCTCTCCCTCGTATTGCGCGCCCTCGCGGCGCTGCGGCGGTGGCGCGGGCGGGCCACAACGCGGGGGAACTCCGCCGCGCCAGTCATCGTCATCGGCAACATCAGCGTGGGTGGAACCGGCAAGACCCCGCTGCTCATCGCCTTGGCCATCGAACTCCGCCGGCGCGGATTCTCCCCCGGCGTCATCAGCCGCGGCTACGGCGCCGCGACCGCGGACTTCCCGCAAGCGGTTGGGGCCGACTCCGACCCCTTCGCCTGCGGCGACGAGCCAGTGTTGATCGCCGCGAGCACCGGCTGCCCGGTGGTGATCGATCCCGACCGCGGCCGCGCCCTCGCGCATTTGCTGCGGCATCGCGAGGTCGATCTTGTGCTCAGCGACGATGGCCTCCAGCACTACGCCCTGCATCGCGATATCGAGATCGCCGTGGTCGATGGCGCGGCGATGTTCGGCAATGGCCTGTGCCTGCCCGCGGGCCCGTTGCGCGAGCCGCGGCGGCGTCTTAATCAAGTGGATATGGTCGTGGTCAATGGCGAGGCCGGTGTCGTGCTGGATCTGCCGGTTCCGCGGTTCCGCGTGGAGATGACGCCGCAAGGCTTCGTCAATCTGCGCAGCGGCGCGGAAAAGCCGTTCACCGGCGCGCCGTTCCAACTCGGCGACACGCTCCAGTTGGTCTGCGGAATCGGCAATCCCGAGCGGTTTTTCCAACTGATGCGGCGCCTGCCTTACCCGCTGGCGCGGATCGAATTTCCCGACCACCACCGCTTCCGCCCGGAAGACTTCGCCGACCCGCGCCTGGATCCGCGCCAGCCCATCGTGGTGACCGGAAAGGATGCGGTAAAATGCCGCGAATTCGCCCCGGCCAATTGCTGGGAACTGCGCGCCGGAATGGAGTTGCCGGTGGAGCTCGTCGACCATTTGCTGCGAAGGCTCGCCGCGATTCAGCCGGGGCTCGAAGCCGCGGCGGAAACGCAACCCGCGGCGGCGCCAACACCCGGGCCCGAACCGGAACGCGGGTAAAGAAAGCGATCACCATGGACCAGAAGCTGCTCGCCATCCTCGTCTGCCCGCTGTGCAAGGGCGAACTGCGCCTCGACCGCGAAGCCAACGAACTGCTCTGCCTCGCCGATGGCCTCGCCTACGCGATTCGCGATGGCGTGCCGGTGATGCTCGCCTCCGAGGCCCGGGAGATGAGCTTCGAAGAGCGGGAAGAGGCGCGCTGAAACGCAAGGTATTTACCGGACAGCACACTAGGAGCCTGCGCCGTAGGTGAAATTTTCGGTCATTATCCCAGCCCGCTTCGCCTCATCCCGCCTGCCGGGGAAATTGCTGCTCGATCTCGCGGGCAAGCCCGTGCTGCGGCACAGCATCGAGCGCGCGCTCGCCAGCGCGGCGGGCCGGGTCGTCGTCGCCACCGATGACGCGCGCATCGCCGCGGTTGGCGAGTCGGCCGGGGCCGAAGTGGTCATGACCTCGCCCGGCCACCCCAGCGGAACCGACCGCATCCAGCAAGCCTGCGCCTTGCTCGGGCTCGGCGCCGAGGAGATCGTCGTCAATGTGCAGGGCGATGAACCGCTGATCCCGGTGGCGGCGATCAACCAGGTTGCCGCTGATCTGCGCGGGCGCGATGACGCCGGCATCGCCACCCTGTGCGAGAAGATTACCGAAGCGGCGGAATTCGATGATCCGAACGTGGTCAAAGTCGTGCGCGACCTGGCGGGCTACGCGATGTATTTCAGCCGCGAAGCGATTCCCCATGGTACACATGGCTCCCGCGATTCCCGGAATGGCGCGGCCCGGGCCCTGCGGCACATCGGCATCTACGCCTACCGGGTCGCCATGTTGGACCGCTTCGTGGCCTGGCCGCAAACCGAACTCGAGCGCGGCGAGCGCCTGGAGCAACTGCGGGCGCTGGGCCACGGCGTGAAGATCCACGCCGCGCTGGCGGGCGAGCGCTTTCCACCGGGAATCGACACCGCGGAAGACTTGGAGGCGGCAAGGGCGTTTCTCGCCAAAACCGGGCTTGAACAATGAACCCCGTTTTCGATGCTGATCTGACGGCGCACAACACCTTCGGCGTCGCGGCCCGGGCCGCCTGCCTGGCGGAAATCCGCGCAACCGGCGATCTCGAACAGGCCCTCGAACTCGCCGACAGCCGCAAGCTGCCGCTGCTGCTGCTCGGCGGCGGCAGCAATGTGCTCTTCGCCGGGGACTTTCCGGGCATGGTTTTGCTGATGCGCAACCGCGGGGTCGAAATCGACCGGGAAAGCGGCCGCGTCCGCGCCGCCGCCGGCGAGAATTGGCACGAATTGGTAAAGACCTGTCTCGACCACGGCTTGTACGGCCTCGAAAACCTCGCGTTGATACCCGGCAGCGCCGGCGCCGCGCCGGTGCAGAACATCGGCGCCTACGGTGTCGAGCTTGAAAATTTTTTCGTCGAGCTTGAGTTGTTCGACTGCGACGATGGCACCCGCCGCGCCCTGGACCGCGCGCAGTGCCGGTTCTCCTATCGCGACAGCGCGCTGAAACAGCCCCGGCAACGGCCCCGGGTGGTTTGCTCGCTGACATTGCAGTTGCGGCGCGAGCCCGCCCCGAATCCCCTCTATCCCGCACTCGCCGAGGAACTCGCGGAATCGGTGGCCACGCCGCGGGCGGTGTTCGAGGCTGTCTGCCGCATCCGCCGCCGGAGGCTGCCCGACCCCGCCGTGCTCGGCAACGCCGGCAGCTTCTTCAAGAATCCGGTGATCTCCGCGGGGGAATTCGAAGTCTTGCGCGCCCGTTTTGATTCACCGCCTTCCCACCCCATGGGCGAAGGAGTGAAAATCTCCGCCGGCTGGCTGCTCGAACAATGCGGTTTCAAGGGTTTTCGCCACGGTGCGGCGGGTGTTTTCGAGCGCCACGCCCTGATCCTCGTCAACCGCGGCGGCGCCAGCGGCGGCGAGCTGCGCCAACTCGCCTTGGCGATGCGCGACCGGGTGTTGGCGGAGTTCGGCATAAAGCTCGAACCCGAAGTGCGAATCATCGGTGGCGGTGAATCCCGGCCACCGCGTCGTGAAACCTGAATCCGGAACCCCGAATGATGAATCAAACATCCCGTTTCGACCCGGATTCATTCATCGCCGGCCTCGGCCGCGGGCCGGGGGTGTATCAAATGCTCGACAGCGCCGGCAAGCGCATCTACATCGGCAAGGCCGCCAATCTCCGCAACCGGGTGCGCAGCTACTTCCGCGGCGCCGCGCTGAACGCGAGAAGCCTCGCCATGCTGAACCGGGTGGCCGATATCGAAGTCACCGTCACCGACACTGAAACCGAGGCCCTGCTGCTCGAACAATCGCTGATCAAACAGTACCGCCCGACCTACAACATCCAGTTGCGCGACGACAAATCCTATCCCTACATCCTGCTCACCGATGATCAGGACTTCCCGCGGCTCGCGTTCTACCGCGGCAGCAGGCGGGGCGCGGGGTTGCACTATGGCCCCTTTCCCAGCGCCCATTCGACCCGGGACAGCCTCAACGTTCTGCAGAAAGTGTTCCAAGTCCGCCAATGCGAGGACAGCTACTTCAGCAACCGCGCCCGGCCCTGCCTGCAACACCAGATCCAGCGCTGCACGGCACCCTGTGTCGGTTTGGTGTCGAAGGAGGAATACGCCGAACAAGTGCGCTATTCAAGGCTGTTCCTCGAAGGCAAGAGCGACCGGCTGTTCAAGGAACTGACCCGGGACATGGAAGCCGCCGCCAAGAACGAACAATTCGAAAAAGCCGCCGCCATCCGCGACCGCATCGCCGCCCTGCGGCGGATTCAGGACAAGCAGGTCGTCGCCAACAAGGGTGGCAACGCCGACATCATCGCCGCGGTGCTCGACCAGCCCTACGCCTGTGTCCACGTGATCCATGTCCGGGCGGGGCGGATCATCGATTCGAAAAGCCATTTCCCCCAGCACCGGCTCGCCCAGGACGCCAGCGAGGTGGTCGCCGCCTTTATCTCCCAAGTCTATCTGTCCGGCGGCAAGTCCAGCCTCGTGCCCGGCGAGCTCATCGTCGCCAAAGCGCCGGTGGATAAGGAAAAAATCGAAGCCGCGTTGGCCCACGTGGCCGGGCGCAGGGTAAGGTTGTCGTGCCGGGTGCGCAGCCACCGCGCCAAATGGCTCGAAATGGCCGGGGCCAACGCGCGGCAGTCGCTCGAAACCCTGCTCGCGAGCCGGCGCAACATCCGCCGGCGCTTGTTGTTCCTGCAACGCGCGCTCAAGCTCGACCAGGTCCCGGCCCGGCTCGAATGCTACGATGTCAGCCATACCGGCGGCCGGGAGACTGTCGCCTCGGCGGTGGTTTTCGATGAAAACGGTCCGGCTAAAAGCGACTACCGCCGCTTCAACATCGAGGCCATCACCGCCGGCGATGACTACGCCGCCATGGAGCAGGCGCTGCGGCGGCGCTTCACCCGCCTGCTCGCCGGCGAGGGCAAAATGCCCGATCTCGCCCTGATCGACGGCGGGGAAGGGCAGCTCGGCCGCGCGGCGAAGGTGTTGGCGGAACTCGGCGCCGGGCAACTGCCGCTGCTCGCCATCGCCAAGGGGGTCAGCCGCCGGGCGGGCCAGGAAACGCTTTGGCTGCGGCGCGGCGGCAAGACCCGGGAAATCGCCCTCGACGCCATTTCCCCGGCGCTGCACCTGCTCCAGCAGGTTCGCGACGAGGCCCACCGCTTCGCCATCGCCGGCCACCGCAAACGCCGGGCGAAGGCGGGCAGGCAATCCCCGCTCGAAGGCATTCCCGGCATCGGCCCGGCGCGGCGACGGGAGTTGCTGCGCCATTTCGGCGGCCAGCGGCAGCTATCGCGGGCCAGCGAGGCGCAACTTGCCAGCGTCAATGGCATCAGCCGTCAACTCGCCGGCGCGATTCACCAACACCTGCGTGGAATACGCTGATGAACTACGCCAATCTCGCCACCGTGCTGCGGATGCTGCTGATTCCGGTGATCCTGGCCTGCTATTTCTCCGGGCTGGCCCAGGCGAATCTGCTCGCCGCGGGGCTTTTCGCCATCGCCAGCCTGACCGATTGGCTCGATGGTTTTCTCGCCCGCAGGCTCAACCAGACCACCGAGCTCGGCGCCTTCCTCGACCCGGTGGCGGACAAGCTCCTCGTCGTCGTCGTCCTGCTTGTGCTGCTCTCCGCTTTCCCCGCGCTGCTGCCGCCGGTGGCCATCATCGTGCTGCGCGAACTGATTGTTTCCGCCCTGCGCGAATGGACCGCGGGCCGGGGCAGGCGAGTTGGCGTGGCGTTCCTCGGCAAGCTCAAGGCGGCCATCCAGATGCTCGCCATCACCGCCCTGCTGCTCGTCGAAGACGGCGGCCCCGCCTTTCCCTGGCTGGCCGGTTCCACCCTGATCCACCTCTCCGCGCTGCTCGCCCTGTGGTCAATGGCCCAATACTTCCACCACGCTTGGCGCAGCCTGCGCGACTGAACAGCAACCCCCGGCCACCAAAAACAGTATTTCGCTTCGCTCCCCATGCGTTGCGCCGCGTGAGTCGCCGATCGGTGGCTGGTGTTCAGCGGGCGTGCGAGGCATGGATGTCGAGCCCGAAGCCTACAGGGACGTATTCACGGCGTCCGCCGAACACCAGCCACCGGTCGGCGACGGTTCGAGGCCACTCGCGGCTTGACTCTCATCCGATTGGCATTAGAATGTGCCACTTGCTTGCTGCGGGAATAGCTCAGTTGGTAGAGCACGACCTTGCCAAGGTCGGGGTCGCGAGTTCGAGTCTCGTTTCCCGCTCCAATTCCTTCCCATTGTTTTCTGCTATATTGCCCACGCACGGCTGGGTGGCAGAGTGGTCATGCAGCGGACTGCAACTCCGCGTACGCCGGTTCGATTCCGACCCCAGCCTCCAATCCCGCCAATCCCCATCTGACTTCCAACCGCCCGGGTGGTGAAACGGGTAGACACAAGGGACTTAAAATCCCTCGATCAAACTGATCGTGCCGGTTCGACTCCGGCCCCGGGCACCAAGCGCCTTTTCGCGGGGTTGCCACGAAATGCCGGCAACCGCCGCATCGCACTCGCGTGGATGGAATTGCGAGTACAATGATTGCATGCAATCATCGCTGAAAGGCTCAAGGCGCGACCATGGCCAGCATCACGATTCGCAATCTGTCCGAGGAAACCAAGGAGCGGCTGCGGCTGCACGCCATTGAGCGCGGTTGCAGCCTTGAGGCGCTTGCGCGCTCGATTTTGGACTCGGCCACCATGAATACGGAGCCGAAGTCGAATTTTCCATACAATCTCATCGCGCTGCTCGAGCCGGGCGACGACATCGAACCGTATCTGCGGGACCACGATCACCCGATACCGGATGTGGATCTGAAATGATCCTGCTTGACACGAATGTCTGGTCCGAACTGACCAGGCCAGCGCCTTCAAGGCGTGTTACGGGCTGGTTGGAGGAGAATGAGCAACGCCTTGCCATTTCAGCCGTGACGCTTGCCGAATTGCGCTTTGGCGTGGCACGGTTGCCGGAAGGCGGGCGCAAAACCAGTTTGCTCGGTTTCTGGCAAACCACGAAAGAGCAATTCAAGGGTAGAACGTTCGCGTTTGACGAGCGTGCCGCGGAAGTTTATGGCGACATGGCGGCAGCCGCGGAACGGAAGGGGCGTCGGCTCAATGTGGCCGCCGCCCAGATTGCGGCCATTGCCCTGGTGCGCAAGATTCCCTTGGCGACGCGGGACAGCCGGGATTTCGAGGCAACGGGCGTGAAGGTGGTCAATCCTTGGGATTGATCGGCGCGCGAACGCTTCCGGTTCCGGGGGTGGTTGTGGTATAAAGCCTGCCGCCCGGCGCGGGGTCCGCCGCGCCGGGCTGTTTGACTGAAAATTCAACGTCGCACACGCACCGTCACATCGGCTCCGGGTGCTTCCCTCCCAGCGGGGAGGAAAGTCGGGTCATGGGGTGCGTGGAGGCCCAACCCGAAGGAAACCGATATGTCAGCAAGTATGAAGGAAATGCTGCGCGCCGGCGTGCATTTCGGGCACCAGTGCCGCTACTGGAACCCCAAGATGGAGCCGTACATCTACGGCGCCCGCAACAAAATCCACATCATCAATCTTGAGGCGACGATTCCAGCGCTCGAAGCGGCGCTCGGGCAAGTCTCCGAGTTGACCGCCAAGGGCAAGAAAATCCTCTTCGTCGGCACCAAGCGCGCCGCGGCCAGGATTATCCGCCGGGAGGCCGAGCGTTGCGGGATGCCTTATGTCAACCACCGTTGGCTCGGTGGCACGCTCACCAACTACAAGACCATCCGCGGCTCGATTCGCCGGCTCAAGGAACTCGGGGAACAGGAGGAGAGCGGGGGTTTCGAGAGCCGCACCAAGAAGGAGGCGCTGATGCTGACCCGCGCGCGCAAGAAGCTCGAGCGCGGCATCGGCGGCATCAAGGATATGGGCGGCCTGCCCGACGCCCTGTTCGTGATCGATGTCGAGCATGAGCGCATCGCCGTCACCGAGGCCAACAGCGTCAAGATTCCGGTGATCGGCGTGGTCGACACCAATTCCGACCCCGATGGCGTGCAATACGTCATTCCCGGCAATGACGACGCCATCCGCGCCATCGAGCTCTACGTCACCGCCGTGGCCGACGCCTGCGAGGCTGGCCGCAAGCGCTCCGCTTCCGCCGACGGTGAAGAATTCATCGAAATCGACGACGAGCCCGCACCCGACCCGGAGTCAAAGAAAGTTCCCGCCAAGGTGAAGAAAAAACGAACCGTGGTGAAGGAAGCCACCTCCGAAGCCGAAGCCGAAGCGGAAGCGGAAGCGGAAGCGGAAACCGAGCCGAAAGCCGAACCCGCCGCGCTGGATTCCGCTGAAGCGGCGGTCACGGAGTCCGGGGCCGAGGCGGAAGCAGAGGCGGAAACAGAGGCGGAGGCAGAGGCGGAAACAGAGGCAGAGACAGAAACAGAAACCAAGGCCGCGCCAGAAGACGCGGAAGATTCAAGTGCGGAGGAAACCACCGCTGTTGCGGCAAGCGCCAAGCCGGCTGTTGATGTCGAAAAGATTCTCGCTTGCTTGAATCAAAAGAAGATGCGCTGCACCTACGGCGCGGTGGGGGAAGTGTTGGGCATCGATGCGAAAGTGGTTGGCGACCACTTGGGCGAGAGGCGCCCCGAGGCTTCGTGGGTGGTCGGCAAGGCGAAGGGCGAGCCAACTGGCTACGCCGACGATGAAAAGCACCCGGACTTGCTCAGCAATCCAGCAGTGATTGATTCCGGGGAAGAATTGAGGAATTTGCTGGCCGAATGCGAGGCGGCCCAATAGGCGCCGCTGTTTTTCCCGTCATTCTGCGCGAAGTCGCAGAATCTCGGCGGCGATGGCGCAATGTTCGGGAGGTTCTGCGACTACGCTTCGCTGCGCGCAGAATGACAAAGGGGGGTGCTTCGCTGCGCGCAGAATGACAAAGGGCGACGAATCGAGACCATAAGCGACCGCTGCCTCAGGCTTGCACCCAGTCAAACAAAGGAACAGACTTTCATGGCACAAATCACAGCTGGCATGGTTCGGGAGCTGCGCGAGCGCACCGGGCTGGGGATGATGGATTGCAAGAAGGCGCTGGTGGAAACCGGCGGCGATCTTGACCGGGCGATCGAGCATTTGCGCAAGGTCGGCGGCCTCAAGGCGGCGAAGAAGGCCGAGCGCGTCGCCGCCCAGGGCGTGGTGTTGGCGCGGACCGCGGAGGACGGCAGCCGCGGCGCGCTGATCGAAATCAACTGCGAAACCGATTTTGTCGCCAAGGACGGGAACTTCCTCGCCTTTGCCGAACAATGCCTCGCCACCGCCTTCGCCGAGCCAGGACTCGATGCTAGCGCGCTGCTCGCCGGCGGACTCGAAGACGAGCGCGAAAAACTCGTGCAGAAAATCGGCGAGAACATCAATCTGCGCCGGGTCGGGCATCTCGCCGGCGCGCGGATTGGCGCCTATGTTCACGGCAACCGCAAGATCGCCGTGCTCGTCGCCCTCACCGGCGGCGATGCGGATCTCGCCCGGGATGTGGCGATGCATGTGGCGGCGATGAACCCGCTGGTGGTGCGCGGCGATGACGTGCCGGAAGCCGTGCTCGCCAAAGAATCCGAAATCTACGCCGCCCAAGCCAGGGACAGCGGCAAGCCCGAAGCCATCATCGAAAAGATGATCTCGGGCCGCCTGCGTAAATTCGTCGCCGAAGTCAGCCTGTTGCAGCAGGCCTTTGTCAAGAATCCCGAAACCACCGTCGGCAAACTCGTCGGCGCCGCCGGCGCCGATGTGGCGGGGATGCTGCGCTTCGAGGCCGGCGAGGGCATCGAGAAGAAGCGGGAAGACTTCGCCGCCGAAGTCGCCGCGCAAGTACAGCAAAGCTGACCGGGGCCGCACGGCACAGGGATGCGGCCGGAGGGATTCGATTCCATGGCGGGAATTTTTCCGGGGAACTGAGAGCGAAACCATGCCCGCAACCGGGGAACAAAGCCAGGCGTCCCGCGCCAGCCCGCGGGCTGCCACCTACCGCCGCGTGCTGCTCAAGCTCAGCGGCGAATCGCTCAGCGGCGGCGCCGGATTCGGCATCGACGCGGAAGTGTTGCGGCGTCTGGCGGCGGAAGTCGGCGAGATCATCGCCCTCGGCGTGCAGACCGGCATCGTTATCGGCGCCGGCAATCTGTTCCGCGGCATCCGCGGCGCGGCCAGCGGCTTCAACCGCATCACCGGCGACCACATGGGAATGCTCGCCACGATCATGAATTCGCTTGCCCTGCGCGACGCCTTTGAAGACGCCGGCATTCCGGCGCGGGTCCTCGCCGCGAGGGAAATCGCCAGCGTGGTCGAGCCGTTCGAGCGCGATTCGGCGGTGCGCCACCTTGAGGACGGCAAGGCCGTCATTTTCTCCGGCGGCACCGGCAACCCGCTGTTCACCACCGATTCGGCCGCGTGTTTGCGGGGCGTCGAGATCGGCGCCGAAATCATTTTCAAGGCCACCCGGGTCGATGGCGTCTATTCGGCGGACCCGGAAAAAGATCCGGAGGCGGTGAAATACGATGCCTTGGGTTATGATGATGTGATTGCCAAACAGTTGCGCGTGATGGACCTCACCGCGATCTGCCTGGCCCGGGACCACGGCATGCCCATCCGTGTGTTCGACATGACCCGGCCCGGCGCGCTGCGCGACAATCTGCTCGGCAAACCCAACGGAACCTTGGTTTCCTAATTTTGCCGCCATCGTTGGGGACCAGCCACTGGAGGCCATAGATGATCGAGGAAATCATGCGGGACGCCGGGGAGAGGATGCGGAAAAGCATCGCCTCGCTGGAGACCGCGTTCAAGCGGATCCGCACCGGGCGGGCGCATCCGGCGATTCTCGACGCGGTGGTGGTGCCGTACTACGGAATCGAAACCCCGCTCAGCCAGTTGGCCGCCATCCATGTTGAGGAAGGCCGGTCGCTGCTGATCTCGCCGTGGGAAAAGTCGATCATCGACGATATCGAAAAGGCGATTCACAAATCCGACCTCGGCCTGAATCCATCCAACAACGGCAACACGATCCGCGTGCCGATGCCGCCGCTGACCGAGGAAACCCGCCGCGAATACGGCAAGCAGGCGAGCCGCGAAGCCGAATCCGCCCGGGTGGCGATCCGCAATATCCGCCGCGACGCCAATTCCGATTTCAAGGAACTCGCCCGGGAAAAGGAAATCAGCGAGGACGAGGCCCGGCGCGCCGAAGAGCGCATGCAGAAGCTCACCGACAAACACATCGAAGCCGTCGAATCCGCCTACAAGTCCAAGGAAGCCGACTTGTTGGCGATGAACTAGTCCCGAAACCCGCAAGGGCGCAGGCGAAACCCCGGCACGCCATGACGGTTTAGCGCGTTAGCAGAAATGACATCCGGCCAAGCCAAATACCTGCCCGAGCATATCGCCATCATCATGGACGGCAACAACCGCTGGGCGAAGGGCAGGGGACTGCCGGTGAAGTCGGGTCACCGCCACGGCGCCGAAACCGCCCGGGAAATCGCCTTCTCCTGTGTGCGCCGCAAGATTCCCTGCCTGACGCTGTTCGCCTTCAGCAGCGAAAACTGGATGCGCCCCGCCCAGGAGATCCAGGGGCTGATGGCGCTGTTCCTGTCGGTGTTGCAGCGCGATGAGGTGAACCAGTTCCACCAGGCCAACGTGCGCTTGGGTTTCATCGGCAACCGCGGATCGTTCTCGGCGCATATCCAGGGCAGCATGGCCGAAGTCGAGGAATTGACCCGGAACAACACCGGCACCCGGGTGACCGTGGCGGCGGATTACGGCGGCCGCTGGGACATCGCCAACGCCATGCGCCTGATCGCCGAGCAGGTTCGCGACAGCGGCCTCGACACCGAAGCCATCGATATCGACCTCGTCCATTCCTTCACCCAGTTGAGCGATTTGCCCGAGCCCGACCTCTGCATCCGCACCGGCGGCGAACGCCGCATCAGCAACTTCCTGCTGTGGCAGTTCGCCTACACCGAGTTCCACTTTACCGAATGCCTCTGGCCTGATTTCAGCGAAACCGAATTGCAGCGGGCAATCGACGATTTCGCCAGCCGCCAGCGGCGGTTCGGCGGCCACGGCAGCGCATGAATGCGCCGCGCCGGGCGCGGGCCGCCCCATGCTGAGGCAGCGGATCATCACGGCGCTGGTTTTGATCGCCGCGTTCGCCGCGGCAACGACCTTGCTGCCGCCATTCTGGTTCGCGCTGTTGATCGGCGCGGTCATACTCGTCGCCGGCTGGGAATGGCGCCGGTTTCTGGGGCTGGCCGGCGGCGGCGCGGGAATGGCCTGGCTTGCGCTGCTCGCCCTCGCCGGCGGCGCGCTGCTCGCCTGGCTTGGGGTGGCCCCCGGCAGCCCCGGGCCCGGGCGCGGGGCGACCGCGGTGCTGCTCGCGCCCGGCTTGGTGTTCTGGTTGCCGGTGTGGTTTATTCTGCGGGGTTATCCCGGCAACCGCGCGCGCTGGGACAGCGCTTTCCGCATCGGCGCGATAGGCCTGCTCGCCCTGTTGCCGGCACTGGTCGGAATGGTGTATTTGAAGTATCTGGCGCCGGGTGGAATACTCGTGCTCGCCTTGGTTGTCCTCGCCGCGGCGGTCGATATCGGGTCCTACTTCACCGGGTGCCGCTTCGGCAGGCGCCAGCTCGCGGCCGGGGTGAGTCCGAACAAGACCTGGGAAGGCGTCTGGGGCGGTTTCGCCCTCGGTGTCGCGGTCGCCGCCGGCCTGGCTTGGATGACGCACCGCTGGTTGCGGCCGCTCGATGTTGCCGATATTGTGCTGCTTGCCGTATTGGTCCCGGCCTTGGTCGCGCTCTGCGTCATCGGCGACCTGCTCGTCAGCATGCTCAAGCGCAACCGCAAGGCCAAGGACAGCGGCAGCCTGCTTCCCGGCCACGGCGGCCTGCTCGACCGCGTTGACGGCCTGCTCGCGGCGACACCGGCCTTCGTGCTCGGCATGATGTTTCTTTTTGATGAGGGCCCTGGTCCTTGAGCAAGAGTCCTTGAACAAAAGTCCTTGAGCAAAAGTCCTTGAGCAAAATTCCATGAGCAAGAGCAAAGCGGTGGTGATTCTCGGCTCGACCGGCTCCATCGGCCGCAACACCCTCGATGTCATCGGCCGCGACCCCGCGATGGAAGTCGTGGCGCTGAGCGCGCGAAGCAATGCCGCCCTGCTCGCCGAGCAATGCCTGGCGTTCAAACCGCGCTACGCGGCGATCGCCGACCCAGCCCTGGCCAGCGAACTGCGCGACCGGCTCGAGGCCAATGGCGCGGGCAGCGAAGTGCTCGCCGGCCCCGCCGCGCTGGTCGAAATCGCCGGCTTGGCGGAAGCCGACACCATCATGGCGGCCATCGTCGGCGCCGCCGGGCTCGAATCCACCCTCGCCGGAATCCGCGCCGGCAAGAAGGTGCTGCTCGCCAACAAGGAACCCCTGGTCATGGCCGGCGAGATGTGCATGGCCGCGGCGCGGGAATCGGGGGCCTTGCTGATCCCGGTGGACAGCGAGCACAACGCCATTTTCCAGTGTCTGCCCGCCTGCGGCAGCGCCCTGGGGCCGGAACAGACGCGCCATGTCGCCAAGCTGGTGCTGACCTGTTCCGGCGGGCCTTTCCTGCGCGCGCCCGCGGAGGCATTCGCCGCGATTACGCCGGCGCAGGCGGTCGCGCATCCAAAATGGAGCATGGGCGCCAAAATCTCGGTGGATTCGGCCACGCTGATGAACAAGGGGCTCGAGGTGATCGAAGCCTGCCGCCTGTTCGAGATGCCGCCGGAAAAAGTCGAAGTCATCATCCATCCGCAATCGATTATGCATTCGATGGTGTACTACGAGGATGGTTCGGTGCTCGCCCAGCTCGGCGCCCCGGACATGCGGATTCCGATCGCCGGCGCTCTCGCCTGGCCGGAGCGCATGCCTTCCGGGGCCGATTTGCTGAAGCTGGCGGAGGAGGAGCCGCTCACCTTCCTGCCACCCGATTTCGACCGCTTTCCCTGTCTTGGCCTGGCGCTGGCGGCGGCGCGCCAGCGGGGCTTGGCGCCGGTGGCGCTCAACGCGGCCAATGAAGTCGCTGTCGCCGCCTTTCTGGCTGGGGAGCTGCCCTTCACCCGCATCGCCGGGCTGATCGAAGCGGTTTCGGCTAAAATACCCGCTGGCGAAGCCGACAGTCTCGATATCGTCCTGGAGACTGACGCCTTGGCG
Source organism: uncultured Pseudohongiella sp. (assembly GCA_965221805.1). Taxonomy (GTDB): domain Bacteria; phylum Pseudomonadota; class Gammaproteobacteria; order Pseudomonadales; family Pseudohongiellaceae; genus UBA9145. The sequence goes on from OZ244913.1 coordinate 1,334,525, forward strand.
CGTGTATATTCCAAGGAATTGATTTAATAGATATTTTTCTGTTAGGGAAGCTCTGATTAAGTCAGAGCATACTTGAGTGGGGAATGGCATGGCGGATTTTCTGATCGCGGCTGCGGCCTTGCTGGCCACGCTCGGCATTCTGGTGACTTTCCACGAATACGGCCATTTCTGGGTGGCCCGGCGCTGCGGCGTGAAGGTGCTGCGTTTCGCGGTGGGTTTCGGCAATCCGCTCAAGCGCTGGCTCGGCCGGGATGGCACCGAGTACGTCATCGCTCCGATACCCCTTGGTGGCTACGTCAAGATGCAGGGCATGGAGGACACCTCGCTGGTGGACCCGGAGACGGTGCCCGAATCCGAGCGCGAAACCTCCTTCGCCTGCAAGCCGCTGTGGCAGCGCGCGGCCATTGTCGCCGCCGGCCCGGGCGCCAACCTGCTGCTCGCTTTTCTCATTTTCTGGCTGATCAATGTCAGTTTCGGCACCACCGGCATCGCCCCGGTGATCCAGGATGTGCGAGTCGATTCCCCCGCCGGGCGCGCCGGACTCGTGGTGGGCGACCGCATCGCGGCGGTTGACGGCCGCGCCACGCCGACTTGGCGCGATGTCAACCTCCAGTTGTTGGGCCGCATTGGTGAAACCGGCGCGGTGAACCTCGGTATCGCGCCGGCGGCTGGCGGAGCGCCGCGGGATGTCCGCATTCCCATCGAGTCCTGGCTTGGCGATTCGGCCGAACCGCAGCCAATCGCCGCGCTAGGCATCGCCGAATGGCTGCTGCCGCCGCGAATCGGCGCGCTCGAGGCTGGCGCGCCGGCCGCGGCCGGGGGCCTGCGCGAAGGCGACCTGGTGCGCTCGGTCGATGGCGCGGCGGTGCGCGACTGGTCCCACTGGGTGCGAATCATCCGCGCCAGCCCGGAACTTGACTTGCGGGTAACGGTCGAAAGGGCGGGTGGCGTGGCGGACTTGCTGCTGCGGCCGGAAGCCGCAACCGCCGACGATGGCGCGGTGTACGGCAGGATCGGCGCCGGTGTCGCGCCGGCGCGGCCCAGCGAATTGCTGCCGCCGGAGTCGGTGCTGGAATTCCGCTACGGCCCGTTCGAAGCCATCGGCCCCGCCCTGCGCGAGACCTGGGACATGTCGCTGTTCGTGCTCGATTCGATCAAGAAAATGATCATCGGGCTGATTTCGGTCGAGCATATCAGTGGCCCGATCACCATCGCCCAAGTGGCTGGGGAGACGGCGACGATCGGCTTGGACACCTATTTGGGGTTCCTGGCGCTGTTGAGCATCTCGATCGCGATACTCAATTTGCTGCCGATTCCCATGCTCGACGGCGGCCACCTGTTCTTCTTTCTGGTGGAGGCGGTGATCCGGCGGCCCCTGCCGGAAGCCGTGCAGGCCTGGAGCCTGCGCCTCGGCATGGCGATGGTGTTCGGTATCATGATGCTGGCCTTTTACAACGATTTCAACCGTCTGCTTTGAGTTGACATGAAGCAAGCCGCGACAATTATTTTTTTGTTTTTTTTGGCAACGTTCTGCGCCCGCGCGGCCTTCGCCCAGAGCTTCACCATCGCCGACATCATCGTCGACGGCTACCAGCGCATCACTCCGGGCATCATCTACAACCTGCTGCCGGTGGGCATCGGCGATGAAGTCGCCGCGCAGACGCCGGCCCGGATCATCCGCGCTCTCGCCGCCTCGGAATACTTCGATTCGGTCGAGGTTGCCCGGGAAGGCAACATCCTCGTCATCACCGTGCAGGAGCGGCCTTCGGTTGCGGAAATCAACATCGAAGGCAACAGCGTGCTCGAAACCGAGGACATCATCGAGAACATGGCCACGGCGGACATCGCCGAAGGCGAGATCTTCACCCGGGCGGCGCTCGAGGCGATCCGCCAAGGCATCCAAGAGGTGTATTCATCCCGGGGGCGGTATGGCGCGGCGGTGGATATCGAAGTCGAGGAACTGCCCCGCAACCGGGTTTCGATCAGCCTCGACATCAACGAGGGCGAGGAATCGCGCATCCGCCAGATCAATATCGTCGGCAACGATTCCTTCGACGACGAGACCCTGCTCGACCTGTTCGAGCTCGGCCCCAAACCCTGGTACCTGTTCCTCAGCCGCCGCGACCGCTATTCCCGGGAGCAGTTCTCCGGCGATCTCGAAAGGCTCGAATCCTTCTATCTCGACAATGGCTATGTCGAGTTCAACATCGAATCGACGCCAATCTCGATCACCCCGGACCGGCGCGAGGTCTACATCACGATCAATGTGCTCGAAGGCAACCAATTCGTGATCAACGAGGTCGATCTCGCCGGCGATCTCGTTGACGCCGAAGCGATCCTGCGGGCGGCGATCTTTGTCCGGCCCGGACAGATCTATTCCCAGGCGCTGGTCACCGGCACCGAGGAAATCATGGTGCAATTCCTCGGCAATCTCGGCTATGCCTTCGCCGAGGCCACCGGCGTGCCCGATGTCAACGAGGACGGTTCGGTTGATGTGACCTTCGTCATCGAGCCCGGCAACCGCACCTATGTCAACCGCATCAATTTCAACGGCAACACCTCCACCGCCGACGATGTGCTGCGGCGGGAGATGCGCCAGCTCGAAGCCGCGCCGGCCTCGAGTTTGCAGATCGAGCAATCCAAGGTGCGGCTCGAGCGGCTCGGCTATTTCGAGACGGTCGAAGTCGAAACCGAGGAGGTGCCGGGCACCACCGATCAGGTCAACGTCACTTTCGATGTCGTCGAGCAGAACTTCGGCGCCATCAGTTTCCAGGTCGGCACCGGCGGCAGCGGCGATTTCTTCATCAGTTCCAACCTGCAGGCGCAGAATTTCCTCGGCACCGGCCGCACCGTGGCGGTGGGGGTCAACCGCAGCCGCTTCATCAAATCGCTCAATTTCCAGTATGTCGATCCCTACTTCACCCCCGACGGCGTGAGCCGTGGCATGAGCGTCTACGTGCAGGAAATCGACTCGCCATTCAACGTGGTCAACTTCAACACCTCGTCCTATGGCGCCTCGCTCAGTTTCAGCTATCCGCTGAGCGAGATTTCCGCCCTGGGCTTCGACCTCGGCTACACCCACACCGAACTCGGCTCGGGCCTCGGTTCGGTGCAGGAGATCATCGCCTCGCCGACGCTTTTCCCGGATGTTGACCGGTATCTGATCTCGCCGGCCAACCCCGACCCGGCGAACGGGCCGGTGATGGACGCCGTGCTCGGCGATGTCAATCTGCTCAGCGCCGCCCAGCTCCGCTCCAATCCCGATCCGGGTTTCACCGACCTCTACGGCGACAGCTTCGACAACTTCAGCCTCAGCGGCAACTGGTTCCGCAACACGCTCAACCGCGGCCAGCTCGCCAACGACGGCTCGCTGCACAACTTCGGCGTCGAAGTCACCCTGCCGGGGAGCGACCTGCAATTCGCGCGCTTTTCCTATTCCAACCAGATTTACTGGCCACTGAACCAGGACCGCACTTGGGTTCTCGGCCTGCGCACCAATCTTGGCTACGGCATCGGCTACGGCGACACCGAACAAATGCCATTCTTCAACCACTATTTCGCCGGCGGGATCAATTCCGCCGGGGTGCTGCGGGGTTTCGAGGAAAACAGCCTCGGCCCGGAGAGCACCGCCGGGGCGCGCTATCTGACCCAGCGGGGCGTGTCGCTGCTCAAGGACGGGGCCGGCAACATCCGGCTCAACGACGACGGCTCGGCCGAGGGCTTCGAGAATGACTTCGCCTACCGCACCGAGCCGCTGACCGACGCCATGGGCAACCCCGTGCTCGATGGCCTCGGCAATCCCGTTCCCGCCCTGGCGGTGGAGAATTTCTTCCTGCATGAGGATTACGACAGCTTTGGTGGTAACATACTGACCGTGGCGACACTGGAGCTGCTGTTCCCGATTCCCTTCGTTGATGAAGTGTCGAACCAGTTGCGCACTTCGCTGTTCATCGACGCGGGCAATGTGTTTTCCTCGCATTGCACCGAGCGGCAGCGGACTTTGCGGAACTGTTCGGATTTCGACTTCAAGGAGTTTCGCTATTCGGCGGGTGTGGCGGTGACGTATCTGTCGCCTTTCGGTCCGCTGACTTTCTATCTGGCCCAGCCATTTGGAAAGGAAGGGGACGACACCAAGAACTTTGACTTTACCGTGGGCACCGGTTTCTGATTCAAGCGCCGGCCGCGCGGCAAAGCGCATGGCGGGCGAAGAACACAAGCGGAGAATAGTGGTGAAATTTGCAAAATATCTGATTGCGGGCGTGTTGGCGGCGGCGGTATCCCAGGGCTCCCTCGCCCAAGACACCAAGATCGGCATCCTCTATCCCCTGCGCGCCCTGTTCGACTCCGACGCCGCCCAGGTTATCCAGCAGGAGCTCGAGGCGGAATTCGCCCCGGACCGGGAGCGCGCGACCGAATTGTCCGAGGAACTCGCCGCCCTCGCCGAGGAGTTCCAGCAAAACGAAGCCGTAATGACCGAGGATGAAAAGCGGCGGATGAATTCCAACGCCCAGGATTTGCAGGTGCAGTTGCAGCTGATCCAGGAGCGGGTGCAAACCGCGCTCAACGAACGCAATCAGCAGTTTCTCGAAAGCATGCAGCAGCAGCTTGCCGACGCGGTCTCGGAAGTCGTCGCCGAGGGTGGTTTCGACCTCATCCTCAATGCCGACAGCGCGCCGTATTTCGACGCGGTGCTCAATATCACCGCCCGGGTCACGGCGAAGCTGAACGAGCTGGACCAGCGCGAATAGCGGCGGAGCGGCCGGCAAGGGTCCGCCAGCGGTCATCCTCCCGTGCGCATCAAGCTGTCACGGCTCGCGGAGTTGCTCGAAGTCGAACTCGAAGGCGATGGCGAATGCGAGATTGCCGGCCTCGGCACCCTCGCCAGCGCGGTTCCCGGCCAGTTGAGCTTCCTCTCCAATCCCGCCTACGCCGGCCAGTTGGCCAGCACCCGGGCCTCGGCGGTGATCATCGGGGAAAAATTCCGCGCCTCCTGCCCGGCAAGCAAATTGATCAGCCTTGAGCCCTATGTGACTTTCGCCCGGGCCACGGCGCTGTTCCACGCCGGGGCGGAGCCGCCGGCCGGCATTCACCCCGCGGCGGTGGTGGATGAAGAAGCCAGGCTCGGCGCGGATGTCAATGTTGGCGCCAACAGCGTCATCGAGGCGGGGGCGAGCATTGGCGCGGGTTCGGCGATCGGCCCCGGCTGCATCGTCGGCGCGGGCTGCGAGATTGGCCCGCGCTGCCGGTTGCGGCGCGCCGTGGTGCTGTATCCCGGCGTGCGTCTCGGCCGCAATGTGCAGATCGACGCCAACAGCGTCATCGGCGCCGACGGCTTCGGCTACGCCTTTGACGGCGGCAAATCGGTGAAAATCCACCACGGTGGCTCGGTGCGCATTGGCGACGATGTCGATATCGGCGCGGGCACCACCATCGACCGGGGAGTCATGGAGGACACCGTGATCGGCAACGGGGTGAAAATCGACAACCAGGTGCAGATCGCGCACAACTGCGTTATCGGCGAACATACGGTAATCTGCGGCTGCGCCGCCATCGCCGGCAGCGTCGTCGTCGGCAAACACTGCGTGATGGGCGGGGCTTCCGGCGCCGTCGGCCATATCACCATCGCCGATGGCGTCGAGGTCAGCGCGATGTCGCTGGTCAGCCGCAGCATCGCCGAGCCGGGCCGGTATTCATCCGGCACCGGACACATGAAAACGAGCCGCTGGAAGCGCGTGATCACCCGCTTCCAGGAACTCGACGAGATGGCGCTTCGCCTTCAGGGTTTGGAAAAGCGGCTCAATAAAGACTAGCATTGGCCTGATCGGAGCGGAGAGGCATTCGCATGTTGTTGGATGTCCAGGAAATCAAGGAATACCTGCCCCAGCGCTACCCTTTCCTGCTCGTGGACCGGGTGCTGGAAATAGAGCGGGGCAAATCGATCCTCGCCTGCAAGAACGTGACCGTGAACGAGCCCTTCTTCAGCGGCCATTTTCCCCACCAACCCATCATGCCCGGCGTGCTCATCATCGAGGCGCTCGCCCAAGCGGCCGGCGTGCTCGGTTTCAAAAGCCAGGAGAAAAAGCCGGCGGACGGTTACCTGTATTATTTCGTCGGCGCCGACGAAGTGCGCCTGCGCCGCCCGGTGGTGCCGGGAGACCAGTTGCTGCTCAAGGTCGAGGTGATCAGCAACCGCCGGGGCATCTATAAATTTTACGCCGAGGCCGCGGTGGAGGACGAACTCGTCGGTTCGATGAAAATCATTTGCGCCGAGAGGAAAGTCGATGTCGATTGACAGCAGCGCCAGCATCGACCCCACGGCGCGGATAGAAGAGGATGTGGAGATAGGGCCCGATGTGGTGGTGGGGCCTTGGAGCATCGTCGGCTCGAATGTTTCCATCGGCGCCGGCACGATTCTGCGCTCCCACGTGGTGATTCAATCCAACTCCCGCATCGGCGACGGGAACGTTTTCTTCCAGTTCTGCTCAATCGGCGAAGATCCCCAGGACAAGAAGTACCAAGGCGAGGAGACCTGGCTCGAAATCGGCAACGGCAACATCTTCCGCGAGGGTGTCACCGCGCACCGGGGAACCGGCGGCGGTGGCGGCCTGACCCGCATCGGCAGCCGCAACCTGCTGATGGCCTACGCCCACGTCGCCCACGACTGCCAGCTCGGCGATGATATCGTCTGCGCCAACAATGTGGGGCTCTGCGGCCACGTCAGCATCGACGACTGGGCGATTCTCGGCGGCTACGCCGGGGTCAACCAGTTCCTGCGCATCGGCGCGCATTCGATGGTTGGCGGCATGACCCACGTGGTCAACGATGTGCCCGCCTTCGTCATCGTCAGCGGCCAACCCGCGCTTGCCCGCTCGGTCAATTCAATCGGCATGAAGCGGCGCGGCTTCGCCCGGGAAGAAATCGAATTGATGAAGAAGGCGTACAAGATTCTGCATCTGCGCAAACTGACGCTGCAGGAGGCCCTGCCCCAGATCAAGGCCCTGAGCGAGGACAGCGCGGTGTTGAAGACGCTGGTCAAATCGGTTGAGTCGTCATGCAAGGGCGTTCATCGCTAGCGTTGGCGGAATGACCGAAGCCCACCACTTCGGCATTGTGGCTGGCGAGGCATCCGGCGACATGCTCGGCGCCGGGCTTATCGAGTCGCTTCGCCAAATCTGGCCCGGGGCGCGTTTCAGCGGAATCGGCGGCCCCGCCATGGAACGTCTTGGCTGTGAATCGCTCGCGCCGATGGAGAGGCTGGCGGTGATGGGTTTGGTGGAACCACTCGCCAGGCTCCCCGAGTTGCTGCGGATCAAGCGCCGGCTCGAAAGACACTTCCTCGCAAACCGTCCCGCGGCCTTCATCGGCATCGACGCCCCTGATTTCAACCTGCGCCTCGCCAAGAACCTGCACCGGGGCGGCATCGCCACCGCGCACTATGTCAGCCCCAGCGTCTGGGCCTGGCGCAAGGGCAGGATCCGCGGCATCGCCCGCTCGATCGATCTGATGCTCACCCTGTTCCCTTTCGAGACCGCGATCTACCGCGAACACGGCGTTGCCGTCCGCTGCGTGGGACACCCACTCGCCGACATCATCGATCCCGAGCCGCGCCCGGCATCCACCACGGAACACCCATCCACCGCATCGAAACCCACATCCAAGCCCGACAGCCGCGAATCGGCAAGGCGGCAACTCGGCATCGGGCCGGGCAGCCGCGCAATCGCCCTGCTTCCCGGCAGCCGCAAAGGGGAAATCAGCCGGATGGCGCCGGTTTTCCTCGCCGCCGCCGCAGCCGCGGAGAGGGAATTTCCGAGCCTGCGCTTCCTGCTGCCCTGCACCGACACGGAAAATCGGGCCTTGGTGGAAAAGATCATGGGGGAAGGTGGATTCGCGGGCCTGGATTGCCAACTGCTCGATAATTCACGGCGGGCCATGGCCGCGGCGGATTTCGCCATTCTCGCCTCGGGCACCGCCACCCTCGAGGCCATGCTGCTGCGCCGCCCGATGGCGGTATGCTACAAACTCGCCCCGCTCACCCACGCCATCGCCTCGCGCATCGTCAAAGTCGAACACATGGCGATTCCCAATCTGCTCGCGGGGGAGAGGCTGGTGCCGGAATATGTCCAGGGCGAAGTCAACGCGCAAAACCTGCTCATCGAAATCCGGCGATTCATGGAAAATCCAGAACCCGATCCGGCATTGCTGGGGAAATTCTCCGAGCAACATCAACTGCTGCGGAAAAACGCCTCAAGCGCGGCCGCGGCCGCCATCCGGGAAATGCTGGCATCGACTCAAGCCAATCCCAGCTGATGGCCGCGCGCCGAAGGGGTCGAATGGCAAATTCCCCGAAATGGCTGAAAACGCCAGAACTTCCCGTTTTCCACGCCGGAGTTGACGAAGCGGGCCGGGGCGCGCTCGCCGGAGATGTCGTTGCCGCCGCCGTCATCCTGAGCCCGAAAACAGCAATCAGGGGCCTGAACGATTCCAAGAAACTCACCCCCGCCCGCCGCGAGGCCCTCTACGGCGAAATCGTCGAGCAATGCGCCTGCTTCGCCATCGGTCGGGCAGGCCCGGGCGAAATCGACCGCCTCAAAATTCTCAGGGCCAGCCTCCTCGCCATGCGCCGCGCCGTCGAGCAACTCGAAATCCAGCCCGAATCGGTGCTTGTCGACGGCAACATCCTCCCCGACTGGAACTACCCCGCCAAAGCCATCCCCGGCGGCGACGGCAAAATCGAGGCCATCGCCGCCGCCTCGATCCTCGCCAAGGTCACCAGAGACCGCGAAATCACCGCCCTCGATCAAGCCTACCCCCGCTACAATTTCCCCCAGCACAAAGGCTACCCCACCCCCGCCCACCTCAAAGCCCTGGCCCAACTCGGCCCCACCCCCCACCACCGCCAGACCTTCGGGCCGGTGAGAAAACTCGCAAGAATATGAAGCGGAACATCCATCGTCACCTGATCGAAAACTGAACTTTCTCCGAGTCCGCCCTTGCTTGGTGTAGACTTGGCTTTCTAATCAGGTTATGCGCGCCATGTCCACCCCGGAAGCTGCCCGTACTTTTGTTCATCTTCGCCTGCACACCGAGTTTTCCATCGTTGACGGGTTGATTGCCGTCGGGCCGCTGGTGGAGCGACTGCGCGGGCAGCGCATGCCGGCGGTGGCGGTGACCGATCTCGGCAACCTGTTCAGCCTGATCAAGTTCTACCAAGCGGCGCGGCGGGCCGGGGTCAAACCGGTTTGTGGCTGCGACCTGCGCGTGGTCGACGAGGCGAGTGGCGCGGAAAGCCGCATCGCGCTGCTGATAGGCAACGAGACGGGGTATCGCAATCTGATCCGCCTGGTCTCGGATATTTATGTCGAAAACGAGGCCGGCGCCGAATTCCGCATTGGCAAGAGCCGCCTGCGAGACTATTGCGACGGGCTGCTCGCGCTCTCCGGGGCGCTCGAATCCGATATCGCCGCCGCCCTGCTCGCCGGCGAGACCGAACTGGCCCGGAGCCGGCTCGATAGCTGGCGCGGGCTGTTTCCCCGCGGCTTCTATCTCGAATTGCAACGCCTCGGCAATGCCGGCGAAGAGGACTACATCGCCGCCGCGCTGGACCTCGCCGCGGACAGCGGCTGCCCGGTCGTGGCGACGAACAATGTGCGTTTTCTGCGCGAGGAGGATTTCGAGGCCCACGAGGCGCGGGTTTGCATCACCCAGCGCCGGGTCCTCGACGACCCTGGCCGGCCGCGGAACTACACCCCCCGGCAGTACCTGCGCGGCGCCGCGGAAATGATCGACTTGTTCAGCGACATCCCCGAGGCGGTCGCCGCCACCGTCGATATCGCCAAGCGCTGCAATCTCGACCTTGAACCCGTCCAGCGCCTGCCCGATTTCCCGCTGCCGACCGGGGAAACCGCGAGCCTTGACGAATATCTCTCCCAGATCGCCGCGCAAGGCTTGGCGGCGCGGCTCGAAGCCCGCCGCGGCGAAGCCGAAGCCGAAATCGAAGCCAGAGCCGAAATCGAAACCAAAGCCGAGGCTGAAGCGGAAAACGCGGTCGAAGCCAGCGCCAGCGGGCGCTATCAGGCCCGGCTGCGGGAGGAGCTGGCCATCATCAACCAAATGGACTTCGCCGGCTACTTCCTCATCGTCATGGAATTCGTGCGCTGGGCCAAGACCAACGCGATCCCAGTCGGGCCGGGCCGGGGTTCGGGCGCCGGCTCCATCGTCGCCTGGGCCTTGGGCATCACCGATGTGGACCCGCTCGAATACGATCTGCTGTTCGAGCGCTTTCTCAACCCGGAGCGGGTGTCGATGCCCGACTTCGACATCGATTTCTGCATGGAAGGCCGCGACCGCGTCATTGCCCACGTGGCGGAAATCTACGGCCAGGAGGCCGTTTCCCAGATCATCACCTTCGGCACCATGGCGGCCAAGGCGGTGGTCCGCGATGTCGCCCGGGTGCAGGGCAAGCCGTACTCGCTTGGCGACAAGCTGTCGCGATTTATCCCCGGCGTTCCTGGAATGACCCTGGATAGGGCGCTGGCGGAGCAGCCCGAATTGCGCGAATTCGTCAACAACGACGACGAAGCCGGGGAAATACTCGAAATGGCGCGCAAGCTCGAAGGTCTGGCGCGCAATGTCGGCAAGCACGCCGGCGGCGTCGTCATCGCGCCGGGCAAGTTGACTGATTTCACCCCGCTGTACCGCGACCACGACCGCACCGGCGCGAGCCTGCTGACGCAATACGACAAAGACGATGTGGAAACCGCGGGCCTGGTCAAATTCGATTTCCTCGGCCTGAAGACCCTGACGATCATCGACTGGGCGGTCAAGGCAGTCAACGACCGGGAAGGCGGCCGGATCGATATCGCCAGGCTGCCGCTCGATGATGGCAAGGTCTACCGGATGCTCGGCAAGGGTGACACCACGGCGGTGTTCCAGCTCGAATCCCGCGGCCTGAGACAGTTGATCCGCAAACTCAAGCCCAGCCGCTTCGACGATCTCGTCGCCCTCGTCGCGCTGTACCGGCCGGGCCCGCTGCAATCGGGCATGGTGGACGATTTCATCAACCGCAAGCATGGCCGCACCGAAGTCGATTATCCCCTGCCCGCGCTCGAACCCGTGCTGAAAAGCACCTATGGCGTGATCCTCTACCAGGAACAGGTGATGAAAATCGCCCAGTTGCTTGGCAAGTACACACTCGGCCGCGCCGATATCCTGCGCAAGGCCATGGGCAAGAAGGATCCGGCGGAAATGGCGCGGCAGCGCGACATCTTCATGGCCGGCGCGCTCAAGCAGGGTGTGCCGGAGCGGAAAGCGTCCGACCTGTTCGATTTGATGGAGAAATTCGCCGGCTACGGTTTCAACAAGTCGCATTCGGTGGCCTATGCCCTGCTGGCTTATCAGACCGCCTGGCTCAAGCACCATTACCCGGCGTATTTCATGGCCGCGGTGCTGTCGGCGGAAATGAACCAGACCGAAAAGATCGCCGACATCGTCGCCGAATGCCGGAAAATGGGGTTGACGGTGTTGCCGCCAAGCATCAACCGGGGCGAATACCGCTTTGGCGTCGATGGCTCGGGCCACATCGAATATGGCCTCGGCGCCATCCGCAATCTCGGCCGGGGGCAGATCGAGCGCATCACCCGGGTCCGGGAGCAGGGCGCGTTCCGCAGCCTGCCGGATCTCTGCCGCCGTATCGGCGGCCAGCTCGACCACAAGAACGTCGTTGAGATTCTGATCGACTCCGGCGCCTGCGACGAACTTGCCGCGGGCGAGGCGCTCGCCACCCGGGCGCGGCTGAAGCACTGCCTGCCGGAGGCGCTGCAGGCGGCGGAACAACACCTTGAGGATCAGGCGCTCGGGATCGCGAATCTGTTCGCGGACGCCGGGGGGGAAGCCGGGGCGGGGGACGAACTGCCGGAGAGCGCGAACCAGGCCAGCGGCGACCGCCGCACCGTGCTCGAAGCCGAATGCGCAAGCCTCGGCTACTATCTTTCCGAGCACCCCGTTGCCGCCTACCGGAGCGAATTCGCCCATTTCGCACCACTTGTTCCCAAGCGGCTCGACGAGGCGAAAGCCTCGCGCAATGGCCAGCGATTCGCCGGCATGATCGCCGATTTCCGCATCCGCCGCACCGAATCGGGCCAGATGGCGATTCTGACGCTTGACGACGGCACCGCCAGACTTGAGACGGTTCTCTACGAACCGCTGCTTGGCCGGGTTCGCGAACGGCTGGAGAAAAACAGCATTGTCGTCATTGAAGGCAAGGTCGAAAAGGACAAGTTCAACGATGGTTCACGGCTGCGGGCGAATGAACTGATGAGTCTGGCCGAAGCCCGGGCGAAACACGCCCGCGGACTTTCCCTGCGGATGGAAAACCGCGAACTCAACGGCGACTTCTGCGCGCGGCTCGCGAGCCTGCTCGAACCCTACCGCCGCAACGGCAAAAACCACAATGGCGGTGCCTGCCAAGTGCTTATCGATTACCGCCGGGGCGACCTGCGGGGGTGTATAATGCTCGGTTCCGACTGGGCGGTGGCGCCGGTGGATGCCCTCGTCAGCGATTTGCGGGCCGAATTCGGCCGGGATCAGGTGATGCTGCAATATCCACCCGCGAGCCGGCAAAACCCGCCCAAGCCATGAACCCGCCAAGGAATCCAAGCCGCAGTGAATCCCGACTACCTGGAATTTGAGCAGCCCATCGCCGAACTCGAAGGCAAGATCAGCGAGTTGCGCCTCGTTGGCAGCGACAACGAAGTCAATATCAACGAGGAAATCCAGACGCTGCGGCAGAAGAGCCTGCGGCTGACCGAAAAAATCTACGCCAATCTCTCCCCCTGGCAGATTTGCCAAGTGGCCCGGCATCCGCTGCGGCCCTACACGCTCGATTACATCGATCACATCATGAGCGACTTTGACGAGTTGCATGGCGACCGCCTCTATGCCGACGATCAGGCCGTCATCGGCGGGCTAGCGAAAATCGACGGTCGTCCGGTGATGGTGATCGGCCACCAGAAGGGCCGCGGCACCCGGGCCAAAGTCAAGCACAATTTCGGCATGCCGCGGCCCGAGGGTTACCGCAAGGCGCGCCGGCTCGTCGAGCTCGCCGAGCGCTACCGGCTGCCGGTGCTGTGTTTCATCGACACGCCGGGGGCGTATCCGGGAATGGATTCGGAAGAGCGCGGAATCAACGAGGCCATCGCCGAGAACATGGCGATGATGTCCCGGGTGCGCACGCCGCTGATCGCCACGGTCACCGGCGAGGCGAATTCCGGCGGCGCCATCGCCATCGGCGTCAGCGACCAACTCAACATGCTGCAATACTCAACCTACACTGTCATCACCCCGGAGGGCTGCGCGACGATTCTGTGGAAATCCGCCGAACTCGCCGCCGCCGCCGCCGAGGCCATGGGGGTAACCGCCGAGCGCCTCAAGCAGATCGGCATCGTCGACCACATCATCGACGAACCTCTCGGCGGCGCCCACCGCGACATGGCGCAAGTCGCCGCCAACATCAAGGCGACCCTGCTCGACCAGATCGAACAACTCGCCGCCATGGACCTCGACGATCTGGTCGAGCGCAGGTATCGGCGCTTGATGAGTTACGGGCTGAGCAATTGATCGGCGGAATCGCCGCCCACCGCACCGACCAAGCCCCATCCGCCATTCCGCGCGCAGCGAACCCCCCTGTCATTCCGCGCGAAGCGAAGCGGAGTCGCAGAATCTCCCCGTCCGGGCCCCGGTCGCTTTCCGGCGGCAATCGGATTCCTTCCCGGCTGGCGCCGGGCCCCTTCCGCTTACCGCCGCGCTCCCTCGGTGCGAGATTCGAGATGCTGTACTTCGAAACGGTTCGCTCAACATCCGCCATTCCGCGCGCAGCGAATCCCCCCTGTCATTCCGCGCGAAGCGAAGCGGAGTCGCAGAATCTCCTCGTCCGGGCCCCGGTCGCTTTCCGTCGGCAATCGGATTCCTTCCCGGCTGGCGCCGGGCCCCTTCCGCTTACCGCCGCGCTCCCTCGGTGCAAGATTCGAGATGCTGTATTCCGAAACGATTCGCTCAACATCCGCCATACCGCGCGCAGCGCAGTCGCGGAATCTCCCCGGGCTTGTTGTGATCTTGTTCCGGTGCTTCGTATCCGTTAGCTTGTTCCGGGAACACCCGCGGGCCCTTGGTGCTTGACTGCTGAAATGCTATCGCCTGAAGAGATTTTCGTTGAATTGCCCCCCCAAGGCCGCGTGGCCGTGGGGTTCAGCGGCGGCATGGATTCGACCGTCTTGCTTGATTTGGCCGCAAAGGCATTCGGAGCGACCGGACGCCTGCGCGCGCTGCATGTCAATCATGGCCTCAATGCCGAATCCGGGAGCTGGGAGGCGTTTTGCCGCGAATTTTGCGCGCGGAACGGGATTCCCATCAAAGTGCGGCGGGCGGAGGTGCCGGCATCCGGCGGCGGTCTGGAGAATCGCGCCAGAGCCGCCCGCTACGGGGCTTTCACCGGCGAATTGCAGCCAGGCGAATGCCTGCTGCTCGCCCATCATCTCGACGACCAGTTGGAAACCCTCCTGCTGCGGCTGCTGCGGGGTGCGGGAACACATGGTTTGAGCGGCATTCCCAAACGGAGAAAACTGGGCAAGGGCGCATTGCTGCGGCCCTTGCTCGGCATCTCCAGGCGGGAACTGGCTGATTACGCCAAGGCCAGCGGGCTGAATTGGATCGACGACGATTCGAACCGCGACACCGGCTTCGACCGCAATTATTGCCGCCACCAGATCCTGCCCTCGATCGAGCGGCGCTGGCCGGGCTACCGCCGCAACTGGGAGAACTCGCGCCGACTGATCGCCGAAACCGAATCGCTGCTCGATGATCTCGCCGAGATCGATCTCGCGCGCTGCGCCGCCGGCGCCGGCAGGCTCAGGCTCCAAGAATTGTGGCGGCTAAGCCGGGCCCGCCAGCGCAACGCCCTGCGCAAATGGATCGAATCCATCATCGGCGGCCAGGCGGACCCGAAGAAACTCCGCGAACTCCCGGGCCGGCTCCTCAACCCGGAGCGGGCGAACGCCGCGGAGATCAAGTTCGGAAGCCATTCCGCGCGCAAGTACCGCGATGGCCTCTATCTGCTCCCGGATTTGCCTCCGGTCGAGTCAAGCCTGCGCCTGCGCTGGGATCTCCCCCGCGACCCGGTGCTCAGTTTGCCCGGAAACGGCAGCCTCCACGCGGTCCAGACCGCGGGGGAAGGTCTCGCCGCCGGTGTCTACGAGGTCCGCTACCGCCAGGGCGGCGAAAGCTGCCGCCTCGCCAGACGGCCGACCAAGACCCTGAAAAAAATCCTCAACGAAGCCAAACTCGAACCCTGGCTGCGCCACCGGCTCCCCTTGCTCCACCAAGGCGATTCCATCGCCGCCATCCCCGGCATCGGCATCGCCAAGCCAGCGGACACCCACCCCCGCCATCAAATTGAATGGCGGAGTCCCTGACTTATTGCCTTCCCGTTCGCGCGTGAGCGCCGCAAGTTCGAGGTCTTCGAGTTGACCGATCAGGCTTTCCCAAGCCACAAACTTCCAGCGCAAAAGATTCTGGTACCGGAGGCCGGACTTGAACCGGCACGCTATTGCTAGCAATGGATTTTGAATCCATCGTGTCTACCAATTCCACCACTCCGGCAGGGCAGGGCGAGCCATTCTGAAGCAGGCCCCGAGGGGTGACCCGATGTGGCGAATGGTATAGTAAGCACCCGCTGCGGTTCAATGCGCTGTCCCTTCCTGGCGGTGTCGCTTCGCTTCAAGGGGAATGACGCCGGGGATGCTTCCATGTCCGCGTTCGCGGCGGGGCGCGGGAGATTCATGAGCGAGTTGCTTGCCGATTATGACTATGCGCTGCCGCCAGAGCGGATTGCCAATCAGCCCGCGGCGAATCGCAGCGGGAGCCGCCTGCTCGCGCTTGATCGCGGTGCCGGGCGCCGCCGCCATCTCCGCTTCCGCGATCTGCCCGGTTTGCTCGCCCCGGAGGATCTGCTGGTTTTCAACAACACCCGGGTGATCCGGGCGCGGCTGCGCGGGCGCAAGCACAGCGGCGGGCGGGTGGAAGCGCTGGTCGAGCGGATTCTGGACCAAGGCAGGGTGCTGGCCCAGTTGCGGGCGGGCAAACCGCTCAAGGCCGGCGGCTTGCTGCGTTTTTCCGGTGGCGCGGGGGAGCACGTCGAAGCCGAGGTGCTCGGCCGCGATGGCGGCTTGTTCGAGTTGCGCTTCGCCGAGGCGCCCGCGGGTGTGCTCGAGCGCATCGGCGAAGTGCCCCTGCCGCCGTATATCCGCCGCCCGGCGACCGCCGCGGACGCCGAGCGCTACCAGACGATCTACGCCAGCCGCGACGGCGCCGTCGCCGCGCCCACCGCGGGATTGCATTTCGATGAGGAATTGCTCGACCGCATCGAAAGCCTCGGTGTGCGGTCGACCTTCATCACGCTGCATGTCGGCGCGGGCACTTTCCAGCCGGTTCGCGAGGAGCGCATCCGCCGGCACAAGATGCACAGCGAATACATGGAAGTCCCCCAGGCTGCCTGCGACGCGGTTGGCCGCTGCCGCGCGGCCGGCGGCCGGGTGGTCGCGGTTGGCACCACGGTGGTCCGCGCCTTAGAATCCGCTGCCGGCGGGGATGGATTGCAAGCCTTCCGCGGTGAAACTGGCATTTTCATTTATCCGGGCTTCCGCTTCCGCGCCGTCGATGCGCTGATCACCAACTTCCACCTGCCCCGTTCCAGCCTGCTCATGCTCGTCAGCGCCTTCTGCGGCAGCCGGCGAATGCTGCTCGAAACTTACCGCGAAGCCATCGCCAAGTGCTACCGCTTCTACAGCTACGGCGACGCCATGTGGATTGAAAACGGGGAATGACGGATCGAAGCCACGCTTTTGCGCTGTCGGGCGAGATTTCGGATAATTTCCGCGCGGTCAATAGCCAAAGCGAAACAAACAGGGGCAATCCATGGCGCGGGAATCGATGGAGGTCGATGTGGTCATCGTCGGCGCGGGGCCGGCGGGGCTTGGAACGGCTTGCCGCTTGCTGCAATTGGCGCGGGAGGCGGAGCGCGAGTTGTCGGTTTGCGTGCTTGAGAAAGGCTCGGAAGTCGGCGCCCATATTCTTTCCGGGGCGGTGTTCGAGCCGGCCGCGCTGAGCGATCTTTTCCCCGACTGGAAAGACCGCGGCGCGCCCCTCAACACCCCGGTCAAGGACGATGCGGTGTATTACCTCGGTTCCGCAAAGTCGTCGCTGCGCTTTCCCGCCTGGCTCGTGCCCAAACCGATGCGCAACCATGGCAATTACATCATCTCGCTCGGCAATCTCTGCCGCTGGCTCGCCGAGCGGGCCACCGAACTCGGCGCCGAAATTTTCCCCGGCTTCGCCGCCGGCGAGATTCTTTACGATGCGGACGGTCGGGTGAAAGGCGTCGCCACCGGCGACATGGGCATCACCGCCGATGGGGAAAAGAAGCCGACCTTCGAGCCTGGATTCGAGTTCCACGCCAAGTTCACGATTCTCGCCGAAGGCTGCCGCGGCCATCTCGGCAAGGAAGTGATCGCCCGTTTCGGTCTCGATGAAAACCGCGACCCGCAACATTATGGCATTGGCCTCAAGGAA
The DNA here is from genome assembly GCA_965221805.1 of uncultured Pseudohongiella sp. Lineage (GTDB taxonomy): Bacteria > Pseudomonadota > Gammaproteobacteria > Pseudomonadales > Pseudohongiellaceae > UBA9145. The sequence continues at coordinate 1,352,144 of OZ244913.1, forward strand.
GTCTGGGAAGTCGGCGAAGACCGGCACGAGGAGGGTCTCGTCGTCCACAGCGCCGGCTGGCCCATGACCGGGCCGAGCCACGCCGCCACCAGCGGCGGCTTCCTCTATCACGCGGAAAACCGGCAAGTCTATGTGGGGCTGATTGTCGATCTCGGCTACCGCAACCCGCACATCAGTCCATTCGATGAATTCCAGCGCTACAAACACCACCCCGTCATCAGCCGCCACCTTGAAGGCGGCAAACGCATCGGCTACGGCGCCAGGGCGATCATCAAGGGCGGGCTCAATTCCCTGCCGGAAATGGCTTTCCCGGGTGGCCTGCTGATCGGCTGCGACGCGGGAACCCTCAACGCCGCCAAGATCAAGGGCAGCCACACCGCGCTGCGCAGCGGCCTGCTCGCGGCGGAATCATTGTTCGCCGCCCTCGAAGCGGAGGCCGCGGAAACCGATTTCAGCGAGCGCTTCCGCGCTTCAAGCTTGTATGAAGAGCTGCGCCGCAGCCGCAACTTCGGCGGCGCCTTCCACAAACTCGGCTTTTGGCTCGGCAGCGCCTTTACTTGGATCGAGCACAATCTGCTCGGCAGCCGCGCGCCCATGACCCTGCGCGACCGCGGTCCGGACCACGCCCAGTTGCGCCCCGCCGGCGAAAGCGAGCGCATCGACTATCCCAAACCCGACGGCGCGCTCAGCTTCGACAAGCTGTCCTCGGTGTACCTGTCCAACACCAACCACGAGGAGGACCAGCCCTGCCATTTGCAACTGAAGGATGACGCCATCCCGATCAGCGTCAACCTGCCGCGCTACGACGAACCCGCCCAGCGCTATTGTCCGGCGGGAGTATATGAAGTCGTGGCGGGCGAAGACGGCGGCAAGCGGTTTCAGATCAACGCCCAGAACTGCGTCCACTGCAAAACCTGCGACATCAAGGATCCGGCCCAGAACATCCACTGGGTGGCACCGGAAGGCGGCGGCGGACCCAATTATCCGGGGATGTGAGCAAGTTGAAAGCGCTCAATATTGTGTTAGCCCAAAGCAGTAATGTCCCCTTTGCGCAAAGTTAAAGTGTCCCCTTTTTCTGCGAGGAGGGGTTGTCTTGTCGAGCGCGGAGTTGCTGTTGAGCATGCGGGAGTCGGATCGGGCGGGAGTGGTCCGTGATGTGGCGGAGAAGCGCCTGACGCAGCGGGAGGCGGCGTTGCGGCTCGGGTTGAGCGTGCGCCAGGTGAAGCGCCTGGCGGCGCGCTACCGGGAGCGGGGCGCGGCGGGGCTGGTGTCGGGGCGGCGGGGCAAGCGGTCGAACAACGCGATCGACCCGGCGGTGCGCCGGGCGGCGCTGGACCTGGTTCGCGGGCGCTACCCGGATTTCGGTCCGACCTTCGCTTGCGAGAAGCTGGTGGAGGCGCACGGTTTCAAGCTGTCGGCGGAGACGCTGCGGGGCTGGATGATCGAAGACGGGCTGTGGCGGCCGAAGGCGCGGCGGGAAGCGCGCGCGCATCCGAGCCGGACGCGCCGGGAGTGCCTGGGCGATCTGGTGCAGATCGACGGTTCGCCGCACGACTGGTTCGAGGACCGGGGGCCGCGGTGCGCGCTGATCGTGTACGTGGACGACGCGACGTCGCGGCTGCTGGCGATGGGGTTCTGGCCGGCGGAGACGACCGAGGCCTACATGGAGACGACGCGGGCGCATCTGGCGGCCCACGGTCGCCCGGTGGCGTACTACTCGGACCGCCACAGCATATTCCGGGTGAACCTGCGGGGCCGGGAGGACGGGTTGACGCAGTTCGGCCGGGCGCTGGGGACGCTGGACATCGCGCCGGTCCACGCCGGCAGCCCGCAGGCCAAGGGCCGGGTGGAGCGGGCCAACAAGACGCTGCAGGACCGGCTGGTGAAGGAGATGCGGCTGCGGGGCATCTGCGGCATCGAGGCGGGGAACGCCTACCTGCCGGCGTTCATGGCGGACTACAACCGGCGTTTCGGCGTGGCGGCGCGCAACCCGGCGGACGCGCACCGGGCGGTGCTGCACGACGACCGGGAGTTGGACCTGATCCTGTGCGAGCAGCACGGGCGCAAGTTGACGAAGAACCTGTCGATCAGTTTCGAGGGAAACACGTACCAGGTGACCGGGCAAGGCCGGGGCTACCGGCTGCGCGGCGCCGCGGTGACGGTTTGCAAGGGCTGGGACGGCGGGGTGAGGGTGCTGCGCGACGGGCGCGAGCTGCCGGTCAGGCTGCTTGCCGGGGGCGGGGAGCCGCCGCCGGTCGAGGACGGGAAGAGCGTCCGGTCGCGGGTGGACAGGGCCAAGGCGCGGCAGCGGTCCCGGCCGGACTGGAAGCCGCCGCCGGACCACCCCTGGCGGCGTTCGTTCAAGACCGGCGCGGGGCCGGCCGCCGGATAGCCGCGGCGCGGCCTTGCGCTCCGGTCGCTACGCTCCCTCCGCGCAAGGCCGAAGGGGACATCTCTACTTTGGAGAAAAGGGGACATTTCTACTTTGCTTTGACAAAGCGCTCAATATTGTTGCCGACGGACAGCACACTAAGTATGCTCTGAAAAATTCCATCCATGGAATTTTTCATTGTCGCAAAACAAAAGCGTGGTTTTGTTTTGCTCGCGAATTCAATGGCTTGCGCCATCGAATTCGGCGGTACTCCCATATACCGCAGGGAAGCTCTGACTTAATCAGAGCTTCCCTAAGAGGTCACGCACAGCTTGAGTCGCCGTCTGGCTGGGTGGCGTTCAGCGGACGTGCGAGACAGGGTGAGGCCCGGTCTGCGAAGCAGACGAAAAGCAACGCTTTTCGAGGGCCGAACGGCTCGACAGGATGTCGAGACCGGGGTTGGTCGAAGCCAGAAGCGCCGCGCCAAGGATGGCATGCGCAGTATGCCAGAATGCAGGTTGCCCGGTCTGCGAAGCAGACGAAAAGCAACGCTTTTCGAGGGCCGAACGGCTCGACAGGATGTCGAGACCGGGGTTGGTCGAAGCCAGAAGCGCCGCGCCAAGGATGGCATGCGCAGTATGCCAGAATGCAGGTTGCCCGGTCTGCGAAGCAGACGAAAAGCAACGCTTTTCGAGGGCCGAACGGCTCGACACGGATGTCGAGACCGGGGCCTGTCGAGGTCGGAAGCGCCGCGCCATGGATGGCACGAAAAACGCCTCAGAATTCCCAGGGACGGATTTACGGCGTCCGCTGAACGCCACCCAGCCAGACGGCGACGGATCGAAGCCACTTCAGCAGTCAACACAGGGCTTGCGTGGGCGAGATTCGGTTATACTACCGCGCAGGCTCCCAGGCCATGGCCTTGTCGCGTTGGCGAAGCTGCGCGTGAAGAATATTCGAACCATTTGCGGGTTTTTTCTCGTCGCTGGGTTTTGCGCCCAGATCCACGCCCAGCAGGAACTTCTCCAGCAGCGCTGGCAATCGCTCGAAACCACCCACTTCCGCATTCTCAGCCAGCTTTCCCCGCGGCGCACCGCCGCGGTCGCCGCCGATCTCGAAAGCTGGCGGCAGGCGGTGGGCCGGCTGCTCAACGAGGGTGGGGAATTGCCCCGGGCAAGAGTGCCGAATCTCGTCTATCTGTTTGACGATCATGGGGATTTCGCCCACTTCACCCTGCGGGACAATGCTGGATTCCAGTTGCCGACACCCCGGGCGAATTACTTGGCGATGTCGCTTGGCGAAGACATGGCGCGGCGGCAGGGGCTGCACCACTACGCCCATTTTCTGATTCGCAACTTTATCGACCTGCGCATGCCGCGCTGGTACGAGGAAGGACTCGCGGCGCACTATTCCCGCGGCGAAGTCGATGGCGACAGCCTGCGGCTGCCGGCGCATCCGCCGGCGGCCAATGCCCGCGTGGCGGAATTGTCGGCGGAACTGGCGATGGAGCGGCTGCTCTACGAGGATGCCGCGCTCGCCTCGCCGCGGCTGATCCAAATCGCCAATCTCAAATCGGAGGCCTTGCTGGCCTATCTGCGCCACGGCCATGAAGAAGGATTCGCCGACCACCGCGAAGCCCTGGGCGGATATTTCCAACATCTGCTCGCGGGCCGCAATCCGCGTTTCGCCTTCGACCAATCCTTCCATATGCGCCCTGAGCGGCTCGATGCCGAGCTTGGGGAATACCTGCGGACAAGCCGCGCCCGGGAATGGGTGCTTCGCGTTGCCAATCTGGGCAAAGCGGCCAATACCTCCGATTTCGAGCCAGTCGAGGCCAGCCCGGACCAGCTCGCCCTGCAGCTCGGCGAACTCGCGCTCAACGCCGGCCGCTTCACGGTGGCGGAGCAGTTCTTCCGCGGTTTGACGGAGCGGGACACGGCGATTGCCAGGGCCTGGTCCGGTCTCGGTGATTCGCTCCGCTTCCAGGACACCGCCGGTGACGCGGGCACAGTCCCGGATGCGGATGCGGAAACGAAGGAAAGCGACCGGCAAATCGCCGCCTACTATGACCACGCCCTCGCTCTCGAGCCCGATAATCCCGACATCCTCCTCGACTTTGGCGAATACTGGGAGCACGAGCTCGAGGATTGCGGCAATGAATGGGCGCCGGCGCGGTTCGCGGAGCGGCTGGCGGCGGCCCGGGAAGCTTTCGAGCGCGTAATCGCGGACCACCCAGACAACCCGGAGGCCAATCTCGCCATGGGCGAGATCCACCTGTTCCCGGGCCAGGACTGGCGCGCCGGCGCCGATTACGCCCGCCGGGCCTTCGAATTGCTGCCAGCCGACACCTTCATCATGGAGCAGGCGGTGAAATACGCCATCGAAGCCGGGGAATTCGACAAGGCCGAGCGGTTGATCGCCGAACTCGCCCAGCCGCTGCATTATTTTGGCGAGCCCGATTGGGTCGGCGATTTGCGCCTGCGCTTGTTGGCGAAAAGGCGGGGAGAGGTCTATGACCATTGCGTGGATGAGTGAATTGCCTGCGCATGTGTGCGGGTTGCGGGCGCCGCGCTCCCCCGGTGCCAGGCCCCGGGCTGTGGTCTCGCGGGTTGGGCTGTTGTCTTTGGGGCTGCTTTTCTTTGCTGTTGCCGCGAAAGGCCAGGACGCGCCGGCAGCGGTTGGGGAGTTGTTTCAGGCAATTGCCGATGCCGCCGCTCCAGCCCCGCCGGCGTTGGAACTGGTGGTCAATTTGAACGGGCGCGGACTCGCTTCGCGCCCGCCGGCCGCGCCGCGGTTGGGTGGATTCGCCGATTTGCCCGCGGGGGCGTTACCGGACAGCGCCGAAATCGCGGCCTGGGAGGCGGCGTTTTTCGCGGGGGATATCGGCGGCCTGGTTTTGCATTCGGATGCGCTTGCGGATGCTGGCGCCCACCCGCCCGCCGGAACCCCGGACGGCCAGCGGGATCCGCGGGAAGTGTTCGCCGGCTGGGTCGACGTGGAGGGCCGCAACCGGTCGCGTGATCGAATCTTCATCACTTTTGCCAGCGGGGACGAAACGCTGGCGGCGCAAGTCGGCGCAATGGCCCGCGCCGCCGGTTACGACAGCCTGATTTTCGCAGGCATCGAAAACGACCCCGAAGCGGAAGCGCTCGCCGGGCGCTTTTATGCCACGGCGCGGCACCGGCTGGCGATTGATTCGCGGCCGGCGCGGCGTCTGCGCACCGGTGCCACCGAAATGGAACTGCTTGGCGAGCGGGCGCGGCGGGATTCGGATTCGGTGTTCCGGGACCCGGTCAACCGCGACGACCGCGGCCTTTCGCGCTACGAGCCGGAGATTTTCCGCAAAATCACTCTCGGCGATGAATTCACCCAGCCGACGATCGAAGAGATCATCGTGCCGGGCGGGATCGCACTCGGTGAAAGCGCGGAGATCGATTTCACGCCGATTGAACTCATGTTCGACCCTGACGGGGCGTTCTTCATCCTGCGCGCGATGGATGCCGGCGGCGCCATGGCCATCGAATTGCCCCGGCAAGACCCGAAGCGGCTCAAATCGCTGTTCGACCTGACCCAGCGGTCGATCCGCACCCGATCCGACGCGGTTGTCGATCTCGATGCCGAGCGGAGGGTCCGCATTTCCTCGGCCCTGCGCGACACCGATGCGGGCTACGACATGCTGTTTGCCGACACCCGGCCATTCGAGCATCTCGATTATCTGCCGGTGACCAAGAGCGTGGTTATCGACACCAGCGTTTCCTGGCGTGGACCAGCGGGCGGCACCGCTGATCCGCCGCGCTTCGATGCTGGTTTCCATACCAGCTTCGAGGTTCGTTTCCTGTCGGCGGACCGGATGCGCATCGCCCAGACGCGGCTGGCGCTCGCCTACGGCTTCGATTCCACAACCGGCGCGGTTGCCCACCGCGGCAATTGGGGCCGCGACAGCGCAAGGCTGCGGGAAAGCACCGACTTGGACCGCCTCGGCGGCGAACTCGCGCAAATGGCCCGGGACGCCGGTTGGGTGGCCCTGTTCCGCCGACTCGAAGAGGACCGGGTTCCATTCCTCAAAGGCCGCTACGGATTCCTCAAAATCGACAAGGCGGGCAGGGAGACGCCGCGCCGTTTCCGGTAGAATGGGGCCATGGAAGTTCTGGTTAAGTCAGGGCTTCCCCGCGGCACAGGGATGTGCCGCCGAGCTGCCCCCGGTGGCCGGACTGGAGTTTTTCAAAGCACAAGCGGGATACGACATGAACATTCGCGCCGGCATCGCCATCATCGCAAGCGGCTTGGGCCTGCTCGCTGGCTGCGGGGCCATCGATCTGCAAACGGACTACGCGCTCGACCCCGCGCTTTACGCCCGGGCCATCGGCCAGACCAGCGACCGCTTCCCGGAAATCGACCCGCTGCGCCTCGATGACGAAGTGAAAAGTTGGCTCGAGGGCCAGCTTGACCCGGGCCGCGCCAGCCAGGAATACCTGGTTGGCACCCTGCAGGATCTGCTCTACGGCGAAAACCACCTCAACATCCAGTATTCCAACGCCAAAACCCACACCGCGGTTGAGGTGTTCCACGCCCGGGAGGGCAATTGCCTGTCGGTGATGAATCTCTATATCGCCATGGCGCGGCATGTGGGTGTCGATGCGAGCTTCCAGACCGTTGAAGTGAAGCCGAGCTGGGATCGGCGGGGCGACCTGCTCGTCGTCAGCCAGCACATCAACGCCACCGGCCGCCTCGGCGCGCGGCGCTATTATGTGGTGGATTTCACCCCGGAAATCGCCCTCCAGCAAATGACCGAGGCGGTTGTCTCCGACGAGGCGGCGAGGGCGCTGTATTTCAACAACCTGGGCGTTGAAGCCCTGGTTGCGGGAGACATTCAACAAGGCTTGGACTACATCAGGAACGCACTGTTCATCGACCCGGCGAACAGCTTCGCCTGGAACAACCTCGGCACCGCCTACCGCCGCACCGGCAACGATGTGCTCGCCGAATTCAGCTACCACTACGCCTTCGAGATCGACAATAGCAACGCCACCGCGGTCAACAATCTGGTGAAGTTCTACCGCTCCCGGGGCGAGGACGCCCGCGCCCGGCGCTATGAGCGGGTAATCGACGACTTCAACCGGCAAAACCCTTATTATCAATACGCCGAGGGCAGGCGCGCCTATGACCGGGGCAATTACGAGTCCGCCCGGACGCATTTCCGCCGGGCCGTCCGGCTCAAGCAATACGAACCCGATTTCCATGCCGGACTCGCCATGGCCTACGCCCAGCTCGGCGAATTCGAGCGCGCCAGGGACGCCCGCCAAGCCGCCGAGCTCATGCTCGCCGCCAGCGACAAGGTTTACCAGCCCGGCAACCGCCGCCTGCGAATCTTCGACCGGGACACCATCCTGCGCAGTTCCTCGGCTGGCCTGAGCATCCATTTGCGCGGCGGAGTCCCAGTGGAGCCGGCGCGATTGTGATTTCCCACGGCGCAGGTTCCTAGGAACTGCGGTCCACCGACAGCTTGATCATTCTCTCCAGCGAGTCGCGGTAGGGGGAGGGGGGTGTTGCGGAGAGGGCCGCGAGGGCTTTGGCGGCTTCTGCCCGGGCGAGGTCGGTGGTGTGGGCGAGGGCCTGACCTGCGCGGACGATCTCGATCACGCGGTGGATGTTGCCGCGACAGAAATCCGCATCGACGATGCAGTTGCGGATCAGTTCGGCGTCGGCCCCGCCGCTGTTGCGCATGGCATGGATCAGCGGCATCGTCGGCTTGCCCTCGATCAGGTCGTCGCCGATGTTCTTGCCCATGGCGCTGGCGTTCCCGGCATAGTCGAGGGCGTCGTCGATCAACTGGAAGGCGGCGCCGAGATGCCGCCCGATGGTTTGGAAAGCCTGTTCGATTTCCGGCGCCGCGCCGGCGAGCCGGGCGCCGCATTGCGCCGCGGACTGGAACAGGACCGCGGTCTTGTCGTGGATCACCTGAAGATAACCCGCCTCGGTGATGTCGGGATTCATCTTGTTGACGAGCTGCTGCACCTCGCCCTCGGCGATGCGGTTGGTGGTGTCGGCCATGATTTCCATGATGCCCATGTCGCCGATGCCGACGAGCAACTGGAAAGCCCGGGAATAGATGAAATCGCCGACGAGCACGCTCGTCTCGGTGTTCCATTCGGCGTTGACCGTGGGCCGGCCCCGACGCAGGGTGGACATGTCCACCACATCGTCGTGGAGCAGGGTGGCGGTGTGGATGAATTCGATCACCGCCGCGAGTTGGATGTGGCGGTCGTCGCGGATGCCGCAGCTTCGCGCCGCGAGCAGCACCAGAATCGGCCGCAGCCGCTTGCCGCCAGCCTCGACGATGTAATGGCCGATGCTTTCCGCGAGGCCGACCCGGGAATGCAATTGCTCGACGATGGTGTGGTTTACGGCTGCGAAGTCGTCTTCAATCGCCGCGAGAAGCTCCGGGAACATAAGGGCGAGAGGCGCTCTGTGGAAAGTGGCGCGCGGTGGCTGGAACCCGCCGCCACGCAAACAGGCTGCCATGCTAGGGACCGCGCCCCGCACTGTCAAGCAGCAGCCGCGCCGCCGTTGTTGAAGCGCCGGATCACGGTGGGCTATGGGCGGATGCGGCGTTCGGCCGCGGAATGTGGCATCATGCGCGTCATGAGCCAATTGGTCACGGTTCACCCGGACAATCCTTCCGCGCGGTTGATCGAGCTTGCGGTGAAGCATTTGCGGCGGGGGGATGTCATCGTCTACCCGACCGATTCCACCTACGCCCTTGGCTGCAACATCGGCAACAAGAGCGCGCTGGACCGCATCCGCCGCATCCGCCAACTTGGCGACAGGCACAATTTCACCCTGGTCTGCGCCGACCTGTCTTCGCTGGCGACCTACGCCCAGGTTCCCAACAGCGCCTACCGGATTCTCAAGGCCCATACCCCCGGCCCATACACCTTCATCCTCAAGGCCAGTCCCGAGGTGCCCCGGCGGCTGATGCATCCGAAACGCAAGACCATCGGCCTGCGCGTTCCCGGTCACAGCGTCGCCCAAGCCCTGTTGGCGAAACATGGCGAGCCGATAATGAGCACGAGCCTCATCCTGCCCGGCGATGGCCGGCCGTTGAGCGATATCGATGAAATCGGCGGGCGTGTCGGCAAGTTGGTGGAGCTGATCATCGACGGTGGCGCCTGCGGACTCGAAGCGACCACCATGGTTGACTTGGTTGAAGGCGTCCCCGAACTGCTGCGCGAAGGCAAGGGTGATAGCGCGGCATTTGGCTAATATGCGGGGAAGCCGTAACTGGGACAGATCCCCCTCAACAAGCGTTGGAAGCGAACATGTCGGAAAACGGCCAGCCAAACCAGTCAAACCAGTCAAACCAGCCAAAGAGAGTGCTTTCCGGGATGCGGCCCACGGGCAAACTGCATCTGGGGCATTACCATGGCGCGCTGAAAAACTGGCGCTCGCTGCAGGACGACTACGAGTGCTTCTATTTCGTCGCCGACTGGCACGCGCTGACCACCGACTACGGCGACACCGGGATCTTCGCCAACCATGTTGTCGATATGGCGATCGACTGGCTCGCCACCGGAATCGATCCCGCGAAAGCGTCGATTTTCCTGCAGTCGGCGGTGCCGGAACACGCCGAGTTGCACCTGCTGCTGTCGATGACCACCCCGCTGAGCTGGCTCGAGCGGGTGCCGAGCTACAAGGAGCAGCAAACCCGGCTCGAGGGCAAATCCCTCGACACCTACGGCTTTCTCGGCTATCCGCTGCTCCAGGCCGCGGACATTCTCATCTATGCCGCGGAATTCGTTCCAGTCGGCGGCGACCAGGCCGCCCATGTCGAATTGACCCGGGAGGTCGCCCGCCGCTTCAACCACCTGCACCGGGCGCCAGTGCTCACCGAACCCGCCGCGCTGCACACCCAAGTGGCCAAACTGCCGGGCCTCGACGGCCAGAAGATGTCCAAGTCCTACAACAACGCCATCGCCCTGCGCGAAGCGCCGGAATCGGTGGCGAAAAAGATCCGCGCGATGCCCACCGATCCGGCCCGGGTCCGCCGCCGCGACCCCGGCGATCCAGCCAAATGCCCGGTGTGGCAATTACACCAAGTCTATTCTGACGCAAACACCCGGGATTGGGCGCGGGAAGGCTGCGTCAGCGCCGGCATCGGCTGCGTCGATTGCAAGAAACCCGTGATCGAAGCCGTGCTCGCCGAGCTTGCCCCAATCCGCGAAACCGCCCGCCGCTACGAGGACAACCCAAACGAAGTCCGCGACATCATTCGCCAGGGCACTGAAAAAGCGCGGCAAGCCGCCAGCGCAACCATGGACCGCGTCCGCGACGCAATGGGATTGAGCCGCTGGTGAGCTTTGTTCCGTGCCGCCAATGACGAGGCATGGCGCTGTTTTTTTGTCATTCCGCGCGCAGTCGCGGAATCCCGGCGGTGATGGTGCGCCCTTCGGGAGATTCTGCGACTTCGCTTCGCTGCGCGCAGAATGACGGGAGGGAGGCTTCGCTGCGCGCGGAATGACGGGATGGGGGCTTCGCTACGCGCAAAGCCGCCAATGACGGGGCATGGCGCTGTTTTTTCGTCATTCCGCGCGCAGTCGCGGAATCCCGGCGGTGATGGTGCGCCCTTCGGGAGATTCTGCGACTTCGCTTCGCTGCGCGCAGAATGACGGGAGGGAGACTTCGCTGCGCGCGGAATGACGGGATGGGGGCTTCGCTGCGCGCAAAGCCGCCAATGACGGGGCATGGCGCTGTTTTTTCGTCATTCCGCGCGCAGTCGCGGAATCCCGGCGGTGATGGTGCGCCCTTCGGGAGATTCTGCGACTTCGCTTCGCTGCGCGCAGAATGACGGGATGGGGGCTTCGCTGCGCGCGGAATGACGGGATGGGGGCTTCGCTGCGCACAGAATGACAGTGGGGGCGCCAGCGTTTTCGCCGATGCGCTAGAATCCGCTTTGATTGCGTGGATTCGCCACAGGGCAATTTCCGATGCCAGGCAACGATTCGCCAGCACCGGCGGCTTCGCCGGACGCACCGTCCGGCCAGCGCCATCCGGCCATCGCCTATGTCGCCGGCGCCGCGGTGGCAGAACTCCCCACCGATCTCTACATCCCACCCAACGCGCTCGAAGTCTATCTGGAAACCTTCGAAGGCCCGCTGGATCTGCTGCTCTATCTCGTCAAACGCCAGAACATCGACATTCTCGAAATCGATGTCGCCGAAATCACCGGGCAATATATGGCCTACATCGAACTGATGCGGGCCGGACAGTTCGAACTCGCGGCGGAATACCTGGTGATGGCGGCGGTGCTCGCCGAGATCAAGTCGCGCATCCTGCTGCCGCGGCCCCAAGCCGCCGAGGACGAGGAGGAAGACCCCCGGGCGCAACTCATCCGCCGGCTGCTCGAATACGAACGCTACAAGCAGGCCGCGGAAAACCTTGACGGGCTGCCTCGGCTCAACCGCGAACTGCGCCAAGCCCGGGCCGAGACACCGGAATTCCAGCGCATCGTCCCGCAGCCGGCGGTGGAGCTTTCCGACCTGCTCGCGGCCCTCGCCAGCGCCCTGCGCGAGGCCGAGTTGTTCGAACATCATCATGTGCAAACCGAACCGATCAACCCGCGGGACAAAATGACCCTGCTGCTGCGCCGCCTCGACCGGGAACGCTTCCTGCCGCTGACGGCGATGTTCGACCCCCGGGAGGGCCGCCCCGGCATCGTGGCGACCTTTCTCGCGGTGATGGAATTGACCCGCAACGCTTTGCTGGAAATCGCCCAATCCGAGGTTTTCGGTCCGATACATTTGCGGCTTGCGCAAGCGCCGCCCGCGCAAGAGGGCGGGGCGCTGTGAGCGGCCAGCCACTCAAAACCATCATCGAAGCCTTGCTGCTCGCCGCCGACCGGGCGCTTTCGCTCGATGAAATCCGCGCGGTTTTCGATGAGGAAGAACGGCCCGGACGCGATGAATTGCGAAGCGCGCTGGCGGCGCTCGGCGAGGATTGCGGGCAGCGTGGCGTGGAATTGAAGGAGGTCGCCTCGGGCTACCGGCTCCAGATCCGGCGCGAACTCGCCCACTGGATAAACCGCCTGTGGGAGGAAAAGCCGCCCCGCTACACCCGGGCCCTGCTTGAAACCCTGGCCCTGATCGCCTACCGCCAGCCCGCCACCCGGGGCGACATCGAGGATGTGCGCGGTGTCGCCGTCAGCACCGCCATCATCCGCACTTTGCTCGACCGGGAATGGATCCGCGTCGCCGGCCACCGCGATACGCCGGGAAAGCCGGAATTGTTCGTTACCACCCGCCAGTTTCTCGACCACTTCAATCTCAAGAGTCTGGCGGAATTGCCGCCGCTCGAAGAGATCGGCCAAAGCGGCAATGACGCGAATCCATTGGCGGCGAACAGGCCGGACGAAGCCATTGTCGAATTGTTCACGGATGCCGATGCCGGCGCGGAGGCTGGAGCGCCGGATGGCCGGGCGAACGATGCATGAGCGAAAAACTGCAAAAGGTGCTCGCCCGGGCGGGCTATGGCTCGCGGCGGCAGCTTGAGGGCTGGATCCGCGCCGGCCGGGTCGAGGTCAATGGCAGGCCCGCGAGCCTCGGCGAGCGGGTTGGGCCCGATGACCGCATCCGCGTCGACGGCAGAAAACTGGATCAAAAATGGGGGCGAAAGCCGCGCTGCCGGGTGCTGCTCTACAATAAGCCCGACCACGAAGTCTGCACCCGCTCGGACCCGGAGGGGCGCCCCACGGTTTTTGACCGGCTGCCGCCCCTGCGCAACAGCCGCTGGGTCGCCGTTGGCCGGCTCGACCTGAACACGAGCGGCCTGCTGCTGCTGACCAACGATGGCGAGCTCGCCAACCGGCTGATGCATCCCTCGAGTGGAATCGACCGGGAATACGCCGTGCGCGTTCTCGGCGAGGTCGGCGACGACCAGCTCGCGCGGATGCGCGGGGGAGTGGAAATCGACGGCGAAGTTTGCCGTTTCAGCGATATCCGCTATTTCGGCGGCGAGGGCGCCAACCAGTGGTACCACGTCGTGCTCATGGCCGGCCGCAACCGCGAGGTGCGCAAGCTCTGGCAGTCGCAGGGCTTGCGGGTCAGCCGCCTGAAGCGTGTCCGCTTTGGCCCGGCGTTCATCCCGAGCGCCGTCAAAGCGGGCAGATTCCACGAACTCAGCCAAAAAGAAATCGACGAACTCCGCCGCTACGCCAGCAGAAAGTCGGTGGCTTCGAGTCGCCGCCGCCCGGTGGGTTATGTTCAGCGGACGCCGTGAATACATCCCTCGGGATTCTGACGAATTATCTATGCCGTCCATGGCAAGCCGTTCGTCCGGCCACCGAGCACAGCTCGGTGGCGCTCGGTCTGCGCGCGAAGCTGCGCTTCGCAAACGCTTGCCCTCGCCCCTCGAAAAGCTGCGCTTTTCATCGGCTGCGCCGACCGGATCTCACCCCGCTGAACATAACCCACCGGACGGCGACTCATGCCGTGCGGACCCCCGCACGAAACCATGCTTCTACACAGCGCGAATTGCCGCTTGCGGGATTAGGTCAAAGCAGGCTTGGGTCGAAATCCCGGGCGTTGAGGGCTTTGCCGTGGATGTGGCGGGCTTCCGGGCCGAGCAGGTAGAGATACACCGGCATCAGCGACTCCGGGGCGGGCAGGGTGGATGGATCTTCGCCGGGATACGCCGCGGCGCGCATCGCCGTGCGGGTGGCGCCGGGATTGAGGCTGTTGACGCGAATCGAAGTCGTGGTGCCGACTTCCGCCGCCAGCGTTTGCATCAAGCCTTCCACGGCGAATTTCGACACCCCGTAGGCGCCTTGGAACGCGCGGCCTTCGCGGCCCGCCGCCGAGGCGGTGAACAGCACCCGGGCATCGGCGGATTGCTCCAGCGCGGGCAGCAGGCAGCGGGTGAGCAGAAAAGCGGCATGGACATTGACCTGCATGACTTCCCGCCAGTGCGCCTCCCCGTAGTGCGCGATTGGCGCGCGGGGGCCGGGCAGGGCGGCGTTGTGGACGAGCCCGTCGAGCGCCGGGAACCGCTCCGCAATGCCCGCGGCGATGGCGGCGCATCCGGCTTCGCCGATTCGGGCCAGTTCCACCGGCTGGATGTGGCAGCGGCCGGGCCAGGTCGCCTCGGCTTCGTCGTACAGGCTTTCGAGTTTGCCTTGGTCGCGGTCGAGCAGCACCAGCTCGGCGCCGTGTGCCAACAGGCCGAGGGCGCAGGCGCGGCCGATGCCGCCGCTGGCGCCGGTGAGCAGCATCGCGCGCCCGGCGAGCAAATCCGGGGGTGGGCGGTAATCAAACATCCGGCCCGGGTTTGCGATAGCAGGCGATGTAGTTCACCGCTAGGCTTTTTTGCAGAAAATACTTTTTTGTCAAAGGGTTGTAGCCCATTCCTATCTGCGATTCGAGGTTTAGGCCGGCATCGCGGCACCAAGCGGCGAGTTCCGAAGGCCGGATCAGCTTGGCGTACTCGTGGGTGCCCCTAGGCAGCAGGCGCAGCACATACTCGGCACCGACGATGGCGAACAGCCAGGATTGCGGATTGCGGTTGATCGTCGAGAAAACCGCGAGTCCGCCGGGCTTGAGCAAGCGCTCGCAGGCCGCCACCACCGAGCCGGGCTCGGGGACGTGCTCGAGCATTTCGAGGCAGGTCAGCAAGTCGAAACTTTCCGGCTGCCCGGCGGCGAGCTGTTCGGCGGTGCATTTGCGGTAGTCGATGTCGAGTCCGCTCTCGGCGAGATGCAGTTTGGCGACGGCGAGCCCCGCTTCGGCCATGTCGATGCCGGTGACTTCGGCGCCGTGGCGGCGCAGGGCCTCGGTGAGAATCCCCCCGCCGCAGCCCACATCGACGGCCTTCTTCCCGGCGGGATTGATCTTTGCCGCGATATAGCCCATGCGCAGCGGATTGATCTCGTGCAATGGCCTGAATTCGCTTTGCGGATCCCACCAGCGGCTCGCCAAGGACTCGAATTTGCGGATTTCCCGGGGGTCGAGGTTCTCCATCGGCTTCAACTCCCGGGCCGCGCCTGTTCGGCCCAATGCCGGGCGCTTTCGCCGATGGCGGCCCCGTCGAGGGTGAGCAGGCGCCCTTCGGCCAGCAATGGCCGTCCCGCGCACCAGACATGACTGACCTGGGCCGACTGGGTGGCATAAACGAGCTGCGAGCACACATCGTACAGTGGCAGGGTATTGAACCGCCCCAGATCCACCGCCGCCAAATCCGCCCATTTGCCCGCCTCGATGCTGCCGGTTTCCGCATCGATTCCCAATGCCCTGGCGCCGTTGATCGTCGCCATTTCGAGCACCGCCGGCGCCGGCAGGGCGCTCGCGTCCTCCGCCATGAGCTTGCCGAGCAGGGCGGCGCTGCGCATCTCGCCGAACAGGTCGAGGTCGTTGTTGCTCGCCGCGCCATCGGTGCCGAGGGCGACGTTCACCCCGGCGGCCAGCAAGTCGGCGACCCGGCAGGCGCCGCTGGCGAGCTTCAGGTTCGATTCCGGGCAATGGATCACCGAAGAACCCGCCCCAGCGAGCACCGCTATCTCTTCATCGAGCAACTGCGTGGCGTGGACGCACTGGAAGCGCGGGTCGATCAAGCCGAGTTCCCGCAGCCGCGCCAGCGGCCGCCGCCCGGTTTCGCGGATGGCATCTTCGACTTCCGCCGCGGTTTCGTGGACATGCATGTGAATCGGCGCATCGAGAGCTTCCGCCTCCCGCGCCGCAGCGGCCAACAGCGGGTCGGACGCGGTATAGGGGGCGTGGGGGCCAAAGGCGAAATGCAGCCGGGGATGATCGGCATGGCGGACGCACAGTTGCCGGGCCTTGCGCAGATACTCCTCCGCATCCGCGGCCCAGGCCGAGGGAAAATCGAGCAGCGGCCCGCAAAGCTGGGCGCGCATTCCGGCATCGTCGGCGCATTCGGCCACGACATCGGGGAAAAAATACATATCGGCGAAACAAGTCGTCCCGCCGCGGATCATCTCCGCCATCGCCAGCCGCGCCCCCGCGCGGACGAATTCCGGCCCCATCAGCCGGTTCTCCAGCGGCCAGACATGCTCCTCGAGCCAAGGCTTCAGCGGCAGGTCGTCGGCGACCCCCCGCAACAAGCTCATCGGCGTGTGCCCGTGGCTGTTGACCAGGCCGGGAATCAGCGCATGTCCATCGAGCTCGCAAACCGCGGCCGCATTCCAGATGCCGCCAGCCTCCCCGCCCGGCGCCAAGCCGACAATCCGCCCATCCCGAACCGCCACCGCATGGTCCCGCAGCACCACCCCTTGCGGCGCCACCGGCACAAGCCAGCTGGCGCACACCAGCAAGTCAACAGGCTCACGCCCAGGCAAACTCAAAACAGCTCTCTCCTTCGCGGCCCCCGATTATATCAGCCCGCTTGCGAACGGAATCCCTCTGGAGGTACACACTCCCGAAGCTCCACACAGCGCGAGTCGCCGTTGGACTGGCGTGAATACAGCGGGCGTGCGAGACACGATGTCGAGCCCGAAGCGTACATGGATGTATTCACAGCGTCCGCTGTATTCACGCCAGTCCAAGGGCGACGGATCGAAGCCACTTCCCTCAGTAGCCACTTCCCCAAAGTCGCCTCCCCTTGCTGACACCAGCGGGGCGGGGCTGTACAATCGACCGCCTGAATCCATTGGCCGCCGTGGTTTCCGAAGAACCGCGGCCCAGAATCGACACAGATCGACACAGGTAATCCGCCATGTCAAGAATTCAATCCCTGGCAGGGATTCCAGCCGCCACCGCCCTGGTGCTCTCCGGCGCCATCGCCCATGCCCAAGAGACACCGCGGCCCGACCTCGAAGGCGTCTGGACCAATGCCTCGCGCACGCCGATGTCGCGGCCCCAAGGCATCGACCGGCTCGTGGTCAACGCCGAAGAGGCGGCCCGGATCGTCGAGCAAATGGCCATCGCCGGCATTTCCGCCGAAAATATCGAAGCCGGCCCGGCGGTCGATCCGGAAACCGGCGCGCCACCGGAAGGCGCCTATGATTTCGGCCTGCGCGGCTACAACCTGTTCTGGGTTGACCCCGGCTCCGCCCTGGCCCACGTCAGGGGCGAGTTCCGCACCTCGCTCATCGTCGATCCGCCCAGCGGCCGGATTCCCCGGCTTGAAACGCCCCGGGTGGAACTCAACCGCGCCAATTTCGGCGCCCGCTATCTCACCGGAGTTGGCGACGCCAGCGGCCCGGAGGCGATCCCCATCTCCGAGCGCTGCCTGATCGGCTTCGGCAACACCGCCGGCCCCGGCATGATGGGCACCTTGTACAACAGCAGCTATCAGTTTGTGCAAACTGATGATTATGTCGTCATTTTGGTGGAAATGGCCCACGACGCCCGCATCATCCCCATCCACGCTTCCGCCGCGGAAGCCCGCGCCAATCCGCGGCCCGCGCCTCATCAGCCCTGGTTCGGCGATTCCCGGGGCTGGTACGAGGGCGGGGCGCTGTACGTTGAAACCGTCAACATCAACGAATTGCAAATGTCCGAAAGCCCGGTGCCGATCACGCCCGACGGGCGCATCACCGAGCGTTTCGAGCGCTATTCCGACACCGAGATCGTCTACCGCTTCACCGTCGAGGACGACAATCTCTACAGCCAGCCCTGGACCGCCGAGTTGAGCTATCACGCCATGGATGGGGATATCTACGAATACGCCTGCCACGAGGGCAATTATTCGATGCCGGGCATCCTCGCCGGCGCCCGCATCCAGGAAGTGGAAGCCGAGTTCGGCCCGGGTTCGGGCCCAAGGTCTCAAGAGTAGCTCTCAAGAGTAGTTCTCAAGAGTAGTTCGCAAGAGTAAGTCACAAGAGTAATCCGCAAGAGCAGTCATCCAGGAACACGACAGTGGCCAAGGCGCGAACCGCCCCGCCCGGCGCCGGGACGAAGAAGCCGGAACTGATCGACAAATTCGGCCGGCGGGTGGACTACATCCGCCTGTCGGTGACCGACCGCTGCGATTTCCGCTGCGTCTATTGCATGACCGAGGAAATGCGCTTCGTGCCGCGGGCCGAAGTGCTGACGCTCGAGGAACTGCACAGCGTCGCCAAAGCCTTCACCGAACTCGGTGTGCGCCGCATCCGCCTTACCGGCGGCGAACCACTCGTCCGCTCGAATGTCATGCACCTCATTGAGCAACTCGGCAAGCTGCCCGGCCTCGACGAACTGCTGCTGACAACCAATGGCAACCAACTGGCGCGGTACGCCGGCCCCCTGCGCGCCGCCGGCGTCAACCGCGTCAATATCAGCCTCGACAGTCTCGACGCCGGGCGTTTCCGCCGCATTTCCCGGGTTGGCAGGCTGGAGCGCGTGCTCGCGGGAATCGACGCCGCCGTCGCCGCCGGCTTCGACCGGCTGCGGCTCAATTCGGTCATCATGCGCGGCTACAACGACGACGAGGTGCTGCCGCTCGTCGAATACGCGCTTGCGCGCGACATCGACATCGCCTTCATCGAGGAAATGCCGCTCGGCGAAGCCTCCGACCACGACCGCGAGGAAACCATCTGCGGCAACGCCTGGGTGCGGGAACAGATCGAAAGCCGCTATCCGCTGCTCGACAGCACGGTGAGAACCGCCGGACCCTCGCGCTACGCCCAAGTCATCGGGCGGAAATCCCGCATCGGCTTCATCTCGCCGGTGACGCACAACTTCTGCGCCGACTGCAACCGCGTCCGCGTCACCGTCGAGGGCCGCCTGCTGCTCTGTCTCGGCAACGAACACTCGATGGATCTGCGCGCGGTGCTGCGCGACCCGGCCCGGGATTTCGACGAGCTCAAGGCCGCCATAACCGCCGCCATGGAGCTGAAACCCGAGCGGCACCACTTCTACGAGCGGGACCACGCCCAGCCCGTGCGCCTGATGAACATGACCGGAGGCTAGTGTGCTGCCAGGCGCGCGGATTCCGCTCAATCTCGCCGTGGTCACGGTTTCCGATACCCGCACCATGGAAACCGACACCTCCGGCGCCCTGCTGGCGGAGAAATTGCGCGCGGAAGGCCACCAACTGCATTCAAGAAACATCGTCAAGGACGATGTCTACCAGTTGCGCGCGCTGCTCTCGAAACTGATCGCCGACCCGGAAGTGCAGGGCGTGCTGACCACGGGAGGCACTGGATTCACCGCCCGGGACAATACCCGCAAGGCGGTCGCGCCGCTGTTCGATGTCGAAATCGAAGGCTTCGGCGAATTGTTCCGGCAGATCTCCTTCACCGAGATCGGCAGCTCCACAGTGCAGTCCCGGGCCTTCGGCGGCATCGCCAACGGCACGGCGATTTTCTGCCTGCCGGGCTCAACCGGCGCCTGCCGCACCGGCTGGGACCGCATCCTCCGCGAACAACTCGACAGCACCCACAAACCCTGCAATTTCGCCGAGCGGATTTAGACTGTTGGAACCTAGTCGAAGCCCCCCGCGGCACAGGGATGCGCAAGAGAAAAATCCAGGGACGGATTTTTCGTAAAAAAAGCCGGGCCGCGATTGGCCCGGCAAACACAAAACGAAGGGCTTGAGGAAAACCCTTCAACAGGAGAATCAGACCGCTGCAACCGCGCCCAGCCCCGGAAGGGCCAGGGCGGCCACAACCGGTGCGAAGCTGACAACGGCAGCCTCCAAAATTGGCGGCAACTGGTACGCCGCGTCGCCCATGATGATTTTCCTTATCGGTTCCCCCCGAATGAGCAAGCGGATTGCCGCTCAAAACGTTCCGAATGGTAACACAATTTTGGGAAAGTGTAACAAATTTTCGCAGTTTTCCGGTTTTTTCGATCTTCAATGGCGAAATGCCGGAATCCCTGCCCAGAGAGGCCCCGCCATGCGCGTCATGACTTTCAACTGCAATGGCATCCGGGCCGCGCAGCGCAAAGGCTTCTTCCGCTGGCTCGCCGGGCGCGATGTCGATCTCGTCTGCATCCAGGAAACCAAGGCCCGGGAAGCGCAACTGCTCGAGCTCGAGGCCAAGACAGGCGGGGCGGTTTTCCATCCCGCGGGGTTCCATTGCCATTATTTCGACGCCGAGAAAAAAGGCTATTCCGGCACCGCGGTGTTCAGCCGCCGCGAGCCGCTGCGGGTTCAGCGCGGATTCGGCTTTCACCTGGCCGACAGCGAAGGGCGCTACCTGCAAGTCGATTTCGAGGGTTTCAGCGTGGTTTCGCTGTACTTGCCCTCGGGCTCGGCGGGCGAGGAGCGCCAGCGGCGCAAATTGGCCTTCATGGACGCCTTCATGGCCCACCTGCGCGAGCTGCGCGGCCACGGCCGCGAATATCTGATCTGTGGCGACTGGAACATCTGCCACCGCAAGATCGACTTGAAAAACTGGCGCTCAAACCAGAAAAATTCGGGCTTTCTCCCCGAGGAGCGGGCTTGGCTCGATGAACTGTACGGCGGGGTGGGCTATGTCGATGCGTTCCGCCGGGTCAACCAGCGCGAGGAGCAATACACTTGGTGGTCCCAGCGCGGCCAAGCCCGGGCCAACAATGTCGGTTGGCGGCTCGATCTCCAGGTCGCCACGCCGGGCTTGGCCGAATTGGTGAAATCCGCCGAGATCGTTGACGGCATCGCCAACCCGGCGGAAAACTTTTCCGACCATGCGCCATTGACCATGGAGTATGATTTGGAGTTGTAAAACCGCACGGAGTGGCAATTACGGGGGATTCCACCAATCTCAGGAAGTTTCGCTTCCGGTCGGCTTCGCTGGCGGAGTCCCGGCCGCGGCTTCCTCAGGCGCCTCGATGTAGCGCGCCAACCAGGGCATTTGGCCGCCGATGAACAATACGGTGATGGCGAGATTGCCAAAGACCTTGAACTGAATCCACGCCGCCTCGCTGAGGCCATAGGCGACGCCGAGGTTGACGGCGCCGAGCAGGGCGAAATACGCCACCCAGACATTGTTGAGCTTGAGCCACAGCTCCCGCGGCATCGACACCGCGTGGCCAAGCATATGCTGCAAGGCGGGCTTGCCGCCGATGTGGCGCGAGCCGAGGAACACCGCGGCGAAGAGCCAGTTCACCAGCGGCGCTTTCCATTTGAGGAAATTGATGTCGCGCAGCAAAAAGGTCGGGATGCAGAACAGCACCACGGCGCCCAAGGTGATCCATTCAAACTTGTCGAGCCGCTTGTAGGCGAGGAAAAGCGCGCCGTAAACCAGAACCGAAGCAGCCAGCAGCACTTCCGCGGCGCTGTATATGCCGCCGAAACTATGCTCGAAGCCAGCCAGCCTGACCGGTCTCTCATCCATGGCCCAAGTGAAAAAAAAGGCCAGCAGAGGAATATAGCTTGCGATTTGCTTCATTCGGGATTCACCAGCTTTTTTCATCGTCACCGGTCGCTTCCCGCCAGTGGCTGAATGCTTTCCCGGCTTGCGCCGGGCCCCTTTCAGCCACCGCCGCGCTCCCTGAGTGCGGGATTCCACCGCAGCCTCTTCGCCATTCTGCGCGAAATGGGATGGCGGGGTAGTGTCTCAGTTTGAAAAATTCGTGATTTTGGCGGCATCTCGGCTTGAATTTTCAGGCACGGTCCCGTCGGACCGTGGCCAGCCCCGTGCCGGAAGAGGCCTCCCTTGCCTGGTGTGACGGCCGTCAGCGGCGCACATCGACCGTGACATCACACCATTTGGCATAGGCCGGCGCACCGGCCGCCTTCAGCTCCGGCGTCGGCCAGCTGCGCGGGCCGCAGTTGGAGTTGGGCCAGAAGGTGGCCCCATAGCCTGCCGCATTGGCAAGGAAAGTAAAGCCCGGGGGCGGTGTGGGGTTTTTCAGGTCCCAACATCGCTGCACATTGGAAGTGCCTGCATGGCACACCCTGCCCCAGATCCGCAGCTTGAAAATGCCGTTGCTCGGGGTCCGCTCCGGGGCGTATGAGTTAGCTTGCTGATTCGGTGTGTTCCCCGTGTATTGGCCAGTCAGGGGGGTTACATCGTCAATCGCTTCACTGCACGGCGGGTACCCTTTGTTGGCGGTGAACGTCTGGCCCATGAAGGTCACGCTGCGCGAGCATTTGCGGGTCGTATAGGTCTGGCAGGCGATGGCGATGGGCTGGCCGAGGGAATAGGTGCCGGTCGGGTTGTGGAATTCGACCCCGCCGCTTGCTCCCGCACTGTGGGCGCAATGGGAGCCGGGTCCCACGCCGAAGGTCGTCCTGTCGTGAGTCATCCCGCCCGGAGAGTCCAGGGCCTCGATCATCAGGTTGGTGACCGTGCCGGACAAGGTCCGGTTGTTCACTTGGGGGGCGCGGCGGCTGACCAGGGGGGTGGTCAGGCTGGTGACATAAGCGGGGGCGCCCGCCAGCACCTCTGAAATTCTGGCCGACCGTTCTATCTGTGCCGATGCCGGCAGGGCAAGGACTGTCAGCAGCACGGCGGCGCAAGCCTTAAGAAAGAGCCGGGGGAGGGTATAGTCTGTGCTCATTTTTGTTTCCTCCGAATCGGAGAGGTTGGAACAACTCAACAGTGTAGCATGACTGTGTTTCATAGAACACTCTGAACTGAGCAAGTCTTTATTTCAAACTGAGCCACTACCCAACAGCTGGTGGTGTATCAGTTTGCATGGCTTCGGGTTTGGGCGTAGCCCCAACCGTGGCGTCCCACGGCCGAGAAATTCAAACTGATACACTACCGATGACGGGGCCGTGTTGTCTTGTTTCGTTTGTTGCCGTAGAATCCACCGCTTCGGTTGGATGGGCGGATGCGCCCGCGGTGGACAAAAAGCATGTACGCGGTAATCGAGAGTGGCGGCAAGCAGCACCGGGTCAGCGAGGGCGAGGTGCTGCGGTTGGAAAAGCTCGGCCATGATGTGGGCGACACAGTGACTTTCAACCGGGTGTTGATGGTGGGCGAAGGTGGCGAAATCCGCATCGGTCAGCCCTACGTCGAGGGCAGTTCGGTGGAAGCCGAAGTGCTTGACCAGGGCCGCGGCGAAAAAATCCGCATCGTCAAGTTCAACCGCCGCAAACACCACCGCAAGCGGATGGGCCACCGGCAACCGTACACCGAAGTCAAGATCACCGGCATCAAATCCTGAGGCAAGGCCATGGCGCACAAGAAAGCGGGCGGCAGCAGCAACAACGGCCGCGATTCGATATCCAAAAGGCTTGGGGTCAAGCTGTTCGGCGGTCAGGCGGTGAAGGCTGGCAACATCATTGTGCGCCAGCGCGGAACCCGCTTCCACGCCGGCGAGCAGGTCGGCCGCGGCAGGGACTACACCCTGTACGCGAAAGCCGATGGCGTGGTGCAGTTCACCGTCAAGGGCCCGCAGCGGCGCAAGTTTGTCAACGTGGTGAGCCCAGCCTGAAATTTGTTGACGAGGCCGAGATTCTTGTCGAGGCCGGCAAGGGTGGCAATGGCTGCCTGAGTTTCCGCCGGGAAAAATACATTGAATTCGGCGGGCCGGACGGCGGCGATGGCGGTGCCGGCGGCAGCGTGTTCCTCTCCGCCGACCCCGCGCTGAACACCTTGGTCGATTTCCGTTTCCAGCCACGATACCGGGCCAAATCGGGCCGGCCAGGTGGCGGTCGCAACAAGACCGGCGCCAGTGGAGCGGATCTGACGGTGCGGGTGCCACCCGGCACCTGCGTGTTTGACACCGGCACTGGTGAACTCATCGCCGATTTGCGGCGGCCGGGAGCGCCGGTGCTTGTGGTCCGGGGCGGTCGCGCTGGACTCGGCAACACCCGCTTCAAATCGAGCACCAACCGCGCCCCGCGCAAAACCACCAAAGGCGCCCCGGGCGAGGCCCGCGGATTGCGCCTGCAGTTGCGCCTGGTCGCCGATGTCGGCCTGCTTGGCTTGCCCAACGCCGGCAAGAGCACATTGATCCGGACGGTGTCCGCGGCGCGGCCGAAAGTCGCCGACTACCCCTTCACCACTTTGATACCCAATCTCGGCGTGGTGCGGTGTGGCACCGGGCGCGATTTTGTCATGGCCGACATGCCCGGCCTGATCGAAGGCGCCGCGGCCGGCGCCGGGCTGGGTTTGCGGTTTCTCAAACATCTGTCCCGCTGCCGCCTGCTGTTGCATCTCGTTGAGGTGCTGCCCGCCGATGGCGGCGACCCGGTGGCGAACGCGGTGGCGGTTATCCGGGAACTTGAGGCCTTCAGCGCGCCGCTTGCCGCGAGGGAGCGTTGGCTGGTTCTCGCCAAGTCCGACCTGCTCGCCGCGGATGCCCTGGCCGGGCTTGAAGGCCGGCTGCGGGAAGCGCTGGGCTGGGAGGGTCCGATACACCGTGTTTCCGCCTTGGCCGGGACGGGCTGCGACGCGCTTTGCGAGGCGTTGATGGGTGCGATCGAATCCCACCGCCGCAAATCGCGCGAAGACGCGGACTACGCCGCCGAGCAGAACCGGCTGGAGAGGGAAATGCTGCTCGCATTCAATCAATCCAACCGGAGCGGGGTGGGCCATGCGTGAGAAGATCGCCGCTTGCCGGACCTGGGTGGTCAAGATCGGCAGTTCGCTGTTGACCGACGCGGGCCTGGGTCTCGGCCCCGGTCCCGGGCTTGGTCTCGACCGCGAAGCCATCGCTGGCTGGGCGGGGCAGATCGCGCGCTTGCGCGCAGCGGGCTTGAAACTGGTGATCGTCTCCTCCGGGGCGGTGGCCGAGGGTGCCAACCGCCTCGGCCTGGGGGCGATGCCCCGGGAACTGCGCCTGCAGGCCGCCGCCGCCGCGGTGGGCCAGATGGGGGTGGTCGAAGCCTGGGAAAGCTGCTTTTCCAAACACGGCGTGCGCACCGCGCAAATCCTGCTCAGCCATGAAGACCTGTCGAACCGCACCCGCTATCTCAACGCCCGCTCGACCCTGACCTCGCTGCTCAAGCTCGGCGCGGTTCCCGTGGTCAACGAGAATGATTCGGTGGCCACCGAAGAGCTTTGCCTCGGCGACAACGACAATCTGGCGGCGCTGGTTTCCAATCTGATCAATGCCGATGTGATGGTGAACCTGACCGATCAGGACGGATTGTTCAGCGCCGACCCCCGCAAGCACGAGGGGGCGACGCTGATTGGCAACGCCAGCGCCGGCGACCCCGCCCTCGACCGGCTCGCCGGTGCCGGCGGCAGCCTCGGCCGCGGCGGCATGATCACCAAATTGTCCGCGGCGCGGCTCGCGGCGCGGTCGGGAACCCACACCATCATCGCCAACGGCCGCGAGGCGGATTTGCTGCCGCGATTGCGGGAGGGCGCCGAAATCGGCACTTGGCTCAGCGCTGAAAATGAGCCAGTCACCGCCCGCAAACAGTGGCTGGCGGGACAGTTGACGCTCAAGGGCTCCTTGATGCTCGATGCCGGCGCGGTGACGGTGCTGCGAAGCCAGGGCAAAAGCCTGCTCGCGGTGGGCATCACCGCAACGAGGGGCGTTTACCGGCGCGGGGAAGTCGTGGCCTGCCTCGATGCTTCAGGAAAGGAAATCGCCAGGGGAATGGTCAATTACGACAGCGGCGAGGTGGCGAAGCTGCTCGGCCGGGACAGCTCCCGCATCGCCGACTTGCTCGGCTATGCGGGCGAGGAGGAGATCATCCACCGCGATAATCTGGTGCTCACCCGTTGATCGGCAATGCTTGCCGGGCGGATTCTCTTGCGGTTATTGCAGCGCTTTCACCGCGGCGTTGAGCCGGCTTTTGTGCCGGGCGGCCTTGTTTTTGTGGATAATGCCCTTGTCGGCCATGCGGTCGATGACGGGAACCGCATCTTGGTAGGCTTTGCTCGCGGCCGCGAAGTCCTTGCCTTCGATGGCCGCGCGCACTTTCTTGATGGAAGTGCGAACCATCGAACGGAAGGATGCGTTGTGCCGGCGCCGCTTCTCGTTCTGCCGGGCGCGCTTGCGCGCTTGAGGGGAATTTGCCAAGGGGTGCCTCCGCTTGTGTCCGAATTCCAACAGCCCTGAAAAAAGTGCGACACTATGCCGCCTTAGCCCGCCCGTGTCAACAATCCTGATCGTTTGCCAGCAATTTTCGTCATGCTGAAACATGGCTGCTCTCCGGGTCTGCACAGCGTAAGTCGCCGTCTGGCGGGCCGCGCGCGGCCCGCCAGACGGCGACGGTTGGAGGCCGCTCGTCGGTGAATTCGACCGACGCCAATCCGGCTGGCGCCGGGGAAACCGCGGCGGGTGGCGAGGGGCTGCTCCGGTCGAGCGGTGTCACCGGGTCGATGACCATGGTCTCCCGGGTGCTTGGCCTGGCCCGGGATGTGACCATCGCCAGGCTGTTCGGCGTGACCGATGGCGTAGACGCTTTTTTTCTCGCCAACAAAATTCCCAACTTCATGCGCCGGCTGTTCGCCGAGGGCGCCTTCAACCAAGCCTTCGTCCCGGTGCTGTCCGAGTACCGGACCCAACGCGGCCACGCCGAGGTGCGGGAGCTGATCAACGCGGTGACTGCGTCGCTTGGCGGCCTGCTTGCGCTGATTACCACGCTGATCGTGGCCGCCGCGCCTTTGATCGCCACCGTCGTGGCCTATGGTTTTCTCGACGAGCCGGACAAGTTCGCCACTTTCGTGTCGATGTTCCGCATCACCTTCCCCTATCTGCTGTTGATTTCGATGACGGCGATGTGCGGCGCGGTGCTCAACAGTTACGGCTATTTCGCCGGGCCGGCGATCACCCCCGCGATGCTCAACCTGTCGCTGATCGGCTGTTCCTTCGGGCTCGCGCCCTGGCTCAACGAGCCGGCTTTGGCGCTGGCCTGGGGGGTGCTGATCGCCGGCGTGGCCCAGTTGCTGTTCCAGTTGCCCTTTCTGGCGCACATCCGTTTGCTGCCTGTGCCGAAACCGAGCCGCGGGCACGAAGGCGTCGCCCGGATCAAGCGGCTGATGCTGCCGGCGCTGTTCGGGGTTTCGGTGAGCCAGATCAATCTACTGCTCGACACCGTTATCGCCTCGTTGCTCGTCACCGGCAGCGTGTCCTGGCTGTACTACTCGGACCGGTTGATGGAGTTCCCCCTGGGCACCTTCGGCATCGCCATCGCCATCGTCGTGCTGCCGAGCCTGTCGCGCAAGCATGCGAGCCAGTCGATGGAAGAATTCAGCGCCACCCTGGACTGGGCCTTCCGGCTGGTTTGCCTGATCGCGGCGCCGGCCACGCTGGCGCTGATTCTGATCGCCGAGCCATTGCTTGTGACCTTGTTCCAGAATGACAACTTCACCGACTTCGATGTCGCGCGCTCCGCCGCGAGCCTCAAGGCCTACGCCCTCGGATTGCTCGCCTTCATGGCGGTCAAAATCTTCGCGCCGGGTTTTTACGCGCGGCAGAACACGGCCACGCCGGTTCGCATCGGCATCATCGCTATGAGCGTCAACATGGTGTTGAATGTGGGGTTTTATCTGGCGGGTTTCGCCCATGTTGGGCTGGCCCTGGCGACGAGTCTGGCGGCGGTGGTGAATGCCGGGCTGCTGCTGCGCGGGCTGCGCCGGGACGGGGTGTTCCGGTTCCAGCCCGGCTGGGGCCGCCTGATTTTCCAATTGCTGCTCGGCAACGCGGCGATGGCCGCCGCGCTGCTTGGTCTCGGCGGGCCATGGCGGGAATGGATGGAATGGACGATCGCCGCCAAAGTTGGCCAGCTTGCGCTGCTGGTGCTCGCGGGGCTGCTGGCCTATGCTGTGGCGCTTTGGCTGTGCGGCCTGCGTCCGCGCCACCTGCTGCGCTGAAAGGGGCGGATAATTCGATGAAACGGGTCTTCAGCTCTGAAAACACGATAGACGTCTGGCAGATTCGCAATCTGCTTGAAGTCGCCGACATCAAGGCGGTGGTGAAAAACGCCGACCTCGGCTCCGCCTATGGCGAAGTGCCCTTTGTCGAAAGCTGGCCGGAGGTTTGGGTCGAGCGGGAAGTGGACTACCAGCGCGCGCTGGCGATTGTCGATGAATTTCTCGATGGTCCCGACGAACACCGCCCCGACTGGCGCTGCCGCCGCTGCCGGGAATGGAACGGCGCCAATTTCGCCATCTGCTGGAACTGCCAAAAACCCGGGGGCTAATGTTCCGAACAATTCCGGTCCGGCCACAGAGCGCAGCTCTGTGGCGCTCCAGCTGCGCGCGAAGCTGTGCTTCGCATTCGCTTGCCTCCGCCCTTGGAATTGTTCTCTTGATCGAAACAAAACGTGGTTTTGTTTCGATCACGCACTCAATGACTTTGCGTCATTGAATGCGGCGGTACAACCGTGTGCCGCGGGAAGCGCTGATTACATCAGAGCCTCCCGCCGGACTTCCGAAGTCCCGTCTGAATCGAGGCTATTCCGGTGGCTCGCCTTACGCTGCCAGCAATTCGGCGAGACTGTTGGCGAGATAGTTGATGTTGGCGCGGTTGATGCCGGCGATGTTGATGCGGCCGGATTTCACCAGATAGATGCTGTACTTGCGGATCAGGGTTTCGGCCTGTTCGGGGGTGACGCCAAGAAAGGAGAACATGCCTTTCTCGCGCTCGATGAAGCCGAAATCCCGGGCCAGGCCCGCTCCGCGCAGGGCCGCGACGAGTTCGGCGCGCAGGCCGTTGATGCGGCCGCGCACTTCGCCGAGTTCGCGCTCCCAGTCCGCCCGCAGTTCCGCATCCTCCATGATCGCCTGCACCACGGCGGCGCCGTGGTCCGGCGGCATCGACCAGTTGGCCCGGGCCGTCGCCGCGAGCTGGCTCGCCGCGGCCTTGGCGACCCCGCTTGAAGCGCAAATCACCGAAAGCGCCCCGGTTCGCTCCCGGTACAGGCCGAAATTCTTCGAACAGGAAGTGACCAGCAGCAATTCGGGCATAGATTCCGCGAGCAGGCGCACACCGGCCACATCGGCCTCGATGCCATCGCCAAGCCCCTGGTAGGCCATATCAATCAATACCGTGAAGCCCCGCGCCAGGGCCAAGTCGCGCAGCGCCCGCCATTGGCCGGGATCGAGGTCGCCGCCGCAGGGATTGTGGCAGCAGCCGTGCAGCAGCACCACATCGCCCGCCGCGGCGCTCGACAGGC
Organism: uncultured Pseudohongiella sp.; assembly: GCA_965221805.1. GTDB lineage: Bacteria > Pseudomonadota > Gammaproteobacteria > Pseudomonadales > Pseudohongiellaceae > UBA9145. The sequence goes on from OZ244913.1 coordinate 1,381,455, forward strand.
ATTCGAGCATGGCGTCGAAGCGCACCGCATGGGCGTCGAAATCGTAATAGGGGTAGCTTTCGATTTTGAGCCGCGCCGCGCCGAGCAGCGGGCCATGGTTCGGCCAGGTGGGATCGCTCAGCCACACCGTGGCGTCCGGGTTGGCCCGGGCCAGAAACTCCGCGGCAAGCCGCAGGCCGCCGCAGCCACCCGGTGTTTGCAGGGTAACCCGGCGCCCGCCGAGGCTGCCGATGAGCGTATCGCCGAAAGCGAGCCGCGCGATGGCGTCGTTGAATCCCGGCGCCCCGGCGGGGCCGACATAGGTCTTGCTGCGCTGGCTGGCGAGCACCCGCTCCTCGGCCCGCTTCACCGCCCGCATGACCGGCGTGTTGCCTTGCTCGTCCTTGTAGACGCCGGCGCCGAGGTCGATCTTGTCGGGATTGGGATCGGCCCGGAAGGCCGGGGTCAGCGCCAGGATCGGATCCGGCGGGAGTGCCCGCAAACTTTCAAACATCGCTAGTGTCCTGTTTTCTTTGCCGGGCCTTGAGCGTGTTCTGCAGCAACGCGGCCCGGGTCATTGGGCCGACGCCGCCGGGCACCGGGGTGATCCAGGAACATTTCGGCGCCACCGAGTCGAAATCCACATCCCCGGCGAGGCGGAAGCCCGATGCCCGGCTTAGGTCGGAAACCCGGGTGGTGCCCACATCGATCACCACCGCGCCCGGCTTGACCATTTCGGCGGTGATGAATCCGGGCCGGCCGATTGCCGCGATGAGGATGTCAGCCGAAGCGCACAGCCCGCCCAAGTCCCTGGTGCGGCTGTGGGCGATGCTGACGGTGCAATTGCCGGGGTTGGCGTTGCGCGAAAGCAGGATCGACAATGGCGTGCCGACGATATTGCTGCGGCCCGCCACCACGCAGTGCTTGCCTTCCGTGGCGATGCCATTGCGCGCGAGCAGCTCCATGACGCCATTCGGGGTGGCGGTGACGAAGGCGGGCAGGCCGAGGCACATGCGGCCGAGGTTTTCCGGGCCGAAGCCATCGACGTCTTTGGCGCTGTCGATCGCCAGGGTGATCCTCCGCTCATCGATATGGCCGGGAAGGGGGACTTGCACGATAAAGCCGTCAATGGACTCGTCGGCATTGAGTTCGGCGACCTTGGCGAACACTTCGGCCTCGCCAACGCCTCCGTCGAGGCGGACGACGGTGGATTCGAAGCCGACTTCACCACAGTCCCGGACCTTGTTGGCGACATAGGTTTCGCTGGCGCCGTCATCGCCGACGAGCACCGCCGCGAGATGGGGAACCCGTTGGCCATCCGCCCGCAACCGCCCAACCTGCTCGGCGATTTCCCGGCGGATTTGTTCAGCGCAGGCTTTTCCGTCTAGTATTCGCACAGCTTGGATTCCCATGAAAGATTCATCAACCGCAAACCGCCGCCGGAGCGGGCCCGGCCCCGCGCCAGAAAGCGCAAAGCGGGCAATGATAATCAAGCGCCCCGGCCCACTCAAGCCCACGCGCGGCGGATGACAATGGAAGTTCTCGCCGCCGCGCTGACCGTTCTCGCCGGGTCCTATGTGCAGACCGCCATCGGCTTTGGCCTTGCGGTGATCGCCGCGCCGATTCTCTTCTTTATCAACCCGGACTATGTGCCGGCGCCGATCACCATCTCCGCCTTGACACTGTCGATCGCCAACGCTTGGCGGTTCCGGCGGTCGATTTCCGCCAGCGGACTGAAGTTCGCGATCATCGGGCGGATTCCCGGCACCATCGCCGGCGGCCTGCTCGTGTTCTGGATCGATCAGCGCGCGCTGGGCTTGTGGCTGGGGCTTTCGGTGCTCGCGGCAGTCTGGCTCAGCCTCGGCCGGGTCGAGTTGCAGCCGACCCGGCCGGCGATGCTCGGCGCCGGATTCCTGTCGGGATTCATGGGCACGAGCACTGCGATCGGCGGCCCGCCCATGGCGCTGGTCCTGCAGCACCAGAGCGTGGATTTCATCCGCGCCAACATGGCCGCTTTCTTCGTCGTCAGTTGTGTGCTGAGCCTGGCCATGCTCGGTTTCGTCGACCGCTTCGGTCCGCGGCACATGCTGCTGTCGCTGCCATTCCTGCCCGCCACCCTGCTCGGCTACTGGTTGGCGATGCGCACGGCGCACCGGGTCAGCGCGCGCAACTTGCGAACCGGCTCCCTGGCCTTGTGCAGCCTGGCCGGCGTGGCCGCGGTGGTTTCCTACTGGCTCTGAACTTCTCTCCCTTTACTCTTGCCCGGCGGATGATAGACTGCCGGTTCCAATCAACCAGCGGGTAAATCCAGATGAAAAAACTGACTGTCGCGATACTGATTTGCGCCTTCGCGCCATTCGTGCACGCCGACAATGACCAGGCCACCGAGGTCATCGCCGGCGTGTTGATGACGCTCAACCACTTTCCCACCGACGACGACAAGACCGCGTTGCAGGGCCTGATCGACGACGACGGCGTCGGCCCGGCCTTCAAGGCGGTTGCCACCGCCGTCATGGGCATCGAGCATTCGGCCAGCGAAGACGGCAAGGCCGCCTTGGCCCAGGTGCTTGCGGCGGACGCCGCCGACCCCCGCGCCAAATCGCTGGCCCAGGTGGTGATGGATCTGAACCACGGCGCCAGCGACGAAGCCAAGGCCGCCGTGCAGGCGCTGCTGTAACCGACAGCCCGCGCCTCGCCGCGCGCGGAATGACGGGGTAAAGCGAGCGCGTCCGAAGCAAAGCACCTTGAATTGTGCACTGAGGGAGCGCGGCGGTGTCTGAAAGGGTGAGGCCCGGTCGGCGTAGCCGATGAAAAGCAACGCTTTTCAAGGGCCGAACGGCTCGACATGGATGTCGAGACCGGGGATTGGCGAAGCCGAAAGCGTCGCGCCAGGGATGGCAGGCACAGCCTGTCAGAATCCAATTGCCGACGGAAAGCGATCAGTGCCCGGATTAAAGAGATTCGGCGAATCACCGCGCTTTGCTGTGCGGGGAATGACTGGATACGGGGAGGGGCTTTGGCCGCGCCGATTCAGGTGTTGGCGGCTTTGAGGCCGGTTTTGCCCTCGTAGAACTTGCGGATTTCCGCCATGTCGCGCTCGGCGTCGCCGGTGGGGTGGTGGAAATCGGCGAAGCCCGCTTCCTTTTTTCCGGCATCGACGTAGCCGAGCAGGATCGGCACCCCCGCGTTGCTGGCGATGTGGTAGAAGCCAGTCTTCCAGCGCTTGACCTTGCTGCGGGTGCCCTCGGGCGGGACGAGCACGATCAACTCATCGAAGTGTTGATACTGGCGCACGGTTTCCCGCACCACATTGTGCGGCCGGCTGCGGTCGATGGGGATGCCGCCCAGCCATTTCATCAAGCCCGCGAAAGGAAAAGGGAACAGCGTGTGCTTTCCCATCCAGAACACCCGCAGCCGCAGCGCGAGCACCGCCATGATCATCAGCGGGAAATCCCAGTTGCTCGTGTGCGGGGCGCCGATGAGCACAAAGCGTTTATGCTCGAGTTCGCCTCCGCGCAATTTCCAACCCATCAAGGCCAGCGCCACGCGGGAAAAGCTCCGCAGCAGCGGCGTTACGACCGGGGTGGAAAAAACGGTGACGCGCATCGGCCGCGCCGCCGCTTTGGACGGTTCAGCCATCGTGGCTGGAGATCGGCGGCGGCACATCAACCAAGCGGTGGCCGCTGCGCCAGCGGTTCATGGCAGCCATTCCGCGAAGAAGTTGGCCGGGTCTTCCCCGCGCGGGGTTTTCGGCTTGCCGCCGACGGTGCCGAGATAAACGAAACCGATGATTTTTTCGTTGCCGGCGATACCCAGACCATCCTTGAAATGGGGGTCGCGGACCATCCATCCCGTCCGCCACATCGCCCCGAGGCCCAAGGCATGGGCGGCATTGAGCATGTTCTGCGCCGCCGCCCCGGCGGAAAGATCCTGCTCGAAGCCGGGAACCGTGGGGTGCGCCACATGATGGGCGATGACGACAATGATCATCGGCGCGCGCAGGGGTTTGGCCCGGAGCCGGCCGCGCTCTTCCGGCGTCAGCTCCGGGTTGGCGGCAAGCGCGGTCTTGACAAACAGCTCCCCCAGCCGTTTGCGGGCGTCGCCGCAGATCAGCAGAAAACGCCAGGGGCGCAACTGCCCGTGGTCCGCGGCCCGCAACGCGGCGCGGCTTATGCGGTCGAGTTGCTCCGGTGTCGGCCCGGGCTCGACAAGCCGCGGTGCCGAAACCCGAGTCAGCAGGGCATCGAGCGCGTCCATCCCACTATCCAAACTTGATCCTCGTCCGTATTGAACATCTCGCCGCTGCCGGATGGTGATATGCGGCGGACGCCGTAAATCCGTCCCTGGAGGCTCTATTCAGGCATCCATGCCTTCAAAGCCGTCGCATATCACCATCCGGCAGCGGCTTACGGCAACTCCTAGAGAAATTCGATGATCAGAACCAGGGCCGCCGTTAGCCCGACACCACAGTGGATTACGCCGCTGATGCTGGTGATTGGCCCGGTTTTGCCCTTGATGGCGTTGAATTCGAGCGCCGCCACGATGAGCAGTGTCAGCGCAATGGCGGCCATGCTTGCGCTGCCTTCAAGATTCACGGGAACGCGGCCGGTTCCGCCGAGGTGCGCCGAGGCGCCCATGAAGAACAGCATGGGCAGCGAAAACAGGGTGTTTGAGCGCGAAGCCAAACCCGCTTTGCCCTGCGCCGCGGCGGCTTCCGGCATCGGCTCGCCGCCGTCGAGAACTTGGCGGTTGGAGGCGATCACGATTCGCTGGTTCGGCCAGATGATGAGCCAGACATTGAGAAACATCAGTGTGCCCAAGACCATGCCAAGCACGATGTAGTAATTGATGCCGGCGCCAAGAATCGAGATAAATCCGGCCAGCGCTAGACCCGAGAGGAGGGTGAACATCGCGCCCCAGCGGAACCACCACAGCGCCCGGGGCACGAGCTTGTCAATGGCGTTGGCTTTTGCCTCGCCAGCCTCCTTGAAGTATTCGGTTTGCACGAAGTTGAAGTAATACAGCAGCCCGATCCAGGTTATCCCGGCGAAGAAGTGTATCCAGCGGAAAAGGTAGTCAAGCAAGTTGGTGAATTCCATGATCGGTCCCCTCGAGTTGATATTGTCGCGCCCAACCTAGCGGGCCGGAAATCGAAATACTACCACCGCTCCGCTCTATTCGTCATTCCGCATGGGGCTGGCACTGAGGGAGCGCCGCGGTGACTGAAAGGGTGAGGCCCGGCCGAAGCCGCCATGGCCGCGCCATGGGTGGCAGGCACAGCCTGTCAGAATCCGATTGCCGTCGGAAAGCGAGCGGAGCTAAAGACACGGCAAAGTCTATGCGGAATCATTACCCTTGCTGCCGCGATACAACCACGGGCTGCGCTTGCGGTTCTCGGCGCGGAATTTGCGGGCGGTTTCGCGGTGGCGCAGTTGTTCGTCGAGGTCGTCCATGCCGTGGAGCAGGCGCGTCCGCAGCCAGGGATGGGTTTGGAAGGCGATGCGCCCGCCTTGTGGTGGCGCAATGGCCTGTTCGCGCAGATCGATGGCGAGTTCGGCATCCGGCTTGGCCGCGAGCCCGGCGGCGATGGAGCGGACCGTCTCCAGCGGCAGGGGTATCAGCAGGATGCGGTGGCGCACCGCGTCGGAGATGAGGGCGGTGCCGAAAAAAGGCGCGATAACGACGCGGATTTCGGCGTCGAGCAAGGTTTCGAAATGAAATTCGGCGGATGGGTTCAGGCCGAAACCCGTCTCGGCCAACAGTATGCTCGGCCTTGTCTGGCTATTGCCGCGGCTGTTGTGGCTGCCATGGCATGAGGCGAGCAAATCGCTCCAGGGCCGGCTGAAAAGATCGGCTTCGCCGCCGGGGGTTGGTGGCAAATCCGCCTGGCGCAGGAACAGGGCGGTTCCCGCGTGTTGTTCGAGGCTTGCCGCCGGCGCTTGGGAGCTGAGCGCGGGGAGAATGCTGGAGCCGCCGGAGGCGGTGGCCTCAGCGCCCGTAGATCCAGGGCCAGTCTTGCCGGTAGCTTTGCTCGAAGACATCGATTTCCCCGTCGAGCCGGCTCAGTTCCTCCCGGACCGTGTAGCCGCCGAGGAGTTTCTCCCGCACCCGCGGCTCGACGCGGAAGTCGAAGTTGCCGAGACCCGGCACCTCGATCACTTGGCGCTGAAGGTCAACGAGAATCGTCTGGCCGCGGTTGGCCCAGGCCCATTCGGCGATTCGCTCGATCTGGTCCCCCGCCAGCGGCACGGCGAGCAATCCCTGGCGCACGCTGTTGTCGTAAAACAGCGGACCAAAGCTTTCGGCGATGACGACATTGATCCCGCCGTCGAGCGGGCGGCTCACCGCCACCGGGCGCGAGCTGCCGGTGCCGAAATTCTTGCCCGCGAGAATAATCGAGGCTCGTCGGAAGCCTTCCTGGTTGAGGATGAAATCGGGCTTCTCCCTGCCGTCGGCAAAGAAGCGGATGGGTTCGAAAGCCCGGGTTTCCGGCGTGGCGCCGGGGTTGGGCGGCTTGCCGATGGGGGAAATGATGTCGGTATCGACATTGTCCATCATCAGCGGCGCGGCGATGCCCCGCTGGCGGATGAATTGCGGTCCGCTGCCGAGTGCTGGCTGATCGGCCATTACGCGATCTCCCCGGCCATCAGCCGCCGCACATCGACGATGCGGCCGGCGACCGCCGCCGCCGCCGCCATCGGTGTGCTGACCAGGTGGGTGATGGCGTCGATGCCCTGGCGGCCGACATAGTTGCGGTTGGAATTGGAAACGCAACGCTTGCCCTGGGCGACGAGGTCGCCGTTGGAGCCGTAGCACTTCGAGCAGCCCGGTTCGCGCCAGTCGAATCCGGCTTCCCTGAAGATGCGGTCAAGGCCCTCGGCTTCGGCTTGGCGTTTGACTGGCTGGGAGCCGGCGATGGCCCAGGCGAGCACGTTCGGCGCCACCCGCCGTCCGCGAACGACTTCCGCCGCGGCGCGCAAATCCTCGATTCGGCTTTCGGCGCAGGAGCCGATGAAGACTTCATCGATGGGCGTGTCGGCGATGGTGTCGCCGGGGGTCAATCTGGTGTATTCGATCGCCCGGCGCCAGGCGTCGCGCTTCTCGGGCGGGGCGTCGTCCGGCGAAGGAATGCGGTCGCCGATGCCGATGACGTGTTCCGGGCTGATGCCCCAGGTGACCTGTGGCTCGACCCCGGTCATGTCGATGGTTTCGTCGCGGTGGAAAGCGGCGCCGTCATCCGTGGGCAGCGTGCGCCAGTAGGCCAGGGCCTGGTCCCAGAGCGCGCCGCGGGGCGCGAATTCCCGGTTGGCGACATACTCGTAGGTGGTATCGTCCGGCGCCACCACGCCGGTTGCCGCGCCCATTTCTATCGCCAGGTTGCACAGCGTCATGCGGCCTTCGACGCTCAGCGAGCGGGCCAGCGGGCCGGCGTACTCCACCGCGCAGCGGTTGCCGGCATCGGCGCCGAGGGTGCCGATGGTATGCAGGATCATGTCCTTGCCCCGCACCCAGGGGCCCAGGGCTCCGGTGTAGTTGACCCGCAGGTTGCGCGCCCGCTCGCGGATCACGGTGCCGGTCACCAGCACATTGTCGGGCAGTTCGCCGCCCCAGGACACGCAGCCGAGGGCGCCGTGGGTGCAGGTGTGGCTGTCGAGGGCGACCATCAGCATCCCCGGCAGGGTGAGGCCGGTTTCCGGCCCGACCACATGCTGGATGCCCTGTTCCGGGTCGTCTATGCCATAGGCGCGGATGCCCATGTCGGCGAGTTGCTGCTTCATTTCCGGGAAATCTTCCGCCACCGTGGCCAGATTCAGTGAGCGGTTGGTGTAGCGCTCGGGGGAGGTGGAGACTTCGTGGTCGGCGACCGCCCAGACGAGTTCCGGGTTCTTGATCGCCAAGCCATTGGCGAGCAGGCGCCGGATCACCCTGGGGCCGAAGTCCGGCAGCATGATGCGGTCGACGTGCATAACCGAAGTGATGCCGCCGAGATAGCTGATTTCGTGGGCTTGCCAGACTTTGTCGTAGAGCGTCCCGGCCGCCTGCTGGGCGAACAGCGGCCGCATCGGCAAGAAACCGCAGGCGGCGCCGGCGCCGACCGTGGTCTTGAGCGTGGTCTTGAGAAAGTCTCGTCGTTTCATTGCTGGCCTCCGGCTGCTTCTCCGGTAGATTGGTAAATCCAGGGCTGGCGCTTTTCATGAGCCTCGCGGAAGGCGTCGGCTTCGCTTTGAAAGGGCCTGGTTTCGTCGATATCGGTCAGACCCTCCATGAATCTCCGCCGCAGCCGCGGGTTCATTTGGAACGCGATGTCTCTGGTGTCCGGCCTGCTGACCGTCTGCCGCGCAAGGTTGATCGTGAGCGGAAGCCGCGGCGCCGCCGCGGCGGCTTGCGCGATGTGTTCAACTTCGCCCTGTCCAAGCATAACGGGGAGCAGGCCAGCCTGCAAACAATCGTCGTGGAATACCGGCCCGAAATCCACCGCGATGACGGCTTCGATGCCGCAGCCGAGCAGTCTCGCCGCGGCGGGCGCATGGGTGCCGCCGATGCCGAAGTTCCTGCCGACGAGCAGAATCGAGGCGTCGCGGTAGGCCGGCCGGTTGAGGATGAATTCCGGGTTTTCGTTCCCGTCCGGCAGGTAGCGGTCGAGCGGGAAAGCGTGGCGCGCGGCCTCCTCTGGGGAAACCGGCGCGGCGGCGGGCGGATGCCGGCGCCGGATGATCTCATTCATTGCGGGGCCATGGCCATGCCCGCCGGCAACCGGTGGCGCGATTTGGTCGATCAGCACATCATTGCGCAAGTATGGTGCCGCTATGCCTTCCACATGCGTCAGGCGTGTCAAGCCATTTCCCATCGCGTTCGCCTTCAAGTGACCGATATGCCTTGCCGATAAGATTGTTCCGAATATACGCGAAATCGCGCCGCGCTTCAGCGTCTCCAGCTTGTCGAAAGCGGCCGCTTTCCGGGATAATGGCCACCATGGGCGAACAAGACGATCTGCATGAAATCCCCCCGATGGTTCCCGACCGGGACCATGTCGACAGCCACCGGGGCAACCAGCGCGCCCGGGAGCAGCAGATTGCGCCGCCGGGCGCTTACCGCGGCCGCATCGAGCGGGTCAGCACTTGGCCGGTGCGGATCATGCTCGCCTTGCTGACCATCGCGGTTGGCGCCAATGCCTATCTCGGCTGGTATTTCTACGACGAGTTGTACCGCGGCGACCAGCGCCAGACCGATTTGCGCCTTGGCGATCTTGAACTGCAATTGAACGTCACCGGGCAGGAGGCCGCCGACGAGGCGACCAACCTGCGCGAAGGCATCGAGCGCACCATCGAACAGTACGACCTGCTCTGGGCCAACTGGCGCGTCAACAACCAGAAATTCGAGGATATCGAGGGCGAAATCGCCAGGCTCGCGCTGGTCAATGAGGGCCAGGACGAGGCCACCGCCAACAACAGCCGGCAAATCGCCGACTCTGGCGAAGCCCTCTCCGCGGTTCAGCGCGGCCTCAATGAAGTCAGCGGCGAAGTGCTGGCGATGAATGAGTCGCTGGCCGGTCTCGGCCGGGAAATGCGAAGCCTGGCCGGGATGCGGGGCGATCTCGACTCGATCCGCGAAGCCCTCAGCAGCGGCGACAGCACCGTGCTCGGCCTCGTCGGCCGGCTGGAGTACGTCGAACAGTCGATGGAGTCGGTCAACGCCCACCGCCTCCAGATCAACCAGTCGCTGTTCACCCTGCAAGAGCAGATCGAATCACTGCAAACCCTGGTCGGCGGCCAGAGCAGCTTGCGCTGAGCGAGCCCCGCCATCCGCGGCGCGATCAAGCGTCAAACCGCGAATTCAATGGCTTTCCCCAGTTGCGGAGCACGGCTGCGCGCGAAGCCGCGCTTCGCAAACGCTTGCCTCCACCCATCAAATCGCCTTGAAGTTCGGTCTGCGCTTTTCCGCGAAGGCGGTTACGCCTTCGCGGAAGTTCGGCTGGCTGGCGCAGTCGGCGAAGTATTCGGCTTCGGCCTGCAGCTGCGACTCGAATTCGCTCTCGAGCGAGCGGTAGAGCAGGGCCTTGGTGTTGCCGTAGACATGCGTCGGGCCATTGGCGAGCCGCTGGGCTAGTTTGGCGGTTTCGGCTTCGAGTTCTTCGGTTTTGACGACGAAATTGACCATGCCGATATCCTTGGCGGTTTGGGCGGTGAAGCGGTCGCCGAGCAGGGCGATTTCCATCGCTTTCTTGATCCCCACCGCCCGGGGCAGGTGAAACGTGGACGAGCCGTCCGGGCTCGTGCCGATGTGGCAGTAGGCGAGGGTGAAGAAGGCGTCCTCCGCGGCGATGACGAGGTCGCAGGCGAGCGCCATGCTGACCCCGGCCCCCGCCGCCGCGCCGCGGCAACTCGCGATCACCGGCTTGGGCATCCGCCGCATCGCGAACATGACCGGGTGCAGCTCGTGGATGCGGTAGAGAAAGGATTTTTGGATCTGCCGCGGCGATTGCCCGGCGATGCTTTTGGCCATGCCCTTGACATCGCCCCCGGCCATGAAATGCTCGCCGGCGCCGGTCAGCACCACGCAGCGCACCGCCGGGTCCCGCTCGGCATCATGCAGGGCGTCGCAAAGGTCGGCGCGCATTTCGGTGCTCAAGGCGTTGCGCGCCTCGGGGCGGTTCATGGTAAGCGTGGCGACGCCTCCGTCCACGTTCGCGATCAGATCCGGCATGGTAAACTCCCGCTGCTGCCAAAGTGCGGGAGTATAATGCAAGACCCGGAAGCGCGGTAACTTGGGAACCATGCTCCAGCAAGCCCGGGAAGATTCCGCGCCTCCGCTTCGCTGCGCGCGGAATGACGGAGTAGGGGTGCGCCGCTGTTTTTCTGTCATCCTGCGCGAAGTCGCAGGATCTCGGCGGCGATGGTGCAATGTTCGGGAGATTCCGCGCCTCCGCTCCGCTGCGCGCGGAATGACAAAGGGGGGGTGCTCCGCTGCGCGCGGAATGACAAAGGGGGGTGCTCCGCTGCGCGCGGAATGACAGCGGTCGGCCGAAACTCAAGCGGACGTGGCGGAATCAGGTAGACGCGCCAGATTTAGGTTCTGGTATCGAAAGATGTGAGAGTTCAAATCTCTCCGTCCGCACCAACTCAAAACAGCCGCGCCGCTCCCGCTATTTTCGTGTGCAGGGCGGCGCGGCGCGGCGGTTGCGGCTATACTTCCCGGCATGAAGGAACTGTTTCGACCAAGCGGCAAGCGGCAGCCAGTCCAAACCGGCGCCGGCAAGCCCGCGCCCGCCCCCGCCGGCAAGCGCGATGTGCGGGCGTTCCTCTCCAAACTCGCCGCCACCCCCAAGGGCGCCGGCGACGCCAGGCTGATTTTCGCCCTTGACGCCACCGCGAGCCGGGAACACATTTGGGAGCTTGCCTCGCGGCAACAAGCGGAAATGTTCCGCGCCACCCGGGACCTTGGCGGACTCAACGTGCAACTGTGCCACTTCCGCGGCTTTGGGGAATTCCACGCCAGCCGCTGGCACCGCGACAGCGGCCCATTGCTCGACCTGATGACGGGAATCCGCTGCCGCGCCGGAATGACCCAAATCGGCCGCCTGCTCAAGCATGTGCGCAAGGAAAACGGCATCCGCCCGGTCAAGGCCGTGGTTTACGTCGGCGACGCCATGGAAGAGCATCTCGACCGCATCGCCCATCTCGCCGGCGAACTCGGGGTGTTGCGGGTGCCGCTGTTCATGTTCCATGAAGGCTGCGACAATCTGGCCCGGCGCGCATTCGAGGAGCTCGCGCGGCTGTCCGGCGGCGCCTGTTGCAGTTTCGACGCCGGCAGCGCGGATCAATTGCGCGAATTGCTCAAAGCGGTGGCGGTGTTCGCCGCCGGCGGGCTTCCCGCCCTTGCCGACCTCAGCAAACGCTCGGGGCAGGGCGTGAAGCTGCTTGAGCGGCAACTGCGCTGATTTGCCCGCTGGTTTCCCATGATCGTTCGTTTGCTTTTCCTGATGATTGCCCCGGTGCTGGCCTGGTATCTGGTCAAATCGATCAGCCAGCGCTATTCCCTCAGCGCCAGGCAGACCCGCTACCTGTTCATCGCCACCGCGGCGCTGCTGCTCGTCGCGGTTTTGATCGTGCTTGGCCGGTTGCCGGCGCAGTGGATTCTCGCCCCGCTCGGCGCCATCGGCGCGTTCGCCTTGCGGCTGCTTCCCGCCGCCCTGCGTTTCCTGCCGATCTGGCAAATGCTTGGCAGCCGGATTTCCACCGCCTCGGCGAGCGCGAGCCAGCAACAAAGCTCAACCCTGCGCACCGAATACCTTGAAATGGAACTCGTCCACGGCTCCGGCGAGCTCGACGGCAACATCCTGCGGGGCGAGTTCGCCGGGCGCAGGCTGGGCAGCCTGCGCCGGGAGGAATTGCTGCGCCTGCACACCGAATGCCGCGGCGACGCCGATTCGCGCCAAGTGCTCGAAGCCTATCTCGACCGCATCCATGCCGACTGGCGCGGCAGCGGGGAACATGGCGGGAGCCAAGACGGCAACGGCGCGGATGTTGGTGGTGAAACAAAGATGAACCGCCAACTCGCCCTCGAAATCCTCGGCCTCGCGGAAGGCGCGAGCCGCGACGACATCATCAAGGCCCACCGCAAACTCATGCAAAAATTCCACCCGGACCGCGGCGGCTCCGACTACTTCTCCAAAAAAATCAACGCCGCCAAGGATTTGCTGTTAGACGATTAGCCATTGCGGTGGGGTGAGGCCCGGTCTGCGAAGCAGACGAAAAGCACCGCTTTTCGAGGGGCGAGGGCAAGCGTTTGCGAAGGGGATTACATACTATAGTGCCCAAGCCCGAAAAATCAGTCGGCGGCCTCGTGCTCGATTTTCACAGTGCGCATGACGGTGGCGGCGAGCGCGTCAGCTTGATTATCCAAGGTTTCGCCCGGCGTATCAAGTGAAAGTGAAACGTTCGCTTCCAGCTCGGGCCTTGCGCGGCTGGTATTCGTTGGGCTTAAGCGTGATTTTCTCGGTCATTGCATAGTCCTCCATTCGGCCGTTGTTTGTTGGGGGACGGGCCTGAAAAAAGAAAAGGGCGCCGGAGGCGCCCTTTTTTCAAGATGGTCTCGGCACCGCGTCCGGTGGTGCGGTCGGCCGTTTAGAGCTGATCGCGCGGTGTCGAAGCTGCGATCGGGTTGTTTTTTCCATCGGCTTCCGCCTGTGGGCGGAAATCGATGATGGTTTCGACTTTCGTCATTCGCTCGGACAGGCCGCTGACATCTCCGCGAATGAGCCGAAGCTCTGCGGCGTTGTCATCGATGCGACGGTTCACATCGTCGAAGCGGCGGTCCACATCGTCGAAGCGGCGGTCCACATCGTCGAAGCGGCGGTCCACATCGTCGAACTGGGCATTCATCAACGTCGTCAGGTCGTCGATTCGAGTATTTGTCAACGTCGCTAGGTCGTCGATTCGACGGTTGACGTTGTAGAAGCCGAATACGACGGCGGCGACCAACACCCCGGCGACGGCGACGAACACACTCAGGATACCTACCAGCTGTCCGTTGCCGATCTCAGTGACGTTTTTGACCACGGGCGTTCCGCGACCGTTTTCGGGCGTTTGTTGCGTGTTCATAGGTTTCTCCTTATGAAGTTATGGCAACAGCCCGTTTTGAGTCCGGAAGGACCCGTCTCGGGCCGCTTCCGCTGGTGATGCGCAATCGCATCTAGTAAACGGGATGGTAGATGAAACCACGGAGGTTTGTCAAGAGTTTCCAGAAAGGCTGCGATCGGATCCATGCTCAGTGACCCCAGCCTCAAAAATCAAGCTGTTGCGCATTTCCCTCTGCGCTGGCGCCGCTGGCGAAGTTCACTCGGCGACTGCCCTGCCGCCGGCGCAAAGGTCCTCGTACTTGAGCCGCCGCCCGACCATGTGCGCCGCGAGGTTTTCCATCTGCCTGATCGTGTCGCTCCCGCGGATGTTGGCGCGGGCCGCGAATTCGGTCACGTAGAGGTCGAGATGTTTTGGGCTCATCTTGTGGTAGGTGCCGTGGTAGCCGCGCTTCAGCAGCTACCAGAAGCCCTCTATGCCGTTGGTGTGGGCCTGCCCGTTGACGTATTCGCTCACGCTGTGCTTGACGGCCCGGTGCTTGCGCTTGAGGCCCAGATAGGCCCTGGCGTCGTCGGTGTAGACGGTGCTTTTCCTGGCGGTGTTTTCGTAGATGAAGCCCTTGAGCGTGTCGCCGTCGGTGTTTTGGACGACCCTCGCCCGAATCTGGCCGGTCTTGCGGTCTTTGATTCCGGCGATGGCGATTTTGCCATCGGCGCCGCGACCCGCGCCGGCCTTTTTGAGCGCCTTGCGCTTGGCGTTGCTCATGTTGGGCCGCTTGCCCCCGATGAACGTCTCGTCCATTTCCGACGGACCCATGAAGGCGGACCGCCCATCATCCGCCGCCCAAGCCTTGCGCAGCCGGTGGGCCAGATGCCAAGCCGACTTCTGGGTGATTTCGAGATCGCGGTGCAGCTTCATCGAGGAAACGCCTTTTATGTTGACCAGCATCAGGTAGATGGCGACCGCCCAAACCTGATAGTCGAGGTTCGAGGCTTCCATGACTGTTTTGGTCTTGACGCTGAACCGCTTGCGGCAGGTTTTTTCGCGGCAGCGGTAGGGCATGGTCTTGTGCGCCGCGCCGGTTTGGACGTCGGCGGAGTCGCAGTGCGGGCAGACAACGCCGGCGGGCCAGCGCCGCTCGGCGAACCACGCCTCGGCGGTTGCTGAATCGGGGAATTTGCGGAATATGGCGCGGAGGGAGATGCCTTTGCGGTGGGCTTTGCCTGGGCCTTTGCTCATGTGTTGTTTCCTCAAAGTGATGGAAACGATTTTACAGATTAGTGCCCAGGCATGTCAAGTGTTGGATGTTCAAAAATCACGGAAATTGGTGGGCGAAGGGTGTGCTCTACAACGCGCCGGAGTGAAACCCGCAAGTCATCGCGGTGCCCGGCCCCGTCTGGCCGTGTGCGGGTTGGTTTTGGGGGATGGTTCGCAAGGCTAGGGGAGTGGGTATATCTGGGTTTCGACGCACTGTTTCAGATAGTGCGCGGCCTGGTTCGCCTCAATGTTTTCGAGCCTGTCGATTTGTTCGCGGCAGCGCACTTCTTTCCATTGGTCAAATCCACTGCTTCCGAAGAAGAACAGGGCGAAGGCCCATGCGAGGAGGTTGAGGGTGTTGGCGAGCCGTCGAAGCGCGTCGGTCATTTTGGGGGAATGGATGCCGGCCGGTATGGGCTGGCACCGTTCGTGGCGGGATTGGGCGGAAGCCTATTCTTGGTTGAGGCCGAGGGTTTCGGCGAAGATTTGGTTGATGGTTTCCTCGTCAAGCTCTTCGCCCGGCGGAAGCGATTGCCGGTAGTCGCTGAAGACCGCCATCATCGCATATATTTCCTCGGGCGTGAGAGCGTAGCGGCCTTCCATCTTCTGGTTGAGGGCAGTTATCAAATATGCTCCGATCGTAGTGACTGCCAGCGCGAAGCCAAGTATGACTGTGGCCAATCGGACATCGCTGATTCTAGCGAAAAAGTCTCGAATTTTATTCATTTGCAGCTCCCATACCGACGTTATTGGATGGTGAATGTTATGCTTCTTGTTTGGCCGCTGCCGGTACAAGCTGGCGTGCCAACAATAGAATTGAATGTGGTTCGGTTGATTCTATCCAATATGTAGTCGCAAGCTTCCTCTGCTCTTAGCCCGGTAGGCAGGGTAACTGTATATACAATCGCGATATTGCCACCGGTACACGCCGGGTCATTTATGGTTTGTCCATAGACGTTGGTTGCGCCTGCGCCCCCCCCCCCCCCAACTCCAGTTACACCGAAGAGCGCTTCGGCTGAAGGACACCGAGCAGTCGGGGTATTTCGTCCGTACATTGCCGAGTGCGAATCAGCCTTTGTCATAGCTGATGCGATTTCATTCACAGCGCCCTGATTTGTCGCAGTATCAGAAGCTCCGATGAACATGTTTATTGTCATTGCCGAGACTGCGGCGAAGACGCCGAGGCCGAGGACAACGTTGAGGAGGCTGATGCCGCGTTGCTTTCGGGGGTTTCGGGGTGGGGTTGGGTTTTTCATCGGTTTGCTCCTGTTGTCAGGTTTGGGTCATGCGTGTTTCTCGCTTGTCTGGTGTGGTGCCCAAGGCTTGGGCACTATAGTATGTAATCCCCTTTGCGAAGCGCGGCTTCGCGCGCAGACCGAGCGCCACCGGGCTGTGCCCGGTGGCCGGACGAACGCCTTGCCATGGATGGCAAGACTGGGGCCAGTCGAAGCCAGAAGCGTTGCGCCAAGGATGGCGTAGATAACCGAGAGATGTATTCACGGCGTCCGCCGCGCGCCGCCCGCCAGACGGCGACGACTCGAAGCCACTTTGCCTTGAGAAACGGTGCGTATCTAACGCAAAAATGAGAATCGCGTTCAATCAACCCAAAACTTGCCAATCCCCTCCATTTGCATATAATGCCCCGCCTGCCGCCAGGGATGGCTTGCACAAACCGTGACCGGGTCTGTAGCTCAGTTGGGTGAGGCCCGGTCGGCGCAGCCGGCAAGAAGCGCAGCTTCTTGAGGGCCGAACGGCTCGACACGGATGTCGAGACTGGGGTTGGTCGAAGCCCGAAGCGCCGCGCCAGGGCTGGCTGGAAACGCCATGACCGGGTCTGTAGCTCAGTTGGGTGAGGCCCGGTCGGCGCAGCCGGCAAGAAGCGCAGCTTCTTGAGGGCCGAACGGCTCGACACGGATGTCGAGACTGGGGTTGGTCGAAGCCCGAAGCGCCGCGCCAGGGATGGCTGGAAACTCCATGACCGGGTCTGTAGCTCAGTTGGGTGAGGCCCGGTCGGCGCAGCCGGCAAGAAGCGCAGCTTCTTTTGAGGGCCGAACGGCTCGACACGGATGTCGAGACTGGGGTTGGTCGAAGCCCGAAGCGCCGCGCCAGGGATGGCTGGAAACTCCATGACCGGGTCTGTAGCTCAGTTGGGTGAGGCCCGGTCGGCGCAGCCGGCAAGAAGCGCAGCTTCTTGAGGGCCGAACGGCTCGACACGGATGTCGAGACTGGGGTTGGTCGAAGCCCGAAGCGCCGCGCCAGGGATGGCTGGAAACTCCATGACCGGGTCTGTAGCTCAGTTGGTCAGAGCGCACCCCTGATAAGGGTGAGGTCGGTGGTTCAAATCCACCCAGACCCACCAGATTCTTGAATTCAAATCGTGCCGCGGATCTTGATCGCGACGGTGGCCCCGGTGTGGCTGCACGAATCTTCGATTTCGCTCAGATAGCCGGTGGCGATGGTGCCGCCGAGGTATCTTGAGCGGACGCGGCAACGTTCGTTCTCAAAGGGGTTGAATACCTCCAGCCGGTAGATCAAGTCGCCCCAGCCCTGAGTTTCGGCGAACAACCTGACAAAATCGCCCGAATTGTAGGACTCGGTTTTGTCGATGTCCCAGGCGACGCGGTTGTCCCGGAAGCCGTGGAACCAGCTAAAACCATAATTGAAGTTGCGCGCCGGGAAATCCTGGCGGAAGCCAAGCCGCGCCGAGCCGCGGCCTTGGCGGCTGAAACGCCGGTCGATGCCGAGAAATGGATCGACCACGCTTGAATCTTCGACTTCCAGCCGGGAAGTGAGCAGAACTTGCGAATCGGCGAAGGTGGCGAAGCGGTAGCTGCCATCGAGGGCGAGGCCATAGCGCTCGCCGTCGCCGATATTGCCGTTGGCGGATTGAATCCGCGTCGGCGTCGACACGTCCACCCGGTCGATCACGTCGATCAACTCGTGGTAGAACACATTGCTGCTGAGCACGCCATTGTCACCGTTGAAGCGATACTCAAGATTGAAGTCGTAGCGCCAAGACTGCTCCTGGCGCAGGTCGGGATTGCCGGCGAGGGCGTCCTGGTCGTCGTCGCCTTCGCCGGTGGTGGCGGTGAAGTCCGAGAAGCTCAACTGCGCCACGTCTTTCTCGACCGTCGCCCGGAATTGCAGCGCCGGCGTGATATCGAAGCGGTAATCGACCTTCGGCCGCAGAAATTCGAAATCCCGGGATTTGTTGACATCGCCGCTTTGGGAAATCTCCGATTGCTCGAAGATCAGCGTGCTTTCCAGCGACATGCGGTCGTTGATTTGCCAATTGTGCACGGCGAAGGATTCGTAGCGTATTTCTTCGACGGAAGCATCGGAAAATGAAACCGGCGCCAGGCCAAGCCCATCTTCGCTCAGCAGGTCGAGCCGCAAGTTCGAGTCGAGGATTGTCTGGGCGCGCTCGACGCCAAGCTCGAGGCTTTGCCCGCCGGCGCCGGGGATGTCGAAGGTGTACCCGGAACGCAGAATCCGCTCCTGGTAGGTGTTGGCGAAATCGAGGTGGAGGTCTTGGGTCCGCCCGTCGCTGTCGGCTTCGAGCTGATACCGGTCCCGCAGACTGCGGTCGTCGCCGCGGTTGACGATGAACAGGGTTTTCCAACGCTGGCCGCCGCCGAGTATGCGCTCGTAGTCGCCGCCGACCTCCCAGGAATCCTCGGACCAGTCGTAAACGTCGAGTTCGAGGTCCACCAGCGGCGGGTCGAAGCGGGTGTCGAGGATATCCCGCCGGGCCTCTTCCGGGGCGTCGTTGCTCTCATACAGCAGGTTGAGATGGAACAGGTCCGCATCGCTCGGCCGCCAAGCCAGATTCGAGCTGACCTGCAGGGGCTGCGCTTCGCGCGTGCCGACGCGCTTGATCCGGTCGTTCGGGCTGCCGTCGGCCAGCACGCTCGTCTCGTGGCCGATGCGGTGCTCATAGCGCGGCTCGGACTCGGCGCTCACCAGATACTCAAAGCCGCCGCGGGCGCCGGAGAGCGCGATCTTGCCGCCGGGCTTGAGCGCATCGTCGTGGTAACGGTCGGTGTTGACTTCATAGGCGATCGAGGATCGCGCCCCGGTCGCGAGCAGCACGATATTGATCACCTGGTCGCCGCCGCGCACATCGAGCTCGCCCGAAGTGCCGCGGATGATCTCGATATAGTCAACCTGGCTGGCGGGAATCCGGCTCAACTGGCTGCTGCCCTCGTTCTCCTTGCCGGCGATGCGGCGGCCATTGATGAGCACCTGGTCGCCACCCATGCCAAGCCCCCGGCGGTTGCCGCCGCCGGAAGAGCCGGGCCCGCCGCCACCCCCGCCGCCGCCGCGGGCGACATTGATGCCGGGGATGCGGTCGAGCATGTCGTTTACCGAAAACGGCTCGAACTGGGAAAAAAACTCGGCGGGATAGGTCACAGTCGAATCTTCATCGGTGACCGGCGCGTCCTGGGCCAGCGCGCCGCCAGCGGTCAGGCTGGCGAAAAGCCCGCAGAGTAAAGCCTTGAAAAGGTTTTTCCGTTCGAATCGCGGCATGGCAGTGGCTCGTTTACGGCAAATCCGGCAAGTCCGTCGTTCCCGAGGTGGCGGGGCAGATGCGGCTTGCGCGCGCCGGAGTCGGCGAAGTTTGCGAAAGCTGATTATCCCGTCATTACGTCTGCCGGGGCGGTTTCCGCCCACTTATTCGGTGAATTTTTTGTGATTTTTTGTGGCCCGCGGCCACGGGGCAGGTTTTCACGCGGCAAGCGGCAGGCCACCAGCCGAAACATCAAAAATACCAAGCTGCAGACATCATCGACAGCCAGCCCATGATGAACCACAGTTTCATCGACACGATATCCTTCTTGGCCGCCGCCTGCCGCATGCAGTCCTCAAGCCGCGTCTCCACCCGGTTTATTTCGCTGCGGAGTTCGGATCGCAAGCCATCCCGCAGGTCATTCTTCAGGTCATTCTTGAGGTCATCCTTGAGGGCTTGCAGGGTCGCCGCATTCTCGACCTTGAAGTCGCGGAACATGGTTCGGACTTCCTGCTTGAAGTCCTCAAAGTCCGCTTTGACGACTTTCTTGTGTGCTTCCAGATCGGCCGACGTGGCCAGGGGCGCCACGGCGGTTGCGATGATGCTTGCCACGGCTTCCGACTCGGAACGGCTCATACCGGCATCTTCCAGCTTGTGTGTCGCGGTCAGTATATCCTGCGCATGCATGGGAACTCCAGAATTCCAACGAAATTGGTTGCGGTGTCGAACCGGGCCGCCTCGCCCCGCGCCCGAAATCAAAAGCCTAGGCCAGATCTGGCTATAACGCATGGTTTCCGGGAAAAATAATTCCGCCGCGCATGATCGACCACCACGAGGTGGGGGGAGTCTCTTTGGCAATGCAGATGGGTTGTGTATACCGCGGCTGGCGGGACTGAATCGGCTTCAACCAAGTCCGGCTTGGCTGTTCCAGCTACCCGTCCGTCACCGCGCCTTCTGAAGCTGATGACACTGTGGCGGCGTATTTGGCCAGTACGCCGCGGGTGTAGCGGGGGGCGGGTTTGCGCCACTTGGCCAACCGCTCGGCGATTTCGGCTGCGTCGAGCTCGAGGTTCACCGCGCGGCTGCCGGAGTCGATGCTGATCGGGTCGCCATCTTCAACGATGGCGATCAGCCCGCCGTTGATCGCCTCCGGGGTGATGTGGCCCACGACGAAACCGTGGGAGCCGCCGGAGAATCTGCCGTCGGTGATCAGGGCGACATCGGCGCCAAGCCCCCTGCCCATGATGGCCGCGGTTGGCGAGAGCATCTCGCGCATGCCGGGGGCGCCCCGGGGGCCTTCGTAGCGGATGACGACGACATCGCCCTTGACGACCTCCCCGGCGAGAATGCCTTGCAGGCCGGCTTCCTCTGAGTCGTACACCCGGGCCCGGCCGGCGAAGCGGGCGCCCTCCTTGCCGGTGAGCTTGGCGACGGCGCCTTCGGGGGCGAGATTTCCATGCAGAACAACGAGATGGGAGTCTTGTTTAATAGGATTATTCAACTCGCGGATGATCGGCTGCCCGGTGGGATAATCATCCACTTCGGCAAGGTTTTCCGCCAGGGTTTTGCCGGTTACGGTGAGGCGGGAGCCATCGAGCATTCCGGCGTCGAGCATCCGCTTCATCAGCGGCTGGATTCCGCCGATGGCGATCAGTTCCGACATCAGGTAATCGCCGCTTGGCCGCAAGTCGGCGAGCACCGGCGCGGATTGCCCGATGCGGCTGAAATCCGCGAGCGCGAGCTCGACGCCGATGGTGTGGGCCATGGCGAGCAGGTGCAGCACCGCGTTGGTCGAGCCGCCGAGGGCGATGACGACTTTGATGGCGTTCTCGAAAGCCGGCCGGGTCATGATGTCCGAGGGTTTGATGTCCTTGGCGATAAGGTTCGCGACCGCGGCGCCGGCGCGCTCGCAGTCGCCGAGCTTGGCCGGCGAGATGGCGTCTTGGGCGGAACTGTTGGGCAGGCTCATGCCGAGCGCTTCGATGGCCGAGGCCATGGTGTTGGCGGTGTACATGCCGCCGCAGGAGCCGGGGCCGGGGATGGCGGTGTCTTCGATTTGCTTCAGTTCGATATCGGAGACTTTGCCCGCGGCGTGGCCGCCCACCGCCTCGAACACCGAAACCACGTCGCTGCGGCCGGGGCCGGGCTGGATCGTGCCGCCGTAGATGAAAATCGACGGCCGATCCAACCGCGCAAGGCCCATCAGCAGCCCGGGCATGTTCTTGTCGCAGCCGCCGATGGCGACGATGCCGTCGTGGCCCATGCAGCCGGAAACGGTTTCCACGCTGTCGGCGATCACTTCCCGGGAAACCAGCGAGTATTTCATCCCCTCGGTGCCCATGGAGATGCCGTCGGAAACTGTGATCACGTTGTAGATCACGCCTTTGCCGCCGGCGGCGTCGGCCGACTCGTTCACGGCCCGGGCGAGCTTGTCGATGTGCATGTTGCAGGGTGTGACCATGCTCCAAGTAGAGGCGATGCCGATCTGGGGCTTGGCGAAGTCGGCGTCGCTGAATCCAGCCGCCCGCAGCATCGCCCGGCTCGGCGCCTGTTCGACGCCATCGGTAACGATGCTCGAATATTTGCGCAAGTCCTTGTCAGTCATGGTGTTTCCTCAAATCCCAATCCGCCGGCCCGCAGCCCGCGACAAGATGCAACGCAATATACAACACAGCGCCCATCCCCGCATGTAAAGAGCCGGCGGGCGTTATTGCGCGGCAGGTGGCTTCGAGTCGTCGCCGTCTGGCGGGCCGCGAGCGGCGGACGCCGTGAATCCATCCTTGGAGGCTTCGGGCTCGGCTTCCTGCCTCGCACGCCCGCCGCACGCGGCCCGCCAGACGGCGACTTGCGCTGTGCATGCGGCGATGGCGGGATGATTTCACCCGGCTTCATGCTAGTATTTCCAACTCTTGGGGTTTCCCCTGAACCAAGCGGAAAAGCCATGTTGAAAAAAATGGATGATGACGCTGTTGTGCCCACTACCGAGGTAGGTAGCGTGGAAGCGGGTTTGTCCGCAGTCAAGATCGCTCCTCAGCAAAACAGTCTTCTGCGCGCGCTGGACCTGTTCAATCCTGAGCAATTCGAGCAAATTGTCGAAAACATCCTGAAGACGCGCCGTTCAGGTGCTGTGAAAAGTGCGCGGCAAAGTCTCGATGCCCAAATAGACGCTTGCGAATACATCAAAATCAAGGGGGTGCGCCCAGGAAAAGCAAGCAAAGCACCTTTCGCGCAACTGAAGCTTCCCATAATCGAAGAGTGCGTCCAATACGAGAATGACCGTTTGATGGGCGCCTTGCTGCGTGTCTGGCAAGAGGGCAACACAGCACTGAGGAAAACGGTGAAAGAGTATCTTGATGAGGCGGAAATCGCCTTGAACCAAGTGGATTTTAGGGAGGCAATCTATCATGGCCTTTGGCGACCCGAAGATTGGGAAAAGCATTCGAGGGCTTTGCTGGAAAAGACAGCCGATCCAAAGTCTGATGGGGAAGATATCTCGGACCTTGATGCAGCGGAAACACGTTTGATGCTAAGTCTGGTTTCAGGTGCCTTGCCGGCACTGCCAGTGGAAATCTCCGCAGGACAGTTTGAAGATTTCCTGCTATCAGAATTTCTTGTCCAGCTCTGGAAATATAGCCCAAGTGCTCCTATTTGGGAGGAAATAGATAACTTTATTGAAGAATTGGGAGTGCTAAGGGATTTAAAAGGTCAGGAAATGATTGATTTGCAGATCAAGGCGAGGCAAGAACAGATCGCCGAACTTGACGAAAGGTTCAAAGAGCATCTGACCTTCCTCCAGTGCGATCTCGACCGTATTCAGACGCTTGCCGAGCAGAATGCCGAATTGCCTGCGCTTGCTGGAACTGACTTCCTCGCTGATCTTGTGGAACTGCTGTATCGGTACGATAAAGTCTACCGACCGGCCACGAGGCGCGAACGTGAAGAGACCGCGGAGGATCGTTCAAGAATCGAGGACGGAATCATCGAACTCGTCAGGGAGTGGGAGAATGAGATCGAAAAATGCCAAGAGGAATTGCAAGAGGACTTGAAAGAAAAGGAAAATGAGTCGGCGGATTCCACGGAAATCATGCCAAGCGCCGATTCAAGCGATTCCGATGATGTCTCTGCGGAAGAACAAATCAACACGCTTCGAGCTCAACTTGACACCGAACGCGCAAAGCGCAAGGATGCCAATGCGAGATTGAAGGAACAACAGGCTGAATCGCGCAAGCGTCTTCGGTTTTTCCGCAACGAAGAATCGAAAAACAAGCGCCTCGGGAAAGAGATCGATGAACTCCGCGAGCTTGTTTCCCAACAAACTAAAGTTGAAGTGCTGCGGAATACACAGCGTGACTATCTTGTAGGCTACCCACCAGATTGGATTAAGGATGTGAAGGATGCCATCAATCAGGCGAAACGCACATACTCTGAGGAATTGATCTTCGCCTTGAATAGCAAATCAGAACAGAACAATGCTTTTGATGACCCGGATGAAGTATTCAAGGCGTTGGGGTGGCTCGCCAGAGAATTCCGTAAGGGCAAGCTTAATCCAGATACCGGATCTAACCTTAGTGAAACATTGGATCGTAGTCTGCAAGAAAATGTGCGCCCCAGTTGGTCGTATACACCCAATCAGTCCGCCATAACAGTTGGTAAGAATCCTGACTGGTACAAGACAGAGTATGAGGGTGAGGAGCTTGACGTGCATGAGCACATCGGGCGGGGCAAGAGCTACAAAGCCAAGGGAAACATCCGAATTGGATTTACTTGGAATGAATCAAGACAAAAAGTTATTGTCGGCTATATCGGTCGCCACCAGAAAACCGGCCAATCCTGATTCGGCTACGGCGCAATCAATGCGCAGGGCGCGTAAGGACGACGGCTTGTCGGGTCGGCACAGCGTGAGTCGCCGTCTGGCGGGCTTTGTGCAGCGGGCGTGCGAGGCAGGAAGCCGAGCCCGAAGCCTACAGGGAAGTATTTACGGCGTCCGCTGCACAAAGCCCGCCAGACGGCGACGGCTCGAAGCCAGAGACACACACCAAAAGTCGTGAGAATTGCCACCCGCTAAACCATATCCCAAGCGGCTTGATTCGGTGTATGCTCGCGCTTGGGTTAGGTTTGCCGTTGGGGCCGGATTCGGCGCGATGGGCGACTGGAAAACTTGAACAGGACAACACGGGAGCAAGCAACATGCGGGATTGTATTGGGAGAATGATTTTTGGCGTGGCGGCACTTGCGGTTTTGCCTGTGGCGGCGGCTTGGGCGCAGGCGGATGCGGGTGGCGATGCGGGCTTTGCCCCCGTCGATTACAGCGATATCGACAACTGGCTGTGCCATCCCGACAACGAGCTCGATGTTTGTGACCACGATCTCAGCGCCAGCATCGTCCGCGCCGATGGTTCGGTGGAGCTTGAGGCCTGGCGGCGCGGCCCCGACGGCTCCGATCCCGGGGTCGACTGCTTCTATGTCTATCCCACGACTTCAATGGACGAGGACACCTATGCCGACCTGCATCCGGGCCGCCATGAGGAGATCATCACCGTTTTCACCCAGTTGGCCCGCTTCCAGTCGGTATGCCGGCTGTTCGCGCCGGTTTACCGGCAGATTTCGGTTCCGGGCCTGCTGATGAACGCCGGCAATCTCGCCAACAACGACCAGCGCAACTATCGGGACGTGGCCAACGCCTTCAACCACTATCTCGAAAACCACAACGAAGGACGCGGCTTCGTCCTCGTCGGCCATTCCCAGGGCACCAGCCTGCTCACCGAACTGATCCGCAACGAAATCGACGGCGAGCCGGAATTGCGCGACAGGCTGGTGTCGGCGGTGCTTGCCGGATTTTCGGTGGCGGTGCCGAAAGGGGAAATCATCGGCGGAAGTTTCCAGCAAGTGCCGCTGTGCGAATCCGCCGCGGACATCGGCTGCGTCATCAGTTTCGCCACGTACCGCGGCACCCAGCCGCCCAGCGACGGGGAGGGCGCGTTCCTGTTCGGCCGGGCGCCGGACGAGGCCTCCGAGGTGGCCTGTTTCAATCCCGCGAGTCCCGCCGAGCCCGGCGCGGAAGCCGAGCTTGACGCCTATTTGTCGAACATCGGCGAAATCTTCCAAGGCGTTGCGCCGATGCCGCTGTGGAGCGCCGCGGCGGAGGAAATCACCACGCCCTTCGTCAAAGTGCCGGGGCTGCTCGGCGCGCGTTGCGTGAACGATGGGCAATTCCATTATCTGGAAATCAGCATCAACGCCGACCCGGCCGACCCGCGCACCGACGAAATCCGCGGCGATGTGCTAGGACTCGACGGCGAGCCAGTCGCGACCTGGGGATTGCACCTGATCGACATGACGCTGACGATGGGCAACCTCGTCGATATCGTCGGCCGCCAGGCGCAAGTGTACCTGCAAGGCGGCGATTGAGCTTCGGCGCAGCCCTCCAATTTCCCCAGGGAAGCTCTGATTAAGCCAGAACTTCCCCGCGGCGCAAGGCAGAGCGCGCCCAGCCGTTTGACAGGCCAATCGCTTGACAGGCCAATCGCTTGACAAAAACGCCTCAGCCCACCTGCAGCACCTTGAGCGTGTTGGTGCCGCCCTGCACATCCTGCAAATCGCCTTTGGAGAGAATGATGACATCCTTGCTGGCGGCGGCGCCGGTTTTGACCAGAAAATCCACCACCGCCTCGTTGATGAGGGCGTAATCCATGCTCGCGGTGTCGAGCAGGCGGGGATGCACGCCCCGGTACAGCGCCATCCGGGACAATGTCCTGGGATTGTTGCCGAGGGCGTAGATCGGCAGCCGCGAGCGGCTTCGCGACATCAGCCTGGGGGTGTTGCCGGTCGAGGTGAGGCAGGCCACGGCGCGGACGTCGGCGAGATGTTCGGCGATATTCATCGCCGCCAGCGCGATGGATTCGTCGATGGATTCGCAGTCGTAATCGAGGCTGGTCTGGGGCGCGGCGAAGGGGGTCGATTCGGCGCCTTCGATCACCCGCGCCATGGCTTGGGCGGTTTCCACCGGATATTGTCCCGTGGCGGTTTCCGCCGACAGCATCACCGCGTCGGTGCCGTCGAGCACGGCGTTGGAAACATCCATGATTTCGGCCCGGGTGGGGTGGGCATGCCGCACCATCGATTCCATCATCTGGGTCGCGGTGATCACGCAGCGGTTGAGTTCCCGGGAGCGCCTGATGATGTGCTTCTGCATTCCCATCAATGCCGCTTCGCCGATTTCGATCGCGAGGTCGCCCCGGGCCACCATCACCGCGTCGCTGGCGCGGATGATCGCGTCGAGGTTGGCGTCCGAGGCGACCGCCTCGGCTTTTTCAATCTTGGTGACGATGGCGCAGGACGCGCCGCTTTGCCGCGCCAGGTTCCTCGCTTTTTCCAGATCATCGGCGGAACTGGTGAAGGAGATCGCGAGATAATCCACGCCCTGCGCGCAGGCGAACTTGAGGTCGCGGATGTCCTGTTCGGTGGGTGTTTCCGCCGACAGCCCGCCGCCGCGCAGATTGATGCCCTTGCCCGCGCGAACCTCGCCGCCGGTGACGACGACGCATTCCACCCGGACGCCTTCGATGCCGGTCACTTCGAGTTCGAGCGATTCGTCGCCAAGCAGCAGGCAGTCGCCGGTCTTGACTTGTTTGGCGAGCGCCGCGAAGCGGGTGGAGACTTCCCGGCGGTTGCCGCCATCCCCTGGCAGCGACGGATCGATGGCGAATCCATCCCCCGGCGCGAGGGCGAAGGTTTTGCCGCCGGCGAAGCCGGAGATGCGGATCTTGGGCCCCTGAAGATCGGCGAGAATCGCCACATGGCGCCCAGCGCGCTCCGCCGCCGCGCGGATATCGGCGATTCTCGCGGCGTGTTCGGCGTGGCTGCCATAGGAAAAATTGAGCCGGAACACATCGACCCCGGCGCGGATCAATTCTTCGATCCTGCCATCGCTCGCCGGCCCGAGTGTGGCGACGATCTTGGTGGCGCGCAAAATGGGTGATGCCCCCGAGTGCTTGGTCACTGCTTCCCCCTGTCATCCAGCTATGTGGATTTCGCGGGGCACAATGATAGCAGCCGGGGAATTGTAATAGAGTGTATCCGGGAAACAGCGCGGTGGGGCCTTGGCGGGAACGTGCCGCGGTGGTATTTTTGCCGTCGCCGCCGGCGTCACTCGCTGGCCGTTTCCATGCGAGGATCCTTACCGTGACGACTTATTACACCTATACTGAAACCCCCATCGGCAGTCTGCTGCTGGCGGGGGATGGGGAAAACCTTGAGCAGCTCGGCTTTCCCGATGGCAAGGCGCGGCGGCGCCATGAGGCGGGCTGGGTAGAGGACCCGGGCCGCTTCAGCGGGGTAATCGGGCAACTGCGCGGGTACTTCGCCGGTGAATTGAAACAGTTCGACTTGCCGCTGGCGCCCGCGGGCACGGCTTTTCAGCGCAGGGTATGGTCCGCGCTGCGCGGCATTCCCTACGGCGAAACCCGCAGCTATGGCGAGCTCGCCCGGGACACCGGCAACGGCAAGGCCTCCCGGGCCGTTGGCGCCGCCAATGGCCGCAATCCAATCCCGGTGATCATTCCCTGCCACCGCGTGATCGGTGGCGATGGCAGCCTGACCGGCTTCGGCGGCGGCCTCGACACCAAGCGTTTCCTGCTCGATCTTGAGCGGCGCAACGGCAACGCGCGCTGACACCGGCCTGTCAGCAAGGAAAATACCGACCCGCCAATGCTAAGCAGCCAGCAGCACATCATTTCCCAGGTCGCGGCCTGGCTGGAGCGGGGCGAGGCGGTGTGGCTCGCCACGATTCTCGAAACCTGGGGCTCCTCGCCGCGGCCGGTGGGGGCGATGCTTGCCTGCGCGCCCGGGGGCGAACTCGCCGGCTCGATTTCCGGCGGCTGCGTCGAGGAGGATTTCCTCGGGCAGTTGCGCGATGGCAGCCTGAAAGCGCGGTATGACGCCGAGGGCGGGCCTTTCCGCATCGTCTACGGCGCCAGCGAGGCGGAACAGGCTAGGCTGAAGCTGCCCTGCGGCGGCCAGTTGCAGGTGCTATTGGAATTTCTCGAAGCCGATGCGGACAACCGGGAGGTGTTCGCCCGCCTTGCCGCCGACCTCGACGCCCACCGCAAGACCAGCCGCGTGGTCGATCTCGCCAGCGGCGGCCTAAGCGTCCGCCGGGGCAGCAACGAGACCGCGGTGGTCATGGAGGGGGGAAGCATGGTTCACAGCCTCAGCCCCATGTACCGGCTGTTGCTGCTCGGCGCCGGCGATGTGGCGCGCTGCGTGGCCGAGCTCGCGCTCGCGCTCGAATACGACATCACCCTGTGCGACCCGCGGCCGCGCTATCTCGACAACTGGCAAGCCGATGGCGTCGAGACGACGTCAAGGCTGCCGGACGATGTGGTCAGGGAGAAATTCAGCAATGCCTACAGCGGCGTAATCGCCCTTGCCCATGACCCCCGGGTTGACGACATGGCGCTGATGGAGGCGTTGAAAACCGACGCTTTCTATGTTGGCGCCATGGGTTCGGAGCGGACCTCGGCCGCCCGGCGCGCGCGCCTGCCCGAGTTGGGTTTGAGCGAGGCGGAAATCAGCCGGTTGCGCGCCCCCATCGGTTTGCGGATCCGCTCCAAGACGCCGGCGGAAATCGCCATTTCCATCATGGCCGAGGTCACCTCAGTCCGCCATTCGGCTTGACTGGAAGCTCCCACCCCGCCCGCGGGATTGTCTTACCCCAGCACCCGTTCGAACACATCCATCGCCACCGCCATTTCCCCGCGGCTGCCGAGGGAGATGCGGCAATGGGACTGCTCAAGCGGCGGAAAATCCCGGCCCACCAGCACATTGTGCTCAAGGCAGGCCGAGCGGAATCGCGCCGCCGGCATGCGCAGGTTGACGAAAATGTGGTTGGTGTGCGAATCGGCCACCTCATAGCCGAGGTCGCGGAAAAAACCCGATACCCCGGCGCGGATTTCGGCGTTTTCCCGCGCTTCCCAGGCCATGTGCTCCTGGTCTTCGTGGGCGGTCAGCGCGGCGATGGCGCCGAGCATGTTGACATCCCCCAGCCCCCAGGCCCCGCGAATCCGGCGCAGGGTTTGCGGCTGTCCCATGGCATAGCCGATGCGCATTCCCGCCAGGCCGTGCGCCTTGGAGAACGAGCGGGTGATGAAGACCTTTTCATTCGCCATCGCCAGCGGCAGCGCGCTCGCCATGGCGCCGGGCTGGGCGTAGTAGATGTACGCCTCGTCGATATGGATGAATACCTCGGGATTTTCCCCGCGCACCCGGTTGACGAATGCCGCCACGGCATCTGGACCGTGGACGGTGCCGGTGGGGTTGTTCGGATTGCACAGATACAGCATGCCGGCGCCCCGGGCGTTGTCGGCGAGTTGGTCGAGATCAATGCCGAGATTGCGGTCCAGCGGCAATTCCACGGTGCGGGCGCCGATCCGGTGGGCGGTGGCCAGGCTCGTGGAATAGGAGGGCATCGGCGTGACCAGCGCTTTTTCCCCATCGCAGAAGGCGCGCACCGCGCCTTCCAGCAGTGGCGTCGAGCCAGTCGCAAGCTCCACGTTTTGCCTTTCGATGCCGTAGTGGTCCGCCAGGCTTTGCTCCAGTTCGCCGACATGGTCCGGGGCGTAGCCGCGGCCGACGCGCCTGGTGGTGTGGCCGCGGATCGCCTCCAGGGTCTTTGGCCCGGGGCCCCGCGCGCTTTCATTCTGGTTCAACTGGATGATGCCGTTGTCGTACACACCCTCGGCGTGATTGGCCCGGGTCTGCGCGAAGGCCCGGCGCTCGAACACGTTGGCGCCGGACAGCGCGCCCACCGCGGCGCCGATGGCCAAGGCGCCGAATCCACGTCGGCTGGTTTTCATGCTTTCCTCCCGCCGCCCGAACCGGGCGGTGATGAGTTGCGGGATGCGAAGCCCGCATCATAACGCCGCCAACCCCCCGCCGCCAAGCGATTTCCCGGCTTTCCCGCTTGGGCGATTCCGCTCCAATTCCGGTGGGCAAGGCTGGCGGGTTGTTGTTGTGCGACGCGGCCAAAGTGAATAACATCCGCTGTCGGGTCATGCCTGCCGTGTCGCATGAACCGAAACCAATAACATTCGCAGCATTCGCAACATTCGCGCGGCGGACAAATCAAGTAAAAACGCCCGCGAAGCATTGCTTCGGCAGCTATCGACCGACCGCCTGTCAAGAGGAAACCCATACATGGAAACGCTCGTCTGGAACAACGATATGCTGGTCTCCGGCATCATTCTCGCCATTACCTTCGCCGCCATCTTCACCGAGGGCATCCATGGCGTCCACCGGGTGAAATGCGCCATGGCGGGCGCCGCTATCATGGTGCTGGTGGGGCAGTACATGGGATTCTACGACCCGGAAGGCGCCATCGAATCGATCGACTGGAACGTGATCTTGCTGCTCGGCTGCATGATGGCCATCGTCGCCATCATGATTCCCACCGGCGGTTTTCAGCAACTGGCGTATTGGGTCGCCGATTTCAGCGCCGGCCGGCTGTTCCTGCTGCTGGCCTTGATGGGCACCCTGGTCACCGTGCTTTCGCTGCTGCTCGACAATGTCACCACCGTGGTCATTTTCGGCCCGCTCATCATCCTGATCTGCCAGTCGATGCGCATCACCCCGATTCCCTTCCTGCTCGCCGCGGCGCTGCTGTCGGACACCGGCGGGGTCGCCACCCTGGTGGGTGATCCGCCCAACATCATGATCGGCTCGGAGTTCAACATCAGCTTCAACGAATTCGCCCAACACATGTTCCTGATGGTCTTCGTCGCCTGGCTCATCATCCTGTTCTTCCTGCGCATCCTGTTCCGCAAGGAACTCGCGGTGACGCCCGCGCCGCTGGATCTGAAGGAGCGCGAGCAGCTCGTCGATCCGCGCACCTGGTACGCCGCCCTGGCGGTGCTCGGGGTCATGGTGGTGGGTTTCATGCTCCACAACGCCCTGCACTGGGAGCCTTGGTTTGTCGCCGGCCTCGGCTTGGCGGCGCTGGCCATTATCGGCAACCGGATCGACATGGAGGAATCCTTCGCCCACACCGAGCTGGCGCTGCTGATGTTCTTCGGCTGCCTGTTCATCATCGTCGGCGGCGTCGAGCACAGCCACTTCCTCCAGTACATCGGCCAGTTTGTCATCCCCTACGCCCAGGACCCGGACGGTCTGCTCGTTGCCACCCTGGTGCTGATGTGGGTCGCGGCGATCCTGTCGGCGGCCATCGACAACATCCCCTTCACCGCGGCGATGCTGCCGATCCTGGTGGGGATGGACGCCCAGGGCGTCAATGTGACGCCGCTGCTGTGGGGCCTCGCCGCCGGGGTTGGCATGGGGGGCAACGGCACCCATCTGGGTTCCACCGCCAATGTCTTCATCGTTTCGATTTCGGAGAAGTACGCCAAGCAGCAAGGCGACCCGAGCCTGGCGATCACGCCAGGGCTTTGGTTCCGCAAGGGCCTGCCGGTGATGCTGATCACCCTGGTCTGCTGCACGATCGTCATGACCTTGTTCTGGGGCTTCTTCGAAGATCCGCTGCGGGAGATGCCGCTGCTGCCGCCACAATAATGCGTCCCGGGCCGTCGGTTGGGGAAGTTCCGACAAAGTCAGAGCTTCCCTGCAAACCTAGGCTGTTGCTGTTTCAAGACGGCCGCCTCGCGCTCAACGGCGGCGAAATCTTCTGGCTGGCCGAAGCCGCGGAAGAATGGCTTGCCGGCGGCGCAACGCCGGTCCCGCTGGGGGCGGATTGCTTCGCGGCGGAAATCGCCAGCGCGGCCAAGGTCGAAACACGCTCGCTGCGATCGCTGCTGTTTGGTGCGGGCGAGGATGAAAGCGAGGCCGATCTGGCCCTCGTTGCCCGGGCGAGCCAACTGCTCCACTGGCGGCGCACACACCGCCACTGCGGCCTTTGCGGTTCGCCCACTCGCCCCGGCGAATCGGAACATGTGCTCGAATGCGCGGCCTGCGGCCAACAATTCTTCCCCCGCATCAATCCCTGCGTCATCATGCTCGTCACCCGGGGCGATGAAATCCTGCTCGCCCGGAACGCCCGCCACCGAAGCGGCTACTACAGCTGTCTGGCCGGATTCATCGAAATCGGCGAAACCCCGGAGCAGGCCATTATCCGCGAAGTGCGCGAGGAAGTTGGCGTCGAAATCGACAACATCCGCTATGTGGAAAGCCAGCCATGGCCGTTCCCGTCCCAGTTGATGCTCGGCTTCCTGGTGGACCACCGCGCCGGCGAAATCGTCCCCGACCCGGCGGAAATCGAGAACGCGCGCTGGTTCCCGGTCGACGATTTGCCAAAAACCCCGGCAGCCTCGGTCACCATCGCCGGTCGGCTCATCGACGGCTATGTCCGCTCCCGTTCCAGCGCACTTTGAATCCGATCGGAATTGCGGGCAAAATTCAAGCGGGAAGCGAACGGAGCCGAGAGAAATCGAGGAACTAATGGAATACCTGATCGAATATGGCCTGTTTCTCGCCAAGGCGGCGACTGTGGTTGTCGCCATTGTGCTGGTGACCGGCGCCGCGGCGGTCGCGGCCAGTCGGCGTCAAAGTGGCGGGCGCATCAAGGTCACCGAGTTGAACCGGCATGTCGATGAATTGCGCGACGCCCTGCGCGGCAAAGTGCTGGACAAGGCGCAGTGCAAGCAATTGGCCAAAGCCGAGAAAGCCGACCGCAGGAAAGCCGCGAAGGAAGAGAAAAAGCGGGCGAAAGCCGCGGCCGGCGGGGAGTCGGTCGAGGCCGACAAACGCCTGTTCGTGCTCCGCTTCAAGGGTGACATGGCGGCGGAGAAAGTCGCTTCCCTGCGCGAGGAGATCACCGCCATCCTGTCGATCGCCAGCGAAGCCGACGAAGTGCTGCTGTGCCTCGAAAGCCCCGGCGGCATGGTCCACGCCTACGGCCTCGCCTCGTCCCAGCTCGCCCGCATCCGCAAGCGCCGGATTCCCTTGACGATCTGCGTCGACAAGGTCGCCGCCAGCGGCGGCTATATGATGGCCTGTCTGGCCGACAAGCTCATCGCCGCTCCCTTCGCCATCATTGGCTCCATCGGCGTGGTTTTGCAGTTGCCGAACTTCCACCGCGTCCTGCGGCGCAATGAAATCGATTACGAGCTGATCACCGCCGGCGAGTTCAAGCGCACGCTGACGGTGTTTGGCGAAGTCACCGACAAGGCCCGGGGCAAGGCCCAGGAGGATGTCGACAACATCCACGATCTGTTCAAGAACTGGGTCAAGGAACATCGCCCCGCTGTCGATCTCGGCCGCATCGCCACCGGCGAAACCTGGGTCGGAACCCAGGCGGTGGATTTGCGGCTGGTCGATGAAATCGGCACCAGCGACGAGAAAATCGTCGCCGCCTGCGCCGAGCACAAGGTGTATGAAGTCGAATACGTGATCCGCAGGCCGGCCCACGAACGCCTCGGCCGCGCGCTGTGCACCGCCCTCGACCGGCTGTTGCTGAAGTGGTCGGGCGCGCCGCCGAACACCCATTTCCAGTGAACGCGGATGATCGAGGAAAACCGATGAGCGAAGATTTCAGGGCTTTTGAGGTCGCCGAAGGCGAAGACGGCCGATTCGCCGGCCGCATCGTCAGCCGCGGGACCGCGCAACTGCCGCCCGGCGAAGTGCTCGTGCGGGTGCGCTGGTCCGGCCTCAACTACAAGGACGCGCTTTCCGCCAGCGGCAACCGCGGCGTGACCCGGAATTACCCCCACACCCCCGGAATCGACGCCGCCGGTGAAGTGGTCGAATCCACCAGCGACGGTTTTGTCCCCGGCCGGGAAGTCATCGTCAGCGGCTATGATCTCGGCATGAACACCGCCGGCGGCTTCGGCGAAATGATCCGCGTGCCCGCCAGTTGGGTGCTGCCGCTGCCGGCCGGCCTGAGCGCCAGGGAAAGCATGATCATCGGCACCGCCGGCTTCACCGCCTCGCAGTGTGTGGAAAAACTGCTGCGCAATGGACTCGGCAAAGACGACGGCCCGGTGCTCGTCACCGGCGCCAGCGGCGGCGTCGGCATTCTCGCGGTGGCCTTGCTCGCCAAACTCGGCTTCGCGGTGGCCGCGAGCACGGGCAAGGAAAGCAGCCACGCCTTGCTGCGCGAACTCGGCGCCGCGGAGATCATCGACCGCGCTGTGCTCTCCGAGGCCAATCCAAGGCCCCTGCTCAAGGCGCAATGGGCCGGGGCCATCGATGTGGTGGGCGGGGTGACGCTGGCCAATGCGATCAAGGGATTGCGCTATGGCGGCAGTGTCGCCTGCTGCGGTTTGGTCGAATCGCCCGAGTTTCCCGCCACGGTGTTCCCTTTCATCCTGCGCGCGGCCAACCTGCTCGGCATCGATTCGGCGGAGGCCCCGCCCGAAGCCAAAATCGCGCTGTGGCGGCGGCTCGCGACGGATTGGAAGCCCGATGGCCTCGACCGCGTCGCCACCGAAATCAGCCTTGAGCAACTCGGGGAAAGCCTCGGCACCGTCCTCCGCGGCCAGGCCCTCGGCAGGTTCCTGTTGCGGCTGTGAGGTTCGGGCCCAAGCTTGGGCTTAATCTTAGCCTTAATCCCGGCGCAGCTTCGGGTTGACCGCGATGGGGGTCGGGCACCACATCACCACGAAAAACGACGAAAAGAGGAAAGTCAGAATCGCCGCGCCCTGGATCGTCAGCGCCGCGGTCTCGCTGATCGATCCCGATTGGAAGGCGACGAAGGAAATCAGCAGCGAAAATTCGCTGATTTGGCCGAGCCGCAGACCCGCGTCCCAAGCCAGCTCGCGCCGCTCGCTGAAACGCAGCAGCAGGGTGCGGAACACCAGCGGCTTCACGCTCAGCGCCAGCGCCGCGAGAACCATCGCGGGCCAGATGAACTGGCCGAGAAGATCGATATTGAATTGCGCCCCAAGCGAGAAAAAGAACAGGACCAAAAAGAAATCCCGCAGCGGTTTGAGCCGGTCGGAAAGATAGAGCGAAACCGGGCTGGTCGCCAAGCTGACCCCGGCGGCGAAAGCCCCCACTTCGGCGGTCAGCCCGAGCATCGCCGCGGTTTCCGCGATCCCCAGGCACCAGCCGATGGCGAGCAGGAACAGGTATTCGCGGAACTGATCGTAGCGGGCGATCAGCGGCACGATGATGAAGCGCGTCATTCCCCAGGCGAGCAGCAGCAGCGCGGGAAAAGCGAGCAGGGTGCGCAGCACCGCGGCTTGTTCCAGGCTTCCCTGATCGAGAAAGACGAGCAGGAAAATCGCGATGAAATCCTGCAGCAGCAGGATTCCCACCATGAGTTCCCCCATGTGGCGCTGGTGCAGCACCGTGGTTGGCAGCAGCTTGATACCGATGATCGTGCTCGAAAAAATCATCGCGAAACCGATCACCAGGCTGTCTTGGGCGGAAAAAGCGAACAGCAATCCGGTGGCGAAGCCGAGCAAGAGGAACAGCAGCGAGCTGAGCAGGGTGATCCAGAAAGTATTGCGCAAGGTCGCCATGAGCTTGACCGGCTGCATGTCGAGCCCGAGCAGGAACAACAGGAAGAGGATGCCGATCTCGGCGATGTCGGCGAGGAGGGCGGCGTCGGAAATCCAGCCGAAACCGAAAGGACCGAGCAGAATGCCGGCAACGATGTACGCCACCAGCAGCGGCACCCGCAGAAACAGCGCCGCTGTCGACAGCACGGTGGCGCCGGTGAAAATCAGGAAAAAAGAGAACAGAAGCGATTCGGCGCCCATTGTTCACGTCGCCCGGCAATCAACCGCCGATTGTAAACAATGCCGATTTGCTTTGTCAGCGAAGGCCGGCCTGTGAGGAGCAGAGCCTTTTCGTTCGGGCACCGGTCGCTTGCCGTCGGAAAATGAATGCTTTCCCGGCTGACGCCGGGCCCCTTTCATTTTCCGCCGCGCTCCCTCAGTGCTGAATTCGGAGCGCAGTGTCCAGAACGGGCGCACTTTAGCCGGTCATTCTGTGGTTTCGATCCGTCGCCGTCAGGCTGGGTGGGGTTCAGCGGACGCTGTGAATACGTCTATGGGGATTCTGAGACATTGTTCATGCCATCCATGGCGCAATGCTTCTGGCTTCAACTGGCCCCAGTCTTGCCATCCATGGCAAGCCGTTCGGCCCTTGAAAAGCTGCGCTTTTCATCGGCTGCGCCGAACGGGCCTCACCCATGCCTCGCACGCCCGCTGAACCCCACCCAGCCTGACGGCGACTCGCGCTGTGGCTGCCATCGGTTATTCCATGCGCAAAGAAGCCCGGCTCGGGGCCGCTCAATCGAGATTGGGGGCGAGCAGGCGGCGGAGGGGTTCCGGGTTGGTTTGCTTGCGCCTTGCCAGGTCTTCGACTTGGTCGGTGCCGATTTTGCCGACTGGGAAGTATCTGGCCCCGGGGTGGGCGAAGTACCAGCCGGTGATGCTCGCGGCGGGGAGGGTGGCGTAGCTTTCGGTCAGCTTCATGCCGATCCGGCTTTCGGCCTCGAGCAGGCGGAGCAGGATGGTTTTTTCGCTGTGGTCGGGGCAGGCGGGGTAACCCGGGGCGGGGCGGATGCCGCGGTATTGCTCGCGGATCAGCTCGTCTTTGCCGAGTTTTTCCCGCGGCGCGTAGCCCCAGAATTCGCGGCGCACCCGCTCGTGCAGGCGCTCGGCGAAGGCTTCGGCGAGGCGGTCGGCGATCGCCTTGCCCATGATGGCCTGATAGTCGTTGCCTTCGGCTTCGAAACGGCTGGCGAGGGCTTCGGCGCCGTGCACGGCCACGGCGAAGCCGCCGAGATAATCGGTTTTGCCGCCGGATTGCGGGGCGATGAAATCGGCGAGGCAGCGCTGCGGCTCGCCATGAGGCCGGGCGCTTTGCTGGCGCAGGAAGTGGAACACCGCCCCGGGTTCGTTTTCGCCGCCCCGCACTCGCACATCGTTGTGGCCGACCCGGTTCGCCGGCCACAGGCCGAATGCGGCGGCCGCGGTCAGCGATTTTTCCGCAATCACGCGGTCGAGCAATTCGTTGGCGTCGGCGAATAGCTCGCGGGCGGATGCGCCGATTTTCGGGTCTTCGAAAATCGCCGGGTACTTGCCCGCGAGCCCCCAGGTGACGAAGAACGGCGTCCAGTCGATGTATTCGCGCAGTTCAGCCAGCGGGTAGTCGGCGAGGGTTTGCCTGCCCGGCCGCGCCGGTTGGGTGATTTCGGCATTGGCCCAATCGATTTCCGGGGCACGCCCGTTGGCGCTGGCGTAATCGAGCAATTGCCGCTTGGCGCCGCGTTTGGCGCCGCGCTGGCGGATATCCGCGTATTCCGCCCTGAGCTTGGCGCAGAATTCCGCTTTGGCCTTGGAACTGAGCAGGGACGCCACCACGGCCACCGAGCGCGACGCGTCGGGCACGTAGACGGCTTGGCTGTTTCGGTAATGCTGTTCAATCTTCACCGCGGTGTGGGCCTTGGATGTGGTCGCGCCGCCGATCAACAGCGGGATGTCGAAGCCCTGGCGCTGCATTTCCTTCGCCACATGGACCATTTCGTCGAGTGAGGGGGTGATCAGGCCGCTGAGGCCGATCATGTCGACGTTCTCTTCCCGGGCGGTGCGCAGAATCCGCTCGCAGCCCACCATGACGCCGAGATCGACGATCCGGTAGTTGTTGCAGCCGAGGACGACGCCGACGATGTTCTTGCCGATGTCGTGCACATCGCCTTTCACCGTGGCGAGCAGCACCGTGCCCTTGGCGGTCGCGCAAGAGCGGTCTTTTTCGGCTTCCATGTGGGGTTCGAGCCAGGCCACCGCCTGTTTCATCACCCTGGCGCTCTTGACGACCTGGGGCAGGAACATCTTGCCGGCGCCGAACAGGTCGCCGACTTCGTTCATGCCTTGCATCAGCGGGCCTTCGATGACCTCGATGGGGCGTTCCGCGCGCTGGCGCGCCTCTTCGACGTCCTCCTCGATATGGCGGTTGATTCCCTGGACTAGGGCATGGCTGAGGCGTTTTTCGACTGGCCAGCTTCGCCAGGCGTCGGCGGGTGCCGCGTCGCCCCCGGCTGGGCCGCCCGCTTCCGCGCTTTCCCGCTGGATTCTGCCCGCGAGCGCGAGCAGTGCTTCGGTGGCCTGCGGCGAGCGGTTGAGAATCACGTCCTCCACCGCCGCCTTGAGTTCGGGCTCGATGCTGTCGTAGACGGTGAGCTGGCCGGCATTGACGATGCCCATGCTGAGGCCGGCGCGGATCGCGTGGTAGAGAAACACCGAGTGGATCGCCTCGCGGACGGTGTTGTTGCCGCGGAAGGAAAACGAGACATTGCTGATGCCGCCGGAAACGAGCGCGCCGGGCAGATGCTCGCGGATGTGGCGGCAGCACTCGATGAAATCCACCGCGTAGCCGTTGTGCGCCTCGATGCCGGTGGCGACGGCGAAGACATTGGGGTCGAAAATGATGTCCTCGGCCGGAAAGTCGAGCCTTTCCCGCAGCAAGCGGTGGGAGCGCTCGCAAATTTCGATTTTGCGGGGCAGGGAGTCGGCCTGGCCCTGTTCGTCGAAAGCCATGACGATGACCGCCGCGCCATGTTTCCGGCACAGCGCGGCCTTGGCGAGAAAATCGGCCTCGCCGTCCTTGAGGCTGATCGAATTGACCACGCTCTTGCCCTGGCAGCATTTGAGGCCGGCTTCGATCACTTCCCAGCGCGAGGAGTCGATCATCAGCGGCACCCGGCAGATTTCCGGTTCGGCGGCGATCAGGCGGACGAAACGCTCCATCGCGGCCTTCGAGTCGAGCATGCCCTCGTCCATGTTGATGTCGATGATCTGGGCGCCGGCTTCGACTTGCAGCCGCGCGACTTCGAGCGCCTCCTCGTAGTTTTCCTCGCGAATCAACTTGGCGAAACGCGCCGAGCCGGTGACATTGCTGCGCTCGCCGACATTGACGAACAGTGAATCGCTGTTGATTTCGAGCGGTTCAAGCCCGGACAGCCGGCATGCCGGCGCGATTTCCGGGATGCGGCGGGGTGCCGTGCCAGCCACCGCTTCGGCCATTGCCCGGATATGCTCCGGGCCTGTTCCACAGCAGCCGCCGACGATGTTGACGAAGCCGCGGCGGGCGAAATCGCCGATGAGCGCCGCCATTTCCCCGGGGGTCTGCTCGTATTCGCCAAAAGCATTGGGCAGCCCGGCATTGGGATGGGTGCTCACCGGAACCGGGGCGATGCGGGAAAGCTCCTCGACATGGGGCGCGAGCTGCTCGGCGCCGAGGGCGCAGTTGAAGCCGATGGCCAATGGCCGGGCATGAAGCACCGAATGGCAGAACGCCGCCACGGTCTGGCCCGAAAGCGTGCGGCCGCTGGCGTCGGTGATGGTGCCGGAAATCATCAGCGGCAGGCGTTCGCCGCGCCGCTCGAAGAATGCGAGGCAGGCATGGATGGCGGCCTTGGCGTTGAGCGTGTCGAAGGAAGTTTCGATCAGCAGGATGTCGGCGCCGCCTTCGACCAGCGCTTCGATGGCGGCGCCGTAATCCAGCGCGAGCTCATCGAAATCGATGTTGCGGTAGCCCGGGTCGTTGACATCCGGGGAAATCGAGGCGGTCTTGCTCGTCGGTCCAAGCACGCCGGCGACGAAGCGCGGCCGGGTGGGGTCCCGCGTGGCCATTTCATCGCAGGCGATGCGGGCGATGCGGGCGCCGGCGAGATTCAGTTCGCCGTGCAGTTCTTGCAAGCCGTAGTCGGACTGGGAGCAGCGGCTCGAATTGAAGGTGTTGGTTTCGATGATGTCCGCCCCGGCCTCCAGGTTGGCCAGGTGGATGTCCCGGATCAACTCGGGCCGGGTGAGGTTGAGCAGGTCATTGTTGCCGGCGAGGT
Organism: uncultured Pseudohongiella sp.; assembly: GCA_965221805.1. Lineage (GTDB taxonomy): Bacteria > Pseudomonadota > Gammaproteobacteria > Pseudomonadales > Pseudohongiellaceae > UBA9145. The sequence continues at coordinate 1,421,575 of OZ244913.1, forward strand.
CTTGATCCCAGTCGCGGAAACGCTCGCCGCGGTAATCGGCCTCGGCGAGTTTTTGGGCCTGGATCATGGTGCCCATGGCGCCATCGAGCAGCATGATTCGCCGGGCGAGCAGATCTTCGAGTTGTTGGAATGCCGGGGATTGCCCCATGACCGCGCCCTGCGGGTCGAAAAGGGCGGCAATTCTAGCAGAAGGCGCGCCGCGTCACTTGCCGCGGGGAAACGCTGGCGGTCAAAGGAAGAGGATGCCGAGGTCGGCACCGCCACCGCCGACCATATAGGTGGCGATCTGGTCCAGTGTGCCTATGATTTTATTGCCCAAAGGCCCCCCCAACAACTTGCTAGCGGTAGTAGGCGTTTTCGCGGTAGGAATGGTCGGTGGCGTCGCGCACTTCCTTCAGTTGCGGAATCTGCGACAGCAGGGTGGCCTCGACGCCGTCCTTGAGCGTGACATCGACCATGCCGCAGCCTTGGCAGCCGCCGCCGAAGCGCAGCACGGCGATGGTTTCCTCGAAGACTTCCTCAAGGGTGACGTGGCCGCCGTGGGCGGCGAGGCCGGGATTGACCTCGTTGTAGAGGATGTAATTGATGCGGTCTTCAATGGAACTGTCTGCGGAAATTTGCGGCAGGCGCGAATTGGGCGCCTTGATGGTGAGTTGCCCGCCCATGGAATCCTTGGCGAAATCGACCACGGCGTCCTTCAGGAAGGAAAGGCTCGCCTGCTCGACCCAGGCCGTGAAGCCGGCATATTCATGGGCTTCATCGCCGTCCTTGTGTTCGCCGGGGCGGCAATAGGAGATGCAGGTTTCCGCCTGCGGCGTGCCGGCGTCGAGAATGAACACGCGCACACCAATGCCTTCGCAATCCTGCTTGGCCAGCAACTGCGCAAGATACTCCTGCGCCGATTCGGTAATCTTGATCATGTCCACGATGCCCCACCGCTGCTATTCCCGGACACTTATTTTAACGCATAACGCCGCTCGAGTTCGGCGTGGATTCGACCCCGGTAATCATTGGCTTCGGGGTTGAGGGTATCGAGAATCTCGGTCAGATGCTCGTTGTCCTCGCGGCCCGCCCAGTGTTTGCGGTAGCGGCCCTCCTTGTAGCCATGGTCCTGGCGGAAGAGGTTGAGCACATTCTTGCCCACATATTGGCGGTGCAGTTCCCCCCAGCTCATGCCGCAGTCGGCGAGGATGGCGCCGAACAGGCGCAGGTCGATGCGGCGGCTGACGCCAAGCCCGATCAGCAGTTCGAGTTTTTGCAGCAGATCCATCGCGGCGGGATCATGGGCGCCCCCGTCGAAATGGATGGCGCCAGCGGCGGCGGAATGATCGTCAAGCGAACGCAGCAGGCGCCCGAGCGCGCGCGCTTCGTTCCCGTCTTCCCGCAGCAGAATTTCAGCCAGCAGGAAATGCCAGATATCGACGAGTTCCATCCGCAACTGGGCGGTGTCGCGTTCCTGCTTTTTCCACCACTTCCAGCCGTGGTGCTCGATCGCCTCGGCGCCTTCGACGATCGCCGCCCGCAGGTAGGGGAAGGCTTTTTCCACCCAGCGCGGGTCGATCCGCCGGTTGATTTCGGCTTGCAGGGCAAGCATGGCGGCAGCCTGTTCGCGTGACAGCATGGATGCTTCGATGGGGTTTGCCGGGGCGGGCGGAGCGTCAGCGGGCCTGCTTTTCGAGGCTGTCGAGCATTTCCCGCCTGCTGCGGAGCATGTCGGTGTAGGACTTGCGAACCGCTAGGTTTTCTTCGCCGCGCTCGCTGGCTTCGCTATGCTCTTTGGCCCCGCGTTGCCCGTCGGCTTCGCCTGCCGCGGCGGCGTCGATCTCCCGCAGCCAAGTCTCAAGCACCTTGATTTCGCCGGCAAGCTGCTCGATACCCTCCGCAATCAGCTTCTGATCGATTTCGAGGCTCGAATCCCCGTATCCCCGATCCGCCACGGAACGCCTCCACTCAAATAGGACTGCGGAAAATCGCAGCCGCGGAAAATCGAGAATGTCACAGACCTCCCCCTCCGGTCAATTCTTGCTTTTACCGGCGGTTGCCGGAACGCAGACCTCCCAGATTCGCACCCGCGCGACCCGGCCCAGACTCTGTTTACCGCTACAGGTCGAACTTCACTCCCTGGGCCAAGGGCAGGGCGGTGGAGTAGTTGACCGTGCTGGTTTGGCGGCGCATGTAGCCCCGCCAGGCGTCGGAGCCGGATTCGCGGCCGCCGCCGGTTTCCTTTTCGCCGCCGAAGGCGCCGCCGATTTCCGCTCCCGAGGGGCCGATGTTGACATTGGCGATGCCGCAGTCGGAACCCGCGCACGAGAGGAAGGTTTCGGCTTCGCGCAGGTCGAGCGTGAAGATGCACGAGGACAGTCCTTGGGGCACATCGTTGTGCATGGCGATGGCTTCAGCCAAAGTTTTGTATGCCATGACATAGAGAATGGGGGCGAAGGTCTCGGTTCGCACGGTATCGGTCTGCCGCGGCATTTCAACGAGGGCGGGGGTGGCGTAGGCGCCGCCGGCCGGGACGCCCGCGGTCACGATTTCGCCTCCGGTCACCCGGCCGCCTTCGCTCCGGGCCCGGTCGAGGGCGGCTGTCATCGCCGCGCTGGCCACCTCATCGATCAATGGCCCCACGAGCACGCCGGCATCCCGGGGATCGCCGATTTTCAGCCCGGCATAGGCCTTGGCGAGGCGGGAGGCGAGTTCATCTTTGATCGACTCGTGGACGATCAGCCGCCGCAGCGAGGTGCAGCGCTGGCCCGCGGTCCCCACCGCGGAAAAAACAATCGCCCGCACCGCCATGGCGAGGTCCGCCGAGGGCGCGACGATCATCGCATTGTTGCCGCCAAGCTCCAGAATCGGCCTGCCCCAGCGTGCCAGCACTTTGGGTCCGACCGCGTTGCCCATGCGAGTCGAGCCAGTGGCGGAAACGATGGGAACATCGCGGGATTGCACCAAGGCGTCGCCGATTTCCGCGCCGCCAATCACGAGTTGCGCGAGCCCGGCCGGGGCGTCGGCGCCGAAGCGGTCGATGGCCCGGGCGAGGATTTTCATCGTCGCCATCGCCGTCAACGGCGTTTTTTCCGAGGGTTTCCAAATCACCGGATTGCCGCAGACCAGGGCGAGGGCGGCATTCCACGACCACACCGCGACTGGGAAGTTGAACGCGGTGATGACGCCGCAGGGGCCAAGCGGATGCCAGCTCTCGCTCATGCGGTGGCCCGGACGCTCCGAGGCGATGGTCTTGCCATACAACTGCCGCGACAGGCCGGTGGCGAAATCGCAGATGTCGATCATCTCCTGCACTTCGCCAAGCCCTTCGGAGTTGATTTTCCCGGCTTCGAGGGTGACCACCGCGCCGAGCGGCTCTTTTGCCGCGCGCAATTCTTCGCCGAGCAGGCGCGCGAGTTCGCCCCGGCGCGGCGGCGGGACTTCGCGCCAGGCGGAGAAAGCGGCCTGGGCCCGCCCGATAACGGCGGGCATCTCGTACAACTCGGTGGCCCGCACCCTGGCGACCTCGGCGCCATCGATGGGGGAGCGCGCGGCGAGGTTGCCGCCACGCAGTTCCGCGGCGCCGAGGCCGGCGGCGGCAAGGGTTTGTTCATGGGTCATGGAATGGCTCCAACGGGATTCCGCGACGACAGTATAAGCCTGTCACGCCACAGGTCTCTGTATATGAAAACATTGTCGCAAAACCAAAGCGTGGTTTTGTTTTGCTCGCGGATTCAATGATTTGCGTCATCGAATCCGGCGGCATATCCCTACGCCATGGGGAAGCTTTGACTTCATCAGGGCTTCCCTAACGCGCTACTGGGCGTTTTTGCAGTTTGCGCTGCAAGGTTCGGCGGTGCATGTTGAGTTGGCGCGCGGTGGCCGAGATGTTGCCTTGGTTCTGGTCGAGCACTTTCTGGATGTGCTCCCATTCGAGCCGCCGCACCGACATCGGCTGCAATTCGGCGTCCCTGTCGGATTCGGGGCCGGTCAGCAGGGCGGTGAGGATTTCATCGGTGTCGGCTGGCTTGGCGAGATAGTTGTCGGCGCCGAGCTTGATGGCGCGGACCGCGGTGGCGATGCTCGCATAGCCGGTGAGCATGAGGATGCGCATGGTGGCGTTGCGCTCGCGCAATGGCGCGATGAGGTCGAGCGAGGTGCGGCTGCCGAGATTGAGGTCGAGCACGGCGAAGTCGAAGGTCTCCTCCTCCACGAGACGGCGCGCGCTGTCGAATTCCGCGGCATGGCGCACGGCGTAGCCCCTGCGCTCGAGCGCCCGCCCGGCGGCCCAGGCGAAAGCTCCGTCGTCTTCCACCAGCAGCAATTTGCCGGCGTGTTTCCCTGGTGTCGCATCATGCGGCACTAGCTTCCCGCTCCCGCCACTGGCAGGCGGATCAGCGTAAGCGCCCCGCCGGCCCGCCGGTTGAACATTTCGATGCCGCCGCCGGCCCGGCGCAGCGCGGCGTTGGCGAGGAAAATTCCGAGCCCCATGCTGCCCTTGCGCCGGGACACGAAAGGCTCGCCGATTCGCTCGAGCACCTCGGCGGGAATGCCGGGGCCGTCGTCGGCAACGCTGATCAGCAGCCTGCCAGCATCGTCCGGATCGGGGCTGCAACGCACTTCCACCCGTTCCCGCGCCGCCTTGATGCCGTTTTCGATGATATTGATCACCGCGTGGCGCAGGCTCGGCTCGACCCGCAGCGGTGTCCCGGGGCTGGCCTCGAGTTCGAATTCGACCTTGGCCGCGGGATGCACGTTGAGGATGTAATCCTTGATGTCAGCGGCGAAGCGTTCGAGCGGGATTTCCTCCCGGGCGCCGGGATGGTCCTTGTGGTAATAGTGGATCAATTGGTTGATCGAATGCTTGCAGCGGTCAACCTGCTCGCGCAGCAGGGCGATGTCCTGCCGCGCGGAGTCGCCCTCGAGTTGATCCCGCCCGATTCCGTCGAGATCGTTGAGAATCACCGACATCGTGGAAAGCGGCGTGCCGAGGGCGTGGGCGGTGCCGGCGGCGAGGGTGCCGATGGCGACGAGTTGCTCGTTGCGCAATTCGTTTTCCCGGGCTTCGGCGAGATGGTGCTCGCGCTCGCGCACGGCGGTGGCCATGGCGCTGATGAAGACGGTGATGAGCACGGCGCTGACGACGAAAATCACCCACATGCCCACCAGATGCAGCTCGAACATCGACCGCGCCGAGCCGCTCATGCCCATCCTGTCCGGCCCCGCCGACAGGTCGAGCAGCAGGAAAAAAGTGTAGATGAGGATGCTGCCGACGGCGAAGGAGTTGACATAGCCCCTAGGCAGCAGGGTGGCGGTCACCGCGAGCAGCACGAGCAGATAGGAGATGAGCGGATTGCCGATGCCGCCGGTGTACAGCAGCAGCAACACGAGGAAAAAAACATCCACCAGGATGTGCAGGAACAACTCGGTGTCGCCAATGGGCCGGCTCGCGGCAAGCCGCCCGTAGCCAAGCAGGACCGAAAGCAGAATGGCGGCGACGAGCCCCGCGATGAAGGCCGCGGGCGCCGCGAGTTCAAAAAACAGCCGCAGCCCAAGCAGCCCGGCCACGCTGGCGCCGGTCACAAAGGCCCGCAGCCGCAACAACCGCCGCAAGCCCTGCCGCGCGAGGCTGCCGCCCCCCGATTGCACGGGAATGAGCGGGGCGGCGAACCGGTTGAATCTGGAAAGCGCTGGCATGGGATTAGTTTACAACAACCAATGGGCTGTCCTGTTTTAGATGCGGTTTTGAACTTTGCGGCACCCAGGCGGCCGGGAAGCAACCACCCCGCCCCTTCGGGGCTGCTCCTTAGAAAGGAGGGGAGTCTGGAGGGCGGCACTGGCGGGACCAACTCTCCCCCTGACAAGGGGGAGTGCCGCGAAGCGGCGAGGGAGTTCCGGCCGCACGGCCATGGGACACCCATAACTCGGCTCTGTCAAAAATGTAGTTCACGGGATATATTCCGGGCCTTTGGCTTGTGGCATTTCGATGACTTTTGGGTTGACTGGTGGGGCGCGGGAGCGGCTCATAGGGCTTGCCGGATCGGGTGATTCGGTGTCGGGCGCGGATCACGAGTCGTCCGCGCCGGCGTATCTTCCCCTGGCTGGAGAGCGGGCGGCGCTGATGGGGTTGCGGCGCTGTCTGGGTCGGTGGTTGCCCGGGGGGGTGGAGGATCTGGCGGATCTTTCGGTGGAGAATCCCGCGGAATCCGCCGGCCCCCAAGCCTGTGTCCTGATTGCCAGAACGATCCATCAGCGGGAGCAAATGGGTCTTTTGTGCCGGGCCCGCGGACGGCTTGGCGATGGCGGGCGCTTGATTGTCGCCGGGGAATTCCTGCGCGATGTCGGGGAGATTCTGCCCTCGGACTTGCCAACCGAGTTTTCCCTGCGGCAGCTTGCGGGGCGGCTTGGCTTCGGGCTGGTCGAACAGCTTGACTGGACCGCCGAGGCGCGGCGCTCGCTCGCGACCGCAAGGGCGCGGATCGCCGGCGAATCCGGGGCGGAAGCGGGCGGCACCCGCTTCCCGCCCGCGGCGTGGCTGCGGTCGCTGTGGGATCGGCGCAAACCGGAAAGCGATCGGGCCGCCGCCGATGCATCCGCGCGCCTTGAGCGGGAACTCAACTCGCTGGCGGCGGAATTCGATGCCGGGCACCGGCGCTTCGAGTGTTTTGTGTTCGAGTTGGACACCGCGGCCGGCGGCCCCTGGAGCGGGCTGGAGCTTGGCGATATCGCATCATTCGAGCCGGAAGAGGTCGCGGGAATCTTCGAGGAATGCTTCAAGGTGCCATTCGATGCGGCCCTGTGGCGCTGGAAATATGGCGAGGGGAAGGGCACCTGCATCGTCGCCAGGGAGTGCGCCGGCGGGGAAATCATCGCCCATTACGGCGGCGTGGCGCGGGAGGTTGATTACTTCGGCGCGGACCGGCTCGCCCTCCAGATCTGCGATGTGATGGTCAAGCCGCCGGTGCGGCGGCAGTATGGCCGCAACAGCCTGTATTTCCACTTGGCGGCGACCTTGCTTGAGCAGGAAATCGGCTACACGGCCGACCATGTGCTTGGCTTCGGCTTTCCCAACCGGCCGGTGATGAAGATGGCGATGCGCCTGGGGCTGTATGGCAAAGTCGATGATTATGTCGAACTCGGTTTTGCCGATGCTGGGCCTCCCGCCGGCGACTTGCGGATCGAGCCGCTGCAAGCGGGCGGCGCGGACGAACTGTGGGCGCTGATGCGGCGGGACTTCCGCGAGGGGGTGGTGGGCAAGCGCGACGCCGACTACCTGCGCTACCGTTATTTCAGCCATCCCGGCGCGGAGCGCTACTTTCCCCTGCTGCTGTCGAAAGGCGGCGACCCCTTTGCGGTCGCGGTGCTCAAGCACCACGAGGCGCAATGGCTACTGATGGATCTGGTTGCGCCGCTGGCGCGGATGGATGCCGCGGCTGGCGCGCTCGCGGCCTGGGCCGAAGCGCGGCCGGAATCCGGCGCGCTGGTCATGTGGCTCACCCGTGCCTGGGTTGAACGGCTCGGCTGGCGGGGCCGCATTGTGAAGAATCTGGGTATTGAGATACCCTTCAACGCTTGGAATCCGGGCCCCGACCGAACCCTGCCGCAAGGCGCCTGGTGGCTGACCGCCGGCGATATGGACTTTATCTGATGAACAAGGCTCCGACTTGATTCCGCGCATCGCGATTTCGATCTGGCTCGCGGCGGCATTGGCCGCCTGCGGCGACGAGTTGAGCCGGGCCCGGCCCTATGTGCTGACCACGGCGACCACCGGTGGCGTGTTCTATCCAGTCGGCGTCGCCATCGCCACCATCGCCCACGCCGAATTGTCGCAAAGCGAGAACATTTCACTGACGGCGATCAGTTCCGCCGGTTCGATGGAAAACCTCAAGCTGCTGCGGGACAACCAGGCCCAGTTCGCGATTCTGCAGGGGCCATTCGGCGCCTGGTCCTGGGCTGGCGAGGGCCCGGTGCGCGAACCCCAGGCCCATCTCCGCTCGGTCAGCGCCCTGTGGAAGAACGTTGAGCATTTCGTGCTGCTCAGCGAACTCGCCATCACCGGCGGCATCATGGACCTCAACAACCTCGACGGCGAGCGCTATGTGCTCGGGGCCAGAAACTCCGGCGCCGAGCAGACCGGGCGCTTCATTCTCGAAACCCTCGGCGTCGACTATGGCGAAAAGTTCACCCTCGCCTACATGGGCTACGGCCCCACGGTAGGCGCGATTCAGGATGGCAATATCGTCGGCATGAACATTTCCGCGGGGGCGCCGGTGAGTTCAATCACCCAAGCCTACGCCATCATGGGCGGGCGCATGAGCATTCTCAACTGGTCCCAGGACGCGCTCGATGAGATCAACGCGCGCCACCCATTGTGGGACTGGTACGACCTGCCGCCGCTGACCTACCCGAACCAGCTTGAACACGTGCGCACAGTGGCCTCGCCCAATGTGCTCGTGACCCGGGCCGATATTCCCGAAGCGGCTGTCTACCACATCACCCGGGTGATCTGGGAGAATCTGGCCACCTTGCAGGAGATTCACGGCGCCACCCGGGACATGCGGCCGGAAATCGCCATCACCGGGCTTGGCGCGCCGCTCCACGCCGGCGCCGCGCGCTATTACCGCGAAGTGGGGCTGGAGATTCCCCCGCGGCTGCTGATCGATGAACCATCCAGCGGCAACGGCAACGGAGCGCAGCGGAGCGCGGCGCCATGAAATCGACGCCGTTGCGCTGGGCCGCGTTCGCCTTCGCGCTGTTCCATATCTATTGCAATGTGTTCGCCAGCATTTCCGAGCTGTGGCTGTCGGCGATCCATTTTGGCGGCTTTGCCGCGATCTGCGCGCTTATGGCGAACGAGTCGGCCGAATTGACGCGGGGCTCGCCAGCATACTGGCTCAATATCGGGTTGGCGGCGCTCGCGGTTTCGACCGCCGCCTACCTGATTCTGTTTGAGAACGCGCTGTACGCCCGGGAAACCGAATTCATCTCCAGCGATTTCGTGTTCGCGATCATCGCCCTCGCTCTCGCCATCGAATTCACCCGCCGCACCACGGGCTGGTTCATGCCGACGCTGATCGTCGTCAGCCTGTCGTACATTCTCTTCCTCGGGCGCTATATCGGCGGGGTGTTCGCCTTTCCCGGGCTCAATCTGGAAACCGTGCTCTACCGCAGCTATTTCACCAGCGAGGGCATGTTTGGGCTCACCGCGCGGATTTCCTCGACTTTCGTATTCATGTTCATCATCTTCGGCGCTTTCCTGCTCAAGTCCGGGGCGGGGGATTTCATCGTGCGCCTCGCCCAGTGCCTCGCCGGGCGCTTCACCGGCGGGGCGGGGCTCGTGGCGGTGGTCGGCTCGGGGCTGATGGGCTCGGTTTCGGGTTCGGCGGTGGCGAACACCGTATCAACTGGTGTCATCACGATTCCGATGATGCGCAAGTCGGGTTTCCAGCCGCGCTTCGCCGCCGGGGTGGAAGCGGCGTCTTCCACCGGTGGGGCGCTGATGCCGCCGGTGATGGGCGCCGGCGCCTTCGTGCTCGCGAGCTACACCCAGATTCCCTATCTGACGGTGATCGGGGCGTCGATGCTGCCGGCGATCCTCTATTTCCTGACGGTGTCCTTCTTCATCCGCATTGAGGCGAAGCGGCTCGGTCTCGCGCCCCAGCTCGCGAAGGACGCGGAAAAGGTCTCCACGGTACTGCGGGAGGGCTGGCACTTCATCATTCCCATCGCCACCCTCGTGGCTTTCCTCGTCAGCGGCCGCACGCCGACGACTTCGGCGGCTTTCGCGATCATTGGCGTGATTGCGGCCTCGTGGATTTCGCCGCGGCCCATGGGGGCCGCCGATATTTTCGACGCGGTGGTCAACGGCGTGAAAACGATGGTTTCCACCGCCTTGTTGCTCGTTGCGGTGGGCATCATCATCAATGTGGTGACGACCACGGGGGTTGGCAACGCCTTTTCACTGATGATCGCCGAGTGGGCCGGCGGCTCGCTGCTGATCACCCTGGTGCTGGTGGCGCTGGCTTCGCTGGTGCTCGGCATGGGCCTGCCGGTTACCGCTTCTTACATCGTGCTCGCCACCTTGTCGGCGCCGCTGATTTTCGACCTGATCAGCCAGTCGCAATTGCTCGAAGCGCTGCAAAGCGCGGATCCGCCCGCGAATGTCGCCGCCACCATCGGCCTGTTCGGCGGCGACGCCGCGGTGGCGCTGCGAGAGATGCCAATGCAGATGAAGCAGTTGATCCGCGCCGAGATGTTGCCGCCGGAGTTGCTGACGGGGATGCTGCTCAGCGCCCATCTGATCATTTTCTGGCTGTCCCAGGACAGCAATGTCACCCCGCCGGTTTGTCTGGTATCCTTCGCCGCCGCGGGCATCGCCGGCACCCGGCCCATCGCCACCGGCTTCACGAGCTGGAAGATCGCCAAGGGGCTGTATCTGATCCCGGTGCTGTTCGCCTACTCGCCGCTGATTTCCGGCGGCTGGGCCGAGCGGCTGGAGGTGTTCGTCTGGGCCTGCCCCGGGCTGTACGCGCTGGCCGGCTTGTTGCAATGGCATTTGGAAAAACCGATCAACGCGGCCATCGCGGCCGGGCTCGCGGTCAGCGCCGGGCTGCTGATGTGGACGCCACTGCCGATCGCCTGGCATGCCCTCGGCGCCGCGCTGCTCGCGGGGATATTGGTCTGGCAGCGCCACTTTGGCGAAAAATCCGCGGGCGGGCCCTGACCGCATCGGGGCTGCCGCGGAAGCAAGTTGAATTCAAGCCGATCGAGGAGGTTCCATGAGTTCGCGCACAGCACGGCAGGTACAGATGGTCAGCCGCCCGGCGGGCATGCCGGATCACGGGGATTTCAAGCTGGTGGAGGTGGAATTGCCGGCCCCGGCCGCCGGCGAGGTGCTGGTGGAAAACCGCTACATGTCGGTGGACCCCTACATGCGCGGCCGCATGCGCGCCGACGCGGTCTACGCCGCGCCGTTCGCCCTGGACAAACCGATGTACGGCGGCGCTGTCGGCGAGGTTGTCGAATCCGCCGACGCCAGCCTCGAGCCAGGCGACATCGTGCTCAACTTCAACGGCTGGCAGGATCGTTTCATCGCCAGGGCCTCCCAGGTTCAACGGCTCGACCCTTTCGACCGCGACCGCATCTCGCTGTATCTCGGCGCCCTCGGCATGCCGGGAATGACCGCCCATGTCGGCCTGCTCAAGTTCGGCGAGCCGAAAGCGGGGGAGACGGTTTTCGTTTCCGCGGCCTCGGGGGCGGTCGGCGCGATTGTCTGCCAGATCGCCAAGATGAAAGGCTGCCGTGTAGTCGGCAGTGTTGGCGGCGACGCCAAGGCGGCCTGGCTCAAGGAAGAATGCGGCGTCGATGAAACGATCAATTACCGCACTTGCGGCAGCCTCACCCGGGCCTTGCGCGCCGCCGCCCCGGATGGCGTCGATGTCTATTTCGACAATGTCGGCGGCGACCACCTGCAGGCGGCGATCAACGCGATGAACCCCTTTGGCCGCATCGTCGCCTGCGGCATGATCTCGGGCTACAACCAATCCGAACCCGAGCCCGGCCCCAACAACCTGATGTACATCGTCGGCAAGAAGCTGCGCATCCAGGGCTTCATCATTTCCGACCACGAGGATATGCGTCCCGCCTTCGAGCGCGACATGAGCGGGTGGATCCGGGAAGGCAAGATCCAAACTCGGGAAACCGTCTACGAGGGCATCGAAAACGCCGTCGACGCCTTCCTCGCCCTGTTCACCGGCGAAAACTTCGGCAAGATGGTGGTGAGGTTTTAGCGGTGGCTTCGATCTGTCCCCCGCTGTGCATTTTTCTATGTCATTCTGCGCACAGCGAAACGCAGGCGCAGAACCTCTTCGTTCCGGCACCGGTCGCTTGCCGGCGGTGATCGGATTCCTTCCCGGCTAGCGCCGGGCCCCTTCCGCTCACCGCCGCGCTCCCTCGGTGCAAGATTCGGACTGTGCCTGCCCGCTCTGCCCCGTCATTCTGCGCGCTGCAAAGCGGCAAAGTATCGCGGTCAAGCCAAAAACCATTACACTCTGGAATTCCGACAATTACACAAAACAACCAACGGCTGGGCACATGGCCGACACAATATCGAAGCAGCGGCGCAGCGAGCTGATGAGCCGCATCCGCTCCAAGAACAGCAAGATCGAGCTGCTGGTTCGCAGCCTCGTCCACCGCATGGGCTACCGCTTCCGGCTGCACCGCAAGGATCTCCCCGGCAAACCCGATCTCGTCTTTGCCGGCCGCGGGAAAGTCGTCTTCGTCCATGGCTGCTTCTGGCACTGGCATCCCGACCCGAACTGCAAACAGGCGCGCATGCCCAGGTCCCGGCAGGAATTCTGGTGCCCGAAACTCGAAGGCAACCGCCGCCGGGACCGCGAAAACCGGCAAAAACTGATCGAACTCGGTTGGGAAGTACTCGAAATCTGGGAATGCGAAGCCCGCGACCCCCAAAAAATCCAATCCAAAATCCGCAATTTCCTCGGCCCGCCCCGCGCCGGGGATTGATATGGCAGTGGCTTCCATCTGAAGTTCGGAACAGGCTCCCTCGCTAGGCAAAAGGCTCCGAACCGTCGCCGTCTGGCGGGCCGCACGCGGCGGACGCCATAAACACATCCCTGTGGGCTTCGGGCTCGGCTTCCTGCCTCGCACACCCGCCGCGCGCGGCCCGCCAGACGGCGACTCACGCTGTGCAGGCCCGAAAAGAATTCACGTTCCGGCAACGTGAGAATTGATGCGGCGCCACTAGATATGGTGTTTTTTTAGTTCTTGATGCGCTATATTTCCGACTGTGGGTGCTGACATTGACAGCCACAACTGGGCTGATTTCTCTGATTGCCGGGACTTGGGTATGAGAGCGGTGGAGTTGTTCACCGGCGCTGGTGGACTTGGAATTGGCGTAAGCCGCGCGGGCTTCGAGGCGGCGGTGGTAGTCGAGCGCGACCGCTATTGTTGTGACACCATCCGGGAGAACAAGGAGAGAGGGCTTGATCCTCTGGCTGGATGGCCGCTCTTGCAAGGGGACGTGCGTGATGTCGATTACCGGGAAATTGGTGATGGAATCGACTTGGTTTCTGGCGGACCGCCGTGCCAACCGTTTTCATTGGGTGATTACATACAATCGTAACCGAAAGCCTGCAAAACTAGTGGCTTAAGGGTGCCATATGCATTAAGCCGAGCTTGACCAGCAATTTATCGCGGAGAACCAGTGACAGCACTTCGTTGACGTGTGTTTGGGTTGCGCCATGCTGAAACATGCAATCCCTGATCGTCTGCGCTTGCTCATCCGAAGGCTGAGACTCGCTGGAAACGTACTCGTTGCAGAACTCTTGAACTTGATAGGCATCTTTCCCTTTAACTTTCGATTCGACCGCATTGGCAGTTTCGCTGGCCCATTTCTCAGCATTTAGAAAGTCAGACAGTTTTTCGCCGTATTCTATGAGTCTCAGGGGGCTGCCAGGGGACACGGCTGGTGTAGGCAAGCGTTCAAATATCTTCTTAATGTCATCCCTGATTTCCGCCATAAACTCTTTGAAGTTCGTGCGGTCAGTGTTTACTTCGCCTTGCCATTTGCCATATTTGTGCACAAATCCTATGACCGCAAGTAGAATAGAAGTAACCGCAGCAACAGCCCACACGTCCATAGCCCCTCCTGAAATTGTGCTTCCCTTCGACACTATCCACTAGATATAGCGACCTCGCCCATGCCCATCGACCGCAAGGCCGCGCCGCGGCTATCCGGCGGCCGCTCCCGCAACGTCCGGTTGGCCCGCTCCACCCGGCCCTTGGCCCGCGGGCTGCCGGCGTGGACCGGCGCGATGTCCAGCGTCCCCAGCGCCCGGCCGAACTGCGTCAACTCCTCCTCCCGGCCCCGCAGGTTCACCCGGAATATGCTGTGGCGGTCCGAGCAGTATGCCACCGGGCGACCGTGGGCCGCCAGATGCGCCCGCGTCGTCTCCATGTGGGCCTCGGTCGTCTCCGCCGGCCAGAACCCCATCGCCAGCAGCCGCGGCGTCGCGTCGTCCACGTGCACGATCAGCGCGCACCGCGGCCCCCGGTCCTCGAACCAGCCGTGCGGCGAACCGTCGATCTGCGCCAGATCGCCCAGGCACTCCCGGCGCGGTCGGCTCGGATGCGCGCGCGCTTCCCGCCGCGCCCCGCGACCGGTAGCGCGCCGCCAGGCGCTTCACCCGGCGCACACTCAACTGCAGCCGCAACGCCGCCTCGCGCTGCGCCAGGCGCTTCTCCACCACATCACGAATCGCTCCCGCCCGTAGCGATGCGCACTATTACCGGGCTGCCGGGGGCGCCGAGATCGATCTTGTGCTTACGCTTCCGGGGCGCAGGCCCTGGGCAATCGAAATCGAGCGGCGGCTGGACCCGAAACCCGCGAGGGGGTTTTTCAGCGCCTGCGGGGATATCGACCCGGAGGCCCGGTTCGTCGTCTATCCCGGCACCGATAGATACCAAGTGTCGCGAAACGTTGAGGCGATCAGCCTCGATCAATTGCTCCGGGAGATCGTCAAGATCACAGGCAAGACATCGGTCGAAACGCCCGATTAGGGTTGCGCGGCTTCCGGCGCCTTGTCATAAACGAGGCGGAAGCCTACGTTGCTGGCGCCGGGCAGGTAAGTCCACCAACTGTTGAAATCCCGCGTTGGCGCGGCGGGTGGGGTGAACACCGCCGAGCCGGGATTGGCATTCATGCCGACAACACATGCCGCTAGGGCTGCACGGCGTGAGTCGCTGCTGGGATGGGGAGGGCACAGCGGGCGTGCGAGGCAGGAGGCCGAGCCCGAAGCCTACAGGGAGGTATTTACGGCGTCCGCCGTGCCCTCCCCATCCCAGCAGCGACGGATCGAAGCCATGACTTCACCCAATGCGGAACAGCAAGCGCGGTGAAACTGTAATCGCGTGGCTATTCTGGTAATTTTGCGGACAATCGAAACACCACACAAGGCATTCCAATGAATGACACGATGGTTGGATTCCAGCCCAAACCCATGAAAATCAGCGTGTTGACCGCGGCGTTGCAGGAGTTGACGCCCCGGGAATCGCGCAACGCGGATCCGGACCTCGCGATTGAGGAGTGGCTGGCCTTTTCCCGCGATATCGGCTCGCCATACATTCAACTGTCGGCGGCGTTGCATCCGAGCGTCGGCGATGTGCCGCCCGAGGCGATGCTCGATCCGGTGGCGAACACGCTCGACCTGCGCGAGCCCTTCAACAAGCGCCGCGCCTTGCGGGTCAAAGCCGCGATGAAGGATACCGGGGTGGGGCTTTCGGATCTGGCCTATTTCGACAACATGCTCGTCGCCGACAATGCCGCCCGCCGCGTCAAGCATGAATTCATGCTGCGGGTTTTCGACGCCGCGGTTTTGCTCGAAACCCCGGCAGTATGCGGCTTCGTCGGGCGCAACTACGCGCTCGAAATGGACCCCAACCTTGAAATGTTCGAGCGTGAATTCATCCCCCTGCTTAAAGAGGCGAAGGCCCGGGGCCTCACCTTCCGCGTTGAACAGTGCCCGATGCCCGGCTGGACGCCGCTCGATCGCTGGCACAACAACATCGCCTACGCGCCGGGGCCCTGGATCGCCCTGCACCGCATTTGCGAAAAACACGGCGTTGGCGACCAATTCCGCATCCACTACGACCCCTCGCATTCGGTGCTGATGGGCCAGGACACGCGCTCGATGTTCCAATACCTCAAGGACGAGGGCTATGGCTTTCTGATCGACGGATTCCATGTCAAGGGACAGGTTATCGATGCCAAAGGCGTTTCGGCCTGGGGCTATGGCGGGCAAAGCATGGAGCGCGGCGACTGGGACGTCGGGGACATCAGCGCGCCATCCGCCAATCCTGCCGATCAAATCAATGCCTGGAAGAAGCAGACCGTCATTTGCGAGCACGAGTTGCCGGGCACGGCGAAGCACGACCCCCTGGCCTATCTGCAAAACCGCACGGTTGACTGGCTCGACCACCAACTCGCGGCGCGGGAACTGCTCGATATCGACCCGGCCGAGATGTATCTTGTCGTCGAACACGAGTATCCCCCGGCGCGGATTCAGGACAAGAACAAGCTCGCGCCGATTCTCGCCGGTTCGGTGGATTTCACCCGGGCCATCGATGAAGCGGCGGCGGCGATGTACGCCTTGCAGCACGAGGTGATGGCCGACCAGGGAATCCCCCTGCAGGGCGTGGGGCGGGAAGCCTACCGCTCATGAGCGGGTTCAGCGCCGGAATCGTCGGCGGCGGGCGGGGCGCCTTCATCGGCGCGGTGCACCGCACCGCCGCGGAACTCGACAGCGCGGCGCGGGTCGTCGCCGGCGCCATGTCCGCCGACCCGGAGCGGGCGCGGGCGAGCGCCAAAGCCTGGCATCTTGAAAGATCCTACGATTCATTCGAGACGATGGCCATCGAGGAGGCGAAGCGCGGGGACGGCATCGACTTCGTCATCGTCGCGACACCGAACCATCTGCATCTGCCGGTGGCGAAAGCCTTTCTCGACGCGGGCATTCATGTTGTTTGCGACAAGCCGCTCGCGGCCAGCCTCGACGAGGCCCGCGAACTCGGGGACATCGTGGCGAAAAGCGGCAAGCTGTTCGCCCTGACCCACGCCTACAGCGGCTATCCGCTGGTGCGCGAGGCGCGGGAATTCGTCGCCAGCGGCCGTTTGGGCGAGTTGCGCAAGGTCCAGGTCGAATACAACCAGGACTGGCTCATGGAACCGCTGGAACAACAGGGCAACAAACAGGCGCAGTGGCGCACCGATCCGGCGCGCTCCGGCATCAGCTGCTGCGTCGGCGACATCGGCACCCACGCCAAGCATCTGCTTGAGTTCATCTCCGGGCGGAAAGTGCGGTCGGTCTGCGCCGAGTTGACGCGCTTCGTCGAAGGCCGCCGCCTCGACGACGACGCCAGCATGCTGCTGCGGCTCGAAGGTGGCGCCCGGGGCACCCTCGTTTGCTCGCAAGTCGCCTGCGGCGAGGAGAACGGCCTCAATATCCGGCTGTACGGCAGCAAGGCCGGGCTGGAGTGGCATCAAATGGAGCCGAACACGCTGCTGGTGAAGCCGGCGGGCAAGGGCTGGGAGCGCTTCCGCGCCGGTGGCGGTTACCTCGGCGCTGCCGCGGCGCGGGCGACGCGGGTGCCCGCGGGCCATCCCGAGGGCTACCTCGAAGCCTTTGCCAACCTCTACCGCGATTTCATGGCCGATCTGCGCCGCGTTCAAGCCGGCGGGCCACCGCTGCGCGATTACCCCGGAATCATTGATGGCATCCGCGGCATGCGCTTCGTCGAGGCGGCCGTCGAAAGCTCCGCCAGGGGAGCGGTATGGGTGGACTTGTAGTCAGCCCCCCGACGGAATGAGAGTTGAAGTATCGCGCCGCGTAGACTGGCAAAGCATTCGTGCTTGAACTCCGCACTGAGGGAGCGCGGCGGTAACTGAAAGGGGCCCAGCGCAAGCTGGGAAAGGATTCAGTTACCGGCGGTAAGCGACCGGTGCCCGAACGAGGAGAACCCGCCGCGTTCAGGCGTGGCTGGCCCAGATTTTTCCTCCCGGCTCAAGTTCAACGCAGGGGTCGTACCGGCCCGGGGTTTCGAGGTAGCGCATGGCCTCGGTGCAGCCGATTTCCGAGGTGAAATAGCCGAGCAGGGCCAATTCCTTCATCATGCGGAAGAAGTGCGTGGGCGCGCCATCGGCTTTGCCGCGCATGTATTCGTGCTGTTCGGCGTCGAAGGCTTCGAGCAGGGCGAGCCGGCTGACGGGCTCGGCGGAGACAAAATCCACGCCCGAGGATTCAAGGCTCGCCGCGTTCACCGTCGCGAGTCCAGCGCGGAAAATCGCCTGCTCGGGTTCGCGGTAGGTGTTCGCCACCATCCGCGCCATAAAGGGGCCGACGCCCGCGGCCTTGGCGCCGGGGGTGTCGGTTTCGGGCAGCATGGTCTCGGCGATCTCGTCGAGCAGGGCGATTTCTCCGGCGTTGAACATCGCTTTTGCCAGCGCGTCCACGGCTTCCGGCGTGGCCTCGTTGACAGCGCAGGACGCGAACATCGCCGATTGCCCCGCGAGCGCGGCGCCGCCAAGCATGGCGCTGACGCGGATGATCGCCTCGCGGCGCGTCAGCGTGGCGGGGTTGGGGGAAGCGGATGCCATGGCCGGGGTCTCCGTCAAAGATTGCCGCGGTTGATTTCGTTGACGGCGTGATCGGCCGCCCGGGCAGTCAGCGCCATGTAGGTCAGCGAGGGATTGACACAGCCCGAGGAGGTCATGCACGAGCCATCGGTGACGAAAACGTTGGGCGCGTCCCAGACCTGGTTCCAGCGGTTGAGCACCGAAGTCGCCGGGTCGCGGCCCATCCGCGCCGTGCCCATTTCATGGATGCCCATGCCTGGAACATAAAGCTGGTCATAGGTGGAGATGTTGGTGGCACCGCCGGCTTCGAACATTTCCGCCATGTCGTTGGCCATGTCGATGCGCATCAGCCGCTCGTTTTCGCCGGTCTCGCAATCGACCGCGATCACCGGCAAGCCCCATTTATCGACTTTGGCGGAATCGATGCCGACCTTGTTGCCGTGGGAGGGCAGCATTTCACCGAAGGCGGTCGCGCCGATTTCCCATTTGCCCGGTTCGGCCATGCGGTCTTTGAATTGGCCGCCGACGCCGAGTTCGGCCACCGCCCGCCACCAGCCGGCGCGGCCGCCGCCGCCGAGGTAGCCGAATCCGCGCAGATAATCGCGCTTTTCGCCGAACAGGTTGCGGTAGCGCGGGATGTAGAAGCCGGTCGGTCGGCGTCCGAAATAGTACTTGTCTTTCAATTCGGCGTCGGGGATCGTGGCTTCGGCACCGACATGGAAGTGGTGGTCCATGAGGTTGTGGCCCAGCTCGCCGCTGCTGCTGCCGAGGCCGCCGGGCCAGATATCGGTCGCCGAGCGCATCAGCAGCCAGGTCGAGTTCAGCGTTGAAGCGCAGACGAAAACGATGCGGGCGCTGAACTCGGTGGTCTTTTCGGTGAGGGCGTCCATGACCCGCACGCCGCGCGCCCGGCGGCGGTCGCGGTCGTAGACGATTTCGGTGGCGATGGTGTTCGGCATCAGGGTCAAGCGCCCGGTCGCCATCGCCGCCGGCAAAGTCGAGGACTGGGTGCTGAAATAGGCGCCGTAGGGGCAGCCGAGCCAGCAGGCGTCGCGGTATTGGCAGGCCGAGCGGCCGGGCTTGGCTTGGGTCAGGTTGGCTTGGCGGCTGGGAATGATCCGGCGGCGGCCGTCGAAGGATTGGCGCAGCCGGTCGGCAACGAGCTTCTCGCCGCAATTGAGCGGCATCGGCGGCTGGAACTGGCCGTCGGGGAATTGCGGCAGATTTTCGATCGACCCGGAAACCCCGGCGAAGGACTCGACGTGATCGTACCAGGGCGCCAGATCCGCGTAGCGGATCGGCCAATCGATGGCGATGCCCTCCCGGGCGTTGGCCTCGAAGTCGAATTCGCTCCAACGGTGGCTCTGCCGCCCCCACATCAGGGAACGCCCACCCACCTGATAGCCCCGGAACCAGTCGAAGCGTTTGACTTCGGTGTAGGGCGAATCCCGGTCCGAGGCCCACCAGTCGAGGTTGGTTTCATTGAGCGGGTAGTCGCGCTTGAGCACCGGATACGCTTCCTCCATGGCTACCGTGCGGCCGCCGCGGTGAGGGTACTCCCAGGGCGCCTTGCGGGCGTTGACGTAATCCTTGATGTGCTCGACATTCTTGCCGCGTTCGAGCATGAGCACGCGCAGGCCCTTCTCGCTGAGTTCCTTGGCGGCCCAGCCGCCGGAAATGCCCGAACCCACGACGATGGCGTCATACCCGTTCGCGGCCATATCTATTCCCCGCTGTTTTCTTTCGAGTCTATCGCCCCGGCGCCAATATCGCCAGCCTCGTTGCCGCGCCTGGTTGTTGCGCAAAGGGAATCGTCCCTTGCATCGGCCGGGGCATTGCAGGAAACTGCCGCAAAGCGATTCCGGCCGTAGGGGACGTGGCAATGCCAAGCGCTATCGGTGCGCGCCTGAGCGCGATGATGTTTCTGCAATTTTTCGTCTGGGGCGCGTGGTACGTCACCATCGGCAATTACATGGCCGCCCGGGGCATGGCGGATTTGACCCATTGGCCATATACCGTCAATCCCCTGGCGGCGATCATCGCGCCGTTTTTCCTCGGCCTGGTCGCGGACCGCTTCTTCGCCACCGAGCGGGTGCTGGGGACGCTGCACATCGTCGGCGGGCTGATCATGCTGCTCGTGCCCCAGGCGAGCGGCTCGCCGGTGTTGTTCATTTCGCTGCTGCTGCTGTACAACCTCTGCTACATGCCCACGCTGGGCCTGTCCAATTCGCTGGCCTTCCACCATATCGACAACCAGGAGAGGCAGTTTCCGCTGATCCGGGTTTTCGGCACCGTCGGTTGGATCGCCGCCGGCTTGTTCATCGGTTTCGTCCTCGGCCAGTTCAGCGGCGGCGAACTGCCGGACCGCACGCCGCTGCCGCTGTACACCACCGCGGTCGCGAGCCTGATCCTGGGTATTTTCAGTTTCTCGCTGCCGCATACGCCGCCGCCGGCGGCTGGCGAAAAAGTCTCCCTCGGCAGCATTGTCGGCGCCGATGCCCTGCGGCAGTTGGGGGGGCGGTCCTTCTATGTTTTCATCGCCTGTTCGCTGCTGATCTGCATCCCGCTGGCGGCCTATTACAACTTTGCGCCGATTTTTGTCGCCAACGCCGTATACGACCAGGGCGCGGACAACGCCGTCGTCGGCCTGCTGCCCAACCCATCCTCGCTGATGTCGCTCGGGCAGATGTCGGAAGCGGTCTTCATGCTGCTGATGCCGCTGATGTTCGCGCGTTTCGGCGTGAAATGGATGCTCGCCATCGGCATGGGGGCGTGGATTGCGCGCTATCTGCTTTTCGCCCTCGGCGCCCCCGACGCGGTGTTCTGGACCGTGGCGGCGGGAATTCTGCTGCACGGGATTTGCTACGACTTCTTCTTCGTCACCGGGCAGATCTACGTCGACAAGAAATCGACCCCGGCGGTGCGCGGGCAGGCCCAGGGATTTCTCGTGCTGGTGACCTATGGTCTTGGCATGTTCATCGGCGCCCAAGTTGCCGGGACGCTGTTCAACGCTTTCCTTGGCGAGGCCGGCGCGCTGAGCCTGGCGCAATGGCGGGATTTCTGGCTCATTCCCGCCGCCTTCGCCTTCGCCGTGCTGCTGCTGTTCGCGCTGAGTTTCCGCGAAGAGTGAAACTCAGAACTCGCAGCCGGTTCTGGGAATGGGTAGGCGCAGGGTGGCTTCGAGGTCGTCCAGCAATTGCCTTGGCGCTTCAATTTGCCCGGTGGCGGCGATTGCGCTGGCTTCGGCGCAGCCAAGCCAAAGCCGGGTGAAGCCGCCGATTCCCGCGTTCAGGCTTGGCAGCCCTTTGCGGCTTCCGGATTCGGCGCCGCATTCCGTCCCGAGGCGCACGGTATAGTCGCCGCCGGCGCCCCGCCATGGCGCGTCCGCCGGCAGGAATTTGCCGATCGGGTCATCGAGCCGCAAATTGAACTCCAAGGCCGGGCCGCCCCGGGACGGGGACGCCGGCAAAAACGTGTGGGCCAGGCAGCCCGGCACATCGTTGATCCGCGCCTGCCACCAGGCTTCGGCCCCGGCGCCTTTGCGCCATTTCCGGCCCTCGCCCGTGGCGCTTTCGCGCAGGGGCCGGGAAATGAAATCCTGCAGCTGAATCCCCGCCGGTTCCAGCAGCTTGATCCGGTAGGCCTGATCGCCAAGGCTCCGCAGCAGGGCGAGCAATTCGCGCAATTGCCCGGGTTCGCGCCAAGCCATGGCGGTGATGACGAATGGGCCGTTCTCATCCTCCATTTCCCCCCAGAGGAAATGCGTCAACTCGCCGCCGGCGTCGCGATAGCCGAGTCCGAGTGGATGATCGGTCCAGCCCATGTCGGCGGCGGTGTGGGCTGGGCTGAGAATCCGCACCCCGCCGTGGCGCAGGGCGCGTTTGCCCAGCGCCGAATGCGCCTCATCGCTGTGCTTGGCGGTGATGCGGCACGGGGTCCGCGCCCGGGCATCGACTGCGAGCGAGGCCGGGTCGATGCTCCAGCGCAACTCAGTGGGGCCATTGCCGAAGCCGAGGCGGGTGTAAAAACCCTGCTCGAACATACCCAGCGCCGAGACCATCATGCCCGCCCCGGCATCCCGCGCCACCAGGGCCGCGGTGGCCCGGGAGGCCAGCCCGGCGCGGCGGCCCCGGGGGCTCGTCGCCACCGCGGCGACGATGCCGAGCGGGATGTCCCGCCGCAGATGGCGGATGGTCGCCGGGCTTGAGATAGCGACGCATTCGGCTTCGCCGTCGAGTTCGGCGACAAAGGTGGGCGAGGCGGCGAGCATCGTCCGCAGCGAGGCGGCGTCGCCCGCCTCGCCCCGGTCGATCCAGCGCGTCTCCTCCCAGATGCGCCGCACCGTCTTCAGGTCCCTGCCCATATCGAATGAACGAATGATCGTCACAGCACAATACCCATGCCAATCTTGTCGATTTCCTGTTCGGATACACCCGTCCGCCCGGCGAATTCTGGCCATGCGGCAAGCGCGGCCGAAACCTGCTCCGCGCAGGCGGCAACGGCTGCCCTGCTCAATCCGAAGACTTTGCCGAGCCGCGCGGCGCCAGTTGCAGGCACCCAATCCTGCTGGTTCCAGGCTCAATGGCGGCGGAAGGTGATTCCGCAAATCCAGGCGCCGCCGAGCACGAGGGCGACGATTCCGGTGTTGGCCGGGGACAGTGGATTGCCGTTGATGCCGAACAGGGCGGTGAAGCTGATGCCTAGCCCCACCAGCGCCGCCCCCGGCAACTGGCGCCAGAGCGGGGGCGGTGCCGCGCCGGCCGGGCGCGGCATCCGCTCGAGCGGCGACAGGCCGATGGCGGCTGGCAGGAGCAGCAGGGCGGGGATTGCCACCCAGGGGATGCGGACCCACCACCAGGCGGCGCTGCCCGGTTCCATGCCGAGGCCAATGCCGCCGGCAAGCCAGGCGGCGCCGAGCAGCAACAACAATACGCTCATATGCCAGAGATACAGCGTCATGATCATGCTGTTGATCAACACTGTGGCGGTCCAAAGAAGCGGATTTTCGAGCAGGCGGCGCATGGGCCGCTCGATCGCGAGCAGCAGGCCGAATTGAACCAATCCCAGCGCCGCCAGGGTCAGCTTGGGCGGCAGCGAATTGCTCGGCCCCTCTCCGGGTGAGCCCGCCATGGCCACTGGATACGGACCCCAGGCCACCGCCAGCGCCAGCGCGGCCAGCGCGGCCGCGGCAACCGCCAGCAGCGCCGCGGGCCTGCCCTGCCTGCCATCGCGCCAGGCGAATCCCAGATGGTGCATCGCCAGCCAGACCCAGAAGTAGTTGCTCCAATTGGGCAGTTGCCAGTCGAATCCGAAGAACGCGGTGTCGGTCGCCGCGGCCAGCGCCAGATAAGCCAGCAGCGACCCATATCCCCAGCGCCGCCAGGCGGCATGGCTCGGCGGCGCCAGAATCACGATCATCGTGTAGATGGCGAGGAACCAAGTCGGCAGCAGCGCCACCTGGGTGATGAACTGAACCGATTCCGCGCCCACCCCGCCGGCGAACAGCAGCACCGCGATCAGCGCCCAAACCAGCACCAGCAGCAACATCGGCCGCAGCAGCCGGTGCAGGCGCGTGGCGAGCCAGGCGCCGTAGCCGACCCCTTTTGCCGCCGCTGATTCCAGCGAAACCGCGTTGGCGTAGCCGCCGACCATGAAGAAAACCGGCATGACCTGGAACAGCCAGGTCAGCCATTCGGTCCAGGGCGCGATCTCCAGCGCCAGCACCGGCGCATAGCCGCCGGTTTGCGGATCGACAAAAGCGCCGGTGATCAGCCAATGGCCGGAGATGACGAACAGAATCGAAAACCCCCGCAGGAAATCGACGTACCGATTCCTTCCGGCGGGGGTGTTGGCCGCGAGTTCGCGTGTTTGATCCCAGATTTTCAATCGGGCAGGCCGAAGCTGAAGACGACATTGCCCGCGGCGATGGCGACGAACTGTTCACCATCGACGGCGTAGGTCATCGGCGCGGCATGGACCCGGGCGCCGAGCGAGATGTTCCACAATTCCCCGCCGCTGGCGGCGTCGAGGGCGAAGAAATAGCCGTCGGCGGTGCCGCTGAAGAGCAGGCCGCCGGCGGTGGTGGTGATGCCGGCGGAGGAGCGCGGCATGATCGGAAATTCCCAGGCGATGTCCACCGTGGCCGGGTCGATGGCGCGGATGGCGCTGTGGAAGGCGTCCATGGGCTGGGTGTAGCGCCCGCCACCGCCGGTGTAGGCCTCGCCTTCCTCATAATCCTCGTCGCGTTTGAAGAACTCCTGCTCGCCATCGAACGCGGTGACATAGAAAAGCCCGGTGTCGGGGTTGAAGGCGGGGGAATACCAGTTGGTGGCGCCGGCGATGGCTGGCGAGACCATCACGCCCTCGTAGGTGGGCGCCATGCCGGGAACGCGGATCGGGCGGCCGCTGGCATCGAGGCCGGAAGCCCAGGTCACCGTGGCGAAGGTGTCGCCGAGGAGGAATTCGCCGGTGGCGCGGTCGAGGGTGTAGAAGAAGCCGTTGCGGTTGGCCCAGAGCATGGTGCTGCGCGGTTCGCCGCCGAATTCGATATCGGCGAGGATGGGAATCTGGATCGCGTCGTAGTCGTGGACATCGTGGGGCGTGAACTGGAAGTGCCACTCGATTTCGCCGCTGTCGCCATTGAGCGCGAGCACCGAGTCGGAATACAGGTTGTCGCCGAGGCGCACATCGCCGTTCCAGTCGGGACCGGGATTGCCAGTGCCCCAGTAGATCTGGTTCAACTCCGGGTCGTACGAGCCGGTGATCCAGGTTGCGGCGCCGCCGGTTGCCCAGGAGTCGCCGAGCCAGGTGTCGTTGCCGAATTCGCCGGGACCGGGGATGGTGTGGGTGCGCCAGATCAACTCGCCGGTTGCCGGATCGTAGGCGTCGATGAAGCCGCGGATGCCGAATTCGCCGCCGGCGATGCCGGTGACGACCTTGTCCTTGACGATGAGCGGAGCGGCGGTCTTGCTGTAACCCGAGCTGTATTCGGCGACTTCGGTGTCCCACAGCAGATTGCCGGTGCGCGCGTCTACAGCCACGAGATGGGCGTCGAGGGTGCTCATGAACAGGGTTTCACCGAGGATCGCCACGCCGCGGTTGTTGCGGCCGCAGCATAGGCGCAAATCTTCTGGCAGTGGATGGTCGTAGCGCCAGTAGACGCGGCCGCTGCGCGCGTCCACAGCGGTGACATTGCTCGGCGCCTCGGTGATGAACATGATGCCGTCCACCACCAGCGGCACAGTTTCGGCGCGGTCGATCACCGGAATCTGGTAGGCCCATTTTATTTCCAGGCCGGAAACATTTTCAGTGTTGATCGCTTCGAGCGGGCTGTGGCGCCGGCTGTCGAGGGTGCCGGAATACATCAGCCAGTTTTCCGGCTCGTTTCCGGCGTTGACGAGGCGCTCCCAGGTGACCGGGGAAAAGGCCGGGGTGATGACGGTGCTGAGCGCTTGTTCCTGGGCTTGCGCGGGGGCTGGCAATTGCGCCGCGGCGAGCGCGCCGGCCAGCAGCGCGATGAGCGGCGGGGCGGGGTGTTTCATCTTCAAATCTCCTCCCGCCGCAGCGAGAACAGGTAGGCCACGAGGTCGTCGAGTTCGCTCTCCGACAAAATTTCGGCATAACTGGGCATGGTGGAACTTTCTATTCTTTCATAGGCTTGCAGGCCTTCCTTGGGAATCGACCAAAGGTTTTCCGCAGCGTCCATGATGCGCAGCGAGAAGCTGTCCTCGTTCATCCGGTAGCCTTCCCGCGCCACGCCGTCGGCGCCGGTCACCCGCAGCCGCCACCAGCGCGGGGCGACGTTTTCATTGGGGTTGACGAGGTCGGCGAGCAGTTCCTGCGGGCCGCGGTTCTCGCCGATGCGCGAGAGGTCGGGGCCCGATCGCGAGCCGCGGCCGCGGACCATGTGGCAGTCGGCGCAGTCGCTGCCGCTCCAGAACAGTTCTTCGCCAGCCATGGCGTCGCCGGCGAGCGACACCGATTCCGGGTCGTAGCGAAGCGAATCGAGGTAGGCCACCAGCTGCCAGACCTGGGGGTCGGGCAAGTCCGCCGCCACCGGCAGCATCGCGGTGCCGGGGATGCCTTCGCGGATGATGTTGAAGATCGCCGCGTCGCTGCCGCCCCGGGTCAGCGGGCCGGTGAGGTCCGGGGCGCCGGCTTCGTCGTTGCCTTTGGCGTCGAAGCCGTGGCAGCGCGAGCATTGCCGCTCGAAATAGCGCTTGCCCATGCGGATATCGACCTCGGTGTCGTACAGCCTGCCGGCATCCTCGGCGATCAAAGCTGGCGGCAGGAACGCGCAAACCGCGGCGGTGGCAATCAATCGCGAGTGCATGCTCATGATCATTCCCTTGGCAAAACGGGGTGCGAAAGCGGGGTTTAGTGTATCACCCGCCCTCGCTGAGGTCTTGGGGGGTGTCGATGTCGGTCAGGATGGCGGGGTCGTCGATCTCGACTGGCTCAACGCGGCCTTGGTGGCGCTCGATGATTGCCTGGCCGCCGCGGTCGTTTTGGAGCCGGGCGAGTTCGGGGAAGAAGTCGCGGCCGAAGCCGGCCGGGTTGCCGCGGCGCCCGTTGTGCCGGGGAATGACGATGTTCCGCGGGCCCAGGCGGGAAGCGAGCCGGAGATAGGTTTCCGGCCCGATATGGGGCATGTCGGCGAGGCAGACGAGGCAGCCGTCCCAGGCCGGCAGGCGGGAGACGCCGAAGGCGAGGCTGGCGCCCATGCCTTGTTCGGCGCCGTCGAACACGATCAGCGGAATGGCGCCGGGGCTGAATCGCTCCGCCGTTTCCCCGCGGGTGACGATCCTGATCTCTTCGATGGCGGCGGCGATGTTGCCGAGCGTGTGTTCGATCAGCTTGCGGCCGTCCGCCAAGGGGGTGGCGAGTTTGTTGCCGCCAAAGCGGCGGCTGAAGCCTGCGGCGAGAACGAGGGCGCCGATCCGATGGGCCACGGGCGGGAATTCCGCTCAATCCCAGCTCAGGGCGCCACCGGTCTGGTATTCGATCACCCGGGTTTCGAAAAAGTTCTTTTCCTTGCGCAGATCCATGATTTCCGACATCCACGGGAAGGGGTTGCCGACGCCGCGGAACTGCTCCTTGAGGCCGATCTGCGCCAGCCGCCGGTTGGCGATGAATTGCAGGTATTCCTCCATCATCGCGGCGTTCATGCCGAGAATGCCCCGGGGCATGGTGTCCCGGGCGTATTCGATTTCGAGCTGGGTCGCCTGCAGAATCATCTGGGTGGCTTCCCCGCGCATGGCTTCGGTCCACAGGTGGGGGTTTTCGAGCTTGATCTGGTTGATCATGTCGATGCCGAAATTCAGGTGCATCGATTCGTCGCGCAGAATGTACTGGAACTGCTCGGAAGTCCCCGTCATCTTGTTGCGCCGGCCCATGGAGAGGATTTGGGTGAAGCCGCAGTAGAAGAAGATGCCTTCGAGGCAGCAGTAGAAGGCGATCAGGTTCTTCAATAATTCTTGGTCGGCCTCCGCGGTGCCGGTGCGGAACTGCGGGTTCGACAGCGCCTGGGTGTACATCAGACCCCAGGACGCTTTTTTCGCCACCGAGGGCACCTCGCGGTACATGTTGAAAATCTCGCCCTCGTCCATGCCCAGGGACTCGATGCAATACTGGTAGGCATGGGTGTGGATCGCCTCCTCGAAGGCTTGGCGCAGGATGTATTGGCGGCATTCGGGGTTGGTGATGAGGCGGTAGATCGCCAGCACGAGGTTGTTCGCCACCAGCGAGTCGGCGGTGGAGAAGAAGCCGAGGTTGCGCTTGACGATGAGGCGCTCGTCCGCGGTCAGCCCGGCGGGATTCTTCCACAGGGCGATGTCGGCGTTCATGTTGATTTCCTGGGGCATCCAGTGGTTGGCGCAGCCGTCGAGGTATTTCTGCCAGGCCCAGTCGTACTTGAAGGGCACGAGCTGGTTGAGGTCGGCGCGGCAGTTGATCATGCGCTTGTCGTCGACGGCCACCCGGGAGGCGGTGCCTTCGAGTTCCTGGAGGCCGGCGCTGACGTCGAGGCCCTCGAGGTCGCGGATCGCCTGTTGCAGGGCGCCGTCGTTGCGGCTGCGGGTGGCGGCGTCGAGTTCCGCGCCAGCGGCTGTTTTCGCCACTGGCGTTGCCGGCGCCGCGCTGGCTGGTGTTCCCAGTGGCGCCGCTGGCCGGGTTTCCGGCTGTGTTTGTGGCTGGGCTTGCGGCGGCGTTTCCGGCGGGGGCGGCGGTGGCTTGGATGCCCGGCCCGTGCTTTCGTCTTGATTGAATTCTTCCCAGGACAGCATTTTCATTCCTCCAAAACCGTTCCGGTTGTTTTTCACTTTGCTCTTTTCTGTCGGATTATCGCCCGCTGGCCTATTGGCAGGCTTCGCAATCGGGATCGTCGAGCGAACACGCCACGGGCGCCTCCGCCGGAGCGCTGGCGACCTTGTTGAGACTGTTGTCGGCGATGGTCGATTTCTCGGTGCTCGTCGCGGCTAAGGCGCGCAGGTAGTAGGTTGTCTTGAGCCCCCGCAGCCAGGCCATGCGGTAGGTGATGTCGAGTTTCTTGCCGCTGGCGTTGGCGATGTAGAGATTGAGCGACTGGGCTTGGTCGATCCATTTCTGCCGGCGGCTCGCGGCGTCCACGAGCCAGCGGGGTTCAACCTCGAAGGCGGTGGCGTAGATCTGTTTCAGTTCCTCGGGAATCCGGTCGATCTTGCGCACGCTGCCCTCGTAGTATTTGAGGTCGTTGACCATGACGCCGTCCCACAGGCCGAGTTTCTTCAGATCCTCGACCAGGTAGGGGTTGACCACGGTGAACTCGCCGGACAGGTTCGATTTCACATAGAGGTTCTGGTAGGTCGGTTCGATCGATTGGGAAACACCGCAGATGTTGGCGATGGTCGCCGTGGGGGCGATGGCCAGCACATTGGAGTTGCGCATGCCGGCGCGGGCGATGCGCTCGCGCAGGGCGTCCCAGTCGAGGCGCTGGTCGAAATTGGCGTCGAGATACTCTGGCCCGCGCTCCTCGCCGAGCCGTTTCAGCGAATCGATGGGCAGAATGCCCTGGTCCCAGAGCGAGCCTTCGTAGGATTCATAGCGGCCCCGCTCCTCGGCGAGCAGGGACGAGGCGTGGATCGCTTGGTAGCTGATTGCTTCCATGGCGGTGTCGGCGAATTCCACCGCGGCGTCCGAGGCGTAGGCGATGCGCTGTTTGTAGAGCGCGTCCTGGAAGCCCATGATGCCCATGCCCACGGGGCGGTGGCGCAGGTTGGAATTGCGCGCCTGCCCCACCGAGTAGTAGTTGATGTCGATGACGTTGTCGAGCATCCGCACCGCGGTGGTGACGGTGCGGCGCAGCTTGGCGGCGTCGAGGCCGTTCTCATCGACGTGGTTGACGAGGTTCACCGAGCCGAGATTGCACACGGCGATCTCGTCAGCCGAAGTGTTGAGGGTGATCTCGGTGCAGAGGTTCGAGGAATGCACCGTGCCAGTGTGCTGCTGGGGCGAGCGGACGTTGCAACTGTCCTTGAAGGTCATCCATGGATGGCCGGTTTCGAACAGCATCGACAGCATCTTGCGCCACAGCTCGGTGGCCTTGACGGTCTTGTGGATTTCCATTTCCCCGGCTTGCGCCCGGCGCTCGTATTCGAGATAGGCCCGCTCGAATTCCCGACCGTACTTCTCGTGCAGGTCGGGCACGTTGTTGGGCGAGAACAGGGTCCATTTCTCGTCGTTGAACACGCGCTTCATGAACAGGTCGGGAATCCAGTTGGCGGTGTTCATGTCGTGGGCGCGGCGGCGGTCGTCGCCGGTGTTCTTGCGCAATTCGAGGAACTCCTCGATGTCGAGATGCCAGGTTTCGAGATAGGAGCAGACCGCGCCCTTGCGCTTGCCGCCCTGGTTCACCGCCACCGCGGTGTCGTTGACGACCTTGAGGAAGGGCACCACGCCCTGGGATTTGCCGTTGGTGCCCTTGATGTGGGCGCCCATGGCGCGCACCTGCGTCCAGTCGTTGCCGAGGCCCCCGGCCCATTTCGACAGCATGGCGTTGTCTTTGATCGCCGAATAGATGCCTTCGAGGTCGTCCGCCACCGTGGTCAGAAAGCACGAGGAAAGCTGGGGCTTGAGGGTGCCGGAATTGAACAACTGCGGCGTTGAAACCATGTAGTCGAAGCTGGAGATCAGGTCGTAGAACTCGATGGCCCGGGCTTCCCGGTCGTCCTCGCCGACGGCGAGCCCCATCGCCACCCGCATGAAAAACACCTGGGGCAGCTCGAAGCGGATATCGTTGCTGTGAATGAAATAGCGGTCGTAGAGCGTTTGCAGGCCGAGATAGGTGAATTGCAGGTCCCGTTCCGCCTTGATCGCCTGGCCGAGCTGGTCGAGGTCGAAGGCGAGCAGTTCCGCATCGAGCAGGCCGAGTTCCACGCCCTTGTTGACATAGGCGGTGAGCGCCGTGGGGTAGCGGTAGTGCATTTCCGCCTGGGTGGCGCTGCCGGCGACGCCGAGAAAGCCGAGCGCCTCGGCGCGCACCGCATCGAGCAGCAGGCGCGCGGTGACGAGGGAATAGTTGGGATCCTTTTCCACCATGGCCCGGGCGGTCATCACCAGCGAGGTGCGCAGATCTTCGATCTTCACCCCCGGATAGAGGTTGCGCAGGGTTTCCTCGTAGATGTGGCCTGGGGAAACATCGCCCAGCCCGGCGCAGGCCTCGGCGATGATGGTGCGCAGGCGGTCGGTGTCGAGCGGGGCCTGGGCACCGTCTTCCATGGTGACCGAAATGCCGGCGGCGGGCTGCTCCGCCTGGCGCTTCCCGTGCTTCTCGCGCCGGGCTCGGGAACGCTCTTCCCGGTAGATCACATAACTGCGCGCGACCTTGTGTTCGCCGGAGCGCATCAGCGCGAGTTCGACTTGGTCTTGGATGTCCTCGATGTGGATTGTGCCGCCGGAGGGCATGCGGCGGCGGAAAATCGTGCTGATCCGCCCGGTCATCGCCGCCACGGTTTCATGGATCCGAGTCGAGGCGGCGGCCTGGTTGCCTTCCACCGCGAGGTGGGCCTTGGTGATGGCCACCTCGATCTTGGACGGGTCGTAGGGCACCACCGCGCCATTGCGCTTGATCACGCGCAATTTGCCCGGCGCGGTGCGGCTCAAGGCGGACTGTTCCAGCGGCGTGATTTCTTCTTGTGGATTTGCCGGCGCCGGGGTTGGGACCATGCCCTGCGCTCTTTCCGCCAGGCGGGATTCATCGAATTCCATTGCTAACTCCTGCACATCATATAGTGGTATTGCGGCACCATGAGCCATATTTGTAGTGTTTTCCGCCCGGTTTTTGTCTAGTTTTCGGCTGGTCTTCGGGGCAGGCGCGATGATTGCCAGTGTCGCCGGCCGCGAGGGAAAACACCATATATAGACTATTTCGACCGATTAAACCACAACATAATGCGATTGCAAAGGGGAAAGCTGTGCGCCCGCTGGGGAAATGCTGTGGAAAACCGAACGCGGCCCGCCCAAGCCCGCCGTTCAGTTGGCGAGCAGGTGTTCGAGCAGGGCTTTCTGGGTGTGCAGGCGGTTTTCGGCTTCGTCCCAAACCACGGCGTCTTGACGGTCGAGCAGTTCGGCACCGACTTCCTCGCCGCGGTGGGCCGGCAGGCAGTGCATGAACAAGGCGTCGGGGGCGGCTTTCGCCAGCAAGCCGCTGTCGACCTGGAAGCCGGCGAAGATTTCCCGGCGCCGGGCGTTCTCGCTTTCCTGGCCCATGCTCGCCCAGACGTCGGTGGCCACGAGCGCGGCGCCGCGCACCGCCGCGGCCGGCTCGCGAACCAGGGCAATGCGGTCGGCGCGCGCCGCCAGCAATTCCGCGCTCGGCTCGAAGCCTTCCGGGCAACACACGCGCAGCTCGAAATCGAAGGCGGCCGCGGCATTGATGTAGGACTGGCAGACATTGTTGCCGTCGCCAAGCCAGGCGACGGTCTTGCCGGCGATGTTGCCGCGGTGTTCGATGAAGGTCTGCATGTCGGCGAGCAACTGGCAGGGGTGGAAGTCATTGCTCAGGGCGTTGATCACCGGCACCCGGGAATGCGTTGCGAAATCGACCAGCCGCCGGTGCTCGAAAGTGCGGATCGCCACGCAATCGACCATGCGCGAGACCACCCGGGCGGTATCCGCAATGGGTTCGCCGCGGCCAAGCTGGCTGTCGCCGGTGGCGATGAACAGGCTGGCGCCATCCATCTGCGCCATGGCCGCCTCGAAAGCGATCCGCGTGCGGGTCGAAGCTTTCTCGAATATCAGCGCCAGGGTCTTGCGGCGCAGGCTGCTCGCCAGCGACGGATCCGCCTTGAGTTCGATGGCCCGCGCCACGATGCCCCGGAGTTCGGCCGGGGCCAGATCATTGAGAGTCAGGAAATGACGCACGCCGTCACCCCGCGCTTGAGGGGAGTTCGCCGCAGCTGGCGCCGCAGGCGGGAAAGCGGCGGATTCTAGCCGCATTGCTGTCATGCCGCAAATTCGCGGCTGCGCGAATCCCAAGATGGGACACCCATTCGCCGAGATGGATTGGCCCAGGGTGCCGCGATGCTAGACTTGCCAATTCCAGATAAAGCGGTGTTCCCCGGGTTTCAGGATCGTAAGATGAATCCAGTCGAGCTAAACCTCTTCGCCAGTCGCGTTGCGGCGATTTGCGATGAGATGGGGGTGGTGCTGCGGCGGGCTGCGTTTTCGCCGAACATCAAGGATCGGCTCGATTTTTCCTGCGCGTTGTTTGATTCCCGGGGCCGGCTGTTCGCCCAGGCGGCGCATATTCCGGTGCATCTTGGCAGCATGGCCTACGCCATGGGCGGGGTGGTGCGGCGCTTCGATTGGGCCGAGGGCGACATGGCCGTGTTCAACGATCCCTACCTCGGGGGCACGCATCTGCCCGATGTCACCCTCGTGGCGCCGGTTTTCCACTGCGGCGAGCTGGCTGGTTTTGTCGCCAACCGGGCCCATCACGCCAACATCGGCTGCGACACGCCGGGGTCGATGCCCTTGTCCGAAACCCTCGCCGAGGAAGGCGAGATCATCCCGCCGACCTTGCTCTACCGCGCCGGGGAATTGCAAACCGATGCCCGGCTGCCCGGCTCGGAAAACGGACTTGGCGGGGATTTCGCCGCCCAAGCCGGCGCCAACCAGGTGGGCGCGCGGCGGCTCGGCCACCTGCTCGATGCCCTCGGCATCGATGCGTGCCGCGCCGGCATCGTCCAACTCAACGACTATGCCGAACGCATCGCCCGCAATGCGCTTGGCGAACTCGCCGAGGGGGGCTTCCGCTTCCGCGACTTTCTCGACGATGATGGTTTCAGCGACCATCCGGTGCCACTCGAGCTTGAATTGCGCTTGCGGGATGGCGCCGCCGAGCTCGATTTTTCCGCCAGCGCCGACCAAGTGCGCGGCAATCTCAATTGCCCCGAGCCGGTTGTGGCCGCCGCCGCGTTTTACTGTTTCCGCTGTTTGTTTCCCGAACGCGCGCCGGTTTGCGACGGCCTGTTCCGGCCCCTGCGCCTGATTGTCCGCAAGGGCTCGGTGCTCAACGCCCATGCGCCGGCGGCGGTGGCCGCGGGCAATGTGGAAACCTCGATGCGGCTGGTGGACTTGATTTTCGGCGCCCTGGCCCAGGCCCTGCCCGGGCGGATTCCCGCGGCGAGCCAGGGCACGATGAACAATGTCGCCATGGGCGCTGTGGATTCAAGCAGCGGCGAACGCTGGGACTATTACGAAACACTCGCCGGCGGCATGGGCGCCGGCCCCCGCTGGCCGGGGCTTCATGCCCGCCACAGTCATATGACCAACACCCTCAACACACCAGTGGAAAGCCTCGAAATGCACTATCCGCTGCGGGTGCGCCGCTACGCCCTGCGCGCCGGCAGCGGCGGCGCGGGCCGCAACCGCGGCGGCGACGGACTCGTGCGCGAATACGAATTCCTCGCCCCCGCAAGCCTGAGCCTGCTCAGCGAGCGCCGGCGGATTCCACCCTGGGGATTGCAAGGCGGCGAAGCGGGCCAAACCGGCGAAAACCAACTCAACGGCAAACCCCTGCCAGCCAAATGCACCTTGCAAGTCGCCGCCGGCGACCGGCTTGTCCTGTCCACCCCTGGCGGCGGTGGGTTTGCGAAGCGATCTTGAATGTAGCACTTAGGGAGCGTGGCGGTGGCTGAAAGGGTCAGGCCCGGTCGGTGCAGCCGATGAGAAGCGAAGCTTTTCAAGGGCCGAACAGCTCGACAGGATGTCGAGACCGGGGATTGGCGAAGCCAGAAGCGTCGCGCCAAGGATGGCAGGCAAAGCCTGCCAGTATTCAGTCACCGACAGCAAGCGACCGGAGCTCGCGACCACGAAACAATTTGATCAATGACAAGGCCGACGCCAGCGGTTAAACTTCGCCTTCCCTTCAAATCTGGAGCAGCGCGGGCCATGAGCCAAGATTCGAGCCAGGAAAAAAGCATCGAGCAGTCCATCCAGGACCAGATCAACGACAACAAGATTCTGCTGTACATGAAAGGCAGCCCCCAGATGCCGCAGTGCGGGTTCTCCGCCCAGGTCACCCAGGTGCTGATGCAATGCGGCAAGCGCTTCGCCTTTGTCGATGTGCTCGGCAACCCGGAAATCCGCGCCAATCTGCCCAAAGTCTCGAACTGGCCGACCTTCCCCCAACTCTTCATCGACGGCGAACTCGTCGGCGGCTGCGACATCGTCACCGAAATGCACGAAAACGGCGAACTCCAACCCCTGCTCGACAAGGCTGCCGGGGAGTAGCGGGGAGCGCCATAAAAATGCCCTGACCCACAAAGCGAAAGAGGGCGGCTACTCGGCCGAAGCGCCATCCATCCCCGGCTGCGTCACCCTAGGCGGCTCCGTCTAGGCTCTGCTCGCGATTCCTTATGAGGCAGTCGAGGGTTGTCTGTCGGTGGATGCCGAGGCTTTGACCATTAAGTTAAGGGCGATCCCATAGAAGTGACCCAGTCGGGCCACCATCCGGCGAAACACGGAGCGGCTTGACGGATGCTCGACTTCTCGTCAGACTTAGCCCGACTTAGTTGCTTGATTAGAGCGTCAATATGAAAGTGAACATGCACGAAGCGAAATCGCAACTCTCAAGGTTGGGCAAGCTAGCCTGGGAAGGTGAAGAAGTCGTAATCGCCAAGGCTGGCGAGCCTTGGCTGCACCTCACTCCCTACCGCAAACGCCTGAAAGAACGAAAGCCCGGTGGGCTTGAAGGCCGGATTCGCATGGAGCCCGGTTTCGACGACGATGATGAAGAACTCATTGACGCAATTAAGAAGTCGAAGATTTTCCCGGATGGGAATTGACGATGCTGCGCCTCCTGCTGGACACCCATGCGCTGGTTTGGTGGCTGTCTGACGTTTCGGAACTGGCCGAGGACACCCGCGGCCACATCGCCAATCCGCACAATGATGTTTTTGTGAGCGCCATTACCGGATGGGAGATTGCCGCCAAGCGCGCGAAGGGAAAGATTGCCGCTCCACGCAACCTGGCCGCTCTGGTTGAGGAAAGGGGATTTATCCATCTGCCGCTGACCTTTCATCACGCGGAGCAGGCGGGCGATCTTCCGATGCATCACCGGGATCCGTTCGACCGGTTTTTGATCGCCCAGGCGCAGGCCGAGGGGCTGGTGCTTGTCACCCGAGATGCCCGCATTCCCCTCTACGGAGTCCGCACGCTGGTGGCCTGAGCCTCCTCGGCTGGCAGGCTGACCGACGCTGTGGCTTGCGGGGTTTCCTCCTCGTGTCTGCCCAAAACACACAAGGAGGAACCGCGCTATGGCCGCGGGAAGTTGCCATAAGGAGGGTTGCTCGATTAAGCGTCGTTTTGGTGCTCCAGTTCCCGCCAGCGGTTGACGATGCGGCAGAAGAGTTCGGCGGTTTTTTCGGCGTCGTAGCTGGCGCTGTGGGCGGCTGAGCCTTCGAATTCGATCCCCGCTTCCTCGCAGGCCCGGGCCAGCACGGTTTGGCCGTAGGCGAGGCCGCCGAGGGTGGCGGTGTCGAACACGCTGAAGGGGTGGAAGGGATTGCGTTTGAGGTTGTGGCGCGCCGCGGCGGCGTTGACGAAGCCCTGGTCGAAATGGGCGTTGTGGCCGACGAGTATGGCGCGGGTGCAGCCCTGGGCCTTAACCGCCTTTCTCACCAGATTGAACACGTCGCGAAAGGCTTCGTCTTCGGGGATTGCTTGCCGGTCCGGGTCGTATGGGTCGATGCCGGTGAATTCGAGTGCGGAGGCTTCGATATTGGCGCCGGCGAAGGGGATGATTTGATGGCAGAGCCGCTCGTCGATGCGCAGCGGGGCGTTCCCGTTGCCATTCCCATCCATGGTCAGCGTCACCGCGGCGATTTCCAGAATGGCGTCTCCGGCGGCTTGGAAGCCACCGGTTTCGACATCGACGACGACCGGCAGGAAGCCGCGGAACCGGTTTTTCATCCGGCCAGCTTCCAGCGGACGGCCTCGCCGGAGCGGACTGGAACGACTTCCCCGCCGCCAAAGACATAGCGCGCGGGAACTTCCCAGCTCTCCCGCACGAGTTCGACGCGCGATTCGTTGCGCGCCATGCCGTAAAAGTCCGCGCCATGGAACGAGGCGAAGGCTTCAAGCCGGTCAAGCGCTTGCTCCTCCTCGAAAACTTCGGCATACAGTTCAAGCGCGGCGGGAGCGGTGTAGACGCCGGCGCAGCCGCAGGCGCTTTCCTTTTCGCCAACGGGATGCGGGGCGGAATCGGTGCCGAGGAAGAAGCGCGGATTGCCGCTTGTCGCCGCTGCCCGCAGCGCGGCGCGGTGGCTGTCGCGCTTGAGAATCGGCAGGCAGTACAGATGCGGGCGGATGCCGCCGGCGAGCATATGGCTGCGGTGGTAGAGCAGGTGGTGGGCGGTGATCGTCGCGCCGACTTTCGCGTCGACGTCGGCGCCAGCGACAAACTCCGCGGCTTCGCGGGTGGTAATGTGCTCGAGCACCACGGGCAACTCCGGGAAGCGCTTGAGCAGCGGGGCGAGGATGTCATCGATGAAAACGGCTTCCCGGTCGAAGATGTCAACATCGGCCGAGTTGACTTCCCCATGCATCAGCAGCGGCACGCCAAGTTGCTGCATGCGCTCCAGGGTCGGGAATGTCTTTTCGATGGCGGTAACACCCGATTCCGAGTTCGTCGTCGCTCCGGCGGGGTAATACTTCACCGCCGCGTGCCAGGGCTTGGCGGCGGCCCGGTCGATTTCGGCCGGTGGCAAGCTGTCGGTGAGATACAAGGTCATCAGCGGCTCGAACCCGCTGCCCGCCGGCGCCGCGGCCAGAATCCTTTCGCGGTACGCCGCCGCCGCCGCGACTGTGGTGACCGGCGGTTTGAGGTTGGGCATGACAATCGCCCGCCGAAAACAGCGCGCGCTGTGTGGCACCGAAGTCGCCAGCGCCGCGCCATCGCGCAGGTGCAGATGCCAGTCGTCCGGGCGGGTGATGCGGAGGCGGATTGGCCTAGGCGGCGCCATGGCGTTTGCGCATCCCCGCCTTGAACGCATCGAAATCAACTGCCCGTGGCTCGCCGCTGGCCAGGCCTTTATCGATGGCCCGCTGCAGCATCATGCGCGCCTCCTCGCGTTCCTGGTCGCGACGGATCAGGTGGCGCACAGAGTCGCTCGCATTGCTGAACCTGCCATCCCCCATCCGGGATTCCACCCATTGCTTCATGGGCTGCGGGAGCGAAACATTTATCGTGGCCATGGGACGATCCTCCAGTGGCTTGGCATTGCATCACATTTTGGCAATTTTTGTCAAAACGCGGCTGGCAAGCCTTCTGCTTCTTTTGCTAGGATCATGAACAGATCGATCCGGCGACTGGATTGAGTGCGCCGAACAAGGGCATCCATTGTCAAGCAGAAGAAGAGTTCAGCCATGGCCATACCGCATAGTAAAAAACCATCGGGCAATAAAACAGAAGCGAGGGTATATGATTTATTGATGAATGGCCTCGATGAGCAATGGCATCTCTGGCACGAGCCAGAGATTCATCGGAAGGAGGACGAGGATAGGCCCTATCGACCTGACTTTATACTTCTCCATGAAAATCATGGGATGTTTGTTCTAGAAGTTAAGGGATGGGTGATCGAGCAGATCAAAGGGATCAAAACAGAAAAATTGGCAAAGAAAGGGAAAGGTTCTGCACCGATTACGAAAGTAATTTACGATTTCCATCATGACGGCGAGAAGTCTGTTGATACTCCTTTCGATCAGCTTGCGAAGTACAAACGCTTAATCACCAAGAAACTACAGGAGCATAACAGCTTGCTTGGCTTATCGAAGAAAAAGGTTTCAAAATTGTTTGATGGTGCGGTCGCATTTGTAAACATAGGTTCTGAGAATTTGGAGAATGAATATGCGGAAGAAAACCCTGAAATTGCAGAGCGCATACTACAACATCGAGATCATCGCGCCTTTTACAAGTATCAAATCGATACTTGGCAAGTTCAGCCTGATAAAGTTGAGAAAGAACTTTCAAGAACAAATAAAAAACTCACCCTCTCTCAAAAGAAACTGGATACCATTCGAGGAATTTTTCATCCCGAAAGTTGCCTCCCCGATACTCCAAGATCCATTATCACCATTGAACATATCCTCTACAGCAAGGATGATTCAGATGATCATGACCAGCCGACAACGAGTCCCACTGAGGAAATGCGTGTGCTGAGTCTAGCGCAGGAAGATGTGGCTCGATATGAGATTGGCAGCGGACATAGAACTCTTTTTGGTGTGGCGGGATCAGGCAAGACGATGATCCTGATCGCTCGTGCTCGATGGCTTGCGAGACGTCATCCAAAGCACAAAATTCTAGTGCTGTGCTTTAATCGTCCGCTAAGCCTATACATCGCGAAGGTTCTGGAGGAATACAACAATATCATCGTGATGACCTTTCACGCGTGGGTAAGGGAAAAGATTGGCTTTGAAATTGATTTCGATGATTCAGAGTATGACAGTAAACTGCTCGACCATTTGAAGGAGCGGGATGTAGAAAAGTTTCATGCTATTTTGATCGACGAGTGCCAAGATTGGCACTCTGATTGGTTCAAGGCCATACTCTTTGCGGCGGATGATCCCGTTAACGGCGACTTGCTGATCGTAGGGGATGGCAGCCAGTCGACTTACAACATATCCGTTGGTTTCGATTGGAAGGATTGTGGGATCAACCCGCAGCCTTGGCGTAGGATCAATAACAAAAAAACCATCACGTTTGAGCGAAATTATCGCAACACACCGCAGGTAACTGCTCTAGCAGTTGCTTTTGCCCATACAGGGAGATGGGGCGGTAACCACTCCGGCAAGGGAATTCTCTCTCTTCTGCCAGACCCAAATGAATGCAGTCGGAGCAATGGCTCAAAACCAACGTTAGGGCAGTTTTCCGAAAGGATGCGAGAGATGGAATTTGTTGCCGAGCGAATCAATGCTTTGCTCAATACATATAGGAATTTGGAACTTTGTGATTTTTCTATCGTTTATCCAGGCCATTTCAGCCCTGATAAAGCGCGCGAACAATTTGGTATGCTTTTCGAAAAACTAGATAAAAAGTTAGTTTTGTATGACTTTGTTAAGGGAGGAAAGAATCGCAACCACGAGCGTTTACTCGAAGGAAACACAGTGAAAATTCTGAACGTAAGTCTAATGAAAGGATTGGAACAAAAAGTTTGCTTTGTCATTGGACTTGAAGAATATTGGGATAGCCAAAAAGAACTGCTTTACGTCGCCATGACCCGTGCCACGGATTGGCTTTATCTGACTTGGTCCGGGGAAGTTTCTGAAAAAGCTATTATTAATGATCTAAAATCTGACTCTTCGCTATACAATTGGCACACTGAAATACAGAGCCAGCTATATCATATTGATGCCATTCTAAGTTGCTTGAATACTAGGAAGATTCGTTGTACTTATAGTGCTGTCGCGGAATACCTGAAGATTGAACCGAAAGAGGTCGGTCAGATACTGGGAGAGCGAAGGCCTGAAGCTTCATGGATAGTAGGGAGGAGAACGGGGTTGCCGACAGGGTACAGCAATACGCAGCGCCACCCCGGTCTGTACCAATCTGACAAAATACTCAATGACGGAAACGAACTGGAATCCCTACTCATGGAATGGCGCGCGGAACAAGAACAAGAACAAGAAAAATAACTGGCTTGCGCCAGTACTCAAGAAAGCCGCCCCCGAGCGATTTCCCCGTCGATCAATTCTTGATATAGCTCGCGCAGCCGCCGGGTGAGCGGGCCTGGGTTGTTGTCGCCGATGGCGCGGCCGTCGATTTCGGCCACTGGTGTCACGCCGGCGAAGGTGCCGGTGACGAATGCCTCTTCGGCGCCATAGGCTTGCATTACCGAGAAATTGCGCTCGAACACGGGTATGCCCGCGGTTTTGCAGATATTGACGATGTTGCGCCGGGTGATGCCGTCGAGGCAGTAGTCGCCGCTTGAAGTCCACACCTCGCCTTCGCGGACGATGAAGAAGTGGGTTGAATTGCAGGTTGCCACATGGCCGTGCGGGTCGAGCATCAGGGCTTCGTCGCAGCCGGCTTTGGCGGCTTGGATGCAGGCGAAGATGCAATTCAGCTTGGAGTGGCTGTTGATGCGCGGGTCCTGGGTGTCGGCGTAGCCCCGGCGCACGTGGACTGTGTGCAGGCGCAGGCCGCGCTCGAACAGTTCCGCCTCTGGTGCCTTGTATTCGGGGATGATGACGATGGTGGGGCTGCCGATGGTCATCGCCGGGTCCTGGTAGGGCGTGGATTTGATGCCCCGGGTGAGCATCAGGCGGATGTGCGCGCCGGATTCCATGCCGTTGGCGTCGACGGTCTCGTACAGCCTTCGCCCAAGTGCCGCGGGGGAGATTGCCGGGTCGAGATCGAGCGCCTTGGCGCCTTCCCACAGGCGCTTGAGGTGGCGGTCGAGAAAGGGGATGACGCCCCGGTGCAGCCGCAGCCCTTCCCAGACGCCATCGCCGAGGATGAAGCCACTGTCGAAAACCGACACCACGGCTTTTTCGCGGGGGAACAATTCGCCGTTGATGTTGATCAGAATGCGCTCGTTGCGCGCATCCGCCCGCGCGTTGTGGGTGCCGGTGGTCATCGAATTGCGCCTTTTCCCGCGCGGAAGCTGTCAGCCACGCAGCTTACCGCGTTCAGCCATCCCCGCGCCATTTTCAGCCCTCTGTCCGGGAATCTGCACGGCCTGAGTCGCCGGCGGGCTGTGGCGGGTACAGCGGGCGTGCGAGGCATGGATGCCGAGCCCGAAGCCTACAGGGGTGAAGGCAAGCGTTTATGAAGCGCCAGCTTCATGCGCAGCCGGAACGACGCCAAGCTGTGCTTGGCGGCCGGACTGGATTTACGGCGTCCGCTGTACCCGCCACAGCCCGCCGGCGACGGATTGAAGGGAACAGCTTCAGCAAGCCAAACCCGCACCTCTGCTAAAATCCGCGGTTTTCGCGCGGTGGAGAATCCCCATGTCAACAATCGGCAAGGTCGTGCTGGCTTATTCCGGCGGGCTCGACACCTCGGTTATCGCCAAATGGCTGCAACAAACCCATGGCTGCGAAGTTGTCACTTTCACCGCCGACATCGGCCAGGGGGAGGAGGTCGAGCCGGCCCGGGCCAAGGCCGAGGCCATGGGCATCCGCGAAATCCACATCGAGGATCTGCGCGAGGAATTCGCCGCCGAGTATGTTTTTCCCATGTTCCGCGCCAACGCGCTGTATGAGGGCGAGTATCTGCTGGGGACTTCGATCGCCAGGCCGCTGATCGCCAAAAGGCTAGTGGAGATCGCCCATCAGTCGGGCGCCGACGCCATCTCCCACGGCGCCACCGGCAAGGGCAACGACCAGGTTCGCTTCGAGTTGGGCGCCTATGCCCTCAGCCCCGGCATTGAGATCATCGCCCCCTGGCGCGAATGGGGCCTCAATTCCCGCGAGAAGCTGTTGGCCTATTGCGAACAGCACGGCATCGCCGTGGAAATGAAGCGCGACCGCGGCGCCGGCGCTGGCAACCGCCCAGTCAACAAGGAGTCGCCGTATTCCATGGACGCCAATCTCTTGCACATCTCCTACGAGGGCGGCGAACTAGAAGACCCCTGGGCCGAACCGCAAGAATCGATGTGGCAGCGCACCGTGTCGCCCGAGTCGGCGCCAGACGAGGCGGCCGTTGTCGAGTTGGAATACCGCCGGGGCGACATCGTCGCCATCGACGGCGAGAACATGACGCCGGCGAGGGTAGTTGCAACGCTGAACACCATCGCCGGCGCGCACGGCATTGGCCGCGCCGATATCGTCGAGAACCGCTATGTCGGCATGAAATCCCGGGGCTGCTACGAAACCCCGGGCGGCACCGTCATGCTCAAGGCCCACCGCGCCATCGAATCGATCACCCTCGACCGCGAACTCGCCCACCTTAAAGACGAGTTGATGCCGCGCTACGCCAGCCTGGTTTACAACGGCTATTGGTTCTCGCCGGAAAGGCTCGCCCTGCAGGCGCTGATCGACGAGTCCCAGCGCCATGTCAATGGAAAAGTAAAGCTCAAACTATACAAGGGCAATGTCATCGTCGCGGGCAGGCAATCGGACGATTCCCTATTCGACGAAGACATCGCCACCTTCGAAGACGACGCCGGCGCCTACGACCAGGCCGACGCCAGCGGCTTCATCCGCCTCAACGCCCTGCGCCTGCGCATCGCCGCGCTGCAAGGCAGGAAGCTCAAACCGTAGCTTTGTCCGGGTATTCGCAAAGGTCGGCGATGGGGCATTCGCCGCAGCGGGGTTTGCGCGCGGTGCAGGTGTAGCGGCCGTGGAGGATGAGCCAGTGGTGGGCGTCGAGCAGGAATTCCCCGGGCACCAGGCGCAGCAGTTCCTTTTCGACTTTTAGCACAGTGCGGCCCGGGGCGATGCCGGTGCGGTTGGAGACGCGGAAGATGTGGGTGTCCACCGCCATCGCCACTTGGCGGAAGGCGGTGTTGAGGATGACATTGGCGGTTTTGCGGCCGACGCCTGGCAGCGCCTCCAACTCCTCCCTGGTCCGCGGCACTTGCGAGCCGTGTTTTTCGATCAGGATGCGGCAGGTGGCGATGACGTTCTTCGCCTTGGTGTTGAACAGGCCGATGGTGCGGATGTGGCGCTTGAGGCCGTCTTCGCCAAGGGCGAGGATGGCTTCTGGCGTGTTCGCCACCGGGTAGAGCTTTTCCGTGGCGGCGTTGACGCCGACATCGGTGGCCTGGGCGGAAAGGATCACCGAAACCAGCAATTCAAAGTTGGAGCTGTAGCGCAATTCGGTTTTCGGCGCGGGATTGGCTTGCCGCAGACGCTCGAAAATCAGCCGCCGGGCGCGTGCTTTCATGGTGGCTTTTTCCGCGCCGCTATCCGAGCCCCCACCCGGGCAACAGCAGCGGCGATTTCGCGCCGGGCGGCTTCCCGGTCAAAACCGCCGCGGGACGCTTTGCCAGATCGTGGCCACAGTCGCGGGTCGGGGTTCGCCAAGCGGAATTGATGATACGACTCGCGCTCGCGGCGGTGGCGCAGCGCCGCCGCGTCGACGGTCTGCCCGGTCGCCGGTCGCATTTCAATGCAATCGACCGGGCAGGGCGCCAGGCAATCCCCGCAGCCGGTGCATTCCCCGGCGATCACCGTATGCATCATTCCCGGCGCGCCGATGATGGCGTCAACCGGGCACACCGGCAGGCATTTCGCGCAGCCGATGCATTCGGCTTCGCGGATGAAGGCGAGGGCGGGCGCCGCCTCAGGGTTCGTCGGCTGGGCGCGGTTCATCGAGCAGGCCGCTGGAGTGGGCCGAGGGGATCCGGTAGCGGGCGAGAATCTGCGCCTCGGAAGCGAGCGCCTGCTGATGGTCGATCACCATCTGGTAGCCATTCTCGTTGCGGAACTCGACGAAAGGCTTATCGTTTTGCCGCAGCATGGCGACGAAATGGTCGAAATCGCGGATCGCCCCGCCATTGACCGTATCGACCACCCAGTTGCGCCAGTCGTGGTAGCCGAGGTTTACATCGGCCGCCATCACCTGCAGGGCGACGACGAGCTCGCGCCGCTCGGGCGAGGCCCATTCGTTGCGCGCCTCAAGCAGGGAGATCGGCGCCGAGCGGCTCCAGTCGTTGCCCCAGCGCTTGATCAGGTTCATGTTCAGGGGCACGAACAGCACGCCACCGTAAAGATAATACTCGGGGATTTCATCGAATTGCTCGCCGTTGACGAGGCTGTAGGTTTCGCGCTGGCCATCGGCGGTGAGCCGCGCTTCCCGCTCCTCGCCGCCGCGGGAAAAA
Source organism: uncultured Pseudohongiella sp. (assembly GCA_965221805.1). Taxonomy (GTDB): domain Bacteria; phylum Pseudomonadota; class Gammaproteobacteria; order Pseudomonadales; family Pseudohongiellaceae; genus UBA9145. The sequence continues at coordinate 1,466,011 of OZ244913.1, forward strand.
CGCAGGGGGATATCCTCGCCGATGTGGTACTGATCCATGGCGTATTTGTAGTTGGTCAGCACGTCCGAATCGAGTTGGATGCTGCCGTCGTCGCCGATGGCGTAGCCGCTGACTTCGGTGATGACGTCGTTGACTTCGAGCACGCCGGCGGCGGGGGAATCGGCGAACACTTGGATCACGACCACCCCGCGCTGGTCTTCGCCAAGCCCCCGGGCGGCCTTGGCGGCTGGGCTTTCCAGCGTCTGGGTGCGGAAGCCGAGGTCGGGGAAGCCGTCGTTGACGCCGTCCCCGCCGTCCTTGAGCACGTGGCGGATGACACTGGGCGGGATGAAATAGCCGAGGTTCTCCGACAGCCCCCCGGCGTTGGCCTGCATCACGATGCCGACGATCCGCCGGTCGAAAATCACCGGCCCGCCGCTGTTGCCGGGATTGATCGCGGCGTCGATCTGTCCCGCGAGCAGAAAGCTCGAGGCGTGGGCGTAGACCTGGTGTTCGACCCGGGACAGGACACCCTTGGTGATGCTCAGGCTCTGGCCGCCCATGGGATAGCCGAAAACCGAGACTTCGTCGCGCAATCTGGGCAGTTCGCCGATGGTCAATGGTTTGAGGCCGGCGTAGAAGGCTTCGTCATCGACCTCGATGAGGGCGAGGTCGGCTTCGTGGGAAACGAACAGCACCCGGGCTTGGAAGCGCTGCGGGTCGTTGTGCCGCTGGGCTTGGACATAGCTGGCGTCGGCGATGACATGGGCGTTGGTGAGGATGCGCCTGGCGTCGATGAGCACGCCGGAACCGGAGGACTGACGGGGATTGAGCAACCGCCATGGGACGAAATAGTCGGGCGCCGCCTGAGTGGTGTAAATCTTGATCACCGAGTCTTCGATTTCCCACAGATTGCCATCTTGGGCGTCTGCCGCGCCCGCGAGCAACAGGGGGAAAACAAGGCAGAACCACAACTTGCCCGATGGAATACGCATGGCTTGCCCAGCTTGGCCGAAGAAAGGCCCTAGATAGGCCCCAGATAAAGGCCCAAGTATCGGCCTTGCCGCGGCTTGCTGTCAATTGACAGCCCCGGTCTGGCGGAACCCAGTCCCCGGCCAGTTTTGCTGACTGCTTTGGGGACTGCTTCGCGGGCTGTGAATAGCCGCGGGAGTCAAGTATCATCGGCGAAAACCGCCGGGTGGCTCCAGCGCGGCGCGATCGCCGGCAAATCCGGGGGGAAGCGCTGGCCCGGCCGGAATGTGGTCCAAGGAGAAAAGAATGCGCAAGCTGCAACTGCATTGGCAAATTTTGATCGCCATCGCCCTCGCGGTGATTCTCGGTTCGATCACCGGCACCGAAATGGGCGTTTTCGGCATCAGCTTCTACGCCGTTTACGACTTTCTGGGCACCTTGTTCCTCAACGCCCTGCGCATGATCATCGTGCCGTTGATCATGTCTTCGATCATCGTCGCCATCGCCAAGCTCGGCAGCGGTTCGGACCTCGGCCGGCTCGGCGGCAAGACCGTGCTCTACTACGCCACCACCAGCACGCTGGCGATTCTCGTCGGCCTCGCCTTCGTCAATATGCTCGCCCCCGGCCTCATCAACGGCCAGCCCGCCGGCGACGCGCTCAACCTCACCGTCGACAGCGGCGATCTCGCCAGCACCATGGAACGGGTGGAGGGCCGCGGCGGCGGCGACATCGTCAACATCTTCCTGCGCATGGTGCCAACCAACATCGTCGCCGCGGCCGCCGAGGGCGAAATGCTTGGGCTGATCTTCTTCAGCCTCGTTTTCGGCTTCTTCATGTCGCGGATTCCAGAAGGCCCGGCCGGAACCCTGCTCAGTTTCTGGACCGGCGTTTCCGAAACCATGATGAAGATCACCATGTGGATCATGAGTTTCGCGCCCATCGGCGTCTTCGGCCTCGTCGCGGAAACCATCGCCTCCACTGGATTCGAAGCCTTCGAGCCGCTGTTCAAGTTCTTCATCGCCGTGGTGCTCGCGCTGTCCTTCCATGTGTTCGTGACCCTGCCGATCATCCTCAAGTTCTTCGCCGGGGTCAGCCCGGTTGCCCAATTCCGCGCCATGGCGCCGGCGATTCTGACGGCGTTCTCATCGGCCTCGTCATCGGCGACCCTGCCGCTGAGCATGAAATGCACCCGGGAGAATTCCGGTGTTTCCGAGCGGGTGACGAGTTTCTGCCTGCCGCTAGGCGCCACCATCAACATGGATGGCACCGCGCTGTATGAGTGCGTGGCGGCGATCTTTATCGCCCAGGCCTATGGCCTCGATATGACTTTCGGCACCCAGTTCACCGTGGTGCTGATCGCGCTGCTGACTTCGATCGGCGTCGCCGGCATTCCCGCCGCGAGCCTCGTGGCCATCGCGGTGATTCTCACCGCCATCGGCCTGCCGATCGAAGCCCTCGGCCTGCTGCTCGTGACCGACCGCGTCCTCGACATGTTCCGCACCTCGGTCAACATCTTTTCCGATTCCTGCGGCGCGGTGGTGATTGGCAAGTCCGAGGGTGAAGCGGCAATCCTCGCCGCCGGCGCCAAGGCTTAACCACCCCGCCCCTCCTTGAAAAGAAAGGGGGGCGGGCCGCGTGGGAGATCGCAAACCCCGCGAATGTCATCTGATCCGCGGAAAAGCCCAATTCCAAGCGCCTGAATAGATCGATGGCTTTGGTGGACGAATGATGAGGCTGATCCTGAGCCGCAAAGGTTTTGATTCAGGCAGTGGCGGCTGCCCAAGCCCGATGTTTCCCGATGGCGGCATGTTTTCTCTGCCAATCCCGGACAAGAATTCCCGCATCAGGTATTCCTCGCTTCAATGTGGGAAGACGAATTTGGAGCAGCTTGTCGTTGACCTCACTGAAAATGAAAAACGACGCGACCAGTTCTTCGCCCATCTCGACCCGGATTTGAACCCACACGCCTTGCCCCGGGAAGCCGGCTGGCGGCCCCTGTTGGGGCAAGCCGGCGCCGCCCAGGGCCATTTGGACAAGCACAAAGTGGGCATTGGCGATCTGTTCCTGTTTTTCGGACTGTATCAGCGCGTGAAGGAAGCTGGCGGCAAATGGCGCTTCGACAGAAAAGCGCGGCGCGAACATGTGCTGTGGGGCTGGCTGCAAATCGGCGCCGTCCACAAGGTGGGGCAACTGCGCGGGGGCGAACTCGATTGGGCCGGGTATCACCCGCATCTCCACTGGAGGCGCCACAGGAACAATACGCTTTACACGGCCGCCGACAAGCTTCGAATCAATGGAAGGCAAGTGGACATTCCGGGTGCCGGGATATTTGCCCGGTACGACGAACAACTCGTGCTGACCGCGCCGAGGCCCAACAGGAACGTCAGCGACTGGCGGCTCCCCGCCTCTTTTTTTCCCGCCCCAGGGAAACCGCCCCTGACTTACCACGGCAAGTTGCAACGTTGGTCGCGACTCGAAGCTGATGATCATTGCCTGCTCAACAGTGTCGGGCGGGGCCAGGAATTCGTCCTCGACCTCGATCACTATCCCGATGTCGGCAATTGGCTGGAAAGCTTGTTGATCCCCGCGTCCACCCCCGCCTGAACCTCGAGACACCGCGCTGCGCGCGGGATGGCGAAGCAGGGTTTCGCCGCGCGGTTTTGATTCTTCATCAAAGGATCGATTCCCTGATCCCGCTGACAGTGTTTTCCGATTTGGGGCCTTCTTGGGTCGCTCCCACGGCTGGATTTGCGCTCAAGGAATAGATAAGTAAAGAGCAAAATCAAGAACGAAAAGAGGCGAAGGAAAAGCAGTTGGCGCAAGGCGGCAAGGCCGCCGAATTGCCGATGGCGGCGTGACGCTACAAGTTCACCACTTTTAGATCTTTGAGCTTGAGGGTCTCGGCGGATGCCCGGGAAGTGATGATGCCGTAACTGGCGCCGCCGGTTTTGAGATAGCGCTCGGTGACGGCCCGCAGGTCGGCGATGGTGGTGGCGAGCACGCGCTTGCGGAATTGCATTCTTTGTTCGAGGCCGCGGCCGAACAGATGGTTGTAGAAGGCGGCTTCGGCCTCGCCGGCTGGCGAGGAGGGTTTGTCCATGGCGGCGATTACGCCGAGGATGGCTTCTTCGAGTTGCCGCTCCCCGTGTTTGCCGCTCATTATCCAATCGAGGCCGCGGTCGAAATCGGCGAGGGTGTCGGCGAGGCGGGGATCGCGGTAGGAAAAGCAGCGGAACACCGCCGCGTCGGCATGCTGGCTCGCGCCGCTGCCGTAGGCGCCACCCTGTTCGCGCACCGCCCGGTGCAGGAAGCCATTGTTGAGGAAGCGGGCGAGCACATGCAGCGCCGGGCTGTCTTCGTGGCCGGCTGGTGCCGATGGCCAGGCCTTGGCGCAGAAATTGACCGTGGTCGCCGTGGTCCAGGCTTCGCAAACGCGCTCGCGCAGCGGTGGCAACATGAATGCTTCGGCGCGGGTGCCAGCCGCGGCGGTGGAGTCGGGGGCGCCGGGCCAGGCCGTTTCGAGATCATCGAGCAGCCGCTGGCGGTGTTCGCCCTCGGCAACGAGCAGGAACTGCTTTTCGCTGGCGGTGATGCGCCGGTGCAACGCGGCGAAGCGTTCCAATAAGTTTTCCTGCGCCTCGGCTTCGGGGAGTTTTTTGGTCAATTCCCGCAGGCTGCGGATGCTTTCCAGGCCGCTGCCGCGGTGGGCGAGATGGGCGGCCGGGCTCATTCCGCTGCACGCCAGCTTCATCGCCAGGCTATGCCCGTGGGAAATGAGGCTGTTTTCCTTGCGCGCCTGAATCTGCTCGATCAAATCTTTGACGCGGCGACCCTCGTCGAAGCGCAGGGTGTCGATGGTTTCCCGCAACAGCCCGGACAGCGCCCCGTGGTTCTCCACCAGGCATTTGGCGGAGATGCCGAACAGCGCTCGGTTTGATTGCACATCGCCAAGCGGGGGCCGGATGCTGCCGAACCCGCCTATGCCGCCGCAAATGCGCGACTGCCAAGTCTGGGCTTCGGCGTAGTCCCGCGCGCCGACGCCAAGCTCGCCGAGGCAGGCAGCGTACAATTGCAGGCAGTCGAGTTGGTCTTCCCCGAGCCGCGGCAGGGTGAAAACGATTTGCTGGTAGGCCAGGCCGTTGGCGGCCTGATCGTAAAAGCTCGCCGCATCGCCGCCGGAAAGCCGCAGCGATTCCCTCGCGGGCTCGCTGATTTGCGCGGGCACATCATCAAGGCCGACTCGGGGCAGAATCTCGGGGTCGTCTTCGAGATTCTGCCGCTCCAGCAGGCGCCGGGACTGTTCGACGATGGCGGCCTTGTCTTCTTCATCAAGCCGGGAGCGGATCGCGGCGAGGCGGCGGTTTTCGAGGGCGGCTTTGCGGGCGGCGAGTTCCGCGTCGGGCTGCAGCGTCAGCGTGACCCGGTGCGGATTGTCGAGCAGCAATTCCCGGACGAGGCCGGGGATGAAATCGGCATCGCGGATTTGCCGCCGCAATTTTTCCAGCACCGGATCAAGATCGAGCATTTCGGCTGGATCGCCGCGGTGAATCGCCGCCGGCAGCCCGGCGAGGATCAGTTGCAGGCCATAGGGGTACGAACCCCCGCCAATTTCGCGCTGATCGAGTTCAAGCTGGTGCAGCGCCGCCTCCACCTGTTCGAAGGCAACCCCTTCCTCCGCGACCTGTTCGAGCACACCGAGGACGAGTGTTTCGACATCTGCCGTGGCAGCGGATTCGCAGCCCTCGAGCCCGGCCATGAAACTCATTTCCCGGTGTGCGGATTCCAGCCCGCAAAGCGGCGAGGGCGCGGTGCCGATCCCGCTCGATTCCAGCGCCCGCAGCAGCGGGCTCGCGCTGTTGTCGAGCAGGACGCTGGCAAGCAACCGGGCGCGGAATTGCTGCTGAAGATCGCTGCTGTGGCCGAGCAGCCAGCCAAGCGCGACATGGGTTTTGCGAGCGAGGCTTTTGCGCCCGGGTTCCCCATCCTCGCAGTGGTAGCGCTCCTCGACCCGGACCGGCGCCCCGAGGCGGGCCTCGTCGGGTATTGTGATCGCGGTTTCAAGCGGCTTGAACCGGCCGAGGGCGAGCTTCTCAAAATTCGCCTGATGCTCGCTCGCCGGGATGTCGCCGAAAGTCATGAGCACCGAATTGCCGGGATGATAGTGGCGGCGGTGGAAATCGAGCAGTTGCCGGTAGCCGAGTTTGGGAATCTCGCCGGGGTCGCCGCCGCTGTTGAAGTGATAGGTGGTTTCCGGGAACAGGTGGCGGCACATGCTGTGCCACAGCACGCTCGCCGGCGAACTCATCGCGCCTTTCATCTCGTTGTACACCACGCCCTTGATGCGCAGTTCGCTGTCAGGATTGTCCGTATCCGAAAACTCGAGCCGATGCCCCTCCTGGGCAAAATCCAACTCGTTCAGATTGGGGAAAAACACCGCATCCATATAGACATGCAGCAGATTATTGAAGTCTTTTCTATTCTTGCTGGCGAAGGGGTAGGCGGTCCAATCGCTGCTGGTGAAAGCGTTCATGAAGGTGTTGAGCGAGCGCCGGGTCATCATGAAGAAGGGGTCCCGCACCGGGAATTTCGCGCTGCCGCAGAGACTGGTGTGCTCGAGGATGTGCGCCACCCCGGTCGAGTCGAGCGGCGCCGTGCGCAGGGCGACGAGGAAAACATTCTCCGGGTTGCCATTGCCGAGGTGGTAGTGCAGGGCGCCGGTTGCGCGGTGTTGGTATTCCTCCACATCGATGTTGAGCGAGGCGATGTGGCTGGCGCGGCGGAAGTGGAATGCCGGATGCGCGGCGGGCCCGGCGAGTTCGGCGGGAGCGTCGCCGGAGATGGCCAACTGGGCGCTGTTTCGGGTCATGGCGTTTGCTTGGCCTCTGGTGTTTGCTTTGGACTTGGGCGGATTTCGGGCGGGGATTCGAGGGTGATTCTGCCGAGCCGGGCGGCGCGGAAGTCCCGCAACAGAATCTCCGCCGCGCGTTCGGGGTTGGCGCCGCCGCCTTTCCCCCGCGCGCCCCGCGAGTTGGCAATCGTATCAAACAAAGCCTCGGCGGTGTGAACCGCGGGCGCCAGGCCATAGCGCTCGACCAGCGCCCGGCGATGTTCGGCGAGCAGGCAATCGGCGAGAAAGCGTCCGACCGCTTCGATGTCGAGCGCCTTGGCGCCGATGCTGCCAACGCAGGCCATGAGCAGGGCGCCGCGCTGGTCTTCAAGTTTCGGCCGCAGCATGCCGGGGGTGTCGATGAGGCGCCAGTTTTCGGCGAAAGGCGCCGCCTGCCGCGCGCGGGTGAGCGCTGGGGTATTGCCGGTCTTGGCCAGCTTGCGGCCGCCAAGTTGATTCAACAGCGAGGACTTGCCCACATTGGGAATGCCGATAATCGCGATTTCGCCCCGGCTGCCGATTCGGGGCGATGGGCCGCCGCCCAATTGTTCAAGCCGCCCAAGCAAGCCGAGCAGCCGGCCCACCTTCAGCGGAGCGTCCCGGCCATTGGCGAGGCAGGAAAGCCCGGAAATATCGGAGACATCGCCGCCGGAAGAGCCACCACCGTAATACGACAGCCAAGCGGCGGTTCGCTCCGGGTCGGCCAGGTCGCTCTTGTTGAGAATGCGGACCACGGGAAGCTCCCCCCGCAGCCGCGCCAGCAGCGGATTGGCGCTTGCCGCGGGGATGCGGGCGTCGAGCACTTCAATCGCCAGCTTCGCCCCGGGCAGCAGGGCCGCGAGTTCCCTCCGCGCCTTGCGCATGTGGCCGGGATACCAGGAAATGGACATGCCGGGCGCCTGCCAGCCTTGATCTGGAGTCGGAGTGGGTAAAGTGAGAGAGCGGCCTGCCGTTATAATACTTCCCCGCGCCGGAATCCCGGGCCGGTGGAGGCTTGCAAGGCTGTCCCCGGCGCCGATTCTAATATATAGTGCGCGGCCGTGAGCAAAATGGCGGGCAGGTGATCGATGCAGACGGTGATTGAAGAGAAAGTTCGCCGGGAACTCGCGCCAGCGTGGCTCGAAGTGCGCAACGAGAGCCACATGCACGGTGGGCCGGCCACCGAATCGCATTTCAGGCTGACCGCCGTGGCCGCGGAGTTCGCCGGAATGAACCGGGTGCGGCGGCACCAGCTCGTCTACCGGCTGCTTGCCGACGAGCTCGCGGGCGGCGTCCACGCCCTCGCGTTGCATCTGTACACGCCGGACGAATGGAAAGCGCGGGGGGAGGACATCCCCGCATCGCCCGACTGCCGCGGGGGCGGCAAGTCGCGGGCCGCCTAGGAGCCTGTCAGACATCCAAGCAAACGTGGCTTGAAACGTGGAAACGATCCGCAAAAGCGAGCGCCTGCAAGCCTTGATCACCGAGCATCTCGCCTTGATGATGCTCGGTGTTCTGCTGCTGTTCGCGCTTGCCGGCTCGCTGTCCCGGCAGCAGGCCACCATTGGGGAACCGGATGCTGCGCCCGCGTCCTCCGCGGCTCTCTCGTCTGGCGCGTCCAGCGCATCCAGCGAGCCAACCCCCCGCAGCGTGTTCCCGGACCTGTCGCTTGCCGCCACCACGGGAGCGCGCAAGGCAAAGTTTCTGGATTACCTCCAGGATTACATCAACGATGAAAACCAACGGATTGCGCTTGATCGGCTACGCTTGATCGCCATTGGCCAAACCCTGCGCAATGAAGGCGCCCTGACCCGGGATTCCCGGGACTGGCTGCTCGGTCTCGCCGACCGCTATGAAGTCGCCGAGGAAGATTTCGCCGACCGCGAAGCCTGGCTCGGGGAATTGCTGTTCCGGGTCGATGTCGTGCCCACTTCGCTGGCGCTCGCCCAGGCGGCGAATGAATCGGCCTGGGGCACCTCACGCTTCACCCGGGAGGGCAACAATGTCTTCGGCCAGTGGTGCCACACCCCGGGCTGCGGCATCGTGCCCCGGCTGCGGCCCGCGGGCGCAACCCACGAGGTGCGCAGCTTCACCACCATCCACGACGCCATGGCGGCGTACTTCATCAATATCAACACCAACGAGCACTACCAGTTCTTCCGCGAATTGCGGCAAACGATGAAAATCCAGCAGCGCGACCTCGACCCGCTCGTGCTCGCCTTCGGCCTCAACCGCTATTCCCAGCGCGGCCGCGATTACATCGACGAGTTGCAGACCATCATGGTGCAGAACAACCTCATGGCCCGCGACGCCGACTACCAAGCCGTCATCGGCATGATCGATTGAGCCGACTTCGCCAGAAACCACGAAAGCACATCGCCGCGAGTCGCCGCTGGCCTGGGCAGGACACAGCGGTCTGCGAAGCAGACGAAAAGCATCGCTTTTCGAGGGGCGAGGGCAAGCGTTTGCGAAGCGCAGCTTCGCGCGCAGACCGAGCGCCACCGAGCTGTGCTCGGTGGCCGGACGAACGGCTCGACATGGATGTCGAGACCGGGGCCAATCGAAGCCAGAAGCGCCGCGCCATGGATGGCATTAAGAGCATTTCAGGATTCCCATGGATGTATTCACGGCGTCCGCTGTATCCTGCCCAAGCCAGCGGCGACGGGTCGAAGCCACAGTTTCACTTGTTGGGTTTATTCAGGAACGGCCGGGTTGATCCATTGCACCGACATCCAGTGGAAGCGGTGCGAGCCGGTGTCCGGGGCGGTACACAGGTAGCGCCAGCGACGCCCGGAAAATTCGCTTTCCGGCTCCAGGCGCACGATGCCCGCCTCCCGGTCGAGCCACATCATGGGAATCGGTTGGCTGTTGGCGAAACAGCCCAAGCTCGCCAAATCATAGCCGCCGACCTCGGCCGGCGAGAATTGCAGCGTCACCGCCGGCCGCGGCGCGCTGGTGACCGGCGACAACGGCTCGATGATCCGCACATTGAAGGGCAGGGTGGCGAACTTCACCCGCGCGCTTTCCAAGTCGGCGAAGCTGCCCGCGAGCGGATAGCGCGGCAGGGCGAGAAAATCCGAGCTTGGGCCAATGGCGCCGGAGTTCTGCGCGAAACCGACAAAGTCCAGCTCCGCCAGCAAATCCTTGATTGCGATATTGAATTCGCCATAGGGATACGCCAGGTACCGGTGCGACTGGCCGGTGTGCCGCTCGATGGCCGCCTCGGCGAGCAGCAATTCCTCCCGCTGCCGCGCAATCCACTGCGCCCCGCTTTCACCTTCTTCCCGGGCGAGCATATGCGGATGCTCCACCATGTGGTTGGCGACAAGCACGCCAGCCGCCGCCATTTCCACGACTTGTTTCCAGCTCATGTAGCCGCGCAACCCCCGGTCGATTGGCCCGGTGCTCACAAACAGCGTGAAGGGGAAGCCAAATGAGCGCAACATGGGGAAGGCGGTCTCGTAGATCGACAAATGACCGTCGTCGAAGGTGATCGCCACGGCCCGGTCGGGCAGTTCGCCGCCGCCGCGCAGGGCATCGACCATCGTGTCGAGGGCGACCACGTTGAAGCCGTTGTCGCGCAGGTATTCCAGATGGGCGCGAAAATCCTCCGGGGAAATCGAAGTCGAGGCCGGCGTGTCGGTCGCCACATGGTGGTATTGCAGCACCACCCCGCTCGAAGCCGCAGCGGCGCCACCCGCCGCCAGCAGCAAAGCCAAGCCAATCACCCGCAGCAACATTCCGTCTCCCCGCCAAACGCAGTTACAATAGCATCTTTGCGGCAACCAGTGGCCCCGAGCGGGTCTTTTGGAAACAACGAGGCAAACCCATATGAACAAGTATTGTGGAATCGCGGCGGGCTGCCTGGCGCTGCTCGCGGCCTGTGCCGACGAGGCGCCCGCGCCGGTGGCGGACGCGCAGCCCGGGGCGGAAGCGGAAATGCCAATGGAGGCCGCCGTGGAAAACCCCTTTTTCAGCGAGAGCCCGCTCTATCTCGGCTACCCGCCTTTCGACCTGATCGAGAACGCGCACTTTCAGCCGGCATTCGAGCGCGGCATGGCGGAGCAGATCGCCGAGGTCGGAGCCATCGCCGGGCAGGAGGCGGACCCCGATTTCGAGAATACGATTGTCGCCCTCGAACTGAGCGGACAATTGCTCAACCGGGTGTCCGCGGTGTTCTTCGCCCTGTCGAGCGCCCACACCAATGACGACATCCTCGCGCTGCAGCAGCAATTGGCGCCGGAACTCGCCGCCCACAGCGACGCCATCCTGCTCAACCGGGATTTGTTCGCGCGGATCTCGGCGCTGCACGAAAACCGCGATTCGCTCGAGCTCGACGCGGAATCGCTGCGCCTGCTTGAGCGGACTTACATCGACTTCGTGCGAGCCGGGGCGGCGCTCGATGCGGAGCAACAGGAAACCCTGCGCGATCTCAACGCGCGGATCGCCGTGCTTGAAACGCGCTTCAGCCAGAATGTGCTCAACGAAGTCAACGATCAAGCGATTATCGTCGCCAGCCGCGAGGAATTGACCGGTATCGACGAGGCATTGATCACCGCGGCCGCGGAGGCGGCGGAGGAGCGCGGGCTGTCGGGCCAGTTCGTGCTGCCGCTGCTCAACACCAGCGGCCAGCCGGCGCTGGCGAGCCTGCAAAACCGCGCGCTGCGCCAGCGCATTCTGGAAACTTCGCTGTCCCGGGGTTCCCGGGGCGGCGAGTATGACAATCTCGAGACTGTCGCCGAAGTGCTGCGCCTGCGCGCCGAGCGCGCCGGACTGCTCGGCTACGAAAGCCATGCCGCGTACATCCTCGAGGACGAAACCGCCGGTTCGGTGGCGGCGGTGAACCAGCGACTCGCGGATCTCGCCCCACCCACCGCGGCCAACGCCCGCCGGGAAGCGGAAGATTTGCAGCGGATGATTGCCGACTCCGGGGAGGACTTCACCCTCGCCGCCTGGGACTGGGCCTACTACACCGAGATTCTCCGCGCCGAGCGCTTCGATTTCGACGAGGCCGAGCTGCGCCCCTATTTCGAGTTGGACAATGTGCTGCTGCGGGGCGTTTTCTTCGCCGCCGAGCGCTTGCACGGCATTCGCTTCGAGGAGCGCTTCGATCTGCCGGTCTACCAGGAAGATGTCCGCGTGTTCGAGGTTTTCGATGTCACCGGCGAGCCGCTCGCGCTGTTCATCGCCGATTTCTACGCCCGCCCGAACAAGCGCGGCGGCGCTTGGATGAACGCCTACGTTTCGCAGTCGCATCTGCTGGGCAGCCGGCCCGTGGTGGGGAACCACCTCAATGTCACCAAGCCGCCCGGGGGCGAGCCGACCTTGCTCACTTTCGATGAAGTCGTCACCACCTTCCACGAATTCGGCCACGCGCTCCACGGCATGTTTTCCGATGTGCGCTATCCGAGCTTTTCCGGCACCCGGGTGCCCAGGGACTTTGTCGAATTCCCCTCCCAAGTCTATGAGATGTGGGCGGTTTGGCCCGAGGTGCTGGAGAACTACGCGGTGCATTACGAAACCGGCGAGGCCATGCCGGCGGAGTTGCTCGACAAGGTGCTTTCGACCCAGCAGTTCAACCAGGGTTTCGCGACCGCCGAATATCTGGGTGCCGCGATTGTCGATCAGGCGCTGCATCAACTCGCCCCGGAGGAAGTGCCGGCGGCGGATCAACTGATGGACTTCGAGGCCGCGGCGCTTGAGCAGGCGGGGCTGGCCATGGCGGAAATTCCGCCCCGCTACCGGTTGCCCTACTTTTCCCACATCATGGGGGGCTACTCGGCGGGCTATTACTCGTACATCTGGAGCGAAGTCCTCGATGCCGATTCGGTGCAATGGTTCCGCGAGAATGATGGCTTGGCGCGGGAAAACGGCACGCACTTCCGCCGCACCCTGCTGTCCCGCGGCGGCGCCGAGGACGCGATGACCCTGTTCCGCAATTTCCGCGGCCGGGATGCGGATATCAACGCGCTGCTGGAGCGGCGGGGATTGAATTGAGGTTGCTAAGCCGCGAGCCGCAGAGGTGGAGCAGCAGCAGGCTGAGTTCGTCCCAGGGGTTGGCGCGGCGCAGGCCTTTTACGGCGTGGTCGATGGTTTTGCAGTGTTCGAGCAGGTCCTCGATGGCGGCTGGATTCAGCCGTTGGATTGCGCGGGAAACCAGATTCTTGCGGCTTTGCCAAACCCGCGCGCTTGACATTGCCCGGCCAATGTCTTGGCCTTGGCCAAGTTTGCCGTAAATCTCCAGCAACTGCCGCAGTTCGCGGCTGATTGTGCCGAGGATCAGCAGGGGGAACACGCCTTCGGCCCGGAGTCCGCCGAGCACGCGCTGGGTTCGGGCGGTTTCGCCCTTGAGCGCGGCCTCGGTCAGCTTGCCGAGATCGTAGCGCGAACTGTCGGCCACGAGCCGCAGCACATTTTCCCCATTCAGCGGAATGTTCGCGCCGGGTTCCGCGCCGGCGAGCAGGGCGAGTTTGTCGATTTCCTGCTGGGCCGCGAGCAGGTTGCCCTCGACCCGGTCGGTGAGCGCCTGCAGGGCCGAATGGTCCGCTTCAATCCCCGCCTGGCGCAGCCTTTGCCGCAGCCAGGCTGGCAGCCGGGCCCGGTCGAGCGGCCAGATCTGCACCAGCGCCAGGCGGCTTTCAAGTTGTTTGAACCATTTGGTGGACAAGGTTGAAGCTTCGATCCGCGGCCCGCTGATCAGCAGGCGAAAATCCGTGGGTTCGCGGTCGAGATAGGCGCCGAGCGCTTCCCGCCCCTTCTGGTCGAGCTTGCCGCTGTGCAGGCGCAATTCGAGCAGTTTGCGCTCGCTGAACAGCGAGGTGGCGTCGAGTTCATAGAGGAAATCCTCCCAGTCGAAACCCGCCTCGACGTGGTACACCGCGCGCTCGGCGAAACCGGCTTCGCGCCAGTGGGCGCGCACGGCGGCGGCGGCTTCCTGAACCAGCAGTGGCTCATCGCCCGCGAGCCAATAGAGCGGCATCGGTTTTCCGGCGAGTGTTGCCGCGAGCTGGTCGCCGCGGATTTTCATCGCCCACCCGTCCGAGCCGCCGCAAGCCGGCGCGCAATCCGCTCGATGAGTTCCCGGCGCATTTCCCCGCGCAGCAGTTCGGCCTCCTCGCGGTTGCCGGCGATATTGCGCAGGTCCTGGTAGTGGGTTCGCTCCACCGAAAGGGTTTCGGTGTCGATCAGCAGCTCTTCGCCGGCGGCGAGATCGATGCGGATGGCGAGCCGCAAGGTGACTTGGGCGGAGCGGGCGAGCACCGTTGTGCTAGCCGGGCGGCCGGAGAAGGCTTCCGCACCGATCGCGAGCAGGGGATGCTCCCGCGCCGCCTCGTCACTGGCATCGTGCAGGCGGATGCCGGCCATTTCCAGCCGGCGCCGCAATTGCCGCTCGAATCCGGGTTCCGATTGTGGCATCCGCAGGCGCAGATCGGTGAGAGCGGAGGCCGCCGGTGGGCCGGTTCCGCGCAATTGAAAACCGCAACCGGCGGCAACCGGCAGCAGCGCCGACAGTCCAGCCAGCAAGCGCCTTCTCGGCAGCGCCGCCATTGCCGCTCAGCCCGTCACCACGTTGACCAGCTTGCCGGGAACCACGATGACCCGCCTGACGCCGGCCTCGTCGGTGAATCTGCGCACGGATTCATTTTCCAAGGCGATTTCCCGCAGCCGCGATTCGGGCGCGTCATCGGGAACTTCCACCCGCCCGCGCAGCTTGCCGTTGACCTGGAGCACCATCAGCTTCATATCTCGCTTCATCGCCCCGGCGTCGGCCTCCGGCCAAGAAGCGTCCATGACCGCGCCCTCGTTGCCGAGCAGCCGCCAGGCCACGTGGCAGAAATGTGGCACGATCGGCGCGAGCATGAGAATGGAATGCTCCAGCGCCTCGCCCATGACCTGGCGGTCTCCGGCTCCGGGTTCGGGATGCGCCCGCCGGAAGCGGGCGAGGGCATTGAGCAGTTCCATCACCGCGGCGATGGCGGTGTTGAAGGCGTGGCGGCCGGCGAAATCCTGGCTCACCTTGGCCACGGTTTCATGGGTTTTGCGCCGCAGTTCGCGCTGGGCGGGGGTCAGTTCAAGGCCGGCGAAACCGGGTGGCGGGCGCTCGTCCCGCCCGCTTTGCCCCACTTGCTCGCCGATGATGCGCCAGAGGCGCTTGAGAAAGCGGAAACTGCCTTGCACGCCGGCGTCGGACCATTCCAGCGATTGCTCCGGCGGCGCCGCGAACAGGGTGAACATGCGCACAGTGTCGGCGCCATAGCGCTCGATCAGCGGCATCGGGTCCACGGTGTTGCCCCGGGATTTGGACATCTTGCCGCCGTCCTTGAGCACCATGCCCTGGGTCAGCAGCCGGGTGAAAGGCTCGTCCGAATGCACCAAGCCCTCGTCGCGCATCAGCTTGTGGTAGAAGCGCGCGTAGAGCAAGTGCAGGATGGCGTGCTCGATGCCGCCGATGTACTGGTCCACCGGCAGCCAGTATGCGGCGCGTTGGTCGAGCATGGCGCCGTCCTGGTCGGCGCAGGTGTAGCGCGCGTAGTACCAGGACGATTCCATGAAGGTGTCGAAGGTGTCGGTCTCGCGTTTCGCCGCCGCGCCGCATTGCGGGCAGCCGGCATTGACGAAGGCATCCAGCCCCGGCAGGGGCGAGCCATGGCCGCTGAACTCCGCATCCTCAGGCAGGCACACTGGCAGTTGCCCGTCGGGCACGGCAACCGGGCCGCAGGCCGGGCA
The DNA here is from genome assembly GCA_965221805.1 of uncultured Pseudohongiella sp. Taxonomy (GTDB): domain Bacteria; phylum Pseudomonadota; class Gammaproteobacteria; order Pseudomonadales; family Pseudohongiellaceae; genus UBA9145. The sequence continues at coordinate 1,481,556 of OZ244913.1, forward strand.
GTTGATGACGGGAATCGGCGCGCCCCAGTAGCGCTGCCGCGACACCAACCAATCGCGCAGGCGGAAGTTGACCTTGCGCCGGCCTTTGCCTTCAGCTTCCAGTTGATCGGCTATCGCCTTGAATGCGGTGGGAAAATCCATTCCATCGAAGTGCTTGGAATTAACCAGCACACCATGTTCGACGAAAGCCTCCCGGCCGAGGTCGCAGGTCTGTTCCGCGCGCTCTTCCGCACTGGGGGGCGCGATCACCTGGCGGATTTCCAGATCATATTTGACGGCGAATTCCCAGTCGCGCTGATCGTGGGCGGGAACCGCCATCACCGCCCCGGAGCCGTAGGACATCAGCACGAAATTCGCCACGAAGATTGGCAGCAACTCGCCGCTGAGCGGATGGATGGCCTTCAGGCCGGTGTCCATGCCGCGCTTTTCCACCGTCATCAGCTCGGCTTCGGCGACGCCCGCGCCGCTCAAGCCGGCGAGAAAATCCGCAAGCGCCGGGTTCTCCGCCGCCGCGGCTTCGACCAGCGGGTGTTGCGGCGCCAGCGATACGCTGGTGACGCCGAACAGCGTGTCGGGGCGGGTGGTGAAAACACTGATGGTGGTGTTTTCCGCGCCGGCCACGGCGAAATCGACTTCAACGCCCTCCGAGCGGCCGATCCAGTTGCGCTGCATGCTGCGCACGGCGTCGGGCCAGCCATCGAGGGTTTCGAGATCGTCGAGCAATTCCTGGGCGAATGCCGAAATGCGGAAGAACCACTGCGGAATGCGCCGCCGCTCGACCGGCGCCCCGGAACGCCAGCCCTTGCCGTCGACAACCTGCTCGTTGGCGAGCACGGTCTGGTCCACCGGGTCCCAGTTGACTTCGGCCTCCTGCTTGTAGACCAGCCCCTTGCGGAACAGGCGGGTGAAGAACCATTGTTCCCAGTGGTAATACTCCGCCTCGCAGGTGGCGAGCTCGCGCCCCCAGTCGTAGGCGAAGCCAAGCCGCTGGAGCTGGGCGCGCATGTAATCGATATTGGCCCGGGTCCATTGCGCGGGATTGACTTTGTTCTGGATCGCCGAGTTTTCCGCCGGCAGGCCGAAGGCGTCCCAGCCCATGGGCTGGAGCACGTTCTTCCCCTTCATCCGCTGGTATCTGGCGATGGCGTCGCCGATGGAATAATTGCGGACATGGCCCATGTGCAGGTGGCCGCTGGGGTAGGGCAGCATCGACAGGCAATAGAACTTCTCCCGGGCTGGGTCCTCGCCGACCCGGAAACTTTCGTGCTCGCGCCAGTACCGCTGGGCCTCGGCCTCAACCGCGGCGGGCTGGTAGGGATTTTCCGCTTTATTGGCCATTGCTAGCGCCGGATTGTTCGCGGATGCCGTTGCCGGTGAGGGTGACCTTGAGCAGCTTGATCTGCCGGTTGTCGGCGTTGAGCACGGTGATCAGATAGGGCCCGATGCGGGTGCTTTCGCCCCGAGCGGGGATGTGGCCGAACTCCTGCAGCAGAACGCCACCGATGCTGTTGTAGGCCCGCTCGTCGATTCCGGTGGCGAAATATTCGTTGAAATCGGCGATGGGAGTCAAAGCCTTGACGATGTGGTTGCGCTCGTCGAAGCGCTTGATGTGGCTGTCGTCCTCGATGTCGGTCTCGTCCTGTATTTCGCCGACGATCTGTTCGAGCACGTCCTCGATGGTGACGATGCCGCTGACGCTGCCGTAGTCGTCGACGACGATGGCCATGTGGTTGCGGCGCTCGCGGAATTCCTTCAGCAGGGTGTTGAGCCGGCGCGATTCCGGCACGAAAGTCGCCGGGCGCACGATTTTCCTCAGCTTGAAATTCTCCGGGATGCCGTTGAGGCACAGCGGCAGCAGATCCTTGGCGAGCAGGATGCCAATGATATTGTCGACATTCTCCTCGATCACCGGAAAGCGCGAATGCGCGGCGCCGGCGACCATCTCGATGGTGTCCCGCACCGGGGCGTTGACGGAAACGATGATCGCCTGGGAGCGTGGAATCATGATGTCGCGCACCGCCAGGCTCGAGACTTGCAGGGCGCCCTCGATAATGCCGAGGGCGTCGGCGTCGAGCAGCTTGGCTTGCTCGGCGTTGCGCAGCAAGTCAAGCAGGCCGCGGGTGTCGGTGGGTTCGTCGGAAAAGACTTGTGCGAGTTTATCGATCCAGGAGCGGCGTCCCGGATCGATGCTAGCCTGATCGTCGGCCATGGGCTGATTCAGCTCCTGTGCGGCGGGGAGGCTCTGGTTTGCTCAGGGCTTCCCTTGCTGGATAGGGGTTGGGAATGCCGATCCCCCGAAGTATACCGATTTCCATTGCTTCCATGCGGCGCGCGTCCTCCTCGTCGATGTGGTCGTAGCCGAGCAGGTGCAGGCAGCCATGGATCAGCAGGTGCGCCCAGTGGTGGACGGCTGGTTTGCCGCCGGCCCGGGCTTCCTTGGCGGCGAGTTCGGCGCAGACGACGATGTCGCCGAGCGCGGCGCCGCCGAGGGCGGTTTCCAATTCCGCCGGCGTTTGCCGCGGAAAGGCGAGCACATTGGTGGGCCGGGGCTGGTCGCGGTAGCGCCCATTGAGCGCCGCCGAGGCGCGGGAATCAACAAAGCAAAGGCTCACGGTGACCGGCCCGCTTTCGCCCGCCGCCGTCAGCGCGGCGGTGATCCAGTCCCGGCACAGCGCGGCTTCCGGGACCCAGTGCCCCGCCGATTGGTCGGCAATCTCGATGGTCGCTTTCATTGCGCCTCGTTTTCGGAGCGCGGCGTTTCCGGGGTGTGGCTGGCTTCCCGCGCCTCCCGCTCCGGCAGCCCGGCAAGCTGGGACTGGTCGAGTTTTTCATAGGCCTCGACGATTTCCTGCACAAGCTGGTGCCGGACCACATCCTTGGAAGTGAACCAGGTGAATCCCACCCCGGCGACTCCGCGCAGCACCTGGGAAGCCTGCACGAGGCCCGAGCGGGTTCCCTCCGGCAGGTCGATCTGGGTGATGTCGCCGGTGACGACGACCCGGGAGCCGACGCCGATGCGGGTCAGGAACATCTTCATCTGGGCCGTGGTGGCGTTCTGGCTTTCATCGAGGATGATGAAGGACTCGTTCAAAGTGCGGCCGCGCATGTAGGCCAGCGGCGCGACTTCGATGATGTTTTTTTCGACTAGGCGATTGACCTTTTCAAAACCGAGCATCTCGTAGAGCGCGTCGTAGAGCGGCCGCAGGTAGGGGTCGATTTTCTGGATCAGGTCACCCGGCAGGAAGCCGAGTTTCTCCCCGGCCTCGACCGCCGGCCGCACGAGCACGATGCGGTTGACACGCTCCTCGGCGAGCGCCTCCACCGCCCGGGCCACGGCGAGATAGGTCTTGCCGGTGCCGGCCGGGCCGATGGCGAAGTTGAGGTCGCGCTGGACGATGCTGTTGACATAGACCGCCTGCTGCCTGCCCCGGGGCTTGATCGAGCGCCGCGGCGTGCGGATGAACACCGCCGCGGTCTTGCCCGCGCCGCTTTCGGCTTCGGCCGGATTGGTGATTTCGCGCAAGGCGAGCTGGATCAGGCCGGCGGACAGCAATTCACCCTGTTCCGTGGCCCGGTACAGCGAAGCGAGCAGGGCGCGGCCGTCGTTCACCGCGGCGCCGCTGCCGGTCAACTGGAACCAATTGCCGCGCTGGCGGATTCGCAGCATCAGCAGTTTTTCGATCTGGCGGATGTTTTCGTTGAATTGTCCGCACAGATTCGCCAGCCGCAGGCTGTCGTCCGGCTCGAGGGTCAGGTCGAGCGTTTTATCCTGAATCCCGCCGTGAATTGCGTCCTGCATTGTTTCATCCGCGGCGTCACGCATGGGCCGGCGCATCCTCGACGGCTTCCAATTCGCCGAGCAGGGAGTTGGGCAGCGCATCGGCGATCCGCACCCGGGCGAAGCGGCCGGCCAGATCCGGGTCGTCGCAGGGGAAATTGACCACACGGTTGTTTTCCGTGCGTCCCTGCAAATCGCTTGCGCGTTTTTTCGACATGCCGGTGACGAGAATCGAATAAGATCGGCCCACCATCGACTCGCTGATGGCCCGGGCCTGCTCGCCGAGTTGCGCCTGCAGCACCGCCAGCCGGTGCTTTTTTTCGCGTTCCGGGGTCGAGTCGGCAAGCTGCGCCGCGGGGGTTCCGGGGCGGGGGCTGTAGAGGAAGCTGAACGAAGTGTCGAAGCCGACTTCGATGACGAGATTCATCGTGTCCTCGAAATCCCGCTGGGTCTCGCCGGGGTAGCCGATGATGAAATCCGAGGACAGGCTGATCCCCGGCCGCGCCGCCTTGACCCGGCGCGTCAGGGATTTGTATTCCAGTACCGTATAGCCGCGTTTCATCAGCGCGAGCACCCGGTCCGAGCCGCTTTGCACCGGCAGATGCAGGTGGTCGGCGAGTTCGGGAACCTCGCGGTAGACCCCGACCAGCGCGGCGTTGAATTCCCCGGGGTGCGAAGTGGTGAAGCGGATGCGGTCGATGCCGTCGATGCTCGCCAGATACTGGATCAACAGGGCAAGGTCGGCGATGCCGCCGTCATGGGTGGGGCCGCGCCAGGCGTTGACATTCTGGCCGAGCAGGTTGATTTCCCGCACGCCCTGGCCGGCGAGATGGACCGCTTCAGTGAGCACATCGTCAAAGGGCCGGCTGACTTCCTCGCCCCGGGTGTAGGGCACCACGCAGAAGCTGCAATATTTGCCGCAGCCCTCCATAATCGTCAGATACGCTTGGCAGGAGGCGGCGCTGGGCTGGGGCAGATGATCGAACTTTTCGATTTCCGGGAAGCTGACATCGACCTGGGCCGAGCCGTCGCCGGCGGCGTCGAGCAGGGCGGGGAGTTTGTGCAGGGTCTGCGGGCCGAACACGACATCGACGAAAGGCGCGCGCCGGCTGATCGCCTCGCCCTCCTGGCTGGCGACACAGCCGCCCACGGCGATTTTCACCCCGGGCCTGGCCGCCTTCAGTCCGCGCCAGCGGCCAAGCTGGTGGAACACCTTCTCCTGGGCTTTTTCCCGGATCGAACAAGTGTTGAGCACCAGGATGTCCGCCTGTTCCGGCGCATCGACGAGTTCGGCGGCCCGGGACTCGCGCAGCAGATCGAGCATCCGCGCCGAGTCGTACTCGTTCATCTGGCAGCCGTGGGTTTTGATGTGAACCCGGGTCGGGATTGAGGCTCGCGCCGGCTTGGCGCCGGCACCCGGAATATCCAAGCTTTGCATTTGTGGATTTGGGCGGAAAATGAAATCGCGATTATAGCGGATCAACGCCAATCGAACAGGTTTATGCGCTTATCCAAATGCGCATCCAAACTGACAGTCGCGGGGCAATGCAGTAGACTTGCCCGCTGATTTTCCCCGCGCCGCCGCCGTGACCGACCAGGCACTCATCCGCAATTTTTCGATCATCGCCCACATCGACCACGGCAAATCGACCTTGGCGGATCGGTTCATCCAGCTATGCGGCGGGCTCAGCGAGCGCGAAATGGCGGCCCAGGTGCTCGACAGCCTCGACATCGAGCGCGAGCGCGGCATCACCATCAAGGCCCAGAGCGTCACTCTGCATTATGATGCCGCCGACGGTCGGCGCTACCAGTTGAACTTCATCGACACCCCCGGCCACGTCGATTTCAGCTACGAGGTGTCCCGCTCGCTCGCCGCCTGCGAGGGCGCCCTGCTCGTGGTGGACGCCTCGCAAGGGGTCGAAGCGCAATCCGTCGCCACCTGCTACACCGCCTTCGAACAGGAAGTCGAAGTCATCCCGGTGCTCAACAAGATGGATCTGGTCCACGCCGAACCCGAGCGGGTGCGCGGGGAAATCGGGGAAATCATCGGCATCGACGCCGCCGATGCCATCGCCGCCAGCGCCAAGACTGGGCTCGGCATCAAGGAGATTCTCGAACAAATCATCGCCCGCACGCCGCCCCCAGCGGGCGACCGGGACGCCGAGCTGCAGGCGCTGATCATCGACTCCTGGTTCGACAACTACCTCGGGGTGATCTCCCTCGTGCGGGTGGTGAACGGCCGCATCCGCCCCGGCGAGCGGATCATCGTCAAAACCCAGGGTAAGCCGCTTGAAGTCGATCAGGTCGGCGTGTTCACGCCAAAACGCCAGACCACCGCGGAACTCGGCGCCGGCGAGGTGGGATTCATCTGCGCCAGCATCAAGGATATCCACGGCGCGCCAGTGGGCGACACCATCGTCCACGCCAAAACCCCCGACACCCCGGCGCTCGCGGGCTTCCGCCAGATCACGCCACAGGTCTACGCCGGCCTGTACCCGGTCGATTCCGACGATCTCGAAAACTTCCGCGAGGCTCTGTCCAAGCTCTCGCTCAACGACGCCTCGCTGCAATACCAGCCGGAAAACTCTCCGGCGCTCGGCTTCGGTTTCCGCTGCGGCTTTCTCGGCATGCTGCACATGGAAATCATCCAGGAGCGGCTCGAGCGCGAATACGGCCTCAACCTGATCACCACGGCGCCGACGGTGGCCTACGAAGTCGTCCGCAAGGACGGCGCGACGATTCTCGTCGACAGCCCCGCGCAACTGCCGCCAGTGAACGACATCGGGGCGATGCGCGAACCCATCGTCGAACTCAGCGTGCTCACACCGCAGCAGCATCTCGGCGCGGTGATCCAGTTGTGCGTCGACCGCCGCGGCGCGCAGAAGGACATGCAGTTCGTCGGCCGCCAGGTCTCCCTGCGCTACGAGCTGCCGATGAGCGAGGTGGTGATGGATTTTTTCGACCGGCTGAAATCGGTCAGCCGCGGCTACGCCTCGATGGATTATCATTTCCTCCGCTTCGAGCCGTCGAAGCTGGTTCGATTGGATATTCTGATCAACGGCGAGCGCATCGACGCCCTCGCCCTGATCGTGTTCCGCGACCACGCCAGAAGCCGGGGGCGCGAGCTCGCGGAGAAAATGCGCGAACTCATCCCCAGGCAGTTGTATGATGTCGCCATCCAAGCGGCCATCGGCGGGCAGATCATCGCCCGCACGACGGTAAAGGCGATGCGCAAGAACGTAACCGCCAAATGTTACGGCGGCGACATCACCCGCAAGAAAAAGCTGCTCGAGAAGCAAAAGGCGGGCAAGAAGCGCATGAAGCGGCTCGGCAATGTGGAAGTGCCGCAGGAGGCCTTCCTCGCCGTGCTGAAGTCCGATTCCTGATAGGGAAGCTCTGATCAAGCCAGAGCATACTTGGCGAACAGTATACTGATGAACATCGATTTTTCCCTGGTTCTGGTCATCCTCGTGGCCTTGTCCGGGCTGATCTGGCTGCTTGACGCGACCCTGCTCAAGCCGGGCCGGGTGGCGCGCGCCGGCTCGCGGGCGGCGGAAGCCGCCGGGGAGGAAGCTCGGGAACCCGTCCGCGAGCCCGTGGTGGTGGAATATGCCAGGGCTTTCTTCCCGGTGCTCGCCCTCGTGCTCGTGCTGCGCTCGTTCCTGTTCGAGCCGTTCCAGATTCCCACCGGCTCGATGATCCCGACGCTGGAAATCGGCGACTTCATCCTCGTCAACAAGTACGCCTACGGCCTGCGCCTGCCGGTGATCGGCACCAAGATCGCCGATGTCGACGAGCCGCAACGCGGCGAAGTGATGGTGTTCATCCCGCCGCATGAAAACCAGTATTACATCAAGCGGGTCATCGGCGTGCCCGGCGACACCGTGCGCTACGAGGACGGCGAGCTCTACATCAACCGCGAACCGGTGCCCAGGGATCCCAGCGGCGAAATCACCATCAATTCGGCCTTCGGCCCCATTCCGGGCACGAGCTGGACCGAGACCATCGGCGGCGTCGAGCACAGCATCCAGACCAAGAACCAGTTCCGCAACAATCCGGCGCGGACCCTGTGGGTCGTGCCACCGGACAGCTATTTCATGATGGGCGACAACCGCGACGAAAGCAGCGACAGCCGCGTTTGGGGCGTGGTGCCGGGGGAGAACATCGTCGGCAAGGCCGTGGCGGTGTGGATGCACAAGGATCCGGGCTGGAATCTGCCCACCTTCTCCAGCACCCGCTGGATCCGCTAGCGTTCCGCCCGACCCACCTGCTTCCAGCCATGCCCATCGCACTCGAAACGCTGCAGCAAACCATCGGCTATGAATTCCGCGACGCGGCCCTCGCCGAGCTCGCCCTGACCCACCGCAGCGCCAACCGGAAACACAACGAGCGGCTTGAATTCCTCGGCGACGCCCTGCTTGGCTTCCTTATCGCCGAGCTGTCTTGGCACGCCCACCCGAAGGCTGACGAGGGCGACCTCACGATCATGCGGGCCCAGGTCGTGAGCAGGCCGGCGCTGGCCCGGGTCGCCCGGGAGATCGATCTCGGCGAAGCCATCAAGCTCAGCGCCGGGGAAGCCCGCGGCGGCGGCCGGCGGCGGGAATCGATCCTGGCCGCGGCGATGGAGGCATTGATCGCGGCGATCTATCTCGATGGCGGTTTCGATGCCTGCCGGGCCTTCGTCCAGCGCTGGATTCCCGATCCGGGCCGGGACTTTGCCGACGGTGCCCTGCGCAAGGACAACAAGACCCGCCTGCAGGAACTCACCCAGGCCGAACGGCGGGCGCTGCCGGCCTATGAACTCGTCGAGGTCAGCGGCAAGGGCCACGAACAGCTTTTCACCATGCGCTGCAAACTGCCCGGGCACCGGATCGCCACCGAGGGCAGCGGCCCCTCCCGCCGCGCCGCCGAGCAGATGGCGGCCGGCAAGGCGCTGGCGGCGCTGGGGCAGGACGAGTGAGCAAACCAGCCACCCGCTGCGGACACATCGCCATCGTCGGCCGGCCCAATGTTGGCAAGTCCACCTTGCTCAATCATCTGCTGCGGCAGAAAATCAGCATCACCTCGCGCAAACCCCAAACCACCCGCAACCGCATCCTCGGCATCAGCACCACCGATACGGCCCAGTGCGTCTACGTCGATACCCCGGGCCTCGACCGCCGCCACCGCAAGGCCATCAACCGGGTGATGAACGAGACGGTGATGGCGGTGGTCGCCGAAGTCGATGTCATCGTGCTGGTGTGCGAGCGCTTGAACTGGGACGGGCGCGACCAAGTCGTCCTCGATGCGGCCGCCAGCGCGGCGGCGCCGGTGCTGCTGGCGATCAACAAGATCGATCAGATCGGCGACAAGCGCCGCCTGCTGCCCCATATCGAGCGCATGGCGGGTCTGCACGGTTTCGCCGAAATTGTGCCAGTCTCGGCGCTCGGCGGGCACAATCTCGACGCCCTCGAAGCCAGACTGCGCGGGCTGCTGCCCGAGAGCGAGTTTCTGTTCCCGGCGGATCAGGTCACCGACGCGAGTTCGCGCTTCCTCGCCGCCGAGCTGATCCGGGAAAAAATCACCCGCCGGCTCGGCGACGAGCTGCCCTACGAAGTCACCGTGGAAATCGAACAATTCACCGAAGTCGGCGGCGTGCTGCGGATTCTCGCCTTGATCACCGTCGACAAGCCTGGCCAGAAGCGCATCCTCATCGGCGAGGGCGGCCAACGCCTCAAACAAATCGCGGCCGCCGCCCGCAAGGACATGGAACAAGCCTTCGAAAGCAAGGTCATGCTCGAATGCTGGGTTAAAGTCCGCACCGGCCACATGACCGAAGCCCGCGCCCTGAAAAGCCTGCAGGCGAAGTGATCATTTCCCGCCGTCCCGCCCACGGGCAAATGTACCTTGTCGTCTCTGTGCAAGGCGAAGATGCGCGATAAATCAATCACTTGGAAGCGTGTTTGTGAGCGCGTTTCGATTTTCGCCTACAATGGAATTAACCCGGAATAAGCCAGTTCTTGATTATTCCTGAGATGATATGATACGTTCATCACAAGGAGAATATCCCATGAACAAGGTCGCCCTTGCGATACTCGCGGCAACCGCAACGATATTCTGCCCGGACATGCTGGCATTCACAAAATCAGCATTGACGAATCAGGAATAGAGCGATGGTTGCGCAAGACATAGGTCAAAGCAATGAGTAACAACGGCTGGAAAGAATGGATACCGGTTGCCGGTGTCGCCTTTGGCGCGGTTGCCGCAGCCGCCGCGTTGGTATTGGCCACAACCACGATAACCAACTCTATCGTGTCCGGCATCAAAGACGATGTGTGGGAGAACGCCCAGAAGATCGACGAGATAGACATGCGCGTCCGGCAGATACAAATAGATATGGCTGATTTCTGGCTTGAGACCTCGCTTAGCCTGCAACGCATTGAATTGCAGCTACAGCAAGTGATCCACGGCGAAGATCTCGAATCCCCGGAAAGCATTGCTCTTTCCAACTAGCCTACCTTTCATGGCCAGTTGTAGATATGAAGAATCAAATAGTGGAAAAACTCGCAATCGCCCTGCTCGCGTTAGGTTTCTCGGTTCCGATATTCGCGCAACCCGCCACGCAAGCTGAGATAGCGGGGGAAATTGCTGAATTGGCCTTGAAGTTACAGGCAACCAAAGAAGTTGAAGAACATCTTGTGAAACCCTGCATTATAGAGTCTTATAAGCAAGGTGGTTGGCTAAAACAAGGCGATAGCGACAGCGATGCAGCTATACTAGCTAAAGTGAAGGAGGCGGTTTCCACAGAGACGAAAGAAACAAACAAGCTGCTTCCAAAGTGTGGGAAGCTGTCCAATCTTTGAATGAAGTGACAATTCACTTTGTAGTTTCGATCCGTATGAACGAAGAAGAGCGCATTGCTATGTATGAATCTGTTTTGAGTGCATGTTTTCGGGCTATGGCGCCCATCTTTTCGGCTGTCTCTCGATAACCAAGATCTCGTCGCCGTCGGTTGGTGGGGTGTGCATCGAACGCCGTGAATACATCCTTGGGGATTCTGAGATATTCTCCATGCCATCCATGGCGCGGCATTGTAGACTTCGATACACCCCGGTCTCGACATCCATGTCGAGCCGTTCGTCCGGCCACCGAGCACAGCTCGGTGGCGCTCGGTCTGCGCGCGAAGCTGCGCTCCGCAAACGCTTGCCCTCGTCCCTCGAAAAGCGGTGCTTTTCTTCTGCTTAGCAGACCGGGCCTCACCCCGTCTCGCACGCCCACTGAACTCCATTCAGCCAGACGGTGGCTGACGCTGTGCCAGCCATCCGTTATTCCGCGCGCAGCGGAGCGCAGCCGCGGAATCTCGTCGGCGCTCGTCCGGTGTCATAATCGAGTGATGAATCAGCGCGTCCTGCTGCAACCAGCCTGGGTGATCCACCGGCGGCCCTTCCGCAACACCAGTTTGCTGGTGGATCTGTTCTGCCGCGATCATGGGCGGGTGGCGGTGGTGGCCCGGGGGGCGCGGCGCGGCAAGTCGCGCTGGCGGGGGCTGTTGCAGCCGTTCCAGCCGTTGCGGGTTTCTTTCAGCGGGCGCGGCGCGGTCAAGACATTGACTGCCGCGGAAAGCGCGGATGCTCCCGCCGCCATGGCCGGCGAGCGCCTCTTCAGCGGCTTCTACATCAACGAACTGCTCAGCCACCTGCTCCACGACCACGTGGAGCATCCGCGCCTGCACCAAGTTTACGAGGAAACCCTCACCGCGCTGGCCAGCCAAGATTCATCCCTCGAAGCCGCTCTGCGCCGCTTCGAGCTTGAACTGCTCGCCGAACTCGGCTACGCCCTCAACCTGCGAACCGACAGCCGCCATCAAGCCATCGAAGCCGACAAGCGATACCGCTACCTGCCCGATGTCGGCTTCGAGGAGGCGGAACACGACCCCGGCCCCCATCCCGAACCCGAACCATGGCCCGGCGATCAATCAGCCCCGCAAGCGGACGTTGCCGCCAGCGAAAGCAAACACATCTTCGCCGGCATCCACCTGCTTGCCATCGCCCGCCTCGACTTCAGCAATCCCCAAACCGCCCCCACCGCCAAACGCCTCCTCCGCCAAGCCCTGGCCCCCCACCTAGCCGGCAAACCCTTAAACAGCCGCGCCCTGTTCGCGACGGCGAAAGCGCCAAATCCCGGCTGACATCATTCCGCCGCCGGTTTGTCGGTTGCCCGAAAAGGAGGCTCCAACTCACCCCGGACATGCGCCAAAACCTCACGAAGCGCCGCCTCGATCTCAAGCCCAATTTCAGTTCGTTCCTGGTTCATGCTTAATCTCGCCTCCCGGACATATCTTGCCAAATCTCGCTTTTCGCGAAGCCTTCCAAGGTTTTTACAGCAATTTGTCACCCCACAGGTAGTTTAGCGCAACCCCGGCTGGAAAAATCCGCACATCATCAACCAGCGCTTCGCGCTCGCCGAGGTAGATTCCGTAGCACTTGGTTTTTTTGGCGCCGAGATGGGATTTGACCTTGTGCAGGCCGCGGTTGAAGCGGCGGTCCCAGCGGGTTGTGGCTTTGATTTCTATGGCGACGTAGCCGTTTGCGGTTTCGGTGAGGATGTCCACTTCGGCGCCGTGGTGGTCGCGCCAGAAGTGGAGCGGGTAGCGGAGGCCGGTGTAAGCCAGGTGGGCGCGGACTTCGTTGAGGATGAGTGTTTCCAGCAGGCTGCCGCGTTCCTCGTCGCCAGCTGGGTAGGGCAGGCGGCCCGCGAGGGCGCGGGCAACGCCGCAGTCGAAGAGGTAAAACTTGCTGTGGCTGACCTGTTTGTTGGCGGGCTTCAGCTTCCAGGGTGGCAGCCAGAAGCCGATCAGCGTGTCGACGAGCAAGTCGAAATGGTGTTGTACCGTGGTGCGGGCGACGGCCGCGTCCCGGGCGATGGCGGCCACATTCGTGGTCTGGCCGTTTTGCCGCGCGGCCACTTCGAGAAAGCGGGCGAAGCCGGCAAAGTTGCGCGTCAAGGCCTCGGCGCGGATTTCCTGATCGAGATAGGTTTCGGCGTAGCTGCGCAGATACTCTTGGGGCGATGGCGCCGTTGCGGCAACAGGCAGGCCGCCGAAGCGGAGCGCTTTCGCAACATCGAAATCGCCGCCGAGTTCGGCGGACACCAGCGCAAACATCTCCGTGGTGATGGCGCGGCCGGCGAGCAAGTTCACCCCGCCCCGGCGCAATTTTCTCGCGCTTGAGCCAGAGAGGACGAAGTGGATTCCCCGGGTTTCCATCAGCCGGTGCGCCTGATCAAGCAGGGCCGGGGCTTTTTGCACTTCGTCGATGACGACCCAGGTGCCGGGCTCGAGCGCATTCAGTTCATCGAAAAGCGCATCGGGATTGCGGTTCAGGCGGATCGATTCGCCGGCGTTGAGCAGGTCATAGCTGCGGGCCGCGGGGAAACGCGAGCGAATCCAAGTCGATTTGCCGGTGCCGCGGGGGCCCAGCAACAGGGTGGAACGGCTCGGGGTGGGCAGCAATCTGGTGTACATTTTGTATATCTTATCGGCATATTTACCGGAAATCTGCCGACTATAGTTACATATTCTTAAGTTTAGCGCCACTCGCTTCGCTGTTCGCGGGTGGCTATGATTGAAGGCGGGTTGTTCTCAATGGACGCCGCCTTCGCTTCTTCCGGGAGTGTGCGACGATTGATCGGATACGCGAAACTGGGTGGCGCTGGAGGTCCGGCATGAAGAATAGACTGAACCGGGCGGCGGCCATGGCGCTGGCCTTGTTGATGTTTCCGCCGATGGCCGGTGCCCAGCTTGAGCCGCTGACGATCTTTCCGGCCGGGACGGTCATCACCATGGATCCATCGCTGCCCCGGGCTTCGGCGGTGGCGGTGAGCGGCGGCCGCATCGTGGCGGTGGGGGATGTCGGGGATTTCGATGTCTGGACGGCTGGGCGCGAAGTCAATGTCGACGAGCGCTTCGCGGACAAGGTGATCGTGCCCGGCCTGATCGACAATCATCTGCATCCATTTCTCGCGTCGATTGTCTTCAACACGGTCTGGATCACGCCGCAGGAATGGCGGGTGGGCGATATGCGGGTCCCGGCCACGCGCAGCCACGAAGGCTTTGTGCGGCGCCTCGGGGAAGCGCTCGCCGCCAGTGCCGACCCGACCGCGCCGCTGCTCAGCTGGGGCTATCACGAATCCTGGCATGGCGAGCTTGGGCGGGCGGAGCTTGATGAAATCTCCGCCCATAAGCCGATCATCCTGATTCAGCGTTCATTCCACGAATTCATCATGAACACCGCGGCGCTGGACTGGCTCGGCCTCAACACCGGTGAGATCGGCGCCCTCCCGGATATCGAGCTCGATGCGGGTTTCTTTTCCGAAAGCGGAGTCGATGTCGCGCTCGCACGGCTGGTGCCGCACTTCTTCGATCCCGAGCGGTTGCGGGCCGGATTCGATGCCCTGCGCGACGCCGTTCACGCCGGCGGCATCACGACCATCGGCGATATGGGTGTCGGCGGTTATCTCGGACTGCAACAGGAAGCCGAAGTTTACCAGCACCACTTCGGCGACTCGCGCACCCCCTTCAGAATGCTCATGGTCGCCGCGCCGGGCCTCATGCGGCCGCCACCGCCCAAGCCCGAGGTCGATGAATTCGCCGGGCTCGCTTTCCCCAAGGTTTTTTCTGGCCGGCACGTGAAGTTTTTCGCCGATGGCGGATTTTTCGCGCTCAACATGCGGATGAAGTTCCCCGGCTACACCGACGGGCACCAGGGCAGGTGGATGATGGCCCCCGAAGCGCTCGAGACCGCGATTCGCCCCTATTGGAACGACGGCTACCAGGTGCATATCCACGTCAATGGCGATGAGGGCCTTGATGTCGTGCTGGATATCCTTCACGGCCTGCTTGAGGAAAGGCCGAGATTCGATCATCGCTTCACGCTGCACCATGTCGGCATTTCCACCAACGAGCAACTGCGCCGGGCCGCGATCCTCGGCGTGGTGATTTCGGCGCAGCCGAATTACCTGTGGGCGCTTGGCGACCAGTATGCCGAGAGCGGCCTCGGCCGCGACCGCGCCGCGCAGATGTCGCGCATCGGCGCGATGCTGCGCAACGGCATTCCCACCTCGCTGCATTCGGATTTCACCATGGCCCCGGCCTCGCCCCTGTGGCTGGCATGGGTGGCCGTGAACCGGATTACGGCCGACGGGACGCTCATGGCGCCCGATGAGCGCATCAGTGTCGGGGAGGCCCTGCGCGCGGTGACCATCGATGCCGCATTCGCCATGGGGCTTGAAAACGAGATCGGCAGCATCGTCGCCGGCAAGAAGGCGGATTTCACCATTCTGGAAGCCGACCCCTTCGCGGTTCCCGCCCCGGCCCTGCGCGACATTGAAATCTGGGGAACCGTTTTCGAGGGCAGGGTCTACCCGCTGGATTAGGACCGGCCGATGCACCGTCCAATCACGGTTTGCGCGGGGTAGAATCGCGGTTGAGACACAGGAGGCTGGCATGGCGGAACAATTTGATTGCTTGACGCGGGAACACATTGATTTCATCGGGCGGCAGGCGGTGTTTTTTGTTGGAACGGCTGGCGGGGAAGGGCGGATCAATGTCTCGCCGAAGGGGCTAGACACCCTGCGCGTGCTTGGCCCCAACCGGGTGGTTTGGCTGAACCTCACCGGCAGCGGCAACGAGACCGCGGCCCATGTGCTCGAAAACCGCCGCATGACGCTGATGTTCTGCTCTTTCGACAAGCAGCCGCTGATCCTGCGCCTCTATGGCGAGGCGGAAATGGTCTACCCGGACAACGCCGAGGCGTTCGCCCGCCATGGAGCGCTTTTTGCCCACCAGCCCGGCGCGCGGCAATTCTTCGAGTTGGACGTGGACCTCGTGCAGACTTCCTGCGGCTATGGCGTGCCCCGTCTCGAAGCGGCCGCCGAGCGCAAAACGCTGGCCAAATGGGCGGCCAACAAAGGCGGGGAGGGCATCCGGCAATATTGGCTCGACAAGAACCAGGTCAGCATTGACGGCAATCCGACTGGAATTGGCATGCAACCCGGCGCGGCAAGGCCGGATTGACAATCAAGGGCCGTTTCCGGTTCTACCTCGTGGCGCCCGGGCGGCATTTGCCAGGATGAAATCGCATGAGCGGGTCGCTCGACGATGCTTCGCGGGAATTTTCCACCGCGCCGGTGCCGGCGGCGAGCCGGGTGGGGTGGATCCGGGTCGGGCTGGTCAGCGCCATGGTGGGCTTTTCGCTGCCGACTTTTGTCGCCGGCGTGGAGGTGTTCCAGGCCACGCCGAATGACGAGGCGCTGCCCGCCGTGCTGCTTGGCTGCGCCATGCTCGCGCTGATCGGCGCGGTGACCGGCTTGATCGGCGCGCGCACCCACTTGAGTTCCTACATGCTCGCGCGCATCGCCTTTGGCGTTCGCGGCGCGGCGCTGGTCAATATCGCCTTCGCCCTGTCGCTGCTTGGCTGGTTCGGTGTCAATATCGACCTGTTCAGCGCCGCGCTGCTGCGGTTGCTCGGGGACGCCCTGGGAATCTCCGCGGTTCCCTGGCTGGTGGAGGCCTTCGCCGGCGCGGTGATGACGGTTACCACGATTTACGGCTTCTCAGCGATCAACCGCCTGTCGATGCTGCTGGTTCCAGTGATGATGGTGGTGACGGCGCTGCTGCTGAACACAGCCTTCGGCATGGCCCCGCTTGGCGCGATTTTCGCCGGTGGCGATGGCGGCGGGCTTGGTTTCGGCGACGCGGTCTCGTCGGTGGTGGGCGGAGTTATCGTCGGCGCGGTGATTCTGCCCGACATCACCCGCTTCATCGCCCGCTGGCAAGGGGCGGTGTTCACCGCCGCGCTTTCCTATCTGCTGGTCAATTCCGTGGTGATGATCGCCGGCGGCGTCGCGGCCCACGTGCTGATGAACGGCGATTTCCTTGAGGTCATGCTGACCTTGGGGCTGGGCTGGGGCGCTTTCGCCATCATCATCGCCGGAAGCTGGGTGCTCAATACGCTCAATTTATACAGCGCCACCCTCGGCGTTGAAGCCACCTTCCCGCGGCTCGACAGCCGCGTGTCGATCACCGCGCTCGGTGTTTTCGGCACTGGCTGCGCCTTCCTCGACATCCTCGACCACTTCCTGGCCTTCCTGTTTTATCTCGCCATTGTTTTCGTTCCCGTGGCGGGAGTCATCGCGGTCGATTACCTCTACGCGCGCCGCTCCGCCTACCATGAAGAGCTGGGGTCGGCCCAGCGCAGCCTCTCGCCCGCGGCACTCGCGGCCTGGGCCACCGGCGCCGCGGTGGCGCTACTTGGATCCATGGAGTTGCTGCGCCTCAGCGGCATCGCCGCCCTCGACGCCATGCTCGTGGCGGCCGCCGTTTATGGATTGATTAGCCGCCTCTTCGGCATATTTCCGCCAAGGCCAGTGGCCGGCGGTACGGATCAACACTGATGTTGCGGATCGGGATTGATGTGGGGGGGACGCATACCGACGCGGTGCTGCTTGATGGCGATGCGGTGCTTGCCGCGCACAAGGCGCTGACGAGCCGGGACGTTGGCGCAGGCATTCTCGACGCGCTCGGGGCGATTCTCGGCCGCGAATCCGGCATCGAAAACCGCATCGAAGCCGTGATGCTCGGCACCACCCAGTTCACCAACGCGGTGGTGGAGCGGCGCCAGCTTGCCGAGGTCGCCGCGGTTCGCATCGGCCTGCCTTCGGGCCGCGGCATTCCCCCCAAAACCGGCTGGCCCGGGGACATCGCCCGCAGCCTCGGCGAGCATGTATACATGCTGCATGGCGGCTATCTCTACGATGGCTGGCCGCTGGCGGCGCTCGACGACGGCGAAATTAAACGGGTGATCGCCGACATCAAGGCCAAGGGACTTGAAGCGGTGGCCATTTCGTCGGCTTTTTCACCGATGAATCCCGACCCCGAGCGGCAACTCGCCGCGCGCATCCGCGCCGAATTGCCGCATATCCACATTTGCGAATCCCACAGCATCGGCCGGCTCGGCCTGCTCGAGCGCGAAAACGCCGCTTTGCTCAACGCCGCCCTGCTCGATTTCGCCCAGGGCGTTGTCGGCTCGTTCGAGCGCGCGATCCGCGAGCGCGGACTCAACTGCCGCTTCTACATCAGCCAGAACGACGGCACTTTGATGGATGCCGGCTTCGCCCGCCGCTTTCCGGCGCTGACTTTCGCCTCGGGGCCAACCAACTCCCTGCGCGGTGCGGGCAAGCTGACCGGGCTCGCGGACGCCATCGTGGTCGATATCGGCGGGACCACTTCGGACATCGGCATCCTGCGCGGCGGTTTTCCCCGGGAGTCGAACACCGTGATCGAAGTCGGCGGCGTGCGCACCAACTTCCGCATGCCCGATATTCTCTCCATCGGCCTCGGTGGCGGCAGCCTCGTCAGCGACGGCGGCGGCCGCGTCGGGCCACGCTCGGTGGGGCACGAACTCATCGACAAGGCGCTGGTTTTTGGTGGCGACCGCTTGACCGCGACCGATATCGTGGTGGCCGCCGGAAGGGCGGCCATCGGGGATCCGGCGCAAACCCGGCGCCTGGACCCCGCGGTCGTCGCCAAAGCCCAAGCGCGAATCGGCGCGATGCTCAATGCCGGCATTGAAAAAATGAAGCCGGGCGGCGAAGCCCTGCCCGTGGTGCTCGTTGGCGGCGGCGCGGTGCTCGCCCCGGAAGCACTCGCGGCGTCACCGGAAGTCTTGCTGCCGGAACACGCCGGTGTCGCCAATGCCATCGGCGCCGCCATCGCCGAGATCGGCGGCGAAGCGGAACGGATGGTTTCCTATGAGAAAACCCCGCGCCGGGATGCGATCAACCAAGTCACCGCCAAAGCGAGGCGGAACGCGGAAACAGCCGGCGCCAGCCCTGCGTCGATTCGGCTGGCCGATGTCGAGGAAACCGCGCTTTCCTACATGCCCGGCAATGTCACCCGGCTGCGGGTGAAGGTGGTGGGCAGATGAGACTGACCGCGGAATCGTTGCCGAATCTTTCCTCCGGCGCCGTGTTTCTCGCCACTGGTGGTGGCGGCGACCCCTATGTTTCCTTTCTCGCCGCGGAAAAAGCGCTGACCGAAAGCGGCGGCGTTGATCTCGTCGGCGTCGATGATCTCGCCGACGACGCCTTTGTCGCCGCCATCGGCGGTGTCGGCGCCCCCACCACCAGCCTCGAACTGCTGCCCTCCATCGACGACCCCGGCCGGGCGCTTGCGGTCTTCGAGGAGCATGTCGGGCGCAAGGTCGATGCCTTGGTTTCCTTCGAAATCGGCGGTGGCAACTCGCTGATTCCACTGATTGCCGCGGCATGCCGCGGCATCCCAGTCGTTGATGGCGACGGCATGGGCCGGGCGCTGCCGGAGGCGCAGATGATGACCTACCCCATCGCCGGCATTCCCTCCACCCCCGCCATCGCCCTCGACTACCTCGGCAACACCGCGGCCTTTTCCACCGATTCCACCGCCACCTACGAGCGCCACATCCGCGCCCTGGCTCAAGCCATGGGCGGCATGATCACCACAGTCGAGCATCCCATGAGCGGCAAGCAGCTAAAACGCGCCATCGTGCCGGGAACCGTGTCCTTCTCCATCGAAATCGGACGCATCCTGCGCGGGCGCCGCGGCAATGCCCGGGCGATTCTGGCCCCATTGCGGGAAGCCTTCGCGAATTCGCGCTACAACGGCCTGCGCCATCTGTTCACTGGCAAAGTCGTCGATTACGCCAGCGCGGTCATCGGTGGTTTCGACATCGGCAAGGCGCTGATCGAACCCTTTGAAGGCGCCGGCCCGCCATTGCGCATCGAGGTCAAAAACGAATACCTCCTCGCCCGCATCGGCGAGAGGGTGGTCGCCTCGGTGCCCGACCTCATCACCATCCTCGATTACGAGACCGCAACCCCAATCAATGCCGAACGCCTGCGCTATGGCCAGCGTGTCACCGTCGTCGGCGTCGGCTGCCCCGACTTCTACCGCAGCCCCGAAGCTCTCGCCGTCGTCTCCCCCCGCCGCTTCGGTTTCAACTGCGATTACGTCCCACTTGAACAACTGAACCAACCCCAATCCGCCATCGAGTAAGCTGACCCGCGGAAACTCCGAAAAGATTCCGCGACTGCGCTTCGCTGCGCGCGGAATGACAAAGTTGAGTGAGCCGGTCGGAATACAGCCTCTCGAATTTTGCACCGAGGGAGCGCGGCGGTGGCTGAAAGGGGCCCAGCGCAAGCTGGGAAAGCATTCAGCTACCGACGGTAAGCGACCGGCGCCCGAACGGAGAGACTCCGCGGCTGCGCGCGGAATGACGGGGTGGAGGCTTCGCTGCGCGTGGAATGACAAAGTTGAGCGAGCCGGTCGGAATACAGCCTCTCGAATTTTGCACCGAGGGAGCGCGGCGGTGGCTGAAAGGGGCCCAGCGCAAGCTGGGAAAGCATTCAGCTACCGACGGTAAGCGACCGGCGCCCGAACGAAGAGACTCCGCGGCTGCGCGCGGAATGATGGATCCAAGCCTCTGATACCGCTGGCGCGCCACCAGCCAAGCCGCTAGACTGCACGGCCCCGGCAGCAGCGGTTCCGCGCATGGAGTACCCCACGATCGAGAGCCTGGTGGGCAACACCCCGCTGGCGCGTCTGCGGCGGATGCCCGGCCCCTGCAGCAATCATGTGCTGATCAAGCTCGAAGGCGACAACCCCGCCGGCTCGGTCAAGGACCGGCCCGCCATGCGCATGATCCAGCGCGCCGAGGAGCGCGGCGACATTTCCCCCGGCGATGCGCTGGTGGAAGCCACCAGCGGCAACACCGGCATCGCCCTCGCCATGGCCGCGGCGATAAAGGGCTACCGCATGAAGCTCGTCATGCCCGACAGCATGAGCGAAGAACGCAAGGCCTCCATGTCCGCCTATGGCGCCGAACTCATTCTCGTCACCGAGGAGGCTGGCATGGAAGGCGCCCGGGACCTCGCCCTCGAAATGAACCGGCGCGGCGAAGGCAAACTGCTCGACCAGTTCGCCAATCCCGACAATCCCCTGGCCCATTACGAGACCACCGGCCCGGAAATCTGGCGCGACACCGCCGGCGGCGTGACGCATTTCATCTGCTCGATGGGCACCACCGGCACCATCATGGGCGTTTCGGCCTATTTGAAGGAACAAAATCCCGCAATCGAGATCATCGGCTTGCAGCCGGGCGGCGGCTCGCGCATTCCCGGCATCCGCCGCTGGCCCGAGGAATACCTGCCGAAGATTTTCGACCGCAGCCGCGTCGACCGCGTCATCGACATCGACCAGGGCGACGCGGAAACCACCATGCGCCGGCTCGCGGCGGAGGAGGGCGTGTTCTGCGGAGTGTCCTCCGGTGGCGCGGTGTTCGCCGCGCTCGAAATCTCCCGCCAGGTCGAAAATGCCACCATCGTCGCCATTGTTTGCGACCGCGGCGACCGCTACCTGTCCACCGGGGTCTTCTCCAGTGAAACCAAGCCCTGAGGCTGCAATCATCCCGGTTCAGCCAGCGCCGGGATTGCGGGGCGATCCAAATCGCGATCCTGGTTGTGATCCGAGCCCGCCCCGCTGCGCGGTGTTCGGTGTTTGCGGCGGTTGCAAACACCAGCATGTGCCCGGCGAAGTCCAGTTGCGCGACAAGCAATCGCGGCTTGTCGCGCAACTGTCCGAAACCGGCGGCATCGAGCCGGATTCCTATGAATTGCTGCCGGCGGTGACCGGCCCGCAATGGAACTACCGCCGCAAGGCGCGGCTCGCGGTGCGGCTCGTGCGGCGCAAAGGCCGGGTGCTCGTGGGATTCCGGGAAAAGCGCGGCAGGCTCGTCACCGTGATGGACAACTGCGAGGTCCTCGCCCCGCCGCTGGCGCAATTGATCCGGCCGCTTGCCGTATTGATCGGGGCGCTTGAGGCCAAGGCGTTGATTCCCCAGATTGAAGTCGCCGCCGGCGAGTCCGCGGACCATCCGCAGCGCCCCGAAGCCGCCCTCGTGCTGCGCCATCTGCATCCGCTGTCATCCGGGGATTTGTCACTACTCCGCCAATTCGCGGTACAGTGGGGATTGCGGATGTATCTTCAGCCCGGCGGCGTTGACAGCGTTCGGCGGCTGCAGCCCCGGGCTGGCGGAGAAGATGGCGCCAGCGGAGAAAGCGGCGACAGACTGTATTACCACCTGCCCGGCTTCGGCCTGCGCCTGGGTTTCCATCCCATGGATTTCCTTCAAATCAACGCTGCGGTGAACCGGCGCATGATCGATCTGATCGTCCGCCTCCTCGCGCCGCGGGCCAGCGACCGCGTGCTCGACCTGTTTTGCGGCCTCGGCAATTTCAGCCTGCCGCTGGCGACCCGCTGCCGCGCGGTGATCGGCATCGAGGCCAACGTTGGGATGGTCGCCCGGGCCAGGGAAAACGCCGCCGCCAATGGCCTCGGCAACGCCAGCTTCATCGCCGCCGACCTGTATCAAAAGAGCGCCCCGCTTCCCGGCCTGCCTTTACCCATCGCGGCCTATGACCAGATACTGCTCGACCCGCCCCGCAGCGGCGCCTTGGAGACGATTCCGCTCATCGCCGCCAGCGGCGCGGGCAGGATCGTCTATGTTTCCTGCAATCCGGAGAGCCTCGCGAGGGACGCCCGCGAACTGCGCGGGTGCGGCTACGATTTGAAATCCGCCGGGGTTATGGATATGTTCCCGCATACTTCGCATGTCGAATCGGTGGCCATGTTCGAGACCGCAAAGCCAATGACCGGGAGCCAGCCATGAGCGCGGCCGGCGCGGCGTCCGATGCGGTGATTGCAGAGCTTTCGCCGCTGGAGCGGTTGCTCGCGCTGATGGCGATGCTGCGGCACCCGGAGTTCGGCTGCCCCTGGGATCTGGAGCAGACCTTCGAATCGCTGATCCCCCATACGGTGGAGGAGGTTCACGAGGTCGTCCACGCCATCGAAAGCGGCGACCGCGTCGAATTGCGCGACGAGCTCGGCGACCTGCTGTTCCAAGTGGTCTTTTACGCCCAGTTGTCGCGGGAAGAGGGCGGGTTCGATTTTCAGGATGTCGCCGCCGGAGTCACCGGCAAGCTGCTGCGGCGCCACCCCCATGTGTTTCCCGATGGGCGGCTCGAAAGTTTCGGCGCGAGGCAGGAACTCAGCGCCGGTGAAGTTCTCGACAACTGGGAGGCGATCAAGCGCCAGGAGCGCGGGAAGCCCGGGGGCAAAAACCAAGGTGCCAATGGCGGGGCGGGGCGATCGAGCGCGCTCGATGGCCTGCCGCCTTCACTGCCGGTGCTGGAGCGGGCGCGCAAGCTCCAGCAGCGCGCCGCCAGCGTCGGTTTCGATTGGAAAGAGGTGCCGCCAGTGCTCGACAAGCTACGCGAGGAAGTTGGCGAATTCAGCGAGGCGATGGCAGCGGGGGACGATGCCGCCATGCGCGCCGAACTCGGCGATATGCTGTTCGCGATCGTCAATCTCGCGCGGCATTGCCGGATCGACCCGGAATCGGCGCTGCGCGAATCCAGCCGCCGCTTCGCTTCGCGCTTCCGGGAAGTCGAGCGGCTCGCCGATGAGCGCGGCTGGACATTGCCCGGGCCGGAATTGGGCGAGCTCGACGAATTGTGGCAACTGGCCAAGGCTCGCCCAAACCAAAACCAGCCCCAAAACCAGCGCAAAAATCAAGAAGACGGTGGCGTAAATTGAAAATCATCCTGCTGGGCGCGCCGGGCGCCGGAAAAGGCACCCAGGCCCGATTCATCACCGAAAAATTCGGCATTCCCCAAATCTCCACCGGCGACATGCTGCGCGCCGCGGTGCGCGAGGGCAGCCCACTCGGCCGCAAAGCCGGGGCGATCATGGCCAAGGGCGGGCTGGTTGACGACGACACCATGGTTGCCCTGGTGCTTGAACGGATCGGCAAGAACGATTGCGCCGGTGGATTCCTCTTCGATGGCTTTCCCCGAACGATCGAGCAGGCGGACAAGACCAGGCAAGCCGGGGTCGAAATCGACGTGGTGCTCAATATTGCCGTCAACGACGACGAAATCGTCCACCGGCTCAGCGGCCGCCGCAGCCATCCAGCCTCGGGCCGGGTCTACCATGTCGAATACAATCCGCCCCGGGTCGCCGGTCGCGACGATGAGACCGGCGAAGCGCTGATTCAGCGCGAGGACGACCGGGAGGACACCGTTCGCAGGCGGCTTGAAGTCTACCACCGGGATACCAAGCCACTCGTGACCCACTATCGCAAGCTGGCACAGGAGGCTCCGTCTTTGCGGGTGCTCAATGTGGATGGCGCCGCCCCGGTTGCCCAAATCCGCGATTCGGTGTTCCGCCTGCTCGCCTGATGCCGTCCATTCTGATCCTCGACACCGCGCTTGGGCCGGCCCGGGCCTTGCTGCTCGCGGATGGCGGGTGGATTGCCCGCCACGCCGGGGAAAGCCAGCGCTCGGCGCAAGGCATCCTCAAGCTCGCCAGGGAGGTGCTCGATGCGGCTGGTTCGCGGCGCGCCGGGGTGGTCGCGGTGGTTGCCGGGCCGGGATCCTTCACCGGCACCCGCATCGGTGTGGCGGCGGCCCAGGGTCTGGCCGCGGCTTGGGACGCGCCCGCTCTGCCGCTGTCCTCATTGGCTCTGATCGCGACCGCGGCGGCCCGCGGCCACGAGGCCGACACGGTGCTTGCGGCGATTCGCGCGCGGGGCGGGGAGATATATTTCGGCTGCTACTCGCGGGCCGCCGCGGGTTCGGCGGAAATGATCCGGCATGGCGGCGAACAGGCGGGCGGCTTGTCGCAGTTGCGTATCGACACCCCGGTGGCGCGGCTCGGATCGGTTGTGGCGGCCGGCGATGGCTGGCTGGCGACCGCAGAAATCGAGCGGCATTTCGGCATTGCTTTGCGCGGCGGGCCTGTCGAGGCAAGCATTGAAGACCGCGACCTCGCCGCGCTCGCCGGCGCGGCGCTGCGCCGCGGTGAAACCGTCACCGCCGACCTGCTGCGGCCGAATTACGTCGGCGCCGCGCCGCAATATCGCCAGCAGGCATCCGGCGGCTGAACCCGCAGTGGTTGAATCCAGCTTCGCTCAAATCGCCGTGCTCGCCCTGATCCAGGGCTTGACCGAATTCCTCCCGGTTTCCTCCTCCGGCCATTTGCTGCTGCCCTCGCTGCTGCTTGGCTGGCCGGACCAGGGGCTCGCCTTCGATGTCGCTTTTCACAGCGGCACCTTGATCGCGGTGATCGGCTACTTCCGCCACGAGCTGCGGCGAATCGTCGCCGCGGGCCTGCGGCATGGGCCAGGGCACGCCGAGGGACGGATGCTCTGGCTGCTGGTGCTGGCCACGGTTCCGGTGGGCCTGGTTGGATGGCTGCTGCGCGATATGGTTGCCATCCATGCGCGCTCGCTGCTTGTGGTCGCCGCGGCGTCGATTGGCTTTGGCCTGCTGCTTTCGCTTGCCGATTTTGCCGGGCGCCGGGACCGCGGCCTCGCCGACATCGATTGGAAAACCGCCTTGCTGATCGGCCTGGCGCAAATGTTCGCCCTGATTCCCGGCGCCTCGCGCTCCGGCGTGACCATGACCGCCGCGCTGCTGCTGCGGCTCGACCGGGAGTCCGCCGCGCGTTTTTCCTTCCTGCTGGCGATACCGGTCATGCTCGCCAGCGGCGCCCTGGAGTCGGTCGAGCTGCTCGCCAATCCGCCGCCGGGGCGGCAATTGCTGTTGCTGGGTTTTGGCATGCTGCTCGCGGCGGCGGTCGCCTGGCTGACGATAGGCGCCTTCCTGCGCTGGATCGCCCGGGTAAGCTTCCAGCCTTTTGTCGTCTACCGCATTGCCCTTGGCGCGGCGCTGCTGCTTTTCCTGGTTTGACACTTTGATCCAGGCGGCGATTATGGGACACCCACTCGACGGAATGCGCTGCGGCGATGGCCTGCTGCTGCGCTTTGATGCGGAAGGCTTGAGCCTGCGTGACCTCGATGAGCCCAGGGCCGCGCCGCTGCGGGTCGATTTTTCCACTGGCGCGATTCAAAGCCGGGCCCGGGACGCTTTGACGGGCCAGCATCTGCCCCGGGCGGTGGGTGGCGGCATCGAAGTGCTCGACGCCACCGCCGGGCTCGGTCGGGACGCTTTCCTGCTTGCCAGCATCGGCAAAAGGGTGCTGTTGCTGGAGCGCAACCCCATCGTTCACGCCCTGCTTGCCGATGGCCTGCGCCGGGGCTTGGCGGACCCCGAGCTCGCGCCCGTCATCTCCAGGATGGAATTGCGGCGGATCGATTTCCGCGACTATGACGAGCCGCGGCGATTCGATGTGGTCTGCCTCGACCCGATGTTCCCCCGGCCCGGAAGCCGCGCCCGGGGCAAAAAGGAGATGGTTTTCCTGCAGCGGCTGCTCGCGCCGCGGCTGGGCGGGATGGAGACGGAATGCGGATTTGCCGGGCAATCCGACGCTCTGCCGGACTCCAGGGGGGAATCCGGTTTGCTGGCGAAGGCGCGAAGCCTCGCCCGCGCCCGCGTGGTTGTCAAGCGCCCGCCACGGGAAGGCTGGATCGACGCCGTCAAGCCAGCCTTCAGCTACCGCGGCCGCAGCAGCCGCTATGATGTCTACCTGCCGCGGTGACCGCCAAACCCTCGTGGCTTCAATCCGTCGCTGCAGGGGTGGGGAGGGCACAGCGGACGCCGTGAATACGTCCATGGATTCACCGAAATATTATTCATGCCATCCTTGGCGCAACGCTTCTGGCTTCAACCGGCCCCAGTCTTGCCATCCATGGCAAGCCGGTTCGTCCGGCCACCAAGCACAGCTCGGTGGCGCTCGGTCTGCGCGCGAAGCTGCGCTTCGCAATCGCCCCTCGAAAAGCGTTGCTTTTCGTCTGCTTAGCACAGACGGCGACTCACGCTGTGCTGCTTCCAGACTCACATTCGCTCAAGTGTGCCGATACCCAGCAGGCCCAGACCCTGTTCCAGGGCCTCCTCCGCCAGCCGCGCCAGAGCGAGCCGCGAGTTCCGTGTTTCCGCCTCCGCGGTCAAAATCGGGCAGGCTTCGTAAAAGCGCATGAACGCGCCGGCAAGCTCGAACAGGTAGCCGCACAGCAGATTCGGATAGCACTCCCGGGCCACCACATCGATGACTTCGGGCAACTGCAAAGCCTTGAGCAGCAACGCCCGCTCCTCCGATGCCGTGAGTTCAGCCATTGCGCCCGAACACCCGCCGTTGCCGCTTCTGCGCAACAAACTCTTGATCCGGGTGCAGGCATAGAGCAAATACGGGGCGGTATTGCCTTCGAAGGAAAGCATCGTCGCCCAGTCGAACACATAGTCGCTCATCCGGTTCTTGCTCAGGTCGGCGTACTTCACCGCCGCGATGCCAACGGTTTCGGCGATCCGCCGGCGCTCGGTTTCCTCCAATCCGGGATTTTTCCCGGTAACAAGCGCGAAGGCCCGCGCCACCGCCTCGTCCAGCAGATCCGCGAGTTTCACCGCGTCCCCGGCGCGGGTCTTGTAGGGCTTGCCGTCCCGGCCCATGATCGTGCCGTAGGCGATATGTTCGAGCGAAAGCGTCTCCGGGGCCATGCCGGCCATGCGGGCGACCGCGAAAACCTGTTGGAAATGCAGCGACTGCCGGGCGTCAACCACATACAGCGAACGGTCGGCCTTGAAGCCGAAGGCGCGCAGCTTCACCGCGGCGAGGTCGGTGGTTGAATAGAGATAGCCGCCATCGGACTTTTGCACGATCACCGGCAGCGGCTCGCCGTCCTTGCCCTGGAATTCCGGCGGGAACACGCAGCGGGCGCCGGCGGATTCCCGCAACAGGCCTTTTTCGTCGAGTTCGCGGATGATGCCGGCAAGATCGTCGTTGTAGCGGCTCTCGGCATCAAGGTCGGCCAGCGTCAGCCCGACGCCAAGCCGCTGGTAAATCCGCTGGCAATGGCGCAGAGATTCATCGATGAAGCCGCGCCAGGCGGAGAGATATTCCGCATCGCCGCTTTGCAGTTTCACCACGCTGGCGCGGGCCAGCGCGGCGAATTCCGGGTCGGTGTCAAAGCGCTGCTTGGCGTCGCGGTAGAAGTTTTCCAGGTCGGCCAGTTCAGCTTTCAGCGCGTTGGAATCCCCTCCGCGCCCGCGCAAATGGGCGATCAGCATGCCGAACTGGGTGCCCCAGTCGCCAACATGATTCTGCCGAATCACCTCATGCCCGAGCCGCTCGAATATCCGGCTCAGGCAATCGCCAATCACCGTGCCGCGGATATGGCCGACGTGCATTTCCTTGGCCAGATTCGGCGAGGAATGATCGACGACGATCTTTTGCCGCCGCCCGGCTGGCGGAATCAGCGCCCGCGGTTGCGCCAGCACCTCGTTGCCGCGGGCGAGCAGGGCGCTGTCGTTCAGGCGGATATTGACAAAGCCGGGGCCGGCGATTTCCGCCGAGGCAATCCAGCCTTCATGGTCCTCAAGCCCGGCGACCACCGCGGCCGCGAGTTCCCGGGGTTTGCGGCCGCAGCGCCCCGCCGCCGCCATGACCCCATTGGCCTGATAGTCACCGAACTCAGGCCGCGAGGCGCCAATCACATTCGCATCGGCATCCGCCAGGCCGGAACAGCCGCGCAGGGCCGCGCCAAGCACCCGGGACAGATAATCCCTGCAATTTTCCATATCGGGGTTTTCATGACGACCACGCCGCGAACTATAGCAAAAACGAACTCCCCCGGCTTACATGGCTTGGCTCCCGGCCGGTGTTATGATGCGCTAATGGAAGAAGTTTTCACCGCCTGTCCGTCCCGCGCGATGGAACGCCACGCGGCCTTGATGGTTCGGCCGCGCGGGAACGGAATCCGCCCGGCAATAAAAGCATGAACGGCAAAGCGCGCCTGATTCCGGTGCCCGAGCGCCAGGCGGGGCAGCGGCTCGACAATTTCCTGCTGCGGGAACTCAAGGGCCTGCCGAGATCGCGGATCTACCGCCTCATCCGCCGCGGCGAAGTGCGGGTCAACCAAGGTCGCCGCAAACCCGAAACCCGGCTCGCGACGGGAGACAAAGTCAGAATCCCACCGCACCGCGGCAGCCATCCGGCGAGCTCCAGCCAGCCATCCGCAAAGCTCAAGCGCCGCCTCATCGACAGCATCCTGCTCGAAAGCGGGGCCATGCTCATCCTTGACAAACCCGTCAATATGCCAGTCCACGGCGGCAGCGGCATCGCCCTCGGCCTCATCGAGGCCCTGCGCCAGACCCGCCCGGAATGGGCCGAAGCCGAACTCGCCCACCGCCTCGACCGGGAAACCTCGGGCTGCCTCGTCATCGCCAAAAGCGCGGAATTCCTCCGCCACTTCCAGCTTGAGTTGCGCGCTGGCGCGGTCGCCAAGCACTATCTCGCCCTCGTCCACGGCAACTGGCCCGGCGACATCACCCGGATTGAGCAGCCGCTGCGCAAAACCCGGCTCGCCTCCGGCGAGCGCGTCGTCCGTCCCGACCCGGCTGGCAAATCCGCCAGCACCTCGTTCCAAGTCCGCGAACGCCTCCCCGGCGCGACTCTGCTTGAAATCCAACTCGAAACCGGCCGCACCCACCAGATCCGCGTCCACTGCCAAGCCGCCGGCCATCCCATCATCGGCGACGAAAAATACAGCCGCGGCTGCCGCGCCATCCAACACAAACACCTCGCCCTCCACGCCAGCCAACTCAGCTTCCGCCCAAGCCCCGCCAAACCCCCCATCCACATCAAGGCCCCACAACCACAGCACTTTATTCAAATACTGAAAATATTGCGGCAAGATTAAGATAAATAAATATTTTTTGACGTCCTTGCCGCAAATAAAATTGAATCCCTCCCCATCGAAGTCAAGATGTGCGGCTTGGCATAGTGACAAGGAACTGGAAGGGAGGGTGACTTCGCGCGTCGTTGAGACCGGGCGCACGATGGAAGGGCGAAGGCCAAGCGTATACGAAGCGCGGTTTTGCGCGCCACCGGATTGTGCTCGATAGCTGGAGTCAAAGCGAGGTCGGCGCGAGTCGCCGCCGGAGAGGGTTTGTGTTTAGCGGGCGTGCGAGGCAGGAAGCCGAGCCCGGAGCCTCCAGGGATGGATTTACGGCGTCCGCAAAACACAAGCCCTCTCCGGCGGCGGCGGATCGAAGCCACACCCATAGTTTTTGACACCCGCCCCTCCCACCCCTATCATTCCCCACCGTCACCAGCCCCACCCTGAACAGGATTCACCATGGCTGTCCAACAGAACAAGGTATCCCGGTCCCGGCGCAACAAGCGCCGCGCCCATGATTCGCTGCGCCAACCCACCCTGTCCACCGACCAGGTTTCCGGGGAAATCCATCGCCGGCACCACGTCACCGCCGATGGTTTCTACAAAGGCCGCAAGGTCGTAGAGACCGAAACAGATTGAGTTCCCCCAAGCGCATAGCCATCGATGCTATGGGCGGCGACGGCGGGGTGGGAACAACCGTTCCCGCCGCCATCCGCATCCTGCGGGGCCGCCAAGACCTCGAACTCGTGCTCGTGGGCGACCGCGAGCGCATCAAGCCCTTGCTCGCCCCGCTGCTCAAGGCCGAACGGGAAAAACTGCAAATCCTCCACACCGATCTCGCCGTCGGCGACGGGGAGCGCCCCGAATCGGTGCTGCGCGGCGCCCGGGAAAGCTCGATGTTCGTCGCCGCCGAGCTGGTGAAAAGCGGCGATTGCCAGGCCATGGTCAGCGCCGGCAATTCCGGCGCCCTGCTCATGGCGGGGCGGCATTTGCTCAAAACCATACCCGGCATCCACAAACCGGCCATGGCCGCCACCATTCCCGGCGCCGTCCGCCAACGCCTGCTGCTCGATGTCGGCGCCAATCCCGAATGCGGGGCGCAACACCTGTTCGAATTCGCCGTCATGGGTTCGGTGCTCGCCGAAAGCCTAAACGGCTCGCCGCCCCGCCTCGGCCTGCTCAACATCGGCGCCGAACTTTACAAGGGAACCGGCGCCGTTCGCGAAGCCGGCGAAAAGCTCGCGCAATGCCCGGCGATCGAGTACGTGGGCTTTATCGAAGCCCACGAGGTCTACCAAGGCGGGGCCGATGTCGTGGTTTGCGACGGGTTTGTCGGCAATGTCACCGTCAAGGCCTCGCAAGGCGTCGCCAACATGATTCGCAACGCGCTGCACCATGAGGCCGGCCCCGGGATGCTTACCCGCGTCTCGCGGTTTTTTTCGGCCTCCATCGTCAACGCGCTGACCATGCGGCTGAATCCAGAGCGCTTCAACGGCGCCTGCCTGCTCGGTTTGCAGGGCAATATCGTCAAGAGCCACGGCAATGCCAGTGCCCTCGGCTTCAGCCACGCGATTCTCGCGGCCGCGAGCCAGGTCGATCACCAAGTTCCGCGATTGATCGGCGACAAGGTCGAGGCCATCATGGCCGCGGCGTGACCGCCCGCCGAATCAAGCCACTCCTTTTCATCGGTTCAGGAAAACCAACCCCATGAGCAAGCTCGCAATCGTTTTCCCCGGCCAGGGCTCGCAGAAAACCGGCATGCTCGCCGAACTCGCGCAAGCTCACGGCGTCGTCGAAACCAGCTTCGCCGAGGCCTCCGCCGCAATCGGCCGGAACCTCTGGGATATTGCCCGGCACAATCCCGATGGCCTGCTCGATGAAACCCAGTTCACCCAGCCGGCGCTGCTCGCCGCGGGCATCGCTCTGTGGCGGCTCTGGCGCGAGCGCGGCGGGGCGGAACCCGATCTGCTCGCCGGCCACAGCCTCGGCGAATATACCGCCCTCGTGGCCGCGGAAGTGCTCGAATTCGGTCAAGCCGTGAAAGTGGTCCATCAACGCGGGCAATTCATGCGGCGGGCGGTGCCAGCCGGCGCCGGCGGCATCGCCGCGATCATCGGCCTCGATGGTGCCAAATTGGCGGCGATTTGCCTTGAAGCCGAAGCGGCGGGGGAGGGCGCGGTCAGCCCGGCCAACCACAACGCTCCCGGCCAGATCGTTATCGCCGGCGACAGCGCGGCGGTCAAGCGCGCCATGGCGCTGTGCAAACAAGCCGGCGCCAGACGCGCCCTGCCACTGAAAATGTCGGTGCCTTCCCACTGCGCGCTGATGGAACCAGCGCGCAGGCAACTCGAAACCGAACTCGCCAAAATCCCATTCCACCCGGCCGCGGTTCCCGTGGTGCAAAACGCCACCGGCCGGGCCAGCCGCGACCCCGAGGAAATACGCCGCAACCTCATCGCCCAGCTATGCAGCCCAGTGCGCTGGATCGACTGCGTTGAAACCATGCGCGCCGCCGGCGCCACCCACTTCCTCGAATGCGGCCCCGGCAAAGTCCTAACCGGCCTGATCAAACGCATCGCCCCCAAGGCCCAAACCCACAACAGCGAAGACCCCCCCAGCCTCGCCGCCGCCCTTGCCGACACCACCTGAATTCCCAACCCGCGCGAAGTGACGGGGTAGACCGGGCGCTTTCCCCGGTGTGGTATTGCGGATAACGCGGCGTGATAAGATGGGGCGGGTTGAAACGATGGGTCGCGGAGGGCAATTGTCGGCATGGGCGGTGAGGCGGGTTATCTGCTGTTCTGGACCATATACTTGGCTTCCAGCGCCGTGTTCTTCGCCGTATTCTGGAAGTTCAGCGGCCTGTTCGGGCGGTTGCCAGCCTGGTTGCTGCGCACGATCGTGGCGGTGCTGATCCTCACTCCGGCCTGGCCCCGCGGCGGGGGGGGAGTTCCCGCGCCGGCGCTGATGGTTGCCGCCCTCGATGGCATCGGTTCCGGGCCCGAGGCCGCGGCGCGGGGTCTGGTGGCGTTGTTTATGGGCGTCTGCATCGCCGTGATCATTTCACCGGCGCTCTTTCTGGCGCTGAAGCTGCGCCGCGGAAAATCGAAATGGCGCAGCCGCCATGACTGGCTGACACGGTGACGCATCCAAATGACGCTGATTCGCAACGAAGATCTGATCCAGAGCGTGGCGGACGCCCTGCAATACATCTCCCACTATCATCCGCCCGATTTCATCTCCGCGCTGCACCAGGCTTGGCAGCGCGAGCAATCCGCCGCGGCCCGGGACGCCATGGCCCAGATCCTGGTCAATTCCAGGCTTTGCGCCGAAGGCAAGCGGCCCATCTGCCAGGACACCGGCATCGTCACGGTATTCCTCGATATCGGCATGGAAGTGCGCTGGGAGGGCGGCCAGCCACTGGCCGATCTCGTCAACGAAGGCGTGCGCCGGGCGTATCGGCTCCCCGAAAACGTGCTGCGGGCTTCGATTCTCGCCGATCCGCTCGGTGCCCGCGCCAACACCGGCGACAACACCCCGGCGGTGCTCCACACCCGGCTCGTTGCCGGCGACAAACTTCACGCGCGGCTCGCGGCCAAGGGCGGCGGCTCGGAAAACAAGGCGCGGTTGGCGATGCTCAATCCCAGCGACAGCCTAGCCGACTGGGTAATCGAAACCCTGCCGGGAATGGGCGCTGGCTGGTGCCCGCCGGGAATGCTCGGCATCGGCGTCGGCGGCACCGCCGAGCAAGCCATGGTGCTGGCGAAAGAGTCGCTGATGGATGCCATTGACATCCACGAACTGCGCCGGCGCGGCCCTGCCAACCGCAGAGAGGAACTGCGGCTGGAGATATTCGAGCGCGCCAATGCGCTCGGCATCGGCGCCCAGGGGCTTGGCGGCCTGACCACCGTGCTCGATGTCAAGATTCTCGACTATCCGACCCACGCCGCCTCGCTGCCGGTGGCGATGATTCCCAACTGCGCGGCGACCCGCCACGCCCATTTCACCCTCGACGGCGGCGGACCCGCGGAACTCGCCCCGCCGCCGCTTTCGCAATGGCCCGAACTCGATTGGGACCCCGGCGCCGGCTCGCGCCGGGTCAACCTGAACCGGGTGACGCGGGCGGAGACGGCAAATTGGCGCCCCGGCGAAACTCTGCTGCTTTCCGGCACTCTGGTTACTGGCCGCGATGCCGCCCACAAGCGGCTGCTTGCGATGCTCGACGCCGGCGAACCATTGCCGCCGGGGGTCGATTTAGACAACAAGTTCATCTACTACGTCGGCCCGGTGGAGGCGGTGCGGGACGAAGTCATCGGCCCCGCGGGCCCCACCACGGCGACCCGCATGGATAAATTCACCGACGATCTGCTCGCCCGCACCGGTATTCTCGGCATGATCGGCAAGGCCGAACGGGGGCCGGCGGGAATCGACGCGATCCGCCGCCACGGAGCGGTCTACCTCATCGCCGTTGGCGGCGCCGCCTACCTCGTATCCAAGGCCATCCGCGCCGCCCGGATCATCGCCTTCGAAGACCTCGGCATGGAGGCGATCCATGAATTCGAGATCCAGGACATGCCGGTCACCGTGGCGGTCGACAGCCGCGGCGAGTCAGTCCACCACAGCGGCCCCGCGTTGTGGCGCGAAAAAATCACCGAAATTCGGGCAATCGAAGTGAGTTGATGCGCCGGTCCAAAACAACATCCAGGCTGTTTTTCCCGTCATTCCGCGCGCGGAATGACGGGGTAAAGCGGGCAGGTTCACAATACAGCTTTCCGAGTTTTGCACTGAGGGAGCGCGGCGGTGGCTGAAAGGGGCCCGGCGTGAGCCGGGAAAGCATTCAGCCACCGACGGAAAGCGACCGGAGCCTGAGCGAAGAGATTCCGCGTCTCCGCCCCGCCTTGCGCAGAATGACGGATCGAGGCCATAGCTTCGCTACGCGCGCAACACAAATCAGGATATGTCTGATTACGAAACCACAATCGCGGCGCTCCATGAGGCGCTTGGCATCGCGCCGGATTACGCGGCGCGCTCAGCATTGCCATTGCAGCGGGTTCCCGATGATCTGATTGCGACCGAAGCCGATTGCTTCGGTCGCCCCCAGCGGCTCGCCGCGGCCGCCTTCGCCGCCTGGACCGCGATGAAATCAGCCGCCGCGGCGGCGGGCATCGAGATTTTCCTCGTTTCGGCCTGGCGCAGCCCCGGCCATCAGCACGACCTGATCGCCCGCAAGCTCGCCCGGGGCCAGCGCATCGGGGAAATACTCAAGGTCAATGCCGCCCCCGGCCACAGCGAACACCACAGCGGCCGGGCCATCGACATTGGCGCGCCCGGCTGCGAAGTTCTCAGCGAGGAATTTGAAACCACCCGCGCCTTCCGCTGGCTGCGCGAACACGCGGGTGGATTCGGCTTCCGCATGAGCTACCCCCGGGGCAACCCCCAGGGCATAAGCTATGAACCTTGGCATTGGTGTTATCACGGAGAACCGCAAAACGCTGATTGACTCAGCCACTCCGCCGGCGCGGGAAAGCGCCGCGCAACTCGGCGCCAAACAACTCGACGCAAACCTGACCGATATGAAATGGACCGTGTCGAACCAAGTCCGGTGCGCGGCTTGGCCCAGTTATTGCCCCGTCAGAAAATCCCGGATCGCATCCACCAAGGCGTACTGATGGTAGTGGAAATCCGTTCCCACCGCGGCCTCGGCATTGCCATGGACCGCGATGACGAGACCGTCATCGGGGAAAACGCGGATCAACTGGCCGAAAATCCCCCGGGCCGCATAACCCTCGTCGCCGAACAGCCACCAAAGATAGCCATAGCCGTCATTGCCCACCGAAGGTTCGGTCGATGCCATCATCCAGTTTTCCGGCAGCACCGGGGTCCCATCGCGCAGTTTGCCGCCACCCATGGCGAACAGGCCAAGGCGGGCATAGTCGCGCAGGGTGGCGCTGATGCAGCAGCCGCCAAGTTCGCCGCCGCCAGCCTCGCCGAGGGTCCACCAAGCATCGTATTCCATGCCGAAGGGCCGCCAGATCTTGTGGCTCAGGTAAGTCGAGGCGTTGTTGCCGATGGCCGCGCGCAGGATCTCGCCGACGAGGTTGGTCTCCCCGGTGTTGTAATTGAAAACCTCGCCCGGTGCCGATTCGGCCGGCAAAGTGGCCAGATAATCCGCGAGCGCGACCCCGTTGGCGGCACCCGCATTGGCCACATCAGAGCCAGGGTCGGCGTAGTCTTCATTCCAGCGAACCCCGGAAGCCATGTTGAGCACATTGCGGATGCTCGCCCGCTCGTACCCGGAGCCGCGCAGGCGGGGCAGGTAATCGATGACCAGTTCATCGACTCCGCCAATGAAGCCATCGCGGATCGCCGCGCCAATGAGCATCGAAGTCACCGATTTGGTGACCGAGAACGAGATCCAGATGCTTTCCTCGTTGTTTCCGCCCGAGTAGTCCTCGAACAGAATCTCGTCGCCGCGGACGACGATCAAGCCCATGTGCGCCGGGTCGGCGAGGTAGTCGGCCATACCGAAATCCCCGCTGTCCACTTCGTAGCGCACCGCGCCAAGATCCACCGGCGCGCCGCGCAGCGGAAAGGGCGAAGCGCCGGCTTCGATCCGCCGCGCCGGATTCAGCCCCGGCATGTGGCGGAAACCAACCTGGCGATCATCCTGGGACCAGAACAACACACTGGTCGGCTCAGCCGTTTCCATCAGCCTGGCCAGCACTTCGCTGTCGGCGGTTTCAGCCGCCTGGACCAGCCCGCAAAACAGCGCCAGCGACAATCCAGCAGCTCTCGGCATTTCATGCTCCTAATTCGCAGTCCGGTGTGTATTGCTTTTAGGCAAGCGGCTTCGACCGGAACCCCCTCGCCGCTTCGCGCCACTCGCCCTTGGCAGGGGGAGAGTTGTCCCCGCCGGCGCGGCGCAGGACTCCCTCCCCCAATTCGTCAAGTTGACTGACTATATAGGCCCCCTGCATAAGGCCCCAAAAGAGCCCGCGTCAATACGGCCAAGCCGGCATGGCGACGACTTCCTGCTCGAGCGCGCCGATGTTCTCCACCATGACTTCGACCACATCCCCCACCGCCATGTTGCGCCGGGTTTCCCGGTCCACCGGTGTCGAGCCGGTGTAGATCAGATCGCCGGGATTGAGCGTCATGTAGCGGGAGAGATAGCTCACGAGCCGGGCCGGACGATTGATCATCGTCGATGTTCGGCCCGCGGAGAGCAATTCGCCGTTGAGCCGCGCGCTGATTTCGAGATCGCTGTAGTCGAGGCCCCTGACGATCGTGTTGCCAAGGCCGGCCCAGGTGTCGGTCGCCTTGCCCACGAGCTTGAGCGGCCGCACGCCACGGTCCGACGATATCCATGACAGTTCCGACCAGTCGTTGCCGGCGGCGACGCCAAAAATGTAGTCGAGGGCCTCGCTTTCTGGAATATGGCGGCCGCTGCGGCCGATGATGAGGACGAGTTCGGCGGCGGGAATCATCAGCTCGGCCTCGGGTGGCATCTGCACCTCGCCACCGTGCGGGCTGAGCCCCGAAGAGGTCTTGAAGAACCAGCGCGGATGCGGCACTTGATCCGGCATGCCGTCGACTGGGTGGTAGTTGGCCCCGACCGCCAGCACCTTGCGGCCGGGCCGCTCCGGGTCCACCGGCAGACCGAGGGCGACATCGGCGGTGGCAAAACTGCGTCCGGTCGCGCTGGCGGGGCCGGCAACCGGGTCACCATCGAGTTCGCGGATCGAATCGCCTTCGAGCATGCCGAAGGACCAGCCGTCGGCGTGTTCGAAGCGGACATACTCGCTCACACCGTCGGCGGCGGGAAGCGCGGGGCCCGAGATGTTTTGCCGCGTCACCCGCATGAGCGGGTTGCTCACCATGCCGATGCCCTCGATTTCCACCTCGACGACATCATCCTGCCAAAGCTGGCGCCGGGTGCCGGGAAGCTGTGGCGGCGCGACCGTTCCAGTGTGGATGATGTCGCCGCGCTTGAGGGTGATGTAGTGGCTGAGCTTGCTGATCAGCGCCGCGGGGTCGTTGCGGAAGTCCGCGGTCGAGCCCTGGGCGGCCACCACGCCATCGAGCCGCACCGTCAGTTCGAGATCGCCGAGATCGAGCCCGGCGACCACATGGTCGCCCAATGAGGCGAAGGTGTCGCCAGCCTTGCAGAACACATGGCTCGGCTCCTCGATTCCCCTGGCTTCGCCGCACCAGTCGTTCTCGCTCCAGTCATTGCTGACCGCAACGCCGAAAAGATGCGCCATCGCCTCCGATTCGGGGATGTGCCGGCCTTCGCGGCCAATGATCAGCGCGAGTTCGCCCTCGAAATTGAAGTTGGTCGCGCCGAAGGGGACTTCCACCGGGTCGCCATTGCGCGAAAGCGAGGTCGTCGCCTTGCTGAACCAAGCCGGATGATCGATCTCGACCGGTTCGCCGTTGGGGTTGTTCGAGTTGCCCGCGACGCCGAACACCCGCGGCACCCGATCCGGGTCCAGGGGAATCTCAAGCTCGACTCCGCCAAGAGCCACCATCCGGCCAGTTGGACCGACACCGTCGTCGAAAACCGGATCGCCATCGAGCACGCGGATCATTTCCCCATCGAGGATGCCGCTGTGGGTGCCGCTGTCGTCGCTGAAGCGAACATAGCGCGTCACTCCGGGTTGATCCACCCCGTCTTGAGCCGCGGCCGGCCCGGTGAAACCCCCGGCGACGACCACCGCCAGCGGCGCGAGCAGAAACCTGCCAAAACCTTTCAATTCGCCCAGCGCTTGCATAAGCTTTTTGCTCCTTCGGAAATTTTTAGGGAATGAAATCCAACGCAACGATTTAGCGGAATCCCGAAAATACAAGGATTTCCCCGCCAATTCCAGCGCCTGCGGCGCAGTCGCGGCGTTCAAGGATTCCGCGCCTCCACTTCGCTCCGCGCAATGACGAAGGGGTTGCGGTGGAATCCCGCACTGGGGAAGCGCGGCGGCAAGCGACCGGTGCCCGGGCGAAGAGATTCTGCGTCTCCGCTTCGCTCCGGCCAGACAGCGGCGGATCGAAGCCACAAAATCAAAAATCCGCTCATAAATCCGCCTTCGCTGGCAAACCGTGAATCGGGTATACTTCCGCGCCATTCAGGGTCGCGGGCAGCCGGGCCGCGGCGCAATCGACAAACAAACAGCGATGCAAAAAGACCACCCCCCATTGGCATTGATCACCGGCGCGA
Source organism: uncultured Pseudohongiella sp. (assembly GCA_965221805.1). Lineage (GTDB taxonomy): Bacteria > Pseudomonadota > Gammaproteobacteria > Pseudomonadales > Pseudohongiellaceae > UBA9145. Next base: position 1,520,248 of record OZ244913.1, read on the forward strand.
GCCGGGGAATCGGCAAGGCCATCGCCTTCACCCTCGGCCGGGCGGGATTCGCCATCGCCGGCACCGCCACCACCACCGAAGGCGCCGGACGAATTTCCGCTTGGCTCGCCGAACAAAATCTCAAGGGCGCTGGCTTTCGCGCCGACATCGGCTCGAACGAATCCGTCGACGCGCTGATGGCGGACTTGCAGGCAAGCCTCGGCGCCCCCGCCGTGCTGGTCAACAACGCCGGCATCACCCGGGACAACCTGCTGCTGCGCATGAAGCAAGCCGAATGGGACGAAGTCATCAACACCAACCTCAATTCGATGTTCCGCCTTACCCGCGCCTGCCTGAAACCGATGACGAGGGCCCGCCGGGGACGAATCATCAATATCAGCTCGGTGGTCGCCTCGAGCGGCAATCCCGGCCAGAGCAATTATTGCGCTTCCAAAGCCGGCATCGAAGGCTTCACCCGCTCGCTTGCCCGGGAAATCGGCGCCCGCGGCATCACCGTGAACGCCGTGGCCCCCGGATTCATTGAAACCGACATGACCGGCGGCCTGCCGGAGGCCCGGGTCGGGGAAATGCTGAAACAGATTCCGCTCCAGCGGCTCGGCCGCGCGGAAGAGGTCGCCGCCGTGGTGGGATTTCTCGCTTCAGCGGACGGCGCCTACATCACGGGCGAGACCGTGCATGTGAATGGTGGGATGTATCTGGCTTGATCCACAGGCCGCGCAATCCCGATTGGCCTCGATGGAAGCTCTGATTCAGTCAGAGCATGTCAAGAGGCATAATTTTGCAATAGGCAGATTGCATCAATCACAAATCAGGGTAAACTTGGCACTCTGCGCGGCTAGGCGCGGGCCCCAGGTGGACTGAACGCCATCCGGCCCGGTCGCCCGCTTCGGGAGAGAGCCGATCCGCCGCTGTTTGATTGATGGCATCAGGAGTTGGAAACCAATATGGCCACTACCGACGAAAAGCGAATTGATGATCGAGTCAAGGAAATTGTCTGCGATCAACTTGGCGTCAAGGCGGACGAAGTAAAGCCTTCCTCCTCCTTCGTCGAGGATCTCGGCGCCGACTCGCTCGACACCGTCGAGCTGGTGATGGCGCTGGAAGAGGAGTTTGAAACCGAAATACCAGATGAGGAAGCGGAAAAGATCACCACAGTCCAGTCCGCCTGCGATTACATCCGCAATCACCTGTAAGTTTTCTCGCGAGCGGCGGCCAAGCCGTCCGGGATCGCAAACGGGCAGCTTGCCTCCGCGCCAGCGCAAACCGTGGGGATTTTCTTGAACCGCACTAGGGTCGCTGTAACTGGCATGGGGATGATCAGCCCCGTCGGCAATTCGGTTGCCGCGGGCTGGGACGCCATCCGCAACGGCCGCGGCGGAATCGGCCCCATCGACCGCTTCGACGCCAGCGAATTCACCACCCGCTTCGGCGGACAGGTCAAGAATTTCGATTGCGGCGAATACCTGTCCCCCCGCGAAGCGCGCCGCATGGACACTTTCATCCATTACGGCATCGCCGCCGGCGTTCAGGCCATGGATGACGCCGGGCTCGAGGGCGGCAACTGGAACCCCGACCGCGCCGGCGCCGCCATTGGTTCGGGTATCGGCGGCATCGACGCCATCGAAAAAACCGCGCTGCAAATCCGCGACACCGGCCCCCGCAAGACCAGTCCCTTCTTCGTGCCGGGATCGATCATCAACATGATCAGCGGCAACCTTTCGATGCGGTTCCAGCTCAAGGGCCCGAATATCGCCGCGGTTACCGCCTGCGCCACCGGCACCCACAACATCGGTTTGGCCGCCAACATGATCCGCCTGGGCCAGGCGGACATCATGCTCGCCGGCGGCGCCGAAATGGCGACCTGCCCAGTGGGGCTCGGCGGCTTCTGCGCCGCCCGGGCCCTGTCAACCCGCAACGACGACCCGGAGCGCGCGAGCCGCCCCTGGGATCGGGACCGGGACGGCTTTGTCCTTGGCGACGGCGCCGGCATCCTCGTGCTGGAGGAATTCGAGCACGCCAAAAACCGCGGCGCGCGCATCCACGCCGAACTCGGCGGTTTCGGCATGAGCGGCGACGCCCACCACGCCACCGCCCCGGCGCCCGGCGGCGCCGGGGCCGCCCAGTGCATGCGCAACGCCCTCGCCGACGCCAGCCTCGATCCCGGGCAGATCGATTACATCAACGCCCACGGCACCTCGACCATCGCCGGCGATATCGCCGAAACCGAAGCCATCAAAAGCGTTTTCGGCGATCACGCCCGCAAGCTCGCCATCAGCTCGAGCAAGTCGATGATCGGCCACCTTCTCGGCGCCGCGGGTTCGGTCGAAGCCATCATCTCCATCCTCGCGCTGCGCGACAATGTCGTCCCGCCCACAATCAACCTCGACAATCCCGACAAAGGCTGCGACCTCGACTTCACCCCCCACAGCGCCCGCGAGCAGCCCCTCGCCACCGCCCTGAGCAATTCCTTCGGCTTCGGCGGCAGCAACGCCACCCTGATTTTCTCCCGGGCACGCTAGGAATTCGCGAAATCGAACTCAACCGCCACTGGCGGCCTCGGCATGGATTGAAAACCAAGCTGGACTGATGGATTATGCCGCCATTCTTGCTTGCATGGCGCGACTTCATGAATTAGGGAAGCTCTGATTAAGTCAGAGCTTCCCGCGGTACACGGACGTACCGCCGAATTCGATGGCGCAAGCCATTGAATTCGCGAGCAAAACAAAACCACGTTTTATTTTGCGACAATGAAAAACTCCATGGATGGAGTTTTTCAGAGCATACTTAGCCGGAAGGCGTGGAGGAAGGCGTGGGGAAAGAAGGGGGCGGCGGACAGCGATTCAGATTGTGGCTGGCGCTCGCTACCGCGACCTTGTTGACCACCGCCGTCCTCGCCGTGGTTCTGGCCGACCGGCGGCTCAACCAAGCCTTGCCCGGACTAGCCGAATCCCGGATTTTCACCATAGAGGCCGGCATGACTTTCAGCCAGCTCAGCCGGGAGTTGGGCGCGCGGGGGATTATCGCTTCGCCTTTCCTGTTCAACGCGCTTGGGCGATTCCGCGGCGTTGAACAGTCGATCCGCCAGGGCGAGTATGAATTGCCGGCGAAAGCCTCCGCCGCGGACTTGCTGGCGCTGTTTGTGTCGGGAACCACGCGCCAGCGTCGGCTCACCCTCATTGAAGGCTGGACCTTCGCCGAGGCGCTCGCGGAAATCCAGCGCGGCGAGGATATCGAGCCGCTGCTCACCGGCAAAACCATGACCGAAATCGCCCAAGCCATGGAACTTGAAACGCCAAGCCCGGAAGGCATGATCTTTCCCGACACCTATTTCTACAGCGCCGGCGATACCGATATCGACCTGCTCATGCGGGCCAACGGAAGGCTCGGGGAAGTGCTCAACCGGGAATGGATGCTGCGGCGCTCCGGGCTGCCACTGGCGACTCCCTACGAGGCGCTGATTCTGGCTTCCATCGTCGAAAAAGAAGCCGCGGGAGGCGGCGAGCGGGGCCTGGTCGCGGGCGTCTTCCTGCGCCGGCTGGAGCGAAACATGCGGCTGCAATCCGACCCCACGGTGATTTATGGACTCGGCGGGCGTTTCGATGGCGACCTGCGCGGCGCCGATCTCCGCGAGGACACCGCCCACAACACCTACCGCATCGACGGCCTGCCACCCACGCCCATCGCCCTGGCGAGCCGCGAATCGATCCGTGCGAGCCTGCGGGCGGCCACATCGGAGTATCTGTACTTCGTCGCCGACGACCGCGGCGGCCACTATTTTTCCGCGACCCTGGCCGAACACAACCTGGCCGTGGATTGCTTCCAGCGCAAGCGGGAAAATACCGCTTGCGAACAATTGTCGCAGCCAACTCGAAACGGCGCCCGGGAAACGGCGGAGCGGGAATGAAGGAATTGAAGGGCAGATTCATCACCATCGAGGGCGTTGAGGGCGCCGGCAAAAGCACACATATTCCCATGCTTGAGGAATTGCTGCGCGGGCGGGGCATCGATTTTGTCCGCGGCCGGGAGCCGGGCGGCCCGGCGCTTGCCGAGCGGATTCGCGAACTGTTGCTCGCCCGCGATGGCGAATCGCCCGCGGCGCTGACTGAGTTGCTGCTGATTTTCGCCGCCCGGGCCGAACATCTCGCCAAACGCATCGAGCCCGCGCTCGCCGCCGGGCAATGGGTGCTTTGCGACCGCTTTACCGATGCCACCTTCGCCTATCAGGGCGGCGGGCGCGGCTTGCCAAAACCAGCCATCGCGACCTTGCAAGACTTGGTGCAGGGCGGCTTGCGTCCCGATCTCAGCATCATTCTCGACCTCGACCCAGACATTGGCCTGTCGCGCATCCGCGACCGCGGCCAGCTCGACCGCATCGAAGGCGAGGACATCGCCTTTCACACCAGGGTGCGGCAGTGCTATCTCGATATCGCCAAGGCGGAACCCGGCCGCTGCCTGCTGATCAACGCCGGGCGGCCGCCAGCCGAGGTCGGCCGCGACTTGCGCGCCGGGCTGCGGAAAAGATTGCCGGAGTTGCGATGAGCGGACCCGGCCCGCGAGCCCAGGCAGGAGAACCACCGCGAACCGCGCTGCCTTGGCAGGAGAGCGTCTGGCGACGCCTGTGCCGGCAGCGGGAAGAGGGCGCCCTGGCCCACGCCTACTTATTCTGTGGCGACCGCGGCACTGGCCGCATGGTCTTCATCCGCGAGTTCGCCGACTTGCTGCTGTGTGAAAACCCCCGTGGCAACCGGGCCTGCCGCCAATGCCGCAGTTGCCGGGCCGGGGGCGCCGAACACCACCCGGACCAGCTCATCCTCGCACCCGAAGAAGACAAAAAAGACATCGGCATCGGCCAAGTTCGCGAATTGACCGAATTCATGAGCCGCAGCGGATTTTCCGGCCTGGCCCGGGTGGCGGTCATCCCCCAAGCCGAGAAACTGACCCTCGCCGCCGCCAATGCCTTGCTGAAAACCCTCGAAGAACCGCCGGAGCGGGCCTGCCTGCTGCTCGCCGCGGTCAGCCCCGGCAGCCTGCTGCCAACGATCCGCAGCCGCTGCCAGATCCTGCCGTTGCCTTGCCCCGACCCGGAAACCGCCAGCAACTGGCTGCGCGGACAGCTTGACGGGGAGTCAAAGCAAATACCGGACGATCTACTCGAAGACGTGTTGGAAAGCGCGGGCAACCGGCCATTCGAAACGCTCGCCGAACTCCAATCGGACCAGCCACCCGGGTTCAGCGCCTGCCGCAAGCTCTTGCTCGATCTGCTCTCCGGCGCCATCAGCGCGCAACAAGCGGCGGCGGCGGCGAAAGTCGGCGAGGCGGCGATTTTCGAGCAGTTGGATAGAATCTCGACTATATTGATTCGCGGGCTGGTCACCGGCACTTGGCGCAATGCCGCGAACCGGGAGCTTGCCCAAGCTTTGCCAGCAAGTTGCAATCTCGCCGTGCTGCTCGCCTTCCACCGGCAAGTGGCTGTGGCCAGAAAACTGTTGGCGGGACCGGGCAATCCCAACCCGCAGTTGCTGCTGGAGAGCATTTTCCTGCGCTGGCGGCGGCAGGAAACCGGCGCCGGGCGCGCGGCCTGAAATATTCGCCGCGGCATGCGGGTCTATATGGGGATGAAACCGTGGTGGTGAAAACCGAAAAGGCGGGAACCGGGGGCAGGGTGCTGCCATTGCGAATCGGCGATGTCGGCACACTCCAGGCGATGTGGATGCCCTTCATCCTCTCCGGGGCGGTTTTCGTTCCCGGCATCGAGGATGGAGAGCTGGGCGAGCCGGTCTTTCTGCTCATGCTCCTGCCGGGCGCGAATGAGCGGATCGCGGCGAGTGGCGAGGTCGTCTGGGTGAATCCGCCGGGGGCGGCGGTGCAAGCTGGAATCGGCGTGCGCCTGCGGGAAGACGACCGCCGCGCTTTCGCGGCCATCGAAGACTGCCTGGCCGACTCGCCGGGCGACGGCGATGCCGCGCTATTCCTGAGTATGGCGGCAACCTCTTGAAATCATACGATTTCGATTTTTTTGTCATCGGCGCGGGTTCCGGCGGGGTTCGCGCCAGCCGGGTCGCCGCCGATCTCGGCGTCCGCGTGGCCATCGCCGAAGAGCGGGATTTCGGTGGCACCTGCGTCAATCTCGGCTGCGTGCCGAAGAAACTGTTCAGCTACGCCGCCCACTACGCCGAGGACTGGCGCGACAGCCGCGGCTTCGGCTGGACGCAGGCCGCGCCCGCATTCGACTGGCCAACCCTGCTGGCCAACAAGAACCGCGAAATCGGCCGCCTCAATGCCATCTACCGCGACATTCTCGCCAGCCGGAACATCCGCATCTTCGGCGAACGCGCGAGACTCGCCGGGCCGCATCGAATCGACATTGGCGGCAAACCGTTCAGCGCCCGCCACATTCTCCTCGCCGTTGGCGGATGGCCTTGGAAAAATCCTTTTCCCGGCAATGAGTTGGCGATTACTTCCAATGAACTGTTCCACTTGCCGCGGCTGCCGGATTCGATGATCGTCCAGGGTGGCGGCTATATCGCCTGCGAGCTCGCGAGCATCCTCCACGGCCTCGGTGTCGAGGTTACGCTCGTCCACCGGGGCGACAAGCTGCTGCGGGGTTTCGACGCGGACATCCGCGAGTTCATCACCGAAACCCTGGGCGGGAAATTCCGCCTTGAGCTCGGCCGGCAAATCGAACGGCTCGAAAAAGCCGGCCCGCGCGAGCTGAAAGCGCGCCTCGATTCCGGCGGGGAAATCATCGCCGAAGAAGTGCTTTGCGCCACTGGCCGCCGCCCCAACACCGGCGACCTCGGCCTCGAGCACACCCGCATCGAAACCCGCGCCAACGGCGCCATTGAAGTCAACGAGCGGTTTGAAACCGCCGAAGCCGGCATATTCGCCGTCGGCGACGCCATCGACCGCGTCACCTTGACACCGGTGGCGCTCGCCGAAGGCCAAATCGTCGCCCGCGCCTTGTTCGGCGGCGAGTCACCGCGAATGGACTACGAATACATTCCCAGCGCGGTTTTCTGTCATCCAAACGTTGCCAGCGTGGGTCAAAGCGAGGCCGAAGCGCGTGCCGGCGGCGGGGAATGCGATGTCTACCTGTCGCGAACCCAACCGATGAAACACAGTCTCAGCGGCCGCATTGAACCCGCACTGCTCAAACTCATCGTCGACCGCGGCTCCCAGCGGGTAACCGGCCTGCACATGGTCGGCCCCGACGCCGGCGAACTCGTCCAGGGCTTCACCGTGGCGATGAACTGCGGCGCCACCAAAGCCGACTTCGACCGCACCATCGGCATCCACCCAACCCTCGCCGAAGAATTCGTCACCCTGAAAAACCCCCGCCAGTGAGAGGCCACCGAGTTCGTTCTGCGCAAATGCGCCTGCGTCGTATCGAAGCCACAAACAAGAGCTCAGAGCCAGCGATTCCGCGCCTATGCCATAATGTCCGGTAATAAAGATTACCGGACATAAGAGAAGCATGAAGGCGGGCTGTGCGCGGCGACCCAGCCGGAGCGCCTAAAGTTGCGGCCCGCCCTTTCCGATGTATGTATCGATTGCCGGGAAGAAACGGTGAACACCATGCCCAGCAGGAAAAGCCCCGCGCCATTCTTCGACACGCTTGAAGAAATGCCCAACCCCCACAAGTCGCCGGTGCGCGATGTTCCGCAGTTGCCGGGCGATTCGCCAAGCGATGCGGTCAGCGATTATCAATACGCCAGCGAGTTCATCTACAGCTACCGCGGCAGCCCAGACACCTTCAGCACCTACCGCCGGGAGATCGAGCATTTCCTGCACTGGTGCTGGCTCGTGCGCAAACGATCCCTGAACCGCATCGCCCGGGAAGATTTCGAATCCTATGTCGATTTCGCCCGCAACCCGCCGGCGAAATGGATCGGCCCGAACAGCGTCCCCCGCTTCGTGCTCAGCCAAGGCGAGCGCGTTCCCAATCCACAGTGGCGCCCCTATGTCAGCACCGGCCAGGAATACGCGCTATCCCAAGCCGGCTTGCGGTCCTTGTTCAGCGTGCTCAGCAGCTTCTTCAACTTTCTGATCCAGGAGGGTTACGCACAAGCGAATCCAGTGGCCCGGATGCGCCAGAAAAGCAAATACCTGCGCGGACGCCAGGGTTTGGACAAAATCCGCCGCCTCTCCCCCCTGCAATGGGAATTCGTCATCGAAACCGCCGAGAGCATGGCCGGGGCGAATCCGCTGGTCCACGAGCGCACGCTGTTCATCATGAATGCGCTGTTCGCCCTCTACCTGCGCATCTCCGAGCTGGTGGAAACCCCGCGCTGGCAACCGCAAATGGGGCATTTCCAGATGGATCAGGAAGGCAACTGGTGGTTTCTGACCGTTGGCAAGGGCAACAAGGAGCGGGAGATATCGGTCAGCGACGCCATGCTCGCGGCGCTGAAGCGCTACCGCCGGGCCCGGGGCCTGGCCCCCCTGCCCGCCCCCGGCGAGGCCACCCCGCTCATTCGCAAGAACCGCGGCGGCGGCGGCGTGAAGAGCACCCGCCAGATCCGCCGCATAGTGCGGGAATGTTTCGACAGCGCGGTGGCCCGGATGCGCGAGGAGGGTTTCGCCGACGAGGCCGACCGGCTCGCCGAGGCCACGGTGCATTGGCTGCGCCACACCGGCATCTCCGAAGACGTCAAGCACCGCCCCCGGGAACACGTGCGCGACGACGCCGGCCACGGCTCAAGCGCGATCACCGACCGCTACATCGACGTAGAACGCGCCGAACGCCACGCCAGCGCCCGCAACAAGCGGATTCGGTGAGAGTTTGGATTCTCCTGACACCGGTCGCTTGCCGTCGGTAGCTGAATGCTTTCCCAGCTTGCGCTGGGCCCCTTTCAGCCGCCGCGCTCCCTCGGCGCCAATTTCAAAGCTGTTCCTTTCAACTTGCGATTTCTATCCCATGCGCTGGAAATGATTGAAATTCCGGCTTAAGCTACGGGCCAACAGCAATTCAGGGAAAAACCGCATGAGTCCTGACAGATTCCGCCTGCCGGCGTTCGCATTGTCCGCCCTGCTCTCCACTGTTTGTTTCGGGCAGGATGCCGCCTTGCACAACGCCGCTTCGGAAAACGCCGCGGAGGCGCCGCTCGCGCTCAATATCGACGAACTGTTCACCCCGCTGGTTCCCGAGCCGATTTACGGGCCGACGGCGATCGAACTGATCGACGTGCTGCAATCGCGGCATTATCTCCCCATTGAAATAGACGACGATTTTTCCTCGCTGGTGTTCGACAATTTCCTCGACGCGCTCGATGGCGACCACCTCTACTTTCTGCGTGGGGATATCGACCGGCTCAGCGCCTGGCGCTACAGGATCGACGATCATCTGCGCGAAGGCAGCCTCGCGCCGGGTTATGAAATCTACAATTTGTACTACAAGCGCCTGCTCGAACGGCTGATCTACAGCATCGACCGGATCGAGAACCACATCCCGGAAATGGACTTCACCCTTGATGAATACGTCCTGATCGACCGCGAAGACGCGCCCTACGCCGAAACCGTCGCCGAACTCGACGAAATTTGGCGGCTGCGGACGAAGAACAGCGTCCTCAACCTGCGCCTTGCTGGCGACAGCAACGAGGAAATCCGCGAAAAACTCTCCAAACGCTACCGCGGCCGCCTCAACCGCATGCTGCAAGTCGACTCCAGGGACGCCTTCGAGGGCTATCTCGCCACCGTGGCGAGAGTTTCCGACCCCCACACCAGCTATTTCTCGCCGCAGGATTCGGAAACCTTCAACATGAATCTGTCGCTTTCCCTGAAGGGAATCGGCGCGCAACTCACCGCCGAGGACGAGTTCACCACCATCGTCGAGATCATCAAGGGCGGCCCCGCCGACCGCGGCAGGGAACTCAGCGCCGGCGACCGCATCATCGGCATCGGCCAGGGCCCGGAAGGTGAAATTCAGGATGTGGTGGGCATGCGGCTCGATGATGTCGTCGCCCAAATCCGCGGCGAGCAAGGCACCGTGGTCAGGCTCAATGTGATCCCAGTCAACGCGGTCAACGAATCCGCCGCCACCATTGTCAGCATCACCCGGGACGTGGTGCGGCTCGAAGACCAGTCGGCCTGGTCGGAAACCATCGAAGTGCCCCACAACGGCCGCGTCCACAAAATGGGCATCATCCACCTGCCCACCTTCTATTTCGACTTTGAAGCCGCCAACCGGGGCGAGGAGGACTACAAAAGCTCGACCCGGGACGTGGCCACCCTGCTCGAGGAATTCAACCGCGGGCAGGTCGACGCGGTGGTGATCGATCTGCGCAACAACGGCGGCGGCAGCCTTGGCGAAGCCAATGCCCTCGTTGGCCTCTTCATCGAGACCGGCGCCACCGTGCAAGTGCGTTACTCCGGGCTCGGCAACGGCTATACCCGCTCGTTCGGCGACGACGACCCGCAAGTCGCCTGGGCCGGGCCACTCGCGGTGCTTGTCAACCGCAACAGCGCCTCCGCCTCGGAAATCTTCGCCGGCGCGATTCAGGATTACCAGCGCGGCCTCGTGCTCGGCGGCCAGACTTTCGGCAAGGGCACGGTGCAGGAAATCATCCCCATGGAATTTGGCCAGGCGAAGCTGACGCGCTCCAAGTTCTACCGGGTTTCCGGCGCCAGCACCCAGCACCGCGGCATCGTCCCCGACATCGCCTTCCCCGACCTGTTCGAAGCTTACGGGCACATCGGCGAAAGCGGCCTCGACGGCGCCCTGCCCTGGGACACCGTGCGGCCGGTGGAATACCGCGCCTATCATCCCATCCGCCGCCACATCCCCGAATTGACCGAATTGCATGCGCGGCGCGCTGAGCGGTCCCCGGATTTCATCCACATCAACAGCCAGATCGCCATCGCCAGGGAACAGCAACAGCGCGAAACCTGGCCGCTCAACGAAGCGGTCCTCAAGGCCCGCAACGAAGCCGACCGCCGCCGCGGCCTTGAAACCGAGAACATGCGCCGCTTCCTCAAGGGCCTGCCACTGCTCGATATCCTCGAAGGCGGCGAAGACGGGGCGGATCCCACCGAAACCGCCGCCACCGCGCCGCCCGAAGACACCGAAATGGAAACAGTGGCCACGACTGAAACCGAAACACCGGTGGAAGCGGACGCCGACGCCGAATCCAATGCCAGCGCCAGCGGGGAAGACAGCGAGGGAGGGGAGCTCGACCCCCTGCTCGAGGAAAGCGCCCGGGTGCTTGCCGACTACATCAGCCTGAGCGCGCGCCAGATCAGCGCGCTGCGCGATTTCTGACTGGCGAATTGGCGGAGGGGGAGAGATTCGAACTCTCGGAGGACGTTAACCCTCGCTGGTTTTCAAGACCAGTGCATTCAACCGCTCTGCCACCCCTCCGCAGGCGGAATCTTACTACAATCATCGATTTGGACGAAGCCTGGCCTAGGAGCCTGCGCCGTAGGACTTCGAGCGGCTCCGCGTCTTGATTGATCCCACCGAGCTGGAATCCCGCACAACTTAAGGGGCTGTGGGCGGCCCCGGTCGAAGCCACAAGCCCTGGTATTGATTTCGGCGGTCGGAAAGGTATGATTGTTGGCCTGGGGCGCGGTTGAAAACTGGTTCGATCAGCCCCATATCGGTTTGTGGCAAGCCATTCACAATTTAAAAACGGAGGTTGCGATGAACAGAGGCGGTTTTGGAAGAAGTGCTGGCGGAAGAGGCGCTGCGGGAATCGAGGCCGTTAGCGGCCGCGCTGTGGGTGGAGAGTCGGTTCTTGCGGTCAACAAGGTATTGCGCAACACCTATTCCCTGCTCGCCCTGACTTTGGCGTTCAGCGCGTTCACGGCGATGTTGAGCATCAACGCGCCGCCGCTCAACATCTGGATGTTCCTGATTGGCGCCTACGGTCTGCTGTTTCTGACCCATGCCCTGGCCAACAGCGCCTGGGGGCTGCTGTCGGTATTCGCCTTCACCGGCTTCATGGGCTATACCATGGGTCCGATCATCGGCATGTACCTGTCGATGGCCGGCGGTGGCGAAATCGTCGCCAAGGCGCTTGGCGGAACGGCTTTCATTTTTTTCGGCCTCTCCGGTTGGGCGCTGACCTCGCGCCGGGATTTCTCCTTCCTGCAGGGCTTCATCTTCGCCGGCTTCCTGGTGCTGGTGGCGGCGATGGTGATCAACATCTTCTGGCCCATGCCCGCGCTGCACCTGGCCTTGTCGGCTGGATTCATGCTGTTCTCAAGCGCCTGCATCCTGTGGCAAACGAGCGCGATCATCCACGGCGGCGAACGCAATTACATTCTCGCCACGATCACGCTCTACGTGTCGATCTACAACCTGTTCATGAGCTTGCTGAGCCTGCTCAGCGCCTTCACCGGCAGGGAATGAATGGCCAGCCCCCCCACAGGAAATGGCAAAAGCTCCGCCAACGAAAAGCCCCGGCCAAGCCGGGGCTTTTTTGTTGCGCGCTTTCGCGGAACAAGGGATGGCGCCGCTTTGATCTTCTCGATCATCGTCCATGCCCCGCCCCATGCGGGCGAAGCCGCTGGAACGGCGCTGCGCTTCGCCGAGGCGGCGCTGCGCTCGGAGCACCGGATTCACCGTGTGTTTTTCTTCGCCGCCGGCGCCGCCAACGCGAACCGGCTCGCGGTGGTCGCCAGGGACGAAGTGGATTTGCGCGGCCAGTGGCGGGAATTGATCCGGGAGCACGGCATCGACGCGACGGTTTGTGTCAGTTCCGCGGTCCGGCGCGGCGTGGTCGATGCTGAACAGGCCCGGCGCCACGAACTGCCAGCCGCTTCGATGTATCCAGAATTCCACATCGGCGGCCTAGGGGAACTGATCGACGCCTGCCTGCATTCCGACCGCACAGTGTCATTCGGTTAGCCAACATATGAGCAAGCAACCGGCATGAGCAAAGCCCAGGGCAAGAAACTGCTGTTTATTTCCCGCTCCCCGCCCTATGGCTCCGGGCGGGCCCGGGCGCTGCTCGACCTCGCGCTGGCGGCGGCGGTGTTTGAACAGAAGATGGACATGCTTTTCCTCGGGGACGGCGTGTATCAGCTGCTGCGCGATCAGGACGGCGCCGCCATCGATGCCAAAACCCTCGGCAAGGCGCTCGAAGCGATCGAACTCTATGGCATCGGGCGCCCGGGCGTTGAAGCCGCCGCGCTGAAGGAGCGCGGGCTCGGCGCCGATGATCTGCTGATCGGCGTGGAACCGCTCGCCGCGGAATCGATCCAGCGGCGCATCGCCGCGGCGGGCACGGTGTTCAACCTGTGACCTGCCTGCACCTGCTCGGCAAAAGTCCTGAATCGGGCCTGCCGCGGCAGGCCGCGGGGACGTTTGCCGTTGGCGATGCCCTGCTGCTGCTTGACGACGGCGTCTACTGCCTGCCCGATCGCCTTGAGTTCGCCGGCGGCATTCCCATTTACGCGCTTGCCGCCTCCCTGCGCGCCCGCGGCCTTGAAGACCGCGCGCCGGATGGCGTGACCATCGTTGATTATGCTGGTTTCGTCGCCCTGTGCGCACAGTTCGACAAGACCCTGAGCTGGTTCTGAGGCGATGGACGAGATGATCCCAGTGGCGGGCAAATCCGTTGCCCTCGATGCCGAAGGCTACTTGCGCGAGCTGGCGGACTGGAGCGAGCCAGTCGCAGAGGCCTTGGCGCGGCAGCAGGACATCACCCTCAAGCCAGCGCACTGGGAAATCCTGCACCTGCTGCGCGACTTTCACCGGCGGCACCAGATGTCGCCCGCCTCCCGAGCCATCGTCAGCTTGGCCAGACGGAAACTCGGCCCGGAAAAAGGCCGCAGCATCCATCTCATGCGGCTGTTCGGCGGCTCCTTCGCCAAAACCGCCAACCGCATCGCCGGGTTGCCGAAGCCTGATAATTGTTTGTGAAGCGACAATAACTGGTTAAGTGGCTTCGAGGTGTCCCCGTTTGGCGGGCCGCGCGCAGCGGACGCCGTGAATACGTCCCTGTAGGCTCCGGGCTCGGCTTCCTGCCTCGCACGCCCGCCGCGCGCGGCCCGCCAAACGGAGACTTGCGCTGTGCAGATCCGGGAAGATTACGGCTCCGCGTAGAATGACAATGAAGAGATGGGCATTTTAATAATACAGTGCCCTGAATTTTGCATTGAGGGAGCGTGGCGGTGAGCGGAAGGGGCCCGGCGCTAGCCGGGAAGGAATCCGATCAGCGACGGCAAGCGACCGGTGCCTAAACGGAGGGGGCAGAGGTTTCGCGCCCCTTATTCGAGCCTTTCAAGGCCATTCATGTATGGCCGCAGGGCTTGTGGCACGATGACGCGGCCTTGGGCGTCTTGGAAGTTTTCCAGCACCGCCACCAGCGCCCTGCCGATGGCGAGGCCCGAGCCGTTGAGGGTGTGGACAAACTCCGGCTTGCCGCTTTCCGGGTTGCGCCACCTCGCCCGCATCCGGCGCGCCTGGAAATCGCCGAAATTGCTGCACGAGGAAATCTCGCGGTAGCACTGCTGGGAAGGAATCCAGACTTCGAGATCGTAGGTGAAGCTTGCGCTGAAGCCCAGATCGCCGCCGCAAAGCGCCATTTTGCGGTAGGGCAGTTCCAGCAATTGCAGGACGCGCTCGGCGTGGCCGGTCAGCGCTTCGAGCGCCGCCGCCGAGTCTTGCGGACGGCAGATCTGCACGAGTTCCACCTTCTCGAACTGGTGCTGGCGAATCATGCCCCGGGTATCGGCGCCATAGCCGCCCGCCTCTTGGCGGAAACAGGGGGTGTGGGCCACCCAGCGCAATGGCAGGCTGCCAGCCTCGATAATCCGCTCCCTGGCCATATTGGTGACTGGCACCTCGGCGGTGGGAATCAGGTAATAGTCCTGCCTGCCCCGCAGTTGGAACAGGTCGTCGGCGAATTTGGGAAGCTGGCCGGTGCCGGTGAGCGAGTCGGCGTTGACGAGGAAAGGCACATGGATTTCGGTGTAGCCGTGCTCGCGGCTGTGCAGATCGAGCATGAATTGGCCAAGCGCCCGGTGCAGGCGCGCGACTTCCCCCTGCATGACGACAAAACGCGCGCCGGTCATGCGGCCGGCGGCGGCGAAATCAAGCGCCTCCCCGCCGGCGCCGGCAAGTTCCGCGCCGATTTCCACATGGTCGCGCACCGGAAAATCGAATTGCCGGGGGCTGCCCCATTCTGAAACCAGGCGATTGGCGGATTCGCCTTCGCCCGCGGGAACCTCGGCGGCGGGAGTGTTGGGCACGCCAAGCAGATAATCGCGGAGCTCCTCCTGGAGCGCCTGGAGTTGGCCATCGAGCTCCTCAAGCCGGGACTTGATGCCGGCGACCGCCGCCATGATTTCCCCGGCATCCCCGCCCTCCCGCTTGGTTTTGCCGATCTCCTTCGAGCGCAGATTGCGCTCATTGCGCAGGGCCTCGGCCGCGAGCTGGATTTCCCGGCGCTTGGCGTCAAGTTGTCCCAGCCAGGCGGTATCGAGCCGGAAACCGCGCTTCTCCAAGCTGGCGGCGAGTTGCTCCGGCTCGGAGCGGATCCTTTTGAGGTCGAGCATGGAGCGGCTCCCGATTCAGTTCGCGGCGCGGTTATCGACAATCTCGACCCCAGGCGGTGGCTCGAAGCGGAACAGCTCCACCGCAAGCGTTTCGTCGCGCCGCAGATTGGCGAAGCGCCAGAGCGTTTGCTGGCCGTTGCGGCTGTCGAGGCGGATATGGTCGAGGCGCATCTCATCCGTGGCGCTGTCGGTGAATTCGATCACGATCAGCGCGTGGGGGCTGTCGGGGGCGAGCGGCGTCAATTCAAACCGGCGCAGCCCCGCCCCGGCGGCCAGTTCCACGCGGTATTCCCCGGCAAGGCCCGCAGTCTCGCCATTGAGCAATTGCGCCGCGAGTTCGGCCCGGCCGCTGTCCCAGTCTTCCATGACAACCTGTTCCAGATCGGGCTGGTAGTTCCATAGCGTCCGCCCATCGGTGACAATCAGTTCGGGGAAGGGTTCGAGTGTTTCCCAGTAGAAGCCGCCGGGTTGGCGCAGCCGCATCCGGATCGCGCTTTCCTCGAGCACGCCACCGCCGCTTTCAACGATCAACTGGGTGACATCGGCGCTCAAACTCGAAATGCCGCCGAGCAGGGAATCGAGTTCGGCGATGGCGTCCCCCCGCGCCGGCGCGGCCCCGGCGAACAGCGGCAAGGGCAAGGCCATGGCGGCTATCAGGGCAAGCCTTGTGGTCATCTCGGGGAGGTCATCGCAAGCCGTTCAATCGCCGGGGACGGGATGCGCCAGCACTTCCCTGCCGCCCTTGCTGTCCATGGCCGACACCACGCCCTGCTGCTCCATGGCTTCCATCATCCGCGCCGCGCGATTGTAGCCCACCTTCAGCCGGCGTTGCAGTTTGGAGATCGTCGCCTCCCGGGTTTCGGTGACGAATTCCACCGCCTGATCGTAGAGTTCATCGACTTCGGCCCCATCCATTCCGCCGCCTTCGGGCTGGAAGTCCTTGTCGTTGCGGTCGATGGTGACCGCATCGATGTATTGCGGCGTTCCGCGCTGTTTCCAGTCCGCCACCACCCGGTGCACCTCCTCGTCGCTGACAAAGGCGCCATGGATGCGGGTGGCGACGCCGCCGCCGGGCGGCAGGAAAAGCATGTCGCCGTTGCCAAGCAATTGCTCGGCGCCGCCTTCGCCGAGAATCGTCCGGGAATCGACCTTGGACTGCACCATGAACGACAGCCGGGTGGGGATATTGGCTTTGATCAATCCGGTCAGCACATCCACCGAGGGCCGCTGGGTGGCGAGCACGAGATGGATGCCCGCGGCCCGGGCCTTCTGGGCGATGCGGGCGATGAGTTCCTCGACCTTCTTCCCCACCACCATCATCATGTCGGCGAGCTCGTCGACGATGACGACGATCTGCGGCAGGGGTTCGAGTTCCGGCGCCTGTTGCTCAAGCGCGAGCAGGGCCGGGTCGGGTTTCCACACGGGATCGAACAGCGGCTTGCCGATCTTGCGCGCCTCGGCGACTTTCTTGTTGAAGCCGGCGAGATTCCTCACCCCGAGCGCCGACAGCAGCGCGTAGCGCCGGTCCATTTCGGCAACGCACCAGCGCAGGCCGTTGGCGGCGTCCTTCATATCGGTGATGACTGGGGTCAGCAGGTGCGGAATGCCTTCGTACACCGACAATTCGAGCATCTTCGGGTCGATCATGATCAAACGCACCTGCTCCGGGGTGGACTTGAACAGCAGGCTCAGAATCATCGCGTTGATTCCCACCGACTTGCCCGAGCCAGTGGTGCCGGCCACCAGCAAATGCGGCATCCGACCGAGATCGACGATAACGGCTTTGCCGAGAATGTCATGGCCGAGGGCGAGGCTGAGCCGGGAATCGGCCTTGGCGAAATCGCCGCTCTCGAGCACTTCGCTGAGGCGGATCAACTCCCGCGCCTCGTTGGGAATCTCGATGCCGATCACGTCGCGGCCGGGAATATGCTCGACCACCCGCACCGAAACCACCGCCAGCGAGCGCGCCAGATCGCGGACCAGGCCGGTGATCCGGTTGCCCTTGACTCCAGCCGCGGGCTGCACCTCGAAGCGGGTGATGACCGGGCCGGGTTTGATCGCGGTGACTTCAACCTCGATACCGAAATCGCCGAGTTTGTCGACGAGCGAAAGCGACAGTTCTTTGAGCGATTCCCGCGATTGGGAACCACGCCCCCCCGCCTCGCCCGGATCGAGCAGCTTGATCGACGGCAGCTTGCTCCGTGGTGGCTTCGATAAGGCCTTGGCCGCGGCGACTTCCCGGGCGCGGTCCGCGCTCGAGACCCGGGTGATCGACGGCATAACCGGATCGATGCGCTCGCTCTCCCGCTTTTGCTTTTGCTTTTGCTTGCGTTTCGCCAACATGGCGGGTTTGGGCGCGGCGCGGGGCTGCTTTTCCGCTGCGGCTGGCGGTCGCCGCGCATCGCGCCCGCGCTCGGCTGCCCGCCGCAGCAGGTTGGGAAACCAGCCGGCGGCGGCGAGCAGCCAGCCCCAAAACCGGGCCACGGCGTTGGCCCAGAAGATGCTGAACGACAGGGTTAGCCCGATCAGCAGCAATGCCAGCAACAGCAGGCTGCTGCCGAACAGCGCCAGCGCCGGCTCGGTCCAGCCCGCGAGTTGCCGGCCGACGAGACCCCCCGGACCATGCGGCAAGGCGCCAAACGAGGGCAGATGCAGGCTCGCCAAGCCGGCGCAGGCTGGCAACACCAGCAGCAAGCCGGCGATGCGCAATGTCAGCAGGCCGGGAAACCTCGCCTTGCCGGAAACTTCGGCCAAGCACAGGCCCAGCAGACTGGCGGGCGCCAGAAAGGCGAGGTAGCCGAGGGCGAGATACAACAGATCGGCGATCCAGGCGCCGGCGACGCCGGCGGCATTGGCCACTTCGGCGCCGCCACCCGATTGGCTGAACGCTGGATCCTCCGGTGAAAAGCTCAGCAGCGCCACGAACAGGAACACCGCGGCGAGAAAGTTCAGCACAAGCAGGCCATCCCGCAACATGCGGGGCATGGCGGCGCCGCGTTCAGTTTCTGTGCTCATTCGTTTGGTGCCCGGTCGCTTTCTGTCGTCGGTAATCGGGTATTGACGCGCTGTGCCGGCCATCCCTGGCGCGAAGTTTTCGGCTTCGCCAACCCCCAGTCTCGACATCCATGTCGAGCCGTTCGACCCTTGAAAAGCTGCGCTTTTCATCGGCTGCGCCGATCGGGCCTCACCTGGTCGCTTTCCGTCGGTAATCGGGTATTGACGCGCTGTGCCTGCCATCCCTGGCGCGAAGTTTTCGGCTTCGCCAACCCCCAGTCTCGACATCCATGTCGAGCCGTTCGACCCTTGAAAAGCTGCGCTTTTCATCGGCTGCGCCGACCGGGTCTCACCCTTCCGTTTACCGCCGCGCTCCCTCAGTGCCAATTTTCGAGAGCACTGTCCGTAGCGGCCTGTGTTTAGTTTATCGTCAGCAATCCGTGGCAGATGAGGATTGCGGGGGTAAAAACCCGCATAATATCGCCCGCCGGATTCAGCGGGGAAACGCCATGGCCGATTTTCAGCATCATCGCCTCATCATCATGGGCTCGGGTCCGGCGGGTTACACCGCGGCGCTGTATGCGGCGCGGGCCAATCTCGACCCGGTGGTCATCACCGGAATCGAACAGGGCGGGCAGCTCACCACCACCACCGATGTCGACAACTGGCCGGGCGATGTCGAGGGTTTGCAGGGCCCGGATTTGATGGAGCGGATGCGGCGCCATGTCGAGCGCTTCGACGCCAAAGTGGTGTTCGACCATATCCATTCGGTCGAACTTGGCTGGCGGCCATTCCGCCTGCGGGGGGAGACCGGCGCCTACAGCTGCGACGCGCTGATCATCGCCACCGGCGCCTCGGCGCGGTATCTCGGCCTGCCTTCGGAGAGCGCCTATCTCGGCAAGGGTGTCAGCGCCTGCGCCACCTGTGATGGTTTCTTCTATCGCGGCAAACCGGTGGCGGTGGTCGGCGGCGGCAACACCGCCGTGGAGGAGGCGCTGTATCTCGCCAATATCTGCTCCCATGTAACCGTGGTCCACCGCCGCGATTCCCTGCGGGCGGAAAAAATCCTCCAAAAGCGCCTGTTCGCCCTCGCCGAGGAAGGCCGGGTGACCCTGGCCTGGAACCATGTGCTTGAGGAGATTCTCGGCGATGAAACGGGGGTGACCGGAATCCGCATCCGCGATGTGCGCGAACAGGCTGAAAGCCGGCTCGATGTCGATGGCGTTTTCATCGCCATCGGCCACGACCCGAACTCGGCCATTTTCAAGGGCCAGCTCGACATGAAAAACGGCTATGTGAAGATTCATTCCGGGATCGATGGCAACGCCACGGAAACTTCGGTGCCCGGCGTGTTCGCCGCCGGCGACATCGCCGACCAGGTCTACCGCCAAGCGGTCACCAGCGCCGGCTTCGGCTGCATGGCCGCGCTCGACGCGGAGAAGTTCCTCGCCGCCTGAGCGCAGCCGCCGAACGGGTATCTATCGAGTCCGGTAAATCGCCGCATGCCAGTCTACCGCCTGCACCACGCGGACCTCTCGTTTCCCCCCGCCCACAGGGCGGATTCCGAGCGCAAGGGCCTGCTCGCCATCGGCGGCGACCTGCGGCCGGAACGCTTGCTCAACGCCTACCGCGGCGGCATCTTTCCCTGGTACAACGAAGGCATGGCGGTGCACTGGTTCTCGCCCGACCCGCGCATGGTGCTGCGGCTTGAGGATTTGCGGGTTTCGCGCTCGCTGGCCAGGCTGATCCGCGCCGGCCGCTACCGGATCACGATGAACCGCGCCTTCGCCGAGGTGATCGGGCATTGCGCCGAAATGAGATGGCCCCTCACCTGGATCACCGGCGACATGTATGCCGCCTACTGCCGCTTGCACGGGCTCGGCTACGCGCACTCGGTGGAAGTCTGGGATGACTTCACTCTCGTCGGGGGGCTGTATGGCGTTGGCCTCGGCAGGATGTTCTTCGGCGAATCGATGTTCAGCCTGGCGAGCAATACCTCCAAGCTGGCGCTTGAGCGGCTGGTGCGGCAGTTGCGCGAGTGGGAATTTGAAATGATCGACTGCCAGGAAGTCACCCCCCACCTGATTTCCCTGGGCGCCCGGGAAATGCCCCGGGCTGAGTTCCTCCGCCACATCGCCCGCCTGTCCCGCCTCCCACCCCCGCCCCGCTGGGATTTCGACCCCGCAAACCCTTGATTCCCCGCGTGGCGAAACACGTGATTCAGGTTCGTTGTTTGGTTTTCGGCTTTGATCGGCTGCGCAAGAATTTAAGAGGGGGTTGTGCCAGCGGCGACGGATCGAAGCCAAAAAGCCCGGCAGTCCGGCGGCAGAAACAGGAATTGCCGAGGCGCTTGAATTGCGGCACAATGCGCGGCCAATCCGCCAGCGGGAGGAATCTATGGCAAAAGAAGACCAGATTGAAATCGAAGGCGAAGTGATCGACACGCTTCCCAACACCATGTTTCGGGTCAAACTGAAGAATGGCCACATCATCACCGCCCATATTTCGGGCAAGATGCGCAAAAACTACATCAGAATTCTCACCGGCGACCAAGTGAAGGTGGAGCTGACCCCATACGACCTGTCGAAGGGCCGCATAACCTACCGCGCGCGCTAGGAAGGAACTGTTTTACCCGAAAGATTGCTTCCTGAAACTTTTCTTTTGATCAAAACCACAGCGCGGTTTTGTTTTGTTCACGAATTCAATGGCTCGCGCCCTTGAATTCGGCGGCTGCCCTGTGCCGCGGGGAGGCTTCGATTTAGGCTGATCCGTTTTACGCAGGTTGCCGGGTTTCGCGTTCGCGGCGGCTTTGGATTTTGAGCTGGATGCCGTCGCTGTCGGCGCTGACTTCGACATCGCCGCCGCCGTCGGCGAGTTCGCCGAAAAGAATATCCTCCGCCAACTCCTTCTTCAGCTTTTCCTGGATCAGCCGCGCCATGGGTCGGGCGCCCATGGCCTCGCTGTAGCCGTGCTCGATGAACCAATCGATGGCGGCTTCATCAACGTGCAAATGCACTTTCTTCGGGTCGAGCTGAACCTGCAGCTCAACGAGAAACTTGTCGACCACGGTGCGGATCGTCTCCTTGGCCAATGGGCCGAACTGGATCACCGCGTCGAGCCGGTTGCGGAACTCCGGGGAGAAGGCCTTGCGGATCGCCTCCATGCCGTCGCTGGAATGATCCTGGGTGGTGAAACCGATGGAGGAGCGGGCCATTTCCCGGGCGCCGGCGTTGGTGGTCATGATGAGGATGACATTGCGGAAATCCGCCGTGCGGCCGTTGTTGTCGGTCAACGAGCCATGATCCATGACCTGCAGCAGCAGGTTGAACACATCGGGGTGGGCTTTTTCGATTTCATCGAGCAGGAGCACGCAATGCGGGTTTTTGGTGACCGCCTCGGTGAGCAGGCCGCCCTGGTCGAAGCCGATGTAGCCCGGCGGCGCGCCGATCAGCCTCGAGACCGTGTGCCGCTCCATGTATTCCGACATGTCGAAGCGCAGCAATTCGATTCCCATGACTTTGGCGAGCTGCCGGCTGAGTTCGGTCTTGCCGACTCCCGTGGGCCCGGCGAACATGAAGCAGCCGATGGGTTTGTCGCCGGTGTTGAGACCGGCACGGGACAGCTTGATCGCGGTCGCCAGCGAATCAATCGCCGGGTCTTGGCCGAAGACGACCATCTTCAGGTTGACTTCGAGGTTTTTCAGCGCCTCGATGTCGGAACTTGAGACATGCTTGGGCGGAATCCGCGCGATGGCGGCGACGATGCGCTCCATGTCGGCGACGCCGATCACCTTCTTGCGCCGCGAAGGGGGTTGCAGCCGCTGCCAGGCCCCGGCCTCGTCGATGAGATCGATGGCTTTGTCGGGCATGAAACGGTCGGTGATGTAGCGCGCGGCGAGTTCGGCTGCCGCTTTCAGGGCCTTGTCGGTGTAGCGCAGGCCGTGGTGTTCCTCGAAGCGGCTCTTGAGGCCCTTGAGGATGCGGTAGGTCGTGGCCACATCGGGCTCTTCGATGTCGATTTTCTGGAAGCGCCGGGACAATGCCCGGTCTTTGTCGAAGATGCCGCGGTATTCCTGGTAGGTTGTCGAGCCGACGCAGCGCAGATTCGGCGAGGTCAGCACCGGCTTGAGCAGGTTGGAGGCGTCCATGACGCCGCCGGAGGCGGCGCCGGCGCCGATGATGGTGTGGATCTCATCGATGAAGAGCACGGCCTTGGGCTGTTTGGCAAGCTCGCCGAGCAGCGATTTGAAGCGCTTCTCGAAATCGCCGCGGTACTTGGTTCCCGCGAGCAGGCCGCCGAGATCGAGCGAGTAGATAACGCAGTCCCGGAACACCTCCGGCACATCGTCCTCAACGATCTTGCGCGCGAGGCCCTCGACCACGGCGGTCTTGCCGACGCCGGATTCGCCGACGAGCAATGGATTGTTCTTGCGCCGCCGGGACAGCACCTGCACCACCCGGCTCACCTCCTCGCCGCGGCCGATCAGCGGGTCGATGCGGTTGAGTTTGGCTTGCTCATTGAGATTGGTGGCGAAGCTGTCGAGCGCGGTGGCTTTCTTTTCGCCTTTCGCCCCGCTGGCGCGGCTTTCGGCCGGGCTGTCGTCCTCCCGCTCCCCGGCGGGCGATTTCGATATGCCGTGGGAGATGAAATTGATGATGTCCACCCGGGCGATATCCTGCTGTTGCAGCAGGTAGACGGCATGGCTTTCCTTCTCGCCGAAAACCGCCACGAGCACATTGGCGCCGGTGACATCGCGGCGGCCCGACGACTGCACATGGAAAACCGCGCGTTGAATGACACGCTGGAAACCGAGGGTGGGCTGGGTCTTGCGCGCGGCTTCGGCTTTGGGGATCAGCGGCGTCATCGAATCGATGTAGTCGCCGAGTTCGCCGCGCAGGCGGGCGAGATCGCACTCGCAGGCCCGCAGCACCTCGCAGGCCGCGTCGTCGTCGAGCAGGGCGAGCAGCAGGTGCTCGACGGTCATGAATTCATGCCGCTTCTCGTTCGCGCCGCTGAACGCCGCGTTCAGATTGGTTTCAAGGTCCTTGCTCAGCATTGGCTGTACTCTTCTCTGCCTTTTTCCCCACCCTTGTCCGCGCTAGCGGTCCACTTCCACCGAACACAGCAGGGGGTGTTCGTACTCGCGGGCGTGGTTGTTGACCTGGGCCGCCTTGCTCTCGGCGATATCCTTGCTGAACACGCCGCAGACGCCCTTCCCTTCGGTATGCACCTTGAGCATGACCCGGGTCGCTTTTTCAACATCCATCTGGAAAAAAACGCGCAGCACATCGACCACGAAAGCCATGGGCGTGTAATCATCGTTGATGAGGACGACCTGGTACAGCGGCGGCTGCTTGAGTTTGGGCTCGCTGGTTTGAACTTGATGCGCGGTGTCGTGCATCAGGTCGTCGTCATCATCGATACTGCGCGGCAAATTGCTCATTTTTACTTTCTACACATGTCCCGTCGCCAAGTATGCGGCTTCGAGCCGTCGCCGCCCGGTGAACCTCGTTCAGCGGACGCTGTGAATACATCCCTGTAAGCTCCGGGCTCGGCTTCCTGCCTCGCACGCCCGCTGAACGAGGTTCACCGGACGGCGTCTCACACTGTGCGGACCACAGACTTGGAAAGAGTGCATGTTGCCGATTTTTGACATTCCCAAGGGGGTAGTGTATAGCAAAATGGAAATTGGAGTTTGGCATGAGCACCGGACATGTGAAGTGGTTCAACAACGCCAAGGGATTTGGCTTTATCCTGCCGGATGGCGGCGGCGGCGACTTGTTCGCGCATTATTCCGCCATCGCCATGGATGGCTACAAAACCCTGAAGGCGGGCCAGATCGTCTCCTTCGACGCGGTCGAGGGCCCCAAGGGAATGCACGCGGCGAATATCAAGGTATTGTCCGACCCCGACCAGGACTGGCCGGAAGAGGAGGACGACCAGATCGGCAACGTCTGAGTCACCGCCTTCGCTGCCCTTCCCAGTCCCTCAAAGCCTCCGTATCGTTGTCCCGGGTGGCGATCCATTCGCCGCCTGAATCGGTGATCTGCTTTTTCCACAATGGCGCCTCGCTTTTCAGGTAATCCATGATGAAACCCGCCGCCGCGAAAGCCTCGTGGCGGTGGTGGCTGGCGACGCCGGCGAAGACGATCCGATCCCCCGGCGCGAGCGCGCCCACCCGGTGGATCACCCGGACCGCCAGCAGCGGCCAGCGCCGCCACGCCCGGCCGATGATCGCGCTTATGCTTTTCTCGGTCATGCCGGGATAGTGTTCAAGCCGCAGTTCCTCGACCCGCCCGCCGCCGGGGTCGTAGAAATCCCGCACGAGTCCGCTGAAGGTGACCACCGCGCCAGCGCCGGGGGCTTCGGCGCACAGCTCGCGGTGTTCGGCGCCAACATCGAAATCTTCGCCTTGAACGCTGACGCGGGCATTCATGGCGGCGCTGTCTTGGGCGGCCATCTCAGCCTCCGCTCATTGGCGGAAAAAAGGCGATTTCGTCGGCTTCGCCGAGCGGCCGCCCAGCCCCCGCCACTGTCTGATTCACCGCCGCGAGCACGGTTTCGCCATTGGCGTGGAGGCGGTCGAAATCGTCGTCGGTGGCGCGCAGGTGGCGGACGAGATCGGCCACGGTGGCCACATCCGCCGGCAGCTCCATGTCCTCGCCCTCCCGGCCCATGGCTTCGCGGACGCTGGCGAAATAGCGGATTCGCAACATCAGCGGCCCGGCGCCCCGCGCAGGTAATGGCCACCTCGGCCGCCTGATTTCTCGAGCAGGCAAAGCCCTTCGATGCGCATTTCCCGGTCCACCGCCTTGCACATGTCGTAAATCGTCAGCGCGCTGGCGGCGGCGGCGCTGAGCGCCTCCATTTCGACTCCGGTGGGGCCTTTGACCTTGCAGGTGGCGACGATCTCGACGCAGGCCGCTTCGCGGTTCAGCTTGAGCTCGATATCGACCGCGGTCAGCATCAGCGGATGGCACATGGGGATGAGGCCGGCGCAGTTCTTGGCGGCCTGGATGCCGGCGACCCGCGCCACGGTGAGCACATCGCCCTTCTTATGCCCGCCGCCGGCGATCAGTTCGAGTGTTGCCGGCCGCATCTCGATGCGGGCGCCGGCGACGGCCACCCGCTCGCTGTCGGCTTTGCCGCCGACATCGACCATCCGCGCATTCCCAGCCCCGTCAATATGGGTCAACCCATTCATGCAAGCCTCTCGTCCGACTCATCTGCGCCACTTCGCCATTATCCCCCGATTTGCCCCCGTGGGACACCCACCCCGGAAGGCGCCCCCATGGGACACCCACCGGAAAGCGCGGCTGTGGCCGTCCGCAATGGAACGTCGGCAATGGGACATCCATAATGGAATGTCGGCAATGGCGGCAATGGGACATCCATCGCGACAATATGTGGCTGTTACAATGCGCGGGACATGAACACTTCCAGCAAGCACAGCACCCGGGTCATCGTTGGCATGTCGGGCGGGGTGGACTCATCGGTCGCCGCGGCCTTGCTGCTGCGCGAAGGCCGCGAGGTCGAAGGGCTGTTCATGAAGAACTGGGAGGAGGACGACGCCAGCGAATACTGCACCGCGGAGAAGGACCTCGCCGACGCGAGGTCGGTCTGTGAAATACTCGGCATCCATTTGCATGAAGCCAATTTCGCCGCCGAGTACTGGGACGGGGTGTTCCGCCATTTTCTCGCCGAGTACCGGCGGGGCCGCACGCCGAATCCCGATGTGCTTTGCAACCGCGAAATCAAATTCAAGGCTTTTCTTGAATACGCCCGCGCGCTCGGCGCGGAGCGAATCGCCACCGGCCACTACGCGCGCCGGGTCGAAAATGACGATGCGGTCTGGCTGTGCAAGGGGGTGGACCGCAACAAGGACCAGAGCTACTTCCTCTGCGAGGTCGATGAGGATTGCATCCGCCAATCGCTGTTCCCGCTCGGCGGAATGAACAAGCCGGAAGTCCGCGCCACCGCCGCCGAACTCGGCCTGCCGACCCAGGACAAGAAGGACAGCACCGGAATTTGCTTCATCGGCGAGCGCAAGTTCAGGGATTTCCTGCAACGCTATCTGCCGGCCCGGCCCGGTCCGATTCTGACCCCGGACGGCGACGAGATCGGGCGGCACCAGGGCCTGATGTATTACACTGTCGGCCAGCGCCAGGGCTTGGGCATCGGCGGCCTGCGCGATTACCCGGAGGCGCCATGGTATGTGCTGCGCAAGGACTTGGCGAACAATGCGCTCTACGCGGTGCAGGGGGAAGATCACGCCGATCTGCGCAGCCATGGCTTGATCGCCCCCATGCCGGCCTGGATCAATCGCGAGCCGCCGGAGTTGCCCTTCCGCTGCGGCGTCAAGACCCGCTACCGGCAACCGGACATCGCCGCCAGGGTTGAGTTGCGCGATCGCGGCGAGCCGTCGCTCGAAGTGGTTTTCGACGAGCCGCAGCGCGCGGTCACGCCGGGACAATACGTGGTGTTCTACGACCGGGACCGCTGCCTGGGAGGCGCTCCCATTAAGAAAGCTCTGGTTTAATCAGCGCTTCCCGCGGTACCCGGATGTACCGCCGAATTCGATGGGTGGAGGCAAGCGTTTGCGAAGCGCAGCTTCGCGCGCAGCCGGAACGGTGCGGAGCTGCGCTCCGCAACTGGAGAAAGCCATTGAATTCGCGAGCAAAATAAAACCACGCTTTTGTTTTCAGAGCATAGTTGACGAAAGCATCAATTAGGCCGCTGCCTGTGAACAAGCAATCTGAATTGCTGGCCTTATCCCCATTGGATGGCCGCTATCGGGAAAAATGCGCGGAACTCGCGCCGATCTTCAGTGAATTCGGCCTCATGCGTTGCCGGGTGAAGGTCGAGATCGAATGGCTGCTGCGGCTGGCCGCGGAACCGGGGATCGCCGAATGCCCCGCGCTTGGCGAGAACGCGCGGGCTTTCGCCGCGGGGCTGGCCGCGGATTTTTCGTTCGCGGACGCGCGGCGGATCAAGGAAATCGAACAAGCCACCCGCCACGACGTCAAGGCCATCGAGTATTTCCTCAAGGAAAAACTCGCCGGTGTTGCCGAATTCGCGCCGCATCTTGAATTCGTCCATTTCGCCTGCACCACCTGGGACATCAACAATCTAGCCTACTGCCTGATGCTGCGCGACGGCCGCGCCATATTGATCGAGACCCTTGAGCAACTCGCGGAAACACTGGCCGGCATGAGCCGGCGCTTCGCCAAGGCGCCGATGTTGTCGCGAACCCATGGCCAGCCCGCCTCGCCCACCACCATGGGCAAGGAGCTCGCCAATTTTGTCTGGCGGCTGCGCCGGGAGTCGGAAAAATTCGGCCAAACCGGATTGCTCGGCAAAATCAACGGCGCGGTGGGCAATTACAACGCCCATGTCGTGGCCTGCCCGGAAATCGACTGGCCGGCATTGACGCGGGATTTCGTCGAAGGCCTCGGCCTGGCTTGGAATCCCTACACGACCCAGATCGAGCCGTATGACTGCTTCGCCGAATACTGCGCGGCCCTGGCCCGCCTCAACACGATCATCATCGATCTCGACCGCGACCTGTGGACTTATATCTCGCTGGGCTATTTCCGGCAGAAAACGGTGGCGGGCGAGGTGGGTTCGTCGACAATGCCGCACAAGGTCAACCCCATCGACTTTGAAAACGCCGAGGGCAACGCCGGCGTCGCCAATTCGCTGCTCGGGCATTTCGCCGAGAAGCTGCCGGTCTCGCGCCTGCAACGGGATTTGAGCGATTCAACGGTGCTGCGGAATTTCGGCGTCGCCCTTGGCCACAGCCTGCTTGCTTTCCGCTCGACCCGGGCCGGGCTCGGCAAGCTCGAACTCGACACGGCGGCCATCGACGCCGATCTCGACGAGTGCTGGGAAATCCTCGCCGAGCCGATCCAGACGGCAATGCGGCGTTTCGGGGTGCCGGAGCCATATGAAAAACTGAAGGCGCTCACCCGGGGCCGCAAAGTGGACCAGCGGGCAATCCGCGCCTTTGTCGAAAACCTGGATATCCCCGCCGCCGCCAAAGCCTCCCTGCTCCAACTCACCCCGCGGAGCTATATCGGCAAGGCCGCGGAATTGGCCGCCTCGATTTGAGCGGGGTTTCGTTGTTGGCTTCGACCGGCGCCGCGGACCTCGTCTCGCGGCTTTTGGAGTTTGCTGCGCCCAGGAGTCTGCGCCGTAGAAAATTCCGAGATGTTGCCTTGAAAGCCGGGCGCGGTGACCCACTTCCGGACGCTGACATTTCCGGACGCGGGCACTTGCGCCCCCGCCTCCTCACGAATTACAATCCCGACCCAGTTCCTTTGCTTTTAGGCATATCCGTCATGAACCAGACTAACCGTAAATTACCCCCCCCCCCCCCCCCCCCCCCCCCCTCGCTAGACTAGCGGCCATCCTGCTGCTGGCGCTGCCGGCCGGGCCGGCGCTGGCCCAGCAGTGCGATGCCTCCCATATCGTGATGACCAAAGTCTTCCCCTCGGGGCCATTGCAAGAAAATAATGCGGCTGGCACAATCGTCCGGTTCGGACTCGAAGGGTGCGACAATCCCGGCAGCACTGCCACGCCCCGGGCCTACCGGGTTCCCTTCTGCGCCGAAATTTTCGACAGCACCCCGTGCAATGCCAACGCGACCCGCTGCCTGCCCAACAATGTTGCCGGCGCCCGCGGTGTTTTGACGGGGACTGGCTTTGAGCGCGGCGGCGGGTTCACGGTGTGCTCCCACATTGCCACGACTGAGCGTTTCCAGAGTGCAATAGTAATTCAGTACAACAACGACTTCGTGGATGTAGGAGAGAATTCCATTTTCTTCATCATGCGCAACCCGACCCGTCATCTGCGCATTCCGATTCAGGACGATGACTGATCCCGCAACAGGATCTTCCTCTCGCCGGATCAGACCGTCTTGGCGGTCTGATCCGGGGTTCCGATAGACAGATTGTCACTGAAAATCGCCGGGGTCGGTCAAGACCGGGTTATCCACAATTCCCATTCGAATTGTCCGCGATGGTTGCTTGATTCAGTCGTCCAAGTCCCGCTCGCTGGCGCGGCGGAATTGTTGTTTCAATTCTTCGTAGCTGTGGACCGACGGGTATTGTGGAAAGGTTTCGGCCACGCTCCCGGGGGCGCGGAAGAGGATGCCGGCGTCGGCTTCCTCGAGCATGGTGGTGTCGTTGTAGGAATCGCCGGCGGCGATGACGCGGAAGTTGAGCGCGCGCAGGGCCTTCACGCTTTGCCGCTTGGGGTCTTTTTGCCGCAGGCGGTAGCCGGTGATGCGGTCTCCGCTGATTTCGAGCCGGTGGCAGAACAGCGCCGGAAAGCCGAGCTGCCGCATCAGGGGGTGGGAGAATTCATAGAAGGTGTCTGAAAGAATGATGACCTGGAACCGGGCCTTGAGCCAATCGAGAAAGTCTTTGGCCCCCGCCAGCGGGGCCATGCCGGCGATCACCCGCTGGATCCGCTCGATCCCGATCCCGTGTTGTTCGAGCAGGCCGAGCCGCCGCCGCATCAGCTCGTCGTAATCCGGCACATCCCGGGTTGTGGCGCGCAACGCGCCGATGCCAGTGTGCTCGGCGACGCCAATCCAGATTTCCGGCACGAGCACACCCTCAAGATCAAGGCAGGCGATTTCCATCTTTGGCTCCTTTTCCGAAAGCGGCCAATCTAGCAGAACCGGGCGGCTTCGTTCAAAGTTCAAGGCCTGCGCTGCTTGAGTCGCTGGCTGCTGGGCTGTGTTCAGCGGGCGCCGTGAACACAGCCCAGCAGCCAGCGACGGATCGAAACCACAACCAGCGAATACCGACCGCACAGGAACCAAGGGTGCGCTGGCGAAGTCAAAGCTTGCGGGGAGCGGCTCGCCGCTGGCACGCCGCCGATGCCGCAAGTATGCTTTGATAGACCGCCCAGAACGAGACGGATGACGCGATATTGATCATGGATTTTTTGCAGCTGGTGTTGGCCGGCGCCGTGGTGGGCTTCGCCATGGGGGTGACCGGAGTTGGCGGCGGCGCGTTGATGACGCCGTTTCTGCTCATCATCGGCTACCCCGCCCCGGTGGCCGTGGGCACCGACCTGCTCTACGCCGCGGTCACCAAGACCGGTGGCGCCTGGACCCACCATCGGAGCAACCATGTGGTCTGGCCCATCGTCCTTTATTTGGCGGCGGGCAGCATTCCCGCGGCCATCGCCATGCATTGGTTCGTGCTCGACGAACAGTTCCAGAATTCGGATTTGTTCGAAGAACTGCTCACCCGCAGCCTTGGCGTCATGCTCATCGCCACCTGCCTGATTCTGATACTGCGCAACCGCCTGCCGCGGGTTTCGCGGGAGTACATCCGCCAGTCTTTCTTTCTGACTTGGGTGACCGGGGTTTTCCTGGGGGTTTGCGTGACCCTTACCTCGGTGGGCGCGGGGGCTTTCGGCGCGGCGGTGCTGCTGATGCTGCATTCGCGGATTTCGACAGTGCGAATCGTCGGCACCGACATCGCCCACGCCGTGCCGCTGACGCTGATCGCCGGCCTCGGCTACATGGCCCAGGGCTTCGTCGATTTCGTGCTTTTGCTGAGCCTGTTGATAGGTTCGATGCCGGGGATCCATCTCGGTTCGCTGGTCAGCCCGCTGCTGCCGGAAAAGCTGCTGCGGGTCACGCTGATCACGATTCTCGGCGTGCTCGGCACCTACTACAGCATTTTTATTTAGCGTTCGGCGCGGAGTTCCCGCTCAGGCATTCATCACACCGTGCGGGACATGGCCGGTGGCCACGTGGTCGCTGGCGGCGTCGCAGTTGTCGAGTTGGTCGTCGAAGAAGATGTCGGCCTCGTAGGCCTGCAGGAACTCGTGCTTGGGCAGTCCGCCGAGGAAAAGCGATTCGTCGATGCGGATGTTCCAGGCCCGCAGCGTTCGCACCACGCGCTCGTGGGCCGGCGCCGAGCGGGCGGTGATCAGGCAGGTGCTGATCGGCGCTTCGGCCTTGGTCTGAATCCGGTGCAGGGCGGAGAGGAAGGATTTGAAGGGGCCGCCTTCGAGTGGTTCCCTGGCCGCATCGCGTTCGTTGCGGGTAAAACTTTCCAGCCCCTCCTCCTGGTAGATTTTTTCCGAGGCGTCGGAGAACAGCACCGCGTCGCCATCGAAGGCGATTTTGAGGTGATCGTCGGATTGCTTGCTGTGCGCTGAAGGGACGATAGTCGCCGCCGCCACCCCGCTGTCGAGCGCTTGGCGGACGTCGGCGCCATCGAGGGAAAGGAACAACTGGCTGTCGAAGGCGGAGATGTAGCGGTAGGGGCTGTTGCCGCTGCAAAACGCGGCCCGGGTGATGGCGAGGCCGTAGTGCTGGATCGAATGGAAGATTCGCAGCCCGGTGTCGGCGCTGTTGCGCGACAACAGGATGACTTCGACCTCCGGCTGTTCAAGCACTTCATTGAGCTTGAGCAGCTTGTTGACGAGATTGAAGGCGACGCCGGGCTGAAGAATTTCATTCTCCGCGGCAATCTGGTGTTTGCGGTAGGCCTCGAGCCCCTCCTCCTCGTAAATGCGGTGGCTGTCGGCGAGATCGAACAGCGCCCGGGAGGAAATCGCCACCACAAGCCGGTTCAACGCGCACTCCGTTTCGCTGGCCACCGGCAACCCGCTGCCTATCTATTCCGCAACCGCGGCGGAAGCCGTCATGCGGATACCGGTGCCGGCGAGGCCGCAATAGCCGCCGGGATTCTTGGCGAGGTATTGCTGATGATAATCCTCGGCATAATAAAATTGTTCCAGTTCTTTGATTTCTGTGGTTATTTCAGGATAACCCCTGCTCTTCAGCAGCATCTGGCAGCGGTCCCGGCTGGCCGCTGCGGCGTTGCGCTGGGCCGCGGAAACCGGATAGATCGCCGAGCGGTACTGGCTGCCCCGGTCGTTGCCTTGGCGCATGCCCTGGGTGGGGTCGTGGTTTTCCCAGAACACCGCGAGCAACTCTTCATAGCCAATGCCGGCCGGATCGAAACACACGAGCACGACTTCGGCGTGGCCGGTTCTGCCGCCGCAAACCTGGCGGTAATCCGGGTTGGCGACATGACCGCCGGCATAACCCGCGGCGGTGCTGTACACCCCCGGCAGTTGCCAGAACAGCCGCTCCGCGCCCCAGAAGCAGCCCATGCCAAACACCGCGCGCTCGATTCCCGCTGGAAAAGGCTCGCGGATGCGGTTGCCATTGACGTGGTGAAGCCCGGGTTTTAATGAATCGGGTTCCATTGAATCGGATCCCATTGAATCGGCTGGATTGATAAAGCATGATAGCGCACTTCCGGCTGCCGCAAGAATCCCCAAAGACGACGACATGACTTCCGCGCTGCTCGAGAATTATGGCGCTCGCGATCTGGCCCTTGCCCGCGGCAGTGGCAGCCATGTCTGGTGCGAGGCGGGAAGGAAGTACCTCGATTTCGCCATGGGCATCGCGGTCAACAGCCTAGGCCATTGCCATCCGCGGCTGGTTGCGGCGCTGACCGCCCAAGCGGACACGCTTTGGCACACTTCCAATTTGTTCCGGATTCCCGCCGGGGAGGCCCTGGCGGAAAAGCTCACCGGGCTTTGTTTCGCCGACCGGGTGTTTTTCTGCAATTCCGGGGCGGAAGCCATCGAATGCGGCTTCAAGATGATGCGCCGCCACCACCACGCCGGGGGCGAAACCCGGCGCAAGCGCATCATCGGCCTCAGCGACGCTTTCCATGGCCGCACCCTGGCGACAATCGCCGCCGCGGGCAACGCGGCGCATTGCGAGGGCTTTCTGGCTGGCGACGGCGGCTTCGATCATGCCGAATTTGGCGATATCGCCTCCCTGCGGGCGGCGGTCGGCGCCGACACCGCCGGCATTGTGATTGAACCAGTGCAGGGCGAGGGTGGCATCCGCCCCACCGACCCGGACTACCTGCGCGCGGTCCGCGCGCTCTGCGATGAACACGGCATTCTGCTGATGTTCGACGAGGTCCAGTGTGGGCTTGGCCGCTGCGGCAGCTTCTACGCCCACCAGCGGCTCGGTGTCGAGCCCGATCTGCTCGCCTCGGCCAAGGGGCTCGGCGGCGGCTTTCCAGTCGGCGCCTGCCTGGCCCGGGAGGCGGTCGCCGCGCCCATGACCGCGGGCAGCCACGGCAGCACCTTTGGCGGCAATCCGCTGGCGATGGCGGTTGCCGGGGCCGTTGTCGACGAGATCGCCGCCCCCGGCTTCCTCGATGCGGTTCGCGGCAATGGCGACTATCTGCTCGCGTCTTTGTGGGAATTGGCGCGGAAACATCCCGCCGCGATCCAGCATGTCGCCGGGATCGGCCTGATGATCGGGGTTTTCCTGCGCCCTGATTTTGGTGCCGGGGAATTCATTCTGCGCCTGCGCGGGGAGGGCCTGCTCGCGGTCAAGGGCGGCAACAACAGCATCCGCCTGCTGCCGCCGCTCAATGTCGGCCGGGACGAAATCGACCAGGCGCTGGCGCTGATCGATTCGGCCCTTGCGGGCCGGGGGGAGCCGCAGGCATGAAGCCAAAGCTGGGTTTGACCGGCGCCCTTGCTTGTCTATTTCTGTTGATTTTGCCAACCAGCGCCGCGGCTCAAACACTGGAGAGCCAGGCGGAGAGCGATATGCCGATTGTCCCGTTCCGCGTCGATGTGCCCGAGGCGGCCCTCGACGACTTGCTGGCCCGCCTCGCCAACACCCGCCTGCCCGGGCAAATTCCCGGCACAGCCTGGGAATACGGCACCGAGCGCGGATATCTCGGAGAGTTGCTCGCCTACTGGGCCGATGGATTCGACTGGCGCGCCCAGGAGGCGCGCATCAACACCTTCGCCCAGTTCACCACCGAAATCGATGGCGTCGATCTGCACTTCATCCACCAGCGCTCGGCGAATGCCGGGGCGATTCCCTTGCTGCTCGTCCACGGCTGGCCCGGATCGATCAGCGAGTTCCTCGATATCATCCCGCCATTGACCGAGCCCGGGGCCCATGGCGGCGACCCTGCGGATGCCTTCCATATCGTCGCGCCCTCGCTGCCGGGATTCGGCTTTTCCGGGATTCCCGCCGAGCGCGGCCACAACCCCGAACGCATCGCCCACCTGCTCGCCACGCTGATGGAGCGGATCGGCTATGAACGCTACGCCATCGCCGGTGGCGACTGGGGCGCGATCATCAACCGCCACTTGGCCAACCACTACCCGGACCGGCTCATCGGCCTGCATTCGAACCTGATCATCGCCCCGCCGCCGGAAGACGAGGCCATCCGCGACCGGGCGAGCCCGGAGGAACTCGCGCTCGTCGGCGCCCGGGCGGCATACATGCGCAACGAGACGGGCTACCAGCAAATCCAAGGCACCAAACCGCAAACGCTGGGCTATGGACTCCATGATTCCCCCGCGGGCCTCGCCGCCTGGATCGTCGAAAAATTCCACGGCTGGACCGACATGCCCCAAGGCCCGGAAGGCGATCTCGACGAGTATTTCTCCAAGGACGAGCTGCTGACCAATATCGCGATCTACTGGTTCACCGGAACGATCACCTCATCGATGCGGATTTACTACGAAAACCGCAACACGCCAGCGGTCAAGCCAATCGGATACATCGACGTGCCCACCGGCGTGGCGATTTTCCCCGCCGAGATCTACCTCGCGCCCCGGGCCTGGGTGGAAGCGCGCTATGACTTGCGCCATTGGACGGTGATGCCCCGGGGCGGGCATTTCGCCGCCTTGGAGCAGCCCGAGTTGTATCTGAACGATCTGCGGGATTTTTTCCGCGAGTTGCGCCGATGAGCGCGGCGGCAATTCACAGGAGCGACCGAAATGAGCGCCGAATCGATTAGCGACCCGAACCGGGGCGGAGGCATCCTCGGCTGGATTGAGCGGGGCGGCAACCGCCTGCCCGATCCGGTGGTGATCTTTCTGTACTGCATCCTGGCGGTGATCGGCATCAGCCTGATCGCCGCCGCCATGGGTGCCGCGGCGTTGCATCCGACCCAGATCGACGCCGCTGGCAACGCGGTGGTGATTCGCGCCGAGAGCCTGCTTTCCGCCGTCAACATCCGCCGCCTGCTGGTGGAAATGCCGACGACATTCACCAGCTTCCATCCGCTGGGCTACGTGCTCGTGGTCATGCTTGGCGCCGGCGTCGCCGAGCGCACCGGGCTGCTTGGCTCGGCCATGAGCGCGGCGGTGAGCAATGTGCCGAAACTGCTGTTGACACCGGCGGTGGCGCTGACCGGAATGCTCGGCAATCTCGCCGCCGACGCCGCCTATGTGGTGTTGATTCCGCTGGCGGGAGTGATTTTCGCCGCCGCCGGCAGACACCCGGTGGCGGGCATCGCCGCGGCTTTCGCGGGGGTTTCCGGCGGATTTTCCGCCAACCTGCTGCCGGGGCAGCTCGACGCCCTGCTCTTCGGCATCACCGAAGCCGCCGCCGAAACGATCCTGCCAAGCTGGGACGCCAATATCGCCGGCAACGCCTTCTTCATCATCGCCATGACCGGGGTGTTCCTGCCGGTGATCTGGTACATCACCGACCGTGTAATCGAACCGCGGCTCGCGCCGCTGGGGGATTCGCCGAATATGGGCAACACCGCCACCGCAGCCGTCAACAACGCCGACGCCGACCCGGAAATCGGCGTCGGCGCGGCCGAGCGCGCGGGCCTGAAACGAGCTGGCTGGGCGATTCTCGCCGTGGTCGCCCTGTGGGTTTTCCTCTGCGTCGGGCCCGGCACGCCACTGATCGATGAATCGGCGCCGCCGGAGGCGCGCTTCAATCCACTGTTCCAGTCGCTCGTCGCCGGCTTCCTCGTTCTGTTCTTCGCCGCCGGCTGGGCCTACGGCAGCGCGGCGGGGACGGTCAAAAACCACCGGGATCTGGTGAAGATGATGCAAGAGGCCATGGGCGACATGGCCTATTACCTTGTGCTCTCCTTCGCCGCGGCGCATTTCGTGGCGATGTTCAACTGGTCGAATCTCGGGCTGATCTTCGCCATCCACGGCGCCGCCGTGCTCGAAAGCTCGAACCTGCCCGACACGCTGTTGATGGCCGCCATCATCCTCTTCGGCGCGGTGCTCAACCTGTTCATCGGCTCGGCGAGCGCCAAATGGGCCCTGCTCGCGCCAGTGCTCGTGCCCATGCTGATGCTCGTTGGCATTTCCCCCGAGATGAGCACCGCCGCCTACCGCGTCGGCGACAGCGCCACCAACATCATCACCCCGCTGATGCCCTACTTCCCGCTGGTGCTCGTCTTCGCCCAGCGCTGGCAAAAGGACTTCGGCCTCGGCAGCCTCGTGGCGACGATGCTTCCCTATTCGGTCTTCCTGCTGCTCGCCGGATTGCTGCTGACCTTCCTCTGGGTCTTCCTCGGCCTGCCACTCGGCCCCGCCGCACCGGTGTCATTCACCATGTCGTGAAAAACAGCACACTTTGTCGGCAGTTGGCGTTTGGGGAAGTGCTGATCAAGCCATGCGTACAGCCTGAATGCGGTCTCAAGCCGCCGTCCGCTCCCGCCGCGCCTGGGCAAGCTCATAGCTCGCCTGCATCCGCATCCAGTGATCGGCGGTGCCCCAGCCGATGTCTTCCAGCGCCAGCGCCATGTTCGCCGATACGCCCGCCCTGCCGTTGAGCAGACGCGACAACGTGCCGCGCTCGCAGCCAAGCCGCCCCGCCGTCTCGGTCACATTCCAGCCCATTTCGTCCATGCTTTCGCGGATCAGTTCGCCCAAGTGCGGCGGATTCAACATCGCACCGACGCGCCCGCTCGACGTCTCGCTCATGATCAATACCCCCTCCGGTCAGTGGTAGTCGATCAGGTCCACATCCACGGCCTCGCCTCCATGAGGGATGAAGACATCGATTTCAGCGATATTCCTGAGCTGAACGACAGCTTCTGGCGCAATGCGGAAGTTGTTGAGGCCAAAACTCCCGAACAACTCACCATGCGGATCAAGCACTCGGAGTTCAAGCTGTTCAAATAGCCCGGGAAAGAGCTACTGGATTAGAATCAACAATTTTTCTTAAATTTAAGCACAATGAGCATTTTTAGTCTGGTGACTAATTTGGATAATATTCCTGCTTTAACTTATCTGCTATTTTCGTAATCTGAGAGACAGCATCTTCAACGATGCTTTCCCGCTCTGCACCAATTTTTAGTCGTATAGGTGTGTAAAAGTGTTCTTCATGATTTTCTTTCTCAATCATCTGATTTTTTAAAATCTTCTGAATGCGCTCATAATTAGGCATCCCATCATCCCAATAATATCGATTCTTTTCACTTTTCTTTGTATTACTTTTATCAAATGTAAGCCATAATGGACTTTTACCCCATTTTTTCCATTGATCGAAACTCAATCCCAGCCAAACAAGAAATCGATCATGCAAAATAAAGTATCGACCAAAATAGGCACTTTGAAGAGAACCTCCGGCGCTTGTCGCCTTTTTTTACAGCGATTTTTCTTGACTCAAGTTCTTCAATGATGGCATCAATTAAACCAGCATAATTCATTACGCGACGTGCTAACCACTGATCTGAAACCTCGCTTTCACGAAGAGGCAGAAAGGCATCGAGGTCCATTTGCTTAGTCAGCCCACGAAGCTGCATAATGTCCTGCTTAATTCGCTCTTGCCCGATAGAATCTGCTTTTTCAGATAGCTGTTCCAGAACATAACTCCAACTTGTCACAAATAGATTTTTATCTTTGACACGCGCTAAATAGATGTTTTGTGAATAGGTCTTATTATTAAACCCTCGCTTCCCTTTCTCGCAACGATCTCTCAACTCATCCCAAATTGTCCGCATTCTTTTCTCAGGTACAATGAAGAGAAGCGCTGACCGAAGCTCAGATAACTTATCGAGATAACCTAAAGGCTGAGCTTCGGTAAGTCCCGCCCAAAATTTGTTCTCTATAAGGATTCTTACCTTGCCTTCGGAATCATGAATAGTGAGATCTACTCGACTCTTACTCTCGTCTTCTACCTTCTCTGCGGCGACTCGGCCAGGCTTAAAATCAATCTGTAACATTTGACTAATCGCAAGAACCATTTCAGGTTTACGACTCAATATGAATGCGAGCGCTTGCGTGGCAGCAGGTTCATCTTGGAGCTTGCTGCCACGAATTACATGTGCCAGTACAGACATTCTCAATCTCCATTCATGTCGAGTTGCGGGATATCCTGATGAGTCTCCGAATCTGGCTAAGATTATATGACAAAATGATCAGTTGCAATTTCCCGCCCGCTCGCGCCGTCCCAAACGAAGCCCAAAACCGGGGTTTTCAGCATCCCAGGTTCCTTGACTGCGTGGCGGGGGTGGCAATAATTGGCGAATGACTGATTTGTGCAACATACCTCCGCCCTCGCACCGGTTTTGCGTGGCGCCGATGATGGATTGGACCGACCGGCATGACCGGGCGTTTTTGCGGCAGTTCACCCGGCGCGCGTTGTTGTATACCGAGATGCTCGGCACCGGCGCCCTGCTCCATGGCGATGCAGCGGGGTTGCTGCGTTTTTCGGCGCTGGAACAACCACTGGCCGCGCAAATTGGCGGCGGCGTGCCAGATGAACTCGCCGCGGCGGCGGTGAAGGCCCGGCAGGCCGGCTACCGGGAGGTCAACCTCAATGTGGGCTGCCCCAGCGACCGGGTGCGGGGCGGGAACTTCGGCG
Organism: uncultured Pseudohongiella sp.; assembly: GCA_965221805.1. Classification (GTDB taxonomy): domain Bacteria; phylum Pseudomonadota; class Gammaproteobacteria; order Pseudomonadales; family Pseudohongiellaceae; genus UBA9145. Next base: position 1,559,396 of record OZ244913.1, read on the forward strand.
CCTGCCTGATGAAAGAGCCGGCGCGGGTGGCGCGGTGCGTCGCCGCGATGAAGGCGGCGGTGGATGTTCCGGTCACGGTCAAATGCCGGCTCGGCGTGGACGGCCGCGACAGCGAAGCGGAGCTATTCGATTTCATCGAACAAGTGGCCGCGGCCGGCTGCGAAACCTTCATCATCCACGCCCGCATCGCGGTTCTAGGGGGCTTGACCCCGAAGCAGAACCGGGAGATTCCCCCGCTGCGGCACGAGCGGGTGTTCCGGGTCAAGCGGGCCTTTCCCGAACTGGAAATCATCATCAATGGCGGCATCGAGACGTTGGATTCCGCCGCGGAATTGCTGCGCGAGGTCGATGGCGTCATGCTTGGCCGCGAGGCGTACCGCAACCCCTGGCTGCTGAGCGGAGTCGACGAGCGCTTCTTCGGGGCGCGGCCCAACACCCGCACCCGGCTTGACGCGCTGCGCGGATTCCTGCCCTATGTCGAAGATGAATTGCGCGGCGGCACACCGCTGCGCCATATCAGCCGCCACATGCTCGGCCTGTTCAAAGGCCAGCGCGGCGGCAAGCGCTTCCGCCAACACCTCAGCACCCACGGCAACCGGCGCGAAGCATCGATCGAAGTGCTGCACGAGGCGATGGCGCTGGTGGCCTGAACTCGTTGGCACGCGCTTGCCTACGCGCGTAATGACGAAGTAGATTGAGTGTGCCCAAGCAGCCGTGTGTTGAATTTTGCGCAAGGGAGCGCGGCGGTGAGCGACCGATGCCCAAACGAAGAGATTCGCGGCTTCGCTCCGCGTAGAATGACGAATTTTCGGTCCAGCACTATGTGAGTCGCCACCGGGTGGCGGGGAGTGTGGCGGAGTGCGGCGGGCGCGAGACATGGATGTCGAGCCCGAAGCCTCCAGGGATGGATTCACGGCGTCCGCCGCGCGCCCCGGCAGCCAGCGGCGACGGATCGAGGCCACAAACAACCGGCGCCGCGCGCAGAGTACGGTAAATCAGTTGAGCCATGCTTGCTTCAATCAAATCATTGTTTCAGGTTAAAACCGTTGATGCGGCGGACGATGCCGAAGCCGCGGCGCGGCGGCTTGAGCTGGCGGGCGCGGCCCTGCTGTTTGAAGTGCTCAAGGCGGATCATGATTTCGACGAGCGCGAGCTCGCCTCGATCGCCGAAGTGATGCGCGCCCGCGGCGGCGAGCCAGGGAAAATCGACGAATTGGTGGAACTCGCCCGGCGCCAATCCAATGAATCGACTTCGCTGTATGAGTTCACCAGCCTCATCAACGAACACTGCGATTACCGGGAAAAATGCGCTTTGATCCGCAACATGTGGCGCATCGCCTGGGCCGACGCCGAATTGAGCAAATACGAGGACCATCTGATTCGCAAGGTCTGCGAGTTGATTTACGTGTCCCACAGCGACTTCATCCGCGCCAAACTCGCGGAAAAGAAACACGCTTGACACATCCCGGGGAGATTCTGCGCCTCCGCTTCGCTCCGCGCAGAATGACGGAGGGGTGGCGGCGCTGTTTTTCCCCGTCATTCTGCGCGAAGTCGCAGAATCTCGGCGGCGCTGGCGCAATGTTCGGGAGATTCTGCGACTACGCTTCGCTCCGCGCAGAATGACGGGGTGGGGGCTTCGCTTCGCGTGGAATGACGGGGTGGAGCGGACGCATTCGGGGCACAGTGTCTTGAATTCCGCACCGAGGGAGCGTGGCGGTGAGCGGAAGGGGCCCGGCGTCAGCCGGGAAGGTATCCGATCACCGCCAGCAAGCGACCGGTGTCCGAGCGGAGAGATTCTGCGACTCCGCTTCGCTTCGCGCAGAATGACGGAGTAAAGCGCACAGGTTCAGAACACAGCGTTCCGAATTTTGCACTGAGGGAGCGCGGCGGCAAGCGACCGGTGCCCAAGCGAAGAGATTCCGCGACAAAATGGCAGGATTGCCATTTTGGACAGCGCCTGCGCCGCCCCGCAGGGGTGAGGTCCGGTCGGCGCAGCCGACAAGAAGCGAAGCTTCTTGAGGGCCGAACGGCTCGACACGGATGTCGAGACTGGGGTTGGTCGAAGCTAGAAACGTTGCGCCAGGGATGGCAAGCACAACCCACGAGAATCCCCAAGGAGATGCCCCGAATCACTAAATGGCAGGATTGCCATTTTGGACGGCGCCTGCGCCGCCCCGCAGGGGTGAGGTCCGGTCGGCGCAGCCGACAAGAAGCGAAGCTTCTTGAGGGCCGAACGGCTCGACACGGATGTCGAGACTGGGGTTGGTCGAAGCCAGAAACGTTGCGCCAGGGATGGCAAGCACAACCCACGAGAATCCCCAAGGAGATGCCCCGAATCACTCCGTTTCGCTGCGCGTGGAATGACGGGGGGAGTGCTTCGCTGTGCGCGGATAGTGGGGCGTGGGCGGTTAGAAATCGGCGAAAGGGTCTTCGACCGCGCCGTCCTTTATGGCGTAGTCGCGGCTTTGGAACTGGGCTTCGCGCACGAACAGGTAGCTGTCGCCACTGACCAGCGCTTCGGTTGACAGCAAGCCGGCGCGCCAATCCACCCGTTCCGCCCCATAGGTGGAAACCCGGGCCCGGTCGTTCTCCAAGTGGTAAACCGGGTTGACGAAAGAGTCGATGACAAAGCCGAAAGTATCCCGCGCCGAGCTCGCGCCGAATATCGGCAGCACGATGTATGGCCCGGGTTCAACGCCCCAGACGCCGAGAGTCTGGCCGAAATCCTCCTCGTGTTTTTCCAGGCCGAGTTCGCTCGCCACATCGAACAGGCCAGCGATTCCCAAGGTGGAATTGATCAGGATGCGGCCACAGTCGGACACCGCCCGGTCGATTTTACCCTGCAGCAGGTTGTTCGCCATGGTGTTGATGTCGTCGAGGTTGGAAAAGAAATTGCCGACCCCGGCGCGCATCGGCGGCGGCACATGGTTGGTGTAGGTCACCGCCAGCGGCCGCAGCAGCAGATTGTCGAAATATTCGTTGAACCCGAAGATGGCCCGGTTGACACCGGAGAAAGGGTCGCGGTTGGCGGCGGCTTCCCAGTTCTGCGCCAGCGCAGGCGCCGCGGGCAGCAGCAGGCAAACGGCCAGCAGCACGCGGCGCAGGGCGGCGGTTGTCCATGGTGGGTGGCGCGGCATGGTTGCGCTAATCCGTCAAGGCCGTTATCCGCTTGTCCAGCCGTTCCCTGGAAACCGGAAAGCTCGTGCCCAGTCGCTGGGCGAAAAGGGAAATCCGCAATTCCTCGACTGACCAGCGCAGCTCGCGCAATGGCCTCGAATCCCCCCGGGTCGAACGCAATTGTTCGAATCTGTCCCGATAGTATGCCACCAAGCGCGTGTGTTTTGCATCCGCCGGACCAAAATGCGGCGATTTTTCGAGTCGCAGCAGAATGCCGTCGAGATAGCGCGGGAAATGGCGCAGCCAGGGGAATCCACTGAGGCGGACAAATCCCGGGCGCAGCAGGTCGCCAAGCTGGCCTTCGATATCGGCGCGAACCGGGTGGCCGCTGGGCAGTTCGGCGATTTTTTGGCGGATTGGCTGGAACTTGTCGAGCAGTTCAGCGAGCAATCGCTCGAGTTCGGTTGCGAGTGGCGCGAGCCGCGGCCCGCCTTGTTCCAGCGATTGTTCAAACTCCGGCCGGCTCCGGGGAATCCCGTCATCGAGCCCGAAGGCTTCGCGGTAGCATGCGGCGACAGCGTCGCCTTCGACCGCATCGACGCCGGGCAGGAAGAAGATGCGGGCGGCATTGGCGTTGCGGAAGCGCAGAAACTGCTTGCGCAGGGCATTGCGGCGGGAGGTGGAGCGCAGCATGAACAGCCGCATGGCGCCTTGCCGGCTCGCTTGGGCGGCTTCATCCGCGCTTTCCATCAGCCTCAACGCGACCGAATCGCCCTCGTCGACGAGGGCGGGGTAGCGCAACAACACCACGCCCCCGCCAACATGCGCCGACTCGGGCAAATCCCCGATTTCCCAATCGCGCATGCCTTCGCGCGCCAGTGGGTGCTGCCGCGGTGGCGGTGCCCGGCCGGCGAAACGTTTGCGCAAATCCACCAGATCGGCGCTTTCCCCGAGTATTTGTCCGCGCTGGTCCAGCACTTGCAGCCGGGTTTGCAGGTGGGCGGGCAATTCGACCGCGAACAAGTCGCTCTTTTCCACGCCGCCGCCAGCCTCATTCATCCGCCGCAGCAGGGATTCGACGAGTTCGCCGTCGGCCCGCCCCATTTCCGGCAGCACCCGGTCGATGAAATCCGGCGCCGGGATGAACTTGCGGCGGTGTTTCTTGGGCAAACCCCGGATTAGGGCGACGCATTTGTCGCGAATCAGGCCGGGCACGGCCCAGTCGATGTCGGCCTGGGTCAATTGCGCCAGCAGCGCCGCCGGCACCTTCAGGCTTACGCCGTCCCTGGCGGCGCCGGGCTCGAAAACATAATCCACCGGCAACACGTTGTTCTGGAGTTCGACCCGGTCGGGAAACTGGCGCCGCGCCTCGCGCAGGATCTGGCCGCGAAACAGCCCGGCGCGGCGCATTTCCAGATGGCGGTTGCGCGCTTGCGGGTCTTCGGCGAGCCAGGATTCGAGGGTGCGGGTGGAGAACACATCGGCGGGAATCCGCCGCTCGTAGAAACTGTGGATTTCGCGTTCGTTGACGATCAGTTCCGGGCGGCGGAATTTTTCCTCCTGCTTGCGGAGTTCCCCCAGAAACGCGCGGTTCTCCGCGATAAAACCCGCCTTGCTGCGGATCTGGTCGCGCAGCAGGGCGTGGTCGAGAAACACATCCCTGGCGCCGGCGGGGTCGAGTTTGCCGTAATCCACGGGATTCCGCTCCTTGAGGGCGAGCCCGTACAGCATGGTTTTCTCGTGGACCATGACCTGCTGGCGGTCGCCGCTCCAGAATGGTTCTCCGTATTCCTTGCGCAGCAGCGGGCCGGCGAATTCGATGGCCCATTCCGGCTTGATCCGGGCGGCCATGGTCGCGAAGGTGCGCTCGGTGTCGATCCATTCATTGGTGAGAATCCATGGCGTGTTCTTGCGCGCCAGGGCCGAGGCGGGCGCGAGGGTGAACTTGCGGTTGCGGCTGCCGAGATAGGTCTTGCCGTCATGGTGCCGGGCGATCTGATTGAGGAAGCCGCTGACCAGGGCGCGGTGGATTTCGGCATGGCCCGCCTCGGCGCGGTTGGACTTGCAGCCGAGCCGCCGGCAGGAGGCGAGCAGTTGGCGGTGGATTTCGCGCCATTCGCGCACGCGCTGGAACGACAGTCCATTCCTGCCGCAGAACTTGCGCAGCCGCGCTGTCCCGCTGCGCTCGGTTTCGCAGCGCTCCCAGAGCTTGAGCAGGCCGAGAAAATCGGATTCGGGATGGCTGAACTCTCCGCCGCGGCCACCAGTTTTGGCGCCTGGGGCGGCCTCCCATAGATCCCCGAGGCTGAGCGCGGCGACAATGATCAGCACTTCCCGCAGGCTGCCGAGGCGGGAAGCCGTCACCAGCATTCTTCCCAGTTGGGGTTCGAGCGGCAGTTCGGCGAGCATCCGCCCGCTGCGCGTCAGCTTGCCGGCCCCGGTGAGGGCGCCGAGTTCGCGCAGCAATCTGCGGCCGTCGTTGATCGACTTCTGCCCGGGGGCGTCGAGAAAGGGAAAGGCTTCCGGCTGGCCAAGGCCGAGGGCGCTCATCCGCAGGATGACTTGGGCGAGGTTAGAGCGGCGGATTTCCGGGTCGGTGAACTCCGGTCGGGAAAGGTAGTCGCGTTCGCTGTACAGGCGGATGCAAACGCCGGAGGCGAGGCGGCCGCAGCGGCCCTTGCGCTGGTCGGCGCTTGCCCGGGAAATGGGCTCGATGGGCAGGCGCAGCAGTTTGCGTTGCAGGCTGTAGCGGCTGACACGGGCTTGGCCAACGTCGATCACATAGCGGATTCCGGGCACCGTCAGCGAGGTTTCGGCGACATTGGTCGAAAGCACGATCCGGCGGCGGCTGCCGTGGGGGGCGAAGATGCGCTGCTGTTCGGCGCTTCGCAGCCGCGAATACAGCGGCAGGATTTCGGTTCCCGGCCAGCGCCGCCGGCGCAGATACGCCGCGGTTTCGCGGATTTCCTTTTCACTGCTCAGGAAAACGAGGATATCGCCCGCGCCCCCCGCATCAAGAGTATCGGCCGCATCGGGCCCATCGAGCCGGCTGACGGCTTCGGCGATGGCCGCCATCTGCCTATCCTCCTCCGGCGCGTCCCCGGCGAGCTGCTCCGGCGGAAGATATTGGGTCCGCACTGGAAAGCCGCGGCCCGCGACGCGGATGATGGGTGTCCCATGACTGTCGCCGGGACCGCCCCCGCGGCAGCGGGAGGCTGGCGGAGTGGCGGAATTCCCCCGGCGGGCCGCGAGCTTGTCGAAATGCGCGGCAATCCGCTCCACATCCAGTGTCGCCGAGGTGATGACGAGTTTCAGATCCTGGCGTTTGGGCAGAATGAGCTTCAGATAGCCAAGCAGGAAATCGATATTGAGCGAGCGCTCATGGGCCTCGTCGAGAATCAGGGCCTGATACTTGCGCAGCAGGCGGTCGCGCTGGATTTCGGCGAGCAGGATGCCGTCGGTCATCAGCTTCAGATACGTTCCCGCCGAAACCCGCTGGTCGAAGCGCACTTGCACGCCAACGCCGCCGCCGGTTTCAACGCCAAGTTCCCCGGCGATGCGCCCGGCCACCGACACCGCCGCGAGCCGGCGGGGCTGGGTGTGGCCTATGATTCCTTTTCGGCCGAGCCCCGCCCGCAACAGGATCTTGGGCAATTGCGTGGTCTTTCCCGAGCCAGTGTCGCCGGCGACGATGATGACTTGGTTGCGGGCGAGCGCGCGCTCGATTTCCTCCGCGTGCCGGCTGATGGGGAGTTCAGGCGGGAGCGCGAGCGCGATTTCGCCGGGGATCACTGGTGTCGTGTCATGCGTCTTGTGTCGCATCGGCGTTCACTGGCGCAGTTCCCGGCGCAGGATCTTGCCGATGTTCGATTTCGGCAGGTCTTCCACATTCTCGATCTGGCGTGGAATCTTGTAGGCGGCGAGCCCCTGCCGGCACCAGTCCAGGATGACATCGGCGTCGGGCGCCTCGCCGCGGGGAACGAGAAACAGCTTGACCGCCTCGCCGGTCCGCTCGTCGGGCACGCCGATGGCGGCGCTTTCCGCCACTTGCGGGTGGCGGTTGACCCAGTCCTCGACCTCGTTGGGGAACACGTTGAAACCCGAGACCAGAATCATGTCCTTCTTGCGGTCGACAATGCTGACATAGCCATCTTCGCTGATGGTGGCGTAATCGCCGGTGCTGAACCAGCCTTCCGGGTCGAAGCATTCGGCGGTGGCGTCTTCGCGGCCGTAATAGCCGGCCATGACCTGGGGGCCGCGGACCTGGAGTTCCCCCACCGCTCCCGCGGGCAAGGCGTTGCCGAGATCGTCGACCACCCGCAGCTCGGTCTCGGGCACGGCTTCGCCCACGGTGCCGCGGCGCGCCCGGCCGGGGAGATTGACCGCCACCGTGGGCGAGCATTCGGTCAGGCCGTAGCCCTCGAGTATCTCGCAGCCGGTTCGCTCAAGCCATTCCTCGGCGACCGAACTCGACATCGCCATGCCGCCGGCGCCGCAGAACCGCCAGGACTCGAAGTCCACCCGGCGCAGCCCGGGATGCTTGAGCAGGGCGAGATAGAGGGTGTTGATGCCGGTGAATCCGTGAATCCTGTGGCGCCTGAGCAGCTTGACCAGGGCGCCGATGTCCCGGGGATTGGGAACGAGTATGTTGTGGCTGCCGGCATAGGCCATGACCAGCAGGTGCAACTGGAAGGCGTAGGTATGGTAGAGCGGCAGCGGCGCCACGACATTGGCCGACTGGTCTTCGATCACAAGCAGGGTGCGCGAGCGCAACTGCATCATGTTGGCGATGAGGTTGCCATGGCTGAGCATGGCGCCCTTGGCGACGCCGGTGGTGCCGCCGGTGTATAGGATCAGCGCGGTGTCGCCGCCGCCGCGCCGGGGGGTGGTTGAAAGCGGCTTGGCCCGAACCGCTTCGCGGAACGCATGGGCGCCGGGAAGCGAATACTCCGGGACCATCTTGCGCAGGTGCTTGGCGGCGAGGTCGAGCAGCCTGCCCCGCGGTCCGGGCAGCAAATCCCCCGGCCGGGCGATGATGACGTGGTCGATGGCGGTTTCGCCGATCACATCTTCGAGCTTGTCGCAGAAGGCTTCGAGGATGACCGCGGCCTTGGCGCCGGAATCTTGAAACTGGTGGCGCATTTCCGGGGCGGTGTACAGTGGATTGGTGGTGACGATGACGAGATCGGCCTTGACCGCGGCGTAGACGGCAACGGGAAACTGCAGCACATTGGGCAGTTGCACGGCGATGCGGTCGCCGGCTTGCAGTTGAAGATCGTTGCGCAGGAAGCCGGCGAAGCGGCTGCTCAATTCGTCGATGCGGCGGTAATCCAGACTGTGGCCGAAGCCGGTGAAGGCCGGCAGCGGACCGTGATTCGCGGCCGCGTATTCCAGTACTTCGGCGAGCGAATGGTATTGTTCCGGGCGCAGTTCTTTGGGGAGTTTTTCCATTGTTTTGGGTTTTGTCAGTGGTGGCCTCGATCCGTCGCTGTTGGACGGAGCGAAGCAGTGCCGCGGGGTCTCATTGGATTGCTTGGCTTCGATCCGTCGTCGCGGGACAGACTGTGTTTCGCGGACGCCGTGAATACGTCCATCAATATCCTAGCGGATTGTTCATGCCATCCTTGGCGCAACGCTCTTAGCTCCGAGCGGCCCCAGTCTTGCCATCCATGGCAAGCCGTTCGGCCCTCGAAAAGCGATGCTTTTCGTCTGCTCCGCAGACCGGGCCTCACCCTGCCTCGCACGCCCGCGAAACACAGTCTGTCCCGCGACGACTCACGCATGTGGGTCGGCCAGCTTTCATCCCTGAACTTTGCGCGACACCGCAGAATCGCCCTATTGCCAGAGTCAGTGTAACAGCTTGGCCATGGCTTCTTCGAGGCCTTTGATGGTCAGCGGCATCATGCGGTTGGCGATAAGTTCGCGGACGAGGCCGATGGAGTGGCTGTGTTCCCAGTAGTCCCTGGGGGTGGGGTTGAGCCAGACGAGGTGTTCGAAATGTTCGGACATGCGCCGCATCCACACGGCGCCGGGCTCTTCGTTGTAGTGCTCGATGCTGCCGCCGGAATGGGTGATTTCGTATGGCGCCATGGTGGCGTCGCCAACGAAGATGACTTTGTAGTCCTTCGGGTACTTGTGGATCAAGTCGAAGGTCGGTTCGGTTTCGGCGTGGCGGCGGCGGCCCCGGGTCCAGACTGATTCATAGAGGAAATTGTGGAAGTAATAGTATTTCAGTTGCTTGAATTCGGCGCGCGCCGCGGAGAAGAGTTCCTCGCAGATTTTGACATGGGGGTCCATGGAGCCGCCGACATCGAAGAACAGCAGCACTTTCACCGCGTTGTGGCGCTCGGGGACCATTTTGATATCGAGCAGGCCGGCGTTTTTGGCGGTTGAGGAGATCGTGTCGTCCATGTCGAGTTCCTCGGCGGCGCCGGTGCGGGCGAACTTGCGCAGCCGGCGCAGGGCGAGCTTGATGTTGCGGATGCCGATTTCGACGCTGTCGTCGAGGTCGCGGTATTCGCGGCGGTCCCAGACTTTAACCGCCCTGCGGTTTCCGCTTTCCCGCTGACCGATGCGGATGCCTTCCGGATGGTAGCCATAGGCGCCGAATGGCGAGGTGCCGCCGGTGCCTATCCACTTGCTGCCGCCTTCGTGGCGCTTGCTCTGCTCTTCGAGCCGCTTGCGGAATTCCTCCAGCAGTTTTTCCAGTCCGCCGAGGCTTTCGAGGCGGGCTTTTTCGGCTTCGCTGAGCGAGGCTTCGAAGCGTTTCCGCAGCCATTCTTCGGGCAGTTTATGCAAAAGAATGTCGCCGGCGGCTTCGATATCCTTGAAGTAGCGGCCGAATGCCCGGTCGAAGCGGTCGAAATGTTTTTCATCCTTGACCATGCACAATCGCGCGAGGTGGTAAAAGCCTTCGACATCGCCGAAGACGATGTTTTCGTCGAGGCATTCGAGCAGGGCGAACAGTTCGGTCACCGACACCGGCAGGCCGCTTTCCTTCAAATGGGTGAAAAAATCGATCAGCATCAGCGCGCGGCCCGGTGCATGAAGGCGAGTTTTTCGAGCAGTTGCACGTCCTGTTCATTCTTGAGCAGGGCGCCGTAGAGTGGCGGGATGGCGCTCGCGGCATCCCGGTCCTTGAGTACGTCCGCGGGCATGTCGTCGGCCATGAGCAGCTTGAGCCAGTCGAGCAGTTCCGAGGTGGAGGGTTTTTTCTTCAGGCCGGGAACCTTGCGCAGGTCGAAGAAGATTTCCATGGCTTGGCGCACGAGTTTCTTGCGGATGTCCGGGTAGTGGACGTCGATGATCTTCCGCATGGTGGCGGCGTCGGGAAACTCGATGTAGTGGAAGAAACAGCGGCGCAGAAAGGCGTCGGGCAATTCCTTCTCGTTGTTGCTGGTGATCACCACAATGGGCCGGTTGCGGGCCTTGATCAGTTCCCGGGTTTCGTAGACGTGGAATTCCATTTTGTCGAGTTCGAGCAGCAAATCGTTGGGAAACTCGATGTCGGCCTTGTCGATCTCGTCGATCAGCAGCACGCATTGCCGCTCCGAGGCGAAGGCTTGCCAGAGTTTGCCCTTGAGGATGTAATTGCCGATGTCGTGGACTTTTTCCTCGCCGAGTTGCGAGTCCCGCAGCCGGGAAACGGCATCGTATTCGTACAAGCCCTGCTGGGCCCGGGTGGTGGACTTGATGTGCCACTGGATCAGTCGCAGATCGAGCGCGGATGCGATCTGCTCGGCGAGCATGGTCTTGCCGGTGCCGGGCTCGCCTTTGATCAGCAGTGGCTTGCGCAGTCGAATCGCGGCGTTCACCGCCATCTGCAACTCGCTGGTGGCGACGTATTCACTGGTTCCGGCGAAATTCATGTTTGTTGTTTCCGTCTCGAAAAAGCCGCAATTCTAGAGCAGGCTGTTGCCACTGTCATTCGGCGCGCTGATGGCTTCGAATCGTCCCAAGTGCCAATCCGCGGGTCGTGAACTCTCAGCGGGTTGGGTAGGGATTGACGGGCAGCAGGTCGGCTGGCAGGGGCATGCGGCGGGTGGATTGGCGGGGGCCGTAGTTCTCAGTGAGATAGCTGAGGATGCGGTCTTCGGTTTCCAGGTTCAGGGCGGGCATGCCCTGGGTTTGTTCCATCCACACGAGGCGGCTTTGCCAGACCGCGCGATTGCCCGAGTTCTGGATGATCAGCGCGCTCGAATGGCATTCGGTGCAGTTGGCCTGGACGAGTTGCCAGTCGCCATTGCGGGCGAGTCCGCTCACGCTATCGGTGGCCTCCGCCGCCTCGGGTTGCGGCGGCGTAATAAGCAGCACCGGCAGGCAGGCGAGCCCGGCGGTCGCGATCAGCCAGCGCGCTGTCATGGTGTTCAAACGACTTGCACCGCGATGCGGTGGCAGGCGTTGTTGAGATAGCCCCGGGGGTTCCAGCTGGGCACGACCATGGGCTGGGAGCGGCCGGCGGCGTCCATGGCCCGGGCCCATACTTCGTAATAGCCGGGTTCGGGAAACTCGACCCAAGATGAGAAGTGCTGCCAGGCGAGGCGGTTGGCTGGCGATTGCAGCGCGGTCGGCAGCCAGGTTGCGCCGAAATCGATCGACAGGAACACCGCGCTTACGAGATCGTCGCCGGCCCAGGCGTGGCCGCGCACGTCAAGCCGCTCGCGCCGGTTGATGCGGATTCCCGAGCGCGGATAAGTGATCAGCGATTTCACCGGCATCGATTCGATGATCCGCATGTCGGCGTCGGGCACCCGGCTGCCGGGGGCGACCGGGTTGCGGGGCACGGTGTACGAGGGCGGCGCCATTTTCTCGCCGTCGTGAATCTGGTTGCGCACCACGAGCCGCTTGAGCCATTTGCCGGAAACCGAACCCGGCCAGCCACCGCACACGAGCCGCAGCGGAAAGCCGTTTTGCAATGGCAGGTCTTCGCCGTTCATCGCCCAGGCGATCAGGGATTCCCGCTCGAGCGCTTTGGCGATGGGCACGCCGCGGGAGATCGGCTCCAAGTCCGGGTCGCCGCTGAGGTGGGTGTCGGCGCCGTGGTAGCCGACATAGACCGCGTCGGCGCCGACGCCGCAGTAGTTGAGCACATCGCGCAGGCGCGCGCCGGTGAATTCGGGGCAGCCAACGGCGCCGGTGGTCCACTGGTTGCCGCTGGCGGCGGGAACGAATTCGCCGCGGCCGTTGCCGCCGCATTCGATTTGCAGTTGCAGGCTCACGGTCTCGAACCGCGCGCGCAAATCGGCGGTGGTGAAATCCGCCGGTCGCAAACACGATTCGCCGCCAACTTCGAGCCGCCAGGATTCCGGGTCGGTGTTTTCCGGGGCCAAGCCATTGTTGCGGACGAACATGCGGTGGTTTGGCGTAACCAAGTCATCGAGCAGATGCGCCGGGGTTTCGGCGTTCCATGGCCGGTCGTTGAGGATAATCAGTCCTTCCTTGCCGGGTATCGCCGCTGGGGCGTTGTCGGCGGCGAACGCCGCGGGGATCAGCCCCGCTGGCAGATTGCGGGCGTGGGGAATTGCCATGCCCAGCGCGAGCAGCCCGCTGCCGCGCAGGAAATCCCGGCGGGTTTGTGGATTCAAGATGCCCTCCTTAAACAGCGCCTCGCAGCAGTTGCGGATCGTTCAACAGGCCGAGAGTAACAAATCAGGGGAAAAATTTGCCTCGCCATATCCAGTATAATTGTCCCCCGCGACTCGATTCGGCAATTTGGGAGACAGAAATTGGGAGACGGAGATGCAGGCTGACTCGGCCGGGGGCAAGTTTCGCCGGGCGTTGACAGAGAACACGCCCTTGCAGATTGTCGGCGCGGTGAACGCCTATTGCGCCATGCTCGCCGAAACGGCCGGGCACCGGGCGATCTATCTTTCCGGCGGCGGCGTCGCGGCGGCTTCCTGCGGCCTGCCCGATCTCGGCGTCACCACCCTCAACGACGTGCTGATCGACGTTGACCGCATCTGCAATGCCAGCAGCCTGCCCTTGTTGGTTGATATCGACACTGGCTGGGGCGGCGCCTTCAATATCGCCCGGGCGATCCGCGCGCTGGAAAAAGCTGGCGCGGCCGCGGTGCATATCGAGGATCAGGTGCCGCAAAAACGCTGCGGCCACCGCCCCAACAAGGCCATCGTCAGCCTTGGGGAAATGGTCGACCGCGTCAAATCCGCCACCGACGCCCGCGGCAATGGCGATTTCCTCATCATGGCGCGGACCGACGCGCTCGCCTCGGAAGGGCTCGAAGCCGCCATCGAGCGCGCCGCGGCCTGTGTCGAGGCCGGGGCCGACGCGATTTTCCCGGAAGCCGTCACCGAGCTCGAACAATACCGCCGCTTCGCCGATGCGGTAAATGCTCCGGTGCTCGCCAACATCACCGAATTCGGCAAAACACCGCTGTTCACCCGCGAGCAATTGCGCGGCGCGGGGGTGGCGATGGCGCTGTACCCATTGAGCGCGTTCCGCGCCATGAGCCGGGCCGCGCTCTCTGTCTACCGGGCGCTTGCCGCCGATGGCGGCCAGGGCGCCATGCTCGATCACATGCAAACCCGGGATGAGCTGTACCAGGTGCTCGGCTACCACGCTTTCGAGCAAAAGCTCGACCGGTTGTTCGCCGGGGAAGCCCGCCAAACCGCGGTTGCCGACTGATCCCGCCCTGCGGCACAGGCTCTTAGGAGCCTGCGCCGCAGGAATTCACGGCTGCAAATCCGCTATCATCCGCGCCCTTGGCCGATCAATTTCGTTGAATATATGCCAATATTCGCCTCAATCGATCGGCCAAGGGCGCGGCGATATCGAATTTTCGCTTTCGCGAATTCCTGCGGCACAGGCTCCTAGCAACGAAAAGGATTCCATCCATGTCAGGAAAAACCGCCAATGGCGCTGGACTGCGCGGCCAGGTGGCCGGCGCCACCGCGCTGTGCACCGTGGGCCAAGCCGGTTCCGGGCTGAGCTATCGCGGCTACGATATCGAAACCCTCGCGGAGCGGGCGAGCTTCGAGGAAGTCGCCTGGCTGCTGCTCAAGGGCGGCCTGCCCACCCGGGCCGAACTCGATGGCTACATTGTCAAACTCAAGGCTCTGCGCGGGCTGCCGGCGGAACTGCGCGCGGTGCTTGAGCGGATTCCCGCCCACGCCCACCCGATGGATGTCATGCGAACCGGCTGCTCGATGCTCGGCAATCTTGAGACCGAAGCCGATTTCCCGCAGCAGGACGAGGCCGCCGACCGCCTGCTCGCCGCCCTGCCCTCGATCATCTGTTACTGGTACGCCCACAGCCACGAGGGCCGGCGGCTTGACAACGAGGCGCTCGCCGCACCGGGCGCCGACTCGATTGGCGGCCATTTCCTGCACATGCTCCACGGCGGGGCGCCGGACGATTTGTTCCAGCAAGTGATGAACGTCTCGCTGATCCTGTACGCCGAGCACGAGTTCAACGCCTCGACCTTCACCGCGCGGGTCGTCGCCTCGACGCTTTCCGACCTGCACAGTTGCGTCACCGCCGCCATCGGCGCCCTGCGCGGCCCGCTCCATGGCGGGGCCAACGAGGCCGCCATGGCGATGATCGAAAAATGGCGCTCGCCGGAGGAGGCCGAGCGCGGAATACTCGCCATGCTCGAACGGAAGGAGAAAGTGATGGGCTTCGGCCACGCGATCTACCGCGAATCGGACCCGCGCACCGCCATCATCAAGAGCTGGGCGGAAAAACTGTCGCGGCTCGTTGGCGACACGGTGCTGTATCCGGTGTCGGTGCGCTGCGAGGAAGTCATGTGGCGCGAGAAGCGGTTGTTCTGCAACGCCGATTTCTTCCATGCCCCGGCCTACCATTTCATGGGCATCCCCACCAAATTGTTCACGCCGATATTCGTCATGTCGCGGCTCACCGGCTGGGTCGCCCACGTCAAGGAGCAGCGCGCCAACAACCGCATCATCAGGCCAAGCGCCGAATACAACGGCCCGGCAAGCGCCGAGTGGGTGGACATCGCCGACCGCTGAGGCCGCTCTAGCACAGAGAAACGAAAACGTAAGTCGCGGTCTGGGGGGCTGTGTTCAGCGGGCGTGCGAGACAGGATGTCGAGCCCGAAGCCTCCATGGATGGATTCACGGCGTCCGCCGAACACAGCCCCCCAGACCGCGACGACTCAAAGCCAATTTTCGAACCAGAGGAAAAGCAACAATGAGCGCAAGTGCGGACCAGAACACCCGGCCCGAACCCGACCAGGTGCTGGTCGATATCGCCGATTACGTCTGCGATTTCGAGATCGATTCCGGGGAAGCCTACGACACCGCCCGCAACTGCCTCATGGACAGCCTCGGCTGCGGCCTGCTCGCCCTGCGCTACCCGGAATGCCGCAAGCTGCTCGGCCCCGCGGTTGAAGGCACCATGGTCCCCAATGGCGCCCGGGTGCCGGGCACCCAGTTCCGGCTCGACCCGGTGAAAGCCGCCTGGGACATCGGCTGCATCATCCGCTGGCTCGACTACAACGACACCTGGCTCGCGGCCGAATGGGGGCACCCATCGGACAACCTCGGCGCCATCCTCGCGGTGGCGGATTTCCTCTCCCAGCGCCAGGTGATGACGGGGGCGCCGCCATTGCTCATGCGCGACGTGCTCACCGCGATGATCAAAGCCCATGAGATCCAAGGCGTGATCGCGCTGGATAACAGCTTCAACCGCGTTGGCCTGTGCCATGTCCTGCTCGTGCGGGTGGCGTCCACCGCCGTGGCAACCTGGATGCTCGGCGGCACAAGAAGCCAAGTCATCGACGCGCTTTCCCAGGCCTGGCTCGACGGTTCCAGTTTGCGCACCTACCGCCACGCGCCCAACACCGGCCCGCGCAAATCCTGGGCCGCTGGCGACGCGACTTCCCGGGCCGTGCGCCTCGCCGATCTGACCCTGCGCGGAGAAATCGGCTATCCCAGTGTGCTCAGCGCACCGGGATGGGGCTTCTATGACGTCAGCTTCAAGGGCAAAGAATTTTCTTTCTCAAGAAATTACGGCAGCTATGTGATGGAGAACATCCTCTTCAAAATCTCCTATCCCGCCGAATTCCACGCCCAGACCGCCGTCGAGGCCGCGCTGAGGCTGCATCCCGTCGTCAAGGATCGTCTCGGCGAAATCGACCGCATCGACATCCACACCCACGAATCCGCCCTGCGCATCATCAACAAGGTCGGCCCACTCGACAACCCCGCCGACCGCGACCACTGCCTGCAATACATGGCCGCCGTCGCCCTCGCCTTCGGCTCGCTCACCGCCGACCATTACGAAGACGCCTTCCACACCGCCCAACCCGTCATCGACGCGCTGCGCGAAAAGATGGAAATCCACGAAGAGCCCCGCTACACCAACGAATACCTCGACCCGGCCAAACGCTCGATCGCCAACTCGATCAAAATCTGGTTCCGCGACGGAAGCTGCACCGACCGCGTCGAAGTCGAATACCCAGTCGGCCACCGCCGCCGCCGCGCCGAGGGCATCCCCCTGCTCGAAGCCAAATTCAAAGCCAACCTCGCCACCGCCTTCCCAGCCCCGCGCCGCGGACGCATCTTCACCCTCTGCAAGGACCAGTCCACCCTCGAACAAACCCCCGTCCACGAATTCATGTCGATGCTCGCCATGCCGTAAGCCACCACTTCCGTCTACACAAGGGAACAACATAAAAATCTTGCATCGAGGGAGCGCGGCGGCAAGCGGAAGGGTGAGACCCGGTCGGCGCAGCCGATGAAAAGCAAAGCTTTTCAAGGGCCGAACGGCTCGACACGGAAGTCGAGACTGGGGATTGGCGAAGCCAAAAACGTCGCGCCAGGGATGGCAGGCACAGCGCGTCAAAACCCGATTACCGCCGGGAAGCGACCGGTGCTGAACGAAGAGATTCTTCGACCATGCTTAGCTTTGCGAGAAATGGCGACTTGCAGAGCCGGAACAGTATGATTCGCCGCGTGGCCTTGAGATTTTCCTGTTCGGCCCTATATCCACAACCAGCGGATGCTCAGCCGAGGTCCGCGGCAAACCCAAACCCATATTGCTTCAAAGCGAGGATATGACCATGACCCGATTCGATTTTTCCCCCTTGTACCGCACCACCGTCGGTTTCGACCACCTGTCGTCCCTGCTCGACACCGTGGCCCGCAACGACAACGCGGGCACAGGCTACCCGCCCTACAACATCGAGCTGCTCGACAAGGACAGCTACCGGATCACCATGGCGGTGGCCGGCTTCGGCGAAGACGAGCTGTCGATCCAGGTCGAAGGCGAGGATCTGACCATCCGCGGCCGCCGGCCCGAGGACAACCAGGAGCGCAAGTTCCTGCACCAGGGCATCGGCGCGCGCAGCTTCGAGCGGCGCTTCCGCCTTGCCGACCATGTGCGGGTAAACGACGCCAGGCTCGAAAACGGCCTGCTGCACATCGAACTGCTGCGGGAAATCCCCGAGGCGATGAAGCCTCGGACCATTCCCATCGGTTCCGGCAAGCTGATTGAAGACGAAGCCGCGTCGAAGCGCGAGAAGACAGGCTGAGAAGCCCTTCAGTCAATAACGTGGCTGACGAGCCCGCTGCGCAGTTTGGGCTCGAACCAGGTGGACTTGGGCGGCATCACGCCGCCCGAGTCCGCCACCGTCATCAAGTCATCCATCGAAGTCGGATAGAACGCGAAGGCCGCGCGCCAGTCGCCGCCGTCCACCCTCCGCTCCAATTCCTCCAAACCGCGAATGCCGCCGACGAAATCGACCCGCTCGTCGGTGCGCTGGTCCTGTATTCCCAGCAAGGGGGCGAATGCGAGATCCTGCAGCAGGGCCACATCGAGGCGGTCGCTTGGCGATTTGCCGGCGAGCGAATCCAGCGCCGCCGACCGCGGCCGCAGCCGCCGCCACACGCCATCGAGGTAGAGGGCGAAGTCCCGGGGCGCCGCCGGTTTGGCCGCGGCGGATTCGACTTCGGTGACAAAAAACACTCGCTCCAAGGCCTTCAGGAAATCCACCGCCGACAGGCCATTGAGATCGCGCGCCACGCGGTTGTAATCGAGAATCTTGATTTGGTCATGCGGGAACAGCACGGCGAGGAACCAGTCCCAGGGCGCCGGTGACGGCGCCTCGGGGAAGCGCGAACGCAGGGTGCCGCGCAGTTCCGCCGCCGCCTCGGAGCGGTGGTGCCCATCGGCGACATACAGGGCGGGCAATTCATCGAGCGCGCGCTGGAATTCACCGACTCGCTCCGGGTCCGCAACCACCCAGAATGTGTGGCGTATGCCGTCGGCGGTGGTGAAGTCGTATTCCGCCTCGGTTTCCGTGGCCCGGGCGATCAACGTGTCGAGGGGTTCCCGCGCGCGGTAGGTGGCGAATACCGGCCCCACCTGGGCACCGAGGGCGTCCATATGATCGACCCGGTCGCGCACCTTGGGCGGGCGGGTCAACTCGTGTTTTTTCACCAAGCCCTGCTCATAGGCCGCCACCGAGGCCACGGCGGCAACGCCGGCCTGGATGTGGTTGCCCATGATTTGACGGTAGACGTAATAGCTTTCCCTGTCGTCCCTGCCAAGCACGCCGGACTCGATAAAGCGGTCGAGGTTTTCCCGGCCTTTGGCATAGACAGCCGGATCGTGGGAATCCAGCGCTGGGTCGACATCGATTTCAGGTTTGTTGATGTGCAGGAAGCTGTGGGGGTTGCCCCGGGCCATGGCCAGCGCCTCGTCGCGGCTGAGCACGTCATAGGGCGGCGAAGCCACCCGCGCCGCGAATTCCCGCGAAGGCCGCAATCCCCGGAAAGGCTTGACAAGTTGCATGATGACCCAGATTCAATACGAAGCGGAAACCACAATTATCGCACTTCGCCAAAACCCCCGCCAAGACCCGCTTCGCCACTCCGCTCGCGGCGCAGCGGCCTCACCCCGTCATTCTGCGCAGAGCGAAGCGGAATTGCAGAATCGGGCGCCGGTCGCTTCCCGTCGGTGGCTGAATGCTTTCCCGGCTGGCGCCGGGCCCCTTTCAGCCATCGCCGCGCTCCCTCAGTGCGGGATCCCACTGCAGCTCCTTCGCCGCTCCGCGCGCTGCGCAGTGGTCTCACCCCGTCATTCTGCGCAGAGCGAAGCGGAGTTGCAGAATCGGGCGCCGGTCGCTTCCCGTCGGTGGCTGAATGCTTTCCCGGCTGGCGCCGGGCCCCTTTCAGCCACCGCCGCGCTCCCTCAGTGCGGGATCCCACTGCAGCCCCTTCGCCACTCCGCGCAGGATGACGGGAAAAACAGCGGCGCCACCCCTTCGGCGTTCCGCGCGCAGCGAAGCGGAGTCGAGAAATCTCTTCGTCCGGGCACCGGTCGCTTGCCGTCGGAAACTGAATCCTCCAGATAGTTGGTGCCTACCATCCATGGTGCGACTTGAACGGCTTCGTCATTTAATCAAATACCCGCACAGCGCCTGCCGGGCGATGTGCGGGGGAAAGCCGCGGGTGGCGAGGAAGCGGGACAGGCGTTGGTGGGTGGCGCTTCCGGGCGCGATTCCGGTGCCGGCTTCAGGCCCGCGCAGTTTTTTGCCCAGCTTCTTGTCTAGCGCGCCTTGCGCCACTTCCAGCCATTCGGCTTCAGGGGGGGCGATTTTGGCAATGAGCGCTTCCCCCACGCCGCGGGCTTGCAGGTTGGCGCGAATGTGCAGCCAGCCGAAACCCTGGTCTTTGCGGCGGCTCAGGTAATTTTCGGCGAAGCGTTCATCCGATTGCAGGTTCTCTTTGGCGAGCGCGGCAATCACACCGCCGATCTGTTCCGGGCCCGCCTCCGGGAAGCGTTGCGCGAGCTTGCGGGCGAGTTCGAGCCGGGAGTGTTCCCGGCGCGCGAGCCAATCCATGGCGCGCCGCCGCAGCGCGGCATCGCTGGGTTTGCTCATGGAAAGCCACCGAAAGCAGTATCCATTGTGCTGGCGTCACCGCCCGGACAGCGTGGCTTCACGGCTGCGGCTGTTGTTCGCGGCTGCGGCAGACTCGCTTCCGGGCCTCAGGTTCTGGAATCGGTCAAGGTCACGGCATCGGCGTTGCCGCCGCCGTTCCCCGGGCCGGCGTCCTTGCCGGCGCCGCCGCCAAGGGTGCGGGCGCGCAGTTCGGCTTCGATTTCCCCGGCGATGTCGGGATGGTCGCGCAGGTGGCCCGCGGCGTTCTTTTTGCCCTGGCCGATCTTCTCGCCCCGGTAGGCGTACCAGGCGCCGGATTTATCGATCAGGCCGTGCTTGACCCCGAGGTCGATCACTTCGCCGAGATGGAAAATGCCCTCGCCATACATAATCTGGAACTCGGCCTGGCGGAACGGCGGCGAAACTTTGTTCTTGACGACCTTGACCCGGGTCTCGTTGCCGACGACCTCCTCGTCTTCCTTGATCGTGCCGATGCGGCGGATGTCGAGCCGCACCGAAGCGTAGAACTTGAGCGCGTTGCCGCCGGTGGTGGTCTCCGGCGAGCCGAACATGACGCCGATTTTCATGCGGATCTGGTTGATGAAGATCACCAGGGTGTTGGAGTTCTTGATCACCCCCGCCATCTTGCGCAGGGCTTGGGACATCAGCCGCGCCTGCAGGCCCATGTGGCTGTCGCCCATGTCGCCCTCGATTTCCGCCTTGGGGGTCAGCGCCGCCACCGAGTCGATGACCACCACATCAAGCGCGCCCGAACGAACGACCATGTCGCAGATTTCCAGCGCCTGCTCGCCGGTGTCGGGCTGGCTTACGAGCAGGCCCTCGACATCGACACCGAGTTTGGCGGCGTATACCGGATCGAGGGCGTGTTCGGCGTCGATGAAGGCGCAACTGCCGCCGGCGCGCTGGGCTTCGGCGATGACTTGCAGGGTGAGAGTGGTCTTGCCCGAGGATTCCGGGCCATAGATCTCGACGATCCTGCCCCGGGGCAAGCCGCCGATGCCAAGGGCGATGTCGAGGCCGAGCGAGCCGGTGGATATCGATGGGATCGCCTGGCGGTCGTTGTCGCCGAGGCGCATCATCGAGCCCTTGCCGAACTGTTTCTCGATCTGGGTGAGGGCGGCGTTGAGCGCCTTTTCTTTGCCCGGATCCTTGCCCGAGTCTTTGCTGCTGCCTTGAATCATGGTCGTTTCCTAGTCGGGGTTGCGAAGTGTAAGCCTAGTACATTTTCGGAAAACTGCGCGACTTCCGAAAATACCGCCCGCCACTGCGACAAATACTGTATATCCAAACAGTGTATTGGCCGTTGGCGCGAAAGCTTTAGCAAATATTTCCCGGCGAAGCTCATTCATTCAACAACGTGAGCAAACCTCCGAGCGCGGCGCGAACCGAGGCGGCGCGGACCGCCTTTCTGCCACCGCCGAAGACGAACCGCCGCGCCCGCGCGCGCTGCTCCCAGCGCCAGGCGAGCCAGACCGTGCCCAGCGGTTTTTCCGCCGTGCCGCCGTCGGGCCCAGCGATTCCGCTCACCGCCACGGCGATATCGGCCCGGCTGTTGGCGATCGCCCCCGCGGCCATGGCGAGCACGGTTGCCTCGCTGACCGCGCCGGGGCCGCCGGGTGCCAACAATGCTTCCGGCACAGCGAGCACCCGCCGCTTGGCCGCGTTGGAATAGGTTACGAAGCCGCAATCGAACCAGGCGGAACTGCCCGGCACCGCGGTGAGCGCCCCGGCGATCCAGCCTCCGGTACAGGATTCGGCGGTGGCCAGCCACAGCCCGCGGGCGAGCAAACACTCGCCGAGCGCGGCCGCGGTCTCCTCAAGCGGGTTCAGTTCATCCATCGCGGCGACAATTTTGCGGTAATATGTCGCCGTATTCCAGACAGCAATACCGACTCCGTGTCCGCCAGCAACCAACAAGAACAGTCAACGGACTCCGGGCAGTTCAGCCTCGCCCTCGATGGCGATGACAACGGCGGCGGTGGCGGCGGCAAGCGCAACGCCGCCGCTTCCCACACGCCGATGATGCGGCAGTACCTGCGCATCAAGGCCCGGCATCCCGACAGCCTGCTGTTCTACCGCATGGGGGATTTCTACGAGCTGTTCTACGGCGACGCCGCCGAAGCCGCCGCGCTGCTCGACATCACCCTCACCCACCGGGGCAAATCCGCCGGGGCGCCGATTCCCATGTGCGGCATCCCCTATCATTCCGTGGAACGCTATCTCGTCCGGCTCGTGCAAGCGGGCAAGTCAGTGGCGATCTGCGAACAGATCGGCGACCCGGCCACGAGCAAGGGGCCGGTGGAACGCGAAGTCGTCCGCGTCCTCACGCCAGGCACGATCAGCGACGAAGCCCTGCTCGACGCGAGGCGCGACAACACCCTGCTCGCGCTCTGCGCCAGTGGCGAGGCTTTTGGCCTCGCCGGCATCGATATCAGCAGCGGCCGTTTCGTGCTGTCGGAAGCGAAAGGCTCCGAGGCGCTCGCCAATGAACTTGAGCGTCTGCGGCCCGCCGAGATCCTGCTGCCGGAAACACTCGCCGGCCTCGACGCGCTGTCGCGGCATCCGGCGATCCGCCCCCGGCCGGAATGGGAATTCGATCTCGAAGGCGCGGTCCGGGAACTGAGCCGGCAATTCGGCGTCAAGGATTTGTCGGCTTTCGATTGCGCGGACATGGAACCGGCACTGCGGGCGGCGGGCTGCCTGCTGCAATACCTGCGCGAAACCCAGCGCGCCGAATTGCCCCATGTCCGGGGATTGCGGGTGGAGCTGCAGCGTGACAGCGTCAGCCTAGACGCGGTCAGCCGGCGCAATCTCGAAATCGATGTCAATCTCGCCGGCGGCCGCGACCACACCCTGCTCGCGGTGATCGACCGCTGCGCCACGCCGATGGGTTCCCGGCTGCTGGCGCGCTGGCTGAGCCGGCCATTGCGCGACCGCGGCAAACTGCGGCACCGGCAGGACAGCGTCAGCGCCCTGCGCGAAAACTACGGCTTCGAGAAACTCGGCAAACTGCTGGCGGATATCGGCGACATCGAGCGCATACTCGCCAGAGTCGGCCTGCGTTCGGCCAAACCCCGGGATCTGACCCGCCTGCAAGCCGCGCTCCAATGCCTGCCCGCCACCCAGCGGCAGCTCGCGGACTTCGATGCCGAACATCTGCGCGAACTCGCCGGGCGCATCGGCGAGTTTCCCGGCCAGGCCGCATTGCTCGGACGCGCCATCCGGGAAGAGCCGGCCCAAGTCATCCGCGAGGGCGGCGTCATCGCCGACGGTTTCGACGCCGAACTCGACCGCCTGCGGAAACTCAGCGGCAACGCCGGGGACTTCCTCGTCGAACTCGAACAGCGCGAGAAACGGCGCACCGGGCTGAATACCCTCAAGGTCGGCTACAACCGCGTGCACGGCTTCTTCATCGAAGTCGGCAAGGCACAATCCAGCGCCGGGCTGCCGCCGGAATACATGCGCCGGCAGACGCTCAAGCACGCCGAGCGCTTCATTACCCCGGAGTTGAAGGAATTCGAGGATCAGGTGCTCAGCGCCAAGGCCAGAGCCCTCGCCCGGGAAAGGGAACTCTACGAGGGGCTGCTCGCTGAGCTCGCCGCGGACCTGTCCACCCTGCTCGATTGCGCCGGAGCCTTGGCCGAACTCGATGCGCTGAACAATTTCGCCGAGCGCGCCGCGAGCTTGGAATACAGCCGGCCGCTGCTGCGGGACACACCGGGAATCGAAATCCGCCACGGTCGCCATCCCGTGGTCGAGCGGGCCGCGGAGCGGGAATTCGTCGCCAACGATGTGTTCCTCGACGCTGAAACCAGAATGCTGATCATCACCGGCCCCAACATGGGCGGCAAATCGACCTACATGCGGCAGACGGCGCTCATCGCGCTGCTTGCGCTGTGCGGCAGTTGCGTGCCAGCCCGGGAAGCCGCCATCGGCCCAATCGACCGCATCTTCACCCGCATCGGCTCGGCGGACGACCTTGCCGGCGGCCGCTCCACCTTCATGGTGGAAATGATTGAAACCGCGAACATCCTCCATAACGCCACCCCGGAAAGCCTCGTGCTGATGGATGAAATCGGCCGCGGCACGAGCACTTTCGACGGCCTCTCGCTGGCTTGGGCGGCGGCGGCGCATATCGCCGAAAGGGTCCGCGCCTTCACCCTGTTCGCCACCCATTACTTCGAGTTGACGGTGCTCGCGGAGCAGCATCCGGATATCATCAACGTGCATCTCGACGCCGCCGAGCACGACCGGGGCATCGTCCTGCTGCACTCGGTCAAACCCGGCCCGGCAAGCCGCAGCTATGGGCTGCAGGTGGCCCAGCTCGCCGGGATTCCCGCCGCCGTCATCGGCCAGGCGCGGAAAAAACTGCGGCAACTCGAAAGCGAACGCGAAAATGCACTTTCAGAAAGGGGCCAATCTGCATTAGAATCCACCGCTGAGGCGAAAACGGCGCAATCCGCCGCCAGTCATCCGGCGCTTGAAAAGCTGCGGAACCTCGACCCGGACTCGGTAAGCGCCAGAGACGCGCTCGGCATTCTCTATGAATTGAAAGCGCAACTGACCCAAACACAAGAAGGAAACCCGGACCCATGACCTTTGTTGTTGGCGATAACTGCATCCGCTGCAAGCATACTGACTGCGTGGAAGTCTGTCCCGTGGACTGCTTCTACGAAGGCCCCAATTTTCTGGTGATCCATCCCGACGAGTGCATCGACTGCGCGCTGTGCGAGCCGGAATGCCCAGTCGACGCGATCTACGCCGAAGACGAGTTGCCCGAGGATCAGCGGCAGTTCCTCGAACTCAACGCCGAACTCGCCGAACAATGGTCCAACATCACCGAGAAAAAAGACCCCCTCCCCGACGCCGAGGAATGGACCGACGTCAAGAACAAACTGCAATATCTGGAGAGGTGAGGCCCGGTCTGCGAAGCAGGCGAAAAGCAACGCTTTTCGAGGGGCGAGGGCAAGCGTTTGCGAAGCGCAGCTTCGCGCGCAGACCGAGCGCCACCGAGCTGTGCTCGGTGGCCGGACGAACGGCTCGACAGGATGTCGAGACCGTGGTTGGTCGAAGCCATCACGGCAGCAAAGCGGTTGGGTCGACAAAAGCTCCGTCGCGCTGGACGTTGAAGTAGAGCATGGGCGGGGCCTCCGCCGCCGCCGCGAGTTCGACTATCGGCTGCCCGGCCGCCACCCGCTCCCCAGTTGTCACCAGCACCCGCCCAGTCTGGGTATAGGCGCTGAGATAGCGGTCGTCGTGGCGGATGATGAGCAGGGTGCCCTCGTCGTCGCCGAAGGGCCGCGCGTAAACAACTTCCCCATCCCGCGCCGCGAGCACCCGCCCCCCCGCCCTGCCCTCGATATCGAGGCGGTTGTTGATTTCGGGCCGGTAATCGGTGGCGCCGCGGTCGGCGAGCGGCCAGCGCCAGACGGCTGGAGACGGCGCCGGCGGCGCGGTGGGAGAAGCTTCGATGGCGCCGCGCCGGATGCCCTGGGCCGGCGCCTGGGGGATGACGGTGGCGGCGGAATCGGCGGCGCCGGGCGAAGCGCCGCTGGCGGCGGCAGCCGAATCGCCGAGCACGAGTTCCTGGTCCACATAGATTGTGTAGGGCGGCGAAAGATTGTTCGCCGCCGCGATTTGCCGATAGTCGATCCCATACATGAAGGCGATCGCGTAGAGCGAATCGCCCTCGCGCACGCGGTAGGTTCCCGGACGCGCGGGGGAATCCGCTTCAATCACCGGCTGGAACACCACCGGCCCGCCGCTGCCGATGATTTCCGGCGTCTGTTCGGGGAAATCCCTGCCTTGATCGCGAATCGGCGCCCGGGTCGATGCCCCGCAGGCGGCAAGCAGCGCGAGCGCGAGCCACGCGCACAGGCCATTGCGGCAAACAGCAAAAGGAGTGGTCGTGTTCATTCCAGTGCGCGACTCGGCGCGGCAATGCTTCAATAACAATTATCGTCAATCCCGCCCCAGCCTTGAAGTCCGCCTTGAAGTCCGCGACGCAAAGCGCTTGCGGTGGTGCAGGCCGCGGGCGTACACTGCATCAAGCCCCACCGGGGTCGGCGAGCAAAACAAAACCGCGCTTTTGTTTTTCAGGGCATACTTCGAGGACTGGAAATGGCTTTATCACTTCCCGGCAATCAGGAATGGGCGGCGCTCTGTGCCGCCGACGCGGAGTTCCGCATGGCGGCGCGCTTCTGGCGCGGCGGGCTCGTGCTCGGGATTGGCGGGGAAACACTGGCTTTGCGGCTCGAGGACGGCGATGTCGCCGCGGGAGCGCCCGCGGGCGGCGAGGGTGTTATCCGCTATTCGGCGGCGGAGGCGGTCTGGTCGAATCTGCTCGCGGCGGTGCCGCCGCCTTTTTTCAACGACATCGCCCCGGCCGCCGCCCTGGGACTGCGGGTCGAGGCCGATCCAGTGCTGCACGCGCAGTACTATGGCGCGGCGAAGCGGGCGATTGAACTGCTGCGGCCAGAAGGCGCCGCGGCCGATATTTTTTCCGGTGACATGCGCGCCGAGACCGCGCCACCGGGCAGTTTCGACGCGCCAGTGGGGCGCTATATCCATCTCGACCTTGGCGGCCACGACTTCCGGGTCTACTACGAAGAGGCGGGCCAAGGCATCCCCCTGCTGTTGCAGCACACCGCTGGCGCCCATTCCAGCCAATGGCGGCATTTGTTCGAGTACCCGGAAATCACCAGCCGCTTCCGCCTGATCGCCTGGGACCTGCCTTTCCACGGCAAATCTCTGCCGCCACCGCTGCGGACTTGGTGGAGCGAGAACTACCGCCTCGACGGCGCCTTCCTGCGGGCGGTGCCGCTGGCCTTCATCGACGCGCTCGGGCTGGAAAATCCATTGTTCATGGGCTGTTCCGTCGGTGGCCTGCTCGCGCTGGATCTGGCCCTGCATCATCCCGACCGTTTCCAGGCGGTGATTTCACTCGAAGGCGCGCTGCGCATCGCCGCCAGTGGGGAATTGCCCGGACTCTGGCACCCGGCGGTGGGCAACGAGTACAAGGGCCAGCTCATGGAAAGCCTGGTCGCGCCGATGGCGCCGGCGGCCTACCGCAAGGAAACCGCCTATGTCTACGCCTCGGGCTGGCCACCGGTATTCATCGGCGACCTGCAATACTACGCGGTCGAGTTTGATCTGCGCCAACGCGCCGGCGAAATCGACACCAGCCGGGTCGGGGTGCATATTCTCTCCGGCGAGTACGACTACAGCGGCACACCCGAACTCGGCCGGGCCGCCCATGAAGCCATCGCCGGCTCGACCTGGGAGTTGATGGAAGGCATGGGGCATTTCCCGATGAGCGAAAATCCCGAGCGCTTCATGGCGTATCTGTTGCCGCTGCTGGATCGGATTGAAAGCGGCTAGGCGCCTGCGCCGCAGGCCCCCAGGGTGGTGCCGGCTTAATCAGCGTTTGGGCCGCGCCGGGCCAGCATCGTGAGGCCAAAACCCGCGAGCAGCGCCACGAGGCAGGCGGGCAGCATCGCCTCGCGGCCGGCCAGTTCGGCATAGGCGCCGGGCCACAGTGGTTCGTTGGCCAGGAAGCGAACCGCATCGGTGGATTCAGCAATCCCCTGCCAAGGCCAAAGCGCCGGGATCGAACCTGCCAACAGGCCGCGGATGAAGGCGTAGGCGCGTTCGCGGTGCCCGCGCAGCAACCAGGCCACAACCCGCGACATCAGCAACACGCCGAGCGCGCAACCGCAAAGGAAAATGAGCAGCGGCGGAATGTCGAAACCGGCCACCGCCGCCAGCATGAATTCGTAGGCGCCCAGCAGCAGCAGGATGAAGGCGCCGGAAAGCCCCGGCAGCAGCATCGCGCTGATGGCGATGGCGCCGCAAAGGAAGAGGTATCCCGGCGATGGCGCGCCGCCGGCCGGGCTGCCGGTGGAAACCGCGAGCACGAAGGCCGCCCCGGCCAATCCGCACAGCAGATTGCGCCAGCCGACGAGCGGGCTTTCCTTGCCCAGCAGTCCAATCGCCGCGGCGATCAGGCCAATAAAGAAGGCCCGCAGGGGTTCGGGATAGTTGTCGATCAGCAGCAGGATTAAATTGGCGCTGAGCAGCAGGCCGCTGGCCATGCCGAGCCCAAGCGCGAGCAGGAAGGCGCCATCGACATGGCGCCAGCACGCAGCCGCCCGGCCGCGCAGCAACAGCCGCGCCGCTTCGCCGTCAAAGGCGCGGATGGCGTGGATGAGGCGGTCATAGATATTGGCGGCGACGGCGATGGTGCCGCCGGAGACTCCGGGCACCGAATCGCTGACACCCATGGCGATGCCCTTGGCGTAAACGAGCAGATGGGCGGAAACGCCCGCGGCGGGGGGCTTCATTGGCCAAAGTCCCAAAAAGCTCCAAAAACAGGCTTCAAAAGCGCAACTGCCCTTGCAACAGCGGCACGAAGCGGACGTGATCGAGCATCTGGCTGTGGAATTGCTCGCCGCGGCGGGTGATCAGGCGCAATTCCTGGCCCGCCGGGCCGCCGACTGGAATCACGAGCCGGCCGCCATCGGCGAGCTGGGCGAGCAATTCCCGCGGCACGCCAAGCGGCGCGGCGGCGACAATAATCGCATCGAACGGGCTTTGCTCTGGATATCCCCGGCTGCCGTCGCCGTGCATCAGCTCGATATTGTCGATGCCGAGCAGCCGCAGGTTGGCGACCGCCTTGTCGTGGAGCGGCTTGATGCGTTCGATGCTGTGGACCATCCCCGCCAGCGGGGCGATGACCGCGGTCTGGTAACCGCAGCCGGCGCCGATCTCGAGCACCTTGTCGAGGGGTCCGTCGCGCAGCACCGCTTCGGTCATCCGCGCCACCACATAGGGCTGGGAGATTGTCTGCTTGTAGCCGATGTTGACCGGCCGGTCCTCGTAGGCGAGGTGGGAAAAGGCTTCTTCGATGAAGATATGCCGCGGCGTCGCGCGCATGACGTCGAGCACCGCGGAATTGCGGATGCCCTTGCGCTCGAGTCCGGTGATCAGGCGCTCGCGGGTGCGGCGCGAGGTCATGCCGATGCCGTCAAGATTCAGCTTCGTTTCCTGTTTCGCTTCCATCGGTGAGGCACAATTCCCGGATCAGGCTGGTGGCGTAGGCGCCCCGGGCGAGGGCGAAGCGCAACAGCAGATCGTTGTCATCCCAGTTCCAGCACAATTCCCGCGGCGCGAAGCGCAGCGGCCTTCGGCCCGCTTCAACGCCTTCCCGGACCAGCCAGGCGAGCGTGTCGGCGTGATTTTCCAGCACCGCATTCTCCATATCGGCAGCCTCGGCGCGAGTTTCATACCTGGGCCGCGATAATTTCGCTCCAGGCAGCGGGCCGGTGAGATGCGCATCGAGGGCGTCGAGACGGTCTTGCAGCCCGTTCGCCGCTTTCGCTTCCGCCGCGGGGATCAAGCGGCCCGAACCATCGAGGGCGGCGACATCCCCCGGCACCAAGCGGTTCCAATTGCCCCGCTCCAGCCTGGCCGAGAGCAACTCGTTGAACACCAAGGCGCGGGCGGCGGAATACAGCCGCGAGCGTTCGCCGCGGGCAAGCCGGCGCGCCCCGGCTTGCCGCTGGATGCGCTGGCGAAGCTGTTCGAGGTTGCCGGCCAGCGCGCCAAAGCGCTGGGGGCCGAAATAATTCGGCGCGCCCCCGCCAGCCAGCGCGCGCAGGCGGTTTTCGGCATCCTCCCGGCAACCGCGGAAATCGCGCAGCCGGATCAGGAAATGGTTGTGGCGGTGGCTGCCAATGCGGATCTTGCGCGCGTTGCGCCGGGTTTGCAGGATGCGCAAGCCGCCGTCCTCGGCCCTGGCGAGCCGCCCGCCGGCGGATTCCGCCAGCCGCAGGCTGAACCATTGGCTCGCGCGGGCATTGCGGTCCTTCATGCCGGCATAACCAACATCGGCCCGGCCCAGGCCCGCCGCCGCGCCGAGCCGGCGCGCGGCCTCAAGGGTGGTCAGGCCGGTTTTCTCAACCTCGACACAGAGATGCTCGCCAGCGCCGGTCAATGCGAAGCCCAATTCTTCGCGCACTTGGAAATCATCGGCAAACTGTTTGAGCCGGGCGTGGCCGCCGGGCGCCGGCAGCAGGCGGGCCAAGTTCCACCAGCTTGACCCGGATGGGTCTCGCTGTTCGCCCATGGACGGCGGCTCAGGCATCCGGCCCGAACAGGACCACCGCGTGGCAGGCCATGCCCTCCTCGCGGCCGAGATAGCCCATGCGCTCGGTGGTGGTTGCCTTCAGGTTGACGCGCTCCAGCGGAAGGCCGGTCAGTCGCGCCAAGCTCTCGCGCAGGGCCGCGGCGTGCGGCGAGAGCTTGGGTGCCTGGGCGACCACGGTCAGGTCGATATTGATTGGCGCCAAGCCCTTGTCGGCGGCTTTGTCGAGCGCGGCTTTGAGGATGAGTTTGCTGGAGATTCCAGCATTCCCCGGATCGGTGTCGGGGAAAAGCTGGCCGATATCGCCCGCGCCAGCGGCGCCGAGCACGGCGTCGGCGAGCGCGTGCAGCAGCAGATCGCCGTCGGAATGGGCCAGCAGGCTGCGCCGTGCCGGCAATTCGATTCCGGCCAGAATCAGCGGTTTCGCCGGATCGAATTCCGCGGCGAAGCGGTGGACATCGAAGCCGTGGCCGATGCGCAACCGGTGGAGGCTATTCGGTTGGCTCATTGGGTTTCGTTCCGCAACTGGGCCAGAATCGCCCCGACCAGGGCGAGATCGGGCTTGTGGGTGATCTTGATGTTGTCCTTGGCGCCGTCAACCATGACAACTTTGCCGCCGGCGGCGATGACCGCCGCCGCCTCGTCAACATGGGAACTGCCTTCGGCTTCGGCCCGCTCAAGCGCGTCGAGCAGAACGCCGAAGCGGAACATTTGCGGGGTCGCCGCGTTCCAGCAGTTTTCCCGCGCCACGTTTTTCCGCACGGCCATGTCCGGGGTGACGCGCTTGAGGGCATTGACCACGGGCCAGCCAAGCAGGCCGCCGTCGGCGCCGCTCGCCGCGGTGTCGGCAAGCAGGCGGGCGATGTCGCCGGCGCGGACGCAGGGCCGCACCGCGTCGTGGACGAGCACCCAGTCTTCGGCGGCGGCGCTTTCACCGCGCCCGGCACTGCCCGCGGCCAGGGCATCGAGGCCGGCCAGCACCGATTGCTGCCGCGTCGCGCCGCCTTGGCAAACGCGGATGCGGTGATCGGCGTCGATCCCGAGTGATTGCCAGTGGCGATCTCCCGGGCCCAGGGGGATGGCCAGGGCCTTCACCGGCGCCGCGAGCAATGCCGCCACCGACCAGGACAGCACCGGCCGGCCGTTGAGCGGCAGGTACTGCTTGGGAATTTCCGAACCGAAACGCGCGCCGCTTCCCGCGGCGGGAAGAACGCCCCAGCAGTTCATTCGGGCGCATCCACGATGATGTGGAAGGTCTCGCCCTCCTTGATCATGCCAAGTTCCAGGCGCGCTCTCTCCTCGATGGCTTCGGTGCCCTCCTTGAGGTCGAGCGCCTCGATCTCAAGTTGCCGGTTGCCTTCGCGGAGTTCGGCGATGAGGGCGCGCTGTTCCACGGCTTCGGCCTGCCTCGCGCGCAGGGCGCCATAGCCGTCCTCCCCCAGCCAGAACTCGTACTGGAGCCAGGCGATGACCACCAGCAAGGCGCCAAGCAGCAGTTTCATGGAATACGCCTTCTTCTTGTCATTCCGCGCCAAGCCCGGATGAACGGGTCAAGCCGTGCGGATCTCGGCCAGGCCGCGGTATTTCGCCGCCGCGCCGAGTTCCTCGTGGATGCGCAGCAGCCGGTTGTATTTGGCCACCCGGTCGCTGCGGCACAGCGAGCCGGTCTTGATCTGTCCGGCGGCGACTCCCGCCGCGAGGTCGGCGATGGTGCTGTCCTCGGTTTCGCCGGAGCGGTGGGAGATGACGATGCCGTATCCCGCTTTTCTGGCCATGGCGATCGTCGCCAAGGTCTCGCTCAGGCTGCCGATCTGGTTGAACTTGATCAGGATCGCGTTGGCGATGCCGTTTTCGATTCCCCTTTCCAGCATGGCCGTGTTGGTGACAAACAAATCATCCCCAACTAATTGAATCTTATCGCCTAATCGCGCCGACAGTTTAGCCCAGCCAGCCCAGTCGGCCTCGTCCATGCCGTCTTCGATGGAGAGAATCGGGTAATTGGCGCAGAGTTGCCCAAGGTAATCGACGAATTCCCCGGCGTCGCAGGAGCGCCCTTCCCCGGACAATTCATAGCGGCCTTCGCGGTGGAACTCCGACGCGGCGCAGTCGAGGGCGAGGTGGACATCGCCGCCGGGGGTGAAACCGGCGAGTTCGATGGCGCCGATGATGGCGTCGAGGGCGGCGGCGTTGGACGGCAGGTTCGGGGCGAAGCCGCCTTCATCGCCCACCGCGGTGTTGTGGCCGCCTTGTTTCAGCACCGACTTGAGCGCGTGGAAAATCTCGGCCCCGCAGCGCAGCGCCTCGGGGAAGCTCTCCGCCCCGGTGGGCTGGATCATGAATTCCTGGATATCGACATTGTTGTCGGCGTGCTCGCCACCGTTGATGATGTTCATCATCGGCAGCGGCAGGCTGTAATCGGCGCCTGTGCCGGCGAGCGCGGCGATATGGGCGTACAGCGGCAGGCCCGCGCTTGCCGCCGCGGCCCGGGCCGCCGCCAGGGAAACCGCGAGAATCGCGTTGGCGCCGAGCCGGGACTTGTTCCCGCTGCCGTCGAGTTCGAGCATGATGCCATCGAGCTGCCGCTGATCCCCCGCGTCGGTGCCAATCAAGGCGGCGCGAATCTCGCCGTTGACGTTGGCCACGGCGCGCAGCACACCCTTGCCGCCATAGCGGCCTGGATCGCCATCGCGCAGCTCAAGCGCTTCCCGGGCGCCGGTGGACGCCCCGGAAGGCACACAGGCGAGCCCGCTGGCGCCGTCGCCGAGCAGCACCTCCGCCTCAATGGTGGGATTGCCCCGGGAGTCGAGGATTTCCCGCGCATGAACTTGTTTTATCTCAGTCATTTCAATCTCTTGCCATGGTTATTTAACTAATGATATCAATTTGTATCGATGGCCGGCAGCGATTTCGCGAGCGCGTCGATGGCGCGCATCCGCCGCAAAAAGTCGTCGAGCCGGTCGAGGCGCAGGGCGCAGGGGCCATCGCACAGCGCCTGGTCCGGGTCGGGATGGGCCTCGATGAACAGTCCGGCGATTCCCTGCATCAATCCGGCGCCGGCGAGACCGGCGAGCTGGCCCCGGCGGCCGCCGGCGCCGCGGCTTTGTCCGCCGGGTAGCTGCAATGCGTGGGTGGCGTCGAACAATACCGGATAAGCGAAATCTTTCAATACCTGGAAACCGAGCATATCGACGATGAGATTGTGGTAGCCGAATGCCGTGCCGCGCTCGCAGAGCAGCAGCCGCCGATTGCCGGCCCGCTCGAACTTTTCAATTATATGCCGCATTTCCGCCGGCGCCAGGAACTGCGCCTTCTTGATGTTGACGGCGGCGCCGGTGCGGGCGAGGGCGAGGACGAGGTCGGTCTGGCGGCTGAGGAAGGCGGGAAGTTGCAGCACATCGCCGACTTCCGCCACCGCCTCGGCCTGGCCGGGCTCATGGACATCGGTGAGGACGGGAACCCCGAAGCGCCGTTTCACCTCGGCAAGCAGCCGCAACCCCTCGGCGAGACCCGGGCCGCGGAAGGAAGCGATGGAGGATCGGTTGGCCTTGTCGAAACTCGCTTTGAAAATCCACGGTATGGCCAATTCCCGGGTGGTCTTGGCGAATTGCCCGGCCACGGCCATCACGGTTTCCGCCGATTCGAGCACATTCATCCCGCCGACGAGGACGAAAGGCCGGTCATTGGCGAGGCGGATTTCGCCGACGGCCACCTCGATGCTGCTCATGGAAGGCGGCGCCGCGACCGGGCTCAGGCCCGGGCCGCGGCGAGGGGCATGGTTTCGGCCCGCGCTTCGCTTTCCGCTTCGGCGGCGCTTGCGGATTCACGCCCGGCTTCATGGCTGGTTTCGCGTCCTTGCCCCACGCCGTACTCCTGCGCGGCGCGGATGAAGCCGGTGAACAGCGGATGGCCATCCCTGGGGGTTGAGGTGAATTCGGGATGGAACTGGCAACCGACAAACCAGGGATGGCCGGGGGCTTCGATCACTTCGACGAGTTTGCGGTCGATGGATTTGCCGGTGAGCCGCAGCCCCGCCCCCTCGAGCCGCTTGAGATAATTGTTGTTGAATTCATAGCGGTGCCGGTGCCGTTCCTTGATTCGCTCCCTGCCATAGCAGGCGAAAATCGTCGAACCGGGTTCGATGAGGCATTCCTGGCCGCCAAGGCGCATGGTGCCGCCGAGGTCGGAATCGCCGTCGCGGTTTTCGACCCCGCCCGCCGCCGTGGTCCATTCGGTGATCAGGGCGATCACCGGATGCGGCGTTTCGGGGACGAACTCCGAGCTGTTGGCGTTGGCGAGACCGGCAACATTGCGGGCGTATTCGACCACCGCCGCCTGCAGGCCGAGGCAGATGCCGAGATAAGGCACCCCATTCTCCCTGGCGAATTGGCAGGCGAGGATTTTGCCTTCGAAGCCGCGCTCGCCGAAACCGCCGGGAACGAGTATGCAGTCGTGCCCCTCGAGCACGGCGGTGCCCTCCTCCGAGACAATCGAGGAGTCGATGAAGGAAACCTCGACCCGGGTGCGGGTTTGGATGCCGGCGTGGGTGATCGCCTCGTTCAGCGACTTGTAGGCGTCGGGCAGTTCCATGTATTTGCCCACCATGGCGAGCTTCACTTCGCGCAGTGGCTGGTGCTCGGCCTCGACCACCTTGTTCCATTCGCTGAAATCCGCTGGCGGACACGGCAGGCACAGCTTGTTGACGACGATTTCATCGAGCCCGGCGGCGCCGAGCACGGCGGGGATGCGGTAGATGCTGTCGGTGTCGGGCAGAGAGACGACGGCGCGGGGCTCGACATTGGTGAACAGCGCGATCTTCTGCCGCGCCGATTCGTCAATCTCGCCCCCGGAGCGGCAGATGAGCACATCGGGCTGGATGCCGATCGAGCGCAGTTCCTTGACCGAGTGCTGGGTCGGCTTGGTCTTGATTTCGCCGGCGGTGGCGATGAAGGGCACGAGGGTCAGGTGGATGAACAGGGCGCGCTCGGCGCCAAGTTCGACGCGCATCTGGCGCACGGCTTCGAGAAAGGGCTGGGATTCGATGTCGCCCACGGTGCCGCCGATTTCCACCAGCGCGACCTGGGCCGAGCCGGCGCCTTCGACGATGCGCCGCTTGATCTCGTCGGTGATATGGGGGATGACTTGGATCGTGGCGCCAAGATAGTCCCCCCGCCGCTCGCGCCGCAGCACTTCCTCGTAGACCCGGCCGGTGGTGAAATTGTTCTTCTGCTGCATGGTGGTGCGGCTGAAGCGCTCGTAGTGGCCGAGGTCGAGATCGGTTTCGGCGCCATCGTCGGTGACGAAGACTTCGCCGTGCTGGAAGGGGTTCATGGTGCCCGGATCCACATTGATGTAGGGATCGAGCTTGAGCATGGAGATGTCGAGCCGGCGGGCTTCGAGAATCGCCGCGAGCGAAGCCGAGGTGATGCCCTTGCCAAGCGAGGAGACCACGCCACCGGTGATGAATATGTAACGGGTCATGGCCTCCCACCGAGCGCTTGGGTCGGCAACCGCGCCGGCAACCGCCCAACCCCGCAGATGGAACGGCAAGGTAACAGAACGAGCGGCGCGACTCAATATGTGCAGGTCGCTTCGACCGGTGCCGCGAGGCTTGCGGTCTGCGCGCTTAAGCCCACCTCGACATCCTGTCGAGGCGGGCATCGGTTCGCCGTCGCTTTAGGCCATCCCTGGCACGCTCCGGCTCAACGACGCGCCCAGACCGCAAGCCTCGCGGCACCTTGGACCGTGTCAGCATTGTGGCAATATCTTTTCGATGCGGAAACGAAACGCGGAGCGAAGTGAAGTTACAAACAACTTTGTTTTGAGAAAGTATTGAACTGCCCGGCTTGCAATGCGCAAACGCCTTCTCCGCCGTGGTCGAATTCGAGCCAGAGGAATGGGGTGCCGGGGAAGCGCGCTTGGAGCGCTTTGGCGTTGTGGCCGGTTTCGAGGATCAGCCAGCCGCCGGGCTTGAGGAAGCCGCCAGCCTGCCGCAGCAGGCGAGAGGGAATTTCGAGGCCCTGTTTTCCACCATCGAGCCCGAGTGCGGGCTCGTGGGAATACTCGGGCGGCAAGCGGTTGATTTCCGCTGGCGGCACATAAGGCGGATTGGCGAGAATCAGATCGTATTTTCCATCAATTTCGTCGAACAAGTCGGATTTTGTCGTCTTCACGCGGGATTCCAGTTGGTGGCGGATGATGTTTTTCCGGGCCAGCGCGAGGGCGTCGCTGGAAAGGTCGCACAATTCGACCTCGCAGGCGGGAAAGCGCAGCGCGCAGGCGATGCCGATGCAGCCGCCGCCGCAGCACAGGTCGAGCACTTGGCTTGGCGCCGCCTTGAGTGGGGGTGCGAACCCCTTGCCGATCAACTCGGCGATCGGCGAGCGCGGAATCAGGGCCCGGTCGTCGCAGTGGAACTCGTATCCGGCGAACCAGGCGCGGTCGAGCAAGTAGGCGGTGGGGATGCGCCGCCCGATGCGCCCGCGGGCGAGCCGCTCCAGATTTTCCCGCTCCGCAAGTGTCAGCTCGCGGTCCTGCGCGTCCACCGGGCGTCCGCAATCGAGCGCCAATGCGCCGAAAACGAGGTAAACCGCCTCGTCGCGGACATTGTCGGTGCCGTGGCCGCAATGGATTCCGGCGGCGGCGAAACGCCCGGCGAGCTGTTCAATGTACTCACTCAGCCGCATTTTCCCGCGCTCCAGCCAATCTCATTTTGGGGGATTATATCGATAACTTGACGATGTACGATATATAGTCATCTTGAGCCATGAAATTTCTATATGTAGTGCTTTGTCAACTTATGTAAATAATCTCCTTATTTTGGGGGTTGATGTGTGTTCTGCCAGCCAGGACGATAGCCTCGAGTCGTCGCCATCCGCGGGTTTTGCTGTGCAGACCTGGAAAGGACCGATAACTTGGCATGATGGGAATTGCCGGCAAAGCGCCGGGCCGCCCTGTCGCGCCTTGATGATATGATTGCGGGCCAGGGTTTGCGAATTGGCGGACTGGAATCAAAACAAGGGGATTCGGAAAAATGCGGGATCTGGCGCAGGCGTTTGCTTCAATTATCACGGAAATCGGCGAAGATCTGCACCGGGATGGGCTGAAAAAGACCCCGGAGCGGGCCGCCGCGGCCTTTGAGTTTCTCACCAGGGGCTATCGGCAGGACATCGGCAAAGTCGTAAACGAGGCGCTGTACCCTTCTGATTCCGATGAGATGGTGATCGTCCAGAACATCGAGATGTACAGCATGTGCGAACATCATCTGCTGCCCTTCATCGGCAAGTGCCATGTGGCCTATGTGCCCGACGGCCAGGTGCTGGGCCTGTCGAAAATCGCCCGGATCGTCGATGTTTTCGCCCGCCGGCTGCAAATTCAGGAGAACCTCACCCAGCAGATCGCCAATTGCATTCTCGAGATCACCGGCGCCAAGGGGACGGCGGTGATCATCGAGGCGCAGCATATGTGCATGATGATGCGGGGGGTGGAAAAGCAGAATTCGGTGATGACCACCTCGTGCATGCTCGGCGTGTTCCGCAACCGCCCTTCCACCCGCGCGGAGTTCCTCTCGCTCTTGGGCAAGTGATTGCGCCCGCAGGCTCTAAATCGTCGCTGATCGATGGGCTGCGCAGGCCCGAAGCGACTTCATTCCGCGCGAAGCCAACCACCCCCTCTGTCATTCTGCGCGAAGCCAACCACCCCCTCTGTCATTCTGCGCGAAGCCAAGCGGAGACGCAGAATCTCTTCGCTCGGACACCGGTCGCTTGCTGGCGGTGATCGGATACCTTCCCGGCTGACGCCGGGCCCCTTCCGCTCACCGCCACGCTCCCTCGGTGCGGAATTCAAGACACTGTGCCCCGAATGCGTCCGCTCCACCCCGTCATTCCACGCGAAGCGAAGCCCCCACCCCGTCATTCTGCGCGAAGCGAAGCGGAGTCGCAGAATCTCTCCGCTCGGACACCGGTCGCTTGCTGGCGGTGATCGGATACTGAAGCAGGCTGTGCTTGCCATCCCTGGCGCGACGCTTCCGGCTTCGCCAATCCCCGGTCTCGCCAGTCCGGCCACCGAGCATAGCTCGGTGGCGCTCGGGACTGCGCGCGAAGCTGCGCTTCGCAAACGCTTGCCCTCGCCCTTGGCGAGCCGTTCGGCCCTTGAAAAGCTGCGCTTTTCATCGGCTGCGCCGACCGGGCAACCTGCGTTCCGCCGGATCGCGCAAGCCATCCATGGCGCGGCCATGGTGGCTTCGACCAGCCCCGGTCTCGCCATCCTTGGCGAGCCGTTCGGCCCTTGAAAAGCTGCGCTTTTCATCGGCTGCGCCGACCGGGCCTCACCCTTTCAGCCACCGCCGCGCTCCCTCAGTGCGGGATTCCACCACAGCCTCTTCGTCATTCTGCGCGGAGCGAAGCGCAGTCGCAGAATCTCCCGAACATTGCGCCATCGCCGCCGAGATTCTGCGACTTCGCGCAGAATGACGGGAAAAACAGCGGCGCCACTCCTTCGTCATTCTGCGCGTAGTGAAGCGAATGACAGGAAAATGGCAATCCTCCCGTCCTTTTTTCCCGGAATCTCTGATTTCTTCTGTGTCCGGGTTGTCTATGGGGGGTCCAGTATAAGCTCCACTCTCTCGGCGCAGTTTCCGCCGGCGCACAAGGGGGCGAGTGGGCCGAGACCACGGGTCGAAAGCCGCGATGGGTCCGCGCCCGCTGTCAGCAGGCTTTGGCGCATGGCTTCGGCCCGGGATTCGCTGCGGGACAGCAAATCTTCGAGGCTTCCATCGCCCTGGAGGTGGGCGACGATGCGCAGGCGCAGTTGCGGATCCAGCTCCATCATTGCCGCGATGGCGCCGAGGCCGGAACGCGATGCGAGTTCATCATTCGCGGTGAAACCCACGCCGGAAACAACGATCCCGCCTTTATCGCGCAATTGCGCGAGCATGGCCTCGGGGTTGGATGCGGCGGGGCTGGCGGAAGCCGCCGCACCGCCGTCTTCCAGTTCGACAATCTCGAGGTGGGCGAGCAACTGGCGGTTGATGCGGGTGATCACGTAGACCGACACATAGAACCGGCCCGGCGGCTCCGAGGCCATGGCGAGATAGAATTGGTTCCGCACCGGGCCGTAGAGGATGCGCTTGCCGAAGATGTCGTTGGCCCAGTATTCGCTGCTGCCGCAGGCGCGGCCGGCGCAGGAATACAACTCCCGGTAGCCCATTGAGCGCATCTGCCCGGTAAAAAAATCCATCACGTCCCGGCCGTTGTAGCCGCTGGCGACTTCGTAGAGAATCCGCGTCAGCTTGCCGCGAACGCGCTCGGAGGCTTGCGGAATCACTCGACCGCGAAGTTGTTGCAGGCCGCCGAGCACCACCTGGTGATTGACCCGCTCCTCGCTCTGGAATTCACTGATTTCAGCGTCTGGGAAGCCGCCGAACAGGGCATGGTCGGATGGTTGGGCGCTGGCTGCCGCAGCGAAGGCGAGCATGAGGCAGGCGCCGGCGGCCGAAACCGCGCCGGCCGGAACCCGGATGGCGTGAACGAAGGAGACGAACGGGATACTGCCTCGCATCGCAACCGCTTCTTCCCGCCAATCAGTCTTCGTTCGGGGTTTCGCCGGTGGCGGCTTTGTTGGCGGCGGACTTCCCGCGGGCGCTTTTCCGCGCCGGTTTTTTGGCGCTGGCGCGCTCGCCGCCAGCCCCGTCCGCCCGGCTGTCTCCGCCCGCGGCTTTCTCCGCCTCCATGGGTTCCGCGGTCTCCACGCGGGGAAACTCGGCGAAGGGAAAGGGTTTTTGCTCCCGGTTCCAAGTGGCGAACAACAGAGCCTCGCGGATGTACTCGGCCAGCGAGGCGCCGAGGTCGCGCAGATTGCGGTTGTCCTCTCCCGTTAGGATGGTGAACACCCCCTGCGCGACGCCGAGAATGATAACCAGCGGCCCGGCGAGCAGCGCCAGTATCAGCAAGAACAACAGGCTGAAAACCGCCCGCGTCCAAATCCCCCGATCCCGCCAGGCATTCTCGCTTCGCTTCGCATCTCCGGTCATAACGGTTCTCCAAAACCGCGTGGCGTTGCCAAGCCGAAGGATTGATAACTCATTGATTTATATGAATTACCAATCCCGCTCAAGAAGAAATGCTAACCCGATTCCACTTTTCGCTCAACTTTTGTGGATATTCTTCATAGTCGAAAAATCCTATGGTCAGTATTCTCGTTTCCCGTCTCACGCGCTTCGAGGGCTTGTTGCTTTTTACCGGCATAGGCGATTTTTTTCTCTTGTTCCGCATAAACCGCTTCCAGCGGCATTGAAATGAGGCCGCTTTCAGAAATTTTCAACACGCCCCGAAGGCGTTCCATCGCATCGACACCATGCAGCGCGAGCAATTCGATGAAGCACTTGATTGAGTGATTCGAGTGTCCGATGGTGAAAATTCCGGTTGCCGGCGAAATCGCTGTCATTTAGGTTTTTCCATCACAGCGGCGATCAACTTGTAGACAAATTTCTAGGAAGCTCAAGCAAAAGCTGTGAGCAAGGATAGCCGTCAAGCCATTCGCAGCGGTTCGGCGGCCCAGATCGT
Organism: uncultured Pseudohongiella sp.; assembly: GCA_965221805.1. Taxonomy (GTDB): domain Bacteria; phylum Pseudomonadota; class Gammaproteobacteria; order Pseudomonadales; family Pseudohongiellaceae; genus UBA9145. The sequence goes on from OZ244913.1 coordinate 1,600,101, forward strand.
CAGTCGCAACTCGTTGTCATCGATCAATTGGTATTCCGGCTTCTTCCCGGAGAGATCATGGCTCTCCTTCAGGATAATGGGAACACCGTCGCCGCGCCGGTCCATGAAATGCGAACGCTGCAATTGCTGACCCTCGTCGATTTCCAGCCGGGCCAACAGGGAAACGATCAATTCATTGCGACTGTACTGCCGCAAGTCGAGGCTGTCCGACGTTAGCGTGTTGGCAAGACCACCCGGCACGTACAGCTCCAGGCGGTCGGCGAACATGTGCAGACGAATCCTGGCGCCCGCCATCGTGTAATCGCGATGGGCAACCGCATTCACCAGCGCTTCGAACACAGCGCGCTCGCTGAATTGGGGAATATCGACCCTGCCCAAATGTTTCGTCGCCGCGACGCGCATATTGCGGCGCACAAAATGCAAGGCATCGAGAATCTGTTGATCTATCGGGCCGGCGATATCGCGCGCATCGTTCTGATAGTTGACGTCTGTGCGTTCACCCGCATAACTCACCGCCTGAATCTGCGCGTGGGGCAGCCACTGACCAGGGTTGCGCGTACACAACAAAACTCCGCCGAGAGTGACTCGCTGCTCCCCCTCGTCGTCTTTGGCCATGATTCGAAGTTTGCCCAAGGATGACTCGTTCCGTTCCTGCCCCTCCCGCAGGAATCTGTCGGTCAACTGCACGTTGAGCGAGTCGAGCCCGGTGCGGGGCACGGGGGATTCGTCAAAACGGATTACCCGGCTCTGGCTGCGCTCCTGAAACAGGCGCGCAAGCAATTCCGGCTGCATCTCGCGCCTTGAGCTGCCGATTCTGCGGAAATAGCCACCCGGGCTCCTGTGGACAAAAAGACTGCGATCAACCTCCACGCATAGTACAAGTGAATCGTTGCCTTCGGCATCGGCTAGCTCGAGTTTCCGTATCAATGCGTCAATCGGTGGTTTAACCGAATCGTTGCAGATTTCCCGGACCCAGCTTTCCACGGTGTCGATTTGATCGATCGGTATGCCCCGCGCGCTTCGGCTTGTGTCCTCCACGCCCAATACCGCGATGCCGCCCCAACCATTCGCCATCGCCGCCAATTCATCGGCGAATCCATTCCGCTGCGGCGACTTCACGCGGGAACCCGACAGCTCCACGCGCTTGAGCTCGAGTGTTCCGTCTTCCCCGGCGCGAATGCGGCGCATCAATTCTTGGTTGGTGATCATCTCGCAACAAAATCCGTCATTTTCGTCTTGGCTCCGCCATAAAATCCAGAGTTATGATGGTGGCCCCACCCTTTCCCAAGCTGTCACGCCAGCTTCCGCGACCAGGCTTCACTCCGCGCAGAATGACGAAGGGGCTGCGGTGGGATCCTGCGCTGAGGGAGCGCGGCGGTGGCTGAAAGGGGCCCGGCGCAAGCCGGGAAAGCATTCAGCCACCGACGGGAAGCGACCGCTGCCCGATTCTGCAACTCCGCTTCGCTTTGCGCAGAATGGCAGTGATGGGTTCTCACCGCAAGGTTTTGTTGTCGTTGGCGGCGAATTCGACGTCGAGGGCTTGTTCGCTGAGCATTAGCGAGGAGAGGATGCTGGTGATGGATTCGCGCTGGTGGATGATGCGGTACAGGCCCTTCGCGAGTGGCATGTAGACGCCGAGTTCGTCGGCTTTTTCGGCGATCAGCTTGACCGTGTTGACGCCTTCGGCGACCTGGCCGACTTCGCTGGCGGCGGCCTCGACGCTCTTGCCCTCGCCGAGGGCGAAACCGATGCGGTAGTTGCGGCTCAGCGGGGTCGAGCTGGTCACCACGAGGTCGCCGACACCGGATAGGCCGAGGAAGGTCATGGGGTCGGCGCCGAGTTCGCGGCCGAACCGGGCCATTTCGGTCAGGGCCCGGGTGACGAGCATGCTGTTGGTGTTGTGGCCCATGCCGAGGGCGGCGGCGATGCCGGCGATGATGGCGTAGATGTTCTTCAGCGAGCCGCCAAGTTCAACGCCGAGCATGTCGTCGTTGATGTAAACCCGGAAGGATTCCGAGCGCAACACGGCGCGCACGTTTTCGCGCACTGCTTCGTCCGCGCTGGCGATCACGGTGCCGGTGAGATGGCCGGCGGCGATTTCCCGGGCGAGATTGGGCCCGCTGAGCACGCCAACCCGGGCGCCGGGCGCTTCCTGGCGCAGAATCTGGCTCATCAGCAGGAAACTGTCCGCCTCGATGCCTTTGGTGCCGCTGACGAGCATGGCGTCCGGGCGGACATAGGGGACCATCTCCCGCACCACTTCGCGGAAGCTGCCGCTAGGCACGGCGACAAAGATCAATTCGGCTTCGGCCACCGCCGCTGGCATGTCGTCCGTGGCGGCCACCCGGGCGTTGATTTCGTATCCCGGCAGGTACTGGGGATTCTCGCGCCGGTGGTTGACGTACCAAGCGAGCTCGTCGCTGCGCATCCAAAAATTGACATCGCAACCGTTTCCGGCGCTGATGTTGGCGATTACGGTGCCAAAGCTGCCGCCCCCGACCACCGCGATCTGTTCAATCTGCTGCACGGATTCCGCTCTCCTTCACCACATGATAGCCGGTATGGGCCGGATGATGGAATTGTCGGATGAACGCGGGGAGTGGCTTGAATTACAATAGGTGTTCAATTCGCGTTGAGGGCGCGTTGCGGGGAAGGCGTCTGCCGCCATGTCGATTCATTTGAAATCCGCCGCCGAAATCGAGAAGATGCGCGTGGCTGGCCGGCTCGCGGCGGAAGTGCTCGAGATGATCGGCGCCCATGTCGAGCCTGGCATCTCCACCGGCGAGCTCGACCGCATCTGCCACCGGCATATTGTCGACCGGCAGGGGGCGGTTCCGGCGCCGCTCAATTACCGGGGCTTCCCCAAATCGATCTGCACCTCGGTCAACCACGTCGTCTGCCACGGCATCCCCAGCGACAGCAAGATCCTCAAGAACGGCGACATCATCAACATCGATATCACCGTGATCAAGGACGGCTACCACGGCGACACCAGCAAGATGTTCTTCGTCGGCGCCGTGCCGGAACACGCCCGGCGGCTGGTGCGGATCACCCGGGAATGCCTGCTCAAGGGCATTGAAACCGCCCTGCCCGGCACCCGGCTCGGCGACATCGGCCATGTCATCCAGCGGCATGGCGAATCCAACCACTACAGCATCGTGCGGGAATACTGCGGCCACGGCATCGGCCGCGGCTTCCACGAGGACCCCCAAGTGCTGCACTATGGCTCGCCGGGAACCGGCATCGAATTGCGGCCCGGAATGACCTTCACCATCGAGCCCATGCTCAACGCCGGCAGCCGCCATACCCGCCTTTCCGCCGCGGACGGCTGGACGGTCACCACCCGGGACCGCCGGCTTTCCGCCCAGTGGGAACACACCATCGCGATCGGCGAAGATGGCTGCGAAGTGCTGACCCTGCGCGAAGAGGAGCGATGAAGCCAGCCTTGGCGCGACCCGCCGCGGCCGCGAGGCCCCGAGCGGTGAACCGGCGCGCGTTGTTCGACACCAGAGCCTTGCGCGACTCGCTCGCGGCCGGCGGCGATGAAGTCGGGCTGATCCGCGAAGCGCTCGCCACCGTCCGCGCGAAACTCGATGCGCATTACCGCGCCGGTTGCCGGATCGACCAGATCGTCGCCGCCCGGGCCTGGCTCGTCGATCTGGCGCTGACCACGCTGTGGGAAAGGCTGTCCTGGCCGGATGCGGCGGACATCGCCCTCGTGGCGGCGGGCGGCTACGGCCGGGGGGAACTGCTGCCGCATTCCGATGTGGATTTGCTTATCCTCACCCGCGGCTCGCGCCACGCGGCCTACCGCGACAGCATCGACCGCTTCACCGCCAAACTCTGGGACATCGGCCTCGATATCGGCCAAAGCGTGCGCTCGGTCGGGCAGTGCAAGACCGGGGCCCGGGGCGACATCACCATCGCCACGACGCTGATGGAGGCGCGCTTCCTCGCCGGCTCGCGCGAACTGCACGAAAAGATGCTACAGGCCACCGGGCCGCGCTCGATCTGGCCAAGCCGCAAATTCCTCCGCGCCAAATGGGATGAGCAAAGCGCCCGCCACGACAAGTACCACGATATCGGCTACGCGCTCGAGCCCAATGTCAAAACCTCGCCCGGCGGCCTGCGCGATATCCAGACCATCGCCTGGGTCGCCATGCGGCATTATGGCGCCGGCTCGTTCCGGGATCTGATGCGGCTCGGCTTCCTGAACCGGGCCGAACACATCATGCTCAGCCGGGGCCAGCGCTTCCTGTGGAAGCTCCGCTACGGCATGCACATGGTCGAAGGGCGCCGGGAAGACCGCCTGCGTTTCGATTTGCAGCGCGTCCTCGCCGCGCTGTTCGATTACCGCGACGACAAGGAAAGCCTCGGCGTCGAGAAACTGATGAAGCAGTACTACCGCGCCGTGGGCAACCTGCGCGGGCTCAACGACATGCTGCTTCAGCACCTCGACGAGGCCATCCAGCGCGACGGAAAGCGCGATGCGACGGTTGACCTGAACCGCCGCTTCCGCATCCGCAACGCCTATCTCGAGGCGCGCTCGGAGGCGGTTTTCCGCCGCCGGCCCTCGGCCCTGCTCGAAGTTTTCGTGCTGCTCGCGAACAATCCGCGGATCAAGGGCATCCGCGCTTCCACCATCCGCCTGCTGCGCGAACACCGCAAACTCATCGACGAAAAATTCCGCAACGACATCCGCAACACCAGCCTGTTCATGGAGCTGCTCGCCTCGCCGCATCAGATGGTGACCCAACTGCGGCGCATGGCGCGCTATGGCATTCTCGGCCGCTACCTGCCCGAGTTCGGCAAGATCATGGGCCAGATGCAGCATGACTTGTTCCATATCTACACAGTCGATGCCCATACCTTGCAAGTGGTGCAGAACATGCGCCGGCTGGCCCGAGCGGAAGCTGAAAAGGAGTTTCCGGTGGCGGCCAGCGTCTATCGCGGCCTGCCCAAGGTCATCCTGCTTTATGTCGCCGGCCTGTACCACGACATCGCCAAGGGCCGCGGCGGCGATCATTCCGAACTCGGCAAGGCCGACGCCGAGCGTTTCTGCCGCCGCCACCGGCTCAGCGCCTGGGACACCAAACTCGTTTGCTGGCTGGTGGAAAACCACCTGCTGATGTCGATGACCGCCCAGCGCAAGGACATCGACGACCCGGAGGTGATCCGCGAATTCGCCCTCGCCGTGGGCGACAAGCTGCATCTCGATTACCTTTACACGCTGACGGTGACCGATATCCGCGCCACCAATCCCGGGTTGTGGAACACTTGGCGAGCGACCCTGCTGCTGAACCTCTACCTGAACACCCGCCGGGCCCTGCGCCAGGGGCTGGAAAACCCCCGCGACCGCGGCGAGCGCATCGCCGACAAAAAGGCCTCGGCGCGCAAGCGCCTGCGAAGCGGCGGCCTCGGCGGGAAAGCCATCACCGCGATCTGGTCGCAGATGCGCGACGAGTACTTCGTGCGGGAATCGGTGGACAATATCCGCTGGCACACCGAAGCCATAGCCGGCCATGCCGGCGACGGTCCGCTGGTGTCGCTGCGCGAGCTGTCCGAGGATGCCCCGGAAGGCGCGACCCTGGTCTTCAGCTATGCCCGCGACGCCGACTACCTGTTCGCCAACAGCGCCGCGGCCTTCGAGCGTTTGCGGCTCAATGTGCAAAGCGCGCGGATATTCACCTTGGGCAGCGGCCGCTGCGCCAACACCTGGGCAGTGCTGGAAGCCGACGGCAAGCCAGTTGGCCGCCGGGCGCGGCGGGTGGCGGAAATCCGCTCGACGCTCAAGCGCCACCTCGACAACCCCGGCCGCCGCATCGCGCCGCCGCAGTTCCGCCGCAGCCGCCGCAAAATCGGCTTTGGCCGGGAGGTTGCCACCGCCTTGTTCCATTCCGTGGATGGGGATTGCTCCACGCTCGAAATCAATTGCCCGGACCAGCCCGGCATCCTCGCCTGCGTGGGCCAGGTTTTCGCCGAGTTCGGCGTCAGCCTCAAAGACGCGCGGATCACCACCCTCGGCGAGCGCGTCGAGGACCTGTTCTTCATCGCCGGCAAAAACGGCGGGCCACTCGATGACGACGCGGGGGATGCGCTGCAGCGGCGGATCAAAACCGAAATCGCCAACAAGATCGCGGTTTGAGTGCTTCCCCTTTCCTTGCCAGTGGCCGCGCCACCCGCGGAATGGCGGGAATCAACCGGAGAGGCCATTTCGGCTACAATCACAGCGATTGTTTTAAGGGAGCGGGCAACGTGATCGGCTTTGGCTTGGGCATCGCCACGGAGAATGCCGCGGGGAAAATCATCGAGTCGTATTACCCGCGGCCCGGCGCCATTGCCAGCGCCATTGTCAACGGCGGGGCGGCGGGTGAACTGGCCCGCTTTTGTGGAATCGAACCCGGCGCCGGTGGTTTCCGCCTTCTCGCCGCCAGCGAGATCGACGATTGCCGCGCACTCATCGCCAAGGCCACCGGGTGCGGGCGGGAAGAGACCGCCACCCGACCCGGACAAGATGGCAAGCCAGCGCTGCTCTGTCTCGCGCCATTCGCGGCGAAACCCGCTTCGATCCCGGAAGCCTTCCTCAAACTGCACCTGCTATCCCACCGCATCGCCCGTCCCCATGACCAAAACATCGAAGGCATTTTTTCCGTGTTGGAAAACCTCGCCTGGACCGACCGCGGCCCGGTCAGCCTCGAGGATCTGCCGGAGAAGCGGCTCGCGGCCCGGTCCCGGGGCGAATGGCTCGGCGTTTACGCCATCGACAAGTTTCCGAGAATGACCGATTACGTGGCGCCGCCGGGTGTGCGCATCGCCGATGGCGCCCGGGTTCGCCTTGGCGCGTACATCGGCGAAGGGACCACGGTGATGCACGAGGGATTCATCAATTTCAACGCCGGCGCGGTGGGCCAAGCCATGATCGAGGGGCGCATCTCGGCCGGTGTCGTCATTGGCGAGGGCAGCGACCTCGGCGGCGGCTCAAGCACCATGGGCACGCTTTCCGGGGGTGGCGCCGAAATCGTCTCGGTGGGCCGGGGCTGCCTGATCGGCGCCAATGCGGGCATCGGCATGCCGCTGGCCGACGGCTGCGTCGTTGAAGCCGGCCTGTATTTGACCGCGGGGGCGGTCGTGCGCCAGTTGGACGCCGCCGGCGGCGGCATCCGCACTTGCAAGGCCAGGGAACTCGCCGGCCTGAAGAACCAGCTATTCCGCCGCAACTCCCTGTCCGGCGCCATCGAATGCCTGCCCCGCAAGGGCCAGGTGGAGTTGAACGAAGAATTGCACGCGCATAATTGAGTTGATTCCCGGTTGCGCCACATGGAGCGCGGCGCCGCGACGGAATCGCCTTGAAAGGAAACGGTAAGGACAGCGACATGGCGGAAGCACTTTCGAAAACCGGGCATCTCGCCGCGGAACTGATTCGGCGGCCTTCGGTCACGCCGGATGACGCCGGCTGCCAGGAACTGTTGCGCGGACGGCTGGAAGCGCTCGGTTTCGCCTGCGAAACGATGCGCTTCGGGGCGGTGACCAACCTGTGGGCGACGCTCGGGGATTCGGGACCCTTGTTGGTGTTCGCCGGACACACCGACGTGGTTCCGCCGGGACCCTTGGCGCAATGGCACAGCGACCCTTTCACGCCGACAATCCGCGATGGCAGGCTCTATGGGCGCGGCGCCGCGGACATGAAGGGCGCCGTCGCCGCGATGATCACCGCGGTGGAATCCTTCCTGGGCCAAGACAAGCCCGCCTTCCGCATCGGCTTCCTGATCACCAGCGACGAGGAGGCCGAGGCGGTCGATGGAACCGCCAAGGTGATCGACGAATTGACCCGCCGCGGCGAGCGCATCGATTATTGCCTCATCGGCGAGCCATCCTGTGTCAGCCGGCTTGGCGACACCATCAAGATCGGCCGCCGCGGCTCGATCAACGCCTCGCTCAGCATCCGCGGCAGCCAGGGGCACATCGCCTACCCGCAGCAGTCGGTGAACCCAATCCACAAGGCCCTGCCGCTGCTCGACGAGTTGATTCGGATCGAATGGGACCAGGGCAGCGCCGCTTTTCCGCCGACGAGTTTGCAGATTTCCAATATCAAGGCGGGCACCGGGGCCGACAATGTGATTCCCGGCACACTGCAACTGCGTTTCAATCTGCGCTACTCAACGGCAATCGACGCCGGACAAATCCGCGCGCGGGTGGGGGAATTGCTTGAGCGGGCCGGCGTCGATCATGAATTGCGCTGGCACGAATCGGGCCGGCCTTTTCTCAGCGAGAGCACCGTGCTGCGGGGGTTGGTCACCGACTGCATCGAACAGGAACTCGGCCTGCGGCCCGAGCACAGCACCAGCGGCGGCACCTCCGACGGCCGCTTCATCGCCCCAGCCGGCGCCGAGGTCGTCGAATTCGGCCCATGCAACGAGAGCATCCACCAGATCAACGAAAATGTCGTGGCGACCGATCTCGACGCGCTGAGCCGGGTATACCGGCGAATTCTGGCCAACTTTAACCCCCAATAGCCCCTCGGATATGCGCTGAAAATTCATTCGACCACCGAGCTGTGCTTGGTGGCCGGCCGAACGGTTCGACAGGATGTCGAGACTGGGGCCAGTCGAAGCCACACCACAAACCCCCAAAACCGGCAGCAGCGGTGCCTCGATGACAATCTAAGCCGTCAATTCCAGCAGCAACTTGTTCAAACTGCTGGAGAATTGGGCCGGGTCGTCGAGGCCCCTGCCCTCCGCGAGGCTAGCTTGGCCGTAGAGTATCGTGGCCAGGTCGGCAAAACGGGTTTCGTCGCTTTCCTGTTGCAGTTTCTTGAGCAGCGCATGCTCCGGGTTGATTTCGAAAATGGGTTTGGATTCGGGAACCTTCTGGCCCGAGGCCTCCATGATGCGCCGCATCTGCATGCCCATGTCATGCTCGTCGACGACGAGGCAGGCTGGTGAATCGGTGAGTCGGCGGGTAATCCGCGCCTCCTTGATCTGTTCGCCGAGGCTTGCCTTGATGCGCTTGAGCAAGTCGGCGTGTTCGCCCTCGGCCTCCGGCTCGGGCTCGTCTTCGAGCTTGCCGAGATCGAGTTTGCCCCGGGCGATGTCCTGGAATGATTTGCCATCGAATTCCCGCAAGTGGCCCATCAGCCATTCGTCGATGCGGTCGTGCATCAGCAACACCTCGATGCCCTTGCGGCGGAAGACTTCAAGCTGCGGGCTGTTGCGGGCGGCCTTGAGCGAATCGCTGACGAGATAGTAGATCTTGTCCTGGCCTTCCTTCATGCGGGCGACGTAGTCGCCGAGACCCTGATCCTGCTCGTCGCCGCTGGATTCGGTGCTGCTGAACAGGAACAGCGAGGCTATTTTCTCGCGGTTGGCGTAGTCCTCCGCCGGGCCTTCCTTCAAGGCCGCGCCGAACTCCCGCCAGAAACCGGCGTAGGCCTCCTGGTCCTTCTTCTTCAGCCGGGCGATGAGGTCAAGCACACGCTTGGTGAGCGCGCCGCGGACTTTTTCAACTTTCGGGTCGTTCTGCAGCAATTCCCGGGAGACATTGAGCGGGAAGTCGTTGGAGTCGAGAATGCCCTTGACGAAGCGCAGGTACAACGGCAGGAACTGCTCGGCCTCGTCCATGATGAACACGCGCTGGACATAGAGCTTCAGGCCCTTGGCGCCGTCCCGGTTCCATAGGTCGTAGGGTGCCTTTTTCGGCAGGAACAGCAGGCTGGTGTATTCGAGCTTGCCCTCGACGTGGTTGTGGCTCCAGTCGAGGGGCTCGTCGAAGGCGTGGCTGATGTGTTTGTAAAATTCCTGGTATTCCTCTTTCTTGATTTCCTTGCGGGTTCGGGTCCACAGCGCCTTGCCCTCGTTGACTGCCTCGAAAGCCGGCTTGGTGGATTTTTCGCTTTCGCCCTCCCCTTCGTCATCGCCGTATCCCTGCTCTGCCATGAGCACGGGAATCGAGATGTGGTCGGCGTATTTCTTGACGATGGAGCGCAGCCGGTAGTCTTCCAGATATTCCTTGGCGTCGTCGCGCAGATGGAGGATGACGATGGTGCCGCGTTCGGCTTTTTCGGTGTCGGTGATCGAGTATTCGGATTCGCCCCGCGATTTCCACAGCACCGCCTCGCCGGGTTTGCCGCCAGCCTTGCGGGTGAGCACTTCGACTTCTTCGGCGACGATGAAGGATGAATAAAATCCGACGCCAAACTGGCCGATGAGCTGCGAGTCCTTCTGCTGGTCGCCAGTGAGGGACTCAAGAAAATGCGCGGTGCCGGAACGGGCGATGGTGCCGAGGTTGCTGATAACTTCCTCCCGGCTCATGCCAATGCCGTTGTCAACGACGCTGATGGTCTTGTTGTCGGCGTCGAGTTCGATTCTGACTTGGAGTTCCGGGTCCTCATCGAGGAGATCGGGCTTCGACAAAGCCTCGAAGCGCAGTTTGTCGGCGGCGTCGGAGGCGTTGGAAATCAACTCGCGCAGAAACACTTCCCGGTTGCTGTACAGGGAGTGGATCATCAACCGCAAGAGTTGCTTGGCCTCGGTTTCGAAGGCCCTGGTTTCGACAGGGCTTTCCATATTGGCGTCAGTGGCGGTATTGGTTTCGGCCATTTTTCAATCCCCGGAAAAGAAAAAACCCAGCCGCGAGTTCACGGCTGGACTTTTGATGGGGGCTGGCGGGGGAATTTCAAGCGCCGGGGCGAACCCGGGGAGATTCTGCGACTTCGCGCAGAATGACAAGTTTTCGGTCTGGCACTATGCAAGTCGCCGTTGGGTGGCGACGGATCGAAGCCACAAGCGCGAACTACTAATCAACCAGCGACGGGTAGGTTTCGTAGAAGTCGATGGCGTCGTTGCGGCGGTCGGCGAGGATGTTGAAGCGGTCGCGGGTTGACTGGATGAACTGGCGGTAGCTTCTCGCCGCCTGTTGCTCCTGTTCGCCGCCGGCTTCGGCGGAATCGTTGGTGGCCTCGATGGCGGCGGAAAATCGATCGAGCTCAACGAGCGCCCTGGCGTAGAACAGCAGGGTGTCGGCGCGGTTTTCAAGGCCGCCCCGGTCGAGCGCCTCGCTGAAGGCTTCGGCGGAATCCTCGTAGCGGTTGAGCACATAGTAGAGGTAGCCGAGGGTGTCGTGGGAATTGCCGGTGTTGTCGAGTTCGGCGGCGCGGCGGGCGGGCGCGAGCGCTTCATCGTACTCCGCGCCGAGCATCGACATCTGGGCCAGGGTGGTGTTGTTTTCCAAATCGTCTGGAATCAGTTCCCGGGCGAAGCCATCATCGAGAATCTTGCGCCCGGAAAGCGGGATTTCCAAGCCGGCCAGTGACTGGCCAAGGTTGAGGAAGCGGGTGTCATCGTCGATCAGGCCGCGCAGATAGGTCAGGTTCAGCGAGCGGATCCGCTCGTCCTCCCGGTCGAGGCTGGCGTATATCGCGCTGAGGTTCTGCCAATCGGTGGGATTGTCGAACTTGACGATCATCGTCTTGGTCAAATCGAGTGCTTCGTCGAAACTCTCCAGGGTGAAATACACGCCATTGAGATAGGCGTAATCGTCGCGGCCGAGTTCGACGCCGTTGGTCAGCGAGAGCTTCATGTAATCGAGCCAGTAATCCCGGGCCGGAATCATGTCATCGAGCTGGTAGTGGGCGTAGGACAGGCCCTTGAAAACGATTTCGTCCTCCTCGATCGACATTTCCCGCCAGGCTTCGTAGTTCTCGATGGATTTGCTCCAGTTTTCCTCGGCGGCATACAACTGGCCGAGCGAGCGGTGGGTGCGGCGGCGGGTGTCCTCGCGCAATTCCTCGATGGTCAGCATTTCCTCGAAGGTGCGCAGGGCGCCGGCGAAATCCTCCATGGCGAGGTAGTAATTGGTGTAGAAGTTGAGCAGGGTCGATTTCTCGAAATCGTTCATCCGTTCCCAGCGGCGCCCGCGCAGCTCGTCAAGCGCTTGCTTGGCGCCCGCCAGATCCACTGGATCTTCCGGGTCCTCCGGGGCCATCATTTCCTGTATTGCCGAAATCGCCCGCATGACCTGGGGGCCGAGCGTGCCCGCGGTGCGCGCTTCGGGTGGCGGCCGCCGCTCTTCGCCCGCGAGCGCCGGCGCGCCGGGCTGGATCATCAATAAGGCGAGGCCCGACAACAAGGCGGGCACGATTCCGTATATTCTCTTCATGTTGCCAGCTCTCGTTTGTTTTCCCATTGCTCCCGGCGCCGCTAGTCTTCAAGCTCGTAGCGGAAGACGTATTGCACACCCCGCACTTCCACGCCAACGCCGTCAACGACCCTGGGCTGGAATTTGAAGCGCGCCGCGGCGCGGACCGATGAACGGTCGAAAATATTCGGCGGCTCGGCGTCGACCACAACGATGCTGTCCTCGACAACATTGCCGAGGCCGTCCACGGTGAAGCTTACGAGGCACCAGCCCTCAATGCCGCGCTGGGCGGCGCGGGTGGGGTACTGCGGCGCGATCGCCACGAGTGGAAGATAGTCGCCGTCGGTGCTGTTGATGGTGGCGGGCGTCAGGTCGAGCCCGTCGCCGATATCGATATCGCCGCGGGCGATGGCGATCGATGGGCCGCTGTCGAGGTTGATCTGCTTGTCGGGCACATCGACTTCCTGGTCGTCAACCTCCTCGATCGGCTCGGGGCGGTCGATTTCCTCGACCACCTCGAGATCGATCTCCGGCATCGTCGCATCGACGATCCGCACCACGGATACCGTGTCGGATATCCGCTCGCCGGTGGCGATGAGAAACTGCATGAAATAGAACAGCCCGCCGGTGATGCCCACGGCCAAAGCGAAGGAAACGCCCCATCTGACAAAAATCATCGATCAAGCCTCAGTGGAAATGGACACGTTCTCGATCTGCGCTTCCCGGGCGGCTTCGAGAATCTGCAACACCTGCTCGTTGTTGGAGCTCTGGTCGGCCTGGATCACCACCGCCGAGTTCGGCGCGTCGGCGAGCCGCAGCTCGAAGCGCGAGCGGATGAAGCGCGGGTCGATCTGGTCGCCATCGATCCAAATGTCGCCCTGGGCGCCGACCGCGATCAGGATCAGGTCGCCGGACTGGCTCAGGCCGGTGGAAGCCTCTGGTTTGGCGACTTCGATGCCGGCCTCGCGGACGAAGACCGAGGTCACGATAAAGAAAATGAGCAGAATGAAAACGACATCGAGCATCGGGGTGAGATCGATCTCGCCCGCCTCCTCGTTTTCGGCTCTTTTCATCAATCCACTTTTCATCTGTTGTTCCGCTTTTGTTTTGCGATAAAGAAAAATCAGTGACTCAGGGGCAAATGGTCCTCGAGCAATTCAAGGTCGCGGTCCACCGTGCCCTTGAGGTAGTTGTAGGCGAAGATGCCGGAAATGGCGCCCACCATGCCGGCCATGGTCGGAATAGTCGCCCGGGAGACGCCGCCAGCCATCGACTTGGCGTCGCCGCCGCCGGTCACCGCCATCACGAAGAATACCTCGATCATCCCGGTGACCGTGCCGATCAGCCCGAGCAGCGGGCAAATCGTCACCAGCACTTCGATAATCGGCAAGGTGCTGCGCACATCGAGGGAGATTCGCGAAATCATCATTTCCCGGATCTGCCGCGCCGCCCAGGAGTTGGTGTCCTGGCGGGCGTTCCATTCCATCAGGGTGTTCTTGACGTTGCGCTTGTGGGTGGTGTTCAGATACCAGATGCGCTCGAACACCAGGGACCATTTCAGGAACAGCAGCACGGCGATCACGTTGAGCACGGGACCGCCGCGCTGCATGAAGCTGCCGATGGCTTCCACGATGTCGAGCAGGAACAAGGGCATTGGGTCAACTCCCGCCGCTTCGCCTCGCCATTCAGGCCCGGGCCTCGCGCTCCGCCTTCTGGGCGATCATGCCAGTGGCCTGCTGCTCGAGGATGTGGGTGATATTGTCGGCCCGGCTCTTCACCACGGTGTGCATGAAGATCGTCGGAATCGCCACGACGATGCCGAGCACCGTGGTCATCAAGGCTTGGGAAATGCCCCCGGCCATGATCGTCGGGTCGCCGGCGCCGTAGACGGTGATCTGCTGGAACACCTGGATCATGCCGGTGACCGTGCCGAGCAGCCCGCCGAGGGGGGCGATGGTGGCGATCATCTTGATCAGGGTCAGCATGCTTTCCAGCGATGGCGTCTCCTGCAGGATGGCCTCGCCGAGTTTGAGCTCAAGTGTTTCGGTGTCCACATCGGGGTTGGTTTCGCCCACGAGCAGCACCCGGCCGAGCGGATTGTTCTTGTTCAGACTGTCGGTGTTGCGCAACTGCGCGCGGACCTTGACCGAAACCAGGGCGAGAATCAGCAGCCGCGCGAAGGCGATGAGGATGCCGATGATGCCGACGCCGATGATGATGAAGCCGATGATGCCGGAGTTGTTGCGCACCTGCTCCCCCACGGTGGGGAAGTTGACGAGGTTGGCGAGCACCTGGCCGCCGACGCCGCCGGTGGGGTCGATGCCAACGCGGACGAAGCCTTCGGTGGCGGATTCAAGCGCCGCGGCGGAAGCCAGGGTGCCGCCGTCTGGCTGCCGCGGCAGCACTTGGAGATGGCCGATGTCGCCGGAGTAGCGCAGGTACTGGCCGTCGGAAACCGCGTTGAAGGCGCCGATGCGGGTGATCGCCTGGCTCACCGTGTCGCCATTGGGCATGGCGACTTCGCCGTTGTAGGTCACGACCCGGGCGGATTCGGTGAGTTCCTGGTGCATATAGAACCAGAAGCGCTCCATTTCCTCGACCTCAAGCTGGGCGATGGTGCTGCCCGCCTTCTCGATGAAGCCTTCGAGCGCTTCCGAGCGCCCCGGGTACTGGGCGCTGACGAGGGAGTTCTCGAAAGTGCTGAGGAAGTCGCCCGCCACGCCCTGCAAGGTGCCGAACAACTCGTTGAGGTCACCCCGGCGGTCGCGGAGAACCTCGCGCTTGTCGGCGATGGTGATTTCATTCGCCTCGAATTCGTCGCTCAACCGGGATTGCTCGTTCTCCTGCTCGACGATGCGGCTGTTGGTGATTTCCAGGATCTCCTCCTGGCGCGCGGCGTTCTGCTCAAACTCGCCCAAGCGCTCGCGGTATTCCGCGGATTCGGCGATGCGGTCCTCGGCGACGAGATCGAGCAAATCGGCCAAGCTGCCCGGGGACTCCTGGGCCGTTAGTTGCGCGGAGGCGCCAAGCAGGGCGCCGGCGACGAGGATGGATTGCAGATGCGGATTTTTCATTGTGCGTTCTCCGGCGCCAGTACAGGCAAATCGATGACTCTTGGGGCGTCCAATTGGCCGGCGACGCGGATGGCGCTCTGGACGGCGGCGCGGTATTCGCCGGCGGGCAATTCAACCCACTGCCGGGCGCGGTTGTCCCAGGCCCGGGTTTCCTGGCGGTCGGTGGTCTGGTAGATCAGCGCCACCCGGCCGATGCGGACAATGCTGACATCGCGGACTTCGCCGTCGATCTCGATCGTGTCGTCATAGGTTTCAATGGTGCGGCCATAGGCGGTTTCGTTCTGATACATGACCAGCACCTGCCGGAACTTCTCGGCGATCGACACATCGGGATTGTCGATGGCGTTGCGGGCGAATTCGACCCGGGCCCGCCTTTCCTCCAACTGGAAGGGATAATCGAGTTCGACAAATTCCTCGATCGCCGCGAGCATCTTCTCCATCAGCAGCGGGATATTGCGCGTGACCTCTTCCACCGAGGCGATGGATTCGTCGAGGGTGGCGATATTCTCCTCCTGGATGGAAATCGACTTGCGGAAACCGGCGTTGAGCACGAGCAGGGATTCGAGGGCGTCGTTGGCGCGCTTGAACTCCTCGTAGGTGGAACCCGCCGAGTCCGCCAGCCGCGTCAATTGCTGCTGGACCTGGGCCGAATCGCGATACTTTTCACCGATCTCATCCATCGCCCGGTCGAGGATGCTGCTGTCCACGAGGATTTCGGGCTCCGGGACGGCCTGCGCCGGCGCGGCGTCCTGAGCCGCCAAGGGCCCGGCGAGGCCGGCGAGCAGCAGCGCGATCGAGGCGTTAGTGAAACTGCGAACGATATTGCGAATTTTCATATGCCATCCTACGTTGATTGTTCTTCAATTGCCCCATCGAGGTGTTCCAGACAAGCCAGTCAAGGCCAGCGGGCCGGTAATGCCGGACGATGGGTTCAACCCCGGTCGAACAGGCGTCAAAGCCTAACACAAGTTCCCGAAATGGGAACAACACTATTTCTACAGTGATTTCCTCGCAAAAACAATGCCCGGTTTTCATGGACAGCTTCCCCGCCCGCCACGGCCTATTTACCACCCGCGGCGGCGGATTTCCACCCGGTTGCGGCGGACAGGCCGGCGCCGATGTCGGCGAGGCTGCGCACGGTGGTGGCGCCGGCGGCTTCGAGCGCGGCGAATTTCTCCGCCGCGGTGCCCTTGCCACCGGCTATGATCGCTCCGGCGTGGCCCATGCGCTTGCCCGGCGGCGCGGTGACGCCGGCGATGTAGGCCACCACGGGTTTGCTTACCTTGTCGGCGATGAAGGCCGCCGCCTCTTCCTCGGCGCTGCCGCCGATTTCGCCGATCATGACGATGGCCTCGGTGGCCGGGTCCCGCTCGAACAGCGCGAGCATGTCGATAAAGCTCGAACCGGGAATCGGGTCGCCGCCGATGCCAACGCAGGAGGACTGGCCGAAGCCATGGTCTGTGGTCTGCCGCACCGCCTCGTAGGTGAGTGTGCCGGAGCGGGAGATGATGCCGACCTTGCCGGGAAGATGGATGTCCCCCGGCATGATGCCGATCTTGCTTTCCCCGGGTGTGATCACGCCGGGGCAGTTGGGGCCGATCAGGCGGACGCCGGCGGCGTCGCATTTCGCCTTGGCGAGCAGCATGTCGAGGGTGGGTATGCCTTCGGTGATGCAGACGACGAGTTCGATGCCGGCATCGACGGCTTCGAGGATCGAATCGAGGCAGAACGGCGCGGGCACGTAGATCGAGGTCGCGGTCGCGCCAGTTTGGCGCACGGCTTCGCGGACGGTGTTGAAAACCGGCGCGCCGAGATGGGTCTGGCCGCCCTTGCCCGGCGTCACCCCGCCGACGATGCGGGTGCCGTAGGCGATGGCCTGTCCGGTGTGGAAGCTGCCCTGGGAACCGGTGATTCCCTGGCAGATGACTTTGGTGTTCCGGTCGATGAGTATGCTCATGGCGCCTCCCCCCGCGCCGCCGCCACGGCTTTCTCGGCGGCGTCGCGCAGGCTGTCGGCGGCGGTGATGCGCAGTCCGCTGGCGGCGAGCCGGCGCCGGCCCTCGATGGCGCTGTTGCCTTCGAGGCGGACCACCACTGGCAGGGCCACCCCCACCTCGCGCACGGCCTGGATGATGCCGTCGGCGATCAGGTCGCAGCGCACGATGCCGCCGAAGATGTTGACGAGCACGGCGCGCACCGCGCTGTCGGAAAGGATGATCTTGAACGCTTCGGCTACCCGCTCGGCGGTGGCGCCGCCGCCGACATCGAGGAAGTTGGCGGGACTGCCGCCATGAAGCTGGACGATGTCCATGGTGCCCATGGCGAGGCCGGCGCCGTTGACCATGCAGCCGATATCGCCGTCGAGGGCGACGTAGCTTAGCTGCCATTCGGCGGCCCGGGCTTCGCGCTCGTCTTCCTGGCTCGGGTCGCGCAGTTCCCGCAACCGGGGCTGGCGGAACAGCGCGTTGCCGTCGATATTGAGCTTGGCGTCGAGGCAGTTGAGATCGCCCTCCCCGGTGATCACCAGGGGATTGATTTCGAGCAGCGACAGGTCAAGCTCCCGGAACAGCTTGGCGAGGGCGAGAAAG
Organism: uncultured Pseudohongiella sp.; assembly: GCA_965221805.1. Taxonomy (GTDB): domain Bacteria; phylum Pseudomonadota; class Gammaproteobacteria; order Pseudomonadales; family Pseudohongiellaceae; genus UBA9145. Next base: position 1,617,894 of record OZ244913.1, read on the forward strand.
ATGCTGGTGAATTGCTTCACCTGGCCGCCGGAAAGTCCGAGCTGGAAGGCGAGGTCCCGGCCTTGATGGGTTTGGGGGCCGGTGAGTGGATCGATGGCGGCGCGGAGGATTTTTCCCGGGCTTTCCCGCGCCACCTTCTCGATATCGACGCCGCCCTCGGTGGACGCCATGAACACGATTCGCTTTGATGCGCGGTCGATTACCGCGCCGAGGTACAGTTCGCTTTCGATCTCGACGCATTCCTCGATCAGGATGCGGCGCACCGGCTGGCCGCCGGCATCGGTCTGGTAGGTGACGAGATTGCGGCCGAGCCAGTGTTCGGCGAAAGCCCGGGCGGCGGCGATGCTGTCCACGAGTTTGACGCCCCCCGCCTTGCCGCGGCCGCCGGCGTGGACTTGGGCCTTGACCACCCAGCGCCCGCCGCCAAGCTCCGCGGCGGCGGCTTCGACCCCGGCCGCGGAATCCACCGTCACCGAGCGCGATACCGGCAGACCGTATTCGGCGAACAATCGTTTCGCCTGATATTCATGCAAATTCACTGGATTCTCCGGAAAACTTCATGCTGATTTCGCCACTAACTGGGCGTGGCTTCGAATCGTCGCCATCTGGGGGGCCGCTCGCGGCGGACGCCGTGAATACATCCCTGATGGGATGGTCCGCCCCGCTTCATTTCCGCGGCCTCGAAGGCCAAAATGACAGTTGGTTTCACAACAACGGAGCGGACCATGAACGATATTACACGGGTGGGCATTGATTTGGCCAAAAAGGTTTTCCATCTGACCGCGGTGGACGGGGGCGGCGCGGTGGTGGAGCGCAAACAACTGCGGCGCGCGCAACTGCAATCGTACCTGGCGCTGCTGCCGCCGGGCCGCGTGGTGGCGATGGAGGCCTGCGGCAGCGCGCACCACTGGGGCCGGCTGGCGCGGAGCCTGGGCCACCGGGCGATGCTGATGAGCCCGCACAAGGTGGCGCCGTACATGCATCGGAACAAGAACGACGCGAACGACGCGGACGGGATCGCCGAGGCCTCGAGCCGGCCGGGGATGCGGGAGGTTGGGCTGAAGTCGGTGGAGCGGCAGCATGTGCAGCAGTTGCACCGGGCGCGCGAACTGGCGGTGCGGGCCCGCACGGCGCAGGCGAACCAGTTGCATGGCCTCCTGCTGGAGTATGGGATCGAGTCCCAAAAGGGCGTCGGGATGTTGCTGCGGCGGTTGCCGGAGGTGCTGGAGGACGCGGAGAACGAGTTGCCGCCCCAGGGTCGGATGCTGATGCGCGCGCTGGGGGATGAGCTGCGCCACCAGCACGAGCGCGTCGGGCGTTTCGACGGGGAGATCAAGGCGGTCGCCGACGCGGACCCGGCGTGCCGGCGGCTGCTGGGCATTCCCGGCGTTGGCCCCTTGACGGCCACGGCGCTGGTGGCGGCGGTGGGGGACGCCTCGGCGTTCCGCAACGGCCGCGAGCTCGCGGCCTGGCTGGGCCTGGTGCCGCGGCAGCACTCGACGGGCGGGCGGACGCGGCTGCTCGGCATCAGCAAGCGCGGCGACCGCTATGTGCGCTGCCTGCTGATCCACGGGGCCCGGGCGGCGCTGCGCTGGGCGGGGCGGCGCGAGGACCGGCGCAGCGGTTGGGCCAAGTCGGTCGAGGCGCGCCGCGGCCGGAACATCGCGGCGGTGGCCTTGGCGAACAAGAACGCGCGCGCGGCCTGGGCGATGCTGGCGAGGGAGTCGAACTTCGACTTCGAACACGCGGGCCGGGCCGCCTGACGGGCGGCGCGGGCGCGCGGCGTCATTGCCCTGGTTGAACAGGGCGGGAACGGCTTCCAGGCGGGCGGCGCGATTCGCCCACGGTTGCGGAGAGTGAAGTGAAAGTGATGGCAAGACTGGTCGGACCGACATGCAAAGAGCCTGTGACCTACAGTGGTCTTAGAGACCGGATCCATGATAAGGCGTGCATGTGCGGAACCCCTCAGGGCCCCGGAGCGAAGCGCTCCGACACAGAGGCCGGATACATGTCCGCAACCGATTCTTGTCTTGTCCCTCCCGGAACTTCACCCTTGCAAACGCGGGGCGGACCATACATGTAGGCTTCGGGCTCGACATCCTGTCTCGCACGCCCGCCGCGAGCGGCCCCCCAGATGGCGACTTGCGCTGTACACGCCCGGACAGAATTCGTGTTGCTGCATGATATGGATTGCTGCTCCTTAGCGTTTGCGGTTGACCTTGTGGATGGCGTGGCCGTGGGCCGCGAGAGCCGCTTCGTGGACGACTTCCGACAGGGCCGGATGGGAGAACATGGTCAGGGCGATGTCTTCGGCGCTGGCGCCGAACTCCATGGCGATGACGATTTGCTGCAGCAGGTCGGCCGCGCTGGCGCCGATGATCTGGCAGCCGGCGATACGGTCGGTGGCTTTCTCGACCACGAGCTTGACCATGCCATCGGTGTCGTGGGCGGCGAGGGCGCGGCCGCTGGCGGCGAAGGAGAAGGCGCCGGTGCGGCATTCGATTCCCTCCTGTTTCAACTCGTCCTCGTTCTTGCCGGCCCAGGCGACTTCCGGGTGGGTGTAGATCACCGATGGCACCAAGGCGTAGTTGACCTGGGTTTTCTTGCCGGCGAGCCGTTCGGCCACCATGACACCCTCCTCCATGCCCTTGTGGGCGAGCATGGGGCCGCGGACGAGATCGCCGACTGCGTAGACATTGGGCAGCTTGGTGGCGCAGAACGCGTCGACTTCGACAAAGCCGCGGCCGTCGATGGCGAGTCCGGCGGCGGGGTCGGCCAGGTCTTGGCTCAGCGGACGGCGGCCGACGGCGACGATCAGTTTGTCGAAGCTGGCTTCTTTTTCGCCCCCTTCCTTGCTTTGCGCGTCCCGGTAGCTCACCGCGACCGGGTGTTTCCCGCGCTTGTTGACGCGGCTGCCGCCCACCCGGGCGCCGAGTTTGATGTCGAGTCCCTGGCGGGTGAATATCTTCAGCGCCTCCCGGGCCATTTGCCGGTCGAGGGCGGGAAGGAAGTCGTCTAGGGCTTCGAGAATCGTCACTTCGCTGCCGAGGCGGCTCCAGACGCTGCCGAGTTCGAGGCCGATGACGCCGGCGCCGATGACGCCGAGTTTTTTCGGGACCGAATCGAACTCAAGGGCGCCGCTGGAATCGACGATGAACACACCGTCAACAAGCGCGGATGGAATGGCGATGGGCTCCGAACCGCTGGCGAGGATGACATGGCCGGCGCCGATCTCCTCCCGCGCCCCATCGGGCTGGCTGACTTCCACCCGGCCCGGGCAGAGCAGCCTGCCCCGGCCGGAAATGCCGGTGACCTGGTTGCCGCGGAACAGTCCGGCAACGCCCTGGGTGAGTTGCGCGACCACCTTGTCCTTGCGCGCCATCATGGCGGCGACATCGATCCCGCCCTGCCCCGCCCCGATGCCATGGTCGGCGAAGCGGTGGCGCATTTCGTGGAACTTGTGGGAGCTGTCGAGCAGGGCTTTCGATGGAATGCAGCCCACATTGAGGCAGGTTCCCCCATACACCGGCTGATCGTCCGGAGCGCGCCACTGTTCCACGCAGGCGGTGTTGAAACCAAGCTGGGCGCAGCGGATCGCCGCCACATAGCCCGCCGGCCCCGAGCCGACAACCACCACATCAAACTGTCTGGACATGCGCTATCTCCTGGTCATTCTACTCGCGGCGAAATCGGAGGCGCAGAATCTCTTCGTCCGGGCACCGGTCGCTTGCCGTCGGCAATCGGATTCCTTCCCGGCTAACGCCGGGCCCCTTCCGCTCACCGCCGCGCTCCCTCAGTGCAGGATTCAAGGCACCATGTCCCGAGGCTGCCCGTCGCCCTGTTCCGTCATTCTGCGACTAAGCGCAGAATGACAGGGGAAAACACCACCATAGGCCAACTTGCTCTCTTTATGCCTAAATTACGGGCAATCAAATTTCCAGCACGAGCCGCGTTGGGTCCTCGAGCAATTCCTTGATGGTGACGAGGAATTGCACCGCCTCCTTGCCGTCGATCAGGCGGTGGTCGTAGGACAGCGCGAGATACATCATCGGCAGGATTTTGACCTCGCCGTCCACCGCCACTGGGCGCTCCTCGATCTTGTGCATGCCGAGGATCGCGGTCTGGGGCGGGTTGAGAATCGGCGTCGACAACAATGAGCCGAATATGCCGCCGTTGGAAATGGTGAAGGTGCCGCCGGAGAGCTCTTCGATGGCGAGCTTGCCGGCCCGGGCTTTTTCGCCGAAATCGAGAATCTGTTTCTCGATGCGGGCGAAACCCATGTTGTCGGCGTCGCGCAGCACCGGCACCACGAGCCCTCGGGGCGAGGACACGGCGACGCCGATGTCCTGGTAGCCGTGGTAGACAATGTCATTGCCGTCGATGGAGGCGTTCACTCCCGGGAAGCGTTTCAACGCCTCGACCGAGGCGCGGACAAAGAACGACATGAAGCCGAGGCGCACGCCGTCGTGGGTTTCCTGGAAGCGCTGCTGATGCTGTTTGCGGATTGTCATCACCGGCGCCATGTTGACTTCGTTGAAAGTCGTCAGCATCGCCGTGGTGGTGGCGGCCTCGAGCAGGCGCTGGGCCACCCGGGCCCGCAGGCGGCTCATCGGCACCCGCTCCTCCTTGCGGTTTTCCATGCTTTGCAGATCCCCGCCGGGCGGTCGCGCGGCCGGGTCCGCCGTGGGCGGCGTGAAATCCGGCAGGCCCGCCCCGGTTTCGCCGGCGGCGAGTTTGTCGAGCACGTCCTGGCGGGTGACGCGGCCACCCTTGCCGCTGCCGCTGATCCCGGCGGCGGGGAGGCCATGCTCTTCCATCAGCCGGCGCGCGGCGGGGCCGGCGGCCGGGGTGGTTTCCGCCGGCTGTTGCTCGGCGGCGCCGGTTTCCGCCGGCTTTTCCACATTCCCCGCATTCGTTCCCGCCTCGGCCGCTTCCAATCTGCCGATGGGTTCATCGCTGACAATGGTGTCGCCGCTGTGCTTGTAGATTTCCTTGAGCACGCCATCGGCGGGGGCGACGATTTCGATCACCACCTTGTCGGTTTCGATATCCACCAGTGCTTCATCCCGGGAGACGGTTTCGCCGGCTTTCCGGTGCCAAGCGGAGATGGTGCCGTCCGGCACCGATTCCGGCAGGGTGGGCGCTTTGAGTTCGATGGTCATTTCTGCTTCCGTTTGTTGGCGTCTTGCGGTTTGCGTCGGCGCCGCGGTTTCGCCGCGGCGGCGGATTCGCCGGCCAGGCCGAGCGCTTCGCGGAGGAATTCCTCCTGTTGCCGCAGGTGCAGGGCGAGATAGCCCGCCGCGGCCGCCGCCGAGGCCTCGCGGCCGGCGTATTCGAGCTGGATTTCCGGTTTGAAGGCGGCAACGGCGCGGCGCAGATGGTGCTGGCTCGCGTACCAGGCGCCCTGGTTCATCGGCTCCTCTTGGCACCAGACAATGGCTCGCGCATTGCCGTAGCGGGCTATGCAGCGGCTGAAATCCACGCTGGGAAAGGGGTAAAGCTGTTCGAGCCGGATGATGGCGATGTCGTCGATGCCCTCGGCCCGGCGCATTTCGTCGAGTTCGTAGTATACCTTGCCGCCACAGATCACGAGCTTGCGCACAATCGCCGGATCAGGCGCCGCCGGGTCGTCGAGCACGACCTGGAAAGTGCCCTCGGCGAGTTCTTCGAGGCTTGAGGCGCATTCCCGCCGCCGCAGCAGACTCTTCGGCGACATCACCACGAGCGGCTTGCGCAGCGGGCAGAGCACTTGCTTGCGCAGCATATGGAACACCTGGGCCGAATTGGTTGGCAGGCAAACCTGGATGTTGTGCTCGGCGCACAGCTGCAGGAAGCGTTCGAGCCGGGCCGAGGAATGTTCCGGCCCCTGCCCCTCGTAGCCGTGTGGCAACAGCATGGTGAGCCCGCACAGCCGCTGCCATTTGTGCTCGCCGCTGGTGATGAACTGATCGATCACGACCTGGGCCGAGTTGGCGAAATCGCCGAACTGGGCCTCCCAAACGATCAGCGCGTTGGGCATGGTGGTGGCGTAGCCGTATTCAAAGGCGAGCACCGCCTCCTCCGACAGCAGCGAATCGTAAATCGTGAACGAGGCCTGGCCCTTGGCGAGGGTCTTCAGCGGCACGTGCTCCGCCCCGCTGCGCTCGTCGTGGAGCACGGCGTGGCGGTGGGCGAAAGTGCCCCGGGCGCAATCCTGGCCGGTGATGCGCACTTTGTTGCCGCTGACCAGAATGCTGGCGTAGGCGAGTGATTCGGCGAAACCCCAATCGACGGCGAGCTCGCCCCCGGCCATGCGCCCGCGGTCGGCCATCAGCTTCGCCACCTGCCGGTGCAGTTGGAAACCAGCGGGAACCGTCGCCAGCTTGCGGGCCAGCCCCCGCAGGTTTTCGATCGGCATCGAAGTCTGGTAGCGGGGGCTCCAAGCATGGCCGAGATAGGGGCTCCAATCGACGAACAACTCCACCGAGGGTTCTTTCACCAGGCTCTTGACGACATGCTCGCCAGTGTCGAGGGCGGCCCGGTAGCCGCTTTCGAGCGCCCGCGCGTCCTGTGGCGAAACAATATCCTGCTCGGCCAGCCGGCCGGCGTAGAGCGCCCGGGTGGTCTCGTGGCCGCGGATCGCCTGGTACATGCGCGGCTGGGTGATGGCGGGCTCGTCGGTTTCGTTGTGGCCCTTGCGCCGGTAGCAGACGAGATCGATGACCACGTCCTTCTTGAACTGGTAGCGGTAGTCGATGGCCAGGCGGGTGACGAAAAGCACGGCTTCCGGGTCGTCGGCGTTGACATGGAAAATCGGCGCCTGGACCATCTTGGCGACATCGGTGCAGTACTCGGTGGAGCGGGCGTCGTCCTGGCGGCTGGTGGTGAAGCCGATCTGATTGTTGGCGATGACATGAACCGTGCCGCCAGTGTGGAAAGCCCGGGTGCGCGACATCTGGAAAGTCTCCATCACCACGCCCTGGCCGGCGAAAGCGGCATCGCCATGGACGATGACCGGCACCACGCGATCGCCCTGGAGGTCGTTCCGCCGCGACAGTCTGGCCCGCACCGAGCCCTCGACCACCGGAGCGACGATTTCGAGATGGGAGGGATTGAACACGAGGGCGATGTGAACCTCGCCGCCGGGGGTCATGATGTTCGAGGAAAAGCCCTGGTGGTACTTCACATCGCCCGAGCTCTGGTACACCGCCCTGCCCTCGAATTCATCGAACAGGTCCGATGGATTCTTGCCGAGCAGATTGACGAGCACATTGAGCCGGCCGCGGTGGGCCATGCCGAGGACGACTTCCTTGACGCCCTTGGCGCCGGCGCGCTGGACGACTTCATCAAGCAGCGGAATCAGGCATTCGCCGCCTTCAAGGCCGAAACGCTTGGTGCCTGGATACTTGCCATCGAGATGCTTTTCCAGTCCCTCGGCGGCGGTGAGCCGCTCGAGCAGATGCTTCTTGTCTTCGTTGCTCGGGCGCAGATAACCGTCGTTGCTCTCGATTTTCTGCTGAATCCACTGCTTTTCGGCGAGATTGACGATGTGCATGTATTCGTAGCCGATCGAGCCGCAGTAAATCCTCTCCAGGGTCTGAATCAGGCCGCGCAGGCTGTCCTGCCGCTTGCTGGTGAACAGCGGCCCGGTCTGGAAGATGGTGGAATAATCGATGGGCGACAGGTCGTGGAATTCGATTTCGAGATCGGGCACGCGCTGCCTGGCCATCAGCCCGAGCGGGTCGAGGCTGGCCTTCTGGTGGCCGCGCTCGCGGTAGGAGCTGATCAATTCGAGCACCCGGACCTGCTTGCGCTCGTGTTCGGAATTGACGACGGCGTCGTTGCTCAGGACCGGGGCGTAGCGGCTGACCTTGCCGAGTTTGCGGAAATCCTCGCGGATGCGCAGGTGGGAAATTTCCGCCTGGCCGCTGTCTCCGCCCCCGCTCCCGTTCCCGCCGCCGGCCGGCAGCGAGGCGAAGAATTCGCGCCATTGGAGCGGAACCGCGGCGGGATCCGCCAGCCAGCTTTCATACAGCCCATCGACATACTCGGCGTTGGGCCCGGACAAATGGCCCGTGCTCCAGAGTTGTTTCATGTTTCCAGTTTGCATGGCCGGAACTCAGGCGCCCCGCTCAATGAGCATGTTGCGGATCTTGCCGATCGCCCGGGTGGGATTGAGGCCTTTGGGGCAGACCGCGACACAGTTCATGATGCCCCGGCAGCGGAACACGCTGAAGGGGTCGTCGAGTTCGGCGAGCCGCGCGGCGGTGGCGGTGTCCCGGCTGTCGGCGAGGAAGCGGTAGGACTGCAACAGCCCGGCGGGGCCGATGAACTTGTCCGGGTTCCACCAGAACGAGGGGCAGCTTGTGGTGCAGCAGGCGCAGAGGATGCACTCGTACAGGCCGTCGAGCTTTTCCCGCTCCCGCGGCGATTGCAGCCGCTCGGTGGCGGGCGGCGCCGTATCGTTGATGAGGTAGGGCTTGACCTTTTCAAATTGCTTGTAGAACTGGGTCATGTCCACCACGAGGTCGCGAATCACCGGCAGGCCGGGCAGTGGCCGCAGCACGAGTTTGCGGCCGGGGCCGGCGGCTTTGGAGAGCGGGGTGACACAGGCGAGGCCGTTGACGCCGTTGATGTTCATGCCGTCGGAACCGCAAACCCCTTCGCGGCACGAGCGCCGGTAGGTGATCGAGGGATCCTTGGCCTTGGCGAGCTCTAACACGTCGAGAACCATCAGGTCGCGGCCTTCGGGCACCTCGACCTCGATGCTCTGCATGGCCGGCTTGCTGTCCTGCTCCGGGTTGTAGCGGTAAATGCTGACCAACACCTTGCTGCCTTCTTCGTTTCGATGTCTATGGTGCCGTGCCCCGAACTCTGGTCGCCTGCGACTTTGATCCGTCGCCGTCTGGCTGGGCGGCGTTCAGCGGACGCCGTGAATCCATCCATGGAGGCTTCGGGCTCGACATCCTGTCTCGCACGCCCGCTGAACGCCGCCCAGCCAGACGGCAACTGACGCTGTGCCTGTCACCCGGCATTTTCCGTGCCTTGGCTCCGGTCGCTTTCCGTCGGAAATCGGATTCTAAAAGGCTCTGCCTGCCATCCTTGGCGCGGACGAAGTGACTTCGGCTAGCCCCGGTCTCGACATCCATGTCGAGCCGTTCGGCCCTTGAAAAGCATTGCTTTTCATCGGCTGCGCCGATCAAGCCTCACCCTTTCATTTTCCGCCGCGCTCCCTCAGTGCCAGAGTCCGGCTTCGCGACTTCAATAACTCCGCGCCATGGGTTCGAATGTGTCCACCGTCCTGGGTTGGAAGTTGACTCCGCGTTTGCCGATTTTCCGTTGTTCGGGGAAATAAAGCGAATGGCACAGCCAGTTGTCGTCGTCGCGCTCGCGGAAATCCTCCCTGGCGTGGGCGCCGCGGCTCTCGTCGCGGCCCTCGGCGGCGATGGCGGTGGCTTCGGCGACGGCGAGGAGGTTGTCCAATTCGAGGGCTTCGATGCGCGCGGTGTTGAAGGTGGCGCTTTTGTCGGCGAGATGCGAGTTTTCGATCCGCGGCTTGAGGGCGTCGAGCTTGCGGATGCCCTCGCGCATGAAGTCGCCGGTGCGGAACACGCCGAAATGCAATTGCATGATGTTCTGCAGCTCGGCGCGCAGCGCGCTGGTGCTTTCGCCTTCGCTGGATTCGTCGAGCCGGCGCAGTCTGGCGAGGGCGCGGTCGACATCGTCCCGCGCCGGGGCGCGGGCTTGCATGCCCTGCTTCAACAATTCCTCGATATGCTTGCCGGCGGCGCGGCCGAAGACCACGAGATCGAGCAGGCTGTTGCCGCCGAGGCGGTTGGCGCCGTGGACCGACACGCAGGCGGCTTCGCCGGCGGCGAACAGGCCCGGAATCGCCTCGTCTTCGCCCGCGGCGCCGCGGGTCAGCGCCTGGCCGTGGATATTGGTGGGCACGCCGCCCATCATGTAGTGGCAGGTCGGCACCACGGGAATCGGCTCGCGGACCGGATCGGCGTGGGCGAAAGTCCGCGACAGCTCGAGTATGCCGGGGAGCTTGCTGTTGAGCACTTCGGCGCCGAGGTGGTCGAGCTTGAGCATCACATGATCGCGCTTTTCGCCGCAGCCCCGGCCTTCGAGCACTTCGAGCACCATGGCCCGGGCGACGACATCGCGGCCGGCGAGATCCTTGGCGTTGGGGGCGTAGCGTTCCATGAAGCGCTCGCCATTCTCGTTGATCAAATAGCCGCCCTCGCCGCGGCAGCCTTCGGTGACGAGGGTGCCGGCGCCGTAAATGCCGGTGGGGTGGAATTGCCACATTTCCATATCCTGAACTGGGAAACCCGCGCGCAGGCACATGCCGACGCCATCGCCGGTGTTGATCAGGGCGTTGGTGGTCGAGGCGTAGATGCGCCCCGCCCCGCCGGTGGCGAGCACGGTGGCCGCGGCCGCGACGAAACAAACCTCGCCGTCCTCGATATTGATCGCGGTGACGCCGGAGACGGCGCCGTCCTGATTGACGACGAGGTCGATGACGTACCACTCGTTGAGAAACACGGTGTCGTTTTTCAGATTGCCCTGGTAGAGCGCGTGCAGCAGGGCGTGGCCGGTGCGGTCGGCCGCGGCGCAGGTTCGCGCCGCCTGCCCACCCTTGCCGAAATTCTTCGACTGGCCGCCGAAGGGCCGCTGGTAGATTCTGCCATTGGCGGTGCGGGAGAAGGGCAGGCCCATGTGTTCGAGTTCATAGACGGTTTGCGGGCCTTCCATGCACAGGTATTCGATGGCGTCCTGGTCGCCGATGTAGTCGGAGCCTTTGACGGTGTCGTACATGTGCCAGCGCCAATCGTCCTCGGGGTCGGCGCTGGCGATGGCGCAGGTGATTCCACCCTGGGCCGACACGGTGTGGGAACGGGTGGGGAAGACTTTCGACAGCACCGCGGTGCGGAAACCGGACTGGGATAGCTGCAATGCCGCGCGCATGCCGGCGCCGCCGCCGCCGACGATGATGGCGTCAAACTCGATAAAACGGAATTGCCCCATCAGCCGCCCCAGAAGATTCGCGCGCCCCACAGCAGGTAGGCCAGGGTCAGCAGGGCGCAGGCGGCCTGGGTCAGCAGGCGGACTGTGGTCCCCGCCCTGCCGAGGTGGGCGGTGTTGAGATAGTCGGTGGTGACGGTCCATACGCCAATCCAGGCGTGGGCGCAGAGCGACAGCAGCGCGATGAGGCTGAAAATCCGCATCAATGGCGCATCGAACAGCGCGCGCCAACTGTCATAGTCCAGCTCTTGGGCGAATATCAGCCTCGCCGCCAGATACCCGGTCCAAGCGAGCAGGATGAGGGCGCTTAGGCGCTGCGCCATCCAGTCGAACAATCCCGAGCGGCCGAGACTCGTGACGCTGGTCACCATAGCCAGAATCCCGCGGCCGCGGCGCCGGCGGCCGAAAGCGCAATGACGGCGATGGCACCGGTACGGCCGCCGCGCAAGCTTTCGCCGACGCCAAAATCCATCAGCAGATGCCGGCAGCCGGCGATCAGATGAACGAGCAGCGCCGCGAAGGCGAGCCAGCCCAGCAGCCTCGCGCCCGGCGCGGAGAGGATCGCGGCGGCTTCGCCAAAGCCGGTTTCTGAGGCCAGCGACAGGTCCAGCAGGTACAGCAGCGCGGCGGTCGCCAGGAACAGCAAAACGCCGGTGATCCGGTGGCTGATGGAAACCAGCGCGGTCACGGGCCACTTGATGCTGAACAGGTTGAGATTGACGGGTCGCTCGCTTTTCATCGCACTGCGCCAAGATGGTTTTCAGGCAGCGGGAGTATATTCGCTGCGGGCTTTGGTGACAAACGGGCGAGGATAGGCCTCTCACCGTCATTCTGCGCAGCGGAGCCGCTGAATCTCTTCGTTCGGACTCCGGTCGCTTACCGTCGGTGGCTGAATGCTTTGCGGACTGGTGCATGCCTTCCTTGGCGCGACGCTTCTGGCCTCGCCAAATCCCTGTCTCGACATCCTTGTCGAGCCGTTCGATCCTTGAAAAGCGTTGCTTTTCACCGGCTGCGCCGACCGGGCCTCACCCTTTCAGCCACCGCCGCGCTCCCTCAGTGCAAAATTTGAGGCACTGTTTCCCGGAGACGCTCAATCCGCTTCGCCATTCCACCCGCCAGACACATCCCCCTGCGCATTGGCGACTTGGGCAACGGCAGGTCGGGGCATTGGCTTCAATTTGACAATCGGGGGTGTCGTTTTTAGTATTGCCGTCCCGCAGCCGCGGGTTCCCGCCGATCGACCTTGTATATTGTTATTGTTTCAACCAGCCGGAGTGGCCCATGACGGAAAGAAAGGCGCAACTGACGGTCGAGGGCCACGCCAAGCCGATTGACCTGCCCATTTATCCGGGCACGCTCGGCCCCGATGTCGTCGATGTTCGCGGTCTGATCAAAAGCGGCTATCTCACTTACGACCCGGGGTTCATGTCCACCGCCTCGTGTGAATCCGACATTACTTATATCAACGGCGGCGAAGGCGTCCTGCTTTACCGGGGCTATCCCATCGAACAGCTTGCGGAGCATTCGAGTTTTCTGGAAACCTGCTACCTGCTGCTCCACGGCGAATTGCCCAGCGCCGGGGAGCGGCTAGCATTTGAAAACACCATCCGCTACCACACGATGGTGGACCAGGGGGTACACCGGTTTTTCAATGGTTTTCCACGCAATGCGCATCCGATGTCGATGCTGGTGAGCGTGGTGGGCGCCTTGTCGGCGTTCTATCACGATGAACTCGATATCAGCGACCCGACCCAGCGCACACTCGTCGCCCAGCGCATCATCGGCAAGATGCCCACCCTGGCGGCGATGTGCTACAAGCATGGCATCGGCCAGCCATTCATGTATCCGCGCAATGCCTTGAGTTTCCCGGAAAACTTCCTCCACATGATGTTCGGCACCCCCTGCGAGGAAAAGGAGATCAGCCCGGTGCTCGCCCGGGCGATCGACTTGATTTTCCTGCTTCACGCCGATCACGAGCAGAATGCTTCCACTTCGACGGTGCGGCTCGCGGGATCGACCGGCGCCAATCCCTATTCCTGCTTCGCCGCCGGTGTCGCGGCGCTGTGGGGGCCGGCCCATGGCGGCGCCAACGAGGCGGTGTTGAAGATGCTCGGCGAGATCGGCACGGAATCGCGGATCGACGAGTTCATCCGCCGGGCCAAGGACCCGGACGACCCCTACCGGCTGATGGGCTTCGGCCACCGGGTCTACAAAAACTTCGATCCCCGGGCCAAGGTCATGCGCGAAGTTTGCAACGATGTGCTTGAGGATGTGGGCGAGGCGGCGGACAACAACTTGTTCCGCATCGCCCGCCGGTTGGAACAGATCGCGCTTGAAGACGAGTATTTCATCAACCGCAAACTGTATCCGAACGTGGATTTCTATTCGGGCATCATCCTCAAGGCGCTGGGCATTCCCACGAGCATGTTCACGGTGATTTTCGCCATGGGGCGCACGCCGGGGTGGATGGCGCATTGGGATGAGATGGTGGGCGGTTCATACCGGATTGGGCGGCCCCGGCAGTTGTACCGGGGGCCGGGGATGCGGGATTATCCGGTTTAGTGGATTTGGCTGCGGAAGTTGGTGGAGCCTACCGGGATCGAACCGGTGACCTCAACGCTGCCAGCGTTGCGCTCTCCCAGCTGAGCTAAGGCCCCATCGCCTGAATGTGGATTCTAGGAACCGACGGTGTCGGTGTCAACGGCTGTTTTCTGGTTGGCGGGGAGGGTTTGGCGCGAGTCGGATATAATTCCGCGATTATCGGGGAATGGCTTCGACGGGAATCTTCATGGCTTCGACCGCAGCATCCGGGCGTCCGGTTCGCACCCGAATCGCGCCTTCGCCGACTGGGGATCCGCATCTCGGCACAGCCTATGTGGCGTTGTTCAACCGCTGCTTCGCCCACCGCCACGGCGGCAGTTTCGTGCTGCGCATCGAGGATACCGACCGCGAACGCTCGAGCGAGCGCTTTGAACGCGGCATTCTCGACGCGCTTGGCTGGCTCGGACTCGACTGGGATGAAGGTCCGGGGCGTGATGGCGGCAACGGCCCCTATCGACAGAGCGAGCGGGGCGGAATCTATTCCGAAAAGATTGGCGTTTTGCTTGAGAAAGGACACGCATTCCATTGCTTTTGCGACGAAAACCGCCTGGCGGAGTTGCGCGGCGAGCAACTGCGTTTGAAGTTGCAGCCGGGTTACGATGGCCATTGCCTCGGCCTGGGCAGGGAAGAAGTTGCCGCGCGGCTGTCCCGGGGGGAGCGCCATGTCGTCCGCCTGCGGGTTCCACGGAAGGGCGAGTGTGTTTTCGAAGACCTGCTGCGCGGCGAAATCCGCATCGACTGGCCACAGATCGACATGGCCGTGTTGATCAAGTCGGATGGCATGCCGACCTACCACTTCGCCAATGTGGTCGACGACCATCTCATGGCAATCAGCCATGTGATCCGCGGCGAGGAATGGATCAGTTCGGTTCCCAAGCATGTGCTGCTCTATGATTGTTTCGGCTGGGACCGGCCTGTTTTCTGCCACTTGCCGCTGCTGCGCAATCCCGACAAAAGCAAGCTCAGCAAACGCAGGAACCCCACGAGCATCGGCTATTACCAAGCCATGGGCTATCTGCCCGAGGCCTTGGTCAATTACCTCGGCAACATGGGCTGGAGCCTGCCCGGCGGCGAGGAGAAATTCAGCTTGGCGGAAATGGAGGACAACTTCGATCTGGAGCGGATTTCCCTCGGTGGGCCGATCTTCGACCGGAAGAAGCTCGATTGGCTCAACGGCCGCTATCTGCGGGAAAACCTCGACGACGCCGAATTCGCCCAAGCCTTCGCCGCCTGGGCTTTCCAGGCCGGGAGAATCGAGGGGATTGCGCCGCTGGTCCGCCAGCGAGTGGGCAAATTCAGCGATGTTTCCGCGCTCGCCGGCTTCCTGCTGCAAGGGGAACTCGACTTGGAGGCCGGGGATTTTTCCCACCAGCAACTCGATGCCGATTGCTGCCGCCGCATCCTCCAATTCAGCCTCTGGTCACTGGAAAGCACTCCGGACTTCAAGCGCGATGCCATCGAAACCCGCCTGCGGCAACTCGCCGACAAGATGGATTTGAAAATCAGGAACTTGCTGTTCCCCTTGTTCGTCGCCATATCCGGCCGCGCGGTCTCGCTCTCGGTCTACGACGCCATCGCCGCCATCGGCCCCGACCTCGCCCGGGCCAGACTGCGCGGCGCGATCGAAGCCCTCGGCGGCATTTCCAACAAACAGCAAAAGAAGCTCGAAAAAGAGTTTCGGCTATTGGGTGACGGATCGAAGCCACAAGCGGCCGATGCCTGAACGAAGCGATTCAGCCCACGCGGCGCAATGCCCGCGAACTGCCTTGGGGCGGGCGGTTCGCTTGATCGCGAACTGCCTTGGGGCGGGCGGTTCGCTTGATCGCGAACTGCCTTGGGGCGGGCGGTTCGCTTGATCGCGAACTGCCTTAATAAAACTCGAAGGTTGCCGACATTTTGATTAGATGCTTGGGCGGAGTGCGGGGTCAATTCCCGAGGTTGGGTGGTGGTGCCGGGGTGGCGCTGGAGTGGCGCCAAGGCAGCTCTGATTAAGTCAGAGCTGCCCCGCGATCAAAACAAAACCACGCTTTGGTTTTTCAGAACATACTTGGATAAAGTCGAAAGATTGCGCGAGACGATGAACGAAGATCAGCACAGCCGGGGCGGGACGCTTCCCTTCGCCAAGCCCCCGCGCGCCAGCCGGGGCGACGGAGATTCGCCCGCCGCGGAGGCGGATTGGCCGGCCCTGCGCGAAATCGTCCGGCAACAGCCGGAAATCAACATCAGCAAGACGGTCCTGCTGCATCGCCAAGTCCAGGCCGGCCGCCACCCGGTCAATCCCTCGCGGCTCGCCGACCACATGCTGCGATTCGAAAGGCGCCTTCAAGCCGAAAACGGCAGCGACGGCTCCAGTTCCTGAAGCGACGGCAAATCCTCGACGGTATCGACATCGCGCAGCGGCGCCAGCAATTGCCAGCGCAGGCCCAGCGCGTGGGCCCGCTCCAGCGTCTGCTCCAGCACCTCGCCGGAACCCCACTCGATGCCGCGGAACAACTCCGCCTCGGCGGCGCGCAAACCGATCAGCACATAGCCGCCGTCCAGTGCCGGTCCGAGCACAAGATCCACTCCGGCGGCGAGGGCGGCGAGGGCGGCGTCCAGATGGGGGGTGGTCAAGGCCGGACAATCGCCGCCGATGATCACCACGCTGTCAACCCCCGCTTCAGTGAGTTCAGCCGCCGCAGCCAAGCGCATCCGCTCGCCGAGATCGCCGCCGCGCTGCTCACGGATGTGGCGCGCGTCGCACAGGGCGGTGAAAACCGCATGGCCGGGGTTCGACGATACCCACAGGCGCACACCGGCGAGGCCGGATCGTTCCGCGGTGTCGAACACCCGCCGCAGCATCGCCAGATGCAAAGCCAGTGCGGATTGAGCGCCGATCCGCGCCGCCAGCCGGGTCTTGACTTCGCCGAGCTTCGGTGCCCGGGTGAAAAGCAGAATCCGCGCCGCCGGATACTTCAAAGGGGCATCGGCGGGGTCCGGCCCCGGATAATACGACTGCGCCAACTTGCGCGGGGAAACACCGAGGAAGTAGAGCAGGCGCAGGCGCCACATCCGCAGCACCGTTCGCGCGATGCCCTGCTCCTCCCACCGCCGCGAGGAAGTCACCGTGGTGGCGGCGAGCACCCGCGGACGGGCAATCCCGCGCAGGCGTTTGCAAATGGCGATGTCTTCCATCAGCGGGAGTTCGGGAAAACCGCCGATCCGCCGGAACAGCGGCGTTGAAACGAACAGCGCCTGATCGCCGGTGCAAACCGAGCTGAGCCGGGCCCGCAGATTCATCATCGAGGCGATGATCCGGTAAGCTGGTGATTGCCCGGAAAGCCGGACCCGGAACCAGCCCCACTCGAGCCCGCCCCCGGCGAAGGCCGTGGCGAGCGATTCGCCGGCATCCGGCGGCAGGATGTTGTCCGCGTGGAGGAACAGCAGCACATCGCCGTTGGCATGGGCGGCGCCGAGATTCATCTGCGCCGCGCGCCCCCGCGGCCCCCGCAGCAGCCGGGTGCAAAGCGGCGCGCCGATGGAGGGTGGCGGATTGTCTCTCCCGCTGGCTCCAGCTTCCGCCATCCAGCCCATGGCGAGGTCGCGGGTCCGGTCACCGCTGCCGCCATCGACGACGATTACCTCGTGCCCCGCGGTCATTAGCGCCCGCAGACGCCCGAGACAGGAGACGATCCGCTCCGCTTCGTTCCAGACTGGGATGATGACACTCAGGCGCAAGATTCGATTCCGGTCGGCAAATTGTGACTAATTGTGAGGTTGACACAAACCCCGCGGGGCTTATTGTATTTCCCGGGCGGTTTGTTTTTAATATGCCGTCGTTGAAACCGGCGTCCCGGTGGCGGCGGAATGATTCCGTTTCCGGGCAGGATGAAACAAGCAGAAGCCGTGAACGCGCAGAACTATTACATCGTGGCCACGGCGCCGAACGATCCTTCCCTGCAAGTGAAAATCTCCGGCCCCTATCTCACCCGGCAAGCCGCGAGCGCCGATCTTGAAGCCGCCATTGGCGAGGCCATGGGCATCGATCCCTGCGCCAAAAGCTACGACTACAGCATTTCCCGGCTCGAAAGCCAAAAACCCGGCGTCATCCAGCACATGGCCTCGCATTCCTGAGCGTGCGTCCGCTTCGTCTCCCCACAAAACTCAACCGCTCCGGGGCAGGCACAACGCAGTCGCCGTCTGGCGGGCTGTGTTCAGCGGGCGTGCGAGGCACGAAGCCGAGCCCGGAGCCTACAGGGACGTATTCACGGCGTCCGCTGAACACAGCCCGCCAGACGGCGACGTTTCGGAGCCACGTACCATCCCGGCGGTTGGACATCATCAACGCTGTGCCAGTATGCTTGCCGGCGTTGAGGAATGTGTGGTGTAACGGAATCCGGCGTGTCGGCTAGCAATCCCGACCGGGAGACAAGGGAAAAGAGGCCCACGGTTGCGCAGGCGCTGCTGCCGGTGTTGGCGCTGGTGGGGCTGCTCGCGTTTTCGGTTTACCTGTTCGGCGAAGACGCGAGCTACGGGCCGAACCAGATCGCCCTGCTCGTGGGCGCGGCGGTGGCCGCCGGGGTCGGCTGGCGCAACGGCCTGGGCTGGCAGCAGATCGAAACCGCGATGATCTCGGGCATTTCGATTTCGATGAAGCCCAACCTGATCCTGCTCTGCGTGGGTTTGCTCATCGGCTGCTGGATCATGGGCGGCACCGTGCCAACGATGATCTACTACAGCCTGCTGATTCTCGACCCATCGATCTTCTATTTCGCCTCCTGCCTGATCTGCGCGCTGATCGCGCTCAGCATCGGCAGCTCCTGGACCGTCGCCGGCACCGTCGGCATTGCCCTCATCGGCGCCGGCGCGGGGCTTGGCCTGTCGCCGGCGATCACCGCCGGGGCGATCATCTCCGGCGCCTATTTCGGCGACAAAATGTCGCCGCTTTCCGAAACCACCAATCTGGCGCCCGCGGTGGCGGGAACCGACCTGTTCAGCCATATCGGCCATATGGTCTGGACCGCGGTGCCAAGCATCGTCATCGCCTTGGGAATCTACGCCCTGATGGGCCTGAACATCGATTCCGGGGCGAGTGCCGACGATCTCGCCATCACCATGAATCTGCTCACCGAGAACTTCACCATCTCGCCGGTGATGCTGTTGCCGGTGATCGCTCTGCTGGTGATGGCCAACCGCAGGCTGCCGCCGATTCCGACGATTCTCGCCGGCGGCGCGTTCGGCATCGTTCTCGCGCTGCTGTTCCAGCGGCAGGCGATCCTCAACCTTCCCGGCGAGTCGCCCAACTTGTTCCTCGCCTTGGTCAGGGGGGTGTGGGAGACGATGTTCAACGGCTTTGCGCTGCAAAGCGGCAATGCCACCCTCGACGATCTGATGTCCCGGGGCGGCATGAGTTCGATGCTCAACACCGTCTGGTTGATCCTGTGCGCGATGGTCTTCGGCGCCACCATGGAGCGGGTGGGCCTGCTGCAGCGCCTTGTTGACTTCGCGCTGTCCTTCGTCCACGGCACCGGCAGCCTGATCGCCACCACCGTCGCCACCTGCATCGGGGCGAACATCATCACCTCGGACCAGTACATCTCCATCGTCCTGCCGGGGCGGATGTACAAGCTCGAGTACCAGAGCCGCGCCCTCGACGTGAAAAACCTTTCCCGCACACTCGAGGATTCGGGCACGATCACCTCGCCACTGGTGCCTTGGAACACCTGCGGCGCCTATATGGCCGGCACCCTCGGCGTGGCCACCCTCGCCTACTTCCCCTACTGCTTCTTCAACATGGTCTGCCCGCTGATCGCGATTGTCTACGGCTTTTTCAACTTCAAGATCGCCCCGGCGCCAAGGCATCAGCCCGCCTGAGCCCCAAAACCGGCCGCATCGCGCAGGGCGCGCTCCGCCGGCTCCGGGTTCATGTGCCAGGAGTCGGCGATGTATGGATCCGGGTGTTTGTGGAAATATCCGTTGAAACGGTCGATCGCCGCGGTCAGGGGCAGCCTTCCCTGGTGGAAATCGCCGATTGTCCGAATCAGCTCCCGGCGCTGCCCCGGGGTGATTTTCCCCTTGAGATGGCCCAGGACGTGCAACAACGTGTTGGTCTGCCGACCCCGGTCCGCGGGTCGCTTGAGCGCCGCCATCAGCCCGCGCAGATAGCGCTCGGCAACCGCGGCGGGATCATCCCCGCGCGCCCCGGCGAGCAGGCGACCAAGCCTTGGATAGCTTGCCGGGTCGTGGCTCATGATCATGAGTTTGTGGCGGGCGTGGAAGCGGGTCAGCGCGGCGATGCCCGCCCCCCCGCGGATGAGGCCTTGCCAACGGCGCAGAACGAAAACCCGCTGGATGAAGTTCGCCCCGGCCGCGGGCGAGACGAGCTCCTGCTCGTCGGCAACCGGCATCCAGGGGAAGGCCTTGGTCAGCGCGGCGGCGAAAATGCCGCCGCTTTCGGCCGCCTGGGCCTTTCCCCGCCAGACTGGGACCCCGGATGGGCCACAGCTTGGCGAGTTCTTTTTCAGGATGCAGGCGCAGAGCGTGGCGATCCGCCCGTGGCGCGCCGCGACGCACTCCGCCAGGGCGCGGGTGTGTTCGACCCGGGGATCGTCGAGCTGGACGCAGCGGATTGCGCCACCTTCCCCGGCAACGAGGTGGATCGGTTTGCGCGGCACACCGAGGCCAATCTCGAACTCCGGGCAAAAGGAATGGAAATCGAAATGTTCGCCGAAAGTTTCCACGATGCGGGCGTCGCGCTTGTGGCCGCCGTCGTAGCGCACCCGCTCGCCGAGCAGGCAGGCGCTGACGCCAACCGGGATTTTTCCCCTAGGAGCCTGCGTCATAGGAATTCACGAAAGCGAAAATTCGATATCGCCGCAGGATCCCAGCCGCCATTCCATCGCCTTGCGCGCTGGAATGGCGCGGTTCAGCGCTCAGCTTGGCAGCCATTGCTCTCCCGAGCGCCGCGCGCGTCCTTCCCGCCGCAGTTTTTCCAGATGCGCGAGCAGGGTGCGGCAGGCCCAGGGATGCATCGCCGGATCGACATCGTCGTAGACCGTGGTTACAAGTTCTTCAAGGCTGCCGCCGCCGGTGGCGGCGAGCCCCCGCTCGACCTTGGCTTCGCGCTGGCGGCGGTGGCGGATCAGTTTGCGGATCTCCTCGTGTGGCGATTCAATCAACCCGCCGTGGCCGGGGGCGAGATGGCGCAGCGGCAATTCGAGCAGGGATTCGAGGCTGGCGAGGTAGTCGCCCATGTCACCGTCCGGGGGCAGGATCACCGGTGTCGCGCCTTCGAGCACATGGTCGCCGGTGAACAGCAGTTGCTCCTCGCAAAGCAGGTAGCAGAAGTGGTTGGAGACGTGGCCGGGGGTGTGCAGTATGCGGATCGAATATCCGCCGCAGTCGAGCACATCGCCGTGGCGCCATTGGCGGGCGGGCTGGAAGCCGGTGTCGTTGTTGGGGGCGGCTGGCGCGGGCAGGCCGACGAGTTCGGCCCCGGTGGCTTCCCGCAGGGCCGCGGCGCCGGGGGAATGATCGCCATGGGTGTGGGTGGCGAGGATGTAGTCGAGGCCGCGCCCGTCGATCAGAGCGAGGAAGTTTTGCAGCTGGACGCTGTCTTTTGGCCCCGGGTCGATCAGGCACAGCCGCGACTCGCCGATCAGGTAGCTGTTGGTGCCGGGGCCGGTCATCGGCCCCGGATTGCGGCCGAGAATGCGCCATACCGGCACCCGGCATTGTTCAATGCGTGTTGCCTGGCCCGCGGCTGGATGCATGGGATGGATCTGCGCTGAATACGGTTGGGCATTATGGCAAATCACTCAAGTGGCTTCGAGTCGCCCAAAAATCAAGCTTTTTCACCTTCGCTGAATGTATAATCGGCGCCTTTTTCGGGGAAGCGCGAGATGCACCGGATTCAGGTTTTCAATTCGATTGCCGACAAGGGGCTGTCGATTTTTCCCGCCGGGGATTATCAGATTGGCGATGCGGTGGCCGATCCCGATGCGATTCTGCTGCGCAGCCACAAACTTGATCCGGCGGCGGTGGATGGCGCGCTGCGGGCGGTGGCCCGGGCTGGCGCCGGCACCAACAATGTGCCGGTGAAGGAATGCACCGAGGCGGGCGTGGTGGTTTTCAACACGCCCGGGGCCAACGCCAACGCGGTGAAGGAGTTGGTGCTCTGCGGCCTGCTGCTCGCTTCCCGGGGGATTGTTCCGGGCATCCGCTTCGCCGAGGACAACGGCGGCCGGGGCGATGCGGCGGAATACGCGCGGCTGATCGAGTCCGGCAAGAAACAGTTCAAGGGCTCGGAGATCGCCGGCAAGACGCTTGGGGTGATCGGCCTTGGCGCCATCGGCTCCCGGGTGGCTGAAATGGGCATTCGCCTGGGCATGAGGGTGCTCGGCTACGATCCGGCCTTGTCGGTGGAGGCCGCCTGGCGTCTGCCCAACACCGTCGAACAGAAAGACAGCCTGGAATCGCTGGTGGCGGCTTCGGAGTATGTGAGTTTGCACCTGCCCCTGCTCGACGCCACCAAAGGGCTGGTGAACGATGCGCTGTTCGCGGCGATGAAATCCGGTGCCTGCCTGCTGAACTTTTCCCGGGACGGAATCGTAGACCCGCCGGCTCTGCTGCGGGCTCTTGACGGGAGCCGGCTGCGCAGCTATGTGAGCGATTTCCCGCGCCAAGAGCTGATCGGCCGCGGCGATGTGATCAATATGCCCCACATCGGCGCGAGCACCCGGGAGGCCGAGGAGAATTGCGCGGTGATGGCGGTGAACCAGCTTCGGGATTTTCTCGAAAACGGCAATATCAGCAATTCGGTGAACTTCCCGAACCTGCAACTCGAGCGCAAGGCGGGCGCGGCGCCGGGAACCCGGCTGGCCATCGCCAATCTGAATGTGCCGAAGATGCTCGGCCAGATCACCTCGATTCTCGCCGACCGCGATATCAATGTGATCGACCTGCTCAACCGCAGCCGGGACGACATCGCCTACAACCTGATCGATATCGAGCGGCCGGCTTCAGCCGAGGTGCTCGGGGCCATGGCCACCATCGGCAACGTTATCAAAGTCACGGCAATCTGATTATGAGCAAGCGCGTATACAACTTCGGCGCCGGCCCCGCCATGCTGCCAGACCCGGTGATGGAAAAGGCGAAAGACGAGTTTCTCGACTACCGCGGCATCGGCGCCTCGGTCATCGAGATCAGCCACCGCTCGGCCGATTTCATGGAGATCGTCGAGGCCACCGACGCCCTGCTCACCGAGCTTGCGGGGATTCCCGAAAACTACCGCATTTTGTATGTCCATGGCGGCGCCCAGATGCAGTTCTCGGCGATTCCGCTCAACTTGATCCAGCGCAATCCGGCGCGCAAGGCGGCTTATGTCGTGTCGGGCAATTTCGCCGGGCTCGCGGCGAAGGAAGCCGCCCGCTACGGCGCGATCGACACCTCCCACAACAGCCAAGCGAGCGATTTCGACCGGATTCCAGACTTCGACCCGGCAGCGGTGGACGCGGACTCCTCGTATGTCCACATCACCAGCAACAACACGATCTATGGCACCCGCTGGGGGGCGTTTCCCGATTGCGGCGGGATTCCACTTGTCGCCGACATGACCTCGGAGCTGCTTTCGCGCCGCTTCGAGATGGACCGCTTCGGCGTGGTTTTCGCTTCATTGCAGAAAAACCTCGGGCCTTCCGGGCTAGCCGTGGTGATCATCCGCGAGGACCTGCTCGGCCACGCCCTGGCGGAAACCCCCGGCCTGCTCAATTACCGCGCCTGCGCCGACAAGCATTCACTCGCCAACACGACCAACACCTTCGCGCTGTACATGATGCGGCTCGTGCTCGAATGGCTGCGGGACGAGGGCGGCGTCGGGGCCATCGAGGCCCGCAACGCCGACAAGGCCGCCCTGCTCTACGATGTCATCGACCGCGGCGGCTTCTACCTCGGCACCGCCCACCCGCCCCACCGGTCGCACATGAACGTGACCTTCAAACTCGCCGACAGCGATCTGCTCGGGGCGTTCCTGCGCGAGGCTGGCGACAATGGGCTCTACGCGCTCAAGGGCCACCGCAATGTCGGCGGCGCCCGGGCTTCGATCTACAACGCCATGCCAGTCGCGGGCTGCCGGGCGCTGGCCGAATTCATGCTCCACTTCGAGCGCAGCCGCGGCTGAAAATCTCCGCGGTGAAACGCTGATGCGCAGCATCATTCATTGCGATTGCGACAGCTTTTACGCCTCGGTCGAGGAGCGGGACAACCCCGCCTTGGCCGGCAAACCAGTCGCGGTGGGCGGCCTGCCGGAAAAACGCGGCGTGGTCGCCACCTGCAACTATGTGGCGCGGAAATACGGCATCCATTCGGCGATGCCCTCCGCCACCGCGCGCAGGCGTTGCGCGGACTTGATCATCATCCGCCCGGATATGGAAAAGTACCGCCGCGTGTCGCGCCGGGTGCACGGGGTTTTCCGGCGCCACACCGAGTTGATCGAACCGCTTTCGCTCGATGAGGCCTATCTCGATGTCGGCGGCTGCGAATCTTTCGGCGGCGACGCCGTGCGCATCGCTGGAGCGATCCGCGGCGCGGTTCGCGAAGAAATAGGCATTACGATTTCCGCCGGAATCGCCCCCAACAAGCTGCTCGCCAAGATCGCCAGCGACTGGAACAAGCCCGATGGCCAGCACGTTGTCACCCCGGAGGCGGTGGCCGGATTTGTCGCCGGCCTGCCGGTTTCCAAGCTGCATGGCGTCGGCAAGGTCACTAGCGCGAAGCTGGGCAAGCTGGGCATTGCAACCTGCGCCGATCTGCAAAAGCTGGAACCGGGGGAATTGCGCGGGCTTTTTGGCCAGTTCGGCCTGCGGCTGCATCAGCAGTGCCGGGGCATCGACGAGCGTCCGGTGCAGCCAAACCGGGTCCGCAAGTCAGTCAGCGTGGAGACGACCTATGTCCGGGATCTGCCGGACTTGCCGGCCTGCCTCGGGCAACTGCCGGAATTGATCGCTTCGCTCAGACGGCGTCTCGACCACCGGCCCGAAGCCGCGGCGGTCCGCAAGCAGGTGGTGAAGATCAAGTTTCACGATTTCAGCCAAACCACGGTGGAAACGGTTTCGAACTCGCTGGCGGCGGAGAATTTCGCGCAATTGCTGGCAACCGGCTTCGAGCGCGGCAACAAGCCTGTCCGCCTGCTCGGGGTGGGCGTTCGATTAAAGAATGAGACCCAGTCGGCGTAAACGCTTTCCCACGCACCCGCTGCGCGGGATGGCAGGCGCTGTTGGTCGCCGCGTGGAGCGGTGGCGACTGATCGAAGCCGAGCGACCGGCTCAGCCTTTTTCCTGCTGATGGCGCTCGAAAGCACGCATCTGTTCCGGGGTGGCTTCGGTCTGGAATCGCGCTTTCCAGTCAGCGTAGGGCATGCCGTACACCATCTCCCTGGCGGCTTCATACTCGACTTCGCACCCCCGGGACTCGGCTTCGGCCTGATACCACTTCGACAGACAGTTGCGGCAAAATCCGGCCAGGCTCATCAGTTCGATGTTCTGCAAGTCTTCGCGGCCGCGCAGATGCGCCACGAGCCGCCGGAAAGTGGCGGCTTCAACTTCGAGTTGCTGCTGGTTGTTCATGGGCGATGGCTCTTGTCTGTGGATTTGAGTTGGCGCTCGGCCGCGTTGAAAGCATCGCGGATTGCCACGTAGAGGTCTTCATGGGCCGGGTTGTCGTGCTTGTCCTGGTTGACCCGCACCTCCTTGTGGGGCGTGTGGATTTCCAGCCCCACCGAATAGACCCTGCCCTTGTGGCGGTTGTTGTGGGGCGAATCGAGCACCACCCGGCCGCGGATGATCTGTCCGCTAAACCGTTCGAGTTTGGCGATTCGCTTGCGCACGGCCTCCCGCAAGGCATCGCTCTGATCGATATTGTGGAAAAAAATCTGGAATTCGTTGGTCATCAATCGCGCTCCCTGGTTGGCTGGACAACAGCGGCCAACGAGCTTTGCCATGACGCCATGGAAGCCGGGCCGCCGTTGCGGAGTGGTGAATGGATGGTTTCGGGATTGCCGTTGTCGGCGGAAAGGGCTGGCTGATCGAGCCCTGTGCCTGATCTTGCGGTGGGAAGAAAATCCAGCGCATCCCGGTTCCCTGTCTACTATGCCGCCAGCATAAACCTTCACGCGGGCACGGCGCAAGCGGATTGAGTTTGGCGTGTAGAGAACAAATAAAAGGATGACCCCGCCGCGTCAGTTCGTCCGCGCCGGGCGGAACCCCCGTTCCCCCCGGCATGCTCTGAAAAACTCCAGTCCGGCCACTGGGCACAACCCGGTGGCGCTCGATCCGCGCACGAAGCCGCGCTTCGCGGACGCTTGCCCTCGTTCCGGCCACCGGGCACAGCCCGGTGGCGCTCGGTCCGCGCGCGAAGCTGCGCTTCGCATACGCTTGCCCTCGCCCATGGGGTTTTTCATTGTCGCAAAACAAAACGTGGTTTTGTTTTGCCCGCGGATTCAATGGCTTGCGCCATCGAATCCGGCGGTGCATCCGTGCGCCGCGGGAAGCTCCGACTTGATCGGAGCTTCCCCGGGGGGTTCCGCGGCTGGATGCCGCCGCCCGGTCGCGGCTTTTTGGGGCCGGGGGTCACTGGGTGTCGCCGGGGGTGCCGCCGCCGCTGTCCACGGTGGCCTCGGCCACGGTTTCGAGCCCGGGGATGATTGGCGGCACGGCGGTGAAGGCGGCGCCGGCCACGGGCACGGCGACCGCGCCGACCGCGTGGTCGCAGCGCAGGGTCACGGCGCCGCCGGCGAAGTCCGCCGGCACCGCGAACATCCCGTCGAGGAAGCGGATGGCCGTGGCCCGCGCCGGGACGGAAATGAGCGGAAAGCCCGCCGGCGGCGCGGCGCGGCCGTCCGCCGCCGCCAGGGCGACGTGGCAGGCCGTCCGGGCGCCGCCGCCGTTGGCGATGGCCAGCCCCAGGCGCGCCGGCGCGGGCGGGGCGCGGAAGCGCATCTCCCGGGCCGGCTGGGCCGGCCCCGGCGCCATCATGCCCGCCGGCCCGTCCGGGCCGTCCAGCACGATCAGGTTCCACAGCGCCGCCGGGCCTTCGCATTCCAGCGCGGCGTGGCCGAAGGCGAAGGCCTCCCCGCCGCGGCTGTCCAGCGACTCTTGGGCGCCCCGCCCCGCCAGCGCCAGGGTGAAGCTGTCCACGCCGTCCGGCCCGTCCGCCGCCGCGCCGAAGTTCGCCCCGGCCAGCCCGCCGGCGGCGGACAGCCGCAGTTCGCAGCGGTTGGCGCCAGCCGCCAGGTTGACCGCCGACAGCCGCGAGCGGAAGCCGCCGCCGTCGAGCACCAAAGGCAGCAGCGACCGCGGCCCGGCAGACCCGTCCGCCGCGTCAACCGCGCCGTCCGCGTCCAGAACGGCGGGGGCCAGGGTGGTGAACGCGCCGCCCGCCAAAGGCACCGCCAGCAGCGCCGCCGGGCGGTCGCAACGCACCGCCACCGGGCCGGTTCCGCCATCGCCGCCCGCGGACGGAACAATCTCGTCGAGCAGCCGGAACGCCGTCTCCCCCGGCGGCACCGCCACCACGCCCCGGCCCTCCGCCGCCTCCACCACGCAGAGGTTGCCCCGGACGCCGTCGTTGGCGAAGGCCAGGCCGAGGCGCAGCGGGGCCGGCAGGCCGGGCAGCGAGAAGGCCCGGCCCCGCTCCGCCGGGGACTGGTGCGCCATGGCGGACAGCGCGCCGCCGGCCTCGAGGCTCAGGAGCAATTGCGCCGCCACCGGCCCGTCGCAGTCGAGCTTGGCGTGGCCGATGGCGCGCTCCCCGGCGCCGGCGCTGTCGAGCAGGACCTCGCCCCCCGGCGAGCGGAAGCGGAAGCGGATTCCGGCGCCGTCCACCGTTTCCGCCAGCGCCGACATGGGTTCCGCGCCGAAGCGGACGGTGTCCAGCCCGGCGCCGCGGAGCGCCAGTTCGCAGCGGGCGCGCCCGCCGCCGGCGTCGGCCACCAGCAGCCGCGAGCGGAAGCCGCCGCCGTCGGCGAACAGCGGGAACAGGTGGGACGCGGCGGCCGTCGCGTCCAGCGGCCCGGGCGCCGCCCGCGTTATCGAGAGGGTGACGGTCCGCCTGGTGGCGCCGTCGGCCGCGGTGACCTCGACGACGATCTCGTTCACCCCCACGGACAGGGGCACGGCGGCCCCGCCGGCACCATCGCCTTGCGCCGGAACCGCGGCCAGCGGCCCGCCCGCCGGGCCGACGCGGACGGTGGCGTCCGGGTGGGCGGTCCGGGGCGTCAGCAGCGCGCTGTCGGCGGCGAAGGGCAGCGCCGCCGAGTAGGCGTCCGCCTCCGGGGAAAACGCCGGCGCCAGCGCCGCCGCCCCGCCCGCGCGGGTGGCGAGGGCGAGCCCGGCCAGGGCGGCGTTGGTGGACGGCCCGGTGGTGAACTCGACGCTCGCGAGCTCGTTCGCGCAGGCGCTGTCCGCGTACAGGCCGTAGGCGTATTCCGTCGCCGCCATCAGGCCGGCGAGGGCGGCGCTTTCGCCGCTTTGCGGGCCGCCGCACTCGCCGCCCTCCGGCCGGGTCCGGCGGTAGCGCCAGACGCCGCCGGGGACGTTGGCGGCGGTCAGCGTCGCCCCGGTGTCGGTGACGCCGGTGGCGGCGATGGACGGCGGCGGCGCGGGGGTGGTGAACCCGACGCTCGCGAGCTCGTTGGAGCAGGCGCTGTCCGAGTACAGGCCGTAGGCGTATTCCGTCGCCGCCATCAGGCCGGCGAGCGCCGCGCTTTCGCCGCTTTGCGGGCCGCTGCACTCGCCGCCTTCGGGCCGGGTCCGGCGGTAGTGCCAGACGCCGGAGACACCGTCCACGGTCAGCGTCGCCCCGGTGGCGGTGACGCCGGCGGCGGCGATGGCCGGATCGGGGGGCGGAGGCGCCACCACCCCGCCGCCGCCGCCTGAAGGCGGTGACGGTTGCTGCGGTGACGGTTGCGGCGGCGGGGTGGCGCCATCATCGTCGTTCACCGTCACGGTGGCGGTGGACGCGCCGCCCAGCGTGTAGCCTGTGCCCGCGCCCAGGGTCACGCGGACCGGGCCGCCCGGCTCGGCCACGCCGTCCGCCTCGGTCGCGATGGTGAAGGTCTGGGAGGTCTGGCCGCCGGTGAAGGTCCAAGTGCCGCTCCCCTCGACCCCGGCCGCCAGGAAATCGGCGCCCGGCGCGTCCGCGACGGTCCTGTTGACTGTCAGGTTCGAGGTGGGCGCGGAATCGGCCGTCACCGTGAAGCGGGCCGCGGTCCCCTCCGTCACCGCCGAGCCGCCGCGGATGGTCAGCACCGGGTCGGCGTTGGCGGCGCTTATCGCGATGGTGAAGGTGTCGGAGACTGAGCCGCCGTTGCCGTCGCTCGCGGTCACCGTCACCGCCGGCGCGCCCACCGCCGCGGGTGTGCCGGTGAAGGTGCGGGTGCCGGGGTTGAAGCCGAGCCAGGCGGGCCGCCCCGTGGCGGAGTAGATCAGCGGATCGCCGTCGGCGTCGTTGAAAGTGTTGGCCGGGAAGGTGTGGCTGAAGGGCGCGCCCACCCGGGCGCTCTGGTCCGGGATGGGGGTGGCGACCGTGGGTGCCGTGTTCGTTTGGACCGCCGGCGGCGGCGGGGTGCCGCTTTCGTCATCGTTGACGACCAGGTTCAGGTCGGGGCCGCTGCCCGCCGTGTAGCCGCCGCCCTGGACGCTGTGGCTCAGCGTCGCCCGGTCATGGACGGCATCGTTGTCCTGGGAGGCCGACACCGTGACGGTCCGGGGTTCATTCCAGTTGCTGATGGTGAAGTCCAGCCCCGCAGGGGAGACGGTGATATCGCTGTTGCTGGAACTTATGCCCACGATGACGTTGGTGTTTGGCTGGGCGCTCAACCGCACCCTGTAGCTGGCGGTGCCGCCCTCGGCCACCGTCAGGGATGTCGGGGACAGCACCGCCACGCCGAACAGGGGTCTCACACTCACCGGCGCCGACGGCCGGCCGTTCACGGTGCCGGCCACCGCCCGCACGCGGATGTTGTAGGTCAAGCCGTTGACGAGGCCGGCGACCGTGTGGCTCCGGGTTGTTGCATCGCTTTCGGGGATGTCTATCCAGCGGGTGCTATCGAGAAGCTGGTACTGCCACTTGGTGATTTCGTCGGAGGCGGGGGCGCTCCAACTCAGGACCACCCGCCCGTCCCCCGCCGCGGCGGCGAGGCCCGTGGGCGCCGCCGGCGCCGCGGCGGCCGGCGCGTCGTTGTCGTCCACCGTCACCACCACGTTGCCGGTCACCGAGCCGTAGCCGCCGCCGCTGGCGCTGTGGGTCAGGGTGGCGCTGTCGTTCGTCGTGTCGCCGTCGTTCCCCGCCGACACCGTCACCGTCTGCGGCGTGCTCCAGGTGGTGGTCGTGAAGCTCAGCGTGTTCTGGTTGCCGGGCGTGCTGGAGTTGGTGTCCACCGTCACTTCGCCGCTCGCCCCCGCGACCGTCACCGTCACGTTCCCCGTCGGCTCGGTCGCGAGCGCCACCGTGTAGGTGCCGCTGCCGCCCTCGGCCACCGTCAGCGAAGTCGGGTCGAGGACCAGGCCCGGCGCGTCGTTGTCGGTCACCGTCACCACCACGTTGCCGGTCACCGAGCCGTAGCCGCCGCCGCTGGCGCTGTGGGTCAGCGTCGCGCTGTCGTTGGTGGTGTCGTTGTCCTCGCCCGCCGACACCGTCACCGTCCGCGCGGTGCTCCAGGTGGTCGTGGTGAAGGTCAGCGTGTTCTGGTTGTTGGGCGTGCTGGAATCGGTGTCGAACGTCACCTCCCCGCTCGCGCCCCCGACCGTCACCGTCACGTTGCCGGTGGGCTCGGTGGCCAGCGCCACCGTGTAGGTCGCGCTGCCGCCCTCGGCCACGGTCAGCGAAGTCGGATTGAGCACCAGGCCGGGCGCGTCGTTGTCGGCCACCGTCACCGCCACGCTCCCCGTGACCGAGCCGTAGCCGCCGCCCGACGCGCTGTGCGTCAGCGTCGCGCTGTCGTTCGCCGTGTCGCCGTCCTCGCCCGCCGACACCGCCACCGTCCGCGGCGCGCTCCAGGTGGTCGTGCTGAAGGTCAGCGTGCTCTGGTTGCCGGGCGTGGCGGAGTCGGTGTCGAACGTCACCTCGCCGCTCGCCCCCGCGACCGTCACCGTCACGGTCGCCGTCGGCCGCGTGGCCAGCGCCACCGTGTAGGCGCCGCTGGCGCCCTCGGCCACGGTCAGGCTCGCCGGGTCGAGGACCAGGGCGGGGGCCCGCGGCGTCGCCGTCGCGGCCGCCGAGGCCGCGCCGAGCACCGTCCCGCCCGGCGCGGCCGTCGCGCGGACCTGGAAGTCGTACGCCGCGCCGTTCGTCAAACCCGCCACCGTGCCGCCGGTCGAGGCCGCGGTGGTGCCGCCCGCGAAGTCCGTCCAGCTCCCCCAGGCGCCGGCGCTGCTCAGCTTCCGGCGGTGCTGGTACTTCGCGATGTCGCTGTTCGACGGGTCGCTCCAGCTCAGCGTGACCTGGCCGCCGCCCGGGCCCGCCGCCGCCGCGAAGCCGGTCGGCGCCGCCGGGGCCGCCACCGGCGTCGCCCGCACGATGGCCGACGGCGCGCCGAAGAGGCTCCCGTTGCGCGCGCGCATCTGGAAGTCCAGAACCTCGGTGAAGCCGCTCGTGAAGGTGGTGATATTGCCGCCGCCGGCCATGTTCGCCCACCCGAACCAGCCGCCGCCCGGGCGGCGGACCCGGTACTGGTAGCCCGTGACCGTGCCGGACGGAGGGGTCCAGCTCAGCGTGATCTGCCCGCCGCCCGGGCCCGCCGCCGCCGTGAAGCCGGTCGGCGCGGCGGGCGCGGCGGCGGCGTCGGTGATGCGGAAGTCCGCCAGGCTGTCGGCGCCGGACGCGCCGCCGCCAAGGCCGGTGCCCGAATTCGCGTTCAGCGTGCCGAGGCCGATCACCACCGTCTCGCCGCCCGACTCCGTGGTGCCGTCCGCCGCCGCCGTCAGCGTCAGCGTGACCGTCGTCGCCGTCGTCCCCGTGGTCGGGCCGGTGAAGGTCACCGTCGCGTTCCCGGAGTCCAGGTTCGCGCAGGCCACCCCGGTCGGCAGGGTCGTGGGGCACGCCGTCGTGTAGTCCGTGCCCCGCGTCGCCTCGCCGCCGAAGGTCAGCGGCACCGGCAGCGCCTCGCCGCTCACGAGGCCGCGGCCCAGGGTGACGGTGAAGGTCTTCGTCCCGCCCTCCGCGACATCCCCGGCGGCGCCCGCGAGCGTCACCGCGGTCGGGTCGTTGTCCGCCACCGTGACGGTGGCCGCCGTGCCGCTGAGGTTGCGGTAGCTGCCGTCCCGGGAGGATGTGCTGTAGGCGACGGACAGTTCCCGGCCGAGCGGGCTGTCCGTATTGTCGTCGGTGGCGCGCATCGTCACCGTCTGCGCCGAGTTCCAGGTCGAGGCGAGGAAAGCGAGCAGCGCGCTGCCGCCGAACGCGCCGCCGCCCGGGCCGGCGAGCTCCAGCCCGGCGGGGGCGGTGACGGTGACCGCGACGTTGTCCGACGGCCGGGTGCGCAGCGCCACCGTGAAGGTGGCCGTGTCCGAGGCGTCGCCCTCGGTGACGGCCTGGTCCGTCGGCTGCGCCGCGGCCACGCCGGGCGTCGCGGCCGCCGGCGTCGCCGTCGCCTCGGACGAGGCCGCGCCCTCGAGCGTCCCGTCCAGGGCGCGGACCTGGAAGCCGTAGGCCGTGCCGTTGGTCAGGCCCGTGACCGTGTGCGTGGTGGTCGCGGCGGTGCTGCTGGCGATGGCCGTCCAGCTCCCCCAGCTGCCGGTGTCCGGCGGCGTGCGCTGGCGGAACTGGTAGCCGCTGATGGCGGCGTCGGACGGGTCGGTCCAGCTCAGGACCACTTGGCCGTCGCCCGCCGCGGCGGCGAAGCCCGCGGGGGCCAGCGGCGGGTCGTCGTCCTCGATGGTCAGCGTGTGCGTGGTCCGGGCGCCGAGGTCGTAGCCGGCGCCGTCGGCCAGGGTCAGGATGACCGTCTCGTCGCCCTCGCGCAGCGCGTCCTGGACGATGGAGATGGGGATGAACGCCCCGGTCGTGCCCGCGGACACGGCCACGCTGTCGCTGGCCGCCGCCGTGAAGTCCCCGTCCGAACCCCGGGTCGCGGTGCCGGTCACCGTGTAGGCCACCGTGAGCCCCGCCAACGGGGCCGGGTTGATACTGATGGGAATGGACGCCGAAATGTTCTCGGGAGTTGCTCCCACGGAGGATGTGAACTGCGCCGCCGGCGCCGTCGGCGTGGCGGTCACCGTGTCCGACGCCGCGCCTTCCACCGTCCCGGCCACGGCGCGGATCTGGAAGTCGTAGGATGTGCCGTTGACCAAGCCGCTCAAGGTCCCCGAGGTGGCGTCGCCGGACAAGGCGATCACCCCCCAGGCCCCCCAGTTGCCGCCTCCTGTTCGAAGGCGGAACTGCCAACGGGTGATGGCGTCGTTGTTGGGGCTGGTCCAGCTCAGGGTGACCCCGCCGTCGATCGGCGTCGCGGTCAGGCCCGTCGGCTTGGCGGGCGGCGCCGTCGGCGTGGCGGACACGGTGTCCGAGGCGGGGCCCCGCACGCTCCCGGCCACGGCTTGGATCTGGAAGTCGTAGGTGGTGCCGTTGGTGAGGCTGAAAATCGTTAGCTCAGTGGCGTTCCCGGTGCTGGCTCTGTTGTTCCAAGGTATCCAGCTGCCGCCGCTTGTCCGGAAGCGGTACCTGTAGGAGGTGATTCTGCTGTCGCGGGGGTTGTCAAAGCGCAGCGTGACCTGGCCGTTGCCCGGCGTCGCCGTCAGGCCGGTCGGCTTGAACGGCGGGAGGTTGGCCAGCGGCGTGGCGGTGGCGGCGTCCGAGGCGGCGCCGCGCAGCGCCCCGGCGCGGGCGCGGACGCGGAAGCCGTACTGGTCGCCGTTGACCAGGCCGGAGATGCGGCCGCCGGTGGCGCCGGGGCCGGCGCCGGGACTGAAGTTGCGCCAGCCGCCCCAGGCGCCCGGGGTGCCGCGCCAGCTGTCGTACTGCCACGAGGTGACGCGGCTGTCGCCCGGGTTCGTCCAGCGCAGCGTCACCTGGCCGCTGCCCGGGCCCGGCGTCGCGGTGAGGCCGGTCGGCGCGGCGGGGAGGTTGACAGCAGTGCCCTTGACGGCGAAGCGGGTGATTCTGTTCGAGCCCCTCCAAATCTCATCTCCTGCCCTGAATCTGGATACGTCGCCAATGCTCCAGCCGGCCGCGCCGGTCTGCGCGGTGGCAGTGGTAGTCGCGATAACGACATTCTGAGAAGAAGTTGTCCTCCTGCCGTCATTGACCACAAGCCAATAGGTCGTGTTCGCGGCGAGCGTGGTGCCGGCCGGGGCGGTGAAGGTGTTCACGGCGTTGGACGTGAAGCTGGATGGATTGGCGAGCGTCGCCACGATGGCGCCGGGGTTTGCGCTCCCGCCTGCGCGGATCGTGACAACTGTGTCTCTGCCCGACGCAGTGACCAATGCCACGTCGACCGTCGAGAGCGTATAGCCTCCGGCGTTGGTGCCGGTGGTGAAGGTGGCGCCTCGTTCTTGGTTCTCGGCGAAAACAAGGGGCTGCCCCGTGTTGCTGACCAGCGTGTCCTGCGCCTGGGCGGCGGGGGCGAGGGCGGCCAGCAGCGGCAGGGCGAGCAGGGCGGCGGCGGCAAGCGCGCGCCGCGGGCGCCGCGGTCGGGCGGAAGCGGCGGGGCGGGGCCGCCTTTCAAGGGCCCGGCCCCGGCGGGCGGCGCGGCGGAGGCCCGCCAAGGGGCCGGCCGCGGAGGGGGCGGGGCGGTCGGAGGAGGATGGCGCGCGAAGCCGGTCCGGGCGGCGGCGGGAGAGAGGTTCGGGCGCAGAGGCCGGCGGACGGGAGCGGCCCCGGCTGCCGGGGCCGGACGCCGGTTCCGCGGGGAGGCCGGCGAGGGGGCGCCCGCCCCGGCCGGCGGCGTCGGAGCGGGCGTTCCGAAAGCCTTTACATGGCGGCGCGCCCGCCCGGCGCAGACGGCCGATCACGCCGCGCATTTCGGGGGGGGGGGGGGGGGGGGGGGGTATGCTCGCGTTTGTTTTCTTATTCAATTTCATTTCCAATGCCCTCCCGACCCCATGCCAAACAGCAGCCGCTTGACGGCGATGACAATCATGGTACAGCAAGCCTTTGCAATTGGCAACCATGGCGATTTCGGTTGTGGCAGCTTGCTCGGGGCGATCTCAAAGTTGTCCCCAACCGATTGAATTGCCCTTGTAATTTCGTGTTCTGGACAACTGGCCCCGGAAAGGAAAGGGCGCCGCGTCTGGGGGTGCGGTTGACCGTTCAGCGCTGATCGCGCGGTGCCGAAGCCGCGATCGGGTTGTTTTCCCCATCGACTTCCACCTGCGGGCGGATACTGATGATGGTTTCGACTTTCGTCATTCGCTCGGTCAGGCCGTTGACATCTCCGCGAATGAGCCGGAGCTCCGCGGTGTTGTCGTCGATGCGGCGG
Source organism: uncultured Pseudohongiella sp. (assembly GCA_965221805.1). GTDB lineage: Bacteria > Pseudomonadota > Gammaproteobacteria > Pseudomonadales > Pseudohongiellaceae > UBA9145. The sequence continues at coordinate 1,652,953 of OZ244913.1, forward strand.
TTCACATCGTCGAAGCGGGCATTCATCAATGTCGCCAGGTCGTCGATTCGGGCGTTGACAGCGTTAAATTGGGTGTTGATGGTGCCTATGCCGAACACGGTCAAGGCAATCAACACACCCGAGATGGCTGCCAGCTGTCCGTTGCCGAACTGAGTGACGTTTCTGGCCACGGGTGTTTCACGGCCGTTTTCGGGCTTGCGCTTTGTGTCGGTCATAGCATCATGCCCCAATCCTGCTTGGGTTATGGCAGCAGCCCGACTGGTCCGGAAGGACCCGTCTCGGGCCGCTTCCGGTGATGGGCGATACACAATGTTCGCCTGGGAGCCTGCGCCGTGGGAATTCACGGCTGCAAATTCGCTTTCGCGAATTCCTACGGCGCAGGCTCCTAGCAAGCATATGATTCATCAAACTTGTGGGACGAGTCAAGCTCTGCTGTAGAGAACAAATAAAGTGTCCGGTTTTAGAACACATGAAGTGTCCGGTCATACAGTGGTCGTTTTCCAAGGCGACCGGGAGGCTGTATGGGCGTGGCGCGGCTCCCGGCTGCCGGCGCGCCACGCCGCGGACGGGCAACACCTTGGGGAGGGGTTGGCGGACGCGGCCTGAACCGGGCGGCGCCGGCGTCGAAACCCAAAACCGCTTCGGGAAAGCGGACAGTCTAAATGTTTTAAAACCGGACAGATTTATTTGTTTACAACAGCGGATTGAGTTTGGCGGCCTCGATTCGTCGCCGTCTGGCGGGCATGGTGTTAGTCACTGTTTGAATGGTTCCCGCCGGTGCCAAGGTCCAGTTCGGCGGCGAGGGTGGGGGTCAGCACTTGTTGGCGCCAGCCTTGCAGTTCGGGTGGCCAATCGATGCTGGCGCTGGTTTGATGCGAATGGATGATTTGTTGCAACTGCCGCTTGTTCAGCAGCAGTTGGGGGCAGACGCCGATTCGTTCGGCTTCGCGCTGGATGGCCCCGCGGCAGCGCTTGAGCGTCTCGCGCTGCCGCGGGGCGAGCGACAGCGGCGGGCTGGGCCGCGGCGGGGATAGGCCCTCCTCGGGTTCGTTGAGCGCCCGGGCCAGCGCCGCGCTGAAACGCCGGGCGAATTTCGGATTGACTCCGGCGGCATTGGCGATATCCGCGGCATGGATTTCGGCGCGGTTTTCCAGCGCCGCGGCGATGCCAAGCAAATCCCGGTCGCCAGCCAGCCAGTTGCGGGGCAAATCACGGGCCCGGATTTCCCGCTCGCGCCAGTGGCAAAGCCGCCGCAGCAGCAGCAGGCCGCGGGCGCCGAGCATTTCATGGCCGCCGACTTGCCGGTAGGCCAGGGGCCAATTTCGCGGGTTTTCGTTTTCTCCGGCGCCCGCGGCCAGGCGGCGGCAGTCGTCCTCGAACCAAGCGAGTTTGCCTTCACGCTCCAGCCGCCCGGCGAGGATTTCCTCCAGCGCGGCGAGATAGCGGACATCCTCCGCCGCGTAGCGCAACTGCCGCGGGCTGAGCGGACGCTTGAGCCAATTCGAGCGGGTTTCCGACTTGGGCAGATCGACACCGCAAAAGCGCCGCACCAAATCGCGGTAGCTCAGGCTGAAACCCTCGCCCAGGAAAGCCGCCGCAAGCTGGGTGTCGAATAATCCGGCGGGCGCTTCACCAAGCAGGTGATGCAGCAGGCCCAGATCCTCGCCCGCGGCGTGGATGATTATCCGGGTGCCGGCGAGCGCCCGCCGGCAAGGGCCCCAGTCGCTGATCATCAGCGGATCGACCAGATAGCACTGCTCGGCCGCGCCAAATTGCAGCAAGCCGGCTTTCGGGTAAAAGGTGCGGGTGCGGATGAATTCGGTGTCGAGGCCAAGGGCCGGCAGCCCGCGCCAGCTCGCGCAGAGGTCGGCGAAGCGGTCCGGGTCGGTGATGTATTCGAACGTCGCGGCGGTGGCGGTCATCGGCTCAGGGCGGATCCATGGGCGCGCGGCCGGAAAAGGCGTGGGTCAGCGTGCCGCTATCGGTGAATTCGAGTTCGCCGCCAACCGGGACGCCATGGGCGATGCGCGAGATTGCGACCTTGACTCCGCGCAATTGCTCGGCGATGTACCAAGCCGTGGCGTCGCCTTCGACGGTGGCGTTGCAGGCGAGAATGACCTCCTTGAAGCCGGCGCCGGCGACGCGCTCGAGCAGCAGGGGGATGCCGAGTTGTTCCGGCCCGATGCCATCGATGGGGGAAAGATGCCCCATCAACACAAAATACACGCCGCGGTAGGCGCCCGCCTGCTCAATCGCCAGCACGTCCGCGGGTGTTTCCACGACGCAGCACAGCCCGCGCTCGCGGCCGGGATTGGCGCAGATGCGACAGACTTCCGCCTCGGTGAGATTGCGGCAGTGGCGGCAATTGCCGATCTTGTCGAGGGCGAGGGCGAGGGTCTCGCCGAGTTTGCGGCCACCCTCGCGGTTGTGCTCGAGCAAATGCAGGCTCATGCGCTGGGCCGACTTTTGGCCGACACCCGGCAGGCAGCGGAACGCTTCGATCAATTCATCGATCAGCGGACTGGAACTCATTGCAAATCACTAGGCATGCTCTGAAAAACCAGAGCGTGGTTTTGTTTTGCTAGGAGCCTGCGCCGCAGGCTCCTAGCGGATTCAATGACTTGCGTCATCGAATCCGGCGGCACATCCTTGTGCCGCGGGAAAGCTCTGACTTAATCAAAGCTTTCCCGAGTTAAAACGGGAGTTTGAATCCACTCGGCAAACCGCCAAAACCCGCCATGCCGCGCATCGCCCGCTCGCTTTCCCGCTCGACTTTGCGGGTGGCGTCGTTGATCGCCGCGCAAACGAGATCCTCCAGAATCTCCTTGTCTTCCCCGACGAGGGCGGAGTCGATTTCGACCGCGAGCGCGTCAAAGCGGCCGTTCATGCGGATTTTCACCGCCCCGGCCCCGGCCTGGCCTTCCACCTCCTTCGCGGCTAGCTCAGCCTTCATCCCCTCCATGCGCTCCTTGAGCTGCTTCGCCTGTTTCATCAATTCGCTGAAGTCGGTCATTGGCTGCCCCGGCTGCTGTCCATATCGCTGATCACGCCAACGCTTTCCGGAATCACCCTGCCGGCAAAATTGCGGATCAGGATTTGCACATTCGGGTCCCGCTCGAAGGTGGCGACGAGCGGGTTTTCATCGGCAACTGGCTGCTTTGTGGTTGTGGTGGCGCGGGATTCGGATTCGTTCTCCAAGTTGTTGTTTTTTATATCTTCTTTTGGTTTGCTTTCCTTGCTGTTGATTGGTTCCGGCGCGGCGATGGGGGCGGGGGAGAACACCAGCATTCGCAACAGCAACATCTCGAAGGCCACCCGGGCATCCCCCGGCAGGAAAAGCTCTTCCCTGCCCCGGTTGCCGATCTGGTAGAACAACTGCAAATCCTCGGCGCTGAACCCGCCGGCGAGTTCGAGCACTTGCTGGCGGTCGCCGGCGTGGTTGTCGATGGCCTCGGGGCAGGCTTGGGCGATGGCGAGCCGGTGCAGGGTGGAAAGCAGGCTGTCGAGAATCTGGGCGTAGTCGGGGATTTGCCCGGCGAGTTTTCCGCTGGCCTCGAGCACATCGCGCAAACTCCCCGCCGCCATCGCCCGCAGCAGGGCGAACACCTGTTGCTGCGGGGGAATGCCGAGCATCTCCACCACCGCCTCGGCGCGGATGCTCCCCCCGCAGTAGGAAATCGCCTGGTCGAGCAAGGTGAGGGCGTCGCGCATGCTGCCGGCGGCGGCGGTGGCGATCTGCCACAGGGCGGCGGATTCGCAGTCGATCCGCTCCTGCTCAAGCACGGGGCCCAAGTACTTGACGATGGTGTTGGGGCCGAGATTGCGCAGGTGGAACTGGAGGCAGCGCGACAGGATCGTCACCGGCAGCTTTTGTGGATCGGTGGTGGCAAAGAGGAATTTGACGTGCTCCGGCGGCTCCTCAAGCGTCTTCAGCAGGGCGTTGAAGCTGTGGGTGGACAGCATGTGGACTTCGTCGATCAAATAGATCTTGAAGCGCGCCCGGGCTGGGGCGAACTGGACGTTTTCGAGCAGTTCCCGGGTGTCTTCGACCTTGGTGCGCGAGGCGGCGTCGATCTCGAACAGATCGAGGTGCCGGCCTTCATTGATTTCGGCGCAGGCGCCGCAGACGTTGCAGGGGGTGGGGCTGACGCCTTGTTCGCAGTTGAAGCATTTGGCCAGAATCCGGGCCAGGGTGGTTTTGCCGGTGCCCCGGGTGCCGGTGAACAAATAGGCGTGGTGCAGGCGCTGCTTGTCGAGGGCGTTGGTCAGCGTTTTTAGAACATGTTCCTGGCCGGCGACCTGGCTGAAGTCACCGGGACGCCATTTCCTGGCGAGTACTTGGTAGCTCATGCCTGCCGCTTGCCGCCGCGCCGCGCGCTCTGTCGAGCGCCAATTGCCTTGCCGATTCGCGTGGTAGCCCTTGCCAGCCACACCGCGGCACATGCGCCGGCCGCTACCGTTGCTCCCTTCCGGGCCTGGCGGGGTTCACAGCCTGTCATTGCGCGGGGACCGGCAAGAGTTACCGCCGGGGATGTTATCACGGCTTGGGGGCTTCGGCAGATGCTGCCATCTTGGTGGCGGCCCGGCCCGCGATGGTTCCGCGCGGCGGTTGGGCTCCGGTTTCGTGCTACAGTGCCGATCATGGCGTTGATCGATGAAAACTACCGGGACGATGGCCGCCTGCGCGGGCAGGACCGGGTTTGCGTGGCGGACTTCCTGGCGGATGGGGACCGCGCCCAGATCACCGGCCGCGGGGTGCCGTTCTTTTCCGGGCGCGAGCCCGAGCTCGGCGTCTTCCGCCGCGTTGTCAACACGCTGTCGCGCGGCCGGCGCGGCAACGCGACGATTGTTGTGGAAGGTCCGCCCGGAGTGGGCAAGAGCGCCCTGATGTGCCAGTTCATGGAGGAAATGCGGTCGCTGCCGCCAACCGGGGCGAGGGGGCGGCGGTGGCTGCCCGTTCCGGTATCGGCGGGCGAGGCGGAATCCCCGCCCCACCTTGCCGACGCGATCGACGCGGCCATTGTCGGCCAGCTCGCCGCGGACCTTTTGGCCGGCGAAGGCCTCTCCCGGAAATCGGCCGAAGCCGCGGGCCTTGTGGGAAAGTTGAGCGAATATTGGGGCGGCGACCTCGATCTGGCAAGGGCGCGGACAAGGGCCAGGGAGTTTTTCAACCGCGGCGGCAGCGTGATGGGCTTTTCCCTCGGCGCCTCGCGGAAAGGACCGCCGAAAACCCTGTCCGAGGCCGCGGACCGGCGGAGCAATACTTGGCAATCCTGGGAAATCATACTCATGATCGACGAGGCGCAGGGCATCGAGCCCGGCGGGCGCCACGCCGGGGGCGGAACTTTGAGCGCGCTGCACCAGGGCATCGTCAGAGCGCCCGTTTCATTTTGCGCTTTCGGTCTGCCTGGAACATTACTGGCCTTGGGAGACATTGGCGTCTCGCGCCTGTCCGGCGGGCGCGCCATCCATCTTCGCGGCCTCGACGACAGGGCCGCCGGACAAACGGTTGGGCGGTGCTTCAACAGGTTCGGCGTGGAAGGCGGCACCCCTTGGCGCGAGGCGATTCTCGCCCGCGCCGCCAACTGGCCACAGCACCTGGCGGTTTACCTCAATGCCGCCATCCGCCAACTTCGCGAGGCCAGCCCGGAGCGCATGGACGCCGGAGAGGCCGACCTCGGGGCGGCGGTGCGCGAGGGCGACCGGGCCCGCGCCAACTATTACAAGCAGCGCATGGCGCGGTTGACGCGCCACAACATCGAATTCGGCAATCTGGCAAGGGGGCTTGCCCCACTATTCGGCGGGCGCGAATCGCGGCTCTCCGCCGCCGAGTTGACGAGAACCGCTAGGTCGGTGTCGCCGGATATGTCCGATGCGGACATCACACAGTTCATCCGGGACGCCGAACACAGCGGATTCCTCGCGCCCGCGGACGACGGGGACACCTATTCGATGCCCATCCCCTCGTTCGCCGGCCACCTGCTCGGCGACGGATAGGATAATGGCCTGCCGAGCGTTGCCAGAAAGCAGTAGCCCCAAGACAACCACTTCAGGGATGGCGCCCGCTATGTCCCGCTTGGGATAAAGGCTGGGCGGCTGAAGCATTGATCTGACTGGAGACTCTCTTGGGAGCTCTGTGCTGATAGCTATCCTGGGTGTGTTCATCGCCGTGGCCGGGCTCGGATTCGGGGCCATCGACATCCAATTCGATGCCGTCAACGCGCGAATCCATGATCTGTCGGCGCTGATGCCGGGAGCGGGCAATCTGGATAGAGGAGGTTCATCCGGCCACGATCAGGAAGGTGTTCTCGGTAATTCGAAAACTCGATAGGCTGGGGGTCTGCCCTTCACACATCCGCGACGAGGTTTTGCTCGTGAAGGCGGGCGGCTTTGGCGCGGGCTTGTTTGGCGGCGTCGTTGCGGGTGCTTTCGAGGCGGCGGAGGTAGATTTCGTCAACATCCGAGGTGATGTAGCTGCCGTCGAAAACCGAACATTCGAAGCGGGCGATGTCGCGGTTGCCCTCGCGGCAGGCGTCGATCAGGTCCTCGAGGTCTTGATAGATGAGCCAGTCGGCGCCGATGATTTCCTGGACCTCCTCGACACTGCGGCCCGCGGCGATGAGTTCGGCGGCGGCGGGCATGTCGATGCCATAGACATTGGGGAAACGGATCGGCGGCGCCGCCGAGGCGAAGTAGACCTTGCGGGCGCCGGCGTCCCGGGCCATCTCGATGATCTGTTTCGACGTGGTGCCGCGCACGATCGAGTCGTCGACGAGGAGCACATTCTTGCCGCGGAGTTCGAGATCGATGACATTGAGCTTCTGCCGCACCGATTTCCCGCGCTCGATCTGGCCGGGCATGATGAAGGTGCGGCCGATGTAGCGGTTCTTGACGAAGCCTTCGCGGAACTTGACGCCAAGCCGGTTGGCGAGTTCGAGCGCGATCGGGCGGCTCGTCTCGGGGATCGGGATGACGACGTCGATGTCCTGGGCCGGGCGCAGGCGCTTGAGCTTGTCGGCCAACTTCTCCCCCATCCGCAGCCGCGCCTTGTAAACCGAAATGCCATCCATCAGTGAATCCGGCCTGGCGAAATAGACATGCTCGAAGATGCAGGGAGTGTGGATGCCGGCCTCGACGCAGACCCGGGTGTGCATTTTGCCGGCGGAATCGAGGTAAACCGCCTCGCCGGGGGCGAGGTCGCGCTCGATCTCGAAGTCTTGCGAAGCGAGCGCCACCGACTCGGATGCGATCATGTACTCGCGGCGGCCCTCCTGGAGGCGGCTGCCGAACACCAGCGGGCGGATGCCGTGGGGGTCGCGGAAGCCGACGATGCCATAGCCGGCGATCATCACGATAACGGCGTAGGCGCCGCGGCAGCGCATGTGCACGCCGGTGATCGCGGCGAAGATGTCTTCGGGGGTTGGCGACATTTTACCCCGGCGCTGCAATTCATGGGCGAAGACGTTGAGCAGCACTTCGGAATCGGAATCAGTGTTGATGTGGCGCAGGTCGTCGCGGAACAGGTTCTGGCTCAGTTCGCGGTTGTTGGTGAGATTGCCGTTGTGGGCGAGGGCGAGGCCGTAGGGGGAATTGACGTACAGTGGCTGGGCCAGCGCCGGGCTGCTGCTGCCGGCGGTTGGATAGCGCACGTGGGCGATGCCCATCTGCCCGGTGAGCCGCCGCATGTGGCGGGTGCGGAAAACATCCTTGACCAGGCCATTGTCCTTGCGCAGGTTGAGTTTGCCGCGGTCGCTGGTCATGATGCCGGCGGCATCCTGGCCGCGGTGCTGCAGCACCATCAAGGTGTCATACAGGCAAAGGCCAACATCCTTGCCGGCGACAACGCCAACCAGACCACACACGATTCATCCTCCTGCCAGCCTTTGTAGCCGTGCCGCGCGGCATTATATGACAATACCGCCTGGTGTCGTGTTGTGTTGTTGGCTCCGGTCGCTTTCTGGCGGCGATCGGATTCCTTCCCGGCTTACGCCGGGCCCCTTCCGTTCACCGCCACACTCCCTCGGTAGTCAAATTGAGCATAGGTTTCGACCAGGTGCAGGGCAAGCTGAACCAGCGCGGATTGGGCCCATGCCTCGGTTCCGCCGAAAAATGCGTTCAGCGGAACCACAACAACGCAGACCAGCAAGGCGCCCCATGCCAAACCGAACAAGGCGCCAAGGATGCGGTCGAAAATGGCGAGGCCCGCGAGCGACACCATGCCTGTCAGCACTTTCGCCAGCCCCCAGTTGCCCATGATCATCACGCCGAAGAAAAGGGCAAGGAAGGAAACCGCGTGGGCAATCTCGGCTGGAACGAATGCTTCCAGCCAAGCGGCCAAGGCGCCGGAATACAGCCACAGCACGGCCACCGCCACGACCAGCGTGACCAGGAAAAGCAGGGTTCGAATCAATCCCCGGAGCAAGCCATGAAGCAAAGCAAATCCAAGCACAATCAGGATGATTACATCAATGATGTTCAATTCGGGAAATGCCATGGTTCAGAAGCTCCGCAATTCATAGGGGACGATGGTGGCGGCCAGGCCGGGGTCTCCGGCCAGATCCGCGTTCAGCCTGGCTTGGTAATCGAGGGCGGTTTCCCGGGTCAGCCAGGGGCCGACGAGGACCGCGCTGCGCGCCGACCCGTTGGCGCCGGCGGCCGCGGTGGCTTCAACGAATGGTCGCTCACGGATATAGCCCCGGTATCCCGCCGCGGTCAGTTCGTCGAGCAGTTGCCGGGCTTCGGGCTCGGCGAACACGCCGAGCCGCAGGCTCCAGCCCCGAGGCAGCCCTTGTTCATCGAGTATCGGCAATTCGCGCCAAGGCTCGGCCGGATCCGCCACGGCGCGATCTTCGGCGGGAACGATCACCGCCGGCGTATCGGCGATGATCAGCGGCCGGGTTTGCACGGGCTCGGGCAGGACCGGAACCGCGGGGGGCGGTGGAATCCGGCTTTGCAGGCGGGGCTGCCGGGTTTCGGGGGCGTCGAAGATCATCGGCAGGAAGATCAGGCCGAGCGCCAGCAGAAACACGGTCGCAATGACGGTCCGTTTGATTAGCTGCTTCAAGCGTCCAACCTTGTGTCAGGCCGCGAAAAATGATTGCCGCGAAACCCCGCCGGGTTTTGGCCCGGTCAACGGGCGCACGGCGGCGATGGTGTGGAAGGAGCCGGTTGCCACGGCGAATTCCGCCCCGGAAGCCACCGCCGCCCGCCAGGCTTCGGCCACGGATTCCGCAACCGCCACCTCCGCGCCGGGAAGCCGGCGCCGCAGGCGCTGGGCTTGTTCGGCTGCGGACAGGGCCCGCGAATCGTCGATCCCGGCAATATACCAGACATCCACCACGCCTTCTAAGGCCGCCGCGAAGCCTTCAATGTCCTTGTCGGCGAGCATCGCCAGCACCGCGGCCACTTTGCCGCCGGGGCTGTTAGCCGCCCGCGCCGCGGCGATTTTGCCGGCCAGCCTGCCCGCGGCGGCGGGGTTGTGCGCAACATCGAGCAGCACCGGCAGCCCTGTTGCGCAATCGCGGCGCCATTCCAGCCGCCCGGGCAGGGCCGCGGCCCTCTGGGCCGCATGAATTCCACTTTGGGCCGCGCGAATGCCGCCATCATCCGCCGCCGCGAAAGACGGCAAGGGCGCAATGCACAGCGCCTGGATCGCCGCCGCCATCGCCGCCAGGGGCAATTCCGGCGCTTCCAGGCCTTCGAGCCGGACAGCGCTTCCATCACCCGCCCTCCCCCACCAGGACCAGGTTCCGCCCCCGATTTCCGCGCCAAAATCCCGCTCTTTGCGCCACAGCGGCGCGCCAAGTTCGGCGGCGCGGCGGGTGATGCTCACCGGCGCTTCCGCTTCGCCATAAACGAGGGGGGCATCGGGGCGGAGAATCCCCGCCTTTTCGGCGCCGATCGCCTCCCGGGTGCCGCCAAGCCAGTGCTGGTGGTCGAGGGCGATATTGGTGATCAAGGCGACATCGGCATCGACAATGTTCACGGCGTCGAGGCGGCCGCCGAGGCCGACCTCAAGCACCACGCAATCGAGCTCCGCCCGGGCAAAGATCGAAAGCGCCGCGAGGGTGGCGAATTCGAAATAGGTCAATGGATTCGCGGCCCTGGCTTGTTCAACCCGGGCCAGCGCGGCGCAAATCGATTCATCGGCGCATTCGGCGCCATGGACCCGGAAGCGCTCGTTGAAACGCTCGATGTGGGGCGAGAGGTAGGCGCCGGTTCGCAGCCCGGAGGCGAGCAGAATCGCTTCGAGGGCGGCGACCGTTGAACCCTTGCCATTGGTGCCGGCCACGGTGAACACAACTGGCGCGGGCCGGGCGAGACCCATGCGGCCGGCGACCTCGCGCACACGGTCGAGGCCGAGATCGATCTCCCGCGGATGCGCCAGGGCGATATGGTCCAGCCAGTGCGGCAGCTTCACGGTGCGCCAAGTTGGTTCACGGCACGCCGGGCCGGTTCATGGCGCGCCAAGTCAGTTCACCGAGCGCCGGAACCAGCAGAGTTTGTCGAGCAGGGAGGCGATTCGCCCGCGCAGGTCCCGGCGGTGGACGATCATGTCGATGGCGCCGTGGTCGAGCAGGAATTCGCTGCGCTGGAAGCCCTCGGGCAGCCTCACTTTCACCGTCTGGCGGATGACGTCCGGGCCGGTGAAGCCGACGAGGGCGTTGGGTTCGGCGATATTGACATCGCCAAGCATCGCCAGGCTCGCGGAAACGCCGCCATAGACCGGATCCACCAGCACCGAGATGTAAGGCAGGCTGTATTGCCGCAGCCGCTCGAGCGCGGCGGCGGTTTTCGCCATCTGCATCAGCGAGATCAGCGCCTCCTGCATGCGCGCCCCACCACTGGTGGAGAAGCAGACCAGCGGCAGCTTCTCGTCGATGCAGATGTTCACCGCCCGGGCGAATTTCTCGCCGACGACAGCGCCCATGGAGCCGCCGATGAAGCCGAACTCAAACACCGCCACGAGCACTGGCTCGCCGAGCAGCTCGCCTTTGACAACGACGAGGGCGTCTTTCTCCCCGGTTTGCCTCTGCGCGGCGCCGAGGCGGTCCCGGTAGCGCTTCAGGTCCTTGAATTTAAGCAGGTCCACCGGCGCGACATCGGCGAGCAGTTCCTGCTGCCCGTCCTCGTCGAGGAACAATTCGATGCGGCGGCGGGCGGTGATGCGCAGGTGGTGGTCGCATTTCGGGCAGACATCGTGATTGTCCGCCAGGCTCTTGCGGTAAAGCATGGCGTCGCAGCGCGGACATTGCTTCCACACGCCCTCGGGCACGTTGGACTTGCCCGTCCCGGTGGTTCTCGCTGTCGAAATCGACGGCAGTATCTTGTTGATCCAGTTCATTGCGGCTTTCCTGTTTCACTCGCGCCCGGCCCGCCGGGGCGCGCGTCGAGCGCCCGCCGCACCGAGCCGATCAGCGCGATGGCATCGCCGACATCATCCGGCCGCCGCGCCGGTGCCGGCGGCAACCGCGCGATGCGCTCGACCAGCGCGCTGCCGATGATGACACCGTCCGCCAGTTCGCTCATGGCCAGCGCCGTGCCGACATCCTTGATGCCGAAACCGATCACCACCGGCAAGGTGGTCCAGCCCCGCAGTCTGGCGATGTTGACGGCGACCGATTCACGGTCATCGAGCGCGGCGCCAGTGACGCCCTTGAGCGATACATAATACAGATAACCGCTTGTGTGTTCGATGATTTCCCGTGTCCGCCGCGCCGTGGTGGTGGGCGAAACCAGAAAAATGCGGTCGATGCCGCGGGCGGCGAGCAAGGCGGGCAGATCGCCGGCCTCGCCGGGCGGCATGTCCACCACGAGCACGCCATCGACGCCGGCGAGGGCGCATTCCCCGGCGAATTCGGCATAGCCCATGGTCTCGATGGGATTGAGATAACCCATAAGCACCAAAGGCGTTTCCCCATCGATTTCGCGGAAGCGGCGGGCGAGTTCGAGCACGCCGCGCAAGTTCGCGCCGGCGGCGAGGGCGCGTTCAACGCCGCGCTGGATCGCGGGGCCGTCGGCGGAGGGATCGCTGAAGGGAATGCCGAGCTCGATCATGTCGGCGCCCTGGACCGCGAGTTCGACCATGAGCGCGAGGCTCGTCTCCAAATCCGGGTCGCCGGCGACGAGATAGGGAATCAGCAGGGACTTGCCGTTTTCCTTGGCTTGGGCGGCGCAACCGGCGATGCGGCTCATTGCTTGATTCCCGGATCGATCCCCAAATCCGCGCCTTCGAACCTTGCCACGGCCTCGATGTCCTTGTCGCCGCGGCCCGACAAATTGACGAGGATGTTCTGTTCGCGCTCCATCCCGGCGGCGAGCCGGGTGGCCCAGGCCAGGGCGTGGCTCGATTCGAGCGCCGGGATGATGCCTTCCAGCCGGGTGAGTTGATGGAATGCAGCCAGGGCTTCGGCGTCGGTGGCGGCGACATAGCGCACGCGGTCCAGATCCTTCAGCCAAGCGTGCTCGGGCCCCACGCCGGGATAGTCCAACCCCGCCGAAACCGAATGGGTTTCCTGAATCTGGCCGTGTTCATCGCTCATCAGATAGGTGCGGTTGCCATGGAGAACGCCGGGGCGACCCGCGTTCAGCGGCGCGGCGTGCTCGCCGCTGGCCAGGCCCCTGCCGGCGGCCTCCACGCCATACATCGCCACCCCGCCATCGGCCAGGAAAGGATGGAACAGGCCAATGGCGTTGGAGCCGCCGCCGACACAGGCGACGAGGGCGTCGGGCAGGGCGCCGGTGCGGGCGGGAAACTGCTCCCGGGCCTCGCGGCCGATGACGCACTGGAAATCCCGCACCATCCGCGGATAGGGATGGGGGCCGGCGACCGTGCCGATGATGTAATAGGTGTCGTCAACATTCGCGGCCCAGTCGCGCAGGGCTTCGTTCATCGCGTCCTTGAGCGTGCGCGAGCCGGATTCGACCGCGACCACCTCGGCGCCGAGCAGCTTCATGCGGTAGACATTCGGCGCCTGGCGGACGATGTCCTCGGCGCCCATGTACACATGGCATTCGAGGCCGAGCCGGGCGGCGACGGTGGCGCTGGCGACGCCGTGCTGGCCGGCGCCGGTTTCGGCGATGATCCGGGTCTTGCCCATGTGCCGCGCGAGCAGCGCCTGGCCGACGGTATTGTTCACTTTGTGGGCGCCGGTATGGTTCAGGTCTTCGCGTTTCAGCCAGATGCGGGCGCCGCCGCAGGCCGCGCTCAGCCGTTCGGCGAAATAGATGGGGGAGGGCCGCCCGACATAGTCGGCGAGGTCGGAATCGAAGTCCCGCCAGAACTCCGGATTCCCGGCGAGGCGGTCATAGGCCCCGGCGAGTTCGGCCACGGCCCGGATCAGGGTCTCGCCGACGAAAACGCCGCCGTAAGGACCGAAATGGCCGGACTCGTCGGGCCCGGAAAAGGCCGTTTCCCGTTCAGGCATTTCTGGCTTCCCTGATGAATCGGGCCATTTTATCCCTGCTCTTGATGCCAAGCGCGGATTCGACGCCCGAACTGGCATCGACGCCAAAAGGCCGTATCCGGCGGATCGCCCGGGCCACATTGCCAGCGCCCAGGCCGCCGGCAATCACGATATTGCGGGCGCCCGCGGCAACGAGCTTTTCGGCCACTTCCCAGCGGAAGGTCTTGCCGGTGCCGCCGCGGCCCGCGCTGTCCCAAGCGTCGAGCAGTATCCTGCCGGCCGATGGGTATTCAGCAATCGCCGGCCCGATTTCCAACAATGCTTCTTCACCGCCGCGAACGCGCAGGGCTTTCATGTACGGGAGGCCGAAGGATTCGCAAAAACCGGCGCTTTCCTCGCCATGGAATTGCAAGCCGCTGAAAAACCCGCAGTCGAGCACTTCGCGCACGGCGTCCCGGGATGGATTGACGAAAAGCGCGATGGTTTCGACTGTTTTGACTCCAGGACCGGCGATTTCAGCGCCAGTCTCCGCCCCGAGCCCGCCGAGCACTTCGCGGATGCGCCCGGGTGGAACATGGCGGCGGCTCGGCGGATAGCAAACGATGCCGATGGCGTCGGCGCCAAGCGCGGCCGCGGCCCGCGCGTCCCCGGCACGGGCAATGCCGCAGATCTTGATCCAGATATCGGCCATGCCTGCGAGCCGGAAAAACGCGGCATTGTAGCAGAATCGAGCCGGCGTCATTGTTTTGTTGCTTTGTTTGGGCCGGGTTATGCGGCTCCGATCCGTCGCCGTATGCCTCCCCCGGTCTCCGCGCGGAGCGAAGCCCCCTCCCCTCGTCATTCTGCGCGGAGCGAAGCGGAGTCGCAGAATCTCCCGAAGACGGTGCCATCGCCACCGAGATCCTGCGACTTCGCGCAGGATGACAGAAAACAGCGGCGCACCCCCTCCCCTCGTCATTCCGCGCGGAGCGAAGCGGAGTCGCAGAATCTCCCGAAGACGGTGCCATCGCCACCGAGATCCTGCGACTTCGCGCAGGATGACAGAAAACAGCGGCGCACCCCCTGCTCCGTCATTCCGCGCGAAGCGAAGCGGAGCTGCGGAATCTTTTTGGAACTTCCGCCACGAGGCTTTGTGTGGCTGGCAAATCGTCGAGCAGTGGTGGTGGGATTGTCCGGGGTGGGATGCCGCTGTTGGGGGGGTAGCCCACCGATACGAGGTACAGGCCGGCGGCGGGGGCGGTTTTGCCGGCGGCTTTGCGGTTCCGGGCCTGGAGCACGGCGCGGATCGAATCCGGGTGGCGCCCGCTCCCGCCCACTTCGAGCAGGGTGCCGACGATGTTGCGCACCATATGCTGCAGGAAGGCGTTGGCGCAGATGTCGAAGACGGTGAAGCCGCGCTGCCGCTCCACCGCGAGGAAGAGCACATTGCGGTTTGGCGATGCCGACTGGCAACCCGCGGCCTGGAAGCTGCTGAAGTCGCGCTCGCCGGGCAGATGCCTTGCCGCGGCCGACATGGCGTCCACATCGAGTTCGCCGGCGAACCGCGCCACTCTGCCCGCGAGCTGCGGCGAATCGATGGCGGATTCGTGGACGAGGTAGACATAGCGCCGGAAAAGCGCGGAGAACCTGGCGCTGAATTGGTTGCTTGCCGGAAATGCCTCAAGGACTCTCACAGCCGCTGGAAGCAGGCTGTTCACCCCCGCGGTCCACGCGCGAAAGGGCCTTTTGGCGGCATGGTCGAAGTGGACAAACTGGCAGGTGGCGTGAACGCCGGAGTCGGTCCTGCCAGCGCAGACGAGTTTGACCGGCGCGTCGGCCACCTGGCTGACCGCCGGCTCAAGAACGCCCTGCACGGTGGGGGTTTCGGCTCCCGCTTGTTTCTGCCAGCCGCCAAAGGCGGAACCGTCGTATTCGACCCGCAGGACGGTGCGCCGGGCCGGGGACGGTGCTGGTGCTGGAAGCAACTGGTCAATCCAGGTCGTGGATGATCGCGAGCAATTGCCTGGCTTCGCCAACCTGCGCTTCGTTGCCCACCCGGATCACCTGTTCGAGGATTCTGCGGGCTTGGTCGCTGTCCCCCATGCGGTGGAACGAGTAGGCGAGATTGAGCCGCTCGGCGATCTCTTCCGAGTCGCCGTTGTCGAGGTCGATGACGTATTCATCCTCGCCGGCGGGCGCATCTTCCGCCGGCGGGGGATCGGAATCATCGCGCGCTGTCGCTTCCAGCTCTTGTTCTGGACTGGTCTCGCCGATCATCGCCGCGGCGTCAGTGGCGGCAGACTCAGGTTCGATCGCGGGCTCGATGCGGCCAGACTCGACACGACCGGGCTCTATACGAAAAGTCTCGCCCTCGAACTCGTCGGTTTCGTATTCCCTTTCGCCTTCCCTCTCGTCCTCCCCGGGGCTCGTTGTGTATTGGGGGTCTATTTCGGTTTCGGGAGCGGAAGCTGTATCCGACCTGCTCGCTCGTTCGGCGGCAACAGCGGCGGGCGCGGCACTGTCGCCAATATCAGCGGTGCCGACCGCCGCCGGCGGCGGCTCTTCCGTCTCATCGCGGCCTTGGCGCAGCAGGCGCAGCGCTAGCAAGGCGAGCGCCAGCAAGGCGAGGCCGATGCCGACCACCACTGGGTTCAAGCCCGAATTTAGCACCGGGGCCCCGGATTCGGCTTCCGAACTCGCGGCGGCCTGCCCGCCCTCGGGTTGGCTTGGCGGTTCCGCCCCGGCGGCCACATTGGCCCGCAGCTGGGCAAACTGTTGTTGCCGGGAATCGACTGTTTGCCGCGCGAGCACGATCCGGGCATCGAGATCATCCAACCGCGCGAGCAATTCCGCGCGCTCCCGGTTGACCCGCTCGACCTCCGCCATGGCCAAAGCCATCTGGTTTCGCAGCTCTTCGATGCGCTGGTCGAGCGCCGCCAGGCTTTCTTCTCCTTCTTCTCCTTCGGCTTCCGAGGCGGCGCTGCCGGCCCCGCCGGCTTGCGTGTCCTGCTGCACAAGCGGCGCATTGGCGTGAACGAGGCCAGCGGCGCAGGACAGCAGCGCGCCCGCCAGCAAAAATCGCCAAAAATTCATTTGGTTGCGCAAAATAAAACCCGTTCGGGATCAAGCCCGGTGTGAATCCACAATATCCGCTATAAGTGCTCCGCAAGCAAGATTTCAGCAATCTGCACGGTGTTCAGCGCGGCACCCTTGCGAATATTATCGGCCACTATCCACAGATTAATGCCATTTTCGAACGAAAAATCGTCCCGAATCCTGCCAACGAACACCGGATCGACCCCCGCGGCGTGATCGACCGGTGTCGGATAGCCATTCGCTTCCGGCTCGTCGATGACCCGCACCCCCGGCGCTTCGAGCAGCAGGCCGCGCACTTCCGCGGCTGAAATCGGCTGGCGGGTTTCGATCTGCACGGCCTCGGAATGGCCGTAGAAAACCGGAATGCGGACACAGGTGGCGCTGACGGCAATGCGGTCGTCGGCGAGGATTTTGCGGGTCTCCCAGTGCATCTTCATCTCTTCCCGGGTGTAGCCATTGTCCATGAACCGGTCGATATGCGGCAAGGCGTTGAAGGCGATCTGGGCTGGGAACACTTTCGCCTCGGCGGGGCGTCCGTTGAGCAGCTCGGCGGTTTGACCGGCGAGCTCCGCCACCGCCGAGGCGCCGGCGCCGGAGACCGCTTGATAAGTCGCGACGCTGATCCTGTGGATTCCCGCCGCATCGTGGATCGGTTTCAGCGCCACCACCATTTGCATGGTCGAACAATTGGGATTGGCGATGATGCTTCTATTCCTAAAATCCGCTATAGAGCAAGGATTTACCTCGGTTACCACAAGTGGAATATCAGCATCGTTGCGAAAGTGGGATGTGTTGTCCACCACCACGCAGCCAGCCTCGGCGGCCTTCGGCGCGTACTCCGCCGAGATGGCTCCGCCAGCTGAAAACAGACCGATCTCGACTTGGCTGAAATCGAAATCCGCGAGATTTTCCACCGTCACCGGCTTGTTGCCGAACAGCACCGTCTTGCCCGCGGAGCGCTCGCTCGCGAGGGCATGGATGCGGCCAACCGGGAATTGCCGCTCGGCGAGAATCTTGAGCAGGCATTCCCCCACCGCGCCGGTTGCGCCGACAATGGCGATATTGCATTGCTTCATGGCTGAAAGCGGTTCATGTTTGAAAATAGCTCATGCTCGAAAGTAGCTTATGCTCGAAAATAGCTTATGCTCGAAAATACCAAGGGGACTTTTCCCGCCACCCTTGCTCGAAGCCGCGGATGGCGGGCTCGTCCTCGAGTGTGATGCCGATGTCGTCGAGGCCATTCAGCAGGCAGTGGCGGCGGAAAGAATCCACAGCAAAAGCGATTTTCCCCCCATCCGGTTTTACGATTTTTTGCTCGGCAAGGTCAATCCGCAGGCGGTAGCCGGGGGCCGATTCTGTTTCAGAAAATAGGCCATCTACGATATTTCTTTTTAAAACAATAGGTAATATCCCATTCTTAAAACAGTTATTGAAGAATATATCGGCATAGCTCGGCGCGATGATGGCGCGGAATCCGTAGTCGTCAAGGGCCCAGGGGGCGTGTTCCCGGCTTGAGCCGCAGCCGAAATTGTCCCGCGCGAGCAGAATCGAGGCGCCCTGGTAGCGCGGCTGGTTGAGCACGAAATCCGGGTTCAGGGGCCGGCCGCTGTTGTCGGCGTCGGGCTCTCCCTTGTCGAGATAGCGGTGTTCGTCGAACAGGTTGGCGCCGAATCCGCTGCGGCGGATCGACTTCAGGAATTGTTTGGGAATGATGAAGTCGGTATCGACATTGGCCCGGTCCAGGGGCATGACCAATCCTTCTTCCACGGTGAATGCTTTCATGATGTTTTCCCGCTGTCGGCTTGGGCCAGTTGGCGCACATCAACAAACCGTCCCGTGACTGCCGCTGTTCTGAATCTGTTAGATTAGTTGACGCACATCAACAAACCGTCCATACACCGCCGCGGCGGCTGCCATGGCGGGGCTGACGAGGTGGGTGCGCCCGCCCCTGCCCTGGCGGCCTTCGAAGTTCCGGTTCGATGTCGAGGCGCAGTGCTTGCCCGCGGGCAGTTGGTCGGCGTTCATCGCCAAGCACATCGAGCAGCCGGGTTCGCGCCATTCCATGCCGGCGGCGGTGAACACCCGGTCGAGCCCTTCGGCTTCAGCCTGTTCCTTCACCAGCCCCGAGCCGGGCACGACGAGGGCGCATTCGATATTGCCGGCGATGCGCTTGCCCTCGACGACCCGGGCGGCTTCGCGCAGGTCTTCGATCCGCGAATTCGTGCAGGAGCCGATGAAGACATAATCGAGGCGGATGTCGCGGATCGGCGCACCGCCCTCAAGGCCCATGTATTCCAGGGCCTGTTCCATGTTGGCGCGGCGGATTTCATCGGCTTCGGACTCCGGCCGCGGCACCGCGGCGTTCACCGGCGCCACCATTTCCGGCGAGGTTCCCCAGGTCACCTGGGGTTCGATGTCTTCACCGCGCAATTCCACGGTCTTGTCGAAACTGGCGCCGGCGTCGCTGACGAGGCCGCGCCAAGCCGCGGCCGCGCGCCTCCACTCTTCCCCTTTGGGGGCGAAGGGCCTGCCCTCGATATATTCCAGGGTCTTTTCGTCGACGGCGATGAGCCCGGCCCGGGCGCCGGCCTCGATGCTCATGTTGCAGACGGTCATGCGGCCTTCGATGCTGAGATCGCGGATCACTTCGCCGGCGTATTCGATCGTGTGGCCGGTTCCGCCGGCGGTGCCGATTTTGCCGATGATCGCGAGCACGACATCCTTGGCGGTGACGCCGGCGCCGAGCCGGCCATCGACCCGCGCCAGCATGTTCTTCATTTTCTTCTGCAACAGGCACTGGGTGGCGAGCACATGCTCGACCTCGGAGGTGCCGATGCCGTGGGCGAGGGCGCCGAGGGCGCCGTGGGTGGAAGTGTGCGAATCGCCGCAAACGATGGTCATTCCGGGCAGGGTGGCGCCCTGCTCCGGGCCGACGACGTGGACGATGCCTTGGCGGCGGTCCGACATGCCGAGTTCGGTTATGCCGAACTCGCGGCAATTTTCATCGAGCTTGGCCACCTGCAACTTGGAAACCGGGTCTTTGATTCCCGACAGCCCCTGGCTGCGCTCGGCCCGGGTGGTGGGGATGTTGTGGTCCGGGGTCGCGAGATTGGCGCTGGCGCGCCAAGGCTTGCGGCCGGCGAGGCGCAGGCCCTCGAAAGCCTGGGGCGAAGTGACTTCGTGGATGAGATGCCGGTCGATATAAATCAGCGCGGTGCCGTCGGCCCGCTGCTTGACCAGGTGCGCATCCCAGATTTTGTCGTAAAGTGTTTTTGCGGTCATGTTTTGTGTTTCCGAAAAGTTGATCCCATCCCGGGATTGTTTGGCTTCGATCCGTCGCCATCGGGTGGTGGCTCAAAAATCGTTATTCTACACGTAGCCACTTGGCCGCCGTACACCCATACATTGGCCCCGATCACGCAATAGGTGGTCCATCAGCACGATGGCCATCATGGCCTCGGCGATGGGGGTGGCGCGGATGCCGACGCAGGGGTCGTGGCGGCCGGTGGTCGAGATTTCCGCGGCTTCGCCGGCGCGGTTTATGGTTCGACCGGGAATGCGGATGCTTGAGGTTGGCTTCAGGGCGATTCGCGCGCTGATTTCCTGTCCGCTGGAAATGCCGCCGAGGATGCCGCCGGCGTGGTTGCCGAGAAAGCCGCCCGGGGTGATTTCATCGCGGTGTTCGCTGCCTTTTTGCGCCACCGCGGCGAATCCGGCGCCGATTTCAACGCCTTTGACGGCGTTTATGCTCATCAGGGCTTTGGCGAGGTCGGCGTCGAGGCGGTCGAATACGGGCTCGCCAAGCCCGGCGGGAACGCCGCTCGCCAGCACGCGGATACCAGCGCCGATGGAATCCCCGGCTTCCCGCAGGGCGGTCACGCAGGCTTCCATCTCCGCGACTTTGTCCGGGTCGGGGCAAAAGAATGGATTGTTTTCGATCTCGTCGAGATCGACCCGCCCGATGCGGATTGGGCCGAGTTGGTCGAGATAGCCGCGGATCGCGATGCCGTGGCGCGTGGCGAGATACTTTTTGGCGATGGCGCCCGCCGCGACGCGCATGGCGGTTTCCCGCGCCGAGGCACGCCCACCGCCGCGGTAATCGCGGAATCCGTACTTTTTGTCATAGCTATAATCGGCATGAGAAGGTCGATATAGATCTTTGATTTTGCTGTAATCTCTAGGTCTTTGATCTTGGTTTTCGATGCCTAGGCCGATTGGTGTTCCGGTGGTCCTGCCCGCGAATACGCCGGAGAGGATTCGCACTTGGTCGTCTTCCCGGCGCTGGGTGGTGTAGCGCGACTGGCCGGGTTTGCGCCGGTCGAGGTCGCGCTGCATGTCGGCTTCGTTCAATTCGAGGCCGGGTGGACAGCCATCGACGATGCAGCCGAGCGCTGGCCCGTGGCTTTCGCCAAAGCTGGTGACGGTGAACAATTTGCCAATGCTGTTGCCGGACATGGGCCAACCGGCCGGGACGCGGCCACCAAGAAAAGCGGCGGATTGTATACCAAGTATGCTCTGCAAAACAAAAGCGTGATTTTGTTTTGCTGGCGGATTCAATAACTTGCGTCATCGAATCCGGCGGCGCATCCTTTTGCCGCGGCGAAACTCTGGCTTGATCACAGTTTCCCCGAAACGGACTTGAAACAGCGGGGAAACTGACTACACTTCGAGCCCATTTCCACTGGACGCAGCATGTCAACGCACACCATCGCCCTGCTTGACGGGGACGGAATCGGGCCGGAGATCATGGCCGAGGCCGTCAAGATTCTGCGAATCGCCGAGTCGCGCAACGCCATCCGGCTCGAACTCGAACACGGGGCCTTTGGCGCCGGGGCCTGGTTTTCCCATGGCGATTCGTTCCCCGAGGCGACCCGCCAGCTCTGCGACCGCGCCGGGGCGATTCTGAAAGGACCCATCGGCCTCGACCACGAACAAACCGAGAAAATCCCAGTGGACATGCGCCCGGAGCGCGGCGCCCTGCTGCCGCTGCGGCGGCGCTTCGACACTTTCGCCAATTTCCGCCCGGTGCGGCTCGCCGGCGGCTTGACGCATTTCTCGCCGCTGAAAGCGGAGATCACCGCCGGCGGCATCGACATCATGATCATCCGCGAACTCGTCGGCGGGCTGTATTTCGGCGCCAAGGAAAGCGGCCGCGACCAGGCTGGGCGGCGCTATGTGAAGGAAACGCTCGAATACGACGAAACCCAGATCGAGCGCATCGCCCGGGTCGCCTTTGAAACCGCCCAGGGCCGGAAAAAAGTGCTGCACAACATCCACAAGAGCAATGTGCTGCAATCAAGCGTGCTGTGGAACGAGGTGCTCGGCGAGGTGGGGCGGGAATTCCCCGAGGTCGAGGTGCGGCACATCCTCGTCGACGCCGCGGCGACCTATCTCTGCCTCAATCCGCGGCAATTCGACGTGATGGTGATGGAGAACATGTTCGGCGACATTCTCAGCGACCAGGCCGGCGGCATCCTCGGCTCGCTTGGGCTGATGCCCTCGGCCTGCCTCGGGCCGGAGAAAGCCTACTACGAGCCTTCCCACGGCTCGGCCCCGGACATCGCCGGCAGGAACATCGCCAATCCCTATTCGATGATCGGCTCGGTGGCGATGCTGCTCGATATGAGCTTGGGGCTGCGCGCCGAAGCCGGCCACGTGTGGCAGGCGATGCGGTCGGTTTTCGACCAAGGCTGCACCACACCGGATCTGGCAAGGCCCGGGATGGATGCGAAAACGATATCTACGCGCGCTTTTGGCGATCTTGTCGCGGAGCATTATGCCGCCGCGCCGGCAGTTGCAGATTGACCATGCGCAGGGTGGCCTTGACCGCCGCGAGCACCTGGTTGGCGTCCACCCCCCGGGTCTTGAGCCTGCGCCCGGCGACTTGCCAAGTGATGAAGCACTCGGTGAGGGCGTTGGTCTGGCCGCCGCGGGGAATGTGGACCTCGTAGTCGACGAGTTCGGGCAGGTCGAATTCGTGGGGCGCGAGAATCTTGCCGAGGGCGTCCATGAAGGCGTCGAAACCGCCGTTGCCCACTCCCGAGCTTTGGCTTTCCGCCTCGCCGATGGCGAGCCGCAGGCTGGCGGTGCTGTCCACATCGAGGCCGGTGTTGATATAGCAGTTGAGCAGGCGGACGTGGCGGCCGCCTTCGTCTTGGCGGTCTTCGAGCACGTCGGCGATGATGACTGGCAGGTCGTCGGTGGTGATGATGTGCTTGGAATCGCCGAGTTCGACGACGCGCTTGAGCACCGCGGCCTGCTCTTCGGCGGTGAGGCTGATGCCGAGCTCGTCGAGATTGCTGATCAGCGACGCCTTGCCGCTCATCTTGCCGAGAGCGTAGCTGCGTTTGCGGTCGAAGCGCTCGGGGCTGAGCCGGGACAGGTACAGCCCGCCTTTGCGGTCGCCATCGGCGTGGATGCCGGCGGTCTGGGTGAAAACATCGGCACCGGTGACCGGGGTGTTGGCGGCGATGCGCTTGCCCGAAAAGTTCTCGACCATGGCGCTGAGCGCGGCGATCCGGGTTTCGTCGATGGAAAGCCCCACCCCGGCCTTGTCGCGCAGCACCACGGCGACCTCGGCGAGGGAGACATTGCCGGCCCGCTCGCCGAGGCAGTTGACGGTGCAATGGATGCAGCCAACCCCCGCCTCCACCGCGGCCAAAACATTGGCGGTGGCGAGGCCGTAGTCGTTGTGGGGGTGGAAGTCGAATCGCAGGCCGGGGAAGCGCGCCGCCATGCCGCCAAGATAATCCCCGACTTCAGCAGGCGACAGCATGCCCAAAGTGTCGGGAAGCATGAAATGGCCGATGCCGAGGCCCGACATGCCCTCCACGAGCTCGAAGACGTAATCGCGGCTGTCGCGGTAGCCGTTGGACCAGTCTTCAAGGTAGGCGTTGACCGCAAGACCCCGGCTCTGGGCGTATTCCACCGTGCGTTCGATATCGGCCAGATGCTGGCGCAGCGTCTTGCCGAGTTGCATGCGGCAGTGTTTTTCGCTGCCCTTGGTGAGGAGGTTGATGACCCTGCCGCCGGCGCCGCGGATCCAGTCGGCGCTGCGCTTGTAATCGACGAAGCCGAGCACTTCGACGCGCCCGCCGAAGCCATTCTCCCCGGCCCAGGCGCAAATCCGCGCCACCGCCTCGCGCTCGCCCTCGGAAACGCAGGCCGAAGCGACTTCGATACGGTCCACCCCGAGGGTGCCAAGCAGCGCCCGGGCGATGCTCACCTTCTCATTGACTGAAAAGGAAACCCCCTGGGTCTGCTCCCCATCGCGCAGGGTGGTGTCCATCAGGACGATATGGCGTTGTGCCGCTGAATCCATCATGCGCGCGATTCTAGCAAATCCAATGCGGCCGCGGCGCTTGTTGACCGCGGGAATGGTGCGAGTTTCCAGCCTCCAAATCCTGTATCGCCAGAGTGACGAGGGCCTTTATACTTAAGCAACCGCATCTGGCAGTTGCACAATGCGGAAGGAGGAATGCGAAATGACCAGCCATGCAACGCTCCTGCAACGAATCACCGCGCGGCCCGACGTGTTCAACGGCAAGCCCATTGTGCGCGACCTGCGCATCTCCATGGAATTGATCCTCAGCCTGATGGCACAGGGCGTCTCCCACGAGGAGGTTCTCGACGACTATCCCGATCTGGAGCCGGACGACATTCGCGCCTGCACCGCCTATGCACATGCCATCATCGCCGGCGACAGCCTGTCCGCGCTGACCATAGGGGAAGCGTGAGATTCTTGTTGGACATTCAGCGCCGGTTCGACTTGGCAAATCAAAGACTCCCCCGGCCCTGTCGATCAATCCGCGGCCGCATACACCCCTTGGCCGCCGCCGTAGTAGGAATCAAAAACGTGCTGGTACACGGCCTCGACCTTGCGCTCGAACAGTTCCTGCGGGAAACTCTCCGGCAATCCCTCGCCCAGCACATCCCCGATGCTGACTTTCACGGCGGCCCGGGACCGCTGGAACTTGCGCCAGTCCAGAACCAGTTTTCCGCGCTTCAACGCCTCCAATAGATCCTTTGCCGCTTTCTTCATTTGTTTGGTCTCCTTGATTGACAGATCAAGCCGCGGCTTGGTCAGGATGTCGAACAAGGCCAACTCTTCTTCCGATAGTTGCTCCGCGACACTCCGCTTCTCCTCATCGTTCAGGCTTTCGGCGAAAGTCAGCAAGCGCTGGAAAAACTCGTCGATGTTCAGACTGCCGGCGTTGTATTCGTCGATCATCTTCTGGAAGCGCTCCAGATAGTCCATGCGGGTGCGGTTGAGTCGCAGCATCCGCTTCAATTTGCCGCGCACCTGGCTCTTGAGCTTTTCCGCCTCAGTGCGCTTCCTGCCTTTGGCGAACCGCTCCTTCAAGGCCTCGAAATCCATCCGCGCCAGATCGACCCAATGCTCCCCGGCGCCGCCCGCCGTTCCGTAGGCCGCGGAAGTTTCCCGAATCACATATCCCTCGGCGGCGATGGACGCATCCAGCAGCTCCTCCACTTGGCCCATCACCCCGGAGATGTCCGCCGGCGGGGTGAGCGCCCGGATCTTCTTCGCCAGCGCGTCTTCGGAGTAGTCGGACATCCGCCCTTCCTTCCACCCCCGGTTCGCCATCAGGCCGACAGCCAGCCCTGTTGCGCCAGGCGCGAATGCGCCTTTTGGATATGCCGGGGTTTCATCAAATCCTTCTTGCGCTCGCTCCAGGCTTCCACACGCCCGCGGATTGCATCCAAATCGCCCAGGACATCCGCCTCGTGCTTGACCACCCAATGAACCGTGGACAGCAGCTCCATGCCATAGGGCGTTTCAAAACCTTCGATGAGTCGCCTGACCCGCTCCAAGTGCCCCTCCGCCCCGGGTTTCTTCTTCAGGAATTCCCTGGCCCGTTCTGTCGCATTGGGCATCAGGCGGATCTCCGCCTTGGCGGACCTATCGCCATAGCCGCGGATGAAATGCCCCTCGATGTGTTGCAGGGCGTGGTTGAGATTATCCGCATAGGGACCGAAGTGATGGGCCCGAAATTTCAACTTCATCGGCTCGCCCGCTTCCTGCAGGAAATAGGCGAGCTTCTGCACCTCCATCAGGCTGTGGCGGTAACCCTGGCGTCCATACAGTTCCAGCAGGCGGATCAACAAGGCGCGGCCCGGCGTCATGTTCGGGCGCTTGGTGCGCACTGGCATCCGCTCGACCGGCGGCGCGCCCTTCGGCTCGAACAGCAGCACCCGCACATCCGGCAGATCCGCGAAGACCGCCTCGATCCGCCGCTTCACCTCGGGCCAGTTCAATCCACCAAGCCCGGCGCCCAGGGGCGGGATGGCGATGGATCGGATTTGGAGGCGCCTTACCTGGGCAATCAGGTCCGCCAGCCCGGAATCGATGTCCTCCATCTTCGACCCGCCTTTCCAATGGCGCTTGGTCGGGAAGTTGATGATGTATTTCGGGTTCACCATGCTGTTAGTCTCAAACACCAGCATTCGACCAGGCTTCATCTGCTTCGCTTCGCACACCTTCGCGTAATGGGTGAAGTTTTCCGGGAATGCCTGTTTGAATTGCAAGGCGATGCCCTTGCCCATCACACCCACGCAATTGACTGTATTGACGAGAGCTTCGGCATCGGCTTCCAGCAGGTTTCCTTCCGTCGGTTCGAACATGGGGCCTCCTCAGTAATACCAGCCGGGCTCGGCGGCCACTGTAATAGCTGGGCCGAACTCCGCAAGCAGTGCTTCAGTTTCTGTTTTCCTGTGTTGATCGATCACGCCGATCCGATGGATCAAGCGGACGGGAAATCGTCGATGAATCAGGAACTCCGCCTGGCGGCGGCGTTTGCGATCCAGATCATCATTGGTATCAAACCAGTAACGGGAATTCATCAGCGGCCAGTCCACTTCGTCCAGTTGGGCCGGATTATCGTAGAATTCCGTGAAAGCCATGATCCCGTGGCCATCGGTGAACACGTATTCCAGTCCAGCCGCCTGGACAGACTGCACTGTTGACACCAAATGGACGATGGACTGCTGCCCGCCGGCGAACCCCTCCACGTTTCCCCTCTCGATTGTATAGAGCATCGGCGAACGTGGCCCAAAATAAAACGGCACGTAATCATGCAGCCAACCACCCGGACCACAGGGAACCGGCGTATGAGCGCGGCGATCCTGTATGGTCTGGTGGGCGATGTTGACATAACCCGTATCCTCCCGATCCAGCGCCCCCTTCGCCCGCAACTCGCCGGTTTCGAGAATCCCGCGCAGATTCTCGATGGGGGTGATGTGATAGATGGGCGCGGGGTTTGGTGCCATGGATCGCAGGCCTACGCCACCTCCCTGATAAAGATGTTGGCGTCGAGCAGATATTTCATCCGTGCAATCCCAGGCGCTGGGCTTCCTCATAGAAGGTCGCGGTTTTCTTGATGCCCAGCATCCTGAACGCATCGGTAAACTGGGTTTGCCCCTCCAAGGTGCTGGCCACAAGCGCTTTTACAAACCGCTTTCCGGTTCTGGCGGACAGCGTTTTGATACCAGCGCCCGTTTCCGCGATGCGCGCCCCCGCCCCGTCGCGGCGTTGGCGAATCATCGCCTTGGCCATGCCGGCCGGACCGCGCCGCTCCTGTTCAGCGGCGGTCCGAAACCCTCCCCCGTCCGGGATGAGCGCGAACAGTCAGGGGCGTCGGTTTGGTCTCCGCCATCGGCAAACGCCAGCTTCTGAACAGCTCTCAGCTGTGTTGCGGAAATACTAACCGGATTCATCCGAACAAGGAATTATGGACGGGGAGACTCTGCGACTTCGCTTCGCTGCGCGCAGGATGACAGTTGAAGATGCGCCACGGCTTGCAACAGATTCGCTTGCCGCTATACTGCCCTGCCGTTCGGTGGTCTCCAGTTCGGGGATCCGGTTTGGGAATCGAGCATGGCGGTTCAGGTTTGTGTGCCGAAGGAAACGCGCGCTGGCGAGCGGCGGGTTGCGCTTGCGCCCGATGCGGTGAAGCGGCTGCTTGGCAAGGAAATGCGGGTGGGCGTTCAGGCTGGGGCCGGGGCGCCCGCCGGCTTCGCCGATGCGCTTTTCGGCGATGCCGAGATCGTGGCCGATGCCGGTGCATTGCTCGGCAAGGCCGACATCAGCCTGATCGTCAATCCACCCGATGCCGGGCAGATCGCCCTGCTGCGGGAAGGCTCGGCGCTGATCGGCTTCCTCGACCCGCATTCCGGGTTGGATCGCTTCGCGGCGCTCGCCGCGCGCAAGATCAGCGCCTTCAGTGTGGAGTTGATTCCGCGCATTTCCCGGGCCCAGGCCATGGACGCGCTTTCCTCCCAGGCGAGCATCGCCGGCTACAAGGCGGTTTTGCTCGGCGCGGGGCATCTCGGCAAGTTCTTCCCCATGCTCACCACCGCCGCCGGCACGATCCGGCCGTCGAAAGTGCTGGTCATCGGCGCCGGCGTGGCGGGATTGCAGGCGATCGCCACCGCGCGCAGGCTCGGCGCGGTCGTCGAGGGCTACGATGTGCGCGCGGCGGTCAAGGAACAGGTTGAATCGCTTGGCGCGAAGTTCGTCGACACCCAGGTCGAGGCGGAGGGCAGCGGCGGCTACGCCAGGGAATTGACCGAAGCGGAGGCGGCCAAGCAGCGGGAAATCCTCGCCAAGCATATCGCCGGGGCGGATGTGATCGTCACCACCGCGGCGATTCCCGGCAGGCCGTCGCCGCGGATCATCGGCGCCGATCTCGTGGCGGCAATGCGCGGCGGCTCGGTGATCATCGATCTCGCCGCGGAAGGCGGCGGCAACTGCGAACTGACCCGGGCCGGGGAGGTGGTGAATCACGGCGGCGTCATCATCGATGGGCCGGTCAACCTGCCCGGGCAAATGGGCGCCCACGGCAGCGAGCTGTATTCGAAAAACCTGCTGGCCTTCCTCGACCTGCTGGTCAAAGACGGCGAAATCGACATCGATCTCGAAGACGAGATCATCAACGACAGTCTCGTCACCCACGCCGGCGCAATCCACAACGCCGGCATCCGGGACCGGTTGCAGACCGGACAGGGTTGAGACCGGGACCGCAACGAAGAGAGAGCGAAAACAAATGATTGAAGGACTCGCGGCGATTTACATTTTCCTGCTGGCGGGCTTCACCGGGTACGAAATCATCGCCCGGGTGCCAGTCATCCTCCATACCCCGCTGATGTCGGGGTCGAACTTCGTCCACGGCATCGTCCTTGTTGGCGCGATGTACGCCCTCGGCATCGCCGAAACCCCCATCGAGCAGCTCATCGGCTTTTCCGCCGTGCTGCTCGCCGCCGGCAACGCGGTGGGCGGCTATGTCGTCACCGAGCGGATGCTCGAGATGTTCAAGTCGAGCAACAAGCCCGGCGGGATGTGATGGAGGATGGCATGAAAATCACGGAGGGGCGCTTCGCTCCGCGCGGAATGACGAAGGGGCTGCGGTGGAATCCCGCACCGAGGGAGCGCGGCGGTGGCTGAAAGGGTGAGGCCCGGTCGGCGCAGCCGATGAAAAGCAACGCTTTTCAAGGGCCGAACGGCTCGACAAGGATGTCGAGGCTGGGATTTGGCGGGGCCAGAAGCGTCGCGCCAGGGAAGGCATGCACCAGTCCGCAAAGCATTCAGCCACCGACGGGAAGCGACCGGTGCCCGGACGAGGAGATTCTGCTGCTTTGCTTCGCTCCGCGCGGAATCATGGCACGGCGCAAAGAGACTGAAGCATGGATTTGATTATTGACGCGAGCTACTTGGCGGCGGCGGTGCTCTTCATCGTCGGCCTCAAGCAGATGAGTTCGCCGGTTACGGCGCGGCGCGGCATCGTCTGGGCCGGACTCGGCATGCTGCTCGCCACCCTGGTCACTTTCGGCACGCCGGCATTACTGGAAAGCGAACAGCTTGCGGTCAACCTGCCGCTGATCATCGCCGGCATCGCCATCGGCGGCGGCTATGCCTGGTTCAGCGGCAGGCGCGTGGCGATGACCGACATGCCGCAGATGATCGCCATGTACAACGGCATGGGCGGCGGCGCGGCGGCGGCCATCGCGGCGGTGGAACTGCTCAAGGCGGGGGAGGCTCATCCCGGCGGGAGCGCGGCGCTTTATCTCGGTGTCGATGTGGCGATTCTGGCGATTCTCGGCGCGGTGATCGGCACCATATCCTTCAGCGGCAGCATCATCGCCTGGGCCAAGCTCGACGGCCGCCTGAAGCTGAGCCGCCTCGTGCCCGGGCAGCATTATGTCAACGCCCTGCTGGCGCTCGCCACGGTGGTGTTCGCCGTGCTGGTCTATTTCTCGGCCGATCTGACAACGATCACGATTTTCTTCGCCCTCGCGCTGATCGTTGGCGTGTTCATCACCGTGCCGGTGGGTGGCGCCGACATGCCGGTGATCATTTCGCTGTTCAACGCCCTCACCGGCCTCGCGGTGGGCTTCGAGGGCTATGTGCTCGGCAACGCCGCGATGATCATCGCCGGCATCGTCGTCGGCTCGGCTGGCTCGTTGCTGACGCATTTGATGGCGGTGGCGATGAACCGCTCGGTGGCGAACGTGTTCTTCGCCGGTGTCGGCACCGGCGCCGCGGCGGCGGATGGCGAACAGAAGGAGATGAAGGAAATCCAAGCCCAGGACGCGGGCATCCTGATGGCTTTCGCCAACCAGGCGATCATCATTCCGGGCTACGGCATGGCGGTGGCCCAAGCCCAGCACAAGATCTGGGAGCTCGTGCAATTGCTGGACGGGCGCGGGGTCAAGGTCAAATTCGCGATCCATCCGGTTGCCGGCCGCATGCCGGGGCACATGAACGTGCTGCTCGCCGAGGCTGGCGTGCCCTACGATATGATCTACGACATGGAGGACATCAACGCCGATTTCAGCAACACCACGGTGGCCCTTGTCATCGGCGCCAACGATGTGGTGAACCCTTCGGCGAAAACCGACACCGCCAGCCCGCTCTACGGCATGCCTATTCTCGATGCGATGGATGCGGAAAACGTCATCGTAATCAAACGCGGCCGCGGCGCCGGCTTCTCCGGCGTCGAAAACCCATTGTTCTTCGCCGACAACACCAAGATGCTGTTCGGCGACGGCCAAAAAGCCGCCAACGAACTGATCCAGGCGGTGAAGGAGCTGTGACGAATACGCTTGGCTCCCTCATCTGCGCGGCATCCCTTCGTTTGGGCACCGGTCGCTTGCCGTCGGCAATCGGATACCTTCCCGGCTGACGCCGGGCCCCTTCCACTTGCCGCCGCGCTCCCTCAGTGCAAGATTCCACCGCAGCCCCTTCGTCATTCTGCGCGGAGCGAAGCGAAATCACAGAATCTCTCCGTTCGGGCACCGGTCGCTTCCCGTCGGTGGCTGAATGCTTTCCCGGCTTGCGCCGGGCCCCTTTCAGCCACCGCCGCGCTCCCTCAGTGCAGGATTTGGGACGCTGTATTCTGAACCTTGCGGTGCATGATCGCAGTGCGAAAATGAACGGTGATCACGAACCATGCAATCTCCCGCCCGCCGCGGGTCTGCTCCGGCGGCTCGCGGCCCTGCTCTATGACGTTTTTCTCGTGCTCGCCATCTGGATGGCGATTGGGTTTGCCGCACAGTTGATAGCGGGAGATGGTACCAATCAAGTCGTCGACGGCGAGGTGCGGACGAATCCGTTTTTCGGCGCGCTGTTGTTCAGCCTGATGTGCGCGAGTTCCGCCGCTTTCTACATCGGCTTCTGGACCCGCGGCGGCCAGACCCTGGGCATGCTCGCCTGGCGCATCCGGGCGCAGTCGAGCGACGGTGGCCCGATGACGGCGGGACAGGCCCTGCTCCGCTTCCTCTGCGCCTGGCCCGCCTTCTTCCTCTTCGGCCTCGGCTACCTCTGGCTCTACCTCGACCCCAACGGCGACGCCGCCCACGACCGCCTCTCGCGCACCCGGGTCGTCACCCTTCCCCGCCGTCAACGCTAATCGTATGCACAGCGCGGCCCACCAGATGGCGACGATTCGAAGCCCGGAAAAGCCAAATCAGGCCACTTGGGCTTCGAGGGGTTGCAGGAGTTGTTTGAACTGTGGGGGGACGGGGACCATCTGGTGTTTGTCGAAGTCGAACAGGACGACTCCCATTTTGGCCATGCAGACGACCGAATCGAGGGCGCTGTTGGTGACCTTGAGGCAAATGTCGATGCCGTAGCGGTTCACCTTGCCGATGCCGACATCGATGATGAGCACGTCGTTGGCGAAGGATTCGGAGCGGAAATCCACCGCGAGATTGGTCATCACCATACCCAATCCAAAAATGTTTTCCTCGGTGAAACCAAGACTTGCGAGATATTGCAGGCGCGCTTCATGAAGTATGTTCAACATCGATTGGCTGTCGAGGTGGCGGGCGTAGTTGAGGTCGCTCAGGCCTACGCTTCTTTTCATTCTGAAGCTGAATTCATCGGGCGGGTCGAGCTTGATTCTGGGCATGGCGGGACTCCTCGATAGCGGTGGCTTTATTGTTATGCGTGCCTTGTTGTTGTGACAAGCCGCGGGCCGATTGGTTCAATCGACAACTGGGGCGGCGGGCGGTTTCAAACCGCCGCCCCGCATGAAGCGAGAATATCCGCCGCATAGGCTTCGAGGGCGGGCAGCACCGTGCCGCTTCCCGGCAGATCGCTGGCGGCGGCTTCGGCGAGTGACTGCCGGTAGCGGTCCCGGGCGGCTGGGTCGGTCAGGCGGCCGCGGCGAAATTGGCGCCATCTTTCCCGTTCCTGCACGGACAGCGTGTCAGGGTAATTGCGCGCCCGGTAGCGGAACAGCATCTCCGGCAGGCGGCGGTCGCGGAAGGGGAAATCGTAGCGGCCCAGCTCTTCCGGCGCGGTTTTGCGCAGGGTCTCCATGTGGGAGCGGTCACTGTCGCTGAAAAAACCGCCGCCGTACAGTTGGTAATCCGGGTCCGCCTCCTCCGGTTTTTCCAAGCCGTCCTTGCCGAACAGATTGCATAAGCGTCGCATCAGTTGCGGATTGCCGGTCAGATATTCCCAATTCGCGCGGCAGGTTTTGCGGTCGATGCCGAACGCGGCGGCGCTGTCCGCCGGCAGCACCGCCGGCGGGGCGACAATCGGGCAGCGGTTCCGGCTCAACACTTTGAGCGGCAGGCGTTCGCCATCGAGCTCCTGGCGGGACGCGAACAAGCGCGCGCCAAGTTGCTCGTCGGTCATCCCCGCCCACTGCCGCGGATCGACCCGCAGATCGTAGACGACGACGCCGTTCTTCTGGTTCCGTGGAGGAACGCCGAGCGGAACCGCGAGCGCGAGACAGCCGAGCCTGGCCGGATAGCGGCCGGAAACATGCACGATGGGCTTGCGGCTGGCGAGATCGATTTGAGCGGCGACCCGGTCCTTGTGCCGCAACTGGTAGGCATAGGCGTACAAACGCGGCTGCTGGTCGCGGATGAGTCTCGCGAGGGCCACCGTCGCCTGGACATCGGACAGGGCGTCGTGGGCGTTTGCGTGCTCGATGCCATTGGCGCGGCAGAGCGCCTCGAGGCGGAAAGTGACCGCGCCCTCGTCGCCGCGCGGCCAGTTGACGCCTCCGGGGCGGACGGCGGCGCAGAGCCGGACCATGTCGATGATGTCCCAGCGCGAGTTGCCGTCGCGCCACTCGTGTTCATAGGGGTCGAAAAAATTGCGGTAGAGCAATTGCCGGGTGAGCTCGTCGTCGAAGCGGATGTTGTTGTAGCCGGCGACGCAGGTTCCGGGCCGGGCGAACTGCCCGCGGACGCGGGTGATGAATTCGGCCTCGCGGACGCCCTTTTCCAACGCGGTTTGGGGGGTGATGCCAGTGATCAGACAGGCCATGGCGTCCGGCAGGAAATCCGGCGCCGGCCGGCAATACAGCATGAGCGGCCCGCCCGCGGGTTCGAGATTCTCGCCAGTGCGCATTCCAGCGAACTGGGATGCCCGGTCCCGGCGCGGGTCGCCGCCGAAACTCTCAAAATCGTACCAGTAGATGGTTTTTTCAGGCATGGTCCCGGCGCCTTGCGAAGTCGTTACGGGTTTCGCTCCGCTGCTGTGTCCGCGATTTATGTTGTAGTATCCCAGCCTCTGATCGGAAAGGTTTCCATGGATTTTCGCGGCGCCCACATCATCAGCGTGCGGCAGTTCCGGCGGCCCGATGTCGAACGGATTTTCAACGTGGCCGACAGTATGGAACCTTTCGCCCGGCGAACTCAAGTAAGCAAGGCGCTCGACGGCGCCATCCTCGGCAATATGTTTTTCGAGCCGAGCACGCGCACCCGGGTCAGCTTCGGCTGCGCCTTCAACATGCTCGGCGGCCATGTGCGCGAAACCGCCGAAATCGGCGCGAGTTCGATCACCAAGGGGGAATCGCTCTACGACACCGCCCGGGTGATCAGCGGCTACAGCGATGTCATCGTCATGCGCCACCCCCGGGCCGGTTCGGTGGCGGAGTTTGCCGAGGCAAGCCGGGTGCCGGTGATCAACGGCGGCGACGGCGTCAACGAGCACCCCTCCCAGGCCCTGCTCGACCTGTACACGATCCGCAAAGAGCTCGAATCGAAGCAGACCGGCATCGACGGCATGCGCATCGGCATGGTGGGCGACCTCAAGCATGGCCGCACCGTGCATTCGCTGTCGCGGCTGTTATTGTTGTACCAGAACATCCACTTCAACTTGATTTCGCCCGAACAATTGCGGATGCCTGGCGAAATCACCGCCGAATTGCGCGCGGCGGGCCACAGCGTCAACGAAACCGAGGACATGGCCGAGGGCCTGCACGACAACGACACGGTGTATCTGACCCGGATTCAGGAGGAGCGCTTCGAAAGCCGCCTTGAAGCCGATCTGTACCGGGGCCGGTTCCGCCTCAACCGGGCGATCTACACCCGCCACTGCCAGCCCAACACCGTTATCATGCACCCCTTGCCGCGCGACACCCGGGCCGGGGCCAACGAGCTCGACGAGGATCTGAACCAGCATCCCAATCTCGCCATTTTCCGCCAGACCGACAATGGCGTCCTCGTGCGCATGGCCCTGTTCGCCCTTGTGCTCGATGTGGTGGAAGCGGTGGCCCGGCAAGCGCGGGCCGCCAACTGGTTCACCGGGCGAAGATTCGACTGAATCGCGGGAGACAACCCATGCTTGAGCAAAACGACTATCTTTCGCTTGACGCGCTTGGCCTTGGCGAAGGCGTGAAGAAGGGGGATTTCAGCCGCGCCGAGGTTGTCGAGGCGGCCATCGGCCGGGCGCAGGCGCGCAATCCGGCGTTGAACGCGATCAACCTGCCTTTGTATGAGCCGGCGCTGGCGCACGCCAAAGCAATCGACGCGGGGCTTGGCGCGAACCAGGACCCGCCCGGGCCGCTGGCGGGCATTCCCTTCCTGCTCAAGGATCTCGACAACCTCAAGGGAACCAAAACCAGTTTCGGCAGCGAGCTGTTCAAGGATTACCGGGCGAAAGCGAGCGGGGCCGCGGTCAAATGCTATGAACGGGCCGGACTGGCGATGCTCGGCAAGACCAACACCCCGGAGTTTGGATTGACGCTCACCACCGAGCCAGTCGCCAACGGCCCTTCGCGCAATCCCTGGAACACCGATTACTCCACCGGCGGCTCGAGCGGCGGCGCGGCGGCGGCGGTGGCGGCCGGCATCGTGCCAGTGGCCCAGGCTTCCGATGGCGGCGGTTCGATCCGCGTTCCGGCAAACTGCTGCGGCCTGTTCGGGCTCAAGCCAAGCCGCGGGCTTACCGAAGTCGGCGCGGTGCAATCGGAAAACTGGAGCGGCATGGCGGTGGAGCACGTGGTGTCGAGAAGCGTGCGCGACAGCGCGGCCTTTCTCGACCTCATCACCCTGCCCCAGCGACAGAACCTCTTCACCCGCCCGGAGCCGCCGGCGTCTTTTCTCGCGGCGCACGGGGCGGACTGTCCGCCGCTGCGAATCGGCATCCAAGACAGTCATCCCATGGGCGAGGAACTCGACGCCGATTGCATCGAAGCGGTGCTGCTGGCGGCAAAGCACTGCGAAAACCTTGGCCACAGCGTCGAAAACTTCGAGCACCCGCTGGACCATCAATCACTTGGCGCGGCGATGTGGCGCATCAGCGGAGTTCACACTTGGCAGGCGGTCAGCCGCGGATTGCGGCATTTCGGCATTGGCCTCGACGAGGCGCCGCTGGAGCGTTCAACCCGCATCATCGCCGACCGCGGCGCCAAAGTTTCCGCCACGGAGTATCTCGCCGCCCGGGACCAGCTCAGGCTGGCGGAACTCACCATGGCCCGGGTCCACCAAAAGATCGATGTGATAATCAGCCCGGTGCTCGCGCGCACCACGGCCAAGCTCGGCTGGCTCGACATGAACAGCGAAGATCAGCGCCAGTACATCTCCCGCTTCCGGCAGTACGGCGGCTTCACCGCCATCAGCAACGGCACCGGCCAGCCATCGATGTCGGTGCCCCTGCACCGCTGCGCCGCGGGCCTGCCAGTTGGCGTCATGTTCACCGCCGCCTGGGGCGGCGACCTGCTGCTGCTGCAACTCGCCAGGCAACTCGAACAAGCCACCCCCTGGCCGCGGATCGCACCGGGCTAGGCGCCTGACGGGGAACGCGCGGTGAGCGAGCCATACAACCCGACCGGCGGCGGCAACGACAGTGGCAAGTGGGGATTGGTGGAGTCGCAACAGCGCGAAGATACCTTGCGGCGGCGCTTCGTCGATGATCCCGGCGGCGCCCACGGCAACATCGCCTCGGTCGAGATCCATTGGTATTGCCCGGACAGCCGGGCATGGCTGGTCCGCGATCCGGCAACGGATGCCTGGGCCGGAATCTGCGCGCGCGGCGGAACCGCCGTCGAATGCGGCCATCCCCCCGGCTGGCGACCTTGGTCCCGGGCCTTCGATGACGGCGACGCGCCATTCTACCGCTGGTTCGCCGGCGCCCTGACCAACGCCTGTTTCAATGAAGTGGACCGGCATGTACTCGCGGGCCGGGGCAGCCACACCGCGGCGATCTTCGAAGGGGACCGCTGGGACCCGTCGAAGAACGGCGGCCAGGGCGGCCAGCGGGTGCTGGCGGAGATTCTGTCCCGGCATCTCGGGCCCGAAATCCAGATCAACGCCTTGGCGCCGGGGCCAGTTGACGGGGCGCGGCTGCGCGGCCTCGGTGGCGCGCCGGGCCTGTATTCCCGGCGTGGCCGGCTGGTGCTGGAAAACAAGCGGCTCAATCAGATCCACGGAGCCATGCTGACGGCGCTCCGGGAAGGATTCACCGCCGAAGAATTGGTGGCGCTCGCCGACAACGAGCTGAGCCGCCTGCCCGCCGCGCCCGCACCGAGGAGCCGGCATCTGATTCCGAACTCGAGGAGGAGATGGAGCGTGTGGTGCACGCGGTGCTGCAATGTGCCGTGCCCGCTCCCAGCCCGGCGGAGAGCCGCTACCTGTCGAAGATTTTCCGCGGCAACGCGGTCACGGTGTGAGTCCGGCCACCATGTGGACGGTCGCAAGCCGCGGGCGCGAATCAAGCGTTGCGAATCGACCTTTGCTTGCATACTCGCGGCAGCCCGGCTAGCATCTGCAACAGTTCATATGAATTTTGGGGGGAAGCATGGCCAAAGCAGGGAAAAACCCGCCATCCGCAGCACCGCGCCGGGCCAACTACCAGGATGTTATCGACGCTCCGGAGCACTTGGTCGCCGAAATCGTTGATGGCGTGCTGCGCACACATCCGCGACCGGCGCCGCTGCACGCCTATTCCCACACCAAGCTTGGCGGCAAACTGGAAAACCTGATGGGAGGCGGCGGCAATGGCGCGGTCGGCGGTTGGCTGATTCTGCTGGAGCCAGAGTTGCATCTGGGAGAGGATGTTCTCGTTCCCGATGTGGCTGGCTGGCGGTCGGAGCGGATGCCGGCGCCACCGGACACCGCTTACTTCGGCGTCGCCCCCGACTGGGTTTGCGAAATCCTCTCGCCCTCCACCCGGACCCTCGACCTCGGTGGGAAGCGCGGAATCTACGCCCGCGAAGGCGTCGCCCATCTCTGGTTTGTCGACCCGGAGGCGCGGACGCTGGAAGCCTTCGAACTCCGCGATGGCGAATGGATGCTTCTTGAAACGGTCACTGGCGAAGCCACCATCTCGCCTCCGCCTTTCAGCGCCGCTCCATTCAAGCTAGGCGACCTGTGGTGGCCCGCCAAAGACAAGCCAGCCCAGCCATCTGCGCTCCACGAGCCGCGCCCGGGGACGCTAGCGAAGATGGTATCTCCGCGTCGGGCGACTTATCAGGATGTGCTGGACGCCCCGGCGCACCTGGTCGCCGAGATCGTCGATGGTATGCTGCACACGCAACCGCGGCCGATGCTCGTCCACTCCCACGCGCAAACCGGCCTCGCGAGCGGATTGCGGCATTTTGGCCGCGGAGGCGGAGATGGCGCGGGGGGTTGGTTGATTCTGGTTGAGCCGGAACTGCACCTCGGGCGGGACATTCTCGTTCCCGATATTGCCGGCTGGCGAGTTGAACGCATGCCCGAGGAGGCAGCCTATGCCACGGTGGCTCCCGACTGGGTTTGCGAAATCCTCTCGCCCTCCACCCGGCCCCTCGACCTCGGCGGCAAACGCGGAATCTACGCCCGCGAGGGCGTCGCCCATCTCTGGTTTGTCGACCCGGAGGCGCGGACGCTGGAAGCCTTCGAACTCCGCGATGGCCAATGGATGCTTCTTGAAACGGTCACTGGCGAAGCCACCATCTCGCCCCCGCCTTTCAGCGCCACGCCATTCAGTCTCGGCGAGCTCTGGTGGCCCACCGCGGCGAAGCCGCCACAGGCATCCGCGGTCCATGAACCACAGCCGCCGGGGCGCTTCGCCGCCATTGGCAAGGAAAGCGCCGCCTGAAAACCCGCGTCGCCAATCTCCGCTTCGCTTCGCTCGTTGTTGCGCGGCCCGGAACCGCGATCAATGCGGCGCGGGGATCATCAACGGCACTTCAAACCCGCGCGGCGGCTTGCTGGATTCGGCCGAGGGCCTCTTCGAGGAGCGGGCGGGCGAGGCCGAGGTTCATTCTCATGTGGCCGGCGCCCCAGTACGATGAGCCTGGGTTGAGCTTGACGCCGGACTGTTCGATCAGATAGCGCTCGACGACCATTTCAGGCGTCACCGGCTCGGCATCGGGACCCATCCCGGCGGTCTCGGCGGCGGCGGTTTCCACCGCGCCGAGGCGCTCGATCATGGGTTCCACATTGACCCAGGCGAGGTAGGTGCCTTCGGGCTCGTTGCTGCTCATGTGGGGGATGTTGGCGTTGATGAAGTCCGCGGCGTAGCGGGCGTTGTCGGACAAGTAGACCGCCAGGGCGTCCATCCAGTCGCCGCCCTCCTCAAGCGCCGCTTGGGAGGCGATGATGCCAAGGGTGTTGACCGTGTCGTTGTCGCCGACGGCGTGGATGCGCGACATCAACTCCGGGTTGTGGGAGAACAGGTAGGCGTTCTTGAAGGCCGCGAGGTTGAAGGATTTGCTCGCGGACTTGAAAGTCACGCTGTTCATGGCAAGATCGTCGGCAAGGTTGGCGTAGGGCACGTACTCGCTGCCTTCGTTGACGAAATCGCAGTGAATCTCGTCGGCGAGCACGACGACATTGTGGCGCGCGCAAAGCTCGCCGAGTTCGGTCAAGGTGGCGCGGTCCCAGCAGTTGCCAACTGGATTGTGGGGATTGCAGAGAACGAAGGTGTGGACATCGTCCTGGGCGAGCTTGCGGTCGAGATCGTCGAAATCCATTTCATACACGCCGTTGACTTCGCGCAGCGGATTTTCCTCGATGACGAAGCCCTTGCGGATGGTGGTGAAGAAACCGTTGTAGCCCGGGGTTTGCAAGACAACCTTGGCGCCGGGCGGGTTGAATGCCCGCAGGGCGGCGAGCAGGCCGGGCAGCAGCGCCGGCGAGTCGAGCAGCATTTCGCGCCCGATGACGGTG
This sequence comes from uncultured Pseudohongiella sp., assembly GCA_965221805.1. Taxonomy (GTDB): domain Bacteria; phylum Pseudomonadota; class Gammaproteobacteria; order Pseudomonadales; family Pseudohongiellaceae; genus UBA9145. The sequence continues at coordinate 1,692,342 of OZ244913.1, forward strand.
CCGTAGCGGCGCTCGTTCCAGTTGATGATCGAATCATGGTATGAGTCGGGGGTGGACATGTAGCCGTAGACTTCGTGCGCGATGCGTTTTTGCAGGGCTTCGGTAATGCAGGGCGCAACGCGGAAATCCATGTCGGCGACGCCCATGGGAATCTTCAATTGATCGCCCCAGCGCTCGATCTGGCCGTCCCATTTGCTGCAGTCGGTGCCGACGCGGTTATAGATCTCGTCAAAGTTGTAGCCCGCGGCGGCGGCGCGGGCCCCGCCCTGCTGGGCCTTTAGGCTGGTCGCGGTTGCCACCGAACCCGCCACGGCGGCAAGGCCAGCCTGCTTAAGGAAGGCGCGGCGATCGACTTTGTGAATATCGAACATGGTTCTCTCCAGATTCGCCCGCGGCTTGGCGGGCCCGGTTTTGTTCAGCGGGATTCTTTTCGCGCAGAATCCTTTGTTGATTCGCACTTATAAACCAGACTCAGGCTCAAATCAATGCGGGGCGGGGGCGCGGCAATTCTCTTTTGACTTCTGGTGCGTGCCCCGGGCCGCAAAGAGGCTTCGAGCCGCAGTCATCTGGTGGACAGCGTTCACCCAGCGCTGGATTCGGCTTCGAGTTGCAGCCAGAGGCAGCCGGGGGCGGCGGCTTGGTCGAGTTTCCGCAGCAGCGCCTCGTGGGCGGCGAGCTCGGCTTCGCTTGGGGGGAGCGAGGGCAGGGACGGCCTTGCCGCGGCGGCGGACGGGGTTGCGCGGACTCTTTCCCCGCCCCGGTTTTCCTCTTCGAAAAGCAAATTGATCTGGCCGCCGGTCATGGCGAGATAGACTTGGGCGAGCAATTGAGCATCAACCAAGGCACCGTGTTTTTGCCGGGAACCGAGGTCTATCTCGTAGCGCTTGCAGAGGCTGTCGATGCTGTTGCGCTGGCCGGGGTGCCTGGCCCTGGCCATTTGCAGGGTATCGGTGATTTCGCAGACCGAGGCGAGCCGGTCAATGGCCGAGTCTGTCCTCGACAGTTCCATATCGATGAAACCCACATCGAAATCCGCATTGTGGGCGATGATCTCGGCGCCGCCGATGAACGCCAGGAACGCATCCTCCACATCGACGAACCGCGGCTGGTCGTCGAGTTGCTCCCGGCCAATGCCGTGAACCTCGAAGGCCGCGGCATCGACTTCCCGCTCGGGATTGAGCAGGCGGTGAAAGGTCTGCCCGGTGAGCCGGCGGTTGATGATTTCAACACAGCCAATCTCGATGAGCCGGTGGCCCTCGCTCAATTCGAGACCCGTCGTTTCCGTATCCAGCGCCACGATCCGCATGATTCAAACTCCTCCCCCAATCCTGGGACATTCGGCACGAGATGTGCCGCCGAATGCTTTGGCGCAGCCATTGCATTCGTGAGCAAAGCAAAACCTGTTTTGTTTTGCGTTCTGAAAAAATTTCAGGGATGAAATTTTTTCAGAACGAGCCCAACTCGTCGATGCCGCGGTTGGCCAGCTGGTCGGCCCGTTCGTTTTCCGGGTGGCCGCTGTGGCCGCGCACCCATTCCCAGGCGATTTCGTGCCCAGCCGCGAGCCGGTCGAGCGACTGCCACAGATCCTGATTCAGCACGGGTTTCTTCGCCGCGGTTTTCCAATTGCGCTTTTTCCAGTTCGCGAGCCATTCGGTGACGCCCTTGAGAACATATTGCGAATCGGTGGTGATCCGCACCCGGCAGGGCCGCTTGAGCTCCCTGAGCGCCATGATCACCGCGGTCAATTCCATGCGGTTGTTCGTGGTTTGCCGTTCGCCGCCGTGGATTTCCCGCTTCCGGCCGCCACAGCGCAGCACCGCGCCCCAGCCGCCCCGCCCCGGATTGCCGCGGCAAGCGCCATCGGTGAACAGCTCCACTCGCTCTTCCATTTTTGGTCAGGACCGCTCGCGCCGGGCGCTGCGGCCTTCGAGGGCGACAATCGCGCCGGGCCGCGCCGGCAGCGGCAGCCACCGCTTGGTGACCGGCGTTACCGGCCGCACCTGGTTGACGCAGAAAACGATGTAGGCGCCGCCGAATGGCGAATTGATTTTGCGCCCGAGGCGCTCGCAGCTTCTGGCGAAGCGCAGCAGCGATTTCCGCCGCAGCGGCGGAAAATGCAGCCCGTAATGGACGCTGTCGACTTGCAGGTCCAGCAGCCGCAGCCAGTCGGTCAACCTTCCCGGGGCGATGAAGCGGCCGCCCCAGGGAATTCCCGCGCGGCGGCGGAACAGGCGCCACAATCCCCAACTGCTGTGGGGATTGAAACCGACGATGAGCATTCTGCCGCCGGGCCGCAGCACCCGATGCGCTTCCCGCAGCAGCCGGTGGCTGTCGCCGGCAAAGTCGAGGGCGTGGTACAACAGCACCGCGTCGACACTGTCGGTCGCCAGCGGCAATTGCTCGGCGTCGGCCACCGGCAGCCCGGCGTCGGCGCGATACGCCGGGGCGAAGCGGATCTTGTGGTACAGCGCGCTGTCGTCAATTGGCGAGCGGTTTCCCGAAACACCGAGTTGGAGGATGCGGTAGCCGAACAACCGCTTGAGCAGCGGCCGCAGCATCCGCGCCTCGGCCCTGGCCACCGCCAAACCCTTGGGCGAGCGGAACCAGGCATCGGTCGCCCCGGCCAGCCGCCGCGGCGTCATCGCGTTCCCGCCCACCCGTCTCGTTCCCACTATGGCCTCCCGCTGAGATTGGCGGCGGTTTCGAGTCGTCGCCGTCTGGCGGGCTGCACGCGGCGGACGCCGTGAATACGTCCCTGTAGGCTTCGGGCTCGGCTTCCTGCCTCGCACGCCCGCCGCGTGCAGCCCGCCAGACGGCGACTGATGCTATGCATACCCGGAAAGAATTCATGCTTCGACATGACCAGGATTACCGCAACCTCGCCCGGCAACTTGTAATCGACCCTCAAGTCTATAACATGTCGCTTATGGAGTTGGCGTTGGACAAATCCGCATGATTGCAGGAATCCACCCGCTGCCCGCTTTCCGGGACAATTATATCTGGACCCTGGTCGGTGACGATGGGGAAAGCGCCTGTGTTGTCGATCCGGGCGATCCCGCCCCGGTGCGGGCGTTTCTCGACGCCAGGCGCCTCAAACTCAGCGCTATTCTCATCACCCACCACCACCGCGACCACACCGGTGGACTGCAAGAGCTGATCGCCCGCCACCGGCCCCGGGTTTTCGGCCCGGCGGGAATCGACGGCATCGACCAAGTTCTCGGCGAAGGCGACCGGGTGATGGTTTTCGGCGTCGATTTCGCGGTGTTCGCGGTGCCGGGCCACACCCTCGACCATATCGCTTATTACCATGACGGCTGCGCCCACGGGAATCCATTGCTGTTCTGCGGCGACACGCTGTTCGCCGCCGGCTGCGGGCGGCTGTTCGAGGGCACGCCAGCGCAAATGCTCGCCTCGCTGCGCAAGCTGACGGCGTTGCCGCCGGAAACCGCGGTCCATTGCACCCACGAATACACCCTGGCCAATCTGGCCTTCGCCACCGCCGCGGACCCGGCGAACACCGCGCTGCGCGAGCGCGCCGCAGTCGAGAGCAACAAGCGGGCCAGGGGCGAGCCGACTTTGCCTTCCACCATCGAACTCGAACTGGCGACCAATCCTTTTCTGCGCTGCGGCGAGCCCGAACTCGCGGCGAGCGCCGCGGGCCGGCTCGGACGCCCGGCGCTGGGCGAAACCGAAGTATTCACCGCGATCCGCCAATGGAAAGACGAGTTCTGAAGCATTCACCGAGCCCCCGCGCCTTTCCCGCCCGGCTGGTTCCGCTGGGCTTGGCCGCGCTGCTTTCCGCCTGCGCGGTCGCGCCTTTGCCACCCTCCGGGCCAGAGCCGAACCGCGGCGGGGAGAGCGCGACCAAAACCGCGGCGCCGCCTCCGGCGTCGCGGCCCGCCTCCAACAATGGCGCCAACAACAGCGCCTGCGGGCGGATGGCGCCGCCGGGGGAAGGCTCGCCGGACTCGATCCATGATTATCCACTCCCGCCCGCTGTCGGGGAAACGCCGCAACACGCCGACCTGTGGGCGCGAATCGGCGATGGGTTGCAACTGCGGGAGTATTACCAGCGGCCCGAAGTCCGCCAGCAGATGCGTTTGTACGCCAACCGGCCCGACTATTTCGAACAGGTGGGGGAACGGGCCCGGCCTTTTCTGCACAACATCGTGGAACAAATCGAGCGGCGCGGAATGCCCATGGAAATCGCGCTGATGCCATTCGTCGAGAGCGGTTTCAATCCACATGCGGTTTCAACCGCGGCCGCGGTTGGCCCCTGGCAGTTCCTGGCCGGCACCGCCCGCAGCCTCGGTCTGCGGGTGGACGCCTGGTTCGACGGCCGCCGGGACCCGGCGCAGGCGACCACGGCGGCGTTGGACTATCTCGAAATCCAGCACGGGCGTTTCGCCGGCAACTGGCTGCTCGCCTTCGCCGCCTACAATTCTGGCCCGGCGAATGTCGGCCGCAGTCTGCGCGCCCTCGGCGAGGACGCGGCCGGGGTCGATTTCTGGCGCTTGCCGCTGCCGGCCGAAACCCAGGTTCATGTGCCGCGCATTCTCGCCCTGGCGGGCATCCTCGACCAGGGCCGCGAAGGCGGCTTCGCGTTTCCAGAGATCGCGGACGAGGAAGCGCTGGCCCGGGTCAAGGTCGGCCAGAGCGCGAGCATTGTTCTCGCCGCCGGGATCGCCGGCATGGAACCCGAACGGCTGCGCGCGCTCAATCCGGGTTTCCGGCAATGGTGGACGCCACCCGACGGCGGCCCGGATTTCCTGCGCTTGCCGATCGCCAACGCCGGGGCGCTGCGGCGCGCGCTGATCGCGAACCCGCTCGCCATCCAGATGCGGGCGGAGCGCTACCAGATCCAGCCCGGCGACACGCTGGGCGGCATCGCCCAGGCCATGGCGGTTCCCGTGGAATTGCTGCGCTCGCGCAATGGCTTGAGTGGCGACTTGATCGTCGCGGGCGAGTATCTGTGGATTCCCGGCCTCGATGTGAAGGACGCCGATGGCGCCGACCCGCTCGCCCTCGCCGGCGAGACGGTGAGGGCCGGCGGCGCGGCCGCGGCCGCGCCGCGCCTGCATACCGTGCAGCCAGGGGACAGCCTGTGGGCAATCGCCCGCCGCCACCGGCTTGCGGTGGATGAACTGGCCCGCAACAATGGCATCGCGCCCGGGGGTATCATCCTCCCCGGACAGCAACTGCTGCTGAACGCGGTGTCCCCCGCCGGGAACAACGCCGGCGCCGCCAGCATCCACCGGGTCAGGCGGGGCGACACCCTCGGCCGGATCGCCAGCCGGGCCGGCGTGCCGCTTGCGGAGCTGCTGCGCTGGAACGCGCTGAGCGGAGACGAGACGATCTTCCCCGGCCAGATCATCCGCATCTCCCCGCCCGGCGGCGGCAGACAGGATTGACATGACCGATTCCGCTTCCGCAGTCCCCGCCGCGGGCGGGGAGTTTCTTGGGCACCCCAGGGGGCTCGTGGTTTGCTTCTTCACCGAAATGTGGGAGCGCTTCAGCTATTACGGGATGCGCGCCCTGCTGATTTTCTACCTGACCCAGCATTTCCTGTTTTCCGACCAGGTCGCCGCCGGGATCTACGGCGCCTACATCTCGCTGGTCTATATCACCCCGGTGCTCGGCGGCATCGTCGCCGACCGCTATCTCGGCGCGAAGCGCGCGGTGACCCTCGGCGCGGTGCTGCTTATCGCCGGCCACACCGGCATGGCCTTCGAGGGCGGCACCGCGGTGGAAACCGTGGTCGATGGCGAAACCGTGGTGCTGCGCGATCCGCTCTATCTGCAAATTTTCTACTTCTCGCTGGCGCTGATCATCATGGGGGTGGGCTTCCTCAAGGCCAACATTTCAACCCTGGTGGGTTCGCTTTACCGCCAGAACGACCCCCGCCGGGATGGCGGCTTCACGCTGTTCTACATGGGCATCAATGTCGGCTCGATGTTCGGCGCGCTGATTTGCGGATTCCTGCTCGAATTCGGCGGCTTCAGCTGGGGCTTCGGCGCCGCCAGCCTTGGCATGCTCGCGGGCCTGGTCGTGTTTCTGCGCGGCCAGCGGCTGCTCGGCGGCGCGGGGGATCCCGCCAACCCCGAACTGCTCAAGCGCCGGCTGGCGCCGGGAATCAACACCGAGTGGGCGATTTACCTGCTTGCGCTCGCCGGCGTGTTCGTTTTCTGGCAACTGATGCAGCACCGGGCGCTGGTGGGCGGGCTGCTCGGCGCCTTCCTGGCGCTGATGACCCTGGTGGTGGTGGGCTATTCCTTCCTGCGCTGCGGACGCGAGGACCGCAACCGGATGCTCGTCTGCCTGTTTCTGATGAGCTACCAGATCATCTTCTGGGGCCTGTTCGAGCAGACGGGTTCCTCGCTCAATTTGATGACCGACCGCAATATCAACCGGGAAGTGTTGGGATTCGAGATTCCCGCGGCGGCTTTCCAGTCGGTCAACGCCGCCTTCATCATCCTGCTCGCGCCTTTGTTCAGCATGTTGTGGATCGGCCTCGGCCGCCGGGGCATCGAGCCGTCGACACCGATGAAGTTCGCGCTCGCGCTGATTCAGTTGGGACTCGGTTTCCTGTTGCTCGTTTACGGCGCGTCGGTCGCCGACAACCCGGTCGCGGTTGGCCTGATCTGGCTGATTCTGCTCTATCTGCTGCACACCATGGGGGAGCTTTGCATTTCGCCGGTGGGCCTGTCGATGACGACCAAGCTCTCGGTGCCTTCGGTGGTGGGGATGATGATGGGTTGCTGGTTTCTCGCTTCGGCGGCGGGCAATTATGTGTCGGGGCAGATCGCCGCGATGACCGGTTCGGAAACCGTTGGCGGCGAAGTGGTCGATCCGGCGGCGTCGCTGGCGGCCTATGTCGAGGTGTATTCCGCCGCGGGCTGGTACAGCATCGGCTTTGGCGTTGCGGCCATGCTGCTGGCGCCGGTACTCAAATATTTCATGCACGGGGTTCGTTGAGCGTATGGCTTTTCTGCAGGGAAAAAAGATTCTGATTCTCGGCGTGGCGAGCAAATTGTCGATCGCCACCGGCATCGCCCGGGCGATGCGGCGCGAGGGCGCCGAGCTGGCCTTCACCCATCAGAACGAGCGGCTCGGCAAGCGTGTCGCCGAAATCGCCGCCACCACCGGCTCGGAGTTGTTGTTCCCCTGCGATGTGGCGGATGACGCCGCAATCGCGCGGCTGTTCGGGGATTTGTCCGGGGTCTGGGATGGTCTCGACGGCCTCGTGCACTGCCTGGCCTACGCCCCCGCCGGCGAACTCGACGGAAATTATGTCGATGTCACCACCCGGGAGGGTTTCCGCGTGGCCCACGAGATCAGCTCTTACAGTTTGGTCGCCCTCGCCCGGGCGGCGAAGCCGCTGATGGCGGGGCGCGGTGGTTCGGTGCTCACGCTCAGCTATCTCGGCGCCCTGCGCAGCCTGCCGAACTACAATGTCATGGGCTTGGCCAAGGCGAGCCTCGAGGCCAATGTGCGCTACATCGCCGCGAGCCTCGGCCCGGATGGCACCCGGGTGAACGCGATTTCCGCCGGCCCGGTGCGGACCTTGGCGGCCTCGGGGGTGAAGAGCTTCCGCAAGATGCTCGATTACAACGCCAGCAACACGCCGCTGCGGCGCAATGTGACCACCGAAGAAATCGGCAACGCGGCGGCTTTCCTCTGCTCGGATCTGGCTTCGGGGATCAGCGGCGAGGTGCTCTATGTCGATGGCGGTTTCAACACCACCGCGATGGGTTCGCTGCCGGATTGATTACTGGGCGGGGTCGTCGAAGCTGCTGGCTTGGCTGCGGGTGATTTCGGCGTCTTCGCGGAGGGTTTGCAGGTAGCGCTGGAAATCGTTGTTGCCGAGGTCGGCGGCGAGGGAATCGATCAGGCCGCGGCGCTGGTCGTCGGGAATTTCCTCGACCGCGCCGGGGTTGACCGCGGTCAGCTCCACGGCGACATAGGTGCCATTGGCGAGCACGGTGCCGCCGTATCGCGGCGCGCCTTCGGGCCGGGGCATGGAAAAGACGTGGCCGATCAACTCGGGGTTGACGGTGAGAGTGTCGCGCGTGGTGGCCTCGGCGTCGGTCCATTCGAGTTCATTCAGGGCGAGCAAGGTGTCGACATCTTCTCCCGCCTCGAGGGCGGCGAGAACGGCGCCGCCGAGGGTCGCGGCGGCTTCGCGTTCCATTTCCGTCCGCAGCAGCACGGTGATTTCGGCCTCGACTTCCTCGAGCGGGCGGATGCGGGATTCGTTGAACTGCTCGACCCGCACCACCGCGGCCCGGGTGTTGTCGAGTTCGATGACCTCGCTGTTGTTGCCATCGAGCAGCACTTCGTCGGAAAACAGCGCTTCGACCACGGCCGGGTCGGCGAAGATGCCGGCGCCGCCGATGCGGCCGACCGGCTCGCTGGTCATCACCGGCAGGCCAAGCTGCGCTGAAATGCCGCCCAGATCGCCGCTCTCGAAAGCGAGGTTGGAGAGTTCCTCGAGCCGCCCGGCGTAGATCAGCTCGACTTCCGCGCGCTTCAATTCGCGCTCGATGCGGGCGGAGACTTCCTCGAAAGGCGGATATTCGTTTTCGGCGTCTTCGGTCAGTTGCACGATATGCACGCCGAATTCGCTAAGCACCGGGTCGGAAATTTCGCCAAGGGAGAGTTCATTCAGCACTTGCTCGATTTCCGGGGGAAAGGCAGTGCCGTCGGTGTAGCCGATATCGCCGCCGGCTTCGGCGGAGATCGTGTCGCTGGACAACTCAAGCGCGAGGGCGGCGAAATCCTCGCCATCGTCGAGCCGCCGCTTGGCCGCCTCGGCGGCGGCGGTGGCTTCGGCTTCGGTCATGCCAAAGGTTTCGAACAGGATGTGCGAGGCGCGTTTCTCGGCCGCGCCCTGGTACTCGCCGCTTTCGAGTTCATACTGGGCGAGCAGTTCTTCCGGCGCCACCTCGATTTCCCCGCTGATCGCGTCCTGGTCAAGCACGACATAGCGCGCCACGATGCTTTCCGGCTCGCGGAATTGTTCCTGGTTCCGCTCGTGGTAGTCGGCGATACTGCCTAAGGATATGGCCTCGTCGAGGGTGCGGGCGCCCATGGCGACGGCGATATAGCGAAAGTCGCGGCTTTGCCGCTGCAAGGCGATCAATTGCTCGAGTTCGCCTTCGGTAAGGAAGTTCGAGGCCGCGTAGGCGTTGGCGATCTGGGACAGGGCCATGCGGCGGGCGAGGTCCTCCCGGTACAGCGGCGCGGAAAAGCCCATGCTCGCCATGGTGCGCACGGCGAGATTCTGATCGAACACGCCGTCGATCTGGAACTGCGGCGAATTCAGAATGAAACGGTCGATGCGCTCGCTCGATACCGCGAGAGCCGAACGGTCGGCGCGCTGCCGCAGCAGGGCTTCGTCGATCAACTGGTTGAGGGCGATGTCTTCAACAAGGCCGGGGTCGAGCGAGGCGGCGGCGTCGGGGCCGAACGAAGCGAGCACCCGCTGCACACTGTTCTGCAGCTGCAATTCGTTGATTTCCTCGCCGTTGACTTCGGCGATGGGCGGCGTGGTGATGAAACCGCCGATGATGCCCTCCACCCCCCACAGGGCGAACACCGCGACGATAAGGCCAATGATGACCTTGGCGATCAGGCCCTGGGAATTGTCCCGGATGTTCTGCAGCATGGTTTCGTCCGCCCGCGAACCGCGAAACCGGTCCGCGGCGGGTTGGCAATCAAAAATGGGCGCATCGGCGACCGATGCGCCCATTCAAACTTCGTGTTTCTTCCCGCGCTGGTTTATTTTGGTTTTTGCGGGTTTGGCGCGGTGGCTATACCAAAACCCGAGACCAAAACCCGGGACCAAAACCCGGGACCAAAACCCGGGACCAAAACCCGGGAGCCCGGAGGCACGGGGCGGCGGGCGGTCAGGACACCGCGTCCTTCAATGCCTTGCCGGCCTTGAAAGCGGGGATTTTCGACGCCGCGATGGCGATGGTTTCGCCGGTGCGGGGATTGCGTCCCGTGCGCGCGCCGCGCTCCCGCACGGAAAAGGTGCCAAAACCCACGAGCGCAACGGTGTCGCCACTGGCGAGGGCAGCGCTTATCGCCGCCAAGGTTGCCTCAACCGCATCGCCGGCACTCGATTTGGTGACGCCGGCATTCTGGGCGACCACGTCGATCAATTCAGATTTGTTCATGCTTATCCCCTGTCGGATTGGTTGGCTATTCGTTGTTTGCAGACGTGTTTTCCTTGGTTGAATCCATTCCGAAAGCACCGCCTCTGCCAAGAGCCTGCGGCGCAGGCTCCTAGGGCGGTTTTATATCAGCAGCGCGAAAGAAGTGTCAAGCCGAACCGGTGGATTCCGTCCGATATCGGCCCTGTCGCGTTCGGCCGCTTCAGTGCGTGCTGATGGACTTGCCGCCGCCACCATCCACATCCTTGGCTTCGCCTTCCCGCTTCTTGATGGCGAGATCGCTCTTGCGCAGCGGAACCGGCATGCGCTGGAGCGAAATTTCGAGCACCTGGTCGATCCACTCGACCGGCATGATTTCGAGTTCGGACTTGATGTTGTCGGGAATTTCGGTGAGGTCGCGCTCGTTTTCCGCGGGAATGACCACGGTCTTGATGTTCGCCCGGTGCGCGGCAAGCAGTTTTTCCTTCAGGCCGCCGATCCGCAGCACTTGGCCGCGCAGGGTGATTTCCCCGGTCATGGCGACATCGGCCCGCACTGGAATCGCGGTCAGCACCGACACCAGCGCCACGCACATCCCCACCCCGGCGCTGGGGCCATCCTTCGGCGTCGCGCCTTCGGGGACGTGGATGTGGATATCGTACTTTTCATGGAAATCCGGGTTGACGCCGAGGGTGGCGGCCCGGGAGCGGACCACGGTCAGCGCCGCCTGAATCGATTCCTGCATCACATCGCCGAGCGAGCCGGTCTTGATCGTCTTGCCCTTGCCCTCCACCGCGCTCGCTTCGATGGTCAGCAATTCGCCGCCGACCCGGGTCCAGGCGAGGCCGTTGACCTGGCCGATTTTGTTTTCGCCAACGGCCTTGCTGTGCTCGTATTTGCGCACGCCGCAGTATTTCTCAAGCATTTCCGGGCTGATGTCGATCAGTTCCGCCTTGTCCGCCAGGGTGTTGTCCTTGACCACCTTGCGGCAGATTTTGGCGATTTCGCGCTCAAGCCCGCGCACCCCGGCCTCCCGGGTATAGCAGCGGATCAGTTCGCGCAGCGATTCCTCGCCGATTTCGAGCTCGCCGTCGGCGATGCCGTTGCCTTTCTTCTGCTTGGGCAGCAGATAGCGCTGGGCGATGCCGATCTTCTCATCCTCGGTGTAGCCGGGGATGCGGATCACTTCCATGCGGTCGAGCAGGGCGTCGGGGATGTCCATGGTGTTCGAGGTGCAGATGAACAGCACATCGGACAGGTCGTAATCGACCTCGAGGTAATGATCGCTGAAGCTGTGGTTCTGCTCCGGGTCGAGGACTTCGAGCAGGGCCGATGCCGGGTCGCCGCGGATGTCCATTCCCATCTTGTCGACTTCATCGAGCAGGAACAGCGGGTTGCGCACGCCAACCTTGGACAGCTTCTGCAGCAGCTTGCCGGGCAGCGAGCCGATGTAGGTGCGGCGGTGGCCGCGGATTTCCGCCTCGTCGCGGACGCCGCCGAGCGCCATGCGGGCGAATTTGCGGTTGGTGGCCCGGGCGATCGATTCGCCAAGCGAGGTCTTGCCGACTCCCGGAGGCCCGGTGAGGCACAGGATCGGCCCCTTGAGCTTCTTCACCCGCTTCTGCACCGCGAGATACTCGAGCACCCGTTCCTTGACCTCCTCGAGCCCGTAATGGTCGGCCTCGAGGATCTCCTCGGCCTTGGCGAGATCGAGGCGCACCTTGCTGCGCTTCTTCCAAGGCATTGAAATCATCCAGTCGAGATAGGTGCGCACCACCGAGGCCTCGGAAGACATCGGCGACATCAGCTTCAGCTTTTTCCATTCCGCCAGGGCCTTGCCCATCGCTTCCTTGGGCATGCCCGAGTGTTCGATCTTCTGTTTCAGCTCGTCGGCCTCGTTGGGCGTGTTCTCAAGCTCGCCCATTTCCTTCTGGATGGCTTTCATCTGCTCGTTGAGGTAATACTCCCGCTGGCTTTTCTCCATCTGCTTCTTGACCCGGCCGCGAATGCGCTTTTCGACCTGGAGCAGATCGATTTCATGCTCGATCAGCCCCATCATCAGTTCGATGCGGGCCTGGATATCGACCTGTTCGAGCAGTTGCTGTTTCTGCGGCAGTTTGAGGGAGAGATGGGAGGTGATCGTGTCGACAAGCCGGCCCGGCTCTTCGATGCCGGATATCGAAGTCATCACTTCCGGCGGGATTTTCTTGCTCAATTGCAGGTACTGGTCGAACTGGGTCAGCAGCGAGCGCACGAGCAGCCGGGCCTCCTCCTCCGGGGCCTCCACCGAAGGCAGCGCCTCGCATTCGGCGCGGTAATAATCGCCTTCGAGCCGCAGCCCGGTCAACCGCGCCCGCTGCAAGCCCTCGACGAGCAGCTTGACGGTGCCATCGGGCAGGCGGACGAGTTGGAGGATCGCCGCCGCGGTGCCGACCTCGAACAATTCCGCCTTGCCGGGATCATCCTCGGCCGGGTCGCGCTGGGCCACGAGCAGAATCTGCTTGTCGTTGGCCATGGCAACCTCGAGCCCGCGCTGGGAGCGGGGCCGGCCGACGAACAGAGGCTGCACGATCTGCGGGTAGACCACCACATCGCGCAAAGGCAGCAGCGGCAGGCTGGCGGTTTCGTTTCCGGCGCTGGTTTCGGTCATGTTTCTCGCCTGGTTCCGGCTGGCGGGCAATGGGTCAAGTGGTTAAGCGGCTTAAGTGGCTTAAGTGGCTTGGGAAAGACTCGGCTGCCTGATGTTCTCGTACATCAGCAAAGGCTCCGACTCGCCGCGGATCACCGCGGCGTCGATGATGACCTTGCTGACATTTTCCAGCGACGGTATGTCGTACATGGTGTCGAGCAGCACGGTTTCCATGATCGAGCGCAGCCCCCTTGCGCCGGTCTTGCGCTCCTGGGCCTTCTCGGCAATGGCGATAAGGGCGTCGTCGCGGAACTGGATTTCGACCGCGTCCATTTCGAGCAACCGCTCGTATTGCCGCGTGAGCGAGTTGCGCGGCTCGCGGATGATCCGCACGAGGGCTTCGAGATCGAGCTCGTCGAGGGTGGCGATCATCGGCAGGCGGCCGACGAACTCGGGAATCAGGCCGTACTTGATCAAATCCTCCGGTTCGACCTCGCGCAGGGTCTCGCCAAGCTGGCTCTTCTCGGCCGCGGAGCGCACTTCGGCGGTGAACCCGATGCCGGCCTTGTCCGAGCGGGCGCGGATGATCTTGTCGAGGCCGGCGAAAGCGCCGCCGCAGATGAACAGGATGTTGGAGGTATCGACCTGGAGGAACTCCTGCTGGGGGTGCTTGCGCCCGCCTTGGGGCGGCACCGAGGCGACGGTGCCCTCGATCAGCTTGAGCAGCGCCTGCTGCACGCCTTCGCCGGACACGTCCCGGGTGATCGAGGGGTTGTCGGACTTGCGCGATAGCTTGTCGATCTCGTCGATGTAGACGATGCCGATCTGGGCCCGGTCCACATCGTAATCGCATTTCTGCAGCAGCTTCTGGATGATGTTCTCGACATCCTCGCCGACATAGCCCGCCTCGGTGAGCGTGGTGGCGTCGGCGATGGTGAAGGGCACCTCGAGCAACCTGGCGAGGGTTTCGGCGAGCAGGGTCTTGCCCGTGCCAGTCGGCCCGATCATCAGGATGTTGCTCTTGCCCAGTTCGACATCGGAGCCGGGGCGCTCCGAGCGCAGCCGCTTGTAGTGGTTGTAGACCGCGACCGCGAGCACTTTCTTGGCGTTTTCCTGGCCGATGACGTATTCGTCGAGGGTGCGCTTGATTTCCTCTGGCACCGGCAGCCGGCGGCCGCTGGAACCGGCCTCCTTGACGTCGTTCTCCTCGCGAATGATGTCATTGCAGAGGTCAACGCATTCGTTGCAGATATAAACCGAGGGGCCGGCGATGAGCTTGCGCACCTCATGCTGGGACTTGCCGCAAAACGAGCAGTTGAGCAGTTCGCCGCCGCCCTTGTTGTAACGATTGTCCGCCATTGTTGATTTTCCAGGCCAAGTAGGCTTCCCTGCCCCGCTTGCAAGCTCTGACTTAATCAGAGCTTTCCTAGTTGCCGTCGCTAGCCTTATTATCTACCCGCTTGTCGATAACTTTATCCACCAGGCCGTAGTCGAGCGCTTGCTCCGCGTTCATGAAATGGTCGCGCTCGGTGTCCCGGGCGATGGTTTTGACGTCCTTCCCGGTATGGCGGGCGAGCAGATCGTTGAGGATCTTGCGGATCCTGACGATCTCGTTGGCTTGGATTTCGATATCGGTTGCCTGGCCCTGGGCGCCGCCGCTGGGCTGGTGGATCATCACCCGGGAATGCGGCAGGACGAAGCGCTTGCCCGGCGCGCCGCCGGCGAGCAGCACCGCCCCCATGCTCGCCGCGTGGCCCACGCACATCGTGCTGACTTCGGGGCGGATGAACTGCATGGTGTCGTAGATCGACAGGCCCGCGCTCACCGAACCGCCGGGGGAATTGATGTAGAGATGGATGTCCTTGTCGGGGTTGTCGGATTCGAGGAACAGCATCTGCGCCACGATCAGATTCGCCATGTGGTCCTCGACTGGCCCGGTGAGGAAAATCACCCGGTCCTTGAGCATCCGCGAAAAAATGTCATAGGAGCGCTCGCCAAGCGAAGTCTGCTCGACCACGATGGGAACGAGCGCGGCTTGCGGCGCTTGCCGGCCCCGGAACTCGACCGGCGGCTGGCCTCGAGACTGGCGTGAAGTCTGGCTTTGGGGCATGGCTGGGCGTTCCTTGTCGGCCCACTCCGGCCGGGCTGCGAACTGGTTGGTCTATGGGCCTCAAGCCCGGATGGCTTCCTCGTAGGAAACCGCTTTTTCGGTCAATTTCACCCGCTCGGCAATGAAGTCGAAAGCCTGATCTTCGAGCACCGAAGATTCAATGCGCGACAATTGCTCTTCCTGGCCATAATACCACTGGATGACTTCTTCCGGGGATTCGTAGGTCGAGGCGAGTTCCTCGATGGCTTCCCGCACCCGCCCGGGGTCGGCCTTGAGGTCATTGGCGCTGACGATTTCCGTCATGATCAGCGTCATGGCGAGCCGGCTCCTGGCCTGCTCGCGCAGCCAATCATCCGGCAGTTCGGGCAATTTCCCGCCGCCGAATCTTTCGCCCGCCTCCTTGCGCAGACGTTCGACTTCCCCGGCCAGCAAGGATTCGGGCAGTGGAATGTTGGCCCGCTTGACGACGGCTTCGGAGATCCGGTTTTTCATCCGCTGGCGCTGGGCGGATTTCAACTCGCGCTCCATGTTGCGGGCGATTTCCTGGTGGAAAGCCTCCTCGCCACCGTCCTCGACGCCGAAACTGCGGTAGAAGTCTTCATCGACTTCCGGCAGGCGCGGCGCCCGCACGCCATTGAGTTTGATTTGGAACGCAACATCCTTGCCGGCGAGTTCGGCTTGATGGTACTCAACTGGAAATTGCAACTCGCAACTGAACTCCTCGCCGGGGGCGCGGCCCTTGATGGCGTCTTCAAAGCCGGGAATCATCCGCTCCGAGCCGAGCAGCAGGCCGCTGTTCTCGCCCTTGCCGCCGTCGAATTCCTCGCCGTCGACGCGGCCGCTGAAATCGATGTTGACGAGGTCGCCATCGGCGGCGGCGCGCTCGACCGGCTCGAAAGTCTGGCGCTGGCGGCGCAGGGTTGCGACCATTTTTTCGACATCGGCGGGGGTAACTTCGGCGGTGAGGTTTTCGAGCTTGATGCGCGAGAAATCCGGCAGTTCGACCTCGGGGTAGATTTCGAAAACCGCGGCGAAACACAAATCCCCGCCTTCGGCGGATTCGGACAGTTCGATTTTGGGCTGGCCGGCGGGCCGCAGCTTTTCCCGCCGCACCGCCTCGACAAAACTGCGGCTCACCAAATCGCCGACCACTTCCCGACGGATTCCGGGGCCGAAGCGCTTTTTGACGATGCCAAGCGGCACCTTGCCCTTGCGGAAGCCGTTGAGCCGCACGCTGCGGGCGGTTTCGCGCAGGCGCGCCTCGACGCTCGAATCGACTTCGGCGGCGGGCACTTCAATCGTCAGTTTCCGCTCGAGACCTTCGGCGCCACTCAATGAAACTCGCATCGCTCCATTTGTCCCTTTCGTTAATGGGCGAATTTTCCCATATCGAAGGGGGGAGGTTCAATTGAGCGCGAAGGCGATCCCGCCGAGGCTGCGGCGCAGGCTGCCGAAAACCTGGTCCATGTGCTGGATGAAGAAGAAGTGGCCGCGCTGGGAAACGCGGTGCAGCCGCGCCCTCGGCAGCCGCGAGGCGAGGTACTCGCAATCGGCGCGCAGAGTCAGCCGGTCGGCGCAGCCGTGCCAGATTTCAGTGGGAACGGCGATTTCCTCAAGCGGCACATCGAGCTTGCGGAAGCTGATGGCGAGATCCTGGGCCATGCCGCGGTAGCCGGCGCGCACCGATTCGGCCTGGTCGGCCTCGAGGATGTTGGCCACCTCGGGTTTGGCGAGCATTTTCTTGTCGGAGAAACTCAATTCCTCCCGCAGTTTCTCAAGCACGGAGCCGGGGGCGTCCGGTGAAAAGAAAGGTTTCAGCCGCAGCAAGGCGCCGACGGCGGACGGCGCTATCCCCGCCAGGGCGGCGCAGAGGCCCCGGGGGGAAGCGAAGGTGCGAACCGGAACACCAGCCAGATTGACTTGGGCGGCGACCCGCTCCGGGCTCATGTGGCAGATTTGCAGCGCGTAGATGCCGCCGCCGCCCTTGGAAATGATGCCGAAGCGGCCAACGCCGAGCTTGCCAAGCACCGGCAGCAGGTTTTCGCAGAACGCCCCGGGCGACTTGCAAACGAAATAGTCCGAGCGGCCGACGCCGGGCCGGTCGAAGGCGATCAGGCGGTAGCCGCAACGCTGGGCGCTTCGGTGCAGCAGCGCGGCCTCGAGCCGCGAACTGCCGGTGTCGTGGAAATACAGCAAGGGGAAGCCTTCGCTGTCGCCGAAGCTGTTCCATGCGATGCGGGCGCCGTTCGGCAGCCGGAGATAGCCATCGGGCTCGACGAGTGGCCGCTCGGCGGCGGGGAACCAGCGCGGCGCCGCGGCGGTCCGGGCCGCTGGCGGGGCCGATGTGAAATAGTCCGCAATGCTTGCCTGTTCCGCGTTCACAATCCCCGCCCCCTCGCTTGCGCACCCTTGGTGGGAAAAATTCCCACGCAGTATAGCGCATAAAATGTGACGGGTATATGACAGGGGATCATGAATTTTTGGCCTTTAGATGAGTGGCTTCGATTCGTCGCCGCTTGGAGGGCCGCCCGCGGCGGACGCCGTGAATCCATCCATGGAGGCTCCGGGCTCGACATCCATGTCTCGCACGCCCGCCGCGGGCGGCCCTCCAAGCGGCGACTTGCGCTGTGCTGGCCCAATCGAAATCGATGTTTCCCCCAAAATTGGAATGGGTTTTGGGCGCACTGTGGGAATTTTTCCCAGTGGCGGGTATACTCCCCGCGATGAACCAGACACCGTCCACGCCGCCGGAGTTGCCGCCGCCGCGATTGCTTGAAGCGCTGCGGGGTTTGCTGCGTCCGTTGGTGCGCCTGCTCATCGCCCATCAACTTACTTATCCGCTGCTGCTGCGGATTCTTAAATCGGTCTACGTGGAAGTCGCGGAGTCCGCGTTCTCCGCTGGCGGCGCGCCGCTTTCCGACAGCCGGGTTAATTTGCTCACCGGCATCCACCGCAAAGACATCAAACGGCTCCGCCTTGAGATTCAGGAACCGCCGGATGCGGCGCGGTCCGCGGCGGCGGCTTCGCTCGGCGCGCGGCTTGTGGCCGCCTGGCTCGGTTCCGCGCGCTATGTTGAAAACGATGGCTCGCCCCGGGCGCTGCCGCTCAAAACCGTGGACGGGGAGGCGCCCGGCTTCGACACGCTGGTGGCCGAAGTCTGTCGCGGGAACATCCGTCCCCGGGTGATTCTCGATGAATGGATTCAACTCGGCGTCGCCCGGCTCGATGGCGACCGCGTCGCGCTCAACACCGGCGCCTTCACCCCGGAACGGGGCTTTGACGAGAAATTGTTCTTCTTCGGCAAGAACCTGCGCGACCATATCGCCGCGGGTGCCGAAAACCTCGCCGGGGGCAAAGCGCCCCACTTCGACCGCAGCGTCTATTACAACCGGCTGAGCCCGGATTCGGTCGCCGAGTTGAAGGCGTTAGCCAATGAACTCGGCATGGAGGCATTGACCCGGCTGAACCGGCGGGCGGCGGCCCTGCAGCGGGCGGATAGCGCTCGAAACGATGCCGGGCATCGGATAAACTTTGGTATCTTCAACTATACGGCGCGGCAGGGAGGCCCCGGTCAGGGAACCGACAGCGCCGCCGCACAGTCCGGGGACGAGAACTGATGCTTGGGATGACGCTTGGCGCGGCCAGATGGCAAAAGCTGCTGCCAGCCCTGCTCGCGGCGCTGGCGGTGCTGCTTTACGCCGGCAGTTCGGGCAGTTTCCGCTTCGGCGGGGAGGACGAGGACAGCGGTTTCGGCGGCACCGGCGCCATGCCCGGCAGCGGCCTAGGCGGAACAGGGCTGAAACCCTGGCTCGGCGATGCCGGCGAAGTGCGCATCCACCCCCAGGCCGACGCGGTGCCCATTGGGGAGCGGATCGTCGAGGCGGAGATACCGCGAATGGCCGCGCCCGAGCCAGTGCGGCCGCCGCCGGCCATCGTGAGCGCCCCGGAATTCGCCGCCAGCCACCCCGCGGAAGTATCGATCACCGATTCCATCCAGACCCGCCTGCGGCGCGACGCGTTGATCTATCAGCGCATCGTGGAAAGCGTCGAGGGTTATTTGCCGCCGGAGGCGGGGCCCGCCAGTGTCCGGGCGGCGGCGCCAACACTGGCACCCCCAACTCCCGGGCAGCCATTGGAGGCGCAGTCCGCGCAGGCATCGCAATACGGAACGCCGGGCGTTTCAGCGGTGGCCGCGGATGTGGAAGATGTGGCGCCATCCACCGGGGCAAGCGAACCCGCCGCCGCCAAATCCTGGGCCGAATTGATCGCACATCTCGCCGAGAACCAGCCAGCCCCGGCGAAACCCGCAATCGAATCCTTGGAAGCGGCGGCGGAGCCCGCCGCGGTCCAGCGGCCCCAGCGCATCCGCCGCCCGGAACTGCCCCAGGTGCAGCGCGGCCGCATCGTGCAGCGACCGGCTGTATTGCCGCCACGGGTTCAGCCCATGCGTTTTTGAGGCACTGACCGCGCGGGGGCTACGCGGTCGATGCACTTGCCGCTCGGCATTCGCGCCAACGCTAGCTTCCCGCCTCAGGCCGCGAGTGTTTCGATTACGTCGCCCTTGCGCTGCAGCACGGTCACGCCCTGCTCCAAGGCCGACTTCCTCAGCTCGCCATGGATGTGGAAGGTGGCCAGCGCGAACCGCTGCCGGCGGTCGGCATGCTCCGGGAACAGGCGCCGGAAGTTGGGGGCCTTCTCGCTCAGCAGGCACCGCAGGTCCTTCTCGTGCGCCTTGTGCTTCACCTCCACGACAAACACCTCGCGGCCGTTCACCAACAGCAGGTCGAACTCGTCCTCCAGTCCGGCGCGGCTGCGCGTGATGTTCCTGTCTATGAAATCGAAACGCACCCCGGCCAGCACCGGGTTGGCCTTGAGGCTGTTGTGGTAGAACTCCTCGGCGACCGCGCCCAGGTTGTTGCCCACGCCGCCATACATTTCCGCCAACCGGTTGAACCTGGCATCGGTCCTCGCCAGCTGGGCGTCGGTCCTCGCCAGCTGGGCGTCGGTGCGGTCCTGCGCGGCGGCCAAGCCGGCCACCAGCGCTTTCAGTTCCTCGTCGGTCATGGAGCAAACCTCCTTGCGGCTCAAAAGCCCAGTATATCCCGCCGGCGTTCGCGCCAACACTTTTTGCGCGCAACGACTCTTTGAACAAGCGGGCAGCCTGACAGCCATATCTTGTCGCGCATCATTTCAGTCAACTACCTGATGGTTGCTTCGCAAGCACAATAATCATTATCGGCAAAATCCCACGACCTTAATCATTTTTGTCAGAAATGGAAACTCAGTTGGCCTTGAAGCGCGTAGTCGGCGCTGCCTTCGGTGAATCCGCGACCGATCAAGGCGGTGAAGGACCAGCCCCGGGCGAGGGGGAAACTGGCGTAGGGATAAATCTCGTGGGTCTCCTTGGCGAATTCCGCCGGCGCCTCGCGATAATCGTAGAACACCCCCGCGCTGGCGCCATTGGCGAATTGCCGGGCGAGGCCAAGCTGAACAAAGCGGTTGTCGCGCAAGCCGGGGAACAGCTCGCCGCGGCCGCGGAAATTGTGGCCAAAACCGGCGAACCAGGTGAATTCGCCGATGGCCCGGGACAAATCCACTTGCAGGCTGTAATCGAACTCGCCGGTGCCGAGGCCGCGGCTTTCGTCGGCGGTGGGGATTTTGGCCTCAAACCGCAGATCGATGAAAGGCATCCAAGCGGCCAGTGGATCGACGGCGTAGCTCACCCCGGCGATCATGTCGCCAAGCCCGGCTTCGGTGGTTACTTCCGAGCCGGCGATGGCCCGGGTCACTTCGCCGACATTGACGAGCACATTGCCGACGCCGGTTACCGACAGGCCCGCGGCAAGCAACTCGAAGCCCCAGCGCTCGCCCCGCCAGCGATAGCCCACCGGCAGGTAGCGGATGGTCGTGTCGGAATGCCCGTTGAAGCGGCCCTCGGCAAAGTATCCGCCGAGAGTTACCGTGTTCTCCGCTGGCCCCGCCGCGACCGCGGCGGGCAGCAGGACGGCCAGCGCCGGGGCCAGGAGGGAAATCCGCATCGCGGGGATTCAGTCTTCTTCCCGGAAATCCAGCGCGCCGGAATTGATGCAGTAGCGCAGGCCGGTTTCCGGCGGACCGTCGGAGAAGACATGGCCAAGATGCGAATCGCAGCGGCTGCAGATGACTTCGGTGCGGATCATGCCGTGGGAGTGGTCGGGCTTTTCCGCCACCGCGGCCGGGTCCGCCGGGGCGCTGAAGCTCGGCCAACCGGAGCCGGAATCGTATTTGGATCCGGAGTGGAACAATTCCTCGCCGCAGGCCGCGCAGAGATATTTCCCCGGCGTCTTGCTCGCCCAGTAGCGCCCGCTGAAGGCGAATTCGGTGCCCTTCTGCCGGGTGATCCGGTAAACCTCCGGGTCGAGTTCATCGCGCCACTGGGCGTCGGTTTTGCTGATCTTGTCTTTCATCGCTTCAAGGGTGCCGTTTCATGCCGCATGCAGATTATCGGCCGAAGCTCAAAGCTCCCGCAAGTTGGCGCGAATTCCCCAGCCGCGGCTGCCCCGGCTTGCTGGTAAAGCGCTTGTAAAGCCTAGGCAAATGCATTAGCTTGAAAGTGCCAAGTCAATCCGGTGAAGGGGTTGCGCGGGGCGGGGCCAAGGTACGGAAATAGGACACGGAGACAGGAACCGGATATGAACAGGCGCAATGCGAACCATTCCGCGAGGCGACACAGGCCGCCAGCCATTCACAAGCGCTACACCAAGGCGGAAATTCTCGACGAAATCGCCAGCAACACGAACATCGACCGCAAGCAAGTCGCCGCGGTGCTCGACGAGTTGGGATCGATAGTCGAGCGGCATGTCCGCAAACGCGCCGCGGGGGAATTCATCCTGCCCGGCCTGCTCAAGATCCAGGCGCGGAAGAAAGCCGCCCGGCCCGCGCGCAAGAATGTGCCCAACCCATTCAAACCCGGCGAGTTCATGGATGTGCCGCGCAAGCCCGCCTCGACCGGGGTCAAGATCACCCCCCTGAAAAAACTGAAGGATTTCGCGCTGTAAAGCATTCGGCGCAGGCCCCCAACGCAATGAGAATGAGTGAATTCCTGCTCGCCACGGCGAAGGAAACCCCCGCCGAGGCCGAGTCGGCCAGCCATCGGCTGATGCTGCGCGCGGGCATGATCCGCAAACTCGCCGCCGGGGTTTACACCCTGTTGCCGCTCGGTCAGCGCGTGGTGCGCAAAATCGCCCGGATCGTGGGCGAGGAAATGGACCGGATCGGCGCCCTCGAAGTATTGATGCCGATGGTGCAACCCGCCGAGCTGTGGCGGGAATCCGGCCGCTGGGACGGCATGGGGCCCGAATTGGCCCGGCTCAAGGACCGCCACGGACGGGATTTCTGCCTCGGGCCAACCCACGAGGAAGTCGTCACCGACATCATCCGCAACGAATGCCACAGCTACCGGCAGTTGCCGGTGACGCTGTATCAGATCCAAACCAAGTTCCGCGACGAGCGCCGCCCGCGCTTCGGCGTCATGCGGGCGCGGGAATTCATCATGAAGGACGCCTATTCCTTCCACGCCAGCCAAGCCTGCCTCGAGGCGACCTACCGCGACATGCGCGGCGCCTACGAGGCGATCCTCAAGCGGCTCGGCCTCGCCTACCGGGCGGTGGCCGCGGATTCCGGCAATATCGGCGGCAAGACTTCCCACGAGTTCCACGCGCCGGCGGATTCCGGCGAAGACGAGATCGTCTTTTCCACCGGAAGCGACTATGCCGCCAACATCGAACTCGCCACCGGCGGCGTTCCCGAACCGGAAAACCAGGCCGAACCGCTCGCCTGCGTCCCGACCGACACCGGCGAGGCGGCGAGCATCGGGGCGGTCTGCGGCTTGCTCGAGGTTTCGCCCAAGCGCTTGGTGAAAACCCTGATCGTCCACGCCGCCGACGCCAGCGGCGCGCCGGGGGAGGAACTTGTCGCCTTGCTGCTGCGGGGCGACCAGAACCTCAATGAAACTCTGGCGCGGCAGCTTCCCGGTGTCGGCTCGCCGCTGCGCTTCGCCGACGAGGCGCTGATCCGCGGACGCCTCGGCTGCGGGCCAGGCGTGCTCGGCCCATTGCGGGACCTCGGCATCCGCATCATCGCCGACCCGAGCGCCGCTGGTTTGCGGAATTTCATCTGCGGCGCCAACCGCGAGCGCCACCATCTGGTCAACGCCAACTGGGGGCGGGACTGCCGCTTCGACGAGACCGCCCACATCCGCATCGTGCGCGAAGGCGACCGCAGCCCCGACGGCAAAGGCGAACTGACCATCCGCCGCGGCATCGAAGTCGGCCATATCTTCCAGCTCGGCACCAAATACAGCGAGGCGATGAACGCCCGCGTGCTCAACGAACAGGGCAAGCCGACGGTCATGCACATGGGTTGCTACGGCATTGGCGTGACCCGGCTCGCGGCGGCGTGCATCGAACAGCACCACGACGGCCGCGGCATCATCTGGCCCGCGGCCGTGGCGCCTTTTGATCTGGTCATCGTCGAGATCGACGCCCACAAATCGGCGGCGGTGGCGGAGCGGGCGCGGGAATTGTATGGGCAAGCGCGGCAAGCCGGCATCGAAACCCTGCTCGACGACCGCGACCGCAAGACCAGCCCCGGGGTGAAGTTCGCCGAATCCGAATTGATTGGCATTCCCCACCGGCTCGTGGTCTCCCCCCGCACCCTGGCCGACCGCGGGGTCGAATACACTTGCCGCGCCAGCGGGGAAAAATCCACCATGGCGGCGGATGCGGCGCTGGCGATGATCGCCGGAAAACTGGCCGAAAGTCTCGTCGAATCCGCGCCGGGGGAGGCTGGATGAACCCCTACATACTGGTTTTGTATTACTCCCGCTTCGGCGCCACCGGCAAGATGGCGCGGCTCATCGCCCGGGGCGTCGAGCGGGCCGAAGGCATGGAGGCGCGGCTGCGCACGGTGCCGGCGGTGTCCGCGGCGATCGAGCGGAGCGCCGCCGAGGTTCCCGAATCCGGCCCGGTGTATTGCGACGAGGGCGACTTGCGCGGCTGCGCCGGCTTGATCCTCGGCAGCCCCACCCGCTTCGGCAACATGGCGGCGCCGCTGAAGTACTTCATCGACGGCGGCGGGTCGATCTGGGCGTCGGGGGATCTCGCCGGCAAACCCGCGGCGGTTTTCACTTCCACCTCCTCGCTCCACGGCGGCCAGGAAACCACCTTGCTCAGCATGGCCCTGCCGCTGCTCCATCACGGCATGATCTATTGCGGCATCCCCTACACCGAACCCGCCCTGCGCACCACCACCGGCGGTGGCACGCCCTATGGCGCCAGCCACCACGCCGGCGCGGACGGCGGGCGGGAAATCAGCGGGGAGGAGGCCGAATTGTGCAAGGCCCTCGGCCAGCGCGTCGCCGAGATTGCCCGCAAACTGCGGTGAGCGGTTCCGGCATCCCGCCCGCCCCGCTTGCCCGGGCGAGGCGGCTCACGCTGGCGGGAATCGCCGCCTTGCTGCTGCTCGTTTTCCTCCGCACCGGCCTGAGCCTGCCGATGACCGGCCTGGCCGGAATCGCGGCTTGGACGATCCAAGCCCTGCCCCTGCTCGCGCTCCTGCCCGGCCTGCGCCGGGGGCGGCCGCGCAGCTACGCCTGGCTGGGCTTTGTGATCCAGCTTTACTTCATCCACGGGGTGATCCTCGCCTTCGCCCCGGCGCGATTGGCCTGGGGGCTGGCGCAAATTCTGCTGAGCGCGCTGATCTTCGCCGGCCTGATCGGCTTCATCCGCCGTTGGCGCGCCGAGTTCGCGGGGCCGATCTAGGAGCCTGCGGCGCAGGCTCCTGGACTACCAATCCAGGATGCGCTTCACCTGGGGTATGGTGATGTGGCGCTGGCGGCGGATCGAGCTTTCATCGAGCTGGTCGAGGATTGCCATCAGCGCGTCCAGCCGCCGCGCGGCGCGGAGACAGATGTAATCGACCACGCCATCGTCGAGCCGCAGGCCGCGGTTGCGCGCCCGCAGCGTGAAAGCCCGGCGAATGCCGGTTTCATCAAGAGGATGCAGGCGGAAGCTCAGCGCCTGTTGCAGGCGGGAGCGCAGGTCGGCGAGTGCCCAGCCGATCTGCGCCGCCGGCGCTTGAGCCGCCAGCACCAGCCGGGAAGCCGCCGGATCCGCGTTGTTCAGCAACCGCACCAGCGCCCTTTCCCAGTCCGCGTCGCCAGCCGCCAACTGCACATCGTCAATGCAGATCATGGCGATTTCCCCGAGTCCGTCGAGAATTTCCGGCCGCAGCGCCCGCCGCTGCCGCAGCGGCAGAAAGAACGCGCAGTGGCTGCCCGCGAGATGGCAGCAGGCTTGCAGCAAATGAGTGCGCCCCGATGCGGGGGGGCCCCACACCAGCACTGGCGAATCGAGCCTTTCCGGCTCGCGCAGCCAGGTGACGACCTGGAGGTTCTCCGGCGATACGACGAAGTTGTCGAAATTGGCCTCGTCGGCCAGCCCCACCGCCAGTGGCAATTGATCTTCGGGCCCGGGAGGCATGGCAAGCTACCGCATCCAGCGGTAGCGCGGCGGGTTGGCGGCGCTGGTCTGGCCGCCGCCAACCGGCTGCAAGTCCCGGTCGAGGGAAATCAGGTTGAACAATTGCCCGGCGTCGCCAAGCAAATCGAGCTCGAGTTCGAGCCGCTCGCCATCGACCGCCACCACATCGACGGCCCGCACCAGGCCAATGCCATCGACATACGCGATCAAAGCCGAATAATCGGCGAAATCGCGGATGCCATCGACCCGCAGGCGGATGGGCTGCCCGCCGGCGCCGCGGGGGTCGAGGGCGAAGTAGTCCGCCAAGCCGCGGGTTACCCTGGCCAGGGTTGGCGCCAGATAGTCCTCGATTCCGCTGGCGAAGCCATCAAAGACCTCGGCCTCGCCCATGAACAGGAACTGCCACAGGCCGACGAGTTCGCCGGTGGGGGTGAACAGCAGGCGCCCGGCCAGAATGCTGTCGGGGTCGTAGCGCTCGCTGGCGGCCCGGATCGCCAGCTCGTCCTGGGACCAGATCGCATCGGGGGAAAGCTTGCGGCGGTCTTCGATGTCGAGCAGCGGGAAGAGGATCGGCAGGCCGCGCTCCTCGCCGAAGCGGCGCATGTAGTCGATGATTTCCGGGCCGGTTTCGGCGCTGAGCAGGCTGCGCCGGCCAGCCGTGTCCTGCAGCGCCATCCACACCAGGACGCTGGGGCGGTTGCCGCCCCACAGCGGAATATCCGCTTCTGCGAGCAACTCGTTGATCAGCGGGGCGGAGAATTGCACCTCGAGGTAGCGTTGGCCGGCGGCCGCGCCCTCGTCCCACTCGGTCGCGTAGGCGAAAGCCTGCACGTAGTCCCCGGCGGCCGCGGCGGCGGCGCGGATGGCGCCGTGTTCGAGCCGCGCCTCGTTGCCGGTGACCTTGACAATCATGCGGCGGAAGGCGAGCGCGAAGGCCCGGCTGCGTTCATCCGGGCTCTCGTCCGCCACCGCGACGCGCTGCTGGTACAAGCCCACCACCGGTAGGCCGGATGCCAGCTGCGGCGACAGCGCCGGAATCCATACAAAAACCATCAGCGACACCGCGCCAATGGCTCGAAACAAGCGGTTCGCATAGGCCCGGAACATCGGGAAATGATACTGCAATTCCGCTAAGATATTCGGATCGGGCTTCCGATAGCGGCTTACCGTCATTCTGCGCGCTGAATGACGAATGACAGGCACAGCGTTAGTCGCCGTCTGGCTGGGTGGCGTTCAGCGGGCGTGCGAGACAGGATGTCGAGCCCGAAGCCTCCAGGGACGGATTTACGGCGTCCGCTGAACGCCACCCAGCCAGACGGCGACGGATCGAAGCCACAATTTCGCTATGTGCAGAATGAAGGGCAAGATGGACTTTGTTTCACCCACCATGACCATGATTTACGACGCAAAGCGATCAGACCCGAATATATGGAACAAAGCCTGACTTACCGGGACGCCGGGGTCGATATCGACCGGGGCAACGCGCTTGTCGACCGCATCGCCCCGATCACCCGCTCCACCGCGCGGCCGGAAGTCCTCTCGGGCATTGGCGGCTTCGGCGGGCTCTGCGAGATTCCCGCGGGCTACCGCCAGCCGGTGCTCGTCGCCGCCACCGACGGCGTTGGCACCAAGCTCAAGCTCGCCCTCGCCCTTGGCAGGCACCACAGCGTCGGCATCGACCTTGTCGCCATGTGCGTCAACGACCTCATCGTCTGCGGCGCCGAGCCATTGTTCTTTCTCGACTATTACGCCACCGGCGCGCTTGAGCTCGCGGTCGCCGAAGCGGTCGTCGGCGGCATCGGCGCCGGCTGCCGCGAAGCGGGCTGCGCCCTGATCGGCGGCGAGACCGCGGAAATGCCGGGCATGTATGGCGCGGGCGAATACGATCTCGCCGGATTCGCGGTGGGTGTGGTGGAGAAGGACGCCATCATCGCCAAGGAGCGGGTGGCGGCCGGCGACCGCCTGATCGGACTCGCCTCCTCCGGGCCGCATTCCAACGGCTATTCGCTGATCCGGCGCATACTCGAAGCCGGCGGCGCCGATCTCGCCGCGGGATTCCCCGCCAAACCCAACACCGAACCCAACACCAAATCCGACAAGAGCCCCGCCGGGCGCAGCCTCGGCGAGACCCTGCTCGAACCCACGCGGATCTATGTCCGCGCGGTGGCCGCGCTGATGGCGGAAATCCAGGTTCACGGCTTGGCCCATATCACCGGCGGCGGCATCAGCGAAAATCTGCCGCGGATGTTGCCGGCGGGAATGGCCGCGAGGGTCGATGCCGCGAGTTGGCGGCAACCGCCGATCTTCGACTGGCTGCGGCGCGCTGGGAATGTGTCCCGGCAAGAGATGTTCCGCACTTTCAATTGCGGCGTCGGCATGGTCGCCTGCGTCGCCGCGGCGGACGAAGCCAAAGCCCTGGCGGTGTTGCGCGGCGCCGGCGAGGACGCCTTCCCCATCGGCGTGGTGGAAGCCGGCGGCGGGGAAGCCGCCGTCGAGTTGATCTGAGGGCTGGAGGCGGCATGGCGGCGGACTGCGGCATCGTCGTGCTCATTTCCGGCAATGGCTCGAATCTGCAAGCGTTGATCGATGAATCCGGGCGGCGGGGCTACCGGGTCGCCGGCGTCGTCTGCAACGAGCCCTCGGCTTTCGGCCTGCGGCGCGCGGCACGGGCAGGTATTCCGGCCGCGTTGGTTGAACACGGCGACTATCCCGGGCGCGCGGATTTCGACCGCGCCCTGCTGGCCGCGGTGGAAAAATTCGCGCCCAGCCTGATCGTCCTCGCCGGCTTCATGCGCATTCTCGGCCCGGCCTTCATCGAGGCCGGCATCGGCAGGATGCTCAATATCCACCCTTCCCTGTTGCCCGATTATCCCGGCATGCGCACCCACGCCCGGGTGCTCGCGGCCGGCGAGCGCGAACACGGGGCTAGCGTCCATTTTGTCAACGAGAAACTCGATGGCGGGCCGATTGTCGCCCGCAGCCGCCTCGCGGTGCGCGAAAACGACACCGAGGACAGCCTCGCCGCGCGGATTCACCGGCTGGAGCACGCGCTGTACCCCCGGGTTGTCGGCTGGTACGCGGCGGACAGGTTGCGGCTCGACGCCGGCGGCGTCTATCTCGACGGCGCCAAACTGCCCGCAACCGGGGTGGAAACCATTTGACATGACCACCGGCACGCCGCCTATTTTATTGATCAGCGACGACGAATCCGTGCGCC
Organism: uncultured Pseudohongiella sp.; assembly: GCA_965221805.1. Classification (GTDB taxonomy): domain Bacteria; phylum Pseudomonadota; class Gammaproteobacteria; order Pseudomonadales; family Pseudohongiellaceae; genus UBA9145. The sequence continues at coordinate 1,720,975 of OZ244913.1, forward strand.
GCGAATTGGCTTTGAAGCTCGATTTTCTTGGCGAATCCGCGATTTGCGCCGACTCAAGCAACTGGCCCGGCGCGGCGGTGGAGAACCGGAAGCCCGAAATCGTCTTGCTTGGGCCTTGCGGAGGGCGCGCCGGGAGGGAATTGCTGGCGGAGCTCGGGCGCGCCCTGCCGCTGGCCGCCATCATCCTGCTCGATGGCGGCGAGATTCCACCGTCGCTGCCGACTGGCCTCGGCGCCCGCATTTTCGCCGAGCCCGGCGCGGCGGCTGATTACCGCCATCTGCTCGATGCGCTGCACAAGGCGCGGCTGTGCCACGAGTGGCTGAGCGGCGCGGCGGACTGCGAAATCTCCCGGGGCCTCGCCGCGGCGCAGGGGCTGATCGGCAACAGCCCGGCGATCCGGCGCATCCGGGAAATCGTCGCCCGGCTCGCCGATTCCGAGGTCAATGTGTTGATCACCGGGGAATCCGGCACCGGCAAGGAGATCGTCGCCCGCAGCCTGCACCGCATATCCGGCCGCGAAGGCAAACCCTTCGTGCCGGTGAATTGCGGCGCCATCCCCGGGGAACTGCTCGAAAGCGAGTTGTTCGGCCACGAGCGCGGCGCTTTCACCGGCGCGGTGGCGAGCACCGTGGGCCGCTTCGAGCGCGCCAACGGCGGCACCTTGTTCCTCGACGAAATCGGCGATATGCCGCTTGGCATGCAGGTCAAATTGTTGCGGGTGCTGGAGGATGAAAGTTTCGAGAAGGTTGGCGGCGTGCGCTCGATCCACACCGATGTGCGGATTCTGACGGCGACCCACAAGAACCTCGAAGAAGCCATCGCCCGGGGCGAGTTTCGCGAGGATCTGTATTACCGCATCAATGTCTTCCCGGTCGAAATGCCCCCCCTGCGCGAGCGGGCCGGGGACATTCCCCCGCTGCTGAATGAATTGATCCGCAATCTCGAGAGCGCCGGCAAGGGCTCGGTGCGCTTCAATTCCGCCGCCATCGAAGCGATGTGCGCCTGGTCCTGGCCGGGCAATGTGCGCGAACTCGCCAATCTCGTCGAACGCATGGCGATTCTGCACCCGCATGGAATCGTCGGCGCCGGCCAACTCCCGGAAAAAATCCGCGATGGCGCGGCGTCCCCGGCGCGGCCCGCGGAAATCGCCGAGGCGCCGACCGCGGCCATGCCCCCGGTCCACGGCCTCGACCTGAAACAGTACCTCGCCAATCTGGAAAAAGACTTCATCGAACGCGCCCTGCGCGACAGCGGCGGCGTGGTCAAGCACGCCGCCGAGCGCCTGCAACTGCGCCGCACGACCCTGGTGGAAAAGATGCGGCGGTATGGCCTCGGTCCGCGCCGCGCGGAATGACCAGGCGGCAATGGCGTCAATGAGCGTTCAGGCCGAGTTGCGGGCGGCGTTGATGTTGCCGAACATGCAGCGGATGATCATTTTTTCATAGCGGACGCGGGCGGACTCGTCGAGCCCGTCGCGGTTGACCTGGATGAAGGCGAATTGCTGGATGACCAGCAGCGGGAGAACGACGCGGCGGCGCAGATCGATGCTGAGGCGGCTGGCGGGATGGTCTTCGAGCAGCTTCCGCTGGCCGGAGATTTCGAGCACCATTTCGCGGCTCAAGCGGAATTCCGCGTGGATCAGCCGCCAGAATTCGCCGAACCGCGGATGCTTGGCCAGGTAGGCGGTCAAATCGAAATTGGCCTTGCTCATGCTCTGCATGCTGTTGCCAATCAAAGTGCGGAAGAAGCGGTTGCGCTGGTACAGATCCCTCAGCTCGCCGAGCTTGCCGGCATCGGCGAGTTGCTTGAGCGCGGTGCCGAGCCCATAAAAACCCGGCACGTTCTGGCCAAGCTGTCCCCAGGCGCCGACAAAGGGAATCGCGCGCACCTCCTCGAATTTCCAGGCGTCGCGGCCGCCCCGCCGGGAGGGGCGGCTGGCGATGTTCGACTGGCTGTAATAGCTCATCGTGCTCATCTGCTCGAGATAGGGCAGAAACCGCGGATGCGACTTGAAGCGCTGGTAGTGGCCGAAGCTGATTGCCGAGAGGCTTTCGAGCAATTCCCGCTGGTTTGGGTCGAGCTCCCTTTCCGGGCGCTCGTAGAGGTTGTTTTCCAGGCCCGCGGCGAGCAACTGGCGCAGATTGTGCCGCGCGGCCTGGCGGGTGCCGTAATGCGAGCTGATGGTTTGGCCCTGCACGGTCAACTGGATCTGGTTGCTTTCGATATTTCTGCCGAGGGCGGCGTAGAAGCGGTAGGTGCTGCCGCCGCCCCGGGCCGGCGGGCCGCCCCGCCCGTCGAAGAAATTCACCTCCACGCCGGCCGCGCGGGAGGCCCGGGTGATGTCTTCCTTGGATTTGAAGATCGACCAGTTGGCGGTGACGTAGCCGCCGTCCTTGGTGCCGTCGGAAAAGCCGAGCATGACGGTTTGGCGGCAGCCGCGCCGCCGCAGGTGTTCGCGGTAAACCGGATTGGCGTACAGGCTGGCCATGAACCCGCCGGCCTGTTCGAGATCGGCGATGGTTTCAAACAGCGGCACGATGTCCACGCTCGGCCGCTTCCAGCCGCTGGCGCGCATTAGCGCCATCAGCGTGGCCACATCGAGCGGCCCCCGGCAATTGCTGATGATGTAGCGGTGGCAGGCCAGCTCGCCGTTGCGCGCCTGGATTTGCCGCATCAGCGCCAGCGAGCCCATGGTGTCGGCGAACAAGGGATCCTTGGCGCCTGATCCAGTCCCGGTCCAATCGAGCGCCTGATCGAAGCGCAGCAGCCAATCGGCTTTCGCCGCGGGGTCGCGCTTGTCGAATCCCGCCGGAAAGCGGCCGGGATTCAACGCCGCCGCCTCGGCGAGCCCGGCGGCGAGCACCCGGGAGTCCTGGCGGATGTCGAGGCTGGCGAAATGGAAGCCGAAAATGCGCACATTGAGCGAAAAGGCGTCGAGCGAGTCGAGATAAAGCGATTGATAGCGCGAGCGGACGATTTCGCGGATTTCGCCGAGCTCGGCGATCAGTTCCGCCGGCGAGCCGAAGGCCGCTTCGAGCTCGTTGACGATTTCGCGATGGAGACTGCGCTCGATCGCTTCGAGCCTCTCGTAGACCCCGGCGAAACTGAGCCTGCGCTTGAGCCGGCGCACATCCTTGTGGTAGCGGCGGATGATCAGATTGCGCAATTTCGCCGCGACTTGCGCGGTGGTTTCGGGCCGCACGAGGGGATTGCCGTCGCGGTCGCCGCCGGGCCAGAAACCGACGCTGAGCAGTTGCGGATTGGGGGTGTAGCCACCCTCGAACTGTTCCGCGAGGCGGCGGTGGATGCGGCCGACGGCGGGATAGAAGATATTGCCGAGATACCAGCCGAGGTTGACCGCCTCGTCGAGTGGTGTTGGCTTTTCCTTGTTGAAAAAAGGCGTGTTGCCGAGTTGCTGCAGCAAGCCGCGCGCCCGGGCGATATCCTGGGCGCGGATCGCGTCGGTCAGGTCGGTGATGATCGCAAGCACCGTGCCCGGATAGAACTGGGTGGGATGCGCGGTGAGGGTGACCCTGGCGCGGAAGCGGTCCAGCAGCGCGAGCAGCTCGCCGGCGAGATTGTCCGCGGCGGCGGCCTGGGCGAGGCGGTGCAATTCGTTGCGTTGCGCGGTTTGGTGGATCTTGTCGAAAGCGGCGTCTTCGAGGGCGTCGACGAGAACGATCTGGCGTTCAACGTACTGGATCACCTTGAACAGGAAGGCGGCCCTGCCGTCCTCGTCGAAGTCCGGGCGGTGGCTGGCGAAAAACCCGTTGAGGATTTGTTCGGGATCGGCGCCGGCATCGAGCCCCTCCCGGCACGCCTGTCCGAGCAATGGCAGCAGCACACCGGTTTGCTGCACGGCGTCGAGCGGCAAGGTCAGGAACAGTCCGTTGTAAAGCTGATAATTCAGTTCAACGAGATCGTGATAGTCATTGCCGACAGATTGAATGGACATGCCGCCCTCAAAGCCCTGCGGCACATGGATGTGCCGCCGAATTCGATGGCGCAAGCCATTGAATTCGCGAGCAAAACAAAACCACGCTTTTGTTTTGCGACAATGAAAAATTCCATGGAAGGAATTTTTCAGAACAACATAGAAACTCGCGACGCGCCGCCGCCTCTGCTATAACAGCCACTCTCATTCTGGTCGAAGCCATACACTTGGCGATTTCACCGAATGCCGGTCGCTTTCCGGCGGCAAGCGGATTCCTTCCCGGCTGGCGCCGGGCCCCTTCCGCTTACCGCCGCGCTCCCTCGGTGCCAAGCCGGAATTGAGAGTGGTTGTAGCAATGGGCAGCCGCGGCGCACGGTCCGCGGGCGCATTGTAACCCACCAGCCGGAGCCGGTCCGAGATGTCGTTCCTTGCCATCCTGGTTTTGCTTGTCGCCGCCGCGAGCGCCTGGCTGCCGCTGCTGGCGGCCCGGCACTGGCGCGGCGCTTGGCGGGCCGCCGCGCTGGCGCCATTGTTGATTGCCTTGTTGTTGCCCGTGGCGATGCTGGCCGGGCGCGCCGGGGTGCCGCCACCCGGCCCGATGCGGTGGCAACTCGCGGCTTTCGCCTGGGCGATGGGGACCATGGTGTACATGGTCGCGGCGCTTACGATCAAGTCGATCCTGGATAAATCCAAGGGCTGACGACAGCCGGGCCGTTAACTATGCCCTGACTTAATCAAAGCGCCGCCAGGCCGAGGAGGAAAAACGCCACGGTCGCCATCGCGGCGCAGCACAGCGCATAGGGCAGTTGGGTTCGCACATGGTCGATGTGGTCGGTCGCCGAGGCCATCGAGGCGACCACCGTGGTGTCGCTGATCGGCGAGGCGTGGTCGCCGAAAATCGCCCCGGAAAGCACCGGGGCGAGGAAAAAGCCCGGATTGACCCCAAGCGAAAGCGCGACTTGCACCGCGAGCGGAACCATGATGGCGAAAGTGCCAAAGCTTGAACCGATGGAAAACGCCGTGAACGCCGCCAGCAGAAAGAGCAGCGGCGGCAGCAGCACCAATGGCAGCGCCCCGCTGGCGAGTTGGGCGATATAGCTCCCCGTGCCCAGCGCGTTGGCGACATCGCCAAGCGCGAGCGCGAACAGCAGGATCACCGCCACCGGCAGCAGGCCGCCGGCGCCGCGCAGAAAGGTCCGCATCAATTCGTCGATGTGGCTGCGCCGGTCGAGCAGCACGAGCAGCCAGCAGCACGCCAGCGCGAGCAAAACCGCCCACAGCACCGAAGTCGAACCCGAGCCGGCGAGAATGTCGCCGTCGCCGGTGATATGCAGCGCGGCTGGCATGCTCAGCACCATCACCGCGATTGGCGCGATCATGTAGCGGGCGCGGTCCTTTTCGTGCGACGCTTGCTGGCTCGACAGAATCGCCGGATCCACCATCGGCGTGGCCTTGGGCCAGAGCAACTGCCCGCCGGCGGTGCGCGCCTCGGCCCGGGCCATGGGGCCAAGGTTCAGATTGCGCCAGATCGCAACCGCGCAAAACACGATGGCGAGGATTGGATAGAAATTGAGTGGTATCGCCGTCAGAAAGACATCGATGGGGCTGTCCACCGCCGTCGAGGCGAGCAGCCCAAGCACAACGGCGCCCCAGGCGTTGAGTGGGATCAGAATGCACACCGGCGCCGAAGTGGAATCGATGATGTAGGCCAGCTTTTCCCGGGAAATCCGGTAATGGTCGAACAATGGCCGCGAAATCGCCCCGGCGACGAGCAGGGTGATGTTCGATTCGACAAAAACAACGATGCCGGTGAACCAGGCGAGCCATTTCGCCCGCCAGCCATTGTTGACCCAGGCGCTTTGTTCAAGCAGGCGGATGAAGCCGCGCACGCCCCCGCTCTGTTCGATGGTGGCGATGAGGCCGCCGATGACGAGGGTGAAAACCAGCAGCCGGGTGTCGCCCGCGTCGCTGAACACATTGATCAGGCCATCGAGGGCCATTGGCAGCGCCCGCAGCGGGTCGATCGAATGCAGCAGGCAGAACCCCGCCCAAACGCCTATCCCCAGCGAAATGACGACCTGCCGCGTGGCGATGGCGAGCAGAATCGCCAGCAGCGGCGGCAGGATCGACAGGGCGTTCGGCTCGTAGGTCGCCAATTCCGGGTTCCGCCTGTTCCCGCCGCGCCGCGCGGTTTCGTCTAAGGATGCCCTGACTTAATCAGCGCTTCCCTATTGCGCCAGATTGGCCATGGTGATCACGAAGGCGCGGATCGCCTCGGCGTCGGAATCATCGAGTATTTCCCCCCAGGACGCCATGCCGGAATCGGCCAACTCGCCTTCCATCACCACGCCGTGCCAAGCCTCGGCGTCGCCGAGCATGGCGCTCATGCGCAAATCGGGATAGGTGTCGAGCCGGATCGAGACCGCGAACGGGCCGTGGCAGACGCTGCAATTGCGGTTGTAGGCCGATTCGCCCTGGGCGATCATTTCATTCGATGCGTCGGTTTGGGGTACTTCCATCGGCGCGGCTTCGGTGCCGGTTAGCTCCGGCATGGCCGGCAGCGAAGCGTCGCCGCCGATGCGGTAGACGAGCAGGCGCGAATTGTTGGTGGAAAGATCGGTGGTCGCCACCGCCGCGCCCGGCCCCTCCGCCGGCAAGGCGGGCGAACCCACGAGTTGGGCGATGTATTGTTCGCCGTCAACGAGGAAAGTCGACGGCGCCGCCATCACGCCGGCCTGGGTCAGGCCGGTCCACAACCGCTCGCCGGTGGCGTCGTTGAACGCCGAGAATTCGCCAAAGCGGTTGCCCTGGAACACCAGCCCGCCGGCCGTCGCCAGCACCCCGCCGGCGCTCGAGCCGCCCGGATGCACCACCCGCCAAACCTCCTCCTGGGCCACCGGGTCCCAAGCTTTGAGCATGGCGGCGTTCACCGGCGCCTCGGGCAGGCCCATCATGAAGGTGATGCCGCGGCCGAAATCGATGCCGGTATTCCAGCCATCCGGGTCAACGATGAACTCGGCGTCGCCGACATAGCCGAGAAAGTTCTCGGTGACTGGAATGTAAACCAGATTGGTGCGCTGGCTGAAGGCCATGGGATACCAGTTGTGCCCGCCCAGTGGGCCAGGCATGACCAGGGCGGGCTCGCCGGTGCGGTCGTAGCGCGCTTCGGGCATTTCCACCGGGCGGCCGGTTTCCGGGTCGATGTGGCTCGCCCAGTTGACCGGGGTGTAGGGCTCGGCGGAGAGGAATTCGCCGGTGGCGGCATCGAGCACATAGAAGAAGCCGTTCTTCGGCGCCTGCATCACCACGCGGCGCGGCTCGCCGTCGATTTCGAGGTTGGCGAGCATGATGTGCTGAGTGGCGGTGTAATCCCAAGTTTCCCCGGGCACGGTCTGGTAGTGCCAGACATAAGCGCCGTCGTCCGGATCGAGGGCGACGATGGAGGTGAGGAACAGGTTGTCGCCGCCGCCGGGGCTGCGCAGGCTCTGGTTCCAGGGCGAGCCATTGCCAACGCCGATGTACAGCAAGTCGAGTTCGGCGTCGTAGGCCATGGCGTCCCAAACGGTGCCGCCGCCGCCGAGATTCCACCATTCGCCGGTCCAAGTGTTGGCGGCGGCGGTCATCACATCGCTTTCATAGCCGTCGGCGGGATTGCCGGGAACGGTGTGAAAGCGCCAGACTTGCTCGCCGCTGTCGGCGTCATAGGCGGTGACATAGCCGCGCACACCGTACTCCGCGCCGCCGTTGCCGATCATCACCAAGCCCTTGACGACCCGGGGCGCGCCGGTGATCGTATACGGCAGGGCGGGGTCGGTGGTCATCGTCTCCCATTCGAGGCTGCCGTCGCGTGAATCAATCGCCACCAGGCGGCCGTCGATGGTGCCGACGAAGACCTTGCCATCCCACACCGCGGCACCGCGGTTGACCACATCGCAACAGGCGTCGCGGCCTTTTGCGCGGTCAACCTGCGGATCATGCTTCCACAGCGGCTCGCCACTGGCGGCGTCAAAGGCGTACACCATGCTCCAGGCGGTGGATATGTACAGCGCGCCATCAACGGCGATGGGCGTGGCCTCCTGGCCGCGGCTGGTGTCAACCTCGGCATACCAGGCGAGCCCAAGCCGATCGACATTGTCCTGGTTGATCTGATCGAGTGGGCTGTAGCGCTGCTCGTCATAGGTCCGGCCATAGGACATCCACGCGCCGGGATCAAGGTCCGCGCCAACAAGCCGCGCCGCATCCACCGCGGCGCCGTAATCCTGGGCGGGCGCCTGCGCGCCAAACACCAAACCCCCAATCAAGGCCAAGGCCCGAAACGTAATTTTGTCCATCATCAAAGAACCATGGTTGCGGTCAGCGGCAGATACTGGCACAACTCCTTTTTCGAGTCCATTTTGACACTTCGCCCTGATCCTTCGCTCGGGCCGCGCCGCGCGGGTGGGCACTCTGGAGCATTGCCGCCGATTTTGGTACATAATGCGGGCATGCTGCCGATACAGGAGAAGGTTCATGGACCGCCGTTCGTTTTTGGGCAATATGAGCGCCGCCTCGCTCGCTTCGATCGCCGGCGCGACGACCCTCGCCGCCAAGGCCGACGCGCTTGAAGACGCGATGAGCGACGAACTCGACAAGCGCATCGCCACGCCGTGGATGTGCAATATCGAACCCACCCCCGAGCCGATTCCCGGCGACACCCGGCCCTGGTATCAGCACAACGACCCGCGCTTGCCGAAAATGCCCGAGGCGCCCACGTTGATCGATTTCTACAAGCTGCGCTTCGCGCCGGCGAACCATGTGCTGCAAAGCGCGCGGCTGGCGAAGATCAACGGCCTCGACGAGAAAATCGTCCTCGCCTGCCTGTTGCACGACATTTGCGTTTCCCACTTGATCCGCACCGACCACGGCTACTGGTGCGCGCAGATGGTCGGGCCCTATGTCGATGAGGAAGTCGCCTGGGCGATCGAAAAACACCAGGCGCTGCGGTTTTTCCCGGACGAGAGCGTCGGCTATGAATATCCCGAAGCGTATATCCGCTTTTTCGGCGCCGATTACAAACCCGAACCCTATCTGGTGAAGGCTTGGGAGGAAGCCAGGAACCACAAGTGGTACATGTCCTCGCGGCTGATCACGCTCAACGACCTGTATTCCTTCGAGGAAGGTGTCGTGGTCGATGTCGACGATTTCACCGACATCATCGGCCGCCACTTCAAGCAGCCGAAGGAAGGGCTCGGATTCGACGGCAGCCCGGTCGCCCACATGTGGCGCTCGATCATCTGGCCGAACAACTTCCTGTGACGCCGCCGAGACCGCCGCGCTGGACCCCGACGCCAAACCGGTGACGCCAGAGGAAATCGTCGAGCGCCACCTCGTCGAAAACGCCGGCGTGAAACTCAACTCCGGCTCGTCCTATCGGGGCGCTGGCCACATGCGCATGAACCCCGGCCTCGCCCGCCCGCTGCCCGAAAAAGCCCTCGGCTGAATCCGGCAAGCCGCCGAATGGGTTTGAAGCACCCCCGATGGCCACCCCGGGCATGCCCTGGAAAACTCCAGTCCGGCCATGGGGGTTTTTCATTGCCGCGAAACCAAAGCGCGGTTTTGTTTTGCCGCGGGGGAGCCCCAGCTTAATTGGAGCTTTCCCGGGAGGAGGCGCCTTCTTCGGGCACGGTTTCGAACCCGGGGATGATGGGCGGAACGGCGGTGAAGGCGGCGCCGGCCACTGGCACGGCGACCGCGCCGACCGGGTGGTCGCAGCGCAGGGTCGCCGCGCCGCCGGCGAAGCCGGCCGGCACCGCGAACAGCTCGTCGAGGAAGCGGATGGCCGTGGCCCGCGCCGGGACGGGGATGAGCGGAAAGCCCCTCGGCGGCACGCTGGCGCCGTCCGCCGCCGCCAGGGCGACGTGGCAGGACGTCCGGGCGCCGCCGCCGTTGGCGATGGCCAGCCCCAGCCGCGCCGGCGCGGGCGGGGCGCGGAAGCGCATCTCCCGGGCCGGCTGGGCCGGCCCCGGCGCCATCATGCCCGCCGGCCCGTCCGGGCCGTCCAGCACAATGAGGTTCCAAAGCGCCGCCGGGCCCTCGCATTCCAGCGCGGCGTGGCCGAAGGCGGGGGCCTCCCCGCCGCGGCTGTCCAGCGACGCCTGATCGCTTGGTTCCGCCAGCGCCAGGGTGAAGCCGCCCACGCCTTCCGCCCCGGCCCCAGCCGCGGCGAAGTCCGCGCCGGACAGCCCGCCGGCGGCGGACAGCCGCAGTTCGCAGCGGTTGGCGCCAGCCGCCAGGTTGACCGCCGCCAGCCGCGAGCGGAAGCCGCCGCCGTCGAGCACCAAAGGCAGCAGCGGCCGCCGCCCGGCGGACCCGGCCGCCGCCCCGTCCACATCCGCCGCGTCAACCGCGCCGTCCGCGTCCACAACGGCGGGGGCCAGGGCGGTGAACACGCTCCCGCCCAGCGGCAACGCGAGCAGCGCCGCCGGGCGGTCGCAACGCACCGCAACCGGGCCGGTTCCGCCGCCGTCCGCCAGCGCGACGATCTCGCCGAGCAGCCGGAACGCCGTCCCCCCAGGCGGCACCGCCACCACGCCCCGTCCCTCCGCCGCCTCCACCACGCAGAGGTTGCCCAGTTCGCCGTCGTTGGCGAAAGCCAGGCCGAGGCGCAGCGGGGCCGGCAGGCCGGGCAGCGAGAAGGCCCGGCCCCGCTCCGCCGGGGACTGGTGCGCCATGACGGACAGCGCGCCGTCGACCTCGAGGCTCAAGAGCAGCTGCGCCGCCACCGGCCCGTCGCAGTCGAGCTTGGCGTAACCGAAAGCCAGCTCCCCGGCGCCGGCGCTGTTCAGCGCGACTTCGCCACCCGGCCGGCGGAAGCGGATTCGGGCGCCGTCCGCCGTTTCCGCCAGCGCCGACACGGGTTCCGCGGCGAAGCGGACGGCGTCGAGCCCGGCGCCGCGGAGCGTAAGTCCGCAACGGGCGCGCCCGCCGCCGGCGTCGGCGATCAATATCCGCGAGCGGAAACCGCCGCCGTCGGCGAACAGCGGGAACAGGTGGGTTTGGGCGGCCGTGTCGTCCAGCGGCCCGGGCGCCGCCCGCGTTATCGAGAGGATGACGGTCCGCCTGGTGGCGCCGTCCGCCGCGGTGACCTCGACGACGATCTCGTTCACCCCCACGGCCAGGGGCACGGAGACCCCGCCGTCGCCGTCCGCCGGAACCGCGGCCAGCGGCCCGCCCGGCGGGCCGACCCGCGCGGTGGCGTCCGGGTGGGCGGTCCGGGGCGTCAGCAGCGCGCTCGCGGCCGCGAAGGGCAGCGAGGCCGAGTAGGCGTCCGCCTCCGGGGAAAACGCCGGCGCCAGCGCCGCCGCCCCGCCCGCGCGGGTGGCGAGGGCGAGACCGGCCAGGGCGGCGTTGGTGGACGGCCCGGTGGTGAACCCGACGCTGTCGAGCTCGATCGCGCAGGCGCTGTCCGCATACAGCGCGTAGGCGTATTCCGTCGCCGCGGCGAGGCCGGTGAGCGCCGCGCTTTCGCCGCTTTGCGGGCCGCCGCATTCGCCGCCTTCGGGGAGGGTGCGGCGGTAGCGCCAGACGCCGCCGGGGACGTTGGCGGCGACCAGCGTCGCTCCAGTCTCGGTGATGTCTGTGGCGGCAAGGCGCGGTGCCGGCTCCGGCTCCGGTTCAGGTTCAGGCTCGGGGTCTGGATTCTCCCCATCCTCGGTGATCGGCACCGTCGGCGCGCTCGAGTCCGGGTCGGTGATGCTGAAGTCCGCCAGGTTGTCGGTGCCGCTCGCGCCGCCGCCAAGGCCGGTGCCCGAATTCGCGTTGAGCGTACCGAGGCCGATGACCACCGTCTCGCCGCCCGACTCGGTCGTGCTGTCCGTCGCCGCCGTCAGCGTCAACGTCACCGTCGTCGCCGTCGTTCTCCCGCTCGCTCCGGTGAAGGTCACCGTCGCGTTCCCGGAGTCCAGGTTCGCGCAGGTCACCCCGGTCGGCAGTGTCGTCGGACACACCGTCGTGTAGTCCGTGCCTCGCGTCGCGCCGCCCCCGAAGGTCAGCGGCACCCCGAGCGTCTCGCCGTTCACGAGGCCCCGGCCCAGGGTCACCGTGAAGGTCTTCGTCTCCCCCTCGGTGATGTTCCCGGCAGCACCCGCGAGCGTCACCGTGGTCGGGTCGTCGTCCACCACCGTGACCGTCGCCGCGTTCCCGCTCAGGCCGCTGTAGTCACTGTCCGACGAGGATGTGCTGTAGGTGACGGTCAGTTCCCGGCCGATCGGGCTGTCCGTGTTGTCGTCGGTGGCCCGCACCGTCACCGTCTGCGCCGTGCCCCAGTTGCTGTCCGTGAAGGTCAGCGCCTCGCTCGAACCGAAGGTGCTGCCGGCATCCGGGCCGTCGAGCTCCAGACCCGTCGGGGCGGTCACCGTCACCGTGACATCGCTCGACGGCTGGGTGTCGAGCACCACCGTGAAGGTCGCCGTGTCCGAAGTGTCGCCCTCGGTCACCTGCCTGTCGCCCGGCTGCGTCGTCGTCACGCCCGCGGCACCCCTCGGGGTCGCGGTCGCAGCGTCCGTTGCCGCGCCCAGCACCGCACTGTTGACCGCCCGCACCCGGAAGCTGTAGGCCGTGCCATTCGTCAACCCGGTCACCTTGTGGCTCGTGCCGGTGCCCGAGAGTGCCGTCCACGTTCCCCAGACGAGCGGATCGCCCGTTCCCTGCTGGACCTGGTACCCGGTGAACGTGCCGCCCGGAGCGGTCCAGCTCAGATCGACCTCCGTGTCGCCCGCCGCCGCCGTCAGGCCCGTCGGCGCCGCCGGCGCGTTCACCGCCACCGGCGTTACCACCGTGTCCGGGTTCTCCTCGGCCGAGGGCTCGCCCATCACCGCATCGGACACCGCGCGGACCTGGAAGTAGTACTCCGTGCCGTCGGTCAAACCGGTCACCGTGTGGGAGGTGGTGTCCTTGTCGCTGTTCGGGACGGGTGTCCAGCTGCCCCAGGTGACGGGCGAACTCTGGACACCCTGGCGGTACTCGTACCCGGTGATCGTGTCGTCCCCCGGATCGGTCCAGCTCAGGGTGACCGCGGCGTTGCCCGCCGTCGCCGTCACGCTCGGCGCCGCCGGCGCGCCGAACACCGCGGTCGCGACCACATCGGCAGGCGGGCCGGTGTTCGTGCCGTCCGTCGCCGAGTCCGCATCCACCGTCACCGTCACGTCCGCATCGGCATTCGGGGTCACCACCACCGTATAGCTGCTGCCGCTGCCCGAGAACGAGCTCGTGTCGCCGTTCGTGACGCTGACATCGCCCGTGACGAAGCCCGTCACCGACTCCGAGAAGGTGAACGTCACCGTGAACGCGGCGCGGGTCGTGATCCTCTTCGGTACCCCGCTGATCTCGAGCGTCGGCGCGCTCGCGTCCGGGTCGGTGATGTTGAAGTCCTCCAGGTTGTCGGTGCCGCTCGCCCCGCCGCCGAGCCCGGTCCCCGAACTCGCGTTCAGCGTGCCGAAGCCGATGACCACCGACTCGCCGCCCGCCTCGGTCGTGCTGTCCGTCGCCGCCGTCAGCGTCAGCGTCACCGTCGTCGCCGTCGCCCCCGTGCTCGGCCCCGTGAACGTCACCGTCGGGGTCAGACTCGTGTCGTCGAGGTCGTTGCAGGTCACCCCCGTCGGCAACGTGTCGGGACACGCCGTCATGTAGTCCGTCCCCCGCGTCGCGTCGCCCCCGAAGGTCAGCGGCACCCCGAGCGTCTCGCCGTTCACGAGACCCCGGTTCAGCGTCACCGTGAAGGTCTTCGTCGCCCCCTCGGCCACATCTCCCGCAGCGCCCGCGAGCGTCACCGTGGTCGCGTCGTTGTCCACCACCGTGATCTCCGCGGCATCTCCGCTCCCGTTGTTGTAGTTGCTGTCCGACGAAGCCGAGGTCCAGGTGACCGTCAGCTCCCGACCGATCGGGCTGTCATCGTTGTCGTCGGTCGCGCGCACCGTCACCGTCTGCGCCGTGCTCCAGTTGCCCGTCGTGAAGGTGAGATCCTCGCTGCTCGTGAACGTGGTGGCGCTGTCCGGGCCGTCCAGCGTCAGCCCGGCGGGCGCGGTCACCGTCACCGTGACATCGCTCGACGGCTCGGTGTTCAGGTTCACCGTGAAGGTCGCCGTGTCCGTGGTGCTGCCCTCGGTCGCCGTGTCGTCGGGAGCCGTCGTGACCACGCTCGCCGTGTCGTCGTCGGTCACCGTCACCGCCACGTTCCCGCTCACCGAGCCGTACCCGCCGCCCGACGCGCTGTGCGTCAGCGTCGCGCTGTCGTCGTCAGCGTCGTTGTCCTGACCCGCACTCACCGTCACCGTCTGCGCCGTGCTCCAGGTGCTGTCGGTGAAGCTCAGCGTGTTCTGGTTGCCACCCGTGTCGCCGTCGGTGTCGAACGTCACCTCCCCGCTCGCCCCCGCGACTGTCACCGTCACATTCCCCGTCGGCTGGGTCGCGAGCTTCACCGTGTAGGTGCCGCTGCCACCCTCCGCCACCGTCAGCGAAGTCGGATCGAGGACGAGACCCGGCGTGTCGTTGTCGGTCACCGTCACCTCCACATCCCCGGTCACCGAGCCGTACCCGCCGCCCGACGCGCTGTGCGTCAGCGTCGCCGTGTCGTTCGCCGTGTCGCCGTCGGCCGCCGCCAACACCGTCACCGTCTGCGCATCGTCCCAGTTGGTCGTCGTGAAGGTCAGCGCCGTCGTCTGGGTGCCCGGTGTCGTGGAGTCGGTGTCGAACGTCACCTCCCCGCTCGCCCCCGAGATCGCCACCGTGACGTTCCCGTCGGGCTGGCTCGAAAGTTCCACCGTGTAGGTCGCGCTCGCCTCCTCGACCACCGTCACCGCCGCCGGGTTGAAGACGAGGGCAGTCCACACCGCGGTCGCCGCCTCCGCGCTCGCCGGGCCGGTGTTCAGCCCGTCGGTCGCGCTGTCCGCCGCCACCGTCACCACCACGTTCGCGTCGCCGTCGGGAGTGATCCCGAGCGTATAGACCTTGGCACTCGTCGCCGTGAACGTGCCCGCCGTGCCGCCGGTCACCGTGATGTCGTTCTTCACGAAGCCCGTGACATCCTCCGAGAAGGTGAACGTCGCCGTCAGGTCGCTCGTGCCGCTGATCCGCGCCGGAACCCCGGTGATCCCGACCGTCGGCTCGCTGGCATCCCAGGTGGCCGTCTTGCTCTCCGCGCTCGCCGGGCCGGTGTTCGTGCCGTCGGTCGCGCTGTTCGCCGCCACCGTCACCACCACGTTCGAGCCGCTCGTCGGGATGATCGCGAGCGTATAGACCGTCGCGCTCGTCGCCGTGAACGTGCCCGCCGTGCCGCCGGTCACCGTGATGTCGTTCTTCACGAAGCCCGTGACATCCTCCGAGAAGGTGAAGGTCGCCGTCAGCGCATTCGTGTTGTTGATCTTCGCCGGTATCCCGGTGATCTCGACCGTCGGCGCCGTCTCGTCCCAGGTGGCCGTCGCGCTCACCGCGCTCGCCGGGCCCGTGTTCAGCCCGTCGGTAGCCGAATCCGCCGCCACCGTCACCGTCACGTCCGCGTCGGCATTCGGGGTCACCACCACCGTATAGCTGCTGCCGCTGCCCGAAAACGCGCTCTTGTCGCCGTTCGTGACCGTGACATCGCCCGTGGCGAAGCCCGTCACCGTCTCCGAGAAGGTGAAGGTCACCGTGAACGCATCGCGGTTGCTGATCTTGCCGGGTACCCCGGTGATCTCCACCGTCGGCGCCGTCTCGTCCCACACGGCGGTCGCCGTCTCCGCGCTCGCCGGGCCGGTGTTCGTGCCGTCGGTCGCGCTGCCCGCCGCCACCGTCACCACCACGTTCGACCCGCTCGTCGGCGTGATCCCGAGCGTATAGGTCGTGCCGCTGCCCCCGAACGTGCCCGCCGTGCCGCCGCTCACCGTGATGTCGTTCTTGATGAAGCCGGTCACCGACTCGCTGAAGGTGAAGGTCGCCGTCAGCGCGTTCGTGTTGTTGATCTTCGCCGGTATCCCGGTGATCGCAACCGTCGGCACACTCGCGTCCGGGTCCGTGATCTTGAAGTCCGCCAGGCTGTCGGTGCCGCTCGCCCCGCCCTCCAGACCGGTCCCCGAACTCGCGTTCAGCGTGCCGAGGCCGATGATCACCGTCTCGCCGCCCGCCTCCGTCGTGCTGTCGCTCGCCGCACTCAGCGTCAGCGTCACCGTCCGCGCCGTCGCCCCCGTGGTCGGCCCCGTGAACGTCACCGTCGGGGTCAGGCTCGTGTCGTCGAGGTCGTTACACGTCACCCCCGTCGGCAACGTGTCGGGGCACGCCGTCATGTAGTCCGTGCCCCGCGTCGCGGTACCGGTGAAGGCCAGCGGCACCCCGAGCGTCTCGCCGTCCACCAGACCGCGGCCCAGAGTCACCGTGAAGGTTTTCGTCGCCCCCTCGGCCACATCTCCCGCCGCGCCCGCGAGCGTCACCGTCGTCGGGTCGTTGTCCACCACCGTGATCGTCGGCCCCACCCCGCGCGAGTCGATGTAGTCGGTGTCCGTCGAAATCGTCATATAGCCGATCACCTCCTCCCGACTGCTTGGATGATCCGTGGACTCGGAACTGGCGCGCACCGTCACCGTCTGCGCCGTCGACCAGTTCGTGGTGCTGAAGGTGGCGCTCTGGGTGCGGGCGAAGTCGCTGTCGAGGTCGGGGCCATCGACCTCCAGCCCGACGGGGGCGTTGATCGTCATCGTCACATCCGCCGACGGCCGCGTGTTCAGCACCACCGTGAAGGTCGCCCTGTCCGTCCGGTCCGCCTCGCTCGCCGTCGCGTCCGTCACCGAGATCGTCACCCCCGGCGCCGCCGTCGGCGTCGCCGTCGCGGTCGCCGACATCGCACCCAGCACCGAAGTCCCGGTCACCGCGCGCACCTGGAAGCTGTATTCCGTGCCGTTCGTCAGGCCCGTCACCGTGTGGCTCGTGGTGCCCGTGATGTCCGCCCACGCACCCCACACGAACGGATCGCCCGTTCCCTGACGGACCTGGTACTTCGTGATCGTGCCGCTCGGGGCCGTCCATGCCAGAGCGACCTGACCGCTCCCCGCCGTCGCCGTGAAGCTCGTCGGCGCCGCCGCGGCGGTCGGGTCCAACGGGGTCGCGCTCGCGCTGGCGGCGGCACCCGCGCCCGAACCGTTGACGGCGCGGATTTCGATCTCGTACTCCGTGCCGTCCGTCTGGCCCACCACCGTGAAGCTGGTCGCACCGGGGGCATTCAAGCGGGTCCAGTTTTGTGGCCAGTCACCACCGACAGGGCGGAGCCGGTATTCATACCTGGTGATGGGGCCGCTCGGGGCGGTCCAGCTCAGGGCGATCGCGCCGCTGGCTGTCCCCTTCGTGGCCGTGAAGTTCGTCGGGGCGGCCGGTACCGGGTTGGGAGTCGCTTCCACGGTGTCCGACATCGCACCCAGCACCGCGGTCGCCACCGCGCGCACCTGGAAGCTGTACTCCGTGCCGTTCGTCAGACCCGTCACCGTGTGGCTGGTGGTGGTGCCGGAGGCGTCCCCCCACTCTCCCCAGACGAGGGGGTCGCCCGTTCCCTGGCGGAACTGGTACTTCGTGATCGCGCCGGCGTTGGTTCCGGGCACACGCCAATTCAGAACGACCTGCCCGCCGCCCGGCGTGGCCCTCAGGTCCCGCGGCCGGCCGGGGGCGGTCGCCGCGAGAGGAGTCGCCGACACCGTACCCGACGGCGTGCCATCCACCGCATCGGACACGGCGCGGACCTGGAACTCGTAAGTCGTCCCGTTCGTCAGACTCGTCACCGCGTGGGAGACGGTGTCCTTGTCGCTGTTCGGGATGTCCGTCCAGCCGTTCGGCCAGTTGCCGCCCTCCTCCCGCTGGCGGAACTCGTATTCGGTGATCGTGTCGTCGGACGGGTCGGTCCAGGTCAAGGTGACCGCGGCGCTGCCCGCCGTCGCCGTCACGCTCGGCGCCGCCGGCGCGCCGAACACCGCGGTCGCGACCACATCGGCCGGCGGGCCGGTGTTCGTGCCGTCCGTCGCCGAGTCCGCATCCACCGTCACCGTCACGTCCGCGTCGGCATTCGGGGTCACCACCACCGCATAGCTGCTGCCGCTGCCCGAGAACGAGCTCGTGTCGCCGTTCGTGACCGTGACATCGCCCGTGACGAAGCCCGTCACCGACTCCGAGAAGGTGAACGTCACCGTGAACGCAGTGCGGTCCGTGATCCTCTTCGGCACCCCGCTGATCTCGAGCGTCGGCGCGCTCGAGTCCGGATCGGTGATGCTGAAGTCATCCAGGTTGTCGGTGCCGGACGCGCCGCCCTCGAGGCCGGTGCCCGAACTCGCGCTGAGCGTGCCGAGGCCGATGGCCACCGTCTCGCCGCCCGCCTCCACCGTGCTGTCGGTCGCCGCCGTCAAGGTCAGCGTCACCTCCGCCGCCGTCTCCCCCGTGCTCGGCCCGACGAAGGTCAACGCCGCGTTCCCGGTGTTCAGGTTCGCGCAGACCACCCCGGCCGGCAGCGGCGAGGGGCACGCCACCGTGTAGTCCGTGTTCCGCGTCGCGGTGCCGGTGCCGGTGCCGAAGGTCAGCGGCACCGCCAGCCTCTCGCCGCTCACCAGGCCGCGCCCCAGGGTGACGGTGAAGTCCTTCGTCCCGCCCTCGGTCACATCCCCGGCGGCGCCCGCCAGCGTCACCGTGGTCGGGTCGTTGTCCACCACCGTGACGGTGGCGGCATCGCCTTTCAGGCCGCTGTAGTCGGTGTCCGTCGAGGCCGCGGACCAGGTGACGACCTCTTCCCGCCCGCTCGGGCTGTCCGCGCTGTCGTCGGTGGCGCGCACCGTCACCGTCTGCGGCGTGCTCCAGTTCGATGTGGTGAAGGCGAGGTCCTCGCTGGAAGCGAACACGCCGCCGGCATCCGGGCCGTCGAGTTCCAGCCCGGCGGGGGCGGTCACCGTCACCGTCACGTCCGCGGTGGGCAAGCTCCTCAGCGCGACCGTGAAGGTCGCCGTGTCCGCGGTGTCGCCCTCGGCCACCTGCCGGTCGTCCGGCTGCGCCGGCGTCAGGCCCGCCGGGGCCGTCGGGGTCGCCCGCACCTTGCCCGAAGACCTGCCCGACACCGTGCCGGCGAAGGGGACGAGTTCGAAGCTGTACAGGGTGCCGTTCACCAGGCCCGTCACGGTGTGGCTGGTGGTGGCGCCGCTGACCGGGACGTCCTGCGTCGCGGACACGCTCGTGGCGACCACCTCGTAAGTCACCTGGTATTTGGTGATCGCGGCGTTCGAGGGATCGTCCCACGTCAGGCTGACCTGGCCGTCGCCCGCCGTGGCGCTCAGGCCCGTGGGCGCGGCCGGAGGGACGTTCGGAGTCCCGGTCACGATGGCCGACGCCGCGCCGGGCACCGTCCCGGCCACCGCCCGGATGCGGACGCCATACTCGGTGCCGTTGGTCAGGCCGGCCACCGTGTAATAGCTCTTGCCGGCAAAGCTGAAGACCTTGCCTTTCTCGCCGAGTTGGCCGAGGGGCGCATTGGCCCAGCCGCTCCAGTCGCCCCAGGCGCCCTCGCTTCTGGCGCGGGTCTGATACTGGTACCCGGTGATGGTGCTGTCGGTCTGCTGGGTCCACTCCAGCCTGAGCTCGGCGTCGTTCGCCCCGGCCTTCAGGCCGGCGGGCGCCGCCGGCGGGGCCATCGGCGTCGCGGACGCCGTGTCCGACATCGCGCCGAGCACCGCCGTCGCCACCGCCCGCACCTGGAAGCTGTAGGCCGTGCCGTTGGTCAGGCTGCCCACCGTGGTGCTGGTCGTGTTCGCATCGCTGCCGGAGATGGCCCCCCACGCCCCCCAGTCGACCGGATCGCCCGTGCCCTGCCGGATCTCGTACCCGGTGATCGTCCCGCCCGGAGCGGTCCAGTTCAGGGTGACGCTGCTACCGCCCGCCGTCGCCGTCAGGCCCGTCGGCGCCACCGGGGCGCCCGAGGCCAAAGGCGTCGCCGACACCGCAGCCGACGGCGCGCTCGACCCCGATGTGTTCACCGCCGCGAGATGGAACTCATAGGTCGTCCCGTTCGTCAGGCCGGTGACCGCGTACTCGGTGAGACTCGCGCTGTTCTCGATGCTCGTCCAGCCGTCCGGCCAGAGGGTGCCCTCCACCCGTTGCTGGTATTCATACCCGGTGATCGTCCCGCCCGGAGCGGTCCAGCTCAGCGTGACCTGGGCATCGCCCGCCGCCGCTGCCACGTTCCCCGGCACCCCCGGCAGGGGAGCGGTGGGTGTCGCACTCGCGGTCGCCGACATCGCACCCAGCACCGAAGTCCCGGTCACCGCGCGCACCTGGAAGCTGTAGGCGGTGCCGCCGGTCAGGCCCGTCACCGTGTGGCTCGTGGTGCCCGTGATGTCCGCCCATGCACCCCAGACGACCGGATCGCCCGTTCCCTGACGGACCTGGTACTTCGTGATCGTGCCGCTCGGGGCCGTCCACGCCAGAGCGACCTGACCGCTCCCCGCCGTCGCCGTGAAGCCCGTCGGCGCGGCCGCCGCGCCCGCCGCCAAAGGCGTCGCGGTCACCGTATTCGACCAAAGGCCTCGGGCTGTCGATCCTCTTTGGAAGCGCATCCGGAACTCGTAGTCCGTGCCGTTGACCAGTGGTGTTACGGGTAACGATCGACGGGTAAAAAGGACGCTAGGAATGGCGCGGTTTGGCGACCATGTGTCCGTGCCGGCCGTGCGGAATTGATAAACCCCCCCGTCGATGCTGGCGTCGCCCGGGTCGGGCCAGGCCAACGTGACCCGGGCATCGCCCGCCGTCGCCGTCAGGACCGGCGCCACCGGCGGGGGCCGCTGGGGTATCCCGTCTCGAGCGGCCGTTGCCGCGCCGAACACCGTCCCCGCCACCGCGCGCACCTGAAAGCTGTATCTCGTGCCGCCGGTCAGGCCCATCACCGTATAGCGGGTGGTGCCCGCGTTGCTGGCCGGAATGTCCGTCCACGCACCCCAGGTGAGCGGCGTACCCGTCCCCTGGCGGTATTGCCACTTCGTGATCGCGTTGTTGCTCGGGTCGGCCCATGTCAGCGTGATCTGCTCTTCGCCAAGCTGCCTCCTGAATCTGGTCGGTGCGGCCGGGGCGTTCGTGGCCAGCGGCGTCGCGACCACCGTCGCCCCCGCGCCATCCCCCGAAAGGCCGACGGCGCGGACCCCGAAGGTGTATTCCGTGCCGTTCGTCAGCCCCGTCACCGTGGCGCTCGTGGTGGTCGCGCTGCTGCTCGAAACATCCGCCCACGTCCCCCAACTGAAGCCCGAATCGGTGGACAGGCCCGCGCCGTAACGCACCTGGTACTTCGTGATCGTGGCGTTGCCCGGGTCGGCCCAGTTCAGCGTGACCTGGGTGGCACCCCCCGTGGCCGTCAGGCTCGTCGGGGCCGCCGGAGGGGCGACGGGGGTCGCGCTCACCGTGGCCGCCGTGCCGTTCGTGCTCCCCGCCACCGCACGCACCCCGAACTCGTACTCCGTGCCGTTCGTCAACCCCGTCACCGTGCCGCGCAAGCTGTTGCCGAGCGCGGAGGTCGTGAGATCCGTCCACGAACCCCAGATGCCGGTGTCGGGAGGTGTCCGCTGCTGGTACTGCCACTTCGTGATCGTGTTGTCCGACGGGTCATCCCATCTCAACTCCACCTGGCCGCTGCTCACCACAGCCTGCAGATTCGCGGGGGCCGCGGGACCCGTGGCGGTGATGGCGCTGCCTTTGATGGCGAATTTGATCACCTCACTGCTTGAACTCCCAAAACCGGAACCTGAGAGAGCAGTATCGCCAATCGACCAGCCGGTTGCCCCGGTCTGTGCATCAGAATCGGTGACGTCCACACCTGAGGTAAGACCAAAAATTTTGCCATCATTGACTACCAACCAGTAGGTCGTACTCGCCGCGAGCGTGGTGTTGGCCGGGGCCGTGAATGTATTCATACCATCTTCAAGGCTTCCCGGACTGGTGAAACGCACCACCCGGTCGCCTGGCTTTGAAGAGCTGTCCTCGCGGATGACGACGACAAGCCCGCGATCGGGGAAACTTCCTAAAACTATGTCCACCGCCGAGAGCGTGTAGCCTGCAGCGTTGGTGCCGGTAGTGAAGGAAGTGGCTAGTTGATAAGCCTCTGAATTTGAATCAGTCTGATTCAGATTGCTGACCAGCGTGGTCTGCGCCTCGGCGGCGGGGGCGAAGCCGAGCAGGACGAGCAGCGCGGCGGCGAAAACGCCCCGGAGGGTGTTACGTGACCGGGTACCCGCCCGGCCCCTTACGCCGCGCATGTTGCGAATTTCGGGGGGGGGGGGGGGGGGGGGGGGATTTAAATCTGGAGTTGATTTTTTTCAACATAATCCAAGCTCTTGATCTGCGGTCTGCGCCGGGCGCTTGCGTTGCTTCATTCATCGCTTAATTTGTTTCGGCATTTCGCATCGGGGCTTGACCGGCAACTACATCAAACCCAGCACCAGCCCCGCGATTACGCCGGTTTGCGCGATCAAGGCCCCGATCATCCATTTCAGCAGCTCGCTCTTGTTTTCCGCCATTTGCCGCTGCAGGTCGGCCTTGAGCTCGGCCAAGCCCCGCTTTTGCGCTGCCTCAAGCCTTTGCAGGTCCTCCTTTTGCGCTGCTTCAAGCTTCAGCAGGTCCTGCTTTTGCGCTGCCTCAAGCCTTTGCAGGTCCTTCTTTTGCGCTCCCTCAAGCCTTTGCAGGTCCTTCTTTTGCGCTGCCTCAAGCCTTTGCAGGTCCTGCTTTTGCACTCCCTCAAGCCTTTTCAGGTCCTGCTTTTGCGCTCCCTCAAGCCTTTGCAGGTCCTGCTTTTGCGCTGCCTCAAACTTCAGCAGGTCCTGTTTGGTCGCCAGATTGCTGTTCAGCAGGCTGACCTGCTCGTCCGCCAAGGCTTCGGCCTGCGCCTCGGTGAATCCGGTGCCCGTCAGCCGTTTGACGAACCGGTGGGTGTCAAATGCAATCGCCTCGCTCATGACGGCAATATATCAAAAAATAGGCGATTCTACACAACAGTAGTGTCCAAAAACGCGCCCCTTGTTGAACGGCGGGGCGGGGGCGGAAGCCCCTCCATGCAAGAGCGCGGCCCGGGCGCGCCGCGGCGGGCCCGGATCACTCGGGCGTCGGGCCGGAGACCTTGATTTCGTCGATCAGGGTGCGGCGGACGATGCGCCCGTCGCGCATGTATTGGGTCGCGCGCATGCGGACGTCGGGGTCGCCGGGCCTGAAGCTGACGACTTCCGAGACTGTCAGGCCCGAGCCATCCTTGAACTCCATAAGGAACACCGAAGTCTGGCCGGCCTCGTCGGCGGCGACTTCTTTGGCCCAGCCTTCGAGCCGGCCGTTGAAAAAGCGCAGGCGGTCCACGTCCCATTTGCCCCAGCTTTCGATGCGCTGCTCCTCGTCGCTGTCCGGATTGAGCAGGTTGATCTGGTGATAGTCGTGGGCTTCGCCGTCGGGCAGCAGCCGCACCGTTATCCTCGACGGCAGCGTCTCGATGATTTCCCCTTCCGGGTCAACCCGGCGGAACGTTCCTTCCCAGACGCCTTCCATTTTCGCGGTCAGCGGAATGCGGCGGCGCAGTTCGGCGCGGGAGATGCGGTCGCCGTTGGCGAGCGCGGGCTCGTCGGACAGGCGGTCGAAGCGCAGCCAGGAGAAGCCGTCTATTTCGCCGCGAACGGAACCGTCCGCCAGCTTGATCGAGCGGTCGCGATACCACAGCCGGTGGCGGTCGAGCAGCATGTCGAATTCGGCGTGGACGGGGCCGCTTTGCGGATGTTCGTAGCGGCAGGCCTGGGGGCGCATGCCGCCCTTGAACCGCCCGTTTTCCGGCTCCCAGCGGAAAAACAGATTGCATCCGGGAACCGGGAAAAGATCCTCCCGGCTCAGCCGCTCCGCTTCCTCCGGTGGCATGAATGGCCGGTCATAGGCTTGGTCGAGCGATGGAAAGAGTTGCTCGACTTCGATTTCACCGGCGCTTTCGCGCCAGCGCAGGGTCATCACGCGCTGTCGGTGCGCCAAGTCGGGCTGGTCCGTCTTGATTTCTTCCAGAAACAAAACCGTGTCGCCCATGACCGGAGCGTCGAGCCGATGCACGCGCATATCCCGCACGAGGCGAACGGCCTCCGGATAGTCTGGCTCCCGGTTCAACCGCTCGGCTCTGGCCTGGCGTTCGTTGGAGAAAGATCCGGTCCAATAGTTCGCGAAGATCTCAAGCAACTCCGCTCCGTCCGCCTCGCCGGCGCTGGCGGCCAATGGAACGCCAAGCAAAACCGCAGTCACAATACCAAGCTCCAAAAGGGCGCGTCCCGGCGCCCAGTGGGGAGAAAGGTGAAAGGGGCGGAATCCATTTCTGGGATTCACGGGTGAATTCCTCCTCGGATGTCCAATATCTCAATCACATTCAATTAACGGACACTATAACCCGCCCCCGCGGGCGCGTCAACAGGGTGGGCGGAACAGAGCTTCCAGAAAGGTGTCAAAGCAAAGTAGAAATGTCCCCTTTTCTCCAAAGTAGAGATGTCCCCTTCGGCTTTGCGCGGAGGGAGCGTAGCGACCGGAGCGCAAGGCCGCGCCGCGGCTATCCGGCGGCCGGCCCCGCGCCGGTCTTGAACGAACGCCGCCAGGGGTGGTCCGGCGGCGGCTTCCAGTCCGGCCGGGACCGCTGCCGCGCCTTGGCCCTGTCCACCCGCGACCGGACGCTCTTCCCGTCCTCGACCGGCGGCGGCTCCCCGCCCCCGGCAAGCAGCCTGACCGGCAGCTCGCGCCCGTCGCGCAGCACCCTCACCCCGCCGTCCCAGCCCTTGCAAACCGTCACCGCGGCGCCGCGCAGCCGGTAGCCCCGGCCTTGCCCGGTCACCTGGTACGTGTTTCCCTCGAAACTGATCGACAGGTTCTTCGTCAACTTGCGCCCGTGCTGCTCGCACAGGATCAGGTCCAACTCCCGGTCGTCGTGCAGCACCGCCCGGTGCGCGTCCGCCGGGTTGCGCGCCGCCACGCCGAAACGCCGGTTGTAGTCCGCCATGAACGCCGGCAGGTAGGCGTTCCCCGCCTCGATGCCGCAGATGCCCCGCAGCCGCATCTCCTTCACCAGCCGGTCCTGCAGCGTCTTGTTGGCCCGCTCCACCCGGCCCTTGGCCTGCGGGCTGCCGGCGTGGACCGGCGCGATGTCCAGCGTCCCCAGCGCCCGGCCGAACTGCGTCAACCCGTCCTCCCGGCCCCGCAGGTTCACCCGGAATATGCTGTGGCGGTCCGAGTAGTACGCCACCGGGCGACCGTGGGCCGCCAGATGCGCCCGCGTCGTCTCCATGTAGGCCTCGGTCGTCTCCGCCGGCCAGAACCCCATCGCCAGCAGCCGCGACGTCGCGTCGTCCACGTACACGATCAGCGCGCACCGCGGCCCCCGGTCCTCGAACCAGTCGTGCGGCGAACCGTCGATCTGCACCAGATCGCCCAGGCACTCCCGGCGCGTCCGGCTCGGATGCGCGCGCGCTTCCCGCCGCGCCTTCGGCCGCCACAGCCCGTCTTCGATCATCCAGCCCCGCAGCGTCTCCGCCGACAGCTTGAAACCGTGCGCCTCCACCAGCTTCTCGCAAGCGAAGGTCGGACCGAAATCCGGGTAGCGCCCGCGAACCAGGTCCAGCGCCGCCCGGCGCACCGCCGGGTCGATCGCGTTGTTCGACCGCTTGCCCCGCCGCCCCGACACCAGCCCCGCCGCGCCCCGCTCCCGGTAGCGCGCCGCCAGGCGCTTCACCTGGCGCACGCTCAACCCGAGCCGCAACGCCGCCTCCCGCTGCGTCAGGCGCTTCTCCGCCACATCACGGACCACTCCCGCCCGATCCGACTCCCGCATGCTCAACAGCAACTCCGCGCTCGACAAGACAACCCCTCCTCGCAGAAAAAGGGGACACTTTAACTTTGCGCAAAGGGGACATTACTGCTTTGGGCTAACAGGCACTGGACTTTCCACTTTCCGCGGTCGCGGCGCGGCCGAGCAGGCCCGGTGGGACCGCGTCATGGATGCCGGGCACTATCTTGGGTTCCGGGGCATGTTCGGCCACGGCATCCGGCACGTGGCGACGGGGCCGGACGGCGAATGGCTCGCGCTGCCCGGCTGGTGCGCCGGCGGGCCATGAACTCCGGTCGCCTACGGCTCAATCCGTTCCTGGCCCAGCACAACCCTCCCCATCCAGTCAGCTCATGGGCCTAAACCTTGGGGCGAAGTCCCGAAATGCATCTGAGCCGGCACAGTTGCTGTTGCTTGCGTTGAAGATTGAATCCAGTTATATTTTTGTTAAATTGTCGAGGTGGCCATGAATACAGCAAAACTGCGCAAGGTTGGCGGCTCCATCATGCTCGCACTGCCTCCGGCCTTGCTAAAAACCATGAAACTCGGGGCCGGCGCTAGCATTGCCATCGAAATGGAGAAGGATCGCCTGATTATCAAGCCACATAAGCGCCCGGGCTATTCGCTCAAGGAACTTCTGGAACAATGCGACGGCATCCCCGGAACTTCCCCGGAGGATCAAGCTTGGATCGATTCCGGGCCGGTTGGCAAAGAGCTGGTATAGTGGAGCGGGGAGAAATCTGGCTCGTAAGCTTGGACCCGACGGCGGGCCATGAGCAACGGGGAACTCGTCCGGTGGTGCTGGTCTCGCCGGCCCCCTTCAATGATCTGACCGGAACCCCGGTGGTGCTTCCCATCACCACCGGAGGCAACTTCGCCCGGAGGGCGGGATTTGCCGTTGCCTTGGGAGGTTCGGGCACAAAAACGAACGGGATTATTCGCTGCGATCAGCCCCGTGTGCTGGATCTGGCCGCCAGGGAAGGCAGGCGAGTTGACAAAGTCCCTGATTCGATCATGGAAGAAGTGCTCGCCCGACTCGTCACGATCCTGGGGTAGGATTCAATTGAAAATCTCCCCCAGAGCCATCTTAAAGTCACCGTTAACTCATTGAGTCTTTGCTGGAAGTTTCCGTTCTGGACATCCGGCGCCGACGGGCTGTGCCGCGCCCATGTCCGATTATGCACGCGGGCGCGGGCGGAACAAACAACACAGAAGGCCAACAACCTGCCTGACTATAAGATCGCCCTGACAGAGCCCGCACAGAGCGTTGACGCCAAGGGGGGATTGAATTTACCATAGCCCACTGTCGGGATTTCCAGACCGGTGTCTTGCCGGGCGGCGGGAATGCCCGATAGCGCGATGCCCAATAGCTCAATGGTAGAGTAGGTGACTGTTAATCACTTGGTTCCTGGTTCGAGTCCAGGTTGGGCAGCCATTTTCCAGACCGTTCGTTGACCGCCGCGCTGTGCGGGCGTGGCGGCATCTGTTTTGTCCCGGAGTTGCATCATGCGAACCTTGATTGCCATGCTCGCGCTCGGCCTTGTCCCCGGATTCAGCTCGGCCGCCTCTTCCGAGGGCAATCCGGTGGTGGCGATGGAAACCAGCCTCGGCACCATCGTGATCCAGCTGTGGGAGGACCGGGCGCCGGCGACCGTGGACAATTTCCTGCGCTATGTGGATGACGATTACTACGACGGCCTGATTTTCCACCGGGTGATTTCGGGCTTCATGATCCAGGGCGGCGGTTTCGACGCCGACATGATGCGGAAATCAACCTACGAGCCAATCGTCAACGAAGCCCGGGCCGACACCCCCAACAACCGCGGCACCATCGCCATGGCGCGCACCAGCGACATCAACAGCGCCACCAGCCAGTTCTTCATCAACCACGCCGACAACGACTTTCTCAACCACACCGACGAGACGATGCGGGGCTTCGGCTACGCGGTGTTCGGCATGGTCGTTGAAGGCATCGAAGTTGTTGACGCCATCGCGGCGGTGGCAACCGGCGACCGCCCCGGGGGATTCGGGGATGTGCCAGTGGAAACGGTGATGATTGTCTCGGTGGAGCGGCGCTGAAGCTCCGGCGAGACGGGGCGCGCCGAAGCCACGAGCAACCTGCGCTCGGGCGGCAATCACTGGTTGAACAGGCGGGTTACGTTTTCCTGGGTGGCGTCGCTTTCGTCCCGCCGCGGGCTTGATCCGGTGCTCGAAAGCGGGTCGAGGGCTTCGCCTTTCGGGTCGAAACCATCCACCGCCTCTTTCAGCACCTGCTGGATTGCATCGAGATCAAAATTCGCGCAGGCGCCGTCGAGCCGGTCGAGCATCGGTTCGAGTTGCTCCCAGCTCAGGCAGCCCTCCTCCGCCCGCATGATCTTGGGGTGTCCGGTGCCGGTGACCAGCTTGCCGGTCATCAACTCCTCATGCAGCTTTTCCCCCGGCCGCAGACCCGTGTACTCGATGGCGATGTTGCCGCGGTAGGTGTTCGGGTCGCGCACGTCATATCCCATCAGGTGGATCATTTTCCTGGCGAGTTCGACAATCTGGATCGGCTTGTGCATGTCGAGCACGAAAACATCGCCGCCAGTGGCCATCGAGCCCGCCTGGATGACAAGCTGGGCGGCCTCTTGGACAGTCATGAAATAGCGCGTGACCTCGGGATGCGTCACCGTCACCGGCCCGCCAGCGGCGATCTGCTGGCGGAACAGCGGCACCACCGAGCCCGAGGAGCCGAGCACATTGCCAAAACGCACCATGCTGAACCGCGTCTCGCCGATGCCTTCGCTTTCCTGCTCATGCGCCATGGCTTGCAGAATCTGCTCCGCGAGGCGTTTGGTGGCGCCCATGTAATTCGTCGGCCGCACCGCCTTGTCGGTCGAAATCAAAACGAAGTTGCGCACCCCGAACTTGCGCGCCGCCCGGGCCGCGGTGAGGGTGCCGAAGACATTGTTGGCAACCCCTTCGAAGATGTTCTTCTCAACCATCGGCACCTGCTTGTAGGCGGCGGCGTGATAGACGGTTTCGACGCCGAAGGTCTCGATCAGATTTTCCATGTGGCGGCGGTTGCAGATCGAACCGAGCAAGGCGACGATTTCGAACTTCCCGCCAGCTCCGTCGCCTTCGAGCCGGGTGCGCAAATCCTTCTCGGTTTCGTACAGGCCGAATTCCGAGGAATCGAGCAGCACGAGCCGGGCCGGCACGGCGCTGATGATCTGCCGGCACAGTTCGGAGCCGATCGAGCCGCCGGCGCCGGTGACGAGCACCGACTTGCCGCTGACGCAGGCGCCGAGCAGCCGCTGGCTTGGCGGGATGACTTCGCGGCCAAGCAAGTCCTCGATATCGATCTCGCGCACCTCGTGGACTTCGACCTTGCCGGAAACCATGTCGAACAGGTCGGGAACGGTTTTCACATGCACCGGCAGATGTTCGAGCCGGTTGATGATTTCCCTGCGTTCGGCGTGGGTGGCGGAGGGAATCGCGAGCAGAATCTGGCGCGCGGAATATGTTTCGATCAGTTCGTACAGCGAGTTCGGACTGTAAACGCGGATGCCATGAACCGTGCTGCCGATCATGCGGTGGCTGTCGTCGACGAAAGCCACCGGCAGATATTGCTCGCCGTTCTGGAGGGCGACGAGCAACTGCATCCCCGATGACCCCGCGCCATAAATGATGACCGGCTCCTTGGGCCGGAAGTTCTGGATCAGCGCCTGGGTCATGACCTTGACCAGAAAGCGGCTGCCGCCGGTGAGCAACAGCGCGAGCATCCAGAAAATGGGAAACAGCGAATAATCGAGCGCTTCCGGCGGCAGCGACAGGATGCACGTCGCGGCCACGAGGCAGGTGGCGAAGGTCACCGCCTTGAGCAACTGGAACGCGAATTGCAAGCCGAGATAGAGAATCAGCGCGCGGTACACCCCCACCCGCACGAAAACGAGCAGGCTGCACACCACCGCCGCGGCGAAGTACAGGTAAACCAACTGGCCTTCGATACCAAAGCCGCCCAAGCCGCCGAAGTCATCGCCGAGCAGGCTGAAGGACGCCGACAACGCGATGGTCAGCAGGGCGGCGTCGGCAAACAGCAGGCCGGCGAGCTTGAGCTTTGGGGAAAATGGAAAATTGTACAGGTGCATGATCAGGCGTTTTTATCCGTGTTCGGGGCGCCGGCGCCGAGCCACCAGGCGAGCAGCGCGAGCGGAGTCCATCCGGCCAAGGTCAATGGCAGGCCCCATTGTGGCTGCATTGCCGACCACCATGCAAGTGGCGCGAGCCAGCAGCAGTTGAGCGCGAGCACCGCCAGGGTGACGCGCCGATGGCCGCCAAGGCGAATCGCGGCGTGCTGATAGGCGTGGCGGCAATGCCCCTCGAACCATGGGTCGCCGCGGAGGATCCGGCGCAGCAGGGTGAAGCTGGCGTCCACCGCGAAAACCCCCAGCAGCAGCAGCCAGGTCCAGATCGTGGCGCTGCCCTGCCCCAGGCTCAGCAGCGCCAGCGCGCCGAGGCTGAAACCGATGAACTGGCTGCCGGCGTCGCCCATGAAGATTTTTGCCGGGGGCCAGTTCCAGGCGAGGAAGCCCATTCCCGCGGCGCCCAGGCCGGCGCAGAGCCAGCCGAGGATGGCGTCATCGAGGCGCAGCGCGAGCCCAATCCCGAGAACGCAGATGAACACCAGCTCGGTGCCCGCCAAACCGTCGACGCCATCCATGAAGTTGTACAGATTGAGCAGCCAGACCAGCGCCAGGGCGGCGAGCGCGTCGAGCAGCAAGCCGTTGCCGAGGGTGAAGAACAGGAAATCCACCGGCGGCGGCGTGGGCAGCCACCACAGCACCCATGCCGCGGCGGCGAACTGGGCGGCCAGGCGCGCGGTCAGCGGCAGCCCGCGCAAGTCGTCAAGCAGGCCGACAGCGGCAATCAGCGCGCCGCCGCCGGCCAAGGCGTGGAAAAAATTGCCCGGAACGAGGCCAAGCCGCCAGCAGACCAATGCATACAGCAGAAAGCTGGCGGCGATGGCAACGCCGCCGCCGACGGGAACGGCGGTTTCATGCAGGCTGCGGGCCACCGGCACATCGAGCATCCCGATTGCCGGCGCTTGCCGCCGGATCAACCCGGTCAGCAAAAAGGAAACCAAAAACAGCCCGAACAGGGCCAGGGCAACTAGCATGTGGCGAGCCGGATAAAGCTTGGATTATATATACCTTGAGATACTCAGGGATATGCCCTTGAGCAGATGAAGTGGCTTCGATCCGCCCCCGTCTGGCTGGGTGGCGTTCAGCGGACGCTGTGAATACATCCCTGTACGCTTCGGGCTCGACATTGTGTCTCGCACGCCCGCTGAACGCCACCCAGCCAGACGGGGACTCGCGCTATGCAAACCCGAAAGCGCGTAGGTCTCGAAATGAAGGGCATTGCGCCGAACGAACTGGAATTTTGCACTGAGGGAGCGCGGCGGGGACTGAAAGGGGCCCAGCGCAAGCTGGGAAAGAATTCAGTCACCTACGGCAAGCGACCGGTGTCCGAACGAAGAGGCCCCGTCCGCAGAATGAAGGGCCTCTGTAAAAAACAAGCGCCTCCGGGTGGGTGGCCCGGAAGCGCTTGAAGGGTTGCGGCTATTCGCTTTCCAAGGCGATGCGGTCGCGGTTTCTGGCGAGTGTGCCGGGGCCGATTCCCTTCACTTCCATCAACTCGTCGACTGTCTTGAAGGCGCCGAACATCTCGCGGTAGGCGACGATCTCCTGGGCCTTCACGAGGCCCACGCCGTCGAGCGCCGCGGCGATGGCGGCGGCGTCGGCGGTGTTGATGTCGACCCGCGCGACCTCCCCGGAACCGGCGGCCGCTTGTTCGGCGGCCAGGCCAGGGGGAGCGGCGAGCAGCGAGAAAAGGAAAATCGCGGTGGCGAACCAGTGGTTAATGCTCATGGTTGTGTCCTCATCCGAATAGGGAAAATGGCGCAGCCACGCGGCTGCCATTAAAGCCTAGGACAGATTCGGCGCCTTGCCATGAATTTCGCCGCAAAAAGATTCCAGCGCCGCCGCCGGGTTCTCCGCCCGGGTGACCGGCCGCCCAACCACGAGGTAATCGGCGCCCGCGGCGATCGCCTCGGCGGGGCCCATGGTGCGCTTTTGGTCTTCTTCCCCGTCTTGGGGGCGGCGGATGCCGGGGGTGACGAGGAGAAACCCGGGGCCGAGTTCCCGCCGCAGCGGCGCGGCTTCGGCGGCCGAGCAGACCACGCCGTCGAGACCCGCCTCAAGGCAAAGTCGGGCAAGGGCGAGAGCCTGCTCCCGGGCCCGGTTGCGCAGCCCGAGTTCGGCCAGGTCCGCATCGTTCAGGCTCGTCAGCACGGTGACACCGATGACCAGCGGGCGCGCGCCGCCGTGGCTTCCGCCAGCGGCGGCCGCGGCAACGGCGGCCTCGAGCATGGCCCGGCCGCCGCTGGCGTGGACATTGAGCATCCACACCCCGGGGTTCGCCGCGGCCGCGCGCACCGCGCCGGCAACGGTATTGGGGATGTCGTGGAACTTGAGATCGAGGAAGGTCGCGAAGCCGCGCCGGTGAATTTCGCCCAGCAGCCCGGGGCCGCGGGCGGTGAACAGTTCCTTGCCGACTTTGACGCGGCATTTTGCGGGGTCGAGCCGGTCGAGCAAATCGAGCGCGGCGCGCTCGGCGGCGAAATCGAGGGCGACGATGATGCGCCGGCGGTCTTTGGCGAAATTGGCGCCCATGCGCTCAACCGGGCCCGCCATCGCGGAGCCGTTCGATTTCGCCGCGGGCGGCCGCGAGTTGGCGGATCAGCTTTTTTTCGCGGCTGCCGCGGCGCAAATCCTGGAACAGCCGCAAGCCAAGCAGCAGCCCCAGCAAGCCGCCGGCGACGAAAGCTCCCATGATCCAGATCGAAACCGCCTGGGGCGGCGAACGCCAGGCGCCGAGGCCGATGGCCACTGGCGTGTCGTTATAAAAGGCGAACACCACCGCCGCGACGAACACGCCAATCGCAAAGGCGCCGGCCAGCAGTCTCGCAAACGTGCTCATTGCCGCCGCGGAGTTCGCCAGACAGAAGTGGATCGCGCCGATTGCGCCGCCGCGGTCATGGGCGGCCGGCGCGTTCGTCGAGCATGCGCTGATTGACCCGCTCGCGCAACTCCTTGCCGGGCTTGAAGTGCGGCACATGCTTGCCCGGCAGCGAGACCGGAATGCCGGTGCGGGGATTGCGGCCGATCCGCGGCAGGCGGTAGTGCAGGGAGAAACTGCCAAAACCCCGAATTTCGATCCGCCGCCCCTGGGACAGCGCCAGCGCCATGTGGTTCACGGTCATCTTGACCGCGTCCTCCACATCCCTGGTGGAGAGCTGATCCTGCCTTTCCGCGATGTGTTCGATCAACTCGGATTTGGTCATCAGTCCTTGCTTCCCTTGTTCATTTGCGCCTTGATCAGATCGCCGATGGTTCCGGGGGAGACTTCCGCGGCTTCCTGGCTCTTGTGCTGTTCGACCGCCTCGCGCTCCTGGTCGAGTTCGATGGCCTTGATCGACAGGTTCAGCGCGCGCTGCTTGCGGTCGACACCGAGAATCTTGACCTCGACCTCGGCGCCTTCCTGGAGTTCCTGGCGGGCATCCTTGACTTTTTCGCGCTTGATCTCCGAAGCCTTGAGCACGCCGGTCATGTCCTCGCCGAGGGCGACCACGGCCGCTTTGGCTTCAACCGAAACCACGGTTCCCTTGACGATGCTGCCGGTGCGGTTCGCCGCGATGTAATCGGCGAAAGGATCGTCGCCGAGCTGCTTGATGCCCAGCGATATCCGCTCGCGCTCGGAATCGATCGAGAGAATCACGGTTTCGAGTTGCTGGCCCTTGCTGAAACGGCGCACCGCCTGTTCGCCGGATTCGTCCCAGGAGATGTCGGAAAGATGGACGAGGCCGTCGATGTTGCCTTCAAGCCCGATGAAGATGCCGAAATCGGTGATCGACTTGATCGCGCCGGCGATGCGGTCGCCCTTCTTGTGCTCCTCGGCGAAGCGCTCCCAGGGATTTTGGTGGCACTGCTTGATGCCGAGCGAGATGCGCCGGCGCTCCTCGTCGATGTCGAGCACCATGACCTCGATTTCATTGCCCAACTGCACGACCTTGGAGGGATGGATGTTGCGGTTGGTCCAGTCCATCTCGGAAACGTGGACCAGGCCCTCGACGCCCTCTTCCAACTCGGCGAAACAGCCGTAATCGGTGACATTGGTGACCGTGGCGGGCACCCGGGTGTGCACCGGATAGCGTTTTTTGATGGCGACCCAGGGGTCTTCGCCCATTTGCTTCAGGCCCAGCGAGACCCGGCTGCGCGAACGGTCGTACTTGAGAATCTTGACTTCGAGTTCGTCGCCGACGCTGACGATTTCCGAAGGGTTCTTGATCCGCTTCCACGACATGTCGGTAATGTGGAGCAGGCCGTCGACGCCGCCGAGATCGACGAAGGCGCCGTATTCGGTGAGGTTCTTGACGATGCCCTTGATGAACATGCCCTCTTCGAGCCGCTCGAGCAGGGCTTCGCGCTCTTCCGAGCTCACCGATTCGAGCACGGCGCGGCGGGAAACGACGACATTGTTGCGCTTGCGGTCGAGTTTGATCAGTTTGAATTCAAGCTGCTGGCCTTCGAGATGCTGGGAATCGCGAACCGGGCGCAAATCGAGCAGCGAGCCGGGGAGAAAAGCGCGGATATTGTTGAGATCGACGGTGAATCCGCCCTTGACCTTGCCGCTGATCTGGCCCGACACCGGCTCGTCGGACTCGTAGGCCGCCTCGAGCTTGAGCCAGGATTCGGCGCGTTTGGCCTTCTCCCGGGAAAGCCGGGTTTCGCCGAAACCATCCTCGACGGTTTCCAGCGCCACCCGGACCTCGTCCCCCACCGCGAGGCTGAAATCGCCGTCCTCGTCGAGGAATTGCCCCCGGGGAATCACGCCTTCTGATTTCAGCCCCGCGTTGACGATCACCCATTCGTTGTCGATGTCGATCACGGTGCCGGTGACGATGGCGCCCGGCGTCATGTCAACGCCGTGCATGCTTGCTTCGAACAGTTCCTGGAAACTTTCAGTCATGGAAATACCGGTTGTTCCGCGGGTTGCCCCGCGCTTGCCGCCAACCACACGCCAGTATGCGGATCGGTGAATGCCGTGCCCCCCCGCGGCCGATGCTGGCCGGCATCGCGGAGAAACGCCTGATTTGCTCAATTTGCGGTGACCACCCCCAAGACCCGGTCAACCACTTGATCAATGGTCAACTCCGAGGTGTCGATCCCGATCGCCCCGGAAGCCGGCCGCGAGGGGGAAATGCTCCGCTGCTCGTCGCGCCGGTCCCGGGACCGGAGGCCCCGCAAAAGGTCGGGCAGTCTAGCATCGAGACCCTTGCCAATCAACTGCTTATGCCGCCGCCGGGCGCGGATTTCCGCCTTGGCGGTGAGGAAGAACTTGCACCGCGCATCGGGGAAAACGACCTCTCCCATGTCGCGGCCCTCGGCGACGAGTCCCGGCGGCTGGCGGAAGCCATGCTGCACCGGCAGCAGAATCTGGCGGACTTCCGGCAGCGCGGCAACCCGGCTCGCTCTTTCATCATTGCCGCCGGTGCGGATGGCGGTGCTGACATCGCGCCCCTCCAGGGTGGCTCTGCCATTGGCCGGAAAAGCGATATCGAGCTTTGGCGCGAGCCTGGCGATGGCCCTGCCGTCGTCGAGATCGATGCCCCGCTCATGGGCGGCCAGCGCCAGCACGCGGTAGAGCGCGCCGCTGTCGAGCAGATGGTAGCCGAGCCGCTGCGCCACCCGGCTGGCGATGGTGCCCTTGCCGGTGGCAGACGGCCCGTCGATGGTAATCACCGGCGCCTGGTTCACGGCTCGGCGTCCACGGCGTCGATATCGAGGCCGGCTTCCCTGGCGAGCTGGATGAAGCCGGGAAAGGAAGTCGCCACATTGGCGCAGTTGCGGATTGTCAGCGGCCGGGCGCAGCGCGGCGCGGCGATGGCGAAGGCCATGGCGACGCGGTGGTCGCCGCGGCTGTCGATTTCGCCGCCGCCAGGCTCGCCGCCGCGCACGCGGATGCCGTCGGCGAAGGTTTCCCGCTCGATACCAAGCACCGCGAGGCCGTCGGCCATGGCGTCGATGCGGTCGCTTTCCTTCACCCGCAATTCGGCGGCGCCGCGGACCCGGGTTTCGCCCTCGGCGCAGGCCGCGGCGATCATCAGCGCGGGGAATTCATCGATGGCGAGGGCCAGCTCGCCGGGATCGATATCCACGCCGCGCAAGCTCCGGTGGCGCACTTCGATATCGGCCACCGGCTCGCCGCCGGATTCGCCCTCGTTGCGCAAAACGATATCGGCGCCCATCCGCCTGAGAATGGAAATGACGCCGGTGCGGGTGGGATTGACACCGACCCGCTCGATGGTTACCGCGGCGCCCGGGGTGATCGCCGCGGCGACCAGGAAAAAAGCGGCGGAGGAGATATCGCCCGGCACATCGACCCGGCAGGCCCGCAGCCGCTGCCCGCCGCGCAGGCTCACCGAGCCACCGGCGCTGTCCCGCGCCAGCGCCACCCCGAAGCCGCGCAGCATGCGTTCGGTATGGTCGCGGCAGGGTCCCGGCTCGCGCACCGTGGTCTCGCCTTCGGCATGCAGCCCGGCGAGCAGCAGGCAGGATTTGACCTGGGCGCTCGCCACTGGCATGGCATGGTCGATGCCGCGGAGCCGGCCGGGGCCGATGCGCAGCGGCGGCGTGCCATCCCCGGCGGCGGCGATGGCGGCGCCCATGGCGGCAAGCGGCCCGACAACGCGCCGCATCGGCCGGGCCGAGAGCGATTCATCGCCGCGCAGTTCGCTGGCGAAGCCCTGCCCGGCGAGCACGCCGGCGAGCAGGCGCATGGCGGTTCCCGAATTGCCCAGATAGAGGGGTTTGCGCGGCGCCCGCAAGCCAGCCGCGCCAGCACCGTAAATCCGCAGGCGGCCGTCTTCCGGCCCGGCGATGGTCACCCCGAGTTCGCGGAATGCGGCAAGGGTATGCAGCGAGTCCTCGCCTTCGAGGAATCCGTCTACTTCGGTGACACCTTCGGCGAGCGAGCCGAGCATGACGGCGCGGTGGGAAATCGACTTGTCTCCCGGCACCCGCAAGTGACCGCCAATGCTTCCACCGGGCTGGACGCGAAAGCAGAACTCGCGTCCCGCCGGATTGGCCGCCGGCCCGGACCTGGACCAATCGAAGGACTCCCGGGACTGGCGGGCGCGGCGCAGTTGCCGGCCAAGGCTGGCGCGGTCGTTGCCGGCGAGGGCGCGGCGCAGCCGCGCGAGCTCGTTATCGAAGGCGTCGAGGGCGGCAAGCGTGGCGGCGCGGTTGGCGATGAGTATTTCGCTCCATAATTCCGGCCCGCTGGCCGCGAGGCGGGTGAAATCGGCGAAACCGCTGGCCGCGTAGTCGTTGGCGGCGATGCCGCTTTCGCGCCGGGGCAGCAGCCCGGCCACAGCGAAAGCGAGCAGATGGGGCAAGTGGCTGGTGAGGGCGAGGATGCGGTCATGGCGGGCGGGACTCATGGCGTGGACATTGGCGCCGAGGCCGCGCCAGAGATCGTGCACCGCGGCGATCGCTTGCGGGTCGGTTGCCGTTTCCGGGCCCGCGAGCGGCGTCAGCACGACATTGCGCCCGGCGAAAAGTTCGGGCCGGGCCGCGGCGAAACCGCTTTGCTCAGAGCCCGCGAGCGGATGCCCCGGCACAAAGCGCGGGCGGAACCGCGCCGGCAGGTTGGCGAGGGTTTCCAGCAAATGCGATTTGACGCTGCCAACATCGGTGACCACGGCCTGTGGCGCCGCGCATCCGGCGATCTCGCGCAGCAGCGCCGGTTGCGCGAGCGGTGGCGCGGCGATGACGATGACATCCGCGCCAGCGCAGACCTCGGCGACGCTTCCCGCCGCGTCGATCACGCCCCCGCCGAGCGCGGCCGCGAGCGTCGCGCCATCGCGGTCGGCCGCGGCAATCCCCATCCCCGGGTCGGCGCCGCGCAGCGCTTTGGCGAGCGAGCCGCCGATCAGGCCGAGGCCGATGATTGCGATGCGCGACGTCATGGCGTTGATTTCATTCGGCTTGGCTCAGTCGCCGGCGGGATAGGAGCCGAGAATCTTGACGGCATCGGTGCGGTCGTCGAGGCGGCGGAACAATTCCGCCACCTTCGCGTCCCGCCGGTGGCCCTCGAAGTCCATGAAGAAGATGTATTCCCATTTTTGATCCCGGGAGGGTCGCGATTCGAGCCGGGTGAGGCTGATGCCGAGCCGCTCGAAGGGTTCAAGCACCCGGAACAAGGCGCCGGGGCGATTCTCGGCGTAGACGAGGATGCTGGTCTTGTCGCGCCCGCTTGGCGGCGGCGCCTCGCGGCCGAGCACGGCGAAGCGCGTGCGGTTGCCGGCTTGGTCCTGGATCGATTGCGCGAGTCGGCGCAGGCCATAGGTTTCACCCGCGATGGCGCCGGCGATCGCGGCCACGCCGCCGCCTTCCGCGGCGAGCCGCGCCGCCTCGGCGTTGCTGGCGCATTCGCGCAGCGCCGCGCGGGGCTGGTTGGCGCGCAGCCAGTTTCGGCACTGGGCCAGCGACTGGGGGTGCGAGGCGATCAGGGCAATCTCCCCGGGGGCAAGCCCTTGCCGGGCGAGCAGGTGGTGTTCGATGGGCACGATCCGTTCGCCGATGATCAGCGCCGGGCTGTCGATCAGGCAATCCTGGGTATGGTTCACCGCGCCTTCGGTGGAGTTTTCGATGGGCGCCACGCCATGGTCCGCGCGGCCGCTCTCGACCGCGGCGAAGACTTCATCGATGCCGCGGCAGTCGAGCAGTTGGCAGTCGCCGCCAGCGCCGCGCAGAGCGGCCTCCTGGGAGAAGGTTCCCGGCGGGCCCAGGTAGGCGATTCTGCGCGTCAATGGGTCTGCTCCGGGGCGGCTTGCTCGCCAGGGGTGGATTGCTCGTCGAGGTCGTCCGCCTCCGCCGGTTCGTCAATCTGTTCGAGGCCAACGAGTTTTTCGCCTTCCTTGAGGTTGATCAGGGTCACGCCCTGGGTCGAGCGGCTGACGATGGAAACTTCCGCCGCCCGGGTCCGCACCAGCGTTCCCTTGTCGGAAATCAGCATGATTTCATTGCTGTCATCGACCTGCACCGCGCCGACCACGGGGCCGTTGCGCTCGCTGGTGATCATACCGATGACACCCTGGGTGGCCCTGCCCTTGACTGGGAAGGCTTGCGTGCCGGTGCGCTTGCCGTAGCCGTTCTCGCTGACGGTGAGAATCTGCTTGTCGTCATCGGGAATGATCAGGGCGATCATCTCGGCGCCGGCTTTGAGCTTCATGCCGCGAACGCCCCGGGCTTGGCGCCCCATGGGCCTGACCGCGGATTCGCGGAAGCGCAGCGTCTTGCCGTTGCTGCCGATGAGCATGATGTCGCGCCCGCCGTCGGTGATCGCGGTGCCGACGAGGGTGTCGCCGCCGCGCAGTTCGATGGCGCGCAGGCCGACGCTGCGGGGACGGGCGAATTCGCTCAGCGCGGTCTTCTTCACAAAGCCCGAGCGGGTCGCCATGAAGACGTAATGGTCCGCGGTGAAATCCTTTACCGCCAACATCGCGGTGATGCGCTCGCCCTCTTCGAGCGAGGGAATCACATTGATGATGGGCTTGCCCCGGGAAGTGCGCGCGGCGACGGGAACCTGGAACACCCGGAGCCAGTAGACCTTGCCGGCGCTGCTGAAGCACAGCAGGGTGTCGTGGGTGTTGGCGATGAGCATCCGGGTGACGAAATCCCCGCCCTTGACCGTGGCCGCGGCCTTGCCCATGCCGCCCCGGCGCTGGGCGCTGTAGTCGGCCAGCGGCTGGGTCTTGGCGTAGCCGAGGTGGGAAATGGTCACCACGCGCTCTTCGGGGGTGATCAGGTCTTCCATCGTCAGGTCGTGCTGGCTGCCGACGATTTCGGTGCGGCGCGCGTCGCCGTAATCCCCGCGCACCTGTTCGAGTTCTTCCCGCACAACCGCGATCAGGCGCTCGGGATTTTCGAGTATTTCGACATACCCGGCGATCTTGCCCAGCAGTTCGCGGTAGTCGTTGACGAGCTTCTCGTGTTCGAGGCCGGTGAGCCGGTGCAGGCGCAGGTCGAGTATCGCTTGGGCTTGTTCCGGGGAGAGGAAGTACGCTTCCCCCTTGAGGCCGTAGGCGGGGTCGAGGCCCTCGGGACGGCAGGCGTCGGCGCCCATGCCGCTGAGCATCTCCACCACCTGGGCCGAAACCCAGGATTGGGCGAGCAGCTTCTCCTTCGCCCCGGCCGGGGTCGGCGAGGTCTTGATCAGGTCGATCACCGCATCGATATTGCCGAGCGCCACGGCGAGGCCTTCGAGCAGGTGGCCGCGTTCCCGGGCCTTGCGCAGCAGATGCATCGTGCGGCGGGAGACGACTTCGCGCCGGTGCCGCAGAAAAGCTTCGAGCACGCCTTTCAGGTTGAGCAGCTTGGGCTGGCCATCGACAAGCGCCACCATGTTGATGCCGAATCCGGTCTGCATCTGGGTGTGGGAATACAAATTGTTGAGCACAACCTCGCCCATGGTGCCCTTGCGCAATTCGATGACGATGCGCAGGCCGTCCTTGTCGGATTCGTCGCGCAGTTCGCTGATGCCCTCGATTTTCTTTTCCTTGACTAGCTCGGCGATGCGCTCGATGAGCCTGGCCTTGTTCACCTGATAGGGAATTTCATTGACGATGATGGTTTCCCTGCCGCTGCTTTCGCTGTGCTCGACCGTCGCCCGGGCGCGGACATAGACCATGCCGCGGCCGCCGCGGTAGGCCTGGATGATGCCAGCCTTGCCGTTGATGATGGCGGCGGTGGGAAAATCCGGGCCGCTGACATGCTCCATGAGTTCGTCGACGCTGATCTCCGGCGCTTCGAGCAGGGCGATGGCGCCGTTGATGACTTCGCTCAGGTTGTGGGGCGGAATATTGGTCGCCATGCCGACGGCGATGCCGGAGGAGCCGTTGATGAGCAGGTTGGGGATGCGGGTCGGCAGCACATCGGGAACTTGCTCGGTGTCGTCGTAGTTGGGGGAAAAATCGACGGTGTTCTTGTCGAGGTCGGCGAGCAGTTCCTGGGCGATTTTCGCCATCCGAATCTCGGTGTAGCGCATGGCGGCGGCGGTGTCGCCATCCACCGAACCGAAGTTGCCCTGACCATCGACAAGGGGGTAGCGCAGGGAAAAATCCTGGGCCATGCGCACCACGGTGTCGTAGACGGCGCTCTCGCCGTGGGGGTGGTACTTGCCGATGACATCGCCCACCACCCGGGCCGATTTCTTGTAGGGTTTGTCGTGATCATTGGACAGCACGCGCATGGCGTAGAGGATGCGGCGGTGAACGGGTTTCAAGCCATCGCGGACATCGGGCAGGGCCCGGCCCACGATCACGCTCATGGCATAGGCGAGATAGGACTCCCGCATCTCGGTTTCTAGCGCGACGGGGGAAACCTGCGGATCGGATTCGGGCATCTGGAGGCTGATTCTTGAACTGCGCTATGGAAAAAAATCAATACTCCGGGCGGGCGCTGGAACCTCCCGGAACAGGGCGAATCATAGCACGCCCGGCCGGGCTGGTCACTTGGCCGAAGGCTTCGAGTCGTCGCCGTCTGGCTGGCGTTCAGCGGACGCCGTGAATCCGTCCGTGGAGGCTTCGGGCTCGACATCCTGTCTCGCACGCCCGCTGAACGCCAGTCGGGTGGATACCGGAAAAATGGGCGAACCGGCCAATCTGCTCGTGGTGACCGCCACGGGCTACGCCTACCGCCGCCCTGATGGCGTAAGCGTGACACCCATCGGCGCATTGGGGCCTTGACTTGATTTGGGGTCTTGATTTGGCTTGGATGGACCGAACCCGCTACAACTTATTGCCGGGGTTGGCCGCCCCTGCTAAACTTCTCTGCCATGCCGCCGAATGGTATGGGCAAACCTACTAGTATATAGTGGCTTGATAGGGCAAGGACGCACAACCTTGGGGAGATCAATGGATTTCAATATCCTGTACATCGGGGCATCCGCTGCGGCTGTGGGCATCATGTGGAGCCTGATTAGAATCGGAATGTGGCTCCAGAGGGTCAACAGCGGGGTAGCTATGGCAGAGGTGTTGGGGAAGGATATAGCCGACATCAAAATCAAGATCAGCCGGATTATCGGCCATATCTTCGGGCCTGAGCCAGCTATTGAGCCGGGAAGCCCCCTAAGCCTCACGAATCACGGCAAGGAAATTGCCGCAGCTATCAAGGCGGAGGAATGGGCAAAATCCAAAGCCCTGCAACTCCTCAACAAAGTGGCCCACAAAGAAGATTACGAAATAGAGCACTTCTGCTTCGAGTGGGTGCATGGCAAATTCGCGGAAAGCGGAGAACGGGGCGGCGATATATCCAAGACCGCGTACGAGTTCGGCTCCCCGCGAGCGCAAGTCTACGACGTGCTTGCCCTAGCATTGCGGGACGAGTTGCTTTCCCTTTGCGCCAAACCAGCGAAAGCAGGCTGATGCCCCTAAGCATGTGGTGCCTAGCCCGCTCCGGTGCTGTTGGCGGACGATGCCGCCATCTGCGATGTCATGCGCGCGGAGGTTTTGGCCAGCGCGCGGGACGAGCAGCAATTGGTCGGCCTGCGGCGCTTGCTGGCCCATGCGGTTGTTTTGCCAATCCGTGCGGAAGATTACGAAGACGCGGCCCGGCGCTATCGGCAGTGCCGACAGCGCGGGGAGACCGTGCGCAAACTCATCGACTGCCCGATCGCGGCTGTCGCCATTCGAGAGGATGTTCCGGTTCTGCGCCGGGACGCCGATTTCGACGCTTTGGCCCGCCATACCGGTTTACAGAATGCCGGGCACTGATGGCGCTTTGGACAGGGCTTGCGCCGCCCCGGGTCATTCCGCCTAACCGGCCCGGGTCAGGTGGAGGCCGCCGTCGACGATCAGGTGTTGGCCGGTGATGGCGGGTGAGCCGGTGATGAATTGGAGGATGGCTTCGGCGACGGTTTCCGGGGTGGCGGTCTGGCGCAGGGGGGTGCTGCGCAACTGGCCTTCGAGCATTTCCCCATAGGCCGCCTCGCCCATGCCCTCGCGCAGCCAGTCGCCCTGGATGAAACCGGGGCAGACCGTGTTGACGCGGATCTTGGGCCCGAGCGCGCGGGCCAGCGACAGGCCCATGGTCACCAGCGCGCCCTTGGAGGCGGCGTAGGCGATGCTGCTGCCAATGCCGATGATGCCGGCTGTGGACGCCACGTTGACGATGCTGCCGCCCTCTTCCCCGGCTTCCAGAAATGGCCTGGCCGCCCGCGTCATCTGATACACGCCAATCACGTTGACACCGTAAATCCGCTGGAAATCGGCGGCGTCGAGGCCATCGAGGTTGCCGTGGGCGACGAATTTCGTCGTGCCCGCGTTGTTAACCAAGATGTCGAGCCGCCCCCAGCGTTCGGCCGCGGCCTCCGCCATCGCCCGGCAGCTTTCATCCTCAGCCACCGAAGCGCCGAAAACGAGCGCGTCAACACCGGCAGAGCGGCATTCTTCCGCCACGGCCTCGCCGCTGGCGCGGTTCGAGTGATAGTTCACCAGCACATCGCAGCCAAGCGAGGCCAGCAGCTTCACCGTCGCCGCCCCCACCCCGCTGCTCGAACCGGTCACAACCGCAGCCTTGCCCTGCAGATTTTTCATCATGCTGTTCCTTTTCCTTTATCCCGCTGGCCGCGATGATATATGGAAAATCAGCCGCCCGCGCCACCGGCAGCCTTACAACTGATCGAGATGCCGCGCATAGTACAGGGGCCAGATGAGGTCCCGGCCCTTGTCGGGCCACTGGCCCTCGGTTCCGGTTAGTTTGACGGTATGGGCGGGGGCGTAGCGCTCGATGTAGGCGCGGAGGCTTTTGGCCCTCGTTCTGGTGCCGCTCTTTACCTCCACCGGGATGATTTCACCGTTCTGGCACCGGTGCAGGAATTCGATTTCGCCGCGGCCCTCGGCCCAGGAGTAGGTTGGATTCCGCAGCCGCGAACGCAATTCGTTCTGGACGAAATTTTCCGCGATAAAACCTTTATACGAAGCAGCCTGGGCGCGCTGGTCGGCATATTCCATGTTGAGCATATGGCCCAGCAGGCCGACATCGAACAGGAACAGCTTGAAGATGTTTTCCTTGGTCAGCGCTTCCAGCGGCACAGTCGGCCGGCTGTTGATAGGGAAGCACTGCGAGGCGAGTTTCGCCCGCACCAGCCAGTTGATCGGACCCCGGAGTTCCTGATAGCGGTTCTTGTTCTCGATCACGCCCTTGAATCCGAAGCGTTTCACGGATTCATCCATCACCTTGGCCAACTGGCCGGGGATATTCCGAAACACAGCTTCGATATGCCCCGCATGCAACTCGCTTCCATATTTGCCGAAGTCCCGCTGGTAGCCGGCGATCAAATCGTGGTGGATTTTCCTTA
This sequence comes from uncultured Pseudohongiella sp., assembly GCA_965221805.1. Classification (GTDB taxonomy): domain Bacteria; phylum Pseudomonadota; class Gammaproteobacteria; order Pseudomonadales; family Pseudohongiellaceae; genus UBA9145. Next base: position 1,765,207 of record OZ244913.1, read on the forward strand.
CCTCCCCGCTTCTTTCGAGCGGCGAACTGTCGCGGCGGTGGTTGAACCAGGCGTCAACAGCCTCGGGCATTCCGCCCACGAAGTAGTAGTCGAGCAGCAATGACCAAAGCTCCCGATGCACCGTCCGTCCCCGGCGCCCTTCCTGGAAGGCTTGGTGCAACAGGTGGTTTTCCGACGCCATCACAAATTCCTCGAAACACAGCGGGAACAGCTCGAGGAACTCCACTTTGCCCACCGGGAACGAGCCCAGCAGCCCGATGTTCGAGCCGGTGGCGCAGATATGAGCCCGCGGCATTCGCTCGGCGAAGTACTTCAGCGAGTCGATGGCTTGCTGGCATTCGCCAACTTCATCGAAAAACACGAGATCGGTTTCGAGGCTGATCTTCTTTCCGCGCGAAATTTCGAGATTGGCGATAATCCGTTCCGGCTGCAGGCCATCGTCGAAAATGCCGGCGATGTCGGGTTCGGCGAGGAAGTCAACCCGATGCACCGCCGGGAAGTGCCTTCCCCCGAACAGGCGCTCCACCAGCCAAGTCTTGCCGACCTGGCGGGCGCCATCGAGCAGGAGCGGCTTGCGCTGCTTCCGGTTTTTCCAGTTGATGAGCTGTTCGACGGCAAGGCGCTCCATCTTGCGCTCCATCTTGCGTTGTTGGGATTGGCCCGTCAGCGCGAGTATAGATTAAAAATGCGCTTCCCACACTTTTATGCACATAAAAGTGTGGATTTCCCACACTTTTATGTGCATAAAAGTGTGTTGGCGGGCGATTTGCGGATTTTTCGGGCTGGCTTTTCCCGGACTTGGCGGAACTCAAAACCGCGCTGATCCATTGATGGTTACAATACGTAACAGTTGATTGGCTTCAGAAACGCGACGCGGGGTGCCACATTGCGGTACACTTCGTGGTTGCGGGTAACTGTTTCGCGGTTGGCGGCGTTTTATACCCATCCCCGGCTTGGCCAAAACGAGGTTCGCGTGAAGAAACAACAGATTGTGGCGGTGCTGCTGCTGCTCGTGCTTTGCGCCTGGCTGCTTATCCCGCGCCCCGCGGAAAGCGTGGACGAGGACGAGTTTGCCGGCGGCGAGACGGCCCCGCCGATCATCGCCTTGGCTGCCGACGCGCCGGTTGGCGACGCGGTGGACGTGCCCTTTGTCCGCACCGCGCGCATTCCTTCCCAGGAGTACGCCTCCACAGTGCGCGTGCGCGGCCGCACCGAGGCTTGGCGCCTTGTCGAGGTCCGCGCCGAGCAGGCCGGCCGCATTGTCAGCAATCCCATCCCCCGCGGGGCGCGGGTCGGCGAAGGCGATGTGCTGTGCGAAATCGCCGTCGATACCCGCCAGGCCGACCTCGACGAGGCGGTTGCCCGGCGCGAACAAGCCGAATTTGAATACGAAGCCGCGCTCGACCTGCAGCGCCGCGAACTGCAATCGGATGTCGCCGTGGCGCAATACCGCACCGCGCTCGAAGCGGCCCGGGCCGAGGTCGCCGAGGCCGATCTCGCCCTGCGGCGGATCCGCATCGTCGCGCCTTTCGACGGCATCGTCGAGACGCGAACGGTCGAAATCGGCGACTTTCTCAACATCGGCGCGGTTTGCGCCTCGGTGCTCGACGACGACCCGATGCTGCTCGTCGGGCTGGTGCCGGAGCAGGAAGTGGGCCGCATCGAAATCGGCGCCCCTGTCAGCGCCGAACTCATCAGCGGCGAAATCATCACCGGCCGCGTCATTTATCTCGCCCGCGCGGCTGATCCGTCGGCCCGCAGCTACCGCATCGAGGTTGAAGTCGACCCCGGCCAGCTTGGCATCCGCTCGGGCATCACGACCGAAATGCGGGTCAGCGCCTCGCGCATCAGCGCGCACCTGATTCCGCCCTCGGCGCTGACGCTCGACGATTCCGGGCTGCTTGGCGTCAAAACCATCGATTCCCGCAACATCGTCGCCTTCCGCAATGTGGAAATCGTCGGCGACAACACCAGCCTGCTCAATCCGGGGGTGTGGGTGACTGGTCTCGAGGGCGAAGTGAACCTGATCACCATCGGCCAGGAGATCGTCTTCCCCGGCCAGACCGTAACCACCGAATTCGACCGGCCTTGAGCGAAAAGGCAACGGAGGCGCAGCAGCATCATGAAATACATCGACGCCGCCGTGGACCGGTCGCGCACCACGCTCACCGCCTTCGCGGCGATCATGTTGACCGGATTCGCCTGCTATCTCGCGATTCCGGTGGAGTTGAACCCGGATGTGCAAGTGCCGGTCATCGTCACCACGGTGATTCACGAGGGCATTTCCCCCGAAGATTCCGAGCGGCTGATCGCCAAGCCGGTGGAAGTCGAGCTCAAAGCGCTCGAAGGCATCACCGACTACACCACGTTCTCCAGCGAGAACGCCGCCAGCATCATCGCCGAATTCGACATCGACATGGACTCCCAGGCCGCGCTGAGCGAATTGCGCGAGGCCATCGACCGCGCCAAGGTCTGGTTCCCGCCGGATACCGAGGAGCCGATCATCCAGGAAGTTTCCGCCGCGGGGGTGCCAGCGGTAAACATCGTCATCAGTGGCGAAGGCGTGCCCGAGCGGACACTGCTGCGCGTCGCCGAGGAGTTGCAGAGCCGCATTGAAATTCTTCCCGAAGTGCTCGAGGCGGAGATGGTCGGCAACCGCGAAGAGTTGATGGAAGCCATCATCGATCCGAACAAACTCGAAACCTATGGCTTTTCCAGCTCCATCGTCGGCCAAGTGGTGCTCGGCAATAACCGGCTGATTCCCGCCGGCCAGATGGACACTGGCAGCGGCAGCTTTTCGATCAAGGTTCCCGGCCTGATTGAAACCGCCGACGACCTGTTCAGCCTGCCGCTGGTTTCGAACGATCTCGGTGTGCTGACCGTGGGCGATGTGGCCACCGTGCGGCGCACCTTCAAGGACGCCACCCGATACTCCTACGCCAACGGCGCCCAGGCGATTTCGCTCAATGTGATGAAACGCCAAGGCGCGAACCTCGTTGAAGCGATGGAATCGATCAACGCGGTGGTTGCCGAATTCCGCGCTGAGTTGCCCCCGGCGGTAACCATCGCCTACATCAACAACACCGCGCCTTGGGTGATTGAGCAGAACATGGGGCTGCAGGGCAATATCGCCACGGCGATGGCGCTGGTGCTGATCGTGGTGATCGCCGCGGTTGGCGTCCGCTCGGGACTGCTCGTCACCCTGGCGGTGCCATTCTCGTTCTTCTTCGCCTTCATCGTCATCACCCTGTTGGGATTCACCTACAACTTCATGGTGATTTTCGGCATGCTGCTCGGCCTCGGCATGCTCATCGACGGCGCCATCGTGCTCGTCGAATTCGCCGACCGCAAGATGGCCGAGGGATTGAACAGCCGCCAAGCCTACAAGGCCGCGGTGGAGCGGATGTTCTGGCCGATCACGGCATCGACCGCGACCACACTCGCGGCCTTCCTGCCGATCATGTTCTGGCCCGGCGTCTCGGGCCAGTTCATGAGTTATCTGCCGATCACGGTGTTCGCCGTGCTGATCGGCTCGCTGTTCTACGCCTTGCTGTTCGCGCCAGCCATCGGCGCCCTGATCGGGAAATCAAGCGAAGCCGACAAGAAATACCTGTGCGCGCTGGAAGCGGGAGATCCGGGGAAAACCGGCGGCATCACCGCGCTATACGCCAAATTGCTCGGTCTTGCCGTGCGTTTCCCGGTCTGCGTGTTTGCGCTCAGCGTGGTCACGCTGATTGGCATCGTCGCCGCCTATGTCAATTTCGGCAGGGGCGTCGAATTTTGGACCGAGACCGAACCGAGCCAGACCACCGTGAATGTATTCGCCCGCGGCAATTATTCGCCAGCGGAATTGCGCGACATCATGCTCGAGGTCGAGGACCGCATCCGCGAAGTCGGCCATTTCAAGGGCATCGTCACCCAGTCGGGCGCGGGCCGGCAAATGGGGGGCTTCTCACAGACCGCCCCCGATCTGATCGGCTCGATCTATATCGAAATGAGCGACCGCAGGGACCGCGAAATGAACGGCATCGAACTGGAAAGCCGCTACCGCGAGGCGATTGCCGATCTGCCGGGGGCGCGGGCCGAAATCGCGCAAATCGAAGAGGGCCCGCCGGTGGGCAAGGAAATCCAGCTTGAGTTGTCCGGCGAAGACCTTGACCTGCTGTTCAATGAGGCTCGGCGCATTCGCACTTATATGGAAGATGTGATGACGGGGCTGATCGACATCGACGACACCGCGCCGGTGCCGGGCATCGAGTGGGAAATCAGCGTGGACCGCGCCCAGGCCGCCATCATGGGGGCCAGCATGGCGGAAGTCGGCTCCGCCATCCAGATGTTGACCAATGGCGTGTTCCTCGGCGTGTACCGTCCCAACGACAGCGAGGAGGAAGTCGATATCCGCCTGCGCTATCCCCAGGAATACCGGGGCCTCGACCAGATCGACTCGATCCGCATCGCCACCGCGAACGGGCCGGCCCCCGTCAGCAGTTTCATCACCCGCGAACCCAAGCCCAAGGTCAGCTCGATTCAGCGCGTGAATGGCAACCGCGTGGTCTATGTTCGCGCCAATCCGGCATCGGGCATCGTGGCGGACAACAAGCTGCGGGAGCTAGCGGCCTGGCTCGATGACAATCCGCCGGTGGCGGGAGTGGACTATCAGTTCCGGGGCGCCAACGAGGAGCAGGCGGAATCCGCCGCCTTTCTTGGCCAGGCTTTCTCGCTCGCCATGGTCTTGATGGCGATTCTGCTCATCACCCAGTTCAACAGTTTCTACCAGTCGCTGCTGATCCTGTCTTCTATCTTGCTATCGACCTCGGGGGTCCTGCTTGGCCTGCTTATCACCGGCCAGACTTTCAGCGTGATTCTCACCGGCATCGGCATTGTGGCGCTCGCCGGCATCATTGTGAACAACAATATCGTGCTCATCGACACCTTCAATGTGCTGCGCCGGGAACATCCCGAATGGACGCTGCGCAATGTCATCGTGCAAACCGGTGTCCAACGCCTGCGCCCGGTGTTCCTCACCACCTTTACCACCGGTTTCGGCCTGCTGCCCTTGGCGATGCATATTTCGGTGGATCTCATCGGCGCCGAAATCGAAGTCGGCGGTCCGATCACCTCGCAGTGGGTCGCCCTCGCCTCGGCCATCGTCTTCGGCCTGTCCTTCGCCACCATCCTGACCCTGATCGTCACCCCGGCGATGCTCGCCCTGCCCGAAAGCCTGCGCAATACCTCGAGAGGGCTGATGCGCCTGATCCTGCCGCGCGGAATACGCTACGCCGATTGACCGGCCATTGCGGCGGTTTCGTCTAAACACGACTTGTCTAAACACGGCTTGTCTAAACACGGCTTGACGAAAATCTGATAGCCGCGCATACTTCCGGCCTCTCTCCAGTGGGAAAACGGATGGGGCATGCCCAAGTTCATCGGACGCAACCCGGAACTCGATATGCTTGAGGCGGCATTCGCCTCCAAGCGATCCGGGTTCATTCCAGTGTATGGCAGACGCCGGGTTGGCAAGAGCGAGCTCATCCTGCGGTTCATGAAAGACAAGCCCGGCATCTACTATCTTGGCGGGCAATCACCGAGCGGTCTGCAGGTGCGCGAATTTCTTGTGGAAGCGGCGCGGGCGCTGAACATGCCGCTGCTCGCCGAACTCGGCGTTGGCGATTGGCGCAAGGCGCTGACAACTGTTGTCGAACAGTGGGCGCTCGCGCATCCCGGCTCGAAGCTGGTGTTGGCCCTCGACGAATTCCAGTGGATCGCCAGTTCCGAACCCGGACTGATCGCCGACTTGCAACATGCCTGGGATCGCCAGTGGAAAAACAGCGCCAAGGTGCTGCTGCTGCTCTGCGGTTCCTACATTGGATTCATGGAACGGGAGGTGCTCGGTCAATCGAGCCCGCTCTTTGGCCGCCGCACGGCGCAAATCCATCTGCGCCCATTCGGTTACTTGGAGGCCGCCGAGTTTCACCCGCGCTGGTCGCTCATTGACCGGGCGCGCGCCTACTTCCTCGTGGGCGGACTGCCGCAGTATCTGTTGTGCCTCGATGACCGCCTTTCCGTGAGAAGCAACATTTGCCGAAACCTGCTAGACGAATACGCCCCGCTCTTTCATGAACCCACTTTTCTGCTGCGGGAAGAGTTGCGCGAGGTCGCGCCGTACCATGCTATTTTGTTCGCCATTGCCAGTGGAAGCAGCACCGCGCGGATGATCGCGGAGGCCACCGGCCTGCCGGAGCGCAACCTGCATTACTATTTGCGGCAACTGTTCGACTTGGATTATGTGCAGCGACGCTACCCGCTCGATGGCCAGCGGGCAAATCCAAAGCGGTTGCGTTTTGCGATCCGCGACCCACTGCTGCGGTTCTGGTTCCGGTTCGTATTCCCCAACACAAGCATCATCCGCAGCGCCGGCCCGTCCCGCGCCTTCGCCGAGCGCGTCGCGCCCTCGCTCGATGCGTGGTTTGGCAACGGATTCGAACACCTCTGCCGCGAGGCCCTGCCGCTAATTTACGCGCATGAGGGCGTGGCCGCGGGCTTCGAGGTGGGCGAGTATTGGAGTTCGAAAACACAAATCGACGTCGTTGGCCTGCGCGACGACAACTGGACGGATTTGGGCGAGTGCAAATGGGGCGCGGCGCGCTCGCCAGCCGCGCTAGAAGTGGAACTTGCGCGCAAGGCGGGATTGTTTCCGAATAATCGCGGCGCAACTTTGGGAAGGCGCTATTTTGTCCGCCGCAAGCCAGCCGCGCGCCAAGACGCGCCCAACTGGCATGGTCTGGAGGATCTGTACGCGCTCTCGGCTTGAGGCGCAGCCGGCTCTGCGCCCGGCCGGCGAAGCGGCGGAACGCCTACCGCGCGGCCCGCGCCTCTAAGCACTCAAGCGCCTCGACCACGGGAATCCAGCGGTTCCAGTTTGCGCCTCTGTCTCGATAGCCCCGCGCCTCCGCGGCCGACATGACGGAACCCTCGCTGGCGGTGCTGGAGAAGGTTTGCAGCACCCGCAGCCAGCGTTCGACATGGGCGCTTGCCTTCCAAGTTTCTTTGCTGTAGCCCTCGATGTCCGCGCGCAGTTCCAGCGAAACGCAGGCCGCTGGTTCGGGTTCAGGTTGAGCTTCTGGCTGGGGCACGGGCTCCGGTTGCGGCGCCGGAGCCGATTGCGACTCGGGCGTCGGCGCGGATTCGAGTTCCGCCAGCGCGTCCGCCACCGGAGCCCAGCGTTCGGACCAGTAGGTGTCGGCATTGAACCGCGCCTCGGCGGCGGTCATCGGCGAGTGGCCGTTGTCGTCGCCGAAAGCCGCCAGCACCCGCAGCCAGCGGTCCACATGGGCCTGGCCGTTCTCCGCCTCTTGCGCATAGCCACGCACAGCCGCCACCAACAGCGGGTCGGGCCCGGCGCTTGACTGCCGCTGTCGCGGCTGGACCGGCGCGACTGGATCGTCATCGTCGAGGATGGCCGCCACCCCCGTGGACGGCGCCCCCACCGTGTAGCCATCCCCCGCTTTCAGCGTCACCATCACCGCGCCAACCGCCTCGTCCGCGTCGTCGTCCACGGTCGCCACCGTCAGCGTCGCGCGACCGGAGGTGGGGATGGTCACCTTGCGATCGCCGGTCGCAACGCCGTAGTCGCCCATCGCCGTCACTGCCACGCTGACCGCAAGGTTCGACGCCGGGGCGGGTGTCGCGGCCAAGGTGAAGCTGGCGTCGCCGCCTTCGGTGCCCCCGGAGGTGGTCGTGATCTTCACCACCGGCGTGTCGTTGTCCGATACCGCCACACTCGCGACCGCCGGGCCGCCGACGGTGTAGCCCGTGGCGGCGGTGATGGTGGCATCAATGGAGCCGTCCGCCTCGTCAGCGTCGTCGTCGTCGGTCGCCACCGTGAAGTCCGCCGTGCCGCTCGTGCCCACCGTCACCGCGCGGGTGCCAATGGCGCCCGGGACGGCGAAGCTGCCGGTCTCGGACACTGTTACCGATACCTGAATGTTTGAAGCCGGGGCGGGGGTTGCCGTCAGGGTGAAGCTGGCGTCGCCGCCCTCGGTGACCGGCGAGCCGCCGGAGAGGGTGATTTCCGGCACGGTGGGCGCGGATAATGGGTAATGCCGCCCGGCAACGCCACCGTGCTGAGCGCATGTCTCTATGCGCTCCAGTTCCTGGCGCACCTGGGTCCAGCCCGACCACTCCGCCTCCCTGGCCCGGGCCTCGGCCGCCGTGAAGGGCCTCAGAGTCGCGTAATCCGGCACGGCGTAATAATTCGGCGCTCCGTAGGCCCTCAGCACACGAAGCCAGTTTCTGCCGTAGCCGCGGTCCGCGCGGTTCCGGTTTGCCTCGTAGTAGCCCCTGACCACATATATGAGAGTTGGCCAGGTTGCGGGACATGCTGAATCGTTGTCGAACACCTTGAGATACAGATGGTAGGATGCTTTTTGATTGCGGAAATAGCCGGAACCGGCAAGGAGGCTGACGACAATATAGTCCCAGCCCTCGACGCGGTCGTCATCCACGGTGGGCAGGGACAAAGTCACCGAGGACTGTCCGGCCGGCAGGGTGATGCACTGGACTCCCTCATGTGGACGCGCCAGGAAGTCGCCTTGGCTTTTGTGCGCGTCCGTCACATTCACGCAGACGTCAAAATCCTCCCGCGCAACGCCGATATCGTTGACCTGGATGGTTTCGTCGGTCTTGATAGTGAATTTCGCGGCCTCACCTTCCATGATCCAGTTCTCTGCCACACCGCCCTCAGCCAAAATCTTCGCTTGGCTCTCAAAACTGACAGTGGGGCGGTTGCCGGAGTCGTTGTCCTTCACCAGCACCCGCGCCACTGTGCCAAAAGCCCAATCGGGAGCGACTCCGTGTTCGGGGCCGTCAATCGGTGTTATTTGGTACTGCCTGTCCGCTTCATCCACTTCGTTATCGATCGTGGGGATGCTCGCAACAATCTCACGCTTGTTCGCCGGGATGATGAAGCGATGGGTTTTCCTATCGCTATACGTCATCACAAACACGGATACCGCAAAGTCCTTCGTCTGCACCGGAGTAATTCGAAGGGTGAAAGTCACAGGCTCGCCTTCCGTGACTGGAGGGCCGGCTTTGATCCCGATCTTGGGGATAACCTGATTTTGAGCGGCGGCCGACGGCGCGAGGCCGGCCAGCAGCGGCAGAAGGAGCAGCGCCCCGCCGAGGAAGGCGCGGGCGCGGACGGACCATCGGGGCCAGGCGCGGTGGAAACGGTGACGGAAGATTAAATCTCCAGCGCGGCCGCGGTTCATGTTCAATCCTCTTGGCTTACACACGCTTGGCGCGGTGGCATTGGGCAAATCCTATCCGAAATCCGCAAACAGGATCCCGCCAAGCGGCGGGCCGCCTACCGCGCGGCCCGTTCCTCAAGGCATTCAAGCGCCGCGACCACGGGAATCCAGCGGTCCCAGCCCCGGTCCCGATACTCCCGCGCCTCGGTGCTCGAAACTTTGGAGCCCTCGCTGGCGGTGCCGGAAAAGCTTTGCAGCACCCGCAGCCAGCGCTCGACATGTTCGCTCCCTTCCCAGGTTTCCTTGCCGTAGCCCTCGATGTCGGCGCGCAGTTCCGGCGCAACGCAGGCCACCGGTTCGGGTTCGGGTTCGGGGGCCGGCTGGGTTTCCGGTGCCGGCTCGGATGCTTGCGCGGATGCTTGCGCGGACTCGAGGGCGGCCAGCGCCTCGACCACCGGGTCCCAGCGCGCCGACCAGAACTCGGCGGCGTGGCCCCGAGCCTCGGCGGCGGTCATCGGCGCGTGGCCGTTGTCGTCGCCGAAAGCCGCGAGCACCCGCAGCCAGCGGTCCACATGGGCCTGGCCATTGTCCGTCTCTTGCGCGTAGCCGCGCACATTCGCCACCAATTGGGCGCTTGGCGCATAGGTGGACACCTGCTGCGCGACCGGATCGTCGTCGTCGAGGATGTCCGCCGCCAGCGAGGACAGCGCGCCCACCGCGTAGCCGTCCCCCGCGTTCAACGTCACCGTCACCGAGCCGTCCGGCTCGTCCGCGCTGTCGTCCACGGTCGCCACCGTCAGCGTCGCGCTGCCGGTCGCTGGGATCGTCAGCGCGCGGTCGCCGGTCGTCACGCCATAGTCGCCCGCCGCCGTCACCGTCACGCTCACCGCAAGGTTTGATGCCGGCGCTGGCGTCGCCGTCAGCGTGAAGGTGGCATTCGCGCCCTCGGTGCCGCCGGAGACCGCCGTGATGTTCACCTCCGGGGTTTGCGGCACCGGTTCGTTCTGTTGCCCGGGGGTGCCGCTGAGATCGCTCCCGCAGGCTTCCAATCGCTCCAGCTCCGCGCGCACCGGACGCCAGCCCGACCTCCATATCGCCTCGCCCGCGCGGGCCTCGGCCACCGTGTAGGGCTGGAGTGTGGCGTGCGTCTCCGCACCGAAGGCAATCAGCACCCGCAGCCAGTTCTCGCCGTAGTTGCGGTCCGCGCGGCTACGGTTCGCCTCGTAGTAGCGGCGAACCTCCCGCACCAAGTCAGCCGGGGTTGCGGGGCAGGATGATTGATCGTTGTCATACACTCGGACATATCGCAAAGTCTCCGTTTGCTTCGTGTAATAGCTGGGGTCTGACAAGAGGGTTACGACAATGTCGTCGTAACCCTCGCGGGCGGGCACATTGTCATCCAAGGTAGGCAGGGAAAAGGTGGTCGAGGACTGTCCAGCCGGGAAGACGACGCACTTTGTACCCTCATCCTTGCTCGCAAGGAAGTTGCCATTGCCGTAGTGCGAGTCCCGCACATGAAGGCAGACTTGGAAGTTCTGCGTCGGAACCTGGTCCTCCGCTTTGATGGTGAAGTCCACGGTATCGCCTTCGTCAACCCAAGTGTGGTTCCAGTAATCAGGTATCTCCGGCTCTTCGCTCGCGAGGCTCAAGATGGGTCGGTCGCCGGAGTCGTTGTCCTTCACCACTATCCATATGTAAGGCCTCCAACCGTTACCGGAAAAACCGGCACGGGTGCGCAGCGGCTGCGTGCGGCCAGTGTACGGTGTCACGCCAATCCGCCTGTCATTCTCATCCACTCCGTTGTCGACCGTGGGGACGCTTGCGGGAAGCTCGCGCGTGCCCGCCGGGATGGTGTAGTTGATGAATCCACGGCCATCCTCTATGAGCACGGGCACCACCAAGTCCACCTTCTGCACCGGAGTGACTCGAAGGGTGAAGGTCATAGGCTCGCCTTCCGTGACCGCGGGACCGGCCTTGATCTCAATCTTCGGGCGATCCCAGAAACTGACTTCGGCGCTGGCCGCCGGCGCGAGGCCCGCCAGCAGCGGCAGAAGGAAGAGCATCGCGGCGAGACTGCGGCGGCCCGTTCCGGCGGCGAAGGCGCGGGCGGAGCATCGGGTCCAAGCGATGTGAAAACGGTGAAGAAGGAGGGGTGGAATCTCCGGCGCGGACATAGCCATTTTTTTTACTCTCTCAGCTCGATGTGCGCTTGGCGCTTTGGGATTGGATGCACTATACCAGAAATCCGCAAATGGAACACAGCGAAGATGATACGCGAAAGCGGCGGGCCAGGATGGCATCCGCAATTTGCCGGAATGGGGATTGCCCAGTCAGCGCGTTCGCCCAAAGCAAGGCTTCAGGGGCGGCGGGTGGCTTGTGCGCTGGCGGGGGGCTGTGTGAAAATCATGCCTCAGGGATCTTGCGGTTGCATCCATGGGCCTTCTGCTCGCGTTCTTTTTTCTCAGCATCGCCTTCTCCTTTCTCTGCTCCATCATGGAAGCGGTGCTGCTCAGCGTCACCCCGACCTATGTCGGCATTCTGGAGAAGCGGGGATCAAGCGCGGCGCGGGACCTCGCCGCGTTCAAGGAAGACATCGACCGCCCGCTGGCGGCGATCCTAACCCTCAACACCATCGCCCACACCGTCGGCGCCATCGGCGTCGGCGCCCAGGCGTCGCGGCTTTTCCCGAGCAGCGAATTCATCCTGTTCGGCCTCGGTGTCGCGCTCAACTGGGAAGCCATCGTCGCGGTGGTCATGACGCTGGCGATACTGATCTTTTCCGAGGTCATTCCCAAGACCATCGGCGCCAACAACTGGGAGGCGCTGGCGCCAGCGACCACCAGAATCCTCAAGGTCATGCTGATTGTGCTTTGGCCGCTGGTGTGGCTGAGCCAGTTCATCACCCGCAAGTTGAAGAACGACAAGGACCGCGCGGTGCTGAGCCGCACCGACCTGGCGGTGATGACCGACATCGGCACCGAAACCGGCGTGCTCGAAGAGAGCGAGCGGAAGATCATCCACAACCTGCTCGCCTTCCGCGGCATCGAGGCGGCCGATGTGATGACGCCGCGCATCGTCGTGGTGGCCGCGAGCCAGGACAGCAGCCTGCGGGACTTTCACGACAGCCACGAAGACCTCGCCTTCTCGCGCATTCCGGTGTACGAGGGCAAAAACGACAATGTCACCGGCTATGTGCTCAAGGACGAATTGCTGCTCCATCTCGTTGACGATCACAACGACATGACGCTGAAAGACCTGCGGCGGGACATCATCGCCGTCCACAAGACCGCCACCATTCCCGATCTGCTCGATATGTTCATCGCCAAAAAGGAGCATCTCGCCGTCGTCGTCGACGAATATGGCGCCATGGAGGGCATTCTGACGATGGAGGACATCATCGAGACCCTGCTCGGGCTCGAAATCGTCGACGAATCCGACAACACCGAGGATATGCAGGCCCTCGCCCGCAAGAACTGGAAACGCCGCGCCCGGAAGCTCGGCATTATTCCGGTCAAGAATTGAACGACGAAGCAGATGCCGCCCGCGGCGGAATTGGATTTTGCCGCCATCCGAATGCGCTGCCAGTAGTCGGGGGATTCCGCGACTTCGCGCGGAATGACACGAGGCCGAGTTGCTCAACGTGGAAAGGCGGCCCCGCTATTTCTTTGTGATAATTTGTTACCGGCTGGCGGCCACGCGCCGGTTCGGGGTAAGATTGCAAACAGTCCGTTCGCTGTGCGCCCCCCCGCAATCAGCGAGCGGATAGCTGAAGGCGGGGCTCGTGAGTTTACTTTCTTTATCGTTCCCCCTAAACGAATGGAATTGCTGGCGATGCTTCCCTTCAGCGACCTTTAACTTGTGCTCAGTCTGAAACCCCGCCCGCCCCGCACTTGGTATGCTCTGAATTAATCAGCGCTTTCCTTACCAGACGCTCGAAAGCAGCACTTCCCTTTGCCGCGCCTGCCATTCGCGCAGGGCTTGGCTGTCGCCGAGCGAATGCAGGGTCAGATGGGATTCGGCGATGCCGATGTTCCGGCGCAGCCGTTCGATCTTGCCGGCATCGGGGCTCGGCGCGCCTTCGGCGAGCCGCAGGCGCCGCTTGAACAACTCCCGCGCCTGGCGCAGATGCGGCACCGCGCGGCCGTCGAGATCATGGCGCAGGGCATCCACATGCCAGTCGGTGACGAGCGCCAGCCCCAACTCAAGGCGGACTGGATCGTCGGCGTAGAGATGCCCGTACAAGCCGCGCAGCAGGGCGAAATAGTCATCGACCTGGCGCCAGTTCGCCCGCATCGACTCGCTTTCGATCAGATGGTGGAGGATATCGAGTTGATCCTCGTGGTAGAGGCCGCGGCTGGCGCGGGCGGCCAAAAGGGCCTCGCGGAGCAGGGGCAGCGCCACCCCATGTTCATCGCGCTCCTGCAGCGAGATGGCGCGGAGCAGCAGCTCGTGGTGGTGGGCCGGCCCGGCGCCACTCCCCGGAGAATAGAGGGAGTAGCCGCCCTGGGAATGAGCTTCCGGGATATGCGCCATGGCCACCGCCGCCAGCATCCAGCCAGCCGCGGCGATCGCGGAAGCCGATGATTTTGCATAGCGCAAACCAAGGCGCAAACGAAGCATTTGGCAGACCTCCCAAACAAAACGCTCTAGGAGCCTGCGCCGCACTATCGCTCATCGCGCTGCCGGTTTCAAGGAAAATCGATGATTTTTTTCAGATATATGTCAGAAATATGACAACTATGCCGATAACCTTTTGTTTTATATAGGCTCTAAAAGAAATGCACCACTTTGGTTCAATTTATCTGTAGGTCCGGTTGGCGAGTACCGATTCCGCCAACAGCAGAAGCATGGCGAACAAAAGGATCCACCACCAGATCCGCTGCGGCCGCTCAAGCTCCTCGACGAGTTCGGCCATTTGCACTTCCCGGGAGCGGACGATGTCGGTTTCCGGGTTGATGATCGAATCGGTCAGGGTCGCCACGGCCACCCGCTCGAGATTCGATTCGCCAGCGGCGACATTGACGGCGAAATTATGCTCGCCACCGTCGACTTCGGCGCGGATAAGGCCGGGCCGCGCGGCCTCGACAATGAAATTGTCCCCCGCGAACACCATCGCTTCGCCATTCGGGCCCCGGGCGCCGGCCACCGCGCCGGAAGCGTTGATATCGAGGGAAAAACGCTCGCCCACCTGATAGGAGCGCCGCTTGATTTCGCCCCCGGCGAGGTGGCGCAGGGTCTCATGGACGAAAGGCAGGAACAGGCCCTGGAGCGGCAGATTGTTCCATTCCAGATCCAGGCTCGAGGCGAACAGCAGCACCTTGCCTTCGCCGAAATCCCGCTCCACCAGCGCCGGCATGGCGTTGTCGAATTGCATCAGCACCTCGGCGCCTTCGCCGGGGGCCAGTTCCCAAGCGCCCTGGAAGCGCGCCGACCAGTCGGTGTCGAGGGAGCGGAAAACCGGGTGGCGGCGGTCGAAATCGGCGATGACCAGATAATCGCCGGCCCCGGCGGATTCCGGGCGCGCCAGCAGCGCGGGGCTGATGCCGGCGAACTGGCGGTTGAACAGCGCCGGGTCGATCCGGTCGCCCGGGGCGATGAGCGCGGCACCGCCGGCGCGCACATAATCGGCCAGGTCGGCGGCCTGGCTGTCGCTGAGATCGCCAACATTGAGCAGCACCGCCACATCGCTGCGGGCCAGCGCCGCAGCGTCGAGGAACCCGGGCTCGAGCGCTTCGAGGCGGAAAGGCGATTCCCCGCCGCCGTCCACGGCGAGGCTGAACCAGTGGCCCTCGTCGTCGAACCATTGCGTGGACGCCTCGCCGTTGACCAGCAGGATGCGGATTCCCGGCAACACATCGACGGTGAAATGCCAGGCGTTGTCGGCGGCGAAATCGTCTCCGGCGAGTTCGATCCGGCCGCTGTGGCTGCCGGCGTCGGGAAAGCCCGCGGCGAAACTGACCACCCGCTCGGAGCGGTCGTCGAGGGTCACCGATCGCCGGTCGCGCAATTCGTCGTTGATGAACAGGCTGACTTCGGCGCGGCCGCTAAACAAAGTGCCGGCGGAGCGCAGCCGGGCGAGAATGCTTTGCTCAAGTTCGTCCTCGCGCAATTGCCCGGGCGAGCGCACATCGGTGAGCGCCAGATTGACCGATTCGGCCTCGCCCGCGTCGATGGCGCCGAAACGGATGCCGGGGCCGAGTTTGAAGCCCTCCTCCAGGTTCGCCACGCCAGTTTGCTGAAAATCGGAAATCAGCACCAGCGCGCGGTTCTCGAAGCGGGCCGATTCGAGCATTTCATTCGCCAGGCGCAGCGCAGGCATGAAATCCGTCGCCCCCCAGCCGGGTTCAAGCTCCCGCAGCAGCGCCGCCACGCTGTCGAGATCGGTGTTGAACTCGCGCGCGAGGCCAACGCCATCATCGAAAGTAACCAGCGCCACCTCGTCGCCGGCGTCGAGTCCACCGAGCCATTCCAGCGCTTCGCCTCTGGCGTTCTCGAACACCTCCCCATAGCGCATGCTCATCGACACATCGAACAGCAGCACCGCCGATTGCGGATCGGCATCGAGCAGCCGGGCCACCGACAGGTCGAACAGGGGCCGGGCGAAGGCGAACACGAGCAATGCGATCAATCCGGCCCGCAGGGCGAGCAGCAGCCACTGCTTCAAGCGCTGGAACAACACAAGCTTGCGCGAGGTCTGCTTGAGAAAACGCACGGTGCCGAACAGCAGTTTCGGCGGCTTTTCCCGGCGGATCAGGTGGATCGCCACGGGGATCAGCGCGGCGAACAATCCAAGCAGCAACCATGGCGCGAGAAACACCATCAAAAACTCCGCGCCCGCCGCAGCATGTACGCCGACAGCGCCTGATCGAGGGGTTGGGCGGTGTCCATCAAACAGTAATCGACGCCACTGCCCCGGCATTCGCGCCGGCAGAAATCGAGAAAGGTGTTCACATGCTCAAGGTAGGACTTGCGGACCGCCGCCGGCGAGGTGGTGAACCGCTCGCTGCTTTCCATATCGACAAACTCGGTGGCCTCGGTGAAGGGGAAGGCGAGCTCGGCATGGTCCATGAGCTGGAAGACGATGACATCGTGGCCCATGGCGCGCAGGTTGGTGAGCGTGCGGATCACCCGCTCCTCGTCGTCGAGCAGGTCGGTGATCAGCACGACAAAGCTCTTGCGGTTCAGCGACAGGGCGAGTTCGGTGAGCGGCTTGACCAGATCGGTGCCGGCGCCGTTTTCGGTTTTCGCCAGCGCGCGCAGGATGCGCAGCAGGTGCGTCTGCCGGCACTTCGGCGAAATGTGGTCGCGGATTGCCTCATCGAAAACAATCAGCCCCACGGCGTCGCGCTGGCGCATGATGAAGTACGCCAGCGCCGAAGCGAGGGTGACGCCGTATTGCAGCTTGGTGAGGGCGCCGGAGCCATAGGCCATCGAGGCGCTGCTGTCGAGGAGGATGACACAGCGCACATTGGTCTCGTCCTCGTATTGGCGCAGGTAGAATTTTTCCGAGCGGGCGTAGAGCCGCCAGTCGATGTGGCGCATATCGTCGCCGGGATGATAGTGGCGGTAATCGTTGAACTCGACGCTGAAGCCCCGGTTCGGGCTTTTGTGCAGCCCGGAGAGGAATCCCTCAACCGCCACCCGGGCGCGCATTTCCAGGTTGGAAAGCCCGGCCAGCACCGCTGGGTCGAGGAAATTGAGCGATTCGGCCATGCCGGCTAGCCTTCGAGTTCGGCCGCCGGGGCGGGCACCGCCTCGAGCAGTTTGGCAATCACCCGGTCGGTGGTCACCCGCTCGGCCTCGGCGTGGAAATTGAGCAAAATCCGGTGCCGCAGAATCGATGGCGCCAGCGCCCGCACATCGCCGTAGGAAACATTGAAGCGGCCGGAAAGCAGCGCCCGCACCTTGCCCGCGAGGATCAGGTTCTGCGAGGCGCGGATGCCGGCGCCCCAACTGATCCAGTCCTTGATGAATTGCGGCGAAGTGGGCGACTGCGGCCGGGAGGCGTGGACGAGGCGCACGGCGTAGCGGATCACCGCCTCGGCCGCGGGAACCTGCCGGGCGATGCGCTGGAATTCGAGGATGTCGGCGCCGCCAAGCGGGTGCGACAAGGGGTTGTCGCGGGTCTGGGTGGTCGCGCCAACCACGGCGACCTCGTCGGATTCGGAAAGGTAATCGAGCTCGATCTTGAACATGAAGCGGTCGAGTTGGGCTTCCGGCAGGGGGTAGGTGCCCTCGAGTTCGATCGGGTTCTGGGTCGCGAGCACGAAGAACGGCGCCGACATGGGGTGGGTTTTGCCCGCCGCGGTGACTTGGCGCTCCTCCATCGCCTCGAGCAGGGCCGACTGGGTTTTCGGCGGAGTGCGGTTGATCTCGTCGGCGAGGAGGATATTGGTGAAGATTGGCCCGGCGACGAATTTCAAGCTGCGGTGGCCTTCGACCTCCTCGACGACCTCGGAGCCGACGACATCGGCCGGCATCAGGTCCGGGGTGAACTGGATGCGGTTGAACTGTACCTGGAGAATGTCCGCCACGGTCTTGATCAGCAGCGTCTTCGCCAAGCCCGGCACACCGGTGACAAGGCAATGGCCGCCGGCGAACAGGGCGATCAGCAACTCGTCGATGATCTCATGCTGGCCGATGATGACCTTGCGGATTTCCGCGACAATCCGCTCCCTGCCCTCCTGCATGCGCTTGACCAGGCCAAGATCGTCCCCGCTTTCCAAAGCCTTCCGGTCCGCTTCAGTTTCCACCATCTCCATTCCCGCTTCCGTCATAACCCATGCCTCATGCTGCCATGTTTGCCATGAAAATTCAGGGGATTGGGCCGGAGCCTCCCCGCTTTGGTTTTGCTCAAGAGAAAAATTCCATGGATGGAATTTTCCGGAGCATTAGTGACTAAATGCGTAGATCAGGAAATTGATCCCGATCTTGTAGGCCTCGTTGGTGTAGCGGGTGGGGTAGCCCGCGTAGAACGTGTGCTCCCAGCCGTCGCCGAGGTCGGTGTTGTAATTGGCGAGCATCATCACCCGGCCGTCGTCGTCGAGCACGGCGTAGACCTCCGGCGGATAGCTCGGATCATCAAGGTTCATGTAGCCGCCAAAATCCCAGGTCACCATGCGCCCGGGCACCTGGGCGAGCTCGTCGATATCGAAAAAGATGTGGAAGATCTCGTGGCTGGTGTCGAGCTGGACGATTTCCCGCTCGGGGAAAATCTTGCCGATTTCCACCCGCATATCGTCGAGATGGGGCTGGCCCCAGAAATCGTCGACCATGACGAAGCCGCCCCGGAACATGAACTCGCGCAGCGCCTCGATCTCCCCGGGGCTGAAATTGGGCCCGCTTTGGCTGGTGCCGATGGGCACGCGCTTCCAGTTCATATACAGGAAGATGTGCTCGAACAGGCGCGGGTCGGTGAGTTGCAGGTTGATATGGTTGCGGGGGTTGGTGTCGATATGGGTGTAGCGCTGGACGCCGCGGAGGAAGTTCTCGTCGGAATCGGGATAGTCGGTGTCCCACCAGCCACCCCGGCGGCGGAAGGAGTAGGCCACCCCGCCGTGGTTGGTGTACTGCCCCCGCACCCAGGTGAACTCGGTGATTTCGTCGCCGTAGATCGCCAGGTCTTCGTTGTCGGCGAAGCCCGAGCCGCCAAGCTGGCGCTCGACCTGGGCCAGCGCCGGGTTATAAGCGGCCAGATTTGCGGCGAGAACCGCCGCGAGCGCCAGCCACGGCAGTCCGGCGCCCAGCCGCGGAGACAGCAGCGGCGACAGCCGCAAGCGGCAGCGGAAAGCCCCCGGCAGCTCAATTCGAGCCATTGGCGGGGCTTCCATCGATCGATCGCAGCAGCAATTGCTGGGCCCGCGGGTAGCTTGGCGCGGTTTCCAGCGCCCGCAACAGTTGTTCCTTCGCCGCCCCGGCCCGTCCATCGCGCAGATAGGCCTCCGCCAGATTGGTCCGCGCCGCCACCGGGTCGGCGATTTCGAGCGCGAGCAAGATTTCGTATTCGGTCACCGCGAGGGCGGAATCCCCGGTCATCCCGGCGAGCCGGGCGCGCAGGCGGTGGACTTCACTCTGGTATGGGTCCACCTGCAGGGCCCGGTCGATGTAATAGCCAGCGCGCCCGGTGTCGCCGGCGTCGAGGGCGGCGCTGGCGAGAATCAGCGCGGACGCATCGTCGTGCTGAAGGTTTTCGAGCAGGATTTCGAGCCAGCGGTGCTGTTCCCGCTCGTTGCCTTCGCGCTCGTGAATCTGCGACATCACCAGCGGCGGGCTCGGATAACCCGGGTAAGTCGGCAGCAGATCGTGGGCGGCCTGGAGCGACCGCCTCGCCCCGGCGAAGTTTTCTTCCTTGAACAGCACGATGCCAAGTTGCAGATGGGCCATGAAATCCCGGGGATTCTGCTCGATGCGGTTGCCCATGTACTGCTTGAGCGATTCGTTGTTGTACAACTCGGAGAGGATGGCGCTGGAGTTCTCGCGGATGCCGTGGCCGTGGCCCTCGACTTCATCGGGCTGGTCTTCCTGGTGGACGTGGACGTTGATCTCGGCCACCCGGCGGGCGATCCAGTCGCGGAAACCGGCGTCGAACTGATCCAGCGTCACATCGAACACTTCGCGGAAGCGTTCACTATCCTCCTTGATGAGGCCATACTCGATGACGAGTTCGCGCAGCTTGTCGAAGCCCCAGGTGCGCTCGATATAGTCCACCACCAGATACGATTGAAAATAGGCGAAGCCGAGGTCGGCGCTGCTGCGGGCGCCGCTGAAGGCGGAATTGAGTTCGGCCACCGGCAGGTAGCGGTTCTCGGCGGCGGCGCGGACAAGGTCGAGCCCCTGGCGGCGGCCCCAGTAGGGCCGGCCCTGCTTCTCCTCCCACACCGAAACACCCTCCGACAGCCACCGCGGGATGCGGTTCCGCGTCATTTGCAGGGTGATGACGTGGGAGAACTCGTGCCAGGCGATTTCCTGCCAGTTGGCGCTGAGCGTGTCCGGCGAGATCAGCGTGATCACCTTGCCAAAACAGATCCCCACCAGCGGGCCGATGTCGGGCAGGCCCACCGAGCGCGCGGCGAAGTCCTGGGTATTCTCGAAAACCTGGATCAGCACCGGATATTCGGGCTCGAAATCCCATTTGGCGACCAGTGTGTCCCAGGCCTCTTCCAGCAGCGGTTCGAAGTACGGCCAGAGGATTTGGGCGTCGCGCTCGGACATGCGCACGAGAAAATGCTCGCTCTCCAGCGTGGCGTATTCTTCCAGCGTGTCGAACACCGTGAGCAGGTTCGAGGAGATCACATTGAAGGGGTCGTTCTCGAAGCCGGTTTCGAGGCTGGCGCGGCCTTCGGCTTCCTCGCCGAGACGGATCAGATTGCTGCCGAGCAGGGTGTGGGCGCGCCAGTGCTCCGGGTCGGCGGCGAGGGCGGCGCGGGCATATTCGACTGCCTCGGAGAAACGGTAGTTGCCACCGAAATGCTCGGCGACATCGGCGAGGAACACCGGATTGCCGGGGCTGAAAGCCTCGACCTCGGCGGCGTGCCGGGCATAGTCCGCCATGCGCTCCTCCATCGCCGCCCGGGCGGCGAGGGCGCTGTGCGCGCCGAGGGCTTCCGGGTTGAGATTGAGCGCGCGGGAAAAATACCCCGCGGCCTCTTCCTCCCGGCCGGCGCGCCGCATCAGCCCACCCCAGGCTTCCATCGCCGCCACCGAATTGGGATTGACCGCCAGCGCCCTTTGCAGATTGCGCTCGTCGCCAGTGATCCGCCCGAGGCCAACGAGGGCGGGCACATGGCGGCTGTTGACCGCCAGAGCGTCCGCGTAGGCGGTTTGCGCCTCGCCCTCGTTGTACTTCTCCAGGAACAGGTCGCCCCACAGCACATGGGCCTCGAGGTTTTGCGGATCGGCGCGGACCGCCTCCTCGAACAGGCTGTTGGCGTCGTGGTAGCGGCCGAGCAGCCAGCTTGCCAGCGCGGTCATGGCGACATCGGCGGAAGCGAAAACCAAGCCGTTGTTGTAGCGGTCGAGAACTTCCCTGAGCAGGGGATAACTTTCGGCCCTGCGCCCGGTGAATTGCAGCAGCGAGGCGTATTGTGTCAGCGCGCGAACGGGAACACCTTCGCTGCCGAGACCATCGACGACGGCGCCCAGCACCGCGAGCGCATCACTTGAGGCGCCAGTCATGCGCAGGACTTCGGCGAGTTGAGTCGCCACCAGGGGGAAATCGGCGTATTCGCCGCCGATCAGCTCTTCGCAGATCCGGATCGCTTCGCGGTAATTGCCCATGGCGGCGAGCGCGCGGCTCGCGCCGATGACACCGGGAGCGCGGTCAAGCCCGTCGGTTTGCCGCAAAGCCTCGGCGGCGGCGGCGTAGGCGCCTTCAAGCAGCAACTGTTGACCCCGGACCAGGGGCGATTCGACGGCCCGGACCCGGGACTCGTCGACTTGGGCCAAGGTCCCGGTGGGAAACAGCGCGGGCAACAGCAAGGCCAGCCCCAGCAGCGGCGCGGCTGCCGCGGGCAAGCGGTTTTTGCCGGGCGCTCTCATTGCGTCAACTCGTTGAATTTGGCGGTGGTCCGGGCCAGATCGACCAGCAGTTCCTCAAGCCGCCGCCAGTAGTCGGGCTCGAGAAACTCGGCCTTGCGGCTCCGCAGGATGAATATCGAACGCTCAAGCTGGCGCATCCGCGAGCGCTGCGCAAGCGCTTCCCCGATCCAATCGCCGGATTCCCCCGCGCCGGTGCCGAGCCCGGTGTCAAAAAAGGCGATTTCCGCGAGGCGGCCGTCCGGGTTTTCATCGGCCGAACCTGGATCGGGATCGAGGCTGAACACCGCATCGCCGTTGTCGTCGAGGCCGGCGTGCTCGGAGGCGAGCCGGCCCTGGTCGGCGTACCATTGCTCGACATTGGCCCTGGCGTAGTTGAAGGCTTCGAGCATCGACACCCGGTTGTTCTTGTCGAGGTCGCCGGCGCGGCCGTCGAGCGCTTTGATGAAATAGCGCGGGAACACCGGGTCGTACTTCTCCGCCGGCGAGCGCGTCGCCGAAATCACCACCCGCCCTTCCCCGGAAAGAAAAGTCGAGAAACCGTAACTCGCGCTCGTGGTGTTGATCACCGCCACGTCCTGGCGTTCGAAGGGCGCGAGCAACTCGCGGAAGCGCGGGCCGGTGATGTCGGGGCCGATGATGTTGAACTTGGCTTCTTCGCCCTCGCCGGCACCATGGCCGATGAGATAGACGGTGATCTGGTCGCCGTCGTTGACCCGCCCGCGCAGTTCGGTGAAAGCGGTTTCGATGCCCTCGCGGTCGCTCGTTCCATCGAGCCGGTTGCCGGGGTTGGCGCCGGCTTGGTCCGGGTCGTGCAACAGGGTGATGGTATCGGTGGCGTAGCCGTAGTCGCGGATGAGGATGTCGTGGAGGGAATATCCCCATTGGCGGAATTGGGCGATATTGTCCGCCCCCACCGATGGCCCGACGATGATCACCGCGTACCGGATCGATTCCGGCGAGTCGAGAAAGTAACCGCTTTCCGGCGGAAGCTGAGCTCCGGCGAAGGGCATCGCGAAAGACGCCGCGAACACCACCCCCGGCAAAACCGAACGAAGCCAGGCCCGCAACCCGCGCTTCATGACAGTCCCCGCAGACGGCGCGTCATCCAATCGAGGCACAGCAGGGCGATCAGCAGGCCGAGCAGCCAGGGCTCGTCCCAGAGGTCGATCTGGACCTCACGGGAATAGGCGTTGGGGGTGAACTCGATCGATTCCGGCAGGTCGCCCACATCGTCGAGGTCGAAATAGCCGCCGCCGCCGGCTTCGGCGATGCGTTCGAGCAGGCCCCGATCCATGCCGGCGTTGTTGAACTCGCGCAGCGAGGGGGTGACGACGATGGCGGCCTGTTGCTCCGCGCCCTCCTCCCCCGCGGCGCTGGTCACATCGACGAGCAGCTTGAACACGCCTTCATGTTCCGCGGGAAACGAGGCGCGGTAGACGCCGTCCTCCTCGATGTTCCATTCCATGGGCGAGTCGGCGACTTCCTCGAGTGGATTGGTGGTCTGGATCCACAGGGTCGCGTTGTTGTCGGGGGCGTACTGTTCATCGAGCACCCGGGCGGTGACCTGGACCTCGTCGCCGATGTTGTAGAACTCGCGGTCGAACTTGAGGGTCACCCGCTCCGGGGCCGACACCGCGAGCCAGCGCAGCATCTGCCGCCACAGCGTCTCGTGGGATTGGTCCTTCGAGTCCATCATCATCTGCCAGCGCCAAGTGCTCGCCGTGGTCAGCGACATCACCCGGCCGCCGCCGTAGCGCTGGATGGCCATCACCGGCAGCGCCTGGCCCTGGAATTGCAGCGAAGGATGTTCGAGCAGCACTTCGGCACCGGGCTTGATCCGACCGGTGGCGTAGACGCCCTGCAACTGCGGCAGCAGCGACCAGGCGAAGAGATTGTCGGAATCCTCCCCCGCCAGGCGCAGCAGCGGCGAGAATTCGCCGTTGCGGGTCAGGCGCGGGGTGAACAGCCTGCCGGTGGGATGCTCGCCCCGGCGGATGCCGCCGCGCAACTGGGCCGGAAGGAAGTTCTCCTCCACCAGCGTCACCGGCAGGATGTCCACGAGGGGGGTGCCGATGAATTCCCCGTCGACCATGCCACTGGTGAGCAGGCCGCCACCGCGTTCGGCGACAAAACCCTCGAGCATCCGCAACTGGTCGTCGTTGAAAAACTCTTTTTCGATGTCGCCGAGAATGATGGCCTCGTATCCGTAGAGCTTGTCCTTGCTCCGGGGAAAGCCCTCGGCGAGCTCGGTGGGCGATTCGATTCCCTGGCGGTAGAACTTGCCGGGGCCGGTTTGCAGGTAGGTGGCGAGCCGCAGCGAGCCGTCATCCGCGAGCGCGCGGCGGATGAACTTGTATTCATTGCGGGGGTGGCCTTCGATATAGAGAATGTCGAGCGGCGGCTTGTCGGTATTGTCCACCAGAAAGCGGTAGCTGTTGTTGCGGGCGATGATTTCCCCGGGCTGGACCTCGGCCCGCAGCTCGTAGACGATGCGCTCGGGGCGCTCCGGGGTGACTTCGAGGCTGAAGCGCTGGGCAACGCCGGGATTGCCGAGGGTGACGACTTCGCTGCTGACGGTGTCGCCGCCGTCGCGCACCGACAGTTCGACTTCCCGGCCGGCGAAACCTTGGTGGCGCAGGGCGGCGGTGACGGTGAACACCGAGCCTTCGCGCACCGCGCGCGCCGCGCTGACATCGACAATGCCGATATCGAGCGGGATGTCTTCCCGGCCCACGCCCACGGTGAACACGGGTATCTGGCGGTCGCCGAGTTTCCGCGCGCCGGCGAGCGGGTCGGCATTGCTGTTGTCGGCGCCGTCGCTGACGACAACCACGCCGCCAAGCGGCAATCCGTCGAGTTGACTGGAAACCGCATCGAGCGCCTGGCCGATGGCGGAGCCGGTGCCCGGCTCGCCGAGGGCGCCGTCACCACCCACCCGCCGGGTGTCCTGATCGAAGGCGAAAGTCCGCAGTTGAAAAGTCTCCGCAAGCTCCTCCATGACCGGGCCGGCGAGAAAGGCCCCGGCGGCGGCCTCGCCGCGGCTGCGGCCGTCGACATCGGCGATGGCCATGCTCTGGGAATGATCGAGCAGGATGGCGAGATAAGTGTCTTGGGGCGAAACCTGGCGGGTGTTGGCCACCGGCCGCAGCAGGCAGAACAGGATCAGGATCAGCGCCGTCGAGCGCAGGCCGATGAACCACGCCTTCCAAGGCGGCGAAAGCGGCCGGGTGGTGCGGTGGTAACTGGCCCAGACCGCGGCGACGATCAACAACGCGAACAGCCCGAACAGCCACGGGCCGGGGCCGTGGGCGAAGCTCAGATTGCCTTGCTCGAGGGCCGAAAAAAGCGTGGGCTGGGCGGCTTGCATGCTCAGCGCGCCGGATCGTCCGCGGCCTGCTGTTCCGACAGCACGCGATAATACTCCTGGACCAGGTCGCGGTATTCTTCGGGGATGTCCTCCTCGACCGTCGCGTAGAGCCGGTTGTTGATTCGCTCAAGCTCGGCTTGGGCGCGCAGGGCGCCCTCGAGTTCGATGACCGGCTCGAGCAGGGCGCGGAACAACTCGGGCTGGTTGAGGAAGTCCTCGATGTCCTGGCGGATGATTTGCCGGGCCACCGAGCGGGCGCTGCCCCAGGGCAGGTTGCCGCCGTCGGCGCGGATTCCGCCGCCACGCTGCATCTGTTGGCTGATTTGCCGGGCAAGCTGGCGGGACTGCCGCAATTGTTCGCGCAATTCGCCGACATTGGGTGTCGCCGGCCCGGCTTGGTCGCCGTTTTCATTGAACGCCAGCACCTGCCGCTCCAAGCCTTCGAGTTGCTCGCGCAATTCCCGGGCATTGGCGGCGGCCTGTTGCAGCGGATTGCCCGCGGCCAGCTCCGGGTCGAGCGCGGCGAGGCTGCGGGCAAGCTCCTCGATTTGCCCCTCCACGGTCCGCTCGATGTCGGCGGCGAGATTGACCATGCCATTGCGCAGGATGCGGTTGCTCGTTTGCGTCTCTTCCTGGATGGGACGCAACTCCCGGCTCGCCCGCTGGGCCTGGGAGAGCAGCCGCTGGTCCTCGTTGCCGCCCCGGGCGATCACCGCCCGCAGCATGTCTTCAATTTCTTCGAGCGCCTGCCGCCGACCTTGCTGCGCCTCGATCAATTCGCCGAGGTCGGTATCGTCGCGCACCGCTTGGCGGGTTTGGCCGAGACCGAGCTCGCGGCCCGCCTGCTCCACGGACTCGCGCAGTTCGCGCTGCGCCTCGAGCAACTGTTGGCCGCGCTGGCCGAGGTTGCGCGCCAACTGGTTCACCGAGCGGTCTTCCCGCTCGCCGAGTTGCCGCCGCTGCTCGCGCAGATTTTCGAGCGCCTTCTGGCTCCGCGCCGCGGCGAGCGAAGGCGAATCGCTCTCCGCCGCCTCGCGCATCTGCCTGGCGGCCTGTTGCAAGGCCGAGGTCTGCTCCGCGCCACCGCCGGGTTCCCGCGGCTGCCCCGGCGCGCTTTGGCTTTGCCCGCTCCGGGACATCCGCTGGGCGAGTTGCCGGACTTCCTCGCCGAGTTGTTTCTGCTGGCGCGTGAGCCGCTCCAACTCGCGGCGCTTCTGCTCTTCGGTCAGCTGGCCGGCGCGGCGGGCGAGGTTGCGCTGGGCCCGGGTCAGGCCCTCCTGGCGGCGGGCGAGTTCCTCGAGTTGGTTGGCCTCTTCCTGCCCCGCGGCGCCGCGGCCGCGGCTGTTGGGATTCTCATAGCGGTTTTCAAGTTGGCCGAGTTCCATCTCGAACAGCTCGCGCAGATCCTCGCGCTCCCGCCGGGCGCCGCCTCCCCCGCCACCACCGCCGCCCTGTTGCATGCTGATCTCGGTGCGGTTGATATTGGCCTCGGCCTTGAGGATGTATTGCAGCGCCGCCTGTTCGGGTTGCAGGGCGCTGGTGACTTGCAGCAATTCGAGTTCGGCGGCGGCCCGGCTCATCTGGTCGATGGCCAGCGACAGGTTTTCCACCGCCCGGTCGTAGGAGTCGTCGGAGAAAGTGAGCCGCTCGGACAGGCGGTCGATCGAGCGCCGCGCCTGGCTCGTCGCCTCAAGCTGGGACTCGGCGATGATTTCGGCGTCGGCGGCGAAATCATCGGGGCTGGCCTGGCTCTGGCGGTTCTTGAGCTTCCAGGTCGCGGCGATGATGTCTTTCTGCATGGTGACCAGGGCGCTGCTGTCGCCGCCCTGGCCGCCCCCGCCACCCCCTCCCCCGCCACCACCCTGGCCGCGGCGGAATTCCTGACCGGTGGGGATCACCTGCAGGAAGTAGATGTCGGAGATGATCTCGGTGGGGCCATCGAGGCCATTGTTGTCGGCCAGGGTCAGGTAGTAGCTGACGAAATCGCCGGGTTCGACTTCGAGGTCTTCGAGATAGATCAATTGCTCGCCGGAGACGCTGCGCGCGCGCTCTTCGGGCAGGAAGTCCACGGTGGCCTCGTCCCGGCCCACGACGCTGTAGTTGAGGTCGAAGCGGGTGAGGCCGTAGTCGTCGCTGGCGTCGACTTTGAGAATCACCTCCTCCAATGGCATGACGTCCCGGTCGCGGCCCGGACGGCGCAGGACGAGCTCGGGTGGCTGATCGGCGATGGCCCGGACGTAGTAGTCGAGCGGGTTGGCGCTGGCTAGATCGGCGTGGTCGGTGGCTTGGACGCGGTAGACACCATCCTGGGCGAGGGTGAACCGGGCGGTGCCGGTGTTGCCGTCGACCGCCAATGGCAGATCGGGCAGGCCCGCTGCTTCTTCTCCGGCGGCGGCGGGGGTGGCGGCATCGAACTCGAGCCGGGCCTCGGCCACGGCCTTGTTGAAAGTCACGCTGAGGGAGACCTCGGTGCCCAATGGCGCGATCACATCGCCGCCGTCCTCCTCGAGGAAATCCGCCATGCCGGTGTATTCCGGGTAATCGAAGGCGACATCGATCCGCTCGACCCGGGGCAGGTCGAAAACGCTGATGCGGAACTGGCGGGAGTTTTGCGCGCTGCTTTTGTTGTTGGCATTTTCGCCGCCGGGATTGAAAGTCACATAGTAGGTGGTGTCCTCCTCCAGGCTTGGAATGTGGTGGCTGAACGAGGCGCTGTCGCTGCCGCGGCCGTCCTGGCGCATGGCGAGGTCGCGCCAGTTGACGTTGTCATCCTGCAGGCGCAGGGTGACGGCCTCCGGGGCGGCGCCGGTTACCGTGGCGGCGATGGTGAGGCCGTCGCCACGCTGCAATTCGACATCGCCGGGCTCGATGCGGATGTCGATGACTGGCGGCGGAGCGCCTTGGATCACGATTTCGGCGGCATCGAAAGGCCACACGAGGCTGCCGAAGGCGTCCCGGAGCGAGCTGGAATTGAGCAGGGCCACTGAAACCGCGAACACGGCGCAGGCGGACAGGCCGAAGCCGAGCCAGGAGCGCCCCACCGGGGTGATGGCTTCCATTTCCCGCCGCTGCCGCAGCATCTGGGCTTCGGCGTCCTGCCAGAGCTTGGCGATGAATTGCCGGGAAACCCCCCGGCGGCCGAAGCGAAGCTCGTCCTCGGTGAATTCCAGCGAGGTCAGCAGCCGCTGCTCGAGATCGGGGATTTGGTCCTCGACATAGTGCGCGAGCCGCTGGAAACTCGCGTGGCGCCCGCGCAGCACGCCAAGCAGCCGCCAACCAAGCCAGCCGATTGCCGAAAGCAGCGCGGCGAGCAGCCCAAGGCTCGCCAATGGACCCGGCCGCAACTCGCTGAAGATCAGCGTGGCGGCAAAAATGAGCAAGGCGGAGACGGCGAAAAACAGGCTGCAATGGCGCAGCGCGAAAAAACCGCTGCGGCGCCGGCGAAGGTCTTCGAGGGTGGCGCGCAGGCTGTCAAAAGTGGGATGCGACATAGCTACTTTCCCAGTTGCGCCATTTGCGGTTGCGTCGGCGCGGCTTTCCCGGGGCGCAATCCCCACGCCTTCGGCCAAGGCCAACTATCCCACCTTACCGCCCGCCAATGCAAGTGCGCCTGTTGGCCGCCACCCGCCATGGCTTGGCGGATCGCCCGCTTAACGGGGAGCTTGGGCCGCGGCGGGGGTCGAGGGGGCTTTGCCGAGGTGATCGGGGACGGGGTGGCCGCGGGAGCGGGCGAGCATGGCAATGATGGCGAGGTGGTGGACGCTGTGGCTGATCAGGCCCAGGAGTTCGCGGTCGATGGTGCTTTCAACGCTTGCGGCCGCGCCGTCGTGGTGGACGAGTTCGCAGACTTGTATTTTCTGGCCGCGGGATGCGGGCTCGAACTGATCAAAGCAGTTGCGGGCATCGGCGATCGCGGCCAACGCGGCCTTGGGCTCGGTTTCGACCGGGCCGCCGCGGCGGCGGTCGTCATAGTTGATCCGGGCTTGGTTCAAGCCCGTGAAGAAGCAACGGTAGCGGTCGATGATGTGGCGCACGTGGGTGCCGATCGAGGAGTCGCCGCCGCTGGCGGTGAAGACCGCCCCGGGCATGCCGCGCAGCAAATCGCCGCATTGCCCGAGGCAGGCGATGCAGCCCGCGACGAGGCGCTCGGTGCCGCCGTTCGACTTGCCGCCAGAATCGGCGCGCTTGGCCACGGGGCTTGTTGCCGGTGTCGGCTCGCGAGGCTGGTGCCCTAGCTGCGCTTTACGAGCGCCATCAGGCCCCGGAACAGGTCCATCGGGGTTTCGTGCTTGAAATCGGTGAACTCCCCGGCATCCATGAACATGCCATGCTCCTCGCAAACCTCATAGGTGAGATGCTTCTGCCTGGGATCGGTGACGTGCTTCATCGGTTTGCCGCAAATGGGGCATTTGATGTCGCGCAGTTTGTTGTATTCCTTGCCAGTTTCGGGGTCGCCGGAGTCGATGAAATCCGCCATCCAGCGGCCCTTCAGCGCTTCGGCTTCGCCATGGTCGAACCACAGACCCTGGCATTTTTCACACCGGTCGATGACCACGCTGCCGTGGAGGATTGAAATCTTGATCTCCTCCATGTTCGAGTTGCATTTGGGACACTGCATCCGACTCTCCTCTGGTATCGATATGGCCCGCGGCCCGGACAATCAGCGTCATTCTAAATTATTCTCGGAACAATTCCATGCGAAGTTTCCATCCTTTGGCAGTGGGCTTCGAATCGTCGCCATCCGCTGGGCCGCGACTCAGGCAGTGCATTTCCGAATAAATGTCATTTTGGCGGGGCTCTGCCGGGCGCAACGATCAGTAGCTGTAGCGGCTTGAATTAGCGGCGAGGGTGGGGGGGTCGATTTCGCCGCTGGCGCAGCGGAGGATGTTGGATTTGCGGAAACTATGGACAAGGTCGGCGCGGCCGGCGGCGGCGGATTCTTCGCCGAGGCCGGCGAGCACGACGGTGAGGTTTTCGTCCGCCGGCAATTCACGCAGGCTGGCGCCGTAGTCGCACAGGGCCCGGGCCAGCCGCCGCTCGAATTCGGCGACATCTTCGCGCCAGCGGTCGGCGCGGTCGGCCTGGGCGCTCTCGCTGCGCCGGCGCAGGTCGTCGACGAGGCTTTCCGCGCGGGAGCGCAATTGCTCCATTTCCAGCGAAAGATCGCCAAGCGCCTCATCCAAGCGCCCGCTCTTGTTGACGGCAGCGGCGGCGCGCAGCTCTTCGGTTAGTTCGCGCAGGCGGTCGGCGCCGGCGAGGTTTTCCCGCCGCAGCGCTTCAATATCGCCGCGCAATTGCTCCAGGGTTTCGCTGTCGACGCTTTCCGCCTCCCTCAACAGCCGGACGTATTCCCCGGCTTGGACTATGGCCGAATTCACCAGACCGGAGACATCGATATCGCGGGCGCGCAGCAATAAATCCGCCCGGACGCCCGTTTCGGCGGCGGCCCGTTGCCGGGCTTCCGGGACGAGCATGGCGAAGGGGTTGTCGGCTTGGCGCAGTGCAATCACCGAGGTGTTGAGCATCGCGAGATTGAGGCGGTTGCGATCCCGGGCGAGGCCGCTGCGGACTTCGAGCACCAGGCCATGCCCGGCGAGATACACGCTGTCGATGCGTTCGCCGGCGAGACCGAAGGGGCCGCGGGCGGAGTCGAGTTCGAGGGCGTCGGCGAGAATGCCGGTGAAGGCTTCGGCGTTGCGCTTGAGCGGATCGTAGCCGCCATCCTGGGCCATGGCCGGCCCCGCGGCCAATTGGGCCGCAAACACCGCTTGGGCGATTGGTTTCAGCAGTTTCACCATGCCGCCGCTCCGCTTGAACCGACGAAGCTGACGAGTTGCCGCAGCGATTGCACGGTTTCGTAGTCGCGGTCGGCAAGCCATTCGTAGCTCGCTTGGATCGTTTCCAGATCCTGCGCCCGCAATTGTTCGAAGCGGGCCAGAGTGTCGGCGAAGCGGGCCCGCTCCTCCGCCTGCTCGCGCTGGAACTCGGCGAGCCGCCGGTCAACCTCGGCCATCGACGGTGAACCGAAACCAATTTCGACCGCGCCGTCGCGATACACCACCGAGGTGTTGAGCAGGACCAATCCGAGCATCAGGGCGCAGGCCGCGGCGGGCAGCCATTGCCAGACGAGCCGCCAGCCGGTTGCGGCTGCGGCCTCTTTTGGAAAGGCGGGGCCGCGCTCGCGCTTGAACAACGCCAGATGCCGGTGCCAGCGCGGGGGACGCAGTTCATGCCAGCGGCGCAGCTCCGCCGCCGCCCCGAGCAATTGCCGCAACTCGCCGGCGCAATCGGAGCAGTTCCCCACATGCTGCTCGATTTCGGCCCGCACAACCGGATCGAGATCATCGGCAAAGTATTCCCGCAGCAAATGTTCAGTTCTCGAACAGAGCATGTTCTTTCTCCGTTGCCAGGCGCATCTTTTTGAGCGCGGTATAGAACCTCGTCTTCGCGGTGTTGACCGAAATCTCCTGCATCTGGGCGATCTCCTCGAAGGTCAGCGATTGGTAGATCTTCAATTCCACCACCAGCCGCTGCTCGAAGGAGATGCGCCGGAGCAGGCCCAGCGCCAGCCGGTTGCGCTCGCCCGCCGCCAGATCATGATCGGGTTCCATGCCGGCCGTTGGCGCGTCGCTTGCGGCGGCCGCCCTGGCGAATTCGGAGAATTCGCCGTTTTGGTCGAGTCCGCCAGTCAATTCGAGCAGCTTTCTTTTGCGGTTCAGGTCAACCGCCTTGTTGTGGACGATGCGGAACAGCCAGGTGCGGAAGTTCGCCTCGCCGCGAAAGCGGTGCAGGCCGCGGCAAACCCCGAGGAACACTTCCTGGGTGAGGTCCATGGCATCCTCGCGGTTGCCGGTGAGGCGGCAGCCGAGGTTGTAGACGCGGCCTTCGTGGCGCCGCACCAGTTGCCGCCAAGCCCGGGCCGAACCGGCCAAGGCCTGGCCCACGAGTTGTTCGTCGCTGTTGCCCGCAAACATATGATGGATTGTCGCAAATGGCGCGGCAAAAGTTTGCTTTTTTACACCCGGCCGCGGAAGTCATGACTTCGATCCGTCGCCGTCTGGCTGGATGGCGTTCAGCGGACGCCGTGAATCCATCCCTGGAGGCTTCGGGCTCGACATCCTGTCTCGCACGCCCGCTGGACGCCATCCAGCCAGACGGCGACTAACGCTGTGCCCATCATCCACCCTTCAGTATCTGGCAGGGAGTGAACCGATGGGGATTCGCCGCGTGGATTGGTGGGGTGGCCTAGGCGGCGGCGTTCGATTTGCGGTTTTGCCTGGTGGCGGCGAGCAATTCGCCGGTGGCGGACATCAGGGCGTTGAGCGATGAGCTGATGATGTCGTCGCTGATGGCGATGCCGGTGTGGCGCCTGCCCCCGCTCTTGATCTGGATGTAGGTGACGGCCTCGGCGTCGGCGCCTTGGCTGAGGGCGTGCTCGCCGTATTCCATGACTTCAAAATCGATCTCGAACAGCTCGCGCAGGGCCTGGACGAGGGCGTCGAGAACGCCGTTGCCCCGGCCGTGGACCGGCAGGGTCTCGCCGAAACAGTCGATGCTGCCGCTGAAGGTCTCGCCGGCATCGCTGCGTTCGATGGAGAAGTGGTTCAGGCTGATGGGCTTGCCGTCGCCGAGGTAGTGGCGGTTGAACAACTCCCAGATTTGTTCCGGCTGAATCTCGCCGCCGGTCTCCTCGGCGGCGCGCTGGACCACCCGGCTGAATTCGATTTGCAGCCAGCGGGGCAGTTGAAAACCGAACTTGTTGGCGAGCACATAGGCGACCCCGCCCTTGCCCGATTGGCTGTTGACCCGGATCACGTCCTGGTAGCTGCGGCCGAGGTCCCGGGGGTCGATGGGCAGGTAGGCGATTTCCCAGGGTTCGCCTTCGCGGTACTGGTCGAGGCATTTCTTGATGGCGTCCTGGTGGGAGCCGGAGAAGGCGGTGAACACGAGGTCGCCGGCGTAGGGCTGGCGGGGGTGCGCGTCGATCTGGGTGCATTCGCGCACCACCGAGACGATGCGGTCCATGTCGGCGAAGTCGAGCCGCGGATCGATGCCCTGGCTGTACAGGTTCATCGCCATGACCACGATGTCCATGTTGCCGGTGCGCTCGCCATTGCCGAGCAGGGTGCCCTCCACCCGTTGGGCGCCGGCCATCACTCCGAGTTCGGCCGCGGCCACGGCGCAGCCGCGGTCGTTGTGGGTGTGGAGGCTGACGATAACGGCATCGCGCCGGGAAACATGGCGGCAGAACCATTCGATCTGGTCGGCGTAGATGTTCGGCGTCGCCATCTCCACGGTGGAGGGCAGGTTGAGGATGGCGGGGTTTTCCGGGGTCGGTTCCCAGACGTCGATGACCCGGTCGCAGACTTCAACGGCGTAATCAACCTCGGTGCCGGTGAAGCTCTCGGGGGAATACTGGAAAATCCATTCGGTTTCCGGGGCGTTTTCCGCGCCGCGACGCACCTCCTCGGCGCCGGCGACGGCGATGTCGATGATGCCCGCCTTGCCGGTGCGGAACACCTTTTGCCGCTGAACAATGGAGGTCGAGTTGTAGACGTGCATGATCGCCCGACGCGCCCCGCGCAGCGATTCGAAACTGCGCCGGATCAGTTCGGGCCGGGCTTGGGTCAGCACCTGCACGGTGACATCTCCGGGAACCGCGTCCTGCTCGATCAGGCTGCGGACAAAATCGAAATCGGGCTGGGAGGCGGCGGGAAAGCCCACCTCGACCTGCTTGAAGCCCACATCGACGAGCAAATCGAACATTTTTCTTTTCTGCGCCACCGACATTGGCTCGATCAGGGCCTGGTTGCCGTCGCGCAAATCGACACTGCACCACGCCGGGGCCCGGGTCAGCACCCGGTCGGGCCACTGGCGGTCTTTCAGGCCAACGGGCGGAAAAGGCTTGTATCTGCGGTGGTTGAACATTTGACTAACTCCAGGCGCGCACAGCTTAAGTCACCGTCTGGCGGACACAGCGAAATATCCTGATTTGGCATCGCAAGTCGGCGAATATAACCCAAAGTGGCTAGTTTTTCTATTCATATTTTCTATTGATTATCGATTTTATTAATGAGATTGCCTACTGTGGTTAAATTTCTTGGTCATATCTGCTAATTTTCGTTCAATACTGGATTTACGCCACCCGGAGGCCTTTATGCAGCTCGACAATCTCGACCGGCGCATTCTCCGGCTTTTGCAGCGCGATGGCGGCATCACCAACCTTGAACTCGCCCAGCGGGTTGGCCTGTCGGCCTCGCCCTGCGCGCGGCGGGTGCGGCAGCTTGAGGAAGCCGGGGTTATCGAAGGCAAGGTGACTTTGCTCAATGCCAGCAAGCTCGACCTGAAACTCACCGCCCTGATCCAGATCAGCATGGACCGGCACACGCCGGAGCGTTTCGCAGTGTTCGAGGAGGCGGTGCGCGCTTGCCCGGAAGTGATCGAATGCCTGCTGATCACCGGCCAGGCGGCGGATTACCTGCTCAAGGTCGTCGTCCCCGACATGGAGCGCTACCAGCAATTCCTGCTCAACAAGATCACCCGCATTCCCGGGGTGAGCGATGTGCATTCGAGCTTCGTGCTGCGGCGGGTGGTCAGCACCACCGAACTGCCGCTCAAGCATATCGGCTGATAAAGACGCGGTGCCGTGCCGGGGTGGATTCCGCGACCGCGCTTCGCCGCGCGCGGGATGAAGTTTCAGTAACCCGATGATTGTGGCGCCGCGGCGGGCAGGGCCATGGCGGTTAGCTTGGCGCCGGTTTGCAGCATGATGTACTGGTGACCGTCGTGAACCCAGGAACTCATGCCATAGCTGGAGCGCGCCGGGGCTTCGATTTCGGCCATGATTTCGCCGCTGTCCTTGTCGATGGCGTAGAGCATCGGCGTGCCATCCCTCGCCACATCGGAATAGACGAGCATGTTGGGGGTGGCCACCATGGGCACGAGATTGCCGGTGCCGGTGTTGCCGACATCGACGCCTTCGAGCGCCGGACTGTTGGCGATTCGCGCCGGGGTTTCGCCAGTGGGAATCTGCCACAGGTGTTCGCCGGTGTTCATGTCGATGGCGACGATGCGGCTGTAGGGCGGCTTCCACACCGGAATGCCCGACCGCAGCCGCGGCGGGCGGGCGGTGGCGCCGCGCACGGCGTTGGCGTACTGCGCCAGGGTGGTGCCGGTGGGATTCGGGAACAATAAATCCGCCTCTTCCCCGGGGATGAGCCGCAGGGCGAAGCAAGCCTTGTGGGAGGAGACGAACAGCACCCCGCTGCCGGGGTCCGCCACCGGCGGCGCGGTGATGTTGGCGCCGCCCGCGCCGCCGGGGCAATTCATCGCGGCGTATTTGCCTTCGGGGTTGTCGGCGTGAATCGGCGGGTTGAACAGGCCGCCCATCACATAGTCGTCCATCACCTCGAGCGCTTCGGCGCGCAATTCCGGCGTGAAGTCGACAAGATCGTCCTCGCCGATGCCCTGCATGTCGAAGGGTTCGGGCCAGGTCACATGCGGCTGGGTTGGCGAGAGCGCTTCGCCGGGAACGATCGAGGGCGGCACCGGGCGGTCGACGATGGGCCAGACCGGCTCGCCGGTGAGGCGGTTGAAAGTGTACACCCAGGCTTGCTTGGTCACTTGGGCCACGGCGGGAATGTCGCGGCCGTCGACATTGATGTCGAGCAGCAGCGGCGCGGTGGGGGTGTCGAAGTTCCAGATCTCGTGCTTGACGAACTGGAAATGCCAGGCGCGCTCGCCGGTGTTGGTGTCGAGGGCGATGATGCTCGCGGCGTAGAGATTGTCGCCGGGGCGGAAGCCGCCGTAGTAGTCGATGGTGGCGCTGTTGGTGGGGATGTAGACGAGGTTGTTGGCCGGGTCGGCCGACAGCGGCGCCCAGGAGGACACATCGCCGGTCCACTGCCAGGCGTCGTTTTCCCAGGTTTCGTGGCCGTATTCGCCGGGGCGCGGGATGACGTTGAACTTCCACTTGAAGTCGCCGGTGTTCTTGTCGTAGGCGAGGATGTCGCCGGGGACGTTCTCCACCCGCGCCTGGAGATAGCCCTGCTCCGCCGAATTGCCGACGACGATGGTGTCGTTGACGACGATGGGCGGCGAGGACGAAGTGATGTAGCCGGTTTCCAGCGGAATGCCCTCGTAGGGGTCGTAGGGATGGCCGAGATCGGCGAGCAAATCGACCACGCCGGTCCGCGGGAAGCCCTCGATCGGCACCGGATTGCCGAAGCCTTCAATGGGAATGCCGGTCTTGGCGTCGAGCGCGGTGAGGAAGAAGCCGGGGGAGACGATGTAAATCACGCCGCGGCCGTCGACCTCGGCGTAGGCCACGCCCTTGCCGTAGTCGGCGCGCATGGAATACTCGGCCCTGGGGGTGTCGGGTTCGCGGTAGGTCCAGATGGTGTCGCCGGTTTTCGGGTCGATGGCGACCACATAACGCTTGTAGCCCACCACCGTGTAGAGGATGCCGTCGATCAATGATGGCGTCGAGCGGCCGCTGACGGCGTTGAAACTCGCCCCGTCCCATTCCCAGGCGACTTCGAGCTGGGAAAAGTTGCCGGCGGTGATTTCATCCGCGGGCGTATAGCGGGTATGGGCGAAATCATTGCCCAAGGTGTACCACTGATTGGCGTTGGTGCTGAACAACTCGCCGTCGGCCGCTTGGGCGGAAGCGGAAACAAAAACGGCAACACACAGCGCGAGCGCGGGGGGGATTTTGCTCAGATTAAAAACTCGCATGGAACATTCTCCAGAAACTCCGCCGGATACTCGCACATTTCCCCTGACGATTCACCTCTTGCCAGCGTTCATAGGCTTCGAGCCGTCGCCGGCGGGCAGGCTGTGTTTTGCGGACGCTGTGGATACATCCCTGTAAGCTTCGGGCTCGACATCCTGTCTCGCACGCCCGCCAAACACAGCCTGCCCGCCGGCGACTAACGCTGTGCCAGCCCGCCGTCATTCCGCGCTTAACGGAGAGATTCGGGGCGCCCTGCCCCGCACCTCTCCAGAAGCCACCCCACTTGTAAAATCAGTTAATCCCTCCCAATGGCTCGGTGATCGCCTGATAGGTCAGTTGCCGGGACAGCGACCGCACATTGGGCGTCCCCTGGCCCCACTGCTGGATCATGCCCACCATGATCAGGTCTTCCACCGGGTCGATCCAGAACCAGGTGCCGGCGGCACCGCTCCAGTAGTACTCGCCGGCGGAAAATGTCTCGGCTTCCACCGGATCGGTCACCACCGCGAAATCCAGGCCGAACACCGTGCCCGGCGCGCCGAGGATGTCGTCCGGCAAGCCCCGGGGCAACTGGTTGCGGCGCATCAGGTCGATGGTCAGCGGCGCGAGGATGCGCGCGCCGTTGAGTTCGCCGCCATTGGCCAGCATTTGGGTGAATTTCAGGTAGTCCATGGTCGATGAAACGAGCCCCCCGCCACCGCCCTTGAGCACTGGGTCTTCCAGAAAGCCGTTGACTCCGTTGAACAATTCCGCGGCGGCGAGATTGCCGTCCTCGTCGTAGGTGTAGACTTGGGCGAAGCGGTCGGCTTTCTCGGCGGGCACATAGAAGTCGGTGTCGGTCATGCCGAGTGGCCCGAACAGGCGCTCGTCGAGGAAATCGTCGAAAGCCATGCCGGAAAGCACTTCAACGAGGTAGCCCTGCACATCCACCGCCACGCTGTAGTGCCACATCGAGCCGGGCTGCTGCCGCAGGGGAATCGCGCCGAGCCGGGTCACCATTTCCTTGAGGGTGATGTCGTTGTTGAGCAGATCGGCTTCAAGGTACATGCTGTCCACCTCGGAAGCCGAAAAAATGCCGTAGGTCAGGCCGCCGGTGTGGGCCATGAGTTCGCGGACGGTCAGCGGATGATTCGCGGGCTCGAGTATCATTTCCCCGTTTTCATCCATGCCCGCGGCGACTTGCAGATCGCTCAACTCGGGGATATGCATCTCCACCGGGTCGGACAGGCGGAACTTGCCTTCCTCGTAGAGCATCATCAGCGCCACGCCGGTGATCGGCTTGGTCATCGAATAGATGCGGAACAGGGTGTCGTTGGTCATTGGCGCGCCGGCCTCGAGGTCCCGGTAGCCGGTGGATTCGAAGTGGGCGATCTTGCCGTGCCGCGCCACCGCGGTGACCACGCCGGCGAGACGGCCCTCGTCAACCAGGCCCTGCATGGCGCTGGCGAGGCGGTCAAGCCGGAGGGAGTCCATGCCGACTTCTTCCGGGGCGGCCATGGCGAGATCCCTCGCCTCGACGGGCGCCGGCGCCGCGGCATCCACGGAAACCGAAACTTGCGCCGGTGACGCGCAGGCCGCGAGCAGCCCGGCGAAAATCAGCGGCAGAATTGCGATGGGTGATTTGCGTTTCATGGGATGGACATTCCTCTTGACGAAAACCGCGCAACTGTAACCCATTCCCACCCACAGGCGCCAGTCATCGCCGGAAGCGCCCGCCCAAAACCGTCATTCTGCGCGCAGCGAAGCGGAGTGATTCGGGACATCCTGCCCCTCACCCCTGCGGGGCAGCGCTGCGCGCTGTCCAAAATGGCAATCCTGCCATTTTGTCGCGGAATCTCTCCGTTCGGGCACCGGTCGCTTCCCGGCGGTGATCGGATACCTTCCCGGCTGACGCCGGGCCCCTTCCGCTCACCGCCGCGCTCCCTCGGTGCAAAATTCGGGGCACTATGTCCCGAACGTATCGGGTCTGCACTGTCATTCTGCGTGGAGCGAAGCGCAATCGCAGAATCTGATTGGAAATTACGCGGGATGGTAATCTTGTGAGCTCTGGTCCGCCACCACCAAAACGATGCCACAGCCGCCGCTGCTTTTGTTTCCGACGCATTACTTGGGCAATCTGGTGCTGGGCCTGCCTTGGGTGCTGCGGGTGTTGGCGCGGGACCCGCGGGCGGTCGCGGTGTTCGACGCCGCTTTCGGGCCTTTGCTCGCCCTGTTGCCGGAACTCGGGGGCAGGGTGTTGTTCTATCCGCGCGGGGAACTGGCGAGCGGGCGGGGTTTTCGCCGGCGGCTGCGCGCCTACTTTGGATTTCTCGGCGACTTGCGGCAATACCGGGAGTATTGCCTGATCGATCTTGAGGGCGAGCGCTATTCCGGCGCCTTAGCGCGGCTCAGTGGCTGCCGGCGGCGAATCGGCCCCTTGGCGAAGCGTTCCCGCTGGTTCTACAGCGAGTCGCTCGACCTGGATTACGAGGCCCACCGTTTCAACGCCTTCGGCGAGATTCTGGGTGATTGCGCCGCCGGCGGGGCGCCGGCCGGCGAATTGGATTTCCGGGTGTCGCCGGAACTTGCCGCGAAGGCCGGCTTGCTGCTCGCCGGGGATTCGGCGGGCCGCCCAGTCGCCGTGATCCATGCCGGGACCAGCGCTGCCTACAAACGCTGGCCCGGAAAACATTTCGCCAGCCTGGCCAAAGCCCTGCACGGGGCTGGCTGGCGGACGGCCTGGATCGGCGCCGGGAAACGCGACGCGGAAATCATCGCCGAAATAGCGGCGGAAACCGGGCAAGCTTCGGCAATCAATCTTTGCGACCGCTTGAGCCTGCCGGAACTCGCCGCCCTGTTGCGGCGGGCGGATATGTTCATTGGCAGCGACAGCGGCCCGATGCATCTCGCCGCGGCCTGCGGAGCGCCGGTGGTCGCGCTTTTCGGCCCCAGCCGGGAATCGATCTGGGCGCCGCTGGGCGCCGGCGCCACCGTGCTGCGGGGAACCAAACCCTGCGCCCCGGAATGCGATGCCTGGCATTGCCCAAACGATTATCATTGCCTGAGCTCGCTCACGCCGGAAATGGTGCTCGAACAAGTGGCCGGGAAACTCCACGACTTTGGCAATGGTGGCCATTCCGCGCGAAGCCGCGGAATCTTCCCGGAGAGACGAGATAGCCAATGAAGGGCAAGATTCCGGTCAGCGTTTACCTGATCACCTTGAACGAGGAGGCGAACATCGGCCGGGCGCTTGGCCGCCTCGGGGATTTCGACGAGGTCGTCATCGTTGACAGCGGTTCCAGCGACCGCACCGTCGAGATCGCCGAGAGCCACGGCAATGTCCGGGTCTCATTCCGCGAATTCGATGGATTCGCCGCGCATAAATCCCACGCGCTCTCCCTGTGCCGCAACGAATGGGCGCTCAATCTCGACGCCGACGAGGCGCTCACCGATGAATACATCGCCGAGGCGCGCAAGATCGTCGCCCAGGACGAGGTCGACGCCCTCGAATCCACTCGAACACTCATTCGCTGGGGCATGCGGCCGCGCCACTTCGGCGGCGCGGAACGCCTGATCCGGCTGTTCCGCAAAAGCGCCGGACATTATCCACCGCGGCGCGTCCACGAAAGCATCGAGATCGACGGAAGGGTGGCGAAAACCGCCGCCACCATCCTGCACCACGAGAACCTGACTTTCAGCCAGCGCGTCGCCAAGTCCAAACGCTACGCCGAAGCCAGGGCCCGAGACAAGTTCGACCGCGGCGACAGGGCTTCGCTGCCTGTGCTGCTGTTCATCTTCCCGCTGAGTTTTCTCCAGCACTACGCGCTCAAAGGCCACATCCTCGACGGCGTGGACGGCCTGCTAACGAGCATGAACGCCGCGTACTACGCCTTCATGAAGTACGCCCGCCTCTGGGAACTCCACCGCGGCCGCAAGTAGCGGCGCCCCGCTGCGCGCGGAATGACGAAGGGGGGCTTCGCTCAGCACAGAATGGCGGGATTGCCATTTGGATGGCGCTTGCGCCGCTCCGATGGCGGGAAATGGCGCGCCTGGAGAGATTCGAACTCCCGACCAACTGGTTCGAAGCCAGTTACTCTATCCAGCTGAGCTACAGGCGCGTGGGGCGGTACTGTAACGCCTCGGCTCCCCGCTGGCAAATTTGCCACTCCCGCACTCCGGCGAATCCCGGGTTTCCGCAAACAGGGCCCGCGGACGAGGTTTGCAAAGCTGTTTTCAAGTGTTAATATGAATCATTCTCATTTACATCAAGGAGCTTGGAACAATGAGCATGAATCGATTGGTGATTTCCCTGGGTGTCCTCTGCGCGGCGCCACCTGTGTGGCGCTGGTGCGGCACCTTGGTTTTGGCGGTGGCCATGGGCGCACTCTTCGCCATGCCGCTCGCGGCGCATGGGCAGGAAGACAGCGGCGAGATCGATGAAATCGTGATCATCGGCCGCTATCTTCAGGCCGACCGGGTCAACGCCCTGCGCACACCCACACCGATCCTCGATGTGCCGCAGAGCCTGTCGATTGTGACCGCGGACCAGATCGCGCTGCGGGGCTTTGCGGGCATCGGCGACATTATCGACTACATCCCCGGCGTCGGCAGCTCCCAAGGCGAAGGCCACCGGGACGCGGTGGTGTTCCGCGGCGTGCGGTCAACGGCGGATTTCTTCATCGACGGCGCGCGGGACGATATGCAGTACTACCGCCCGCTCTACAATCTCGAACAAGTTGAAGTCCTGCGCGGGCCCAACGCGCTGCTGTTCGGCCGCGGCGGCACCGGCGGCATCCTCAACCGGGTCACCAAGAAAGGCGTGATCGGTGAAAATTTCACCGCTTACCGGGCGGGTGTCAATACCTTCGGCGGGCTCGATGTCCAACTCGACGGCAATTTCGCCGCCGGTGAAAACTCGGCTTTCCGCATCAATGCTTTTCACGAAAGCTTGGAAAACCACCGCGATTTCTATGGCGGCGATCGTTTTGGCGTCAATCCGACCGCCAAATTCGAACTCGGCGGCGATACCGTGCTTGACCTGTCCTACGAATACATCGATCACGAGCGCTTCATCGACCGCGGCATCCCCACCGGTTCGGACGGCCTGCCAGTGGAAGCATTCGCCGACATTGTTTTTGGCGATGCGGAAAGCAACACCTCGCGAATCGAGGCGCATTTGCTCCGCGTGGCGCTGCAACATGACTTCAGCGCCAACCTGAAGGGGAACTTCAGCGCGTTCCACGGCGATTACGACAAGCTGTACCGGAACTTCTACGCCTCGGCCTACCATCAGGCGAAAACACCCAACGAGGTCACCCTCGATGGCTATGTCGACACCACCCAACGCCAAAACTCGATCGTGTCGGGCAATCTGATCGGGGAATTCGCCACGGGCGCCGTCAACCACAGGCTGATTGGCGGAGTCGAATACATCGACACTTCATCGGATCAGGATCGCTTCAACACTTTCTGGGACACCACTTCAGACGACAACGAGATTTTCTCCATCGCCAGACCGCTCGATCTATTGGCGGGATTCGGCGTCAACGCCTCCGGCTTGCCGACGCGGAATTCATTCGCGGCGGACCTGAACGACGACACCCGGGTTGGGATCGGGGTGTTTTCCGCCTACCTCCAGGATGAGATCGAGCTTTCAGAACATCTCGATGTCGTCGTCGGGGCGCGATTCGACCGCTTCGACATCGAAGTCTTCAATGTTCCCGCGAACGAAGTGCGCAACCGCCGGGACACCGAAATCTCGCCGCGCCTCGGCCTGGTGTTCAAACCGCTGGAGACCGTCTCGCTGTACGCGAGCTACAGCGAATCCTTCCTGCCGCGCAGCGGCGAGCAGTTCGCCAACATCAATGGCGACAACAACGAGCTCGACCCCAACACATTCACCAATCTCGAGGCGGGCGTCAAATGGGACTTCAGCCGGGGCTTGAGCTTCACCGCGGCCCTGTTTGAAATCGAGCAGAGCTCGCCGCAGGTTGCGGACAATGATCCATCGACACTCGAGGTGATCGACTCGCGAATCAATGGTTTCGAGGCGCAGATCAAGGGCCAGGCCACCGGCGACTGGTTCATTTCAGCCGGCTACGGCTATCTCGATGGCGAACAGGTCAACCGCTTCGGCCCAACCGGCCTGCGCCCCCGGGAGCTGCCGGAGCACATGTTCTCAATCTACAACCATTTCCGCGTCACCGACCGCTTTGGCCTGGGATTGGGGTTGAGCCATCAGGACGAGAGTTTCATCAACAATGGCAACAACGCGAAACTGCCGGCTTATACCCGCGTCGACGCCTCGGCCCACTATGATCCGAGCGACACGCTGCGCCTGCAAATCAATATCGACAACTTGTCCGACACGCTGTACTTCCCATACTCCCACAGCACCCACCAGGCAACTGTCGGCGCACCCCTGAACGCCCGGCTCACCATCAGCGGGAGATTCTGAACGTTTCAGTCTTCGACTTCGAAAC
Source organism: uncultured Pseudohongiella sp. (assembly GCA_965221805.1). GTDB lineage: Bacteria > Pseudomonadota > Gammaproteobacteria > Pseudomonadales > Pseudohongiellaceae > UBA9145. The sequence goes on from OZ244913.1 coordinate 1,808,554, forward strand.
GAACGATCTCGGTGAAATCATGCCCCTTGAAATTGCCGGCCCGATCTTGAACGGTCATGTCGGCCAAGCCCCAGGTTCCAGGCGCCGACCCGGCTGGAAGCAGCACCGACCACTCGTGCGTGGACCATTCCGACGGAGAATCCGCCGGAAACAGGGTATCCCGGCCGGGAGGGTAGACCCAGTAAAAATGTTCGATCCCTTGCGGGTCGCGCAGATTCAGATTGGCCAAAGAGAAGCCTGAAATGTTGTCGCGCACGCGGAACTTCAGCGTCACCAGCGTCTCGCCGTTGGGGTCTTCCGGGCGGGTGGGGTCGCCATCGATCTTGATATTGGCGACATCCAGCTCCGGTGGGTCGAGATCGGGATTCCGGGTCACGACCTGGATTTCCCGCGCCGCCTCGTCGATTTCGCGGTCCCGGTTCGCGGCCAGGGTGGTATCGGCGCCCGGGCGGAAATAGACGAAGCGCTCGTTCAAGGCGATATCCGACATCCTGAGAAAATCCATGGCATAGACTGACGAAGGCATGTAATGTGGCACGGTGAAACGGACCCGGCAGCGTTTGGCGCCGGAGTCGTATTCCCCATGCGACTCCAGCGCGTAGGTTTCGCCTTCATCGTCGTTGAGGGCGGCGGAACAATGCGCCATTCTCTCCGGGGCTTCGTCGACCTCCCAGCTCGCCTCGATGAATTGCACTTCGCGGCCCTCGGCAAGGCCCGGCTCCAAGGTCAGCGCCGCGGTGGCCGGCACATACTCCGGCGGCTCGACATCCTCGAGGGGATTGTCGATGTACAGGCTCCAGCCGAAGTCATTGATGCCCTCGAGCCGCTCATTGCCTTGTTGATCGAGCAACTTGATCTGGTCCGGGCGCCAATATCCCGCCTTGACATGCTTGCTGAGTGTCACGCTTCCCCGCAGGACGGTTCTCCCGGGGCCATCGCCATCCACTGGTTCCAGCCCAAGATCGACGAAGGTGCCGTTTTCGCTGACGATTCTGGTGTCCGCGCGGGAGGCGGCGTCGAGATCCCCATCGAGCGTGTGCAGGCCAATCGTCACCGTTACGCGCTTGTCTTCTTCCGGCGCGCCCTCGGCGATGATATGCACCTCGCGTATCTTGCCGGGGAACACGTAATCCGGGTACAAGTTGTAGACTTGGAAGGTCAGATCCTCGCGAATCCGGGCAATGTAGAAATTGCCCTGCATGATGCGGTCGCGGATGAATTCGTACTTGCCGAGCGCGCGCGAGCGCAACTTGTCCGGGTTGAGAACGAAAAAGGCGATCGACTCCGCCATGTCCTCGTCCGGGTTCTTCTTGTGGGCGTAGGCGCTGACGAATTCGGTCTGTTTCGTCGTCGACCAGCCGTCGGGATCCTTGGGGTCCGGGTACCAGCCGCCGAGTTCAGTCCAGTCCGCCTTCAATTGCGCATCGAACAGATGCTCCCAGAGAAAATGCGCTTTCTCGTGGAGAATCAGCCGATGCATGTGCGCAACGTTGGAGAGGAAGGCCTGATCCATGAACTCGATGTATCCCGCTTTGGTCCAGGCTATGGCCGGCGCGCCGGGAATATTGGGATTGGGGGTTCCATCCAAGCGCCGCACGAGCAGCCGCAATCCTGGAATCGAGTGCATGCCAACTGGCATTTCCTCGAGCATGTTGATGATCGAGACGATCTCTTCGGGGTGGAACTCTTGGAAGCGGTGCTTCGGCTCGCCGGTCAACCTCCGGTAATCCGCGTCGTCGCCGATGCGGGTGGAAACGCCATATCGTTCCAGCAGAATCTTCTCGGATGCCTGCCGGTCGCGGCCGTTGTCGGTAACGAAACGCACGGCGGCGTGATGCAGCCGGCGGGAATGGTACAGGCCGCGCTTGCCGTTGACTGTCGCCTGCCTGGGGCTGGCGTTGACGAACGCGCTCTCGGCGACCCGCACCGCGCGGACCCCGTCGCTGTCCAGCGATATGCGGATGTCGTCCGCAATGTTCCCCGGGACGATCAGCCACCGGCTTGCGGGAAAATCCCCATCCGGCATCTGCCGGAACTGCTTTCGCTGGGGAATCATCTCCATGGTGCGCAGCAGCCGGTAGGCGTGTTCGTCGGTCCAGATCTGATCGCCCTGGTTCACCAGGGTGATGTTGTAGTCTTCGAGCAGTTGGTCGGCGGAAGCGCCATCGGCCGCCACGGCGTCGCCGCCGAGAAACTCGACCGCGAAAGGCTCGTTCACCTGCGAGGAGTAGACGCGGCCGGCGGTGCTCTGATCCTCTTCCCAATGGAATTCGAACACGTTCGGGTCGAGTGGATGCAGCGCGAAGGTTGTGCTCGAGATCGATGCCGCACCATCCGCGTCAACCGAGATCGTCCGCGCCGGCGGCGGGCGGAATCCCACCTTGCGCACCGAGACGGTGTATTCGCCGGCGCCCAGGCCGAAGAACTCGAATTTTCCGTCAGCGTCCGGATTGACGGTGCGGAGCGTGTCGAACCGCTCGATAAGCACGGTGGCGTCGTCAAGGGTCGCGCATTCCCCGCACTGCACCAGGCCCTCGAAAGCGAAGCGGTCGCCAGCCGCGGTTTCCGGCCCGACGACCGGCCGCCCGGCGGCGTCGTACAATCCCAGCCTTCCGCTCATCGCCAGATTCGATGAACCATCGAACAGCAGATAGCGAGTGGTCCAGCCTTCAAGGTCGATCACGAGGGGGAAGATCGTCGCGCCCGCGCCCGGCAGCGCCGATTCATCCGCTGGAGGCGTCGCCGCGACCTTCAATTCGCCTTTTTCATTGACGAGAAAGCGCATGGCGGCGACGGCCACATCGTCCCCCGAGCGCACCCGGAGCACACCGGCGTGGGTCTCGGGCAAGTCGAAAAGCTGATCGAGCATGACCACGGTCTGGCCCATTGGCGGCAGCGTCAGGGATTGGAGTGGAATCGACGCATCGCCGTCGAGTTCGGCGAGTTGCAGTTCGACATCGGCCGCCGCGGCGCCGGGATTGGCAAGGGCGAGGGCGAGCCTGACCGAGCCGAGACCCCCCCCCCCCCCCCCCCGCAGCGCCAGCCGCCTCGGCGTAGACGCGAAACGCGCTTCCCGCCCGCACCGCCGCGATGCCGGTGTGGGAAACCGTCTTTCCATCCGCCGCGAATGAGGTGATCGCCAAACCTTGCGGGGCAGCATCGCCGGCGGCTGGAACCGCCCGCGCCGAACCGATGAAGGCCCGCCCGGGCAAACTCGCGAATTTCCGATGGCCCCCGGGGAGAATCGAATAGCCGAGGCTGGCGGCGCCGTTGTCCGGGCTCACCGGCGCGGCCGCCGGGGCGCCGCCGCGCTCGTCGAAGAAGCGCAGTTCTCCGCTGATGGCGCGCCGGGTTGGATTCACCAGCACGATGTCGGTCGACCAACCCGCACCCGCCGCGAAATACGGGAAATGAACCACATCCGATCCAGCCGCGTCGAGCGGGGCCACGGGTATCGCGGTCAGCAGGAACTCGCCGGCCTCGTTGGTGTGCCCGCGCAGGGCCTGGACCGCAACCGGAACCGAGGATTCGAAAGTCAGCACGCCGCTGAAGGCGGCGCCGATTTCAAATGGGGCGCGGTCCAGAAATGACGCGACTTGCTCGCCCGGCTTGAGCGTCAACTCGCCGGCGGCGGATTCGATGCCTTCCGCGCCGGTGAAGCGGAACCGCACTTCGGCGGGCGTCTCGCCGGGGTTGGCGAGGGCGAGGATGGTGGTGGCCGGGCCCCGAACCTCGGCGAACACGCGGCCCGAGGAAACCGGCTCGGATACTGAAAGCGCGACTTCAGAGAGGAGAACCCCGTTGCCGTCCCGGTACGCAAGGACGGCGAAGCCATCGGGCGACGCCGAATCGGGGTCCACGAGAATGCGGCCATAGCCGAGGCCGACGCTCTCCCCGGAGTCGTTTGCGGCGGGTTGTCCACCACCGGGCTGGATCGAGAACGATGCGGGTGCTTGAGCGGAATCGGCGAGCGACTGAAGCAATGAAACGAAGCCGATTGCAGTGATCAGGAAAATGATGCGCATGAACCGCTCTCCCGTAAGCTTGTGGTCATCCAGACCACTGTACCAGAATTGACGCAGACCTCGCAAAGCCATTGCCAGTTGTTAATCAGGCTCTTAGACGGCGAACAGAATTGCGAGCACGGCGGAACTATCGACAATCACTTGGGGAGGCCTTGCTCGTCGTACAACAAATTGCCATGATCCGCCGCGGAAGGGCCCGGCCTGAGGGATTTCGCACAGCGCCTGCCGATGGCGAGCAAATCCCTGACACCGGCCTCGGCGTCCTCCCGGCGCCGCTCCCGCTCAAGGCGCTCGCGCAACGCCACGGTGATCGCCCCGGTCATCGTCTCGCCAGTCAAACCGGCCAAGTCACGGGCCAGCACACAGGTTTCGTCATTCTTAATATTCAAACTCATGATTGCCCCCGGGTAGATATAACTCAACTTTTTCCACCCTACTTGAATTTCGCATTTCATGCAACAACCCATGGACGCTACTCATAAGCACTGTGCTATCCACGTGAAAGAATTTTCACGAGGAATAAGCAAGTCTCGAAATTGACTTTAAATAAAGTCTAATTGCGACGTTGTTTCACTTTCGAGAACTATGACAACTTGTATGGAGAATCTAATCATGAATTTGACTGATATAGAAAACGCAACTGCAAACAGTGATCGACGGCTTAACAGAATGAGAATCTGGATTAATTTGGCAAAAAGTCAATCCGAAGGAGAAGATTATGCTCATGTTCGATTCATTTTCTATTGGATCGCATATGAGGCTGCTTCTGGAGCTTACAGAAAAGATGGAAACTACAATAACAAAACTCAGCGAGAGCTATTTCATAGAAATATGACAAGATGTAATCCTAATATAAAAGATAAACTAAACAAGGAACATCGCAGAATTCTTCGTATTATGGTTGGAATAATATTATGTTTGACCTTTTTCGTTCATCTCTCGGGTTTTCGAAATTGGTAATGGGCGTTCATACTTATAGCTAACTGATTGAGATTTTTGTTTAATTTTGGAATATAGTTTTCAAGTTCAGGAGAGATAAGCATCCCGCATCCTTTGATATTCTGATCTGGCTTCGGTCCGCACTCATTCCATTTTATCTCCAAGGTTCCGCATCCTGTGCATTCCAATAGCCTATTAGGTTTCGTCGGCCAGTAGAAAGGATACCAAGCGATGAATGAAATTTTTTTTCGAAGTAGAGAACAACAAGCATTGCTTAGTTTGTTCTTGTCCGTAAACTCCGTTTTCTGATCGATCCATCGTTCGTCGATTCGGCCCGATTCGCGGCGATGGGGAGTCCGCGGGGCGGATTTGCCCCCATGCGGCAAGGGTTCGCGGGATTTCCGGCTTGATCCGGCGGCATGGGGCCGATCACTCCATGACAGGGCCGAAGCCGCCCCCCGGCGGGCGGTTCCGGTACTGGAATGTTCGTTTCGGAGCGTTTTTGAAGGTCTATCCGGGCCGCAGCCGGGCGATGCGCACCAGGTTGTGCGCCAAGACCGCGGATTGCACCCAGGCCTTGAAGCGCGCCAGACCGCGCCAGCGGCAGCGACCGAGGCCAAAACAGCGCTTCAGCCAGGAGATGCCCGCCTCGACGCCCGCGCGGAAGCGCCGGAGCCGGTCGAAGACCCACGGCGAGGGCGTCATGTCCGCCTCTTTCAGTCCCCGCTTCTTGCTGAACACCGCATGCTCCACACCCATCTCCTTGGCGCGCTTCAGATTGTCCGCGGAGGCGTAGCCGCCGTCGAAGGCGGCATGGGTCGGGGGCTTGCCGTAGTGTTCCCGGTGCCGCTCCAGCATCGGCAGGCAGCGCGCGCTGTCCGCCGGGTTGCCGGACTCCACCACGACGTCCAGCACCAGGCCGCTCCGCCCGGTGGCCAGGTTGATCTTGTGGCCGTACAGCGTTTCCCGCCCGCCCTTGCGGATGATGTCCGTGTGGGGCTCGAACAGGCTGACGATCTTTTCCGCGGCCGGCACGTTCTCTTCCAGCAGGACGCGCCGCGCGGTCTGGACCGCCACCGCCTTCAGCAGGGGCGCGTGGTGGTCGGCGCATTCCAGCCACCCGGCGGCCCACGGCGCCCCCGACCCCGCCACCACCGCGCGCGCCGCGTCCAGGTCGCCAAGCGTGTCGGCGGCGATCCGCAGCAGCCGCCGGTACAGCTTCGCCCGCGCCTCCCTCCCCCGCTTCGTCCGTATCTCCAGACAGCGCCGCTTGGCCGCCCGGCGGCGGTCGCGGCAGGGAACGGCGGTCTTGCCCAGCCGCTTCCGGGCTTCCGCCAGCAAGTCCGCCAGCACGCGCACGCCGTCGCGCAGCAGGCGGCTGTCCGACGGCGCCAGGATATGCGTTTCCACCGCGGTGCTGTCGACGCGCATCCGGTCGCCGGTTTCCAGCCCGTCCTCCCGCGCCGCGGCCAGCAAACAGCGGTTCACGCGCTCCCAGGTTTCCGCCGACACCGCCCCGACCGCCGCCTGCAAAGCGGATTTCCCCGGCGGCGGCGCCCCCAGCCGCGCGAAACGGCGCGCCGACAGCGAATCCACCAAGGCGAACGCCAGCCCGCGCCAAGTCTCGCCGCGCAGATGTTTCAGCACCGCGCAGCGCAGCACCGTCTCGCAGCTCAAACCGGAACGGCCCCGCGCGGACTGCGCCCCAAGATCGGCGGCCACCGCCCCGAGCAGCCCGGGATGCGCGTCGAGCCAGTTCGAGATCGACTCCAATTCCGCGCCCAGGGGGTGGCCGACGGGATCGGGTTCGAATAGACTTGTCTGTGTCGTGCGCTTGAGCCGCATGGCATCCTCCGGTGTTTTGGTGTGTCTTCGTTTTGACTGGAAACCATCACAAAGATACCCAAAACGCCGGATTCTTTCCAGCAATTTCCGCTATTTATTCAAGAAAATCAAATGGTTGGGAGTTTACGGACAAGAACTAGTTTACACCAGTCCTTTTTAGCAACTGGATTGTACGGTGGGTCAAGAAAAATCAATTCGGCATCAGTCAATCCTTCGGCAGCCGAGTATCCATCCCTATTTTGAAACTTAAACTGAACTTTTGGTATTTCGCATACTCTCTCAATCTCGAAAAACCGTTTGGAAACATTCTCAGCGGTATCATAAAGTAAAACTTCAACGGCATCGAAGCGCTCAGAAAGCACCTCGGAAACAAACATCCAGCTGGCGGGATACTGTGCATTTTTCAACCATTTACGCGCTCTCAAAATGTACTCAGAATGATGCTGTGAGCCGTTTACCATCCTGCCGACGCCGGCGCGCCACTTGCCATTTTCTCTCAGGTCATGGAACGGTGCTCCAGCATGGCATTCCACATAACGAAACTGTCCAGATTGCCCAGGCAGTGCTTTGGACAATTCGATCAGTACGCCATGTTTCCATACATCACCCAAGTTTCCCGCGTTTTTGGAATGATCATACTGCTTGCGCACTGGCATTCTACTTACTCCCCCTGCACAACCTCGTTGCGCAAAGTGCCGATGCCTTCGAGTTCGACTTCGTAGACATCGCCGGGGATCATGGCGCGGGTGCTGCCCATGGTGCCGGACCAGATCATGTCGCCCGGCTCCAGGGTGAAATAGCGGGAGATGTAGCTGAGCATTTCCTCCATGCCGAAGATGAGGTCGGCGGAGTTTTCGCTTTGCACGACTTCGCCGTTGTGGCGGCCGGTGATCTGGATGTTGTTGTAGTCGGCGTCCTTGTACAGCACCGGGCCGACGGCGTTGAAGCCGCGGCTGCCTTTGCCGCGGACCCACTGGATGTCATTGGCCTGCCAATCGCGCTCGCTGACGTCGTTGCCGGCGGTGACGCCGAAGATGTATTCGTGGGCGTCCTCCACCGCCACGTTCTCGGCGCGCTTGCCGATGACGATGGCCATTTCCGCCTCGTAGTGCAGGTCTTGCGATTCCGCGGGGCGGACGATGGGGTCCTCCGGCCCCACGAGCGAGCTTGGCGGCACGAGGAACAGGCCGGGCTCGGAGGCGGGTTCGCCGCTTATGTGGCTGCGGAAATTGAAGGCGGTCATGAAAATCTGGCCCGGCTCGACCGGCGCCTCGAATTTCACCGTGGCGCGTTCATGCCATTCGCCGGTGTGCTCCATGGTTTCATACGGCGCCCCGGCAAGCTGCCAGATCTGATCGCCATGCACCATCCCCCAGTGGATTTCACCGCCGTCTTGGGAATAGCGGACGAAGATTTCCGGCTCGGCCTCTTGCTCTCGCTGTTGTTCTTGGGCGAAGGCGGGGCCGCCAACCACGAGGGCGGCCATGATGACGATTACGCTTTGCAGGTGGTTCATGTGCAATCTCCATAAGTGGGAATCAACCCGAAAACCGGCCCCGATGCTAAGCGCATGCCCCGGCCCGGTCAACAGATTATCAGGACGGCAGCAAGTTGCATCATCCCTTTGTGTGTGTATATAGTTGCGCATGCTGCGCAATAGCCGGGACATCATCAAGCGTCTCAAGAGCGAGGGCTTCGAATTGGTGGGGGTGAGAGGATCGCACCATAAATTCACCAAGGGCGCGGTCACCGTGATCGTTCCGCACCCGAAGAAGGATTTGCCCGTGGGCACCGCTCGAAGCATTGCCGCGCGGGTTGGCTGGAGCTGAGGAGATCGCCATGCACTATGTTGCCATTATCGACAAGGACCCCGGAAGCGCCTACGGGGTCGAGTTCCCGGAAGTGCCGGGATGTTATTCGGCGGCCGACAGCTTCAATGACGTCCTTCCCAATGCGATCGAGGCCTTGAGCCTGTTCTTCGAGGACAGCGAGCCGGCGCCGGCGCGCGGCCTCGAGGCGGTGCGCGAACAGGTTGCCGGGCGCATCGGCGCGGGCGCGGTACTGATGATGATTCCCTTCATCCGGGACCGGAAGCGGACCGTGCGGGTGAACCTGAGCTTGGAAAAGGGCTTCCTCGATACCCTCGACGAAACGGCGCGCACGCGCGGCATGACCCGCTCCGCATTCGTTCAGAAGGCGGCCGCGCGCGAGATTTTCGACCCGGCCTGAGACAGCACATTAGCGCCCTTCCACGCGCACGGTGACGATATCCACATCGTGGTACTGCTGGTGGTTCACCGAGGAGGCGGCGTGGCGCAGCAGGCGCAGGGAGACTTCCCGGTCATGGGATGGTTCCGATGGCCCGTCCTTGATCACGGTGAGCAGGTTTTCGATGTTTTCCCCGCCCGGCGAGGCGACGAATTCAAGCACCGCGTCGCCGCCGTCGCGCCAGATGGCGATGCGCAGGTGGCGCGGCTGCGACTCGGCGGCGTTTTCACTCATCAAGGTGAATAGGACTTCCTCGCTGGCGAGCTCAAGCCGGCTCGTCACCGGCTCGCCCATGCCGTTGCGGGCGGCGAAATGGGCGAGGAACTCCCGAATCCAGGGCAGCGAGGTGGTCGCCAACTGCAATTCAAGCTGCCTGCGGCGCGGTGCCACCGCGCGCACAAAGAAATTCATCAAGATCGCGCTGAGCCCGCCGGCGGTCATGCCGTTGCGCAGCAAGCCGCCGGCGAAGCTGGAGATGATTTCCGGGAAGATCAGCCCATTCTGGCAACCGACGCCAATCCAGAACGACACGCCCACAATGATGCTGCCGCGGTAGTCGACGCCATGCTGGACGACGATCTTCATACCGAGCACGAACAGCATCGACAGCAGCACCATGGTGTAGGCCGCCACCACGGGGCCGGGCACCGCGAGAATCACCGCCAGCAATTTCGGCGCGAAGGCCGCGAGCAGAAAGACCGCACCCAGGGCGACGCCGACCCGGCGCGAGGCGACGCCGGTCAGCTCGGTTACCGCCACGCTCGAGGAGTAGGTCGTGTTGGGCACGGTCGCCAGCAAGCCGGAAAGCAGGTTGCCAATCCCATCCGCGCCCACGGCGCCTTGCACGGCGCGGAAATCCACCGCCCTGGGCTCGCGCCAGGACACTCGCTGGATCGCGACCGAATCGCCAATGGTCTCGATGGCGCCAATCAGGGTGACGAAAACGAACCCCGGCAACAAGGCCCAGAACGCCGGGCCGAATTCCAAGCCGATGCCGGGCCAACCGCTCGCGGGGCCGCCGACCCAGGCGGCATCCGCGATCCGCTGAACATCATACAGGCCGAACAGGCCCGATATCAGCGAACCGGCGACCACGCCGGCGACCAGCGCCCACAGGCGCAGGATGCCACTCGCTTTCAGCCCGATCACCACCACCAGCAGCAAGGTCGCCAGCGCGCTGACCGGCGCCGCCGCGGGGTGGCTGCCGGCGGGAACGTCGAGCAGAAGATCGAACACGATCGGCATGACGGTGACCGGAATCAACATGATCACCGTTCCCGACACGACTGGCGTCAGAATATGCCGCAACAACGAAAGCCGCGCCGACAACAAAAACTGGAACAGCGAGGAAACGATGACGAGCGTGGCGAGCAAGGCCGGGCCGCCTTCGACCAGCGCGGTCGCGCAGACCGCGATGAAAGCCCCGGAAGTCCCCATGGCCAGCACATAGCCGGCGCCAACGCGGCCGATGCGGGCCGCCTGGATGATGGTGCTCAGGCCACTGACCAGCATCGCGGCGAACACCGCCCAGACGAGATAACTTTCATCGCCGTCCGCGGCGCGGATGACGATGGCGGGGGTGAGGACGATTCCCGCAATGTTCAGCAAGGCGTGCTGAAGACCAAGCCCGGCGGCGAGTCCATGCCTTGGATTTTCGTCGGGCTCGAAGCGGATGCCGGCGCCCCGCGCATATGGTTTCGCTTCCATGGCGGCACCTGTTGTTTGTTGTTGGCGGATGAGCGGGCGTCTTCGCTAGGAGCCTGTGCCGTGGGAATTCACGGCGCAGGCTCCTAGATTTCGTTGCGCCGGGCGGATTGATTGATGTGGTCGGCGGCGCGGAAGGCCAGCGCCATGATTGTCATCGTGGGTTGGCCGCGGCTTGAGGTCACCAGCGAGCTGCCATCGCAGATGAACAGGTTGGGCACGTCGTGGGCGCGGTGGAAGCGATCGGTCACCGAGGTGGCGGGATCGTCGCCCATGCGGCAGGTGCCAAGCAGGTGGGCGGCCGACTCCTGGCCGTTTTCCGCGTAGCCAGCGCTGATTTCGAGCGCGCCGGCGGCCTCCATCAGCTCCATCGAGCGATCCATTATATAGCGCATGGTGGCGAGATCGTCGGGATGATCCATATAGGTGCAGCGCAGCGCCGGCCGGCCCCATTTGTCGCGCACTTCCGGGTCGAGGCTGATGTTGTTCGAATCCTGCGGCAGGGAGGTGGTGTGGCCGTCGAAAGCCGCTGAGTGGGTGAATTCCCCGCGCAGCCGGGCCTTGTATCCGCCGCCCCAGCTCGGCCCACCAAAGAAGCCGCCGGCCAGCGCCGAAACCATCGGCGTGCCGGAGCCCACCGGATGCCGCCCATCGATGCCGCCGCCGCCACAGAAACCCTCGCCGGGATCGATTTCGTACCAGTCGTGGACCACCCGGGTGGCCGGAATGCTCTTGTGGGCGTTGACCGGCTCCGGGAACAAGCCCATGACCTGGCTGTAACCGTTGAACATCAGGTTGCGGCCGACGAAACCGCTGCTGTTGGCCAGCCCATCGGGAAAGCGGGCGGATTCCGACAACAGCAGCAGGCGCGGCGTTTCGCCGCCGTTGGCGCAGATCACCACGGCCCGGGCGCGCTGGGACTGTTCGGCGCCGCCCTGATCGAAATAGCGCACTTCGCTGGCGCGGCCGGCGGCGTCGGTTTCCACCCGGGAAACCGTGCAATGCGTGCGCAACTCGCAGTTTCCAGAAGCCAGCGCGGCTGGAATCATGGCGACCATGGAAGAGGACTTGGCATTGACTTCGCAGCCGAAGCCGGAGCAGAAACCACAATGGACGCAGGCGGGCCTGCCGTTGTGGGGCTGGGAAAGAATCGCCACCGGCGCGGGATAGGCGGTGTGGCCCAGCGCCCGCGCGCCGCGTTCGAGCAGAACATCGGAGCCTTTCACCGGCATCGGCGGGCAGGGATAATCCCTGGACCGCGGCGGGTCCCAGGGGCCTTGCAACCCCGATACGCCGATCTCCCAATCGACCCGGGTGTAATAGGGTTCGAGCTCTTCGTAGCGGATTGGCCAGTCGGTGAAATTGGTGCCCGGAACGGTGCCGCGGACGCTGGCCTCGATGAAATCGATGGGCCGCAAACGCCAGAAATTGCCGGAAAAATGTACGCTGCTGCCGCCGACATTGTGGGCGTAGTAGCACACGCGGTCGCGCAACTCGGCGGTTTCGCTTTCGGTTTTGCGGAAAGTTTGCGGATGGCCCTGGCGGTGGTTCCAAGTCAGCTCATGGTCGCCGAAGATGGCCCATTCGTCATGATGGAAATCGGCCGCGCGCAAATGCGGGCCCTGCTCAAGCAGCACCACCGAATGCCCGGCCCCGGCAAGCTCCTTGGCGATGATGCCGCCGGCGGCGCCGGAGCCCACAACAACGAAATCGACTTCTTCGCGGGTCTGGAAATTCGCCCCGGCCATCGCTACCGCCCTCCCTGGTTCATATAGTCTTCGTCGTAGTAGCCGAACGGCGGCTGCCATCCCGGCCTGCGCTCGAAGCCGATCAGCCGCCAGCCGATGCTGTCGCGGTTGCCGCCGTACCGCGGCAGGGCGAACATGCCGGCGACGGTGAGATAGCGGATGGTGGCGAAGAATTCGGTGTTTTCGATTTCGCGCAGCAACTCGTCCTGCGCCGCGGGATCCAGCGAGGCGAAACCGGCGCTCGCGCCCATCTCGCCGGCGCGCTGTTGCAGTTCGCCAAGCCCGTTGCGCAGCAGTTGAAGCTCGCGCTCGCGCTGGTCGGCGAGCACGGTGTCCATGAAATGCACCACTCCCGCTTCCCTGGCGCCGGGAGTTTCATCCGGGGGAATGATGCGGTCGGCGATGGCGGCGAATTCTTCGGCTTCCGCACCGCCGAGCAATCGCAGGCCAATGCCGTCAAGCTGGTTTTGCACCGCCCGGGAACACGCCGCGAGCAGCGCCGGCATGCCAAGCAGAATCGCCGAGCGCGGCACCGCTTCCAGCGTCGACCGCAGCAATTCGCGACGGGAAATGCCTTGCCGCTCCATCGAAACCCCGCCTCCGGAGAATTTCCCCGCAATATAGCACAAGCTCGACAAGATTCGGGGTCGAGGTGGGCTGTTGCTGCCGTCATCCCGCGCGGAGCGGAGGATAGGCGCGGAATCTCCTCGCTCAGGCACCGGTCGCTTGCCGTCGGCGATCAGATTCCTTCCCGGCTGACGCCGGGCCCCTTCCGCTCGCCGCCGCGCTCCCTCAGTGCGGAATTCAAAACGCTGTGTCTCCAACGCGGCGACCCTACTTTGTCATTCCGCGCGAAGTCGCGGAATCTCCCCTAGGCTGGCACGGATTTTGGAAGTTCCACAGCGCCATGCCGGGGAGAATCCACAACAAAATGCTCGGCTGCACCGGTCCACCGTTGCCCGAACCACCCCCCTTTGCGGACGTTTCGTTCCCACTATTGCCGTTTCGTCGCATGGGTGTTGCCGCGGCTTGCCGAGCGGGGCTAGAGTGACTCCTTGTCATTCGGCCAACCTCTTTGTTCAAACCATGGGAGCATGAAATGAAAGCAGACAAGACTTTGCGGGCCGCGGCCCTCACCCTGGCGCTCGGCGCCTGCGGCGTGGCGGCCGCCGAGACGCTCACCATCGTCATTGAGGACATCCGCGTCGCCAGCGGAACGATTCAGGCGCAGGTGCAGGCCAGCGAGTCGCAATTCGCAAATGGCGGCGCGGTGGCGCAATTCCGCGAACCGGCGAGCGCGGGTTCGATGACCCTGGTCGCGGCCGACCTGCCGCCGGGAGAATACGCCATCCGCATCATGCACGACGTCAATGGCAACGACGAACTCGACGCCAACCTCGTTGGCATGCCCACCGAGCCCTACGCTTTTTCCAACAACGCCAAGGCGATGTTCGGCCCGGCCAGCTGGGCGGACGCCAGCTTCACCCTTGAGGGCGAAGTCATCCAGATCATCACGCTCAATCACTGAAAGCCAAGTGAATTTCAAGGGCAGAGTTTCACGGGACACCCATCCAAAGTATGAGGCCACCACAATGAACCGACGCGAATTTTCGAAAATGCTGGCCCTGCTCGGCTGCTCTTCGTCTTGGCCCTGGCCCTCCGCGGCGCTTGCGCAGGCGGCCGGCGACGACTGGTCCGCCGCATTCGCCGAGCGGCTGCGGGAGCATCCCTGGCTCGCCGCCTGGGGCAATATCGACCGCGAATACTACGAGGCCGGGGCGAATGTCTCCGGCCGCTGGCCCGAAGCGCTCCGCGGCACGCTCTACCGCACCGGCCCCGCGCGGCACGAAGTTCACGGCTGGCGCAACCGGCACTGGTTCGACGGCGACGGCATGGTCCACGCCTGGCGCATCGGCGCCGACGGCGTCCACCACCAGGCGCGGCTGGTGGAAACCGCCAAGGTGAAAACCGAGCGCGAGGCGGGACGCGCCCTGTACCCAGGTCTGACGGCAGCGCCGCCGGGGCCTGCCGCGGTGACCGGCCCGGACGATCTGAACCTGGCGAACACCAGCATGCTGTTCCACCACGGCCGGCTGCTCGCCCTGTGGGAGGCCGGCAGCCCCTATGAGATCGACCCGGATTCCCTGCGCACGGTGGGGCCCCATCAATTCACCGAACCTGGCGGCGGCTCAAGCATGGCCGGCGTGCCGTTCTCGGCCCATCCGCGGATCGATGTCGATGGCAGCGTGTGGAACTTCGGCTACGCCTCAAGCGCGGGTCTGCTCGTGTTCTGGCATGTCGGCGCCGACGGCGGCCTGCGCCGGGCCGGCAGAATCGCGGTCGAGCCGATGACCATGCCCCATGATTTTGTCGTCACCGAAAGGCATCTCGTGCTGCTGCTGCCGCCGCTGCATTACCAGCCCGCGTCATCGGCGCCGGGGTTCCTGAGCCGGCACGAATGGCGCCCGGAAGATCCCTGCCGGGTGCTCGTGGTCGACAAGAACGACCTGTCGAGCCATTTCTTCCTCGAACTCCCCGCGCAGTGGGTGTTCCATTTCGGCAACGCCTGGGAGGACGGCGCCGGCGTCATCCGCTTCGACGCCGCCCGGGCGCCCCATCCGGGCATCATGACGCGCTCGTTCAGCGAGATCATGCGCGGCCACGCGATCGATGAGCGTCCGGCGAACCACTACGGCTACCGGCTCGACACCAGGGCCCGCGCGGTCAGCGAGGAAGCCATGCTCGGCGCCGATGTCCACACGGAGTTCCCCTGCATCGACCCGAGAGTGGCCTGCCGCCGCCACCGCAAGCTTGCGCTGCTGTCGCAAAGCGGCGCGCGGGCGCCGGTTCACGGCACGCTGGACGAGGTCAGCCTGCTCGATATCGAAACCGGCCGGCGCGACTTCTTCCGCTATCCCGAATCGCAGATCCCGGAGGAGCATCTCTACGTTCCCCGCCCCGGCAGCGAACCGGAAACCCGGGGCTGGATTCTCGGCACCGCCCACGACTGGCGACGCGGCCGGCAGATACTGAATCTGTTCGATGCCGACCAGGTGGCCGACGGCCCAGTGGCCGCGGCGGAACTCCCCTACGCCATCCCCCTGGGCCTGCATGGAAAGTTTGTCGCGGCGATTTGAAGTGGCTGACCAAGGCGAGGACGGCCAGGAGCAGCGAACATGATTCGATTTATCGTCAGATTTGCCCAGGTGGGATTGTTCTCCACCGCGGTTGCGGTGCTGGTGTGGTGGCTGACCGAGCTCGGCGACTTTCCGCCGGTTTTGCTCGTCTCGCTCAGTATTGGCTGGTCGGTGCATCTGGCGTTCGCGCTAACCCACCAATGGCTCGCGGGCAGGCTCGGCCCCTGGCTGGCGCCGATTCCCGTCGTCGCCCTCGGCTTGGCCGCCGGACTTCTCACCGGCGGCGCGCTCGTGGCCAATCAACCGCTGTTCTTCTTCACCGAGAGTTTCGCCACGCTCGGCCTCGCCCTGTTCTTTGGCATCACCGGCTCGCTGATTTTCACCACCCGGGAACGGCTGCACCGCGCCAGCCAGCAACTCGCGGAAGCCGAACTGCGCGAGTCGCAACAACAAAAACTCCTCGCGGAAACCGAACTCAAGCTGCTCCAGGCCCAGATCGAGCCGCACTTCCTGTTCAACACGCTGTCCAACATCACCCAGCTCGTCCGCGGCGACCCGGAACTCGCGGTCGGCACGCTGGAGAATCTCACCACCCTGCTCCGGGCCTCGCTGGCGCGGACCCGCGCCGGCGAAAGCACCCTCGGCCAGGAAATCGACTTCGCCGCCGCCTACCTGGCCATCCAGTCGACCCGCATGCAAGGCCGCCTGCGCTATGAACTCGACCTGCCGGAGGAACTGCGCGACATCCCGCTGCCGCCGCTGCTGGTGCAGCCATTGCTCGAAAACGCGGTAATCCACGGCGCCGAAGCCGCGCCCGAAGGCGCGACGGTGAGCTTCACCGCAAGACAGGTCGGCGATGAACTGATCCTAAGCGTAAGCGACAATGGAGCCGGCATCAGCGAAACCGGCACCGCAACCAGCAAAACCGGCACCACCGGCCTGCGCAACGTGCGCGACCGCCTGCGTCTGCGCCACGGCCCCAAAGCCTCCCTCGAACTGACCCCGGCAACCCCCCGTGGCGTCAACGCGGTCATCAGCATTCCCTTGGATAAAACAGTTTTGACGGGAGAACGGCAAACCCGATGATCACTTCGTCAATGGATCCCTGCACCGCAGCTCGGGAAACTGGGAAAAATCCCGGTCGCGCGTCAGCATGGCTTCCACTCCATGCGCCACGCATATGGCGGCGATACGCGCATCGTGAACCATTCCGCCGACCACGCGGGGACGCAGCAGAAAGTCTTCCAGCACTTCGTGGAAATTCACAGTTTCGCCAATCATGACATTGACCGGCGAGTCGTGCCACGCCAGAAACTGACGCCAAGCAATATCGGCGGGCGTTGCCAATTCTTTCCAAATCCTGCGATTGGTCACCACGCTCAGGAATTCGAAACAACAAGGCCAGGGGATGGCCCAGGGCGCGGCGCCCTGCGCGAGTTCGGCCATAACCGCAAAGGCGGACTCCCCCCGCGCGCCCTCGCGGCGATGGGCGTAGACCAGAATGTTGGCGTCGACGGCGATCAATTCGAGTCGGTTCCGCCGTAGATTTCAGCGCGCAATTCGGGCCAGGAATAGGCATCGAGTGGATTTGCGGCATCAGCGTCCCCGAATCTCAAATCCGGCATCACATAGGTCCGACTCGGTTCGGGGTCCCGCAAAACCAGTCGGAGACCTTCCTCGACGACGGCTCGCAACGGCCGCCCGGTGGTCCGCGCGTGATGCTTCGCGCGCGTCAACAGTTCATCGTGCAGGTCAAGCGTAGTCTTCATCGGCCCATAGTAGCAATATGCCTTCATATGGGAAAGCAATATCAATTCCGATCAGCCGGTAAACTCTGTTCAGTCGGGCGCAAAGCTGGCAAAGTGGTTGCCGACAGGGCCCGACCGGTATGACGACCGCGCTGATTCTTGAAGACGAACCGCTGCTCGCGCGGCATTTGCGCGACAAGCTAGCCTTGCTGTGGCCGGAGCTCGATATCGTCGGCGTGGCGGGCGAAGGCCGCGAGGCGCTGCGTCTGGCCCGGGAGGCGGCGCCCGATATCGCTTTTCTCGATATCCGCCTGCCCGGCATGTCGGGGCTCGAAGTGGCCGCCGCCCTGCCCGCCCGCACCCGGATCGTCTTTGTTACCGCCTTTGACGAGTTTGCCGTGGAGGCCTTCCGCGCCGCGGCGGTGGACTACCTGCTCAAACCGGTAAGCGACGAACGGCTGCGGGCGACCATCGCGCGCCTGCGGCGGGAGGAAAGCCAGAATCGCGAAGAACTGCTCGCCTTGCTCAAGCGGGCGGGGGTCGGCGCGGCGCCGGACCACCTGCGGTGGCTTCGCGCCGGTCTCGGCGACACCACGGTGCTGGTGCCAGTCGATGAGGTCGTCTACTTCCGCGCCGAATCCAAATACACCAGCGCCGTCACCCGGGACCGGGAACACCTGCTGCGCCGCGCCATCAGCCAGTTGGCGGCGGAACTCGACCCCGGCCAGTTCTGGCGCATCCACCGCGGCATCATCGTCCGGGTGGACCAGATCGCCTCCGCCAGCCGCGACCTGCGCGGCCGCTACGCGCTCACCCTCCGGGACCGCCCGGAAAAACTGCGCTCCAGCCAAGCTTACGGCCATCTTTTCAAACACATGTGAAGCATCCAAAGATTCTGCGACTCCGCTTCGCTCCGCGCAGAATGACACAAGGGGAATCCCCGCCGCCGCTCCTGTGTATATAATCGGTGAAAATTGAATTGACCGGCCCGAAGGGTCTGGAGCTGGTGGGGATGATGAAAAACCTGGTTTCCGTTTTGCTGCTGGTCTGGATGTTGTGCCCGGCCGCGGTGGCGCAAACGCCCGCGCGGGCGACGCCGTTCTATCCGCCCGGGATCGATTTCGACCCGGATATTCCGCGCCCGGAATCGGTCATCGGCCACCCCCTGGGCGAGCGCATCGCCCGCAACGACCTGCTCGTGCGGTATCTGCGCACCTTGGCGGAAATGTCGCCGAGAATCACGGTGGAGGATATCGCCCACACCCATGAAGGCCGCCCGATTCTCGGTTTGACCATCACCAGCCCGGAAAACCATCAGCGCCTCGATGCCATCCAGGCGGCCCATCTCGCGCTGAGCGACCCGGGCAGCGACCAGGAAGTCAGCCCGGACATGCCGGTTGTCACCTGGCTCAATTACGGCGTCCATGGCGCCGAGGTGAGTTCCACCGATTCCTCGATGGCGGTGGCCTATCATCTGGCGGCGGCCCGGGGCGCCGAAATCGAAGCCACGCTGGAACAGAGCGTCATCATCCTCGTCGCCTCGTTCAATCCCGATGGCAGCAGCCGCATGTCGGCCTGGAACCACATGTATGGCGCCAACGTGCCAGTTGCGGACCCGCGGCATCAGTTGCACAACACCTTCTGGCCCGGCGGCCGCACCAACCATTACTGGTTCGACCTCAACCGGCAGTGGCTGATTCTCCAGCATCCCGAGCCCCGGGGCTGGGTGGCGAAGTTTCACGAATGGCGGCCAAACATCAACGTCGATTACCACGAAATGGGGGCAAACAGCACCTACTACTTCCACCCCGGCGTGCCCGACCGCACTTTCCCCTATGTTCCGCGGCGATCGATGGAACTGCTCGATGCGGTGGCCGACCGGCCCCGCTCATGGCTCGACGGCGAGCAGCGCCTGTACTTCAACGAGGAACAATACGACAACTTCTACATCGGCAAGGGCTCAACCTACCCCCACATGCACGCCAGCATGGGCGTGCTGTTCGAGCAGGCCGGCAGCGAGGGGCTGCTCGACACGCCACACGGCATCTTGTCGTTCCGGGACAACACCCGCACCCAATACCGCACCTCGCTGGAGATAATCCGCGCCGGCGTCGAAATGCGCGGCGAACTGCTGCGATTCCAGCGCGATTTCTCCCGCGAAGCCCAAGAGCTCGCGGCCAATGATGAAGTGAAAGCC
Organism: uncultured Pseudohongiella sp.; assembly: GCA_965221805.1. Lineage (GTDB taxonomy): Bacteria > Pseudomonadota > Gammaproteobacteria > Pseudomonadales > Pseudohongiellaceae > UBA9145. The sequence goes on from OZ244913.1 coordinate 1,828,165, forward strand.
TATGTTTTCTCCTCGCCCGGCGACCCCGCCCGGGCCTACCACGCGCTCGATCTGCTGGAGCGGCACCAGATCAGCGTGCAAGGCTTGAGGCGGGACATCGAAGCCGGCGGGATGCGCTTCTCCACCGCGGATTCGTATGTCGTGCAAACCGATCAGGCCCAGTACCGCATGGTCAAGGCGCTGTTCGAGTTGATCACCGAGTTTGAAGACGAGACCTTCTACGATGTGTCCGCCTGGACGCTGCCGCTGGCTTTCGATTTCGATTACGCCCCGCTAGACGCCGGGGATATTCGCGGCGATGTCATCGGCGAAGAAGTCCGCGCCGGATTTCCCGCCGCCCCGGCGCCCGCCGAGGCCCGCTTCGCCTATCTCTTCTCCTGGTCGAACTACTACGCGCCCCGGGCGCTGTACCGCCTGCTCGACGCCGGCGCGCGGCCCAAGGTGGCGACGAGGCCGCTCACCGTCACCAACAGCGGCGGGGAAGCCGTCAGCCTGGAGGCGGGCGCGATTCTCGTTCCGCTGGGCTGGCAGGGCGGCGATCTAAGCGATGCCGAAATCCACGGGCTGATGAGCCAGATCGCCGCGGAGGACGGCATCATGATTCACGCCGTGGACAGCGGCCACACCCCGGTCGCCGGCATGGACCTCGGCAGCCCCAGCTTCGCCAACATCCCCCGGCCGAAAGTGCTTTTGCTGGTGGGCGAAGGCATCGAGGCCTACGACGCCGGCGAAGTTTGGCACCAGCTCGATGCGCGCATGAACATGCCGGTTCACATGATCGAGAAGCGGCATCTTGGCGGTGCCGATTTGGCCGAATACAGCCATATGGTGCTCGTCGGCGGCAGCCATGGCGATTTGTCCGGGGATTTGGACGAAATCGACCGTTGGGTCCGAAGGGGAGGCACGCTGGTGGGAATTCGCCAGGGCGCGCGCTGGGCGGTCGACAACATCCTTGATCAGCGAGCCATGGCGGATGCGGCCGATTCGACGGTCGAGGTCGAGGTTGAAATCGACGCCGAAGCGGGAGCGGATGCCGGGGCTGGAACCGTAACCGCAACTGAAACTGAGCGCTTCAACTACGCCGACAAGGACGACATCGAGGCCCAGGAAATCATCGGCGGCGCCATCATGCTCGGCGACCTCGACAACACCCACCCCATCGGTTTCGGCATCCACAACCGCGCCATCGCCAGCCACCGCAACACGCGGATCGCCTTCGAGCCGCCGGAAAATCCCTGGGCCAGCCTGATCCGAATCCCGGAAAACCCCCTGCTGTCGGGTTTCGCCTCGGCCGAAAGCCAAGCCGCGCTGGCTGGCAAGGCCATGGCCATCGCCGAGCGCCACGGCGCCGGCAGCGTCATCGCCTTCGCCGACAACCCCAATTTCCGCGCTTATTTCTTCGGCACCAACAAACTGTTCATGAACAGCCTGTTCTTCTCCCTCGCGTTTGACCGGCCGAGGTGAAGCACCGGAGAGATTCCGCGGCCAAATCATGCCCCGCCCCCGGCTCCCAATCGGCATCCAGGATTTCCAGACTCTGCGGGAATCGGGTTGCTATTATGTGGACAAGACACCCCTGATCCACCAACTCGTGCGCCAGGGGCGGCATTACTTCCTTTCTCGCCCCCGCCGTTTCGGCAAAAGCCTGTTGCTCGACACGCTGCGCGAATTGTTCGCAGGCAATGAGCCGCTGTTCCGGGGGCTTGCCATCCACGGGCAATGGGATTGGGCCGACAAGCATCCCGTGGTCCATCTCAGCTTCGGCGGCAAAAACACCTCGGCGGACGACCTGGAAGCCGATGTTCTCGCCCAACTCGCGATCATCGAGCGCAACGCGGGTCTGACGCCGCCGGATGGAACCATGTCGGGGCCCGCGAGGCTTCGGGACTTGCTCGACCGGCTGCGCGGCGAAACCGGCAGGCGGGCCGTGGTGCTCGTCGACGAATATGACAAGCCGATTCTCGACGCGCTGGACAAGCCGGAGATCGCCGAAGCCAACCGCGAATACCTGCGGGGCTTTTATGGCGTCATCAAGGACAGCGCCCGCCTGGTCCGCTTTGTCTTCGTCACCGGGGTCAGCATGTTCACCCGGGTGAGTTTGTTCTCGGGCCTGAACAATCTGGAAAACATCAGCCTGGACCCCGCCTTCGCCACGATCTGCGGCTACACCGACCGGGACCTCGACACAGTGTTCGCGGCCGAACTCGCCGGCCTCGACCGGGACGAGATCCGCCGCTGGTACAACGGCTACCACTGGCGCGGCGAAGAGAAGCTCTACAACCCCTACGACATCCTGCTGCTGTTCCGCAGCCGCGAATTCGAGCCGCACTGGTTCGCAACTGGCACGCCGAAGATGCTGTACAGCCAGATTGTGCGGGAGCGGCGCAATCCGCTGGAGCTTGAGCGCCTCGCGGCGGACTCCAAGCTGCTTTCCAGTTTCGATGTCTCCAACATCGACCTGCGGTCGCTGATGTTCCAAGCCGGCTATCTGACCATCGCAAGGGAGGAAAGCGCCGGCGCGGAAAGGCTGTTCGCGCTGGAATTTCCGAATCTGGAAGTGCGGCTGAGTTTCAGCAAGGGCCTGCTCGCCCACACCGGCCAGGATCAGGTGGAGGTGATCCGCTCCGGCAACGCCTTGCTCGAACTGCTGGCGGCAAACGATTTCGCGGGTTTCGGCGAAAGGCTGAAATCGTATCTCGCCGGCGTCCCGCACCAGTGGTACGACAGCAGCCCCATCGACCGCTTCGAGGCGCACTACGCGAGCATGCTCTACCTGTGCTTCCGCGCCGTCGGCGCGGACCTCGCGGTGGAGGATGCGTCAAGCCACGGCCGGGCCGACATGGTGGTTTTCCACGACAACCAGATCTTCGTGCTTGAGTTCAAAATGGCGGAAAGCAACGGGGCGGCCGAATCCACCCTCGACCGGGCGATCAGCCAGATGCGCGAGCGCGGCTACGCCGAAAAATACCAAATCCAAGGCGAACCCATCCACCTCGTCGCCGCGGCCTTCAGCCAAAAAGAGCGCAACCTGCTGGCGGTTCGCGCCGGATGTCTCTGACCATGCGGCAAAATAGGTGTGAATCGACCATGGAATTGCAATCTTTCTCTGTAAATCATAAAAATGTTGACGGGCGATTGTGCAGCGCAAGTATCTTGTTCCGAAATGATCTCCGACACAATATGACTTTACTGCTTCGCATTTTTGTCCTGTTTGCCGCCACTCTGCCGGTTGCGCCCATAACTGCCCAACCTGTCGACTACTCCGCAGATCGTGAGCACTTTCTTCCCCTAATCGTTGATGGCGCCGGGTTCCAGTCGCGCCTGTTCTTGGCGAATGTTTCCGATACGGAAAACCGCTGCGCACTCACCCTTCAAGGCTCAGGCCTCAATGACAGCTTTTTTGAATCCCATAACCAGGCGACGCGCGAAGAAACCGGCACGGTGATCAAGTTCAGCGCGGCCGGCACGAATGCGATTCTGACAAGTGCCGGCGCAGACACGCTAAACTTTGGCTATGTGATGCTCGATTGCGAGGAACCCGTTGTGGCCCGAATTCTTCTGAGCCTGGAAATCGGCGAATCACTTCTTTCGCCAACCACGATAGAAGGCGCGGACATAGGCTATTCTTTCCACTTCCCAGCGTTGCCGCAACTCGGCCGGCTCGCGATGGTCTTTTCCAATAATGTCGATCTCGATGCAAACTGCGCGGTGGAGCTGGACGGGTGGGAAAGCATCGGCGGTACCAGCCTTAACGTTCCCAGCAATACGACCATCTTGGCCTTTCTCGACGACCTGATTCCACTTCCGAGCGGCTTCGAATCCGGAGCGGTCCATATCCAATGCGGCCAAGAAGTCGCCACGCTCGGGATACTGCTGAACAACACTGTCCTGACGGCCATACCCGCCGTTTCGCTGGACGGCGAAGTGGCACGCTCCTCCCATATTCTGCCGTTGATCCAGGACGGCGACGGTTTCCGCTCGCGGCTTATGCTCACCAATCTGGCAAATGGTTCCAATTCCTGCAACATAAATTTCATCGGAAAAGGATTCGGCGCTGACCGGTTTGAAACCCCATCAGTCGCTTCAGCCACGGATTCGGCCATTACCATTGAATTCTTAGAAAAGGGCGAAAACATCACGCTGCTCAGCTCGGGCATGCAAAGTCTCGCCTGGGGCTACGCGAAGGTCGAATGCGACGATCCCACAGCAGCGCGAAACCTGCTTACAATGGAGACGGAAACAGGCGAATTGGGCGGCATGGCGATGGTGGCGGGGACGCAATCCGCCGCCGAAATGCTATTCCCGGCAGTTCCGGAACCATACAGGCTGGCACTGGTTCTAAGCAACGACAGTGATTCGGCATCCTCATGCTCGGTTGAGTTGCCAGTGAACAATGCCGCTCTCTATCGCTCTGAGCCCATTGTGGTCGCACCCCATTCGACTGCGATCCACTTTCTCCACGATCTGTTGAGCCTTCCGAACGATTTCACGGGCGACGCGGCAAAACTGACCTGCGACCGAAGGGTTTTGGCCGTTGCACTGCCGTTCGGCGGCGCGGGCTTCGCCGCAATGTCGCCAGCGGCAATCAATCTGCCGCTATTGGATATCCACGGGACCCTGTTTATGGATCCGGACATAATCACGCCGGAAGACCCCAGCGTGTTTGAAAGCATCTCTTATGCCGGGAGAGAGAGGCGCATGATGTTCGACCGGCGGGTGGCAGGCTGGGTGGAACTTGAGCCGTTCCTGTTCGATGCCATCTATTCAGACGGATTCACGCTGGAAATCCAGGTTAATCCCGAGTTCGAAACTGAAGCGTCGGCACTGGTGGAAGCGGAGCGATACGGCTGGCTGATTGGCCAGATGCCAAGGGTGCTGCGCGGGCCGGACTCCCAGACTGTCTGGATTCATCGAGGCAACGAATTGTGGGGTGGCGGAAACAACAATATTCTAATCCATACCGACAGCGCGGCGGATTACGAGCGCGAGGGAATTATTGAAGAGGTTTTTCTTCACGAGGGAGTCCACGCTTCGCTGGATGCATACCACCGGGCTTCCTCTGGCTGGCTTGCGGCCCAAGCTAGCGATGGGGATTTCATATCCGCTTATGCAAGGGAATTTCCGAATCGGGAGGACTTGGCCGAAACCTTCCCGATGTGGTTCGCGCTGCGATTCAGGGAGGACCGGATATCGGAGCGGCTGGCCAATACTATCCGACGCCGTATCCCGAGTCGCTTGGATTACCTCGACGCTCAGGACTTTAATCTGAGCCCGGCGGTATCGGCACCGGCATCCAACCCGGAGTAGCATCCGATGGATGTGATTTTCTGCGAGACGGCAACAAACCCCACGCAACTTCAAATGGCGGGCTGAGTCTCTTCGGCGGTCCAACACGCGTAATCAGAGATAGGCGATTGGGACAGCGGCAACACTTGCTGAGAGCGGAACATCCCTATCCACAAAACACAGCACCGCGCCGTGGCCGACTGGCTTGCCGAGTTTTTCCAGCAGACGGAAGTTTCGGGAGGCTGTTTTAGAGGGGGTCGCGGTTTTCTTGAATTCAACGGGATAGAACGCCTCGCCGGTTTCTATGACGAGGTCAACTTCACGCTGGTCCGCATCCCGATAGTAGTGGAAATGCGGTTCTTCGCAGTTGTGCCAATAGCTCTTGAGGATTTCACCGAACAGATAGGTTTCGAGCATCGCGCCCGACATGGCGCCGGCTTCGAGGGCGGCGGGGGTCGGCCATTTGCATAGGTGGGCGGCGAGGCCGGTATCCAGAAAATACAACTTGGGCGCTTTGACGAGGCGTTTCGTGACATTGCGGAAAAAAGGCTTCAGCAGGTAAATGAGACCTGAAGTCTCCAATACCGAAAGCCATGATTTGGCGGTTTTGCTGTCGATGCCGACATCTGCGGCGAGTTTCGCGTAGTTGAGCAACTGGCCGGTCCTGGCCGCGGCGGCACCGAGAAACCGGTGGAACGAGGTTTCGTCGGAGATGGACAAAACGTCTTTGACGTCGCGCTGGATATAGGTCTGAATGTAGGATCGGTAGAAAATATCGCGCATGGAATCGCCGACGCTGTTCACCCTGGGAAAAGAGCCGCGCCAGATCTGCTTGTAGACATCCATCAACCGCTTGGGCCTGCTGGCGTTCTTTTTCGCTTCGCCAATCCATTGCGGCGTGGGCATGAAAGGCATGGAGGCGCCGCCACGCCTTTCAAGCTCCGCTTGCGAAAGGCCCAGAAGGTCGATTATGGCGACGCGGCCGGCGAGACTTTCGGTGATGCCGCGCATCAGATGGAATTTTTGCGAACCAGTCAGCCAGAACAGGCCGTTCCTGTTCTCGCGGTCGGCCACGATCTTCAGGTAGCTGAACAGCTCGGGCGCGTACTGCACCTCGTCAATCATGATCGGCGGCTGATAGGTCTGGATGAACAGCCCCGGGTCGTTGCGAGCGAGGGAGCGCGCATCGAGGTCGTCAAGCGTAACGTGGCGCCTGCCGGCCTCGGCGCACATCTCAAGCAGGGTGGTTTTCCCCACCTGCCGCGGACCGGTTACCAGCAGAACGGAAAAACCGCCACTCGCGCGCCCGACCGCGCCCTCAAGCGTGCGCCTGTATCTCGCTTCCATCGCGAATTTCTCGTATAGATTGGAGTAACATTCCAATCTATACGACTTTTTGCGTGGCCGCAAGAACATCCGATGCGAATGCGGATAGTGGCCCGAACCTCCTCAGCCATCCTGCTCAGCACTTGGCGGATGCCGCGAAACGCCCCAAACTCTCCGGCCAGCGGGCGGTTGGACGAGCGCCGAAGTATCAATCCCGATATGCCGACGGTCCATACCCCTCATCCCGAAATTCCCGGATATCGAAAGCGGGTGTCCCGGGCTTGATCTTGTGACCCAGCCCGCCCAGCTTGGATAGGTCGATGCGCTTGGGTTTGAGAATGTATCCGCCGGGCACTTTGGTCAGCTCAAGTTCATCGCCCGGCCCCACGCCCATCTCATCCAGCACTTTAGCGGGAAACGTAACCTGACGCTTGGATGTGATTTTGATCAGCACGGCAGCACATTCCGCAAAAACCGCCCTGTATGCGACTCGGGGACTTCCGCCACTTGTTCCGGGGTGCCGGTGGTTACTATGGTGCCGCCGCCGCTGCCGCCTTCGGGGCCCAGGTCGATTAGCCAGTCGGCGGTTTTGATTACGTCTAGGTTGTGCTCGACTACGATGACGGTGTTGCCGTGGTCGCGCAGGCGGTGGAGGACTTTGAGCAACTGGCGGATGTCGTGGAAGTGCAGGCCGGTGGTGGGTTCGTCGAGGATGTAGAGCGTGCTGCCGGTGTCGCGCTTGGAGAGCTCGCGGGAGAGCTTGACCCGCTGGGCCTCGCCGCCGGAGAGGGTGGTCGCCGCCTGGCCGAGGCGGATGTAGGAAAGGCCGACATCGACGAGGGTTTGCAGCTTGTTGGCGATGACCGGGATGGCGTCAAAGAACGCCCTCGCCTCCTCGACGGTCATGTCGAGCACCTCGTGGATGTCCTTGCCCTTGTATTTCACTTCAAGGGTTTCGCGGTTGTAGCGCTTGCCCTGGCAGATGTCGCAGGTGACGTAGACATCGGGGAGGAAGTGCATTTCGACCTTGATCAAGCCGTCGCCCTGGCAGGCCTCGCAGCGGCCGCCCTTCACGTTGAAGCTGAAGCGCCCCGGTTTGTAGCCCCGGCTGCGCGCCTCCTGGGTGGCGGCGAACAGGTCGCGCACCGGGGTGAAAACGCCGGTGTAGGTCGCCGGATTCGAGCGCGGGGTGCGGCCGATGGGGCTTTGGTCGATGTCCACCACCTTGTCGAGCCATTGCAGGCCGTCCACCGCCTCGTGGCCCGCCGCTGAATGCGACTGGGCCTTGTTGAGCCTGGTGGCGGCGAGCGGATACAGCGTGTGGTTGACGAGGGTCGATTTGCCGGAGCCGGAAACGCCGGTGACGCAGGTGAACAGGCCGATGGGAAAGGCCGCGTCGATCCGGCGCAGATTGTTGCCCCGGGCGCCCTTGATGACAAGCAGCCGCTTCGGGTCGCGCCGTGTCCTGCCCGCGGGCACCGCGATTTCCTCCTTGCCGGAGAGATACTTGCCGGTGATCGACGCGGGACAGCGCTCAAGCGCCCGCACTTTGCCCTGGGCCACGATTTCGCCGCCGTGAACCCCGGCGCCGGGACCGATGTCGATGACGTGGTCGGCGCTGCGGATCGCCTCCTCATCGTGCTCGACCACGAGCACGGTGTTGCCGAGGTCGCGCAGGCGCAGCAGGGTGTTGAGCAGGCGGCCGTTGTCGCGCTGGTGCAGGCCGATGGAGGGCTCGTCGAGGATGTACATGACGCCGACGAGGCCGGCGCCGATCTGGCTCGCGAGGCGGATGCGCTGGGCCTCGCCGCCGGAAAGCGTTTCGGCGCTGCGGTTCAAGGTCAGATAGTTCAGCCCCACATCGACGAGGAACTTGAGCCGCTGCTGCAATTCCTTGAGCACTTTTTCGGCGATGCGCGCCTGCTTGCCCTCGAGGTCGAGCTCGTCGAAATAGCGCGCCGCACGGGCCACGGTCATGTCGGTGATTTCCGGCAGGTTGCGGCCTTCGATGAAGACGTTGCGGGCGTCCTGTTTCAGCCGCGTGCCATCGCAGTCCGGGCAGACCCGGAAGCTCAGATAGCGCGCGAGCTCGCTGCGCACGCGCTCGGAATCGGTTTCGCTGTAGCGGCGCTTGATGTGGGGCATGACGCCCTCGAAGGGCTGTTTGCGGTTGATGCTCATGCCGCGGCTGCCGACATAGCGGAAGCTGATCGCCTCGCCATCGCTGCCGTGGAGGATGACTTTGCGGCAGTCGCGGTCGAGCTCTTTGAAGGGGGTGCTGAGGCTGAATCCATAGTGCCGCGCCAGCGCTTCGAGCTTGGAGTAGTACCAGAGGTTGCGCGGTTCCCAGCCGCGGATCGCGCCTTCGGCGAGGCTGTGGTCGGGGTCGGTGACGACCCGGGTTTCATCGAAGAACTCGCGCACGCCAAGGCCGTCGCAGGCCGGGCAGGCGCCGGCTGGATTGTTGAAGGAGAACAGCCGCGGCTCGAGCTCGCCGATGCTGTGGCCGCAGTGGGGGCAGGCGAACAGCGCCGAGAACAGCAAGTCTTCCGCCGGCCCGCCGCCGGCTTCCCCCGTTTGCCGCTCTCGCTCCCCGGCATCGAGATTGGCAACCATGGCGAGGCCTCCCGAGAGCGCGAGCGCGGTTTCAAAACTCTCCGCGAGCCGCTGGGCCTGCCCCCCCCGCACCCGCAGGCGGTCGACAACGACTTCGATGGTGTGTTTCTTGTTCTTGTCGAGTTCCGGCGGGTAGTCGATCTCGCAGACTAGGCCATCGACCCGGGCGCGGATGAAACCGCCGGTGCGCAATTCGTTGAAAACGTGAACATGCTCGCCCTTGCGCTCGCGCACCACCGGCGCGAGCACCATCACCCGGCTGCCTTCGGGCAGGGCGAGCACCTGATCGACCATCTGGCTGACGGTCTGGGCTTCGAGCTTGACCCGGTGTTCGGGGCAGAAGGGTTCGCCGGCCCGGGCGAAGAGCAGCCGCAGGTAGTCGTAAATCTCGGTGATCGTGCCAACGGTGGAGCGCGGGTTGTGGGAGGTCGATTTCTGCTCGATGGAGATCGCCGGGGACAGCCCGTCGATGTGATCGACATCGGGCTTTTCCATCATCGACAGGAACTGCCGCGCGTAGGTCGAAAGCGATTCGACATAGCGCCGCTGCCCCTCGGCGTACAAGGTGTCGAAGGCCAGCGAGGATTTGCCCGAGCCGGACAGGCCGGTGATGACCACGAGCTTGTCCCGGGGGATCGTCAGATCGATATTCTTCAGATTGTGGGTGCGGGCACCCTTGACGACGATGGAATCCATGGCCTGGACCGGGGAAAATCAAACCGTCGATTATCCGTCAAGCTCCGGCTTCGGGGCAAACGCTGCGCCGCGCGACGGTGGGAAAGTATTCCTGTGATCAGCATCTCGCCGCTGGCGGGGCGGGGGTTGCGGCGGACGCCGTGAATACATCCGTGATGGGATGGTCCGCCCCGCTTCATTTCCGCGGCCTCGAAGGCCAAAATGACAGTTGGTTTCACAACAACGGAGCGGACCATGAACGATATTACACGGGTGGGCATTGATTTGGCCAAAAAGGTTTTCCATCTGACCGCGGTGGACGGGGGCGGCGCGGTGGTGGAGCGCAAACAACTGCGGCGCGCGCAACTGCAATCGTACCTGGCGCTGCTGCCGCCGGGCCGCGTGGTGGCGATGGAGGCCTGCGGCAGCGCGCACCACTGGGGCCGGCTGGCGCGGAGCCTGGGCCACCGGGCGATGCTGATGAGCCCGCACAAGGTGGCGCCGTACATGCATCGGAACAAGAACGACGCGAACGACGCGGACGGGATCGCCGAGGCCTCGAGCCGGCCGGGGATGCGGGAGGTTGGGCTGAAGTCGGTGGAGCGGCAGCATGTGCAGCAGTTGCACCGGGCGCGCGAACTGGCGGTGCGGGCCCGCACGGCGCAGGCGAACCAGTTGCATGGCCTCCTGCTGGAGTATGGGATCGAGTCCCAAAAGGGCGTCGGGATGTTGCTGCGGCGGTTGCCGGAGGTGCTGGAGGACGCGGAGAACGAGTTGCCGCCCCAGGGTCGGATGCTGATGCGCGCGCTGGGGGATGAGCTGCGCCACCAGCACGAGCGCGTCGGGCGTTTCGACGGGGAGATCAAGGCGGTCGCCGACGCGGACCCGGCGTGCCGGCGGCTGCTGGGCATTCCCGGCGTTGGCCCCTTGACGGCCACGGCGCTGGTGGCGGCGGTGGGGGACGCCTCGGCGTTCCGCAACGGCCGCGAGCTCGCGGCCTGGCTGGGCCTGGTGCCGCGGCAGCACTCGACGGGCGGGCGGACGCGGCTGCTCGGCATCAGCAAGCGCGGCGACCGCTATGTGCGCTGCCTGCTGATCCACGGGGCCCGGGCGGCGCTGCGCTGGGCGGGGCGGCGCGAGGACCGGCGCAGCGGTTGGGCCAAGTCGGTCGAGGCGCGCCGCGGCCGGAACATCGCGGCGGTGGCCTTGGCGAACAAGAACGCGCGCGCGGCCTGGGCGATGCTGGCGAGGGAGTCGAACTTCGACTTCGAACACGCGGGCCGGGCCGCCTGACGGGCGGCGCGGGCGCGCGGCGTCATTGCCCTGGTTGAACAGGGCGGGAACGGCTTCCAGGCGGGCGGCGCGATTCGCCCACGGTTGCGGAGAGTGAAGTGAAAGTGATGGCAAGACTGGTCGGACCGACATGCAAAGAGCCTGTGACCTACAGTGGTCTTAGAGACCGGATCCATGATAAGGCGTGCATGTGCGGAACCCCTCAGGGCCCCGGAGCGAAGCGCTCCGACACAGAGGCCGGATACATGTCCGCAACCGATTCTTGTCTTGTCCCTCCCGGAACTTCACCCTTGCAAACGCGGGGCGGACCATACATGTAGGCTCTATTCAGGCATCCCTGCCTTCAAAGCCGCCGCAACCCCCGCTCCGCCAACGGCTTACGGCAGATTCGAGAAAGTGCCGCCGAAACTTGCCACCGGAACTTAGCGAAGGCGGCACTGTTGATATACACTTTGGGGCAGCACTTTCTTTCTTGAAATCTGGAGGTCATCGTGGCGGGGCGCGGCATCAACAAGGTTATTCTGGTGGGCAATCTCGGCAGGGATCCCGAAGTCAGGTACACACCGAGCGGGACGGCGGTCGCCAATGTCACGATCGCCACCGGCGAGTCCTGGAAGGACCGCAACACCGGCGAGCAGCAGGAGCGCACCGAATGGCACCGGGTGGTGTTTTTCAGCCGGCTGGCGGAAATCGTCGAGCAGTACTTGAAGAAGGGCGCCAAGGTTTACGTCGAAGGCCGCTTGCAAACCCGTTCCTGGGAGCAGGATGGCGTCAAGCGCTACACCACCGAAATCATCGCCAATGAAATGCAGATGCTCGACTCGCGCGGCGGCGCGGGCGATGGCGGCGGCGCGTTCGAGCCGCGGCAGCCAGTCCCGAAGGGGGACAGTCCGCAGCAGGAGAAGCCCGCGGCGGCCCAAAGCGGTTCATCCAATTTCGACAACTTCGACGACGACGAAATCCCCTTCTGACCGCGACGCGGGCCTCATTGCGGAATAACAGGACACGAGTGCGCCGCGGTCCCATGAAGCTGTTTCTCGTCGGCGCCAGAAGCCCCACCGGCAAGGCCCTGGTGGAGATCCTGCGCAAGCGCAGGATTCCCTTTCTGGCGCCGGCGGAAAAGCACTTCACCCCGGCCAACGCGCCGGCCATCGCCACGATGATCGGCGAGTACGAACCCTCCCAACTCATCAACCTGGCGGATTTCATCTCCGGCTACCATGTCGCCCTGAACCGGGCTCAATTCATGGAAGACCGCTGCCGCGCGATCAACGCCGAGTTGCCCGGAGTGCTGGCGGAAATCTGCCGGCGGCGGGAGATTCCGCTGCTGCATCTCTCCAGCGCCTATGTCTTCGGCGGCGGCAAGAAACTCGCCTACGGCGAACACGACGCCCCCGGCCCGGCCGGCGTCTACGGCCGCTGTTCGCTGGAAGGCGAAGAGCTGGCGCGGCAGTGGCCAAGGCACATCGTGCTCCGGCCGGGCTGGCTGTTCGGGCCCCACAAGCGCGGGCTGATCAAATCCTGGCTCCGTTCGATCAAGCGCCAAGGGGGCGAGATCGAAGTCAGGCGGCGGCGCCTGAGCCCCACGAGCACCGAAGACCTCGCGGGGGCGATTGTCGCGGTGTGCGAGCAAGTAGACTGCGACGCCAACGTCTGGGGCATCTACCACTACTGCGGCCTCACGCCAAGCTGGGAAAAGCAAATCGCCGGGCTCGCGCTGGAGTATGCCGCCACCCGCGACGAGGAAATCTACCGGCTGCTAGGCCGGGCGAACCTGGTGGAAAAACCCGTCAGGGCGCCGGAAATCTTCAATTCGAGCCTGTCTGGCAAGAAGCTGTTCGACACCTTCGGCATCAAACCGAGAAGCTGGCAGGAGCAATTGAGGAAAACCGTGCAGTCCCTGTACGATGGGGCTGGCAAGACCGCCTGACGCGGCGGAATCCAATCACCACCCACCGCGGGCGGGCAAGCGATGAATGAGACATCCGGCGGCACCTTGACTCCGGTGGACACGGCCCGCCGGCTGATTGTGGACAGCGTGCCGCGAATCCGCGCCAGCAAACGGGTGGGCCTGCCAGCCGCCGGTGGCAGGATTCTCGCCAGCGACCTGCGCGCGGAAATCGATGTGCCGCCTTTCGCCAACAGCGCCATGGATGGTTACGCGCTGCGCGCCGCGGATGCGCGGCAAACGCCGGTGACGCTGCCGGTCAATCTCCGCATCGCCGCGGGCCAGGCCGGCGGCAGCCTGCCAGCCGGCGGGGCGGCGCGAATCTTCACCGGCGCGATGATGCCGGCGGGCGCCGACGCCGTCGTCATCCAGGAGAACTGCCGTGCTGGAAACGGCGAGGTAACCGTGCTCCGGCCCGCCGCGCCCGGTCAGCATGTGCGCGGCGCGGGGGACGCCATCCGCGGGGGTGAGCCGCTGTTCCCCGCGGGCCATCGCCTGCTGCCCCAGGATATCGGCGTGCTGGCCTCCGCCGGCCATGCCGAAATCCCGGTGCGGCGCAAACTCCGCGTCGCCCTGCTGAGCACCGGCAATGAGCTCGTCGCCCCCGGCGGACCGCTCGGCCCCGGACAGATCTACAACGGCAATCTCCACAGCCTCGCGGGGCTGCTGCGCCGCTTGCCGGTGAAGCGGATCGACCTCGGCATCACCGGCGACAGCCTCGCGGACACCCGGGCCGCCCTGATCGATGCCGCCAGCCGCGCCGATTGCGTCATTTCCACCGGCGGCGTATCGGTTGGCGAAGAAGACCATGTGCGCGCCGCGGTGGAAAGCGAAGGCGAACTGCGGCTGTGGAAACTCGCCATCAAGCCCGGCAAGCCACTCGCCTGGGGCACAGTGCGGGAGACGAGCTTCTTTGGCCTGCCGGGGAATCCGGTTTCGGCCTTCGTTACTTTTTGCCTGATCGTGCGGCCCGCGCTGCTCGCGATGATGGGTGGCGCGGTGCCGGCACTGGCAATGACCCCGAGGGGATACTGGCTGCCGGCGGGATTCGCCGCCCCGGTTTCCGGGGAACGCCAGGAGTATCTGCGGGTTTCGCTGGTCACCGGCGAAAATGGTATTGAGAGCGTCCGCCCCGACCCCAACCAGAGTTCCGGCGCCGCCACCTCGCTGAGCCGCTCGGACGGGCTGCTCGTGGTGCCGCCGCGCACCGCGGTGCGGGAGGGGGACCGGCTCAGATTCATTCCCTATTCGGAATGGCTGGCATAAGATAGGCCCATGTCTTTGCGTTCCCTGTCCATCTTGTTGTTGCCCATTTTGTTGCTGCTTGCGGCGCTGCTGCCCGCCTGCGAGTCGCAGTCCCCGCCGCCCGCGGACGAGGCCGGCGGGCTGCCCGCGATGCGGACGCTTCCAGTGGAAGATTCCGCCGCCGGGGCGATCCCCGCCGAGGCGCGGCGGTTGATCGCCGATCTGCTGTTCAAAGGCTTGCAGGCGCTCGACAACGACCGGCTGCTGACCCCCGAGCATGACAACGCCTACGACCACTTTCACGAAGTGCTGCGCCTGCAACCGGAAAACCCGATCGCGCGGCAGGGTATGCGGGACATCGTCGAGCGCTACCTCGAGCTCGCCCTCGAGTCGGCCAAGCGCGGCAATTTCACCGGCGCCGAGCGGATGCTCGGGCGCGCCGAAATCATCGACGCGGCCCATGCCGGCATCGGCCCGGCCCGGGAGGCGATCACCGCCGAACGCAACTCCGGCGACCTGTTCTATCCGCTCGACGAGCGCGCGCTGCGCGGCCGCGGCGACGCGGTTCGGGCGGGTCTGGCCGAAATCGCGGCGGCGGCGCGGCGGCGGGACGCTTTCGTCCTCATCACCGCCCCCGACGATGAACTCGCCCGCTGGATCTATTCGGTCATGCGCGAATCCCTGCCGGGTTACCGCCTGCGCGGCAACATCGAAATAGCGGGCGAAACGCTGATCCGCCTCAGATTGCCACAGTCCTGACCCCCTTTCCGCCACCACAGCCGGGACAAAACCCAGGAGCCTGCGCCGCGGGAATTGGGGTAAAATCGCGCCATGTCCGATTGGTTCAAACAACGCTGGCAAGGTCTGCGGGACGGCCTGCGCGGCGGCTCGCGCTGGCCACCCGCCAACAGCATCGCCCGGCGGGCGCTGCTGTTGGCGGGTGGCGTCCTGGTTGTTTTTGTGGTGGGGCTCGGCATCTACTGGAGCGACGAGCCCGACCCCTTTCCGGTGCGGCTGAACACCGGCGAGAAGCTCGCCGCGAGCGGCAACGGCGAGGTGACCGGCGCCGCCACCACGGGCGCGATGATCCGCGTGGCCGAAACCCTGCTCGACAAACCCGGCGGTTACCTGACCAACGACATGCTCCCGCCGGGGATCTACCTCGACAACATTCCGAACTGGGAATTCGGCGCGCTGGTGCAGCTCCGCGACCTGTCCCGGGCGATGCGCGAGAGTTTCAGCCGTTCCCAGTCCCAGTCAACCGAAGACCCGGACCTGATCATCGCCGAGCCCAATTTCCACTTCGACAACGACAGTTGGATCTTCCCCCGCACCGAAAGCACTTACGGCGAGGCAGTGGACCGCCTGTACTCGTATCTCGGCAGGATTTCCGACCCCGCCAACAGCGACGCCCAGTTTTTCGCCCGGGCCGACAATCTCGCCGCCTGGCTCGAAGATGTGGAGACCCGGCTCGGCAGCCTGTCCCAGCGCTTGAGCGCCAGCGTGGGGCAGAACCGCGTCAATACCGACACCGCCGGCGAGCCCGCGGCGGCGCGGTCCACGCCAGCCGAGCTGGAAATCCAGGTGCGGACCCCCTGGCTCGAAGTCGACGACGTGTTCTACGAGGCCCGGGGCGCCGCCTGGGCGCTGATGCATTTCCTGCAGGCGGTGGAGATCGACTTCGCCGCGGTGGTCGAGGACAAGAATGCCGGCGCCAGCCTCAGGCAGATCATCCGCGAACTCGAGGCGAGCCAGGCCACGGTGTATTTCCCCGTGATCCTGAACGGCTCCGGCTTCGGCATGTTCGCCAACCATTCGCTGACCATGGCCAACTACATCTCCCGCGCCAACGCCGCCATCATCGACCTCCGCAACCTTTTGGAACAAGGGTGAGGCCCGGTTTGCGAAGCAAACGAAAAGCATCGCTTTTCGAGGGGCGAGGGCAAGCGTTTGCGAAGCGCAGCTTCGCGCGCAGACCGAGCGCCACCGAGCTGTGCTCGGTGGCCGGACGAACGGCTCGACAGGATGTCGAGACTGGGGCCAGTCGAAGCCAGAAGCGCCGCGCCATGGATGGGTGAAGGCTGGTCGGCGCAGCCGATCAAAAGCGCAGCTTTTGAAAGCCTGAACGCCTTGCCATGGATGGCAAGGCCGGGGCCAGTCGAAGCCAGAAGCGCCGCGCCATGGATGGCGGGCACAACCTGCTTCAGAATCCGCTTGCCGACGGCAAGCGACCGGCGCCCGGACGAAGAGAACGAATCTGAAGCGAAAAACTCACAATCATCAACACAACCATCATGCGCATCCTGAAAATCCCGATTCCCGCCCTGAGCTGGATTCGAACGTATCACTTCGGTGATTTGCGCTCCGACCTCATCGCGGCGGCGATTGTCGCCGTGATGCTGATTCCGCAATCGCTCGGCCTCGCCCTCGTCGCCGGCGTGCCGGCCCAGGCGGGGCTGTACGCGGCGATGTCGGGCCTGGTGACCTATGCGCTGTTCGGCAGCAGCCGCACACTTTCCGTGGGGCCGGTGGCGGTGCTTTCGTTGATGACCGCGGCGGCGCTGTCCCGCCTGCCGCTGGAAACACCGGCCGAATTCGCCGGCGCCGCGTTGACGCTTTCCTTCATGACCGGCGCCATATTGCTCTTCGCCGGGGTTTTCCGCCTCGGCTTCGTCTCCAACTTCATTCCCCGCCCGGTGCTCGAGGCCTTCATCACCGCATCGGCGATTCTGATCATCCTCAGCCAAATGCAATGGCTGCTCGACATCCCGCTGCCCGGCCACAATGTGCTCGAACTGCTCGCCTCGCTGATCGCCCGCATCACCGAAACCCATTTTCCGACGCTGTGGACCGGCTTGGCGGCCATCGTCTTTCTGATTTTCTGCCGCCAGCGGCTGGCGCTGATCCTGGTGAGGTTCGGGCTGCGCCGCGGCCCGGCGCGATCCTTCGCCCGCGCCGGGCCCATCGCCCTGGCCGCCATCGCCATCGCGCTGAGCTGGCTGTTCGATCTCGATCAACACGGGCTCGAACTGCTCGGAGAGATTCCCTCCGGCCTGCCCACGCTGACTTTCCCCGATTTTTCGCCGACACTGCTGATCAACTTGTTCATTTCCGCGCTGCCGCTGGCGATGGTTTGCTATGTCGAATCTTTTTCCATCGCCCAGACCCTCGCCGTGCGCAGGCGGCAGACGATCAAGCCGAACGTCGAATTGCGCGGGCTCGGCGCCGCCAATCTGGCCTCGTCCTTCACCGGCGGCATGCCGGTGGCCGGCGGCTTCAGCCGTTCCCTGGTGAATTTCGAAGCTGGCGCCGCCACCCCGGCCGCGGGTGTGTTCGCGGCCCTGCTGATCGCCATCGTCGTGCTGTTCCTCACCCCGGTGATGTATTGGCTGCCCCGGGTTTGCCTGGCGGCGGCGATTCTGGTGGCGGTGTACCCGCTGATCAATTTTTCGGTTTTCATCAAGTCCTGGCGCCATTCGCGGCGGGACTTCCTCGCGGTGGCGATGACGCTGCTCGTCACCCTCACCCGGGGCGCCGAGGCGGGAATCGGCGTCGGCGTGTTGACCGCCCTGCTGATGCATCTTTACAAGACTTCCCGCCCCCATGTCGCCGTCGTCGGCAGGATGGCGGGCACCGAACACTTCCGCAATGTGAAGCACTACGAAGTCGAAACGAGCGAAAACCTGCTATCGGTGAGGATCGACGAGGCGCTGTATTTTCCCAACACGCGCTATCTCGAAAGCCTGTTGTTCCGCCTCGTCGCCGAACGCCCGGGGCTCAAACACGTGGTGCTGATGTGCCCCGCGGTCAACGATATCGACCTCAGCGCGGTCGAAGCGCTGGAGACCATCAACGACATCCTGGCCGAATCGGAGATTTCCCTGCACCTGTCGGAAGTCAAGGATCCCGTGATGAAAAAGCTCAAGGGCAGCCGCTTCCTGTCCCAACTCAGCGGCAAAACCTTCCTCACCCAAAACCAAGCCTTCGAGGAACTCCGCGCCAAATAAAGGAACCACCATGAAAATCGCAGTAACAGGGTGAGGCCCGGTCGGCGCAGCCGATGAAAAGCGCAGCTTTTCAAGGGCCGAACGGCTCGCCAAGGATGGCGAGACCGGGGCTGGTCGAAGCCACCATGGCCGCGCCATGGATGGCTTGCGCGATCCGGCGGAACGCAGGTTGCCCGGTCGGCGCAGCCGATGAAAAGCGCAGCTTTTCAAGGGCCGAACGGCTCGCCAAGGGCGAGGGCAAGCGTTTGCGAAGCGCAGCTTCGCGCGCAGTCCCGAGCGCCACCGAGCTGTGCTCGGTGGCCGGACTGGCGAGACCGGGGCTGGTCGAAACCGCCATGGCCGCGCCATGGATGGGTGAAGGCTGGTCGGCGCAGCCGATCAAAAGCGCAGCTTTTGAAAGCCTGAACGCCTTGCCATGGATGGCAAGGCCGGGGCCAATCGAAGCCGGAAGCGTCGCGCCATGGATGGCATGAAACATCTCGCAGAACAATGGAACCACTATGGAAATCGCAGTAACAGGAGCAAACAGCAGTGTCGGAATCAGGCTGCTCCAGCTAGCCGCCACCCAAGGCATCACCGTCAACGCCGGTGTCCGCTCCGAGCGCGCCGCGGCCTCGCTTCCCAAACATGAACGGATCGCGCCGCGCGTCATCGACTACGGCGACGCGAACAGCCTCGACGGGCTGCTCTCCGGCTGCGACAGCGCGGTTCATCTCGCCGGCATTCTCATTCCCGAGCGCGGCGCCGGCTACCGGGAAGCCAATGTCGACGCCACCGCCGCCGTGGCCGACGCCGCGAGGCACGGAAAACTGCGGTCGCTGGTATTCATCAGCGTGCTCGGCGCGGACGCGGACAGCGGCAATCCCTATTTCCGCTCCAAGGGCGAGGCCGAACTCGTCGCCGCGGGCCGCTCTCCGGCGGGAGTGATCATCCGCACCCCCATCCTGCTCGGCCCCGGCAGCTCCGGTTCGGCCTCCCTGCTCGCCTCCGCGAGGCGCGGCAAGGCGAGGCTGCCCGGCGGCGGCGCCAACACCCTGCTGCCACTCGACATCGACGATCTGTGCGCGGCGATACTGAACGCCTGCCGCAAACCGCGCGCCGGGGTTCACGAGCTCGCCGGCCCGGAATCCCTCAGCTACAGCGATCTCGTGCGGAGAACGGCGGACCTGCTGGGGCAAGACATGCGCGTCCGGGGCTTCCCCATCTGGCTGGCGAAGCTCGGCGCGGCCGTGGCGAGCCGGGTGCGGGGCGGCATCACCCCGGCGGTGATCGATGTGATCACAGCGGAGGAAACGGTGAGCCACAACGCCAGCACCGCGCTTGGCATAGAATTGACGCCGCTGGACCAGACCCTCGCCAAATTCGCCGCGGCGCGGAAGCCGCTGGAGCCGAAGCCGCAATGAACGAAGCCAGCGCGACGGAAAATCCCGGCAACAGCCCGCCCCGGGCCGGCGGCCGCATCGGCCGCGCCATTTTCCTGCTGATCACCATCGGCTGCTTCACTTACTTGTATTTCCGCATCGCCGGCGCCGCCGCCCGGGAAGGGCTGTCGGTCGCCGCCTACATGGCCGGGGTCTTCGCCAATGTGAGCTGGGGCTGGTGGCTGCTGCTGATGATGGCCTACTCGCTGTTCTATTTCGCCATCGACACCCTGGTGGCGTCCCGGGCGCTGAACTGGTTCATCGGCGAAATCCGCTACCGCGACATCCTGCCGGTGCGGGCTAGCGCCTACATCATCTCGATCTTCAACGAACAGGTGGGCAAGGGCGCAATGGCCTGGTATCTCAACCGCCGCCACGGCGTGCCAGGCTGGGAAGTCGGCTCGGTAATGCTGTTCATCATGTTCTGCGAGCTGTTCTACCTGCTGGTCTGGGCCACCATCGGCCATGGTCTCGGCGGCGGGGGGCTGCCCGAGGTGTTCGGGTTGATCCCGTGGATCGCCCTCGGCGGCGGGCTGTTCTGGCTGCTGTGGCTGGGATATTTCCGGGGCATTCTGCTGCCGGGGCTGAAATTGCGCGAGCGGCGGATTCTCTCGGCTTTCCGCCAAGCGGGGGCGCGGCACTATTGTTACTTTTTCCTGCTGCGCTCGCCGGCCCTGCTCGCCGCGGTGGTGGTCTACACCGTGGCGCTCAACCTGTTCGGCGTCGATGCCTCGGTGACGATGCTGCTGCCCTACCTGCCGGTGATTTTCTTCGCCGCCACGGTGCCCACGCCCATGCGCGCGGCGGCGATCACCTTCTGGGTGATCCTGTTCCCGGAAAACGAAGGCCAGATGGCAGCTTTCGGTTTGGTGCAGCACAACTTCTTCATCCTCTTCAACGCCCTCATCGGCCTGCTGTTCTGGCGCCGCGCCCAGCGCGACCTGTTTGGCTGATGGTGAAAAATTCCCTGTGCCGCAGGGAAGTGCCGCCCATCCCGCGCTTGTTTTGGATCGTGTTATGGCGAATCTGCTGACCGGCCTGCGGCTGCTGCTCGCCCTGCCAGCCGCGGCGGCCTTCGCCGTGGAAGAGTTTCTCCCGCCACTGGCCCTGGCCGCGATGCTGTTCGCCGCGATCGCCTCGGATTATTTCGACGGCAAACTCGCCCGGGCCCGGGGAACGGCCTCGGCGGCGGGGCAGTTGTTCGATCACGCCACCGATTGCCTGTTCGTTGCCACCTGTCTAGGCGGGGCGGCGCTGGCCGGGTTCGTTCCCTGGCCATTGCCGCCGCTGGTCGCGCTGGCTTTCACCCAGTACGCGCTCGATTCGCGCTTCCTGCACCGCCGCAAATCCCTGCGCATGAGCGCCCTCGGCCGCTGGAACGGCATTTTGTATTTCGCTCCGCTGGTGCTGATCGCCACCGCCCGCCTGGCCACCCCGCTGGAAGATTTCCTCTATTCGGCAAACACCCTGCTGTGTTTCGCGCTTATCCTCAGCACCGCCGCCTCCATCCTCGACCGCGCCTTGGCGTCCGCCTGAGTTGCGGCGGCGGTGCCCTCCCTTTGCCGGCCAGCCGTCGCTGGAATGGGGCTGCGGCGGGCATGTGAGGCATGGATGCCGAACCCGAAGCCTACAGGGACGTATTCACGGCGTCCGCCGCAGCCCATCCCAGCGACGGCGGATCGAAGCCTCGGTGAATTCGCGCCTGAACTCCCCGGCTGGCGGCAATTGTGTAAAATGTTCAGTCCGCAGGAAGAGCCGGAGAAGGTCTTGGTCAAGTTGTTTTGCTTCGCTTTTTGGGTATTCGCGCTTTTCACCGGCACCGCCGCGGCCCAAGTTGGGCAGGCCGAGCTTGGACAAGCCGGACCCGGACAAACCGGAATAGCACAGACACTGGTGCCGGTGGATCCGGCGGTTCGGGAAGCCTTCGACGCGGTGCGCGCCGACTCCCGCGTGGCCCGGGCCCTTGAACAGCTTCGCCTGCGCGAGCCGGCGACCATCGAGGAGCAAATCCGCATCACCGAGATTCCCGCGCCACCGTTCATGGAAGACGAGCGCGCCGCCTACTATCTGGAGCAAATCCGGGCCCGGGGGCTTGCGGACAGTTGGATGGACAGCGAGGGCAATGTCATTGCCCGGCGGCCCGGCGGCGGAAAAGATACTGCGGTTGGCGGTGGCGAGGCGCCCATCCTGCTCATCGGCGCCCACCTCGACACCGTGTTCGGGCCCGAGGTCGATGTGTCGGTGGCACTGCGCGACGGCCGCTATTACGCGCCGGGCATCGGCGACGACAGCCGCGGGCTCGCGGTGCTGCTCGCGGTTATCGAAGTGCTCGGGGGAAGCGGCATCGACACCGTCGCCGATGTTTTGTTCACCGGCAATGTCGGCGAGGAAGGCCGGGGCGACTTGCGCGGGATCAAGGCGATTTTCCGCGAAAACCCGGAGATCGACGGCTTTATCTCGGTTGACGGCGTGCGCATGGCGCGCATCACCATCGGCGGCACAGGTTCCCGCCGCTTCGAATTCCGCTTCAGCGGGCCCGGCGGCCACTCCTTCGGCGCTTTCGGGCTGCCGAGCGCGACCCACGCCATGGGCCGGGCGATCGCCCATATCGCCGAATTGCGCCCGCCGAGCTATCCGAAAACGACTTTCACGGTGGGCACGGTCGATGGCGGCACTTCGGTGAATTCCATCGCCGCGGATGCGGTATTCGCCATCGACATGCGCTCGAACAGCCCGGAACAGCTCATTCAGTTGGAAGCCGAAGCCAAGGCGGCCGCGCTCGCGGCGGTGGCGGAGGAAAACGCGCGCTGGAACAACGGCGAGATCGCGCTCGAGTTCGTGCTGATCGGCGACCGTCCGACCGGCCTCACCCCCGTGGGCAGCCCCATCGTGCAATCGGCGGCGCTGGCCGCTGAAGCCAGCGGCGTTCCGCTGCGGGAGCTGGGCATTTCGAGCACCGATTCCAATGTGCCGATGGCGCTGGGCATTCCGGCCATCACCATGCCCGGCGGCGGCGATGGCGGCGACGCCCATTCGCCGGGGGAATGGTTCGCCCCGGAAGACTCCCATCTCGGCCCGCAAACCGTCTTGCTGACGATCCTGGCGCTCGCGGGAATCGAGGGAGTCAGCGAGCCGCTGCTTGCGGACCGGGCCGCGGCTTCGAGCGATTAGCCCCGGCAAGGCGCAACACCGGCAAATTCAGTTCGTTTCTTCCCCGGGCCGCTTGCGCAAATGGCCGTAGAGCAATTCTTCGGTGAATTCGACGCATTTGAATTCGAGCAGCTGCATGTTCTCGTCGAGGCGGCGGTAGAGCGGCATGCGGATCGTCCAAGCTTCGGTGTAGACCGCCGGGTCTTCCAGGGTGGCTTCATAGAGCAGCGCGTCCCGGCCCAGGTGGCGCCAGCGCTCGGTGACCCGCAAACCTTCGCTGTGGTGGTTGCCGGCGTGGTCGAACCAGGTGTCGGGAACCTGATCGGTGACCTCGACAACCATCGTGTCCCCCTCGAAACGCGCGAGATTGTGCCCCATCCAAGTGTAGATCGGCGCTTCGAAATCGGGCTGGCCGACATAGCCGATGCGGCTGGCGCTGGCGAACTCGTAGGCGAAGACGACATGATCGGGCGACTGGATGATCTGGAAGGGAAACGGCAGGTAATTCGCCCGCGGAATCCCCGGCATGTAGCACTTGACCAGCGGATCGAGGGCCAGCCAGTCGGCTTTGTTGGCCCGCTGCCGCGCCCTGGCCTCAGGGGTGTAGGGTATTTCCCCGCCGACCACCACCCCAAGCCCGGCTGGAATCGCGCCAATGGCGCCGGTTTGCGGCAGTGGGCCGAAATCGGCGGCGTGGGGTTCGATGTCGTAATGGGCCGAACCGATCGCCTGCCAGATGCCGTTGAAGTCGGGGCGGCCGTCGGCGGTGCGGGGAATGTCGGCATCTTCCGCCGCCGCGGCGAATGTGGCCGGCGCCCAGACCAGAACAAGGACAAGCGCGCAGAAGGGGAAAAACCATCCGCAACGGACGAAAACCCGGCTCGGGCGGGCGGAAATCATCGGTATCCCTCAAGCTTGACCGCAGCCCTGGGGAGTCTAGCACAGCCAAAAACACCGTTTGAATTCTCCCGGCAATGCTGTCAATATTTGCGCAGTTCTGGAACAGGGAGAGCATGGTTGCCAAGCTCGAAACAAGATGAAGCAAAACCAAGCACCAAGGGATTTTGATTCGCTCCAGCAGGAAATCCAGCGCCGCTTCGAGAAATTCAGCCCCCATCTGCGGCGCATCGCGGAATACGCCCTTTCCGACCCGAACCGCTTTGCCCTGCAAACCATCGTCCAATCCGCGGCCGCGACCGGCGTGCAGCCATCGACCATGGTCCGCTTCGCCAAGCTGCTCGGCTACCAGGGCTTCAGCGCGATGCAGCGGGTTTTCCGCCTGCACTTCCTCGAAGCCGCGGATTCCTTCCGCAACCAGGTCCGCGAGCAACGCGACACGGTCGAATGGACCCGCGGCGGCGATCCGGGATCGATCCTCGGCACCTTGGCGGAAACCTCCACCGTCGCCATCCACCAACTCGGGCGGGATCTCGATCCCGCCAAGCTGCGCGAGGCGGTGGGGATGTTGCGCCGGGCCCAGACGATTCATGTGCTGGGCCAGAGCCAGGCCTTCCCGGTGGCGTCCTGCCTCGCATTCGGCCTGCTTGAGCTCGGCCGCCGCTGCCACCTGCTCGATTCGGCCGCGGGGATGGCGCCCCGGCACATCGCCAGCCTGACCCGGAACGACCTGCTCGTGGCGATCAATCTCGCCGATTACTCCGACGCGGCGCTCGAAGCCGTGCCGGAAGCCTACGAGCGGCAGGTTCCGGTGCTCGCCATCAGCACCAGCCAGACCAATCCGCTGGCGCGGAATTCCACCTTGAGCCTGATGGTGCGGGACCCGGAAGTGCTCCGCTTCGAACCGCTCGCGCCCTACATCGTCCTCGCGCAAACCCTGGTTGTCGCGCTATCCGGGAAGGGTCGGTAAAATACGGCTGGCGTTTCAGGCCCGCGCCGAAACGCAAGGCATTCACAGGACAACACAGCAGACCATGCCAGCAAGCCGGAATTTCTCCCTCGGCCACTTCCACATCCGCGTGAACTGGATTATCCTCGCGGCGGTGCTGATGAGCGTCGCCGGCCTGCTTCGATTAAGCTGGTGGCAACTCGAACGCGCCGGCGAAAAAGTCGACGCCCAGCGCGAACTCGAAGCGCGGCTCGCGCAATCCGCGCCCGCCATCGAGTCAATACCCCGGGGCCACCTGCATCCCGCCAACCCCGAATTGCCCAACCGCCACGTGACGCTCAACGGCGAGTACGAGAACGAGCGCGGCATTCTCGTGCTCGCGGAATTTTTCGACAGCCAGATCGGCTATGGCATCGTCACCCCATTCCGGCTCGAAGCTACCGGCGAACTCGTCCTCGTAGAACGCGGCTGGATCAGTGGCATTGGCGTTGATGCGGACAATCTCGACCTGCGCCCCGTGTCCGGCCCGGTTTCCACCACCGCCCAGATCCACGTCCCCCCGGGCAACGCCAGGATACCGCGCAGCGAGATCGATCCCGAAGCCCGGCCCCTGCGCGTCCGCCCCCTCGAAATCGACGTGTTGTCCGACATCTTCGGCGAGGCGCTGTTTCCCTTTTCGGTCAGGCTCGCCGAAGGCGAGCCCGGCGTCTTCACCCGCCATTGGCCCGCGGTCAGCGCCGATGCCGCCGGCTACGGCCAAAACCTCTCCTACGCCCTCCAATGGTTCGCCGCCGCCCTCGCCGTCTCCCTCATCAGCCTCCTCGCCAGCTCCAACCTCTGGTCCCTGCTGCGCGGACCGCGTTGACAGCAAGCCGACCCCCCACTTTTTTTGGATTTTTGAGTCTTGCACCGACAGCAAGCGACCGGAGCCCGGACAACAAAGCGACCCGGCAAAAATTCAATCGCAACCATAATCGTGATAACCTCCCACATCGTTGTGCGGACAAGAATGCAAAACACCATAATCGCCCGAAAACGAGGAGACCCCTTCCATGCGCACCCTGATTGGAAAAAGTCTGGCCCTGGCCGCATTCGGCGTCTTGCCACTTGGCGCCGCGGCCCAAACGGCGGAAATCACCTTCCACAAGGATATCGAACCCATCCTCCAGCGCAGTTGCCAGAGTTGCCACCGCATCGGCGGCGCCGGCCCCATGCCGCTGGCGACCTATGAGCAGGTGGCGCCATTCGCGGGCCTGATCGAATACAAGACCGGCCTGCGCGACCGCGCCGGGGCGATGCCGCCCTGGTATGTCGAGAAAGATATCGGCATCCAGGAATTCAAGGACGACCCCTCGCTGAGCGACGCCGAAATCGCCGCCATCTCGATTTGGGCCCGCAGCGGCGCGCCCCAGGGCGACCCGGCCGACGCCCCCGCGCCGCTGGTCTTTGACGACAGCGTCAAATGGACCGCCGGCGAGCCCGACCTGATCGTGCGCATGGCCGATGTCACCAAGCTGGCCGGCACGCCGGACTGGTGGGGCGAGATCGAATCGGCCCCCACCGGCCTCACCGAGGACCGCTATGTCAAATCAGTGGAGATCGTTGAAGTCAACGATGTCAACAACCAAGTCGGCACCGGCCGCGAGACTGTTGGCGGACGCTATATTTTCCACCACATGATCTGGGGCACGGCGAAGTTGGACGAGAACGGCCAACGCCTGCCGGGTTCGGTGCTTTCCTGGCCGGTCCATGAAGTCGGCCGCAACGCCGACATCTTCGACGAGGACGCGGGCCGGCTGCTCGAAGCGGGCTCCTGGGTGGTTTCCAATTCGGTGCATCTGCACTCCAACGGTATCGACACCACCGGCCATCTGGAAATCGGCTTCCGCTTCCACGACCGCGACTATCAGCCCAAATACCAGAACGCCTTCATCAGCCTCGGCAACGGCGTCGACATCAGCATCAACGGCAACGAAAACAATCAGGAACTCCACGCCTACACCGTGCTCGACCAGCACACCAAGGTCATCACCTTCGAACCCCACCTGCACGCCCCCGGCGAGCGCATGTGCCTTGAAGCGATCTGGGGCTACACCATCGAAACCCTGTCCTGCGTCGGCTACGACCACAACTGGGTGCGGGGCTATCCCTACGCCGACCACGCGGCGCCGCTGCTGCCCAAGGGGACGATCCTGCACATCGTCGGCTACATGAACAACACCGAAAGCAACCCGAATGTTCCCGACCCGCGCAACTGGCAGGGCTCGGGCAACCGCTCGGTGACCAATATGTTCATCGATCTCGGCATCCGGGTTACGATGACCGACGAGCAGTTCTTCGCCGCCATGGAAGAGCGCCGCGAGACGCTGAACCTCGGCCCCAACGACCACGTCATCGGCTGCCCGCTGTGTCTGGCGCCACTCGTTGCGCCCATCGACGACAGCGTGGCCCGGGTGGATGTGGCGGCGGCGCCCTGACCCGGCAAAGAACAAGCGGCGATCCATTGTTCGTGCTTTCGATCCGTCTCTGTCTGGCTGGGTGGGTTTCAGCGGACGCTGTGAATACATCCATGTGCGCTTCGGGCTCGACATCCTGTCTCGCACGCCCGCTGAACCCCACCAAGCCAGACAGAGACTAGCGCTGTGCCTGCCACAAGTTCATTCCGCACGGAGCGAAGCGTTGGGATTGCGCGAGCCGTAGGGTATGGCAAGCTCAGCAGGGGTCACCTTCTTCGAGATTGATGGTGAATGGCGGGTCGAAGGGGCGGGGGTCCTGGTTGATGATGATTCTGGTGGGGGGTGGCGCGACGTAGAAGGTGTCGGCACCGGTGCCGGCGCGTCGGCGCAGGAACAGTCCCCCGGTTTCGCGGATGATCGATGGCGCTTGGGCGTTGGGGCCGAAGGCGAAGCTGAAACTGCCGCGGACAAGTTGCTCCCGGGCCGACAGAGCCGCCCATTCGGCGGTGTAGTAGGCGGCCTCGGGCAATTCCGGCAATTGCCAGACATAATCGCGGCGGGGGCTGGGGTTGTAGCGGAAGTTGATATCGATCCAACCGCGCTTCTCGTTGCGCAGGGTGAGTTTGACGAGCCTGACGCTGTCGGGGAAGAACAGGCCGAGTTGCTCCGGGGCGAGCGCGAGCACGGCATCGTCCGCGGGCGAGGTGGCGGACTTGGCGGCCAAGTCGTTCTCATCCCGCCGCGGGTGGCTCGCCGGATTGACCTGGGCCACCGCCACGCCAAGGCCAAGCAGCATCGCGGAGGCGGCCAGGACGCAACGGAAGCGGTGTCGCGGACTGAAAATCTTCATGCGGCAAATAAGGTAAGCCCAGCGCATGCGCTGATTGAACCGGGCCGAAACCCGCCGCAAGCATAGCATCCGCCGCCGCCGGCCCGCCATGTCATCCCCTCCGCCAGCGTATAATCAGGCGGGAAGCGGATAGGTTCCGCGGCGGCGCATGGTTGTGAACTCCCCTGATTTGACATAATGCGCCCTGCGCGGCCCAAGCTCCCGCGTCCCGCATCAATCAGGATGTCCCAATGGCCGACAGCGACTTGCCCGCGATACTTTCGAGCCTGCGCGACAGCCCGGTCAACCGGGCGGATGTTTCGCGGCACTGGTCCCAGGGCCGGTCAGTGTATGGCGGCATGGCCGCGGCGCTCGCGGTTGCGGCGATGCGCAAGCAGGTGGCGGCGGACCGCCCGCTGCGCTCGCTCATGGTTTCCTTTGTCGGCCCCTTGCGGCCCGGCGAGTCGGATGTTGGCACCCGGGTTTTGCGCGAGGGTGGCAATGTCAGCCAGACCAGCGCCGAGATCACCCAGCATGGCGAAATCTGCCTGCAGGCGCTGGCGGCGTGGGGCAAACCGCGTCCGGGCTTGTCGATTGCCGTGGATCACGGTTTCGCCGCGGCGGCGGACTGCGTTGTGCCGCCGCCACCGGTTGCCGCGGCCGGGACAGCGCCGGGCGGACCGGGTGGCCCAGGTGGCTTAGTCGCCAGGAAGCCCGGCGCCAACCGCTCCCTGCTGCAACAAGACCCGAAGCGGATGCCGGGATTCCTGCGTTTCTTCGACGGCGCCTGGTTCGGCGGCGGCGCGCCGATGTCGGGCGACGCGAAGAACCAGATCAATATCTGGGCCGCCCACCGGGCCGACATGGGCGGCTTCCCGGAAGCAGCCATCGTCGCCATCGCCGACCTGCCGCCACCGGTGCTGCTCAACCGCTTCACCGACACCCGCGCGCCATCGAGTTCGCTGTCCTGGGCGCTGGAATTCGTCATCCCGCCGGAGCAAATCGAAACCCGCTGGTTCCTGCTCCGCTTCGACCTCGAATGGGCTAGAGCCGGCTACACCCAGCAATCCGGCAAAATCTTCACCGAAAACGGCCAACTCGCCGCGCTCTCGCGCCAGACGATGGTCTATTTCCAGCCGAAAACCAACGCTTTGCGGTAAAATCGCCCCATGCTCCGCGCGATTTTGTTCAGTGTGCTGTTGGCGGCGCCCGCCGGGTTCGCCGCCGCCCAGCATTCCCACGGCGCGCTCTCGCCCGGGGTGACCTTTCCGCCCGATGACTCGGTCCTCGCCGCTCCGCCGCGCATGATCACCATGAGCTTCCGGGTTGATGTGCGCCTGCTGAAACTCGCGCTGTACACCGCTGGCGGGGAATGGATCAATATCGGCTTTGTCTACGACCCCGGGCGCATCGGCCAGAGTTTCGTCTATCCCATCGGCTTCGATCTGCCCGCGGCCGATTACTACATCGCCCGCTGGTCGGTCGCCGACGACCGCCGGGCCCGCCTGCTCAACGGCGAGTTCCGGTTCGCCTCCGGCGATGGCGCGATTCCGCCTTCCGAGTTCATCGAAAACCAGACCGGCGGAGGCGAGGAAATCCTTCCCGAAACTGGCGCCTACCGCGCCGCGGACGCCTACCGCGCCACCAACTGAACTGCTTGCACATTGCATGCCACCGCGCGGTCATTCCGCGCGCAGTCGAGGAATCTTATTGGCGAAGTCAAGGCGCGGGCTCTCGCGCCGGTTTCCCGAACTATTTGAAAATGAAGCCCTGCCCCGCCAGGAAATCGCGCATGTGGGGGCGGGCTTTTTCCGCCAACAGGGTCGAAACCTGTTCCGACCAACTGATGCCGTGGCCGCCGCCGGTGCGGGTGGCGTAGTAATCGCGCACTTCCGCGTCGTAGGCGGCGATGGCTTCGCGGTCGCCCTCCTCGTTGTAGCGCTCCTGTTTGAGAATCACCGGCAGCGGCAGCCGCGGTTTGACTTCCGGGTTCTGGGCGGGATAGCCAAGGCAAAGCCCGAACACCGGATACACCCCCTTCGGCAGTTCGAGCAATTCGCTCACCGGCCCCGGATTGTTGCGGATGCCGCCGATGTAGCAGATGCCAAGCCCGGCTGATTCGGCGGCGCAGACCATGCTCTGCGCCATCAGCGCCGCATCCACGGTAGCGATGATGAAGTGCTCGGTGTAACCGCCTTCAAAAGGCTTGCCGTATTCCCGGCACGAGTTGCCGGCGCGTTTCAGGTCGGCGCAGAAGACCACGAATTCCGCCGCGCCCGCCACATAGCGCTGGTTGCCCGCGAGTTCGGCGATCCGCCCGCGCTTGCCGGGGTCGGTGACGCGGATGACCGTGGCGCCCTGGAGGAAGCTCGAAGTCGCCGCCCCCTGCCCCGCCCGCACCAGCTCGTCGAACAATTCCGCGGCGATGGGCCGGTCGGTGAACTTGCGGATGGAGCGGTGCGACTGCAACAATTCGATAACCGGATTCATAGGCTTGTGCCCCTTGCTGTGCTCCTGCTTCGGGTGGCTTGATCTGCGGGCTTGATCCGCGCAAGTGTCAGCGATTATTCCATACCCGGCGCTTCAGGCGGCCAAAAAAACGGGCCGGGCCGCCGCAAGATTGCGAAAATCTTGAACAGCCCGACCCAAAATGGGACACTGCGCGCAATCCAGGACAAGGAGGGGATGGATCAGGGAAGATCCGAATTCCTGGCTTGCTTCGCCGCGGGTGTTGCGTCTGCCGGCTGATCGGGTGGGCCGGCTAGCGCATCAGGAGCAGAACCTCCCTTCCTTCCCGCAGGACAGTAATCCCAACAAGACCGCCAACTTCTTCAACGAGTTCGTTGAAGTCCGCCAGCGACGCCACCTCGTTCCGATTGACGGCGATGATGATGTCGCCGGGGCGCAAACCGGCGGACCATGCTCCGCTGCGTTCCCCCACGTCTGTTACTTCAACGCCGGAACCCCCGTTAAGGTTACTGCCCGCATCCCGCAGCAAGGCGCCGCGGAAACCGGCGCTTTGCGGGCTGCGGGAACCCGTGATTCCGGCCACGGCGCCGCCATCGGCGCCGCCGATGACGGCTTCGAGTTCGATGCGGTCGCCGCTCCGCAGCAAAGCCAGTTCGACTTCATCGCCCTGGCGCAGCAGGCCCACGCGGTTGCGCAGTTCCCGGGCGTTGCCCACGCCCTCGCCTTCGAGTTCGACGATGACATCGGACACTTCGATTCCGGCAGCTTCGGCGCCGCTGCCGGGGGAAACCGCCATCACCATGGCGCCGGTTTCGCCACCGAGGCCGAAGGCTTCGGCCACTTCGGGAGTCACATCGGCGATGGAAACCCCAAGCAGGCCGCGGCGCACTTCGCCATCGCGCTCAAGGTGTTCGAGCACCGCCCGCACCATGTCCACCGGCACGGCGAAGCCGATGCCGTTGTTGCCGCCGCCGCTGCCGCTGATAATCGCGGTGTTGACGCCGACGAGATTGCCTTCGAGATCGACGAGCGCCCCACCGGAGTTGCCAACATTGATGGCGGCGTCGGTCTGGATGAAATCCTCGTAGTTGTTGCTGTTGAGTCCGGCCCGGCCGAGGGCGCTGACGATGCCCGAGGTGGCGGTCTGGCCGATGCCGAAGGGATTGCCGATGGCGACGACGAAATCGCCGACGCGAACGGTTTCGATATCGGCGAAAGCGATCTCCACCAGATCGCCGAGATCAATCCGCAGCAGTGCGAGATCGGTGCGGGCATCGCTGCCGATCAACTCCGCCCCGGCGCTGCGGCCATCGCCGAGGCGCACGGTGATCGACGAAGCCCCGTCGATCACATGGTGATTGGTCACGACATGCCCCGCATCGGCATCGACAATAACGCCCGAACCGGCGCCCCGGCGCCGGGGCTGAACGCCATTGGGGAGGTCGAACTCGGGCAATCCTTCAAAGTAGCGCCGCAATCCTTCCGGCAGCTCGTTGCCGCGGAAGGAGAACTGCCGCCTGGGAAGTTCTCTTTCGGTGACGATTTCAACCACCGCGCCGCTGATTTCCTCGAGCATGGGCGCAAGCGTCGGCAGCCCCGCCGCGAGCGCCCGGTCGCTGGCGGCCTTGGCCTGCCCGGCCAGCGCGAGCAGCAGCGCCGCGGCGGCGGCCAGCCCCCAGGCTGTGGCTGGCCGGACAATCGCTGGCGCGATGGGCGATGGCGCGCGGAAACCGGCAATTCGATTAGTCATCTTTTCATTCCTCGCTTGTGGTGTGCTGTCCAATAAACATGCCGCCAATCAACGGCGGCCCGCTGATTGCACAATAGGGCTTGGCCAAAAAAATTTCCCGGAAGAAAAGCTGAAGAAAAGATCCGGGTTTTGTGGCTGGCTGGTGGTTTCGACTCGTCGCCGTTGGATGGCGGAAGCGCAAAGTCTCTTTGTTCTGACACCGGTCGCTTGCCGGCGGCAATCGGATTCCTTCCCGGCTGACGCCGGGCCCCTTCCGCTTACCGCCGCGCTCCCTCAGTGCAAAATTCAAAGCGCTGTGTTCCGAACGCGGCCGCCACACCCCATCATCCTGCACAGAGCGAAGCACCCCCCGTTGTCCTTCTGCGCGCGGCGAAGCGGAGTGATTCGGGGCATCCTGCCCCTCACCCCTTCGGGGCAGCGCAGGCTCCTGGGGTGGTTCAAGCCTGTTTTGCCTTGAACTTCACGGCGCTAAGCCGCATATTCGGCTCATTGTCTGAAACCTTTCCGCTCCCGATGGCGTCTAAGGAACAGCGGGAAGATTCGAGAATGGGGGTGTTGCGGATGTCCACCGGGCGGATAAACGAGCCGCGGGAAGCGCGGCTGGTGGAATTTGACATTGGGGAATGGCGGGTCAAGCCGGATTGCAACCGGGTTTCGCACCGGCGGCTTGGAGTCGAGCGCAGGCTTGAGCCGCGCTTGATGCGGTTGCTTGGGCTGCTCGCCGCCAATGCCGGCCAGACGCTGAGCCGGGAGCGGCTCGGCGGCGAATTGTGGCCCCGGGTGATCGTCACCGAAAACTCGCTGACCCGGGCGGTGTCCGCCCTGCGCAAGGCGCTCGTGGTTGACGGCTGTGGCGGCGGCTTGAGCATCGAGACGGTGCCGAAGAGGGGGTACCGGCTGGTGCTGGCGGAAGCAAAGGAGAACGTGGAAAAGCGGGCGGATTCCCGTTGGCGGGGCCTGCGCTGGCCGGCATTCGCGGCCCCGGCGCTCGCACTCGCGCTCATGCTCACATTGGCCGCGGCTGGCTGGCGCGCGGGCGGCGGAGACGCGCCGCCGGCCGCCTTGCCGGCCAGTTCCATTGCGGATTTTGGCCGGGAATTCGTGCCGGTGGGCAGTGATGGATTGGCTGGCGCGCGGCGGGAGGCGCCGGTTTTGTCGCCCGCTGGCGACCGCTACGCCTTCATCCACCACGACACGCGCGACGCCATGGCATCGACGACCCGGGCATCGACGATCTGGCTGGGGGATTTGCGCGGCGGCGATCCGGTCGCGGTTTATTCGAGCGCTTTGCCGCTGGCGAACCTGGTCTGGTCTCCCGCGGGCAATGCACTGTTGTTCGCCCGGCGGGGCGCGCTAACCGCCGGGACGCTCTATGGCGGCCCGGGCCAGGCGCAATTGCTGCAATTCGATCTCGACACCTGGACGGTTTCCGAGTTGAAGCCGCAACCGGAAGCCACCCATGCACCGCCGGCGGCGGAAATCGACCTGACCTGACTTGGGTATGCTCTGGGCGACTTCCCCCGCGGCAGTTCACATCGGCATCGCCGGTGGCCCGACCGTGGTTGCGAGGTAACTCGTCACCACTAGAATCGCGGCGGCGATGAGGATTTCGATGCGGATGGTCCTCGCCAGCGCGGCCGGCCCCGCTCCGGCGAACATCTTCGGCAAGAGCACAAAGCGGTTGCCGATGGCGACAAGCAGCAGCAATCCCGCCAGCGCCAGCTTGGTCAGCAAAGTCCGGCCATAGGGCGTGGCGATGAGTTCCCCCGGCGCGCGGAACAAGCCCAGCGCGAGAATCAGCCCGGCGGCGAACAGCAACACCAGGCAATAGCCAGCCATATCGCCGAAGTTGCGCATGGTTTGCGCGAGTCCATCCCTTTCACCGCCCAGGCACAGATACAACAGGGGCGGAAAAGCCCCGACCCAAATTCCCGCGGCGAGCAGATGGAGCGCAATCGCGGTTTTCTCGAGTGGACCGAGAACGGCGACATGGCCGATGATGGTGAAGCTCCACAGCACCAGCAACAGCGCCAGGGCATGAATGATGCCAAGAATGTGAAAGCGGGATTGCGGCGGCGGCCGGTCGCCAAGGCGGATGGCGAAAGCGGCGCAGGCGATGGTGGGGAGCAGAAAACCCCCAAGCCGCAGCAGCGCCGCGGTTCCGCTTTCAAAGCCGAGCAGCATGCGCGCCATGGCGAGGTCGAACATGCCGCCGGGACCCGAGCCGCTCGTCATGCCCACCTGGAATAGAAACGCGAACAGGGCGCCGTTGAAACCGAGCAGGGCGCACAGGCCGATATACGCGCTCAGCACGGCGATGGTCCGGCGGCGTTCGTCGCGGTGGAACAGCAGGCAGACGGTGCCACCGGCAAGCCCGGCGATACCGAGATACTCAAACAGTCTGGCCAGTTGGATCGCCAGCTCCCAGCCGGCGGCGAAGGGCGGGAACATTATGCGGGGCCAGGACGCAAGAAAGTGCGCGGGAAAGTACGCAAGCGCGCCAATGGTCAGTTGCCGGCGGCTCCCGCGATGCCGGGATCCACGGTGAAGGAGAAGGTGTCGGTCAGGGTATGGCCGTCGGCGCCGATGGCGGCCCAGCCGACTGTGACCAAGCCGGCGGCAATATCGCCCGCGGCGATCTCGAAGGAAGCCAACGGTTCGGGATTCGGCGCGAATCCGGTTGGAATCTCCACCCCGCCCTGGGTGACCCGTAGCCGGACGAGGCGAACCGGGCCGTTGAACTCGATTTCGATGACGGAAACCCCGGCCACGGTGGAATCCGCCGCGGGGGAAGAACTTTTCAGCGGCGTGTGGGCGAAAGCCGCGGCCGAGAACACGGTGGCGGCGAATGCCGCCAGCGAGCGGAAAATCGATAGTGCGCGCATGAAAGTCCTCCCGCGGGCGGCAAGCTGAAGTCCGTTCCCCCCATATCCAACCGCCGATTATCGCAGACAGCAAGCCGGCGGGGCGCGATTCGGCTCTGCGTCATATTGTCGCATCGGCTGTGCTGGCGAGGCTTCACTTTCGGCGCCACAAGGGTATCCGTGGCGACAGGTTGATTTCTTCAAGAACGGTGCCGGGGCGGGCTTGGATGATCATGGCGAGGGCGGCGGCGATGTCTTCGGGAGCGAGGGCGTTTTCGGCGTTCCCGCCGGGCTCGAAACGCAGTTCGTCGAAGAAGGGCGTGCGCACGGCGCCGGGGTTGATCAAACTGACGCGGACACCCGCTTTGCCGCATTCTTCGCGCAGCGACTGGGCAAAGCCGCGGATGGCGAACTTGCTCGCGCAGTAGAGGCTGCCCTGGCGCCCGCCGCGCAGGGCGGCCTCTGAACCAATGAAGACGATATCGCCGTGGCCCTGCCCCTTGAGCAGGGGCAGGAAAGCTTTGGTGACGACGGCATGTGAGAGGAAATTGGTGTTCATCACCACTTCCATGTCGGCCAGGGAAAGCTGTTCAAGGTAGCCCATGCGGCCGACGCCGGCATTGTTGACGAGTGCCCGCACCGGCTGGCCCAGGCTGGCGATGATTGCGCGGATTCGGCGCTCGACGGCTTTCGGGTCCGCCAAATCGATCGGCTCTTGCCGGTACTGCGGATGCTCCAGCTTGCCGCTGGCCGCATCCTTCACCAGCCCAAGCACGGCGCATCCCCGGCCGAGCATTTCCCGCGCCATGGCCAAGCCAATCCCGGAGCTGGTGCCGGAGATGACGATGAGCGGTTTGTTTTCCGCGTTCATGGGTTTCCTGTGACGTGTTGCAAAATTTTTGCTTTTAATCGGCCATGCCGACCAGCAACCCGCGTTCCGGTACATTGTGCCTGCCATCCCTGGCGCAACATTGGTGACTCCGACCAGCCCCGGCCTTGCCTTCCTTGGCAAGGCGTTCAGTCTCGACGACGCGCAAACACACATCCGCCTCGCGAACCCTTGCGCGGTGCAGTGCTCGTAGTGTGCGGCCTCGATTTGCGCACGCTTGGGCGGCGCAATCCCCATGCGTCAGTGCCACTTTCGGGAGATTCCGCGACTTCGCTTCGCTACGCGCAGAATGACGGGGGATTGCGCCATCAAGCTTGCTGTCATTCTGCGCGAAGTCGCAGAATCTCCATGGCTGGAAGCGAAACCGTGCCTGCCATCAATTCGCGCAGCGATAGTAGCGCGCCTTGTCGATGTGGCGAAACAGAAGGTTTTCGATTGGTTCGAGCCAACACTCCCGGTGGCTCTCCCGCTGGGAAGAGCGGAAAGTCACCACACCTTTCCCGGTTTGGGTTTCCCGAGCGAAGAGCGGCTCGTCCGGGAACAGTTTGAGGGTGTTGCGGAAGTAGTCGGCGGGCATGCGGAATTCGCCGGTGCTGACCGAGTGCAGCCGCCCGGCGTCGAGTTGGCCGAAGATCAGCTCGAACAGTTCTTCGTGGGCCCGCTGGCTTTGGTCCGGAAGCAGTGGTTCGAAGCGCAGGGCGACTGGCCAGCCGGCGCGCTGGAGGCGGCTCAGGGCGGCGAGGCGTTTTTCGATCGACGGGACGCCGTGCTCCCAGCGCGCCGCAGCGGACGCGGTGGTGAAACTCATGGCGATGACGCAGTTGGGAATCGGCCGCAGCCGCAGCAGGCTGGCGACCTGGGTGCTTTTGGTGCGCAGTTCGAGGGTGGCGCCGGGATGCTGGGCGAAGAAGGGAACAAAGTGGCTGGCGAATCCGCTGACCGGCTCCAGCGCCAGGCTGTCGCAATCGTAGCCGCTGTAGAAAACCTGATGGCCGGGTCCGGCGGCGGCGGTTTGGCGGATCGCTTCGGTGAAATCCTCATAGTTGACGAATAGCACGCTGTGGGCGGAACGGTACATGCCTTGCAGGAAG
The DNA here is from genome assembly GCA_965221805.1 of uncultured Pseudohongiella sp. Lineage (GTDB taxonomy): Bacteria > Pseudomonadota > Gammaproteobacteria > Pseudomonadales > Pseudohongiellaceae > UBA9145. The sequence continues at coordinate 1,865,326 of OZ244913.1, forward strand.
CAATAGCGGCAGTCGTAAACACAGTTGAGCATAGGCGAGAAGTAGTGGCTGGCGGCGGCGTCGAAGCCGTAGCCCGCGGGGGCGGGAAGCACTTTGCGGCCGTGCTTGCGGGCGAGGATCAGCGCGGGCCGCTCCTTTTGCAGGCGGAAGTTCTGGGATTTGCGATTGAAGATTTCGCCGTGGCGTTCGCATTCGATATGAGGCAGGTTGGGGTGGCGGGCGAGTATCTCCCGCGCCCGGGGATGGTCGCGCACTTCGGATTCGATATAGACGGCGGAGAACATGGTTTTCACCTTTTCGGATGAGCTGAGTGTCCGGCCCCATTCTCGTTCAACTGTGCGACCACGGCTTCGACTCGTCGCCACCGGCTGGCGCGAGTTCCTTTTCCAGCTCTGTCATCAGTTCGGCGGCGTTGTGCCAACGTTTGCGCGCCAACCCGGCCAGTCGATTTTGACGGCCGAGGGCGCGGAAGCGCTGGCAGATTCGTTTGAGCTTGGCCTTGCGGGTGGCGCTGAAGCGGTATTTGGCCAGCAGCAAATCATACTCCGGCGGCATCTCGTTCCAGTCGGCGAGGCGCCCGGCGCGGCCGCGCAGCTGATCGACCAGCCAGCGGATCGCGGTTTCCTGGCCGCCGATGAGTTCTGGCACTTGGCCGAGCTTGAGTTTGGCGGCTGGGTTTCCCGGGTTGTCGGAGATGATCTTGAACACGCTTATCAGGTCGGTTGGCGCAAGGCGGCCCGCGGCGGCGAAAAAGCCCGCGGCTTCCATATCGTAGGCGGTGTTTTCCGCATAAGCGGTTTCCGCTTCGGCAACCGTAACCAGGCCGCCACCGGACAGTTTGGGATTCAGCACCGGCGGCCAGTGGCGTTCGCCGCTTGCGCGGTTTTCGATCCGCTGGATCAGCAAACCCTCGCCGACGGCGGCGCGGCCATGGCCGGCAATGCCGATATTGAGCCAGGCGCGGTCGCCGGCACCTTGCCGTTCATGCAGGTGGTTCACCCCCGCCGCGGCATTTTCGACGCCGGCACCAGTGACGACCAGCGACACTCCCGCGCTGCCCCCATAACAGCGGAACTTCCCCCGCGGCCCGGTTTCAACCAGCCCGAACCACGCCAACAATGGCTTGGCTTCCAGCGAATGCGCAACGACCAGATTCACTTCCCCGTTCATGGACAATCGACAATTCTCATTTTGTGTCCAGTGGGTGTTCCCTCGCCACTTCCCCTTCCATACATTGAGTGGCTCCTCAAACTGAATTCCACAACTGCGTTCAGGGCAGAATCGAGGCGGGGAATCCGGCAGCGACGGATCGAAGCCATAGCCCAGAAAACGGATCTGGCTTGCTACGCTTCGCGCGCGATGGCGGTTGACGCCATCAACGCCTCGCATTCTTCCACAATCCGGCTATTGCCGCGCTTGCGGGCGCCGTTGATGAGGATTTGGCATTTTTCACGCAGGGTTTCCGCCGCGAGCCGCCGTTGGGCGGCATCGAGGCGGTTTCCAGCGAGCAGGGCCCGCAATGCCCGCACCCGGAAGCGGTCCATGCCCCAGTATTGGCGGGAGAGCTGGTCGGCGTGGCCGCCATATTTGCGCAGCAGGGGCCGGTCGACATAAAGCACGGGATGCCGGCAGCAGATTCGCAGCCACAGCTCGTAGTCTTCGCAGGCCGGCAGCGTTTCGTCGAACAGGCCGGTTTCCGCAAGCAGGCCGCGGGCGATCACCACCGCCGAGGGCGAGATCGCGCACAGCGGCAGACAGTGTTCGAAGATCCGCCCTCCCCGCTTGCGGTGGCGCTGCCCGGGATTGACCCGGCGACCATTGCGGATCCAGATTTCATCGCAGTGGATCAGGCGGTGGCCCGGTTCCCGCGCCAGGGCCCCGAACTGGATTTCGAGCTTCTCCGGCAGCCACTCGTCATCGGAATCGAGAGAGGCGATCCAGTCGCAATCGCAATGGCGGATGCCGAGGTTGCGGGCGGCGCTGACGCCGCGGTTTTGCTGGTGGAGACAACCAACCCCGGGATAGCCCGCCACCAGTTCGGCGGTGCCATCGGCTGACCCGTCATCGACCACGATGATCCGCTCCGGGCGCAAGCTCTGGGCCAGGACCGAATCAAGCGCCCGGCCAAGCGTGTGGGCGCGGTTGAACGCTGGAATCACGACTCCGACGGATGGCTTGCCCCCCACTTCAGCGATACTTGGCCAATTCCTTTCTGGCGATCACGCGGCGGTGGACCGCGTCCGGGCCGTCGGCGAGGCGCAGGGTGCGTTGGGAGGTCCACAGCGATGCCAGTGGAAAATCCTGGGAGACGCCCGCAGCGCCATGCATTTGAATGGCGTGGTCGATCACCCGCAAGGCCATGTTGGGCACCGCCACCTTGATCTGCGAGATCGCGTCGCGGGCGGCCTTGTTGCCAATCTCGTCCATCAGCCAAGCGGTGCGCAGCACCAGCAGGCGGCACATTTCGATCTCGATGCGGCAGTCGGCGATGATGTCGTAATTGCCGCCGAGTTCGGCGAGTGGCTTGCCGAAGGCTTCGCGGTCCACGGCGCGCTGGCACATCAGGTCGAGGGCTTTCTCCGCCGCGCCGATCGAACGCATGCAATGGTGGATCCGGCCCGGCCCGAGCCGCCCTTGGGAAATCTCGAAGCCCCGGCCGCGGCCGAGGATGATATTGCCCTCCGGCACCCGCACATCATGGAAGCGGATGTGCATATGGCCATGCGGCGCGTCGTCGTGGCCGAAGACGCACATGGGGCGGACGATCTCGACGCCCGGGGTGTCCAGGGGCACGAGAATCTGCGACTGGCGGTTGTGCCGCGGCGCGCCGGGGTCGGTCACCACCATGACGATCATGATCTTGCAACGCGCGTCGCCGGCGCCGGAGATGTAGAACTTCTCGCCGTTGATCACCCATTCGCCGCCGTCGAGCACCGCTGTAGTGGAGATGTTGGTGGCGTCGGAGGAGGCCACGGCGGGCTCGGTCATGGCGAAAGCCGAGCGGATTTCGCCGGCGAGCAGCGGCGCGAGCCACCGCTTCTTCTGTTCCTCGGAGCCGAAACGCTCGAGCACTTCCATGTTGCCGGTGTCCGGGGCGCTGCAATTCATCGACTCCGAGGCGAGCCGGCTGCGGCCCATGATTTCAGCGAGGTGCGCGTATTCGAGATTGCCGATGCCGGCTCCGCCCTGGCTTTCGGGCAGGAAAAAGTTCCACAGGCCCTCGTCCCGAGCTTCCTGTTTCAAGCCATTGAGGATTTCATCCTGCCGCGGCGTATGCGACCAGCGCTCGCCCACATCGACCTCGGCGAGATATTCCCCCTCCAGCGGCTCGACCTTGTCGCCGACGAAGCGGCGGATTTTTTCGCGGATTTCGACCAGATCTTCGGACAATCCCAGATTCATGATGTGTTCTCTTGTGCGTCTAAGTATGCTCTGACTTAATCAGAGCTTCCCTCAGGCGATCGTGCCGCCGCCGTCGATGACGATGGTCTGGCCAGTGGTGAAACTGCCCGCGGAGGAAGCCAAAAAGACCGCCGCGCCGGCGATCTCGTCGGGCTCGCCGATTCGCTTGAGCGGATATTGTTTGACGGTGGCTTGGTAGATTTTGGGGTTGTCCCACAGCGCCCGGGCGAACTCGGTGCGCACCAGCCCCGGCGCGATGCAGTTGACGCGGACATTCTTCGGCCCCCACTCCACCGCGAGATTGCGGGCGATCTGCATGTCGGCGGCCTTGGATATGCCATAGGCGCCAAGCATGCCATTGCCCTTGAGGCCGGCGACCGAGGAGACGATGATCACCGAGCCGCCGCCGTTTTCCGCCATGCCCGGGATCACCATCCGGCAAAGCCGGTGGATACTGCCGATATTGGCGTGCATGACCTTGTCGAAGGCGGAATCGGGAATCTCTTGGGACGGCCCGAAATGCGGGTTGAGCGCGGCGTTGCAGACCAGCGCGTCGATGCGGCCGAAGCGCTCCCGGGCGCCATCGGCCAGGGCCTGCAACTGCCCGGCCTGATTGATGTTGCAGGCGATGGCCACCGCCTCGCCGCCATTGGCGCGGATGTCCGCCGCCACTGGCTCGCTCGATTCGAGGCTGCGGCTGGAAACGACGACTTTGGCGCCGTGTTCGGCAAATCGCCGGACGATGGCTTCGCCAATGCCCCGGCTCGAACCGGTCACCAGCGCGACCTTGCCAGTCAGGTCAAACAGGCTCATTTCACGTTTCCTCTCTATAGGTGGATGGACTGATGGATGGATTCCGCCGCTCGCAAAACAGCAGCGGGAATGCTAGCACAGCCAACAAGCGGCGGCAGCGGTTCGGCCGCGCGGCTTGACCGCGCAAGCGCTTAGTCATATGCTTAGTCCAATTCGATTGCCCGGAGTCCGCAATGCTTGTCGTCAACGTTCATGAGGCGAAAACCAACCTTTCCCGGCTGCTCTCGCGGGCGGAGGCCGGCGAGGAAATTGTCATCGCCAGAAGCGGAACGCCGGTCGCCCGGCTCGAACCCGTTCGCAGGCCGGCCAAAAGGCAGTTCGGTTCCATGGCGGATCGAATCCAAATCAGCGACTCCTTCTTTGAGCCGCTGGCGGAAGATGAGCTGGCGCGGTGGGAAGGCCGCTGAACCATGCGGCTGCTGTTGGACACTCACGCCCTGCTTTGGTGGTTCGCGGGCGATTCCCGGCTTTCGCCGCGCTCGCGGGATGCGATCGGGAACTCCGAAAACGAGGTTCTCGTCAGCGCGGTGTCGGCGTGGGAAATCGCCACCAAACACCGGCTTGGCAAACTGCCCGAAGCCGATGCGCTGGTTGGGGAACTGCAGAGCGCGATCGCATCGCAGGCATTCGGGGAATTGCCGGTCTCCGTTGCCGAAGCCATCCGCGCCGGGGCATTGCCCGGCCCGCTGCGGGATCCATTCGACAGAATGCTTATCTCCCAGGCGCTCACCCGGGAACTGGTCCTGGTCAGCAACGAAGCGGTTTTCGACCACTACGGCGCGCGCCGGCTTTGGTAGGCACTTGGCGCTTAGGCATCACAGGTCGATGCCGAGTTGCGAGAGGATCTCAAGCTCTTCCCCGCCGAGGATGGACTCATTCACCCGGAACTGGAAGAAGCTGTTGTCCATCTCGAAGCTGAACAGTTGGCGGCCGGTCAGATTGGCTTCGAGCAGCACCAGGGCGAAAAAGGCCGCGATGACGCTGAGCAGCAGGGTGTGGCGGTTGCGCAGGATGTGCTTTCTCATGGCGGATCATTCCTCCGGTCAATCGTTGAAGCGCCGCATCAGCGCGGCGCCGGCGAGCAGCAGGCCGCCGAGGGCGAGGGCGATGAACGTTTGATAGCTGAACAGGATGGCCGGCACATCGCCATAGCCGAAGACCATCGCCCGGGCGGTCCAGCTCATCCAGTACAGGAACCAGATGCTGTCGAGCAGCCAGGCTTCGATGAGTGCCACCACGATGATGCCGCCCAAGGCCCAGAGAAAGGGCACGCGGCGGGAATACGCCGAGAACAGCAGGAACCAGCCAACCACCGGCAGCAGCAGCAGGCCGTTGAGCCAGGTGAAGCACCAGAACAGCAGCGCGGCGTTGAGCGCCAGCAGCAGCGTCTTGCCGAGGGCGAAAGCCGTCCCGGCCCCGGCCATGGCGGGGGTCAGCCAGAGCAGCGGCGCGAGCAGGCAGAGCAGCACGAAGGGGGTGAATATCGCCGGAACCACGAACACCGCGGTCACCGCCCGGGCAATCACCGCCTGCCAGTCCGCCACCGGCATCGACTGCCAGAACAGGAAGCTGCGGTCCTTGCGGTCCTGGTAGAGGCTGGCGGTGAGGTAAATGACCGCGGTCAGGAACACCACCGCGGCGAACGGCAGCGCCGCCATCAGCGGAATCGCCACCGCCGAGCGCAGTGGCGGATTGCCGAGCAGGCTGCCTGCCCACAGCAGCGCGGGCTCGCCGAGAGACCGCAGCGGCCCGAGCACGAGCAGGAAAAAGATCAGCAGGGCCAGCAAGCTGGAAACCAGCGGCGTGATCAGCAGCAGGTTGCGATGCTCCTGGACCTCCTTCCGCAGCAGCGCGCCGAAGCGCAGCATTTCGGCTTTCATCGTTCCCCCTCCTCTTTATGACTATGCGTTTGCGCTTGCGCGTTTTTGACCCCGGCGAGCTTGGCGACGAACAGGTCGGCCACCGCCGGGGTCCGCGTTTCGCCGAGCGCTTCGAGTTGCGGTTTGGCCACGCCGTCGTACAGGCAGACGAGCTGGCCGAGCAGCTCCCGCTGGTGGATTGGTTGCAAGGCCAGCGCCGCCTCCCGCCGCTCCGGCGCCACGGCGACCTCGGCATATTGTCCGGCCATCTCCTTCAGCGACTGGTCGAGGACGATTTTGCCCTTGTCGATGAACAGCAAATGGGTAAGCAGGTGTTCGATTTCCTCGACTTGATGCGTGCTGATGACGATGGTGCGGCGGCCGTCGTAGTAGTCGTTGAGCAGGCGGTCGTAGAAAGTCTTGCGGTACATGATGTCCAGGCCCAGGGTGGGCTCGTCGAGCACGAGCAGGCTGGCGTCGATGGCCATGACCACCGACAGGTGCAATTGCGTCACCATGCCCTTGGACAATGCCCGGATGCGCTTGTTGGCGGGGATGTCGGTGGTGGCGAGCAGCTTTTCGGCGCGGTCGCGGTCGAAGCGGAAATGCACGGCTTCAACATGGTCGAGCAATTGCCGGCTCGTCATCCAGCCCGGCAGGATGCCGACATCGGCGATGAAGCAGACTTCCTCCATCAGCCAGTGCCGCGCCGCCCGGGGGTCCCTGCCGGCGACCGCAAGCTCGCCGCGGACATCGATCAGCCCAAGCAGCGCCTTGAGGGTGGTGGTCTTGCCCGCCCCATTGGGGCCGATCAGGCCGCTGATCGAGCCCGGCGCGATGGCGAGATCGACGCCATCGAGGGCCTTGAGGCGGCCGTAGGATTTTTCCAGCCCGCGGGCTGCGACAACGTGTTCCATGGGTGCTTACCTTTTGTCCGCTTTGCTTGGTTTGGCTTGGTTTGGCTTGGTTTGGCTTGGCTTGGCTTCGTCTTGCCCCGCCCCGCCCCGTTCCGCCCGGCTTTGCCGCCCGGCTTCGCCGCCGTATGGCGCGGGCTGGCCGGGCGGGCCGAAAGCTGTCCGGGGAAGTTCATCGAGTTTGAGGCCGAGCAGTGCCGCGCGCTTGAGGATCGCCGGCCATTCCCGGGTGAGAAAGCGGCTTCGCTCAGCCTCGCGCAGACGCTCCCGGGCGCCGGCGGCGACATACATGCCGAGCCCGCGGCGCACTTCGAGCAATTGCTCGTCGACGAGCATCTGCCAAGCCCGGGACACCGTGACCGGGTTGACCCGCAGCTCGTTCGAGATCGTCCGCACCGAAGGCGCCGCCTCGCCTTCCGGCCACACGCCGTCGAGGATTTTCTCCGCCGCCCGGTCGCGCAACTGGCGGTAAATCGGCTCCCGGCTGTTCCAGTTCCCCTGCAAGGCCATGCCTCCGGTTTAGTGTTATACAAGACCATAACACCATATCAGCAAGGCGCGCAACCCCCCTTTTTCACATTTTTTCAGCGGTTCCGGGTTTCGTGGTGCGGAGTCAGCGGCGGGCTGGCGCCGAGTGTGGTGGCGGGATGGCGGAGGCGTGGCGGAGAATTCGGCTTTGATGATGAGGCTATGCGGCGATGACTTGCCGCCCTTCATCCCGGGCCGCGATCAGTTCTTCGACGGAAACCGGGGACCGCCGGGCGCGGGATGCCCGAATGCGGTCGATGACGGCTTGCGTGTCCTCGACATTCTCCGCAATCCCTATGATCCGCGCGATGGGCAGGCCGCGACGGGTGATGGTAAAGCTCTCCCCCCGCTCAACTTGACGGAGCAGCTCGGGAAGGCGGGTCTTGGCTTGGTATGAGCCAATGAATTGCATGGCACCGTCCTCTCAAAATCGATTGCAGACCAGTCTATGCAATCGACTGGTCCCATGCAATTCTGTGCAGCGGCTCGGTCAACCGCCCTCCAGCGACGCCCCCGGATCGTTGTCATTGAAGGGGTTGAGCAGCCGGACGCCTGTTGGCTTGAAATGCCGCACATTGCGGGTGACCACGGTGAAGCCGTGGACAAGGGCTGTGGCTGCGATGAGCAGGTCAACGTTGAAGTGGCCGATGTTCCCGGACATTCTCCCCCAGAGTCTGGCGGTGGCTGGATCCACGCCAATAATCCGGTCGGCGAAGGAGGCTGCCAGTTGATCCATCCAGGCCTCAAGGTCCCGCGCGAACGCAGGATTCCCCCGCTTTTGACGCGCCAAGCCCCGCTCGATCTCCGCCAGCGTCACGACGCTGATATGAACATCGGTCGACCGCTGGCCTTGCAGCCATCCCGCCGGCGCCGGATGTCGGTCCGGTCTTCGCAGAAGCGATACCACATCCGTGTCCAGCAGGAACATCACAGCTCCACTGGACGGGGAGACAGGGGCATCCGTTCAAACTCAAAATCGTCATCGCCGCCCGGGATGGCCAACAAATGCTCGATAAAGGAAGAGGCGCTCCGCGCCGTATGATCGCGCAGCCGGTCGTATTCCTTCACTGAAAGCACCACCACGGCGGGCTTGCCGCGCCTGGTCACCTGCTGCGGTTGCCCGGAGAGGGCGGCATCGACCACGGCGCTGAAACGGTTCTTGGCATCTTGAAGAGCCCATCGCGTCATGACGGTTTTCTCTGGCTAGATAGATTGGCTAGATTATGGCGGGATGCCATCCGGCTGTCAATGGCGGGTCTTCACTTGACTCGCCAAGACTGATCCCACTCGGGAAGTATTGCCGACCGGCAGACTGCGGTCCACCGCGCGTTGCCTGCTTGGCGCGCATCCCCTGAGAGCCCCGGATTCGGTTCAGCTTGCCGCCGCGATCCACGTGGCGGACGGCGAGACTTCACAAGTCGGATTCGTCTGCCTTGATGCCAGACTGAACGATGCTGCTCTCCGCGAAGGATTCCGGTTGCTTGCGGATCCCCGGTAAGTCGCAAAAAAAGCGGTTGTTTTGATTTGTCGTTTGGGGTAATAATCAATTGGATACCAATCCAAACGCTTTTCGAGGGGGAAGCCGATGAAGACCCAAATCCCGTTCCGCCCCAGGCACGGCGCCATCGCGCTGGCCGGATCAATAGCCGCATCGACCGCCGCGTTCAGCCAGCAGTCGTTCGCCCAGGAAGACTCAATCGAGGAAGTCATCGTCACTGGCTCGCGCATCGCCCGGGACGCGAACCTGACGGGCGCCCTGCCGGTGCAGTCGCTGACTGCGGAAGATATCGCATCCTCAGGCGAGTTTTCGCTGTCCGATGTCGTCAACGATGTGCCCGCGCTGCTGTCGTCGCTGACCCAGGAAAGTTCCGTGGACCGGGGCAGCGCCGGTGGCAACCGGCTCAATCTGCGCGGCCTCGGCCAAAACCGCACTCTTGTCCTCGTTGACGGCCGCCGCCATGTGGGGGGGGCGCAAGGTTCTTCGGCGGTGGATATCGGCTCGATTCCCACCGCGCTCGTTGAACGGGTGGAGGTGCTCACCGGCGGCGCCTCGGCGGTCTACGGCGCCGACGCGGTGACCGGGGTGGTCAATTTCATCCTGCGCGATGACTTCGAAGGGCTGGAAATTGACGCCCGCTACGCCACCTCGGAGTATCGCGATGCCCAGCAAGGGGTGTTTTCCCTCGTTTATGGCGAGAACTTCGCCGACGGCCGCGGCAACATCACCTTCGCCGCCGATGTGCGCCAAGACGCGGGCCTGAAGGTGCGCGAGCGCGCCGATGGCTTGTACGCCGGTTCCTCAAGCAACTGGCCCAACCCCGACCTGCGCTTCCAGCAAGGCGAAATCGGCTCGGCAACACCAAACTTCGCGCGCTTTTACAGATACGATCTGGAGAATCCGGACGGCCCCAAGCGAATTCACTACGGGCTCCCGATTCCCAAGACCGCCGACGACTTCATCGAGAGCTACACCAAGCAATTCGGCGAGGCACCCAGCCTGACCGCGGCCGAAACGGCGCTCATCAACCGCGCGGCGAACGCTTTTCCGCGGGCTGAAAGACCATTGAGCACTTTCGGCCTGACCTCTGGCTATGGCAAGATCATCCCCGGCAACGCATCCACCTTCAGCGGCTTCAGCGCCGAAACAGCCATCGATCTCAACGGCAACGGCGTCCCGGATTGCTTGGATTCCTACACCGGCTTCAGTTCCTCTTTCTCCAGCCCGGAATCTCCCGGCGGCGTGATTGGCGGCTGCTGGACCATACAGGAGGATGGCACGATCGGGCCGATTCAAGACGGCATCATCGCCAACAATGTGAATAGCTTCGGTGGGGACGGCTACAACGCGACCCAGAACGGCTCGGACGATATCGTGCTGCCCGATGACAAGATCTCGCTCAACTTGCTGGGGCATTACGATCTGACCGATACCGACACGGCCTTCCTCGAACTGAAGTATGTGACCCAGGAAACCACCGCCGAGCTTCGCCCCACGTCGTTCTGGGACATTCTTCCGGGTTCATCCGAAAACCCCTTCCTGCCCGAGTTCATCCGCGGCGTGGCGGAGCAAACCGGCGGTGTGGGCCTTACCGTGGACCCCTTGCATTTCGATTCCACCGGCACCTACAAACGCGACACTTGGCGCATGGTGGCCGGGCTCGAAGGCGAGTTCGACAACGGCTGGGAGTACGAAGCCAGCGTCAATTATGGCCGCTACGACTATGAATTCACCCGCTTCGGCAATGTGATTCTCGACCGCTTTCTCGCGGCCTTCGACGCGGTCACCGACCCCAATACGGGCCAGCCCGCCTGCCGCGCCGATGTGTACCCCGATGCGAAGGCGACGAAAACGCCATTCAATATTCCGCGCTGGAATCCCGGCTATTATTCGTACACACCGGGAAGCGGAGACTGCGCGCCGCTGAACCTCTGGGCCGGCAAGGACGGGCCGAGCCAGGAAGCCATCGACTTCGTGACTTACGATGCCTGGAATGAACTGACGATTGATCAATTCGTGCTGTCGGGCACGGTGGTCGGCGACAGCGCGGACTGGTTCGAGCTGCCCGGTGGCCCGCTGGGCTTCGCCGCCGGCCTCGAGTACCGCGAGGAATCCTCCGAGGCGAATGTCGACCCCTGGCAGCGCGGGGTGATTCCCCCCGGCTCGCCCTACCCCGCCGGCACACTCATCAGCGAGGTGGAAGCCAATGTCGCGAGCCTTCCGGTGAATGGATCGCTGGTGTTCGACCCCACGGTGATTCGCGACAATGAAACCGGCGAATACGACGCCACCGATGTATTCGTTGAAGTCTCCCTGCCGATTCTGGCGAACCAGCCGGGCTTCGAGGAGCTCACCCTCGATGCCGCGGTCCGGGCCTCGGATTATTCGACCATCGGCAGCACCGAATCCTGGAAGCTCAACCTGGTGTGGGCGCCGATCGAGGACTTCGCCTTCCGCGGCGGCGTTTCCCAGGCGGTGCGGGCGCCGAACATCACCGAGTTGTTCGGCCCCGTTGTCGGCACCACATCGCGGCCAACGGATCCCTGCGACATTGGAACCATCAATGAATTGGACGATTCCGGCAAGGCCGAAGCCAGCTTGGCCAACTGCAGCGCGGAGTTCATGCGTCTTGGAATCAACTACACCGATGACGATGGCGAGTACAACTGGACCGATCCCTTGACAGCCCGTTTTTCCGGCCAGACCAGCGGCAACCGCGATCTGACCCAAGAAACCGCGGACACGGTGACCTACGGCATCGTGTTCTCGCCTTCTTTCCTGCCCGGATTCAGCCTGACGCTGGACTATTGGGACATCACCATCGAGGATGCGATTTCCGCAGTGTCGGTGCAGAATATCGTCGATGGCTGCTATCAGAGCGCCATGCCCAACCAGGAATTCTGCGACCGCATCGAGCGGGAGGAGAATGCCAGTTCACTTCAGGCTGGCGGCTTCACCTATTTCCGCCAGTCCAGCATCAACTTCGCCAAATTCGAAACCGACGGCTTCGATCTGACGGCCGCCTACAGCTTCGATATCGGCGCCCATGGCTTCGACATCTCGATCACCGGCACACAAGTCGAGTCCAATAGGGATTTCACCAACCCGAACGACTTGACCGAGATCGACGAGGTGCTGGGCGAGTTGTACTTCCCGGAACTGGCGGGCAACATCTTCCTCGGCTGGAACTGGGGCGATCTCAGCGTCGGCTGGCAGTCGCAATACCTGGGCGAAATGCTGCCGGGTTCGCCCCGAGTCGAAGTCGACACCTATCTCACCCAATTCGGCCCCTCGTTGTTGCTGGGCGAAACCTGGATTCACGACATCAACGCCCGCTATAACATCAACGAGCAGTTGACCGTGTACGGCGGCGTCAACAACCTGACCCACACCGACCCCTTCATATCCGAGAATGCGTACCCGGTAACACCCCGGGGCCGCATGATCTTCCTTGGGGGCACATATCGGTTGTAACAACGCCTAGATTGCCGTAAGCCGCCTGGTGTGGCCATGCGGCGCAGGCCCTTGGCCGTGCCGGGAGTGGAGCATTTTGACCATGGGGAAACCATCCCGACTCAAATGGGAGCGAATCGTCTTCGCCTGCTTCCTCGCGGTGCCGGTGGTCTACGTCATCGCCCAGGAGTTCACCCCGAGCAAGTTCGAGCGCGACGATGGGGTGATTCCGCTCAACACCGAAGATTCCACCTACGAACTGTGGAACCAGTTGCGCGACAGCGGCGGCGACCCCGCGCGCGAACCCGGCCTCATTTATCCGGGGCGGCTGCGCGGCCAGGGGGTGCTGACCTTCTTCCAGTTGCCGGTGGCGGTCACCCCGGAGGACTTGCGGGCGGGGGGAGTCGATGTGGCGATCATGGGCGCCGGGATCGACATGGGGGTTGGCTTCCGCGGGGCGGGAATGGGCCCCGCCTCCCTGCGCCACAGTTGGGGCCAGTTCAACGCTGGCGGCCTGCCCCACATGCACACCGGCGTCGCTTGGCGGGATGAGCTCGTCGCCGTGGACTACGGCAACTCCCCCATCGACCGGCAAAGCGTCGAGCGCAGCATGCCCTATGTGCGCGCCATGGTGCGCGAGATCGCCCAGGCCGGGGCGATTCCAGTCATCATCGGCGGCGACCATTCGCTGGCCTACCCCGATGTGGCCGGAGTCGCCGATGTCTACGGCAAGGAGAATGTCGGCGTCATCCATTTCGACGCCCACTACGATGCCGCCTCCGGCGGCTACTCCGGCCATCTCATTTCCCACGCCCAGCCGGTTTACCAACTCATCGAGGAAGGCCACGTGCTCGGCGAGAACTACATCCAGGTTGGCCTGCGCGGCTACTGGCCCGGCGAAGAGGGCTTCCGCTGGATGCGCGAACAGAACATGCGCTACCACACCATGGCCGAGATCGAGCGCGACGGCTGGGACGCGGTGATGGAACGCATCCTGCTCGAGGCCAACGACGGCCCGGAGCACCTCTATGTGTCTTTCGACATCGACGTGCTCGACCCGGCCTACACCCCCGGCACCGGCACCCCGGAACCCGCCGGCCTGACGCCGCGGGAGGTTTTCCCCCTCGTCCGCGCCCTGTGCACCGAGAAAAACCTCGTCGGCTTCGAACTCGTCGAACTCAACCCACTCGTAGACCCCGGCTACACCACGGTGATGAACTCAAGCCGCATCGTCCAGGAATGCCTCACCGGAATCGCCATGCGCAAAACCGGCATCACCGACGGCAACTACCTCAACCCACTGACAGTGGAAGACGCCGAACCCGACCCGGTGGAGTGAGGCGGCAGAGGCTACGAGCAACCACCCCGCCCCTTCGGGGCTGCTCCTTGAAAAGGAGGGGGGGGTCAGTCGCATAGGATGCGTTCGGAACACAATGCCTCGAATCCCGCGCTGAGGGGTGAGGGCCGGTCGGCAAAGCCGATCAAAAGCATCGCTTTTGAAGGCCCGAACGACTCGCCAAGGATGGCGAGGCTGGGGCTGGTCGAAGCCGCCATAGCTGCGCCATGGATGGCTTGCACGATCCGGCGGAACGCAGATGGGCCGGTCGGCAAAGCCGATCAAAAGCATCGCTTTTGAAGGCCCGAACGACTCGCCAAGGGCGAGGGCAAGCGTTTGCGAAGCGCAGCTTCGCGCGCAGTCCCGAGCGCCACCGAGCTGCGCTCGGTGGCCGGGCCGGCGAGGCTGGGGCTGGTCGAAGCCGCTCAAGTCGCGCCAGGGATGGCACGCACCAACCGTCTGGAAGATTCAGTCACCGACGGGAAGCGACCGGTGCCCGAACAAAGAGCACACGCAGAGCACTAACAAAACTCATCCAAAACACTGGCGTCGAGGCCCTGGCGGGCGGCGATTCTTTTCAACTTGCGAATCGCTTCAAGCTGGACCTGCCGCGTGCGCTCCCGGGTCAGGCCGATTTGCCGGCCGATGCTCTCGAAAGTGTCGTCATCATGCCCGTCGAAACCGAAGCGGCGGCGCAGCACGTCGCGCTGCCGCGGCGACAATTCGACGAGCCATTCCGCCACCCGCGCGCGCAGACGATCCCTGCCACAGCGCAGCGCCGGTCCTTCCACATCCCGGTCCGGGATCATTTCCCGCAGGGACGCGCCGGTGTTGCGGAAAATCGGCGCGTCAACCGAATACACCTCCGAGGCCAGCGACATGACCATTTTCACCCGCTTGACGGGTTTGCCGGTCAAGTCGGCGATATCCTCCAGCGAAGGCGCGCGGAAGCAGCGCGCCGTGAGTTCGCGCTCGGCCCGGCGGTAGCGGCTGAGCTCGCGGATGATATGGACCGGAAGCCGAATCGAGCGCGCGTTGCGGTTGATTCCGTTTTCGATCTTGTGGCGAATCCACCAAGCGGCATAGGTCGAGAAGCGGAATCCGCGCTCCGGGTCGAATTTGTCGACGGCGCGCAGCAGCCCGAGGTTGCCCTCCTCGATTAGGTCGCCGAAGGCGAGGCCAAGGCGCTGGTAGCGGTTGGCGATTTTCACCACGAGGCGCAGGTTGCCCTCCACCATGCGTTGCCAGGCGAAGTACTCGCCCCGCCGCGCCCGCCGGGAATACTGGACTTCCTGTTCCCGGGTCAGCAGCGGCTTGCCGCCGATTTCCGCCAGGTAGCGCTGGGTGCAATCGGTCTCCAGCCGCTCCGGGGCGGGGCGCGGATAGTGGACCGGACGGTCCCGCCGCGGCGGCGGTTCGGCGATTTCGTGATCTTGATGTTCGTGGTCATATTCCGCGAAGTCGCCCTCGCGCTCGGAGGGCAGCGTGATTTCTCGCATGTGCAGCAGTCCTTCCCCGCGCCGCAAGCCACGCCGCGGGCCTGTGAAATGGCAAAACAGATTCTTGTTCCAGCCGGCCACCGGAAGCCAGCGTGGAAAGTATAGTCACAACGGCGGAACCCGCCATGAAATTCGAGAGAGATTTTTGCGATGATCGCAGGCATGAGATTCTTCCGTCATTCCACACAGAATGACGGAGGGGCTGCGGTGGAATCCCGCACTGAGGGGTGAGGGCCGGTCGGCAAAGCCGATCAAAAGCATCGCTTTTGAAGGCCCGAACGACTCGCCAAGGGCGAGGGCAAGCGTTTGCGAAGCGCAGCTTCGCGCGCAGTCCCGAGCGCCACCGAGCTGCGCTCGGTGGCCGGGCCGGCGAGGCTGGGGCTGGTCGAAGCCGCTCAAGTCGCGCCATGGATGGCATGCGCCAACTATCTGGAAGATTCAGCCACCGACGGCAAGCGACCGGTGCCCAATCGAAGAAATTCCGCAGCCGTGGCGCGGTTCGCCAATCTGTTCGCCAATCTGGTCATTGGCCGGGTGGGCGGAATACAATGGGGTTTTGCCGAAGCGGGTGGGTGACTTGCATTACTGGCGTGCGGAAATCCTGCGGCTGCTGCTCGTGCTGGCCCTGGCCGGCGCGCTTGGCTGGCTGATTGGCGAATTGCCGCTCGCGCTGGTTGGCGGTATCGCCGCCTATCTTTCGCTCAACTACTGGCAACTCTGGCGCCTGCGGCGCTGGCTCAAAGGCAATCCATCGGCCACGGGAATCGAGCCACCGGAAACTTTCGGCCTCTGGGGCGAGTTGTTCGATGGCATCTACCGGCTCGGCCGGCAGGAACAAAAATCCCGCGACTACCTCGAAAGCATCATCCGCAAAGCCCAGGAGTCCTCCTCGGCGCTGGAAATCGCCGTCATCATGATCAACCGCCAAGGTGGCCTCGAATGGTGGAACCAGGCAGCCGCCAGGCTGCTCGGCTTCCAGGACACGCGGGACCAGGGCCACCCGGTGACCAATCTCGTCCGCGACCCCCGCTTCGCCCACTACTTCCACGAAGCCGACTACAGCGAACCGCTGAAATTGCCCGCGCCGGGGGACAACTCGCGCACACTCGAATTCGAGATCGCCCAGTTCGGCGAGCAGGAACGGCTGATGATCGTGCGCGACATCACCCGGCTGCACCACATGGAACTGATGCGCGAGGACTTCGTCGGCAATGTCTCCCACGAACTCGCCACCCCGATCACCGTGATCAAGGGCTACCTTGAGACCATCATGGACAATGCCGGGGACCTCGACAGCCGCTGGCGCAAACCCTTCGGCCAAATGCTCCAGCAGTCGGCGCGGATGGAAAACATCGTCCGGGACCTGCTCATGCTCACCGCCCTCGAAACCAAGGCGGTCAAGCGCCGGCAACAGCCTTTCCCGCTCGCCGCGCTGATCCGCGAAGTCGAAAGCGACACCGCCCAAGTCCACCAATCCCGGAGCCACCGCTTTTCCACTTCCTGCGGCGAGGGGTTCGAAATTATCGGCGACCGCGCCGAGCTGTACAGCGCCCTGTCCAATCTCGCCCAGAACGCCGCCAAGTACACCCCGGACGGCGGCGAAATCCGCATCGAGGCGGACTACGCCGAGGCGGGCGAAACCTTCGAAATCCGCGTGATCGACAATGGCATCGGCATCGAACCGCGGCACCTGCCGCGGATCACCGAGCGGTTCTACCGGGTGGATGTCAGCCGCTCGTCGGAAACCGGCGGCACCGGGCTCGGCCTCGCCATCGTCAAGCACATCCTGCTGCGCCACGACGCCGACCTGCGCGTGCGCAGCGAGCCCGGCAAGGGCAGCACCTTCAGTTGCCGCTTCCCCGCCGAGCGCATCGCGCTCGGCGGCCAAACCCCGGCGCCGGCCGAACCCCGCCTGCCCGACCCGCCGCAGGTAAACGTGCATTAGGAGCCTGCGGCGCAGGCTCCCAGCTTACTTCTTCGGCAGCGGGCGGCCCATGCCGAGGTTGACGCCGATGACCATGTAGGACACGTGCTCGGAGATGTTCTTGGCGTGGTCGCCGATGCGCTCGAGGGCGCGGAAGGCCCAGAGCACGATCAACACCACCTCGGCGCTTTCCGGGTACTCGGTCATATGGGTGACCATGGTGCGAATCGCGCCGTGGTATTCGGTATCGACCTCGATATCCTCGCCGGCGATCGCCGCCGCGGCCTCGGCGTCCATGCGGGCGAAGGCGTCGAGGGCCTGTTTGACCATGGCGAGCACCCGCTCGCCCATCTGGTGGAATTCGCCGAGGTGGACCGGGTCCTCGCCCTCCTCGGCGAGCCGCAGGGCGCTGCGGGCGATGCGGCTGGCCTCGTCGCCGATGCGCTCGAGATCGCGCACCGCCTTGATGATGGCGAGAACGAGCCGCAGGTCGCCGGCGGCGGGCTGGCGGCGGGCGATGATCAGGCTGCATTCGATATCGATTTCGCGCTCGAGCCGGTCGATCAGCAAATCCTCGTCGATGACCCGCTGGGCAAGCTGGCTGTCGTGTTCCGCCACCGAACGCAGGGCGTCGCCGAGATGCTTCTCCACCTGCCCGCCCATGCGCAGCATATGGGTGCGGACCCGCTCGAGTTCATGGCTGAACTGGCGGGAAATGTGGGAGGAGGTGTCGTCAGCCGTTCGGGCCATGGTTACAACCTCATTTGTGCCTGCCATTTAATCTCTTCGTCAGGGCGCCGGTCGCTTCCCGTCGGTGGCTGAATGCTTTCCCAGCTTGCGCCGGGCCCCTTTCAGCCACCGCCGCGCTCCCTCGGTGCAGGTCCACGCCCCTCCGTCATTCCGCGCGCAGCGGCGCACCCCTGCTTCGTCATTCTGCGCGAAGCGAAGCGGAGTCGCAGAATCTCTTCGTTCGGGCCTCACCCATACCGCCCGGTAATATACTCTTCTGTGCGGCGTTTCACGGGGTTGGTGAAGATCCTCGCGGTGGTGTCGAACTCCACCAAGTCGCCCATGTCCATGAAGGCGGTGTAATCCGACACCCGGGCCGCTTGTTGCAAATTGTGGGTGACGATGACGATGGTGTAGCGCTTTTTCAGCTCGGTGATCAATTCCTCGATCTTCAGTGTGGAGATCGGGTCCAGCGCCGAGGCCGATTCATCGAGCAGCAACACTTCCGGCGCCACCGCCAGGGTGCGGGCGATGACCAGGCGCTGCTGCTGGCCGCCGGAAAGCGCGAGCGCGCTGCGGTGCAGGCGATCCTTGACTTCATCCCACAGCGCCGCCGCGGCGAGGGATTCCTGGACGATTTCATCGAGCCGGCGGCGCGAGCCGATGCCCCGGATGCGCAGGCCGAAGGCGACATTCTCGTAGATCGATTTGGGAAAGGGGTTCGGTTTCTGGAACACCATGCCGACCCGGCGGCGCAGTTCGGTCACATCGATCTTGGGCGAATAGATGTTCTTGCCTTCGAGCCGCACGCGGCCGGTGATCACGCAGTCGTCAACGAGGTCATTGAGCCGGTTGAAACAGCGCAGCAGGCTGGTCTTGCCGCAGCCGCTCGGGCCGATGAGGGCGGTGACCCGCTGCCGCGGCACCGTCAGCCGCACCTTGTTCAGCGCCCTGCGGTTGCCGGCGTAGCGCAGGCTGAGATTGCGCGTTTCCAGGCAGGGTTCCAGCCGCGTCCCGTCCACCCCCTCCGCCCCATCCGCCCCATCCGCCGATGTGCCGGGGATGTCGATTTCGCTGTTCATGTCCATGCGTCGGCATCCATGGCCCGGTAGCGCTCGCGCAGCCGGCTCCGCAGCAGCACCGCGCTCAGGTTCAGCGCCGCCACCACGGCGACAAGCAGGAAAGCGGTGGCGAAAGCTTGCGGCATGGCGGCTTCGACGTTGGGGCTCTGGGTGGCGAGATCAAACACATGGTAGCCCAGATGCATGAATTGCTGTTCAAGATGCAGGTAGGGAAACTCGGTGTCCCAGGGCAGCGAAGGCGCGAGCTTGACCACGCCGACGAGCATCAGCGGCGCCACCTCCCCAGCCGCCCGGGCCACGGCGAGAATCAGGCCAGTGAGCATCGACGGCCGCGCCAGCGGCAGCACCACGCGCCACAGCGTTTCAAACTGGGTGGCCCCAAGGGCCAGGCTCGCCTCGCGCTGGGACGCGGGAATATTGCGCAAACCCTCTTCGGTGGCGACGATGACCACCGGCAGGGTCAGCAGCGCCAGGGTGAGCGAGGCCCAGAGCAGGCCCGGCGTGCCGAAAGTCGGCGCCGGCAGCGATTCGGCGTAAAACAGCCGGTCGATCTCGCCCCCGGCGAGATAGATGAAGAATCCGAGCCCGAACATGCCGTAGACGATCGAGGGCACTCCGGCGAGATTGTTCACCGATACCCGCGCGATCCGGGTCAAGGCGCCCCTTGGCGCGTATTCGCTGAGATACACCCCGGCGACGACCCCGAGCGGGGTGACAATCACCGACATCAACAGCACCATCATGGCGGTGCCGTAGATCGCCGGCAACAGGCCGCCTTCGGTATTCGCCTCCCGGGGGTTGCCAGTGAGAAAATCGATCAAGCGCGAGGCATACACCCCGAGCGAGTCGGTCCAGCCCATGGCGTTCGGGCGGTAGGCGCGGACGATATCGGCCACCAGCACTTCGGCCACGGTGCCGTCGGCGATGCGCAGCAGCGCCGAGTCGCGCCGGATCTGCCGGTTCAGCTCAAGCAGGCGCAGGCGGATCGCGGCGTATTCGGCGTTGAGGGATTCGCGCTCGGCGGAGATTTCCCGCAGGGCGGCGGCGCTCGCTCCGCCAGCCAATTCGAGCCGCCGCTCCTGAAGGCGCAGGCGCTCCACCGCCAGATTGATGTCGGCGATGATCGAGCGCTCGATGTTTTCGATCTCGCGGCGCAGCTCCCGGGCCCGGTCGAGCCGCCGGTGCAGTTCGTTCCAGCGCGCTTCGGCTTGGTCTTGGGCTTGGACTCCATTTTCGCCGGGGCCGGCGGGAAGTCGCAGCGGCGCGCCGGACTCGCGCAGCCCAACCAGATAGCCGTAGAAATTGCCCCATTCCCGGCGTTCCAGGGTGACCAGTTCCGGCGGATGCGAAAGCCCGCTCATCAGCGCCGGCAGCACCCAGGCGAAATCGTTCCCGGTGAAATCGCGGTTGCCGAGCTTGAGCAACTGCCGCTCCAGCTTTGTGCCACCGGTGGCGGGCGCGGTCATTCCCGGCGCCGCGGGGGCCGGCCTTGCCGGCCCTTCGGGGGCTGGGTTTGCCGGCCCTTCGGGGACTGGGTTTGCCGGCCCTCCGGGGACTGGGTTTGCCGGCCCTTCGGGCCGGGACCGCCACCGCCCGGCATCGATGGTTTCGCTGGCGGCGATTTCGCCGATGATGAGGCGCGGGCCATCGGCGGCGGGATAATTCGCCTGCAACACCGGCTTTGGCCAGAAATGCCCCAGCCCCTTGACGCCAAGCAACAGCGGCAGGCCCAGGGCCATGCCCAGGCACAGCGTCACCGCCCCGGCGTTGAGCCAGATCCAGGGTGCTCCGCCGCGCCACCAGTTTGTCAGCGGGCGTTTCATATCATCCGGTATTTCTTGCGCAGGCGCTGGCGGAGCAGCTCGGCCGCGGAGTTGATCGCGAAGGTGAACAGCAGCAGCACCAGGGCGGCGAGAAACAGAATCCGGTAATGGGTGCTGCCGACTTCGGATTCGGGTATCTCGATGGCCAGGCCCGCCGCCAGGCTGCGCATGCCCTCGAACAGATTCATGTCCATGACCGGGGTGTTGCCGGTGGCCATCAGCACGATCATCGTTTCGCCGATTGCCCGGCCGAAACCGATCAGCAGGGCGCTGAGAATGCCCGGCGCCGCCGCCGGCATGATCAGCCAGGTAAGCGTTTGCCAACGGTTCGCCCCCATCGCCAGGGCGCCGTAGCTGAGGTGCCGCGGCACGGTGAAGATGGCGTCGTCGGCGAGGGAGTAGATCGCCGGGATGACGGCGAAACCCATGGCGGCGCCAACGATCAGGGCGTTGCGGGAAACATAGTCCAGGCCCCAGCGCCGTGTCAGCCAGTCCCTCAGGCCGCCATCGAACAGCGCGTTTTCCAGGCCCGGCGCCAGCCACCAGGCGAGCCAGCCGGCGAGCGGCAGCACCAGCGCCAGCGCGGGCAGCTGCCAGCCTTCGGCGAGTTCCAAATCGAAGCGTTCGGGCAGCCTGGCCAGACCCAGGCTCGCCAGCAGCACCGCCAGCGGGAGCAGCAGCGCGCCGAGCGCCAGGGCGGCGAGATTGGTGTCCACCAACGGCGCCAGCCACAGCCCGGCGAGAAAACCGATCACCACCGTGGGCAGCGCCTCCATGAGTTCGATCAGCGGCTTGATCTGCCGCCGGGCGCCGGGCGGCATGAAGTATCCGGTGAACACCGCGGCGCAGACCGCCAGCGGCGCGGCGAAGAGCATGGCGTAGAAGGCGGCTTTCAAGGTGCCGAAGGTCAGCGGCGCCAGGCTGTACTTGGGCTCGAAGGTGTCGTCCGCGGCGGAAGATTGCCACACCAGCGCCGGCTCGGGATAGTTTTCGTACCAAGTGGGCCGCCACAGCGCGGCCAGCGAGAACTCGGCGAAGGGATGGTCGATCCGCCAGCTCGCCAGGCGCCCCGATTCTTCTTCGAGCAATAACAGATCGCCGGCTGGGGAGAGCGCCGCCGCGCTTGAGTTCGCAACAGGGATTGAAAGAGATGTTGCAAGAGGCGCCGCAATGCCGGAACCGCGCCGCATATGCACTTTCCCGGCGGTGACATCGACCAGGGCGATTTCACCCGCCCCGCCGACCGCGGCGAACACCCGCCGGTCGCGCTCCACCTTGAGCGCGCCCACCGCGCTGTCGAACAAGTCGAACTCGCGCACCCGCCGCAGGCGCGGCCCACCCGCTTCGCCAACGATGAACCATTGCCCGACGCTGCCGGCATCGTCAGCCGCGAGCAGCGAAGCGCCGCCGGCAAGCAGCCGGGCATGGGTGAGGCGCGCCGGCGGCGATGTCAGCGCGGCGGTATCGACAATCCCGGCGGCTTGGCTGGGCTGGCCGTCTTGGCCATCTTCGAGCGAGACGAGGCTGAGCGCGTCATCCGCCGATATGAGCAGCATCCAGCGCGGGTCCTGGGGCAGCAGGATGCGCTCGACCGGCGGGGTTCCCAAGTTCAGTTCCCGCCGCGGCCCGGCCATATCGAGCGGCGGAACCGGCGATGCCAGGCCCGGCGCGGCGCCGGCGGCCGGCACAGTCAGCAAAGCCACCGCCCCGCCGGGCCCGGCCGCGGCGATTTCCACTCCGCCACTGGGTGTGGCCGGGCCGCGCAGGGCCAGGGCGCGAACCGGTTCGGCTTCCAGCACCGGGTAAACGCTTTGTCCCAGCGGATAGCGCAGGCTTGGCGGTGTTGGGCGCGAACCGTCAATGGTGCTGCCCATCCCCACCGGCGCGCTCCAACCGGCGACCAGCACCCCGCCATCGTCGAAACCCGCGGCGAAAAGGCCGCTGCCCGCGGCATCCCCGGCGACCGCGGTCAACCTCGCCCCGGCGCCGCGCGGCAAGCTTTCCCGGGCCAGCAATGCGCCCGTGTCGAGGTCCAGAAACGACACGGCGCCAGCCGCGTCGATGCGCAGGACCACGCCAGCCGCGGAGTCCACCTCAAGCCAGGCGGGCTGACCGGACACCACCCGCGGGATCGGCTCTTCAGCGCCGAAACCGACACCCTGGAACAGCGGCAGAACTTCGTAAACGAGATAGAAGAAGATCAGCAGCAGCGAGGCGATGATGCCCAGCCCGCCGATGGAAACCACCGCTCTGGCGGCGCGGTCCCAGAGTCGGCGGCGGGCGGCGTGGCGCAGCAGCCGCCGGCGGTTTTTCCTGATTGTCTTTTTCCCGCCTGCTTTGGTCCCGCTCCCGCGCGGCCCGCGCCGCCGGCCCGCGCCGGATTTGGGTTCCGTGGTTTGGCGGACGGAATTCATCGCCGGCTTCGTCCTTGCGCGGTGTTGAGCGATTCCGCCGCCAGCGCCGCGGACAGGGGTATGTAGCCGCTGCGGGAGACGATTTGCTGGCCGTCCCGGGACAAAACCATGCGGATGAATTCGCGCTCAAGCGGCGGCAGGGCGCCACCCGGAGGCTGGTTGACATAGAAGTACAGGTGGCGGGTGAAGGGATAGCCGCCGCTGGTCGCCTCGGCTGGCAAAGCGGAATGATCCACCCCGCCGCGGCGCCAGCGCACCGGCACGATGCGCACGCTTGGCGTGCTGAAGGCGATGCTGGAATAGCCGATGCCCTCAAGGGTCGAGCCGATGGCGTGAACCAGCGAGCCGGAGCCCGACAATTCACCCACGCCGGCGTGGAAATCGCCCCGGCACAGCGCCGCTTCCTTGAAGAAGCCATAGGTGCCGGAGACCGAATTGCGGCCGAAGGCGCTGACGCGCCGCCCGGCCCAGTGCCCGGACAGCCCGAGTTCGCGCCAAGTTTCGATCCTCCCCGCGGCGCCGCAGCGCAAGGTGGCGGAAAACACCGCGTCGATCTCGCCGCGGGAGATATCCGGCAATGGATTGTCGCGGTGGACGAGAATGGCGAGGGCGTCCAGCGCCACTGGCACCGGAGTGGGCGGATAGCCGTAGCGGGCGGTGAAGGATTCGGTTTCGGCGCGCCGCATGGCGCGGCTCATCAGGCCGATGCTGGCGGTGGTCTCGGTCAGCGCAGTCGGCGCCGCCGAGGAGCCAGTGGCCTGAATCTGGATATTGACATTCGGATACATCCGGCGGAATTCTTCGGCCCACAGCGTGGTCAGATTGGCAACGGTGTCCGAGCCGGTTGCCGAGAGCGTGCCCGAAACACCGCTGACCGCCCGGTATTCGCCAAGCCCCGCCTCCTGCGCCACCGCCGCGCCGGACAAGGCGGCGAGCAAACCGAGACAGGGCGGGAGAAAGCGGAAAAACATCCCAATAGTGTAAGCCATATGCGGCTTGCGTATGCCCTGACTTGATCAGAGTGCTAGTATGTCCGTCCAGTTGGAAGAAACCCGGATAAGGCCATGACCGCCGCGGACGCCGCGCCGGCGCTGCATCTCGTTCCCAGTGAAGTGGAACACCCCAGCGGGGCGCACGACAATCTGCATACCGATGATCTCGGCAAGGGCGAGAACATCGACCTCAGCCATGGCGGCTATTTGGAAAACCGCGAATTGAGCTATCTCAAGTTCAATCTGCGGGTGCTCTCCCAGGCGAGCAACCACGAGCATCCCCTGCTTGAGCGGCTGATGTTCCTGTTGATATTCAGCTCGAACCTCGACGAGTTTTTTGAAATCCGCGTTTCGGGCCTGAAGAAGCGGCTGCGCTTCGGCATGCAGCAGCCGGACCCGGACGGCAAACTCCCCGAGCAGATACTCAAGCAGATCCACGAGCAGGTCCGCGCGGCGATGAACGAGCAGTACCGCATACTCAACGAGGATCTGTTCCCCTCGCTGGTACAGGAAAACATCCATTTCATCCGCCGCCAGGACTGGAACGAAAAGCTGGCGAGATGGGCCAGGAGCTATTTCAACAAGGAAGTCGTCCCCGTGATCAGCCCGCTCGGGCTCGACCCGGCCCACCCTTTCCCGAGGCTGGTCAACAAAAGCCTGAACTTCATTCTTTCCCTCGACGGCACCGACGCCTTCGGGCGCGAAAGCGGCCTCGCCATCGTGCCGGCGCCGCGCTCGCTGCCGCGGCTGATCAAGGTGCCGGCGCGAATCGCCCCGGAGGGCGACAATTTCGTTTTCCTGTCCTCGATCATCCACGAGTTCGTCGGCGAATTCTTCCCTGGCATGGAAGTCACCGCCTGCCACCAGTTCCGGGTCACCCGCAACGCCGATTTGGAAATGTCCAATGTCGAGGTGGAGGACGTTGCCGCCGCGCTGCAGAACACGCTCCACAGCCGCCGCTTCGGCGCCGCCGTCAAGCTCGAGGTTGACAGCGGCTGCCCGGAGCGGCTCACCAGCTTCCTGCTCGACCGCTTCGACCTCGCCCAGAGCGAACTCTTCGAACTCGACGGCCCGGTGAACCTGCAGCGGCTCGTCGCCCTGTTCGGCATGATCGACCGGCCCGAGCTGCGCTTTCCAAGTTTCTCCCCCGGCCTGCCGCCGGCACTCGCCGAAAAGCGCAAGGATGTTTTCAGCGCCGTGGGCCGCCAAGACCAGTTGTTGCTGCATCCCTTCCAATCCTTCCTGCCGATCATTCAGTGGGTGCGCGAGGCCGCCAAGGACCCGTCGGTGCTGTCGATCAAGCAAACGCTCTACCGCACCAACGAATCCTCCGAACTCGTCGAAGCCCTCGCCGAGGCCGCGCGCAACGGCAAGGAGGTGACCGTGGTGATCGAACTGCGCGCGCGTTTCGATGAGGAAGAGAACATCCAGTTCGCCAGCATCCTCCAAGAGGCCGGCGCGGTGGTGGTCTACGGCGTGCTCGGCTACAAGACCCACGCCAAAATGCTGCTCTTCGTGCGCCGCGAGAATGGCGCCCTCAAGCGCTACGCCCATCTCGGCACCGGCAATTACCACCGCAAGAATTCGCTGGTCTAC
Source organism: uncultured Pseudohongiella sp. (assembly GCA_965221805.1). GTDB lineage: Bacteria > Pseudomonadota > Gammaproteobacteria > Pseudomonadales > Pseudohongiellaceae > UBA9145. The sequence continues at coordinate 1,891,188 of OZ244913.1, forward strand.
ACCGACTATAGCCTGCTCACCGCCGATGAAACGATCTGCGCCGACGTGCACAAGCTGTTCCAGCAAATCACCGGCATGGGGAAGAAAATCCAGCCCCGGCTGCTGATTCACGCGCCGTTCCGGCTGCGCAAGTCGATGATCCGCATGATCGACGCCGAAAAACGCGCCGCCAAGGCGGGCCAGCCCGCCCACATCAAGGCCAAGATGAACGCCCTCACCGATCCGCAGATGATCAAGGCGCTGTATTCGGCCTCAAGGGCCGGGGTGAAAATCGATCTTGTCGTGCGCGGCATCTGCTGCCTGCGGCCCGGCCTGCCGCGCATCAGCGAAAACATCCGCGTGGTTTCCATCGTCGGCCGCTTCCTCGAACATTCCCGGGTTTACTGCTTCCGCAATTCCGACCCCGGCGTCTACTGCTCAAGCGCCGACTGGATGCAGCGCAACCTCTCCAACCGCATCGAGGTCTGCTTCCCCATCCTCGACCCCAAACTCGCCCAGCGCGTCGCCGACGAACTCGACCTCTACCTCGAAGAGCGCGTGCAAAGCTGGGAACTCCAATCCGACGGCGAATACCAACCCCTCACCGCCAACCGCCCCGCCGAACCCGGCGTCCAGCAAAAACTGCTCGAAAAACTGGGGTAGTCCGTTCGGCGCGGCTACATGCCATGGGTTTTCCTATCGAGATATACTTCTAATCTACATTAATTTTTGTTGTAACCATGGCTGCGAGAACACAATGCTTCTTTCCAAAATGATTCTCGACCTATAACCTTTTCATCTATTGTGTTCATCGGCATAGTGTCAAGAATTATAAAAACGAAATTTTTCCTCGCATAATCTATCTCTTCTTTACGAATGACATGTGTTAACTCGTCATTCCAACCATGGCCCGTTCCGATGTAACAAGCCCACCTTTGCCATATGCCAGAATCTCCATAGGCAGATCCAACATACTTTCTGCCATTGCTCTTATCAGAAATCAAGTACACCCCTTTTACATTCCGTAGTGCGGCATACCAATCCAATTTTTCTTTCTGAAATATAGGTTCTAGCATATGGAAAGGATGATTAACATTTTCATATCCTGGAAAAATCTCCCCAGAATATGGCTCAGGGAATACTTGTTTTACATTAAAGTTATCATAGTGCTTTTCTAGATAAAAACCTCTACCTCTCATTCCTTGATACCTATGGAATGAACAAAGAATTCTTCCAACATATTTTGAGAAAGAATCAATCTCTTTTAATTCATAGCTATCCGATCTTTTATCAATTACTTCAAAAACCCCACCGAACAAGTAAGTGTCATTTTGAGGATAATACTCAATCATCGAAAATATGTATCTTCTAGTCCAATCATCCTTTTTTTCATTTTTCCAAGAATTCCACCCAATCCAGTAATTCCCCCCCCCTTACAAAATCATCAAGAGGTCTCGTCCCCTCCTGATTTCTACAAGCCAAGTGTAGTTTGAATTCGGATGGGTTTTCTATTTTCACGATTTCAGATAGTTTAATTGGTTTCATCCATCTACCCTCTTACGCATTTGCTGGTCATGCTTCGCCTTGGCGGCGTTCACGGCGCGATTTGGCGATTTCGGTGATCGCGTCATCCATGATTTCGTCTTCGGAGCGCTCAAGATCGCCCGAGGACGGTTGCGCGAGCTTCAAACTGGCGGCGATGCGGTCGGCGGCGGCCTCCTTGTCCACCCCCGCCTCGTTCACCGCGGGGAGGGGGCCTTGGCGCATGATGGGGAGGGTTTTTTGGTTGCGGACTAGGAAGTCGAGCATGCCTTCGCGCAGGGCCGTGGCGCTGAAGTGGAGGGTTTTGATTTGGAAGGTTCGCATGAGGGCGGAGGCGACGCACCAGCCGGGGAGGAGCAGTTCCCGGCGCTCGGGCTTGAGGTCGGGGAGCGGGCTGTTTTCGGCGATGACTCTGGCGAGCATGGGTTTGAGTTCGCCCAGGGCTTGCAGGGTAATGCGGTTTTTGCCGTAGCCCTCGTTTTCGCAGATGTATTTGAGCATCTTGACGGTGCCGGAGGAGGCGTAGGCCTGATCCCAGCCGGCCCGGGCCACGGCGGACTTGACCGGCTCGAACACCGCGGCCGCGGCTTCGAGGCCGGCTTCCATGCCCGCTTCCAGCGTTTTCGCGCTGCTTTCCGGCTCGGCGAAAAAGCGGTCGCGCCAGGAGACGGTTCCCGCCGGCAGGCTTTCGGTGATGATCCGCTGGTGGCCGTGGCCGGCGATGAGTTCGGTGCTGCCGCCGCCGATGTCGATGACGAGCCGGCGCTCGTCGGCATCGGGCAGCGAGGTGATGACGCCGGCGTAGATCAGCACCGCTTCCTGCACGCCGCTGATGATCGAAATGCGGATGCCCAGTTTGGCCGCGGCGCCGAGAAAATCCGGCGAGTTTTGCGCCACGCGGAAAGCGTTAGTGCCAAGCGCCCAGTATTGTTTGACCGGATGCCGGCGCATCAAGTCGCGGAAATCGGCCAAGCAGTCCAGGCCGCGGCGGAAGGCGGCGGGGCAAATCATCCGGGAAGCGACCACCCCCTCGCCGAGTTGCACTTTCCGGCTCAGGCGTTCAACGATGCGGATGCGGCCTTCATCGTCCCATTCGCCGATGAGCAGATGGAAGCTGTTGGATCCCAAGTCGATGCAGGCGTACATGCGGCGACACTTTTCTTCTCACTCTTTATTGTAACAATTACCGGACCTGCGCTGCGTGGGTCTCCGTCTGGGGGGCTGCGCGCGGCGGACGCCGTAAATACGTCCATGTAGGCTTCGGGCTCGGCATCCTGCCTCGCACGCCCGCCGCGCGCAGCCCCCCAGACGGAGACGATCCGAATTCCCGTCACATCATCGATTGCTGGTAGTTCTCGATGCCGATGCGGTCGATTAGCGACAACTGGGTTTCGAGCCAGTCGACGTGTTCCTCCTCGTTGTCGAGGATGCCGGCGAGCAGGTCCCGGCTGACGTAGTCGCCGACCGATTCGCAGTAGGCGATGCCTTCGCGCAGCTCGGGGCAGGCCTTCATCTCGAGTTTGAGGTCGCATTCGAGCATTTCCCGGGTGTGCTCGCCGATGAGCAGTTTGCCGAGGTTTTGCAGATTGGCGAGGCCTTCAAGGAACAGTATGCGCTTGATCAGCGAGTCGGCGTGCCGCATCTCCTCGATGGATTCGTCGTACTCTTTCTTGGCGAGCTTGGCCAGGCCCCAGTCTTCGAACATGCGCGAGTGCAGGAAATACTGGTTGATGGCGACGAGTTCGTTGGCCAGGGCTTTGTTCAGGTGCTTGATGACGGTGGGGTCGGACTTCATGGGGTGCTCCTTGAGGGCGGGAATTGTCAATGGGGAAGCATCACCGACTGGCTTGGCGATGTCAAGTGGAATTTTTTATAACTAGCTGATTTATATAATAATTCTAATGAGAATTGCTTGTATTCGTATTTGGGGCTTGATGGACTAGTGGCTTCGAGCCGTCGCTGTCTGGTGGGCTGTGTTCGGCGGACGCCATGAATACATCCCTGATGGGATGGTCCGCCCCGCTTCATTTCCGCGGCCTCGAAGGCCAAAATGACAGTTGGTTTCACAACAACGGAGCGGACCATGAACGATATTACACGGGTGGGCATTGATTTGGCCAAAAAGGTTTTCCATCTGACCGCGGTGGACGGGGGCGGCGCGGTGGTGGAGCGCAAACAACTGCGGCGCGCGCAACTGCAATCGTACCTGGCGCTGCTGCCGCCGGGCCGCGTGGTGGCGATGGAGGCCTGCGGCAGCGCGCACCACTGGGGCCGGCTGGCGCGGAGCCTGGGCCACCGGGCGATGCTGATGAGCCCGCACAAGGTGGCGCCGCACATGCATCGGAACAAGAACGACGCGAACGACGCGGACGGGATCGCCGAGGCCTCGAGCCGGCCGGGGATGCGGGAGGTTGGGCTGAAGTCGGTGGAGCGGCAGCATGTGCAGCAGTTGCACCGGGCGCGCGAACTGGCGGTGCGGGCCCGCACGGCGCAGGCGAACCAGTTGCATGGCCTCCTGCTGGAGTATGGGATCGAGTCCCAAAAGGGCGTCGGGATGTTGCTGCGGCGGTTGCCGGAGGTGCTGGAGGACGCGGAGAACGAGTTGCCGCCCCAGGGTCGGATGCTGATGCGCGCGCTGGGGGATGAGCTGCGCCACCAGCACGAGCGCGTCGGGCGTTTCGACGGGGAGATCAAGGCGGTCGCCGACGCGGACCCGGCGTGCCGGCGGCTGCTGGGCATTCCCGGCGTTGGCCCCTTGACGGCCACGGCGCTGGTGGCGGCGGTGGGGGACGCCTCGGCGTTCCGCAACGGCCGCGAGCTCGCGGCCTGGCTGGGCCTGGTGCCGCGGCAGCACTCGACGGGCGGGCGGACGCGGCTGCTCGGCATCAGCAAGCGCGGCGACCGCTATGTGCGCTGCCTGCTGATCCACGGGGCCCGGGCGGCGCTGCGCTGGGCGGGGCGGCGCGAGGACCGGCGCAGCGGTTGGGCCAAGTCGGTCGAGGCGCGCCGCGGCCGGAACATCGCGGCGGTGGCCTTGGCGAACAAGAACGCGCGCGCGGCCTGGGCGATGCTGGCGAGGGAGTCGAACTTCGACTTCGAACACGCGGGCCGGGCCGCCTGACGGGCGGCGCGGGCGCGCGGCGTCATTGCCCTGGTTGAACAGGGCGGGAACGGCTTCCAGGCGGGCGGCGCGATTCGCCCACGGTTGCGGAGAGTGAAGTGAAAGTGATGGCAAGACTGGTCGGACCGACATGCAAAGAGCCTGTGACCTACAGTGGTCTTAGAGACCGGATCCATGATAAGGCGTGCATGTGCGGAACCCCTCAGGGCCCCGGAGCGAAGCGCTCCGACACAGAGGCCGGATACATGTCCGCAACCGATTCTTGTCTTGTCCCTCCCGGAACTTCACCCTTGCAAACGCGGGGCGGACCATACATGTAGGCTTCGGGCTCGGCATCCATGCCTCGCACGCCCGCTGAACACGCCACCCCCAAGCAGCGACTCACGCTCTGCATGCCCTGCGGTTCCTGGGTGAAACGGCGGGTGGGTGTGGACGGCGATGTGGGGTTTAGGCGGGGATGGCGGTCGCCAGGGTGGGGTCGAAGCTGGCGGATTGGTGGTACTCGCGGAGGATGCCGCGGGTGTGGTTGCCGCATTTGCCGCAGTCGATGCCGACACCGAGTTGGCTGCGGACATTGGACAGGCTCGGGTCGCCGCTTTCGCGGCAGAGATCGCGAATCTGGCTCTCGGTGATCTGGCGGCAGATGCAGACGTACATGGACTTAGCTCTCTACTCTAATGCAAAGCTTTTCGATGCAAAGCTATTCAGCGCAATGCGTCTCAATGCAAACCTTGCCAAGGCAAACCCCCGCTTGGCTGGAGCTTGCTGGCTGTTGCGGGCCATTGGAATACAAATGAGAATGATTGTCAACACTAATTGCAACATATTTTTTCAGGCGTGCCCAGCGCGGGGCTCGCCATCGGGCGAATCCCCGCCGGCGGCTTGGAATGTCGCCAGCGGCTGGCTGGATGCGACCGCGACGGTGACGCGGCTGCCGGGGTCGAGGCGGTTCTCGTGGTTGACGCGGGCCTGGATCATGGGGCCGGCGTCAAGGGTGACCCGGTAGAGCCAAGTCGCGCCTTCGTAGACCGCCTCGTCGATCACACCATTGCCGCCCTCGACCGCCCCGACCAAGTGGCTCAGCGACAGGTCGCCGGGCCGCAGCAGCACGTCAACCGCGCCGCTGGCCGGAGCGGCCGCGGCGATGACGCCCAAGCTCGTCTCGACGGCTGTGCCATCGGCCCGGCCGGGGAGAAAGCTGGCCTCGCCGAGAAAGGCGGCGACGAAGTGGCTTGCGGGCCGGGCGAAGCAGCATTCCGGCTCGGCGAGTTGTTCGAGCTTGCCCCGCCGCAGAACGCCGAGCCGGTCGCCAACCGAGAGGGCCTCGTTCTGATCGTGGGTCACCCAGATCGCCGGAGTGCCGGCCGCCTTGAGCGCGGCGCGGATTTCCCGGCGCAGGCTGTCCTTGAGCGCCGCGTCGAGATTGGACAGCGGCTCGTCGAGCAGTACCAGCGCGGGCTCGTGGGCCAGGGTCCGGGCCAGGGCGACGCGCTGCTTCTGGCCACCGGAGAGCGTGGCGGGCTTGGCGTGGCGAAAATCCGCAAGCCCCAGCAAGCGCAGCCAATGCTCGGCCCGGCCCTTGTCCCGCAGGCGGAAGCCGGCGTTTTCCAGCACGCTCAGATGCGGAAACAGGGCGAAGTCCTGGAACACCATGCCCACATCGCGCCGCTCGGGTGGAATCGCGGAGTCGGGAGCGGCCCGCCAGCGGCCCATGCGGATTTCGCCGGCGGCGATCGGAACGAGGCCGGCGATGGCGTGCAGTATCGTGGTCTTGCCGCAGGCCGTGGGGCCGACGAGGGTGAGAATCTCCTCTCCGCCAAGGGCAAAGCCCAGCCCTTTGATGACCCGGGTGTCGCCGTAATCGACGCAAAGCCCGCTGACTTCCAGTGCCGTGCCGTGTGTCTTGCGCCGCATCAGCGTTCACCCCTCGGCCGGGGGCCAGGCGCGGCTCGCCGCCGACGCGCTGATGCGGCGCAAGACACACGGCGCGACACCGGCATGGCTACCGCCGCTCCCCGATCATGCCGATGGCGGAGCGCCGCTCGCCGGACAACATCAGCGCCAAACCCAGCCCGGACATCAGCACCAGCATCAGGCCGGGAATCGCGGCGCGGCCGAAGTAGCCCGCCTCGTAGACTCGCCACAGATAAGTCGCCAGGGTTTCGAATCCGGTTGGCGCCAGCAGCAGGGTGGCTGGCAATTCCCGCATCGCTTCGAGAAAAACCAGCGCGGCGCCCGCCACCATGCCGCGGAAGGTCAAGGGCAGCGACACCCGCCGCCACAGCTCCCAGGGTCCGGCGCCGAGCAGCCTCGCGGCGTTGGCGAGGCTGGCGTCGAGCTGCCCCGCCGCGGAGCGGACCGCGCCAACGGCCAGGGGCAGAAACCGCAGCACATAGGCGAGCACGAGCAGGCCCAGGGTTTGATACAGGAAAGACGCCCGCAATCCAACATAAACCAGCGCGGTTCCCATGACGATTCCGGGCACGCCGAAGCCCAGATACGTTGTCCGCTCCAGCAGCCGCCCGAAGCGGCCGCCAAGCGCCGCGAAGGCGACAGGCAAAGCCAGGGCGACGGCGGCGGCGGCCGCGAGCAGGGATGCCAGGGTGGAATTCCAGGCGAGGGCGAATTCAAAGCCGCCGCCGCCATCGCGCAGCAGCCAGATGCTGAAAACCGCCAGCGGCAAAGCGATGGCGAGCAGCGGAACCGGGGCCGCGGCGGCCAAGCAGAGGATGGATTGCCAGCTCCGCGGCCAAATGGCCAGCGCCCGGCCCGGCCGCTCCGGCGCCGCGGCTATCCGCGATTCCAGATACAGCACCAGGCCAACGATGGCGAGCAATTGCAGCGACAGCATCGCCGCCTGTTCCAACCCGAAGGCGTTGTACTCCACATAGATCGCCCGGGTGAAGGTGTCGAGCCCCATGATCGCCGGCGTGCCAAAGTCGGAAAAGGCGTACAGCGCCGCGAGCAGGCAGCCCGCGGCCATGCCCGGCGCCGCCCGCGGCAGCGCGATGCGCAACAGGCTGCGCGGCAGGTCCAGGCCGAGGATGCGCGCGGCGTTGATCTGGCTGGCGTCCTGGCTCAGCAGCGCGGCCCGGGTGGTGAGCAGCACGAAGGGGTAGGTGTAGAGCGTCATCACCAGCGCCGCCCCGAACAATCCCCGCGCCGAGGGTGTCGCCAATCCGGTCAGGTTTTCCAACTCGCCACCCGGGCCAAAGGCGGCGTAGAAGGTGAATGCGCCGATATAGCTCGGCAGCGCCAGCGGAGCGGCGAGCAGCGCCAGCCACAATCGCGCCAGGGGCAGGCGCACATAGGCGGTCAGCACGGCCAGCGGGACGCCCAACAAGAAGGCGCCAAGCACGCTGAGCGCCGCCAGCAGCAAGGTGTTCGCCAGCAGTTGCAGGTTTCCCGCCGCAAACCATGCCGGACTGTCGCCGAGCAGGCCGAACAGCACCAGCACCGGCGACATCGACAGCAGGGCGATCACCAGGGCGAATGGGTAGGATCTCGGCGGGCGGCTCATGGCATATCGGCAAGTTGTTTCATCCGGCATCGGCGAGCCAGGTCATCGACACCGGCCAGCCGAGTCATAAAACCCCCGCTTCGCGCATGAGATTGAGCGTCGGACGCAAGTCGGCAAGCCGGGTGAGGTCGATTTCGGGTGGCGAGATGCTGGCCAGATCCGGCAGCCCAGGCGGCGGCGCGACGCCGGCCACCAGCGGAATCTCGTAGGCTTCGTTGGCCAGATAGGCTTGCACTTCCCGGGTGAGCAGATAGCGGATGAAGTTGATCGGCAGTTCGCCACCGCCGAGGGCGAGCACGCCGGAGGCATTGACCAGGCAGCCGGCGTCGCCGCGGGTGAAAGCCATCGCCACCCTGGCTTCGGGCATGCCCGACTTCAGCCGCAGGGTGTAATAATGGTTGGCGAAGCCGAGTTGGACTTCGCCCCGCTCGACCGCCATGACGACGCCGAGTTCCCCCGCGTAGGAAACCGCCGATTCATTGACGCCGCGCAGCCAATCGGCGGTGGCCCGGGCGCCTTCGAGCAGCCGCATGGCGGTGACGAAAGACTGGAACGAGGCATAGGCCGGCGCCCAGCCAAGCGCGAGCCCGCTGCCGGGCAGCGACATGATGTCGTCCGGAATCCGCTCGGCGGTCAATTCATCGGTATTGAACGGCAGCGCGCGGACCCGCCCGGTGACTGGCGCCCAGCGTGGATAGCGAAACCCCGGCCGCAGTTGGCGGATCAAATCATCGGGCAACTCCCGGGCCAGGCCGGCCGCGTTGATCAGGCCGATGGCGCCCGAATCGACCGCCCAGAACACGTCGGCGCGGCTGAGCCCCGCCTCGGCTTCGGCGACTATCGCGTTCGCGAGCGCGGCGGTTGGGCCGCGCCGGACATTGAGCGTGAAACCGGGATTGCGCTCTTCGATCGCCGCCAGCACATTCTCGTACAGGCCACCCTCGCCACGGCCCAGATACAGCGTCAGCTCGCCTTCCAGCGCGGGCAGTTCGCCGACCGGCACCGCCCCGGAAGACTGGGCCGATGCGGGGCCAGCCGGCAGTGGCAGCGCGGCTAATACATCCGGGATTGCGCCCGGAAGTGCGCCCGAGACAGCCAGACCCCGCAGGAAGGAACGGCGTTTCATTCAGAACACGCTAGAACACACTGGCACGATTCTGTCCGGCTTCTTCCAGCAGCGATTTGGCCCGGTCCAGCTTGCTTTGCATCGACAACACCACGCCGCGCACCTGATCGAGGCCGGCGCCGTCCTCAAGCGCCTGGGGCAAGGTCACATTGAAGTCAAACTCGAGATCCACGACCAACTCGGCGTCTTGTTCGATCAGCATGCCCTCGACGCCCTCGAAGCGGGTCAGATAGGTGTCGAAAACGATGCTGACCGCCTCTTCCGGCAAGCGTTCGGCGTATTTGGCCACCACCCGGTCGAGGCGCTGCTTGATTTCATCAAGGGTTTCGGCCGGCGTGGCCGCCTCGGTGGTTTCGATCACCGCGGAAAGCCCCCGCTGCTGGAACTGGGCGGCCATTTTCACCGCGCCGAGGCCCTGCCACAGCGACTGTTCCAGCATCGCCTGCTGAACGCGGACTTCGCCAACCGGGGCTTCCGCCTCGATCGCTTGGCGCACGCCGAACAGACCCTGCCAGATCGATGCGTAAACCGGTATGTAGCTGGTTTCGATCGCCGCGTGGAAGATGACCGCCTCCCAATGTTCCACGATTTCTTCCGGGTTTGCCAGCGCGAGCCCGCCACTTTCATAGGCGTCGACGATGCCGTCGATCCGCCCGATCAGCCAGACCACTTCATCGCCGTATTCGAGCAGATGCGCCCGCAGATCATTGACATGATCGCCAATCGGCCCGTTCGCCGCGGCATTGCCGGCTCCGAGCAAGGCCGCCAGGGCCAGCGCTGGAATCGAGTGATTGAGCTTCAACTTCAAGCGTTTCATCGCATTTTCCCGTGTTTGCGGAGAATCGCGAATGATAAGGATTATCAACAAGCGCGTAAACTGCCAAGCTCACTTCCAACTTGGGCTTTCCGCTAGAATGGGGTTGAAAGGCGTGGCGGCAAGATTGGAAAAGCATTCGGAAACAGCATTGCGCGACAAGGCACAACGAACGGTTTCCGGGCCGCCGGGCTCCGCGGGCAAGGCGGAGGCGGCCGGCGTTCCCGCCGACATCCGCTGGCTCGCCGCCGCCTGCGGGCTGCTGCTGGGCCTGAAGATCTGGTTCGCCTGGCGGCTCGACCTGTTCAGCGACGAGGTGTTCTACTGGCTCGCCGCCACCGAGCCCGCCATCGCCTACAGCGATCTGCCCTTCCTCACCGCATTGCTCGCCGGCGCTGGTTCCGCCCTCGACCCCGGCAATCCACTCGCCACCCGCTCGCTATTCCTGGCCGGCGGCGCCTGCCTGCCCGCCGCGGTCTATTGGCTGGCCCTGCCGCTCAAAGGGCGGCGGGACGCCCTGCAAGCGGCGTTGCTGAGCATTTGCCTGCCACTGGGCGGCTTTCTCGGCCTGCTCGCGGTGCCCGATGTGCCGATGCTGCTGCTCGGCTTGCTCAGCCTCGGCTGCCTCGACCGCGCCCTGCGCCATGACCGCAGCCGCCACTGGCTCGGTTTTGGCGTTTGCATGGCGCTTGGCCTGTGCAGCCATTACCGCTTCCTGCCCTACCCCGCCGGCGCCGCGGCGTTTTTGCTGTTTTGCCAGTTGTCTTCCGGGAACACCCGCCACTGGCGCAATCCGAAACTTTGGCTTGCCGCCGCAATCGCGGCGTTGGGGCTGCTGCCGCTGGCCTGGGCCAACTTGTTCGCCAATCTGGACAGCGCGAGTTTCTATTTCATCGAGCGCCACCCTTGGCGGTTCCACGCCGCGGGGCTGCTCCACATCCCGGTCCAGGCGCTGCTGGTGACGCCGCCCCTGTACGCCCTGCTGCTCTACAGCGCTTGGCTGACTTACCAAGCCGGCATCCCACGCAACGCAAACAACGCCGGGGATGCCAATCAGATCAACGCGGCCAATTCATGGGACAACTATTCATGGGACAGCTATTCATGGGACACCCGGGCGCCCAACCGCCGCCACGCCCAACTGCTGCTTTGGTTCTCGCTGCCGCACTTGCTGGTTTACGCCGCGCTCGCGCCCTGGGCCGACGCTGGCAGCACCAGTGCCCATTGGCCCCTGCCCGGCTACTTCCCGCTGCTCGTCTTCGCCCCGGAAGCGCTGCGCCGCATGCGGGGCTGGCTGCGGCGGCAATTACGGCCGCGAAGCGCGGATGCGGCGGCGCGGGCGATTCCGGCGATCGGCTTCGCCGGCGCCCTGCTCGCGGTGGCGGGCATCGGCAGCCAGTCCCTGCAGGACGAGTTGCAACCCGTGTTCGGGGAAGGTGTGCTGTCGGAAAAGATGGCGGGCTGGCCCGAGTTCAACGAACACACCAGCGCACTGCTGGAGTCCGCGTTCGGCACCGCGCCGGTTGTCGTCACCGACAATTATCCCACCGCCGCCCAGTTGCAATACGCCGGCACGGCGGGCGGCGCCTACACCCTCGACACCGACAAGGCGGTTCGCGACGGGCGCCTGCGGCAATTGGAAATCTGGCGCCGCACCGAGGCGTTCATCCGCCAACGCGCAGGCGAATCGATGCTGTTCATCACCGAGGATTCGGCGCTCGATGTCGAGCGCAAACACGCGCTCATCACCCGGGCCTGCGGCCTCGTCGGCGCGCTGGAGCAAATCGATCAGCTATCGCTGTTCCAAGGCGACAAGCGGTTCAGCTATTACCGGGGCGAGTCGATTCTGGCCATCGGCGGCGATGGGGCGCGTCCCTGCCCTTTTCCGCCCCGGGCGTGGCTCGACGCACCGGCGCCGGGCGCGGAATTGACCGGCGTGGCGGTGGTCGGCGGCTGGGCCTACAACGAGGACCTCGGTGTGGCCCGGATCCGGCTGTATCTCGATGGCGAGGTCATCGGCGAGGCGGAATATGGCCTGCCGCGCCCGGATGTGGTCGCGGCCACCGGGCTGCGGAGCGATCCGAACCAGCTGAACCTTGGATTCCGGGCCAGCATCGACACGGCCGAATTCAAGGCTGGCGGGCATGAACTGGCAATCGGCATCATCGACAGCCGCGGCTTCGAGACAATCTACGGCCGGCGCGGGATCAACTTCACCGGCGAGCAGCCCTGAGGCCAGAACAGGCAATCGAGGCCTACCCGCGGCACAGGGATGTGCCGCCGAATTCGATGACGCGAGTCATTGTTCTCTTGGGTCAAACAAAACCACGCTTTTGTTTGACCCAAGAGAACAATTCCAGGGGCGAGGGCAAGCGGTTACGAAGCGAAGCTTCGTGCGCAGTCCCGAGCGCCACCGAGCTGTGCTCGGTGGCCGGAACGAGGGCAAGCGATTGCGAAGCGCCGCTTCGCGCGCAGACCGAGCGCCACCGAGCTGCGCTCGGTGGCCGGACTGGAATTGTTCGGAAAATTAGGGCCTGTTAGCACTATCGCAACGCCTCGACGATGAGCGCGAACACGATGAAGCCGAGGAACATGACGTCGAGCTTCTCGAAGCGGGAGAAGATGCGCCGGAAGCCCTTGAGCCGCCGGAACAGGCGCTCGACCTCGTTGCGCCGCTTGTACATCTCCCGGTCGTATTCCCAAGGGTCGGCGCGGTTGACCTTCGGCGGCACCACGGGGTCGAAGCCGAGGTCGAGGGCCAGTTGGCGGGTGGCGTTGTCCTCATATGCCTTGTCCATGACGAGCGCCGCGGCGCCGGCGGGCCGCTCCAGCCGGCTCATGAGCTTGCGGCCCTCCGGGGCGTCGTGCGCGTTGCCCGGGGAGAGCGTGAAGGCGACCGCTGTTCGGGCATCCGCGGCAACCATATGAATTTTGGTGTTCCATCCGCCGCGGGACTTGCCGATGGATTGCGGGCCGTTTTTTTTCGAGCCCCCGTGCCGTCCGGGTGCACCTTGACGCTGGTGCTGTCCAGGCCGAGCGCCTCGACCTTGATGCGGATCAGCTGGTCGCGCTGGAGTTGGTCGAACACCCGGTCGAGCACGCCGCTCCTGGCCCAGCGGCTCATCCGCGTGTAGATTGTGTGCCAGTTGCCGAACCGCTCCGGCAGGCCGCGCCACTTGCAGCCGTGCTCGGCCACGTGGAGAATCGCGTTGAGCACCCGCAGGTTGGGCAGACTGACGTTCCCGCGCTGCTTGGGAAGCAATGGGGCGATCCGTTTGAATTGCGCTTCGGTGATTTCCATGCTGTTGATCATCCTCCACTTTTGTGGTGAAAAACAATGCGGGGTAGGATAACATGAAATCCTTATCTAGTGTTAACAGGCCCTAGTACGGCGAAAGCACCTCGACGGCGATGCGCCATTCGCCGGCGCCGATCAGCCGCCACAGGCGCAGGTAGTTGGCGCGGAAGCCAGATTCCCCGTCGGCGCCGGCCTCGGACATGGTGCCGTAGGTGTAGCCGATCTCCTGCGACGCGGCGAGATGGCCGCCAACATGGTTGAGGTTGACCGGCAGGGTGGGTTCGAGCCGGGTGTCGAGAAAGGCGCCGTATACGGTGCTCGCATCCTCGGCGCCGACCGCGGGCGCCATGCCGGGCAGATACACGCGGGAGTGCTCCATGCCCCAGCGCAGCAGCGCCCGGCGGCCGCCGCGGAAATTGATCGAGCGGCCGAAGGTGTGGTCGGATTCAACCAGGGTCGCCATCGGTTCCGGGTCCGCCATGGCGACGGCAACCGGCGCGGTTTCCGCAAGCACCGGCAGGGTGTCGTTGAAATCGGGCTGCACCTCCATGCTCAGAAAGCCGGGAATGAACACGCCCAGGTCGGCCATGAGCTCCCAGCGGATGCCTTGCTTGCGCCAGATCGAGATCAGGTGGCCGAAAAAATCCCTGCCGGAATCCTCGCCCGGATTGATAATGACCACCGGCCCCGCCGACAGGCCGAGGTCGCCGGCGCGGGAAACATCGATGTAATGGGCCTCCCAGCTGAGCTCGGCGCCGCGGAAGGTCTCGGAGGAATACAGCTCGAGCGCATCTACCGGGCCATCGCGGAACACCACCGAGCCCTGGCCGAGGAATTCGAGGAAGGCTTGGTGGCGGCCGATCTCGAGCGCGCGGTCGGCATAGGACTGATCGGCGGCTTCGAGTTCCAGCCAGAACTGGTATTGCCGATTCTCGAGCCACTGCGGATTGGCCGCCAACACGGCCGCCTGCGCGAACAGCAGCAGCGGCAGGGCCGCCCATCTCCTCCGATTGCGCTTCAAGCCAAGCTCCCGCCCACCAGCAGTCACCGCCGATGGTACTACAATTCCGAACAAGGCCCCGCAACGGCCCTGGCCGCCATTCCCCGCGCGGTGAGGCGGAGCCGCGGAATCTCTCCGCTCGGGCTCCAGTCGCTTGCCGTCGGTGATCGGATTGCGGTCTGATTCCGCTCACCGCCGCGCTCCCTCACTGCAAAATTCAAACGCTGTGTTTCGAACGCGCCCGCCTCAGCCCGTCATTCTGCGTGGAGCGAAGCGGATCTGCGGAATCTCCCGAAGATGGCGCCATCGCTGGCGGCGGCATTTATATATAATCAGGCGCCTTTAACTTAGGCCCCGGGCAAGTGGCGGGTATATTCCATGACCAGCGACATCTGGCGCCGGCTCCGGGCGGAAGCCGAGGAGGTTGTGCGCAATGAGCCTCTGCTTGCGAGCTATGTCTACGCCTGCGTGCTCAAACACCGCGGCCTCGCCTCGTCGCTGTCGTTCATCCTCGCCAACAAACTTTCCGACGATGTGATGCCAGTGGCGACGGTGCGGGAATTGTTCGAGGAGGCTTATGCCGAATCGGGCGAAATCATCGACTGCGCCGCCAGCGACATCCTCGCGGTCTACGAGCGGGACCCGGCGGTCACCACCTGCCTGCCGGTGATTCTCTACCTGAAAGGCTTCCATTCGATCCAAGTCCACCGCCTCGCCCATTTCCTCTGGCGGCGCGGCCGCACCGAACTCGCCTTGTTCATCCAGAGCCGCAATTCCGAAGTCTTCGGCGTTGACATCCACCCGGCCTGCGTCATCGGGCGGGGCATCCTGTTCGACCACGCCACCGGCATCGTCGTCGGCGAGACCTCGGTGATCGAGGACAATGTTTCCATCCTCCAGCAGGTCACCCTCGGCGGCACCGGCAACGAGAAAGGCGACCGCCACCCCAAGATCCGCTCCGGCGTCCTCGTCTCCGCCGGCGCCAAGGTGCTCGGCAACATCACTGTCGGCGAAGGCGCCAAAATCGGCGCCGGCAGCGTCGTGCTCGAGGATGTCCCGCCCCACACCACCGTGGTCGGCGTCCCCGCCCGCGCCATCGGCACCACCAGCGGCCCCGCCCCCGCCCGAACCATGAACCAAAGCCTATTCGAGGATTGACCGAGCGGTTTTCGACGGGGAGCAATAACAAAAATGAACAAGTTGGGCGTCACATGGGACTTGGATGAAATTGAGGTGATCGTGGCTGATTATCTTGCAATGCTGCAAATGGAACTCAGAGGCGGAAAATTCAGCAAGATTGAGAGAAATCGCGCGTTGCAGGAACAAATCGGCCGCTCGAAAGGGTCCATTGAGTACAAGCACCAGAACATCAGCGCGGTAATGGAGCGGTTGGGATTGCCGTTCGTTCTGGGGTACAAGCCAGCAAGGAACTATCAAGCGAAACTGTTTGAGACGATAGAAAAGCAATTGAAACATGGTGAACTTGCGGAAAGGCTGGCGAGCGATACCAGTATCGGGAATGTGCCATTTCAAGGCTTGCAATTCCGGAAAGCGCCCAACCTCGAACCAGAAAAAGAACCGAAAGATCGAACCATCCGGCGAATTATCCGGCATTTCGACCCGGCCAAGCGCGATGCCATGGCCAGAAAACTAGGCGAAGCTGGGGAGCGGTTTTTGTATCAAGCCGAGCAAAATCGACTTTCTTCAATGGGACGGGATGATCTGGCCGGCAGGGTAAGGTGGGTTTCCAAGGAAGACGGAGATGGCTCTGGCTACGACATACTTTCCTATTCCACATCCGGCAAGAAGAGATTGTTTGAAGTCAAAACAACCAATGGTCCGATCACAACCCCATTCTGGATTTCACGCAATGAATTGAATGTCGCCGACGAGAACCCGGACACATTTCGTATCGCCCGCCTGTACCATTTTTCAAGAACCCCGGAAGCCTACAAACTTACGCCTCCGTTAACCAATCATGTTCATCTCAACGCCACGGAATATCTTGCCTCATTCCGGTGATCTTAAAGTTTAAGTCATTTTTCTTTTTCAATTGATTTTCGTTCATCAGTATGAATTTGAATGCCTAGTCCATGGAACACAGCGATACTCTCTTGCAGTATACTTGTCGCGCATCCAGTCAGCCCATTCTTCACACTGAGTCTTGTCGTCAACATAACCAATGACAAGCGCCATCGGCTCCCATGAAGTGCTTGATGAGAGATACATTTCCAACCAATGCGCCATATACACCTCCCCTCCAACTTCTGTACTTAAATCCTGTAAGCTAAACGAGATTTTTCGCTCATTTGGCGAGGACATGATATTTTCCAATAGCTGCTCAAATCTAGATGATGGGGAACTAGTGAAACTTTCTGCATTTTTTTCACCGAGAAAATATCCGATAATGAAAATTGATAACCCAACAGCAGGCATCAATATCCACACTATCAAAGTACGATGATTCATCGTCAATACCTCTCATTCAAAGATAAGCATTCTCGCTGACTCATCACCTAGGTTTCAGGCGGCCTCCAATCTGCGAATACAGCCACGTTAATCCGACTCATCCGCGACGCATTATAATTTTCAGGTAATCCTCAGTAGCCTCAAATTCCGGGGTCGTTCCGTTGTGCTGTTGCAGCAGTGGGATGATTTTGCTGCGGACTCCCATTCCCCTGGCATCGACATAGCCGTAATCGCGGAGAGCTTCGACGATCAGCGTGTTGCGGGGGGAGCGCTGGCCGGCGATCATTTTTTCCACTGTCATGGAATTTTGCAGGGCGCCGGGGCTGAGCACTTCGAGGCGGTCGGCGTAGCGGACGATTTCGATTTCTTCGGTCCGGGTCCAGTCCCGGTGCGCCAGCGCGTTGATGAGCGCCTCCCTGACCGCATCGAGTGGGTACGACCACTCGCGCTGACGTTGGAATGAGTCGTTCAACTCGTTAAGTTCCTCGGAAATGAAAGGCCGCATCGCCGCGACAAGCCGTTCGATCAACCCGCTTTCGGCAATCTTTACGCCAATTGGATCGAGCTGCGGAATCAATGGTCCATCGATCAGCCGATCATCAAGGGCTTTATAGTTTTTCCCTCTTCCGTCGAATGCCATCCAGCGGATACCCGCCTGTTGGAGCAGGCGCCGCGGCGAGTGGCCAAAAAGCACAAGGCCGGCGACAGTGCAAACTGGACGCCCAGCTTCGCGTTCGGTCATAAAACCCAAATTGCAAAGCCGGCTTTCCCACTGCTCGTCAAGCAGCGGCAACTCGGCGTCAACCATGATTTTCGCGAGGTGGTGCTTCAATCTGTCCAAGCTCAGGTCAGACAATCCACTTCCTGAAACCGACAGTTTTTCCGAGTGCAACATGCCAACAAGGGAATGCGGCCGCGCTCTTAGAGGGAAGCGATCAGGATGGCGAATGGTTTCCAAGCCGAGATCCACGTCGAGATCGGGCCAGTGAAAATGGCCGGGGGTGGGTTCTTGCACGTTGAGAATATTCCCCACGGCAACATCTTTGAACCAAGGGAAGTGCTCATAGGCAAGAAACATCTCTTCCTCGCCAGCGAGCATCCAGATACCATGTGCTGAAATTCCGGTGATTTCAACTTCCGAAGTGCTTGCGCCAAGCGTCTCGAAACTCATTGCAACGCTCCTCCACTATCTCTTGCGCTTCCTTCAGTTGGCGACGGGATAGTCCAAAGCTTACCGCGAGCTCGATCTCTGGTTCCAGCCAGAACTTGGCTTCGCCTTCAGCGCGGATAACATGAACATGTTTGCGCGGCTCCTCTCGGGAGAAGAAAAAGAATCGGAATCCTTTTTCTTTGTGAATGGTGGGTGCCATGTGAAGATTCGCAACTGCATGATTATGAATGGATTATTCAACGTTGCCCGATGGTATCACGAAACGGGCGATGCGGGTGGCAGTGGCGGAGCGACAACTACCCCGCGAAGCGGATGAGGATGCCGGCGGCTATGGCGGAGCCGATTACGCCGGCGACGTTGGGGCCCATGGCGTGCATGAGGAGGAAGTTTTCCGGGTCGGCCTGCTTGCCGAGGCGGTGGACGGTGCGCGCCGCCATGGGGACCGCGGAAACGCCGGCGGCGCCGATCAGCGGGTTGATGGGGTTTCGCGACAGGCGGTTCATCAGCTTGGCCATGAGCACGCCGGCGGCGGTTCCGGCGGCGAAGGCGAACAGGCCAAGCAGCAGGATGCCGAGGGTCGCGGGAACGAGGAACTGATCCGCCGCCAGGCGCGAGCCGACCGCGAGGCCGAGCAGAATGGTGACGATGTTGACCAAGGAGTTTTGGGCAGTGTCGGTCAGCCTTTTGACGACGCCGGATTCGCGCATCAGATTGCCGAAGCAGAACATGCCGAGCAGTGGCGCGGCCGCGGGCACCAGCAGGGCGGTGAGCATGAGCAGCAGCAGGGGAAAGAGGATTTTCTCTACGCGCCGCACCTCGCGCTGGCCGCTCATGCGGATGCGCCTTTCCTCCGCCGTGGTCAGCGCCAGGGCGACCGGCGGCTGGATCAGCGGCACGAGGGCCATGTAGGAATACGCGGCGATGGCGATGGCGCCGAGCAGCTCCGGGGCGAGCACGCTGGCGAGATACAGCGAAGTCGGCCCGTCGGCGCCGCCGATGATGGCGATGGCCGCGGCCTGTTGCAGGCTGAAGTCGAACAGGCCGAGGTCGGAAAGCAGCAGCGCGCCGAGCAGGGTGGCGAAAATACCGACTTGCGCCGCCGCGCCAAGCAGCATCGTGCGGGGATTGGCGAGCAATGGGCCGAAATCGGTCAGCGCCCCGACACCCATGAAGATCAGCAGCGGAAAAATCGAAGTCGCCAGGCCGATTTCGTAAAGCTGCCGCAGAATGCCGTCGCCGGTGGCGATTTCAACGCCGGGGATGTTGGCGAGCAGCCCGCCAAAGGCGATTGGCAGCAACAGGAGTGGCTCGAACTTCCGCTGTATCGCCAGATAGAGCAGGCCAAGGCAGATCAGCAGCATCACCGCCTGCTGCCATTCGAACTGAACGAGTCCGGTGCCCTGCCACAAGGCGCGCCACTGCTCCATCACCCGCACCTACTCCCGCAGCAACAGCAGGACCTGGCCGAGCTGGACGCTGTCGCCGCCGCGGGCGCGGACCGCCGCCACCGTTCCCGCGGCGGGGGCGTGGACTTCGGCCTCCATCTTCATCGCCTCGAGAATGACGAGCACATCGCCGGTTTCCACGCGCTCGCCCACACCCACCATGACGCGCACCACGGTTCCCGCCAGCGGCGCGGCCACCTGCCGCTCCTTGCCGCCAGCGCCATGGACTGGCGCCGCGGCCTCGGCGGGCATGATCGCGCCAACCCGCTCGCCTTCGGCAACCTTGACGACGAATTGCTGCCCCGCGACCTCCACCGTGTACACACCGTCGGTTTCGGTGGCTGGAGGGCTGGCGGAGACGGCTTGGGGCGGCGGCTCGAAAATCGCCGGATTGTGGCGGTTCTTCAGAAAACGCAGCCCCGCCTGGGGGAACAGGGCGAAGGTGAGGGTGTCGTCAACCTCATGCGAAAGGACAAAACCGTCGCGCTTGGCGATGCCGCGCAGTTCGTCGCGCTGCTTGTCGAATTCTGGTTTGAGCAAGTCCGCCGGGCGGCAGCGGATCGGCTCGTCGCCATCAAGCACCCGGGCCTGCAGGTCGGGGTTGACCGGAACCGGCGTGGCGCCGTACTCGCCCCGCAGCACCCCGGCGGTTTCCTTGGCGATGTTGCTGTAGCGCTCGCCGCTGAGCACGTTGAACACCGCCTGGGTCACGACGATCTGGGAAACCGGCGTCACCAGCGGGGGAAAGCCGAGATCGGCGCGAACCTGGGGGATTTCCCCGAGCACCTCGTCGAGGCGGTCGAGGGCATTCTGTTCGCGCAACTGGTTTTCGAGGTTGGAGAGCATGCCGCCCGGCACCTGGGAAACGAGAATGCGCGAATCGACGCCTTTCAGCGAGCCCTCGAAGGCTTCGTATTTCTTGCGCGCCTCGCGGAAGTAGGCGGCGATCTCCTCAAGCAGCTTGAGGTCGAGGCCGGGGAAACGGGGCGTGCCTTCGAGCATCGACACCATGGTTTCGGTGGGCGAATGGCCGTAGGTGAGGCTCATTGACGAGATTGCGGTGTCGATGTTGTCGATTCCCGCCTCGATGACTTTGAGATAGGTGGCCGTGGACAGCCCAGTGGTGGCGTGGCACTGGATGTGGATGGGGATGCCCACGGTTTGCTTCAGCCGGGTGACGAGTTCGAAGGCGGTGTAGGGCTCCAGCAGCCCGGCCATGTCCTTGATGCAGAGCGAGTCCGCGCCCATGCCCTCGACGCTGCGGGCCATTTCGAGCCAGGTTTCCAGTGTGTGCACCGGGCTGGTGGTGTAGGCCATGGCGCCTTGGGCGTGCCTGCCCTGCTCGCGCACCGCGCTGATCGCGGTTTCGAGATTGCGCATGTCGTTGAGGGCGTCGAACACGCGGAACACGTCAACGCCGTTCACCGCGGCGCGCTCGACGAACTTGCGCACCACGTCGTCGGCATAGTGGCGGTAGCCGAGGATCGTCTGGCTGCGGAACAGCATTTGCTGGCGGGTGTTGGGCATCGCGGCCTTGAAGCGGCGGATGCGCTCCCAAGGGTCCTCGCCGAGATAGCGGATGCAGGCGTCGAAGGTGGCGCCGCCCCAGGATTCGACGGCCCAGAAGCCAACTTGGTCGAGCTTGTCGGCGATGGGCAGCATGTCCTCGATGCGCATGCGGGTGGCGATGAGGGATTGGTGGGCGTCCCTGAGCACGACTTCGGTGATGCCCAGAGGCTGGTTGGCTTCGGTCATGATGGATTCCGTTTGGCGGTGCTCAAGCCGTTGTGCCGCGGCGGGCGCGGTGCAGGGCGACCGCGGCGATGATGGCGGCGATCTGCGCCGGCGGCAAGTGGCTTGGGCTGGTTTCCGCGGGGGCGGTGCCGGCTGCCGGGGCGAAGCGCGCCGCCAGCGCCGACATGGCCCGGGTGGCGAAGATCAGCAGGCAGAGAAAGACGAAAACCACGCCAATGCCAAACAGCGCGAGCGGCAATCCCTGACTGAATAGGTTTTCCATTTTCCCGGCGGCTTCCGATTGCGGACGCGGGCGATTCTACTGCACTCCGGGAGTCAAGGCGAACCGCAATTCTGGGATTTCATCATCCCACGCGGGGCGAAGCAAAGTCGCGGAATCGGGCACCAGTCGCTTTCCGGCGGTGGCTGAATGCTTTCCCGGCTTGCGCCGGGCCCCTTTCAGCCACCGCCGCGCTCCCTCAGTGCGGGATTCCACCGCAGCCCCTTCGTCATTCTGCGCGGAGCGAAGTTAAGCCGCGGAATCTCCTTGAAAAGTCCGCGTCTTTGCTATACTTGCCGAACTTATTCAAACCAGCCGCCGGGATAAGGGCAATAGCGCGTTTCCAGCGGACAACCCAGGAGAAAAACGTGAGCAACTATTTGAAAATCGCGGGGGCTTCCCTGCTTTCGCTGGTCGCCGGACTCGGCGCGGGCCTGTTCATCACCTCTTCCGCCCAAGATCAAAAGGTGTACGAGTTGCGCATCTACAAGTCCACCGAGGGCAATCTGGACAACCTCCACACCCGCTTCCGCGACCACACCATGCGCCTCTTCGAGAAGCACGGCATCGAGAACATCGGCTACTGGACGCCCATCAGCGACGAAGAGCGCGACGACACCCTGATCTACATCATCGCCCACGACAGCGAGGAAGCCGCCGCCGCTTCCTGGCCGGCGTTCGCCCAGGACCCGGAATGGCAGGCAGCCTACGAGGCCTCCATCGCC
The DNA here is from genome assembly GCA_965221805.1 of uncultured Pseudohongiella sp. Lineage (GTDB taxonomy): Bacteria > Pseudomonadota > Gammaproteobacteria > Pseudomonadales > Pseudohongiellaceae > UBA9145. The sequence continues at coordinate 1,913,412 of OZ244913.1, forward strand.
AATGGCGAGATCCTCGCCGGCATTGAAAACAAGTATATGGTGGCCACCGACTACTCGCCGATGCAATAGCGCCGGCGGCCGCTAAAAGGTCGGCGATTCGGGAACCGCGTCAATCGCGAAAACCGCATCCCCGAAAGGCTTGCCGATCTCGAAATCGGTCCAGATCGCCTCGTTTGACTTGACGCCGTTGTAGAACAGGCGGACGCGGCCCGCCTGGCGCCAGTTGATGCCGGGTTTGGAGAAATAATCGGAATAGCGCCGCTCGTGCCAGCCGCGGGGGGTGTTGAAGCCGACATAGAGAATGTCGAATGTGGCTTGGTCGATGCCGAACAGGGTCTTGCCGCCGCTCGGGTCGGTGAGTTCGACCAGGTGCGCGGGCTTGCCGTCGATGGCGCGGTCGGCCCGGCGGTTTTGCGTCCAGCCCGGGTCGAGGGCGTTGCGGATCGCGCCGAAGCCGAAATTGCTGCTCCACATCGCGTTGGCGGATTGATCCGCCATGCGCCCGGATTCGTTGTAAGTCGCCTCGCCATCGAAGCTCAGCAGCATTTCGAGTTCGCCATCGCGCCAGGCTTCAATCCGCACCTTGCCATTGGCGGCGTGGGCGTCGGCTTTTTCATCCGCGAACACCCGCCACATGGCGTAGCGGTCCCAGGTTCGGCTGCCGCCGCCTTCGTCGTAGATGATGTTGCAACCACTCAGGAACAGTGTGCCGGGCCTGATGAAGGTCTCGCCACCGGCGGCCTCGTGGGCCGCCTCGATGATCGCCGCGCCACTCGGCTCAGCCTGGTCCGCGCCGCCGGCAGCGGCGGGCGGGCCATCCCCATGCGCTTCAGACGCGTCCGGCTGTTGCGCGGGCGCGGCATTCAGGATCAGCAAGGCTGCGGCTGTGGGCAGCATCATAGCCATTTTGATTCGCATCGATTCTCTCCCCGAGTCAGGTATGCTCTGAAAAATCCCATCCATGGAATTTTTCATTGTCGCAAAACAAAAGCGTGGTTTTGTTTTGCTCGCGAATTCAATGGCTTGCGCCATCGAATTCGGCGGTACTTCCGTGTACCGCGGGAAGCTCTGACTTAATCAGAGCTTCCCTGGTCGATTCCAAGCGCCGCGGCGCCGGGGCGGCGGGGGTCGGCGGCGCCGTGGAGCAGGCCGTCGCGGAGCAGGATCGACTGGGTGCTGCCCATGGTGGGCTGGATTTCGATTTGGTGGCCCATGGCTTCGAGCAGGCGCAGGCTGTCGGCGGCGGCGCCGCGTTCGACGCCGAGTTCGGGCTCCCGCCAGGCTTGGTGGATGCGCGGGGCGTTGGTCGCCTCGGCGATGTTCATGCCGTGATCAACGGTGTTGATGATGAGTTGCAGAATGACGTTGTGGATGCGGCTGCCGCCGGGGGTGCCGGTGGCGAGGAACAACTCGCCGTCTTGGTCGAAAACCATCGTCGGCGTCATCGTCGAAACGACGCGCTTGCCAGGCTCGATGCGGTTGGCGTGGGTGTCCGGGCTGCGGATCGAGAAGTTGCGCATCTGGTTGTCGAGAATGATGCCGGTGCCGGGGACGACGAAGGCGGAACCGAAAGAATAGCCGAGGGTGTAGGTCAGCGACACCGCGTTGCCTTCGCCGTCGACCACCGACAAATGCGTCGTATCGGGGCCCTCCTCGACCCAATTCTGAACCGGGGTGGCCGCGATGCTGCCGGGCGAGCCGGCTGCATTGGCTTGGCCGCCGGCCGGGCCGGCGGATTGGTAGCCGAAAGCGTCGATCGGCGCAATCTCAGCCACTGGCCTAGCGCGGTCTGGGTCGATCCGCTGTGCCATTTCGGCGGCGATTTCCGCGCTGAGGAATCCGGCGATGGGCACCTCCACAAAATCGGTGTCGCCGATGCCTTCGCGGCGGTTGGCGTTGGCCTGCTTCATCGTTTCGGCGAGCAGATGCAGGCTCGCCGCCGAGCCTTGGGGCAGGCCCGCGAGGTCGAAATGGCCGAGCACATTGAGCATTTGCAGGAGCGCGAGCCCGCCGCCGCTGCTCGGGGGCATGGTGACGACGCGGTGGCCGCGGTAATCGGTGGCGATGGCTTGACGCTCGCGCACGCGGTAATTGACCAAGTCTTCGGCGCTGATCAGGCCGTTGTTCCGCTCCATGTATTCTTGGAACTTCTCGGCGATGGCGCCGCGGTAAAAGGCATCCGCGCCATGCTCGCCGATCTCGCGCAAGGACCAGGCGAGATCGGGCTGGAGCAGCATCTCGCCCGCGGCATAGGCCGAACCGTCGGCTTTGGCGTATGCCGCCATGCTGCTCGGGTACGCGGCCATCACGGTCAAGGCTTCCGCCAGCGCATACGCCAAGTCGCCACTGACTTCGATGCCGCCTTCAGCCAGCGTGATCGCCGGCGCGAGCACATCCTCCCAAGGCAGCAAGCCGAAGCGGCGCCAGGCTTCTTCAAGCCCGGCGACGGTGCCGGGGACGCCGGCGGCGCGGGGGCCGTGGGTCAATTCTTCATAGCGAACCTCGCCGTTTTCGTCGATAAAGTCCGCGCTTCGCGCCGCCAGCGGGGCCGCCGAGCGGAAATCGAGCGCCACCACTTCATCCGGGCCGCCGGCATCCGCCATGTGGACGAGCATGAATCCGCTGCCGCCGAGATTGCCCGCCCGGGGCAAAGTCACCGCGAGGGCGAAACCCATGGCCACGGCGGCGTCGATAGCGTTGCCGCCAGCGAGCAGAATCCGCCTGCCGACTTCGCTCGCGGCCTCATTCTGGCTCACCACCATCCCACCCGCGGCCACCACCGGATGGTGGATGCTTTCGTAGCGGATGATGGCCTGGGCTTGGGCTTGGGCAAAAACCGGCTGCCAGGCAAGCAGCAGCGCGAGGGCTGTCGCGGCTGTCTTTGTCATCGCAATCCTCCATACAACGCAATGCGCGTCACTCGCTTATTGCGCCCTACGCTCTTCGTTCCGGCACCGGTCGCTCGTGGCTTCGATCCGTCGCCGTCTGGCTGGGTGGCGTTCAGCGGACGCTGTGAATACATCCCTGTAAGCTTCGGGCTCGACATCCTGTCTCGCACGCCCGCTGAACCCCACCCAGCCAGACGGCAACTCACGCTGTGCCTGCCGCTCTTGGCAAGGGCCTTAGCCTGAATTCAGACGTATCCATTGGCTTCGCCCCATTCGAGCCATGATGCCTTCACCGCCGCGACATTGCCCCAGTCGGAACGCTTGGCCGGACTTTCGCCTGTGATGTCCCACAATGCGCAGTCCCAGTGTCCCCGCTCGCCCCGCAGCCGTTGCAGAATCAAGGGCACAACCGATTCGCCCATGCTGATGATTTCCTGATAAGCGGGATGCCGGCAGGCCAGCGCTGTATTTGAATAAAGGATAGTTTCCCATTCCCAGCGGTCGGCGAGTTCTGTGAAGCGCTCGCGGGCGGCGGGTTCGATCCGCACTTCGTCGGCGTATTGGCCGTAGCCGAGGCCGCGCACATGGGGTTCTTGGTGCAGCAGCAGGCGCAGGCGCGTTAGTTCGGCTGGGTCCCAGCCCATGGCTTCGGCGACGGCTTCATCCCAGAGGCGGCGCACTTCGCATTCGCCGTCGCGGTATTGCGGAACGGTCATGTCTTTGGTGCGTTCCCAGCATTTGGCCAGAGTTTGGCGGATACGGCCATCTTTTGTGTCGGGGACACGAAGATTAGCTGCTTCCGCCGCGCTGTATGTCGGGAACTCTAGAGTGCGTCCTGGATTTCGCATCAATTGAAGGTGTCCTGCCGTCGAGTTGATGAATACTGCCATCGCCTTTGCCACCTTTGGCGATACTCCGGGGATCGGCATCCATCCGTTGCCCACATACTTTTCATCGCTGGCGACGGCAACCAAACATGCTGTCGTATTCCGTTGACCTGCGGTTATCAGTAAATGTCCCGCTTTTTTCAAGATTCTGTCAGCTTCGGGGTACTTGCCATCGTTCCGCTGGCGCATCTCCTCGTCCCGCCTTTTGGGAATCCAATGGTCATCGGGCCTACTTTGTATAGTCTTTTGCCCATCCGTTCCACTTTTGGATTTCAGAATCGGAAAAGATCCTGGGGTGCCGAGTTCTGCGGGCTCGAAAGAGCCACGCAGAACTTGGCCAGTCGCTTGCGGCGACTGGCCAAGTTCAATTTGAATCGATTGCATATCTGGATGGTTCGCAAAGTACGTCGCGGACTCAGCCAAGGCTGGGGAACGCCAAATTGCGGGCGTCCAATTCCCGGCGCTAATGCGCTCAGCGGGCCAGTGGGATACTTCGCCCCAGCCGTTAGGCATTACCCCCCCCCCCCCCCCCCCGAAGTTGAATAGACATCCGTGAAAATCGGCCACCTCGGCTTCGTCCGCTGGCACCCGGTCGAGATTGATGAAACGGGTTGGGGGCTTCTCGCCTTCATGCCGGCGCATCACCACGATGCTTTCGTTGATGGCGGTGTGCTGGCTCAGGTTGATGTTGCGGGGCTGGTGCGAGGTCAGCACGGTGTGGATATGGAAGCGCTTTGCCAGCGCGAGCCGCTCGCGCTGGCCGGAGGGTGTGGTGAGCGCGATGGTGGGGTTGATCATCGTGAGCACGCCATCGGACCGCTCTACGCAGTGGTCTGCAAGACCGACGAAGAGCGGTCCGATGGAATTCTTGTCCGCGAATCGTTCCAGATCGGGGTCGGCCTGGGTGAGTTTTTCCTCCAAAGCGTCCGCGCGGATGCGCAGTGTGTTCTGCGTTTCCTTCGCAAACTTCTCGCCCATATTGGCGCGGTTGGTGAATGGCGGGTTCATGATGACGATGCGGGTGTGCTTCACCGCTTCGACGGCGTCTTCGAGTTCGGCATCGTCCGTCGCCTCCCAAGTCGCTTGGGACGCGATAGCGTCGTCGTCCAGATCCAACTCGCCGGGCCTTTGCACCAGGGCCCGCTGGCCCAACAGTTCGAGGGTGCCGGCGTGGACCTGCTCCGGCGCGTGCTTGTCGGGCCCATAGGGCATCAGATGCAGGCCCATTCGCCGGTAGCTGAGGCGCTGGTTGCCAGCGGTCAACTGCGATGCGGCTAGCTGCAATGAGACGGGATTGATGTCGAGGCCCTTGATGACATCCTCGACCGCGAGTTTTTGCAGCTCGTTCAGCCTCTCGGTGTTTGCGCCTCGCTCGCTGGCCCGGCGTTTCATGTCGGTGAGCATGGCGGCGAGCAGGGTGCCGCTGCCACAGGCCAAATCGACCGTTTTATGCCGCCGCCAGACTTCCGCGCTCGACCAGTCCTGCTCGCCGCAGGCATCGAGCGTGAGCCGCGCGGAGAGCGAGGCGGCGACAGGCCGGGTGAAGAAGGCGCCATCGGACGCCTGGTTGCCCATCACCCGGTTGAACAGCGGCCCGGCGTGGTCGGCGCCCATGTCGGCGTAGGTTTCGGCGATGCGCTCGGCTTCGGCGGCGAGATGATGCAGGGCGCGTTCCAAGCCGGCGGTTTTGCCCGTTGCCTCGACCGCGTAGATGGCTTCCAAAGCGGGTTCGAGCACCGGGCGGAAGTCGTGGCGCATGATGCGCTCCCATTCGCGGCCCATCTTCCGCGCCACATCGATCTCGTTCTTGATCAGCGAAAGATCGCTGATGCCGGACAGCCAGCCGCCGTTGCTGATGCGCTGGTGCAGCATGGCGGCGTTCATCATCAGCAGCGCGGCGATGGTGCAGCCGTCGGCCTGTGTGTTGCCGGTCTTCCTGAGCCGGTCAAGCTGGAAGTGTCTGTTCAGCGCGGGAAGCAATTCGTCGGCCCGCAGGTGGTGGGCCGCTTCCCTGATGCTCGATTCGAGTATGTTCAGATCGCGCATCACGCGGTTTTCGCTCAGGCCGGACTTCGACAGCAGGTTCATCTTGATGGCGCTGCCGTGGTCTTCGAGGCCGCTCAGCTTGAGCATGAGCTGGCCTTGTTCCTCGGCCACCTCCCTGGCGGTCTTGCGGGGTTTGCGCTGCTTGCCGGTTGGCACACGAACGCCGCCTGTGCCGGTGTTGATCATCTTGCTGGCTTTGGCCTTGGTTTTCCGTATGTTCACCACGCCCCGGGACTCTCCCGGTTTGGGCTTGTCGCGGGCCACCGTGTCCCGGCGGATCTCCATGGTGCCGTCGTGGTTTTTCTTTCCCGCGACGACTTGCGTGATCTCCAGCGCTTCATCCTTGGCGGTCTTTTCGTAACGCGCCGGGGGTTCGTTCACCTGCGGTGTCTCTGGCCCGCCGCCATCGGAGGGTTGTTCATTCAAGGGAAGTATTCCCGCTTCGGCGCGGGTCTTGCCCGCCAATGACTGCTCGACCGCTTCCTCCGCGGCGCCGGGAGGCCCTTCGACTTCGCCGTATTGGATGCGCCCGCCTTCGCTCTTGGCCACCGCGACCAAGGTGCGCTCCATTGGCGGCGGTTTGGGGACATACAGTTGCAAGAGTTCCCCGAGGTTGTCCTCGATGCGCCGGTCATGGGCGCGCAAGGCGAGCAGGATTTGCCCCAGTTCCTGCCAACCCTCGTCCTGGTTGCTGGTGCTCAGCCATTTTTCGGGGTCGGCGCTGGGTGGAATCCGGATGGGGCAGACGATGTAGCCGAGTTCCTTGCCGGGGGCGGTGCGCATCGCCCGCCCGACGGCCTGCACGACGTCGATGGGGCTTTTGCGGGCTTCGAGGAAGGCCACCGCGCTCAATGAGGGCGAGTCGGTGCCCTCGCCGAAAATGCCCACGTTGATGATGCCGCGGGGTTGCTCCGAGTCGGCGTCGGCGAGCTTTCCTTTGGCGGTTTCGCGGGCGGCGACGTTGCTCGAAGCGTCGAGGTGCTCAAGCCGGTAATTCGTCGCCATCTTGCCGGGGGCGTTGTCGTCCAACCATCGCTGAACCCACTGCTTCACCGTGTCGGATTGAAGGTCCTGCGCCATGTTTTTGGACTTGTCCACGGTGTTCATGAAAGCGATGCAAGACTTGATGTCCACTTCGCCGCCCGAGGTGGCGCCGCCCATCGTCAGCGCGAAGGCTAGGCCGCTGATGTAATCCGTGGTCGTCAGTTGGCGGCGCCCTTTGCTCTTGGTTGCCTTGGCCAATTGGTTCGCCGTTGCGTATGCATCGGGGTCGTTGATGCCAATGGCGATGATGCGGTAGTCGGACAGCCAGCGGTTGCGGACGGCCTGCTGATAGCTTTTGCGGTACAACTCGACGCCGAAAGTGGTTTCGTCGTCCATTGAACGGACGATCCAATTTGGATTGCCGCTGGGCCGCTTGCCGTCGTAGATGCGCGGCGTTGCCGTCTGATACACGCGGTGGGTGACGGGGAACCTTTGGTTGTCGTGGCAGACGGTAAAGTCGCGAAGGCGCTTTTCCTCGTTGTCCGCGCCCGCGGATCGGGTGTTCCTGCGCTTGAGCCCGGCTGTTCTGTGGGCTTCGTCGGCAATCATCACACTCGCCCGCTGGACGCCCCCGCTGAGCAGGGCCTCCGATACCTTGGCGCTGCTCTGATAGGTGCCGATGAGCACCTTGATGCCGTTGCCATGCGCAGGCCCGCGCATCCAGCCGGCGATTTCGTCCGCGTCGGTGGTGACCGTGCCCATCACCTCGGAAGCGCGGACATTGCTGTTGTCGACTGTTGGGTCGCGGGTGGCGTTGCGGCTGCCTTCTTTTTTCGGGTCGAAGCCCGCGCTCTCATCCGAGCAGACCGCGAGCACATCGAGTGGGGCGGATGCGTGTTGCAGGTACTCGCGGCGGATCTGGGCCACCAGCGCGATGGACGGGCACAGCACGATGGACAGCCCGCCAGCGGGCGTGAGCGCCTCCACGATTTTGAGCGAGATTCGCGTCTTGCCCGTTCCGCAGGGGAGGATGATCCTGCCCCGGGCCTCGCCAAGCGGCAGTCCGCCGCTCTCCGATCGCTCCTGTTCCCTGAGCAGGCGGACGCTGGTGGCGACGGCTTCATCCTGCATGGCGGATTTGGTTTGCGGGCTTTCGCCGCCGCCGGGATTCGGCCCGCCTGGTTTGCCGGGCCCACCATCTTCGGTGGCGGCATCCGCCTGCTGTTGCCGGCGAAGATCGTTGGCGATGTAAACCAGCTTGAGTGGCTTGCGATGCATCGACAGCGACTGCTCGGCGCCGCTGGCGAGCGGATTGCCGCCATTGGTGACGAGCCAGCGCTCTTCCCAGAAGTCCGCAGCGGATGCGGCCGAGAATCTGGCTATCTCATCGCTCTTGATTGAGTCGCCGCGCCCACTCTCGTCAAGCTTGCGCGACTTGCACTGGATGGCGATGTGTTTCCCGTCGCCGCGGCGCTTGGCCACGACATCGATGCCCACATCGAGCTCGGTGGTTTCCGGGAAATGCTTCTTTCTATGCGGCCACGCCTTCCAATGCCAGCACTCCGCGATGTCCCAATCCTTGATGTATGGCGCGCACTCCACGGTGACGACTTCGAGCCAGTCGCCGTCGGTCTTCAGCGGATTGATCTCGGCGGTCTTTTTGATCGCCTCCGCGATGGTTTTTCGCGCGGCTGAAGTGTTGATCGCTTCTTCCTCCCGGGGCATGGCCGCCTCCTCCGGCGATGGATTATAGCGGCAGTTCATCAAGCCGCGGGCGCGGGGTTGAGAAGTGGCAATGACTGTTGCGTGTGTATCGGAATTCGCCGCAAGTTAATGATAAAATCTTTGGGCCGCCACCAGAGGCGGGGCGCAAATTGAAACAGCGAAACAAGGAGATTGCATATGTCGCAGGATCTGCCGCGCATTTGGGCTGAGAATACCACGGTGACCGAAGGCGAGGAGGCGGAGGTCACCATCCGTCTGGATCGGGTGTCTGACCTCGACGTGCAAGTCACTTGGTCAACGCGCTCATGGGGATTTGCAAGGCCTCCGACAGATTACAAGGACCAGCCTGGCGAGGTCGTCACCATCCCCGCCGGTCAGCAGAGCATCACCGTTACGGTGCAAATCAACAATGACAATATCTGGAGGGGGGTCAGGGTGTTCGGATTTGACCTGAGCAATCCCGTCAACGCCGTTGAGCGGGATTCTTTCAGTGTCTTCGATCACAGTTCTCTCAATGCCACAATCACCATTGTGGATGACGAACCAACCCCGCCCACCTTTTCCATCAACAATGTGACCGTCACCGAGGGCGGCGTGGCGGTATTCACCGTCAATCTGAGCAGGGTTGCCAGCCGGGAGGCGACTTTGTACTGGCGAACAAAGGGCGACAGCGCCAAAGCTGGCGACGACTACAAGGGTCAGCCATGGACGGCACCTGGCATCACCATCCCGGCCGGTGAGCAGAGTGCCACCGTCTCGGTGCAGACATACGATGACGATGTCTACACGGGGGATCGGGGGTTTTTTGTGGTCTTGCGCGGCATTGACGGCGTGGTGCCGGGGGAACCGAGCGGCCGCGCCACCATCCTGGAAAATGATCCCGTATCCGCCGCCGACCTCGTTGCCCTCGTGCGCGGCTACGCGGCGGAGACCGACAACGGCGACGCGCATGTGACCCGCTGGCAGCGGGTGCTGAAAGCATTGGGCGAGACCGACGCGGCCTTCGCCAGCCTCACGCCGATGACCGCCGCCGAAGCACAGAATCTGGCCGAGATCCATCGGGCAACACGCTGGGACCCGGTGGTGACGGTCCTAACCGAGCTGGAAGCGCAGCCACAGCAGTCCGATCTCGATCCGGAAACCCTGCCGCTGGCAGCGCAGGTGGCGGTCACCGCCGACAACGAAGACCAGCCCCCGCCGGCCAACCCCTACGCCGACCTGATCGCCGATGTGCGCGGCTACGCGGCGGAGACCGGCGAGGGCGACGCGCACGTTGCCCGCTGGCAGCGGGTGCTGAAAACCCTGGGCGAGACCGACGCGGCCTTCGCCAGCCTCGCGCCCATGACCGCCGCCGAGGCCCAGGGCTACGCCGACAGGGGCTGGACGCGCTGGGACCCGGTGGTGGCGGCCCTGACCGAACTCGAAGCGCAACAGCAGCCGCAGGACGATCCCAAGCCGGAAACCCCGCCGCCCACGCCCCCGGCGCTGTCCATCGGCGATGCGACGGTGACCGAAGGCGGCGGCGCCCAATTCACCATCAGCCTGGACAAGGTGTGGACCAGCGACGTCACGGTGGAGTGGAGCACGGCCGACGGCACCGCCACGGCCGGCAGCGACTACACGGCGCGCAGCGGCCAGACCGCCACCATCGCCGCCGGGCAGTCAAGCGCGACGGTCACCGTGCAAACCACCGACGACAGCGCCGACGAGCCCGACGAGACCTTCACCATAACCTTGAGCAATCCGGCCAACGCCACCCTGGGCGACGCCACCGGCGAGGCCACCATCGCCGACAACGACGACCCGCCCCCGCCGGCCAACCCCCACGCCGGTCTGATCGCCAACGTGCGCGGCTACGCGGCGGAAACCGGCGAGGGCGCCGAGCATGTTGCCCGCTGGCAGCGGGTGCTGAAAACCCTGGGCGAGACCGACGCGGCCTTCGCCAGCCTGGCGCCGATGACCGCCGCCGAGGCCCAAGGCTACGCCGACAGGGGCTGGTCGCGCTGGGACCCGGTGGTGGCGGCCCTGACCGAACTCGAAGCGCAACAGCAGCCGCAGCCAGAGCCCAAGCCCGAACCCGAAACCCCGCCGCCCACGCCCCCGGCGCTGTCCATCGGCGACGCCACCGCAACCGAGGGCGGCAACGCCCAATTCACCGTCAGCCTGGACAAGGTGTGGACCAGCGACGTCACGGTGGAATGGACCACCGCCGACGGCACCGCCACTGCCGGCCGCGACTACACGGCTGTCGCCACGGCGCAGACCGTCACCATCACCGCCGGGCAACTGAGCGCGACGGTCGCGGTGCAAACCGCGGACGACAGCGATGACGAGCCGGACGAGACCTTCACCGTCACGCTGAGCAACCCCACCGGCGCCACCTTGGGCGACGCCACCGGCGAGGCCACCATCGCCGACAACGACGACCCGCCCCCGCCGCCACAGCAGCCGGACACCAGCACTCCGCCGCCAGCCGACCCCAAACCCGAAACCAATCCCCAAACCAGCCCGCGCAAGCTGCCGGTCATCGACGGCCTCACGCTGACCGGCACAGCGGAGAACGACACGCTCACTGGCGGGGCCGACAACGACCGCATCGAAGGCGGCGCCGGGAACGACATGCTCGCGGGCGGCGCCGGGGACGACGTGCTCGCGGGCGGCGCCGGCTTCGACTTCTTCTACGTGGACAAGAACGGCGGAAACGACGTGGTCACCGACTACGACAACTTCGCGGACTGGCTGGTCTTCCGCGGGGCGGCGTTCGGCGACGCGGCCGACATGCTGGCCAATTATGTGGAAACCCGGGGCGACGACCTGGTGATTTACACCGACGCCGAGCGGGGGCACAGCGTCACGCTGGAGGACTTCGTGGCCAACGGCTGGCAGGCCGCCGACCTCGGCCTCTTCATCTTCTGACCGCCGCCCCGGCCCCGGATTGCAATGTGTTGTTGAGGCTGTGGATAGTTCGGGGTTCGTCGGGTAGACTTCCCCCGCTTTTGAGTCTTGCCGGTTCGTGGGGGCGTTCCCGCCAAGTTTTCATCCAGTTCCAGCGCCGGTGCTAGGGACAATCGGCGCGGTGAGGAGGTCGATCATGAAATCGGGTTTGTTTCGCTCCAAGCGGTACGGGGCACTTGCGCTTTCGGCGCTGGCGATGGGTTCCGGGGCGGTGCTCGCCCAGGACGGAGACGGCAGCGGGCGGATTGAGGAAATTCTGGTGACCGGCTCGCAGATTCGCGGCGCGGCGATCAACGACGCGCTCGCGGTTTCGGTCTTCAATGCCGCCGACATCGCGTCGCTTGGCGTCGCCAGCGGCGACGAACTGCTCGCGGCGATCCCGGAGAACGGGCAGAACTTTTTCGGCACCAGCGATCTCGGCGGCGGCATCAACGGCGCCCGCGGCGATGTCGGCGCGGTGAATCTGCGCACGCTTGGCACGGGCAACACGCTCGTGCTGCTCAACGGCCGGCGGATGGTCAACATGGCGACCTTCCAGACCGAGGTCGTCGGCGGCAGCTTCGTGCCGGTGAACTCGGTCAACTCGAACCATCTTCCCGTCGTTGGCCTTGACCGCGTCGAAGTGCTCCGCGATGGCGCATCGGCGATTTACGGCGCCGACGCGGTGGCGGGCGTGGTCAACACCTGGACCAAGGACGACTTCGAAGGCTTCACGGTGCGCATCCGCCAGACCGAGTTCGACCACATGCCCCGGGGCGATTCGAGCCTCGCGGTCGAGTGGGGCGACAGCTTCAACGACGGCCGCACCAATGTCGGCGTTTTCGCCCGCAACTATTCCCGCGACCGGGTGCGGTCAAGCGACGATGCGCGCTGGGCCGACGCGGACTTCCGCTCGCGTTTCCCCGAGGGCTCGACCTACAACACCAGCACCGTGTTCCGCAACGACAGCGCCAACTCGCTGTATGGCCAGTTCGACATCGCCAGCTCGGTAAGCTCGTCGAACAGCCTGCGGGTCAACGATGTCGTTGACAGCGCCGGCGAATTCGAGGTGTTCCCCAGCGGGTCGCCGCAGTGCGCCAACGGTTTCGACACCGGCTATGGCACCTGCATGGTGGAAGACGGCCAGGGCACCATCCGCTACAACCTCAACGAAGCCCGCGACATGTCGCCCGAGATCGAACGGACGACTTTCTTCGGTTACCTCAACCATGAAATCAACGACGAGACCGAGTTCTTCGCGGACGCCTACTATTACCGCTCCGAGTCGAACCGCAGCATCAATCCCTCGACCTCGCTAAGCGCCGCCCGCCTGCGAGTTGGCGCGGCGAACCACTGGAACCCGCTCGGCCCGGTTGGCTCGCCCAACCGCCTGCCGGATTCGATTGCCGGCCCCGGCCTGCCGGCGGAGGGGCTGGAGCTGATCATCGACAACTACCGTTACGCCGAAGTGCCGCGCATCGTCAACAACAACGGCGACGCCTTCCGCCTGCTCGGCGGTTTCCGCGGCGTCGTTGGCGGCTGGGACTGGGAAACCGCCCTGGTCTACTCGGAGGCGTCCCGGGACGACATCACCAGCAACCGCATTTCCAACACCCTGATGAACGAGGCGCTGTTCGACTCCACGCCGAACGCCTACAACCCATTCAGCGGCGGGGTGAACACCAACATCGAGCGGGCGCTGGTCGATGTGTACCGCCGGGGTGAAACCTCGTTGACGGCCTTCGATGTCAAGTTTTCCAACCCCGCGCTGTTTGAATTGCCGGCGGGCTCGGTTGGCTTCCTCCTCGGCTACGAGCTGCGCTCGGAAGACTATATCGACGACCGCGACCCCCGGCTCGACGGCACCATCGACTTCGTCGATTTCGAGGGCGAGGGCTACCCCTTCACCTCGGACGTGATGAATTCGAGCCCGACGCCGGACGGCAGGGGCGAAAGGACGACGAATTCGATCTTCGCCGAACTTCAGGTTCCCTTGCACGAAACCCTCGACGCGCAGTTCGCGGCGCGCTACGAGAACTTCGACGATGTGGGCGACACCACCGTCGGCAAATTCGCCTTCGGCTGGAACCCAATCGAACAATTCCTGCTGCGGGGCTCGATTTCCACCGCCTTCCGGGCGCCGAACCTGATCACCATCAACGAGGAATTCGTCGCCCGCACCAACACCCGGGACGATTGGGTGTGCTTCTACGGCGTCGATCAAGGCAGCGTGCCGGAAGACAACAGCTTCTCGGACTGCGATTACGGCATGCAGCGCCAGGCCACCGGCAGCAAGGATCTGCGCTCCGAGGACTCGCTCAACACCTCGATCGGCTTCGTGCTGACGCCTATCGAGTCGCTGACGCTGACCGCGGACTACTGGACCATCGAAAAAGACGACACCATCGGCCTCTTCGGCGAGGAGAACCATATCCTCGTCGATCTCGTCACGCGGCTCGCCGCGGGCACCTCGAACTGCGCCAATGCGCAGGGCAATCCCGTCGTGCTGCGCGGCGCGGTCACCGACGATCCCGTCGAGGTGCAGGGTTTCCTCGATGCCGGGCTGTGCCCCATCGGCGATGTGACGGCGATTCAGGACACCTATGCCAACCTCGACACGCGAACCCTGGAAGGCTACGACATCGGCGTGTACTGGGACCTCGACACGGGCTTCGGCCGGTTTTCATTCAAGTGGAACGGCTCGTACATCGAGAAGTTCGAACAGGAGCCGGGCGGCCTGACTTCGATCGTGCAGGAAGCCAAGGCGAGCGATTCGACCATCGTCTACCCCATCGCGGGCATCGGCGACCTGCTCAACTTCAACGGCAACCAGGACTTCCGCTCGACCGCAAGCGCGCGCTTCAGCCGCGATGCGTGGAATGTGGCTGTATCCAGCAACACCGTTGGCGACTACTTCCAGATGCTCTCCAACGGGGACCGCTTCGAGGTGCCGTCCTTCACCCGCTACAACTTCACGGCGGATTACCGCTTCGAGGTCTCGGGTGTCGACTCGCGCATTCGGCTCGGGGTGAACAACTTCACCGATGAGCGCGCGCCCTTGTATGACCGCTCGTTCGGCTTCGATGACGATTCCCATTCCGACTGGGGCGTTTACTACTATGTCGATCTGATGTTGCAGTTCGGGAGCGGTTGAGCGCGCGGCTCAAATCCATCCCGCAAGCAGCGTGGCGATGCCGAGGAAGCTGAAGAAGGCGACGATGTCGGTGACCGTGGTGAGCAGGATCGAGGAGGATTGCGCCGGGTCCTGACCGATTGCGGCGAGCACGATGGGGATGCCGGCGCCGGCGACGCCGGCGATGAACATCGCCAGCACCATCGAGATGGCGATGATCAGCGCCAGCCCTGAGGAGCCGCTCCACAGCCAGACGCCAGCGGAGCAGGTCAGCGCCACGAGAGCGCCGTTCCACAGGCCGACGCCAGCTTCCTTGAGCAGCGTCCGCCGCCATTGCGAGACGCGGATTTCGCGCAGGGCGAGTCCGCGAATCGCCACCGCGAGCGCCTGGGCGCCGGCATTGCCCGATTGTCCCGCCACCACCGGCAGCAACACGGCGAGCACGGTGAAAGTGGCGATGATGTTCTCGAACAGGCTGACCACGGCGGCGGCGAGAAAAGCCGTCAACAGGTTGATTTGCAGCCAGGGCAGGCGCTTGCGCACGGCGAACAGCGCCGGCGAGGTTGCGCGCTCCTCCTTGCCGACGCCAACCATGGTTTGCAGGTCGATCACCGCGGCCTCGCGCTCGGCCTCGGCGAGGGCGGCATGGCGGATCACCCCCGCCACCTTGCCGTCGGCGTCGAGCACGGCGAGTTCGAGCAAGTGGTGCCGGTCCATGATTTCCACCACCTCTTCCCAAGGCGTCAGCACCGTGGCGACGGCGCTTACGCCGCGCGCGAGTTCGGCCAGGCCCGTTTCCGCCCCGGCCACGGCAACCGACTGCATATCGACCCAGCCCGCGAGTTGGTTGCCCCCGTCAACAACAAAAAACCCCGCCCTGCCCTGCCGCTGGTCCCGGCGCAGCGCGGCCCGGACTTCGCCGACCCGGCCATCGCGGAGGAACAGCCGCGGGCGCGCCTCCATCAAGGCACCGGCGGTATCCGGCGGATAATCCAGCGCGGCGCGGATTTCCCGCCCGGCCCGGGGTTCCGCCAGCGCCAGCAATCGGTTGCGCTCCGGCTCTGAGAGATTGGATAGAAAACGCGCGGCCAGTGACGGATCGAGCGCGCCCAGGGTCTCGGCCGCGGGGCCTTCATCGAGGACCGCCAGCAGTTCGCCGCCGCTTTCCGCGCCAAGCCGGTCCCAGATCGGCAGCATCGCCGCGGTTGGCTGCCGCCGGAACACGGCAAGCCGCTCTTCGGGTTCGAGTTGTTCCAGCAACTCGGCGGCTTGGCCGCCCTGGCGCGCGAGCATTTCGGCTTCGAGCCGCAGATTGGCCGCGGCCGCGGAATCGATGCTGTTGCCGGTCATCGCGGCGTTCACGGCCGCCGCTCTTCGCCCAAGGTGGCCGCGAGCAGGCCCGCGGCGGCGCGCCAGTACAAATCGGCGAGTTCGAGGGCGAGACCGGCAAGGCCGCCGTCCTCTCCAGAGCCGGCGGAATCCGCCAGGGCCTGTTGCAGGCGCCAGCGGCGCAGCACGCCGAGAAACCTGCCGCCGCCGTCGGTGACCGGCAGCAGGGCAAGCCGCTCCCAGCCGGGATTGCCTTCCGCTTCGCGCAGGCTCATCCGCGCCCGCAGCGCGGCGGGCCGCGGCAGGGCGAAAGCGCGCACGCGGCGCTCCGGGTCCCGCAGGACGCAGTCCCGGGAATCGATAACGCCGGTCAAGCGCCGGTCGTCATCGAGCACGTAGATGTATTTGCGCAGCGACTCGGGGGCGCGGCGGGAAATCTCCGCGGCTTCGCCGATTAGCGTATCGGGGCGGACGGTGACCACCCGCGGATCGATCAGCGAGCCGACGCTGCCGGATGGGAAGCGCAGCACGAGGCGCAGCGGCACGGCGGTGTTGGCGGGGAGCCGCTTCACCAGCGCGGCGCTGGCTGCGGCCGGCATCGGCCGCAGCACGGTCGCGGCCTCATCAGTGCCGAGTCCGGCGAGCAGCTTGGCGGCGGTGTCCGGCGTTGATGCAGCCAGGGCCGCCAGCGCATTGGCGCCCGCCACGGGATGCATGGCGGCGAGCAAGCGGCCAGCCGCGGCCGCGTTTGTCGCGGCAAGCAGTTCGGCGGCGGCTTCCGGCCGGGTCCGCTCCAGCACGCCCGCGGCCATGGCGGGATGATGCTCGATCAGGGCTGCCGCCAGCGGGCTGATCACTTCATTCGTCCGCTTCGAGCAGCAGTGAGGCCTGTTCGTTGAACAGCCGCGCCGGCACCATGCTGCGGCCCTTGCCGCAGTCGAGCACCACCATCGAGCGGGTGATCTCCAGAATCTCGCCTTCAAGCTCGCCGATGGCGACCCGCTGGCCAACGCGGTAATTCTGCCGCACATAATGCGCCGCAATCAGATTGCCGGTAATGCCGCCGGCGCCGATGCCGAAAGCGAGTGCGGCGCCGCCGAACAGCACGGCCACAACGATGGTGACGACATTGACCAGCAGCGTCACATCGATGCCGAGCTGGCTGGCGACGATGATCCCGGCGAACAGCAGGGCGCCGATCCGGGTCAGCCTGCCTAGCAGAACCGCGTTGGCGAGCCCGGAGGCTCGGGCCAGGCCCGTAACCGCCCCGCCAGCGACACCGCTCGCCACATAGAGCGCGAAAGCCACCGCGCCCCAAACGAGCAGCAAAGGCAGGTCGAGCAGCAGGCCGGTGAAGATGTCCACCAAGCCCGGCAGGCCAAGCACGTCGCTGGCGGCGGCGAGAAAGAACACGATCACCAGCCAGAACGCGCTGTGGCCGATGATGCGGGAAATCGGCCAGCGCAATTCAAGCTGGAACAGGCCCAGCCGATCCCGGGCCAGGGCGAACATGCGGTCGAGCCCGGCGCCGAAGCGGAAAATCAGCTTGCGCAGCACGATGGCGATGAGCCAACCGCCCAGCAGGACGAGGACGGCGCCGATCAGCCCGGGAACCAGCGCGCCAGCGGCCTCGACGAGTTCGCGCCAAGTGTTGTCAAGCGCGGAAAGCCAGATGTCCCAAGTGGATTGCCAAGCGGAATTCTGAGACTCAGTTAGCATGGATACTCCCAGGCTGTGCATGCCATCCATGGCGCGGCCATGGTGGTTTCGACCAGCCCCGGCCTCGCCATCCATGGCAAGGCGTTCAGGCTTTCAAAAGCTGCGCTTTTGATCGGCTGCGCCGACCAGGCAACCTGCGTTCCGCCGGATTGTGCGTGCCGTCCCTGGCGCAACTTTGGCGGCTTCGACCAACCCCTGTCTCGACATCCTTGTCGAGCCGTTCGGCCCTTGAAAAGCGTTGCTTTTCATCGGCCGCGCCGACCGGGCCTCACCCATACGCCAATCTTAGCAGTTCGATTGCGGACTGGATTTGGGCGGTCCAGTACCAGAGGAAGAAGGCGCCGATGCTGGCGCAGGCGAGGATTGCGGCGAATTGCTCGTCTTTGCGTTTGGCTTTTTCGGCGGCCTCAAATGCCGATTTTTCGTTCATCCGGCTCTCCTCCCCAACTCCTATCCGCTGAAGCCGATCCAGCGGCCGGTGGCCGCGACGGTGAACCAGACCATGATCGAGGCCACCGCCATCGATTTGAGCAACCAGGGGTTGACCTGCTCCGGGCCCCGCGCGAGCAGCGGTTGGCGAACGAGGTAATGGAACAGCGCGCCGGCGCCAAGCGCGAGCATCTTGTACCAGTACACTGGCAGGTAATAGATCTTCACCGCCACGCCGCAGGCCATGAACACGCCGGTGGCGACGAGGATCGCCAGGGCGATGTTGAACACCCTGTCGCAGCGGGAAGTGACCAGGCTTTGCTCGACATTGGTCAACACGGCGCCGAGGATTCGCCCCTCCGCCGCCAGCACCGCGCCGCCGAGCAGGGCCAGGCCGAGCAAATGCAGGCTTTGGATGAGGGCGAAGGCCGCGCCCCAAGTTTTGCCGACGTAGCCGAACCAGGTCGTTTCGAGCCATTCGAAAAACGGCAGCAGGCCGCTGTGCACTTCGGCGCGGGCGCCCGAGAGCGCGAATCCCAGCGTCACCGCCAGCACGGCCGCGACCAGAATCGTTCTGGTATACGGTCCGAGAAGCGAAGTTGGCATCGTCGTTCTCCCGGTTTTTCGTTCAAAAGCGCGTCTGGCCGTCAACGCAGCCGGCCAACGCGCTCATCAAGCCGGGGTCCAGATACAGGCAATCGAACCAGTCGTAGGCGATGAAGCGGCCGCACACCACCACAATCGACCAGCCCGCCAGCGAAAACACCGCGCCGATGCGCAGATTGCGCGGCGCCCGGGGCGCGCTGTCCCAGTCCGCTCCCGCCGCGGCCATGCGCCGGTGGAACAGCACCGCGTTGATCAACAGGCCCACCATCAGCACGAGCTTGATCCGCAGCCAGAGGCTCTGGGAACTGCGCACCGGCACCGCGTAGAACAACAGCAGACCGGTGACCATCATCACCGTGAATCCCGCCAGCATCGGCAGGTTGAGGTGCTGGGCGACGCGGCTCGCGGGCACCTCGGGCAAGGCCAGGCCGAGCATGCGCAGATCGATCAGGAACAGCAGGCCGAGGCTGAGCATCAGCGTCAGCACATGGGTGCTCTCGACCCAGTTGTACATGTAATAGGACTCGTGGAGCATGGTGCTCCAGCGGGTGTCGTCAATCCAGATGGCGAAACTGTGGATGAATTCGTTGAGCAAGCGCGGCATCTCCGGCGGCGGCGAAACTTGTGTGGACTATCGCGCCCCAGTCAGCGGGCAAGAGTACCCCCGCGCCGGAACAAAATCCAATGCGGCTGGCGTCCCCTTGTCATTCGGGCACCGGTCGCTTCCCGTCGGTGGCTGAATGCTTTCCCGGCTTGCGCCGGACCCCTTTCAGCCACCGCCGCGCTCCCTCAGTGCAGGATTCCATCGCTATTCGAGGTTCAAAAACCGGGGCTGGCTGGCGTACAATCCGCCGTTGATGCCAAATCACTTGGGAAACATGCGGGGCTGGTCAATTCTACCCGCTCTGACCTTGCTGGCGGCCCCGCCTTCGGTTTTCGGCGCCGAGTCGCCCTGGCGCTTGCGGGAGGCGCTGTCGCCGCCGGCGGGCTTCAGTTTCGGGCTGATCCACAGCAGCCGTTTCGAGACGGTAAACGGCAATCCCCGGGCGGGTTCGAGCCCGGACGACAGCATGATCGTCCAGCGGACGATTTTCGATTCCCGCTACCGCCGCGGGGGCTTCGAGGCGCAGCTTGAGCTGTACGACTCGCGGCAGCAGCTCGCCGACGACGACGCCTTTGTCGCCAACTCGGCCATCAATGCGCTGGAAGTGTTGCAGGCCACCCTGCGCTTCGACCTGTCCCGGGAAGGCAGCCTGCGGATGGGCCGGCTGACGACCGACTGGGGCAGCCGCCGCTTCCTCGCCCGCAACCGCTTCCGCAACGCCATCAACAATTTCGAGGGTTTCGAGTGGGTGCGGCCGCTGGCGGGCGGGGCAACGCTTCGCTTGCTCGGCGCCCAGGCCGTGCGCCGCCTGCCAGCGGACCGCCCCGGCCTGCTCGACAATGAGCGGGTCCCCGACGAGTCGAGCAGCGCCCAGCGCTTCTATGGCGCCAACCTGAGCCTGCCGCCGGGCGAACGCGCGAGCCAATACGGCAGCGCGCCATTCAACACCGATTTGTACTACTTCCAGCTGCGGGAAAAGGACACCCCCGGAGTCGCCACCCGGGGCCGGCGCCTGCACAATTTCGCCGCGCGCCTGCGGCGGCCCCCGGCGAGCGGGCAATTCGACTTCGAGCTCGAATCGATGCTGCAATTCGGCGACAGCCGGGCGGATACCGCCACCGACTCCCGGCCCCCGCTCGACCACCGGGCCATGTTTCACTACGCCGCTGTCGGCTACAGCTTTCCCAACTCGCTGCGGGTGGTGCTGGAATTCGACTACGCCAGCGGCGACAAAGACCCCTTTGACGGGGAAAACGGCCGCTTCGATTCACTCTATGGCGTCAGCACCTTCGAATTCGGCGTGGTGGGGATGTACCAGCCTTTCAGCCGCGCCAACCTCGCCACCCCCGGCATCCGCCTGTTCGCCAATCCGCGGTCCGACCTCAATGTGATGGCCGCCTACCGCCACTTCTGGCTCGCGCAGGAGCGCGATAGTTGGGGCCGCACCCGCCAACGCGACATCACCGGCGAATCCGGCGGCTATCTCGGCCAGCACCTTGAGTACCGCATCCGCTGGGATGTGGTCCCCGGCATCGTGCGAATCGACACCGGCGCGATCTTCTTCAATGGCGAGGGCCTTGGCGAAAGAGCCGGCGGGGGCAAAGCCCGCTATGGCTACCTCGGCGCGGTGTTAACGTTCTGATTCAGGCTGTTTGAGCGACGCCGCCACCGCCGCGATCAATGCCCGGGGCATTGACGCGCGAGGCTTGGCGGCAACCCATCCAGAGCAGGAACTGCAATCCGAACAGCAGCGAGGCCGCCAGCAGATGCGCCGGCTGGACGAAGGCGGGCATCCCCAGATGGCCAAGCGCGGCGCCGGAGGCGATTGCCGCGACCACCACCGCCAGCAGGGCGGCGGCGAGCCGGGTCAGCACATGGCGGCCGCCGAGCGCGCGCGCGAGCCAATACAGCAGCGCGCCATTGGCGAGCAGCACCAGGGCGGAAAAACTGCGGTGGACGTAAAAAAACCAGGGCATCGCCCGCACCCAGCTCGAGCGCATCGCCTCGCCCTGGGCCCGGCTGATGAAATCGGTCATTTCGCGAACCTGGGTGCCAAGCGCCACTTGCAGCACCGTGCAGCCGATGGCGAAGTAGAGAACCATCGCGAAACGCCGGTCGAGGCCGGTGATGGGCTGCCGGGCCAGCAGCTCCCGGTTGGCGCGGAAAAAGGCGAACAGCAAAACGCCGACGATGGCCAGGGCCATCAGCATGTGGATGGTGATCATTCCCGGCTGAAGGTTCGAGCCCACGACCCGGGCCCCAAGCCAGCCCTGGAATCCCACCATGAGGAACGCGGCCAGCGAAGCCCGGGTGATCCAGTGGTCGAAATGGCGCAGCGGCCAGGAAAAGAACGCCGTCAGCAGGATGAGCAGCCCAATGGCGACGCCGACGAGCCGGTTGAGGTACTCGGTCCAGGTTTTGACGGCATTGAAGCGGGTTTCGGCGTAGCCGAGGTCGGCATAGATTTGCTGGTAGTCGGCCGGCAGTTGCGCCTCGTTCGTTGGCGGAATCCAGCGCCCAAAGCAGGTGGGCCAGTCCGGGCAGCCCATGCCCGCGCCCGAGGCGCGCACCGTGGCGCCGACCAGAATGAGGAAATACACCGCGGCGATGGTGATCAGCACCATTTTGCGGTAACGCCCCAGTGCCGGGCCGGAAATTGTCGAAGCCGCCTGATTCAATTCCGCAGGCCATCCAGCAATTCGAGCGAGGCGTGGCCGTCGGGGATCAGGCCTTGGTTGGATTGGTAGGCGCGGATCGCGGCCCGGGTTCGCGAGCCGACCCGGCCGTCGGCTTCGCCGGGGTCGAAACCGAGGCGGTTGAGCTTCTCCTGCAATTCGGCAACCTGAACGCGGCTCAGCGCGGTTTCATTTGCGGGCATGTGGGCGATGGCGGGGCCGCCGGTGAAGCGGTCGGCGAGGTGGCCCACGGTGATCGCGTAAAACACCGAGGGGTTGTAACGCATGGTGACGCGGAAATTGTTGTAGGTCAGGAAGGCTGGCCCGCCGGCGCCAGCCGGCAGGGCCACCGCGGCCTCCATGTCCGCCACGGGAATCGGTTCGCCGGCAACGGTGCGCAGCCCAAGTTCGCGCCACCGCGCCAGCGGCTTGCGCTCGCGGGTGCCGACCAGGGCGTAGTCGAAGCCTTCCGGCAACACGACTTCCCTGCCCCAGCGCTCATCGCCGCGCCAGCCCGATTGGCTGATGAAATTCGCCGCCGAATGGAACACATCGGGCAGGCTGCCCCAAATGTCGGCCCGGCCGTCGCCGTCGCCGTCCACGGCGTAGTTGCGGAACACCGTGGGCAGGAACTGCAATTGCCCCATGGCGCCGGCCCAGGAGCCGGTCATGCGCTCGGCGGCGATATGGCCGTCGTCGATGATCCATAGGGCGGTGAGCAATTGTTCGCGGAAGAAATCCGCCCGCCGCGGGTCATAGGCCAGGGTGGCCAAGGCTTCAAGCACGGAAAACCCGCCGGTGGCGCTGCCGAAATTGGTTTCAATCGCCCAGAACGCCACCAGATAATGTGGCTGCACGCCATAGCGCGCCCGCACTTCGGCGAGCAATCCGGCGTGTTCGCGCAGCAGTTGGCGGCCCCGGCCGATCTGGCCGGGAGTGACGCGAAGGTCGATGTAACGGGTGAAAGTCTGGACGAACTCTGGCTGGTCGCCATCGAGTTCAAGCACGCGCGGCAGCGGCGCGACGCCATCGAGCGCGGCCAGGGTGTCCTCGCCAATGCCAAGCGAGCGCGCCTCGGCGCGCAATTCCCCAAGCCACTCGGCGAAGGGCTGCCGCTGCGCGGAAGCGGCCAGCGGCAGCAGCAGGGCCAAGAGCAGACAACAGAAACGGAACATGCGCCAATTTTAGTCCATACCGCCTTGCGCTTGCATCTGGTTATGGGCTTCGGTCGGGCACCGGTCGCTTGCCGGCGGAAACTGAATCCTCCTGATAGTTGGTGCACGCCATCCATGGCGCGACTTGAACGGCTTCGACAAGCCCCGGCCCCGCCGGCCCGGCCACCGAGCGCAGCTCGGTGGCGCTCGGGACTGCGCGCGAAGCTGCGCTTCGCAAACGCTTGCCCTCGCTCTTGGCGAGTCGTTCGGGCCTTCAAAAGCGATGCTTTTGATCGGCTTCGCCGACCGGCCCCCACCCCTCGGTGCGGGATTTCACCGCAGCCCCTTCGTCATTCCGCGCGCAGCGCAGCCCCCACCCCCGTCATTCCGCGCGCAGCGCAGCGGAGTCGCGGAATCTCCCCGGGGAATCTTGACTCTGGGGGGGAATTGCAGACAATGCCGCTTTTTCCGCAGCGGATGCGCCGCCGATGTCCAAGCCTTTTCTGGTTTTGCAACTTCGCCCGGAGGACGCCACGGCGGACAGCGAGCTTGGGAAAATTTGCCATTACGGTGGCTTGGCGCCAGCGGAAATCCACCGGGTCCGCCTTGATCGAGAGCCTGCCCCGGAGCTTGCGCTTGGCAATTACTCGGCGATTATCGTTGGCGGCAGCCCATTTGACTTGAGCGCGCCCGCCGCTGGCAAGTCGAACCTGCAAATCGCCATCGAGGCATTCTTCCGGCGGCTGCTCGATGAGGTTGTCGGGGAGGATTTCCCCTTTCTTGGCTGCTGTTCGGGCAATGGACTGCTCGGCCGGCATCTGGGGGCGGGGATATCGAAGCGGTTTGGCGAAGAGGTGGGCGGGGTGGATATCGAGATCACCTCGGCCGGCCGCGGGGACCCGCTGCTCGCGGGAATGCCGGCGGTGATTCGCGTGCTTGTCGGCCACAAGGAGGCCTGCGACGAGACGCCGCCGGGAAGCACCCTGCTCGCCAAGGGCGGGATTTGCCCGGTGCAGATGTTCCGTGTCGGCGCCAACGTGTACGCCACGCAGTTCCACCCGGAGGGCGATTCCGAGGGCTTCAATGTGCGCATTGGGGCTTACAAGCATCACGGCTATTTTCCACCCGCGGCCGCGGCGGAACTCGCCGACCGCATCCGCGCCGAACACACACCCGAAGCACACGAGATCCTGCGGCGTTTTGTCGCCAGATACCGCGCCGAACATGCCTAGCGGGCACTGCCGCCATTTTGGACAGCGCTTGCGCTGCCCCGCAGGGGTGAGGGGCACGATGCCCCGAATCACTTCGCGCAGAATGACGGGGAAAAACAGCGGCGCCACTCCTCTGTCATTCTGCGCGGAGCGAAGCGCAGTCGCAGAATCCCCCGAACATTGCGAGGTCTTACGTGCCATCCTTCATTCAATTCGCGGCTTGTGAATGACGCTCGATTGAACGAGTATCTTGGGCCGATGTCTTTCCGTTTTCTCTTTCCGCTATTGCTGCTTGCGCCGGCCGCCGGGATGGCTGAGCAGGCGAGAATCGCGGTGGCGGCGAATTTTATCGTTCCGGCGCAAGCCATCGCGGCGCGTTTCGAGCAGTCGCATCCCCACCGGCTTGAGCTGATCGCCGGTTCCTCGGCGCGGTTTTACGCCCAGGCCCGGGGCGGGGCGCCGTTTGACGCATTCCTGTCCGCCGACCGGGACAAACCCGCGCGCTTGGTCGGGGAGGGGTTGGCGGAGGCGGACAGCCTCAAAGTCTATGCGCTGGGCAGGCTGGTGCTCTGGAGCGCGGAAACCGGCGCCACCATCGGCGGCGGCACCCTCGCCGCGAATGCCGATGGCAGAATAGCGCTCGCCAACCCCAGGCTGGCGCCCTACGGCCTGGCCGCGAGCGAGGTCATCGGCAATCTGGGCCTGGCGGATCCGCTCGCGGGCAGGCTGGTCATGGGGGAGAATGTTTCCCAGGCTTATCAGTTCGTCGCCACCGGCAATGCGGCGCTGGGCTTTGTGGCGCTCTCGCAGGTGGGCGGGGACGGCGGCATCGAGCGGGGCTCGGGCTGGCTGGTTCCGGCGCAACTGCACTCGCCCATTCGCCAATACGCGGTGCTGCTCGATGGCGGCAACACCGCCGCCCGGGACTTTCTGGAATTCCTGCGCAGCCCGGAAGCCCGCCGGATCATCGCCGGATTTGGCTATGACCTGGAGGGGTAGGGATCCCGCGGAAGCGCGGGTTTCCTTGGCGGCGCAATCCGCGGATAATCCCCGGCATGATTTTTTCCGCGGAAAATCTCGAGGCGATCTGGCTGACGCTGCGGCTCGCCACAACGGCCACGGTCCTGCTGCTGCTGCTCGGCACGCCGCTGGCCTGGTGGCTGGCGCGCACGCGGTCCTGGCTGCGCGGTCCGGTGGCGGCCATTGTCGCGCTGCCGCTGGTGCTGCCCCCCACCGTGCTTGGCTTTTATCTCCTGCTCGCCTTCGCCCCTTCGGGGCCAATCGGCGCGCTGGCCGCCTCGCTCGGGCTGGGCAGCCTCGCCTTCAGTTTTGAAGGCTTGGTCATCGGCTCGATCATCTACTCGCTGCCATTCGTGGTGCAGCCGATCCAGAACGCCTTCCACGCCATGGGCGAAGGGCCGCTGGAAGTCGCGGCGACTTTTGGCGCCGGCCCCTGGCGGCGGTTCTTCACCGTGGCGATTCCATTGGCGCGGCCCGGATTCATCAGCGGTTCGATTCTGGGTTTCGCCCACACCATTGGCGAATTCGGCGTGGTGCTGATGATCGGCGGCAATATTCCCGGCGAAACCCGGGTCGTTTCGGTGCAGATCTACGAACAGGTGGAAGCCCTGCGTTTCGCCGAGGCCCATTGGCTGGCGGGGGCCATGGTGGTGTTCTCCTTTCTGGTCCTGCTGCTGGTGTACGGGTCCATCGGCCGCGGCTCGATTCCCGGCATGCGGTTCGGAAGCTAGTGCGAGCCCGGGTCTCCCACAAGATGGCGCAGCCCGCGGGGGGTGGCTTTCATCTCGATGTTGACCTGACGATCCCGGCCACGGGCATCAGCTGCGTCTTCGGCGCCTCCGGCTCGGGCAAAACGACCTTGCTGCGCTGCCTGGCGGGGCTCGACCGGCCCGATTCGGCGCGGATCGAAGTGGATGGCGAGCTTTGGCAGGACGGGACCCGCTTCGTGCCGCCGCATCGGCGCCAAATCGGCTATATGTTCCAGGACGCCAGCCTGCTGCCGCATTTGAACGCGCGCGGGAACCTGCTGTTTGGGCGCGATTCCGCCAAGATCGCAGCGGAAACCGCGGCCGCGGCCGAGCTGTTCGGCATCGCCCAACTGCTCGACAAGCATCCGGCGCAATTGTCCGGCGGCGAGCGGCAGCGCGTCGCCCTCGCCCGGGCATTGCTCGGCAAACCCCGCCTGCTGCTGCTCGACGAACCGCTGTCGGCGCTCGATGTGGCGCGCAGGCGGGAACTGCTGCCCCATCTCCAGCAACTGCCGGAAAAGCTCGATTGCCCCATCGTTTACGTGACCCACTCGCCCGACGAAATCGCCCGCCTGGCGGATCATGTGCTGGTGCTGGACCAGGGCGAATGCGTCGCCCGGGGTTCGGTCGCCGAATTGATGGCCTGCCGGCTGCTGCCGGCCGACGCGGCCGGGGAGAGTGGCGCGGTGCTCGAAACCACGATTGCCGGCCGCGACGCGAAGTGGCATCTCGCCAGCGCGGAATTCGCCGATGGCGAATTGCTGATTCCCGATCCGGGATTGCCGGTTGGCGGCGGAGTCAGGCTGCGGATCCTAGCCCGGGACATCAGCCTGAGCCTCGCCGAACAGGCGCATTCGAGTATTCTCAACCGGCTGCCGGCCGTCGTGGAGGAACTTGTGGAGATGCCCGAGCCGGCGATGTGGATGCTGCGCCTGCGGGTTGGCAAGCACACGGCGTTGCCCGCGCGGGTGTCGCGAAAATCGGCGGCGATGCTCAAACTCGCGCCGGGAAGCCGGGTTTTCGCCGAAATCAAATCCCTGGCGATCCTGCAATAGGCGGTGGGGGCTGGCCCGGCAAGTCCCCCCTATGCCCGGGCTTCGCCGCCGGTCGAATGGTCTTCCAGCCGCTTTGACATCCACAGCAGGATCAGCAAAGCGGGGATCACCATCAGCGCGGTGAGCGCGAAGAACAGGGCCCAGTTGCCGCCGAGGCCGTCGACGATGGCGCCGCTGCCGGCGGCGAGCGTCGTGCGGCCGAAGTTGGAAATCGAGGTCATCAAGGCGAACTGGGTGCCAGTGTAGGTGCGGCTGGCGAAATAGGAAATGAAGGAAATCGCGCAGACCGTGGCGAAGGCGGTGGTGAAATTGTCGACGATCAGGGTGAGGACGAACAGCCAGGGCTCGGGGCCGGCCCCGGCCATGGCGGCGTAGAGCAAATTGCTCGCGGCCATGGCGATGCCGCCGACGATCATGCCGCGGACGATGCCGAAGCGGGTGTTGATGAAGGCGCCGATCAGCGAAAACACAATCGTCGCCCCGCCGCCGAGGAGATTGCGGTAAAGCGCGATCTGATCGTTGCTGAAGCCCAGCTCGACATAGAACACCAGCGACATCCGCCCGAGCATCGCCTCGCCGAGGCGGAAGCTGAACAGGAACAGCAGGATGCCCACCGCGAGCTGAAGGCCGCAGCGCTGGAAGAACTCGGCGAACGGGTCTATGACGGTCTCCCGCAGCCAGCCGGATTGTCCCGGTTGCCCGGATTGTCCCGATTGCATTGTGTCTGCCCGCTGTCGCGGCGTGTCCGTTGCGGCAGCGGCGCCCCGCCCTTCCTCCCAGGTCGGCGGGGCGAACACCACGATCAGCATCAAGGCCAGCATGAACAGGGTCAGCAGCCGGTAGACATCGGGCCAGGAAAAGCCCAGGGTCTCGCCGCCGAGAAACAGCGCCAGGGTGCCGCCGAGAAAGGTGAAACCGGTCTGCCAGCCGGCGCCGGCCAGCGCCGAGGCCCAGGGGATTTTCTCGTCCATTTCCCGGCGGGCGAAGAGCTTGACGCGATAGGCGTCGATGGCGACATCCTGGGTTGCGGACACCGCCGATATGCCAAGGGCGCACAAGCCCACGAGCAACAGGTTGCCGGCGGGGTCGGTGCCGCTGATGAGCCACATCAAGCCAATCAGCAGGCCCTGGCAGAGCAGAATCCAAGCGCGGTACTGGCCGAAGGCGCGCCCAAGCAGGGGAATGCGGAACTGGTCGATCAGCGGCGCCCAGATCCAGTTGAAGGCGTAAATCGTCGTCACCACGCCGATGTAGCCGATGGCGCTGCGGGATAAACCCCCGGCCTGCATCCACAGCGTCAGCATCGAGCCGTGCAGCACCCACGGGAAACCGCTGGATATGCCGATCAGGAAGGCCGCGAGCAGGCGGCGGTCGGTGAGCGATTCGAAGAATTGAATGGCCCGGGGCTGCATGCGGCTCCCTGAATCGCCCCGGCGGGGGATCAGTCCCTGAAATTGACGTATTGCAGCGGCAGGTCGGGCTTGGCCTCCTTGACCAGCGCGATAATGTTTTGCAGATCGTCGCGCTTCTTGCCGGCAACCCGCAGTTGATCGCCTTGGATCGAGGTTTGCACCTTGAGTTTGGCGGTCTTGACGAGCCGGACGAGTTCCCGGGCCAGATCGGAATCGATCCCTTGGCGCACGCTCAGCGGCAGGGTCGCGGTCTTGCCGCCGGCTTCGACCGGGCCTTCGCTGAAACTGCGGGTGTCAACTCCGCGCTTGACGAGCTTGCCCCGCAGGATGTCGAGCATCTGCCGAAGCTGGAATTCGGCCTCGGCCCTGAGTTGGATCAGATCCTTGCCCGCCATCTCGAAACCGGCGTCGACGCCCTTGAAGTCAAAGCGGTTGCCCACCTCGCGGTTGGCTTGGTCAAGGGCATTGGCGACTTCGTGCAAATCGACTTGGGAAACAATATCGAACGAAGGCATGGCACGGGTCCGGCTGCTTGTTGCAAGGCCCGCAATGGTAGCAAATCAGCCCATGCCCATGCGACTTGAACCCCGGCCGGGGCTGTGTCGGCGATCAAGCGCCGGGCGGAACCCCCGTTCCCCCCGGCATGCTCTGAAAAACTCCAGTCCGGCCACCGGGCACAGCCCGGTGGCGCTCGGCCCGCGCGCGAAGCTGCGCTTCGCAGACGCTTGACCTCGCCCATGGGGTTTTTCATTGTCGCGAAACAAAACGTGGTTTTGTTTTGCCCGCGGATTCAATGGTTTGCGCCATCGAATCCGGCGGCACATCCGTGTGCCGCGGGAAGCTCCGACTTGATCGGAGCTTCCCCGGGGGGTTCCGCGGCTGGATGCCGCCGCCCGGGCGCGGCTTTGGGGCCGGGGGTCACTGGTTGCCGCCGGGGGTGTCGCCGCCGCTGTCCACGGCGGCCCCGGGCACGGTTTCGAGCCCGGGGATGATGGGCGGAACGGCGGTGAAGGCGGCGCCCGCCACCGGCACGGCGACCGCGCCGACCGCGTGGTCGCAGCGCAGGGTCACGGCGCCGCCGGCGAAGTCCGCCGGCAACGCGAACATCCCGTCGAGGAAGCGGATGGCCGTGGCCCGCGCCGGGACGGAAATGAGCGGAAAGCCCGCCGGCGGCGCGGCGCGGCCGTCCGCCGCCGCCAGGGCGACGTGGCAGGCCGTCCGGGCGCCGCCGCCGTTGGCGATGGCCAGCCCCAGGCGCGCCGGCGCGGGCGGGGCGCGGAAGCGCATCTCCCGGGCCGGCTGGGCCGGCCCCGGCGCCATCATGCCCGCCGGCCCGTCCGGGCCTTCCAGCACGATCAGGTTCCACAGCGCCGCCGGGCCTTCGCATTCCAGCGCGGCGTGGCCGAAGGCGAAGGCCTCCCCGCCGCGGCTGTCCAGCGACTCTTGGGCGCCCCGCCCCGCCAGCGCCAGCGCGAAGCCGTCCATGCCTTCCGGCCCGTCCGCCGCCGCGCCGAAGTTCGCCCCGGACAGCCCGCCGGCGGCGGACAGCCGCAGTTCGCAGCGGTTGGCGCCAGCCGCCAGGTTGACCGCCGACAGCCGCGAGCGGAAGCCGCCGCCGTCGAGCACCAAAGGCAGCGGCGACCGCGGCCCGGCAGACCCGTCCGCCGCGCCGTCCGCGTCCAGAACGGCGGGGGCCAGGGTGGTGAACGCGCCGCCCGCCAAAGGCACCGCCAGCAGCGCCGCCGGGCGCTCGCAACGCACCGCCACCGGGCCGGTTCCGCCATCGCCGCCCGCGGACGGAACAATCTCGTCGAGCAGCCGGAACGCCGTCTCCCCCGGCGGCACCGCCACCACGCCCCGGCCCTCCGCCGCCTCCACCACGCAGAGGTTGCCCCGGACGCCGTCGTTGGCGAAGGCCAGGCCGAGGCGCAGCGGGGCCGGCAGGCCGGGCAGCGAGAAGGCCCGGCCCCGCTCCGCCGGGGACTGGTGCGCCATGGCGGACAGCGCGCCGCCGGCCTCGAGGCTCAGGAGCAATTGCGCCGCCACCGGCCCGTCGCAGTCGAGCTTGGCGTGGCCGATGGCGCGCTCCCCGGCGCCGGCGCTGTCGAGCAGGACCTCGCCCCCCGGCGAGCGGAAGCGGAAGCGGATTCCGGCGCCGTCCACCGTTTCCGCCAGCGCCGACATGGGTTCCGCGCCGAAGCGGACGGTGTCCAGCCCGGCGCCGCGGAGCGCCAGTTCGCAGCGGGCGCGCCCGCCGCCGGCGTCGGCCACCAGCAGCCGCGAGCGGAAGCCGCCGCCGTCGGCGAACAGCGGGAACAGGTGGGACGCGGCGGCCGTCGCGTCCAGCGGCCCGGGCGCCGCCCGCGTTATCGAGAGGGTGACGGTCCGCCTGGTGGCGCCGTCGGCCGCGGTGACCTCGACGACGATCTCGTTCACCCCCACGGACAGGGGCACGGCGGCCCCGCCGGCACCATCGCCTTGCGCCGGAACCGCGGCCAGCGGCCCGCCCGCCGGGCCGACGCGGACGGTGGCGTCCGGGTGGGCGGTCCGGGGCGTCAGCAGCGCGCTGTCGGCCGCGAAGGGCAGCGCCGCCGAGTAGGCGTCCGCCTCCGGGGAAAAGGCCGGCGCCAGCGCCGCCGCCCCGCCCGCGCGGGTGGCGAGGGCGAGACCGGCCAGGGCGGCGTTGGCGGACGGCGCGGTGGTGAATTCGACGCTCGCCAGCTCGTTGGCGCAGGCGCTGTCCGCGTACAGCGCGTAGGCGTATCCGGTCGCCGCCACCAGGCCGGCGAGGGCGGCGCTTTCGCCGCTTTGCGGGCCGCCGCACTCGCCGCCTTCGGGCAGGGTGCGGCGGTAGCGCCAGACGCCGCCGGGGACGTTGGCGGCGGTCAGCGTCGCCCCGGTGTCGGTGACGCCGGTGGCGGCGATGGACGGCGGCGGCGCGGGGGTGGCGAACCCGACGCTCGCGAGCTCGTTGGAGCAGGCGCTGTCCGAGTACAGGCCGTAGGCGTATTCCGTCGCCGCCATCAAGCCGGCGAGCGCCGCGCTTTCGCCGCTTTGCGGGCCGCTGCATTCGCCGCCTTCGGGCCGGGTCCGGCGGTAGTGCCAGACGCCGGAGACACCGTCCACGGTCAGCGTCGCCCCGGTGGCGGTGACGCCGGCGGCGGCGATGGCCGGATCGGGTGGCGGCGGCACCACCACCCCGCCGCCGCCGCCTGAAGGCGGTGACGGTTGCGGGGGCGGGGTGGGGCCATCATCGTCGTTCACCGTCACGGCGGCGGTGGACGCGCCGCCCAGCGTGTAGCCCGTGCCCGCGGCCAGGGTCACGCGGACCGGGCCGTTCGGCTCGGCCACGCCGTCCGCCTCGGTCTCGATGGTGAAGGTCTGGGAGGTCTGGCCGCCGGTGAAGGTCCAAGTGCCCCTCCCCTCGACCCCGGCCGCCAGGAAATCGGCGCCCGGCGCGTCCGCGACGGTCCTGTTGACTGTCAGGTTCGAGGTGGGCGGGGAATCGGCCGTCACCGTGAAGCGGGCCGCGGTCCCCTCCGTCACCGCCGGACCGCCGCGGATGGTCAGCACCGGGTCGGCGTTGGCGGCGCCTATTGTGATGACGAAGGTGTCGGAGACCGAGCCGCCGTTGCCGTCGCTCGCGGTCACCGTCACCTCCGGCGCGCCCACCGCCTCGGGTGTGCCGCTGAAGGTGCGGGTGCCGGGGTCGAAGCCGAGCCAGTCGGGCAGCCCCGTGGCGGAGTAGGTCAGCGGATCGCCGTCGGCGTCGTTGAAAGTGTCGGCCGGGAAGGTGTGGCTGAAGGGCGCGCCCACCCGGGCGTCCTGGTCCGGGATGGGGGTGGCGACCGTGGGCGCCGTGTTCGTTTGGACCGCCGGCGGCGGCGGGGCGCCGCTTTCGTCATCGTTGACGACCAGGTTCAGGTCGGGGCCGCTGCCCGCCGTGTAGCCGCCGCCCTGGACGCTGTGGCTCAGCGTCGCCCGGTCATGGACGGCATCGGTGTCCTGGGAGGCCGAAACCGTGACGGTCTGCGGGGTTCCCCAGTTGCCGGTGGTGAAGTCCAGCCCCGCGGGGGAGACGGTGATATCGCTGTTGCTGGAACTTATGCCCACGATGACGTTGGTGTTTGGCTGGGCGCTCAACCGCACCCTGTAGCTGGCGGTGCCGCCCTCGGCCACCGTCAGGGATGCCGGGGACAGCACCGCCACGCCGAACAGGGGTCTCGCGCCCACCGGCGCCGATGGCCGGCCGTTCACGTCGCCGGCCACCGCCCGCACGCGGATGTTGTAGGTCAAGCCGTTGACGAGGCCGGTGACCGTGTGGCTCCGGGTTGTTGCATCGCTTTCGGGGATGTCTATCCAGCGGGTGCTCTCGAGAAGCTGATACTGCCACTTGGTGATTTCGTCGGAGGCGGGGGCGTTCCAACTCAGGACCACCCGCCCGTCCCCCGCCGCGGCGGCGAGGCCCGTGGGCGCCGCCGGCGCCGCGGCGGCCGGCGCGTCGTTGTCGTCCACCGTCACTGCCACGCTGCCGGTCACCGAGCCGTAGCCGCCCCCGCTCGCGCTGTGCGTCAGGGTGGCGCTGTCGTTGGTGGTGTCGTTGTCCTCGCCCGCCGTCACCGTGACGGTTTTCGCGGTGCTCCAGTTGCTGGCGTTGAAGGTCAGCGTGTCCTGGTCGCCGCTCGTGCCGGGGTTGGTGTCCACCGTCACCTCGCCGCTCGCGCCCCCGACCGTCACCGTCACCGTCCCCGTCGGCTGGGTCGCGAGCGCCACCGTGTAGGTGCCGCTGCCGCCCTCGGCCACCGTCAGCGAAGTCGGGTCGAGGACCAGGCCCGGCGTGTCGTTGTCGGTGACCATCACCACCACATTCCCGGTCACCGAGCCGTAGCCGCCCCCGCTCGCGCTGTGCGTCAGCGTCGCGCTGTCGTTCGCCGTGTCGCCGTCCTCGCCCGCCGACACCGTGACGGTTTTCGCGGTGCTCCAGTTGCTGGCGTTGAAGGTCAGCATGCTCTGGTTGCCGCCCGCGTCGGAGTCGGTGTCGAACGTCACCTCCCCGCTCGCGCCCCCGACCGTCACCGTCACGTTGCCGGTGGGCTCGGTGGCCAGCGCCACCGTGTAGGTCGCGCTGCCGCCCTCGGCCACGGTCAGCGAAGTCGGATTGAGCACCAGGCCCGGCGCGTCGTTGTCGGCCACCGTCACCGCCACGCTCCCCGTGACCGAGCCGTAGCCGCCGCCCGACGCGCTGTGCGTCAGCGTCGCGCTGTCGTTCGCCGTGTCGCCGTCCTCGCCCGCCGACACCGCCACCGTCCGCGGCGCGCTCCAGGTGGTCGTGCTGAAGGTCAGCGTGCTCTGGTTGCCGGGCGTGGCGGAGTCGGTGTCGAACGTCACCTCGCCGCTCGCCCCCGCGACCGTCACCGTCACGGTCGCCGTCGGCCGCGTGGCCAGCGCCACCGTGTAGGCGCCGCTGGCGCCCTCGGCCACGGTCAGGCTCGCCGGGTCGAGGACCAGGGCGGGGGCCCGCGGCGTCGCCGTCGCGGCCGCCGAGGCCGCGCCGAGCACCGTCCCGCCCGGCGCGGCCGTCGCGCGGACCTGGAAGTCGTACGCCGCGCCGTTCGTCAAACCCGCCACCGTGCCG
Organism: uncultured Pseudohongiella sp.; assembly: GCA_965221805.1. Taxonomy (GTDB): domain Bacteria; phylum Pseudomonadota; class Gammaproteobacteria; order Pseudomonadales; family Pseudohongiellaceae; genus UBA9145. Next base: position 1,947,607 of record OZ244913.1, read on the forward strand.
CCGGTCGAGGCCGCGGTGGTGCCGCCCGCGAAGTCCGTCCAGCTCCCCCAGGCGCCGGCGCTGCTCAGCTTCCGGCGGAACTGGTACTTCGCGATGTCGCTGTTCGACGGGTCGCTCCAGCTCAGCGTGACCTGGCCGCCGCCCGGGCCCGCCGCCGCCGCGAAGCCGGTCGGCGCCGCCGGGGCCGCCACCGGCGTCGCCCGGACGATGGCCGACGGCGCGCCGAAGAGGCTCCCGTTGCGCGCGCGCATCTGGAAGTCCAGAACCTCGGTGAAGTCGCTCGTGAAGGTGGTGATATTGGCGCCGCCGGCCATGTTCGCCCACCCGAACCAGCCGCCGCCCGGGCGGCGGACCCGGTACTGGTAGCCCGTGACCGTGCCGGACGGAGGGGTCCAGCTCAGCGTGATCTGCCCGCCGCCCGGGCCCGCCGCCGCCGTGAAGCCGGTCGGCGCGGCGGGCGCGGCGGCGGCGTCGGTGATGCGGAAGTCCGCCAGGCTGTCGGCGCCGGACGCGCCGCCGCCAAGGCCGGTGCCCGAATTCGCGTTCAGCGTGCCGAGGCCGATCACCACCGTCTCGCCGCCCGACTCCGTGGTGCCGTCCGTCGCCGCCGTCAGCGTCAGCGTGACCGTCGTCGCCGTCGTCCCCGTGCTCGGGCCGGTGAAGGTCACCATCGCGTTCCCGGAGTCCAGGTTCGCGCAGGCCACCCCGGTCGGCAGGGTCGTGGGGCACGCCGTCGTGTAGTCCGTGCCCCGCGTCGCCTCGCCGCCGAAGGTCAGCGGCACCGGCAGGACCTCGCCGTTCACCAGGCCGCGCCCCAGGGTGACGGTGAAGGTCTTCGTTGCGCCCTCGGCGACATCCCCGGCGGCGCCCGCGAGCGTCACCGCGGTCGGGTCGTTGTCCGCCACCGTGACGGTGGCCGCCGTGCCGCTGAAGGTGCGGTAATTGCTGTCCTGGGAGGATGTGGTGTAGGTGACAGACAGTTCCCGGCCGAGCGGGCTGTCCGTGCTGTCGTCGGTGGCGCGCACCGTCACCGTCTGCGGCGTGCTCCAGAAGGAGTTGGTGAAAGCGACTTGCTGGCTGCGGCCGAACGTGCCGCCTGTAGAGAGCTCCAGCCCGTCGGGGGCGGTGACGGCGACCGCGACGGTTTGAGACGGCGGGGTGTTCAGCACCACCGTGAAGGTCGCCGTGTCTGTGGTGCTGCCCTCGGTGGCCTCCCCGTCGGTCGTCGCCGTGGTCACGCCGGCGGTGGCGGCCGCCGGCGTCGCGGTCGCCTCGGACGAGGCCGCGCCCTCGAGCGTCCCGTCCAGGGCGCGGACCTGGAAGCCGTAGGCCGTGCCGTTCGTCAGGCCCGTGACCGTGTGCGTGGTGGTGGCGGCGGTGCTGCTGGCGATGGCCGTCCAGCTCCCCCAGCTGCCGGTGTCCGGCGGGGTGCGCTGGCGGAACTGGTAGCCGCTGATGGCGGCGTCGGACGGGTCGGTCCAGCTCAGGACCACTTGGCCGTCGCCCGCCGCGGCGGCGAAGCCGGCGGGCGCCAGCGGCGGGTCGTCGTTCTCGATGGTCAGCGTGTGCGTGGTCCGGGCGCCGAGGTCGTAGCCGGCGCCGTCGTCCAGGGTCAGGATGACCGTCTCGTCGGGCTCGCGCAGGGCGTCCTCGGTGAGGCCGATTTGGATGAACACCGCGCCCCTGCCCGCGGGCACGGCCACGCTGTCGCTGGCCGGCAGCGTGAAGTCCCCGTCCGACCCCCGGGTCGCGGTGCCGGCCACCGTGTAGGCCAGCGTGATCGGAGCCGACGGGGCCGGGGCGATATCGAGGAAAATGGAGCCCAGAATGTCTTGCTCGGTAACTTGTGTCGAGGCGGTGCGGAACTGCGCCGACGGCGCCATCGGCGTGGCGGTCACCGTGTCCGACGCCGCGCCGGTCAGCGTCCCGGCCACGGCGCGGATCTGGAAGCTGTACTCCGTGCCGTTGGCCAAGCCGCCGGACAGGATTATTGACGTGGTGTCGGCTCTGGAGTTGGAGGAATCCGTCCACTCCCCCCAGGTCACCGGATCGCCCGTCCCCCGGCGGTACTGGTACTTCGTGATGGCGCTGTTCGACGGGTCGTCCCAACTCAGCTCGACACGGCGGTCGAGCGCCTCGGCCGCGAGGCCCGTCGGCTTGGCGGGCGGCGCCGTCGGCGTGGCGGACACGGTGTCCGAGGCGGGGCCCCGCACGCTCCCGGCCACGGCTTGGATCTGGAAGTCGTAGGTGGTGCCGTTGGTGAGGCTGAAAATCGTTAGCTCAGTGGCGTTCCCGGTGCTGGCTCTGGTGTTCCAAGGTATCCAGCTGCCGCCGCTTGTCCGGAAGCGGTACCTGTAGGAGGTGATTCTGCTGTCGCGGGGGTTGTCAAAGCGCAGCGTGACCTGGCCGTTGCCCGCCGTCGCCGTCAGGCCGGTCGGCTTGAACGGCGGGAGGTTGGCCGCCGGCGTGGCGGTGGCGGCGTCCGAGGCGGCGCCGCGCAGCGCCCCGGCGCGGGCGCGGACGCGGAAGCCGTACTGCGTGCCGTTGATGAGGCCGGAGATGCGGGCGCTGGAGGCGGCGCCCCCGGCCCCGGGGTTGAAGTTGCGCCAGCCGCCCCAGGCGCCGGGGGTGCCGCGCCAGCTGTCGTACTGGTACGAGGTGATGCGGCTGTCGTCCGAGGCCGTCCAGCGCAGCGTCACCTGGCCGCTGCCCGGGCCCGGCGTCGCCGTGAGGCCGGCGGGCGCGGCGGGGCCGTTGGGGGCGCCCTTGAGGGCGAACACGATGGAGGCGGACGATGAAAGCCAACTATTACCAGAAGAAGTTCTATAGCGGCTGCTGTCGGCGATGCTCCAGCCGGCCGCGCCGGTCTGCGCGTTGGAAGTGGCTAATGATACGCCCACATTGGAGTTCACACTGGTCCGCCGGCCGTCATTGACCACGAGAAAATAGGTCGTGCTGGCCGCGAGCGTGGTGTTGGCCGGAGCGGTGAAGGTGTTCACGCCGTTCGTGAGACTGGACGGGTTGGCGAGCGTCGCCACAAGGATGCCGGGGTTTGTGCCTGCGCCTGCGCGGATCGTGACAACCGTGCTTCGGCCCGACACTTGAGCCAATGGTATGTCCACCGCCGAAAGAGTGTAGCCGCCGTAGGCGTTGGAACCGGTGGTAAAGGCCGTAGCGTTCTCAGCGAAACCAGAGGAACCCGCCTCCTCCGCTATGTTGCTGACCAGCGTGTCCTGCGCCCGGGCGGCGGGGGCGAGGGCGGCCAGCAGCGGCAGGGCGAGCAGGGCGGCGGCGGCAAGCGCGCGCAGCGCGCGCCGCGGTCGGGCGGAAGCGGCGGGGCGGGGCCGCCTTTCAAGGGCCCGGCCCCGGCGGGCGGCGCGGCGGAGGCCCGCCAAGGGGCCGGCCGCGGGGCTGGCGGGATGATGGAGGCCCGGCATGCGGGCCGCGGTGGAGCGGGCGGGACCGTCAGGAGAGGGTGGCGCCCGAAGCCGGTCCGGGCGGCGGCGGGAGAGAGGTTCGGGCGCAGAGGCCGGCGGACGGGAGCGGCCCCGGCTGCCGGGGCCGGACGCCGGTTCCGCGGGGATGCCGGCGAGGGGGCGCCCGCCCCGGCCGGCGGCGTCGGAGCGGGCGTTCCGAAAGCCTTTACATGGCGGCGCGCCCGCCCGGCGCAGACGGCCGATCACGCCGCGCATTTCGGGGGGGGGGGGGGGGTATGCTCGCGTTTGTTTTCTTATTCAATTTCATTTCCAATGCCCTCCCGACCCCATGCCAAACAGCAGCCGCTTGACGGCGATGACAATCATGGTACAGCAAGCCTTTGCAATTGGCAACCATGGCGATTTCGGTTGTGGCAGCTTGCTCGGGGCGATCTCAAAGTTGTCCCCAACCGATTGAATTGCCCTTGTAATTTCGTGTTCTGGACAACTGGCCCCGGAAAGGAGATGAAATAGGTGGTGCTCGCTTCGAGCTGGATGCCGCTTCCCGGGGCGGTGAAGGTGTTCAGCCCGGCCGTCCCGGAGCCGGGGTCGGTGAAGGTGCCGACCACCGCGCTGGCCGGGCCCGGGTTCAGGTTGTTCCCCTCGGCAACCGTCCGAACGGTGACCGTCAGCGCGGTCAGGTCCGCGGCGGTCGGAGTGCCGTTGAACGCAATCTCAACGTTGGCCACGGTGTAGCCCGCGCTGTTGGCGCCGGTGGTGAATGCCTGGCTGAAGTCCGCGCCTGAAGTGACCTCCCAACTTCTAGCCGTTCCGGCAGTGGTGTTGCCCACCAGCAACCGGGTCTGCGCCTGCGCCGGCCCGGCGGTGGCCGCGAGCGCGACAAGCAGCGCCAGGGCGAACCACGCGGGGCGCGTCAGGCCGCCCGCCATGGGCGGCAGCCAAGCCCTCACCGGCCCGCTCCGAAGTTGGTGGGAAGGGGGGGGGGGGGGGGGGGGGGGGGGGGGGGGGGGGGGTAAAATTTGCTTGCTAGTGGCAACGACGGCCTGTCATGAATCATCTCTTGTCCCTCTAGCCTCTTTGGCGCAATCAGAAAAAGATGATCCGATAGTACCACGCCATTAACCGCATTTCAGTATATATGGGACGGCCATTGGGTAACCTGCGGATTCAACCGCCCGGTTTTTCCCGCGCCGGGCGGGCCGGCCCCGGACTCGGGGCCGGGGGTCACTGGTTGCCGCCGGGGGTGCCGCCGCCGCTGTCCACGGTGGCCTCGGGCACCGTTTCGAGCCCGGGGATGATTGGCGGAACGGCGGTGAAGGCGGCGCCCGCCAGCAGGGTGAGCAGCGCGGCGGCGAACCCGGCGGGCGGGAAGGCCCGGCCGGGGTGGTTATCATGAATTTTCACCATTTTGGTAGACCTCTTATTGTCCATTCGATACCAGCGCATTCCACTCGTGGACATCACCCAGGGTTTGTGAACAGCCTGGGTTTGACGATTTTATTCTAATTGAACTGTGTCGGCCGGAAACAAGAACCGCTTGAGCGCGAATCCCGCAACAGGCTGGCGATGTTGTGGTTCGCTTTGGTTCCATTCGGCGGCATCGCCATGGGCTTGCCGGTGATGGCGTGGACGGGAGCGGATTTGCAGCCGTGAATCCCCACGGCGCAGGCGCCTATAGCAGCAGGCGGCGGATGTCGCCGAGGAGGGTGGCGAGGTGGGTGGCGAAGCGGCCGCCGTCGGCGCCGTTGAGGGCTTTGTGGTCGTAGGTCAGGGTCAGGGGTAGCATGGTGCGGGGGGTGAATTCGCCGCCGTTCCAGACGGGTTTGACGGCGGTGCGGGCGACGCCGAGGATGGCCACCTCGGGGGTGTTGACGATGGGGATGAAGCCGGTGCCGCCGATGGCGCCGAGGCTGGAGATGGTGAAGCCCGCGCCTTGCATGTCTTCCGGGCTGAGCTTGCGCTCCCGGGCCCTGGCCGACACAGTGGCGACTTCCCCGGCGAGCTGCCAGAGGTTTTTGCGGTCCACGTCGCGGATCACCGGCACGAACAGGCCGGCTTCGGTGGCGACGGCGACGCCGATGTGGATGTATTTTTTCTGGATGGCGTATTCGCCCGAGGAATGCAGCGAGACGTTGAACTGCGGAAACTCCGCGAGGCAGGCGGCGCAGGCCTTGAGCAGGAAGGGCAATGGCGTGAGCTTGACGCCCCGGGCTTCGGCCTCCGGCTTGAGGCTGGCGCGGAAGGCTTCGAGCTCGGTGACGTCGGCCTCCTCGAACTGGGCAACCTGGGGCGCGGCGAGCCAACTGCGGTGCATGTTGGCGGCGGTGGACCTGGCGAGTTTCGAGCGCTTGACTTCTTCAACCTCGCCGAAGCGCGAGAAATCGATATCGGCAATCGCCGGGGGCGCCGCGCCGGCGGCGGGCTCGCGCAGGCTGGTTTTGACGAATGCGTGGACGTCTTCCTTGACGATGCGGCCCTTGGCGCCGCTGCCCTCGACCCGGGTCAAATCGACACCGAGTTCCCGGGCGAGTTTGCGCACCGCGGGGCCGGCGTAGATATTGGCGCCGCCGGCTGGCTCGGCACCGGTTGCCGCCGGGGTGCCGGGCGGCGGGCTTGGCGTGACGGACGCCGGGTCCGGCGGGGGCTGGGAGGTCGATTGGGTCGTGGCCGTGACCGGCGGGTCAACCGACGCGGCGGGTTCCGGCGAAGCCTTTTGCGCCGTGACTGGCAGCTCAACCGGCTCGATGGGTTCTGGCGGGGTGGGCGCGGCTTCGGAGCTGGCTGCTGGCGCGGCTTCCGCCGCCGGCTCAGCGGCCGCGGCCGATTCCGCGGGAGCGGATTCGCCGGATGCCGCGGCATCGCCGCCATCCGTTGTGGCGGCCGCGCCACCGGCGGCGGTTTCGAGGGTCAGAATCGCGGCGCCGGTGGCGACCGGGTCGCCAAGGTTGACGGCGATCGCCTTCACCACGCCGGCCATGGGCGCGGGAATCTCCATCGCCGCCTTGTCGCTTTCGAGCACGACTAGGGAGTCATTCTCCGCCACGGCCTGCCCCACCGCCACGGGAATCTCGATCACTTCCACATCGCCCGCGTCGCCGAGATCGGGCACCTTGATGATTTCAGTTGACAATTCGGCTTGCCCTCATTGATCGAGTGGGTTGGTTTTGTTCGGGTCGATGCCGGCGCTTTTCATCCATTTGCCGACCGCGGCCTGGCCCACCACGCCCTTGCCGCGCAGTTCGGTCAGCGCCGCGAGCACGATGAAGTTGTGATCGACCTCGAAGTGCCCCCGCAGTTTCTCGCGGCTGTCGCTGCGGCCGAAGCCGTCGGTGCCGAGCACCCGGTAGCTGTCCGGCACGAATTGCCGGATCTGGTCCGCATGCAGTTTCATGTAGTCGGTGGCGGCGATCACCGGGCCTTCGCGCCCGGCGAGTTGCGCGGCCACCCAGGGCGGGTCGGACTTGTTGTTGTCGGCGGCAGCGGCAAGCAGCTTGCGGCGGGCGGCGGCGAGGGCGTCCCGGCGCAGCTCGTTGAAACTGGTCACGCTCCACACATCCACCGGAACGCGGTAGTCCTTGCGCAGGATTGCCGAGGCCTTGCGCACTTCCCCGAGAATCGCCCCGCTGCCGAGCAGGCGCAGATGGAAATCGGCCGCGGCCTTGCCAGAGACCCGGTAATCCGCCGCCGCGCCATCCTCGAGCAGATACATGCCGCGGATGATGCCCTCCTCGCTGCCGGGGATCAGTTCGGGATGGTGGTAGTTCTCGTTCATCGCGGTGATGTAGTAGAACACCGATTCCCGCTCCCGATACATCCGGCGCAGGCCGTCCTGGATGATGACCGCGAGCTCGCAGGCGTAGGCCGGGTCGTAGCTGACGCAGTTGGGAATGGTGCCGGCGAGCAGGTGGCTGTGGCCGTCCTGGTGCTGGAGGCCCTCGCCGTTGAGCGTGGTGCGGCCCGCGGTGGCGCCGATGAGGAAGCCCCGGGCCTGGCTGTCGCCGGCGGCCCAGCACAGGTCGCCGACGCGCTGGAAGCCGAACATCGAATAGAAGATATAGAACGGGATCAGCGGAAAATCGTTGGTGCTGTAGGAAGTTCCGGCGGCGAGCCAGGCCGAGAACGAGCCGGCTTCGGTGATGCCCTCCTCAAGCATCTGGCCCTTCTTGTCCTCGCGGTAATACATGATTTGTTTGGAATCGGCGGGGTCGTAGACTTGGCCCGCCGAGGAGTAGATACCCAACTGGCTGAACATGCCTTCCATGCCGAAGGTGCGCGCCTCGTCGGGAATGATCGGCACCACGCGGCCGCCGATGGTCTTGTCCTTGCACAGGCTGCTCAACATGCGCACGAAGGCCATGGTGGTGGAAAACTCGCGCTTGCCGCCGCCCCGCAACTGGTTTTCGAATATTTCCGGGCCGGGAACATCGAGCGGCCGGGCTTCGGTCCGGCGCCGGGGGACCGGGCCGCCGAGGTTTTTCCGCATCCTGCGGGTGTAGGCGAGTTCCGGGCTGTCTTCCTCGGGGCGGTAGTAGGGCATGTCCTTGAGCGCTTCGTCGCCGATGGGAATGCCGAAGCGGTCGCGGAATTTGCGCAGCGAGTCGAGATCGAGCTTCTTCACCGAGTGGGTGGCGTTTTGGGCTTCGGCGGCGGCGCCGAAGGCGTAGCCTTTGACGGTCTTGGCCAGAATTACCGTGGGTTTGCCCTGGGCGCGCGCGGCTTTGGCATAGGCGGCGTAGACCTTGAAAGGGTCGTGCCCGCCGCGGTTGAGGCCCATGATGTCCTCGTCGGAGAGGTGCTTCACCATGTCGAGCAGGCGCGGGTCCTTGCCGAAGAAATGCTTGCGGGTGTATTCCCCGCCGCGGCTGGCGTAGTTCTGGTATTCGCCGTCGACGACTTCGTTCATGCGCTGCTGGAGGATGCCGTCGTGGTCGGCTTGCAGCAGCGAATCCCAGTGGCGGCCCCAGATCACCTTGATGACCTGCCAGCCGGCGCCGCGGAACACCGATTCGAGTTCCTGGATGATCTTGCCGTTGCCGCGCACCGGGCCGTCGAGCCGCTGCAGATTGCAGTTGATGACGAAGATCAGATTGTCGAGCTCTTCCCGCCCCGCCTTGCTGATGGCGCCGAGGGATTCCGGCTCGTCCATCTCGCCGTCGCCGAGAAAGGCCCAGATCTTGCGGTCGCCGGCGGGCAGCAGGCCGCGGCTGTCGAGATACTTCATGATGTGGGCCTGGTAGATCGCCTGGATCGGGCCCAGCCCCATGGAAACCGTGGGGAATTGCCAATAATCGGGCATCAGCCAGGGGTGGGGGTAGGAGGGCAGGCCCTTGCCATCGACTTCGCGGCGGAAGTTGTCGAGCTGCTCTTCGTCGAGGCGGCCTTCGAGGAAGGAGCGGGCGTAGATTCCCGGCGCCGAATGGCCTTGGAAATAGATCAGGTCGCCGGGATGGTCGTCGGTGGGGCCGCGGAAGAAATAGTGGAAGCCGATCTCGTACAGCGTCGCCGAACTGGCGAAGGTGGAGATGTGGCCACCGATGCTGCCGTCCCGGGTGTTGGCGCGCTGGACCATGGCCAGCGCGTTCCAGCGCACGATGCCGCGGATGCGGCGCTCCATGAACAGGTCGCCGGGGAGGCGGTCTTCCTCGTGGGGGGGGATGGTGTTGCGGTAGGGGGTGGTGAGGCTGGCGCCGTTGCCGTTGCCGTCGTGGACGGAAAGCCAGTCGGACAGCCGCTGGATCAGGTAGTCCGCCCGCCCGGTTCCCCATTCGTCGGCGACGGCCCGCAGGGCTTCAAGCCATTCCCGCGTTTCTTGCGGATTCGCGTCTTGCCCGTCAATCATCAAGTTTTCCCGTTGCACGCCACCCGCTGTTGTTGTGTGTGTGGGGGATTTTGGCAGGCGCGAACTATACCGCATTGGGGCCGGGTTTTGCATCTGCGGCCGGCGAGGCACCTGGGTATGGGGCTTCCATCCGTCGCTGGCGGGCAGGGGATGTGTTTGGCGGACGCTGTGAATACATCCGTCATTCTGCGCGGAGCGAAGCGCCCCCATCTGTCATTCTGCGCGGAGCGAAGCGCAGTCGCAGAATCTCCCAAACATTGCACCTTCGCCGCCGGGATTCTGCGACTTCGCGCAGAATGACGGGAAAAAACAGCGCCGCCACTCCTCTGTCATTCCGCGCGGAGCGAAGCGCAGTCGCAGAATCTCCTCGGCGCTTCGGTTGAGCCGAGCGGAATCTCAGATCGCGGGGCTGAAGATTGTGGCCACGGCCAGCAGGCCGAGCCAGAGCAGTTGGCAGCGGGTCAGCAGGGCTTGCAGGGATTCGATTTCGTGGACTTGGCGGCTGCTGTCGGTGGTTTCGCCCTCTTCTTGCCGGGGGATGCCGCCGAAGAGGGCGAAGCCGGCGAAGCCGTAGAGCAGGCTGGCGTTGTCGACTTCGCGGCCGAACTCCCAGAACGACTTTCTGAGCTGGGCGAAACACTGGGTGAAGTTGCCCGCCAGGGAAAATGTCAGCGCCAGCAGCCGCAGGGGGATCCATTCGAGCAGTTGCACGATCATCTCGACGGTTTCGACCATCCGGGGATGGGTTTTTTGGTCGTGGCTGTCGCGCAACTGGTAGCTGACATAGCTCACCAGCACGCCCGCGGGGCCGGCGGCGATGTACCAGAAGAACAGCGCGAACATCCGCTCGAAGCAGCGGTGGACGAGGTGCTTGCGGAAGAAGTGGGCGGCCTCGCCGTCATCGGCGAATTCCCGCTGTTGTTCGACTGCGGCGGGGGCGGAAGGAAAGCTCCGCCGCAGGAATTCGGCCAGCGCCTCGCGGTCGCCTTGGTTCCAGAGCGCGATGAAGTCCCCGGCGAGCTTGCCCGGCTGGACGCGGTCGAAAGCGACGAGCACGACGAGAATGTGCACCAGCATGGCGGGCAGGCCGAACAGGCTGTCCCCGACCAGGCCGAGCACCAGCCAAAGCGCGATCAGCGGCAAAGCGTAGACCAGCGCCAGCGCCGGCTGCCAGGCGGCGGCATTGCCGAACACGCGCCCGGAGGTGGATTCGACGCTCCCGCGCAAGCGGAAGAACCAGCGGTCGTCGAAGCGGTCGTAATCCCTGAGCCAGAAATGGTTCAGCGCCAGGCAGATCAGGATGACGAGAAATTTCATGCTTTCGCCGCGCCTGTGTTGTTCAAATATGCCCTGATTTAATCAGCGCTTGCCAGGGCCGCGCGGTAGCGCGCCCAATCGAAGTGCGGGCCGGGGTCGGTCTTGCGTCCCGGGGCGATATCACTATGCCCCGCAATCCGCTCCGCATTCAAGCCCGGATAGGCCCGGAACAGAGCCCTGGTGACTTCGATCAGGGTATCGTACTGGGCATCGGCGAAGGGTGTGGAGTCGGTGCCCTCGAGTTCGATGCCGATGGAAAATTCGTTGCAGCGCTCCCTTCCGCGGAAGCTCGACTCCCCGGCATGCCAGGCTTGCATGGTGAAAGGCACGAACTGGGTCGCCGCGCCGGCCCGGTCAATCAGCAAATGGCTCGAAACCCGCAGCTTCGCGATCTCGGCAAACGAAGGATGCCCATCCGCCGGCAGGCAATTGGTGAACAAGCGCTCGACGCACCCCGTCCCAAACTCCCCCGCCGGCAGGCTGATGTTGTGGATGACAAGCAGATCAATCCCGCCCCCCGGCCTGGCGCTGCGGTTTGGAGAAGCAACTTGCTTGCAGCTTGTTAACAATCCATTTTGGGCTTGAAGGCTGCAAGACACGGAAAGGCCTATTTTGCGCTGAGGATGCAGGCTTGGATATCTTCCGGTTCCAGCAGGGGGTATTCGTGCAAAATGGTCTGCGCCGTATCCCCCGCCGCGAGTTTCGCCAAGACGTGTTCGACCGCGAACCGCATGCCGCGAATGATCGGCTTGCCGCCAAAGATTTCGGCATTAACCGTGATGCGGTCGAGCAATTCAGTTTCCCGGGCCACTTGATTCTCCGCGGTTCGAGTGTTTGCCGCCATTTTCCTGTGTGGGTTTCAAATCTGTCAAGGCTGCCGGAAGGCGATGAGTTCGCCGGAGTGGTGGCGGCCGCTTACCGCGATGACCAGGTACTGTTCGCCGTCGAGTTCGTAGGTCATGGGGGAGCCGGTCTGGGGGGCGGGGAGCGGCAGGGTGGCGAGTTCTTCGCCGCTGGCCTTGTCGTAGGCGCGGAGCATGGCGCGGGAGGCGCCGTCTTCGCCGGTGGTCATTTGCGCGTCGCCGGCGATCAGCAGCGTCTTGGTGACGAGGGTGCCGATCAAACCGTTCTGGCCGGTGCGCGGCAGCTCGATGCCGGCGAGGGCCGGATGGTTGCGGACGCGGTCCGGGGTCTGGCCGTGGGGGATGCGCCAGGCGATTTCGCCGCGGTTCATGTCGATGGCGGCGATGACGCCATAGGGCGGCTTGAGCAGCGGCAGGCCGTCGACGCGCAGGCCGATTGGCGGGCGGCCCCGGCTTGAGGTCGGGCGCTCGCGCTGGGCGGCGGTGAACTCGGTGCGGCCGCCGCCGGCCGCGGAGCCGGCGCCGCCGGATGTGCGCGGGCCGGTGGCGGCGTTGCCCTGGATGTAGGCCATGTCCGACTGGCCGGGATACGGCGGCACCACCCCAAGAGCGCTGACTCCGCTGTTCGAAAACACGTACAGCATGTTGGTTTCCGGGTCGAAGGAGCCGCCGGGCCAGTTGGTGCCGCCGGCGATCGACGGCACCATCAGCGTGCCGAGGGGGCCGTCGATATGGCTCACCACCGCCGGCGTGTACAAGGGCCCCATCTGGTACCAGGAGGCGATTTCCAGCGCCTTGGCGCGCAGTTCCGGGGTGAAGTCGATGAGGTCGTCCCCGGTGATGCCCTGGCGGTCGTAGGCGGGTGGCTTGGTGGGAAAGGGCTGGGTTGGCGAGTACCACTCGCCGGGCACGTCGCCGATGGGAACGGGCTGTTCGACGATGGGCCAAACCGGCTCGCCGGTTTCCCGGTCGAACACGAAGAGGAAGGCCTGCTTGGTGGGCTGGGCCACGGCCTTGATCGGGCGGCCGTCCACATTGATGTCGATGAGAATCGGCGCGCAGGGGATGTCGTGGTCCCAGATGCCGTGGTGGATGAGCTGGTAATGCCAGCGCCGCTCGCCGGTGCGCAAGTCCACCGCGAGCAGGGTGTCGGCGAAGAGATTGTCGCCGGGGCGGTTGGCGCCGTAGTAGTCGCCAGTGGCGGCTTCCACCGGCAGGTAGGCCATGTTGAGTTCGGGATCGACCGAGATCTGCGCCCACACGCCGGTGTTGCCGGTGTAGGAGGCCGAGTCGCCTTCCCAGGTTTCGTAGCCGTACTGCCCGGGCAGTGGGACGGTGTGGAAGATCCACAGCCGTTCGCCGCTGCGGACATCGTAGCCGCGCACAAAGCCCTTGATGTTTTCCCGGCTCGGCGGATTGCCGCCGGTATGGTGGGCGGCGCCGACGATGATGACGCCGTTGGCGATGGTGGGCGTGGCGTGCAGGCCGATCCGCCCCATGGCGAGATCGAAGGGCTGGTCGAGTTGGCGCATCAGATCGACCACGCCGTTGTCGCCGAATTCGGCAACGGGCCGGCCGGTTTCGGCGTTGAGCGCGACCATCTGATAGCCGGGGGTGACATAGACCACCCTCGCCTCGCCGCCTTCCCGCCAGAAGGCGAGCCCGCGGCCCGACAACTGCCGCGGCGCGGTTTCGCCGCGCTCGCCTTCGTTGAGGGCGAACTTCCACAGCAGTTCGCCGGTGCGCGCGTCGAGGGCGACCACCGCCCGCCGGGTGCCGCCGGTGGAATAGAGCACGCCATCGACCATCAGCGGTGTCGATTGCAGGCGGTATTCGGGGCTTGGGCCGAGATTGTCGGTCTTGAACCGCCAGGCGACTTCGAGTTCGGCGAAATTGCCGGCGTCGATGCCGGCGAGCCCGGCATAGCGCGTATGGCCGAGGTCGCCGCCGTAGGTCGGCCATTCGCCACCGGGGGCGCCTTGCTGGGCATGGGCGATGCCGGCAAACGGAGCGATTGCCGACAAAAACAGGAAAAGCGGAATTCTTGGCATTACAGTCATGGCGCGTCCCGAAATGGCGCTGTCCGGTCGAATCAGTCTAGCAGTCCGCCGCGCGGGAGACCACCGCAAGTTTTGTGTTTCCACCGCTCCGGTGTTAGAGTGGCGGGGTTATCAGCGCTGCCAACCAGCAGATTAGGAGGGAAATGATGACAAACCAGACAACCAACCCGACAGCAAACTTGACAACAAACCCAACAACAAACCCAACAAATAGAAACGCGCCGCGACCGCCCGATCCTTCCTTTTCCGCCCGTCCCGGCCCGCGAGCCGGGGACCCGCCCCCCTCCGCCAACAGCTTCACATTTTTCGCCACCCGCGCGGCTTCGGCCATGCGCCATGCCGGTGTCGCCGCGCTGCTGGCCCTGCCGCTGTTGGGTGGCCTCGCAAGCGGGACTGCGGCGCAAGGCACAACACAACCGGTGGCGAGCTTCGAATCGACCTCGTCGGGCGCGGCCGAGGACGGCGGTGTGCACAATGTGCGGGTCAACTTCAGCCCGGCCCCGGCCGCGGCGCTGACGCTCGAATACACGTTGGGCGACACCAAGTGGGCGGCGACAAGGAATGTGGACTTCACGGTGGCGGACACGGTCGCAGTGGCCAAGGATGCGACCTATGTGGACATTCCGGTGACCATGATTGACGATGACCAGTATGAGCCCTTGGAGACGGTAAAGCTGATCCTGACGGATACCGATCACTATGACCTCGACCTTGTGTCGTGGTTCACGCTGTTTATTGACGACGACGAGGTGGATCGGGTGACGCGGATCCGCGGCTGGACGCGCGAGACCTCGTGCAATTCGGAGTGCGCAACCCGCTGGAAGCGGGTGCTGAAGGCATTGGGCCCGGTTAAAGTGGACCTTATTAACCTGACGCCGATGACCTCCAGCGAGGCGGAGGAGATCGCCAGACAGGACACCGCGCAGAGCAGCCGCTGGACAGAAGTGATTGCCGCGCTGAAGAAGCGGGAGGCGCTGGCGCCAACATCCGCCTTCGTCCCGAACGCGGAGCTCGTGGCGAATATCCGGCAGTGGCTTAATGAAACGCAACACGGCCAGTTGCATTCGTACCGCTGGGTGCGGGTGCTGATCGCGCTCGGGGAGGAGAAGGGCGACGACGAGCCGATGACGGTAACCGAGGCCCAGAGCTATGTCGATAAGGGCTGGCAGCGGTGGGTTGCAGTGGTGGCGGAGCTCAATCGCAAGGCGGCGTGCGACGCTGGCGACACCTCTCAGTGCAGCGGCGTCCCCGCCGGGCAGCAGGCCGAAGAACCTGTGCCGCAAACGCCGGAGGTGAACATCACGGCGGTCTCCGGGGGCACCGAAGGCGGGGATGCCACCTTCACGCTGACGGCGACGCCAGCCCCTGCATCGAGCCTTGCGGTGAGCGTGACGGTGACGGCGACGGGCGACTACGGCGTGGCGACCGGCGACCGCACGGTGACGATTCCCACCACAGGCAGCGCGACGCTGGCGGTGGCGACTGTGGACGACAGCGCGGACGAGCCGAACGGCTCGGTGACTTTGACGCTGAACGCGGGGGACGGCTACGCGGTGGGCGCGCTGTCCTCGCTCGCGGCGGACATCCTCGACGACGACGATCCGGTCGAGCGGCAGATGTCCACCTATGCGCCAAGCGCCCAATTGGTGGCGAATGTGCGGGGCTACGCGCAAGAGACGGACAATGGCCAGGCCCATGTGGACCGCTGGCTGCGGGTGCTCGCGGCTTTCGGCGACGACAACGGCCACGCGCCGATGACCGCCGCCGAGGCTCGGGGCCACGCCGCCGAGTTCTGGTCGGCGCGCTGGGACCCGGTGGTCGAGGCGCTGGCCGCCCTCGAGTCCGCGCAAGCATCCGCGCAAGCATCCGAGCCGGCACCGGAAACCCAGCCGGCCCCCGAACCCGAACCCGAACCGGTGGCCTGCGTTGCGCCGGAACTGCGCTCCGACGTCGAGGGCTACAGCAAGGAAACCTGGGAAGGGAGCGCCCATGTCGAACGCTGGCTGCGGGTGCTGCAAACCTTTTCCGGCACCGCCAGCGAAGGTTCCAAAATGTCGAGTGCCGAGGCGCAGCGAATGGCCGCCACCTACTGGGCAAAGCGCTGGGATCCGGTTGTCGCGGCGCTCCAATGTCTCGAGGCGCGGTCTTGAAGGGCGGGCGGCGCGGTAGAGCGGCCCGCCGCCCGCCTGGGCAGACTTCTCTCTCGAATCTTTGTCAGGGGATGAAGGCCCATGTGGCCATTATGTTTCGAGGTGTCGCCCTAGCCGCCCCAGCCGCTTGCGCGGGGGCCATTGGGTCGGGTAATCTTTCTTGATTCGCAAGTTCTGACCGGGCGCGGAAGCGCGCCAATTTGGTCAAGGGGAGAACAAATGCGCAAACTGCTTTCCACCTTGGGCATCGGCTTTTGCGCGCTCGCCCTTCCCGCCGCGGCGCAGCAGATTCCGCTGGTGGAGCAGGTCTGGTCCGCCGACCTGGTGCGGCCTTCGGGCCAGCCGCTGATTCCGCTGTTCGACGGCTGGTTCACCAATCCCGACGGTACCCACTCGCTGTGTTTCAGCTATTTCACGCTGAACACCGAACAATCTTTCGATATCCCCCGCGGAGAGTTGAACGACTTCGACCCGCGCTTCCCCGAGGCCTTGGTGCCAACACATTTCGATCCGCTGCCGCCGGCCTACCGCCATGTCTTTTGCGCCTTCACCGTCGATGTGCCGGCGGATTTCAGCGCCGACGACCGCATCGTCTGGCGGCTGACGAGCAACGGCCAGACGCTGGAGGTTCCCGGCAAGATCATTCCGCCCTATATCATGGACGAACCGGCTTCCGGCGGCCGCGGCGACATCGCCCCGCTGGTGGCGCTTGAGGAAGGCGGCGAGGCGGTTCGCGGCCGCCGCGGCATCGAACTTCGCGACCTTGCGGCCGAGGTCGGCGAACCATTCACCCTGCGCGCCTGGATTGAACATGAAGAACCCGAAATCTGGGTGGGCTGGGCCCATCACAGCGGCGCGGGAAGCGTCGAATTCGACCGGCGGGAATACGAATTCGCCCCGGCCTCGGGGCCAGCTTCGGTTCAAGCCACTTTCAGCGCGCCCGGAGAGTATGTGATTCGGATGCAAACGATTGACAGCATTGCCGCCTTCGAGTTCTATTGCTGCCATACCAATGCTTGGTTTCACGTCTCGGTCAGCGACCGGGGCAGTTCCGATTGAACCGGGGCTTTCCCGACCGCCCCGCCCCATCAACAAATTAGCAGGGCCAGAGCATGAACAGAACCACGATTTCCAGCTTCCGCCTCGGATTGCTCGCCGCCGCGGGAATTTGCGCCAGCGGCGGCGCGATCGCCCAGGGTGAAGGTCCGACCTACTCCCGCGACATCGCGCCAATCCTCCAAGAGAAGTGCGCGGGCTGCCACAACCCCGAAGGCATCGGGCCGATGCCGCTGATGGATTATCGGCAGGTCCAGCCCTTCGCCTATTTGATCAAGGACCGCACTGGCAAACGCATCATGCCGCCTTGGCATGTGGACCCCGATGTCGGCATCCAGCAATTCAAGAACGACGCCTCGCTGAGCGACGGGCAGATCGCGATGATTGCGGCCTGGGTCGATGCCGGCGCGCCAGAAGGCGACCCGGCCGACCTGCCGCCGCCGCTGGAATTGCCCCCCGGCGATGCTTGGCAGCTTGCCGAGCAACTCGGCCCACCCGATGTGGTCGTGCGCTCAACCCCCTATGATGTCATCGCCAATGGCCAGGACCAATGGTGGGAGCCCCGGATCGAATTCACCGGACTCGACAAGGAGCGCTGGTTGCGGGCCGCGGAGTTCAAGCCTTCGTATCCCTTGGGCAAGAAGGTCGTCCACCACGGCCACGCGGTGCTGATTCCCGAAGGCGAGCGACGCCAGGTGGGGCTGGCGCGCTATGGCGTCGGCAAGTCTTGGGAGGTTTATCCCGAGGGCACGGGCATGCGGGTGCCGCCCAATGGCACGGTCGCCTGGAACCTGCACTATTTCCCGATCGGCGTTGAAGCGCCGCGGGATGTGGTCGAAGTGGGCCTGTGGTTTTATCCCGATGGCGTGACGCCGGAATTGGAAACCATCGGCGAGATGCTGTTCCGGGTCGATGGCCGCAACGGCATGGCCCGGGGCCAGGACATCGTCATCCCGCCGCATGGCCAACAAGTGCTGCAAGGCACCCATGTGCTCGATCAGCCGGCGATCATCCACAGCTACCGCCCCCATTTGCACATGCGCGGCAAGGTGATGACGATGGAGGCGATTTATCCCGACGGCAACCGCGAGGTGTTGAGCCAAGTCAACAACTACGACCACAACTGGCAGATCGCCTACCTCTACGCGGATCACGCCAAACCCTTGCTGCCCACGGGAACCGTTTTGCAGTTCACTTCGGTGTTCGACAACACCGCCAACAATCCGATCAACCCGGACCCGGAGCAGTGGGTCGTGTTCGGACGCCGCGGCGTCGATGAAATGAGCCACGCCTGGGTGGGCATCACCTATGTGAACGAGGAGCAGTTCGCCAGCGCGGTGGCCGAAAGGCGGGCCCAGCGGGAGACACTGGATCTGCGGGAGTGAGTTCCAAGCAGCGGAATTTCCGATGAGATTCCGCGATTCCGCGGCGCGCGGCAATTCGAGCTTGCGCCAACGGATTGGCTTCGCCGCCGCGGCGATTTTGCCGCTCGCGGCCGCATCCGGCTTCGCCCAGGAGCTCAGCCAGGCGGCTTATCATCCCGACCAAGCCGAACGCGGCGCGGCGCTGTACCAACAACACTGCGCAGCCTGCCATCTTCCCGACCTGCAAGGCAATTTTGAAGCCGTCGCCCTGCGCGGCGGCGCCTTCGCCGGCAACTGGCGCAACCGCACACCGGCGCAATTGCTCGACACGCTCAAGCGAACCATGCCAACCCAGGCGCCGGGTTCGCTCGCGGAAGGCGAATACCTCGATCTCATCGCCTTCATCCTGCGCGAGAACGGGATCGCCGCCAGCGCCGTGGCGCTAACAGTGGATTCCAGCACCGTGCTCTTCGTTGGCGAGGCTGGCGAGATTGGCGACCTGGCCGCCGTCCCCGCCCGCACGCCGGTTCCCGGTCGCGCCGGCACCGTGCCCTCGCCGCATTCCCGCAACGCCATCCCCGAAATCGCCACGATCCACCGCAGCGAAACCGCCCTGACCCGCACCTGGACCGAAGCCGCAAGCTACCGCGACATCGGCGCCGCGGAAATCGCCGACCCGCCGGCGGAAGACTGGCTCTGGTGGCGGCGCACACCGCAAAGCCAGGGCTTTTCACCGCTCGATCAGATCAACACCGGAAATGTCGGCGGGCTCAGCCTCGCCTGGGTCTGGGGCATGGAGCCCGGCCGCAGCCAGCCCGCCCCGCTGGTTCGCGATGGCATCGTCTATCTGCCCAATTTCGGCAATGTGGTGCAGGCGCTCGATGGCCGCAACGGCGACCTGCTCTGGGAATACCGCCGCCAGTTTCCCGAAGGCGGCCGCCAAGGCGGTTTGCTGCGCACACTGGCGATGTGGCGGGACCTGATTTATGTCGCCACCACCGACGCCCATCTCGTCGCCATCGACGCCCGCAGCGGCGCCGAACGCTGGCAAGTGCGAATCGCCGATGCCAGCCTCGGCTATTCCAACACCAGCGGCCCTATTGTTGCGGGCGGCGTTGCAGGCGGCGTCGTCGTCAACGGCATCAGTGGCTGCGGCCGCTTCTTCGAGGATAGCTGTTTCATCACCGGCCACGACGGCGAAACCGGCGCCGAGATCTGGCGCACCTATACAGTCGCCAGGCCCGGAGAACCCGGCGGCGACACCTGGGGCGGATTGCCGCTGGCATTCCGCGGCGGTGGCGATGTGTGGCTGACCGGAAGCTGGGACCCGGAACTCGGCCTGGTCTTTTTCGGCACCGCCCAGGCCAAACCCTGGATGGCCGCGAGCCGGGGCCTGACCACCGAAGACGCCGCGCTTTACACCAATTCGACCCTGGCGATCAATCCAACGGACGGCGGCATCGTCTGGCACCGCCAATATGTGCCCGGCGAATCGCTCGACATGGACGAACCCTTCGAGCAGGTGCTCGTGGACCTGTTCGACAAGCCCTACCTGCTCACCATCGGCAAAAGCGGCATCCTGTGGAAACTCGACCGCCGCGGCGGGGAATTCCTCGGCCTGCGGCAGACGGTTTTCCAGAATATTTTTTCCGAGATCAACCGCGAAACCGGCACTGTGCGCTACCGCGACGACATCCGCGACATGCGGGTCGGCGAGTGGCTTTCGGTCTGCCCCTCCACCGCCGGCGGCCACAACTGGCAGGCGAGCGCCTATCATCCACCGACGCGGCAATTGGTGATTCCATTGAGCCAGTCGTGCATGGAAATGTCGCCCAGGGAAACCGCTTTCGAGATCGGCGGCGGCGGCACCGCGGCCGAGCGCAGATGGATGGAAATGCCCGGCACCGATGGGCAATTCGGCAAACTCGCCGCCTATGACGTCGAAACGATGCGCGAGCGGTGGAGCATCGAACAGCGCGCGCCTTTTCTGACCGCGGCGCTCGCCACCGCCGGCGGCCTGCTCTTCATCGGCGATTTCGACCGCCATGTCCACGCCATCGATGTGGCCACCGGCGAGACACTCTGGCGCAGCCGACTGGCGACTTCGGCCCAGGGATTCCCGATCACCTACGCCGTCGGCGGCAAACAATACGTGGCGATTCCCGCGGGCCGCGAAGGCGGCAGCCCTTGGCGCATCGGCAGTTTCCTCGCCCCGGAGTTGCGCAGCCCGGATGGTCACAACGCACTGTATGTTTTCGCTTTAAATGACTAATTTTAATGACGGATCGAGGCCACGAGTTCGCTGCGCGCGGAATGGCGGTTGAATGGGCTAGTTTGCGGACGAAGGCAGCAATGAGCGTGTATTCGATTTCAGAGTTGAACCGGCTGGCCCGGGAGTGGATCGAGGGTGAGTTCTCGGCGATCGCCGTGGAAGGCGAGATTGGCAATCTCAAGAAGTATTCATCCGGGCATTGGTATTTCAGCCTCAAGGACCGCGACGCCCAGTTGCGCTGCGTCATGTTCCGCGGCAGCAACCGTTTGCTGCGCTTTTCGCCGCAAGACGGCGACCAGGTCACCGCCCGGGGAGACCTGACGATTTACGAAAAACAGGGCAGCTTCCAGTTGCGCGTCGCGGCGCTGGAAAAGTCCGGCGCCGGCGAATTGCGGCGGGCGTTTGAAGAGTTGAAAGCGCGGCTGCAAGCCGAGGGCCTGTTCGATCAGGCGGCGAAAAAACCCCCCGGCAACCACCACCGCCACATCGGTGTTGTCACCTCCCGCTCCGGGGCGGTATTGGGCGATATTCTCAGCGTTCTCAACCGCCGCTTTCCGGCGATTCGCGTCACCCTGTTTCCGGTGGCGGTGCAGGGCGGGGCGGCGCCGGCGGAGCTTTGCGGCGCGATTGAAACCGCCAACCGGCTGCGCGGCAAACTCGGCCTCGGGGCGCTCATCGTCGGCCGCGGCGGCGGCGCCCCGGAGGACCTGCAAGCCTTCAACGAGGAAAGCGTCGCCCGGGCCATTTTCGCCAGCGAACTGCCGGTGGTCAGCGCAGTCGGCCACGAAACCGATTTCAGCATCGCCGATTTCACCGCCGACCTGCGCGCGCCGACGCCTTCGGCCGCCGCCGAGCTGCTCAGCCCCTCGCGGGAGGAATACTCCGCCCGCCTGCGCTCGGACCTCGGCAAACTGCAAAGCCGCATGGAACAGCTTCTGACCGGCCACCGCGAGCGATTGCGCCTGACCGCCATGCGGCTGCGCAGCCCGGCCCGGCGGCTCGAAGACCACGCGCAGAATCTCGATGAACTCGGGCAGCGGATGATCCGCGCCGGCGCCAATCTGCATGGCCGCAAAAGGCAGCAGCTCGAATTGCTGCGGCAAAGGCTCGGGCACCGCTCTCCGGCGCCGCGGATGCAGTCCATCCGCGGGGCGCTGATTGACGCGCCCCGCCGCCTGCGCCGGGCGATGCGCGGGCGGCTTGAACGGAATGCCGCCCGGCTCGGCGGACTGCGCCGCGCCCTGCATTCCACCAGCCCGCTGAACACCCTCGCCCGGGGCTACAGCATCACCCTCGACGAGTCCGCCCAAATTATCCGCAGCGTGGACGATGTTGTGGAGGGTGCCAGGATCATCACGCGCCTGCCCAATGGAGAACTCCATTCGAAGACAATCGGTCGGAAGCGCACCGCGTGAGTCGTCGCCCATAAAAAGCTAGACCCGGAATCCTTCCTGGGGGAAAATCCCGCCCCATGAACCGGCGCGAGAAACAACGGCAGGTCAGGGAGGCCAAGCAGCAGGCGGAGCGGCAACGGCGGCGGCGGCGGCGGATACTCGGCCGGCTCGGCCTCTTCGTCGCGCTGCCGGCGCTCGCCCTGCTCGTGGTCTGGGTGCTCGCGACCCAGGGGCCAACGTATTCCCCGGTGGAAGTCGCGCCGAACGACCATATCCGCGGCAACCCGGAAACCCCGGTCAGCATCGTCGTCTACACCGATTTCCAGTGCCCCGCCTGCGCCACCGAGAACCAGCTCATGGCGCGGATCTGGTCGCGCCTCGAAGACCGGGCGCATTTGATCTCCCGCCATTACCCGCTCACCGCCAGCAACCCCCACGCCTGGACCGCGGCGCTTTACGCCGAAGCCGCGGGGCGCCAGGGCCGGTACTGGGAAATGCACGACTTGCTGTTCGCGAACCAGACGGTGTGGTCGTTCCTGCCCGATGTGGAAACCGAGTTTGAATCCTACGCGGAAAATCTCGATATCGATATCGAGCAACTGCGCGCCGATGTGGAAAGCGAGGCGGTCATCGCCAAGGTCCGCGACGACCAGCGCGGCGGCAACTCAGCCGGCGTGCGCTCAACCCCGGCGATGTTCATCAACGGCGAGCGCGTGGCGCAACTGACCGGCGGCAGAATCCTCGACCGCGTCGCCGAGCATTACCAGCGGGCCACCGCTGGCGCCAACCAAGCGGGCGCCGACTGAATCCTGAATCGGCGCGGTCTCCTAGCGGGAAGGCTCGGCGGCCGCCAGATAACTGATCACGCCGGTGGCGGCGTGTGGTTCGCCATCGGTCAGCCCGGGGCGGAAGCGCAGGCGGCTCAGATTGCGGATCAGCGGCTCGGCTTCCCGGTAAACCGGATAATCCTCAAGGTCGATCAATCGCAGGTCCTGGGCCACGCCAAGCGCGTTCCTGCGCCGCCAGCCAGTGCGGGTTTCGATGTCCTCCGCCGCGGGCAGGTGGAAGGCGAACAGCGCGACCACCCGCCAGTCCCCGCCTTCGCGCAGGCCCAATGTTTCCGCCGGCAGGCCGAGGCTTGGCGGCGGCGGCACGGGCGGCTTTGGCCCGGACTGTTCCCGGTTGAAGAAAACCTTGACTGGAATCCCCTCCCCGAAGGCGGCGGGCGCATCAACCGGCTCGTGTTTCCGGGCGGCGAGCGCCTTTTCGACGCTGTCGTGGAATTGCGGAACCGGGATCAGCACCGGGGTGGCGAAAAGTTCATCGACCCGCTCCCGGGGCACACCAGCCCCAAGCAGCATTTCATGGGCTTCGCGATAGGCTTCGAGCGCCTCCCGCTTCTGGTCGAAAAGCAGCCGCCAATCGGCGTCGTGCAAGCGGACCATGGCCAGGGCTTCGGCGCTTTCCGCCTCGTCTTCGCCGGCGTAAATCCGCTCAATCCGCTTGAGATAGCGCTGACCGCCAATCCGCAACTGTTCGACCGCGCTTTCCGGCGGCACCACGCGCTCGGCCAGATAGCCATTGGCCGACAGGGGCCGGCTCTCGGATGTGCGCAGGCTCTGGCCGGTGCTGCCGCCTTTGTTGATGGCGCTGGCCTGGAGGTACATGATCCGCAACTGCTCGTAAATCAGCCCCGCCTTGCGCTGTTCGTGCCGCGGCCAGATATTGTCGGCGACGCGCAGCGCGATGCGGCTGCTGTAGGCCGCGCGGAGATAGTGGTAGCCCCGGTTTTCCTCGTTGTCTTCGGTGATGCCGCGCAGATGCAACTGCGAAAGCTCAAGCATGCCGCGCATCATGTTCTGGTCGGGCCAGGAGTACTTGTTGAGGTAAAACCAGATGATGTGGTCCTGCAATTTGCGCGCTTCGCGCCAGTTGCCGGAATTGACGTGGTTTTCGATTTTGCGGTGCAGGAAGGGAAGCTGGCTCTTGGTGTAAAGCCCTTCCTCGATGCGGACAATCTGCTGGGCGCGGTCGAGGGTGGCGTTGGCCTCGGCGAAGCGGTTGAGATCCATGTAGCGGTCGGCGATTCGCGACAATGGCTCGACGAGCTGCGAGCCATGGTAGACGCCGTCCGCCTCGAAACGGTGCAAATCGATCTGATAGCGCTCGAGTTCCTTAAGCGCCCGGCCGACTTTGGCCGAATCCATGTCGATATCTTGGGCGGCGAGCGGCGCCCAGCCCAGCAACAGCACCGGCGCAAGCGACAGCGGAAGCTTCAAGCCCAATCTCCCCACATCCGGCAACAGCAGTGCGTCATGCGGCTAATCTTGCATAAATTGTGCCTGCCGGTCTAGTGCCTGATGGGGCTTCGATCCGTCGCCGTCGGGTGGCGCAACCACCGAAGGGCATTGCGCCGCATGGATTGGCAGCTCGTTCGGGCGCCGGTCGCTTCCCGGCGGTAATCGGATTCCTTCCCGGCTAACGCCGGGCCCCTTCCGCTCACCGCCGCGCTCCCTCAGTGCGAAATTCAAGGCACTGCTTTGCGGAATCTCTTTGCTCGGGCACCGGTCGATTGCCGGCGGTGGCGTCTTCAGGCCGGGGTTTCTCGGAGCAATTGGGTGAAAAGCTGTGGGTCGATATTGCCGCCGGAGGCGATGATGGCGATGGTTTTGCCGCGGATTGGGAGTTTTTCGCCGAGGGCCGCGGCGAGGGCGATGGCGCCGCCGGGTTCGAGCACGAGTTTGAGGCTGTGGAAGGCGACGCGGACCGCCTCGGCGGTTTCTTCCTCGCCCGCGGTGAGGAATCCGGCGGCCTTGGACTGGTTGATGGGCCAGGTGATCTCTCCCGGTGTCGATGCGGCGAGGGCGTCGCAGCGGGTGGGCGGCGGGCTGTCGAGGCGGACGCGGTGGCCGGCTCGCAATGAGCGGCGGTGGTCGTCGTAATGTTCGGGTTCGACGCCGTAAATCGCGGTTTCCGGGCACAGCGCTTTCATGGCGGTGGCGACGCCGGCGAGGAGGCCGCCGCCGCCGCAGGGTGCGAGCAGATAGTCGGCGCTCAGGCCGTGCTCCTTCAGTTGTTCGGCGATTTCCAGCCCCGTGGTGCCTTGGCCGGCGATGATCGCCGGATCGTCGAATGGGCGCGCGAGGCTTGCTCCGGTTTCGCGGGCAATGTCTTCGGCGATCTGTTTCCGGGATTCGCCGGCGCGGTCATAGGGGCGGATCTTCGCGCCCCAGCGCCGGGCGCCGGCGCTTTTGACGGCGGGAGCGTCGGCCGGCATGACAATGGTGGCGGCGATGCCGAGCAAATGGGCGGCGCAGGCCACGCCTTGGGCGTGATTGCCGGAGGAATAGGCGACCACGCCCCGCCCGCGCTGGGCGGGGGACAGTTGGCTGAGGAAATTGTATGCGCCGCGGAACTTGAAAGCGCCGATGTGTTGCAGGCATTCGGCCTTGACGAGGATGGTGGCGCCGAGCATCTGGTCGAGCGCCGGGCTGCGCAGCAGCGGGGTGCGCGCGGCGACGCCGCGGAGGCGCCGGGCGGCGGCGGCGATGTCGTCCGGCGTGACCAAGCTATCGGATGCGCGGCCTTGGGTGGGCGAATTCATGGCGGCTGTCGGATTGTGGATGCTGGGGATGCTGGATAAGCGGCTTCGATTCATTGGCGGTTTTTCTGGATGCGGCGTTTGCGGGCGATTTGCCTGGGGTTGAGGGTTTCCTCGCCTTTGGCGTAGGGGTTGTCGTCCTGGCGCAGTTCGATTCGCACCGTGGTTCCCGATAGTTGCAGCATTTGCCGGAATCGGTTTTGCAGGTAGCGGCGGTAGTGCGCCGGCAGTTTTCCGGCCTGTTTGCCGTGAATGACCACGAGTGGCGGATTGTGGCCGCCGGGATGGGCGTAGCGGAGTTTGATCCGGCGGCCCTGGACCAGTGGCGGCGGGTTCTCGGCGATGAGTTGTTCCAGCATCCCGGTCAAGCTGTTGGCGGAAAGCGTTTTGCGGGCGGACTCCCAGGCGGCGTGGATCGATTTGAACAAGCCGCCGACGCCGCTGCCGCGCAGCGCCGAGATGAAGTGGCGGTTGGCGAAATCGACAAAACCGAGGCGGCGGTCGATCTCCCGGTTCAGCCACCGCCCGCGGTCGGCATTCAAACCGTCGCATTTGTTGAACGCGACCACCAGCGACTTGCCCGCCTCGACGATGTGGCCGAGCAGGTGCAGATCCTGTTCGACAACGCCCTCGCCGGCGTCGGCGAGAAAGACCACCACATCGGATTCGGCGATGGCCCGCAATGACTGGATCACCGAGAACTTCTCCACCACATCCCGGGTCTTGCCCCGGCGGCGGATGCCGGCGGTGTCGATCAGGACATAATCGCGGCCGGCGCGGGTGAAGGGAATCTCGATGCTGTCCCGGGTGGTGCCGGGCTCGTCGCGGACGAGCATCCGCTCTTTGCCGAGCAGGCGGTTGACCAGGGTGGACTTGCCGACGTTGGGGCGGCCGGCGAAGGTGATGCGGATGCCGGTGGACGCCTCGTTGCCGGCGGCGGCTTGGGCTGGCGGCGGAGACTGGTCGAGCGCGTGGCCGATGAGCCGGCGCACGCCGCTGCCCTGGGCGGCGGCGATGGCGAATAAGGCTTTCGCGCCCAACGAGTGGAATTCCGCCCTGGCCTGCTCCGGGTCGAGCCCATCAACCTTGTTGACCGCGACGAGGCAGCGCCCTCCCCGCTCGCGCAGTTGCTGGTGAATTCTGATGTCTTCCGGGGTCAGTCCGTCCTTGGCGTCGACGAGGAAGAGCACGCAGTCGGCCTCGGCGATGGCCGCCCGCGCCTGGGCGGCGACTTCCCGGTCGATACCCTCCGGCCGCGAATGGATGCCCCCCGTGTCGATGACGAAAAACTCCCGGCCGTCGTGCCGGCCGGTGCCGTATTGCCGGTCTCGGGTCAGGCCGGGCAGATCGACCACGAGGGCGTCGCGGCTCGCGGTGAGCCGGTTGAACAGGGTGGACTTGCCGACATTCGGCCGGCCAACCAGGGCAATGACAGGTTTCACACCCCTAGGAGCCTGCGCCGTGGGAATTCGCGGCTGCAAATCCGCTCTCATCCGCGCCCTTGACTGATCGATTTCGTTGAATATAAGCCAATATTCGCCCCGATCGATCAGTCAAGGACACGGCGATATCGAATTTTCGCTTTCGCGAATTCCCATGGCGCAGGCCCCTAGTCGATGGCGAGGGCCATCAGCGTGCCGCTGTTGCCGAATACGAACAAGCGGCCGGCGGCGGCGAGCAGATTGGCGCGAACACCATCGCTGTCGATGCGGGCGCGGCCGACGATGCGGCCGTCGATCTGGGAAAGCAGATGCACATAGCCCTCGAAATCGGCCACGGCGAGGTAGTTGCCGATGGTTCGCGGCCCGGTGATGGCGCGGTGGGCGAGGTCGTCGTTGGTCCAGACGATGTCGTTGCTGTTGTCGCGCACGGCGACCACGTGGCTTTCGTCGGAGCTGAAGTAGATGTTGCCGAAACCTTGGTCGAGGCCGTGATAGCTCGAAGCCTCCATGCCCCAGACAATGCGGCCGGTGGCGGTGTCGAAGGCCATGACGTTGCCTTGGTAGCTCGAGGCGAGGACGCGGTTGCCGTCGAGCCGGAGGTCGCCGTCGGCGTCGATGACACGCTCGATGTCGTAGCGGCCCTCGGGAATCGCGATGCGCTCCTCCCAGCGCCAGATGCCGTCTTCGGCGGCCACCGAAACGAGGGTGCCATTGCTGAAACCGGCGATGACGGAGCCTTGGGGGGTGATGACCGGGCGGTTGGTGCCGCGCAGGGTCAGCGCCGGCAGTGTGGTTTCATAGATCCAGCGCCGGGAACCATCGGCGGCGTCGAGCGCGATCAGTTTGCCGTCAACGGTCTGGGCGACGACCACGTCGCCATTGGTCTGGGGCGGCGCGAGTACTTCGCTGGTAACCTCGCCCCGCCACAGCTCCTCGCCGGTGAACTGGTTGAAGGCGATGACTTCGGCGTTGGCGGTGCCGACGAGCACGAGGCCGCGGCCGGCGCCAACGCCGCCGGTGACCACCTCGTCGTCGAGGCGGGCGCGCCAGAGCGAATCGCCGGTTTCGAGATCAAAGCCATGGATGCTGCCGTTTTCGCTGGCGGCGAAGATCCGCTCGCCGTCGATGGCCGGGGTCAATTCGAAATAGGCGTCGCCCTGGCCATTGCCAATGTCCGCGCTCCACACCCGGCGCAGGGACGCTCTAGCATCGATCTCGCGCAATTCGTTGGGCGGGTTCACCTCCTCGTCGCCGAACCAAGTCATCGGGTTCCAGTTGACCGTGGAACAACCCGGAAGCAACAGCAGCGCGAGCAGTGCGGGCCTGGCAATCATGGCGCTGCCCTCATGGCTCGGCGGGGCCGAGATTTTCCAGTTTCAGGCGCAGCGCGTCGCTCGCCGAGGCCCCCGCGTCCCTGGCGGCGAGCCAGGATTCGCGGGCGTCTTCCGGGCGGCCGAGGGCGAGATAAGTATCGCCGCGCAACTCGTGGAAGCCGGGCTCGAAACTGCGCGGATCGACGCTGTTGACGAGTTCGAGGGCGCGCTCCGGGTCGCCCCGGGCGAGAATGACGCGGCCGAGGCGCAGGTTCGCGGTGAGCGCGAGACCCTCGTCGGCTGGCCGCAGCAAGCCGCTGGCGGGATTGTCGACGATCCATCGCAAGGCTTCCTCGGCGGCGGCGAGATCGCCGAGCCGAACCGATTGCTGGGCGCTGAACAGGGCGGCGTAGCGGGCGTAGGCCGAGTTTCCGTGCCCGGCCATCAACTGCCCGGCGAGTTCGATGATGGCGGTGGAATCGGGTTCCGCGGCCGGATCTTCCGGCTGGGTGGCGGCGATGATTTGCTCGTACAGGTCCGAGGCGGCCTCGCGGCCGGAGGCGCTCGACTGCTGCCAGAAAACCCAGCCGCCATAACCCGAGGCGGCGAGGACGACGACCAGCACAATCGCCTTGCCGTTCTCGCCCCACCACCTGCGCAGAGTTTCGATATTCTCTTCTTCAGCGGCGCTGATCGCCACGCCGGACTCCTGATTTCTGGACTTGGCGGCATATTATAAAGCGGTTCCGCGAGTTTGTTAGCTGCTTTTGGATTGATTGATCAGAGGCTTCGATCCGCCGCCGCCATGCGGGGTAGAGTAGCGCGGACGCCGTAAATACCTCCCTGTAGGCTCCGGGCTCGACATCCTGTCTCGCACGCCCGCTCTACTCTACCCCGCATGGCGGCAGCTCGGGCCTAAGGCTGACTTGGGATGCCCGCCTTCGATTGCCGTGGTGTGCGTGAACAGTGTTGCTCTCAGCCATCACTACGCATGTGAGTCATTAGCTGCTCTCTTCCAGCAGGCGGGAGATTTCGTTTGGGCAGTCTTCCAGCGTTGCGGTTACTGGCTGGAAGCCGTCTTCGAGTTTGCGCAGGCGCACTTCCCGGGGTGGGCCGCCGGGGGTTGGCTCCATCACCACGACGAGGCGGGTGTTCAACTCGAAGGCGCGTTTGACCTGCTGGGCGTATTTGCCACCGCCGCATTGGCAAACCACGGACAGTCCGGGGTGTCGCCCGCGCAGCTCCCTGGCGAGGGCCTGGGCCTCGGCGGTGATGCCCCGGCCGATGGCGACGATGCAAATGTCGGCGCGGTATCGCACCTTGGCGGGAATCTTGCCGAGGGTTTCAAGCAGCAGCACGAGCCGTTCGACACCGATGGCGAAACCCGCGGCGGGGCTCGGCCTGCCGCCGAGCTGGGCAACCAAGCCATCGTAGCGGCCGCCGCCGCAAACCGCGCCCTGGGCGCCGAGGGCGTCGGTGGTCCACTCGAACACGCAATAGTTGTAGTAATCGAGGCCCCGCACGAGCCCGGGGTTTTCGACATGGCGGATGCCGGCGGCTTTGAGCAGGTCCTTCAGCGCCTGGTAATGGTCGATGCTTTCCGGGCTGAGATGGGCGGCGAGGGTGGGGGCTTCCCGGGCCACCTCCCGGGTGCCGGGGTGTTTGCTGTCGAGCACGCGCAGCGGGTTGCTGTGGATTCTGGCCCGGGCGGCTGGGTCGATTTCGCCGGCCCGCTCCGCCAAGTATTCGCCGAGCACTGCGCTGTAGCGTTCGCGGTCCCCGGCACTGCCGATATTGTTCAACTCCAGCCTCAGGGCGCCGGCGAGCCCGAGCCGCCGCCACAGCGCCTGGGACAGCTCGATGATTTCGGCGTCGATGTCGGGGCCGGCCATGCCGAAGGCTTCGACGCCGAACTGGTGGAACTGGCGGTAGCGGCCTTTCTGGGGCCGCTCGCGGCGGAACATCGGCCCCTGGTACCAGAGCCGCTGCTGGCGGTTGTGGAGCAGGCCATGCTGCCCCGCCGCCCGCGCGCAGCCGGCGGTGCCCTCCGGGCGCAGGCTGATGTCGTCGCCGCCGCTGTCCTCAAAGCTGTACATCTCCTTCTCGACGATGTCGGTGACCTCGCCGATTGAGCGCCGGAACAAGCGGGTCTGCTCAAGCAGGGGAAAACGGATCTCGCGGTAGCCGAAGGATTCCGCGGTGGCGCGGAAGGCGTCCTCGACATGCCGCCAGAGCGGGGACTGCTCCGGGAGGATATCGTTCATCCCCCGGATGGCCCGAAGTCTTGACATAAGCCGTCTCGACACCAGCCGGGAACAGCGGGCGAATCTGCTTCAGTCGCTAGTCGCTGGCGATGAGGTCCGCCTTGGCGGCTTCCTTTTCCGCCACCCGGCGCCGCACCATGGCTTCAAGCTCGTCGAGCAGATTCTCGTTGGTGACCTTGTGGTGTGGCGAGCCGTCGAGATAGGCCATGTTGGCCGGGCTCGCGCCGGTTAGGCCGACTTCGGCCTCCCGCGCTTCGCCGGGGCCATTGACGATGCAGCCGATGACGGCGACATCCACCGGGGTGATGATGTCCTCAAGCCGGGTTTCGAGCTGGTTGACGATGCCGATCACATCGAAGTTCTGCCGCGAACAACTCGGACAGGCCACCAAGCTGACACCCTTGTGCCGCAGGCCGAGGCTCTTGAGGATGTCGAAGCCGACCTTGATCTCCTCCACCGGGTCCGCCGCGAGCGAAACGCGGATCGTGTCGCCGATGCCGTCCATCAGCAGCGCGCCCAGGCCGATGGCGGACTTCACGGTGCCGCCGCGCTGGCCGCCGGCCTCGGTGATGCCGAGATGGAAGGGGTTGTCGATTTGGTCGGCGAGGCCGCGGTAGGCGGCGAGGGTCATGAACACATCGGAAGCCTTCAGGCTGATCTTGAAGTTCCGGAAGTCGAGCTTGTCGAGAATTTCAATCTGCTGCAGGGCCGATTCGATCATCGCCTCGGCGCTCGGTTCCTTGTACTTGCGCAGCATGGCCTTGCTGAGGGAGCCGGCGTTGACGCCGATGCGCATGGGGACGCCCTTGTCCCGGGCGCTGCTCACCACGGCGCGCACCCGCTCCTCGCTGCCGATGTTGCCCGGATTGATGCGCAGGCAATCGACGCCGTATTCGAGCACCTTGAGGGCGATGCGGTAATCGAAATGGATGTCCGACACCAGCGGCAGGTTCACCCGGGAGCGGATTTCGCGGAAGGCCTCGGCGGCGTCCATGGTTGGCACCGAGACCCGCACGATGTCGGCGCCGACAGCTTCAAGCCGGCCGATCTGGGCCAGGGTCGCCTCGACGTCGCAAGTTTCGGTGTTGGTCATGCTTTGCACCGTGATCGGCGAATCACCGCCGACCGGCACCTTGCCTACCATGATGCGGCGGGTCTTGCGCCGCTCGATCATTTTATGGGCTTTCATCAGCAGGTTTCCTCCGGGTGTTATTGATGGGCGGGAAGAAGAACACGGCGCCGAAGGCCTGCCAAGCCCACCAGCCCGCGGCGCCGACCGTGGCGGCGCAGATGGCGAGCAACAGCGCCAGGAACCATTTCTGGCTGAACATGGCCGTTTTTTGCCTGACCGGCCGCGCATGGACGGTTTCCGCCAAGCCAGTTGGCCCGCGGTAGGCGCCGCGCACCTGCTCCGGGTCGAGGCCGACGAATTCGGCGTAGCTTTTCAGATACCCCTTGACGAATACCTCGCCGGGCAGTTTGCCATAGTCATCGGCTTCGATCGCCCGGACATAATGCTCGGTCAGGCGCAGTTTGCCGGATATGTCGAAAACACTCAGGCCCATCCGTTGCCGCGCTTCGGCGAGGATGGCGCCGACGCTTGCCGGCGGCATCTCCTGCGCCGCATCCTGGTCCGGTTTGGATCCAGGGTCGGCTCCGGCCGGCCTGGGTTCGTCAGTATCCATCGATCAAGTGCCTGTAAGCCTGATATTCGGCTGTCTCGGGGTATAGTGTACCGAGAATCGCGCCAAATTCCTCTACCTGTTCGCGATTTCCGTCCCGCAAAGCGAATTCGGCGCCGGCGAACAATGCCTTCGGGCCATGTTCAAGGCGCTGTTCGCCGGCGATGCGCAGGTATTCGCCGAAGACGCGCCGCGCCGCCGCGGTCTCGCCGGCCCGGCGGTGCAGCAGCGACAATTCGAGCGCCGCCACTGGCAATTCTCGGTTGATTTCCAGCGCCTCGGCGAATGCCCGCGCCGCCCCGGTGAACTGTTGCCGCCGCAGCAGCGAGCGGCCAAGGTTCTCCCAGGCCCAGGCGCGGCCCGGGTAGGCGGGGTCCGCGAGCGCGAGGCGGAACTGCTCCCCGGCTTCCCGGTCGCGGCCAAGCCGGTGGAGCAACACGCCGAAATTGTTGTGGATGGCGGCGTTGCTGCCATCGCGGCGCAGGGCGCGGCGGAAATGCCTTTCGGCGGTTTCGGGCCGGCCTTCGGCGGCGGCGATCAAGGCGGCGGCGTGGCGCCATCGCGGCTCGCCGGCGAGGTGCCGCCCGGCAATGTCGAGTTGGCGCCGGGCGGCATCGATATCGCCGGTTTCGTAATAGGCCATGGCCAGCGCCAGATAGTCCCCGGCCGCGGTTGCCGCGCCAGATCCACCGGAAACATTGACACAGCCCGCAAGCAGGGCGGCGCAAACCGCGGTCAGGCACCGGCCCGGAACCGGGAAGGCCAAGCGCCGGGCGCGGAAACTCAAAGCGCGCCCCCTCCAGCGCCGAAACTTCCAGCGGCCGCGGAATCATTTACCGCGCTGGCAATCAATCCGCGGGCGGATGCCGCAGCCACACCGCGCGCCAGATGGCGCTCGCGGCGGCGGGTCTGGTCGCGCACGGCGCCGGTGAGCTGTCCGCAGGCGGCGGCGATATCGTCGCCGCGGGTGCTGCGAACCATCACGGTGAAACCCGCCCCGGCGAGAATCCCGCGGAAATTGCCGAGCGAGCTGCCGCTCGGCCGCCGGTATTCCGAAGCGCCGAATTCGTTGAAGGGGATCAGATTGATCTTGCAGGGAAAATCCCGCAGCAAAACGGCGAGTTCCCGGGCGTGGCGGCGATGGTCGTTGACCCCGCGGATCAGGGTGTACTCGATGAGCGGCTCGCGCCGCTCGCCGAGGCCGGCCAGGTATTCCCGGGCGGCTTCGAGCAGTGTTTTGATCGGGTATTTGCGGTTGAGCGGCACCAGCTCGTCGCGCAGTTCGTCGTTGGGGGCGTGCAGCGACAGCGCCAGGGCGGCGTCGGTGCGGCCCGCCATGCGCCGGATCGCGGGAACCACGCCGGCGGTGCTGATGGTGACCCGGCGCTTGGAAAGCCCATAGGCGTGATCGTCGAGCAGCAGGTCCACCGCATCCATGACATTGTCGAAGTTGAGCAGTGGCTCGCCCATTCCCATGAACACCACATTGGTGACGGGAAGGCCGCCGCCGTTTTCGAAACTGCCGAGTTCGCGCCGGGCGAGCCAGACCTGGCCGATAATCTCGGCGGCGGTCAGATTGCTGTCGAAGCCTTGTTTGCCGGTGGCGCAGAAGCTGCAATCGAGGGTGCAGCCGGCCTGGGAGGACACGCAGAGCGTGCCGCGGCCGCCGTCGGGAATGTAGACCATTTCCACCGAGCTGCCGCTGGCGGTTTTGAGGATCCATTTCACGCAGCCGTCGCCGGCGTTGAAGCGGCTGCGCAGCGGCGGCGGCTCAAGCGCGGTTTCCCGGGCCAGGCGGTGGCGGAACTTCACGCTGATGTCGGTCATGGCGCCGAAATCGAGCTCGCCCCGGCGGTGGACCCAGCGCAGGATTTGCCGGGCGCGGAAGGGCTGCTCCCCCATGTCTTCAAGCAGGGCGGCGAGCTTGCCGGGGCTCAGCCCG
This sequence comes from uncultured Pseudohongiella sp., assembly GCA_965221805.1. Taxonomy (GTDB): domain Bacteria; phylum Pseudomonadota; class Gammaproteobacteria; order Pseudomonadales; family Pseudohongiellaceae; genus UBA9145. Next base: position 1,981,603 of record OZ244913.1, read on the forward strand.
AGCAGGTTCGGTTTGGCGGCGGGTGTCGAGCCGCGCGTGTCATGTCGCATCTGCGTCCATCCCCGATCCCGTGACCAGCGCCGCTGTGGCGCGCGGCCGGCGGCGCGCCGCCGCTCAGCGGCAACTATCCATCGCCGCGAAAAAATATGCCACTTCCCGCTGCGCCGAAGCGGGCGAATCGGAACCGTGCACCGCGTTCGCATCGATGGATTGGGCGAAATCGGCGCGAATCGTTCCGGGCGCGGCCTCGGCGGGATTGGTCGGGCCCATCAGCCGGCGGTTCAGGGCGATGGCGTCCTCGCCTTCGAGCACTTGCACCATCACCGGCCCCGAAGTCATGAACTGGATCAAATCCCCGTAGAACGGCTTGCCCTCGTGTTCGGCGTAAAAGCCGCCAGCGGTGCGCTCGTCGAGCGACAGCATTTTCGCCGCCACGATGCGCAAACCGGCCCGCTCGAAGCGGCTGTAGATTTCGCCGATCACATTCTTGCCAACGGCATCCGGCTTAATAATAGACAAAGTGCGCTGAATCGCCATGAAAGTTCCCCGAAAATCTGGACGGGGCGGATTATAAGCCCAATCCCCCGCTTGGGCATTGCCGCTGTCAGGCTCTGCTTCGACATCCCCGCCTCAGAATCTGGCAGATGCCGGGAACTAATCTTCATTTTGTCATTCTGCGCGGAGCGCAGCGGAGACGCAGAATCTCTCCGTTTGGGCACCGGTCGCTTCCCGTCGGCAATCGGATTCCTTCCCGGCTGACGCCGGGCCCCTTCCGCTTGCCGCCGCGCTCCCTCAGTGCAGGGACCCACCGCAGCCCCTTCTTCATTCTGCGCGGAGCGCAGCCGAGCGGAGTCATAGGGCCGAAACTCATTCCGCCTCTTCGATCCAGGCCATCTGGATGGCTTCGAGGATTTTTTCGCCGCTGCGGGCGGGGTCGTCGTCGAAATCTTCCAATTCGCAAATCCAGCGGTGCAGATCGACGAAATTCACATATTGCGGGTCCACATCCGGGTGCCGCTCCGCGAGTTCGATCGCGATATCGTTAACGTCTGTCCATTTCATAGTTTTCTCCAATCCCCATTCTCGGCGAAACCCGCAGCGGCACCAGGATGTGAGGGCGAATTCAGTGGTTTTCACTCACCATGTTGATGGTGTATTTGGGTATTTCCACCACGAGGTCCTCGTCGGCGACGATGGCTTGGCAGCTCAGGCGGGATTCGGGCTCAAGGCCCCAGGCCTTGTCGAGGTAGTCCTCCTCGTTTTCGGTGGGCTCCTCGAGCGAATCGAAGCCTTCGCGCAGGATGACGTGGCAGGTGGTGCAGGCGCAGGATTTCTCGCAGGCGTGCTCGATGACGATTTTGCGCCCGAGCGCGGCGTTGAGGATGCTCACGCCGGGCTCCGCTTCGAATTCGGCCCCCTCCGGGCAGATCGATTCGTGCGGGAGAATGGTGATTTTCGGCATGTCGTTTTCCTTGGCTGCCCTTCAAAGGCTGTCATTCAGCGGCTTCACCGCATGTTGCTGATTGTATCGATGGATTCGCCGCGCAGGGCGGCGCCCACGGTGAGATTCATGCGCCGGGCGGCGAAGGCCTCGCTGGCGCGGTTGAGTTGCGCGCCGCGCTCTTCGATCAAGCCCGCCTCGGCGCCTTCCATCACCTCGGCAAGCGCGGCGAGGGCCTGGCCGATCGCTTCCCGCTCGGCGGCGTCGAGCAGTTCGCCGTCCTCGCGCAGCGCGCTGTGGATCGAATCCATCAGCCGGGTCGCGTCGAGCCGGGCTTCCCCAAGGGCCCGGGCCGCCATGTCGGCCCGGGCGTTTTCCCTGGAGTCTTGCAGCATCCGCTCGATCTGCCCGGAATCGAGGCCAAAGCTGGGCTTGACCTGGACTTCGGCGCGGCTGCCGGTGCTCGTTTCCTCGGCGGCGACGCTGAGCAGGCCATCCGCGTCAACCTGGAAGGTCACCTTCACCTTTGCCGCGCCGGCCACCATCGGCGGAATGCCGCGGAGGCTGAAGCGGGCCAGCGACCGGCATTCGCCGACGAGTTCGCGCTCGCCCTGAACCACGTGCAGGCTCATGGCGGTCTGGCCATCCTTGAAAGTGGTGAATTCCTGGGATTTGGCGACTGGAATCGCGGTGTTGCGGGCGATGATCTTCTCCACCAACTCGCCCATGGTCTCGATGCCAAGCGACAGCGGATTGACATCGAGCAGCAAAAAATCCTCCGCGGGCTTGTTGCCTATCAGCACTTCGGCCTGGATGCCGGCGCCGATGGCGACCACCCGGTCGGGGTCGATATCGCCCCGGGGTTCGCGGCCGAAGAACTCAGCCACCGCCGAACGGACCAGCGGCATGCGGGTGGCGCCGCCGACGAGCAGCACGTCGTCGATGGCGGCGGCATCGAGGCTGGCGTCGCGCAGCACCCGGCGGCAGGCGGTCATCGCCCGGCGCAGCAGCGGCGCGGCGAGTTCGGCGAATTGCGCCGCGCTCAAATCTCCGCGCCAGCCGTTCCAGCCCAGCTCCGCCACATCCGCATCGCTGAGCGCTTCCCGGGCGCGGTTGGCGACCCGCAGCAGGGCGGGCCAGTCCCGCGCGGCGACTTCGCCGGCGCCGCTTCGATCCACCAGCCACTCCGCCACCACCCGGTCGAAATCATCACCGCCGAGGGCGGTGTCGCCGCCGGTGGCGAGAACCTCGAACACGCCCTTGCGCAGACTGAGCAGCGATACATCGAAGGTGCCGCCGCCGAGGTCGAACACGGCGATATCGCCGTGTTCGCCGCTGTCGAGCCCATAGGCCACGGCCGCGGCGGTGGGTTCATTCAGCAGCCGGAGAACTTCAATACCGGCGAGCTTCGCGGCGTGGCGCGTTTGCTGGCGCTGGGCGTCGTTGAAGTAGGCCGGCACGGTGATGACGGCACCCTCGATGGGTTCTCCGGTGCGTTGCCGGGCCCGCCCGGCGAGTGTCCGCAGGATGTCGGCGGCGACTTCGCTCGGGTCCTTGGGGCCGGCGGCGGTGAGAAAGGCCGGCGCGGCGGCTTTCGCGGCCTTCGTGTTTGGAGCGGCTCCCGTTCCTTGAGCGCTCTGAAATCGATATTGTGGAAAATCGCCGCCCGCGGCGAGTTCCTCGAGGCTTTTGCCGAGCGCCCGCTTGGCGGAAACGATGACATTCGCCGGGTCCGCCACGGCCGCGGCTTTGGCCGCCGCGCCCACGGCGACGACGCCGCCCTTGCCGTAGCGCACCGCCGAGGGCAGCAAATGGCTTCGCCTATCACTAGCGCCGGCGCCATCCGCGAGCGTGCGCACCTCGCCATCGACCGCCGTGGCGATCAGGGAATTGGTGGTGCCGAGATCGATTCCGGCGGCGCGGCGGCGGCGGCTTTTGTCCGCCTGGCCAGCGCCGGGTTCCGAAATTTGCAGCAAACTCATGGCTGGTTCACAGGAGGGCGTCTTCGGTTTTGGCGATTTCAGCCTGGAATTTGTGCCAGAACTGCAATGCGTGGAATGCGCGCCTCGCCGCGTCGAGGCTGTCGGCGGCGAGGGCGGCGGCGAATTGCCGCCGACAGTCTTCGACGCCCGCGGCAGCGGCGCGGTTCAGCTCGTCGATGGCGGCGAAGGCGCTGTCGTCTTTCGGCAACTCGGCGAGTTGTTCCCGCAGGCTCATCTGTTGGAGCAGCAATTCCGGGCTGAGATCGGATTGCGCCACACGCTTGACATCGACACCCCGCAGGCTCAGCAGATAACCCGCCCGGCGCAGTGGCGACTTGAGGGTTTCGTAGGCCTCGTTGAGGTAACTGCTGAGCTGGACCGCCCGCAGCCGCTGCTCTTCCCCAGCGCTGGCGAAGCGGTCCGGGTGCGCCTGGACCTGCAAGTCGCGGAACTGCCCGTTGAGCCGCTCCGCGTCGATTTCGTAATCAACCGGCAATCCGAACTGGGCGAAAAAATTGTCGGCGACTGCGAACACGGCTCAAACGGTGAAGCTTTCGCCGCAACCGCATTCGCCTTTCACATTCGGATTGCGGAACTCGAAACCTTCGTTAAGCCCCTGCTTTACAAAATCCATTTCGGTGCCGTCCACATAGACGAGGCTCTTGGCGTCGACGACGATTTTCACGCCGTGGGCCTCGAACACCTCATCGCCTTCCTCGAGCCGGTCGGCGAATTCGAGCACGTAGGCCATGCCCGAACAGCCGGTCGTTTTCACACCCACGCGGATGCCAAGCCCCCGGCCGCGGTCGGCGAGCTGCCTGGCAACGTGGCCGGCGGCGTTTTCGGTGATCGAAATCGCCATCGCGCTAGGCTTCCGCCGCGGCTTCGTCCGCCACCGCCTCCGCCCGCCCCTGCTTTTTGCGCACATCGGCGATGGCGGCCTTGATGGCATCCTCGGCGAGCACCGAACAGTGGATCTTCACCGGCGGCAGGCCAAGCTCGTCGGCGATGTCCTTGTTGCGGATCTGGGTGGCGTCCTCGAGCGACCTGCCCTTGACCCACTCTGTCAGCAGCGAACTCGAAGCGATCGCCGAGCCGCAGCCATAGGTCTTGAACTTGGCGTCCTCGATCACGCCGTCGCCATCGACCTTGATCTGCAGGCGCATGACATCGCCGCAAGCCGGGGCGCCGACCATGCCGGTGCCGACATTGGCGTCGCCGTCATCGAGCCGGCCGACATTGCGCGGGTTTTCGTAGTGGTCGAGTACCTTGTCTGAATAAGCCATGATGCTCTTGCTCCTGTTTGTTGGTTAGTGTGCGGCCCATTGGACCTGGTCGAGATCGACGCCATCCTTGTACATGTCCCAGAGCGGGGAAAGCTCCCGCAGCTTGGCGACGGCGTGGCGGATGCGTTCGATCGCGTAGTCGATATCTTCCGCGGTGGTGAAGCGGCCGATGGAGATGCGCAGGGAACTGTGGGCGAGTTCGTCGTTGCGGCCAATCGCCCGCAGCACGTAGGAAGGCTCGAGGCTGGCCGAGGTGCAGGCCGAGCCCGAGGACAGCGCGAGCTCGCGCAGGGCCATCATCAGCGATTCGCCCTCGACGAAGTTGAAACTGATGTTGAGGTTGCCCGGCGCCCGCTGGGTCAGATCGCCGTTGACGTAGACCTCCTCGATGTCTTCGAGTCCGCGCAGCAGGCGGTCGCGCAGGGACCGGGTGCGGCTGGCCTCCTCGGCCATCTCCTCCCGGGCGATGCGGTAGGCTTCGCCCATGCCGACGATCTGATGCGTCGCCAGGGTGCCGGAGCGCATGCCGCGCTCGTGGCCGCCGCCGTGCATCTGCGCTTCGATCCGCGCCCGGGGCTTGCGGCGCACATATAGCGCGCCGATGCCCTTGGGCCCGTAAATCTTGTGGGCGGTGAACGCCATCAGATCAACCTGCATTCTTTCGAGGTCGATTTCGAGTTTGCCCGCGCTCTGGGCGGCGTCGACATGGAAAATCACCTTGTTGCGGCGGGTGACCTCGCCGATGGCTTCAATGTCGTTGATCACGCCGATTTCGTTGTTGACGTGCATCAGCGAAACCAGAATCGTGTCCGGGCGCAGGGCTTTCTCGACGGTTTCCGGTGAGATGAGGCCGTTGCCGTCTGGGTCGAGATAGGTCACTTCATAGCCCTCGCGCTCAAGCTGGCGGCAACTGTCGAGCACGGCCTTGTGTTCGATCTTCGAGGTGATGATGTGCTTGCCCTTGCGCTGGTGGAAGTGGGCGGCGCCCTTGAGGGCGAGGTTGTCGGCCTCGGTGGCGCCCGAAGTCCAGACGATTTCGCGGGGGTCGCAGTTGACCAGGTCGGCGACGTTGCGGCGGGCGTTCTCCACCGCCTCTTCGGCTTTCCAGCCGAATTGGTGCGAACGCGAGGCGGGATTGCCGAAGTTCGATTCAATCGTCAGGCATTCCGCCATGGCCTTGGCGACCCGCGGGTCCACCGGCGAGGTCGCCGAGTAGTCGAGATAGATGGGGAGTTGCATGCTTTGCTCCGTTTGTGCCATTGCCGTTGTCCAATTAGTGCGGCGGGGTCGCCGCTATGCGCGACGGATTCCGCTTTCCGCTTTGCCTGCCGTCTTGAAAGCCGGCGATGCGCCGCACTTCGCCGCGGGCGACGAGATCGGCGAGGCTGACCCCCCGCAAAAAGCCGAGAATCTGCTCGCTCAGGTCTTCCCACAGCGAATGCGTCAGGCAGGTTTCGCCGCCTTGGCAGTCGCCGGCGCCCTGGCAGCGGGTGGTGTCCAGCGATTCGTCGACGGCGCCGATGATCTCGGCGACGTATACCGCGTCAAGCTCCCTGGACAACTCGTATCCGCCGCCGGGCCCGCGGACGCTGCCAACCAGCCCCGCCCGGCGCAGCTTGCCGAACAATTGTTCGAGGTACGCCAGCGAAATGTGCTGCCGTCCGGCGATATCGGCCAAGCTCACCGGCCCGCGCCCGCCATGCAGCGCGAGATCGAGCATCGCCGTTACCGCGTATCTGCCCCGGGTGGTCAATTGCACTGTCGCAAGCTCCTGGAAAATTCACTGTCAACCGGAAATGGGGGCGAGTATTCAATAACCAAGTGATTTAGTCAAGTATTATTTCGCTGTTTTTTCCGGGATGTGTTTTCCGGTCATTCGCGGGCTTTCGCAGAGCCTCCTCCTTGTTGTTTGCATGGGCGGTTTTTTACAATGGCGGCGAAAACCGGTTGGAGTTGGCCCATGCGCCTGCTGCTATTGTCACTGTTGCTGTCCTTGCCCGCGGCCGCCGCCGCCGATGCGGTCTCGGCCGCGGCGGCGATGGAGAATCCAGCGAATCCGCTGCTGCGCATCAACACCGGGGCCGGGCCGATCTTCGTCGAATTGTTTCCGGGCGAGGCGCCGGCCAATGTGGCGAATTTCCTGTCGCTGATCGAGGCTGATCCTTCTGATCCGGCGCAACCGGCTGGCATCGCCGGCGCGCGGGGCTACTACGACGGCATGCGCTTTCACCGGGTGATTCCGGGATTCCTGGTGCAGGCGGGCAGCCCCGCGCTCCATGGGGGCGGCCGTGAAATCGCCACCCTGGCCGATGAAATCAACGCCGACGCGCTCGGGCTCGACCGGCAGCCGGTGATGTACGCCAATGGCGAGTTCAATCCACTGCTCGGCATCGAAGGCAAGCGGGAACTCGATGAGATTCTGCTGCGCCCGCTGTACCGCCGGCTCGGCATCGACAGCAACGCCGCGGTGGAATCGCGCCAGGAGGAAATCTTCGCGCAACTGGCCGAAATGAGCGTCAAGGATGCCTACACCCAGCTCGGCTACCGCTTTCAGAGCGAAAGGCCAAGCCGCGGCGTGCGCCGGGGCTCGCTGGCCCTGGCCAATCGCGGGCCGGACGGCAATGGCCCGGAATTCTTCATCAGCTTGGGCGACTCGCCACAGCTCGACGGCAGGCACACGGTCATCGGCCAAGTCGTCGAAGGCATGGCCGCCGCCGACCGCATCGGCGCCACCGCGGTGGACCCGCTCGATGCCGCCGAGACCGGCGCCGGCCGCCTGATTTATTCCATCCGCCGGATCAATTGAGGAGCGCGCGCCGAATCCCGGCATCAGGCCAGCGGCAAATCCCGCCGCAGCAGTTCCCGGCGGAATGGCGGCAGCGAGTCGAGAATGCGCTTGCCGTAGAACTTGCGCACCACGCGCTCGTCGAACAGGGTGATGCGGCCGGTGTCGGTTTCGCTGCGCAGCAGGCGGCCGCAGGCCTGCTTGAGGCGGTACACCGCCTGGGGCAGCGAAAGCTCCATGAAGGGATTGCGCCCCTCGCTTTCAAACCATTGCGCCAGGGTCTCCTCGACCGGGTCGGTGGGCACCGCGAAGGGAATTTTGGCGATCAGCACATGAAGCAGGTATTTCCCCGGCAGGTCGATGCCTTCGGCGAAACTCGCCAGGCCGAAAATGACACTGCCCTTGCCCCGGTCGATCCGCTCCCGGTGTTTGCGCAGCAGGTCGAACTTCTGGTGATCGTCCTGGCACAGCACCCGGCGGCGCCATTTCTCCGGCAATCCGGCAAGCACCCCGCGCATCTGGGCGCGGCTGGAAAACAGCATCAGGGCGCTGTCCCGGTCATCTAGCAGCGCGGGCAAGGCGCGGATGATGCAATCGGTGTGCGCATCCGGCGCGGATGGCTCGCAGCCCATCTTCGGCACTTCCAGGCTCGCCGCCTCGGCGAAGGGAAAAGGGCTGGGAATGCTCAGGCAGCGGGAATGTTCGGGCAGGCCGGCGCGCATCCGCAGCATCGAGAATTCCCCCAGCGCCGACAAGGTGGCCGAGGTCAGCACCGCCCCCGCGCAACGCCGCCAGAGGCTCTCCTCAAGATTGCCGGCCGCCAGCACCGGACTCGAAGCCAGGCCGATGTCGCCCGCCTCCGCGTCTTCATCGAAACTGAGCCAGCGCGCCCAGGGCGCCTCGCCCGCCTGGTCCCCGCGGCCGTAGCTGTCCCACAGCGCGCGGTTGGCCATGGCGCGGTCGAGCAGATTGCCCGCCAGCGGAAACCAGGTTTCGGCCGCCTTGCTCGCCGGGCTGGCGGCGCCCTCTTCTTCCGCGAGCTGGTCGCGCAGTTGTTCGCGGACGCGCTCAAACCGGCTTTCGAGCTCGGCAAACAAGCCACCGAGGGTGCCCGCCAGCTCGCGCAGCTCGGCGGGCGCCTCGCCAAGCGGAAAACTTTGCGTTATCCGGCTGCAGTAGCTGTCGCCGCCCTCCCGCCGCAGTTCCCGCAGGAGCAACAGCGCCATTTGCAGCCGCTCGCCGGTTTCGGTCAGCAGATTATCGATTTCCGCGGCAATCGGGTGATCGATCAGGTCCTGCCCGCGCATTCCGCCGATGGCGGCCGCGCCGCGTTCCAGCCACGCCGCCTCGGCCCGCAGTCGGATCGAATGGGCGAAGTGCCGGTTGCTTTTCTCCGGCAAATGATGGGCTTCGTCGAAGATGTAGATGCTGTTTTCCGGCGGCGGCAAGACCGCGCCGCCGCCGAGGGCGAGATCGGTCAGCACCAGATCCTGGTTGGCGACAATGCAATCCGCCTTGTCGAGTTCATAGCGGGCGTTGAAGAAGCAGCACTTGCGGTACAGCCGGCAGCGGGAACCGGAACACTCGCCGCGCTGGGCGGTCAGTGGCCGCCAGCGGTCATTCGCCAGCGGCTCATGCCATTCGTCCCGATCGCCCCGCCAACGCCCGTCGGCGAGCTCGCCGCGCATCGCCTCCCACAGCGCGAAGTCGTCGCCGCCGGCTTCGCTCTGGCCGTCCCCGAACAGGTCGCGCAACGCCGCGCGGCTGTCGCCGCCGTGGAGCAGATTCTCCAGTTTCAAGCGGCAAAGATAGCGTCCGCGCCCTTTCGCCAGCGCATAATCGAATTGCAGGCCGGAAGATTCGACGAGTTGGGGAATATCCTTGCGGACCAGTTGCTCCTGCAGCGAAATCGTCGCCGTGGCGATGATCAGCTTGCGCCCGGTCGCCATCGCCAGCGGCAGGGCGCCGAGCAGATAGGCCAGGGTCTTGCCGGTGCCGGTGCCCGCCTCGACCACGCAGACTGGCCCCCCGCCTTCCCGCGCCGGCTGCGACAGGGTGTTGAAAATCTCGGCGATCATCCGCCGCTGCCCGGCTCTTGGGCGAAAATCCAGCTCGGCGAGAACCCGCTGGTACTCCGCCTGGATTTGCCGCTTGATGGAGTCGATCGGGGGGTCCGGGGAATCCATTGGCTGTAACACTCGTCTGCCGCCAACCGGGGCGGAAACCGCAGCGCGGAAGTGTAGCACCGCGGCGCACCCGCACAAGGGAAACTCCGCCAACAACTCTGCTAAACTGACACGATGACCGCTGAGAACATTCTGCTGACTGGCGCGTCCGGGCTGATTGGCGGCGCGCTCCGGCGGCGGCTGGAAAGCCGGGGCTGCCGGGTGCATCCGCTCAGCCGGGATGATTCCGGCGCGCCATTTCATTACTCGGCGGAGCGCGGCGAGGTTCGGCTCGACCCGCGAATCAAGCTGGATGCCGTGGTCAATCTCGCCGGGGCCAATATTTCCGCCAAGCGCTGGAGCGATGGGTACAAGCGGCTCATCATGGATTCCCGGGTCGAATTGACCCGGGCGCTGGCGAATGCGCTGGCGGCCGCGGAGCACAGGCCCCGGGTGCTGCTTTCGGCTTCGGCGATTGGCTTTTATGGCGACACCGGCGCGGAGACCGTCGATGAGTCCTCGCCCCGGGGCGGGGATTTTCTCGCCGCGGTGGCGGCGAACTGGGAGGCGGCCTGCGGGCCGGCGGTGGAGGCGGGAATCCGCGCGGTCAACATGCGCTTCGGCGTGGTGTTGAGCCGCAACGGTGGCGTGCTCAAGGAAATGCTGCCGCCATTCAAGCTGGGCGCCGGCGGCAAGCTCGGCGATGGCAGCCAGCACATGAGCTGGATCGCCCTCGACGATGCGCTGCATCTGATCGAACGCTGCCTGCGCGACGACAACATCAGCGGCCCGGTCAATTTCGTCTCCGGGAACCCGGCAACCAATGCCGAATTCACCCGCGCCCTGGGCAAGGCGCTCAGGCGCCCCACATTCTCTCCCTTCCTCCAAGCCTGGCTGATCCGCCTGCTCTTCGGCGAAATGGGCGAAGCCCTGCTGCTCGGCAGCAACCGCGTCGTTTCCCGCCGCCACGGGGAAATCGGTTTTGCGCCAAGCCGCCCCAATCTCGTTGATGCGCTCAAGGCCGAACTTGGCTGAGGCTCTGACTTAATCAGAGCCTCCCTCGGCGGCTTCGCGCTTGAGCCTGGCTTTGACCGCGCTTGCTATCGCTTTGGAATATCTTTGGGCGATGAGCAGGGCGTGCAGTTTTTTGGGATCAATAAGGCTCATATCGAGTTCCGGCGGATGGGAAAAGCGCCTCCCCCTCCGGGTACTAATGTAGAAGCAGTCCAACAGCGCTTTCTCCGCAGTTGCCAGCAAGTACGGCGGGTTGGTCTCGGAAACCTCCACTCCGTCCACTGTCATTTCGGGCTTGACTTGCAGGAATTCGAATCTTCCAAATGGCGTGCTGGTCACTCTTCCATGACCAGTCGACGCCACTTGAATGACCGCCGGAATCTGCGAAATCACGCCGTGCAGATGCAATGCGGTGATAAAGGAGATATAGCCGCGTTCCCTGCCGAGCATGATTGGCGCGGCCTGATTTGGTGTGAAAGCGGGATGCGCCGGCTGGCACCAAGCGCCCCGGGTGATCCTGGCCAAAACACCGCGCTCGGACAGTTTCCCGAGCCTGCGGGAAGCCGCGCTGCGGGAGCAGCCGCGGCGGAACGCGAATTCCCGGGTGGAAAATGTCGCGTGTTGCTGGAGGAAGCGGATTTCGTCCATGGTCAGCACGCAAGCAACCGGAACAGGAAATCCCGCATGTCCGTCCAAGCGGCCCGGCCGCCAAATTGATCGAGACTGTCCTCTTCCAAGAATGGCAGAACCTGATCTCGATAGTGCTCGAATTCCAATGAACGCAACTGTTCTTGCGCCTTGCGAAGCAATTCAGCATCAAACTCCCGCAGAGCAGGCTTATGTCCGCGCAGGTGGAGAATATACAAATCAAACACATCCCTGGCCTGAGCCGCGCTTCTTCCCGCGAGCGCCCGGATTTTTTGCCGCATAGCCGCCGCTGCCGGATAGTGTTGACAGGGAAAGGCCAGCAAGCGGTAGGGCAAGACGATTGCGCTGTCGGTAGTGCCTGAAACGGGATTTTGCCGGCCACCCCGGCGGGAGAACTCGATTTTGGTCGGGAGTCTTTCATTCGCCACGGTCAACAATTGCACCCGGAAGCGCTGCGTCGTCCCGGTATGCTTGGCCTTTTCGCGATCCGCAGTCAGCAGACCGGTAATGCCGTAAGCCTTGAGCGACCGCGGCAAGATAGTGCTGTCGAGAATCTTGTGGCCGTTTTTCCGCAATGTGCCTACGGCGCCGCCCAATACATCGATATCCAAGTCTTCCGAATATCTCGGGCTGCGGAAAAAAAAGCGCAGGTTCGCCCCACCCTTGAGCACATAGAGCCCCGGGTCCGAGGCCTTCAGCAACTGCTCAAGGAAGATCAGGTGGAAGGCTTCCCGTTGTTGGCGATGGGTGTATTGCATAGCTGAATTATGAATATGAATTAGCTTTACTGTCAATTCATATTCATATTGAAAAGTGGCTTTCGCGTTGTCGAGGAAATTCTGCGGCTTGGACAGCGCTGCGCGCGGAATGACGGGGGCAGGCACAGCGCGAGTTGCCGTCTGGCTGGATGGGGTTCAGCGGGCGCGCGAGACAGGATGTCGAGCCCGAAGCGTACACGGATGTATTCACAGCGTCCGCTGAACCCCATCCGACCAGACGGCGACGGATCGAAGCCACGGCAGCGCTGTGCGCGGAATGACAGGCGGTGGGGTGTCTGCTAGCGCCTGTCACCAGTGGCGGGTCACCGGGACTTGATCGAAAACGGTGTCAACCGATACCAGGCCGCAGCCTTCGAGGGTCGCTTGGGCGAACAGCAGCCGGTCCCACGGGTCGCGGTGTTCCCAATCGAGATTCGCGGCGTACTCCGCATGATCGCAGCTGATCGCCAATTCCCCTACCTGGTTGCGGCTGAGCGCCGCCTTGAGCTCCCTGGGCGGAAGATCGATCCGGCGCCGATGGGCCTTCAGTTCGATTTCGTAAATCGACACCGCGCTGACCAGCACGGTGTTCGAGCGGTCGCGGATCAATTCCCGGGCCCGGTAGGAGAGCTTGCCGCCGCCGCCCAGCCACCAGTACACGGCATGGCTGTCAAGCAGCAATTTCACGGCTTTTCCCCATTCCCCGCCTTGCCCGCTTTTCCCTGCCAGATGCCGAGCGAGTCGTTCAGGTCGCCGGCGTCGATCGCCGCCTGCTCGCTGTCCTCGGCATCGAACAGATCATCCGGCAGGGCCAGATACGCCAATGGCGCCGCCTCCCGCACCCCCGGTTCGGCGATTGGCGCGAGGCGCGCAAGCGGAATGGCGCCATTGGCGATGATGATTTCCTCGCCCGCGCTCGCCCGCTTGAGCAATTCGGAGAACCGGGCGCGGGCCTCGGCAACCTTGTACATTTCTTGGGGCATGGGTTTCGACCTCGGCCTCGTATCGAATTGCCTGTATTGAATGAATCCCTCCGCAAACCGGGAGAAATGTACAATGAGAATGTACAAGCGTCAAGTGAAATTCGTCCGAAATTCGTCTGAATCCGCCCGGATGCTTGCGGCGGCGGGCCGCCGCGCGTATTGGCCTGGGCGGGGAAACAGCGTAGTCTTGGCGTTTGCGGAAATGATCGGGTATCCGTTATGAAAGCAATTCGCATTCTCGCGGCTGGCATTGTGCTGTTGCCGCTGTCGATACCGCTCGCGGCGCGGGACGCCGACGGCTTCACCGGACTCAAGGCCGAAGCGGTGGCCGGGGTCGAGGCGCGGTCCAAGCTCAATCAGGAAATCGTCGACAGCCTGTTTTCCTTCGCCGAGCTCGGCTTTCAGGAATTCGAGACCCAGCGCTATCTGACCGGGCTGCTGGTGGAAAACGATTTCGAGGTCGAGCTTGGTGTGGCCGGCATTCCCGCGGCCTGGTGGGCGACTTGGGGCGAAGGCCGGCCGGTGATCGCCCTCGGCTCGGATGTGGACGGGATTCCGCGGGCCTCGCAGATGCCCGGCGTGGCCTACCGGCAACCGATGATCGAAGACGCGCCGGGGCATGGCGAAGGCCACAACTCCGGCCAAGCCTTGATTATCATCGCGGCGCTGGCGGTCAAGGATATCATGGAGCGGGAGGGACTCCCCGGAACCATCGTGATCTGGCCGGGCATCGCCGAGGAGCTGCTTGGAGCCAAGGCTTGGTACGCCCGGGACGGCCTGTTCGACGATGTTGACGCGGTGCTGTACACCCATGTTTCCAGCACCATGAGCGTGAGTTGGGGCAAGGCCCCGGGCACGGGGCTGGTTTCGGTCGAATACATCTTCGACGGCATCGCCGCCCACGGCGCCGGCGACCCCTGGCAGGGGCGCAGCGCGCTCGACGCGGTGGAGCTGACCAACATCGCCTGGAACTTCCGCCGCGAGCATCTGCATCCGCTGCAACGCTCGCATTACGTCATCAACGCCGGCGGCGAGCAGCCCAACGTGGTGCCCTCCTACGCCAGCGTCTGGTACTTCGTTCGCGAGATCGAACCCGCGGGCATCCGCGAGAATTACGAAACCCTCAACCGCATCGCCCAAGGCGCGGCGATGATGACCGACACCGGCATGAGCAGCCGCATCGTCGGCGCCGCCTATCCGCGGCACTTCAACCGGCCGATCGCGCTGGCGATGGACGGGAACATCCGCCGGGTTGGCCTGCCGCAGTGGTCCGAGGAAGACCAGATTTACGCCCGCGCCCTGCAGGGGCTGATGGGCCACGAGGAACCGCGGGGCTTGATCCGGGTACTTCCCGGCATTGGCGAGCCCTCGGAACGTCCGATTTCCGGCGGTTCGGACGATATCGGCGATGTCTCCTGGACCGTGCCGACGGTGACCTTGCGCTTCCCGTCCAATGTCAGCGGACTGCAGATGCACCACTGGTCGAGTTCGATGGCGATGGCCACGCCCATCGCCCACAAGGGCACCGAAGCCGGCGCCAAAGTGATCGCCACAACCATGATCGACCTGCTGCGGGACGAATCGCTGGTCGAGGAAGCCTGGACCTACTTCAAGGAGGTGCAGACCGCCGGGGAGCAATACGAATCCTTCCTCGGGCCCGACGACCCGCCGGCCATCGACAAGAATGCCGCGATCATGGGCGAGTTCCGACCGCGGCTCGAAGCGTTTTACTACGACCCGGAGCGCTTCGATACTTACTTGGAACAGCTTGGCATCGACTATCCGCAGTTGGCGCCGCCCGTGATCGAGTAAATTTGGCCCGCAATCCGGCAATCCATATTCGGGGGCGGCGGCGTATAGCTGCTGCGCGCGGCAGCCGGATAAAGCAGCGGCGTCATCTTCACAGTGGGTCTTCAACAAGAGGAGCGGCATGCCAATGAGCGATTCGAAAGCGCAGTTGTTCACCCTTATCGCGCTGCTCGTTGGCGCGGGCGTCGGCTGGGCCGGCAGCCAAGGCAGCGTCGCCCTCGGCGCGATTCCGCTGTACGCGATTGGCGGCGCCATCATTTACCTGATCCACTGGCTGGCTTTCATTCCGGCCTGGAAGCATCAGACCGAGCATTATTTCGACCTCACCGGCAGCATCGCCTACATTTCCACCCTGGCGCTCACCGCCATTCTGCACCCCGCGCCCGGCACCCGGGGCCTGGTGCTTTGCCTGTTGATCATGATCTGGGCGGCCCGCCTCGGCAGTTTCCTCTTCACCCGGGTCAAACGCGAAGGCGGCGACCGCCGCTTCGACCCGATCAAAATCCAATTCTGGCGCTTCTTCCTCACCTGGACGCTGAGCGGAACCTGGGTCTATGTCACCATGGCGCCGGGCTTGGCGGCGATCAACTCCGCCGAAGCCGCGGGATTCGACGCTTTCTTCGCCGCGGGGCTGCTACTGTGGCTCGGCGGTTTCGCCTTCGAGGTTATCGCCGACCGGCAGAAAACCCGCTTCCGCGCCGACCCGGCGAACCAGGACCGCTTCATCAGCAGTGGCCTGTGGTCGATCTCGCGCCACCCCAACTATCTCGGCGAAATCACCCTCTGGATCGGCATCGCGGCAATCGCCTTCCCGGCCCTGTCCGGCTGGCAATACCTCACCCTGATCTCGCCGGTGTTCGTAATCTTCCTGCTCACCCGGGTCAGCGGCATCAACATGCTCGAGCGCAGCGGCCAAAAACGCTGGGGCGACGACCCGGCATACCAGGCCTACCTGAAAGCCACCCCCGCGCTGGTGCCCTTCATCGGCAAAAAAGGAGGTTGAATTTCAAGGCCCTGCCTCCACTTTTGGCAGCGCTACAGCACTTCATTGATCACGCCGGCAACCTTCATAAATCAAGAATCTGAAGCAGTTCCCGAAGGGATTTCCCGTGATGGCTGGCAACGCTCTTGAGGATGCTTGATAGCGTCTTGACGCGAATCGGATTGTTCAGGGGAATGACCTCGTGGTGTTCGCCACCTTCTTGGGTTGTGACCCGCACGTGGGAGCCGCGCTGTCTTTGGGCTGTATAGCCTAAACGCTCAAGCGCCCGCAGCAGCTTGGCGCCGCTTGTGTTACGGGGCAGCTTCATGCCGCCATGATTTCGTCGCGCACGAAATGCAATCGGATGACGCTTGGGCGCTCCATTGTTTCGTCGAAGTAGCAGTCGAATGCTTCCCTGACGTTGCGGCGGATTTCTTCCAGGGTTGCGCCCTCGGTGTGGATGCCGTAACCGAGCGCGCTTGCCGAATATCCACCGTCGATCTCGTCTTCGGTGATCTCGAAGATGATTTCGGTTCGAGACATTGGATTTTCTCCTAGGCTGTGGCGCCGAGTTGGGTCAGTGCCCAATTATGCACTTTTTCGGAGAAGGCCTCGGTGTGGAAGAGCATCAGTTGGTGCTTGCCGCCTTCCAGGCAGTAGAACTCGACTGGGCCGGCAATGGCGTCGGCCACGGCCTTCATCGTCTCCGGCGGGAAGGAGGGATCGTTCTCGCCGCAGGCCACCAGCACGGGTTTGGTGTTCTCCGCGGCCGGAACCTTCGGCTCGAAGGTGAACAGCGAGGCCCAGGAGGCGAGGTCGTAGGTCCAGGTGTTCCAAGGGTCCATGCGCTTCTGCTCGCCGGCGCCGGGGTAGCCGTAGTCGGTATCGAAGTTGAACAGCAGGGCGCAGTCCAGCCGCGCCGCCCGGCCGAGGGCTTCCAGCAGCCGTTGAACAGGCTCGGACTGCCATAGCGGGCTGAGCATCGCCATGGCTCCGGTGCCGGGCACCGGGGGCGCCCCCATCAGAATGCCGCCTTTGATCGCATCGGCGTGCAAGGCGGAAAAGGCCGCGGCGACGCCGAGGCTCGAGCCGAGCGTGAATACCGGCAGGCCGGTTTCGGCTTGCACGTGTTCGGCGAGCATCGCGGAAGCCTCAGCCCACTCGGCCAGGGTCCACTGGCCCCGGGGCCGGTTGGTGGTGGACTTGCCATGCCCCGGCGCGTCATAGGACCAGATGTCCACCCCGCGGGCCGCGTGATGGCAGCAGAAGATGTCGTATATGCCACCATGGCCGCCGATGCCGTGGGAGATGACCAGGGCATACCGCGGGTCATCGCCGCGGTAGCGGTAGGCGTGGATTTCGTTCAGGACGTGTTCTTCTCTCAACATGGGCAATCGTCTCTCTTCAGGATGCCTGCTCAGCGCATGAAAAGCTGCACTTCGCGCATCAGTTCGTCCTCGAAGGGCTCGAAGTGGCCTTCGCGGCGGGCGGCGCCCACGGCGTCGCGGTAGCGGACGAGCGAAACCGCGAGGGTGGCGGCGGCCAAGGTGATTTCATCGCGCAGCGTGTCGATGCGGCCGCTCATCGAAGCGATTTCGTCGCGCTTGGCCGCCGCTTGCCCGGCGGTGAGGGTGTCTTGCCGCAGCGAGCGCTCCTCCGCGGTGCGGCGCGCGCGCAGTTCATCGAGTTCTTCGCGGTTGAAGCGGATCGTGTCGGCGCTGATGCGCAGATTGCTCAGCGAATTATGCACATTGCTGCCAAGTTCAAAGTTCCGCCGGAACGCCGCGGCGAGCGCCGGCGGGCAGTCGGCCTCGAGCACGCGGCCGTTGCGCCCTTCGCGGTAGCCGTTGTCCGCCGTGCAATACAGCAGCAGGCCATTTTCGCGGCCGGCGACATAAGCTTGCACATCGGGCACCACGCCATAATCGGCGCAGTCGCGCCGATAGTCGTCGAGGACATCGAGCCCCCTGCCCTGCTGTCCGTCGATCTCGCCGACGACGGTCCAGTTGGCGTTGAGGCACTCCTCCCGCGACATCGAGGCGCAGCTTTGCAGCAGCGCCGCGAGCAAGAGCAAAACGATTGTCTCGCCGAGAAATTCCGCCGCTTTTTGACTGCCCGCCAACTGCCGCATATTCACCCCCCCGCGAGAGCTACGCAGTATGCCTTGACGCCATCTTATCCAAATGTTGAGACCGGGTGTAACGGCTTCTGGTTCCGGCCGGCCGCCGATCCTGTCCCAGTGTGCTGTCCGGGAAATGGCGGGCTTTCTAAAGATGCGGGACAACTTGCCGCCAAACATGTATCTTTCAGATTCCACTATCAGCTTGGGAGAGTTGAATCATGGCAACCAGCAAATTCAGAATGACCGCGCTTTCCGCCGGCATCGCCGCCGCCATCGGCTCGGCGCCACCGGTGCTCGCGCAGGACGAGGAAACCCTCGAGGAGATCATCGTCACCGGCTCGTATATCCGCCGCACGAGCTTCGACGGCACCAAACCGGTGCAGGTGATCAACCAGGAAACGATCGAGCGGATCGGCGCGGCGCAGCCGGTCGATGTGCTCAAGGAACTCACCGTCAACAGCGGCTCGCAGTTCTACAACGAAACCAACAACCGGGCCGGCACGGCGATGTTCAATGTGCGCAACCTCGGCCTCGGCTCGACGCTGACCCTGCTCAACGGCAAGCGCGCCGGCATCGCGCCGGTGGCCGACGCCACCGGCACCGACTATCTCGACATCAACCAGTTCCCGATCACGATGATCGAGCGCATCGAAGTGCTCACCGACGGCGCCTCGGCGCTCTACGGCTCCCAAGCCGTGGCCGGGGTGGCGAACATCATCACCCGCAAGGGTTTTGAGGGCTTCGAACTCAGCGGCAGCTACTCGGACTCCCTGATCGAGCAGCAGGACATCGGCTTCGCCGCCGGCGCCCAGTTCGACCGGGGCGGCTTCAACATGTACGCGAGCTGGTACCAGCAAGACGACCTGTTCCGCTCCGATTTCGACTGGCTCAACGAGCGGCTCAATCCGAGCCCCCCCCAGTCGCGCTTCCTGTCCTCGACCGGATCACCCGGCACCTATCGCGGCGCGACGATTAACGAGGAGGGCAACGCGGATCCCACCGGCGGCAACCGCGTGCGCGACCCGGACTGCGAAGCCGCCGGCGGCGTGCTGCGCAGCCCGACCGACCCAATCTGCCGCTACCTCTTCGTCGACCAGGTGTCGATCATTTCCGCCGAGGAGCGGGTGCAGGTGTTCAACGAATTCGAATGGGAATTCAGCGACCAGTTGCGCTATTACGCCGAGGCGAGCTACTCCAACAACCGCATCGAGCGCGGAAGCGGCGGCGCCACCATGAACACCGGCCAGGCCGTCGGCGGCGGCTTCCTGATTCCGGCCTCGCATCCGTTCAACTTCTTCATCCAGGATCCCGCCGACCCCGACGACATCATTTACATCGGGCCGGACGCTTGGAACAACGATATCCACACCGCGACTGACCTGCAGGCCACCGCGCGCCCACTGGGCCGGGAGGTCAACAACACGCCGCTGACCCAGTACATCAAGCGCGAGTTGAACTATTCGCGCATCCTCAACGGCATCGAGTTCGATATCAGCGACACTTGGAGCATGGACCTGTCCTACAGTTGGGCGAAGTCCACGCTCACCAGCAACGCGCCGCACAACTACCGCTCCGATGTGTTCCAGGATCTGGTCAGATCGGGCGAATGGAACCCCTTTGGCACCCGCCTGGCCAATCCCGGGCTCGTTTCGCCGAAGGACGGCACCAGCGTCGCCGGCACCAGCGACATCACCCTGGCCAAGTTCGACACGCCTTCGGCGAGCAATGCCCGGGTGCTTGAGCAGGTCACCGACCTGGTGTTCACCGGCGACCTGTTCGAGTTCAATGGCGGCACCGTGCAAGGCGCTTTCGGCAGCCAGTACCGCGATGTGCAGATTGATATCTACGGCGATTCGCTTTCGAACGCGGGCGAAGCCAACGAAGCCAGCATCTCCGGCCCGATCAGCGGCGCCGAGGATGTTTGGGCGGTATTCGGCGAGGTCGCGGTGCCGGTGACGGACACGCTCGAATTGCAGCTTGCCGTGCGCCGCGAGGATTACGGCGGCAGCATCGGCGACACCACCGACCCGAAAGTCGCCTTCGAGTTCCGCCCGCTCGACTGGCTCGGCTTCCGCGGCTCCTGGGGCACTTCCTTCCAAGCGCCCACTGTGCGGCAAACCGCGGCGGCGACCTCTTCGGCCTTCATCGACGACCCCGCCTCGCCAACCGGCCCCGGCGGCAGCACGGTGTGCGTCTCCACCGGCTTGAACAACAACATCACCGTGTCGGTGCAGGGCTCGCCGGATCTGGCGCCCCAGGAATCCGAAAACTTCAACTTCGGCGTGGTCTTGCAGCTTGAGAACAACTTCAACGCCAGCGTCGACTACTTCAACTTCGACTACCAGGACCTGATCGCTTCATCGGAAGGCGCCCAGGCGATCGTCAACAACGACTGCGCGGACGATGGCATACCGAACGATCCGCGGGTGATCCGCGACGCCGGCGGCCAGTTGCGCCAAGTCAACACCGAGTTCGTCAACATCGGCTCGGTGGAGACCAGCGGCTTCGACGTCAATCTGGCCTGGGATGTCGATGTCGGCGCGGGCGACCTGTTCCTCAACGCCGCGGCCACCTATGTGACCGAGTTCGCGGTGCAGGACGGCGAGGTAAGTTTCGACGGCGCCGGCAGCCGGAACTTCGGCAACAACTTCTCGACCCTGCCGGAGTTGCGGGCCCATTTCGGCGCGACCTACTCCTGGAACGACAGCAGCGTCACCGCCAAGTTCCGCCATATCGACGAATACCGCAACGATCAGAGCAACAACGGCATCGTCGAGGCGTGGAACGTGCTTGACGCCCAGTACAATCAGGTGTTCCCCGGGCTGCTTGGCATCGGCGACACTTCGATCACGGTGGGCGTCAACAACCTCCTCGACGAGGATCCGCCGAGGCTGACGCGGCTCGATGCCAACGGCAACGAAAGGCCGCCATTCCGTCCTACCGCGGGCGGTGTCATTTACGATGGCGCATCGGACCGGCCGGGCTATGACGACCGCGCCGGCCACGACCTGCGCGGCAGAATCGTCTACGTGCGGTTCTCCCAGGACTTCTGAGCAAGCGGTTCCGTGCTCCGCTCCGCCCCCGCGCGGAGCGGAGCGTTCCTTCGTCATTCTGGGCGCGGCGAAACAGAATGATTCCGACACCGGCCGCTTCTGGCTTCGAATCGTCTCCGTGTGTTGCAATGCTGGGACAAGATGTCATCTCCTCTCGCCCCACCCGGCATGACAGAAAACGAAAACGGCGGATTTGCTGAAATCTATGGACAACCCGTAAATATGGATGTATTAATACCGCACACTAAACACAACTTGGGAGAGTTGGAACATGAAAAACAGCAACAAATTCAGATTGACCGCGCTTTCCGCCGGCGTTGCCGCCGCCATCGGCGGGGCGCCACCGGTGCTAGCGCAGGACGGGGAAACGCTTGAGGAGATCGTCGTCACCGGCTCGTATATCCGCCGCACGAGCTTCGACGGCACCAAGCCGGTGCAGGTGATCAACCAGGAAACGATGGATCGGATCGGCGCGGCCCAAGCGGTCGATGTGATCAAGGAGCTGACCGTCAACAGCGGTTCGCAGTTCTACAACGAAGGCAACACAAACCGCCGCGCCGGCACCGGGATGTTCAACGTGCGCAACCTCGGTCTCGGCTCGACCCTGACCCTGCTCAACGGCAAACGCACGGGCATCGCGCCGGTCGTTGATGAAAGCGGCACCGACTTCGTTGACATCAACCAGTTCCCGATCACGATGATCGAGCGGATCGAAGTGCTCACCGACGGCGCCTCCGCGCTGTATGGCTCCCAGGCCGTGGCCGGCGTGGCGAACATCATCACCCGCAAGGGTTTTGAAGGCTTCGAGGTCAGCGGTGGCTATTCCAACTCGCAGATCGAGAGCTATGACATCGGCTTCGCCGCCGGCGCCCAGTTCGACCGGGGCGGCTTCAATATGTACGCCAGCTGGCTGGAGCAAGGCAAGGCGTACCGTTCTGATTTCGATTGGCTCAACGAGCGGCTCAACCCAAGCAATGCCGAATCGCGCTTCCTGTCCTCGACCGGCTCACCGGGATCCTATCGCGCCGCCACCCTGAACGCCCAGGGCAACGCGGCTCCCCTTCCGGGCGCCGGCTATGTGCCCGATCCGGATTGCGAAGCCGCCTTCGGCACCCTGCGCAGCCCCAGCGACACGCGTTGCCGCTACAACTTCGTCGATCAGGTCACGATCATGACACCCGAAGAGCGGATTCAGGTGTTCAACGAGTTCGACTGGGAATTGAGCGACCAGTTGCGCTATTACGCCGAGGCGAGTTATTCCAACAACACCATCAAGCGGGCGTTCGGTGCTTACACGCTCAACACCGGCCAGGCGGTCGGCGGCGGCATCACGATTCCGGCTTCGCATCCATTCAACTTCTTCACTGCCGATCCCGGCCAGCCCAATCGCCTCGTCTATGTCGGGCCGGAAAACTGGGACAACTCGATCCACACGGCAGTCGATTTGCAGGCCGCCGCGCGCCCCCTGGGGCAGGAGTACAACAACTCGGAGCTGACCGAGTTCGTGACGGGAGAGTTCAATTATTCGCGCATTCTCAACGGCGTTGAATTCGATATCAGCGACACTTGGAGCATGGACTTGTCCTACAGCTGGGCGAAATCCTCTTTCACGGAAAATCGGCCCCACACCTACCGTTCCGATGTCTTCCAAGATCTGGTGAGGACCGGCGAATGGAACCCCTTCGGCACCCGCCTGGCCAATCCCGCGCTCGTTTCGCCGAAGGACGGAAAGAGCGTGGCCGGCAACAGTGAAATCACCCAGGCCAAGTTCGACACGCCATCGTCGAGCAACACCCGGGTGCTCGAGCAGGTTACCGACCTCGTGTTCACCGGCGACTTGTTCGAGTTCAACGGCAATATGGTGCAGGCCGCGTTCGGCGCGCAATTCCGCGATGTGCAAATGGAGATTTTCCCCGACTCGCTTTCATCCGCCGGTGAAGCGAACGATGCGGGCCTGCAAGGGGCAGTCAAGGGAGACGATGATGTGTGGGCGGTATTCGGAGAGGTTGCGGTGCCGGTCAGCGACGCGCTCGAACTGCAGTTCGCTTTGCGCCGGGAAGACTACGGTGGCCGCATCGGCGCCACCACAGACCCGAAGGTGGCTTTCGAGTTCCGCCCCCAGGATTGGTTGGGATTCCGGGGCTCCTGGGGCACTTCCTTCCAAGCGCCCACGGTGCGGCAGACCGCCGAGGCGACGGCTTCGGGCTTTCTCGACGACCCCGCCTCGCCGACCGGCCCAGGCGGCAGCACGGTTTGCAAAAACGAAGGTTTGAACAACTTCGTCACCATAGCGGTGTCGGGCTCGCCCACGCTGGCGCCCCAGGAGTCCGAGAACTTCAATTTCGGCGTGGTGTTGCAGCTTGAGAACAACTTCAACGCCAGCGTTGACTATTTCAGCTTCGACTACCAGGATCTGATCGCGCAGTCGGAGGGTGCCCAGGCGATCGTTGAAAACGACTGCCTTGACGACGGCGTGCCCAACGATCCGCGGGTGATCCGCGACGCCGGCGGGCAGTTGCGCCAAGTCACCACCGAGTTCGTTAACATCGGCTCGGTCAAGACCACCGGTTTCGACTTGAATATGGAATGGAATCAAGACGTTGGTCCGGGCGAGTTGTTCCTCAATGCAGCCGCCACCTATGTGACCAAGTTCGAGGTCAACGACGGTAATGCCAGTTTCGATGGTGTCGGCAGCCGGAACTTCCGCAACAGCTTCAAAACCATGCCGGAGTTGCGCGCCCATTTCGGCGCGACCTATTCCTGGAACGACAGCAGCCTGACCGCCAAGTTCCGGCACATCGACGAGTATCGCAACGATCAGAGCAACAACGGCATCGTGGAAGCTTGGAACGTGATTGACGCCCAGTACAACCAAGTGTTCCCCGGGCTGCTCGGCATTGGCGACACCTCGATTACGGTGGGTGTGAACAACCTGCTCGACGAGGACCCGCCCCCGCTGACGCGGCTTGACAGCAGCGGCAATCCGCTGCCCCCGTTCCGACCGAATGCTGGCGGCGTGATCTACGACGGCGCGTCGGACCGGCCCGGCTATGACTCCGTAGCCGGCCACGACCTGCGCGGCAGAATCGTCTACGTGCGGTTCTCCCAGGACTTCTGAGCAGTCGGTTCCGTGCTCCGCTCCGCCCCCGCGCGGAGCGGAGCACGGCCTCGGATTCCTCCAAAGGCCGCATCAGCGGCACCGGGATTCTGCGACTTCGCGCAGAATGACAGGAAATCAGCGGCGCACCCCATTTCGTCATTCTGCGCGAAGTCGCAGAATCTCATTGGCGAAGCCCATTCAAATCATGAGCACTGTATGAAAAGATCCCCGGTTTTTCTTGGCGCATTGCTTGCCGCGGCAAGTGTCGCCGCGCAAACCGCCTCCCAGCGGGAACTCGAAGCCTGCTTGGCGATCGAACGCGCGATCACAAGCCTCGATTGTTTTGAAGCGCTGACGCTGCGGGGTGCGACACCGCAAAGTGAAACTCCCGCGCCAGCCACCGTGGAAGAACCCGCCCAATCGCGCCAAGTCGCGCCGGAACCACAGGCGGAAGTGGGGGTCGGAGAAGCGGCCGAAGCAGTTGTCGAAATGCGCCCCGAAGCGGTTGCAGAACCGAGCCCCGACACCAGCCCAGGCCGGCTGGAGGACATTGGCGCCGAACAATTGCCCGGCAACCGCGGCGACGAACAGGAGCGGGGTGACATCGCCGCCACCGTGACCGAAGTCCGCGAAGGCCCGCGTGGAAACCTCCTCTTCCATCTGGAAAACGGCCAGATCTGGCGGCAGATCGAAGCCCGCCGGGTGCCATTGCCCGGGGAGACGCCGTTTGCGGTGAGCATCTCCCAAGGCTTTTTCGGCGAGTACCGGCTGCGCGTGGGGGGCGGGGGCCGGCTCGTGCGCATTCGCCGAGTTCAGTAACCAAAAACAAAGAGCGCAATGAAAGCGTGCGATAATCGGCGGCGTGGAAAAACTCGACATCAGCCGCAGCGTCTCCTCGCTGTTCCCCACGTTGCTGGTCGTCCATGACTGGCCCGGCAGCGAGCCGCTCAACGGGCAACTCGCCGAGTTGCTGCTGGCGCGGGAACGCTCCTCCGGCGAGTCCGGCGCACCCGGAAGCAGAGGTGCGCAGCGCTCCAACGCCGGCGGCTGGCAATCCCCCGGCAATCTGATCGCCTGGCCCGACGCGCCGGTCAAGGAACTCAAGCGGCGCATCGAGACGATCGTCTCCGGCCTCATCGACCAAATCATCCGCGACACCGGCCGCCAGCGGCAATTCCGCCTGCTCATCGACGCCTGGGGGAATATCAACCGCAGCGGCGACTACAACGTCGTGCACACCCACCCCAACTGCATGTGGTCGGGTGTCTACTACGTCACCAGGGGCAACCCCGATCCAGCCATCCCCCAGAACGGCCTCCTCGAACTGCTCGACCCCCGGGAGGCGGCCAATTATCTCCAGATCCGCAACACCATCCTCGACGGCCGCGAATTCATCGACAATGCGCCCGGCCGCATGCTGCTGTGGCCAAGCTGGATGAAGCACATGGTCCACCCCTACACCGGCGAGGGCGAAAGAATCTCGATCGCCTACAACGTCAATGTGGTGGAAGAAACCCCCGGCACCTGATCCTCACTGCCATTCCGCGCGCAGCGGAGCATCCCCCCTTTGTCATTCTGCGCGTAGCGAAGCGGAGACGCAGAATCTCTCCGTTCGGACACCGGTCGCTTCCCGTCGGTGGCTGAATGCTTTGCGGACTCGTGCATGCCTTCCTTGGCGCGACGCTTCTGGCCCCGCCAAATCCCTGTCTCGACATCCTTGTCGAGCCGTTCGGCCCTTGAAAAGCGTTGCTTTTCACCGGCTGCGCCGACCGGGCCTCACCCTTTCAGCCACCGCCGCGCTCCCTCAGTGCGGGATCCCATCGCAGCCCCTTCGCCACTGCGCGCGCGGCGAAGTCATGGCTTCGATCCGTCACCGTCTGGCTGGGTGGGGTTCAACGGACGCTGAACCCCACCCAGACGACTAACACTGTGCCTGCCATTTGGTTGCGGAATGACAGAACAACAAGCCGGATTGACGGCTTGGCCGTTCTCCATTTATGCTTGCCGACACTCCGACCCCCCAACGAGGTGAAAAGCAATGATCGGCAACCCGCATAAAACTCTACTCGCTTGCTTCTTCCTGCTGGCATCCGCGGACGCCTTGGCCCAGGATGACGGCGCGCCCCTGATCAACTACGAGCAAGCCAACCAAGCCATGGCGGCCGCCGAGGCTTATGCCATCGATCAGGGCTGGAACGTGATCATTCTCATTACCGACCAGAACAACTACCCGGTCAAGGTGCACCGGCTCGACGGCGCGCCGCCGCGCACCTGGGATTTCGCCTCCGCCAAGACCCAGGTGGTGAACGCCACCGGCGTCAGCTCCGGCGAGTACCTGCGGCAGGTTGAAGCCGGCGAGATGGAAGAAATGGAAACCCCGGTCCGGGTCTTCACCGGCGGCGTTCCGATCTTCGTCGATGGCCAGCGTATCGGCGCGATTTCCGCCAGCGGCGTGACCGGCGAGCAAGACGAGGAAGTGGCCACCGCGGGCGCCGAGGCCATCGGCAGCGTATCCAACTAACCAACCGGGCCGGACTCGCGGAGGAACCATGATCGCTCTTCATCGCGCAATGCTAAGCCTCGCGGGCCTCCTCGCAGCTGGCGCGGCGGCCGCGCAGCCCGCCCCTCCCCAATCGCCACCCGCGGACTGGGGGCCGGTGTCGATCGATCTGGAAGAGATCGAGTATCCCCACCCGGTCAGTTATATGGAGTTCCGGGTCTACAACGAAGACGTCCGCATCGCCTACATGGATGTGGCGCCCACCGGGCCCGCCAATGGCCGCTCGGTGATCTTCCACCACGGCGGGCTGTATTACGGCTGGTACTGGGAGAAGCAGATCGCCGCGCTGAGCGGGGCGGGCTACCGGGTAATCGCCAAAGACCGCCTAGGCTGGGGCAAATCCTCCAAACCCGTCATCCCCTACAGCATCAACCTATGGGCTTCCAACACCGCGCGTTTGATGGACCATCTCGGCATCGAGCAGGCGGCGGTGGTGGGCCATTCCATCGGCGGACAGATGGTGACCCGCTTCGCCTTCCTCTACCCCGAACGCGCCACACATTTGGTCACCATCAACCAGATTGGCCTCACCGACCGGCGCATGGGCCGCGGCTTCGCGCCGCTGACCGGCGAAGTCGACGCCAACCCGGATATGGACGAGGTCTACACCAGCCTGCTGGGCTGGGCGGAAAGGAACTATGTCAACTGGCGGCCGGAATTCGCCGAGCACATGCGCATCCGCTACGGCAACCGGCTCAGCGCGGACTGGCCGCAGTTGGCCTATGTCAGCCAACTCACCGGCCAGATGCGCGGCATGGACACCGTGGTCAACGACTGGCAACACATCGAAACCAAAACCCTGATCCTCGGCGGCGCGGAAGACTATCCGACCTATCCGGAAGAGGCCGAACACGCCGCGGGGGTTTTCCCCAACGGCGAAGCGGTCAACATCCCCGGCATCGGCCACAATCCCCACGAGGAAGCGCCCGATATCGTAAACGCGGAATTGATCCGTTTCCTAGGCTCTTAGCTTGGAATCTTAAACTTGGCTCTCTAAATCAAGGCTTCCAGGCGGGAGTCCGGGCATGAAAACCGCGCGGGTATGGCGCGCTAGTGTGCTGTCCGGCAAGCTGCCGCTTAAGCCGTGAATGGATTGATCCCGCTTTCGCTTTTACCACAAGCCCAAGCCGCCGCCGCATACACATGTTCGCATCAGATATACGATTCCTTCGCAAGCCAATCCGCTTTTTCTCCGCGATGGGACTGATCTTTCTCGCCTCCTGCGGCGACGCGGAACCGGCGGGCCACCCGCTTGCGGTTGCCCATCGGGTCGAGTTTGGACCCATCGCCGAAATGAGCGGCATCGTCCGCGGCCCGGTGAACTCCACGGGCGAGTTTTCGTTCTGGGCCCACAACGACAGCGGCGACTCGCCGCGGCTGTTCCCTCTCGATGCGCAAGCGCGGGTACGGATTCCGGCGGGTTTGGCGAGCGGAGACCGCAATGGCGAATCGCGGCCCGGCGTGGATGACTGGCCGGGCGTACGGATCGAGAACGCCGAAAACCAGGATTGGGAAGATGTCACCAGCGACGGAACCCACCTCTACATCGCCGACCTCGGCAACAACCTCAACGCGCGGCAAAATCTCGGCATCTATGTCGTCCCCTGGGAATCCCTGAGCAATGGGGGCAATGGGCGAACCGCGGCCGCAACCCGCTTCATCCCGGCGCATTACCCCGAACAGAGCGATTTCCCGCCATATGATCGCCATTTCGACAGCGAAAGCCTGTTCTTCGCCGACGGCAGGCTCTACGCCATCACCAAGCACCGCGAGCCTTTTCCGAGCCAGCGGATGCAGCCCGGCGCCAATCTGTACCGGCTCGATTCGCAATCCGCAACCGAATCGAATCCACTCATCCTGATCGACCACCACCCCGAGCTCACCGCCGCCACCGCCGCCGAACTTTCCCCAGACGGCCAGACCCTCGCCGTGCTCTCCTACACCGCGATCTGGCTGTTCGAGCGGCCGCAATCCGGCGACGCCTGGCTGTCCGCGCCCTCGCGCCAACTGCCACTCGACATTGAAGCCGCAAGGCAAGTCGAAGCCATCGCCTGGCTCGACGGGGAAACCCTGATCGTCACCAAT
Source organism: uncultured Pseudohongiella sp. (assembly GCA_965221805.1). GTDB lineage: Bacteria > Pseudomonadota > Gammaproteobacteria > Pseudomonadales > Pseudohongiellaceae > UBA9145. The sequence goes on from OZ244913.1 coordinate 2,010,376, forward strand.
GAACAACGCGACTGGTTCGAGGTGGCTGTGGCTTTGTTTTTGTCTTCGGAATGATAACTGCCTGAATCGAAACTGAACTGAACATGAACGCATCCAAACCTCCTCCGGCGGCGATGTTGGCATCCGCGGCACCACAAAGAACGAAGCCATCCAACTACCCGGAACCTTTTTCCAGCCGCATGGCCAAGCGAGGGAAAAAACCGCTGGGGGATATTTTCGGCATCAAAAACTTTGGCGTGAATCTGACGAAGATTCCGCCCGGCGGTGAATCAGCGCTGTTGCACACCCACAGCCGGCAGGACGAAATGATTTATGTGTTGCACGGTGAGCCGACTTTGGTGACCGAGTCTGGTCAGTGGATACTGCAACCCGGTATGTGCGCTGGCTTCCCCGCTGGAGGCGAAGCGCATCATTTAGTCAATCGCACCAGCCACGATGTGCTAATTCTTGAGATAGGAGATCGGACCACAGGTGACGAAGTATCTTATCCCGAAGACAATCTTGTGGCCATATTGGGGAAAAACGGGAAATGGAATTTCACTGACAAACAGGGAAATCCATACTAGGAGCCTGCAAATGGCCAGCCAAGGCCAATGCCTTCATCAGGTCATATCCCGGGCGGGGTTCACCCATCGGAACAGGTTTGAGCTTGTAGGCTTTTCGTCGTTGCGCGGGTTGCCCATTCTCCAACCCCCGCCGCAAGGTTTCATTAACCACCTGCTTGAAGGATTTGCCCGATTCATGGGCCAAATCCTTCAATCGCGCCGCAGTATTGTCTTCTATCGTTAGCGTGGTGCGCATAGCTGCCACTCCCTAGATCGTTAAGCGCATCATAACAGATAAAAATCAGACATCAAAACATCTTTTCGTTCCACCAGTGCGCTTCGCTTTTCCCGGCCGCCTATTCACCCGCCTGTTCAAGCAGTGCGGCAACGAGTTGGCGGGATAAACGAAAATTGCCCGCGGCAAGTTTATTCAATAATGGGCGGACTTCGCTCAACAATCCTTCTTTCTTGGCTGCAATCAGGATTCCCGCCAGCCCCGTATGCGCGAAACCACTGGCTTTTGCGTGCGAACGCCCCAATAGATCATCCATGAGCACAAGGCATGAAGCGCGATGGCCGGCGGCATATCCGAGTGTGCTGGCTTCCCCGGCACCTAACCCGGGATATGCGGCGGTGTCCAACGGCGCCTCAACCACGACGGCCCAGCCCGTCCGGATCGCATTGCTCAATTCGAGCGAACCTGGCAAATTTCCGCCGCGCAGCACTTCGTCACGGACAGAGCCGGTAATCATGATCCGCCCGAAAAGCTTGCGCAACAGATCAAATTCGCCAGCTACCGCAAGACCAATCAATGGACTGGCGTCGGCTACTACGAGCCGGTTCGCCATCTTTGGATGGATTCGGTGTCATTCTGGAGCGTCCCGGTCGTGCCGGAGACGACTGGGATGCCGAGCTTGGACACATGATCGATGAATTTCGCGACCGCAAGCCCGGCAAACTTCGCCGCAAGTCCAAGCGACAGGCTGCCGTCCCGGAACAGCGACGTGGCGAGAGCCTGCCGCATCCCGGGTTCGGAGAGCAGGGAATTGTCGCTCAAGTGGACCAGTACAGCTTCCGGCCGATGTCGGTTGAGCACCATCACAGGATCCTCGCGCGCCGCGCGCAACGCTGCCGAAGGATTGTTCTTGAGCTCGCGAACACTTACCGCTTTCATAAGCGCACCTCTTTGGTAGGAATATATTGGGGAACATAACGCAGGCTCAATCAAGAGTCAACCTGAATCAAGGAATCTGCGATACACCCAGCCATGATGCTCCGCAGGTCCGCGCCTGCCGCTGCCAAACACGCGGCCATCAAAGTCCCTCCTGCTTGGCGGGATTCTGTAAATCTCGCAATAACAACCCGGATTTCTCGCAATAAGACTTCGGAAAACTCGCAATAGGGCTACAGGGGGCATTGCGCTTTATGAATTAGCCGAAGATTCATTTGGCGCAATGCGCGTCAAGATCGAGATCCGGGCTATTGCTTTTGTCCACTGAGGGGTGAATTACTAGATACTACGGGATAAAACGGCTGGCCCCAATCTTCACTAGGATGACTCATCATTACATCGACAAACACAGGTATCAAAAAAGCGAGGATTGCAGTGCCGTCGCGAACCTGATTACGATTCACATCACTATTCCAAGTCGCTCCACCATGGACCAGTTGATTCCTAAGAACATTCAGCCTACCAAACATGAGAGTAAGTGCTTTCTTGGTGCTTTTTTCATTTCCACTAGCTACTATTTTCTTGTTAAATTTTTTTAATTCTTCGTCAAAAAATTCTTTCCAATTGTGAAATTCTGCAATCCCTTTTTGATATTTCCAAAAGCGCCAATATAAAAATTCATTTTTCATCAATAGCCGAATTGATTTGGAAAAATTATTCCAAATTTTCTCATGAATTCTCTGTTCCTTATCCAAATCCACTACTTTGTCAAAATAGGCACCTAATGATTTCCAATCTCCACGATTTCCAGCATCAAACTCCTGTTCGTCAGCGTATGCTGAATTGAAGGCGATCCATAGAAAAATAAATTTTCCATCGTCATCATCCGCCCGCGCCGCTCGACCGATCCAACTTATGGCGCGGCGCACTCGAAGTCCCAAATCCGAAGGAAAACTTGTTTCGAGACGTTTACGTTTCTCTTCCAATTCTTTATAGATATCTTTCAATTCGACTTTATATCGCATCGGCGATGGCTTCATTTACAACAACCCCTCAATCCGGTCCATCAGGTCTTCCATCCTTCTTAACACCGGCTCGTAGGCCTCGGGTTGGGTCAGGTCTAGGCCTGCCTCGTTTAGGAGGATGTTGTGGGGGTGGTCGGCGCCGCCGGCGCTGAGGATGCGGAGGAAGGCGTCGCGGATGGCTTCGTCGCCGGCTAGGAATTGCTCGGCGAACCAAGCGGCGCCGCTGATCGAGGTGGCGTATTGGAAAACGTAGAAGTCATAGTAGAAATGCGGGATATAGGCCCATTCGACTGTGTAGGTGTCGTCGATGGTGAGCACGCCTTCGTCGTGGCCGTGGTAGCGCTTGAGCAGACCGCCGTAGATTTCGGTCAGGCGCGGGCCGGTGAGGGGTTCGCCGGCTTCGGCGGCGCGGTGAATCGCCAGCTCGAACTCGGCGAACATTGTCTGGCGGAACAGGGTGCCGCGGATCTGCTCCAAGGCGCCGCCGAGATAAAACAGGCGCTCGGCGTTGGTTTCCGCGTTCGCGATCATGTGTTCCTGCAGCAGGATTTCATTGATGGTGGAGGCGATTTCCGCGATGAAAGTGGAATAACCGGCGGTCTCGAACGGGTTGCTCGCATTGGCGAGCAGGCTGTGGACGGCGTGGCCCCATTCGTGGGCATAGGTTGACAGCGACTCGTAGTCGTCGTTGTGGTTGAGCAGAACGTAGGGGTGGACGTCGTAGAGCGAGCCATTCATGTAGGCGCCCGAGCGCTTGCCGGGCTGCGGGTGGCTGTGCATCCATTGCTGGGACAGGCCATGGGCGAGCAGTTCGAGGTATTGTTCACCGAAAGGCTCCAAGGCGGCGAAGGTGATCTCGGCGGAACGCTCGAGATCAAACACACCAGTTTCCGCCTGCGCCAGCGGCGGGTAAATGTCGTAGTAGCGCAAATCGTCGATGCCGAGCAGCCGGCCGCGCAATTCGAGATAGCGGTGGAATAGCGGCAGGGCGTTGTTCACTTGCTCGACGAGCTGGGTGTAAATCTCCGGCGGCAGGCCGTCGGCGAACAGATTCGCTTCGAGCACGCCGGGATGGTTGCGGACGCGGGCGCTGAAAACATTGGCTTGGACTTCGGCGGCCAGGGTTGCGCCCATGCCGTCGGCGTATTGGTTCCAAGCGCCCCAGAACGTGTCGAACACGAGCTTGCGGTCGGCGCGGTTGGGGGCGGCGCGCCAGAAGGAGTAGCCGGCTTGGCTCAAGGTCGCTTCGGTGCCATCGCTCAGCGTGACCGTGGGCCAGGGGATGTCGGCGTTGGCGTAGTTTTCGTAGATTTGCCCAGGCGCCGAGAGCACCAGCCCGGCCTGGGCCAAGATCGCCTCGGCGCGCTGGTCGAGTGTGTGCGGCGCCTGGCGCAGGATGTCGTCGAGCATGAAGCCGAATTTCGCCAGCCGCGGTTCCTGTTCGCGGAAGCTCCGCACCGTGTCGGCGCCGATGTCGAGGATTTCCGGGCGGACCCATGAAGTCGCCTGCTGGAGATTGGTCAGCATCTGCCTGGCGCGGCCGAAACGGGCCTGGGCGCCGGGTTCGCGCTGGTCCACATCGCGCATCAGGCTGGTGTAGACGTAGACGCGATATGCCTCTTTGGACGTGTCGGACTGGGCCTCGAGCGCGTTGGCGAGTTCGACCGCGCCGTTGTCGAGCGTGCCCCGGTACCGCGCCAGGGCGTCGATGCGGTTGTTGACGATGCTGAGCGCTTCTTCCCAGGCTTCAATCGTCGGATAGATCGCCGTCAGGTCCCATTCGTAGCGAACGGTTTCGGGCTGCGCGAGCGCGCCGGCGACCGGCAGAACAAGCACAAGCAAGGCCGAACGGATACTCGCGAAACTTCTCATCGCACTTTCATCTCCTGTAATTCGTACCCTGTAATTTGTCCCCGGCATTCTAGCCGAAGTCCGCAAGTGGGACATCCACCCAAAACCATGACAAAACCATGGGACACCCATCCATGCGCGGCCTCTCCTGAATATGGGTGTCCTCCATAGTGGAATGCCATAGTGGAATGCGATGGGATAAACCGGGCGCGTTCGGAACACAGCGCCTCGAATTTTGCACCGAGGGAGCGCGGCGGTGAGCGGAAGGGGCCCGGCGTCAGCCGGGAAGGAATCCGATCGCCGCCGGGAAGCGACCGGCGCCCGAACGAAGAGATTCTGCGGCTGCGCTCCGCTGCGCGCAGATTGACCAGGGGCTGCGGTGGAATCCTGCACTGAGGGAGCGCGGCGGTGGCTGAAAGGGGCCCGGCGCAAGCCGGGAAAGCATTCAGCCACCGGCGGGAAGCGACCGGTGCCCGATGCTGCAACTTCGTTGTGCGCAGAATGACGAAGCATCGATGGGACACCCATCCACGCGCGGTCTTTCTTGAATATGGGTGTCCCACCGTGGAATGCGCTATGCTTGGGCGCTTTCGGGGCTGGGCTGGGACATGGCATCTCGACGGGAACTGCTCAAGGCGCTCGGCGCCCTGCCGCTGCTGGCGGGATGCGCGGCCGGCACCACGGCAACGAACACGTCGCCGGCGAATTTCACCCCATCGGGTTTGCCGCTGCGGCGGGTCAAGGTTGCCGAGGCGCGGGTGATCCGCACGATCGCCGGGCTGCGTCCATTCCGGCCCAACGGCTTCAATGTCTCCCGGGAGCGGCGCGGCGAAAAAGCGCTGATCCACAACTACGGCCATGGCGGGGGCGGGATTTCGCTTTCCTGGGGCACTTCCCAGCTCGCGGTCGAGCTTGCCGGCGCGGGCGGCGGGAAGCGCTGCGCGGTAATCGGCGCCGGCGTCATGGGCCTGACCACCGCGCGGCTCGCTCAGGACCGGGGCTGGAAGGTGGCGATTTACGCGAAGGACTTGCCGCCGGACACGACTTCCAACATCGCCGGCGGCCAATGGTCGCCGACCTCGATGTACGAAGAGGAACTCGTCACCCCCGCCTTCCGCGCCCAGTTCGACCGCGCCATGGCATTCGCCTACCGCTATTTCCAAAACCTCGCCGGGCCGCGCTACGGTGTGCGCTGGATCAGCAACTACAATTTTTCCGGCGAAAGCGCCGAGGAAAACTTTCAGCACCGCTATGCCGGTTTCTACCCGCAACTGCGCGAACTCGGCCGCCACGAGCACCCCTTCAACGCCGGCAATGTGCGCCACTACAACACGATGCTGATCGAGCCGGCGGTCTTCCTGCCCGCGGTGATGCGGGACTTTTTCGCCGCCGGCGGTGAAATCCGGCTGCGCGAATTCGCCAGCGCCGATGAAATCCCGACGCTGGAGGAAGACACCATCTTCAATTGCGCCGGCCTGGGTTCGCGGATGCTGTTCGGCGACGAAACGCTGATTCCAGTCAAGGGCCAACTCACTTTCCTGCTGCCCCAGGAAGAAATCGACTACAACATCCTCGGCAATAGCGGCCTGTACATGTTCCCGCGCAGCGACGGCATCCTGCTTGGCGGCACCTACGAGCGCGGGCAGTGGCGCCTCGAACCCGACCCGGAAGCCACCCGCCGCATCGTCAACGGCCACCGCGCCTTCTTCAATGCCATGCGCGACCCCTGGGCGGCTTGAGCAAGCGCTTGCAATGTGGAATCCGGCAGCGCCGCCCGGCACTTCAGGCGCAAGCGGATGGCCGCCGCGGCCCCGGGGCAAAATTTTCCGCGCTTTGCGGAACTTTTCCGGCGGCGTTCAGTCAGATAGCGCGTAGGTGGATTTTTTCCGGTTCGCCGGAACTTGATTCATTTATCTCTCCCTTGATAGAACGTTTGGCCCGGTACGCCCGTACCGGGCTTTTTTTTGCTTGCTGGATGGCGCTGGCGAAGCCCTGGATTCGCCGCCCACAGGTGGCGGCCGGAGAGCATAGGGAAGGCTATTTGCCGCTGGCTTTGATCAACTCGTAGGCGGCCTTGATTTCCTGGGTTTTGCGGGTGGCGATCTCCATCATTTCGTCGGGGAGGCCTTTGGCCACGAGTTTGTCCGGGTGGTGCTGGCTCATTTGCCGGCGGTAGGCTTTCTTGACCTCGGCGGCGCTCGCCCCTTCGCTCAGGCCGAGCAACTGGTAGGCGGCGCGCAGTTGCTCGGCTTTTGATTCAGTGCTGGCGAAGCGGGCCTCGCCGGCGATGCGTCCGAGCAGTTGATCGAGTTGCCGTGGCGCGAAGCCGAGCCGGGAGGCGATGCTTTGCAGCAATTCCCGCTCCCTGGGGTCGATCTGCCCATCGGCGAATGCCGTGGCCACGATGATTTCGAGGAACATTTGCAGCAGGGTGCTGCGCCGGGACGCCTCGCGCCGGAACTGGCCGAGCACCTGCGCCAGGGGGAAGCTGTCCTTTTTGCCTTCATTGAACAGGTCTATCGCGACCTGCCGCTGACGCGGGGACAGCCGCATCTGCTCCATCACCCGCTCGGCGAGGGCGATCTCTTCCCGGCTGATGTGGCCATCGGACTTGGCGATATAGCCCATGACCGAGAATGTCGTGGTGAAAAAAGCAGTCTGCACGCGCTCGGTATCGCCATGGCCGAGGGATTCCGCGCCGCCGATGGCGTTGAGGCCGCCATCGAAGTAGTTGCCGAGCGCCACGCCGAGCAAGGCGCCAAGCGGACCGCCGAGCATGAATCCAAAAGCGCCACCGGCAAGTTTCCCCCACCAACTCATGGTTTGCTCCGCATAAATCCGATCCCCCGGAAGAACAACACGTCGATTCTACCCGCTCTGGCCGTCATTCTGCGCGTGGCGAAATTGGGGCTTCGATCCGCCACCGTCTGGCCACCAACCGCCATCCTGCGCGAAGCGCGGAATCTCCGCGGGGATTCCGGGAGATTCAAGTCTTGTCTAAATGCTGTTGCAGAAAATCGATGAACGCCGGTTCGTCCAATGTGCGTATCCCGAGGTCCCGGGCCTTGGCCAGTTTGGAGCCGGCGTTTTCGCCGGCGATCACGCAGTCCGTGCGTTTGGAAACGCTGCCCGCGACTTTGGCGCCGAGGGCGGCGAGCCGGGATTTGGCGTCGTTGCGGGTCATGCTCGCGAGGGTGCCGGTGAGCACGAAGGTCTGGCCGGCGAGTGGCTTTTCGCCGAGGCCCCGGGACTCCTGAACGGGCCAGTTGACGCCCGCCCCGCGCAGAGCCGCGATCAAGGCCAGATTGTCGGGGTTGGAAAAAAAATCGCGGATGCGCGCGGCAACGATTTCACCCACATCGGGGACCGCCATCAGCGCCTCGGAATCGGCTTGCAGCAGCGGGTCGAGGTCGCCGAAATGTTCCGCGAGCGCCGCGGCGGTGGCGTCGCCGACCTCGCGGATGCCGAGGGCGGCGAGGAAACGGCCAAGGCTGGTTTGCCGGCTTTTTTCGATCGCCGCGACGAGATTCGCCGCCGACTTGGGCCCCATGCGCTCGCACTCCGCCAATTCTTCGACTTGCAGGCGGTAGATGTCCGCCACTGTGCGCACTTTGCCGGAATCGACGAGCTGTTCGATGAGCTTCTCGCCGAGACCTTCGATGTCCATCGCCGCGCGGGAGGCGAAATGCCCCACCGCCTGCCGGCGCTGGGCGGGGCAGACGAGGCCCGCCGAACAGCGGAACTGAATCTCGCCATCGGCCTTGATCGGCGAACCGCAAGCCGGGCAGTCCGCCGGCATAACCACTTCCCCGCGATCTTCCCCCTGCTTGAGGACCTGGACGATTTGTGGAATCACATCCCCGGCCCGCCGCACGACCACCGTGTCGCCGACGCAAAGCCCGAGTTTGGCGATCTCGTCCATATTGTGCAGCGTGGCGTTGCTGACGGTGACGCCGCCAACGAAAACCGGATCGAGCCGCGCCACCGGGGTGATCGTCCCCGTGCGGCCGACTTGGAAATCGACCGCCAGCACTTTGGCGCTCTTTTCTTCGGCGGGAAACTTCCAGGCGACCGCCCAGCGCGGGCTGCGGGCGGTTTGGCCGAGCTTGCGCTGCAGGTCGAGCCGGTTGATCTTGATGACCGCGCCGTCGATTTCATAATCGAGTCTAGGGCGTTTCTCCAGCAGTTCCCGACAGTAATCGAGGCACTCGTCCACCCCGGCGCAGAGCCGCCGCCCGGGGTTGGTCGCGAGCCCCCACGCATCAAGCAGGGAAAAAGTCTCGAACAGCGTTGGCGGCAGCGTCAAACCTTCAACGACGCCGACGCTGTAGCAGAACATCTCGAGTGGCAGCCGCGCGGTGTTGCGCGGGTCGAGTTGGCGGATGGCGCCAGCCGCAGTGTTGCGGGGGTTGATGTAGCTCCTGCCCTCCTCTTCCCTCGCCCTGGCGTTGAGCGCCGCGAAGCCCGGCTTGCCGAGGAAGATTTCGCCGCGAATCTCGATCCGCGTGCCGCCGAGGTTTTCGCCATCGAGCCGCAGGGGAATGTCGCGGATGGTGCGCACGTTGTGGCTGATGTCCTCGCCGCTGGCGCCGTCGCCCCGGGTCGCGCCGCGCTCAAACGCGCCGTCGCGATACATCAGGCTGACCGCCACCCCATCGACCTTGGGCTCGCAGCAGAACGCCAGCCCGGCTTCGATTTCCGCCCATTTGGCGGCGCGGCTGGCGAACTGCCGGAATTCCTCCTCGTTGAAGGCCTTGTCGAGCGAGAGCATGGGCAATTCGTGGCGGACCGCGGCCAAACCCGGCAGGGGCTTGCCGCCAACTCGCTGGCTTGGGGAGCCTGGGCTTTGCAGGCCGAAGCGGGTTTCCAGCTCTTCAAGCCGGGCAAGCAGGACATCGTACTCGGCGTCGGTGATTTCCGGCCGGTCGAGGGTGTGGTACTGGCGGTTGTGGTGTTCGATCCGCTGGCGCAGGGTATCGACTTCCCGCCTGATGGCCGCGGGCGCGTCTTCGGAGGTGGCCATGATCGCGGGGTGGTCTAGGAGCCTGCGCCGCAGGAATTCGCGAAAGCGAAAATTCGATATCGCCGCGCCCTTGGCTGATCGATTGAGGCGAATATTGACATATATTTAACGAAATTGATTGGCCAAGGGCGCGGATGATAGCGGATTTGCAGCCGTGAATTCCTGCGGCGCAGGCTCCTAGTGTCGTGTTCTGTCTTGTGCCGCGGGGAAGCTCTGGCTTGATCAGAGCCGGCTGCTCATCGGCGATGGGCCGTAGGCGCTGACTTCGAATTCGCGGATGCGGCGGCGGATCGCCTCGATCAAGCGCGGGGTCAATTCCCGCCGCTGGGAATCGAGCAGGTGGCCGCCGAAAGCCCCGGCGAAGCCCTGCGCCACCTTGAGCATCTGCTCGAACGCGCGCATGTTGTCGATGGGCGCGGGCAACAGCATGAACAGGCTGATTCCCGGCGTGCTGAATTGTTCGATATTGCCGGCATCGAAAGTGCCGGGATTGACCAGGTTGGCGACGCGGAACACCGGATCGGCATCGTCGCGGCTGCCGTCGAACTTGCTGAAAACTTTTCTGTCGTCATAGCGCAGGCTCGCGGCGAGGAGGAAATCCCAAGTTTCGCGGCCGGCGAAGGTTTCGCCCTCGCTGGCGACAACATGCAGGGCGATGATCTGATCGGGGCTGATGTCGGCGGCTTCCGGCTCCTCCTCCGCATCGAGTCGCAGGGGTTCGGGTTCCTGAATGGGCCGCCGCGGTTCGGCCTCCCGAGTGGGCGGCGGGGGTTGCGCGCGCTCCAGCGGCTTGGCGGCCGCGCCAGCTTTGGCGATGGTCTCGGGGGCGATGGTCTCGGGTTCCGGCGGCGCGGCGCCAACATGGTTCGCCGCGGTTGTTGCGTTTTTCGCGGGTTCGACGCCAATGCGCTCGCCGGCGGTCATCGACACGGCATCGAGATCGAGCTCGGCCTTGCGGCCGGTCTTCGACGACAGCTCGGCACCGGCGAAACCGGTGGAATGAGCATCGCGGATTTCCGCCTTCCAGTTCGGCTTACGCTGTCTTTGCCGCGCCGGTCGCGGTCCCTGTTGTGGCTGCTGTGGTTGTTGCGCAGGAAGCGGAGCAATCGCCACCACATCGGTGAGCATGGGCACGCTCTCGCCGGCATCCACGCCGGCAACGCCGTCAAGCGCCCCGCCCGCGGTGGCGGCGGCGCTATCCTCTTTGCGCTCTTTGCCGTTTGAGCGCGCGGCAACTGGCCTCGCGCCGCCATTGGGCAATTCATCGAATTCGTCTTCTTCGGATTGTTCAAGCTCCATCGATTGGGCGATGCTTTTGTCGATGGAAAGCCGGATCTGCCCTCTCCTGCGGCGAAGAATGACAAAAACGGCGCGCAACAGTGAAAACAGGATCAGGAGCGCGAGGACAAGTATCAGGAGTTCACGCAAGTCCGTCATCGGATATCAGCCACGTGGTTCCAGCACTGAATTCTTTTTTGAATCATTAGCTATATCCACCGCTTTGGCGCATTTCTTTAGCAAAAAAACCAAAAACATCATTCAAGCCTGGGCCATTTCCGCGGCTTCGTCGAGATCGACACTGACAATCCGGGAGATTCCCGCCTCCTGCATGGTTATGCCGAGCAGTTGATTGGCGGATTCCATGGTGATCGTTTTATGGGTGACGAGAATGAATTGCACACTTTCGGCCATTTCCCGCAGCAAGGCGATGAAACGGTTGTTGTTATCGACGTCGAGCGGCGCGTCCACCTCGTCGAGCATGCAAAACGGCGAAGGATTTAGCTGGAAGATCGTGAACACGAGGGCGATGGCGGTCATGGCTTTTTCCCCCCCGGACAATTGCATGATGCCCTGAATCTTCTTGCCGGGTGGCCGCGCCATGATGGAAACGCCGGCGTTGAGCAAATCCTCGCCGGTCAGTTCGAGCCAAGCCTGGCCGCCGCGGAACAGCCTCGCGAACCGATCCTTCAAACCCTGGTTGATCTGCTCAAGGGTGTCGCCGAAGCGCGAACGGGTTTCGCCGTCGATTTTCCGCATGGCGTTTTCGAGTGTCGCCAAGGCTTGTTCGAGCTCGTCGTTCTGCTTGTCGAGCCAGGTTTTTTGCTCCGACTGCTGCTTGAATTCCTCCGCCGCGGCGAGATTGACCGGGCCGAGCCGCTCGATGCGGGATTTCAGTTTCGCCAGTTCCTCCTCGCAGGATTGGACCGTCTGCCCCTCCGGAATGTCTTCGAGCACCTCCCGGGGGCTGCGTCCCGCTTGCCGCAGGTGGCGGAGCAATTCCTCGCTCATCACCACGGCCCGCTCGTTTTCGACCCGCAAGCGGCTGATGTCCTCGGCGATGCCGTTGAACCGCTGCCGCAACTGCTTGAGCGCCTGCTCCCGGGACTGCAATAGCCCCTCGGCCTTCTCGTAGGCGGCCCGGGCCCGTTGCAACTCCCCCTCGATCTGGCTTTGCCCGGCGAGTTTTTCCTCTAGTTCCGCCCGCAGCGCCTCAGTGGGGGGCTTCGCGTCGCCGATCCCGGCCTCCAGCGCGCGGATGCGCTCCGCCAGGCGCTGCACCTGAACCGCCATCCGGTCCATGTTTTCCCTGGTGGATTTCAGTTGCGTGTCGAGTTCGTGTTTTTTCAGCGCCAGCCGGTGCAATGCCTCCTTGTCGCGCTCCGCCTTGCCACGGGTTTCGGCGAGCAGCCGCCGGTCGCGCTCCCGGGCCTCTTCAAACTCGCGCTGGCGGCCAGCATCGGCGCTCATTTGCTCCCGGGCATCGCGCAGGCGTTGTTCGGCTTCCCCGATGCCGGCAAGATCATCGGCGACTTGCCCATCGAGTTCGCCAAATTCCCCGCGGATGCTTTCGGCGCGCTCGATGTTGCCCTCGATGCGGGACCGCTCGGCGTCGATTTCGGCGCGAATCCGGTTCAGTTCGGTGGTCTTGCGCTGCACCTGGTCGAGGTTGTCCTCCCGTTGTTTTTCCGCCGCGGACAGCGACTCGCGGCACTGCCCGCCATCGGTGGCGAGCGCCGCCGATTTCCGCTCAAGCGATTCGATTTCGGCGCGCAGGGCGTCGATCGCGCCTTGCCGCAGGACCACGGACTGGCCGCTGTCGGCCTTGCCAACCCGCACCCAGTCGACACTGGCCCAGACACCCTCGGCGGCAACCAGCGATTCGCCGGGCTTGAGCAGCTTCCGGCCCGCGAGGGCCTCGGCGGCTGTGTCGACGGCGCGGATCTCCCGCAACAGCCCGCCAATCGGCCCGGCTTCGCCGAGCTTGCCCGCCAGCGGCGGCCAGGCGCCGCGGCCGGGGTTCGCATCGATGTGCGGATTGCCGCCGTCGAGCAGGGTCAAATCGGCGCCGGGCAAATCCGCAGCCAAGGATTCCGGCAGCTTGTCGACTGGGATTCCGCGCAGCAGGTCGCCAAGCACGAGTTCGACCGCGGCTTCCCAGCCGGGCTCGATGCGCAGGCTTTCCCCCAGCCGGGGGCGGCCCGCAAGGCCATGGCGTTCGAGCCAGCCCGCCAGCAAGTCGTCATCATCGCCAAGGGCGGCCTGTTGCAGCGCCTCGAGCGAGGCCAGGCGTCCAGCGGCTTGGCGGATGCCGGCGCGGACGCGGTCAAACTCCCCGCCGCAGGCTTCGATCCGCTTTCTCATCTCATCAATCCGCGCCGAGGCTTCGCCCTGCCGCCCGCGCAATTCCCGAATGGCTTGCTCCAGCCCATCCGCCGCCTTCTCCCGGCTGGCGAAATCTCCGGGGCCGGCATCGAGCTCGCCGAGTTCGGCTTGCAATCTTTCCCGCCGTTGGCGGGCGCGGTCGATGTTGTCGCGCAACTGGCGAATCCGGGCTTGTTCCACTTCGGCGACTTGCCGCGGCGACTGCGCCCGCTCGCTGAACGCATCCCAGCTTTGCTGGCTTTGCCGCTGGCGCCGCTCGGCCTCCAGCGCAAGCCCGGAAGACGCGCGCTCGCGGTCGGCGGCTGCCGCGGCCTCGCCGGCGATTTGTTCGAGCTCGCTTTCAATCCGGGTGACCTGGCGCAGGTCGGCGTCGAGTTCGTCGGCGGTTTGGCGCCAGTCGCCGCGGGTTTCGGCGAGGTCTTTTTCGAGTTGCGCCAGGCTTTCCTGGCGGTGCTTGATCGATTGCTCGATGCGGACGATATCGTTGCCGATCTGGATGCTTCGGCCCTGGATTTCATTGACGCCGCCGGCGAGTTCAGTGTTTTCCTGGCGGTTTTTTTCGATGCCGGCCTCCTCCTCCCGCTGCTTGGCGAGGATTGCTTCCTTTTCGGTTTCCAGCGCGGCGAGGCTGCCGGCGCCGGCTTCGAGTTCCCGTGTCAGGGCCCGCCAGCGCAGGGCATGGACGCGGGCCTCGATGCGGCGTTGATCTTCCATCCATTCGCGGTAGCGCTGGGCGGCCCGGGATTGCCGGTCGAGGTGCTGCAACTGGCGTTTGAGTTCGGCGCGCCGGTCCGCGAGCCGCTCGAGATTGTCCCGGGTTCTGGCGATGCGCGCCGCGGTTTCCCTGCGCCGCTCGCGGTATTTGGAAATGCCGGCGGCCTCCTCGATGAAAACCCGCAATTCCTCCGGGCGGGATTCGATCAGGCGGCTGACCATGCCCTGTTCGACGATCGAGTAGCTGCGGGGGCCGAGCCCGGTGCCGAGAAACAATTCGGTGATGTCGCGCCGCCGGCATCTCGCGCCGTTGAGTTGATACTCCGAGTCGCCGCCGCGCTCGACCTTGCGCTTTACCGAGATTTCGGCATAGCCGGCGTATTCGCCCCGCAGGCGCTGGTCGGAGTTGTCGAGGACGAGTTCCACCGAGGCGAGCCCCACCGGACTTCGCTCCGTGGTGCCGTCGAAGATGACATCGGCCATCTGGCCGCCACGCAAATTCCGCGCCGAGCTCTCCCCCATGACCCAGCGCACGGCGTCGATCACATTCGACTTGCCGCAGCCGTTGGGGCCGACGATGGCGCAGATATTGGAGGGAAAATGGATCGTGGTGGGGTTGACGAAGGACTTGAAGCCAGCCAGCCTGATGCACTTCAGTCGCATGAATCGCCTTGCCTGTCCGCTGATTCTACTGGCTCTACTGGTCCGCCGAATCGCCCGCTTGCTGTTCCGCCAAGCTGTTCCGCCTGTCTGCGGGCCCGCATCCCCGTGACGAGCCCGAGTGTAGCCGAATTCCACCGGCGCCCGCCACCCATATGGCGCGATAACGCGCGGGGCGGCCGCGGCGATGTCAACCCGATGTCAACCTTGATCCGGCCGACTCCCGCGCCGCCTTGCCTATAATCGACCGCACAAGGACAGCGAATCCCAACCAGAAGGAGCAAGCCAATCCACCACAAGCGCAAACATCCTCTGGAGGGGTCAGGCAATGGTCAGAATCAAGTTGCCCCGGGAGATCGAAAGCGACCTCGCGTTGCTTTCGGCGCTCACCGGCAATTCGGTCGAATTCCACGTAAGGCAGGCAATCCTCGAATACCTCGACGAGCTCGACGACCGGGTCGCGAACAGCAGATGGCTGGAAGAAGCCATCGCCGAGGAGTCCGCCGAGTACAAAACGGCGGACGGCGGCCCCGAACCAAAGCCAGGCGGCCGCTGACTTGCCGCCGGAAATGACACAGCTGCCACCGCGGCCCGGGGCCCGGTCGGGAAAGAACTGCTCCAGCCGGGTCTGCGCTGGCGGAATCAAACCGAATCAGCTTCGACCTTGACCGCGAGCGGCTCGCGCCCGCCGCTGCCGAAGACCACGCCGACCAAATGAATCGGCTCGTTGCGGCCGCGGTACTTCTCGGCGTAGCCCTTTTCGCGTATTTGCCGCATGGCCCGGGACACGGCGGCTTCGGCGTCCTCGCCCTCCGCGGCCATCTTGAATTCGAGGACGAATACCTGGCCACCGTGGAGCAGCACCATATCGGAGCGGCCGCGGCTGCTGGACTCCTCGACCCGGAGGTCCACGCCGATGGTGCGGAAGCAGGCATAAAGCATGCCCGCATACCAGGCCTCGTAGCGGGCGGGCCCGGGTTCGGTCCGCCACTGATAGGGGATGCCGGCGAAGAAGGCGCGGAGTTGTTCGGCGAAAACTTCGAAATCCCCAGCCGCCAGCAGCTTGACGAGATCCCTGCTTCGCTGCCGAGTTTCATGGCCGCGGCCGGTGACGCGCCGCAGCAGGCTGTTGTTGAGGCTCAGCCGCACTTCCTTGTTGGGGTAGTCGAGCCGATAGTGGAGCAGTTCATCCTGCCAGATTTCCCCGGTGATCGTCAGGTAGCCAGTCTGGAACAGCAGGGCGTCGGCGCCGATGTCGCCGACATCGAAAGTCGAGAGCAGATCCTCTTCAGCGATAAGATTTTCGAGGTCCAAGGACGTCACGCCCTTCTCCATCATCACCTCGAACAGGAAGCCCGGCGAGCCCGTCTCAAACCAGTGGGCCTTGAAGTCGCGCTTGCGGAAAAGCAGCAGCGCATCGTAGGGGTTGTACACCTTCTCGGCCCCCCGCCAATGGTAGCCATTGTACCAGTGCCGAATCTCGTCGCGGTCCAAGCCCTTGAGTTCCGGCGCGAACACCGTGTCTAGATCGCGGTCGGTGTAGCCGCAAATCGTGGCGTAACATGGGTCGAGGCTGATGTTGTCGAGGTTGTTCAGGCCCGAAAACAGACTCACCTTGGAAAACATGCTGATGCCGGTGACGAAGGCGAAGCGAACCAGACGGGCACTGCCCTTGATGATGCCGTAGAAGCCGCGGAGATAAGCGCGGTTCGCCTTGGCCTGCTTCGGATCGTTCAGGGTGTCGAGGATCGGCTTGTCGTATTCGTCCACAAGCACCACGACCTGCTTGCCGGTCTTGCGGTGCAGGCGGTGGAGCAAGTCCATCAAGCGCAGCGGCCCGCTGTCCTCGGGTGTCCCGGGATCAAGACCGGCGTCGCGCTCGATCATGGCAAGCTGTTTGAGAATACTGCCCTCGAGATCGCCGGATTCATGGTTCTTGCCGTCGAAGCCCAACCGGATCACGGGATGGGTTTCGCCCCAATCCCAACGGTCATGGATGTGCAGTCCCCGGAACAAGGGTTCGTTGCCGGCAAACAGCTCCCCGATGGTGTCGAGCAACAGGCTTTTGCCGAAGCGCCGCGGGCGGGAAAGGAAGTAGTAGCGGCCTTGGCTCACCAGTTGGTGGATCAGGGGGGTCTTGTCGACGTAGTAGCAGCCGCTTTCCCGCAGGGTGCGGAAATCCTGGATGCCGATGGGAAGCGGACGGCGGTTCATGGCGGGATTGAAGTGGAGAACACGCCCCGAATCATAGCACGAAGCAGCCGGGAATCCGCTTGCCTGCGCGCCAGTGTGCTGCCGCGCCAAGCTCATCGGCGGCCGCGGCGATGTCAACCCGATGTCAACCTAGATCCGGCCGACTCCCGCGCCGCCTTGCCTATAATCGACCGCACAAGGACAGCGAATCCCAACCAGAAGGAGCAAGCCAATCCACCACAAGCGCAAACATCCTCTGGAGGGGTCAGGCAATGGTCAGAATCAAGTTGCCCCGGGAGATCGAAAGCGACCTCGCGTTGCTTTCGGCGCTCACCGGCAATTCGGTCGAATTCCACGTAAGGCAGGCAATCCTCGAATATCTCGACGAGCTCGACGACCGGGTCGCGAACAGCAGATGGCTGGAAGAAGCCATCGCCGAGGAGTCCGCCGAATACAAAACGGAGGAAGGCGAACCCAAGCCAAAGCCCGGCGGCGGCTGACTCTTTGCCGCAAATGACAGCGCTGCCACCGCAACCAGCCACCCAGCCGCGGGCTGGCGGTTGGGCCCGGAATCTGGAAATTGATAGGAATCGCGGGAATGGCGGACCGGACGGGACTCGAACCCGCGACCTCCGGCGTGACAGGCCGGCATTCTAACCAGCTGAACTACCGGTCCGTTTTGGCGCAAGACTGCTTGGGCCATGTCGCTGCCCAAGGGTGGCGTTGGTGGGTGGTGAGGGATTTGAACCCCCGACATTCGCCTTGTAAGGGCGACGCTCTCCCAACTGAGCTAACCACCCGTGGCCAAGCGAAGGCGCATTGTACCCGCTTGGCGTTCACTGTCAACACGGGCGGAAGCGCTGGGGCAAGCCGCCATCCCGGCCTTGGCTTGTGGCAGAATGCCCGCGCACACCTCACTTGGTCCGCAGCGCTGGCGCCGGCATCTCGCGATGGAAATCTACAAGGAATTCAGCATTGAGGCGGCGCACCGGCTGCCCAATCTGCCGCCGGGGCACAAGTGCTCGCGGCTGCACGGGCATTCGTTCAAGGTGCGGATCACCGTGGCCGGGGCGCGGCGCGAGCCCGAGGGCTGGGTGATGGATTTCGCTGCCATCGGCGCCGCCTTCGAGCCGCTGTTCGACCAGCTTGACCATCAATATCTCAACGATATCGAGGGGCTTGAGAACCCCACCAGCGAAAATCTCGCGATCTGGATCTGGGATCGCCTGAAACCCGTCCTTCCCGAACTCACTGAGGTGGAAGTCAGGGAGACCTGCACCAGCGGCTGCCGCTATCGCGCATGATTGACGGGGCTCGACCGGCGCAGCCAACGAGAGGCCCTGCCAGATTTTGTATAGCGCAAGTCGCTGCGTAGCGACGGGTCGAAGCCACAAGCGAACCAAGCTTTGGGAAACCGGCTGTTAACCAATCGTCCCCGGCCGCGTTATAGGTGCATGAAATCCTATCGCGGGATGCATGGCAGGATTCCCGCCCAACGAGAGGAGCGCGGCAATGGAAGAGATTTTGATTCCCACCATCGTCCCGGCGATTGTTTTTGGAAGCTGCATCGCCATCGTCTGGCTGATACTCAAGTTCCGGCAGATCCGCGTGGAGAAGCAGGCCGAGATTCAGCAGCAGTTGCTGACCAAGTTCGAATCGGCTGGCGAGCTGTCCGCCTTCCTCGACACCGACAGCGGGCAGCAGTTCATGCGCCAATTTGAATCGAACCCCCACCGGATGGTGCTGGCGATGCTCTCGCTCGGTATCGTGTTTTCGTTTCTCGGGCTGGGGTTTCTGGCCTTGAGCGCCGCGGACGATGCGGATTTCCTCTATCCCGGCATTATCCTGCTCGTGCTCGGCCTTGGCTTTGCGGCCGCGGCGGCGGTTTCCCGGCGGCTTTCAGCGCAGTGGCAGCGGGACGACCAGCTCGGCGGGTGACCCAAGAACGATAGACTTGGCGCGATGGATCTGCCGCGATGGACGAAGCCGCTTTCCGGGCGCTGTACGCGCAAACCGCCCCGCGGCTTCGGGCTTGGCTGATCTACGCCCTGAAGGATCCGGCGCTGGCGGACGACTTGCTGCAGGAGGCGTACATCCGCTTTTTGCGGGCTGATCTCCGCGATGCGAACCTGCACCAGATGCGCTCCTATCTGTACAAGACCGCGCGGAGCCTGATCGCCGACCACGGCAGGCGGGATGTCCGCCAGCGAAAACTGCGCCAAGCCCTGCCCGAAGCCGAAGCGGAATACCCGCGCCACGAACTCGGCATCGACATGGAGCGCCTGTTCGATAAGCTGCCGCCCAAACAGCGCAATCTGCTCTGGCTGGCGTATGTCGAAGGCGCCAGCCACCGGGAAATCGCCGCGGCGCTCGACATGCGCGAATCCGGAGTGCGCGTCGCGCTGTTCCGCGCTCGGGGAAAGATGAACAAGATTCTTCAACAACACGGCTGGAAAGCGGGAGATTCGGCATGAAAATCGGCGATTGCCAGTTCACGGCACAAGTTGTCCAGGCGAGCCGCGACGGCAACTGGAGCGAGGCCTTGAAAATCCATGCCGCCTCTTGCGAACCCTGCGCCATGGCGCGCTGGATGGGGGAAATGTCGGCCGCCATCGAATCCCGCGCCAAGGCTCTGCCCGAGGCGGAGC
Organism: uncultured Pseudohongiella sp.; assembly: GCA_965221805.1. Lineage (GTDB taxonomy): Bacteria > Pseudomonadota > Gammaproteobacteria > Pseudomonadales > Pseudohongiellaceae > UBA9145. The sequence goes on from OZ244913.1 coordinate 2,029,869, forward strand.
TCATCTGGCTCAAGGCCAGAATCCGCGCCCGCGCGCAACCGCCGAAACCGGCGCTGCTGCCCATCGGCATCGCGCAGTGGCTTGGCGCCGCCGGGTTTGCCGCCTTGTTCGCGGGCTTTTCGGAACAGCTTTGGGAATGGCCATTCCGCGTCTTTTCCCCCGCGTCCCCCGCGCCGGGTTTCTCCGAAACACTCACCACCTGGCTGAGCCAGCCCCAAGCCATACTATGGCTGCTTCCCGCCGGCATCCTGCTGCTGGCCCTGGGGCTGACCGCCAGCGAAGTGTGAACCGCTTCTGCGGCACAGCCCTCGTTTAGGACTGGGGCTCAAGGCCGGGGCGGCAGTTGCCAGTCGATGACTCCTTGGCCATTGGCTTGCAGATATTCGTTGGCGCGGGAGAAATGGCGGCAACCAAAAAAGCCCCGGTCGGCGGAGAATGGCGAGGGATGCGGGGCGGTCAGCACAAGGTGCGCCGCGCGGTCGATGATCTCCCCCTTGCGCTGGGCGTGAGCGCCCCAAAGCAGGAAGACCAGCCCTTTCCGCCTGGTGTTCAGCGCTTCCACGATGCGGTCGGTGAAGCGCTCCCAACCTTTGCCCTGGTGCGAAGCCGCCTTGCGCGCCTCGACGGTCAGCACGGCGTTGAGCAGCAGCACGCCCTGCCCCGCCCAGTGTTCGAGGCAGCCATGGTCTGGCACGGGACAGCCGAGGTCGCTCCGCAGTTCGCGGAAGATGTTTTGCAGCGAAGGCGGCGGCGGAATCCCCGCCGGCACTGAAAAACACAGGCCGTGAGCCTGGCCGGGGCCGTGGTATGGATCCTGGCCGAGGATCACCACCTTGACCGCGTTGAAGGGCGTCGCGTCGAGCGCGGCGAAGATCCTGCCACCCGGCGGATAAATCCGCTTGCCCTGGGCTTTCTGCCCGCGCAGGAAGCGGCGCAGGTCGTCCATGTGGGGCTGTTCGAACTCGGCGCCGAGCTCCCGCAGCCAGGAAGCTTCGAGCTTGACCCGCCGGGCGCCAGTATCCGGCGCGGCCTCAGTCGGCATGTCCGGGCCGCATATGGGGGAAAAGCAGCACTTCCCGGATCGAGGCGGAATCGGTCAAGAGCATGACGAGGCGGTCGATGCCGAGCCCTTCGCCGGCGGCCGGCGGCATGCCGTATTCGAGCGCGGCGATGTAGTCTTCGTCGTAGTGCATCGCCTCGCTGTCGCCGGATTCGCGCTGTTCGGCCTGGGCGCGGAAACGTTCGGCCTGGTCCTCCGGGTCGTTGAGTTCGGAGAAACCGTTGGCGAGTTCCTGGCCGGCGATGAACAGCTCGAAGCGGTCAACGATGGCTGGATTCGCGTCGTTGCGGCGGGAAAGTGGCGAAACTTCGGTGGGGTACGCGGTGATGAACACCGGCTCGATCAGGCGGTGCTCGACTTTCCGCTCGAACACCTCAAGCAGCAGCTTGCCTTCCCCCCAGGCCGGGTCGAATGAAACTTCGAGTTCCCGGGCCAGGGCTTGCAGACTGTCCAAACCCTTGAGCCTCTCTGCGTCTTGCAAGCCGCAGTATTCAACAACAGCCTCGGCCAGCGCCAGGCGGCGGAAGGGTTTGCCGAGATCGATTTCCTTGCCTTGCCAAGTGAAGCGGGCCGCGCCGATGGTTTCCGTGGAAACTTTCCGCAACAGATCTTCGGTAAGGTCCATGAAGTCGGCATACCCCGCGTAAGCCTGATAGAACTCAAGCATGGTGAACTCGGGGTTGTGCCGGGTGGAAAGGCCCTCGTTGCGGAAGTTGCGGTTGAGCTCGAACACCTTGCCGCAGCCGCCGACGAGCAACCGCTTGAGATACAGCTCGGGGGCGACGCGCAGATACATCGGCAGGTCGAGGGCATTGTGGTGGGTGATGAAGGGGCGCGCCGCGGCGCCACCGGGGATCAGCTGCAACATCGGCGTTTCGACCTCCATGAATCCGGCCCGCTCGAAGTATTCGCGGACCGAGCGCACGATGCGGGAGCGCAGCGCGAAGCGTTCGCGGGTTTCCGGGTTGGCGATCAAATCGACATAGCGGCGGCGGTGCCGCAGTTCGGTGTCGGTCAGGCCCTTGTGCTTGTCGGGCGGCGGCCGCAGGGATTTGCTGAGCAGGGCGAAATCCGCCACGCGCACGGTCAACTCGCCCTTGCCGGTGCGGAACATCTCGCCTTCGACGCCGATGATGTCGCCGAGGTCGAGGAGTTTCAGCGCTTCCGCGAGATGGGCGGGCAACTGCTTGTGGTTCAGGTACAACTGGATCGTGTCGCCGCCATCGTCGATCACCAGGAAGGGCCCGCGCATGCGGATCACCCGGCCCGCGAGGCCGACCCGCCGCGCCAGCGCCTTGAGCGCGTCGGCGTCGAGCGCGGCGCAGTCGCGGTTGATTCCGCCGGCGCTGTCGGCGGGGCGGAAAGTGTTGGGGAAGGCCTGGCCCCGCTCGCGCAGCGCGGCAAGCTTGCGCCGCCGCTCGGCGATCAGCTTGTTTTCGCCCGCGTCATTTTTCGCGTTTTGGCTTGCGCCCGGGTTTGCGCCCCGCTCTGTGCCCTGCTTTGCGGACATGTCGCTAAAGCCCCGACTTTAGGCTGGCTTCGATGAACGGGTCGAGGCCGCCATCGAGGACGGCGCCGGTGTTGCTGGTTTCGGTTCCGGTGCGCAAATCCTTGATTCGCGAGGCGTCGAGCACATAGGAGCGGATCTGGCTGCCCCAGCCGATATCGGCCTTGGCGGCTTCGATGCTTTGCGATTCCTCCTTGCGCCGCAATTCCTCCATCTCGTAAATCTTGGCTTTGAGTTGCTTGATCGCCATTTCCTTGTTCTTGTGCTGGGAGCGCTGGCTCTGGCATTGCACGACGATGCCGCTGGGCTCGTGGGTCAGCCGCACCGCGGAGTCGGTCTTGTTGACGTGCTGGCCGCCCGCGCCGCTGGAGCGGTAGGTGTCGATGCGGACTTCGCCCATGTCGAGATTCACTTCGATGTCGTCCTCGATCTCCGGGGAGACGAAAACCGCGGCGAAGGAAGTATGGCGCCGGTTGCCGGAATCGAAAGGCGATTTGCGCACCAGCCGGTGGACGCCGATTTCGGTGCGCAGCCAACCGAATGCATACTCGCCGCGCACATGCACCGTGGCGCTCTTGATCCCCGCCACATCGCCGCCGGAAACCTCGATCAGCTCGGTGTCGAAATTCTTGTCCTCGGCCCAGCGCAGATACATGCGCAGCATCATCTCCGCCCAGTCCTGGGCCTCGGTGCCGCCGGAGCCGGCCTGGATGTCGAGATAGGCGTTGGCGGCATCCGTCCCGCCGGAGAACATGCGGCGGAATTCGAGTGCTTCAAGCTTGCCGAGCAAGCTGGCGAGTTCGGCTTCGGCCTCCCCGAGCAGTTCCCGGTCATCCGCCTCCCTGGCGAGGGCGAACCACTCGCGCAACTCGCCGGCGCCGGCGTCGAGTTCATCAATGATGGTCACCGCTTTCGCGAGCTCGGACTGTTCGCGGCCGAGGGCCTGGGCCCGGGTGGGTTGTTCCCATACCGCGGGCTCGGCGAGCTCGCGCTCGACTTCGGTCAGCCGCTCGCGCTTGGCGGCATAGTCAAAGATACCCCCTGAGGCTGTTGGTGCGCCCGGCGATTTCCTTCAATTGATTGAGCTGCGCGCTGACTTCGAGCATGGCGGTTGCACCCCGTTCTTCCGAGGGCGGATTCTATCCCAATACGGGGTTAGCGTGAGCGGCCAAGCAGCATGGTTTTGATGTCGCCCTGTTCACGGAAGCTGAGGTAGAGCAGATAGATCGTCAAAAACACCATGCCGCCGAAAAAGGCGAGCAGGCCGAGGACCCAGGCTGTTGCGGTGAATTCGTTGCGCCACAGCGTCCACAGCGCGGAAAGCAGCAAAAAGCCGGAAAAATCGAGATTGAACTGCCCGGCCCAGGTCATTTGCGCCATGGGCCCGAAGAATGCCACAAACAGGTTGGTGTCTTCATTCGCAATCACGACCACCGAATACAGCAGGAACAGCGCGAGGAAGGCGAGCAGAAAAGCGCGGAAAAGATTCATCTCGGCTGTTTACCCCCCTTTGGCTCCCCGAGCCGGTTGAAGAAAGCGGTGAGGCAGGTTAGCAGATGGCCGGGGTCTTCGCTGCCGGCGAGTTCGCGGATCGAGTGCATGGCGAACTGGGCGAGGCCAATGTCGAGCACGGGGATGCCGAGTTCGGCGGCGGTCAATGGCCCGATGGTGCTGCCGCAGCCAAGGTCGGCGCGGTTGCTGAAGGATTGCCAGGGGACACCGATGCGCCCGCAGAGCGATTTGAACTGCGCCACCGGCCCGCTGCCGCCGGCGTAGCGCTGGTTGGCGTTGGTCTTGATGACCGGGCCGCCATTGAGCAGCGGCCGGTGCTGGCCGTCGTGGCGGTCGGCGAAGTTGGGATGCACGCCATGGGCATTGTCCACCGACAGCAGCAGCGACTGCCTGACCACGCGATGAAAAGCGTCGGCGCCGGCATCCTCGAAGGCGATCAGCCGCTGCAGCACCGCGGCGAGGAAGGTCCCCTGGGCGCCGGCGGCGGAAACGCTGCCGACTTCCTCGTGGTCGTTGCAGACGATCATCGCGCTGTGTTCCCCATCCGCCGCGAGCAGCGCCCGCAGGGCGATGTAGGTGCTCAGCAGATTGTCGAGCCGCGCCGAGGCGATGAACTCGCCGCGCAGGCCAACCCGCGCCGGCGGCTGGGTGTCGTAGAGCAGCAAATCCCAAGACAGTATTCTGGCGAAAGGGGCCGCCGCTTCGCCGTTCCCGTTGAGGCGCGCCAGCAGGATGGTCTCGAGATCGAAGGTCTCGCCCTCGCCTTCCATGAGCCGGAGCAGCACCGGCGAGAGTTCGGTCTGGGGATTGATGTTGCGGCCCTTGTTGGCTTGGCGGTCGAGATGGATGGCGAGACTGGGAATGAAGGCGACGGGCTCGCGGAAATCGACGAGGCTTGAGCGGGTGTTGCCGTTGGCGTCGGTTCCAGCCACCCGGCCGGCGATCGACAGGTCCCGGTCGTACCAGGGATGCAGCAGCGCGCCGCCGTAGGTTTCCACCCCGAGCTGCCCGTAGCCCTGCTCTTGGCGGGCGGGATTCGGGCGGATGCGCAGGCCGGGGCTGTCGGTGTGGGTTCCCGCGAGGCGGATTCCTCCGGCGGGCAGGGGCCCGCGGCCGCGGCGGAAGGCGATGAGGGCGCCGTCGTCGCGGGTGACAAAGCCCGCGGCGCAGTCCTCGCCCCGCCAGGGTTCGGTCTCCCGCAGCGGTGCGAAGCCAGCGTCGGCGAGCAGGCGGCTGGCGTTTTCCACCGCGTGGTAGGGCGTGGGCGAGCGCTCGATGAATGCGAGCAGATCATCGACGAGGGCGGCGTTTTCCATCACTTTGGCCGAGCTTGGCGGCGCGGGTGCCCATGCCCATGCCTAGTCGGCAACGATTTCCAACAGTTCCACATCGAAGATCAGCACGGAATTGGCGGGTATCGCCGGCGAGGGGGAGGATTCGCCATAGGCGAGGTCCGGGGGGATGAACAGCCGCCACTGGTCGCCAACGCGCATCAATTGCAGGGCTTCGGTCCAGCCGGGGATAACCTGCGACAGGGCGAATTGGGCTGGTTCGCCGCGGTCCACGGAACTATCGAAGATCGAGCCGTCGATGAGGGTGCCGTGGTAGTGGGCGAGCACCGCGTCCGCCGCGGTCGGTGACGCGCCCTCCGGCCCGGTGCCGAGCACTTCGTATTGCAGGCCGGAATCGAGGGTGACCACTTCGTCCCGCTCGCCGTTTTCGTCAAGGAACGCCTGGCCCATGGCGAGTGTTTCGGCGGCGGCGGCTTGGGATTCGGCGAGTTCCCGCTCCATGGCCTCCTGCTGGCGTTGCTGGAAAATCTCCAGCGCGGCGATCATTTCATCCATGCCCAGGTTGAAATCCCCCGTCATGGAATCGCCGACCCCGGCAAGGAAAAGCCCCGGGTCCAAGCCTTCGAGCAGGCCCTGGGAGGTGAGGTTCATGCCGATATTCATGCCGAGGGCGTAGGCGATGCGGGCGTCTTCGCTGCTCAGGTCCGGGGTGGCCGGGGTGGCCGGTGTGTCTTGGGCGAGGGCCGCGGGCATTGGCACCGCCAAGATTGCACAAAAGGTTGCGCCAAAGACTGCGCCAAGGCTCAGCGCGGCGGGTGCGATTCTCATATGGTTTCCTCCGAAAACGCGCATGCTATCCATATTGGCTGGCAAATGCCAGAATGCTGAAGACTGGCTGGCTCATGGCCTCGAACCGTCGCCATCTGGCGGGCCGCGCGAGGCGGACGCTGTGAATACGTCCGTGTACGCTTCGGGCTCGGCTTCCTGCCTCGCACGCCCGCCGCGCGCGGCCCGCCAGACAGCGACTTGCGCTGTGCAGACCGGAAAGAGCCCATGCTTCGGCATGATGAGAATGGCAGGCAGCAGTCATCCCGCGCGAAGTCGCGGGCATCGCCGCTGCCGGCTTGGGTGATGGGCGGGCTTGGATAATGGGCGGATGAGTGGCTACGTGGTCAGACAAAAGATGGCGCTGAAAAGATTTGAACTGGGCTTGTTTGGTTTGGGGCTCGCTGTCGCGCTCGGCGGCTGCGGGGGGAACATGGCGGTTTTGGTTAATGACCGGGCGGTTTACGACCCGACCGGGAGGTTGCCCGCGGGGGAGGTTGCGGACGCGGATTTGCAGGGTTGCATCAATTTCGCCATGGCGCAGCAGGGGGTGGAGAGCGTGGCGGAGCTTTCGGCGCTTTCCTGCCCGGGGTCGGAAATCGGTTCGCTGGAGTTTGTTTCGGTGCTCGGCGGGGCGCGTTTTCTCGACCTCGGCGACAACAACATCAGCAATCTCACGCCGCTTGAGGATTTGCCGCTGCTGAATGGGCTGAATTTGTCCCATAACGCCATCGTCGATGTTTCGCCGCTGCTGCGTCTCGACAATCTGGTTTCGCTGGACCTGCGCGGCAACGGGGGCATTCCCTGCCAGCAAATCGCGCTGCTGCGGGGGCGTCTTGGCGAAAACCTCCTGGCGCCCGAGGGCTGCGAGTAGCCAGAGCGATTTGTCCGGCGCTCCCCGGCTCACCAAAAGCGGTCGCTGGTCAGCGCGTCAAACACCTTGTCGGTGGAGACCAGCGCCATATTCTCCATCACCGCCTGGGCAAGCAGAATTCGATCCCACGGGTCGCCATGGTCCCAATCCAGATTGGCCGCGTGAACCAGATGCCCCGCAGTCAAAACCAGCTCGCTGAACCCCGACTCGATCGCGACTTCGCGCAAGTGCGGCACCTCGACCCGCAGTCGCCCGCGTTTGGCCTTGTACAAAAGCTCGTAAAGGCTCGCGGGGCTGAAAAACACATCATTGGCGGTATCGCCGATGGCGTCGCGGGCACGATTCGACAATCTTGGATGCGAAGCCATCGCCCAAAGCAGGGTGTGGCTGTCAAGCAGCAACCGCATCGGCGGGGTTACCGTTTGGCAATTCCGCAGCTATCGGAATTGTGGCCTTCGAGCGCTGCCTGGTCTTGTGGTGAAAGCGGCTCATCCAGCGCTGAGACCAGCGTCGCGAGCGCTTCGTCGGACAGAATATCTTTCAGCGCACCTAGCCGGCGCCTGCGCGTTCCGGCCAAGGGAACAAGTTTCGCGATCGGCACCCGCCCGCGGGAGATCAAAACTTCCTCCCCCCGGGCGGCGCGATCAATCATCGCCGCAAGCCTCGACCTGAGTTCGCTCACGGTCACCGCCACACAGTTGGCCGATGCGTCGTTGATGGACGAATTTTCAATAGCCATGAAAGTCGCTCCAGTTGCGGCGAACCAATCCGGGGCCCGATTCCGAAACCTAGCAGACAATCCCAAGTTGTACAACACCTGTACAGGGAGAGTTGGCGACGGCTGGTTCACACCAGGTTTTCGATGATCACCTGGAGGAGTTCGCGGTTGAGGCGGGGGGTTTCTTCGGTTTCTTCGGTTTCTTCGCTTGCTTGCGAGGTGACGTTGATGGCTTCGCCGTCCTGGTCGAGGCGCAGGATGAAATCGCGGAACACGCGCTCGGGGGCTTCGCTCGAGGCGCCGAACAGGCGGCGGAAGAATCCCGGCTGGGGCGGCTGCTGGATGATGCCGGCGAAACGCACGCTGAACACCGAGTCGTCGCGGTTGGAATCGATGATTTCAACTTCCGCGTTGTCGAGCGCCTGGCGGACCTGCACCCAGGCGCGGTCGAAGTCGATGCGCAGGGCGAGGAAGGGGCCGGCGCCGGGGGTTTCGACGATATTGGCCTTGCGGGCGCCTTCAATGGTGCCGGCGAGCAGGCTGGCGGTGGAGGCCTGGTAGATGTCGTTGCGGTCGGCGAGGTATTGGGAAATGGCGGTGAGGATTTGCTGTTCCATCTCCGGGTCGTCCGAAACCTCGGGCCATTCGATGTTCAGCGGCGGCGGCTGGGTGTTCAGATTCCGCAACTGCCGCACGATGATTTCCGACGAGCTGGAATGCAGGCCGGGTTCGATCGCGACGCGATACTTTTGCCGGGTTCCGGGCGCGTTGGTGGCTTCGAGCCAGGCGGTTTCCATGATTCCGGCGCCTGGGTCGGCGGCATCGAGCTCGAGATTGAGTTCGCTCCAGAAATCGCGCACCAGCGGCCAGACCTGGGCCGGGGTGGCGTCGATCACGATCCAGCGGCGGTCGCCGAGCGCCTGGATGACCACGCCCTCGCGGCGGCGGGTTTCGATGGGTTTGGGCAATGGGATGGCATCGTCGAATGGCGCCCCGGAAACGAGCGGCGTCTCGGGGATGGCGTAGAGCGCGTCGATGGTGTGGCTGTCGAGCTCCGGGGGAATTTCCATCGGCGGCATGACCTCGGCGTCGCGGTAGGTCTCCGGCTCGGCGCCGATGCCGAAAAAGCCATCGCCGCCGCCGATTCCCAGAAAACCGTCGCCACCCCCGCCCTCTTCGCCGCCACCGCCGGAGGTCGAACAGCCGGCGGCCAAGACCAAGCCTAAGGCGAATGCGGCGGGGCAGAGTATCGGGCGGATACTGAACATGGAATCAATGCTTTTCCGGGGTGCCGGCGGACAACGGGATTCCGCCGCCGGCCATGGCGGCTTCGAGCCGCCGGTGGAAGCGCGGATTGAGCTTCACCAGTGGCAGGCGGATTCCCGGAGCGATCCGGCCCATCCGCGCCAGCGCCCATTTGACTGGTGCGGGATTGCCTTCGACGAACAGATCCCGGTGCAGCGGCGAGAGCGAATCGTTGATCGCGCCGGCCTGGTCGAATTCTCCGGCGAGCGCGAGTTCGCACATTCGCGCCATGGCCGCGGGGGCGACATTCGCCGTCACCGAGACTGCGCCCCGGGCGCCCGCTTCCATCAGCGGGAAGGTGGCCGCGTCCTCGCCGCTGTACACCGCCATTTCTGCGACAACGCAGCGCCGGATGAGTTCCCGGCCCCGGTCCACATCGCCGGTGGCATCCTTGATGGCGACGATGTTGTCGAGTTCGGCGAGGCGCAGCACGGTGTCAAGATCAAGGTCGCAGGCGGTTCTGCCGGGGACATTGTAGAGCATCTGCGGCAGGTCGATGGCTTCCGCGATGGTCTTGTAGTGCCGGTACAGCCCTTCCTGCGAAGGCTTGGTGTAATAGGGCGTCACCAGCAGGGCCGCGCTGGCGCCGCATTCGGCGGCGGCTTCGGTCAATTGCAGGGCTTCCGCGGTGTTGTTCGAGCCGGTTCCGGCGATGATGGGGACCCGGCCGGCTGCGCGTTTCACCGCGTGCGCCACGAGTTCGCAGTGTTCGGCGTGGGACAGGGTGGCCGACTCGCCGGTGGTGCCGGCAATCACGATGGCGTGGGTGCCGGATTCGATGTGCCACTCAAGCAAGTGGTCAAATCCCGCCTGATCGAGGGCGCCGCCGGTGGCCATCGGGGTCACCATGGCGACGATGCTACCGGCTATGGGGGTTTTCACACTTGCGGATCCAGTAGTAGTAGGCCGAATCGTCTCTCTTGAAATCGAGAATCTGGTGGGCGCTGTGTTCGGCGAACAAGTGGAAATCCTTTTCCGAGCCGGGATCGGTGGCCACGACTTTGAGCACTTGGCTCGGCGCCATGCCGTTCAGAGCGAGTTTGGTTTTCAGCAATGGCATGGGGCACTGCAACCCGCTGAGATCCAACTCGATATCGGCTTCGAAACTCATCCGCGCATTCTAGCAATTCGGTCGCTTGGCTGTCTGCACCGGGTTGTTGGCTTCGATTGTGGATGCGTGCGTGGCCCTGACAGAGCGGCTTCGATCAGGTTTGCTTAACTGGCATTTATGTTACCCTGCTTGGGTTGCGGTTTTGGGCCTTGCCATGCGCTCGCTACTGTTGGCTTCGCTCGCGCTGTTGCTTGGCGCATTCCTCGTTTTGCCACAGGGTGCCGCCCAGCCCCGGCTGCCATCGCTTGGGGACCGGATTTCCGGGACGGTGTCGCTTGAGGAAGAGTACCGCATGGGGCAGCGCTTCCTCGCCCAGATCCGCCGCGGCGCGCCGACGATTCCCGATGCCCTGCTCAACAGCTATCTCGAAACGGTCACCTACCGGCTCGCCTCGCGCTCGGAACTGCGGGACCACCGGCTCTCCTTCGTCATCATCGACAGCGATGAACTGAATGCTTTCGCGGCCCCGGGTGGCATCATCGGTGTCAATACCGGGCTGTTCCTCAATGCCGAGAACGAAGCCGAATTCGCCTCGGTGATGGCCCACGAGATCGCCCATGTCAGCCAGCGGCATTTCGCCCGGGGCATCGACGAGGCCCAGGCGGGGAGGCTGCCCTACCTTGCCAGCCTGCTCGCCAGCGTGATTGTGATGGCCACATCCGACGCCCAGCACGGCACGGCGGCGATCACCGCCGCCCAGGGCATGGCGCTGAGCAATCAACTCCGCCACAGCCGCAGCAATGAAGCCGAGGCCGACCGGGTCGGCCAGAACACGATGTTCAACGCCGGAATCGACCCCGCCGGCATGGGCTCGCTGTTCGAGCGTTTGATGTCGCTGAACCGGCTCGGCAGCCGGCCGCCGGAGTTCCTGCTCTCGCACCCGCTGACCGAATCCCGGGTGGCCGACGCCCGCAGCCGGGCGGCGCGCTATCCCCAGCGGGAGTACCGGGATGGCCTTGAGTACCGGCTCATGCGGGCCCGGGTCGTCAACCATTACGCCGGGGACAAGCGCGCCCTCGTGGCGGATTACGAGCGCCGGCTGAACGAGACGCGCAACCCGGTCGAAGAAGACGCCTTCACTTACGGCCTCGCCGTGGCGTACTGGGAAAACGAACAATATGCCTTGGCCGCGGAAACCCTGGGCCGGCTGCTCGCGAAAGAGCCCAACCGGATCAGCTATGTCGTCACCCAGGCGGAAATCCTGATCCGCCAGAACGAGGCGGGCCAGACGGTTCCCTTGCTTCGCCGCCATCTGGAAATCAATCCCGGCAACCACGCCCTGACCATGACCCTGGCCGAGGCCCTGATCGAATCCCGGGCCTACCGCCAGGCCGCCCGGGTGCTCGACACCCACACCCAGCGCAGGCCCGACGACCACCATATCTGGTATCAACTCGCGGAGGTGCAGGGGCAGGCGGGGGACATCAGCGCGGTACACCAGGCCCGGGCGGAATATTTCAGCCTCGTTGGCGACTTTCCGGCGGCGCGGAACCAGTTGCAATACGCGCTCCGGCTTGAACGCGACGCGGGCGCCTCGGCCACCGAAGAGGCGCGGCTGCGGCAGAAGATCAGGGAACTGGAACAGTTGCTTGAGGAATTGAGTGGCTGACCCCCGCGCCCTTGGCTGATCAATTTCGTTGAATATATGCCAATATTCGCCCTGATCGATCAGCCAAGGGCGCGACGATAGCGAATTTTCGCTTTCGCGAATTCCTGCGGCGCAGGCTCCTAGTCGCCGGCGATTTGTTGGCCGAAGTCGAGCATGCGCTGGAGCGGGATCAGGGCCCGTCGGCCAAGCTCCGGGTCCACCAGCACCTCATTGCCGCCATTGGCCAGCGAATCGCGCAGCTCGCGCAGTGAATTGAGGCCCATCCAAGGGCAGCTCGCGCAACTGCGGCACTCGGCGCCCTTCCCCGCCGTCGGCGCGACGATGAACTCCTTGTCCGGCGCTTGTTCCCGCAATTTGTGGAAAATGCCCTGGTCGGTGGCGACGATGAACTGGCGGTTGGGCATTTCGCCGGCGGCGCGGATGATCTGGGTCGTGGAACCAACCCGGTCGGCAAGCGCGAGCACGCCGGCGGGGGATTCGGGGTGGGCGAGCACCGCCGCTTCGGGGTAAACCTGGATCAAATCCCGCAGGCCCCGGGCCTTGAATTCCTCGTGGACGATGCAGGCCGCGTCCCAAAGCAGCATCTCGGCGCCGGTTGCCCGCTCGATATAGGCGCCGAGGTGGCGGTCCGGCGCCCATAGGATCTTTTCGCCCCCGGCCGCCAGATGGTCAACCAGTTCGACCGCGATGCTCGAAGTCACCACCCAGTCGGCCCGGGCCTTGACCGCGGCGGAGGTATTGGCGTAAACGACCACGGTATGGCCGGGGTGGGCGTCGCAAAAACGGGAAAATTGATCCGCCGGACAGGCCAGGTCCAGCGAGCATGTCGCCTCCAGCGTGGGCATCAGCACCGTCTTGCCGGGGCTGAGGATCTTCGCCGTCTCCCCCATGAAGCGAACCCCCGCGACCACGAGCACATCGGCCCCGCAATCCCGGCCGAAGCGCGCCATTTCGAGGCTGTCGCCGACGAAGCCGCCACTGCCCTCGGCAAGCTCCTGCAACTCCGCATCGACATAATAGTGCGCGACAACCGCGGCATTGCGGCGCCCGAGCAAGTCCAAAATCGAGGCCCGCAACGCCTCCCGCTCCCCCGGACTCGGCGCATCCGGCCGCACCGCCCGGTCGAGATACTCCCGCACCAGCCGCGTGTCGGCGATCAGGCGGTCCTCGTCGTGGAGGTGCTGGTCGCGAAGATCCTTGGAGCGAATTTCCCGCATGGCGAAATCCCGGTTTGGCCAGTCATTCTAACACAGCGAAAAAAAGGAAAGTCGAGCAATAACAAAAGGTTGCGCCCCGATGGGGAACTCCGGCGGGCCCAGCGGGAAAATGGTGGGTCGTATAGGATTCGAACCTATGACCAAAAGGTTAAAAGCCTTCTGCTCTACCAACTGAGCTAACGACCCCCGAAGGCGGCAATCTTACTACCAAACGCGAAAAACTCAAGCCGCCCGGCGAATCGATCCCCCTTGATGGGGGGCTTCGAACCGTCCGACGGCTACAAGCCCTTTACAAATCTCCCCAACCCTTATAAGGTTCTCATATCAAGTTCATGGTCTCGGCGCCGCCCGGCGGCAGCCTGCCGCCGCAACCCCGATGAAGGATTTGTCATGCAACAATCGTCCGGCCCTTCCCGAAGCCAAGACCCCGGAACCGGAAGCGGGCGTCAGCCAAGGTGGTCGCCCAGCAGCGGAGCCATCGCGGTGGCCCTCGCCGTTGCCGGCCTTTTCCTCACCGTTCTCATTTGGGGTTTCAGCACCATCAACACCAGGTTCGACGATCTGGCAGCCTCGATGAACGCAAGGTTCGACGATGTCAACACCCGATTCGATGATGTCAACGCGCGGTTTGACGATGTCAATGCCCGGTTCGACGATGTCAATGCCCGGTTCGATGCCGTCAATGCCCGGTTCGATGACGTCAATGCCCGGTTCGATGACGTCAATGCCCGGTTCGATTCCATTGACCGCAGACTGCAAAACCTCGAAACCGGCTTTCTCGATCTTTCGGTTCGAACCGCCAGGGTCGAAGGGCATCTCGGTGTCCCGCAAGCCGAAGCTGCGAATGAACCGGCGGAACCCGATTCCATCGCGCGGCAGTAGAGTAGCCAGCGGGAATATGGCGAACTTTGATGCGGAAGCTACTGGTGCGCCGTCGGGTCGGCGATGCCGGCCGTGGCGAAGCCTTGGCGGCGGAGGCGGCAACTGTCGCAGCGGCCGCAGGCTCTGCCCTCCGCGTCGGCTTGGTAGCAGGACAGCGTATCGGCGTAATTCACCCCGAGCCCAGTGCCGAGGCGGATGATTTCCGCCTTGCCGAGATGCAATAAAGGCGCCTCGAGGGCGATCCGCCCGCCCTCGACACCCACCCGGGTCGCCATATTCATCAGGCGCTGAAAGGCGTCGATGTATTCGGGTCGGCAATCGGGATAGCCCGAGTAGTCGAGCGCGTTGACACCGATGAAAATGGCTTTGGCGCCAAGCACTTCGGCCCAAGCGAGGGCGTGGGAGAGAAAAACCGTGTTGCGCGCCGGCACATAGGTGGATGGGATTCCCCCGGCAGTGGCCGCTTTGGCGCCGGCGGCGGCTTCCGGCACGCCGATGCCGGGGTCGGTGAGCGAGGAGCCGCCAAACTCGCCAAGCGGAAGGCGCAGCACCCGGTGCTCGGCGGCGCCCTGCCCGCGGGCTTGCTTCGCCGCCAGCTCGACTTCGATGCGCGAGCGCTGGCCATAATCGAAACTCAGGGCGTGGCAGCGGTATCCCCGCCGCTTGGCGATGGCGAGGCAGGTGGCGGAATCGAGCCCCCCGGAGAGCAAGACCACCGCGGCCCGCTGCGATTGCCCCGATTCGTCAACCACCGTCAGCGTCCCGGCTCGGCGTTCCACAGCAGCTTGTGAAGCTGGATTTGCATCCGCACCGGCAGGCGGTCGTCGAGTATCCATTGCGCGAGAAGCGCCGGGTCGAGTTCGCCGTGGACGGGTGAAAACAGGATTTCATCGATTTTGCCGGCGAGATCGCGCAGCCGGATTTGCGCGGTGCTCCACTCATAGTCCCCGCGGTCCTGGATAACGAACTTGAGTTGATCCGAGCGCCGCAGGTGTTCGAGGTTGCCGTAGCGGTTGCGGTGGGACTCCCGCGACCGCGGCGCCTTCAGGTCCATGACGATGCAGACTCGCTCATCGACGTCGTCAAGCGGCATGGCGCCGCTGGTTTCCAGCGAAACCCGGTAATCCCGGTCGCAGAGTTCCCGCAGCAGATCATGGCATTGCGCCTGGGCGAGTGGTTCGCCGCCGGTTACGGTCACATAGCCGCAATCCCACTCCGCCACTTGCTTGACGATCGCGCCGATTTCCATTGTTTCACCGCCGCTGAAGGCGTAGGCGGTGTCGCACCAGGCGCAACGCAACGGGCAGCCGGTGAGGCGCACAAAAACCGTGGGGATGCCCATGGTGCGGGTCTCGCCTTGGAGCGAATGGAAGATTTCGGTGATTCTAAGTGCCATGTTCGATTACAGTTTGGTCAGTGGGCTGCGCGGGCCGCAGCGGAGTTGCGGAATCTCTTTCTCCGGGCACCGGTCGCTTACCGTCGGCAATCGGATTCCTTCCCGGCTGACGCCGGGCCCCTTCCGCTTGCCGCCGCGCTCCCTCAGTGCAAAACTCAAAGCGCTGTGTCACAAACGCGCCAAGCCAGTTTCCCACCCATTTGCGCGGGGAGGTAAACCCCGACTTTTCAGAGCTTGCCGCGAGCAAAACAAAACCATGCTTTGTTTCGCGACAAAGAAAATTTCATGGATGAAATTTTCGCAAAACTAGTCGAGGGACAGCAGGCGGGTGTCGGCCAGGTTGGCGACGCCGGTGTTGGGGAAGCGGCGTTTGATGCTGTTGAACAATTCCCGCGCGCGGCGCGTGTCGCCAAGGCCCTGATACGCCTGGCCGAGGCCGTACATGGCGTCTGGCAACTTGGCCGAATCGCCATATTCGTCGAGGATGATCTCGTAGGATTCCCTGGCCTCGTCGTAGCGGTTGAGATAGAGGTACGACTGGCCTTTCCAATAGTGGGCGTTGTCGACGAAGCGGCCGTCTGGATACACGCCCAGGTATTGCTCGAACTCGGCGATGGAACGCTCGAAGTTGGCGTTGATCGCCGATTCGTAGGCCATCTGGTAGAGCTGCTGTTCGCTCAGCATCGCGGGTTGCAGGCTTGAGCCGCGATTGCGGATTGGCGCCGCGGTTGGGGTCGTGGCTGTGGCGGCGCTTGCGGATTCGGTGTTCCGGGGTGCCGTGGCGATTGGCGCCGAGGAAATCGCCGGGGAACCCGGGGCGGCTTCGGTCTCGGCGGGTTGCCCCGGCGCCCGGGATGGCAGTTCGATGGGTGGTCTTGCCGCCGGGCTGGATGTTGGCGCGGTGGCGATGGAAGAGGTGGAAGCCGGCCCGCCGGGAGCCGGCGCCGACTGGCCGTTGCCGCCATTTTGGCTATTTTCCAAGGCCTGCAGCCGCTCGTCCATATTGGTGTAGCGGCTCAGCGAGTCGCGTTGCAGCTGGCGCAGATCGAATCCCTGTTCCTCAACGATGGCGCGCAGCGCCTGGAGCTCGGCGCGCAAGGCGTTGTTCTGGTCGAGCAGCAGGGCCAGCGCGTCGCTGTTTTGCAAGCCGTTTTGGGTGCTGGGGTCTTGGCCCGGGCCCTGCGCCTGCGACCACGAAGCCGCAAGCAGCAGACAAACCCCGGCCAGAACCGGCGGCAAGCCGCGACGCGACAGGCTGCTGCTCTTGCCGGTCATGTCATGCCGGTCGCTTACTGGGCGACGATCTCGACGCGCCGGTTCATCGCGTAGGCCGATTCGCCCTGCCCCATTTCCGCGGGCCGCTCCTCGCCATAGCTGACCACCTCGATCTGCCCGCGGGACGCGCCGTTGACGATGAGATAGTTGAGAATTCCGTTCGCCCGGCGCTCGCCGAGGGCGAGGTTGTATTCCCGGGTGCCGCGCTCATCGGCATGACCCTCAAGCCGGATGCGGCGATCTGGATCACCGGCAAGGTCACGGGCGTGATAGGCCAGCGTTTCGCGGTCTTCGGCCTTGAACTCGGCAACGTCGAAGTCGAAATAGAACACGGTGGTCGCGAGGGCGGCTTGCATCGCCAGTTCCTCGGCGGTCGGAGCCGGATTGTCATCGGCGCCGCTGGTGACTGCCGGCGGCGGCTCGGATTCAACCGGTTCCGGCATTTCTTCCGTGTCGCTCGTTGAACCGCAGGCGGCGAACAGCGTCAGCGTAAATGCCAGCAGGCCCGCCTTGAATATTGTTTTGCTCTGGGTTCCCACTTCGAGTCCTCCAAACAGTCAATCAATGGATATTGTGTGTTCCGGCCACCGCGCCTCGACCGGCGTGAATCAGCCAGCCCCATTATCCCTTTTCGACCGGGAGCGGACAATGTTTAGTCGAGGAACGGGGACCACGCGGGTTCGCGCACGTCACCCTCGGCGGATGGTAAACGGAATTTCACCATGCCGTCAATGGAAACCGCATCCAAAACGCCCCTTCCCCGGTGCTTGGTCGCGTACAGGATCATGCTGCCGTTGGGCGCGAGGCTTGGCGACTCGTCGAGGGAGGTGTCGGTCAGGGTGATCACCCGCAGCGATTCGATATTGATGATGGCGATCTGGTAGGTCGGGCTTTGCCGGGTTTCGCGGCGGACATGGATGAGATTTACACCGTCTGGCAGGAACCGGGCCTTGGCGCACTGGAAGCAGTCGTAGGTCAGCCGCTCGACGTCGAAGGAGCTCGCGCCGACTTCGATCTGATAGATCTGGGGCTGGCCGGTGCGGTCGGACATGAACACGATCGAGCGGCCATCTAGGGTCCAGCTTGGCTCGGTGTCGATGGCGGGATGGTCGGTGACCCGCGTCAGCTCGTTGCTGCGCAGATCCTGCACGTAGATGTCGGGGCTGCCGTCCCGGGAGAGCACCATCGCGAGCCGGTTTCCATCGGGAGAGAACACCGGCGAGCTGTTGATGCCGGAATAATTGGTGATCTGCCGGCGCTGGCCGCTGGCGATGTTCTGGATGTAAATCCTCGGCAGGTTGGTCTCGAAGGAAACATAGGCGACTTCGCGGCCGTCCGGCGACCAGTTGGGCGACATGATCGGCTCCCGGGAGCGCAGCAGCACCTGGGGCCTGGCGCCGTCGTAGTCGGCCTTTTCGAGGCGGAATTCCTCGGCGCCGGAGGCGGAGGTTCCAGCGACCACATAGAGAATCTGCGTGGTGAAGGCGCCGCGGGTGCCGGTCACCTGCTCGTAGACCACATTGGCGATTTCATGGCCGATGTCGCGCAGTTGCGAGATGTTGCCGCTGAGCACTTCGCCCACGAGCCGCAGTTCCCGGTTGACATCGAAAAACTCGTACTGGACCCGCACCAACTGGCTGCCCGGCGCAGCGCTGATCTGGCCCACGAGCAGGTAGTCCTGGGCGAGCACCTGCCAGTCGCGGAAAAAGACCTCCCCCTCGCCGCTCGGCATGCTGAGCAGATTCTCCCGGCCAAGGACGGTGAATTCGCCGACCTGCTCAAGATCGTTGGCGACGATTTCCGCCACGTCCCCGGCGCCGGGGGCCAACCCCTCGGTGCGGAAGGGCACCACGGCGATGGGAATCGGGTCGTCAACGCCCTGGGTGATTTGGATGCTGAGTTCGGCCCAAGCGATGGCGGGGGCGGCGAACACAACGAAAGCGCACAACAATCTTGATGATTTCAATTGAGCATATCCTCTGCGTTGGACGAAAGTTGGAATCAGCCGGGCGCCGATGCGGTCAGCCTGGCCGCGGCACACGGATGTGCCGCCGAATTCGATGACGCAAGCCATCGAATTCGTCAGCAAAACAAAACCACGCTTTTGTTTTGCTGACGAGAAAAATTCCATGGAGGGAATTTTTCGGAGCAAGAGTCTTCAATTGAGCAGGTCCTCCGGTTGGAAAATCAGCGACAGGGTGCGGAAGTTGGCGTTGAAGACGCGGGCCGGCATCTGCTCCATTTCCCTGAATGGCTGGGCGCGGTAGACGGCGTTTTCGGCCGAGCGGTCGAAGGCCGCATCGCCGCTCGATTCGATGATGGCGACATCGGTAACCTCGCCGGTGGGCAGCATGTTGATGCGCAGCACCGCGCGCATTCCGTTGCGGGCGCTCGGCGGCCGCGACCAGACTTCCTGCACGAATTGCTGGATCAGGGCGACGCCGCTTTGCACGACTTCGAATTCGGTGCGCGCCGCGGCCGCCTGGGCCTCCTCCTGCTGGCGGGCGCGCTCGGCGGCGTCGAGCTCGCGCTGGCGTTGCTGCCGCGCGAGTTCCCTTTGCCGCTGCTCTTCTTGCTCGCGCTCCACTCTTTCCTGTTCCGCTTGGCGCTGGCGTTCCGCTTCAAGCAGCCGCTCGCGCTCGGCCGCATCGAGCAGGCGCTGCTGTTCGAGTTGCCGCTGCCGCTCGGCCTCGGCCTCGCGCTGCCTTTGCGCCTCCAGTTCGCGCTGGTGTTGCGCTTCCCGCTGTTGCCGTTGCCGGTCGAGTTGCTGTTGACGCTGCCGTTCAATCCGCTCGCGGGTCTGCGGATTCTCGTCGATGAACAGGGCCTTGATAACCGTTGGCTGGACGAGTTCGAGTTCGCTCGAATCGCTGCCGCTGTTCCAGTGGAGGATGAAACCGAGAGCGAGGAGGTGGAGCAGAACGGCGGCGGCGGCCGACAACGGATAGCCGTTCAAGCCGACGAGATAGCGGTAGCCGTAATACACCGGCAGCCTCAGGCCGGCCCGGTCAGGGGCTGGGTGATGAAGCTGGGGTTTTCCACCCCGGCGTTTTGCAGCGCGGTGATCAGCGTGATCATGGCGCCCCAGTTGGCGTTGGTGTCGCCTTCGATGAGCACTTGGATCGCCGGGTTCGCGTTCTTGATCTGGCCCACCTGCCGGGCGATGGTCGCGAGGTCGAGCGGCCGCCGGTCTTCCCCGGTGGCGCCGATGCTCAGAAAGTACTCCCCCGCGGCGGTGATCGTCACCACCAGGGTTTGCAGGTTCTCGTCGATTTCGAGCGGCTCGTTGTTGGCCTCGGGCAACTCGACTTCGATGCCTTGGTTGAGCAGCGGGGCGGTGATCATGAACACGATCAGCAGCACGAGCATCACGTCGATATACGGCACCACGTTGATCTCGCTCATTGGGCGGCGTTTTTTGCGGGCCAGGGTTTCCATAATCGCCTTGCCTAGGAACCTGCGGCGCAGGCTCCTAGCCCGTGGTGTGGATCTGCCGGTGCAGAATGCTGGAGAACTCGTCGGTGAAGGTGATGTAGCTGCCGGTCACCGATTCGACCTTGGACGAGTAGCGGTTGTAGGCCACCACCGCCGGAATCGCCGCGAACAGGCCGATGGCGGTGACGATCAGAGCCTCGGCGATGCCGGGGGCGACCACCTGCAAGGTCGCCTGGGTCTGGCTGGCGAGGCCGATGAAGGCGTTCATGATGCCGATGACGGTGCCGAACAGCCCGATATAGGGCGAGACCGAGCCCACGGTGGCGAGAAAGGCGAGATGGCGCTCGAGTTTTTCCTCTTCGCGGGAATAGGCGACCCGCATCGCCCGCTGGGCGCCTTCCATGACCGCCTCGCGGTCGATATTGCCCTGCTGCCGCAGGCGCAGGAATTCCTTGAAGCCAACCCGGAAGATATTCTCCATCCCCGTCGTGGCGACACCCTCTTCCTGCATCTGGCTGCCTTCCCGGTAGAGCACGCCGAGATCGATTCCCGACCAGAACCGCTCCTCGAAGCCGCGCACCGCCCTGCCCGCCGAGGACAGCACGAGATAGCGCTGGATGATGATGCACCAGGAGGTCACCGACAGCGCGAGCAGCAGCGCGATGACAATCTGCACCTCGATACTGGCGCCGAAAATCAGTTGCAATGGTCCGAGTTCTTCGCCCACTCCCGATTCTCCGTCTATCCTCTTGGGATGCTCTTGCCACGCGCCGACTGGATCAGCGCTTCCCGTTGCCGCCGCAGCCGGATTCGAGCAAATCGCCGGTTGCCGGCCGTGCGGTTGAGTTAGGTGGGCCGGGCAATCCCAGGTAGCGGTGGGCTTGGGGTGTCGCCACCCGCCCCCGGGGCGTGCGCATGATGAATCCCTGCTGGATCAGGAACGGTTCGAGGATATCCTCAATGGTATCACGCTCCTCCCCGATCGCCGCCGCGAGATTGTCGACGCCGACCGGCCCGCCGGAAAACTTGTCGATGATCGTCCGCAACAGCCGCCGGTCCAGGTGGTCGCAGCCCCGCTGGTCGATTTCGAGCAGGTCGAGCGCTCTTCCCGCCGAGCCTTCGGTGATGCCGCCGTTCTCCTTCATCTCGGTGAAATCCCGCACCCGCCGCAGCAGGCGGTTGGCGATGCGGGGGGTGCCCCGGGAGCGGCGGGCGATTTCCCCGGCGCCGCCATTGGAGATCGTGGCGCCGAAAATCGCCGCCGAGCGGGTGATGATCCGGGCGAGCTCCCCGGCACTGTAGAATTCGAGCCGCTGGACGATGCCGAAGCGGTCGCGCAGCGGCGAGGTCAGCAATCCGGCGCGGGTGGTGGCGCCGACGAGGGTGAAGGGCGGCAGGTCGAGCTTGATCGAGCGCGCCGCCGGTCCTTCGCCGATCAGGATGTCGAGCTGCCGGTCCTCCATCGCCGGATAGAGGATTTCCTCGATCGCCGGACGCAGGCGGTGGATTTCGTCGATGAAGAGCACGTCGCCTTCGCCGAGGTTGGTGAGAATCGCCGCGAGATCGCCGGATTTCTCGAGCACCGGGCCGGCGGTGCTGCGGATGGCGACGCCCATTTCATGGGCGATGATCCGCGCCAGGGTCGTCTTGCCGAGCCCCGGCGGGCCGAAAATGAGCGTGTGGTCGAGCGATTCGCCGCGCTTGCGCGCGGCGCCGATGAAAATCCCCATCTGCTCGCGGACCGCCCGCTGGCCGATGTATTCGCCGAGGCGCAGGGGGCGCAGCGAATCCTGGCTGTCTCCCGAAGCTTTTTCCGGAGCTCTTTCGGAAGCTTTTTCTGAACTCAGCGCCTCGGGCGTGATGATGCGCTCTTCCATCAGCGCCCTCCCCCAGCCGGCGCGAGGCTTTGCAGGGCGATGCGGATCAATTCACCAGTTTCCTTGCGCTCGGGATGTTCGCGCTCCACCGCGGCGATCAGGCGCGCGGCCTGCTGCTGTTTGTAGCCGAGGCTGACCAGGGCCGCCACCGCCTCCCGGGCGCCGCCGGGCCGGGTCTGGCCCGGCGCGCCGGTCGCGCCGGTGAGGGCGGCGAAGTCACCGTACCCGGCGGATTCCGCCAAGCGGTCGCGCAGCTCGACCACGATGCGCTCGGCGGTTTTGCGGCCGATGCCGGGGGGTTTGCTGAGCCGCGCCACATCGCCGGCTTGCACCGCGGCGGCGAGATCGCCGGGGCTCATCCCCGAAAGCAGCGCGAGCGCCATGCGCGGGCCGACACCGCTGACCCGGATCAACTGCCGGAACAGGCGCTTGCCGCCAGCGTCGATAAAGCCGAACAGCACCTGGGCGTCCTCGCGCACCGAGAGATGGGTGTGCAAGGCAACCTCGGCGCCGGTTTCGGGCAGGTGCTCGTGGACGTTCAGCGGGATTTGCACCTCGTAGCCGACACCATTGCAAAGCACGAGCGCCTCCCCCGGATTCTTCCCCAGCAATTTGCCGCGCAGCAGGCCGATCACCGCTTGAACCTGCCGCGGCTGTAGGCGGTCGCGCCGGCGGCTTGGGCGATTTTCGCCAGACCCCCGCGGCTGTGGGCGTGGCAGATCGCCACGGCGAGGGCGTCGGCGGCGTCTTCCGCCACGGATTCGCCGATTCCGAGCAGAACCCGAACCATGTGCTGCACCTGCTCCTTCCCCGCCGCGCCGGTTCCCGCCACGGCCTGCTTGACCTTGCGCGCCGAGTATTCCGCCAGTGGCAGCCCCTGGGCGAGGCAGGCGATCATCGCGCTGCCCCGGGCCTGGCCGAGCTTGAGCGCCGAGGCGGCGTTGCGGCCCATGAACACCTCTTCGATCGCCGCCTCCGCGGGGGCGTATTGTTCCACGACCCGCAGCAATTCGCGGTGGATTTCAAGCAGCCGCGCGGCCTGATCGAGATGACCGAGCCGGATGCAACCATGGTCCAAGTGTTCCAGCCGATCCGGGTGGCAGCGGACCAGCCCGTAGCCCGTCACCCGCGAGCCGGGATCAATGCCGATTATGATGTCCACATCCCCAGAGTATCGGCAAGCGCGGCGGGAAAAAGAGCGTTTTACGCGTTGCCTGGGCTCTGAAAAATTCCATCCATGGAATTTTTCATTGTCGCAAAACCAAAGCGTGGTTTTGTTTTGCTCGCGGATTCAATGACTTGCGTCATCGAATCCGGCGGCACGCCCCTGTGCCGCAGAAAGCTCCGACTTAATCAGAGCTTCCTTGGCGGACTATTGCCCGGCTGGCTGGGGATCGGCGGGGAATTTGGCGTTGCACCAGGCGTTCTGGACATCGTCGAGGTCTTCGAGGTGCTCGAGCAGTTGCAACAGCGTGGCGGCGCCTTTGGCGTCGACTTCGACCTCGGTGGCTGGCAGCATGGTCATTTCGGCGTTGTCGAAATCGATCCCGGCGGCGCGGAAGGCGTCCTGGGCGGCACCGAAATTCTCCAGGCTGGTGTGGACTTCAAGGCCCGCGTCCCCATTGTTGACCACGTCGTCGGCGCCGGTTTCGAGGGCGATTTCCATCACCCGGTCCTCATCGGCGCCGGGGGCGAGGGCGATCACCCCGGTGCGGCTGAACAGATAGGCCACCGAACCCGAAGTGCCCAGCGAGCCGCCGAACTTGGCGAAGCCGTGGCGCAGCTCGGCCGCGGTGCGGTTGCGGTTGTCGGTGAGGCAGTCGAGGAAAATCGCCACGCCGCCCGGGCCATAGCCTTCGTAGCTGATTTCCTCCATATCCTCGCCGGAGGCGGCGCCGGCGCCCCGGGCGATGGCGCGGTCGATGGTGTCCCGGGGCATGTTCGCGGCGAGCGCCTTGTCGACCGCGGTGCGCAGCCGGGGATTATCCTCAGGGGCGGCGCCGCCGAGCCGGGAGGCGACGGTGAGTTCGCGGATGATCTTGGTGAAGATCTTGCCGCGCTTGGCGTCCTGCCCCGCCTTGCGGTGTTTGATGTTGGCCCATTTGCTGTGTCCCGCCATGGCGCTCTCCCGGTCAGGCTGGCCCGGGCCGCGGCCGGATGTGCAACTCGCGCAACTGGGCCGGGGGCACCGCCCCCGGCGCGCTAGTCAGCGGGCACGACGCGGATTGGGTTTTCGGGAAGGCGATCACGTCGCGGATCGAATCGGCGCCGCAGAGCAGCATCGCGAGCCGGTCGAAGCCGAAGGCGATGCCGCCGTGGGGCGGGCAGCCATGGCGCAGGGCGTCGAGCAGAAAGCCGAATTTGCGCTGGGCCTCCTCAGCGCCGATGCCAAGCAAGTCGAACACCGCCTGTTGCGTTTCCCGGCGCGAAATGCGGATCGAGCCGCCGCCGAGCTCGACGCCGTTCAGCACCATGTCGTAGGCCCGGGACAAGGCGCCGAGCGGGTTGCCGCGCAGTTCCCCAGCGTCGCAGGCGGGCGCGGTGAATGGATGGTGCAATGGCGTAAGTCCGCCATCGGCCGCGGTTTCGAACAGTGGAAAATCGACGATCCACACCGGCGCCCAGCCTTCGCCGACGAGACCGAGGTCCGCCGCCACGCGCAGGCGCAGCGCGCCGAGGGCTTCGTTGACCACCGCGGCCTTGCCGGCGCCGAACAAGAGGATGTCGCCGGCGGCCGCGCCGGTGGCTTCGAGCAGCTTATTGATCGTGGCGTCGTCGATGAATTTGAGAATCGGCGCCTGCAAGCCTTCGCGACCGCGCGCCGGGTCATGAACCTTGATCCAGGCAAGCCCGCCGGCGCCGCGCTTGATCGCCAAATCGGTGTAGCCGTCGATTTGCTTGCGGCTGAGCGCCGCCCCGCCTGGAACCCGCAGCGCGGCGACCCGGCAACCTTCCCGGCGGGCGGGGTCGCGGAACACCTTGAAATCGACTTCGCGCAGGATCTCGGCGAGATCGGTGAATTCAAGCCCGATGCGCAGGTCGGGCTTGTCGGAGCCGAAGCGGCGCAGGGCCTCGGCGTGGCTCAGGCGCGGGAAAGGCGGCAGCTCGACATTCATGGTTTCCTGGAAGACATGGCGGATCAGGCCCTCCATCGCCGCCATGACGTCATCCTCCTCCACAAAGGACATTTCGATGTCGATCTGGGTGAATTCCGGCTGCCGGTCGGCGCGCAGGTCCTCGTCGCGGAAACAACGGGCGATCTGGTAGTAGCGGTCCATGCCGGCAACCATGAGCATCTGCTTGAACAACTGGGGCGATTGCGGCAAGGCGAAAAAGTCGCCGGGGTGGGTGCGGCTGGGAACGAGATAATCCCTGGCGCCCTCCGGGGTCGCCCGGGTCAGCAGCGGGGTTTCGATTTCGATAAAGCCCTGATCATCGAGGTACTCGCGCACGCTGCGCGCGAGCCGCGAGCGAAAACGCAGGCGCCCGGTCATCTCGGGCCGGCGCAGATCGATGTGGCGATGGCGCAGGCGGACTTCCTCGCCCGCCTCGACATATTCGTCGACCGGGATCGGCGGGGTGGCGGAGGGATTGAGGATTTCGAGGGTTTGGCCGAGAACTTCGATCTTGCCGGTGGCCATTTCCGGGTTTTCGGTGCCTTCCGGCCGCGGCCGGACGCGGCCCTCCACCCGGATCACGTACTCGCTGCGGAGCTGCTCGGCAATGGCGAAGCTCGCTTGGGTGTCGGGGTCGAAAACGACTTGGGCGATGCCTTCGCGGTCCCGGGTGTCGAGAAAAATCACCCCGCCATGGTCCCGCCGCCGATGCACCCAGCCGCACAGCGCGACTTCGGCGCCGATGTGGGATTCATTCAATTCGCCACAATAATGACTGCGCATGGGGGCCGCTCCGACCAAAGCGGCGCATTATAGCGCAGCGGCGAAGCACCCAGTCTGTCATTCTGCGCGGAGCGAAGTTGCAGAATCGCTTCGTTCGGGCGCCGGTCGCTTGCCGGCGGTGATCGGATACCTTCCCGGCTGACGCCGGGCCCCTTCCGCTCACCGCCGCGCTCCCTCGGTGCAAAATTCGGGGCACTATGTCCCGAACGCATTGGGTCTACACTGTCATTCTGCGCAAAACGGAGCGGAGCGCGGTTTTTGAGTCTGGCAGGAGCCTGCGCCGTAGGAATTCGCGGCTGCAAATCCGCTCCCGTCCGCGCCCTTGGCCGATCAATTTCGTTGAATATATGTCAATATTCGCCTCAATCGATCAGCCAAGGGCGCGGCGATATCGAATTTTCGCTTTCGCGAATTCCTACGGCGCAGGCTCCTAGAATGGCGCGATCATCATTTGTGTTGGAGTGGGCGATGGATTTTTCCTTGAGCGGGGAGCAGATGGCGCTGCGGGACTCGGTGCGGCGGTTTGCCCGGCGGGAATTGCCGGAAATTGCCGCGGAGATAGAGCGCGGCGATGAACCGGTGGGGCTGGCGTTGCGCAAACGCTATGGCGAGCTGGGTTATCTGGGGGTGAATCTGCCGACCGAATACGGCGGCGCCGGGCTGGGCCATCTCGAGGCGGTGCTGGTGCTGGAGGAGATCGCCAGCATCTCGATCGCGGTCGCCTTTCCGGTGTTCGAATCGTGTTTCGGGCCGACCCTGGCCATCGCCCATTTTGGCGGCGACGAGCTGCGGCGGCGCCTGCTGCCGGCGGTCTGTTCCGGCGAGCTCGTCATCTCGGTGTCGATGTCCGAGCCCGACGCCGGTTCGGCCTTGACCGATCTCGGCGCGCGGCTGCGGGAGGAAAACGGCAAACTGCTGCTCAGCGGCACCAAGCGCTGGTGTTCGGGAGCGGGCCACTCGGGGGCGTATCTGGTTTACTGCCGCATGTCCGACGAACCCGGCGCCCGGGGAATCGGCGCCGTGGTGGTGCGCAAGGGCGCGCCCGGCTTCAGTTTCGGCAAGCGCGACGAGCACATGGGATTCCGCGGCGTGGGCAGCGCCGACATGTATTTCGACGATGTCGAGGTTGATCCGGCCGATGTGCTGGTTCGCGCCGGAGGCTTTCGGCAGCTGATGGAGGCCTTCGATCTCGAACGCTGCGGCAACACCACGATGTCGCTGGCGCTGGCCCAGTCGGCCTTCGACTATGTGCTCGATTACTGCCAGCAGCGCGAGCAGTTCGGCAAGCCGCTGGTCGAGTTCCAAGCGGTGCAAATCCAGTTGGCGGAAATGAAGATGCAGCTCGACGCGGCGCGGCTGCTGCTGTACCGCGCGGTCACCGGCGCCGCGGGCGGGCTGCCTTCGGTCGGCGACAGCTCCATCGCCAAATGTTTCGCCAACGAGGCCGTGCGCGAAGTCACCGGCAAGGCGATGCAGCTCATGGGGGGATACGGCTATTCCCGGGAGTTCCCCATCGAGCAGAAACTGCGCGACGGCTGGGGCTGGGGAATCGCCGGCGGCGCCATCGACATCCAAAAAATCAACATCGCCTCCGCCCTGGTCGGACGCCGCTTCAACCAGCGCCGCTGAATTGACGCCGTTTCCAGCATCGGCGGCTCCGCTTCGTACGGAGGCGCGGAGGGGCTTAATGCACCACCGCCGAGGCGGGGCGTTCGCTGGGTTGGGCGAAGGCGGGGTGGAGGACGTCGGTGTGGCCGACGACGAGCAAGTCGTTGCGGTTCAGGCCTTCCTCGCCTTTCCCGCCGCTGGCTTCGAGGTCGTCAAGCAGCACGCAGGCGACTTCCTCCTCGGCCACATCGACAACCACACAGGGCTTGAAGCCGTGAATGGTGTTCAAAGAGGCGAGCCCGCCGATTTCGGCCTTGTGGCGCGGGAACTCGCCGGCGGATTCCTTGAGCACGCTCCCCGGCGGCCAGGGAAAGCCGAATCCGGCGGCGGCGACGATATGGATGATGTCGATGACTTCCGGATCGGTCAGGTCGAGCCGCAAGGTGTCGGGTTTGCCGGCGCCAAGGCCGAGCTTGCGCTGGTTGACGAGACGCAGGAACAGGTCGAAATCGTCCTGGTTCCATTCGAGGATTTCCTCGTTTTCCGAAAGCTCCGGTTCGCCGGCGAGCCGGAGGATGCCGGTTTCGATCATCAGGTCGAATCCGTCGGAGTCATTCGGTCCGGGCACGACCATGGCAACCGAATACGATCCCTCCTCCCCGCGCGCGCTCAGCCTCCACAGGAAAGGCGCTTCTCCCCGGGTTTCCATCATTTTGCTTTGATCATCTTGTTTCGATCATCGGTTGTTCCCGGCTTGCGGTGGCGTTGGGGCGCTCGCGGCACAGACTCCCAACGGAGCGTCGGGGACAAAGATAACATAGAATGGGGCGCTGCCCGAATGCGGCCCGCAACCGCCACGCGGGCAGGGCTTCATCAACAGAAACTGTGGATAAGTTGGTGAATAGTTTTAGCCAATGGCGCCTCAGGTCAATGGCGGCGCGAGTTGGGCGAAAATTGCTCAAAATTTAACCAATAGACAAAATCAATATAAATCAATAACTTAACAATTATGAACCGATCAAGACAAAAAATCGAACTGCTATTGTTAGCGTTTTGTTACCAGCGCGTCATTTTTGTGCATAAATGCAAGGCTCAGAGTCGCCCCAATGTGACCGGGCAAGCCTTGTTGACTGTTTTTGCTGAAATTTTCCGCTGGCAAAAAAACGATCATTCCAGTTCACTTTGCCGGCTTGCCCAGTGAGCCGGGTGCCAGCCAACAGACTTGGCCGGGGAGACTTCCGCCAGTGATTTTTTCCCTGCTGAAAATCAACAAGAAAATCTCGGCGGCCCTCGCCGGCATCGCCATCGGCGCGGCGAGCCTGTGGGGGCTGTCGCTGTGGCAGGACATTTCCAGCGGCGAGCTGCTGCGCCTCGCCGCCGCGGCGCTGATCCTGCTCGGCGCTGTCGCGCTTGCCGCCTTGTGCGCGGTGGCGCTGGGCAAACTGCTGTTCGCCGCCCTGCGGCGGCTGACCGGACGATATTTTCGCCAGCAATGATATGAATAAATCACCCGGGACCCCCGGTGCGATTCCGCGGCGGTGCTTCGCCATGCGCGGACTGACATTGGGAAGCATGGCCGTTCTGGCCATCGCCCTGCCCGTCTGGCTGCTGGTTCCGCCGCCGCTGCCGGAGCGCTGGAGCGGGGATGAAGCCGCGTTGATCGCCTCGCTGTCGCTCAGCGCGCTGCCGCCACCGCCGGCGGACCCGGGCAATGCCGTGGCCGATAACGGCAAAGCGGCGGAACTCGGGCACCGGCTGTTTTTCGACTCCCGCCTGAGCAGCAACGGCGCGGTATCCTGCGCGAGTTGCCACCGCCCCGAACTCGACTTCACCGACGGCCTGCCCACCGCCGTGGGAGTCGGCGTGGGACAACGGCACACACCGGGACTGATCGGCCTTTCCCACAGCCCCTGGTTCTATTGGGATGGCCGCCGCGACAGTCAGTGGGCCCAGGCCCTGGCGCCGCTGGAGACGCATTTCGAGCAGGGCGCCGGTCGCGGCGCCATCGTCCGCCTGCTCGCCGAAGACGACGAATACCGAAGGATGTACAGCGCGCTTTTCGGCGACTTGCCCGACCCAGGGCAAATTCCCCACCAAGCCTCGCCACTCGGCGACGAAGCGGCCAAGGCGAACTGGCGGCAACTCGACCCGGGCCTGCGAATCGCGGTCAACACCGCCTTCGCCAATGCCGGCAAGGCTCTCGCGGCGTACCAGCGCAAACTGCTCCCCGGGCGCGCGCGCTTTGACGACTATGCGGACGCGGTTGGGAAAAACGGCGCGCCGCGGCGGGGGGAACTGCTCAGCCGCGACGAAATCGCCGGCCTCAAGCTGTTCATCGGCGAGGCGCAATGTGTCAACTGCCACAACGGGCCACTGTTCACCAATCACGACTTTCACAACACCGGCATACTCGCCTCGCCCGGAAAAATGCCTTCGATGGGCCGCTTCGACGGTGTGCGCGAAGCGCGTGAAAACCCCTTCAATTGCCTCGGCGAGTTCAGCGACGCCGAGGCCGGCCAATGCGCCGAACTGCGCTTCGCCAGGGATGACAAGGAACTCGCCGGGGCCCACAAGACCCCGGGCCTGCGCAACGCCGCCCGCACCGCGCCCTACATGCACACCGGCCGGGTGAATTCGCTGGCGGAGGTTCTGCGCCACTACAACGAGGCGCCGGTGGCCATGCTTGGCCACAACGAGGCCAAACCACTCGGCCTTTCGCGCCGGGAGCTGGGCCAGCTCGAAGCCTTCCTGCGCGGCTTGGAAGCGCCACCGGCCGTGGCGCGGCAATGGCTCGAACCACCGCGGCCAAGGCTCTGAAAAATTCCAGTCCGGCCACCGGGCACAGCCCGGTGGCGCCCGGCCCGCGCGCGGGGAAGCCCACTTAATCAGAGTTTCCTTAATTTTTCTTATCGCCACTGAACAAAAATGATATTGGATTGCTTTGCCGATCCGCGCCAAGCTTGGCGCGTCGCTAGCTGATCGACCCAGCACAAGAATTCCGAAAGGTTGGCAACACGCTAGCGAGAAAGTCTGGCACTAGAATCAGGCGGATCATTCCGATGGATCGGTATTGCGGGGAGCGGTTTCTGCTTGCGGGAGCCACTCCCCGCGGCTTCTCCGGCGCGGGCCCCGGTATCGGCGGGCAGCGGCGTTTCCCATAATCAGGCGAAAGTGCGACAATGGACAGGCGCGGCACCGTCGCGCTTCCGGGAAAACGGACGCGAACCGGGCCGGGCAGCCTGAACCATGCGAGTAACCCTGCGCCAGCTCCGCTACTTCAAGGCAGTCGTTGACAACGGCTCCTTCGCCCGTGCCGCGGAGAGCGTCTTCATCTCCCAGCCCGCGCTTTCACTGCAGGTTCGCGAACTGGAAACGACACTTGGCTGGCCGCTGTTCAAGCGCGACAGCCACGGCGTGGCGCTGACGGCGCTCGGCCGCGAAGTCCACGCCCAGGCTTTGCGGGTGCTCGATGAAGCCCTGCTGCTTGAAACCATGGGCAAGCGCTTCAACGAGGGGCCTTTCTCCATCGCGCTGGGCATCGTCTCAACCTTGGCGCCCTATCTGATCACCGGCTTGAA
This sequence comes from uncultured Pseudohongiella sp., assembly GCA_965221805.1. Lineage (GTDB taxonomy): Bacteria > Pseudomonadota > Gammaproteobacteria > Pseudomonadales > Pseudohongiellaceae > UBA9145. Next base: position 2,060,849 of record OZ244913.1, read on the forward strand.
AGACGAACTCGGAAAGGTCGAGGAGCGCATCGAATTCACGCTTCACGAGGCGACGAGTCGGCAATTGCTGAACAAATTGCTTGGCGGCCATCTCGACGCCGCGGTGATTTCACTGCCGGTGGGCATGTTGGAATTCACCGAAAGAGAGTTGTTCGAGGACCCGCTGCTGCTCGCCGGCAGCCCATCGAGGATCGCCGCTTTCCGCAATCTCGCCGATGGGCCGAAGGCGGAGAATCTCGCCATGTCGGATATCGGCCCCCTGCTGGCGCTGGGGGAGGGCCATTGTCTCGGCGAGCAGTTGCTCGGCGCCTGCGGCAAGGGCACCCTTGAAGGTGTTCACCGGGAATTTGAATCGCTTGGCAGTCTCGCCCGGCTCGCCGGCACCGATGCCGGCCTGACCCTGATCCCCGCCACCGCCGCGGCCGCCGAGCGGGCGGCTTCGCCGGGGCTTGAATTTCTGCGGCTGGCGGAGCCGGAGCCAAAGCGGAGAATCGGGCTGGTGTACCGCGTGGCTTTCGAGGACCAGCGCTGGATCCAAGGCATCGGCGACGCCGCGGCCCGGGCCGGCAAGCGCCTGATAAAACAATCCCGCCCGTTGGTGGACTAAAATCCCGCACCGCCCGAGTCGCCGTCTGACAAGCCGCGCGCAAAGCTTCGCCTCGAAAACGCTTGCCTCCACCCATCGAATTCGGCGGCACATCCCTGTGCCGCGGGGAAGCTTTGACTTAAGCAGAGCCTCCCTGGCGACAGGACATAGACCGGCCCGCCTTCGGCCAATCAGAAGCTCCAGTTGAATCTGGCGTAGATTCTGCGGCCCCGGGGGTCGAAGACCAGGGCGTCGTAATTGCCGGCACTGGCTTCGCGGTAGGGCAAGTCCTGATCCAGCAGATCGAGCACGCCGACGGTGAACAGCGTGGTGCCCCAGGCCGGGTTGTCCCAGTCGTGGCTGTAGCGGAACTGGGCATCCCAGGTCTGATAGCTGTCGATCTTGCGGCGCAACAGGGAGCGAACAAGGTCGTTGCCGGTTTCGTAGGCAAAATCGTAGGACAACTCCTGATAGGAGCCGATATGCCGGTTGATTACGGTCACACCGTATTGGTCGCGCTGCCAGGAGAAGGTGATGTTGCCCTTGTTGTCGGGCAGGGAGCGCACGTGCAAGCTGTTGCCGGTGGTTCCCGCGGCATCGAAGATGCCGGTGTCTTGCAATCCCAGCTCCAGCCCCGGCACATCGATCAGCTTGTACTGGCGCACATGGGTGTAGTCGGTGCTGACACTGAACTGGCCGAGATCGTTGTTCCAGTCATAGGCAATCTTGACATCGGCGCCGTCGGCCTCGATGCGCCCGGCGTTGATCGCCCGCAAAGTCAGGGTGATCAGGTCGGCGCTTTCGCTCCGCGCGGACCGGCTGATGCCGATGCCTTGATCTCCCACCTCGTACAACAAGGGATTGACGACGCAATTCAGCCTTTCCTCCGAGTCGCGGCCATACTGCGCCTCAAGCGCGCTGGGGTCGCAGGGCACATCAAGCCTCTCCGAATCAGCCGAAATGCTGTCGTTGAGGATATAGTTGGCTGGGTTGTCGCGCACCGCCAGAAAGCGCTCGATCTCCGGCTGCACCGCGGAGATGCCCGGCTCCGGCAGCACCCGGTCGGTGACTTCGAAGCGCCAGAAGTCGGCCTGCACCGACAATCCATCAAGCGCGCCGGAAGGCGTCCAGATGAATCCGGCCGAATAGGTGTCGGCGTACTCGTTGCCCACATTCGGCGCTGGACCACCAAGGGTGTAGGTCTGCTCGACTTCGCCGTTCTCCGGCGTCGGATCGATGAGGCCGGCGCGCACCCGCGGGTTGGAAATCGGGTCGCGGAAGTTGATGCTGCTTGCTTCAAGGCCCTCTTCAACGATGCCGATATTGGGCGCGCGGAAGGATTGCGAAAAGGATCCGCGCAGCAGCAAGTCATCGATCGGGCGCCAGCTCAGGGCGATTTTCGGCGACAGCTCGCTGCCAATATTGCCACCATAGTCTTCCCAGCGCAGGGCGATTTGCGACTCGACATTTTCCATGAACGGCAGCGACAACTCGCCGAACACCGCGGTTGTGGTGCGCACATTGTTGTAATTGAAAATACAGTTCGAGCATTCGTAGTTGTTGGATACATAATGGAACGCATTGGGCGCGCCATTCTCGTCATAGCCCAGAATCCGGTCTTGCAATCCGGGATAATTCATATCCGGCGCGATGGAATGCGCGGTGCGCTCGCGGTACTGGGCGCCGACCGCGACCGCCGCTTCGCCGCCGGCCATGTCGAACAGGCCGCCGCCGACAACCGCATCGAATATGCGCAGCTTGTTGCGCTTGTCCGCCCGCAATACCGTCTCGTTCATCCACTCCATCAGTTCGGGGCTGTTGGCAAGGTTTGGATCGGTGAATTGGGTCAGAAACGGGTTGTAGAACATACAGCCATCCTGCCCCTGGTTGTTGCTCGTCAAGCCCAACGACAGGCTTTCTCTGGTGGTGAACACATAGCCGGGGAAAAACGTCTGGGTCATCGGCCTGTAGTAAGAGGCCCAGGCGTTGTCGAACAATCCGGGCACTATCTCCACCGGGCCGGGCGCCCCAAGCAACGCCCCGAGAAAGCCCGGAGCATTCCCGAAGTCGAAATCATTGACGCCATTCGGCGTGCAGTTTGGCCCGCCAAGGCCCAAGGCGGCGAGCTCGGTTCGCTCGCGATTGAACACCTGATACGACTGCTGGTTGCTGGTGCTCGACCAGGACAGGCCCACATCGTAGTTCCAGTCGCGCTCATTGAACACAAAGTCACCGCGCATGCCTGTTTGAATCAAGTCCGCGGATGTATCGGTGAAATTGGAGCGCTGTCCGTTTCTGGGAATGTTGTCGCGTGGATTGGCCCAGATCATGGTGTTGATCCCGCCATTTTCCAATGCCAGTGGATTGTTCGGCATATCAGCCATGGTGGGTCGTTCCAAGCCTATCTCTGGCGCGAAATAACCCAATTCCAAGTATTGGCCGGTCGCATTTCCGGCAAGAGCGGGATTGATCGCGGCTAAAAAATCGCGGTTGAATGATCCCGGAGGCGCGAGAAAAACCGTCGGTCCGCGAGTCTCGCTTGACCCACCCGTATTGTTCAGGCCGCCGCCCTCGAGCGTGACTTGGTTCTCCGAATGGGAAGCGAACAGGTAAAACTCCGCAGACTCGCTGAAAGTATGGTCGAAAGAGAGGGCGATGCTGCTGCGCTCGGCTTTGTTCTCAAGAAAATTGAAGCGCGCGGAATCTTCCCAGCATCCCCCCCCCCTCTGACCGCGCTGTTCACGCAAGGTGCCCAACTGGAACGGGATGCCCGTGGCCCCGGCCAGCGTCTCGCATAGCGGATCGCTGTAAATGGCTGAGTCTTCACCGCCTTGGGATACGTTGTATGCGGCAATCTCCTCATTGACATAGGCGGGATTCACACTCGCCCCGAAAAAAGACGAAGTCACCGCGCCACCAATCGACGATACCGTTTCCAGAAACTCCGAATTCTCATCGATATGGTTGCCGTAGAGCACATTCAGCGGGTCGCGCTCGAAGATTTCGCCGGAGATGACGAAATGCGTGTCGCCATCGTCGCTCGCCCAGCCCCAGATCGCGCTGAGGGTCTGGTCGAACGAGTCGCCGGCGGATTCCACGCCCTGGATGTCGCCATAGATTTCCACACCCTCGAACTCGGTGCGCATGATGATGTTGACCACGCCGGCCACCGCGTCGGCGCCATACAGCGCCGAGCCGCCGTCGGTCAGCACCTCGAGCCGGTCGGTCATCACGATGGGGATTGCGTTGATGTTGACGAATTCGCCGCCGGAGTTGGTCTCGCCGGCGTGCGGCGCCATGCGCTTGCCATTGATCAGGGTCAGGGTGGAATTCTCGCCGAGGTTGCGCAGGTTGACCACCGCGGTGCCCTCGGTTTGCGAGCGCTCGCCCGATCCCTGGTTGGTGAAGGAACCGGAGTTCACCTCGAGATTCTTGACCACATCCCAAATCACCGCCGCGCCTTGCGCCTCGATGCTGTTGCGGTCGATCAACTGCACCGGCGAGGGCGCGTCGAGCGGGGTGCCGCGGATGAAGGAACCGGTGACGACGACTTCTTCAATCTCGTCGTCCTGGGCGGCGACTGGCATGGACAGGCCGGCGAGAACCGCCAAGGTGAGCGTTTTGCGCGCGCATGGGAACTTGCTTTGCATCGTTGATCTCCCCTCGTGTATGAGTGATTTTGGGGTCTTGTAATTCCGCTCTGGTTCTCGGGCGACCGAGCGATTTCGGGCTAGTCTACTGGTTTTTCCCATGGATAAAAGTGGTTAATTGCAACATCTGTTGACTCTTCTGTTAAATCTTCACCCAGGTGTTACCATTTTTCCCATACCAATCACGCGTGGCGCAGCACTTGCCAGCTCTCATTATCTTCGTTAGAATCCCACGCATATCACGATTCTTATGAAGTTCTGGATCCGCCATGGAAACGAAACCATTCTTCTGGGCAACACTCGACGCCGACGATCTTGCGCGCCTGCCTTCCCGCGTCTTGCCTCCGGAGCTGAATGAACCGCCGGGGGCTTACGCGCGGCACACCGGCGCCGAGTGGATTCTGTTGCGCGCCCCCGCCGGGCCCATGCGCGGCCTGATCGAAAAACTGAACCGGCTGCACGGAATGTTCCCGCAGGGGCTCGCCGATTCAAGCCGCGAGCGGTTTCTCGACCGGGCGCTGGAATTGCTGCTCGCCGCCGAAGATGGGCCCCAGGGCGATCTCGCCGTGGAAAACTTGGAATTGCGCGGGCGCTACGTGAAAGAGACGCCCATGCTGAACTCGGCGCAGATCCATGGATTGTCCGAGTCGCGCTCCAAGAACAAAAGCGTGCCGGCATCGCGCTGGCGCGCGGAAGGCAAAATTTTCGCGGTGCGAATGGGCGGCCGGGATTTGTATCCAGCATTCCAGTTCGAAGGCGGCGCGCCGCGGCCGGCGGTCAAGCGCATTCTCGACGCATTGCCGGATGACTTGTCCCCTTGGCAGATCGCGCTCTGGTTTTCCTCGGCCAATGGCTGGCTTGATGGCGGCAGACCCCGGGACTGCCTGAAAGACGCGGAGGCGGTCGTAAGCGCCGCGCGCCAGTTGGCGAATCCCGCTATTGGGTAGCTTGGCCCCGAGTACCGTGACAACCGTTCCACTGCCCCCGGACAAGTTGACGAAACCAAACCTGATTCTGGTTCCGGCCAAAACGGTTTTGCACCGGGTTCACGCCCGCACCCACCCCGGCAATGCCTTCAACCCCCGCCGGGGCGGCCCAACCCGCTTCGCGCCGGTCCGGGACAGGGATGGTCGCTGTGTCCCCTCGCTCTACGCCGGCGGCACCGTGGAGTCGGCAATCTTTGAGACCGTGTTCCACGACATCCCATTGACCGCGGACAGCAAAACCGTACCCGCATCCGCGCTTGCGTTCCGTCTGCACAGCACCTTGCTGCTGCAAACCGATCTGCGGTTGGCCAGCCTGCGGACGCCGGACCCGGCCAAATGGGGCCTCGGCCGCGAACAACTGATTGGCAGCCATGCCGCGCATTACGCGCGCACAGCCCAATGGGCGGAAGCCATTCACCGGCGCTTCGCGGATGTCCAGGGGCTGATATGGACTTCCAATCTGTGCGACCCGGATGACGCGCTGCTGCTGTTCGGCGACCGGGTGGGCGAGGCGGCTGTCGAAGTTGTGGCGGCGCGCAAGGGGATTGACGCTTCCTTTCTGGAAGACGCGCGCAAAGCCGGATGGCGCGCGGGAATCCGCATCAGCTTATAGTTTTCCGCGGTTTTCCGCGCCTGCGCGGCCGCGCCGACCGGCCGAAGACGCCCGGGCCTACTGCGCCACCAGCACCTGCCGGCCTTCGACCTTGCCGGCTTTCAGATCCGCCAGCGCCGCGGTGGCCTCATTGAGCGGGCGTTCGGTGATGCGGATCGGGTCGATTTTGCCGGCGCGGACGAGTTTCATCAGTTCGGCGAAATCCACAAGCGTGCCGACATAGCTGCCTTGGATGATCCGGGCATTCATGGGGAAAAAGGGAATCGGCATATTGAGGGCGCCACCGTAAAGGCCAACCACAACGAGCGCACCGCCCTTGCGCAGGCAGGCGAGGCCGAAATTGACACTGGCCTCGTTGCCGACAAAATCGAGCGCGGCGAGCGCCCCGCCTGCGCCAGAGGCCTTGCGGATGACTTTCGCCATTTGCGGGTCCCCCGAATTGTAGGTGCGCGCGACCCCGAGCCGTCGCGCCGCTTCGAGCTTGGCCTCGTCGATATCGACCACAATCGGATCAATCCCGAAGGCCGCGCGGGCGATCTGAATCGTCATCATGCCCACACCGCCGGCGCCGATGATGACGACTTCATCGCCCGGCGCGATTTCGCCGACCTTCTTCAAAGCGCCATAGGCGGTCAAACCCGAACAGGCGTAAGTCGCCGCGAGCGAACCGGGAACCTCCCCGCAATCGAACAAATAGCGGGGATGGGGCGCCAGCACATGGTCGGCGAAACCGCCGGGGGCGACAATGCCAAGCGCCCGGCCCGGCATGCAAAGCTGCTCCTCGCCACGCCGGCAAGCCGGACACTCGCCGCAGCCAATCCAGGGAAACACCACCCGCCGCGCGCCAACCGCCACGCCTTTGCCCTCGGCATCCGGCCCAAGCGCGAGAACCTCGCCATAAATCTCATGCCCAAGCACCTGCCCGGGGCGGCCCACCTCGAGCCGCTTCCCATGCCCAAGCTCAAACACCCCGTCATGCAGATGAATATCCGAATGGCACACCCCGCAGGCCAGCATCTTCAACAACACCTCCGCCCCCCGCGGCGAAGGCGTCTCCCCCGCCACCTCCACCAACGGCGCCCCCGGACTCGTCGTCTCCCAGGAAATCATCTCAGCCTCTCAATTCAAGCCCGCCCCCGATCCCATTCGGCAAAACTGCCCCCACTTTCCGCCAGCTCCCGCAGCAACTCCGCAGGCGCCCAATTCTTCCCGCCATGCTGTTGCTGAAACTCGCAAATCCGCTCGTAAACCTGCTTCACGCCAACCTGATCCGCGTAACACATCGGCCCGCCCTTCGCCGCCGGAAAAGCGTAGCCGAAGACATACACCACATCGATATCGGAAGCGCGCTGGGCGATTCCCTCCTTGAGGATTTTCGCGCCCTCGTTCACCAGCGGATACAGGCAGCGGGCGATGATTTCGTCCCCGCCGATTTCCCGCCGCTCGATGCCGAACTGCTCCGCCTCCTCCCGGATCATCGCCTCGACTTCCGGGTCTGGAATGCGTTTGCGGGTCTCGCTGTCATAGCGGTAAAAGCCCGCCCCGGTCTTCTGGCCGTGGCGGCCCGACTCAACCAAGCGCGTGCTCACCGCGTACGGCCGCGGATCGTCGCCGGCGGTGCCCCGGGACTGCCTTGCCTTGTAGCCCACATCAAGCCCGGCGAGATCGCCCATCGCCACCGGCCCCATGGCCATGCCGAACCGCTCGAGCGTCGAATCGACCTGCCGCGGCGTGCAGCCTTCAAGCAGCAGCAATTGCGCCTCGCGGCCATAGCCGCCGAGCATGCGGTTGCCGATGAAGCCGTAGCACACCCCCGACAGCGCGCAAACCTTGCCGATGCGCTTGCCGAGCTTCATCACCGTGGCGAGCGCATCGTCGGCGGTTTTTTCGCCGCGGACAACCTCAAGCAGGCGCATGACATTCGCGGGGCTGAAAAAATGCGTGCCGAGCACATCCTGCGGGCGGGAAGTGGCCGCGGCGATGGCGTCCACATCCTGGTAGGAGGTGTTGGTGGCGAGAATCGCCCCCGGTTTGCAGCTCGCATCGAGCTTGGCGAAGATTTCCTTCTTCAATTCGAGATTCTCGAACACCGCCTCGATCACGATGTCTGCGTTGGCGATGTCGGCATAGTCGGTGGTGCCGGCGATCAGGCCCATGCGCCGCTTGACATCGTCTTCACTCAGCTTGCCGCGCTTGACGGTGATGCCGTAGTTCTTGCGGATGATTTTCATGCCGCGGTCGAGTGCGCCGTCGCTGATTTCGAGCAGCGTCACCGGAATCCCCGCGTTGGCGAAGCACATGGCGATGCCGCCCCCCATGGTGCCGCCGCCGATAATGGCGGCATGGCGGATTTCGCGCTCCGGGGTGTCTTTCGGCAGGCCCTTGATCTTCGCCGCCTGCCGCTCGGCGAAGAAGACATGGCGCATGGCGGCGGATTCCGGCGAGGTGACGAGTTCCCGGAACAGTTCGCGCTCGCGCTCGAGCGCTTGGTCGATGGGCAGCTCGACCGCGGCTTCAAGGCAACTGACGATGCGGTCCGGGGCGATCTGGCCCCTGGCCCTGGCGTTCACCCGCTTGCGGGCCTGGTCGAAAAAGCCCGGCTCGATGGTTGCCGGATCGATCGCGATGTCGCGGATGCGCTTGAGCGGCGCGCCGGATTCGACGAGTTCCTGGGCGTAGCGGATCGCGCCTTCGAGCAGATCGCCCTCGATGATCTCATTGACGAGGCCCATTTCGTGGGCCTTGCCCGCAGGAACCGGATTGCCCGAGGTGATGATGTCCAAAGCGGCCTTGACGCCGGCGATGCGCGGCAGGCGCTGGGTGCCGCCGGCGCCGGGAAGCAGGCCGAGCTTGACTTCTGGCAGGCCGACCTTGGCGCTGGCGATGGCGCAGCGGTAATGGCAGGCGAGCGCAACCTCGAAGCCGCCGCCAAGGGCGGTGCCGTGAATCGCCGCGATTACCGGCTTGCTTGAGTTTTCGAGGGCGCCGAGCACTGCCGGCAAATGGGGTTCCCTGGGGGGCTTGCCGAATTCGGTGATGTCGGCGCCGGCGATGAAGGTGCGGCCTTGGCAGTGCAGCACGATGGCTTCGGAATCATCCCGCTGCGCCCGCCGGACGGCATCGAGAATCCCCTCGCGCACCGGCTGGGACAGGGCATTGACGGGCGGGCTGTTGACACTGATGACACCGACCCGGTCTTGAATCGAATAACTGACTGCCTGGGACATATTGGCTCCTGGAAAATTGGTGGCCTTGGGGCGAGGATTTGCGAAGGATTGAAACGCACCCGCGCTGAAGGGGCCGCGATAATACCACAGCAGTAGGGCGCAATAAGCGAAGCGCATTGCGCCGAATGGATCGCCGAGGCCAGGGGCTTCGACCCGTCGCCGTCTGGCTGGATGGCGTTCAGCGGACGCCGTGAATCCATCCCTGGAGGCTTCGGGCTCGACATCCTGTCTCGCACGCCCGCTGAACGCCATCCAGCCAGACGGCGACTAACGCTGTACCTGCCATTAATGTCGCGCGATCTCCTTGGGCTATGTTAAGTTTGCCCATTCTTTGCGGCGGTGCTTTGCGGCGGGACACCCATCCATGATCAGAGACCGGGAAACGCTCGACCAGTTGCTTGCCTTGATCGAGCGCTTTGTGCGCGAGCGGCTCGTGCCGGCGGAGGAGCGGCTTGCCGAGGACGAGCGGGTGCCGGAGGAAATCGTCGTCGAAATGAAGCAGCTCGGCCTGTTCGGCCTGACGATCCCGGAAGAGTACGGTGGCCTCGGCTTGACCATGGAAGAGGAAATCCTCATCGCCATCGAACTCGGCAAGACTTCGCCGGCGTTCCGCTCGCTGATCGGCACCAACAACGGCATCGGCTCGGCGGCCATCGTGTTCAACGGAACCGAGGAGCAAAAGCGGAAGTACTTGCCAAAATACGCCAGCGGAGAGTGGATCGGCTGTTTCTGCCTGACCGAACCCGAGGCGGGTTCCGACGCCGCCTCGCTGCGCACCACCGCCACCCGCGACGGCGACCGCTACCTGCTCAACGGCACCAAGCGCTACATCACCAACGCGCCAATGGCCCAGACCTTCAATGTGATGGCCCGCACCGACCCGCAAATCCAGGGCGCCAGGGGCATCTCCTCGTTCATCGTCGAGCGCGGCGCGCCGGGGCTGTCACTCGGCGCGGTGGACCGGAAGATGGGGCAGGCGGGCTCGCTAACCTGCGATGTGATCTTCGAGGATTGCCCGGTGCCGGCGGCCAACATCATCGGCTGCGAAGGCGAAGGCTTCATCACCGCGATGAAGGTGCTCGACCGCGGCCGGCTGCACATTTCCGGCGTTGCGGTCGGCGTCGCCGAGCGACTCATCGCCGACGCCCTCGCCTACGCCATGCAGCGCCGGCAATTCGGCAAGCCCATCGCCGAGCAGCAGCTCATCCAGGCGATGCTCGCCGATTCCCGCACCGAGGCCTACGCCGCGCGCTGCATGGTGCTCGAAACCGCGCGCAAGCGCGACGCCGGCGAAAACGTCACCCTTGAATCCTCGGCCTGCAAGCTGTTCTGCGCCGAAGTGGTCGGCAAGGTCGCCGACCGCGCCGTGCAAATCCACGGCGGCGCCGGCTACATGGCCGAATACGCCGTTGAGCGCTTCTACCGCGATGTCCGCCTGCTGCGCCTCTACGAAGGCACCAGCCAAATCCAGCAACTCGTCATCGCCAAAAACATGATGCGGAATGCTTGAGTTTGTGAATCCGAATGGATATTGAAATTGATCAAAAACTGCTCGATGAAGCGAAGTTGTTGAGCGGCTTCGAGTCGTCGCCGTCTGTAGGGCCGCGCGCGGCGGACGCCGTGAACACATCCCTGTGGGCTTCGGGCTCGGCTTCCTGCCTCGCACGCCCGCCGCGCGCGGCCCTACAGACGGCGACTAGTGCTGTGCAGACCTGAAAAGAATATCTGTTTCGGAATAATGAGGATTCGCAGCGTGGATTGTTCGCGGTTGTTGCGTGGGACTAGAACCCAGCCGGCTTTTGCGTACCCTGATGAGGAGCAAGGCGATGTACAACAAGATTCTGGTGGCGGTGGATTTGTCGGATGACTCGCACAAGGTGATTGCCGCCGCGGTGGGGCTTGCCGGGGAGCCGGCCAAGCTGTTCCTCGTCCATGTTGTGGAGCCGGTGGCGGCGGCCTACAGCATGGATTGGTACGCGGTCAATATCAACGAACTGCACACCGAAGCCATCGCCTTCGCCAGCGAGCGGCTGAAAACCATCGCCAAGGAAGAGGGCCTGCCGGAGGGCCAGGCATACACCCTGCCCGGCTCGCCCGCCGCCGAAGTGCCCAACCTCGCCCGGGAAATCGGCGCGGACGCCATCGTCATCGGCAGCCACGGCCACTCCGGCTGGAAAGCCCTGATGATCGGCTCCACCGCCATGAAACTCCTCCACCACGCCACCTGCGACGTGCTGACAGTGCATGTCGGCGGTGATTGAAACGCTTCCCTAATCCCGCAGCAGGTTGCCGGGGGAGTACTGGTCGGTGAGCACGCGGCGGCTCATGTCCCAATCTACGCGGGTGGACATGCGGGCTGGGTATTCGAGGAGGGGGATGCTGTATTTTTCGAGTTGGCTGGCGAGTTGGCGGGCGGCGCGGGTGAGGTCGCCGCGGGGTGGCAGGTTGCCGTGGCGGGTGATGATGATGCGGTTGCCGGATGTGGGCAGCTTGAAGTTGTAGAACTCGTTCCACACCCGCTGCCAGGTCACCGATTCGTGGTCGTAGAGGCGGCTGGTGGAGAAGGTGTTGGCGATGAGCACGCCTTCTGGGCTGAGCAGTTGCTTGACCTCTTCGAGGAATTCCCGGGTCAGCAGGTGTTCGGGGATGTAGTCGCCGGTGAAGGCGTCGAGCATGATGTAGTCGTACTGCCTTTGTTCGAGAATGGCGCGCTTGATGAAAACCCGGGCGTCGTTGACGTGAACGCGCATGTTGCCGGTTTCCTCGAACAGGAAAAATTCCTTCGCCACGCTGACCACCGCCGGGTCGATTTCGATGACGTCGATCCGCGCCTCGGGGAAAAGATCGCTGAAAGTCAGCGGAATCGAGCCGCCGCCGAGGCCGGCGACGAGTATCGAGCGCGGCTCGGGAGTCAGCAGCAGGCCGGCGAAGCTCATCCGCGTATAGCTGAAGACCAGCTTTTCGGGCTCATTGAGGTCGATGCAAGTCTGGTTGCGGTCGCCCCGGTGGACGTTGAAAATCAGGCAGCGCCGGGGGCCGTTCTGCTCGACAGTGATGTCGCGGTACAGCGAGCGCTCCTGGTGGATGACCTCGGCGCCCGCCGGCGCGGCCGGCGCAAGCAAGAACAGTGGCGCCGCCAGCGCAAGCAGGCGCAGTGGCGCGGCGAACTGGACTCTCATGGCCGGCCTGTCGAAAAGGCGAGCGAGCCGCGCCGGTATCCGGCGAGCAGGATGATCGCGGCGGCGATGAGCAAAGCGGAAACCGCGCCCCACAGGATCCGGTTCAACTCCCACCACAGCACGAAGTAAAACGAGGTGCCCAGGGTGCCGGCGGCGCTGCCGATGGTGGAGACGAAAAACAGCAGGCCCGCCATCTGCCCGCTGTGCTCCTCGGACTGAACCAGCAGCCGCACCGAGTACGGCGAGATCATGCCGAGCAGCGTGGTGGGCACCGAGAACATCACGATGGAGGCCAGCAGGGAGCCGTAGCGGGCGTCTTCCACGGCGAGGAAAATCGGCCGCATGATGGCGTCGGCGAAGAGGATGATCGGCAGCGAGAACAGCGCGGCGCTGACATAGAAGCTCGCGAACACCAGCGCGTTGGGATTGCGCATCGACAGCCGCCCGCCGAGCAGGTAGCCCAGCGCCAGGGCAAGCATGAACACGGTGATGATGCTGCCCCAGACCGACACCGAGCCGCCGAAGTATGGCGCCATGATGCGGGCGCCGAGCATCTCCACGGTCATGATGCAAAAGCCGCTGACAAAGGCCACGCCGGCGACGATGGGCCGGGGCAGCGGAGCGTTTCGCGCGGCTTTCGCCATGGGCTGGGGGTGCTGGCGCTGAATGCGAAGGCAGGAGAAAGTAGCAGACAAGCGCCGGCAATGGAATTGCCCGCGGTGGCCGCCGGCAATTCTCATGTTGGCGGCCGGTATGTGTCCTGTCTTTGGGCATATGGCTTCGAATCGTCGCCGTCTGACGGGGCGGGATGGATTCACTTGATCATGCGGCGAAGTCTTTTCGCCACTTCGTTGAGCAGCGATTCGCCCTTGCCGCGCAATCCCCGGGCCGAGAGTTCGATTTCGGGGGTGATCTTGACCCGGGCCCAGGATTCCACGGCTTTGGGGGATTCGCGGCCATCTTGCCGTGCTTGGCGGTCGAGTTCGCCGAGCAGATTTATGAGTTCGCGGCTGGAATCATCCTCTCCGCTGCGGTGCGCCTCCAGCAACAGGCTTGCTTCGGCGTCATGCGGACCGTCGGGTGCGTAGTCCACATCTTCGTCCTCGGGATTCGGTAGGGGCTCGCCCACTGCCAACACCAACGGCCCTGCCGATGTGTCCGGTATCCCGGCTTCATACTCGGCGGTGGACTCCATCGCCCGCCACGACTGTTCCCGGGCGATATGCCGCGCCGCCGCCGAGCGCCGCGCCGCGGGGCCATCCGCGACTTTGGCGAGGGCGGCGACGGCGAGCCGCACCGGGGCCATCTGGTCCGCCACCTCGAAGATCATCGACGGGCTGAGCTTGGCGAAGAGTTGCCGCAGGTCGCTCAGGCTCAGCGGCTCGATCTCGCCCATCTCCTCGGCTTCCCGCACCCGCTGGATGAAGAGCAGCCGGTCCCGCACGAGCGCCGGATAGCGCGTGCGCGGCCCGCGCCGGCCCACCCGCGGCAGCAGACCCTCCTGCACGTAATAGGCGATCGTGCGCCGGTCGAAGCCGGTGTGCTCCTCAAGCTCCTCGGCGGAGTAGCTCCGCTGTCGATTTCCACTTAGTGTCATTTACTGTCAAATAATCGCAAATAACTGTTGACATCCGCGCCACGGTCATTATACTGGCGTCTGCTGGCATTGGCTGTCAATAAAACACGCAAGGCAAACGCAAGCACGAACGCAAACCATGAACGCAAAAAGAGGAGAACCGAATGCACACAGCGCAAAACTTCCTTGCCGGCCTCAAGGCCGGCGAAGCACTGACCTGCGGCGGACTGTCCGTCTTTCCGCTGCGGCCCGCTCCCCAATCGCAAGCCCAGTCCACGGTGGACTATCTGCTGCTCAAGGAAGCGATCGAAGCCGATCTTGTTTCGATCCGCGAGGTTTCCGAAAGCGGCAGCGTGCCGGAGTTGCTCGTTGAGAACCGCGCCGGCAAGCCCGTGCTGATCATCGACGGCGAAGAACTCATCGGCGCCAAGCAGAACCGCATCGCCAACCTCACCCTGCTCGTCCCCGCTGCCGAGACCACCATCATCCCCGTATCCTGCGTTGAAGCCGGCCGCTGGTCGAGGCGCGGCGACGAGTTCGCTCTCGCCGAGCGGGTCCAGTACGCCAGGGGCCGGGCGGAACGCCTCGCCAGCGTGCAGGATTCGATGCGCCGCAGCGGCAAGCGCCACTCCGACCAAGGCAAGATCTGGCGCAACATCGCCGAAAAAGCCGCCAATATGGATGCCGAGTCAGCCACCGGCGCCATGTCCGCCATATTTGAAAAACATACCAAGGGGCTAGACGAGCTCGTCGGACAATTCCAGGCGATGCAAGCCATGGAGGACCAGATCGGCGCCGTCTTCTCACTTGGCGATACCATCTGCGGCCTCGACGCCTTCGACAAAGCATCCACCTTCGCCACCCTGCTACCCAAACTCGTGCGCAGCTACGGCATCGACGCCATCGAACTCGGCACCGAACGCGGCACAAAAAGCACCGCCGCGCCGGATGCGGGCGCTGTCGGGGCTTTCCTGGAAAAGCTCGCCAAGGGCAAGATCGAGGAACACCCCGCCGTGGGCCTCGGCACCGATATCCGCATCGAAACCCGCGGCATCATCGCCGGCGGTCTCGTGGCTGAATCGAGCCTGCTGCACATCGCGGTTTTTGTCGAACCCGGCCAAGGCCGGGAAAACGCCGCGGATAACCACAGATTCGCCAGCTACAACCAGCGAAGAAGAGCCTACCAAAGCCGCCGCGGATGATGTGAATTCTTCGGTCAAGGAGCCGCGAGCCGCAGGAGCGAAAAACCTACTTCTCGGCCTTGCCGCTGATAATCAGCCCGCACATCCGCTGCAATACAAAGGACTTGTGGCGGAAAGTCGCGAAGCGTTTGTCGCGGGTGTGGCCGTGGCGGTAGCGGTAGTAGATCTGCTGGCCCACGACGAGCAGGCGGAACAGGGCGAAGCAGAAGTAAAACGGGAAATCATCCACCGCGATTCCGGTGCGCTGCTGGAAGCGGTCGATGATTTCGGCCCGGCTTGGCGCGCCGGGCACATCGGAGGGCATCGTGCGCGCCTCGCGGAACCAGTCCGGGTCGCTGGTTTGCACCCAATAGCCCAGGGTGTAGGCCAAGTCCATGACCGGGTCGCCCACCGTCGCCATTTCCCAGTCGAGCACGCCGATCACTCGCAGGGGATCGGCGAGCGAGAAGATCACGTTGTCGAGCTTGTAATCGTTGTGGATCACACTGGCGCGGCCGCTCTCGGATGGGATGTGGTCGAGCAGCCACTTGATGGTGTCGTCGCAGTTGACCGCGTCTTCGGTGACGGCGTTTTCCCAGCGCCGGCACCAGCCTTCGACCTGGCGCCGCACATAGCCCACCGGCCGGCCGAAGCTCTCCAGCCCCGCCGCGGCGAGATCCACCGAGTGCAAATCGCCAAGCACATCGAAGAAATTGAACAATTGCCGACGCAGCTGCTCCGGCGGCAGTTTCAACTCCGGCGGATACTCGCGGCGGATGACGAGGCCGCGGATATGGTTCATCAGGTAGAAATCGCAGCCGATGACCGCGTGGTCCTGGCAGAAATGCAAAGGCGTCGGGCCATGGGGGAAGACGCCATCGAGCGCGGAGAGAATGCGGAACTCCCGGGACATGTCGTGGGCCGATTTGACCTTGCTGCCGAAAGGCGGCCGCCGCAGCACCCAGCTTTGATCGCCGCTGGAGAGCAGATAGGTGAGATTGGAATGCCCGCCGGGAAACTGCCGCACCGCGAGCGAGCCGGCGGCTCCGCCAAGCACCGGGCGCAGGTATTCGCGCAGCGTTTCGAGCGGCAATTCTTCCCCGGGCCTGATCGCGCCCGGGCGGTCTTCGAGTTTCGTTGCGGTCATGATTGCGGACACCGGCAAGCAGTCATCGATGCGGTTCCAGCCCAGCGCGGATTTGGCGGGCGGCAATCAACGATAGGTGATCATCGATTGGATTTCCGGCCGCTCCAGATGCGGCAGGGCGTTGAACTGCATCAGCGATATTCTGCCACCGCCGTAGCGGATTCGGCTAACCGAGCTGTTGTGCACCATCCAGTTGGTGGCGATGGCGGCGGAGTCGGGATGGCGCAGCACCCTTTGCAGCGCCAGCGCGATGACGCCGCCTGAAGTCGCCACCAGCACCCGGCTGCCGCCGGTGTGCCGCGCCATGATGCCCTCGATGGCCAAGTGGACGCGCCGCTGGAAATCCGGCCAGCGCTCGAAATCCGGGTCGCCGCCGACTGGCTCCAGCGCGCCGGCGATCCACTTCGCCGCCGCCGCCTCGAACAAGCGCTGGAACAATTTGGGGTCCCGCACCGGCCATTCGGGGGCGGGGTCGAAGCCCTCGTCGGCGGCGAAATCGCGCAGGTACGAGCGGATCAATGGATCGCCATCGTATTCGTTGAATGCCGCGTCGATCCGCGGCCAGTCGTTCTCTTTTCGCGCGTCCTCCCGTTTTCGCGCGGCTTCCCGCACGAGCCCGCGCAGTTCGCCGGCGGTTTCGCGCTGCCGCCGCAGGCTGCCGCAATAGAGGCAATCGAAAGTTTCGCCAGTTTCGCGCCAGTGGGCGGCGAGCTTGCGCACTTGCTCGAAACCCAGCTCGCTGAGCTGGTCGTAGGTGTCCGCGCCGAATGTCGCCTGGCCATGGCGAACCAGAATCAGTTCACTCATCGGCTTCGACCGCACCTCACCCCGAAGCGGTTTGCAGTTGGGCGAAGCGGCGGGTGTGGAAATCGCTGTCGCCGAACAGCAGTTCGATCCCGGTAACCTGCCGGAACAAATGGGAAACATCGAGTTCATCGGTCATGCCGATGCCGCCGTGAATCTGGATCGCCTCCTGGCCCACCCGGCGAATCGCCTTGCCAATCCGGCTCTTGGCGGCGCTGACGGCAGTGGCCTTGTCCCCGGCCGACACACTGGCGTCCAACTGCATCGCCGCCATCACCGTGATCGAGCGCGCCAACTGGCATTCCATGAACATGTCGGCCATGCGGTGCTGCAAGGCCTGGAAGCTGCCGATATGGGTGCCGAACTGCTTGCGCGTCTTGCTGTATTCGACGGTCTTCCGCAACAGCGAATCGAGTGCGCCCACCGCTTGGGCGCAGACCGCCACCGTGGCGTGGTCGATCACCCGCTCAAGCGCCGCGAGCGCGCCGCCGGGGGCGCCAAGCCGCGCCGATTCCGGCACGGCGACTTCGCCGAGGGTGATTTTCGCGGCGCGGCAGCTATCGAGGTTGGCATAGGCTTGCACATCAAGCCCCGCCGCGCCCCGGTCAACAAGGAAAGCACTGACGCCCTCCCGATCGGCAACCGCGCCGCCTTCCCGGGCGATGACAATCAGCTTGTCGGCATTGGGGCCATTCAGCACATTGATCTTCGAGCCATCGAGAATGCAGCCGCCACCCTCCCCACCCGCGCTTCGGGCACTAAGCCGGACATTGGCCAGATTGTAGCGCGCGCCGGGTTCGGCCCAGGCCAGCGCGAGTTGCAGGTTTCCCGCCATCAGCACCGGCAGCAATTCGGCCTTCTGCTCCGGGCTGCCGAGGGCGGCGAGCAGGCGCCCCGCGAGCACCACGGAAGGCAGGAACGGCTCGACGAGCATCGCCTTGCCGAACTCCTCCATCATCACCATGAGGTCAACCGCGGAATCGCCAAAGCCGCCGTCTTCCCCGCTGAATGGCACCGTCAGCCAGCCGAGTTCGGCGAAGAGTTTCCAGTTTTCCGCGCTGAAGCCGGCATCGCTGGCGGCGATGCGGTTGCGGGTGTCGAAATCGTATTGCTGCTGGATGAATTTGCCGACGCTCTCCCTGAGCATCTGCTGTTCTTCGGAATGGGAAAAGTCCACGTTCGTCCCCTGTAGGTTCCCGCAAGCCGCTTACAGGCCGAGCACGGCTTTGCAAATGATGTTGCGCTGGATTTCATTCGAGCCACCGAAGATCGACAGCTTGCGGTCGTTGAGGTAGGTCAGCCCCTGCCCATTCAAGCCGCCCGGCGCGAACGGGGCGCCCTGGAAGCCTTCGTCGAATTGCTCCGGCAGATACGGCAGGCTGTGGTAGGCCGCGAGCGCGACGAACATCTCGTCGATGCGCTGGGCGAGTTCGGTGCCGACGACTTTCAGAATCGACGATTCCGGCCCCGGCGACTTGCCGACGCTCAACGAGGCGAGGGTGCGCAATTCGGTGTATTCGAGCGCCTTGAGTTCGATTTCGAGCTCGGCGAGCCGGTGGCCGAACACCAGATCATCGAGCATGCTGCCGCCATAGCCGTCATCGAGGCTAGAGGCGGCCCGGCGCAGGGCCCGCAGGCGGCGGGTGCTGCGCGGAACGAGGGCGATGTTGGTGCGCTCGTGGCTGAGCAGCACCTTGGCGTAGGTCCAGCCCTTGTCCTGCTCGCCGATCAGATTCTCCGCCGGCACGCGCACATCGTCGAAGAAAACCTCGTTGACCTCCGCGTGCCCGTCCATCAGCACGATGGGCTTGTGGGAAACGCCGGGGGAGTGCATGTCGATGAGCAGGAAGCTGATGCCTTCCTGCTTCTTGACCGTGGTGTCGGTGCGGACGAGGCAGAAAATCCAATCGGCGTATTGGCCCAAGGTGTTCCAAGTCTTGCTGCCGTTGACGATGTAGTGGTCGCCGTCGCGCACGGCGGAGGTTTTGAGCGAGGCGAGGTCGGAGCCGGAATTCGGTTCGGAATAGCCCTGGCACCACCACACATTGCTCTGAAGGATATCGGGCAGGAAACGCCGCTGCTGTTGCTCGCTGCCGTAGGCCATCAGCACCGGCGCCACCATCTTCATGCCGAAGGGCACCGGCTCGGGTGCGCCGATCAGCCCCATCTCCATGGCGAAGATATGCTTCTGGGTGGCGGTCCAGCCGGGGCCGCCATGCTCAACCGGCCAGTTCGGCGCGGCCCAGCCTTTCCTGTACAAAATCTTTTGCCAGCGGACCACCTCGTCCCGGCTCAGGCGGATGCCGGCATCAACCTTGTCGCGCATCTCCACCGGAAATTCGTTTTGCAGAAAATCCCGCACCTCGCCCTGAAAGGCCAGATCTTCAGCCGTAAAATCCGCATCCACGTCATCTCTCCAAAACCGCAACAACCCAAGCCGGCCAACCAACGCCGGCACCACCCGAATCGGCCCGCAAGACTACCACGACCCCAACCCCGCGCGCGAGCCGCCGGCGACAGGTTGATATCCGTGCAGACAATCGCCCGGCAAATCACCCGCATTGGCCTTGCTCATTCAACAAACGGGTCGGGCAGTCCGCTTACGATGGCAACGGTTTGGACGCTGACGTGGATGATGCGCTCAACCGCGGCAACGAGGTCGCGGGGGTCGCCGAACCAGGCGTTGGGGTCGTTGACGATGCCACTGTGTTTGTCAGTGGTGATGCGGTAGCGGTCGATGAACCAGCCGAGCGGCGTGCGACCGTTGACCTCGTATTGATGCGCCTCGGCGGGGATTCCCGAAAGGGTCACCGCTTGGTTGATTTTGAGTTGGTCGTTTTCCCCGGCGCCGCTGAGCAACTTCATTCTCGATGTGCTGAGGCGGAAGTCCTCCGGTGCAAGCGTTTTGCCTGATGCGGATACGACTTCGAGCGGGTGGCGTTCACAGCTTTCGTAATTCAGATGGAGTTCGGCCAATTCAGCGCCGGCTTTGGCGAAGGCGTGGAAGTCCGGCGCCATGGGGACGCGGGGCAACTCTTTGGTCAGGTCGTTGGCGAAGCGCTCGCGGTACTTTGGGGCGTGGAGCACTCCGTATACGTAATCGAAGATCGCGTCCTTGGTGATTTCATTATCGCCGTAGTGCGACCGAAACTCGGCCAGGGCTGAGTCGGTGATGTTGTCGACAGGTACGAGTTCGGCTTCGCCCTGGTCAAGCAGGGTGTTCTCCTGTTCTTCGGGGGGGGGGGGGGGGGGTAGGCATAGCGCGGGAAGCACTGGCCGAACTCAAGGAAGTGGAGGTCGGGCATTCGATCTGCAATGAGGACTGAGAACGGTTTGGTTGCTCCGACCCCGGGAACGCAGATGGCGCGATTTGCCGCTCGTAGCGAAAACGGGGGAAACACTGATCCTTTGAGATGAGTTCCAGATCCGGCATTGTGTCGACCATCAACGCCGAAAACGGCTTGGTTGAACCGACTCCCGGCACGCAAATTGCTAGATTCAATGTATAAGGTCTGTCTGTCTGTCTGTCTGTCTGTCTGTCTGTCTGTCTGTCTGTCTGTGCAATACTTGTGCCAGTTTCAGAGAATACTGGTGGGAAAATTTTATCTTGTTGGTACTTACGTTGAATTAGCGCATACTCCAGGTAACAATGCTGTTTCACAAAAGGTCTATACATAGTCGTTGCTACTTTCTTTGGTGAATAGTTCATCCGTTTGCCATGGTAAAGTTTCTTCTTTAGCTCATCATCCCACCTGATACAGGATGAGAAACTTTTTACAGTCTCATCGATAGCATACTCTGGATGTACCTCTCGAACCTCAATGGCATCTGTATACTCTTCAACCATTCGACGCGCGGTCTCTGCGCACTCTTTATGGGAGTAATTGTAAATGTAAGCATCTCTGCCGCTTTTGCAGCCATTACTAAATAACTGGAAAATCGAATTATCCGCATGGTTCATCTTGACAGCTTTTGAACCGAGTGGGTAGAACGTCTGGAATTTTTCATCTCGATGGCTTATCCAATCATTATATACATCTGGTATGATCTGTTGCCAATCAGGGACACCAAGGGTTGATTGCCATTCTCTTAATTGGGTTAATTTTTCCTCTCTACTCAAGTAGTAACCTATATCTCGATAGTAAATTTTGCAATCCGATTGCTTTAGGTCAGCTTTACGTATCAGCAACGTTATGGCAACTGTTGCCCTCGATCCAGAGCCAAAAGTCTGACCACCCTCCCGTCGAGCTCGCTCACCCGATGTACGAGTATTACCAAGCATATTCAAAACATAAATGCTGCTAAACTCTTCTGCCAGACAAGCTCGAATCCCGGAATCCACATTTCCATCGATCCAAGAACCGTTTGTCACAAAGGCCACCATTCCCTGTTCGCCAATCCGGTCCGAAGCCCAGCGGATCGCCATCTTGTAGGTGTCATGCAGGCTGTTCTTGTTTGTTGCGGTTGAACGCGATGCGAACGTGGCGATGATTCGCCTTTTCAATTCGGGATACTCAACGTTGGGATTGTTGTCAGCCGCGCTTTCCTGCCCCGCCGACCACGGCGGGTTGCCCACAATCACTTGAATCGGCTGTTCCTGCTGCCGCTTGGCGCGGTCGCTGTTGCCGGGCAGCCAGTCGTGGGGGAACACGCGGTTGGTGGTCAAGTTGAAAGTATCGGTGAGAACGATGCCGTCGAACGGCTCGTAGTCGGCGCCGGTTCGGCCCCGAAAGGCTTCTTCGATATGGATGGCGGCGATGTAGTAGGCCAACAGCACCAACTTGTTGGCGTGCAACTCTTTCCGGTACTTCCGCAGCACATCCTCATCCCTGATCAAAGCGGACTGGAGCAAGCGCACGAGGAAGATGCCAGTGCCGGTGAACGGATCGAGAACATGCACGCCTTCGTCGCTCAGTCCGCGACCGAATTCCTTTTTCAGCACATCATCGGCGCTGTGCAGAATGAAGTCGACAATTTCCGTCGGAGTGTAGACGATGCCCAATCTTTCGGCATCTTTCTTGATTGCGGTGGCGAAGAACTTCTCATACAGCTCCATCAACACCCGCTGCCGGGCTTCCGGGTTGTCGAGGCCGCGGGCCCGCATTCGGACACTCTCATAGAAACCTTCGAGATCGCGAACCTCGTTTTCAAGTCCAAATTCGGCAAAATCATCCCGCAACCGGTCGAGCGCCCGGGCGACGGGGTTGCCGGAAGCGAAATCGTAATCTTCGAACAGCGCTTGGAAAACTGGCTCGGTGATGATGTGCTGCGCCATCATATCGATGGCGTTGTCGAAACTGAGCGAGTCGTTGATTGAAGTCTTGAGTTCGTTGTGAAAATCTTCAAACCACTCCCGCAGGTCTCCATTGTCGGGGCTTTCGAGCAAGGTGCGGATTCGCAGCACGAGGCGGGCATAAATATCCGCCACATCGTTCGCCCAGGATTCCCAATATTTGCGGTCGCCACATTTGTCGACGATTTTGGCGTAGATGGCATCGGCGGGAATGTCGATCGGCGGCAGCTTGAGCGGCGCGTCCGGGTCAAAATCCTCTCCATGAATAATGATGCGCTCGGGTTTGGACTTGTTGAGGTCAATCTGATTGATTTCGACATCAAAGCGGTCGTCGTGGGCGCGAAGCGCGCGCAGCACCGACCACACCGTGGCGAAATATTCATTCTTGTCCAGCGCCTTGTCGGGCTCGATATCCGGCGGGACCGCGACAGGCAGGATGATGTAGCCGTAGTCCTTCCCTTCCGCTTTACGCATGGTTCTGCCAACAGCCTGAACGATATCGACATGGCTGCTGCGGGCCTCCATGAAGATGACCGCGTCGAGCGCGGGCACGTCGATCCCCTCGGAAAGGCAGCGGGCGTTGGTGAGGATGTGGGACTTGTCGCTGGCATCGTGCTTGAGCCAATCGATTTCGCGCTTGCGGTTCAAGGCGTTCTGCTGGCCGTCCACGTGCCGGGCCTCGCAGCGCAGGTGGCCGGCTTTGTCTGTTTCCGGCAGCGATTCGAGCTGCCGGTCGATTTCCGCGCCCCAGTGCCGGGCAAGGCGTTTCGATGACAACACCCGGTTGACGAATGCGATCGCCCGGCGCAGTGGGCGAACTGTATGTTGTGATCGACGCTGATTCTCTGGGTTCTGCATGGCCCGCCAGACACCAACGAGCTTGGTGACATCGTTGATGGAAAGCTCGGTCGGCAGCCCCTCGGACCGCGCGGCGGGGAGATCTGAAATCGTAAGGATCATGACCTTGTAGTCCGAGAGAAGATCGCTTTTGATGGCATTGGAAAAGGAAAGCCGATGAAATTCAGGGCCATACTTCAGAGGATCATCCATCGAGAATACATCGATGCGATGGGAAGAAGCTTTTTTCTTGGCGCTGTCGGTATAGAGGCGCGGCGTGGCGGTCATGTACAGCCGCTTGCTGGCACGGATTCGACCCTGATCGTGAACAAGCAAAAAGTGCGATGCCTCATCACCGGGCCGGTCGATTCCGGTGGTGCGGTGGGCCTCGTCGCAGAGCACGAGATCAAACTCCGGGGCGCTGATGTTTTGCGCGTGCTCAATGAGCGGCAGCGAGTGGTAGGTGCAGAAAACCACGGTCATGGCGTCGCCGTTTTCCACCACCAGCGCACTGGAAATTTTGTCGGGATCGGTGGTGACGGGGATCTCGAGTTCCTGGAGGGTGGCATCCTCGTCGGTCCTACCGGCGCGGGTGTCGGAACAGATGCCGATGTAGGCGTGGTTGATGGATTTCTGCTCGGCCCACTCGCGCATCGATTGCTGGAACAATGAGATGGACGGAACCAGAAACAGCACCCGGCCGCCAACACCCACCATTTCCTCGGCGATGCGGAGCGAGGTGAAGGTTTTGCCCGTGCCGCAGGCCATGATGAGTTTGCCGCGGTCATGTTCGGCGAATCCGGCCAGGACATCGTTGAGCGCCGTTTTCTGGTGGTCGCGCAACTCAAAAATGGTTGGGCGGTAATCGAGCGACTCCGGCTCGTCGAGCATGAGGTCGGGCCAACTGATGGGCCTGCTCGCCAAATCATTGAAATGCAGGACGCTGCATGGTGGCTTTTGATCTTCGATAGCCTTGGAAACATTCGCCCCCCATTCGGCTCCAGTGTCGATGATCATACGGGCCGTGAAGGGGTTTTTGGAAGATGTGGCAAGAAAGGAATCGACAGCGGATTTCTTGATTGTCGTTTTGGGCGAGTGGAACTTACATTGTATAGCGCAGTAGCCACCATCGCGCTCTTCGGCCACAAGATCGATGCCAGTGTCCCGGCCGTCATGGCCGTGGCGGTCTTGGGCCCAGTCCTGCCAGAGCCGCACGTCATGGAATCTCGTCTTATAGACCGGATCCTGCTCAAGATAGGTTTTCATCAGCCGCTCGAACTGGCGACCTTTTGCGAACAGCGAATCGGCGTTTCTTTCAATCTGGTCAAGCACGCGCTGGAAAGCGATCATGAGGGGAGCCTTTTCTTTATTCTGAGCGTTGTGGGTGCCGTGTCTCTTGCGGACGCGGATATGTTAACCCAAGTGCGGCCCGTGCATAGCCTGTTTGCCGGCTGAGGCGAGCCGAGTTTTTTCATCTTTAATTTCGTGGAATATCCATACTGAGGGGATCGGCCAACGAACATTCCTCAATCAGCGAATCCAGCCGCGTGCGCCAATCGTTCCCCGGGGATACGATCGATAACATGTAATCGAGCACTGTCAATGTGCAATGAATCCGTTTTGGGTCCGCGCCCTCCAACGACTCGGCGAGTCCAGTGGGTCGCTTAGGAATCAGCATGGTGATCGTGAATCGCTTGTTCCACAGTCGACCATGGTGGGCGCAGATATTGCGAACGTAGCTGATGTGGTGGCAGACTGAGGTAAACACCCTATCCCCCAACTTGAAGGGTTGTGCGATGGCCTTGCGATCCGCGTGGAATTTCAGGTTTCTGATCCACATGGATAACTGCCCCAAGGAGATCGTTTCCGCAGCCATCCAGATCGGGGGCTGTTCGGGAGAGGAGTATTTCTCGCGATAGTGTTCGGCGAATGTATCGCTTGATCGTCCGAAGTCATATTCCAGTTTCTTTAAGGCTTGGTCGAAGCGACCCCGACAAGTGTACAGATCTGGCTTCAAATATCCATGAGGGCCGTATCGCATCGCCAAGTAATGAGCCCATTGCCCACGGAATGCCACCTCTACCTGTTCAATGGCATCCAAAACCAGCAGCCTTAGCCTGCGGTCGAAAACGTAGATAGCCAGCACGTCCTCGAATGTCGTGCCCGCTCGAAAGGCATGCTCGTCTTTTTGACCCGCAGGAATCTCGAATGGCAGCCAGTATGCGCGAAGTCGATAGTAGGAAAGGAAGTTCAGATAGTGTTGCGCGGCCGCCTCGTCGCGTATAGCCATTCCGCGGCGCTTAAGAATCGCGAATGGAAGTGGCGGGCTTCCTGAACCTCATTTCAACTCCCCCACTCGCAGGACGCGCTTCCCAGAAAAAAGTAACCCGCCGGGGTGCGCAGTGCGGAGATCGCTCTCCGTCCGAGGCGTGGCGGGTTTTGTTGGGTGGGAGTATAGCGCCGCATCTGCGGCGGGGGCAAGCAAAATCCCGTCACATCACAATCGCGTTTTCGGCTGGGCGGAAGCCGCGGAGCCAGACGAGGATGGTGAATAGCGCCATGGGGGCGGCCAGCCAGAGGATGACGTTGCCGAGGTTTTGGTCGCTCAGGCCGGCGAAGTGGATGATGGCGTGGGCGGCGATGCCGAGCAGGTGGGCGAGGAGATAGTAGTTCGCGTAGGGGGCGCTGTAGCGGTCAAGTGGCCATGGGGATTTGAGCAGCAGCAGGCGCAGGGAGAGGGCGATGCCGAACAGGTCGGTTGGCCAGAAGATTAGCAGATTGAGATTGTGGTGCAGGTCTTCGTGGCCGGACCAGAACCAGCTTCCGAGCATCAGGCAGCCGAGCAGCCCGCTGAAAACCGAACAGATCAGGATCAGCCCGCCGAGCACCTGGTAGCCCGCCGGCGGCAGCGAGGCGCGCTGCCGGCTGTGGCTTGAATCCATGTGGCGGCTGTAGCGCGGCTTTTTCGTGGTGGCCAGCAGCCACAGCAGCAGCGAGGCCATGATCAGCATGAACACCGGATAGGCGTTCCATTGCCGCGCCGGTGGCGGGAACTGCGCCACCACCCGGGACTCGGTCAGCAGGGCGAGGCGCTCGCCGCCGCGCGCCACGTCGCTCTGCACGCCGAGCAACTGCCGCCGCAGGGAAAGCGGCAGGAACATCGCCTCCCATTCGCTCATGGTTCGGTCGATATTGCTGTTCATGCCGATGTCGAGCAGCATGGCCACCGCCGAGAGCGATTCGTAATGCGACTGGACGGCTTGCCGGTAGGTGGTTTCGGTCATGCCGGTGAAGCGGCGGCTGAGCCTGCCCTCGAGCACTTCGTCGAGATAGTCGCGCAGGCGGGTGGTGCAGTTGTCGTCGAAATAATCGTAGGTGTAGACGCGGTTCTCCGGTGCCAGATTCCACATCAGCCGCTGGTAAAGGTTGGCTTTTTCGGCGTTGTTGAGATTGATGCGGTCTTCCCAGACGGTTCTCTCCTCGGCGCGGTATTGGGCGTAGGCCACCTCCGTGGGAACGGTGAACAGGCGGTAGTTCAACTCCCCCAGGAAAAAGCCCAGGGCGAAGCCGGCCATGCCGCCGCTGGTGTCGAAGCCGCCCCAGTTGAAAACGATGTCGGCGCCGCTGGCCTCGTCGCGCATGCGCAGGGCGGTGTGGCCGAAGTTGTCCCAGAGCCGGTTGCCGACATCGACGGTGATCAGATGGAAGTGCAGGCCACCGAGATCATCGGGTTCCGGGTAGGCGCCGATTTCATCGAGGGATGGAACGGCCGCGTGGGCCCAGGCTTGCAAAAACAAGGATGGCAAAAACAGCGCGGCGAGCAGCCCCGGGATTGGCAACAAGCCGCGGCAACGCCCCGGCGAAACGCGCCGCAAGCGCCGCGATGACGCGGCGCCGCCGCGCTGATGCGGCACAAGACACATGACACGACACTAGCCGATCCCTACAATTCCCGCAGCCAGATGTTGCGGAACGAAACCACCTGTCCATGGTCCTGCAGGACCAGCGGCATTTTTCCCGTGCAATCCCGCCGGTTGGCCCGGCCTCTCAGTCCGTAGGGGATGCACCGCGCGGCGTATTCGGGCTCTGGGGTGTGGGTGGCGCCTTGGATTTCCACATGATTCTGCACGAGCACGCCGTTTTGGAACACCGTCATGTGGGCCGGAGTGGCGAGTTCATCCCCGTCGAATTCCGGCGCGGTGAAAATGATGTCGTAACTCTGCCACTGCCCGGGTGGGCGCGAGGCGTTGACCAGCGGCGGATGCTGAAGGTACACCGAACCCGCCTGGCCGTTGACATAGGTGGCGTTTTCCCAACTGTCGAGAATCTGCACCTCGAACTGGGAATGCAGGAACACCCCGCTGTTGCCCCGGCTCTGGCTGCTGCCGTCGATAACATCGGTGGGCCGCCATTCGAGATGCAATTGCAGGCTGCCGAAGGATTGCCGGGTGCGGATGGTGCCGGTGCCCGGGGTAACGGTTGCGGCGCCGTCGGCGATTTCCCAGCGGGCGGGCTCGCCATCTTCAATCCGCATCCATTGATCGAGATTCGCGCCATCGAAGAGCACGACGGCGTCGGACGGCGGCGCGCCATCCGGCGGCGTGGCGACGAATGCGGGTTTGGGTTCCCAAAGCCCGCGGTCATCCTGGGCGAGCGCCAACCCGGAGGCGAGCGCGGTGGCGGCGGGGAGGATGATTGCGAACAGGCGTTTTTTCATGTTTTGGCAACTCGTCGGTTGGTCAACTGGTCAGATTCATGTCGTCGTCCCAGTCCGCGGTGATGTCGCGGCGGGACTGGTCGATGCATTTTTCGAGCCATTCGGGCTCGTATGCCAAGCCGTGCCGGGCGAGCACCGCCTCCGGCACGCCGTCCCAGACGTTGGCCACATTGCCCTGGTAGCCGAGGTCCCTGAAGCCTTGGGCGGTTGTATAGTACCCGGTCAGGGTCAGGTCGCGCATCAGCGAGAAGAAGCGGATGCCGGCTTGCAATGCCGGGTCTTCAACATCGGGCCAGGCGATGCGGTCGCAGATCGCCAGCCGCTGGGCTTCGGTGATGCCGATGAAATCGGCGCCGCAGGCGTCGATGGCGTGGTTGTCGAGCCAGGCGATGCCATCGCGCGCCGGCGTTTTCAGGTAACCCATGTCCTTGGCGATGAACTCGACAAAATCCGGCAGCCCGGCATCGAGCGCGCCGCCGTTGGGGTGGTCCGAAGGCAGGATGATGTCGCACAGCGTGGCGATGGTGGCGAGTTCGTGCTGGCTGAAATAGCTCTGGGCGAACAGTTCCCGGTCGCGCTGCCGCTCGGCCGCGGTGCGGCCGTAGGAATACTCGCGGGGCAGCCCGGCCCAGTTCAGCCGCCCGCCGCCGGCGCAGCCCGCGGCCGAGGCGATGCCCGCGCCAAGCGGCGCCAGCAGCAGTGATTTGAGCGTTTCGCGGCGGTTCATGTTCATGCCTACAAGCTCCGTTGCCGCATTCGTTCGATGATGTGGTCGCTGGTGCGCCAGGATAGGGCGAGAATGGTCCAGGTCGGATTCTTGTCGGCCTGGGAGACGAAAGTGCCGGCGTCGGCAACGAACACATTGTCGGCGTCGTGCAACTGGCCGAACCGGTTGGTGACCGAGCTGGCTGGGTCGTCCCCCATGCGCGTGGTGCCGACCTCGTGGATGATTTCCCCCGGCCGGGCCAGGCCGTATTGCCGATCAAGACCAAGCTTTTCACCGAGCAGGATGCCGCCGGAGGCTTCGAGCAACTCCTCCATCGTGTCCTGCATGTGGCGGGCCTGGTTGATTTCCTGTTCGGTCCAGCGGTAGTGGAAGCGCAGCACCGGAATGCCCCATTCATCGACCGTGGTCGGATCGAGTTCGCAGTAATTGCCGAACTGGGGAATACTTTCGCCCCGGCAGGCGATGCCCAGGCCCGAGCCGTAAAACCGCCTGACGTCGTCGCGCAGGCCGTTGCCGTAGCCGCCGACGCGCTCGCCGAAGAACCGCTTGTAGGCGTTGGCCGCGAAGCCGAACCCGTAGCCGGGCATGTTCATGCCGCCGCCAATCTCGATATGGTAGCCCCTGGCGAAATCGAGATTCGCCCCTTCGAGCCACCAGGGCGTGTAGACGTGCATGCCGCCGACGCCATCCTCGTTGTAGATGTCCCGGTCAGTCAGGTCCGGGAGGAAAGCCGCCCGGCTGGCGCCGGTGGAATCGTGCAGGTAGCGGCCGACATGGCCGCTGCTGTTGCCCAGGCCCGAACTGTGCCGCGCGCTGATCGAATTGAGCAGGATGCGCGCGCTGCCGCAGGCCGAGGCGGCGAGCACCACGCTGCGGCCATTCAGCCGCAATTCGCGGTGGTTTTCCCGATCGATGCACGACACGCCGGTGGCGCGGCCGTCCGGGCCGGTATCGACCTTGCGCGCCATGGTGTTGGTGTAGACATCGACCCGTCCGGTGGCAACCGCCGGGTAGACCAGCACCGTGCTCGAGGAGAAATCGGCGTGCAGCCCGCAGGCGCGGCTGCATTGGTTGCAATACACGCAGACGCCGCGTTCGCGGTTGATGCGCTTGGTGAGAATCGACAGCCGCGACGGATACACCGGAATTCCCGCCCGGCGCGCGCCGCGGATGTAGTACAACTCGTGCAGGCGCGGCTTTGGCGGCGGCAGAAAGAAGCCGTCCGGATCGTTGGGCAGGCCCTCGTTGGTGCCGAACACGCCGATGAGCTTGTCCACCCTGTCGTAGTAGGGTTTGACGTCTTCATAGCCGATGGGCCAGTTGTCGCCGAGTCCGTCGATGTCGCGGCGCTTGAAATCGAGCGGGCCGAAGCGCAGGGAAATGCGGCCCCAATGGTTGGTTCTGCCGCCGAGCATGCGCGCCCGCCACCACCTGAAGTCGGTGCCCTCGGTGGTGGTGAAAGGCTCGCCGTCGAGTTCCCAGCCGCCGATGCAGGCGTTGAAATCGCCGAATGGCCGCAGCCGCGTGCTCGCGCCCCGGCGCGGCGATTCCCAGGGATGGCGGAACTGGGTGCGCTGGCTTTCATCCGCCGGGTCGTACCAGGGGCCCGCCTCCACCAGCGCCACCCGCAGGCCGGCCTGGGCCAGCCGCCAGGTCGCCATGCCGCCGCCGGCGCCGGAGCCGACAACGATGGCGTCGTATGTTTCTTGATCGCTCATTTGCCGATGTGGTTCCCAGGCATGCCCGCCCGATCAGCGTTTTCCCGGCGTTGGAACGAGTCCAAGGCGGCCCGCGCGGGTTTTCCGCCGCTCATGACAGGCCGAATCCGGGGCGGTAGTTTTTGTCCAGCAACTCGTTGGCGGCATTGTCATTGGTGAAGCGCATGGCTTGGCCATCGTATTCAAGGACCTTGTGGGCGTCCGCCCGGCGCGCGGCGATGTTGCCGAGCAGCATTGTTTCGGTGAGGCGGGCGGCGTAGCCGAAATTCGATGTGGCGGTCTTGGAGCGGTCCTTGATGGCATCGATCCATTCCTGATAGATTCCGGGGGACCGCGCCAGCGTTCGCGGCGGCGTGGGCGTTTCGAGATGAACCGATTCGGGGATCAGCACCGGATCGTCGCCGTAGGGCAAGTGCATCAAGGTATTGCGTTCGCCAACGATGAGCACGCCGCCGGTTTCGTTACCCATCCGCCTGCCGTTTTCCAACCCGGCGGGACGCTCGGGCATCAGGCCGCCGTCGTACCAGGTCATCTTGACCGCCGGCCTTTCCCCGCTGCCCGGAAATTCGAAGTGAATCTTGGTGGCCAGCGGAAAACTCCCGTAGTCCCGGCCCCAGCGCGTTGAACTCGCGCTGATGCGTTGCGGCAGGTCGAGGCCGAGCGCCCAATAGGGCTGGTCGATGATGTGCGCGCCCATGTCGCCGATGGCGCCAGTGCCGAAATCGGCCCAGCCGCGCCAGTTGAATGGATGGTAGGCGTCGTCCAAGTAGGGCCGGCGCGGCGCGGCGCCGAGCCAGAGATTCCAGTCGATTTCCACCGGAATCGCCGTGCCGCCCTCCGGCCGCGCGATGCCCTGGGGCCAAATGGGGCGATTGGTCCAGCAATGCACTTCGCGCACCGCGCCGAGCTCGCCCGAGGCGACCCACTCGTTGACCAGCCTCGCGCCCTCCCCGGCGTGGCCATGGTTGCCCATTTGGGTCACGACATTGGTTTCCCGGGCGCGGCGGGCGAGGTGGCGGGCCTCGGCGACGGTGTGGCTCAGCGGCTTTTCGACATACACATGTTTGCCGAGATCCATGGCGGCCGTGGCGATGGGCGCGTGCATATGGTCCGGCGTGCTGACCACCACGGCGTCGATTTCCGGGTTTTCATCGAGCATCCGCCGGTAATCGCGATAGCTGGCAACCCGGTCCCGGAATGGCGCGGCGAACCTCTCGGCGAGGGTGGCGGACAGCCTCCGGTCGTCGATGTCGCAAAGCGCGTAGATGTTTTCGTGGGCGACGGCGCGGATGTTTTCCTCCCCCCTGCCACCGGCACCCACCGCGGCGATGTTGATGCGGTCGCTCGGCGCCACGAAACCCTGGCCACCGAGAACATGCCGGGGCACGATCAGCAGCCCCGGAACCGCCGCGAGCAGCGCCCTGCGCTTGCGGTCAACCTGCGCGTCCGGGGCCTGGATCGGATTTTTCGTTGCCATCGACAATTCCCGCCTCTTCGAACTTCGCGTTTATTCTAACAAAGTCGGGTATCGGCACAAGGCGACTATTCTTTGTTTGGGCCGGGCGAGCCACCATCAGGCACTTTTCAGTTCCAGCGCCTTGATTTCGCTGGCGGCCGCGGCGCTTGCCTCCACAATGAATCGATGAAATTGGTCAACGCTGAGCTTTTTCGTCGCACGATTCACCAGTATGCCAGCGGCCAACCCAACGAGCAGCGTCAATCCGGCCGGGCCGCCGAACACAGTCACTTGCGAGACGGCGAAAAGCGTGGCGCCGGTGCCGATGCCTCCCTTCAGCAGCCCATCCACAACCTGAACGTACTCGCCCGGATGTTCCGCTTTGTGAAACGCGCGGGCCAAACTCATTAGCGTAATCAACATCAACATTGGATTCGCGCTGAATACCGCGGCCACACCCATATTGCCGACGAGCTTGGAAAATTTTTCGGCATCTTTTTCCTTCCAGCTAAAGATTATCGAAACCAAGCCGATGGCCCCCGCGAACAACTCCGGGGCATCGTAGCTGTTGATGTCATAGAACCAGTCTTTCCGAATACCAAAATTCGATTGCAGATAGGCAGCCACATTATCGAAATTCGCCTTGTCCCAAGTTACGATGGGCAATCCTTTCGGCGTGGTCAAATCCTTGAACATCGCTTCCGCAAAACCGAAGGCCTCCTCAATGAACGAATCATTCGGGGATGCGCCGCGAACCGCTTTCCAGGCGCCGGCGATGGTGTGTCCACCATCGAACATGCGATGATTGCCGCCGCCGATGAAGGTGCGGAGGTATTCGGCATCCATGGCCTTGTCGTAGATCGTTGCGGAGCCTTTAGCCGTTGCCTGAAGCAGTTCGTTCAGGTCGGTGGCAAGCGGGCTCGCAAGCAATCCTTGCATAGTTGCGAGCAATTCGTCCGCGAGAGCTGCCGCCGAAGCGAATGCCTTGCCTGGGCCGGACTTGGCCCGGTCAAAGGCATTGCCAGCCATATCCGCGGTTTGACTGGCGGCATTTGCTGTCGCTTCCACAATGGATGCCGCGGATTTCCTAGCATTGGAGCTTATGCCAGCCACTAACTTTGAAATACCTTGTGGGCCATCGCCGGGCTTTCCAGGCGCCCCCGGCTGACTATCTGGGGGAAGGATTGCGGGCACGGGTTTGACTCTCGCCACTTCTTTCCAGCGAATCCATGCGTCCACAAGACCGGGAAGGTTTGGCAAGAGGAACGCGCCATGTTCGCGGTCACCGAGAATCAGGCTGCGGCGCGGGCCTTGGTCTCCGTCCAGATTGAACAGTTTTCCCAGAATATAGCCTATTGCCACATCAAATTCGTCATCTGTCTCCGGTCGAAGCACATCGTCCTCAAAGCCACTGCGCCCGAGAATGATCTCCCACATTTCATCCCGAACTTTGCGCATACTGGACTTGTTGCCCTTGTATACCCAATCCGCATTTTCCCCTCTTTCTCTTCGACACCAAAGCCAAGCGGCCAATCCCGGGTGGATTTCAACCACCGATTTGCTGGAATGAATTTTACCGCCGGACTCCGAAACCAGCTTCAGCGGCAGCTTTTTTTCCTGTCTATCGAATGGTCCAACCCGCGGCAGGCCAAGAATCGAGCGGCTGATGGTCCAATGCGGACATGCGCCATAGCCAAGCACCGAGATGCCCTTGGGTGTTTTGAACCCGGTTACAGCAAGCGAAAAGAAGCGTTCAATGGCGCGCTTGGTGAAATCGAATTGATGCGAACCGGCACTCGCCAGATCGAATGGACCGGTCAGTGGCGCATCCCAGCAAACGAGAACAGACTCTTTTCCATTCGATATCCGGGAGACATACTGTCGAAGTTCAAGCGCATTCAATTGCAGGTATTCCGCACCATCAAACACGGCACTCGGCTTTCCAGGGGCAGGATCAATCGCGATTACACGCACGAATTCCTCCTTGGCAAACTCTTGCCAGTATCCGGCTTATGGTTAATCCTATTGTGGAGCGGATTTGCCGACAGGGCGCGGGTCAGGTCTTCGAGGCTTTGGAGGTTGTGGGCGGAGCGGAAGTCGTCGGCGTGGGGGAGGATGGTTTTGACGCCCTGGGCGAGGGGTTCGAAGCCGTCCCAGCGCAGCAGCGGGTTGAGCCAGACGAGGCGGCGGCTCGAGCGGGCGAGGCGTTCGATTTCCACCGCGAGGGATTGCGGGTCGTCGCGTTCGAGGCCGTCGGTGAGGAGCACGGTGGTGGCGCCCTGGCCGAGGACGCGGCGGGCCCAGAGTTTATTGAACCGGTGCAGGCAATGGCCGATGCGGGTGCCGCCGGACCAGTCCTCGACGACCCCGGAGACGCGCCCGAGCGCGAGATCGACATCGCTGTGGGCAAGCTGGCGGCTGATGTGGGTCAGGCGGGTGCCGAACACGAAGCTGTGGACCCGGCGGCGGGCGGATACGGCGTGCATGAAATGCAGGAACATCCGCGAATACGTGCTCATCGACCCAGAAATGTCGCAGATCACCACGAGCGGCGGCTGGCGCGTCGCGCGTTTGCGGTACTTCAGCGGCGCGCCTTCGCTGGGGCGGGCGAGCGCCCGCAGGCTGGCGCGGCGGTCGAATTGGCGGCCGCGGGGGTCGGGGCGGAAGCGGCGGGTGGCGATGCGGTCGGCGGGCAGGCGCAGCGCGGCGATGGCTCGTTTGGCCTGTTCGAGTTCGGCGGCGGACAGTTCCTCGAAATCGCGCTCGCGCAGCACTTCGGCGGCTGAGCTGGTCAGCAGGCCATGCAGCTCGATTTGCTCTTCGCCGGATTCGCGGGGATTGCCGGCGCCCATGTTGTTGGCGAGGGCGTCGGCGAGGCGGCGGCGCACTTCCTCGGTGTTCCCCGCGTCTTCCGCGAGCAGCGTCGGCAGCATGGCGCCGAGCATGCGCTCCATGAGGCGGGGATTGCGCCAGAAGATGTGGAAGGCCTGGTCGAACAACTCGCGCTGCTCCCTGCGGCTGACGAAAATCGCCAACAGGCAACTATGGAAGTCGGCCCGGCTGCTGAAACCGACGATGTCCACGGCGCGAATCGCGTCGAGGGCCTTGCCGGGGCCCACCGGCAAGCCGGCGGCGCGCAGCAGGCGGGCGAATCGCATGATGTTTTGGCTCATGCGGCCGCGGTCGGGGACTTGCATGGAGAGATCTGGATTCATGCCGCGCCATGGCCTCGGATTGGCGCTGGCGGGAGTCGCGGAAACTTGGGGAGATTCCGCGACTCCGCTTCGATCCGCGCGGAATGACAGGGATGGAGTGATTCGCTTCCTGCGGAATGACAGGGATGGAGTGATTCGCTTCCTGCGGAATGACAGGGGTGGGGTGATTCGCTTCCTGCGGAATGACAGGGGTGGGGTGATTCGCTTCCTGCGGAATGGCAGGGATGGGGTGATTCGCTGCGCGCGCAATCATGGGAGTTGCCAACATCCATCGCGTTCAACCCGGTTGCAATGCCAAGTCGGACTTCACTTCCTCCAGGATCCGGGCGGCTTCGCTGCCGCGGATGCGGGCGATGTCGTCTTGGTATTTGAGCAAGGCGCCGAGGGTGTCGTCGATGGCGCCGCTGTCGAGGGCAACCTGGTCGAGTTGCAGCAGGGACTGGGCCCAGTCGAGGGTTTCGGCGACGCCAGGCAGCTTGTACAAATCCTCCTCGCGCAGGCGCTGGACGAAGGCGACCACATGGCGGCTGAGGTTGGCGTCGATTCCCGGCAGCCGGGCCTCGATGATGCGCAACTCGCGGCCGGCGTCGGGATAATCGACCCAGTGGTACAGGCAGCGCCGCTTGAGGGCGTCGTGGATCTCCCGGGTGCGGTTGGAAGTGATAACGACAACCGGCGGCTGTTTCGCTTGGATCGTGCCGATTTCGGGAATCGATATTTGAAAATCGGAAAGCAACTCGAGCAGATAGGCCTCGAATGGCTCGTCGGTGCGGTCGAGCTCGTCGATGAGCAGCACCGGCGCCCCGGCTTCATCATCGCGAAGCGCGGCGAGCAGGGGCCGCTCGATGAGGAATTCGGCGGCGAACACATCCGCCGCCAGCTTCTCCGCCAGTTTATCCCCGGGCGCCGCCCCGACCGCCTCCGCGAGCCGGATCTCGATCATCTGCCGGGCGTAGTTCCACTCGTAAACCGCCGAGGAAACATCGAGACCCTCGTAGCATTGCAGCCGGATCAGCCGGCGGCCGAGCCCCGCCGCGAGCACTTTGGCGATCTCGGTTTTGCCAACGCCGGCCTCGCCTTCAAGCAGCAGCGGACGGCCCATTCGCAGGGACAGGAACAGCGTCGTGGCCAGCGCCCGATCCGCGATGTAATCGCCACCCCGGAGCAGGCGCTGAACGTCCCCGATGCTTTGCGGCAGCGTCATTGCCGAGTGTGCTGTCCGGTAAATGCGTTGCGTTTCAGCATACTCACGCGCAGGCCGCCACCGCGCGCTGGGCCATGACCTTGACCAGATGCGCGCGGTACTCCGCGCTGGCGTGGATATCGGCGTTCATGCGCTCAACCGGGGCCTGGAAATCCGCCAGCGCTTCCGGGCTGAAGCCGCCCGCGAGCGCCTCTTCAAGCCGGTAAGCCCGGTACGCGCAAGCCGCCGCGCCGGTGACCGCCGCCCGGGCGCCGGCCGCGGTTTTGGCGATGAACACGCCAACAATGGCGTAGCGCGAGGCCGGGTTCTCGAACTTCATGTAGGCGGCCGCCTCGGGCCGGGGGAAATCCACCGCGACGATGATCTCGTCCTCTTCAAGGGCGGTTTCAAACATGCCGGTGAAAAAATCCCCGCCGGCGATTTCCCGCCGGTTGGTGCGCACCGTGGCGCCGAGGGCGATCACCGCAGCGGGATAGTCCGCCGCCGGGTCATTGTTGGCGATCGAGCCGCCAATCGTGCCCCGGTTGCGCACCGCGGGGTCGCCGATGTTGCCGGCGAGCGCCGCGAGCGCGGGGATGGCTTCGCGCACTTCGCTTGAAGCCGCCACTTCGGCATGGGTGGTCATGGCGCCGATGGTGACGATATTGCCGTTGACGACGATGCCGCCGAGTTCGCCAACGCCGCCGAGGTCGATCACATCGGAAGGGCTCGCGAGCCGGTGCTTCATCGTCGGCAGCAAGGTCTGCCCGCCGGCGACGAGTTTGCCGTCGGTGGAATTGGCGATCAGTTCAGCCGCCTCGGCAACCGAGGCGGGTCGATGGTATGAAAATTCGTACATGGCTGCTTCCTCCCGCTCGTTCAGTTCACGCCGCGTTCTGGCAGGCGCGCCAGACGGTTTCCGGCGTTGCCGGCATTTCCACATGCTTGACGCCGATGGCGTTGGCGATGGCGTTGATCACCGCCGGCGGCGCGCCGATGGCGCCCGCCTCGCCGCAGCCTTTGACGCCAAGCGGGTTGTCCGGTGGATCAGTCGGCGCGTAGCCGATGCGGAAATCCGGCGCGTTGTCCGCCCTCGGCATGGCGTAGTCCATGAACGAGGCGGTGACCAACTGGCCATCACCATCGTATTGGCAGCCCTCGAGCAGGGCCTGGCCGATGCCGTGGACGATGCCGCCGTGGACCTGG
Source organism: uncultured Pseudohongiella sp. (assembly GCA_965221805.1). GTDB lineage: Bacteria > Pseudomonadota > Gammaproteobacteria > Pseudomonadales > Pseudohongiellaceae > UBA9145. The sequence goes on from OZ244913.1 coordinate 2,098,150, forward strand.
CCCTCGACGATCATCGGATTGACGAGCTTGCCGAAATCGTCCACCGCGGTGTAATCGACGATTTCGACCTCGCCGGTGTCCGGGTCCACTTCAACCTCGCAGATGTGCGTGCCCGCGGGGAAGGAGAAGTTCATCGGATCGAAAAAGGCGTTCTCGTCGAAGCCGGGCTCGACCCCTTCCGGGTAGTTGTGGGGCACATAGGCGGTGAAGGCGACTTCGGCGATGTTCATCGACTTGTCGGTTCCCGCGACGGTGTAATTGCCGCCGGCGAATTCGATGTCGCCCTCGGCGGCTTCCATGGCGTGGGCGGCGATCTTCTTGCCCTTGGCGATGAGCTTGTCGCAGGCTTTGGCGATCGCCACCCCGCCCACGGCGAGCGAGCGCGAACCATAGGTGCCCATGCCGAACTGGGTTTTGGCGGTGTCGCCGTGGATGACCTCGATGTTCTCGAAAGGCACGCCGAGCTGGTCGCAGACGAGTTGGGCGAAGGTCGTCTCGTGCCCCTGGCCGTGGGAGTGGGTGCCGGTGAACACCTGCACATTGCCGGTGGGGTTGAAGCGCACCTGGGCCGATTCCCACAGGCCAACGCCGCCGCCGAGCTGTCCCACCGCCGCCGAGGGCGCGATGCCGCAGGCTTCGACATAGGAGGAAAAGCCGATGCCGCGCAGTTTGCCGCGGCTTTTGGCCGCCGCGGCCCGCGCCTCGAAACCGCCGTAATCCGACAGTTCGAGCGCTTGGTCGAGGGCGGCTTCGTAGTCGCCGCTGTCATAGCATTGCACCACCGGGGTCTGATAGGGGAAGGCGTCCTTGGGAATGAAGTTGCGCCGCCGGATTTCCGCCGGATTAAGCCCCATGTCCGCGGCGCAAACATCGACAAGCCGCTCGAGCAGGTAGGTCGCCTCGGGCCGGCCGGCGCCGCGGCTGGCGTCCACCGGGGCGGTGTTGGTGAACACCGCTTTGACTTCGGAGTAGATCAGCGGCGTCGCATACTGCCCGGCGAGCAGGAAGGCGTAGAGGTAGCTGGGCACCATGGTGGCGAAAGTCGAAAGATAGGCGCCGAGGTTGGCCGTGGTGTGCACCCGCAGGGCGAGGAACTTGCCGTTTTCGTCTAGCGCCATTTCCGCCTTGGCCACATGGTCGCGGCCGTGGGCGTCGGCCAGGAAGGCCTCGGAGCGGTCGGCGGTCCACTTCACCGGGCGGTTGATCTTGCGGCAGGCCCAGCCCACCACGAGCTCCTCGGCGTAGACGAAGATTTTCGCGCCGAAACCGCCACCCACATCGGGGCCGACAACCCGCAGCTTGTGCTCCGGGGCGAGCTGGTTGAAGGCCGCGAGCACGAGGCGGTGGACATGTGGGTTCTGGGTCGTCAGGTGGAGGGTGATTTCCCCGGTGCCTGGGTTGTATTCGCCGAGGGCGGCCCGGGGCTCCATCGGATTGGTCACCATGCGGTTGTTGGTCAACTCGATGCTCGAGACCTTGTGGGCGGACTCGAAGGCCGCATCGACCGCGGCCTTGTCGCCGAAAGGCCAGTTGAAGCAGACATTGCCTGGGGCGACATCGTGGATTTGCCGCTGGCCCGGGCTGGCCGCATCGGCCGTGCCCGATACCGCGGGCAATGGGCGGTAGCGCACTTCGACAAGTTCCGCGGCGTCCCGGGCCTGTGTCAGCGTTTCAGCGATGACAATCGCAACATGGTCGCCGACATAGTTCACCTTGCCCTGGGCCAGCGCCGGATGCGCGGGCGCCCGGTGCGGCTCGCCATCGTCGCTGGTGACGGTGACGCCGCAGATGAGCGGGCCGATGCCGTCGGCGGCGAGATCGTCGCCGGTCAGCACGGCGACCACCCCCGGCGCGGCCTTGGCGGCTTGCGTGTCGATACCCTCGATGATGGCGTGGGCGTGGGGCGAGCGGAGAAAAACCGCGTGGGTCTGGCCGGCGACGTTGATATCGTCGGTGTAGCGGCCTTTGCCAAGCAGAAAGCGCTGGTCTTCCTTGCGGCGCACGCTGGCGCCGATGCCGTAATCGGTCATGATGCCCCTCCCATTGCCCGGGCGCCATCCCGGATCGACTTGACGATGTTCTGGTAGCCGGTGCAGCGGCAGATGTTGCCGTTGAGTTCCCGGCGCACGGTCTCGGCGTCGAGTTCGTTGCCGTGGCGGTTGACGATGTCGAGGCCCGACATCACCATGCCCGGCGTGCAAAAGCCGCATTGCAGGCCGTGGTTGTCCATGAACGCCTGCTGCATGGGGTGGAGTTCCGCCCCCTCGGCGAGCCCTTCGATGGTGGTTACTTCGCTGCTCGCCGCCATCGCCGCGAGCAGGGTGCAGGACTTGACGGACTTGCCGTCGACCAGCACCACGCAGGCGCCGCACTGGCTGGTGTCGCAGCCGACATGGGTGCCGGTCAGCCGCAGTTGTTCCCGCAGAAAATCCACGAGCAGGGTGCGCGGTTCCACCTCGCCCGACACGGACTGGCCATTGACGGTCAGATCAATCTTCATGGGTCAATTTCTCCTCGCCGGTTTCCACCCGGCCCCGGGGCCGGGAATCCACGGCATAGTAAATCAGAAATTCAGCCGGATTGCCGCCAGTATCGGCAATTCTCGTTTTGATGGTTGATGGGTGTTCTGTTGCCGGGTAAGTGGCTTCGATCCGCCGCCGTGTGGCGGGGCGCGCGCGGCGGACGCCGTAAACACATCCCTGTGGGCTTCGGGCTCGGCTTCCTGCCTCGCACGCCCGCCGCGCGCGCCCCGCCACACGACGACTTGTGCTGTGCGGAACCGGGAAGAATAGATGCTTCGACATCATGCGAATTGTAGGTTTGACCAGAACTTCCTTAGAGCAGCCAGACAATAATCAAGGCCGCGATGAGAAGGATTGCGCCGAGGCGGATCAGCTTGCCGTTGCCGGGCGCGGATTCCGCGCCAGAATCGGCACCGTTTTCGGTTTCAGCCGCGCCGGGTTCTTCGGGCGGCGGCTCCATGTCGGCGATTGCCTCGCCGAGGCGGGTGAAGAACTGGTCGGCGAGCTTCTTCGCGGCGCCGTCGATGAGGCGGCCGCCCAACTGGGCGAGCTTGCCGCCCACACTGGCGTCGAGTTCGTAGTTGAGCAGGGTGTCCCCGCCATCGGCCTCGAGCGAAACCCGGGCGCCGCCATTGGCGAAGCCAGCCGCGCCGCCCTGGCCTTTGCCCTGGATGACATAGCTGTTGGGCGGGTCGAGTTCGCTCAACTCGATGGCGAAGCGGAAACTCGCTTTCACCGGCCCGATGCGGTTGGTGATCTTGGCGGTGTAGCGGTTTTCCCCGGCGCTGTCGAAACTTTCGCAGCCCGGAATCGCCGCCCGCAGGATTTCGGGGTCGTTCAAAGCCTCCCAAACCTGCCGGCGGCTGGCGGCAATACGCTGCCGCGCCTTCATTTCCATGGTCGATCATCCCTCTGGTTCCAGTGTCCCGAAGCATAGCATCCCCCAGCGGAAAGCAACACGCGCCGCCGTGTTTTCTGTCATGCCGCGCGCAGGGCGGTTGGGCTTCGGTCCGTCGCTGCCGTGTTTTCCACCGTCATTCTGCGCGCAGCGGAGCTCCCACCCCGTCATTCCGCGCGAAGCGAAGCTCCCACCCCGTCATTCCGCGCGAAGCGAAGCGCAGTCGCAGAATCGGGCACCGGTCGCTTTCCGTCGGTGGCTGAATGCTTTCCCGGCTTGCGCCGGGCCCCTTTCAGCCACCGCCGCGCTCCCTCAGTGCGGGATTCCACCGCAGCCTCTTCGTCATTCTGCGCGCAGCGAAGCCCCAACCCCGTCATTCTGCGAGAAGCGAAGCCCCAACCCCGTCATTCTGCGCGCAGCGAAGCCCCAACCCCGTCATTCTGAGCGCAGCGAAGCCCCAACCCCGTCATTCTGCGCGCAGCGAAGCGGAGTCGCAGAATCTCGTTGGCACAGCGAAAGCCGCCAAGTTTGACGGGGGCGATACCATCCCGGCGCAAAAAACAATACGATAGCGCTACCGAATCGCTCCAACCCAGTCAACCGAAGGACTGCCCATGAACGGCGCCAAGGCCCTGATCGAAACGCTGGCCGATTGCGGCATCGAGTACTGCATCGCCAATCCCGGCACTTCCGAAATGCATCTGGTGCAGGCCCTCGACAGCGTGCCGCGGATGAAATCGGTGCTCGCCCTGTTCGAGGGCGTTTGCACCGGCGCCGCCGACGGCATCGGCCGGATGACCGGCAAGCCCGCGGCGACCCTGCTGCACCTCGGCCCGGGCCTGGCCAATGGCATCGCCAACCTGCACAACGCCCGCCGCGCGAACTCGCCGATGGTCAACCTCGTTGGCAATCATCCGCATTATCATGTCGGCTTCGACGCGCCGCTGACTTCCGACATTGAGACGCTGGCGCGAAATTATTCCTGCTGGATAAAATCCTGCTCCACCAGCGCCAGCCTGGCCCAGGACGGGGCGGATGCGTTCAGCGCCAGCCTGCGCGGCCACGGCGGCAGCAAAGGCCAAATCGCCACCCTGATCATGGGCGCCGACGCGGCCTGGGGCGAAAGCGCCGGCCCGGTCAAACCAAACCCGCCACCCATCCGGCCGCAAGTCGATGAACAGGCCATCGGCGACATCGCCAAACTGCTCGGCAACGGCGAGCCGAGCGCGCTGCTGCTCGAACACCACGCAACCACCCCCGCCGCCCTCGAAGCCGCCGGCCGCATTGCTGCGAAAACCGGCTGCCGGCTGCTCAACGGCACCTTCCCGGCGCGGGTCGACGGCGGGCCGGGGCGGGTTGCGGCCGAACGCCTGCCCTACTTCCCCGAACAGGTGCTCGCGGCAACCGCGGGCATCCGGCAACTCGTGCTCGTCGGCGCCGAGCCGCCGGTCAGTTTCTTCGCCTATGAGAACGTACCGGGGCGATTGCTCCCCGATGGCTGCGCGCTCAGCCGCCTCAGCGCCGTCGAGGAAGATTCCGCCGACGCGCTCGAAAGGCTCGCGGAAAGGCTCGGCGCCGAAAAGGAACAGGCGAAACGCTTTGAACGCAAGGAAATACCGGCACCCGTAGGCCCGCTGGACACCCGCAACATCGTCCAGGCCATCGCCGCGGCGATGCCCGAAGAAGCCATCGTCTGCACCGACTCAGGCGGCGGCAACGTCGCCTACCCCTTCTGCCAGAACACCGCGCCCCATAGCTGGCTCAGCCTCACCGGCGGCGCCATCGGCCAGGGCGGCCCGGTCGCCACCGGCGCCGCCCTCGCCTGCCCCGACCGCCCGGTGCTCGCCCTACTCGGCGACGGCGGCGCCGCCTACACCAACCAGAGCCTGTGGACCCAGGCCCGGGAAGGACTCAACGTCACCACGCTGATCTTCGCCAACCGCAGCTACAACATCCTCAATGTCGAATACGGAAGGCTCGGCATCACCGAAGTGGGAGCAATCGCCGCCAGCCTCTTCGACATCGGCAACCCCAACATCGACTGGACAAAAATGGCCGCCAGCTTCGGCGTCCCCGCCGCCAAAGCCAACACCGCCGAAGAACTGACAACCCTGCTCCAACGAGGCTACCGGGAGCCTGGCCCGTTCCTAATCGAGGCCAGTGGCGAGATGGGGCGTTAGATTTTTTCAAACCAATCAGATTGGATTTCAACACTCTCAACCTGTTTAACCCTTATACCGATCTCGTGTTGCTTCAATAAATCGCAGAGACGATCACCATTTATGAGATCAATTGCAATTGCTGCCTCCCTGGTTGCCTCATCTGATGCTTGTGATGTGAACTGGCCAGTGGTGATGAATAACCCTTTGTCGGCCCTGCCCTGCAAAGCCCCTCGAAAGTCCCTGATTTCTTTTGGAGTAACGGCCCCCTTCCACCTTTTGCATTGGAAGTACACCTGAAATGAAACGAGATTTAACCGCAATACTCCGATCCCGTCTATTCCTCCATCGCCTGATTGACCTCTAACCTCAACTTTTGTGAATCCAACTTCTCGGAGAAGTCGTTGCGATAATCTTTCAAAAGCATCAGGCTTCATTTCACCCAAAACATCCAAAAGTTTCATCTTCCAATCCTCTGATACATCTGGAGAACCCTCGAGATTGACTTGCGCAACACTTTCGTTTTTTTCATTTTTCTTCTTTTGCTCGGTTCGAATACGCTCCTCCGAGCAAACTTGATCATAAATTTTCTTGGTCTCCCTTAATGATTTAATCGCTGACCCATCTTCCAACAATCTCCAAACTCCACGTGAGGAATTCTCCAAAGCATTGCCGCGTTTCAGATATGTCCTTGCCCAACCAAGATAATATGCGAGAGGACTGTTTCGGCGCTCGGGACTGGTCACAGCGCTCAGTCAAGGCCTCGGACGAGGCGGATACTTTCACTTCGCAATGGCTTGACAGTATTACATTGATGGAGGATTACATACTATAGTGCCCAAGCTCGCAAAATCAATCGGCGGCTTCATGCTCGATTTCCACAGTCCGCGTGACGGCGGCGGCCAGCGCGTCGGCTCGATCATCCAGGGTTTCCCCTGGCGCGTCAAGTGAAACGTCCGCTTCCAGCTCGGCCTTGCGCGGCTGGTACTCGTTGGGCTTAAGCGTGATTTTCCCGGTCATTGCATGGCTCTCCATTCGGCCATCGTTTGTTGGGGATGAGCCCAAAGATTCGCCGGGCTTGACTCTTGAATAAAGGAAAGGGCGGCGGAGGCGCCCTTTTTTCAAGATGGTCTCGGCACCGCGTCTCGGGGTGCGGTTGACCGTTTAGGGTTGATCGCGCGGTGTCGAAGCCGCGATCGGGTTGTTTTCCCCATCGACTTCCGCCTGTGGGCGGATGCTGATGATGGTTTCGACTTTCGTCATTCGCTCGGTCAGGCCGCTGACATTTCCGCGAATGAGCCGGAGCTCCGCGGTGTTGTCGTCAATGCGCCGGTTCACATCGTCGAAGCGGCGGTCTACATCGTCGAACCGGGCATTCATCAATGCCGCCAGGTCGTCGATTCGTGCGTTGACGGCATCGAATTGGACGTTTACGGCGTCAAATTGGGCGTCGATGGCCCTGAAGCCGAATACGGCGACGGCGACGAACATCCCGGCGACGGCGACGAACACCCCCAGGATACTCACCAGCTGTCCGTTACCGAATTGAGTGACGTTTTTGGCCACGAGTGTTTGGCGGTCGTTTTCGGGCGTTTGTTGCGTGTTCATAGGTTTCTCCTTATGAAGTTATGGCAACAGCCCGTTTTGAGTCCGGAAGGACCCGTCTCGGGCCGCTTCCAGTGGCGATGCACAATGCACGCCTAGTGATCAGGATGCTAGATCAAACCGCGCGGGCGTGTCAAGAGTTGTAGTGGCTCTGTGTAGTGGCTCTGCCGGGGCGATCTTATAGTTACGCAGGTAGTTGTCGCCCACCGCGCCCTGGTTTGTCCGCGTTCGATCTGTGGGGCGATTTTGGGGGTTTCTCGCTGTTTCGGCGGTTCCGGCTGTTCGGTGGATGGGAGCGGCTGCGCCGGGGACGGCCACAGGAGGTCGGTTTGACTGCCAGACAAACCGCACCTCCAGCATATGTTTTTGTTTCACAAGCCACATAACCGCGATGCTGGCATCGATCACGCAGACCTTCAGTCCTAAGCGCCCCCATCACGTTCGTCGCAACATTCATCGAGTTCGCAGCAACATCCGTCCCGATGCGCCCGGATGATTTTGGTGCTGTCGATAGACGAGCGAAGCTCGCTCTGGAGTGCGGCGGCCCGCTCCGCGAATTCCTTCATTGACAGGGGGCGGTCAGCCAAGGGCCAACGCCAACCTGTTTCAGGTTCGGGCGTGGATGCTTTTTCGGGCTTGCCGCCTCGGCTCGATTTTGACCCGGCAGCGCTCTGTTTTGGCTTGTCTGATTTGCACATTGGCACTATCCCCATCGAAAATCCGGGGGAAGCATAGTCCTGGTCGAGCTTTGGTGCCAAGAAATTGGTGAAAATAGTGATGATCCTCGTTTTGGCGCCGCTCCGAGTTCGAATCGTGGGTCGGAGTCACGTGAGGGAGATTCTGCGCGGCGGCGCGCAATGCCAAAATTGGAATTGCTGTAACATCTTGTGGTGATTTGACAATCTCGTATTGGTAAAAAGTTTAATCGAATGAGTGGACGGCATCCTTTTGAAAACTTGACCCGGGACTTCGGTCCCGAGCGCCGGGCGCGGGTGGACGCGCGCAAGGCGGCGCTGCGCGAGGCCCTGCGTCTTCATGAACTCCGGGAGGCGCGGGCTTCGACCCCGAAAGCAATGGGCAAAGCCGCCGACACCAAACTGAATCCGCCCCCTACTTCCAACTGAAATCGCGCTGGATGCGGCCGAGGCGGGTGTAGAAGGCTTGGCTGGCTTCGTGGTCGGATGCGGGATTGGGGAACAGCAGGCTGACGATGGGGATGATGAGCAGGGGCAGCAGCAGGGTGAGGAAGGACGGGTCGGACCATTCGCCGAGGTGGGCGATCAACTCGTGCCACCATTGGGCAAAGCCGCCGGCGGTGGCGTTTTCGATGTCGTCGAACAAGGTGTTGAACAACCACATCGCCAGACCGCCGGTGAAGCCCGCGGCGATGCCCCAGAAAACCGCAGCTTCGGTGGTGCGTTTCCAATACAGCACATAGCCGATGGCGACCGCGGGCGGCACCACCATGGCGAAGCCGAGCAGCAGCAGTTGCAGCACCGAGGTGATGTTGCCGAGCCAGGCGATGACCGCGGCGAGCGAGCCGTAGATCACGGTGACGATCTTGTAGGCCATCAATTTCTTTTCCGAGGAGAAGTTCTTGGCGCCCGGCACCCAGTCGTTGACGAACATCGTCGCGCTCGCGAGCAGGATGGGCGCCCCGGAGGAAATCACCGCCGCCAGCACCGCGGCCAGGGCGATGCCGCCGAGGATTGGGCCGGCGTCCATGGCGAGCTGGGCGATGTTGAGATAGCTGCCCAGGCCCGCTTCGGCGCCATAGGTCGCCATGGTGAGGATGCCGATGAAGCCCGCCACCAGCGGCATGGCGGCGGCGATGATGCCGGCGAGGAAGAAGCCCGGAATGAGATATTCCTGCCGCGCCGCGCTGCTCGCGTAGTTGGCGTAGACCGAAGCCGCCGGGGTGTGGATGGTGGCGGAAATGAACAGCGCGATGATCGTCGCCCAGCCGATGCCGGTGAAACTCCACCAGCGCACCTCGTCCCGGGACGCCCCGGCGAGCATGCCGTTGGCGCGCTCGAGCACCGAATCCCAGCCGCCCATGTTGCCCATGACCACGAGGCCCACGAGCAAGAGGCCGAAAATGATCACCGAGCAGTGGACGATATTGGTGATCGCGGTGCCGCGAAGCCCGCCGAATACGGTGAAGGAGATGATCACCACGGCGCCGATCAGCACACCCAGGCCAAATGGAATGCCGGTGACACCGCTGACGATGGAGCCGATGATGTACGGCTCGATGATGTTGACGATCAGGTATTCGGCTTGGACGCAAAGGCTCGTCAGCCATTGGCAGCGGTAGGAGCCGAAGCGGTAGTCGAAAGCCTGGCCGACGCTGACGAGCTTGAGCCGCCGGTAGGGAATCGCGAAGAACAAACCGACCAGGAACAGCGCGGCGAAGGAATTGACGCCATACCAGAGATGGCCGAGGCCCTCGGAAATCACATCCCCCGCGACCCCGTAGGTTCCGGCCCCGCCGATGCGGGTGCCGGCGATGCCCGCCGCGAGCATGGCAATCCCCAGTGTGCCGCCGCCGATGTCCCAATCCGCGGAACTCGCGTTGCCGCGGCTCAGCCAAAGGCCGGCGGCGGCGAAAAAAACCAGGTAGGCGATGATGACGCTCGCGGTGATGCCCATGCCGGATTCCAGAAAGTAAAGGCTGGCATACTACAACAATTGAAAAAATCGGCAGGGCGGGCACCAATGAACAATCTTCAACCCGGCTCGGACGCATGGCTGGCGCAAGTGCGGGAGCAGCCGATCGAACCGGCGCGGCCGATCATCGACCCGCACCATCATTTGTGGAAGAAGCGTTTCGGGCGCGACTATATGCTGCCCGATTTCCACCGCGATACCGGCGGCGGGCACAACATCGTCAAGTCGGTGTTCATGGAATGCCGCGCGTTTTGGCTGCGCGAAGGCCCCGAACATCTGCGGCCGACCGGCGAGACGCGCCAGATCGCCGATCTGGCCCGGCGCAGCGAAAGCGGCCTTGGTGGAGGAAGCGGAGAAAGTGGAACTGCGCCGCGCATCGCCGGCATCGTCGCCCACGCCGACCTGCGCCTTGCGGCCACGCCCAAGCTCGGCGAGCTGCTCGATGCGCACGAGGCGGCTTGCGGCGGGCGCCTGCGGGGCATCCGGCAGAGCGCCGCGGTGGACCGGACCACACCGCTGTTCATCGATGTGCAAGCGCCCGCGGGTCTCTATGCCGATGCGGATTTCCGCGCCGGCCTGCGGATGCTCGCCGCGCGCGATCTCACTTTCGACGCCTGGCATTACCACCATCAGCTGTGCGATTTCATCGACCTCGCCCAGGCGCTGCCCGAATGCACTTTCGTGCTCGATCATTTCGGCACGCCGCTGGGTGTTGGCCCCTGGCGCCTTGAAGCGGTTTATCCCCGCTGGCGGCGGGACCTGGCGGCGCTCGCCCGCTGTGGAAACGTGTATGCCAAGCTCGGCGGGCTGGCGATGCCCGACAACGGCTTCGGCTGGCACAAGGCCGCGAGGCCGCCGGATTCGGATGAATTCGTGGCCGCGCAAAAGCCATGGTATCTGCACGCCATCGACTGCTTCGGCCCCGAGCGCTGCATGTTCGAGAGCAATTTCCCGGTTGACCGGCTGTCAATCGGTTACACCGTGCTTTGGAATGGCTTCAAGAAGCTGGTGATGGATTTCAGCGAAGCGGAAAGACAGGCGCTGTTCCACGACACCGCGGCCAGGGTGTACCGCTTGCGGAGCCGAGCGCCGACACAGGTAGGGGTTCGCGCCTAGGCGCGCTGGCGCAGCCGCTTGATGACCGAGCTGGCGGTGAGGATGATTTGATCCTCCACACGGATTTTCACCCGCATGAAAACCAGCGAATGCCCCCGGCGCAGGACTTCGCCCTCGCCAAGCAGCAGGTCGCCAACCCGGGCGGGGGCGATGAATTCGGTGTTCAGGCTGATGGTGGCGGAGCTCTCCTGTGCGCCGCCGCTGGCGCCGAGGCAGACCGTGTAATCGGCGAAGGCCATGAGAATGCCGCCATGAATCGTTTCATGGGTGTTGGCGTGTTCAGGCCGGGTGCGGAAGGCGGTGCGGGGATGGGGACCGTCCATGTAAAAGAAAAACGGGCCGATGCGGTCCTCGGCGATGTCGCCGGGCCAGTGCCGGTATTTCCCGGGCACATCGTAATCCGCGGGATCGAACAGCGATTTCAAATTTCTGCCTCTCCCGCGACCTCGGGTCTGGTCCGGCGGCTTACCCGGCCCCGGGGGTGGCTCCGGGGCCGGGGGTCGTCACTGGCCGCCGCCGGGGGTGCCGCCGCCGCTGTCCACGGCGGCCTCGGGCACGGTTTCGAGCCCGGGGATGATTGGCGGAACGGCGGTGAAGGCGGCGCCGGCCACGGGCACGGCGACCGCGCCGACCGCGTGGTCGCAGCGCAGGGTCACGGCGCCGCCGGCGAAGTCCGCCGGCACCGCGAACATCCCGTCGAGGAAGCGGATGGCCGTGGCCCGCTCCGGGACGGAAATGAGCGGAAAGCCCGCCGGCGGCGCGGCGCGGCCGTCCGCCGCCGCCAGGGCGACGTGGCAGGCCGTCCGGGCGCCGCCGCCGTTGGCGATGGCCAGCCCCAGGCGCGCCGGCGCGGGCGGGGCGCGGAAACGCATCTCCCGGGCCGGCTGGGCCGGCCCCAGCGCCATCATGCCCGCCGGCCCGTCCGGGCCTTCCAGCACAATGAGGTTCCACAGCGCCGCCGGGCCTTCGCATTCCAGCGCGGCGTGGCCGAAGGCGAAGGCCTCCCCGCCGCGGCTGTCCAGCGACTCTTGGGCGCCCCGCCCCGCCAGCGCCAGCGCGAAGCCGTCCATGCCTTCCGGCCCGTCCGCCGCCGCGCCGAAGTTCGCGCCAGCCAGCCCGCCGGCGGCGGACAGCCGCAGTTCGCAGCGGTTGGCGCCAGCCGCCAGGTTGACCGCCGACAGCCGCGAGCGGAAGCCGCCGCCGTCGAGCGCCAAAGGCAGCAGCGACCGCAGCCCGGCGGGCCCGTCCGCCGCGTCAACCGCGCCGTCCGCGTCCAGAACGGCGGGGGCCAGGGTGGTGAACGCGCCGCCCGCCAAAGGCACCGCCAGCAGCGCCGCCGGGCGCTCGCAACGCACCGCCACCGGGCCGGTTCCGCCGCCGTCCGCCAGCGCGACAATCTCGTCGAGCAGCCGGAACGCCGTACCCCCCGGCGGCGCCGCCACCACGCCCCGGCCCCCCGCCGCCTCCACCACGCAGCGGTTTTCCCGGACGCCGTCGTTGGCGAAGGCCAGGCCGAGGCGCAGCGGGGCCGGCAGGCCGGGCAGCGAGAAGGCCCGGCCCCGCTCCGCCGGGGACTGGTGCGCCATGGCGGACAGCGCGCCGCCGGCCTCGAGGCTCAGGAGCAATTGCGCCGCCACCGGCCCGTCGCAGTCGAGCTTGGCGTGGCCGATGGCGCGCTCCCCGGCGCCGGCGCTGTCGAGCAGGACCTCGCCCCCCGGCGAGCGGAAGCGGAAGCGGATTCCGGCGCCGTCCACCGTTTCCGCCAGCGCCGACATGGGTTCCGCGGCGAAGCGGACGGTGTCCAGCCCGGCGCCATTGAGAGTCAGTTCGCAGCGGGCGCGCCCGCCGCCGGCGTCGGCCACCAGCAGCCGCGAGCGGAAGCCGCCGCCGTCGGCGAACAGGGGGAACAGGTGGGACGCGGCGGCCGTCGCGTCCAGCGGCCCGGGCGCCGCCCGCGTTACCGAGAGGGTGACGGTCCGTTTGGTGGCGCCGTCGGCCGCGGTGACCTCGACGACGATCGCGTTCACCCCCACGGACAGGGGCACGGCGGCCCCGCCGGCACCATCGCCTTGCGCCGGAACCGCGGCCAGCGGCCCGCCCGCCGGGCCGACGCGGACGGTGGCGTCCGGGTGGGCGGTCCGGGGCGTCAGCAGCGCGCTGTCGGCGGCGAAGGGCAGCGAGGCCGAGTAGGCGTCCGCCTCCGGGGAAAAGGCCGGCGCCAGCGCCGCCGCCCCGCCCGCGCGGGTGGCGAGGGCGAGTCCGGCCAGGGCGGCGTTGGTGGACGGCCCGGTGGTGAACCCGACGCCGGCGAGCTCGATCGCGCAGGCGCTGTCCGCGTACAGCGCGTAGGCGTATCCGGTCGCCGCCACCAGGCCGGCGAGCGCCGCGCTTTCGCCGCTCTGCGGGCCGCCGCATTCGCCGCCTTCCGGCTGGGTCCGGCGGTAGTGCCAGACCCCGCCGGGGACATTGGTGGCGGTAAGCGTCGCTCCGGTGTCGGTGATGTCGGTGGCGGCAAGGTGCGGTGCCGGCTCCGGTTCAGGTTCAGGCTCGGGGTCTGGATTCTCCCCATCCCCGGTGATTGGCACCGTCGGCGGCGCATCCCAGGTGGCGGTCGCGCTCTCCGCGCTGGCCGGGCCGGTGTTCAGCCCGTCGGTCGCGCTGTCCGCGGCCACCGTCACCACCACGTCGGCGCCGCCCGTCGGGGTGATCGCGAGCGTGTAGACCGTCGCGCTCGTCGCCGTGAAATCGCCCGCCGCGCCGCCGGTCACCGTGATGTCGTCCTTGACGAAACCCCTCACCGCCTCCGAGAAGGTGAACGTCGCCGTGAAGGCGTCGCGGTTGCTGATCGTGCCCGGCACGCCGCTGATTTCCACCGTCGGCGCCGTGGTGTCCGGGTCGGTGATGCGGAAGTCCGCCAGGGTGTCGGTGCCGCTCGCGCCGCCGCCGAGGCCGGTGCCCGAAGTCGCGTCCAGCGTGCCAAGGCCGATAACCACCGTCTCGCCGCCCGACTCCGTGGTGCCGTCCGTCGCCGCCGTCAGGGTCAGCGTCACCTGCCTCGCCGCCGTCCCCGTGCTCGGGCCGGTGAAGGTCACCGTCGGGGTCGTATCGGTGTTCAGGTTGTTGCAGCTTACCCCGGTTGGCAGCGATGTCGGACACGCCGTCGTGTAGTCCGTGTTGCGGGTGGCACCGCCGCCGAAGGCGAGCGGCACCGGCAGCGCCTCGCCGTTCACCAGGCCCCGGTTCAGGGTGATGGTGAAGGCCTTCGTCCCGCCCTCCACGACATCCCCGGCACTCCCCGCCAGGGTCACCGCGGTCGGGTCGTTGTCCACCACCGTGACCGTGGCCGCCGTGCCGCTGAGGGTGTGGTAGCTGCTGTCCCGGGAGGATGTTCTGTAGGTGACGGACAGTTCCCGGCCGAGCGGGCTGTCCGTTCTGTCGTCGGTGGCGCGCACCGTCACCGTCTGCGGCGTGCTCCAGAAGGAGTTGGTGAAAGCGACTTGCTGGCTGCGGCCGAACGTGCCGCCTGTAGAGAGCTCCAGCCCGTCGGGGGCGGTGACGGCGACCGCGACGGTTTGAGACGGCGGGGTGTTCAGCACCACCGTGAAGGTCGCCGTGTCCGAAGTGTCGCCCTCGGTCACCTGCCTGTTGCCCGGCTGCGTCGTCGTCACGCCCACCGTGTCGTCGTCCTCCACCGTCACCGCAACGTTTCCGGTCACCGAGCCGTAGCCGCCGCCCGACGCGCTGTGCATCAGCGTCGCGCTGTCGTTCGCGGTGTCGTTGTCCTCGCCCGCCGACACCGTCACCGTCTGCGCCGTGCTCCAGGTGGAGTCCGTGAAGGTCAGCGTGCTCTGGTTGTTGGGCGTGCCGGTGTCGGTGTCCACCGTCACCTCGCCGCTCGCGCCCCCGACCGTCACCGTCACCGTCCCCGTCGGCTGCGTCGCGAGCGCCACCGTGTAGGTGCCGCTGCCGCCCTCGGCCACCGTCAGCGAAGTCGGGTCGAGGACCAGGCCCGGCGTGTCGTTGTCGGTGACCGTCACCGCCACGCTGCCGGTCACCGAGCCGTAGCCGCCGCCGCTGGCGCTGTGGGTCAGGGTGGCGCTGTCGTTCGTCGTGTCGTTATCCTGTCCCGCCGACACCGTCACCGTCCGCGGCGTGTTCCAGGTGGTCGTGCTGAAGGTCAGCGTGTTCTGGTTGCCGTTCGCGGTGGAGTCGGTGTCCACCGTCACCTCCCCGCTCGCCCCCCCGACCGTCACCGTCACGTTCCCGTCGGGCTGACTCGAGAGCGCCACCGTGTAGGTCGCGCTCGCCTCCTCGACCACCGTCACCGTGGCCGAGCTGAACACCAGGGCGGTCCACACCGCGGTCGCCGTCTCCGCGCTCGCCGGACCGGTGTTCGTGCCGTCGGTCGCGCTGTCCTCCGCCACCGTCACCACCACGTTCGCGCCGCCGGCTGGAGTGACCGCGAGCGTATAGACGGTCGCACTCGTCGCCGTGAACGCGCCCTTCGTGCCGCCGGTGACCGTCACGTCGTCGGTCACGAAACCCGTGACATCCTCCGAGAAGGTGAACGTCGCGGTCAGGTCGCCGGTGCCGCTGATCCTGTCCGGCACCCCGGTGATCTCCACCGTCGGCACGCTCGTGTCCGGATCGGTGATGCTGAAGTCCGCCAGGCTGTCGGTGCCGGACGCGCCGCCGCCGAGGCCGGTGCCCGAATTCGCGTTGAGCGTGCCGAGTCCGATGATGACCGTCTCGCCACCGGTCTCAGTGGTGCTGTCGGTGGTGGCGCTCAGGGTCAGCGTGACCGTCGTCGCCGTCGTGCTCCCGCTCGCTCCGGTGAAGGTCACCATCGCGTTCCCGGAATCGAGGTTCGCGCAGGTCACCCCGGTCGGCGGCGTCGTCGGGCACGCCGTCGTGTAGTCCGTGCCCCGGGTCGCGCTGCCGCTGCCGGTGCCGAAGGTCAGGGGCACCGGCAGCGTCTCGCCGTTCACCAGCCCGCGGTTCAGGGTGATGGTGAAGGTCTTCGTCCCGCCCTCCACGACATCCCCGGCACTCCCCGCCAGGGTCACCGCGGTCGGGTCGTTGTCCACCACCGTGACGGTGGCCGCATCGCCGCTCAGGCCGCTGTAGTCGGTGTCCGACGAGGCCGCGGCATAGGTGACCGTCAGCTCCCGGCCGATGGGGCTGTCGGTGCTGTCGTCGGTGGCGCGCACCGTCACCGTCTGCGCCGTGCCCCAGTTGCTGTTCGTGAAGGTCAGCGCCTCGCTCGAACCGAAGGTGCTGCCCGCGTCCGGACCGTCCAGCGTCAGCCCGGCGGGCGCGGTCACCGTCACCGTGACATCGCTCGACGGCACGGTGTTCAGCACCACCGTGAAGGTGGCCGTGTCCGTGGCGCTGCCCTCGGTGGCCTCCCCGTCGGTCGTCGCCGTGGCCACGCCCGGCGTGTCGTCGTCGGTCACGGTGACCTCCACGCTGTCGCCGGTGAGCCCGGCGTAGTCGCCGCCGGCGGCCGTGTGGGTCAGCGTGGCGCTGTCGTTGTCGGTGTCGCCGTCCTCGTCCGCCGACACCGTCACCGTCTGCGCGGTGTTCCAGTCGCCGGTGGTGAAGGTCAGCGTGTTCTGGTTGCCGCCCGTGTCGCCGTCGGTGTCCACCGTCACCTCGCCGCTCACGCCCCCGACCGTCACCGTCACCTCCGCCGTCGGCTGCGATGCCAGCGCCACCGTGTACGTCCCGCTGCCGCCCTCGGCCACCGTCAGCGTGGTCGCGCTCAGCACCAGTCCGGCCGAGTCGTCGATGGTCAGGTCCACGCTCCCGGTGCCCGCCGCGCCGCCGCCCACGTTGGTCGCGCTCCCCGGCGACCCGAACCCGACCCGCACCGCCTCGTCCGCGCCGTCGGCGTCCGTCCCCGCAGTCGGCGTGAAGGTGAGCGTCGCCACCTGCACCGTGTTGTCGTCGTCCCCCGTGAACGTCACCAACGGCGACGCCGTATCCAGACCGGTCGCCGTCACGCCCGTGCCCGACACCGACACCGTGAAGTCCTGCGGCGTCGAAGCGTCCCCGTCCGGCAGACGCGCTCCCGTCGTCGTGCTCAGGCCCACCCTGTAGGCCAGCGTCTCCCCCGCGTACAGCCGCCGGCCCAGCGTCACCGCCGCCACCGCCGTCTGCGACGCGGCGCCCTCCGTCATCGTGGTGTCCGTCGAACTCAACGCCAGCGTCGTGCGCTCGTTGTCCAGGATCAGGAAGCTGCCCGAAGAGGCCGACGAAGACACCGTGTAGCCCGTCTGCGAACAACTCGAGTCCGACGGCGCCACCACCGTCATCGTCACCAGACTGTCGCGGTTGTCAACGGCATCGTCCGTCCAGCTTATCGCCGGGTAGTCCACGGTCGCGCTGCCGCCGGTGATCGTCACCGTCTTCGCGCCCTCGGCGGACGCCGCCACCCGGTCCACCCCGGTCTCCGCGATGCTCACGCACACCGTCAGGTCCGTCGCCGGCGCCGGCGAGGCCGACACCCGGAACTGCACCGGAATCGTGCCAACGGCCACATCCTCCGGCAGCAGCAGCGCCCCGCCGCTGTCCACCGTCAGGCTCTCGCCCCGCACGATGGCCACCGACACCTCCGGCGTGGGAGCCATCGGGGTCGCCGTCATGGCGCCCGACATCGCGCCCAGCACCGTCGAACCACCCGTCCCGCTGACCGCGCGGATCTGGAAGCTGTACTGCGTGCCGTCCGTCAGCCCCGTCACCGTGTGGGAGGTGAGGGAGGCACTGTTGGGAATGTCCGTCCACGCGCCCCAGACCAGGGGATCGCCCGATCCGCTGCGCACCTGGTACTTGGTGATGGTGCCGCTCGGGGCGGTCCAGCTCAGGTCCACCTCCCCGCTGGCATCCCCCGCCGTGGCCGTCAGGCCCGTCGGGGCAGCAAGGGCGCTCGCGTCCAGCGGCGTCGCGGTCACGACCGCCGAGGCCGGGCTGATCCCGATAGTATTGGAGGCGTAGAGCCGGAAGCCGTACTCCGTGCCGTTGGTCAGCCCGGGCACCGTGTAGGTCGTGGTGGTGTCGTCGCTGGTGAACAGCGTGAGCTCCCCCCAGGTGTTGCCCGTGCGGAGCTCGTACCAGTAGAAAGAGATGCTGCTGTCGGACGGGTCGCTCCAGGTCAGCTCGACCTGCCCATCGCCCGGCGCGGCACTCAGTCCAGTGGGCTGCGCCGGTTTAGGGTTGGGATCTCCAAATGTTGACGACGCCACACCGAACACCGTCCCCGCCACCGCGCGCACCTCGAACCAGTACCGTGTGCCGTTGGTCAGCCCGATCACCGTGTAATCGGTGGTGGCCGCGCCGCTCATCGGGATGTCCGTCCAGTTCCCCCAGTTGATGCTGTTCGACGGCCCCGTGCCCCGCCGGTACTGGTACTTCGTGATGGCGTTGTTGCTCGGGTCGCTCCATTCCAGAGTCACCTGGGTGTCACCATCGGTGACGGTGAGACCGGGCGCGTCGGGCGCACCCGCAGGGCGCGGTATCGCGCTCTCGGTTGTTGACGCCGCGCCGTCCCCCGAAAGGCCGACGGCGCGGAGCTGAAAGTCGTATCCCGTGTAGTTAGTCAGGCCCGTCACCGTGTGGCTCGTCGTGGTCGCGCCACTCGAAGCGATGGCCGTCCACTCCCCCCAGGTGCTGGAGCCGCTCGTACGCTGCCGGTACTCGTACCCGGTGATGGTCGCGTTGTTCGGATTGGTCCAGCTCAGGGTCACCTCGGTGGCACCCCCCGTGGCGCTCAGGCCCGTCGGCGCCGCCGGTTTGGCAACGGGGGTGATCGCGGTGCTGGCCGTGGCTGTGCCGTTCACCGTCCCGGCCACCGCGCGCACCTCGAAGTAGTACCGCGTGTCGTTCGTCAGCCCGGTCACCTTGTGCTCGGTGGTGTCCTCGTCGCTCGCCGGGATGTCCGTCCAGTCCGCCCAGGTGATGCTGCCCAACGGGCCCGTGCCTTGCCGGTACTGGTACTTGGTGATCGCGTCGTTCCCCGGGTCGGTCCATTTCAGGGTGATCTCGGTGTCGCCCGTGTCGATCGTGAAACCCGTCGGGGCGGCCGGGGCGGCCGGGACCGCGGGCGTCGCGCTCACCGTCTCCGATGCCGCGCTCGCCCCCGATGTGTTGACCGCCCGGAGCTGGAACTCGTATGCCGTGCCGTTCGTCAGGCCCGTCACCGTGAGGGTCGTGGTGTCGGCATCGCTGGTGAAATCCGTCCAGCCGCCCCAGCTCCCGCCGCTGGTCCGCTGCTGGTACTCGTACCCGGTGATGCTGTCGTTGTCCGGGTCGTCCCAGGTCAGGGTGACCCGGGCATCGCCCGCCCTCGCCATCAGGCCGGTCGGGGCCGCAGGCGCCATCTTCACCGTGCCGCTGATCTTCATCCTCAACACATAATTCCTGCCACTCCACGCACCACTTGTTAACAACCGCGCACCATTCGCGATCGACCAGTCGGACAAGGATCCACTTTGCTCGTTGTTCTTGCCCGTCCCATCTGCCGCGGTATAGCTCGCAACGTTGCTGCTGCCTGATGTCATGCGGATATCGATGAAATAGGTGGTGCTGGCTGCAAGGTCGATGCCGCCCTCCGGGGCGGTGAACGTGTTGAACCCCACAACCCCGGAACCGGGGTTGGTGAGGGTGCCGACTATCGTGCTGCCCGGATTCGAGCCGTTGGCGTTGCGGATGGTGAGCGTCATGTCGCCCAAGGCTCCGCTGCTCGGTGCCGTTGTGAACTCGATCTCGACATTGGCCACGTTGTAGCCCGCACTGTTGGCGCCGGTGGTGAATGCCTGGGCAGAGCTGAAATTGGCAAGGAGGGAGCCTGATGCGCCTGTGCCGGCTCCCTGGTTGCCCACCAGCAGCCGCGTGGTCTGCGCCTCGGCGGCCGGGGCGGGGCCGAACAGCAGCGGCAGGGCGAGCAGCGCGGCGGCCGGGAGGGCGCGGAGGACCTTACATGACGGGGCGCCCCACCGGCGAAGCCAGCCGCTCACGCCGCGCATTGCGCATACCGCGAATTTCGGGGGGGGGGGGGGGGGGGGGTTGGTTAACCGCGCTCATCTCGTCCGATCCTCAAAGGCCATCCCGCGATGGTAGCAAAAACCGGACGGCTTCGCACAACATTATTCCAAGCGGGGGATGGCGGGTCGTTTTGAATCCCCGACTCCGCCCCGCGCGGAATGGCAGGTGGGCATGCGCGGCCTGAGTCGCCGTCTGGCGAAGAATCGAAGCCAAGTATCCTGTTCTGGCGGCAGCGCGCACATGGATATATTCGATCTTCGCGGGAACAAGCGAGTCAATCATGATGACGCCCACCGGTCCGGCGGATACAATTCCCGCTTTGCGGGATTCAGGCGCGGGCCGGCCATGCGGGCTTCCGAACCACTGGTCAAACATCTGCTGCTGGTCGGCGGCGGACACAGCCATCTGGCGGTGCTGCGCGGGCTTGGCATGCGGCCGGTGCCGGGGCTGATGGTCACCCTGGTCAGCCGCGAGATCCTGGTTCCCTATTCCGGCGCCCTGCCCGCCTATATCTCTGGACGCTACCGGCTCGAAGACCTGCATATCGATCTGCGGCCACTGGCGCGGTTCGCCGGGGCCAGACTGATCGAGGCCGAGATCGAATCCATCGATCTGGCGGCGAAAACCATCGCCCTGCCATCCCGGCCTGAACTCGATTTCGACCTGCTCTCGCTCAATATCGGCTCGATTCCCGATACCGGCGCCATGCCCGGGGCCGCCGAGCATGCCGTCGGCGTCAAACCCATCGATGGGTTTTTGCGGGCCTGGGAGGGCATCCGCGGCGAGGCGGTCGCGGCACTCGGGCGGGGCCGGGGCTACCGCATCGCCATCGTCGGCGGCGGGCCCGCCAGCGTCGAACTCGCCTGCGCCGCCAGGGCGCGGATTCTCAAGGACAGCGGCGGCGCCAAGGCCACCCTCGACATCCGCATCATTTCCGCCGCGGAGGAGATCCTGCCATCCCACAATCGCCGGGCCCGAGCGGCAGTCCGCGCGGAGTTGCGGAAGAAGAACATTGAAATCATCACGAAGACGATGGTGTCGGGATTTGCCGCCCGAACCGTGCTGTGCGGGGGCGGCGGCGAAAACCAAAAGCGCATCGAGGCCGACCGCGCCATCCTCGCCACCGGGGCGAGCCTGCCGGACTGGCCAGCCAAAGCCGGGCTGGCGATCAGCGGAGACGGGTTCCTCGAAGTCAACCGCCACCTGCAATCGACCAGCCACAACTTCGTTTTCGTCGCCGGCGACGCGGCGACGATCAGGGGCCGGGAGCGCCCCAAGTCCGGCGTTTACGCGGTTCGCCAAGGCAAGCCGCTGGCCCGCAATCTGCTGCGCCACGCCACCGGCCGGCGGCTTGTTGGCTTTTCCCCGCAGCGCAACGCCCTCGCCATGCTCAATCTCGGCGACGGCGGGGCAATCGCCTCCCGGGGCAGGCTGTTTTTCCAGGGCCGCTGGGTCTGGCGGCTGAAACACCTGATCGACCAGCGCTTTCTGCGCAAGTACCGCGACCTGCCGCGGATGAAGCCGGAACTCGGCATCGCCCGGGGCTTGCTTGAGCGGCGCGAAGAACGCGAACTGCGCGCCCACGCGATGCGCTGCGGCGGCTGCGGGGCCAAAGTCGCCGGCAGCGTGCTGGAGGAGGTGCTGGCGTCGATTCCGGAAGTCGCCAACCAAGGCGTTGAAGACGCGGCCAAAGTGACCGCGCCGGCGGGCCGCGAGCTGTGGCAAAGCGTCGATCAACTCAAGGCATTCATCGACGACCCCTGGCTGTTCGCCAGAATCGCGACCCTGCACTGCCTCGGCGACATCCACGCCATGGGCGCCCGGCCCGGCTCGGCGCTGGCCATCGTCGGCGTGCCATTCGCGAGCCGTTCGATCACCCGCGGCCTGATGCGCGAGTTGATGCTCGGCTGCGTCGCGGCGCTGGAGGAGGAAGGCTGCCGTCTGCTGGGAGGGCACTCCGCCGAAACCCGGGAACTGCAATTCGGCCTCAGCGTCAATGGCCATGTGGAGCCGGGGCGGGCGCTGCCCAAACAGGGGATGAAGCAGGGCGACGCGCTGATTCTCAGCAAACCGCTCGGAACCGGCACCCTGCTTGCCGCCGACATGCGCCATTTGGCCGGCCAGAACGCGATGGATGCGGCATTGCGGACCATGCTCGTCTCCAACCGCGGCGCGGCGCGGATATTCCGCGAGCACGGCGCGGGCGCCTGCACCGATGTCACCGGCTTTGGCCTCGCCGGCCACCTGCTTGAAATGATCGCCGGCGGCCCGGTGGAAGTGCGCCTCGCCGACGTGCCCGTCCTCGGCGGCGCCCTGGAATGCATCGGGCGGGGAATCGTCAGTTCCCTGCACGCCGACAACAAACTCGTCGAACGCAACATCGAAGGACGCCGCGACTCGGCAAAATCCACGCGGCGGGAAATCCTCTTCGACCCCCAAACCGCCGGCGGGCTGCTCGCCGCGCTGCCCGCAAGCAAGGCGCGGCCCTGCCTGAACGCGCTCCGCGACAGCGGCCTCGAACAGGCCGCCATCATCGGCCAAGCCGGCGACAGCACAGATGGTCCGGCGAGAATCGTGCTCGCTTGAACCCGCATCGAACATTGGTCTCGGCGCCGGGGCGGCTCTGATTAGGCCAGGGCTTCCGTGGCTACCCGCCGCCGAGCGATTGCAGAAATTCGGCCCGGCGCTCCGGGCGCATCCGGCCGAGTTCGCGCACTTCTTCGTAGAATGCGGGCAGGTCGTTGCCGTGGATGCGCAACAATTCCCGCAACGGTGGCGCGAGGTCGTTGTACGAGCCGACCGTGGAAAGCTGGGCATTGTTGAGGGCGCCGGAAAACCAGCCATCGTAACCGGCGTATCCGCCCCAACGCGCCTTCAACAACTCATAATCGCCGCGCATCCGCGCCTGCAGGGCGGTTTTTCCCCGGCGCATTTCGGCGGCGCTCAAATCGCGGCGGTACAGTTCCCCGAACTGTTCGCGATAAGCGGCGACGAATTCGACAAACCGCCGGCGGCGGTCGGCATCGGCCGGGGCCTGCGCAACCAGGGCGGATTGGCGGCGCGCCTCGAGCCAGCGCCGCTGGCCTTCCCTCTCGACAACCGTCGCGAAACTTTCGTTGAATGTGGTGTCGCCGGGGATGTAGGCCACCTGGTGGGCAAGCTCGTGGAAGATCAGCGCCGCGAGTTGATGGTCCGGGCGGTTGAGCACCGTGCTGAGCACGGCGTCGTCGAACCAGCCCAGGGTTGAATACGCCGCCACGCCGCCAACGTAGGTGTCGAAGCCCTCAGCGCGCAGGCCGGCGGCGTATTCGGCCGCGGCGGCTTCGTTGAAGTAACCCCGGTAGGCGGCGCAGCCGGCGATGGGGTAACACCAAGTGACCGGCTCCAGCGAGAACTCCGGCGCCGCGAAAACATTCCACACCGCGTGGCGCCGGTCGAGTTCGACATAATCGAGATAATTGCCGCCGGCGGGCAAGCCGAGCTCGGTTTCGGCGAAGGTTCGGGCATCGAGCACGACTTCGAGCTTGGCGGCGAGTTCCGGGGGCAGCTCCGGGTCCTGCAACAGTTGCCGCAAGTCTTGGCGCGCGCCGACGATTTCGAGATGGCCCCGCGCGGCCTGCAAGTACCAAGACGCCGAGTCGCAGCCAGCGAGCAGCATTGCGGCGAAGAGCAGCGCGGCGGTTTTCACGGCCGGGGACGCCACCCGGAAGCCTGCGCTGCGGGAATTCGCGAAAGCGAATTGGCAGCCGTGAATTCCCATGGCGCAGGATCCTAGCTCCTATGGCCCGCGCTCGATCAGTTCGATCTCGAACAGATGGGCCCAGTGCTTGCCGGTCACGAACAGGCGCCGCCCGTCGCTGTCCCAGGCGATGCCATTGAGCACGGCCTCGCCGCTGCCGAGTTCGGTGCGGGCCGAGAGCCCGGTCAAATCGACGATGGAATCGACCACGCCGGTTGCCGGGTCGATGCGGGCGATGAAATCGGTCTGCCAGACATTGGCCCAGACCTCGCCGTCGATGTATTCCAATTCGTTGAGCATCGCCAGCGGCTGGCCGCGGACGGTTACGCCGATTTCCCGCACTGGCGCGAAGCCTTCCGGGTCGATGAATTGCAGGCTCGCCGAACCATCGCTGAGGATCAGGTGCTCGCCGTCCCAGGCCAGGCCCCAGCCTTCCCGGGCGTTGTACAGCGTGTCGAGTGGTTCGAGGCTTTCCCGGTCGTAGACGAAAACCATGTGCGAGCGCCAGGTAAGCTGGTAGACGCGGTCCCCGATCATCTCGATGCCTTCGCCGAAGTAGCGGCTGGCGAGCGGAACGCTGAGCAGTGGTTCGCCGGTTTCCAGATCGACCCGCGACAGCCGGGAAAGGCCATGCTTGCCGGTGCCCTCCCAAAGCTCCCCGTCGCGGAACATCAAGCCCTGGGTGAAGGCGGTGATCTCGTGGGGGTAGGTGTTGACGACTTCATAGCCATAGACGCGCGGCTCCCGGGCGGCAAGACCGGGCGCGGCAAGGAGCAGAATCAAGGCAAGGAGTATTCTGGCCATGGCGGCTAGACTATCTCATGCGGGACGGATTTGTTAGTCTGCCAGACTCCAAGTATGCTCTGAAAAACAAAAGCGGGGTTTTGTTTTGCTCGCGGAAAGGGCGGGAAAGGGCGGGAAAGGTCGGCGGGGCATGGTTGAAGATTGCATATTCTGCAAGATCGCCGCGGGCGAAATCCCCTGCCGGCAAGTCTACGCCGATGACGAGCTGATCGCCTTCCACGACATCAACCCCCAGGCGCCGACCCACATTCTCGTCATTCCCCGCAAGCACATCGGCAACATGAACGAAGCCACCCCGGAAGACCAGGCCGTCCTCGGCGCGATGATGCTGCGGGCCAGCCAAATCGCCGCCGAAGCGGGCCTCGCCGAAAGCGGCTACCGCCTCGCGCTCAACACCGGCCCCGACGCCAAACAAAGCGTCTTCCACATCCACCTCCACATCCTCGGCGGCCGCCCCCTCGAAGGCCGGATGGGTTGAGGGGGGTTAACGAACCATGTGCTCTCCTTAAGCGTCTGGCCCCAAGAGAAGTGGTGGAATTCTTCGCCTTCCCGTAAGCATCACCTATGCTTTGTGGGCAAACGCTGAAGAACGCTTCGGTGCAGGTCCCCAGGCTCCGAATCGAGTCCGCTCAAAATGTCGCGGTTGTCGACATGCGCCGCAAGCGGATTCGGCTTCTTTCGCATAGCACAGATCCACGCGAAGCAACCCTAGCTCGGGGAAAATTTCGACAAGTGTAGCTTGACGCTATACATGCTGGGCATTAGTATCTGAAATGAATATCAGGAATGTCGCCCACAAGGGGCTGCGGAGGTTTATTCTCGCGGACGACGCTGCCGGAATTCCGCCTTCGTTCGCGCCTAAACTCAGGCGCATGATCTCTTTCTTGCAGGATATGGCGTCTGAGGACGAGCTGCGGGCGGTGCCGACTTGGAAAGCGCACAAATTGACCGGCGACCGCAAAGGAGCATGGAGTCTGTCGATTTCCGCGAACTGGCGGCTCACATTTCTGATTGACCGGGAAGAGTTGGAAATCCTGAATCTGGACATCGTGGATTATCACTGAGGCAGCGCCATGAACACACACCGCGACATTCGCATGAAAAATCCCGCGCATCCCGGCGGTTTCGTCAAATGTGAAATCATCGGGGAGCTGGGAATCTCCGTGACGGCGGCGGCCGGAGCGCTGGGCGTGACCCGCGCGGCTTTGTCGGCATTGTTGAATGAGCGCGCCCGCTTGTCGCCGGAGATGGCTTTGCGCATGGAGAAAGCTTTTGGCGTTTCGATGGATACGCTGATGCGGATGCAGAACAGCTACGATATCGCGCAGGCGCGGAAACGGGAAAGCGAAATCAAGGTTTCACCATTCGGCTGACGCGGTCGCGGCAGAGTTTGATCTGCCCCGAATGTCATCGGCGGTTCGGTGGCCAGTTTTCGGTGGCCAGTTTGGCGATCAGTTCGCGTCGACGATGGAGATGTCGGCTATGCCGGCCTGCCGGGCGGCGTCCATGATCAGGACGAGGGTGGAAACATCGGATGTCGAATTCGGCTGGATGATCACCGTGGCGCCGGGATTCTCGGCGCGCAACTGGTCGATGTTGGAGCGGATCTGGGTGGCGATGATGGGCCGCGGATTGCGGTTGAGTATGATCTCGTTGTTCGGGCCGATCTCGAACAGGATGTTGCGGTCCTCGGTGTCCTGCTCGGGCGGTGGCTGGTCTTCGTTGTTGTCGCTGCTCGCCGCGCTGATGGCGGTCTCGGACAGGAACGTCGCCGTCACCACGAAAAAGATCAACAAGATGAACACCACATCGAGCATGGGTGTCAGGTCGATCTTGGAGTCGTCGGATTTGTGCTTGACGCTTACTTTTTTCATTGCGGACGCTTCTTCATTGCGGATATTTGGGGGGCCAACCGGCAATCAAGCGCAGTATAGCAGTCAAATGCCGCGAAGCAACAAGTCATGGCGCGGGCCTTGAACGGGGCGGCGCCCAAACCAAGCAGCGCAGGGTTTGGGCGCCGGTCGCTTTCCGGCGGAAAATGAATGCTTTCCCGGCTGGCGCCGGGCCCCTTTCATTTTCCGCCGCGCTCCCTCGGTGCTCGATTCGCGGCCCCGCCCGCTGGGGCGATATGCCTTTTCATTTCTTCAGCGAGCCGATGGCGTGGCTGACGAGGCTTTTGAGTTGGCGGGCGCTCTTGCCGTTGCGGGAGTTGACGCGGATGCCGTGCAGGGTGTTTATCAGCACGTCGGCGGCGAGGTATTCGTCCACGCCCTTTTTCAGCTTGCCTTTCGCCCCGGCTTCGCGCAACCGTTCAACGAGGGCCTTGCGCGTCCGGTCGAGGGAGGCGCGCAGCACGCGCCGGATTTCGCTGTCGTAGTTGATGTTCGAACACAGCGAGTTGACGATCAGGCAGCCGAGATTGCGCTGGACGGCCGGGGCGTTGACCGCGGCCACATCGAAAAACGCGGTGATCGACTCCCAAGGTCCAAGCTCGGCGTTTTTCAGCGTCGCGGCGATCCGCCCTTCGAGCATCTCGTCGTAGTGGTTGAAGACGATCTTGAAGAAGGTGTTCTTGTCGGTGAAGGAATTGTAGAGCGTGCCGCGGTTGATGTCGCAAACCGCGAGCAGTTTGTTGACCGAACTCGCCTCGTAGCCTTCGCGCCAGAACTGCTCAAGCGCCCTGGACAACACTTCCGCTTCGTCGTATTCGACCGGCCTCGCCATCAGCGCCAACCAGAATCCAGCAAGAGTTGATCCCTTCCTGGTTGATGGTAACACCACCAGCCGCCGCGCGGGCAATCGCGAGCTGAACACCGGCGACCGCGGTGCCGGAGGTTTCGCCAGGGAAACTCAAATCAGGCGGAGGTGGTCGGCCACGGGCATTCTGCGGCGGATGGCGCGCAGATGCTGGAGGTCGAATTCCGCCATGGCGACTCCGGGGCCCTTGCCGAGCTCGGCGAGGATCTCGCCCCAGGGATCGACAATCATCGAATGCCCCCAGGTCTCGCGGTCGGGGCCGTGGCGGCCGCCCTGGGCGGCGGCGACGAGATAGCATTGGTTTTCGATCGCCCGGGCCCGCAGCAGGCTCTCCCAATGCGCGGCGCCGGTAACCGCGGTGAAGGCGGCGGGAACGGTGATGATCTCGGCGCCGAGGCGGAACAATTGCCGGTAGAGTTCGGGAAAGCGCAGATCGTAGCAGACCGAAAGCCCAACCCTCCCCGCGGCGGTTTCCACGCAGACGACTTCCGAGCCGGCCTCGTAGCTGAGCGATTCGGAATACCGCGCCTGCCGGTCCTCGACCACGACATCGAACAAGTGGATCTTGTCGTAGCGGGCGAGCGGTTCGCCGGAGGCGCCGTAAACCAGGCTCGCGGCGCGCACCCGGCCGTCGCCGACGAGGTGGCCGGGGTCGGCTTCGCTCTTGCCGGGGCGCGAGGACAGCGGCGCGGTGCCGCCAACGAGGACGATGCCGTGCCGCCTTGCCTGCTCCGCGAGAAACGACTGGATCGGGGCATCCGGCGCGCCCTCGCGCTCGCCATGGCTGCGCATGGGCTCGCCCTCGAGGGCGGCGAAGACTTCCGGCAGCAGCACGAGGCCGGCGCCGCGGGAGGCGGCCTCGGCGATCAGTTCGGCCGCGACAGCGAGATTTTCCCCGACATCGGGCCCGCTGACCATTTGCGCGGCGGCGAGAATTCGCGTCATTCGCACCCCGTCATTCTTCCCCGGGGGCGCCGAACGCCTGTTTGAATTCCGGCTCCAAGCCTTCCCAGGGACCTTCCAAGGTGTAGACGGCGCTGGTCAGGCTGTCGACCTGGTCACCGAAAATCTGGTCGAACAGGTAGGCGCCGAACGCCAGCGGCAGATTGCCGGTGATCAGACCGATCCAGGGGATGTTGTCGCTCACCGGCAGGGTGACGTACATCTCGGCGGCTATGGATTCATCGCGGAAATCGACCTCGCCGGTGATCTGGTACAGGCTCGACGGGCCGGAAATCACCAGTTGGTCCTCGATCCGGGCGAGGCCGCTTTCCATATTGAGCCGGCCGGTGATTTCATCGAAGGCCAGACCCCGCCGCAGCAGATCGTCGCTCAGGCGCAGGCGGCGCATGATGGCGTCGAGATTGATGATGCTGACCAGCTTCAAGGTGCCGCCGCCGGCGGCGGTTTCCAGAAAACGGCCGTTTTCGATCCGCATGCCGATATCGCCGCTCAACTGCCGGCCGCGG
The DNA here is from genome assembly GCA_965221805.1 of uncultured Pseudohongiella sp. GTDB lineage: Bacteria > Pseudomonadota > Gammaproteobacteria > Pseudomonadales > Pseudohongiellaceae > UBA9145. Next base: position 2,126,931 of record OZ244913.1, read on the forward strand.
AAAAAACCCGGGGAGCCCGGCCACCGCACATCGGCTTCGAAACCCGCGCTCTCGCTTTCCACGCTGGCGGCGAAACCGCTGTCGAGCAGGAACGCGCCGATGTCACCGGCCAGCACGCGGCCGCGGAACTGGGTGGTGTGCTTGCGGCCGTCGTAGTTCCAGCGCATGGGGGGAACCGGCGGCGAGCGCGGGTCCGCCGCGGCCATGCGCATGCCGCGGAAATCGAAACCGAGATCGTTGAAATCGGCGCCGCCGGCATCGGGTTCCAAGGTGAAACGCCAGCCGCCCCAAGGTGTGTCGCCGATGCGGATGTCGTTGATGGAAACCCGCGCCCGCGGCAACTTCCGGGGGTCAACCCGAGCCAGCAGATCGACCTCCGAGTCCCCGCCGGCCGCGTCAAGCCCAGCCGCGGGCGCTGTTTCCGCACCCTTGAAGCGCAGATAGTCGAGATCGATCCGCAGCGGCTCATTCCCGGCCAGCGGGAATTCCACGCTTCCCCGGGCCGAATCGCCGGACAGCGCCGCGCGCAAGCCGCCGGCGACGGGTTCCACTTCCATCCGCACATCTTCGAGTGTTTGGCCGTAGACATCGACTTCGCCGACGGCAAGCGAAACACGGGCAAGGACCTCATGCATCCCCGCCGAAGGCGGCGACGCCGCCCGCAGATCAGCAAGCAGGCTGGACCATTCCTCGAGCGCGAGCCGGTCAACGCCACCGTACACCGCCACGCCGCGGCTTGCCTCGGCTTCCACGCGGCGGCGGCCCGAACTGCCGAGCCGCACCCAGCCCCGCTGATCCGCGGCATCGGATGATTCGAGATCGAACCGCAATCTGCCTCTCAAGCCGCCGGTGATGCGCCGCCGGCCATCGGCCTGATCGATTTGCAGGGTCAGCGGCAAGGGCTCGCCAGCCTGTTTGGCGAAAGGTTCGGGCAAATCCAGGAACAAACCGGCCAAGTCGGAACCGAGCCGCAGCGAGCTTGCCCCGGCGCCGTCCTGCTCAATGTGCAACTCGGCAGCGTAAAGGAAGGAGCCCCGGGCATTATCGAGCAAACCCCGCACCAGCGCGCTTTGCCGCGGCCATTGCCGCAGTTCCCGCCGCTCCGCCCGGCCCTTGGCAACCACCACGATCTGTTCCATATCCCCGGGCGCGCCCCGGCTTGATACTTCAATTTCCGCATCGCCGCCGAAGGCCCTGGCGGTGAAATCGCCGCGTTCAATGCCGCTTCCGGTATCGAACACCATCGCGCCATTGATGTCGGCAAGCGCCAGATCGTACTGGGCCACCCATAAGTCGCTGTCCGCGAGGGTGAGGTCCAGGCGGATTCCGGTTTCCGATGGGGGCTGGCCAAGTGGCATTTCGAGCGCGAAGCCGCCCCGCGCCTCCCCATCGATGCGCCAGTCGGCGGAGGCGGCGCGCAGGCTGGCGGCGGCCGGGATGGCATGCAGCCAGGCGAGCCCATCCGCGGCGGCGCCGGCCACGCGCCCGGACACGGACAGAACGCTGGCGCCGGAATCGTCGGTCCGCAGATCGCCCCGGATCAGGTTGGACGCAAGCCCGCGGCTGTTGGCGTCCTCCACCAGCACATCGATGGCGCTGTCGTCGGAAAGCACCAAAGCCCGGCTGCTGGCGACTTCCGGCCATTCGGGGTCAAAGCGCAGATTGCCATCGAGCCACTGGTGGAAACTCTGGAAAGTCCTGCTCAACCGGTCGGCGCCGCGCACCGTCGAGCCGCGGTAGATCCCGCCGCTGTTGCGGAGTTCGCCGGCGGCGAGGGCGCCGTCGAGAAAGGCCATGCCATCGCGCAGGCCGCCGGTGATTCCCGGCCCGTCGGGCAGGAAAGGCCCGCTTGCGGCCGCGTCCATCCGCAGCACGCCAACGAGCAGCTCAAGCTCGTTGGCGTGTTTGGCGCCGGGCCGCTGGTCGAATTTCGAGGTGAACCGCACCCGGCTGTCGACACCGCCGGAGCGCCCCACGAGCACACTGCTGCCGAGCCGCAGGGCCAGGCCATCGCTGTAGTCGAAGTCGAACGCCAAGCTGCCGTTCATTTCATCGTAGACCCAGGTGGCGTTGTAAACCCGGGGGATGTTCATGGTGAAATCGCCGGAGTCGATCTCCATCAAGCCGGAAGCGCGGCCCGCGGCGGGGTCGGCGGAGACTTCGAGATAGCCGGTCAAGCCCGACATGGCCGGGCTGTTCCGCAGCGAAGCGACGGCGACAGCGTCGATATTCGCCTTGAGGACGAGTTCCCGGCCGCCGGTCGCATTCAATGGGGCGTCAAGGGTGAGATTTTCCAGCATCCCCGATGGACGAATCTGCGCGAGCGCATCCCGCCCGGCATCCGGCGGCAGTTCCAGAGCCGCTGCCAGCGCGGCGAGAATGGCCAAGTCGGCGCGCTCGGCGCGCAGGCTCAGCGATGATTCGGGGGCGTGGCGCAGGAATAGATCCCCCGGCTGCCAGCGCGCGCCATCATGGCTGAAGCGAAGTCCGGCGATGGAATAGCTGGTGGACTCCCTGTCAGCCCGCGCTTCGAACGCGCCGCCGAGTTCGGTCAGCATGACCGGGGCGCCTTCGGCGGTGCCCAGCGCGAGCGCGTCGAATTGCGCCTCGGCGACGACCCGGCGCACCGCGCCGCGCTCGAAATCGGCCCAGAAGTCGCCGCCGCCGACAACCGTGTCGACCCGGTATCCGAAGATTTCCTGGCCGCTGAACAAATACGAGTAGTCGCCCGCGGGCACCGCGGCATGGAAACTGCCGCCGATGGCCGACAAATCGCCGCCGCGCACTTCCAGCGACAGCGCGAGGTTCCGGCTCTGGCCTTCGGGGTTGATATCGACATGCAGGAAATGGTTGCCGTTGCGGTTCTGGATTCTGGCGGTGCCGCCGGTGAAGCGCAGCCGCTCGCCGGAGCGGGTGCGCACATTGACCACCACCTCGCGCAAATCGAGTTGGGAGACATCGAGAAAGGCCCGGTACAGGGTGTCCGGGTCGATGCCGCCACCGGCGGGCATGGCGATATCCCCGAGCAGCCAGGCGCCGTCGGCGGCCTGGGACAGTTCGAGTTCGAGTCGTTCAACGACGAATTCCGCAAGCACCCAGCGGCGCTGCACGATGCTGCGGAACATATCGACCACGACCCGGCCGCGATCGAAATCGAGCGCCCCGGCCTGGTCTCCGGCCGGATCGGACCCCGGCGCCATGAGCATCGAAAGCCCGTTGATTTCGATGACGGGATTGAATCCGCTGAATCCGCCCTCCAGCGACGCCACCCGAACCGGAACACCGGTGATCGCCTCGATCTGACCCTCGAAGAAACCGGTGTGGTTGGCTATGGCCGGCATGAACTGCCTGCCCACGCTGACATAGGCCGCGAGCAGGAACGCGGCGAGCAGCAGGGCCAAGCCGGCGTGCCAGCGGAGCCGCCGCCCGACCGTCCGGGGTTGGCCCAGGTTTTGGCCCAGGTTTTGGGATCGCTCGCGGGAGGGTTTGCCGGGCGGCTTGCCGGCTTGGCCGCTGGCTTGGCTGGGGCTCATCGGTTCATGTCCAGCGAGCGGGCGAGTCCGCCAAGCAGCATCCAGGCGAAAGGCCACAGCAGCGCGCTGCTCAAGGCCGGCGCGAGGAAAATCATGCTGGCGCCCCGGGGCAGATCGAACAGGATTTGCAGCCACTGGAGCAGCAGCAACTGCAGGCCGATGATGATCAGCAAGACGCTGGCCTGCTGGAAAACCGCGTACAGCCGCAGCCGCAGCCGCAGCCGCAGCGTCAGATAGGCCACCAAGACAAGACCCAGGGCGTGGAGGCCGAACAGCGAGCCGGTCAGTGCGTCGAGCAGGATGCCAGCCAGCCAGGCGACACCGATGCCCACTCTCTCGGGATGGTTGATCACCCAGAAGACCAGCACCAGGGCGACCCATTCCGGCCGATAGTACAGCGCCCACTCCGGCACCGGCACGATCGCCAGCAAGGCGGCGGCGATGAAGGTCAGGGCAATCAGACTGTTGAGCAGCGCGGGGCTGGCCATCGGCGGCAACTCAGTTGGCGGAGTTGACCGACGCCAGGCTGGATTCCCCGTCGCCGCCGGAATCCTCCGCCGCCGCGGCATAGTCAGGGCCGGCCGGGTCGTCGAGCACGAGCATGACATGCCGGGTGCTGGAGAACCGCGCCCTGGGTCTCGCCTTGATCGTCGCGTAAGGCTGGCCGGGACGGCGGGACACGCTGACGACTTCGGCAACCGGGTAGTTCTTGGGATAGACCAAGCCCATGCCGGAGCTGATCAGGGTGTCGCCAACTTGGATGTCCTGGCTGGGAATGACGAATTCAAGCTCAAGGTCGGTGCCGCTATTCTGGCCACCCCGGGCCAGGGCCCGTTCGCCGTTGCGGCTCACTTCCACCGGCGTCACGTGGCTGGCGTCGCTGATCAGCAACACCCAGCTCGAAAAAGGCATAACCTGGACGACCTGCCCCATCAGGCCGTTGGCCTCGAGCACGGCTTGGCCTTCGCGCACACCATCGGTGCCGCCCTTGTTGATCAGGATGCGGCGCGAGTACGGGTCGGGGGAGACATTGATGATTTCCGCCGGCAGCACTTCCTGTTCGAGCATGGCAACGGCGCTGCGCAGCGCGAGCAGGCGGTTGTTTTCCACGCTCAGGCTCTCCACGAGCAACAGGCGTTGCCGGGACAGCAGCAACTCCTCGCGCAGCCTGGCGTTCTCCTCGATGAGGTCGGCCCGGTTGACGAAGATATCGTTGAACGAACCACCGATGCGGGCCGGCGTGTCGGCCAGCCAATGGAAGGGCGCGGCGATCAGGCCGAGCGCCTGGCGCGCGTGCTCCATGTAGCCGAACCGCTGGTCGGCAATCATCAGCAGCGCCGACAGCAGCACGAACAGGGTGATCCGGTACTCCAGCCCGGCATTTCTGGCGAAGGCGGCGGTCTCGATCTCGGCAATCCTCTGGCTTGCGGGGTTTGGACAAGTCTAAACCCTTGGGGGGCGCAATCCAAGAACGCGAGCCGGAATGCCGGATTTTTGGCTCCCGCGCCCGGGCTATTCCATTCCAAGCCAGTCGGATTCGTACTGGTCCATCAATTCCATCGCCTTGCCGCCGCCGCGAACCACGCAGGTCAGCGGATCCTCGGCAAGAACCACGGGGAGGCCGGTTTCATCCGAAATCAGATGGTCGAGGCCTTTCAGCAGCGCCCCGCCGCCGGCGAGCACCACGCCGGCCTGGGCGATGTCGGAAGCGAGTTCCGGCGGCGACTGTTCAAGGGCGCTGCGCACCGCCTGGACGATGGTCGCGAGCGGTTCCTGCAGGGCGTCCTGAATCTCGTCGCTGCGCAGGGTGAACGAGCGGGGAATGCCTTCGGCGAGATTGCGGCCGCGGACATCGATTTCCTGGATGTCCGAATCCGAAGTCATGCAGGCATAGCCGATTTCCTGTTTGACCCGCTCGGCGGTGGCGGTGCCGATGAGGCTGCTGTAGTTGCGCCGCACATGGGTGACGATGGATTCGTCGAAGCGGTCGCCGCCAACGAGAACCGATTCGGAATAGACCACGCCGTTGAGCGAAATGATCGCGATTTCGGTGGTGCCGCCGCCGACATCGACCACCATCGAGCCGCAGGCCTGCTCCACCGGCAGGCCCGCGCCGATGGCGGCGGCCATCGGCTCCTCGATCAATTGCACCTTGCGCGCCCCGGCACCGAGCACCGATTCACGGATCGCCCGGCGCTCCACCGGCGTCGCCTTGCAGGGCACGCAGACGAGCACCCTGGGGCTGGGGGGGAAAAAGAAATTCTCGTGCACCTTGTTGATGAAGTATTGCAGCATTTTCTCGGTGACTTGGAAATCGGCGATCACCCCATCCTTGAGCGGCCGGATGGCGACGATGTTGCCCGGTGTGCGGCCGAGCATGAATTTCGCCTCCTTGCCCACCGCGGTCACCGACTTCTGGCCACCCTGGTCGCGAATCGCCACCACCGAAGGTTCGTCGAGCACAATGCCCTTGTCGCGGGCGTAGATGAGTGTGTTGGCTGTGCCGAGGTCGATCGCCAGGTCGTTGGAGAACAGCCCTCTGATTTTCTTGAACATTTCCCGATTCCATTAGCGTTCCGGCGCGACTGTGGCGACGGGCCGCGAACCCGCCCTCGCCGGAAGTCCGCAGATTATGAAGCCTTTTGCGCAAATCTTCCATCGCGCCGGCGACCAAGAGCGCCGGCTCAGCCCCGCAATCTGGCGACCGCGGCGCGAACCAAGGCCGCGAGCAGCAAACCGGCGCCGAGCATTTGATATATGTAGCCGAGATAGCCCTTGACGATGGTGAACATCGAAGCCCAGGCCACCTGCTCCGCCCCGACCTCGGGGTAGCGCAGCAGCATCGCGATGATCTGGGCGTTTTCGAGCAGGTCCCAGGCGCCGGCGAGAACCGGGATGTAGGCCAGCACCCAGCTTTCCTCGGTGAGGCGGAACCGGTAAATCAGCCCGGCGAAGAAGGTGACGTAGGTGATGGGGAAAAGCGTGTCGAGCACCGCGCTCGCCCAAGCGTATGTCAATCTGCCGTCCGCCCCGTAAGCCTCCATCTCGGCCAGGGCTTCCCCATGGGAGTATCCGGGCTTCAGGTCGAACAGTTCGCCCTCGATGGGCAGGCTGGGGAAGACCACAAACAGGAATATCGAGGTGCCGGCGAAAGTTGCCGCGAGCACGCCGCCGCGCCCGGCGAAGGCAAAGTAGTTTCTCATGTCGTTTCCCCCTCCCCTCCTCTCCTCTCCCGGTCTTGGCAAACCGCCCGGGCGCATTGGAAGTCAAGTGTTGGCGAGTATCAAACGCGGGGCTGGATCATGTCAAACCGGGCCTGTACCGGGCCTGTACCGGAGTTTGACAGGGAGAACCTGGGGTATAATCCCGACCGGCCCGGCCACACATTCCAAGCATCCCACTCATACTAGCCTCGCTCATTGTGGACAAATCCGAAATCGACAAGATCGCCATGCTGGCGCGGCTGCGGGTCAGTCCCGCCGAGGCCGGCGAGGTGGCGGCGCGAATCGGCGGGATACTGGCGCTGATCGACCGGATGCGATCGGTGGACACCACCGGGGTCGAGCCGCTCGCGCATCCGCTTGACGCCGTGCAGCGCCTGCGCGCCGACGAAATCACCGAAACCGACCGCAGTGACGAGTTGCTCGCGCTGGCCCCTTCGAGCCGGGACGGACTGTTTCTCGTTCCCAAAGTCATCGAATAGCGCGGCCGGCGAAACCCCGATGTTGCAGCTAGACGTCACCGAGCTGTCGGCCGAATTGTCCCGCGGCGCGTTTTCCAGCGTCGAGCTCGTCCGCGCCTGCCTGGAGCGAATCCGGCAACGGAACCCCGAGCTCAACGCATTCATCTCCATCTGCGAAGAATCGGCGCTCGCCGAAGCGGCGGCGGCGGACGCGGCCCGGGCCGCGGGCGATGCCAAGCCGCTGCTTGGCGTTCCGGTGGCGCACAAGGACATTTTCTGCACCCGCGGCCTGGCCACGACTTGCGGCTCGCGCATGCTGCGGGACTTCGCGCCGCCCTACGACGCCGGCGTCGTCGAGCGGCTGCGCGGGGCCGGCGCGGTGCTGATCGGCAAAACCAATATGGACGAGTTCGCCATGGGCTCGTCGAATGAAACGAGCCACTTCGGGCCGGCGCGCAATCCGCACGATCCGGGCCGGGTTCCCGGCGGCTCTTCGGGTGGCTCCGCCGCCGCGGTGGCCGCGGGCCTTTGCCCCATGGCGACTGGCACCGACACCGGCGGGTCGATCCGCCAGCCGGCTTCGTTTTGCGGCATCACCGGTTTCAAACCGAGTTACGGCCGGGTTTCGCGCTGGGGCATGATCGCTTTCGCTTCGAGCCTCGACCAGGCTGGCACGCTGACCCGCAGCGCCGCCGACGCGGCCTTGATGATGCGGGCGATGGCTGGCCTCGACCCGCGCGATTCGACCAGCGTGGACCGGCCGGTGGAGGATTACACCAAGGAGTTGGGGCGCTCTCTGCGGGGCCTGCGGGTGGGTGTGCCAGTGCCGCATTTCGCCAAGGGGCTCGGCTCCGGCGTCGAGCGGGGCATTCGCGAGGCGCTTGCGGAACTCGAAAAAGCCGGCGCGAAATTGATCGATATCGACTTGCCGAACAACCACCTTTCGGTTCCGGCCTACTATGTCGTGGCGCCGGCGGAGGCTTCGGCCAATTTGTCGCGCTACGACGGCGTGCGCTACGGCCACCGCTGCGAAAATCCGGCGGATCTCGATGACTTGTACACCCGCAGCCGCAGCGAGGGGTTCGGCGACGAAGTCAAGCGGCGCATTCTGGTGGGCACCTACGCTTTGTCCGCCGGCTATTACGACGCCTATTACCGCAAGGCCCAGCGCATCCGCCGGCTGATCCGGCGGGACTTCACCGAGGCCTTCGCCAAGGTTGACGTCATCGCCGGGCCGACTTCGCCCCATGTGGCCTTCGCCCACGGCGCCAAGGCCGACCCGGTGGAGATGTACCTCGAGGACATCTTCACCATCGCCGTCAATCTCGCCGGGCTGCCGGGCATTTCGGTCCCCGCCGGCTTCGAGGACGGCCTGCCCTTCGGCCTGCAAATCATCGGCCCGGACTTCGGCGAGGCGCGGGTGCTCAATGTCGCCCACCAGTTCCAGCAATTGACCGACTGGCACCGCCGCCTGCCAGCGGATGCCGCCGGGGAGGAAAGCTGACATGGAGTGGGAAACCGTCATCGGGCTTGAGGTCCATGTGCAGTTGTCGACGCGCTCGAAGCTGTTTTCCGGCACTGCCACCGCCTTCGGCGCCGAACCCAACACCCAGGCGAACATCTACGACCTGGCGATGCCCGGCACCCTGCCGGTGCTGAACGGGGAGGCGGTGCGCATGGCGGTGCGTTTCGGGCTCGCCATCGGCGCGGAAATCAGCCGGCGATCGATCTTCGACCGCAAGAACTACTTCTACCCCGACCTGCCCAAGGGCTACCAAACGAGCCAGTTGGACTACCCCGCGGTTGGCCGCGGCTCCATCGTCATCCCGCTTGAGGACGGCGGCGAAAAACGCATCGGCGTGACCCGGGCGCACATGGAGGAGGACGCGGGCAAATCGCTCCACGAGGCATTCACCGACGGCAGCGGCATCGACCTCAACCGCGCCGGAACGCCGCTGCTCGAAATCGTCTCGGAGCCGGATCTGCGCAGCGCGAAGGAGGCGGTGGCCTATCTGAAGAAACTGCATTCCATCGTGCGCTATCTCGATATTTCAGACGGCGACATGTCCCAAGGTTCGATGCGCTGCGACGCCAATGTGTCGATCCGGCCAATGGGCGAAACCGGATTCGGCACCCGCACCGAGATCAAGAACATCAACTCCTTCCGCTTCGTGGAAAAAGCGATCAACTTCGAGGCGCGCCGCCAGCGGGAGCTGCTCGAGGACGGCGGCGAAATCACCCAGGAAACGCGCTTGTATGACTCGGCCCGGGACGAAACCCGGCCCATGCGCGGCAAGGAAGTCGCCAACGATTACCGCTACTTCCCCGAACCGGACTTGCTTCCGATCGTAATCGATGACGAGCTAATCGAACAGATACGCGCGACACTGCCGGAACTGCCCGACGCCCGCCGGCAACGATTCGCCGCCGAATACGGCCTGTCGCCCTACGACGCCGATGTGCTCACCGCGAACCGCGAAATGGCGGACTATTTCGAGCGGGTGGCCAAAGCCTGCGGCGACGCCAAGCTCGCGGCCAACTGGGTCAGCGTGGAGTTGCAGGCGCTGCTCAACCGCGAGAGCCTCGAAATCGCCGCCTCACCCATCAGCGCCAACAATCTCGCCACATTGATCCAGCGCATCAAGGACGGAACAATCTCCGGCAAAATCGCCAAAACGGTGTTTGAACAGCTTGCCAGCGGCGAGGCTGGCGTGGATGAAATCATCGAAAAACAGGGCCTGCGCCAAGTCACCGATTCGGGAGAAATCGAAAAACTCGTCGACCAGGTAATCGCCGAAAACGCCCCCCAAGCCCAACAATTCCGCAACGGCAAACAACAAGTGCTAGGCTACCTAGTCGGCCAAGCCATGAAGCTATCCAAAGGCAAAGCCAACCCAGCGCAAGTCAACCAGTTGCTGCGTGAGAAGTTGGAATCGTGAGGGAGGGCTAGTGTTGTGCCGGGAACCCGTCCGCTTTGGCCCAGGCTCAGCAATAGATGTCCAAATCGCCAAAAGTGTCCGAAAGTCCGCGGAAATCCCAATCCGGGGAGACCATTCCGATGCACGAAACTTCAAGCGCGCTCGCAAGCTGTATCGCGTCCGGCGTTTTGAGTCGGGTTTCCCCTCGAATTTGTGCCGCGCGAAATGCGATTGTCGGCGTCAAGTCGACCACTCGATAACTCGGCGACGATGTGAGAGTCTCACGATACGTCTCGGCTAACACTTTATTCCCTTGCCGCATAGGCCCGGTCAAAACTTCTACCAATGCAACCGTGGTGATCACCAACTCGTAGTCTCCGACTTTCGCCCCGCCGAAGATTTTCTCGTACCGGGCGGAAAATTCGGGATGATCTTCAAGGTAGTAGATGATGGGCGCGCTATCCACCAGCAACCGGCCACGATTAGGCAGGTCGCCAATGTCCCGCATCACCATTGGCGCTCGCCCTCGATGTAATCGGCAACATCGCCATACAACCCCTTAGCCGAACCGCGCAGCGAGGTAAGGCACTTCACATCGTTCTGCCTCAGATGCGACAAGGGAACGATCGCGGCGCATGGCACCCCTCGTTTCCGAACGATGGTGACCAACCCCTCGGTCCGGGCCCGATCAAGCAACTCCGGCAATTTTTTCCGCGCTTCTTCGGCGCCTGTGTGATACATGCGGGAATCCTCCTGTACTGTCCGTACAGTTTACTCGTGATGGACAGCATATTCAACACAACCGACAGCGGCTCTTTAGGCCGGCTCTCTCTTGATGCCATGCTCTGTCAGCAGGATGGCCAATGGACTGTCTTCGGCTATATGGGGTGCCACGACCTCGGACGCGAGCGCCAAAAGCAGGGCGCAATACGCGAAGCCCATCGCGCCGAACGAGCCGCCAATCCATGTGGCGCGATGCCCTCCGGTTATTGCTCCCTACTGGGGCTGAAACCACATTTCAGGCATGGGACAATCTCGCGCTGACAGGCTCCGCCATCCAGTTTGGCATGAGCGCCCTCGCGGCCGACAATTCCTCTAGCTCGCCCTTGGTGAGCGTGGGCATGATGGCGCGCAGGCGCTCCTCAACCTCTTCAGGCCCGAGCCACGCCAGGGCGCGGATGACCGCGCCGGCTTTCCCGCGGGGCGCCGCAAGCTGCCAGCGCGGCGCGTGGCGCAACTCGACCGTCAGGCCGCCAAAGCGCAGCTTCCGGCTGCGACCGGAAGTCAGATGGACCTCGCGAACCGGGTTTTGGGTGGTGAGCCCGAGCTGGTTTGCCGCCGCGCCGCCGCAGGGGACGATGGTTTCGCCCCATAGCGCGCCCAGGGCGTCCACCGCCTTGCCAACATTGGGCGGGCAAGAGAGCCGAACCGGGTTTCGACCGGACGCATGTACACGCCATGGCACACGCGCAGAAGCCTGCCGGCCCGCGCGAGCCGGGACAGCGCCTGATCGATCGCCGCACGATTGCCCAGATGGAGCAGCGCGCCGGGACAGAGCGGCGTCGCCTCGGGCAGTGATTCCGCATGCGCCATGATTCGCTTGGGCAATTCCTGCATCGGTGGTTTACTTCGTTGTCGATGTCAGATTGACGATGCGAATAATACCATCAAATGCCGAAATGCGGCAGGAGCCCCTTGATCGCCCGTGGGTCTGCCCGCAGCGTCGAACAGGGAACACCCTGCTTCCGAATGACAGTAACCAGTCCGTCGGTTTTAGCGCAATCAATTAGCTCCAGCAATTTCTTTTGTACTTCCTCAATATCAGCGTAGTTCATAAGCAAATATCCTTTCTTGGCTCGATCATAGATTGAATCAGGCATCTTAACTCAAAAAAGTGATCCGAGAAAAGTCTTCAAGTGATCCACAAGGAAAATGTATCCATCCCTCAAATTCAGTAAGCTTCGACATATCGGCTGGTGATAAGAAGGTCTTTTCTTTAAATGCAACAGCACATGTCAGTGCGCAAAGCAACGCATCAAGATCGTCATCACTGTTAACAAAGCTATCCTTACGAATTGACATATCAACGCCATGCTTCTCCAGTTCCTCGACTATATATATTCTGTTTTCTCTTGATATGCTTGGGTTTGTACTGGACTTATAGGATCCCTTAACCGTCATCCAACTGGCCAATGATGCCGCCGGATATATCTCGAAAATCTTAAACTCATCCCCATATTTCGCAGCGAGGCACTGACATAGCCGAACGCATCTCAAAGCAACAACACCCAACTTGTCAGTAGATACACTCAAAGGCTTGACGTTTTTTCCCAACGAATCAAAATGTTTCCGCACATAATCATCAGTAAATCTATACTTTAAGTGGTTAGCTTCGGAAGGATTAATGGGTAGAAAATCGCGACTTACTTGTTTCTTAAGGATGAATTTCGCAAATGAAATCGGCCAACCAAATGGACTATCAATTCCGATTGCGGCTACGCCGTGTGATTCGTTGATGATCTGATCGTCTGTAGCGGGCCTGTGTATTGAAACAACTCGAGGATTCCTCTTCCATTCAAGCACACATAAACTCGTGTTCTTAGGCTGTGCTGCTAGATCGACTCCAATAAATCTCATTTTTGCGCCCCCTTAACCTACATCCGATCAGCTCATCTACCTATATCTTTTAATCCAACCTACCTATTTCTTCGTTATCTTCGGTCCCACATAGACTATATACACCGGATCATTGGCAGCTTCGGACCACCAGTAATGCACCCGAAGCTTTGAATGATTCTCTTTACCATGCCAAGTACAGAACAACTTGGTTTCGGAATCATCCGGATGAGGAAAAGTCATATCTTTACGAAATTTGCTCTTTTCCGAATCTGATGAATCAGTAAACCATGCCCTATCTCCTTGGAAAAAGTCCTTATGTAGACGATGTCCTTCAGATGTGCGCTTGCCGGTCTCGTCAAAGGCGTGTGCGATCTTGTCTAAGATATCGAACAGTGCTAAGACTCGATTTGCAGAGCTTCGGACGAACGTAGCACCGATCAGGGGGTCAAAACTGTTATCGGCTAGTCTCAATTTTTGGAATCGAACTTCAGATTTCTTGCGGAGACTATCCCATGAATGTAGTGGTGGGTCCATGGCACGCAAGCTGACTTCTAATTCGGATATTTGCAGCCAATTTTTGAGCTTAGAAACTCTCGTTTCAGTATTCTCAATGCCATGTCTCCAAGCAATTTTAACTGGAGAAAACTCCCAGTTTGAAGGCGTTGCAGAGATTAACGCGGTTTCCACACCGTGTAGCGTACGATACGCAGCTTCACCTACTGCGGAATTTGTAACAATCTCTCCCAAAAATTTACCCTCATTCCTGCATTCCAGCCAATCATTGGGACCATGCCGTCGAGCATCATCCCAAAATGGGCCGCCCCGGGTCAACCAAACCATGATAGACCGCCGTTGGCTATGATCAGTCAAGTATTCCAGCGCTTGTTGCATAGAAGTGCCAGGCATCGGCTCGGTTGTCAGCAAAGCACGGTGGCAGTAGATGTCGCGGTCGAAGCGCTGGGCCATCCGACGCAGCTCCATCAAGCGCACCAAGGCGGCATGAAAGGAGGGCGTGTCGTGAAATTGACCGTGGATCGATAGGTCGTTGACTAGAATATCCAAACTAATCCCAACCGGCGAAGTAATTCATATCTTTGTCGAACTGGTCGAAAAACCCGTCCGGCCAACTATCGAGGCTGCCATCCATATCCAGCATTGGGCTTTCCACTTGTGAAATTTCTTTGGTTTCCGCATCCAGCCGCGAACGAAAGAAATGTATGGCGGTGGCATCAGGCGATAGGATGCCCTGTTTAAGAGAGCGCCGTATGCCATTCAGTACATGGTCGCTATGCGTCTCCAGTAAAACCTGCACGTCAGCGGCTGCGACTTCCGCCAAGAATTTACCCATCGCGGCCTGTCCAGCGGGGTGCAGATGCACTTCCGGATTCTCCACTAGGAGCAAACCATTCCGTGGCAACGACAGCGCGGCGACTATAATCGGCAATACCTGTGTTAAGCCGAAACCAGTATGTGTTGGCCGATGGAAGTCTGTACTTCTTGATGTCCTGACACCCAGTGTTACACCATTGTATCGAGGAATTTTCTCTAATATCAATTCAAAGGAAGGAAAAAATCGACTCATATGCGCTTCGACTTGGCGCAGCAATGTTGGAGGAAAATCGCTGACTACAAGTTGTTCAAGAACTCGAGAGTCACGACCTGAATAGAGAACACTTACGGCATGCTCTCCTTTAGGGCCGACTACTTCTGATTGTTCAAGACCTTGCAGTGGGTATGTCTCTCGAGGACCTAATCTTTCTGCGGTAAGGTATGAAAGTGAGCGCAAACGCTTCGTGAGAGATTCACCTATAGATGGGGATTCGGGGAACTGTGGAATCAGAAAACGAAGAGGTTGTTTTTGGCCCATATTCCAATCAACGGCTCCATCAATTTTTTTGCGTCCTAGCTTTGCACCGTGTTCATCCATACCCCAAATAACTGCATCAGACTCTCCTTCTATCTTGAGCATTGCCATTGTCATATCTTCACGTTCACCTCTGAACTCCCAATTGCACTTGGTAGTGCTATGCTCTTCCAGTCCGATTCCGCAAGTACCACGACCACCAAGCTGATCAAGGATATCTCCCGCTGAGCCGAGACGAGTTGCTCCTCCATTTAGCACAAGACCCGAAGACCATTCATGTTCTCTCATCGTTTGATGCAATAGCACAAGAGCTTGAAGCACAGTGGACTTTCCTGACGCATTAGCACCAGCGAGCAAAGTCAGCGGTTTCAGTGGCAACTTGAGTGTCGAAAAACACTTGAAATTCTGGAGATCAATTTGGGTTAGCACCAAAAATCTCCTCTAGGGTATCATCCGCTAGTTTGAATCGACCTTGAACTCTAGCCGTACCATTAGTTGCGTATGTGATACTAGTATTGAATTCCTCATCTTCAAGTAATCGTTCGACTGCTGACCGAACTTGATAAGTTAAAGATTTCACGGTGTTTTCAGGGTAGCGTGACAAGCCTGTTGACATCACGTCCCAAAGAGAAGCATTGATTACACTTCTTCTATTCTTAAATTTCGAAATTTTTCTAAACGCATGTGGGCCGAAAACATGAAAGTTATTTGTTAATCCTCTACGATGCAAAATTGAAAGATTCTTGAGATCAGAATCAGTCATTTTGTTCATCATACTCAAACAGTTAGCTAAGAATAAATCCATATCCCCTCGATAGGATTTGACCCCTAGGACAGTAAATGCGCAGAATCGATTGACAAATTCTCGATCTCGCATGATTTTAGTATTGAGACTTCTACCAGTAGCATTTAGAAATATGTCACTAGCTGCTTCAGTTTTAAGAAAGTTTGTGGAAGAACCTGTGAACAAGCAATTACGCATTTGTTGACGAGTGAGAGGAACGCCTCCGTTGACGCGCTCGAATATGTCAAGACGAGCTCTCTCGGGCGCTTTCGAATCGATAATATAAAAAATCAGATTACAATCTTCAATTCGATTTTGGAATCTGGGTGATAATTCCGAAAATTTCTTGCCATTTAGTTCTTCTCGATCTTCCAAACGAAGCTTAAAATCATTGTTGACAAATCTTCGAAACGTAGAGAGCCGCTGCAAGCCATCTACAACTATCATGCGACCTTCATGATCCTCGGCAGTATAGAAAACTGGCAAAGGGATTCGCATGACAACCGATTCAATCAGTTTGCTTTGCTTATCTTCCGACCAAATAAAGTCTCGCTGAAAATCGGGATTCATCACATACCGGCCTTGCTCAATGCGCCGGAGAACATCATTAACCGTTCTATGATCATTGCGAATAAGTAATTCATCGAGCGGGTATTCCCCCCAAGTTCCTTTATCATCCAAGTCCAATCCCTCTATCTCCTCGTTTGGCTCCACCGGGTCTGGATTATTGGGTTCATTTACCGCTATATCTGGCAATGCGCCTTGCCAATCTATCTCATCGTTCATCTTTTGCCCCCAATCAAGAGAAACTGGCCTAATCTATTATTGCTCAATTCATTTTCGCTGAGAATCGTTTTAGACGATATTCTACACTTTAGTGAACACCAATGTCAGAATCTGTGAATAAAATTTTTCTCTTATGCTCTCCCCGATGCGATTCGCCGGCAGACTGCCCGCATCCGTCCCGCCCGGAGCCTCACTCGATGATCTTCGACACCACCACCCCCGCGCCCACCGTGCGGCCGCCCTCGCGGATGGCGAAGCGCAGGCCCTCGTCGAACAGCTTGCGGAACATCTCCACGTTCGTGCAGGTGGTCTTCGCCGTCTCCTTGATGCCAACGGTCTCGACCTCTTCGCCAACCCCCACCACGCCCCGCTCGCGCTCCTCCGGGGCGTTGTCGATCTCGTCGAACGCCTTCGCCGAACCCGCCGTGGCGCTGCGCGCAAATCTTCGTCAGCGCCGCCGTCAGCGTCGTCTTGCCGTGGTCCACGTGGCCAATCGTGCCAACGTTCACGTGAACCTTCGTTCTTTCGGATTTTTCCTTCGCCGCGGCCTCAGCTTGATTCATTGATGATGCTGTCGGCGATGTTGCCGGGGACTTCGGCGTATTTGAGGAATTCCATGGTGAATGTCGCGCGGCCCTGGGAGGCCGAGCGCAGGTCGGTGGCGTAGCCGAACATTTCCGCCAGCGGCACCTCGGCGGTGACCACTTTGCCCGCGGGGCTGTCCTCCATGCTCTGGACCATGCCCCGGCGCCGGTTGAGGTCGCCGATGACATCGCCCATGTAGTCTTCCGGGGTGACCACTTCCACCGCCATCACCGGCTCGAGCAGGGCCGGGTCGGCTTCGAGCGCGCCCCGCCGCAAGGCCAGCGAGCCAGCCATCTTGAACGCCATTTCGCTGGAGTCGACATCGTGGAAGGAGCCGTCGTAGAGGGTGACTTTCATCGCCAGCAGGGGGTAGCCCGCGAGGCAGCCGTTCTTCATCTGTTCCCGGATGCCCTTGTCCACCGCCGGGATGTACTCCCGGGGCACCACGCCGCCGACGATTTCATTGACGAATTCGTAGTCGGCGTCCGGGTCTAGCGGTTCGAGCCGCAGCCAGACGTGGCCGTACTGGCCGCGGCCGCCGGTTTGCTTGATGTGCTTGCCTTCGATTTCCACCGTGCGGCGGATCGTTTCGCGGTAGGCCACCTGGGGCTTGCCGATGTTGGCTTCGACGCTGAACTCGCGCCGCATCCGGTCCACAAGCACGTCGAGGTGCAACTCGCCCATGCCGGAGATGATCGTTTGGCCCGATTCCTCGTCGGAGGCGACGCGGAAGGACGGGTCCTCCTGGGCGAGCTTGCCGAGGGCGATGCTCATCTTTTCCTGGTCGGCCTTGCTTTTGGGTTCCACCGCGACGGAGATTACGGGCTCGGGGAAGTCCATCTTTTCCAAGGTGACGATCCGCTGGAGGTCGCAGAGCGTTTCGCCGGTGGTCACATCCTTCAGGCCGACGGCGGCGGCGATGTCGCCGGCGCGCACCTCCTTGATCTCCTCGCGGGAGTTGGAATGCATCTGCACCATGCGGCCGATGCGCTCCTTGCGGTGTTTGAGCGGGTTGTAGACGGTGTCGCCGGAGTTGATGCAACCGGAGTAGACCCGGAAGAAGGTCAGGGTGCCGACGTAGGGGTCGGTGGCGATCTTGAAGGCGAGCGAGGCGAAGGGGGCGTCGTCATCGGCCTTGCAGTTGACCGCCGCGCCTTTTTCGTCGACGCCGTCGATGGCTTTGACCTCGGTCGGCGCGGGCATGTAGTCGATCACCGCGTCGAGCACCGCCTGCACGCCCTTGTTCTTAAAGGCCGAGCCGCACAGCACCGGCACGATCTCATTGTTGATCGTGCGCTGGCGGATGGCGGCCATGATTTCCTTCTCGTCGAGCTCGCCTTCCTCGAGATACTTTTCCATGACCTCTTCATTGGCTTCGGCGGCGGCCTCGACGAGATGCTCGCGCCACTGCCCGCACAAGTCCTGCAAGTCGCCGGGGATGTCCTCGTAATGGAAGGTGGTGCCTTGGTCCTCGGTGTTCCAGACGATGGCCTTCATCTTGACGAGATCGACCACGCCGGTGAAATGCTCCTCGGCGCCGATGGCGATTTGCAGCGGCACGGCGTTGGCGCCGAGGCGGTCCTTCATTTGCTCGACCACGCGCAGGAAGTCGGCGCCGGCGCGGTCCATCTTGTTGACGAAGACCATGCGCGGCACCTGGTAGCGGTTGGCTTGGCGCCAGACGGTTTCGGTCTGGGGTTGGACGCCGGAAGTCGCGCACAGCACGACCACGGCGCCGTCGAGCACGCGCAGGGAGCGCTCGACCTCGATGGTGAAATCGACGTGGCCGGGGGTGTCGATGATGTTGATGCGGTGCTCGTCGTACTGGCGGTCCATGCCGTGCCAGAAACAGGTGGTGGCGGCGGAGGTGATGGTGATGCCCCGCTCCTGCTCCTGCTCCATCCAGTCCATGATCGCGGCGCCGTCGTGGACTTCGCCGATCTTGTGGGAAACGCCGGTGTAAAACAGCACGCGCTCGGTGGTGGTGGTCTTGCCCGCATCGACATGGGCGGCGATGCCAATATTGCGGTAACGGCTCAAAGGGTGCTTCCTGGCCACAGTTCTGCCCTCGACAAGCTGATTGAATGATTGGGTTGGATGCCGATTCAGAATCGGTAATGCGAGAACGCGCGGTTGGCCTCGGCCATGCGGTGGACGTCTTCGCGCTTGCGAACCGCGGTGCCGCGGCCTTCGGCGGCGTCGAGAATCTCCCCCGCGAGGCGCAGGGCCATGGATTTCTCGTTGCGGTTGCGCGAGTGCTCGACGAGCCAGCGCATGGCGAGCGCGCCGCGCCGCTCGGCGCGGACTTCCACCGGCACCTGGTAGGTGGCGCCGCCGACCCGGCGGGATTTGACCTCGACCATCGGCGCGATGGCCGCGAGCGCTTTCTCGAAGACTTCGAGCGGCAGCCCGCCGGAGCGGTCCTTGACCACATCGAGGGCGCCATAGACGATCTTCTCGGCAACGGATTTCTTGCCGTCGACCATGACGTGGTTCATGAATTTCGCCAGCGTTTTGCTGCCGAATTTGGGATCCGGCAAGACTTCGCGCCTTGCCGCCACTCTTCTCCTGGGCATGTTCGACCTCTATGTTGATTCAGGTTGATCCGGGATGCGAACCCAACTGCTTGAGATTCGACCCGGCCTTACTCGCGTCACCGGACGCAAAGCGAACCCGGTGAACCGGCAATTCCCAAGCGCCGGTCGCTCGCTGCCGGAAAATGAAACCTTTTCAGCTACCTTTCATTTTCCGCCACGCTACTTCGGGCGCCGGTCGCTTGCTGTCGGAAAATGAATACTTTCCCGTCTTGCGACGGGCCCCTTTCATTTTCCGCCACGCTCCCTCAGAGGCGCGCCATTACTTCGGGCGTTTGGCGCCGTATTTGGAGCGGCCTTGTTTGCGGTCGGCGACGCCGGAGGTGTCGAGGGCGCCGCGCACGGTGTGGTAGCGCACGCCGGGCAGGTCCTTGACCCTGCCGCCGCGGATCAGCACCACCGAGTGCTCCTGCAGATTGTGGCCTTCGCCGCCGATGTAGGAAGTCACCTCGTAGCCGTTGACGAGCCGCACCCGGCAGACCTTGCGCAGGGCGGAGTTTGGCTTTTTCGGCGTGGTGGTGTAGACCCGGGTGCAGACGCCGCGCTTCTGCGGCGAGCCTTGGAGCGCGGGCACGCCGCTCTTGGCGGGCTTGCTCGCCCTGGGTTTGCGGACTAGCTGGTTGATCGTCGCCATCGTGTGTCAAAGGCCGTCGCTTTCTTGAGCCGCGCTTGGCGGCGGGCAAAATGAAGCGAGAGTGTAATGACCGGCACCCCCACCGTCAAGCATGGCCTTCCTCCCGTTGCAGTTCTTCGGTGAATTTGGCGTCGAAGTCCTCCGCGAGTTCCTCGTTGTAGCCCTTCTTGCGCGCCTCGTGGTAGGCGAGCCCGGTGCCCGCGGGGATCAGCCGGCCGACGACGACGTTCTCCTTCAGGCCGCGCAGGAAGTCGCGCTTGCCGGTGACCGCCGCCTCGGTGATGACCCGGGTGGTTTCCTGGAAGGAAGCCGCCGAAATGAAGGATTCGGTTGCCAGCGAGGCCTTGGTGATGCCGAGCAGCACGCGCTCGTAGGCCACCTCGCGCAGTTCCGGCTCTTCCTCGCGATCCTCCTCGGCGGCGCGCTCGTTGCGGGCCCTGATTTCCTCGTTGCGGCCGCGCAGCTCCTCGTTGATTTCGAGCATCCGCGTGTATTCGATCTGCTCGCCCCGGATCAGGTTGGAGTCGCCGGGATCGGTGATCTCCACCTTGCGCAGCATTTGCCGCACGATCACTTCGATGTGCTTGTCGTTGATGCGCACGCCCTGCAGCCGGTACACGTCCTGAACTTCGTTGACGATGTACTGGGCGAGGGTTTCGACGCCTTGCAGGCGCAGAATGTCGTGTGGCGCCGGCGGGCCTTCGGAGACCACCTCGCCCCTTTCGATCTGCTCGCCTTCGAAAACCGTCATCGTGCGCCATTTCGGAATCAGCGCCTCGTAGGTTTCGCCACGCTCGCCATCGGGGTTGTCGAGCGGGGTGATGACGAGGCGCCGCTTGCCCTTGGTTTCCTTGCCGAAGCTGATGGTGCCGGAGATTTCGGCGAGAATCGCGGGCTCCTTGGGCTTGCGCGCCTCGAACAGATCCGCCACCCGGGGCAGGCCGCCGGTGATGTCGCGGGTTTTCGAGCCTTCCTGCGGAATCCGGGCGATGATGTCGCCAATATGCACATCGCCGCCGTCGCGCAGGTCGATAATCGCCAGCGAGGGCAGCAGGTAATGCGCCGGCACCGTGGTGCCCGGCAGGCAGACTGGTTTGCCCTCGGAGTCGACCACGTTCACCGCCGGCCGCAGTTCCTTGGCCGAGGTGGCGCGCTCGTTCGGGTCGATGACCGACATGCTGGTGAGGCCGGTGATCTCGTCGGTCTGCTCGCGCACGGTGATGCCTTCCTCCACGTGCTCGAACGCGGCCACGCCGGCGACTTCGGCGATGATCGGGTGGGTGTGGGGGTCCCAGGTGGCGACCACCTGGCCGGCCCCGACTTCGGCGTTGCGGCCGACGCTGATGACGGCGCCGTAGGGCAGCTTGTAGCGCTCGCGCTCGCGGCCGCTGGTGTCGTTGACGATGAGTTCGCCGGAACGCGACACGACGACGAGTTCGCCCCGGGTGTTCTCCACCGTCTTCATGTTGCTCAGATGGACCGAACCCTTGGTGCGGACCTGAACCGAATCGCTGGCGGTGGCGCGGGAGGCGGCGCCGCCGATGTGGAAGGTGCGCATGGTCAACTGGGTGCCGGGCTCGCCGATGGATTGCGCGGCGATCACGCCCACCGCTTCGCCGACATTGACGAGGTGCCCCCGGGCGAGATCGCGGCCGTAGCACTGGCTGCAAATGCCGAAGCGGGTTTCGCAGGTGATCGGCGAGCGCACCTTGACCTGGTCCACGCCGCCGGATTCGAGCCGCTCCACCATGCGCTCGTTGATCATGGTGCCGGCCTCGGCGATGATTTCCCCGGTGCCCGGATCGACCGCGTCGCTGGCGAGCACCCGGCCGAGCACCCGCTCGCCGAGCGGAGCGATGATGTCGCCGCCTTCGATGATCGGCGCCATGGTGAGGCCGTTGCTGGTGCCGCAGTCGGCTTCGGTGATGACCAGATCCTGGGAGATGTCCACGAGGCGGCGGGTCAGGTAACCCGAATTCGCCGTTTTCAGCGCGGTGTCGGCGAGACCCTTGCGCGCGCCGTGGGTGGAGGTGAAGTACTGGGACACATTCAACCCCTCGCGGAAATTCGCGGTGATCGGGGTTTCGATGATCGAACCGTCGGGGCGCGCCATCAGGCCGCGCATGCCGGCAAGCTGGCGGATCTGCGCCGGCGAGCCCCTGGCCCCGGAATCGGCGTAGACATAGACCGAATTGAAGGAATCCTGCTCCTCCTCCTCGCCTTCGCGGTTGATGACGGTTTCCTTCGACAGTCCTTTCATCATCGATCTGGCGACGCGTTCATTGGCCCGGGACCAGATGTCAACGACCTTGTTGTACTTCTCGCCCTGGGTTACCAGCCCGGAGGCGAACTGGTTCTCGATCTCCTCGACTTCGGCGTTGGCGTCGCTGATGATCTGGGCTTTCCCCGCGGGAATCTCGAAATCATTGACGCCGATCGACGAGCCGGACACCGTGGAGTACTTGTAGCCGGTGTACATGAGCTGGTCGGCGAAGATGACGGTCTCCTTCAGGCCCACATTGCGGTAGCAGACATTGATGATGCGAGAAATCTGCTTCTTCGCCATATTCTGGTTGACGAGATCGAAGGGCAGGCCCTTGGGCACGATGTTGAACAGCAGCACCCGGCCGACGGTGGTGCCGTAGATGCCGGTGATGGTTTCCAACTCGTCGTTGTCGTTGCGGTTGGAACTGGTGATGCGCGCCTTGATGCGGGCGTGGAGATCGACGCTGCCGGTCTCGTAGGCGCGCTGGACTTCGCGGGAGTCGGCGAAAACCATGCCCTCGCCCTTGGCGTTGATGCGCTCGCGGGTCATGTAATACAAGCCCAGCACCACGTCCTGGGAGGGGACGATGATCGGCTCGCCATTGGCCGGGGCGAGGATGTTGTTGGTGGACATCATCAGGCTGCGGGCCTCAAGCTGGGCCTCGAGTGTCAGCGGCACGTGCACCGCCATCTGGTCGCCGTCGAAGTCGGCGTTGTAGGCGGCGCAAACGAGCGGGTGCAACTGGATCGCCTTGCCTTCGATCAGCACCGGCTCGAAAGCCTGGATGCCAAGGCGGTGCAGCGTCGGCGCGCGGTTGAGCAGCACCGGATGTTCGCGGATCACTTCGGCGAGGATGTCCCAGACTTCGGCGGTCTCGCGCTCGACCATCCTCTTGGCGGCCTTGATCGTTGTCGCCAAGCCCCGGGCTTCGAGCTTGCCGAAGATGAAGGGCTTGAACAATTCGAGCGCCATCTTCTTGGGCAGGCCGCACTGGTGCAGTTTCAGCGCCGGACCCACCACGATCACCGAGCGGCCCGAATAATCGACGCGCTTGCCGAGCAGATTCTGGCGGAAGCGGCCCTGTTTGCCCTTGATCATGTCGGCGAGGGATTTCAGCGGGCGCTTGTTCGAGCCGGTGATCGCCCGGCCGCGGCGGCCGTTGTCGAGCAGGGCGTCGACGGCTTCCTGCAGCATGCGCTTCTCGTTGCGGATGATGATGTCGGGGGCGTTCAGGTCGAGCAGGCGCTTGAGCCGGTTGTTGCGGTTGATGACCCGGCGGTAAAGGTCGTTGAGGTCGGAGGTGGCGAAGCGGCCGCCGTCGAGCGGCACGAGGGGGCGCAGATCCGGCGGCAGCACCGGCAGCACGGTCATGATCATCCACTCGGGCTTGTTGCCCGATTCGAGGAAAGCCTCGAGCAGCTTGAGCCGCTTGGACAGCTTCTTCAGGCGGGTTTCGGATTTGGTGGCCGGGATTTCCTCGCGCAGGCGCAGGACTTCGGCTTCGACATCGAGGTCCTTCATCAATTCCTGCACCGCCTCGGCGCCCATCTTGGCCTCGAAGCGGTCCCCCCATTGCTCCATGGCCGAGTAGTACTGCTCGTCGTTGAGCAACTGGCCCCGCTGGGGCGGTTTGACAAGGGAGCCGTCGGCGGGGGCCTCGTCCTCGACGATGAGCGACTCGGTGACGACGAAAGACTCGAAATACAGAATCCGCTCGATGTCGCGCAGGGTCATGTCGAGCAGCAGGCCGATCCGCGAGGGCAGGGACTTGAGGAACCAGATGTGCGCCACCGGGCTGGCGAGTTCGACATGCCCCATGCGTTCCCGGCGCACCTTGGACAGGGCGACCTCGACACCGCACTTCTCGCAGATCGCGCCGCGGTGCTTGAGCCGCTTGTACTTGCCGCACAGGCATTCGTAATCCTTCACCGGCCCGAAAATCTTGGCGCAGAACAGGCCGTCGCGCTCGGGCTTGAAGGTGCGGTAGTTGATCGTCTCGGGCTTTTTGACCTCGCCGTGGGACCAGGACCGGATCATCTCCGGCGAAGCCAGCGAGATGCGGATCGAATCAAAATCTTCGGACTGCGATTGCGATTTGAGCAGGCCATACAGGTCTTTCATGCTATTTCCTCCAAGGAATCGACATTGCCGCGAGGGAAGCCGCGGAGCGAAGTTCCGGGGCTTATCTGCCGACTTCCAGCTCCATGTCGATTCCGAGCGAGCGGATTTCCTTCAACAGCACATTGAATGATTCCGGCATCGCCGGTTCCATTCGATGGTCGCCATCGACGATGTTCTTGTACATCTTGGTGCGTCCGGCCACATCGTCGGATTTGACCGTGAGCATCTCTTGCAGCGTGTAGGCGGCGCCATAGGCTTCAAGGGCCCAGACTTCCATTTCGCCGAAGCGCTGGCCGCCGAACTGGGCCTTGCCGCCGAGCGGCTGCTGGGTGACGAGGCTGTAGGAGCCGGTCGAGCGCGCGTGCATCTTGTCGTCGACGAGATGGTTCAGCTTGAGCATGTACATGATGCCGACGGTGACCGGGGTGTCGAAGGCGTCGCCGGTGCGGCCGTCGTAGAGCACCACCTGGCCGCTTTCGTCCTTGCCGGCCATTTTCAGCATCTGTTTGATTTCGGCTTCCGCGGTGCCGTCGAACACCGGCGTCGCCATGGGCACGCCGTCCTTGAGGTTTTCGGCGAGTTCGAGCACTTCGGCGTCGCTCAGGCTCTTGATGTCTTCCTTGCGGTCGCCCACCGAATTGTAGATTTCATTGAGCAGCTTGCGGATCGCCGGCGCCTTGCGCTTTTCCCTCAGCAGCTTGCCGATCATCTGGCCGAGACCCCGGGAGGCGCGGCCGAGGTGGGTTTCAAGCACCTGGCCCACGTTCATCCGCGAGGGCACGCCGAGTGGGTTGAGGACGATGTCCACCGGTTCGCCCTGCTCGTCGTAGGGCATGTCCTCCACCGGCATGATCGCCGAGATCACGCCCTTGTTGCCGTGGCGGCCGGCGAGCTTGTCGCCCGGCTGGACGCGGCGCTTGATCGCGAGGTAGACCTTGACGATCTTGAGAATGCCCGGGGCGAGATCGTCCCCGGAGGTGAGCTTCTCGCTCTTGTCGGCGAAGCGGTCGTCGAGATCGGCCCGGCGCTCTTCGAGTTGCTCCCTGGCGCGTTCGAGCTGGCGGTTGAGGCTGTCGTTTTTCAGCCGCAGCTTGAACCAGTCTTCCCGGGGCAGCCCGTCGAGATATTCCTGGCTCAGCTTCTGGCCCGACTTGAGGCCAGGCCCGCCGCTGACCGGCTTGCCCGCGAGCGCTTGGCGGAGGCGCTCGAAGGTGGCGCCCTCGACGATGCGGTGCTCGTCTTCGATGTCTTTGCGGGCCTGGTCGAGCTGGTACTGCTCGATTTCGAGCGCCCGCTTGTCTTTTTCGAGCCCGTCCCGGGTGAAGATCTGCACGTCGATGACAGTGCCGCGAACGCTGGTTGGCACCCGCAGCGAGGTGTCCTTCACATCGGAGGCCTTCTCGCCGAAGATCGCCCGCAGCAATTTCTCTTCCGGGGTGAGCTGGGTTTCGCCTTTCGGCGTGACCTTGCCCACGAGGATGTCGCCGGCGTCGACTTCGGCGCCGATATAGACGATGCCCGAGTCGTCGAGCTTGGCGAGGGCGTTCTCGCCGACGTTGGGAATGTCGGCGGTGACCTCCTCCGAGCCGAGCCGGGTGTCCCGGGCGACACAGGTGAGTTCCTGGATGTGGATCGTGGTGAAGCGGTCCTCGGTCACCACCCGCTCGGAGATCAGCACCGAGTCCTCGAAGTTGTAGCCGTTCCAAGGCATGAAGGCGATGCGCACATTCTGGCCGAGGGCGAGTTCGCCGGTATCGACCGAGGGCCCGTCGGCGACAATGTCGCCGCGGCTCACCACATCGCCCTGCTTGACCAGGGGCCGCTGGCTGATGCAGGTGTTCTGGTTGGAGCGGGTGTACTTGGTCAACTGGTAGATATCGACCCCGGCCTCGCCGGCGTCGGTCTCGTCGTCGTTCACCCGCACGATGAGGCGGCCGGCGTCGACGCTTTCGATCACGCCGCCGCGCTCGGCGATCAGGCAAACCCCCGAATCCCTCGCCACATTGCCTTCCATGCCGGTGCCGACGAGTGGCTTTTCGGTCTTGATCGTGGGAATCGCCTGGCGCTGCATGTTCGAGCCCATCAGGGCCCGGTTGGCGTCATCGTGTTCGAGGAAGGGAATCAGCGACGCGGCCACCGAAACCATCTGCTGCGGCGCCACGTCCATGTATTGAACCTCATCCCTGGGCTTGAGCGTGGTTTCGCCCTTGTGGCGCACAGTGACGAGATTGTCGGCGAGCTCGCCGCGGTTGTTGAGGGCGGCGCTGGCCTGGGCGATGACGAATTCGCTTTCGTCGATGGCCGAGAGGAAATCGATCTCGTCGGTGACCTTCTTTTTAACGACCTTGCGGTAGGGGCTTTCGAGGAAGCCGTAGTGGTTGGCCCGGGCGTAGGTCGCCAGATTGTTGATCAGGCCGATGTTGGGGCCTTCCGGCGTTTCGATCGGGCACAGCCGGCCATAGTGGGTGGGATGCACGTCGCGGACTTCGAATCCGGCCCGTTCCCGGGTCAGTCCGCCGGGGCCGAGCGCCGACACCCGGCGCTTGTGGGTAACCTCGGACAGCGGGTTGTTCTGGTCCATGAACTGCGACAATTGGCTCGAGCCGAAGAATTCCTTGACCGCGGCGCCGATGGGCTTGGCGTTGATCATGTCCTGGGGCATGAGGCCCTCGGAATCGGCCATGCTCAGGCGTTCCTTGACCGCCCGCTCAACCCGCACGAGGCCGATGCGGAACTGGTTTTCCGCCATTTCGCCCACCGAGCGGATGCGGCGGTTGCCGAGGTGGTCGATGTCGTCCACCGAACCGGAGCCATTGCGGATTTTCACGAGCTCCTCAAGCACCGCGACGATGTCGTCCCGGTCGAGGATCAGCTTGTTTTCGGCGGTCTCGCGGTTGAGGCGGCGGTTGAACTTCATGCGCCCAACATGGGAGAGGTCATAGCGTTCGAGGTTGAAAAACAGGCTGTCGAAGAGCTTTTCCGCGGAATCCGGGGTCGGCGGCTCGCCGGGGCGCATCATCCGGTAGATCTGGATTTTGGCTTCGAGGGCGGCTTGGTCGAGGCTCCGGGCTTCGGGGGTGGCGCTCTTGAAGTCCTCGCGCAGGGTGTCGGAGACGAAGGGGCCGCAGTCGAGATCGTTGGTGTATATCGTCTCGAATTCGCCGATGCCCTCGGCGATGAAACGCTGGAGCAATTCCGGGCCGATTTCATCGTTGCAGGCGGCGATGATCTCGCCGGTTTCCGGGTTGACGACATCCGCCGCGAGCGAGGCGCCGACGACGAAATCCCCGGTCACTTCGAGTTCCTTGATGCCGGCCCTCTCCATCTGGCGGATGTGGCGGCTGGTGATGCGCCGGCCCGCCTCGACGATGTCCTTGCTGCGCTTGGTCTTGCCCTTGATCGGGAAAGACAGCACCTCGCCGCGCAGCCGCTTCGGCACGAGCTTGACCGAAATCTTTGGCGGCTCGCCGGGGGTGATGCGGAAACTGTTGCGCTCGTAGAACATGTCGAGGATCTGTTCCGGGGTGAAATCGAGGGCGCGCAGCAGCACCGTCGCCGGCAGCTTGCGGCGCCGGTCGATGCGCACGAAAACCAGATCCTTCGGGTCGAACTCGAAATCGAGCCAGGAACCGCGGTAGGGAATCACCCGGGCGGAATACAGCAGCTTGCCCGAGCTGTGGGTCTTGCCCTTGTCGTGGTCGAAGAACACACCCGGCGAGCGGTGGAGCTGGGAGACGATGACGCGCTCGGTGCCGTTGATGACGAAGGTGCCCGAATCGGTCATCAGCGGGATTTCCCCCATGTAGACTTCCTGCTCCTTGATTTCCTTGACCTTTTTTTCGGTGGATTCCTTGTCGAAGAGCGTCAGTTGCAGCGTCACCTTGAGCGAGGCCGCGTAGGTGGCGCCGCGGATCTGGCACTCCTTGACATCGAAAGCGGGCTTGCCGAGGCGGTAGCTGACGTATTCGAGGATGGCCTTGTCGGAATACGAGTTGATCGGAAACACCGACTTGAAGGCGCCGTGCAGACCTTGGTTCGAGCGCTCGCCGTATGGGGTTCCCGCCTGCAGGAACTGCCGGTAGGAGTCCACCTGGATGGAAAGCAGATAGGGGATATCCATCGCGCTCGGCAGTTTGCCGAAGGTCTTGCGGATGCGCTTCTTTTCAGTGTAGGTGTAGGCCATGTCGTGTTCCTGCTTCGAGAGTTGCCGCCGTGTCGGCGAAACGCGGGCGCATGGGCGCCCCGGAGGAGCCAGCTCCCCCGGCGCCCGCGATCTTGCCCGCCTTACTTGAGTTCAACAGTCGCGCCGGCTTCTTCCAGTGCTTTCTGCATCGCTTCAACTTCAGCCTTGGGCACCGCTTCCTTGATCGTGGAAGGCGCCCCGTCGACCATCTCCTTGGCCTCTTTCAGTCCGAGCCCGGTGATCGTCCGAACCGCCTTGATGACATTGATCTTCTTGTCACCGACGGCGGCGAGCACCACGTTGAATTCGTCCTTTTCCTCCTCGGCGGGCGCGGCATCCGCGGCCGCTGCCGCTGGCGCGGCTGCCACCGCCGCCGCGGCGGACACGCCGAACTTCTCTTCCATCGCCTCAACGAGCTGGACAACGTCCATAACTGACATTTCGGCGATTGCGTCCAAAACTTCTTCTGTTGACAGAGCCATTACTCCGATTCTCCATTGGTTTGCGTTTCGGTTAAGCTGTTTGCGCTCAGGCGGCCCGCTTCTGGTCGCGCACCGCGGCAACGGCGCGGGTCAGTTTCGCGGGCACCTCCCTCGCCGCGCGGGCGAGCTTGGTGACCGGCGCGAGCATTGTGCCAAGCAGCATCGCCCGGGCCTGGTCGAGGGTCGGCATCTTCGCGAGGGTGTCGATGTCGCCGGGGCCCAGCAGTCTGCCGCCAATCGACAATGCCTTGATCTCGAACTGCTCGTTTTCGCCGGCGAAGTCTTTCAGCACCCGCGCCGCCGAACCCGGATCCTCCTCCGACAGGGCGAGAATCGTCGGCCCGGTGAGCGCTTCCGCGATGCAGGCGAATTCGGTGTTTTCCACCGCGCGCTTGAGCAGGGAATTGCGCACCACGCGCAGATACACCTTGTTCTCCCTGGCGTTGCGGCGCAGGGTGGTCATCTCCTCCACCGTGACGCCGCGGTAATCGGCGAGCACGGCGGACATCGCCCCGCCCGCGGCCGCGTTGACTTCGGCCACGATCCGTTTCTTGTCTTCGAGTCCAAGTGGCATGGTTCTACTCCCGCCTGCGCCGGGCGACGCCAAACGCGTCTCTTTCAGGCAAACAGCGCCTGGCTTGACAGGTGATTCAACTTCGAACCGGAGGCTCAAACTGGATCTCACCGTCTGCGCGGGAAATTAAGGCTCTCCGCCACCCGCGGTCTTTGACAGCTTCATCGAAAAATCGATGACTCTCTCAAATGCTCCAAATTCATATGGCCAGCGAGGACTGGTCGATGACCAGGCCCGGGCCCATCGTCGAGGACAGCACAATCTTCTTGATGTAGATGCCCTTGGCCGAGGCCGGTTTGGCTTTCTTCAGGTCAGCCAGCAAGGCTTCGAGGTTTTTGCGCACGAGGCCGCCATCGAAACCGATGCGGCCGATGCCGCCGTGGACGATGCCGTTGCGGTCGGTGCGGTAGCGCACCTGGCCGGCCTTGGCGTTGCGCACCGCGGCCTCGACATCGGCGGTGACGGTGCCAACCTTGGGGTTTGGCATCAGCCCCCGGGGGCCGAGAATCGGGCCGAGGGCGCCAACCACGCGCATGGCGTCCGGCGCGGCGATAACCACATCGAAATCGAGCTTGCCGCCCTTGATCGATTCGGCGAGGTCTTCCATGCCGACAATATCGGCGCCGGCGGCGCTGGCTTTCTCGGCATTGGCGCCCTGGGCGAACACCGCGACGCGAACTTCCTTGCCGGTGCCTTCGGGCAGGGTGGTGGAGCCGCGCACGACCTGGTCCGACTTGCGCACATCCACCCCGAGATTCACCGCCACGTCGATGGATTCCTTGAATCCCCCCGCCGCCACTTCGGAGAGCAGGGAGACCGCGTCCTCCACCGTGTAGTTTTTGCCGGGAGTGAGCTTTTCGGCGATTTGTTTCTGTTTGCGGGTGGGTTTGGCCATAGTCAGTCCACTCCTTCCACTTCGAGCCCGGCGCTGCGCGCGCTGCCGGCGAGGGTGCGCACCGCCGCGTCCATATCGACAGCGTTGAGATCGGGCATCTTGATGTTGGCAACCTCTTCGAGCTGCGCCCGGTTGAGCTTGCCCACTTTTTCGGTGTTGGGCCGGCCGCTGCCTTTTTCGACCCCGGCGGCCTTGCGCAACAGCACGGCGGCGGGTGGCGTCTTGGTGATGAAACTGAAACTCCGGTCGGCGTAGACGGTGATCACCACGGGAACCGGCAGGCCGGCCTCCATGCCCTGGGTTTTGGCGTTGAACGCCTGGCAGAACTCCATGATGTTGAGGCCGTGCTGGCCAAGCGCGGGGCCGACTGGCGGGCTCGGATTGGCCTTGCCCGCGGGCACTTGCAGTTTGACGTATGCCGATATTTGCTTGGCCATGGCTTGAGTGTCCTCCTAAGTTTCTCCGAAAAATTCCCTCCATGGAATTTTCTCTTGAGCTAAACCAAAGCGTGGTTTTGTTTTGCTCGCGAGGCCCTGACTGAATCAGGGCTTCCCTAACTTTTGACCACCTGGCCGAATTCAAGCTCCACCGGGGTCGGGCGGCCGAAAATCAGCACGGCAACCCGCAGCCGGCTCTTTTCGTAGTTCACTTCTTCCACGGTGCCGGTGAAATCGTTGAATGGGCCATCGGTGATGCGCACCATCTCGCCGGGTTCGTAAATCGTCTTGTGGGCCGGGGTTTCCTCGCTCTCCTCCATGCGCCGCAAAATCGCCGCGGCCTCCCGGTCGGTGATCGGCGCGGGTTTTTCGGCTGTGCCGCCGATAAACCCCATCACCCTTGGCGTCTCCTTCACCAAGTGCCAGGTGTCGCTGTTCAGTTCCATGTGCACGAGCACGTAGCCGGGAAAGAACTTGCGCTCGCTCTTGCGCTTCTGGCCCGCGCGCATTTCGAGCACTTCCTCGGTGGGCACGAGCACTTCGTCGAAGCTGTCCTTGTGCGGCGAGCGCGCAATCCGGTCGAGCAGGGCTTCCTGGGCCCGCTTTTCATAGCCCGAAAAGGCGTGCACCACATACCACCGTTTACTCATCGTGTTCACTCATTGGCGGCTGCCATCCTTATTGCGGCCTTGCCCGTTGTTGCCTTGCCCGCTCAGCTGATGATGCCCGAGATGATTCCATTCAGGCCCCAGTCCAGCACCCACAGGATGATCGCCAGAATGAAAATGACGATCAGCACGATGATCGTCGTCTGCACGGTCTCCTGGCGCGTCGGCCATACGACCTTGCGGATTTCCACTCTCGCTTCCAGGCACAATTCCACAAAAGCCCGGCCGCGCCCGGTCTGGGCGGCGATCCAACCCGCCACGCCGGCGAGGGCGAGCAGCCCGATGGTGCGGAGGAGCAGGGATTCGGTGGAAAAATAGCTGTTGGCGTACACGCCGCCCGCGATTAGCGCGGCGACAAGCGCCCACTTGATCCAGTCCGTTCTGGCCTGACCGCTTTGTTCCGACATCTATGTTCGAATTCCGCCGGCCCCGGCCGGGTCGGCCCCGCGCGGCGGGGCTGTCATCTTTTGGCAGGCCAGGAGGGAATCGAACCCCCAACCTGCGGTTTTGGAGACCGCTGCTCTGCCAATTGAGCTACTGGCCTAATGTTCCGAAAAATTACTTCCTGTAATTTTTCTCTGTCGCAAATTCACTGGATCGCACCAAATCCACGTCCGCCACACCCGTCAGGGGTGTTCGGCGGACGCCGTGAATACGTCCCCCGTGTTTCCTGAAATGTTGTTCATGCCCTCCATGGCGAAACCCTTCCGGCCTCAATTGGCCCCAGTCTCGACATCCGTGTCGAGCCGTTCGGCCCTCGAAAAGCGTTGCTTTTCGTCTGCTACGCAGATCGGGCAACGTGCCCTCTTCAGTTCGTGCATGCCATCCATGGCGCAACTGCTCTGGCCTCGACCAGCCCCGGCCTTGCCATCCGTGGCAAGGCGTTCGGCCCTCGAAAAGCGTTGCTTTTCGTCTGCTACGCAGATCGGGCAACGTGCCCTCTTCAGTTCGTGCATGCCATCCATGGCGCAACTGCTCTGGCCTCGACCAGCCCCGGCCTTGCCATCCGTGGCAAGGCGTTCGGCCCTCGAAAAGCGTTGCTTTTCGTCTGCTACGCAGATCGGGCAACGTGCCCTCTTCAGTTCGTGCATGCCATCCATGGCGCAACTGCTCTGGCCTCGACCAGCCCCGGCCTTGCCATCCGTGGCAAGGCGTTCGGCCCTCGAAAAGCGTTGCTTTTCGTCTGCTACGCAGATCGGGCCTCACCCTGCCTCGCACGCCCGCCGCACACCCCTGACGGGTGCGGCAGACTCACGCCGTGCTAGCCTCTAAAGCTTTTTCGTGCCTCGCTGTCAGCATGTAGGGCACGAAGCGAAGCGCCCTACTGGGGCTGCCCCGCCGCAAGGGTCCGCGGGTTGGGCGTGTCTTTGCGCGTCGTTGAGGAGGAGCGCGCCATGGATGGGCAAGGGCAAGCGTTTACGAAGCACAGCTTCGTGCGCAGTCCCGAGCGCCACCGAGCTGCGCTCGGGGGCCGGATCCAAAGCGACGACGAACCGATTCGAGCCCAAACAGGATGTTTCGGCAAGATTAAGCGCAAAGACACGCCCAATCCGCGGACCCGCTCGAAGCCCCGCCTCACTCGATGATCTTCGACACCACCCCCGCGCCCACCGTGCGGCCGCCCTCGCGGATGGCGAAGCGCAGGCCCTCGTCCATCGCGATCGGGGCGATCAGCTCAACGTTCATCTTCACGTTGTCCCCAGGCATCACCATCTCCACATCCGCCGGCAACTCCACGTTGCCCGTCACATCCGTCGTGCGGAAATAGAACTGCGGGCGGTAGCCCTTGAAGAACGGCGTGTGACGGCCGCCCTCCTCCTTCGTCAGAATGTAAACCTCCGCCTCGAACTTGGTGTGCGGCGTGATCGAACCCGGCTCCGCCAGCACCTGGCCGCGCTCAACCTCCTCGCGCTTGGTGCCCCGCAGCAGCACGCCGACATTCTCGCCGGCGCGGCCCTCGTCGAGCAGCTTGCGGAACATCTCCACGCCCGTGCACGTGGTCTTCGCCGTCTCCTTGATGCCGACGATCTCGACCTCTTCGCCAACCTTCACCACCCCGCGCTCGACCCGGCCAGTCACCACCGTGCCCCGGCCCGAAATCGAAAACACGTCCTCGATCGGCATCAGGTACGGCTTGTCGACCTCCCGCTCGGGAACCGGGATGTAGCTGTCCAGCGCCGCCACCAGCTTCTCCACCGAGCCGACGCCCTGCCCGGACTCGTCCCCCTCCAGCGCCTTCAGCGCCGAGCCGGTGATGATCGGCGTGTCGTCGCCGGGGAACTCGAAGGTGTCCAGCAGCTCGCGGACCTCCATCTCCACCAGCTCGAGCAGCTCCTCGTCGTCCACCATGTCGGCCTTGTTCATGTACACCACGATGTACGGCACCCCCACCTGCCGGGCCAGCAGGATGTGCTCCCGGGTCTGCGGCATCGGGCCGTCCGCCGCCGACACCACCAGGATCGCCCCGTCCATCTGCGCCGCCCCGGTGATCATGTTCTTCACATAGTCCGCGTGGCCCGGACAGTCCACGTGGGCGTAATGGCGCTCCGGGCTGTCGTACTCCACGTGGGAGGTCGCGATCGTGATGCCCCGCTCGCGCTCCTCCGGGGCGTTGTCGATCTCGTCGAACGCCTTCGCCGAACCGCCGTGGCGCTGCGCGCAAATCTTCGTCAGCGCCGCCGTCAGCGTCGTCTTGCCGTGGTCCACGTGGCCAATCGTGCCAACGTTCACGTGAACCTTCGTTCTCTCGAATTTTTCCTTCGCCATTTTCGCCTGCCCTTATGCCTTGCGTTGCCGGAAATCCGGCGCGGCGGGGATGCCGCCATGCCGGATCGATTGAATAAGTCGGTATAGTGGTGCTCACATCCGGAGTTGAACCGGAGACCTCTTCATTACCAATGAAGTGCTCTACCTCCTGAGCTATGCGAGCCTTTCATTGCGCATTGCGCGGGCGCCCGGATGCGGATTTGGAGCGGGTAGCGGGAATCGAACCCGCGCAACCAGCTTGGAAGGCTGGGGTTCTACCTCTGAACTATACCCGCTATGGACCCGCTATGGACCCGCTTTCTTCTGAACCCGCTTTCTGGTCCCGCCCACCTTGCCCGCCTGGTGGCAAACACCGCCCCACACGAGTTTCCAGTTGGTGGAGGGGGGTGGATTTGAACCACCGAAGCTTGCGCGTCAGATTTACAGTCTGATCCCTTTGGCCACTCGGGAACCCCTCCCGGAAAGAGATCCAACCAAGCTCCTTGCGCAGTCGGCTCTCACAGGGGGCGGCATTCTAGTGCAAATCTTCCGCGGGTGCAAACCCTTCGCAGGGATTTTCCACAACGGTCAATTCGGGACTTTGGCGGGCGAAATCGGGCCATTGCGGGAACGCGCCCGGTTCCGGGGGGATGCGCTCGACACGCACCCCGGCGCGGTCGCCCGGCTCGGTGGTGTAAACGCTGGCTTCAAGATCACCGCCGGCCACCGCGCCAGCGAATTCGCTCGCCGCGAAAATATCGTCGAAACCCGATACGAAGAGGCAAACCCGCCCGGCGATTCCGCCATCGGCGGGCGGGGCCTCGCTGATCAACCGCAGGCCCTCGTTGCGCAATGGCGCGGGGGTGGCGCCCGCTGGCGGCCCGGGCGGGCGCAGCAGGCTCCAGCCGAAATAGCCGATGTTGAGCGCGAGCAGCAGCAGGACGAAGTAACGCATCATCAGCGGATGGAATTTTTCATAAGAGCCAAGCCGTCGAGCACGAGCTCCGGCTCATGCAGCGGATTTGCGTCCTTCAGTTCGCGCCGCAGCAGGGGCGCGTCGCCGCCGGTCAGGATCAGCGGGGGGGGTTCCGCCCTCGCTTGTTGCCAATCCGCCAGGGCGGCGCGCACCGCGGCGCAGAGCATGAACAAGGCGCCATTGCGCACCGCGGAAGCGGTGTCGTTGCCGGGGGCGGTGGCCGGATTTTCCGGGGCCGGCGGCAGGCGGATGGCGGTGCCGCGCAGCAGTTCCGCCCACAGGCTTCTCAATCCCGGCATGATATACCCGCCAAGGTGCAATCCATCCGGGTCGATCAAGTCGATGGTCAAGGCCGTGCCGCTGTCGACGACGAGGCAGGCGCCACCGGCGAGGCGGAAGCCCGCGAGCATGGCGAGCCAACGGTCGGCGCCAAGATCGGCGGGGTTTGGATACTGGATGCGCAGGCCGCCGGATTCGCGGACCACCCGGGCGAAGCGCGGCGGCAGATTCCATTTGTCCTTGAGCCAGCGGGAAATTTCCGCCTCGAAGTCCGCGCCGCGCACATTGCAGATCAAGACTTCTTGCGGACGGGGGGAGGAGGCGCCGCCGAGCGCGGCTTCGAGTTCGGCGAGATCGCCGGCACTGGCGGCGGGGCCGGTATCGGCCGCGGGGCTGGCGCGCCAGCGCCACTTCAGGCTGCTGTTGCCGGCGTCGATTTCCAGGATCATGGCTTTGGCCCGGCGCCGCGGCGGGGGAAGATCGTCCCGGAAACGAGGCGTTGCACACCATCCGCCGTGCGCAGCAGCAAGGCGCCGCCGGCGTCAACCCCGGCGCCGCGGCCGATGTGTTCCGCCGTGCCCGCCCGCGCCACCACATCCTCGCCGAAATAGCGGTCGTGCCGGTTCCATTCCTGCTGGAAACCGGCGAAACCGTCGCTGGCGAAAACGGCGATATAGTCGAGCAGGCGCGTGAGCAGCGCGGGCAGCAGGGCGGGCCAATCGACGCGGCCGCCGCAGATCGAGGCGATGTCGATGGCGGGCTGGTCGATGCCGCGCATAAGCTCCGGGGGAAAGCGCAGGTTCAGGCCCACGCCGACGACGACATGGCGCGACTCTTCTTTGGCGCCGTGGTTCTCAACGAGAATGCCGCCAAGCTTGCGCTTGCCACTCAGCAGATCGTTGGGCCATTTGACGCTCAAGCCGCGGACCCCGCAATCGCCGAGCCCGGCGCGCACCGCGAGCGCCACCACGAGGCCAAGCGCCTGAATCCGCCCGAGTGGCAGCGGCGCCTCCCGCACCAGCGAAAAATACAGGCCCGCGCCTTGCGGGCTGAGCCATTGATGGCCGCGGCGGCCGCGGCCGGCGGTCTGGGCGCCGGCCACGAGCAGGCGGTCGCCGGTTCCGCATTCCCGCAGGAGCCGCAGGGCTTCGTCATTGGTTGAGCCGATCTCTTCGAAGTGGTGGATTTCGCCGAGCGCCCGCCGCAGCTCCGGCGGCAGGCCGCTCAGCAACGATTGCGGGCTGGTTCCGCTCACTCGGCGGATTCAACCGCCTGGTCCGCCGCGGATTCCCGGCCGCGGCGGATTCGCTGAATGACCGACACCGCTTCGAGCATGACGATGATGCTCGCCGACATCACCGCCAGGCTGAGCAGCAGCAACAGCCAGTTGCCCGAGCGGTAGTAGTCGAACAGGTACCACAGGCTGGCCCAGAACGCCATGAACACCATGAACACCATCGGCGCCAGGGTGAAGATCGACGGCCGCTTCAGCCGCATCAGGTACACCGAAAGCACGAGCAGGGTGAGGCTGGCGAGGATCTGGTTGGAGGCGCCGAAGATCGGCCAGATCAGCATGCCGCCGTCGCCGGGATACTGGCCGTTGGTGGCGCCGAAAGCCAGGATCAGGCAGGAGCCGACGGCAACCAGCGTGGAGACGTAGTTGTTCTTGAGAAAACCGATTGAATAGATGTTGCCCCACTCCTGGATGATGTAGCGCTGCAAGCGCAGGCCGGAATCCATCGTGGTGCCGGCGAACAGCACGACCATCACCGCGAGCAGAGTTTCGGAAAAGGTGAAGGGAATGCCCCAGCCCTCGGTGATCAGGGCCGCGCCGCCGGCGATGAACGCCCCCGCCGCGCCGTCGCCGAAATTGGCGTAGAGGCCGCTCCATTCGGCGCTCGACACGGCGTACAGCGAGCCGGTCGCCGCGGCGATGGTGATCAGCGCCAACGAACCTTCGCCAAGCGCCCCGAGATAGCCGACGAAACGCGCGTCCTTTTCGTTGTTCAACTGCTTCGAACTCGTGCCCGAGGCGACGATGCCGTGGAATCCCGACAGGGCGCCGCAGGCGATGGTCACGAACAGGATCGGAAACAGCGGGGGCGTTCCCTCCGCGAGGTTTTCATTGATCATCGGCGCGGTCACGTCGGGCAGGGTGATGAAGACCGCGCTGTAGAGCAGCAGCAGGCCGAGCACGAGCTGGGCGCCGTTGATGTAATCCCTGGGTTGCAACAGCAGCCAGACCGGCAGCATCGAGGCGATGCCGGCGTAGATGAAAAGAATGATGATCCAGTTGCCGTTGGGGCCGAGCAGGACGCCGTCCCAGCTTGCCGCGGTTTCCACCGGCAAGCGCGTGCCGAGATAGATGGTGAAATACAGAATGCTCACGCCGATGATGGAAATCGCGATCAGATTGATCCTGCGGCGGATCAGCAGGCCGACGGCGACGGCGACGGGTATCGCGGCCCAAGCCGGGATGATCGATGTTTCGATGGCCACCATCTGGCCGGCGATGATGGTGCCGAACACGGCGATGACCATCAGCAGCAGGAGGAAGATCACCACCATGAACAGGGAGCGGGTGCGGGCGCCGACGACATCCTCCGAAAGCGCGCCCATCGAGCGCGCGTTGTGGCGGGCGCTGGCCCAGAGCGCGCCCATGTCGTGGACGCCGGCGAAGAAGATCGAACCCAGCGTCACCCACAGCAGCGCCGGCAGCCAACCCCAGTAGACCGCGATGGCGGGCCCGACGATGGGCGCGGCCCCGGCCACGGCGGTGAAGTGGGAACCCCACAGCACGTACTTGTTGGTGGGCACGTAATCGACGGCGTCGTTCAATCGGTTGGCGGGGGTCACATAGTCTGGATCAAGCCGGTAGATCTTCTCGGCGATAAAGCGGGAATAGACGAACCAGCCGAAGGCGAAACCGGCCAGCCCGAACAGCACGATAAAAACCGAAGACATGAGGCGCCCTCCCCAGACACCATTGGCCGCAGCATCATAGCAACATGCCCCAAGCCCGCACAATCAATAGGAACTTGTGCGGCGATTGTCAGCAGCCAGTTGGGTGGCTTCGAGTCGTCGCCATCTGGCGGGCCGCGCGCGGCGGACGCCGTAAACACATCCCTGATGGGATGGTCCGCCCCGCTTCATTTCCGCGGCCTCGAAGGCCAAAATGACAGTTGGTTTCACAACAACGGAGCGGACCATGAACGATATTACACGGGTGGGCATTGATTTGGCCAAAAAGGTTTTCCATCTGACCGCGGTGGACGGGGGCGGCGCGGTGGTGGAGCGCAAACAACTGCGGCGCGCGCAACTGCAATCGTACCTGGCGCTGCTGCCGCCGGGCCGCGTGGTGGCGATGGAGGCCTGCGGCAGCGCGCACCACTGGGGCCGGCTGGCGCGGAGCCTGGGCCACCGGGCGATGCTGATGAGCCCGCACAAGGTGGCGCCGTACATGCATCGGAACAAGAACGACGCGAACGACGCGGACGGGATCGCCGAGGCCTCGAGCCGGCCGGGGATGCGGGAGGTTGGGCTGAAGTCGGTGGAGCGGCAGCATGTGCAGCAGTTGCACCGGGCGCGCGAACTGGCGGTGCGGGCCCGCACGGCGCAGGCGAACCAGTTGCATGGCCTCCTGCTGGAGTATGGGATCGAGTCCCAAAAGGGCGTCGGGATGTTGCTGCGGCGGTTGCCGGAGGTGCTGGAGGACGCGGAGAACGAGTTGCCGCCCCAGGGTCGGATGCTGATGCGCGCGCTGGGGGATGAGCTGCGCCACCAGCACGAGCGCGTCGGGCGTTTCGACGGGGAGATCAAGGCGGTCGCCGACGCGGACCCGGCGTGCCGGCGGCTGCTGGGCATTCCCGGCGTTGGCCCCTTGACGGCCACGGCGCTGGTGGCGGCGGTGGGGGACGCCTCGGCGTTCCGCAACGGCCGCGAGCTCGCGGCCTGGCTGGGCCTGGTGCCGCGGCAGCACTCGACGGGCGGGCGGACGCGGCTGCTCGGCATCAGCAAGCGCGGCGACCGCTATGTGCGCTGCCTGCTGATCCACGGGGCCCGGGCGGCGCTGCGCTGGGCGGGGCGGCGCGAGGACCGGCGCAGCGGTTGGGCCAAGTCGGTCGAGGCGCGCCGCGGCCGGAACATCGCGGCGGTGGCCTTGGCGAACAAGAACGCGCGCGCGGCCTGGGCGATGCTGGCGAGGGAGTCGAACTTCGACTTCGAACACGCGGGCCGGGCCGCCTGACGGGCGGCGCGGGCGCGCGGCGTCATTGCCCTGGTTGAACAGGGCGGGAACGGCTTCCAGGCGGGCGGCGCGATTCGCCCACGGTTGCGGAGAGTGAAGTGAAAGTGATGGCAAGACTGGTCGGACCGACATGCAAAGAGCCTGTGACCTACAGTGGTCTTAGAGACCGGATCCATGATAAGGCGTGCATGTGCGGAACCCCTCAGGGCCCCGGAGCGAAGCGCTCCGACACAGAGGCCGGATACATGTCCGCAACCGATTCTTGTCTTGTCCCTCCCGGAACTTCACCCTTGCAAACGCGGGGCGGACCATACATGTGGGCTTCGGGCTCGGCTTCGTGCCTCGCACGCCCGCCGCGGGCGGCCCGCCAGACGGCGACTTGCGTGGTGCAGGCCCAGAGAGGGTGGATTCTATTGGGGGATTGAAAGCGGGCGGTTGGTATACTGCTTGGCGGGAGCGCATTATACTGCCCCGCTCGCGAATCAACTGTGCCGGTGGCGCGGAGGCTGGACTCGATGAGACGCGCTGGTTGGGGGACTTCTTTGGCGGCGGCCGCGGTGTTCGCCGGGTTGCTGGCGCTGCCCTGGGCCGCGTCCGCCCATGAGATCCCGAGCCGGGTCACCGTCCACGCCTTCGTCAAACCGGAAGGCGGGGAATTGACCGCCCTGCTGCGGATTCCGATGGAAGCCTTCGGCGAGATCAGCTTTCCCCTGCGCGGCCCGGGCTATCTGCGAATCAGCGAAGCCGACTTCGCCCTGCGCGACGCGGCCCGGGTCTACATAACCGAATCGCTGCGTTTTTATGAAAACGGGGTGGAACTCGAAGAGAAGGTTCTCCGGGCGGTGCGGGTGTCGCTGCCGTCAAGCCGGGCCTTCACCGATTTCGACACCGCGCTGGAGAACATCCACTCGCCGCCGCTTGGCGACGAAGTCAACCTGTTCTGGCGCCAAGGCGTGCTCGATGTGCTGGTGGGTTATCCGATCGAATCGGCGGATTCCGATTTCTCGGTGGACCCGCAACTCGGCACGCTGTCGGACGAGACCACCACGGTGCTGCGCTTCCTCCCGCCCGGCGGCGGCGAGCGGGCTTTCAACTACCTCGGCAATCCGGGGCTGGTTGAACTCGACCCGCGCTGGCACCAGGCGGCGCTGCGCTTCATCATCATGGGCTTTGAACACATCCTCAAAGGGGTGGACCATCTCCTGTTCCTGTTCTGCCTGGTGATTCCACTGCGCAGCCTGCGCCATCTGATTCCGGTGGTGACCTCGTTCACCATCGCCCATTCCATCACCCTGATCGCCTCCGCCATGGGCGT
Source organism: uncultured Pseudohongiella sp. (assembly GCA_965221805.1). Lineage (GTDB taxonomy): Bacteria > Pseudomonadota > Gammaproteobacteria > Pseudomonadales > Pseudohongiellaceae > UBA9145. The sequence continues at coordinate 2,168,117 of OZ244913.1, forward strand.
CGCGCCGCGGGCGCTCTGGTTTCCGCCACTGATCGAAACGCTGATCGCGCTGTCGATTGTGTACATGGCCTTCGAGAACATCGTCGGTGCGTGGTCCCGGCTGCGCTTGTCCGAGAGGCGCTGGGCCGAGGGGCGCTGGGCCGAGCGCCGCTGGATGGTCGCCTTTGGCTTCGGCCTCGTGCATGGATTCGGCTTTTCCTTTCTCTTCAGCGAGACGCTGCAATTCGCCGGCGGCCACCTCATCTCCTCGCTGCTCGCCTTCAATGTCGGCGTGGAGCTGGGCCAGTTGCTCGTGCTGATTGTGGTGATTCCCCTGCTCAATCTGCTTTTCCGCCATCTGCTGGCGGAACAGGTCGGCCACATTCTGCTGTCGGCGCTGCTGGCCCACAGCGCCTGGCACTGGATGCTCGACCGCGGCGCGCAGTTGCAATTGTTCACCTTGCAATGGCCCATATTGGACAGCCTGTTCTTCGCCGCGCTGATGCGCTGGGGCATGTTGCTGATCGTGGTCGTCGGCGGCTTCTGGCTGACCTATGAATTGTTCCGCCGGTTCAATCTGGTGCGCGGTTTCGCCGAGTTGCCGGGTGAGACCCGGTCGGCGTAGCCGATGAAAAGCAATGCTTTTCAAGTGCCGAACGGCTCGGCATGGATGTCGGGACTGGCCAGTCAAAGCCGGAGGCGTCGCGCCAGGGACGGCATGTGCAAGCCAGCAGAATCCCGATGGAGATTCCGCGGTCCCGCTCCGCGCGGTTAGGCGGAAAATACGGGTTGCCATACGGCCCAGGCTCGCATAGCATCGGGCTATTGCCTGTCCGGGGCGGGGACAGGCCCACCCCTACATGAGGAGATCGGGAATGAACAAGATCAAACTGCTGGGCGGTGTGGCCATGGCCGCCGCGCTCGTTGCGCTCGCGGTCGGCCACAGCCAGATGCGCACGCCCACCGTCGCCGCGAGCGACGATGTGATGGCGCCGCACTTCCTCGTCGATCCGCTGTGGCCGAAGCCGCTGCCCAACCACTGGGTGCAGGGCAACACCATCGGCGTCGATGTGGATGACCGGGACCATATTTTCATCGTCCACCGCAACAGCGAATCCCAGTTCATGCGGGTGCAGGAGATCGGCCTCTACGCCGGCGTGTCGGAATGCTGCACCCCGGCGCCGCCGATTCTCGAATTCGACCTCGACGGCAACCTGATCAACGCCTGGGGCGGACCGGTGGAAGGCGCCCCGTACCAGTGGCCCGAATCAAACCACGGCATCGAAATCGCCCCAGACGGCAATGTCTGGATTGGCGGCAACGGCGGCGGCGACTCCCACGCCCTGGTCTTCACCCGGGATGGCGAGTTCGTCCGCCAGATTGGCATTCCCGGTCAGGATGTGGACAGCAACAGCGAGACCCACTTCGGCCGCATCGCCGAAATCGCCATCGACGAGGCGGCCGGCGAAGCCTATTTCGCCGATGGCTACACCCACAAGCGGGTCGCCGTGGTCGATGTCGCCACCGGCGAGTTCCTGCGCTACTGGGGCGCCTACGGCAACCGGCCCGAGGACGGCACCGACGTGACCTACACCCCCGGCGTCCCCGGCCCAGACCAGTTCCGCGGCCCGGTCCACTGCGCCGAACCCTCCAACGACGGGCTGGTCTACGTTTGCGACCGCGGCGCCGACCGCATCCAGGTGTTCCGCACCGACGGCAGCTACGTGCGGGAAGTCATCATCTCCCCGGCCACGCTGGCCCAGGGCTCGACCTGGGACATCGCCTTCTCGCCCGATGAGGCGCAGGAATTCATTTACTTGGCCGACGGCCAGAACTTCAAGATCTACGTGATCGACCGCGAATCGATGGAAGTGCTATACACCTTCGGCGACGGCGGCCGCCAGCCCGGCCTGTTCTTCGCCCCCCACAGCATCGCCACCGACTCCCAAGGCAACATCTACACCACCGAAACCTACGAGGGCAAGCGCGTGCAGAAGTTCCTCTACCAGGGCATGCGCCCGGTCACAGTCCGCGACCGCGCCCCAACTTGGCCCCCGGAGGAGTTGTAGGCCTCGGCTTCAGGAGCGGGCGAATGAACGATCTGCTGCAAAAGGCATTCAGCCGAGCGCCCGCGCTGCCCGCGGACGAGCAGGAGAGATTCGCCCTTTTCCTGCTGGACCCGGATTAGGGCTGCTCAAGGGTCGAGATCGCAGCCTCGACCGGAACCCCCTCGCCGCTTCGCGCCACTCCCCCTTGACAGGGGGAGAGTTGACTCCGCCGGTGCGGATTGCCCAGCTCCCCTCCTTTTAAGGAGCAGCCCCGAAGGGGCGGGGTGGTTGCCCCCGATCCGCTTCGCATACGGGTTCCGGGAGGAACCCGAAAAATCATAATCATCCCGCATTTTCATACCCCCTCATAAGCTTCTTTTCTGGTGTGCAGCCTCGTCCTAATTCGTATCTGGGACCGATCCGTCATTTGCCGCGAACAAAGTCAACTTAAGTTCAAGGTCTTCAATTAAGTTGTAGACTGGTTTCTTGCCGGATAGGGAAAAGCTTTCAGATAGTATGACTCTGACGCCTTCGCCACGTTTATCCATGAAAGTTGTGCGTTTAAGGCTTTCGTCATCTATCGGATAGAATCTTCCCAGCAAGTTGGCGATCAAATCATTGCGAGGAAAGGACAACTCGGTCATGCTATCCAAGGTCATGGAATTTGGGATGCTGCCTGGTGATCGGATCTCCAACCGATCCTCGAACAGGAAAAGACGGATGCACGCAGCATGGATTGCATAGTCCCGATGTGCCACAGCATTGACAATGGCCTCGAATACCGCTCGCTTACTGAATTGTGGAGTATCCTCGCGTTCAGGTTTTTTAACCGCGGCTATACGCTGATTCTTAATGACGAAGGCTACACCATCGCGAATCTGCTGATCCAGCGGACCGCAGATGTCGCGCGCGTCAATCTGATACGCTGAGTCCTGAATCTTTCCGCGATAGGCCACGGCTTGAATGTATGCGTTGGGGAGCCATTTTTCAGGGCGTCGGCTACACAGCAAAACCCCACTCACTGAGGGCTTTTCCTCTCCGTCCACATCGCGGGTCAGCAGATGCAGCCTTCTCAACGCGTCTTGAGGGTTCAGCGCGCCAGAATCTTGTTCTTCAAAAGGCGTTTGGGTAAATCTTCGCACGAGGTGTCCGTCCAAATCCCTGAAACTCGCTTCGGGCACCAATTGTTCATCGAAGCGAATTATCCGCGCTTGGCTGCGTTGTTGAATCAACCGCGCCAAATAATCGGTGGATAGCTGCCGCTTGGTGTTGCCAACACGATGGAAGTAGCCTCCGGCGCTGCGATGAACCCATAGGCTGCGCGGCACTTCCACGACAATAACCGCCTGCCAATCTCCCGCCGTATCCGGTAGCTCCAGATGGGCACTGCGGAATACCAATGGCGGCTCGATTCTAGTTTCGGCAAGATTGACCAACCACTGTTCAACGATATCGAGGCGCTCTTTGGGAATTCCCTCTACCTGACGGGTTTTGTCGTCCACTCCCAGAATGAGGAGACCACCCATAGAGTTGGCGAAAGCGGCCAGTTCGTCAGAGAACCCATCATGATGTGGGCCAGCAACACGTGTTGAGCCCCTGAAATACACCGCCTTTAGTTCTAATTGGGAGTCCTCGCCCAAAGAAATGCGATTTATGAGTTTCTCAGGATCCATGTTCATCGCCGCAACACCTCGTCGTGAATCTTTCGATAGCGTTGCTCGAAAGCCTCGACACCCCCCTCCATGATTTCACAAATTGCCTTTCTAACAGGAATCTCCTGCAACCCCCCGGCTCGATCCTCGGTAATGCTTCCTTTGTGAATCTTTAACGGAAGCACCCATTCGGCATCGCCATGCACTACTATATTTGGATTGTGGGTAACTACAATAATCTGCCTTCTAGCTTTGTTTTCGCGGAGTTGCTTTACGATTAGTTCGTAAATCAGAGCGTTATCTAAATCATCCTCCGGCTGATCCAAAATCAACGGCTCTTCACCGTAAGCCAAAAGGAAGCTGAGTATCGCAGAGGTTTTTTGTCCTGCGGAAGCATGGTCGATGGGACTAAAGCGTCCTTTAGAAATACGATAGCTTACTCTGACCTCGTCCTCGGGGAACCAGCACCACAGCCGGTCCATTACTTCGGGGTTTTGCTGTCTGAGATTCTCCATATGTTGAAGAAACCGCTTACGAACCTTCGTATACAGCAACAATTCGTCTCCGGGGTTATCGAGTTTTTCCTTCAATGCATCAATGCGGTCGGATATCCCTGCTGGATCATCAGAGCCATCCTGGTTTACGTACAAATCTCGGATAAAGCCTCTGTCACCTTCTTCATCAAAAATATCTTCCGAATAGATCGGCCTATCTTTGCCAATCAGATCCCGAAAATCTTTCTCGGCCCGCCATCGGTCTCCAAACGAAACTAGTTCAATTTTCACATGTTGGTTCTGATCCAGTACCTGAGTGACAAATTCGCGACGTCGATCAGTCAGTTTCAATCGCAGCGACTTAAGCTTTTGATAAGTCTCTTTACACTCTTGCTGCAACTCAACTCGCCGCTTCTGCTTGGCATTCAGTTCTTTGAGCCGGTTCTCATGCAGCTGTTGCTGCTGCACTAAATGGCCGTACTCACTGGGATCAGTTATACCACCTTTTTCCAGATCTTTCTTAAGTCTTTCGTAGGCTTCTCGCTGTGCATGTGCTGCCGCCTGCCATGCACTCGCATCCACGGCGGCTTGTGCCTTCCGCAAACGCTCATGCATGGCGCTCACCGTCGAGTGCAATTCTTGCTGATTTATGGATAGACCCTTCGCCAAATCATCAAAAATGCCGAGCAAGGATTTGTGATCTGCATTATTTTCGTCAAATCGACTTTGTGGGTCAAAGGCAAAATTTATTCCAATCTCTTTTTCCAAAGTCGCTCGCCAATCTTCTACCTGATCCCGGAGTGCGCTCAAATGCCGATCCACCAAGGTCTGCTGACGCTGTGATTGTTGAAAAGCCTTAAGTATGTCCGCGTGATCACTTTGTTCAAATATCCGCAATTTGACTCTAACATCACTCCTTTCTCCTTCGATGCGTTTTCGTTCGGCCAACTCTTTGACCAATCTTCGGCACTCGGCACGCAGGCGCAGGAAGCGCGCTTGCAATTCATCCCAATCGGCTTTCCAACTTGTCTTGTCTAGACTGGGGTCTTCGTCCATCAAACGCCGAAGAGTGTGCGGATTCTTGGCCATCTCGAAGATTTGCTTTTGACTATAGATGCGCATTGGAAAGCGGCTGGAGATGACCTCTCCGGCTTCAAGCCAGGCATCGCCATCGCGCTCCATTAGGATCGGCGCAGACTCACCTTTGCACCAGTGCATGCGATAAGTTGCATTGTCCTTACAGTACTCAACAGATAACTCGCTGTCTTTGAGGAAAACACCTTCTGAACCTGGTGTAGCGGATACAGCAAAAAACTTGTCGAATTGAGATTTTGTCTCTGGGAAATCATTCAATTCATCAATACGATTCAATCCAATGCGCAAGCATTCCAGTAGTGTGGATTTTCCCGATCCACGACCGCCGATGATGACATTCAGCCAAGGATTAAAATGGATTTCAAGTTCATCTTTCTGTCGTAACTTCAGTTTGCGCAGATTCAGTTTCTTGATCCATTTTGAAGAAGCGCTATTAGGATCTAATACATCATCGCCTTGGTAACGCACAGCTAGTTCTCTGTCGAGTAGGGCTAAACGAAGACCTTCGATGTTGGGCTGTGACATTTTTATTAGGGAATGCCTCCCGATTGCGGAAGACTTGTGGCTGTCCGATCCAGAGACGAGGCTCAACCCTGAGAGAGTGCTTTTGTTTTTGAGAAACGTCTCGCTTGTGATGTCTGAAACCTCGACTGCGGTAAGTTCCTGTAGACTGGACTTAAGCGTGTTATGATCTTGGATTCCAAGCAAACCTTTCCTGCCGTCCACGTGAGCGGGAATGGGTATTGCGCCATGCGCAAGAGCGGCCTTAATGCATTCATGTATGCTGGCCTCGGTGACAGCATCGCTGTCCCCCGGTGTGCCAAGATAGCCTACAGCCCCCCGGAGTGCTTCGACATCTGCGGCATTACACGAAGGATCAAACAATGCCAATAGATGGACACCGCCATTTACTGATAACTCGATCCCCGGAAACAAAGTCAGTGGACGGAAATCTTTGTGCTGATTCAACGACTCCGACCTTAGTGCGGTCTTGAGCTTATCTATCCACTCGCCGCTGTTGTGGTCTGTCACTGCAACACAATCAATTTCCGCGCGCATGAAACCGAGCAGCCATTCCTCGGGAGTGATTCGTGGATCGCCCCGATAATCGGAAGATGCGGGGGTGTGCGTGTGAAAATCAAATCGCCACCAGCGCGATCCAGGCCACGAGTCGGTGCCGCATGGGCTATGGGAATGCGTTTTATCGCTCATCACGATCTCCCTGGATGGGGATCTCCGCCTGAATTCCCCTCAGCAAATTCCCAAGTGCCTGTTTTTTGTGCCATTAACACAATAGCGCAGTGCCAAGCAACCCGAGCTCTTAGCGATAGTAAGTCTAATCGAACCGAAGCCCCTTGACTATTTAGGTTCGTCCGCTCTCGTCGCCCGCGGCCGATTCTGCCTTCTGTTTGGGGTTCTCAGCGTTTTCGGTTGTTCGCGATGGCAAGCGGGCCGCGCATTTTCTCATAGCGGGTGAAGAGGTTCATAGCGGGTGAAGAGGTGTTCGACTCGTTCGCGCTCCGAGGTGAAGCCTTTGGGGTGGTAGAGGCGGTCCACGGCGCGGTCGAGGGCTTGGTGGGCTTTGCGGAGGTTGGGTGGCATTAGGTCGGGGTCGTAGAGTTGGGCGAGGGTGGCGCCGGGGTGGGCGGCGCGGGCGTCGAGGACGGCTTGGGCGAGTGGTTGGAGTTTGCTCCGGTTGGCGGATTGCGGGGGTGTTGGGAAGGTGTTGTAGACGAGGCCGATGGAGTAGCGGTAGCGGCTTTCCAGCCGGCCGCCGAAATGGCGCAGCCAGGCCATGTGCATGGCCGAGGTCAGCAAGGCGAAATCGGCCAGGGTGGCGTCCGCCAGCACCCGAACCAGACTGCTTGGAATCGCCGGCGGTTCGAGCCAACCTATCGGCGCGTACTCCCGCCGCTCCGAACTGACCTCGGGAATAACCAGAAACGGCGATTTTGGCAGCACGTTGACGTGATACAGCGTCGGTGTTTCCGCAAGCTGCCGCGTCGGGGCGCTTTTGCTTGCCAGCCGGTAGTCGCGCACCGCGGCGACGCGCTCCCGCACCCCGGGCATTTTCGCCAGCTTGTCCGGCGGGGCGTCGTGCAGCGCGAGGATGTAGCGCTCCCCGCCTTGCAGATACTCCCGGGCGCCGATGAAGGGGCGGACATAGGGCGGCGCCTCCGGTTCAGCGACGAGAAACGCCGAGCGCTCTTCCGCGTTGAAGATGTAGTTGCCGCCGTCGATGGGTTTGGAGCCGATGATCAGCTTGCCCATGCCATTGATCGGCGAACTCTCCTCGCGCACCACCAAATGCGGGTTGGACAGCCCGCCGGCGTCGAACAGATACGGCGACAGCGCGGCGTGGCGGCTTTCCTCGGGGTCGGCGTTGATGTCCGGGTAGCTGAACAGCCGCTTTTCGGGCCGGGCGGCTTCGCGGCGGTCGAGGCCGAGGATGACGACGTGGACATGGGCCTTGCCGCGGGCGTCGGAGCCCCAGGCGAAGGTGCGGTGGGCGAAGGCGATTTCCAGTCCGCAGCGCTCGAACAGGATCGGCCAAAGCTGGGCGACCTGCTCGCCCTGGGTGATTGAATTGGTCGCCACGAAGCCGATTCGGGTCCGGGCTCGGGCCTTGCCGCCCCGGACGTATTCACCCGCCTTGACGAACCAGGCGGCGACGTAATCGAGGGTGCCGCCGCCGCTGCCGAGGCTGGCGATGCGGCGCACCTGTTCGCGCTGCTCCGGGGTCTGGTACTTCGCGCCGATGAAAGGCGGATTGCCGAAGACGAAGGAACATTGCGCGGGCGGCAGCACCGTGGCCCAGTCCACCTCGAGTGCGTCGCAATGGGCGATGCGGGGCGACTTTTTGAGCGGGATGCGGGCGAAGGTCTTGCCGAACTCCAGGCTCAGCCGGTTGTTCATGACGTGGTCCATCATCCACATCGCGGCCTCGGCGATTCTGGCGGGGAACTCGCCGAGCTCGATGCCATGGAACGGGTCCACATCGATGTTCGAGAGCGTGGTCACGTCGAGCTCGTCCTGGTGCCGAGCGCCCGCAGCACTTCGATTTCCAGCAGCCGCAATTCGCGGTAGGCGATGACGAGGAAATTGCCGCAGCCGCAGGCGGGGTCGAAAAACTTCAATTCCCCGAGCTTGTTCTTGAACTCGATAAGATCGCCGCGGCGGCGGCTGTCCTTGCGCGAGCGCAGCCGCCCGAACTCGGCGCGGAGATCGTCCATGAACAGGGGCTCGATCAGCTTGAGGATGTTTTTCTCGGTGGTGTAGTGCGCCCCTTGGGCGCGGCGCTCCCGCTGGTCCATCACCGACTGGAACAGCGCGCCGAAAATCGCCGGCGAGATGCTCGACCAGTCGAAGCGGCAGGCGTCGAGCAGCATTTCGCGCATCGCCGAATCGAAGGCGGGGATGCGCAATGGGCCGTCGAAAAGCCGGCCGTTGACATAAGGGAAGGCGGCGAGGTCTTCATCGAGGCTGGTTTGGCGATGCGCCACCGGCGTGTTGAGCACTTGGAACAGTTGCGACAGCCACAAGCCCAGATCGGCGCCGTCGGGCCCGGTGCGCGATTCGAGAAAGTCGAAGAAGATGTCCCGGGGCTCGAAGATGCCGGTGTCGTCGGCGAACAGGCAGAAGGCGATGCGGACGAGAAAGCATTCGAGGTCGTGGCCCCGGTAGCCCACGGCTTCGAGGGCGTCGTGGAGCTTGCCGACCAGCTCGGCGGCCTTGACGTTGGCCGGATCCTGATCGCGGAAAGTTCGGCGCTCGACGCCGACGATGAAGCCGAATTTCTCGACATGGCGCGGAAAATCAGCCAGAGCGAAGGACAGCTTTTCCCGCGCGTCGCGGTCGTACAGCTCGAAACTGTGGAAATCGCTGACGAGTATGTGGCGCGGGCGGCTGTGCTCGGACAGCGCGTCGAAGTATTCGCCGGCCTGGCCGTAGGCTTGATCGAGATCGCGGCCGGCGCTCTTTTGTTCGACAAGCAACTGCCCCGGCCAGAACAGGTCGATGTAGCCGGAACGGTTGTCAAGCTTGGCGACGTGCTCCTCGTAGCGGGCGACGCTGCGCCGCTTGACGCCGAACACCTCGAAAAAGTCGTTGTAGAAGCTTTGGGTTTCGCCCTTCTCGTAGCTTGCGTCGGCCCAGTTGCGGGCGAATTCCGCCGCCCGGGCGCGAATCTCGTTCCAGGAAAGCCGCATCAAGCTGCGCCGCCGGCGGTCATTCCACTTCCGGGTGCGCCGGGCCCTTCCTGATGCCGAGCCAGAGCAGCAGGCTGCCGAGGATGCCGGCGATGGTCGAGCCGATCAGGATGCCGAGCCGGACCACATCGTAATAGGCGCCGCCGGCGTGTTCGAAGGCGAGGCCGGCGATGAACAGGCTCATGGTGAAGCCCACGCCGCAGATGAAGGACACGCCAGCCATTTGCAGCCAGTTCACTCCGGGCGGCAGTTTGGTGATGCCGAGGGCGACGCCGGCGCCAGTCAGCAGCAGGATGCCGATCGGATTGCCAAGCACGAGGCCGCCGACGATGCCGAGCGCCACCGGGCTCGTCAGATCCTCAAGGCCCATGCCGCTCAGCGCCAGGCCGGCGTTGGCGAAGGCGAACAATGGCAGGATGAAGTACGCCACCGGCGTGTGCAGGTCGGCTTCCACGCTTTTCAGCGGCGAGTGCCCGCCCTCTTCCCGCAGCGGAACGCACAAGGCGAGCAGCACGCCCGCGAGGGTGGCGTGCACACCGGATTGCAGCACGGTCACCCACAGGGCAACGCCAATCAGCAGGTAAACCGAGGTCCGCCGCACGCCCAGCAGGTTCGCCGCGACGCCGCAAACCAGGATCACCGCCGCCAGCCCGAGCATCGACAGCGACAGATCGCCCGCATAGAAAACGGCGATGATGGCGATAGCCGCGAGATCGTCGAAAATCGCCAGCGTCAGCAGGAACACTTTCAAGGCGGGCGGCACGCGCTTGCCGAACAGGCTCAGAATGCCGAGGGCGAAAGCGATGTCGGTGGCGCTCGCCACGGCCCAGCCGCTCATGGCGACTGGATTGTCCCAGTTCAACAGGCTGTAAACGACGGCCGGGGCGGAGATGCCGCCGATCGCGCCAAGCCCGGGCAGAATGATCTGATCGGGAGAGGAAAGCTCGCCCTCGAGCACTTCGCGTTTGACTTCGAGCCCGATGAGGAAGAAGAAAACCGCCATCAAGCCGTCGTTGATCCACAGGATGAAGGGTTTGTTGATCGCCAGGGCGCCGACCTGAACCGCCACCGTGGTGTCCAGCAGGCCGCCGTACCAGCCGGAGAACAGGCTGTTGGCCGCCACCAGGCCCAACACGGCCGTGGCGAACAGCAAAACGCCACCGGCCGCCTCCAAGCGGAGAAAATCCTTGAGCATGCCCATTTCAATCCAGCCCTTTTCAACCCAGCCCTTGTATGTGTGCCCTGACTTAATCAGAGCTTCCCTGTTGGCGTCAATCCATCCGCGCCGGTCGATTCGCCGCGGCACCCGCGGCCCGCCTCCCCATACGCCCGGCGGGCCACCGCGGATGACTGGCTTGAGGCGCGCTCCCGGGCGGAAACCGCCCCAAGGCTTGCCATATATATGGCCTACCTGATATGGTTCAACCATATCCCAACCAGGGGCGATCGATGAAAACCACCCTCAACCTCAATGACCAGCTTCTGCGGCAAGCCAAAAAAACGGCCAAGCGGCAAGGCGTCACGCTGACCCGCTTCATGGAGGAGGCGATCCAATCCCGGATTATGACGGTCAACGAGCCGGAAAAGAAGTACAAGTTCGCCCCGCCAATCGTGCGGGGAACCAAGCCGCCCGCGGTTGATGTGAGCGACCGCGAAGCATTGTACGACTTCCTCGACGCCGAATGATCGCGGTTGACACCAACATTCTGGTTTACGCCCACCGCGCCGAATGCGAGCTGCATGGGCCGGCTTATTCGCGGGTGGTCGAACTCGCCGAAGGCGTCCGGCCCTGGGCCATCCCGGTGTTCTGCGTTGCGGAGTTTCTGCGCGTGGTCACGCACCGCAGCGGTTTTTCCCCGCCCTCCTCCCTGCCCCAGGCCATGGGCTTCATCCGCAGCCTGGCGGCCTCCCCGTCCTGCCGCGTCGCGCTGCCGGATGGGGATTTTCTGCATCATCTCGAGTCGGCCCTGCGCGAAAGCAACGCCAAGGGAAATCTCGTCCACAACGCGCAAATCGCCGCGCTGTGCCATCAACACGGCATTGCAACCATCCTGACCAACGACCGGGACTTCAACCGCTTCCCCGATCTGACCGTCTCCCGCCTCGACGCGGCCGGCTAGATCTGCTCTGACTGAATCAGCGCTTCCCTGGGCTATACTGCGAACGCCGCCCAGCCATTGCAGCCTCGTCGTTTACGCGAAGTCCGCCGGGTCCGGCGGCGGATAGTCATCCAACAAGAGATTCGACACCATGATTCCGCGCAGCCCGTTGTTCGCCCTTTCAATGCTCTTCGGCGCGGCCGCCCTGGCGGCGGAGCCGGTCACCGTGAACTTTCAATACGAAGGCAGCCACCGCGCCGACTTCAGCCAGGTCCGCGGCGGCCTGCAACTCGGCGGGTTCAGCGATGAACGCGGCCTCGCCGACGGCAGCCTAATCGTCGACGGCTACCGGGCCGAGGCCGAAATGGCCGACCTGCTCCGCGACGCCCTCGCCCAAGGCTTCGAACACGGCGGCGCAACACTCGGCGAAAGCGAAGCACAGCACACCGTCAGCGGCAGCCTGACCTCAATCGAAGCCGAAGAAACCGCCGACGGCATCGAATTGACGATGCGCGTAGACCTGCGACTCGACCGCGCCGGCCGCACCATCTGGCAAACCAAGCTCTTCGGCCGCGGCACCGCCAAAAACATCGCCACCGCCACCCAAGCCACCCTAACCCGCCTAATCCGCGAATTGATGAATGACGATTACTTTTTGATGGAATTGCGGTAGGTGAGACTGGCGATTTTCGGTGGAATGCAGTATAAACCGGACCATGCAGTGGCACAGGCCCCAGAAAAATGACAGATAACGGAGAAACCCTTCCCATTGAAGAAAAACTTATGGATCAAGAGGCAGTCGATGCCAAAGTCGCTGACTACTGGGACGAACATACTAACGAAAGTTTTTACGGCGAGACCTACTGGTTAGCGAATCCAATTATCAATAAACATCATCAGCTACTTGCAGCTGGTGGTAGAGATTATGACCACTGGTTGAATTTCAGCGTCCAGCATTTTCTTGGAGAGAACTGTCCGGTTGATCGCGTGCTTAGTATCGGCAGTGGCGATGGAACTTTAGAACGACATTTGGCGAGCATGAATACTGCTAAATCAATTGAAGGAATTGATCTCGCACCAAAACGAATTGAAATAGCAGAAGAGGAAGCGCGCAATGCCGGTATGGCTGACATCATTTCCTACAGTGTTTGCAATGTTGAAACTCATCCCTTTCCAAACTCGGATTACGATGCGATCTACTTTAACTCCGCATTACATCACATGTCCGATCTCGATGGAATTTTACAAAAATGCAAAGTCGTCTTAAAACCCGATGGCTTTCTATTTGTAAATGAGTACATCGGACCCAACCGATTTGCATTCAGCGATCGTGAAAAAGAAGTAATGCAATCAGTGTTTCACATGATCCCGAAAAAATATCGAATTTCTCATGCCGATCATGATCGAGGCCAGGTCAGACAGCAGATGCATTTTCCAGACCCCGCTGAAGTTGAACGGGCCGATCCATCTGAAGCTATACATTCGCAAAATATCTATGATGCTTTAAGGCGTCACTTCAAAATTGAGGAGTTTAATTACACCGGCGGCACCTTGATGCAGTTTATGTTGCTGGACATTGCGGGAAATTTCAGGGAAAGCGATCCGGAATCTATAAAAGTCCTCAAGCTAATCTTTGACATAGAAAGCACCCTGGTGGGAAATGGCGATTTGCCACCTCATTTCGCCATGATTATTGCCCGGCCCTAACCCGAATATTGTATGAGTGCATTATTTCGTTCCGTCAAAGATTCTTCACTCTCTACTCTCTCAACGGATTGCCCCCGCCTTTGCGGCATTCAAGCCGTATCCTCGGCCCGGCGGGCTTCGGCCAGTTCCCAGGCGGCCTGCATCCGGGTCCATACTTCGGCTGTGCTCCAGCCGATGCGTTCGAGGCGCAGCGCGAGCGTGGCGGACAGTCGGACCTTGCCGGCAAGCACGCGGTTGAGTTGGGAGGTGGACGCGCCGAGCAGCGCGGCGGTTTCGGCGATGGTCTTGCCATTGCCCCTCATCCATTCGCGCAAAACCTCGCCAGGATGCGCCGGAAGTTGCATATTGGAGTTATTCAATTTCCCCATGAAAAGGATCGTATCGCGATGTGGCGCATGTAGGCAACGCAGCGGTCCGGGCAACCACCCCGCCCCTTCGGGGCTGCTCCTTGGAGAGGAGGGGAGTCTGGTGCGCTGCGGCGGTGGGGCTGACTCTCTCCCTGTCAAGGGGGAGTGGCGCGAAGCGGCGAGGGGGTTCTGGCCGAAGCCGCGGTATTGATCCACGAACGAGCCCCCATCCGAGTTGTCCGCGACGTTGTTCTGCTCGAAAATGGGATCGGGGCAGTCTATCAAGTTGGCTGCACAAGCCCCAAAACGACCAGCGTCTCGTCGTTGAGATTTGCGGGCCGCGGGCATAGAATCCGCGGTTATGTTTTGTGGCGGGGATTGATTGGGAGAGCGGTTATGCGGAAGTTCGCGGGGATGTTTGCGCTCGGCGCGGCTGCGGCTTTGTTCGCGGGCGCGGGGCAGGCGATGGACCGGGTGGGCCAGCTTGGCGATTTTTCGCTGATTGACCATTTGGGGAAGTTTCATCAGCTCAGCCGCTATGCCGACCATGAGGCGGTGGTGCTGTTCGCCCATGTGCGCGGGGACCGGGACTCGAACCGGGCGCTGGCGGCTTACAACGAACTGGTGGATGAATTTGCCGGGCGGAACGTCGCCTTCTTCGTGCTCGATTCGAGTGGCGAAACCGACAAATCCGCGCTTGGCCGCGACGCCGAACGCAACCGCGTGGGGGTTCCAGTGCTGATGGACGACACCGGCCTCGTGGCCAAGGCGCTTGGCCTGGGCAACGCCGCCGAAGTCGCGATTCTCGACCCGCAGCGCCGGGAAAGCCTGTTTCGCGGTGTGATCAACGACCGCTTCGCGGCGGAAGACCGCTCGCGGCGGGCGAGGCAGCATTACGCCGCCGATGCCCTGGCCCAGATTCTCGCCGATGGCGCGAGCGATGCGCCCATGCTCGCCAGCGGCGGCGCCGCCATCGCGTTCCAAGCCGCTCCGGCAATCTCCTACGCCGGAGACATCGTGCCGATTCTCGAACGCCGCTGCCTGAGCTGCCACACCGAAGGCGGCATCGCGCCATTCGCCATGAGCAATCACCAGACCGTGCGCGGCTGGTCGCCGATGATCCGCGAGGTGCTCTACACCAAGCGCATGCCGCCGGGCCAGATTGACAACGACTATGTGCATGATTTCAAGGAGGTTTCCCACATCACCATCGAGGAAACCCGGACCCTGGTGCAATGGATCGACGACGGCGCGGACTTCGCCGGCGGCGAGGACCCCCTGCCCGGCTTGCAGCCGGAACAGGTGAAGTGGGGCCACGGCGAGCCCGACCTGGTGCTGCAAATTCCCGCGCAGCAGATCCCGGCCACCGGCATTCAGGACTACCGCAACATCATGGTGCCGCTGCCGATCGAAGAGGACATCTGGGTGCGGGCGGTCGAGTTCGAGGCCGGCGACCCCACCGTGCTGCACCACATCATCGCCTTCGCCTACGGCCCCGACGGCTTCAACGAATTTGAAGTGCTGAACCAGGGCATCGGCCTCGGCGCCTACGCCCCCGGCAATGAAATCAACACCTACCCGGAAGGAACCGGATTCCCGCTCAAGGCGGGCGGCGGGCTGTTTCTGCAGATGCATTACACGACTTCGGGCAGGGAAACCGTCGACGCTTCCGAAATCGCGCTGTATTTGTGGGACGAGGAGCCGGAGCGGGTGGTCCTCGGTGGCTCGGCGGCGGAGTTCGACATCGACATCGCGCCGCACTCGCGCCAGGAAATGACCGCCAGCAAGACTTTCCGCGCCGATTCGTATCTGTCGATGCTCGGGCCGCACATGCACTTCCGCGGCTTCGACGCGCGCTTCCGGCTGATCTACCCCGACGGCGAGAGCGCGCAACTGCTCAATGTGCCCAACTACCAGTTCAACTGGCAGAAGACCTACGACTTCAAGGAGCCGCTGTTCGTGCCCGCCGGCAGTGTGCTCGAATTCAGCGGCAGCTTCGACAACACCGCGATGAATCCCTTCAACCCGGACCCGTCCGACACCCTGAGCTGGGGCGAGCAAAGCTGGCAGGAGATGTTTTTCGGCTTCATCCGCTATGTCGAAGCCGGCTCGGGCGAAAGCAGCGATTAGGCGGCGCCCAGCAGTAGAGGATAGTAAATGCGCAGACTTCCAGCCGCGCTCGCCCTGCTCTGCGCCGCCGCCCCGGCGCTGGGCGATACCGTGCTGTTGGAGAATGTGAACGGATACACCCTCAACGGCAGCCGCGAACTCGTCCGCTTCTCCGCTTTGCAATTCACCGACGGCGAGGTTGACCGGCTGTTCGGCGCGGGCGATGCGCTGCCGGAGGATGTGGACCGGCGCGTCGACGCTGCCGGCGGGACCGCGATTCCGGGTTTGATCGATGCCCACGGCCACGTGCTCAGCCACGGCCGGGCCCTGCTTTCGGTGAACCTGACCGGCGCGGCTTCGGAGCGGGAAGCCGCGCGGCGGGTGGCGGATTTCGCCGAGCAAAATCCCGAGGTCGAATGGATTCAGGGCCGGGGCTGGAATCAGGTGCTGTGGGAGAGCAACGAATTTCCCACCGCCGCGAGTCTCGATGCGGTGGTCGGCGACCGGCCGGTTTGGCTCGGACGTGTTGACGGCCACGCCGCCTGGGCCAATTCGCTGGCGATGGAACTCGCCGGCGTGACGGCGCGGAGCGGAGACCCGGAAGGCGGGCAGATCATCCGGGACGCCGGCGGCAATCCCACCGGCGTGTTCGTCGACACCGCCATGGGCTTGGTTGCGGGGATCATCCCCGAACCCGGCCGCGACGATATCAAACTGGCGCTGGCCACATCCATGGAAGATCTCGCCAGTTGGGGCCTCACCAGCGTTCACGACGCCGGCTCCGGCAGCGCGGTGATCGCCGCCTTCCGCGAATTGCTCGACGAGGGCGCCATGCCGATTCGCGTCAATCTGATGCTTGCCGCCAGCGATGAATTCTACGAGCAGCGCCTCGCCGAGGGGCATTTCAGCGACGCCGATGGAATGTTCGCCCTGCATTCGGTCAAGGTCGTCGGCGATGGCGCCCTCGGCAGCCGGGGCGCGGCCCTGATCGATGAGTATTCCGACGACCCGGGCAATCACGGCCTGCTGCGCCACACCGGTGAACAACTCGAATACCTGATGCGCGCGGCGATGAACGCCGGTTTCCAAGTCAACACCCACGCCATCGGCGACGCCGCCAACCAGATCGTGCTCGACACCTACGAGCAACTGATCAATGAAACCGGCCGGGGCGACCTGCGGCACCGGGTTGAGCATGCCCAGGTGCTGACCTTCGAGGACATCCTGCGCTTCGCCGAACTCGGCGTGGTGCCCTCGATGCAGGCGACCCACGCCACCAGCGACAAGAACATGGCCGAGGACCGGCTTGGGCCGGCGCGCATCCGGGGCGCCTACGCCTGGCGCAAGCTGCTCGACACCGGCGTGGTGATCGCCAATGGTTCGGATTTCCCGGTTGAGCATCCGAATCCTTTCCACGGCCTGCACGCCGCCGTCACCCGGCAGGACCACGGCAACGAACCGGACGGGGGCTGGTACCCGGAAGAGAACATGACCCTGGAGGAAGCCTTCGCCAGCTTCACCATCGATGCCGCCTGGGCCGGCCATCAGGAAGACCTGCTCGGCACCCTCGAGGCCGGCAAGCAAGCCGACTTCCTGCTGCTCGACCGGGATCTGTTCGATGTTCCGGTCAGCGAAATCTGGCAGATCCGGGTGCTGGAAACCTGGGTCCATGGCGAGCGGGTGTTCCCCCGCGCCGAGTGACGCATGAGCCGCGGGCAAGATCAACTTTTGGAGACATTATGAGAATAGCCGCCCATCTACCCGCAGTGTTGCTGACATTTCTCGCCGCCGCCTGCGGACCGACGCCAAATGGGGAGGAAGCCGCCATGGAGGGGGAAATGTTCACCAGCGAAGAGATCGCCCGCTGGGAGGCGCGCGCCGGACGGGTCGAAATCCTGCGCGACCGCTGGGGCATCGCCCACATCTATGGCGAAACCGACGCCGACACCGTGTTCGGCACGCTCTACGCCCAGGCCGAAGACGATTTCAACCGGGTCGAAACCAACTATATCAACGCCATGGGCCGGCTCGCCGAAGCCGAAGGAGCGGGCGAAATCTACCGCGACCTGCGGATGCGCCTGTTCATCCGCCAGCATGAAATGCAAGAGCTGTACGCGGCCAGCCCGGACTGGCTCAGGCAACTCATGGACGCCTTCGCCGACGGCCTCAACTACTATCTGCACACCCACCCCGAAGTCGAGCCCCGGGTAATCGACCGCTTCGAACCCTGGATGGCGCTGACCTTCACCGAAGGCTCGATCGGCGGCGACATCGAGCGCGTCAACATCGCCAGCTTGCGCGATTTTTACGGCGCCGGGGATATGATCGCCCAAGCCGACGATCTGGTGGTCGATCTTGAGCCGCGGGGATCGAATGGCTTCTCCATCGCGCCTTCCAACTCGGCGACGGGCAACGCCCTGTTCCTGATCAATCCCCACACCTCCTTCTTCTTCCGCTCCGAGTTGCACATGGTCAGCGGTGAGGGCCTCAACGCCTACGGCGCGGTGACCTGGGGCCAGTTCTTCGTCTACCAAGGCTTCAACGAGAACACCGGCTGGATGCACACTTCAAGCCGGGCCGACGCCATCGACGAATACCTGGAGACGATTGTCGAGCGCGACGACGGCTATTACTACGCCTACGGCGACGAAGAGCGCGAGTTGCGCGAAAGCCAAGTCGAAATCGACTACCGCGACGGCGGGGAAATGCGCAGCCGCGAGTTCACCGTCTACCACAGCCACCGCGGGCCGGTCATCCGCGAGCAGGGCGGCAGATGGGTCGCCATCAGCCTGATGCAAGAGCCGGTGCGGGCGCTGACCCAGTCCTATCTGCGCACCAAGTCGCAAAACTACATGGAATTCAACGCCAGCATGGAATTGCTGACCAACTCCTCGAACAACACCGTTTACGCCGATTCAGACGGCAACATCGCCTACTACCACGGCAACTTCATTCCCCGCCGGGACCCCGCCTTCGACTGGAACGCCCCGCTCGACGGCAGCAACCCCGCCACCGACTGGCAAGGGCTGCATCCGCTCGATGAATTGATCACCGTGCTCAATCCGCCAAACGGCTGGATTCAGAACACCAACAACACGCCCTTCTCGGCAGCCGGGGAATACAGCCCCCGGCCCGGGGACTACCCGGCGTACATGGCCAACAATCCAGAAAATCCCCGGGGCATCCACGCCGTCCGGGTGCTGGAGGGCAAGACCGACTTCACCCTCGATTCCTTGATCGAAGCCGCCTACGACCCGCTGCTCACCGCCTTCGAGCCGCTGATTCCGGCCCTGCTCGCCGCCGCCGAAGCGGCGCCCGCGGACGATCTCGCAGCGCCGCTCGCCCTGCTGGCGGGCTGGGACTACCGCTTTGGCGTCGATTCGGTTGAAACCACCCTCGGCGTGTATTGGGCCCAGGCGCTGATGGATGCCGCAAGCCCCGGAGCCAGCGCCGCCGGCGCCAACATCTACCAATACATGGCGGACAACACCAGCGCCGGGCAAAAGCTCGACGCCCTGCGGGCCGCCGTCGCCGAACTCGAGGCCGACTGGGGTTCTTGGCAAGTGCCCTGGGGCGAGGTGAACCGCTATCAGCGCATCAACGGCGACATCGTGCAGCGATTCGACGACGAGCAGCCGAGCCATGCCGTCGGTTTCGCCTCCGGCCGCTGGGGCGCGCTGGCCTCCTTCGGCAGCCGCAAGTATCCGGGAACCCGGCGCATGTACGGCACCAGCGGCAACAGCTTCGTCGCCGTGGTGGAATTCGGCAGCCCCCTGCGCGCCAAGGCCATCACCGTGGGCGGCTTGCAGAGCGACCCGCAATCGCCACATTTCGACGATCAAGCCGAAATGTACGCCAACGGCGAGTTCCGCGACGTGCTGTTTTACCGGAACGACATCGAGGCGAACCTCGAAAGCCGCTACATGCCCGGGGAAATCCAGTCAGTCCAAGCCAACTGACTGAATGCGCCGCTTTCCAGCGCCTACCATTGCTGTCAATACCCCACCGCCGCGCCGTCGCCGCGGCGGGAATCGGCGGCGCCGAGGAACAGGCCGGCCTCGCGATCGTGATACACGCCCATGGCGGCGCCCTGGCTGCCCCGGGAGCGGAACTCGTGCCCCATGGCCTCGTAGAGCCTGATCGTGTCGGGCGACAGACCGTTGGTCTCCATGCTGGTGATATCGGGCAGCCACTGGTGGTGGATGCGCGGGGCTTCGATCGATTCGGCGATGTTGAAATCGTGGTCGATGATGTTGAGCACGGTTTGCAGCACAGTGTTGATGATGGTCTTGCCGCCGGGGCTGCCCACCGCGAACAATGGCAGACCGTCTTGGGCGACGATGGTGGGTGTCATGCTCGACAGCGGGCGCTTTCCGGGACGGATGAGGTTTGGCGGGGTGCCGATGCGGCCGTTGGCGTCGGTGAGGCCGGGAATGGCGTTGAAATCGCCCATTTCATTGTTGAGCAGGTAGCCGCCGCCCGCCACGACAATGGCCGAGCCGTAGCCGAATTCGAGCGTATAGGTCAGGCTCACCATGTTGCCGGCGCTGTCCACCACCGAGAAATGCGTCGTTTCCTCGCTTTCGTAGGCCCCCGCGAATCGTTCCGGGTCGCTGCTTGACGCCTGTTCGGGATCGATGGTGCCGCGCAGGCGCGCGGCATAGTCCTTTGAGGTCAGCCGCTCGACCGGCATGCCCTCGTTGAAATCCGGGTCGCCGAGATGCTCGGCGCGGTCGGCGTAGGCCCGGCGCATGGTTTCGGTCAGCACGTGCAGATACGCCGCCGAGTTGTGGCCCATGGCGGCGAGGTCGAAGCCTTCGAGGATGTTGAGCATCTGCGTGAGCACCACTCCGCCGGAACTCGGCGGCGGCATGCTGATGATCTCGAAACCGCGGTAGTTGCCGCGGATGGGGTCGCGCTCGACGGCCTCGTACAGGGCGAGGTCTTCCTCGGTGATCAGCCCGCCGATATCGCGCATGAATCCCGCCAGGCGCGCGGCGTTTTCCCCGGCGTAGAAGCCGTCCCTGCCATTGTCGCGGATCAACTCCAGCGTCGCCGCGAGATCCGGCTGCACCCAGGCGTCATCGAGTTCGTACAGCGAACCGTCGGCTTTCAGGAACACCGCCGCGCTCGAGGGATACTGCCGGAAGCGCCCGGCGCTGCGGGCGAAGCTCTGCTGCAAGGTGTGGGTGATGGGAATGCCCTCCCGGGCGAGCCGCACCGCGGGCTCGACCAATTCCGCCCAAGGCAGGCTGCCGAGTTCCTGATGCGCCTGCCACAAGCCGGCCACGGTGCCGGGAACGCCGACCGCGAGCGGGCCGAAATGATTGGCGTTGTTGACCACCTGGCCGTCAACGCCGAGGTACATCTGCTCCGTCGCCGCCAGCGGCGCCTTCTCGCGGAAATCGAAAGTCGTCGCGTGGCCATCTTCGCCGTGGTAGATGAGAAATCCGCCGCCGCCGATGTTGCCCGCGCTCGGCCAGGTGACCGCCAAGGCGAAGGCCGTGGCGACCGCGGCGTCCACCGCGTTGCCGCCATTGCGCAGCGTTTCCGCGCCAACCTCCGAAGCCAGCCTCGAGGCGCTGCTGACCATGCCGTTCTTGGCCACGGCGGGTATGCGCCCACCATCGGCCGCGACCGCGCCGGCAAAGGCCAGCAAGGTGAAGGAAACCACAACCCGGAATATTCGCGTCTGCCTCATGGCGCCACCCTGGAAAATCAAAACCCGGATTATACGCGGATTTAGGCATGGGACACCCATGGCCCTTGCCGCTGTCATTCCGCGCGCAGAATGACGGGGAAAACCGGGCGTATCGGAGCGCAGCACCTTGAATTTCGCACTGAGGGAGCGCGGCGGCAAGCGGAAGGGGCCCGGCGTTGGCCGGGAAGGAATCCGATTGCCGACGGCAAGCGACCGGTGCCCGAGGGAAGAGATTCTGCAACTTCACTCCGATGCGCGCGGAATGACAGAAGGAAGGGGCTGCGCTGCGCGCGGGATGACGGGGAGGGAGTGCCGGGGGAAGAGGCCGATTGTCAGAAAGTCCGGTGGGTGGTAGTTTGGTTCCGGTGTTGGATTCACAGACAGGTGCGTACCGATGGCCACAGACTTCAATAGCCGCCCATGGCTTGCCGCCACGCTGGCGCTGGCCCTCGCCGGATGCGGCGGGCCGGAAACCGGGCAATCATCGCTTGAGACCGAACAACAGCCGCTCGAAACCGCGCGGCAGTCGCTGGAGATCGAAGAGCCATCGGCGGAGATCGAAGAGCAATTGCTTGAGCGGGCCCGGGGGATTCACGAGCGGGTGATCACACTCGACACCCATATCGATATCGACACCGCGAACTTCACCGCGGACAACAACTACAGCAGCGACCTCGACACCCTCGTAACCCTGCCGAAGATCGAGGCCGGCGGCCTCGATGTGGTCTGGCTCGTCGTCTATACCGGCCAGGGCCCCCTTGACGAGGCGGGCTATGCCGCGGCCTACGCCAACGCCATCGACAAATTCGACGCGATCCACCGCCTCGCCGGGGAATTCGCCCCCGACCGGATCGGCATCGCCCTGACTTCGCACGAGGTCCGCGAAATCGCCGCGAGCGGGCGCAAGGTCGCGATGATCGGTATCGAGAACGCCTACCCGCTGGGAACCGATCTTTCCCGCATCGCGGAATTCCACGAGCGTGGCGGGCGCTACATGTCGCTGGCCCACAACGGCCACAACCAGTTGTCCGATTCCCACACCGGCGAAGCCGCGGGCGACTACCTGCACAACGGCCTCAGCGAACTCGGCCGCCAAGCCATCGCCGAGATGAACCGGCTCGGCATCATCATCGATGTGTCGCACCCCTCGGCCGAGGCCATCTCGCAGATGCTCGAACTCAGCACCGCGCCGATCATCGCCTCGCATTCCTCGGCCCGGGCGCTCACCGATCACAGCCGCAACCTGAGCGATGATTTGCTGCTGCGGCTGCGCGACAACGGCGGCGTGGCCCACGTCACCGCGCTCGACATCTATGTCAGCGAGGCGCGCCGGGTCTTTGTCGAGGAAGGCCGGCAAAGGCTGCTCGACGAAGTTGCCACCGGGATGGGATTGGAACTGCTATCCGCTGGACAAGCCGGCCGGCTCGATGCGGACGCACGGGCCGAATACGAAGCCGCATTGGCCGAGGCCCAGGAGCAGGTGGACGCGCGCATGGACGAAGTCGAAAGCCAGGCGCCACCGGCAACAGTCGCCGACCTCGTTGATCATATCGACTACTTGGTGGGCTTGATCGGCATCGAACATGTCGGCATCAGCTCGGATTTCGATGGCGGCGGCGGCATCGAAGGCTGGAGCGACGCTTCCGAAACCTTCAACGTCACCCTCGAACTCGTCCGCCGCGGCTACAGCGAGGCGGAAATCGCGATGCTCTGGAGCGGCAACCTGCTGCGTGTGCTCGATGAAGTCCAGCGCCTCGCGGCCGGCGGCGGCTGCTGAGGCGGACGCCGCCGGGCGCCCACGGGCAAGACGCGATCGCAAAACCGGATGAGATGCTTCAGTCTGAGCGGCTGGGCCGGAGACTGTTCGGTCGGCGGGACGGCGGGTGTGGAACTCTCAGGCTGTCCTGAGCTTCTTCGACCAGGGCGCGGTTAGTTCAAGCTGCAAAATCGAGATCGCCGGCACCAGCAGCATCAGAATGCCGGTGGCTACGAGGATGCCGATTCCAAGCGAAGCCGCGAACGGCAGAAAAAACTGCGCCTGGATGGAAGAATCGAGTATCAGCGGCGTGAATCCCAGAAACGTGGTGACCGAAGTCAGCAATATCGGCCGGAACCGCCCCTTGGCGCCTTCGATCACCGCCTGCCGCGGCACCATGCCCTCGCGGATGCGCTGATTGATCAAATCGACCATCACCAGCGAATCGTTGACCAGCACCCCGCTCAGTCCAAGCACGCCCATCACGGTGGATGCGCCGATGGCAATCCCCAGCACCCCGTGCCCGACAATCACGCCGATCAGGCCAAATGGAATAACCGACATGATGATCAGCGGCATGCCATAGGAGCGCAGGGGAATCGCGAGCAGCGAGTAAATCAACAACATGGCGATGGCGAAACCCCGGTAGAGCGAACCGAGGGATTCCATCTGCTGCGCCTGCACCCCGCCATATTCATACCGCAAACCGGGATTTTCCCCGGCGAGTTCGGCGAGAATCTCCCCGGCGAGAATCGCGTTCGCTTCGTTGCCGGTGATTTCCGTCAAATCGACATCGGCGGCGACGGTAATCACCCGCTGGCCGCCTTCGCGGCGGATCGAAGTCGCCGAGGCGGCGAGTTCCACCACCGCCACCTGGCTCAGCGGCACATCGCCGCCAGCCACCCGGATCGGATAACGCTCGATATCGCTGATCGAGTTCCGCTCGGCCTCGGGCAGCCGCACCATAACCCGCAATTCCTCGCCGTCGCGCTGGATTCGCTGCGCTTCGGCGCCGACAAAGGCGTCCCGCGCCTGATTCGCCAGCGAGTCCGCCGTGAGCCCCAGCGACCGCGCTTCGGGCAACAGCTTGAGCTGAATCTCGCGGATGCTCGGCGCATAGTCCGAACGCGCATTGAAGACGCCGCCAACATCGCGCAGGCGGGCGATGGTTTCGTCGGCGATCGCGGCAAGCCGGGCCGGATCCGGGTGCGACAACTTGGCCTCCACCGCGTTGCCCAGGCTCAAGGCTTCGCCGGTGATGGAGAGATTGCGGACATGGGGCAGCACACCGACCGCTTCGCGCCAGCGCTGGGCAAGCTCAATCGCGGTGACGTCGCGGTCTTGGGCGCTGACGAGCCTGAATTGGACAAAAGCCAAATCGGCCCGGGGATTCAGCGATGGCTCGATGATGACGCTGCCCCCCTCGAATCTCGGGCCCTGTCCCACCATCAGCAGATCGCCCGTGAGCAATTCCGCCAGGGGCAATTCCCGTTCTTCGGCGGCGCGGCCGATAACGGCCAAGCCGGCTTGGCGCAGCTCCTCGGCCACCTCCGCGGTTCGGGTGGCGACGGTGCCATCGGGCATTTCCAGCGTTGCGGTGACGAAATCGCTTTGCACCACGTCGGCGAAGGTCGTCTTCACGATTCCAGCCGGAATCAACGAAATGCTGAGCACCAGCGCGCCGACCGCGCCGGCGATGACCACCAGCGGTTGCGCCGTGGTGAACACCAGCATCCTGTGCAGCGGGCCATCGCTGAAGCGCAGCAGTTGCGTCCGCACCGCTTGCTGGATTCGCGCCAGCTGGCGCTCCCCCGGCCATCTGCGCTGATCCTCGCCGCGCAGACCCGACAGGTGGTGGGGCAGAACGAACAGCGACTCGACCAGGGAAATCACCAACATGCCGATGACGATCACCGGCACCGCGCGCCACATCTCGCCGATGCCGCCGGGAATGAACAGCAGCGGCATGAAGGCGGCGATGGAGGTGAGCACGGCGAATGTCAGCGGCAGCATGACGCGGCGCGTGCCGCGGATGGCCGCGGCGAGCGCCGGCGTCCCCCGGCCGCGCTCGCTGTCGATGCTCTCGGCGACGATGATCGCGTCATCGACCACGATGCCGATGGCGAGCACAAACACAAACAGCGAAACAGTGCTGATCGAGATGCCGAACAGCAGCATTACCGCCAAGGCGCCGATGAAAGTCACGGCGAGGCCGGCGCTGACCCAGAACGCCAGCCGGATTTCCAGGAACAGGGCCAGCGCGACAAGCACGAGCAGCAAACCCAGGGCGCCGTTCCTCAGCAGGATTCCGGCGCGATCGCTGTATTGCCGGGATTCGTCGTTCCACACCGTGATGCCGATGCCCTCCGGCGCCGCGGGTTCGACCGACTCGGCGATGTGCGCGAGCGCGGCGTTGGCGATGTCATTGATTTGTTCGTTCGGCGCGCTGAACACCTCGACGAAAACCGCCGGCTCGCCCTGGTGGCGCAGAATCAGATTGCCGTCGCGGAAGCCGTCGCGCACGATGCCAATGTCGCCGAGCCGCAGCGCGGTGCCGTCGTCGCGCGCCAGGATGACGATATCCTCGAATTCCCGCTGCACATAGCGCTGGCCCAAAGTGCGCAGCCGCACCTCGGATTCCGTGGTTTCGATGCTGCCGGCGGGCAGGTTCAGCGAATCGTCGCGGATGGCGCTGGCGATGTCCCCCAGGGTGAGGCCAAGCGCGCGCAGCCGCCGCGCCGGCACTTCAATCGATATCTCGTAATCCCGCGCGCCGGAGATTTCGACCCGGGTCACCTCGGGCAGGGCGGCGAGCCCGCTTTCAACCTGAAGCGCGAAACCTTTCAGCGCGCGCTCGCCGACATCGCCGTGGATCAACACCCGCACGGCGCTGCGGGAATTGTCCGCCTCGGCGATCACGGGGCGTTCGGCCCCTTCCGGGAAACTGTCTATGCGGCTGACCGCGGATTCGATGTTGTCCAGCGCCTCGCTCATGTCGGCGCCGGTCTTCATCTCGATCAGCACCGAGGCGGCGCCGGGCGCGGCCACGGAACGCACCTTGTGGACATCCCTCAGGCCGCGCACCTGATCTTCGATTTTGTCGATGATCGACTCTTCAATCTCCCGGGGATTCGCTCCGCGCCAAGCCACGGCGACTTCCACGGTCTTGAACGACAACACCGGCCAGGCTTCCCGGACGAGCCCGGTCAGCGAGACGAGGCCGGCGATGACGATGCCCAGCATCAGCAGATTGGCGGCCACGCCGTTGCTGGCCATGTAGCCGATGGGGCCCGGCGGCTCTCCTTGGTATGGATCGCCCTGGTAAGGCTCGCCGGCGCTCATTGCAACGGCCCGGCTCCGCTCAGCACACGCATTCCTTCAACGGCGAATTGGAGGCCGCCGGTGATCACGGCCTGGCCATCGGCAAGCGCGCCGGAAACATAGGCCGCATCGTCGGCGCGCTGCAAAACGCGAACCGGGACGATAGCCACCGCGCCGTCGTCCACCACCCAGACTTCGTTGCCGGCCTGCAGCGCCGCGCGCGGAATCCGGTACACGTCCGCCATCGCGATGCCCTCAATCTCGACATCGACGAATCCGCCGATGAGCAGGGGCGGATTGCCGCCGGCCGCCGGGCCGTCGAGCGGCGATCCCGGAACGAAGGGGTCCGGCACGCGGACAACGACATCAACGGTTCTCGTTTGCGCATCGACCGAGGCTTCGGCCCGGTCCACATGGCCGCTCCAAACGAAACGCCGCCCGCCGTACTCGGCGATGACCCGCGCCGCCGCCGGTTGCGATTCGCCCACCGCGCCCCCCACCGCGCCCAAGCTCCAAAGCGCGGGGATCAAGGCGGCGTCATCATCGGGCAGCGCCACCGGGACTTCCGCCGCATCGGCGGCGAACAGACTGCCGAGAATTTGCCCCGGCGCCACGATCTGGCCGACAGCGACCGATTCCGCGCGCACATATCCGTCAAAGGGGGCGGCAACCGCGGTTCGCGACAAATCCAGCCGGGCCTGGGCGAGCGCGGCCTCGGCCCGGGCGAGCGCGGCCTCGGCGGCCTGCAATTGCGGCTGCCGCAAGGCCAGCGGATTCGGTTCCGCGGGCGCGGCATCGGATTGCCGCCGGGAAAAGCTGCCATACTCCTCCATCGCGATCTCAGCCTGCTCCCGGGCTTCGAGCAAGGCAACCCGCCTCGCCGCCACATCGGCCATGGCGACCTCGACCCGATAGCGGTAATCGTCTTGTTCGATTTGGAACAGCGTCTGCCCCGCTTCCACCCGCCCACCGCTCACCAGGGCGGGGTCCACGTTTGCGACCCTGCCGCCCACCTGCGGAGAAATATCGACCTCCCGGGCGGGCCGCACGGTTCCCGACCCGAATACGGTAATCGCGCCCGGCGAGGCGGTCGCCGCGCCGGTCAGCACAAAAGGCATCTGGGGAGGCAATTCCAAGCGTTCCGGCTCCGGCGCCAGCGAGACCAGCAACACCGCCAGGGCGACCGACGCGGCGAAGATGCCAATGGCGAGGAAAATTCCGCTAACTTTGCCCATGGCTTTCACTCGTTCGAAAAATATTGCGCATCGGCGGCGATCCAGGCGCCACCCAGCGCCCGGTGCAGGGCGAGCCGGGCCAAGCCGAGATCGCGCTCCGCCGCGGCCAGCGCGGCTTCGCCGCCGACGCGGACCTGCGCCGCGCGCAACGCATCCTCGTAACTGCCAATACCGGCCGAATACCTTTCATCCCGCAATGCCGATTCGGCCCGGGCTTCCTGAAGAAAGGAAACCAGCACCTCGTGGCGGCGGCGGCCAGCCTCGAGACCCGACAGGGCGGCTTCGACTTCGTTGACGGCGGTAAGGACGGAACCGCCATAAGCGGCCGCGGCCTCGTTGAGTTGCGCCTCGGCAAGTTCGACATTGTCGCGCAGGCGCGAACCCTGGAACGCCGGCCCGAGCAGATTGGCGCTGAGATTGCGGAACCACTGGTCTGGATCGAACCAGTCGCCGGCATCGGTGGCCCGCAGGCCGATCGATCCAGTCAGCGACAGCGACGGCAGCAATTCGGCGCGTCTGGCGCCGAGGGCGAAACGGGCCGCCTCCATGCGCTGCCTGGCGGCGGCCACATCGGGACGCTGAATCAGCAAGTCGGCGGGTATCCCCGCGGGCACCGGCTCGCCGCCGCCCGCGATGGACAATTCGGCGGGCAGCGAGTCGGCGATGTCCCCGCGGAATCCGCCGAGCAGAATCCACAGCCGCGCGCCGGCCTCGGCCAGCCCGGCTTCAAGTTGCGGCAATCCCGCGCGCGCGTCGCGCAGGGCCCGGCGGGTGGCGTACAACTCCTGGGCTTCGATCAATCCACTCTCATAACGCGATTGCGCCAAGACCTCGCGTTCTTCCAAGAGCGCTATGTTCTCAACCCCCAGCTCGCGTTGGCGCCGCAGATCCACCAACTCCAGGTAAGTGCGGATGGTTTCCGCGAGCACCGAGATGCTGGCGGCGACATAATCCGCCTCCGAAGCAAGCCGCCGCGCCCCGGCGGCAAGCCTGGTGTTGCGGTTGCGGCCCCAGAAATCCACCTCGTAGGCGAATTCCGCCCCGAAGGTGTAGGTGGTCAAACCGAGGCGGTCGGGCAGCGTTATGCCAAAGGCTTCGGTCAAATCGGAACCGAGCCCGAGTTCGTCAAGCTGCGCGCCGATTCCGGCGTTGGTGGGGATGTCGAAGTCGTCGGCGCCAGCGACTGGATTCACCAGCGGGTAGGCGAGGGCGTTGGCGATGCGGGCCCGGGCCCGGGCCTGATCGACCCGCGCCACCGCTTGGGCGAGATCCAGATTGCTGTCGAGAGCGGCTTCGACCACCCGGTTGAGCACCGGATCGGCGAAGGATTCCCACCAAGCCAAGGGCTGCGGGGGCCCGGCGGCCCCGCTCGCGGCGAAGCGTTCCGGCAGCAATTCCAAGGTGGTGCCGGTGGTGGGGCCCGTGTTGCTAAGAGTAGTGGAATCCGGCCCAGCTTCCGGGGCGAAGGGAAGCAGCGAACCTGGGAGCGCGCAGCCGGCGAGCAAGGCTGCCGCCAAAACGGCCAGTGAATATCTTGCTGGTTTGCTTTTCACCCACACAAACCCTGTGGCTGCATGTGCCCCGAATCGCTTCGGATACTAGCATAGCAACACATTGGGGCGCATATCGGGGCGCGCACTGGGCGGGCCACCCCGTTGCTTTTCCGAATTGCGGCGGATGGTAGCACACCAACAAGCGCATCGCGTGTTATGGTTGGTCGCGAATCGACCTGTTCATGATCGCGCTCGCCATGGAAAGAACCGACATTGTCATTGCCGTGCTGGTGGTTTACCAGGCCGCGCTGCTCGGCATCGGATTCTGGGCCTCGCGCCGCACCGCGGACGGGGCGGATTTCTTTCTCGCCGGCCGCCAGCTCGGCCCGGTGGTGGCCGGCGTCAGTTACGCCTCAAGCGCTTCCTCGGCGTGGACCCTGCTCGGCCTCAGCGGGCTGGCCTACGCCGCCGGGGTTTCCGCGGTCTGGGTCGCGGCGGGTTCGATCAGCGGCATGTTCGTGGCCTGGTGGTGGATCGCGCCGCGGCTGATGCGCCACAGCCGCGCCCACGACCACCTGACCCTGACCGACTTCCTGGCCCACGGGACCGAGGGCGGCGCCCGCCGGGCCATCGTCTATCTGTCTTCCGCGGTCATCATTTTTTCCTTCGTGTTCTACATCGCCGCGCAATTCCAAGGCGCCGGCAACATGTTTTCCGCCACCTTCGACATTCCATTGTCCGCCAGCATCGCCGCCGGCGCGCTGATCATCTTGATCTACACTTTTCTCGGCGGCTTCTGGGCGGTGAGCGTCACCGACACCCTGCAAGGCTTCCTGATGGCGGTTACCGCCGTGTTGCTGCCCGCGACGGCGATGATCGCCGTCGGCGGGATGCCGGGGCTGGTTGAAGGCCTGCATGACCTTGGCAGCCCGGAGCAGGTGAGCTTTGTCGCTGGCGGCGGGTTCTGGTTCGCCGCGGGGGTTGTCATCGGCGGCATCAGCATCGGCATCGGCACCTACGGCCAGCCGCACCTGCTCGTGCGCTTCATGGCGCTGCGCGACGGGCGGGCACTGCTGTGGGCGCGGTGGATCGTGACGATCTGGTATTTCGCGGTTTTCATCGGGATGATCGCGCTCGGTCTGGCGGGGCGCATCCTGCTGCCCGAGCTCGGCGATCCCGAAACCGTGTTCTTCAGCGTCAACGAGGAACTGCTGCCGCCAATCATCGGCGCGGCGCTGCTCGCGGCGGTGCTTTCGGCGATCATGTCCACCGCCGACAGCCAGTTGCTCGTCGCCGCGGGCGTCATCGCCCACGATCTGGGTCTCGGCCACCGGGGGCGGGCTTCGCTGCTGCGGGTTTCGCGGATGGTGATCGTGCTGCTCGCGGCGGCGGCGGTCGCGGTGGCGGTTTATCTGCCCGAAAGCATCTTCAACCGGGTGTTGTTCGCCTGGATCGCCCTGGGTTCGGCTTTTGGGCCGCTGGTTTTCCTGCGGCTGGCTGGATATGGAGCGCCCGCGGTGGCGATCCTGCTGTCGATACTGACCGGCTTTTCGCTGTCGGTGCTGTTCTACCTGATGCCCAACACCCCGGGCGAAATCCTCGAACGGCTGGCCCCATTCTGCTGCGCGTTCGCGGTGCTGTTGGCGGCCCGCAAGTGAGCCGGTGATTCTGCGGTCCCTTCCCTCCATTTTGTCGCAGAATCTCTATCGGGATGCGGTGCCGATGATTGGGAGATTCCGCGACTTCGCGTGGGATGAACGCGCCTCACATGTTGCAGTCGTTTTGCAGGAAATCGAACAGGGCGGCATAGAACTGCATGTTGTGGTCGAAGCCGAGGGTGTCCACGGTGTGGGCGGCGTCGATGAGTTTTTCGTAGCGGAAGGGCTTGCCGCGGCGCTCAAGTTCCAGGGCGAACAGGTCGCTGTGGCGGATCGGCACGATCAGATCCCGGTCGCCGTGGACGAGCAGCACGGGGATGTTGACATTGTCCATGTTCTCGATGGGCGAGAGGCCGCCCCGGGTGCGCTGGAACATCTCGCGGAAGCGGTAGTTCCATTCCTCCTTGGCGATCAGCTCCATGCTGCTCACCCCGGCGCCGGCGATCGAGCACTGGTAGAGGTTCGGCTCGCGCATGGCGCCGACCATGGCCGAATAGCCGCCGTAGCTCCAGCCGAAGATCGCCATCCGCTCCGGGTCGGCGATGCCCCGCTCGACGAGAAACCGCATGCCGTCGTCGACATCGTCCTGCATCTTGTAGCCCCATTGCCGGTCGCCGGCGGCGAAGTATTCATGGCCGAAACCGGTCGAGCCGCGGAAATTGGGCTGGAGCACGGCGTAGCCCCGGCTCGCGAGCAGGTGCGGCCATTCGTCCCAGTAGGATGAATTCCAGTGCAGCGCATCCCGGGACTGGGGCCCGCCGTGTGGATTGGCGACGGTGGGAAAGGGCGGCTCGCCGGTGGGCGGCAGGGTCAGCACGGCGTTGAGCAGCATGCCATCCCGGGCCTCAAACCAGACCACCCGGCTGTCGCCGAGTTGTTCCGGCTCGACCGCCGTGGTCTGGCCGAGCAACTGGAGTTGCCGCTTGTCGGTGAGCAGGTAGTAGCGCCCCGGCTCCTTCGGGCCGGTTGAGCGGATGACGATGTGCTTGTCGTCGGCGGCGCGGTCGTGGATGGTGTTGAAAGTGCCCGCGGGCAGGGCGCCGTCGATCGAACGCTGGAGCCGCTCGGCCTCATCGTCAACATAATAGATCGTCGGGGCGTCGCCGACGTAGTAGAAGCCCACCAGCCGCGGGTCTTCGTCGCCATCGATGCAGGCCCGGGAGATGCAGGCGGTGACGACATTGCCGGCGTCAAAGCGGTCGATGGCGAACAGCAGCTCGGCCTCGGCTTCGGGCGCGGTCATGTCGTAGAGGAAGATGCCTTCGGTGTCCCGGCCCCGGGCGGAGAGCACATAGACCTGGTTCGGCTGGCCGGGGACGAAGCCGATCACCGAAAGCGGGCGGCGCTCGTCCACATCGTAGCTCAGCCATTCGTTCCAGCCGCTTTCGTCCTTGAGCCGGTACTCCATGTGGATGCGGTTTTCGTTGCGGGCCACGACCGAACGGATGCGCAGATCGCCGTCGTAGTCGAAGCGGTAGTCGAAATAGCTCGAAGAAAGTTGCAGCACGGATTCACTGCGCCCGTCCTCGATGTTGACGCGGAAAATCTCGGTGCCGACATCGTTGGAGCCATACCATTCGATCAACACCCAATCATCTTCATCGGGCAGGCGGTGGACGAGCCCCGGGCTGCCGAGGCGCTGAACCACGGTTTCCGAGGCGAAGCGGGCGATATTCGATTTACTCGGCAACTCGACCCAGCGGCCGCCGTCGACTCCCACGGAAAGCAGTTTCCATGCGTAGGTTTTGACCCTGCCGGCCAGGCCGATGCCCGGCTGGTTGTAGCCGACCCGGCGGCCGGGAACTTCCACCGGCTGCCGGGTGCGCACGAGCAGGCGCTCGTCGTTGGCCCAACTGATGCCGACAATGTCCATGTGCTCGGCGCCGAGGGTGTGGGGCTGGGCCGCCATGTCGTCGGTGCGGAAAACTTGGATGACATAGTTTTCGCCCCGCCCCGGCAGGCGCACCACCGCCAGATGCCTGCCGGAGGGCGACAGGTCCACATCGAGGATGATGGGCCGCATGGCGAAGGCCTCCAGCGGCGGCGGTTCCGCGCGCTGGAGCTGAACTTGGGCCTGGGCCAAAACCGGGGCCAAGATCGGGACCGCGGCCGCCAGCGCGCACAAGGCGGCGCATCCGCCGAATATTCCGTTGCGTTTCATGGCTCCGCCCTCCCCTCCGCCATCTGCTCAGGGACCCGAGAAGCTGATGCTGAGCGAGGCGAACAGGCGCCTGCCGAGGTACTCGTAACCGGCGCCGATGGGGATATTGTAGTTGACCGACGCGGCCAGGGAAGGCGAAAACCCGCCCCAGCCCACCACCGGCGGATTTTCATCGAGCGCGTTGAGCAGGCCGACGATCCAGACATAGCGCCCGTTGGGGTCGGTGTGGCGCGCCGACAAGGTGTGGTACAGCCGGCTGTCCGCTTGGTGGATGTTGGTCACGGACTCGTCTTCGGCCTGGGTATAGACTGGCTCCTCGTCGGTCGAGCCGATGTAGTCCATCGCCCAGGTGAAGGTGAAATCGCGCCAGTCGAAGCGGATGTCGGCCTCGCCGCGCCATTTGGGATGGGCGTGGCGGCCGATGTATTCCGTCGGCGCGCTGTCGCCGGTGAGGCCGTACTCGTAGTTCAGCACCCGCGTCGCCAGCACATCGACGCTGAGGTCGCCAAAGCCGAATTCGCGGTCGGCGCGCAGGGAAACATCGAAACCCCTGGAGCGCTCGACGGCGACGTTGACAAAGGAGGAGTTCACCGAGCTCAACTGGCCGTTCTCGTTGCGCTCGCCGACGAGGGCGCATTCCGGGGCGGAGAAGCCGGGCGAGTTGTAGCAGCGCGAAAGCACCGTGCCGGCGTTGAGTCGCGAGATCGAATTGCTCAAGTCGATATCGTAGTAGTCCACCGCCAGATTCATGTCGACGCCAAGCGCCGGCAGCCAGTCGGCGAGGTCGGGCGTCACCACCAGGCCGAAGGTTTTCGATTTGGAAGTCTCGGCTTTCAGGTCGAGATTGCCGCCGGTGATCGAATTGATCGACTGGGTGGCGCTGTAACCCGGCGGGAGGATGCCCCGCTCTTCCAGGCTGGCGCAGTTCTGGTAGCGCTCGCTGCCGGTGTCGATATCGCTCGAGGGATCGCGGAAATTGTTGCAGGGGTCGAAGCGGGCGTTGACGAAGCCGGTCTGGTTCGCCAGGAACAGCTCGTACAGCGCCGGCGCCCGGAACGAGGTGCCGAGCGAGCCGCGCAGCCGGAAAGTCGTGTTCGGCGAATAATTAACCAGCGCGCGCCAGGTCGTGTCGTCGCCGTAGGAACTGTAGTCGGTCCAGCGGTAGGAAGTGTTGAGCGTCAACTCCTCGGCCCAGGGGCGCCCGGCGAGCAGGGGAAACTCGATTTCGCCGAAGATCTCGCCAACCCGGTCGTCGCCCTGGGTGCGGCCGGCGCCGGTGAAACCCCATTGATTGTCGAGGATTGACGCTTCGGAGGTTCGGTCGTCGATTTCCCGGCTGCGCCATTCGAGGCCGAGCACGCCCCGGGCCTCCCCCGCCGGCAGATCGAACAGGCGGCCTTCGAGGTGGAAGGCCGCGGTGAGCAGGTCGTAGTCGGTTTCCAGGAATTGCCGCTCGCTGATGTAATCGATGGCCGCTTGAGCAACCCCGCCGCGCAGGGCCACCGGCGTGAACAGGTCCATCGGCACGCAGCCCGGATCGACCCCCTGGGAGAGGAGCCGCGCCAATACCGGATCCTCGAAACTCGCGCCGAAATACAACTGCTGGAGATCGAAGGTACAGCGCAGCGCGCCGTCCGGGCCGACTTCGCTCGACAGCGAGCGGGCGACCTTGTCCTTGAGCCAGGCGTCGTAGTTCCAGCCGCCGCGGCTGAAGGAGTAGCCGACGTTAAAGTCCCAGGAAAAATCGCCGCGGTCGCCTTCAAGGCCGAGGTTGAGGGCGGTGACATCGTTTTCCACGGTGGATATCGGATCGCGCAATTCGTAGCTCATGATCACCGGCTGGGCGATGCCGCCAAGCGGCCCGAATGGGTTGGTGGGGTTGTTCGGATGCACGAAGGGGAAGAACTGGCCGTAGCCGCCGTTGAATTCGTCTTCCCGGCGGCTGAAATAGAACTCGTAGGTCGCGCTCGCCGCGCCGAGGGCGGTGCCGAGATCAAGATCAAGCAGGCCGTCGCTGTAGACTTGGGTGAGGGCGCGCTGGGGCAGCAAGTCCTGGGCGGACCAGTTGCGGTCGTCGCGCAGATGGGGCTCAACGATGCGGTTGCCGTCGGCGTCGTAGGTCGCCGTGCGCCAGGGCAGGCCTTCGCCGAACAGATTGCCGTTCGGGTCCGGCACCATGGAAATCGGCGATTCGCCAAGGTTGTGGACATCAACGAAAGCGTGAACCGTGCCAAAGCACTTGCCCCGGGTCGGCGCGAACAGCGATGAATGCACCCCGCCATTGCTGAGCGGACGCTCGTCGCAGGTTGCGAACTCGCGCTCGTTGCGGGTGACCGGGCCGAACTTCGAGGTTTCCAGCGCGATGTCGATATAGCCGCGGTCGAAGGTGCGGCCCCAGATCATGCTGACGGCGCCATAGTCGGCGTCGTCCTGCCAGTCGACTTCCACCACGAAATCGTCGAAGCGGCGGCGGGTGATGATGTTGACCACCCCCGCCACGGCGTCGGCGCCGTAGACCGAGGACGCGCCATCTTTGAGCACCTCGATGCGCTGGACGGCAATGAAGGGAATCGAACTCAGATCGACACTGGCAACCTGGCCCCGGGTGCCCGCCGGGGTAAAGCGGCGGCCGTTGAGCAGGACGAGGGTGCGGCCAGCGTCGAGATTGCGCAGGCCGAAAGTGCTCGCGCCCGGACCGCCGGAAACGACAAAGCCGCTGAAGCTGTTGTCCACCTGCACCCCCGAGGCGAGCGCGCTGCCTTGGAGAATTTCCGACACATTGTCGAGCCCGGCGAGCAATGCCTGCTCGTTGGTGATGACTGTCAGCGGCAGCGAGTCCGAATAGGCGTCGCGGCGGATGCGCGAGCCGGTGATGACGATTTCATCGACGGCCCGGTCGCTGGCGGCCCCATCGGGGACCGATGACTGGATTTCGGTTTCGCCTATCGCCTCGTCTGTTGCCTCATCGACTGTCGCTTGACCGGCGGCGTCCGCCGGCGATTGCGCGAGCGCCGCGCCGCAACAAAAGACCATCCCGGCGCAAGCGCGGGACAGCCCCAAGCGGTGGGATGTTTTAATGCTTATGATCGCCTCCGCGGATTTTTCCCCTTCGCCAATGAGATTCCGCGGCTCCGCTTCGCTGCGCGCGGAATGGCGGGGTGGCATTGTCATTGTCATTCCGCGCGGAGTCGCGGAATCTCCATCCGAACACTTGGGCATCATCGACCAGGGCGGCCGGTTCACCGCACCGGCCGGGCGTGGGCGGCACCCCGGAAGATGGCGTTCATCAGGATCACGTTGAGACCGTCGAGATAGGCGCGCACGGTTGGGTCCTGGGTGAAGGCGACGACCTGCCCCGCCCCCCTGGGCTGGGCCACCACGAATGGCTTGTAGGCAAGCTGCCGCCGGTTCTCCTCCCACAGGTAGCCGCTGGCCATCAATTCGTCCGGGCCTTGGAAGCGCGCCACATTGACACCGTCGTCGACGCGGATCGGGGTGTAAATGTCGGGGCCGCGCACAAGCACATTGAGCGTCGGCGCCACCCCGGCGCTGAGCCAGTGTTCGGGATGCACATCGGCCTTGACGATCACCCCGGCGACGCCATAGGGGTCGGCTTCGAGCGCGGCGATGCGCTGGCGGTAGCCTTCCTCTTCGACAATGTGGCTTCCGGCCACGGTGCGCGAATCTTCGCCCCCGTCCGGGGCGGTGGCTTCGACCGCCTCCCCGACCACCGCCCGCTCGCGGCGGATCGCGAGCAGGTCCACCTCCGGGTCGGCGAGGAAACGGGTGGCGTTGCCGAGGGCGATGAGCACGCCGCCATCGCTGACCCATCTGCCGATATTGTCGATTCCCGCCTCGCCGAGCGCGGATTGGTAGCCACCGCCGCCGGCGAGCGGCAACAGCAGCACCTGGTAGCGGTCAAGGTCCGCCTGGGCCAGCCGGTCCACCCGGATCGGCGTCACTGGATAGTCGAACTGCCGCTCGATAACGAAACGGGTATTGCCGGCGCTGTAGGCCGATGTGGGTTCATCCCAGGCCATGGCGACCTTCGGCGCGTTGAAACGCACGACATTCGCGCTGCCGAAGCTCGGGCCATCGGTGACCCAGCTATCGTTCACGGCGACGACTTCGGCGCCGGTTTCGGCGGCCAAGGCGGTCATGGTCTGATGCAAATCGGCGGGATTGTCGGCCACTTCGATGATAAGCGTGCCGGCGGGATATCCGCGGCCGAGATTGGTGAAGGCCAAGTCATTGCTCTTGATGTCGAGCCCGGCGAGCAAGCCTCTCGCGAGCAGGCGCGCCGCCGGGGCGGAACCCCAGGGGACGAGATAGGCGACGGTGGCCTCCCCGCCCCGCACCGCGGCCGACATCACCATTTCCTCTCCCGCGCTGGCGAAATCGCCGCTGGGGAAACGGTTGCAGATGTTCATGTCCACATTGAACATATGCGGCAGCGACCAAGCGGTGACGTCGTAGATCTGATCCGGCAGATTGTCCGCCCGCCGCTCCTCCTGTTCGGCGATGAAAAAGTCCTCCATCGAAACCTGGGGCTCCAACAAGGTGCGGATGAAACGCTTGGCGGGCTGGTCGGCGCGGACAAGGTGGCTGCCCGCGGCGTAATCGACACCGCAGGCGGCGAAATCGGCGCCCGCCCGCAGCACTTCGACACCCTGCCGGCCGAGCAGGCCGGCGATGCGGACCACCGCGGCCTGGTCGGCCTGGACCGGGAACAGATAGGCGCGGTTTTCCTCTTCCTCGCCTTCCTCGATTGCCGTCACCTGGAAATTGTAGAAATCGGCCAGCAAGCGCTCGCGGTTGACGGCGACGGTTTCAGCCGTCGACAGCGAAGTCAGGAAGTGGTTGCGGACGGTTTCCGCGTAGGTCAGATCCTTGCCGTCGTACTGGCGGTAGACCAGCCCTCTGGATGACGCCTGTTCATAGGTCATGGAGATGGCGCCGTAATACGCGGGCCAGCTCGCGCCGTAGCCGGGAAAGAAAGCGTCGAAAATTTCCCGGGTGAAATAGTCGATGCCGAATTGGTCGAACCATCTGGCGTTGTTGCGGCCGAAAAGTTCCAGGCTCGGCCGCTGCCCTTCCCAGAGGTGGGGATTGAAGGGATAGGCTTCCGGAGCGAAGAAGTAGGTGCTGTCGCCACCCATTTCGTGGGCGTCGACGAAAGCCACCGGATACCATTCCCGCAGAGCCGCGATCCGGCCCCGGGTTTCCGGCTGGGTCAGGATGAACCAGTCGCGGTTCATGTCGAACAGATAGTGGTTGGTGCGGCCGCCGGGCCAGGGCTCGTCGTGCTCGGCGGAGATTCGGTCGGAGTCGGGCGCAAGTCCGAGGGCGCTGGTGAAATGCTGGATGAAGCGGTCGCGGCCATCGGGGTTTTGCAGCGGGTCGATGACGACCACGGTGTCGCCCATGATGTCCGCCACCCGTTCATCGCCCCTTGAAGCGAGCAGATGATACGCGGTGAGCATGGCGGCGTCGGTGGGGGAGATTTCATTGCCGTGGACAGCGTAGGAAAGCCAGGTTACCGGCGGCTGGCTGGCGATGATAGCCTCCGCTTCGGCTTGGGAAGTCCGGCGCGGATCGGTCAACGCGCGCATTCCGGCCTGGATGTCCCCGATGCGGGCCAGATTCTCCGGGGCGGTCAGCACCACGTAAATCAGTTCCCTCCCCTGCCAGCTTGTGGCGTATTCGACGATCCGCACGCGATCCGGGGCGGCCCCGGCGAGCGCCTCGAAATAGCGGATCACATCGCGGTGCCAGGTGATTCGCTCGCCGGGGCCGTAGCCGAGCACTTGCTCGAAGCTGGGTATCGCCGGGTCGTAGTCGTCGTCGGACCAGAACTGGAAATCGCCTTGGGCCAGTCCGGCCGGCGGCAGAAAAACCAGTGCGGCCAAAATCAACGCAACCGGGGTCGATACCGAGCGGATTCTCTTCATTGTTTCAATCTCCACGGGGATGAAGCGCGATGTCAACAACGCGCAGGGCGAACCGGCAAGCTTCCGCGGCTGCGCGCTGAATCACCGCCATTGTCCGGCGGTCGGCTGTCACTGCGGCGGATTGCCGATGGGGGTGCCTTCCCTGCGCCATTCGCCGTAAAGGAACTCCTCGGAGAACTCGGCGCATTTGAACTCAAGCAACTGCATGGCCGGATCGATATGGCGGTAGAGCGGCAGGTGGATCGTCCATGGCTCGGTGAAAGTCTGCGGATCGGTGATGACCGCCTCGTAGTCGATGTGGTTGGGGCCGTTGTAGGTCCAGCGTTCCTCGACGACCATTTCCCAGCTATGATGGTTGCCCGCGCGGTCGAACCAGGTGTCGGGCACCTGGCCGGTGACGCGAACCACCAGGGTGTCGTCCTCCCAATGGGCGTTCGAGTGCCCCATCCAGGCATCGACCTGGGACACGACCTCGGGCTGATCGACATACAGAATGCGGTTCGACTCGGCGTATTCGTAGGAGATCAGAATCACATCGGTGGACTGGACGATCTGGAAAGGGAACGGCAGGTAGTTGGCCCTGGGCACCCCCGGCATGTAGCACTTGGTGAGCGGGTCGTTCTCCAGCGCGTTGGCCCGGTTGGCGTCGCGCACCCGCAATCCCTGCTCATTGTAGGGAATGCGCCCGCCCTCGACGATGCCGAGGCTGGCGGGGACCGCCGAATGGGCGCCGAACAACCCGGGGTGCGGCCCCATTCTCGCCGCGTGTGGCTCGATGTCGTAATGGGCGTTGGTCATCGCTTGCCAGATGCCGCTGAAATCGGGCTTGCCGGAGGGCGTGCGTGGAATGTCGCCGTCCTGGGCCAGCGCCACCGGACCGATGAACAGGGAAATGGTGAAACCGATCAGTGCGGTGAATTTCATTTTGGATCCTTGTGTTGCGAAAACTCAGGTATGCTCTGAAAAACTCCATCCATGGAGTTTTTCATTGTCGCAAAACAAAAGCGTGGTTTTGTTTTGCTCGCGAATTCAATGGCTTGCGCCATCGAATTCGGCGGTACATCCGTGTACCGCGGGAAGCTCTGACTTAATCGGAGCTTCCCTAGTGCCTCTCGGGCAGCTCTTCACCCTGGGCCAGACGCTGTTCATCCACCCGCGCCCCGCGCAGCGTGTTGAGCATGCCGTAGTTGCCCTCGTGGCAGGCGTACTCGTAAATCTGCCCCGCGACCTTGATCATCGGCACCACCGCGGTGATTTTGTCGGTGAAGGTCGAGGGGTCGTCAATGGTGAACTCGTACTCGACGGTGTCAAAGGCGGTGCGGGTGAAACGCTCGGTGAGCGCCATGTCGTGGTCGGTGCCGGTGCTCGCGAAGGTCTGGCGCAAGCCGGTGAAGTTATTCGTTTCCACCACCAGGGTGTCGCCGTCCCACCAGCCCCGGGAATCCCCGGACCAGAGGCGGATGCTGTCATGCAGCGCAGGCCCCACCATCAGCGGCACGATGCGGGCGTCGTGGATCATCTCGGTCATGATGACCGCGGTGTCCCGGTTCTGGATGATCTGCATGTTGTTGTTGTAAAGGCTCGGCACGAAGGGCGGCCCGGAGTTGAAGCCGACGATGCAGCGCTCGGAGAGGCCCCGGTCCTCCGGCCCGTTCTTGGCGATGCCGCCCACCACATAGCGTACCGGGCGCTCGCCGGGAATGTCGGGGCCCAGGCCACCAAACTGCCGCGGCGCGCCTTCCACCGCCTCGGGGATTTGGCCGTCTTCCGGGTGGATGATGTGGGAGGTGCGCACGACATCGGCGAGGCCGGCGACTTCCACCCAGAAATCGTTGTAGCCGCCGGGGTTGGTCGTGGCCTCCGGGGCTTCCGGGTCGAGCACGAGCTGGGCCGCGGCTTCGTCGGCCGCGGCCCGGGTGGCGGCGATCTGCGCCCGCCGCTCATCGAGTTCTTCATCGTTGAGGAACTGCCGGGCGCCGAAACGTTGCGGCCGCTGCATCGGCACATCGGAGGAGAAGTTCCACACGCCCTGCAGGTCGGGCTGGCCCCATTCGGTGCGCGGAACCTCGTAGCCGCCATCCTGGGCCGAGGCGAACGGGCCAAGCAGCAGGCCAAGCAGCAGACCTGGCAGCGAAAAGCGCGCCAAGCCGAAAAATGTTCTGGTTTTCATCGCAGACCTCATAGTCATCGGGTGGATCATCGCTGGGGAAGCTCTGATCAAGTCAGGGCATAACTAGTGTAACCGCCTGCGGCCCCACGTCAATCTTGACATCAATCTCCCGGGGCGAAAGGCGGAAAGTGCAGCCAGCCCGTGATGATGTACTTCTCGCCGGAATGGAGCACCCCGGCGCGGTGGGCATGGGTCCATTCGGCGGGCCAGATGAGCGTCAATCCCTTTCGCGGCTGCACCGCCAGTTGCTGATGCGCGAACTCCGTCGCCCCACCCTCCGCGACATCGTTCAGATACGTCATCCAAGCCAGCACCCGGTGTGAACTCGCCAGCGCCGCGCGCTCGGAATGCAATTTGAGAAAATGCCCGCCGGGCTGGTAGCGCTGGATATTGAAGGGGCC
This sequence comes from uncultured Pseudohongiella sp., assembly GCA_965221805.1. GTDB lineage: Bacteria > Pseudomonadota > Gammaproteobacteria > Pseudomonadales > Pseudohongiellaceae > UBA9145. Next base: position 2,209,702 of record OZ244913.1, read on the forward strand.
GAGGTCGGCGCGGGTGAAAAAAGTCTTCAGAAAGGGCCACTGATCCAGATAATCGCGATGACAGTCGAACAGGCGTTGGAGATAGTCCCGCAGCGGCGCGTGGTCGGCCTGTTCGAGGTCCCGGGGCCAGATCGACAAATCAGTCGAGTTCTTGGCTTCGAGGTTGAGCCCGCCGGCGGTTTTGCCTTGGGTGTGGTTTTCGGAATGCCGCTCGAAAAAATCGATCAATTGATCGCAGAGCGCCAAGGGTTCGATCGTCCAAGCGCCAATGAAGTGTGGTCCCGCGGCTTCGAGTTCAATTCGTCGCACCGCGCGCTCCCCCATCGATGCTGACACCCTGTTCGACATCGAATCTGACCATGCCGAACCCGCGTTCTTCAAATTGCAGCCCTTCTTCGAGTTTCCCCTGGGCGAGCAATACCGAGCCGAGCGAACCAGCGGTCCCGGCAAGCTCCGGCTTGATCTCGAGCGCCCGGCGGTAGCCCGCCTCCGCCCCGGCAAGATCGCCGAGCAGCTCGAGTGCATTGCCGAGATTGCGGTGGGCTTCGGCGAAGCGCGGCTCGATGGCGAGTGCCCGCCGGTAACTCGCCGCCGCCTCTTCCATCCTGCCGGACTTTTGCAGCGCAATCCCGAGGCTGTTGTGCGCGGGGGCGAAACCGGGCTCGAGCGCAAGCGCCCGGCGGTAGCTCGCGATGGCTTCGGCAAGCAGGCCCCGGGCCTTGAGCGCCGCGGCAAGACTGCCATGCAAGCGCGCCGCCTCCGGCGCAAGCGCCAACGCCTTGCGGTAACTCGCAATCGCCTCATCGAGCCGGCCGAGCGATTGCAGCACGAGCCCCATATTGCCATGGCACTGGGCATGATCCGGCTGGATGGCGAGCGCCCGCCGGTAACTCGCGAGCGCGTCTTCGAGCCGGCCGAGGTCGCGGAACACATTGCCGAGGTTGTTGATCGCCGCGACGTAGCCGGGCTGAATCTCCAAGGCGCGCCCGATCAGCGCAAGCCCGGCCTCGCTTCGCCCGGACCGGTGCGACAGCACGCCAAGGAAGTGCAGGGCGACGGGATGATTCGGCTCGCTTCGCAGCACCTGGCGAAACAGCTCCCCGGCCTCCGCGGGCCGCCCGGCGCGCAAATGCCCCATGGCCTGATCGAGCATCCGGCTCAAATCCACGGCACGTCCGGGCGGGGCGAAATGGCTCGACATGCGGCTGGTTTCCGATTTCCGTTTCCACTCGGACATCGATTGATTTTCCCACAAAAAACCAAATCCGCGAAACCTTGCCATCGCCGCCAGCCCTGCTATGCTTATCCCGAAGGCTGTGAGAACAAGGGGTTCCGCCATGCTGAATGCGTTGTTGACATCGGTCACCGAAAACCTCTCGGTGCTCGTGGTGCTGCTGGTCTGGTTCATCTGGCAGCAATCCACCCGCCACAAGGACCTGATCAGCCTGCGCAAGGAGATATCGGACAGCAATGCCTCCCTGCGCAAGGAAATCGTGGATGGCAACACCGCGCTGAGGAAGGAACTCGCGGACAGCAACGCCGCGCTGAGAAAGGAAATCGTGGACGGTGACACCGCGCTGAGAAAGGAAATTGCGAACGGCATCGCCGGGCTGAGGAAGGAACTCGCGGACGGTGACACCGCGCTGAGAAAGGAAATTGCGAACGGCATCGCCGGGCTGAGAAAGGAGATTGCGGGCGGTGACACCGCCTTGCGCCAAGAGACCACAGAGGGCATTGCCGCCTTGCGCAAGGAAACCACAGAGAGCATCGCCGCCCTGCGCAAGGAAACCACAGAGAGCATCGCCGCCCTGCGGAAGGAAACCACAGAGAGCATCGCCGCCCTGCGCAAGGAAACCACAGAGAGCATCGCCGCCCTGCGGGAGGGCATTGCCGCCCTGAGCCAAGAAACCACGGAGGGCTTCGCCTCCGTGCGCAAAGATATTGCCAAGCAGGGCGAGAGGATTGCCAAGATCGAGGGCCTGCTCATGGGGCTTGCGCCCTACGACACGGTTGCCGAACCGCCGCCGGTTGGCTATGGGGACAAGGATGGGAATGGGAATGAGTGAACTGCCGCGATCAAGAAAAAGGGCTCCCATGGGGAGCCCTTTTTGGTTGCGGGTGATTCCCAGGTCAGAAATCGTATACGAGTCGGGCATAGAGCATTCGGCCCAGCGGATCTTGCAATCCGCCGACAACACCCGCGAACTCGGGCGAGCGCTGGGCTTCGCGGTCGAAAACGTTTCGCGAGCCGATGGTCATTGCCATTTCACCATCGAACAGCTCGAATCCCCGGTAGGTGTAGGCGATATCCATATCGGTCCAAGTATGGATGCCGGTGTCGAAGATGTTGCCGGGACGATAGACCCCACTGAAAAAGTCCAGGTGGGTATAGGCGGGTCCGTCATAGGGCAGATCATCGATATAGTGCACCGTTGAGACCACGGCGTGGTTGCCAAGGTTCCAGCTCATTCTCAGATTGGCTTTCCAGTGCGGCAATTCAGGCGCCGCCCCCGTTGGGTAGTTGTACAAGCCCGCCACATCCCGGATCGGCTGTTCCGGGTCGCCCTGCACCAGAAATTCTTCGATGTAGGTCGCTTGCAGATTCAGGCGGAAATCACCGATGTTGTCAAAGCCGAAGCTGTACGTGCCTTGAATATCATAGGCGGTGACTTTGACGAATTCCGCGTTGATCGAACCTCGGCAGCAAATTTGCAGGACCGTTCCCACGTCATCGCGGGGGCGGATGATTTGCTTGTCCGACCGGGGATCGTTCACCCAAGCCTGCAATTGTTCCACAGTCGGCTTGCCGCTGCCCGAGAATCCCGTCGCCTCCTTGAACCTGTCGAATTCCCGATTCAGGATGTCTTGGGCGTTGAAGTCCACAATCCGGTTCTGGAAATCGGTCTCATTCCAGGTGATATGAAAATCGAAGTTATCGAACAGCAAATCGAATCCAAGCTGTCTCGACTGCGATGTTTCATTGTCCAGCAACGCATTGCCGCCACCGCAGGTTGTGGTCCAAGCCTCGAAGTTGCTGAACGGGTCGCTGACGGTGCCAAGTCCACAGGTAATCGGCGCCAGCAGCTGTTCCAGAGTGGGCGCGATGAACGCATCGCCGGCGGTCGCGCGCAGATTCAGCCAATCCGTGGGTGCCCAGGTAATGCCATACTTCGGGTCGGTGGAAGTCTGCCCGGTGCTGAACTCCTCGCGGCGAACCGCCAACTCCAGCTCCAGGTTGTCCAATATGGGAAGGGCCAATTCAGCGAAGAACGCGTCGATTTCACGCGAACCCCGGGAAACCGACTCCCGGTTGGAACTCCCGATCCAAGTAACGCCGGCGATTTCTTCCTCGGATGGCACATTCATGTAGTGGTCATCCCGGTACTGGTAGCCGACAGCGGCGCCGATCGGCCCGCCGGGCAACTCGTATCCGCCAAGACTCAGCTCGCCAGTCAGCACCAGATCGAAGAAATTCAGTTTGTCTTCGATGATTTCATTGCTGCGCCCGGCGATGGCATTCATCACGTGGACCGAGTTGTTGTCCTCCGGGTTGACAATGAGGAAGGGGCTGTAGCAAGCGTCGCGATCATTGACGATATCGCAGTTCAGTCCCTGGATCATCGCGCTGATGTCGTAGTTCTGGTTCGACATGAATACAAATTCCCGATAGGCGCGGGAGAATGCGGCGTTGCCTTCCCAGCTCTCGAGGAACGGCACATTGAAGTCCGCCTCGATGGTCCAGCGGCTCAAGTGATCGATGTTGTCGGAAAGGTTGTCGCCGTCGGGGGAATGGCCGTCGGATCGGGTATGGGTCTTGTTGATCGGCCGCAGCCTGCGGGCCACCACGTCCTCGTACAGCGGAATCCCGGATGGGTCCAGCCCGCCATTTCCCGTCAGAATCGCGTCTGCCAGGCCATCGTTATTGAGATCATTTGGACCCCGGTCTGGCAGACCGTCACCGTTTGAATCCACTGCGAACAGCGGCTGGCCCATGGCATTCACCGCCCGGAACGGGTTGCCCGGCATCTCGCCCCGCACAGTGGGAAGTTCGCCGATTCGGGAGTTGCCCGGATTGCTGGTGGAGGTGTAGGTGCGCTCGGCAAGCCGGGTCAGATACCCTTGCGCCGAGATGGTCAGATCGTCACTGAAATCCCAAGTCGCGTTGGCGAAAAGCTGCGTGGTCTCGGTGGGTTCCCGGTAACTGCGGTTATCGCCGAAATCGAAGAAGCAGTTCGACCCCAGCCGCATGCCGTAAACATTGGCGGGCTGATCCGGTGTGTAGTCCTCGCGCTCGCTGGCGGGCGGGCAGTTGGGATCGTAAGTTGCGGAGCGGCCACCGTTGTACAAACCGTCATCACCCCGGGTGGGCACAAACCAGTTGCCCGGCGCGTTGGAGGAAACCGTCAGGCCGGAATTGGCCAGCACGTTCCTCTCGTCCCAGCCAAGGCGGCTGTTCTGGCGGAATTGGCCGGCGAGAACCACATCCAAATCGCCGATGTCCCCGCCCCACAACATCTGCACCGAGTGTTCATCGTAATCGCCCCGGGTGTCGCCTTCGGCGTAGGATTCAACGCGGAAACCATCGTAGCTGGTGTAGGGCACGAAGTTGACCACGCCCGCCACGGCCTCGTTGCCATACAGCGCCGCCGACCCGTCCGCCACGATATCGATGCGCTGGATGGCGATCGTCGGAATCAGGGCGTTGACGTTTTCGTTGACGATTCGCCTGCCGTCGAGCAGTGTCAATGTTGACCGGGCGCCAAGGCCGCGCAAATCGATCTCGGTTTCTCTCGAGTCCTGGCCTTGGATGGTATTGGTGATGGCGGAGGCGTCCCCGTTCACGAATGACAGGTTCTGCACCACCTCGCCGAGATTCAGCGTGCCTTCGGATTCCAGATCCTCGGCGCTGAGTTGAACCACGGAAGACGCCGAAGTAAAGCCCTCGGACCGCCTGATGTACGAACCCGTTACGATAACCTCCTCAACTGCGGCCTCGTCCTGCGCGAGGCTCGCGCCGGCAAGCGGCAGCAGCGACAGCGAAATGGCCGCGCAGAGGAGGTTTCGCTGGTGTGGAATCTTGCATTGCATCATCTCTCTCCTTCAGTATTTTCGTTTGTTGCCGGGACGTAAGCGGCGCGCCGCCGCGTCCGGTTCTCACAGTTTTCGCGGACCCCTCCCCCATGTTCCGCAAGGCTGCCCACCATCGCGGGGAAAGCCATGTCAGCGGATACTGAACGATATTCCGAAGTAGTCAAGCAAAACCGCTCCCCTGAAAATCCATCGTCCACCAAGTATGCTCTGAAAAACCAAAGCGTGGTTTTTTTTGCTCGCAAATTCAATGGCTTGCGCCATCAAATTCGGCGGTACATCCGTGTGCCGCGGGAAGCTCTGACTTAATCAGAGCTTCCCTAAAGACACCCGGCGCGTTACTTTTTGTAACGATGGCGGACGCGCCGGCGGTTTCATTTGGTTATCGATTTTTCCGATTAAAGCGCGCAGCAATATCAATTATCCTGATAGGCCAAGATGTGCTAACTTGCTTCCCAAGTCGCCGGGCGCCCGCGCCCGGACCGCTTTTCGATCATTCGCATTCACAGCAAAGGAGCAATCATGCACGACACCGTCAAATGCCCGTTCACGGGCAGCGCGCAGAAGTTCGCCGCGGGTTTCGGCACGTCCAACGCGGACTGGTGGCCAAACCAGCTCAATCTAAAAATCCTGCACCAGCATTCGGAAAAATCCGATCCCATGGGCGCGGCGTTCAACTACGCCGAAGCCTTCAAGCGCCTCGACCTCGACGCCCTCAAGCGGGACATCTGCGAAGTGCTCACCACCTCCCAGGACTGGTGGCCCGCGGACTACGGCCACTACGGCCCGCTGTTCATCCGCATGGCCTGGCACAGCGCCGGAACCTACCGCATTTCCGACGGCCGCGGCGGCGGCGGCACCGGCAACCAGCGCTTCGCCCCGGTCAACAGTTGGCCGGACAACGGCAACCTCGACAAGGCGCGGATGCTGCTGTGGCCGGTCAAGCGGAAGTATGGCGAGCAGATTTCCTGGGCCGATCTGATGATCTTGGCGGGCAACTGCGCGCTGGAATCGATGGGCTTTCAGACCCTCGGTTTCGCCGGCGGCAGGCCGGACATCTGGGAACCCGAGGCGGACATCTACTGGGGCGCCGAAACCACCTGGCTCGGCGACAACCGCTACTCCGGCGACCGCGAGCTTGAGAACCCCCTCGGCGCGGTGCAAATGGGCCTCATTTATGTCAATCCCGAGGGGCCGAACGGCAATCCCGACCCGATCGCCTCGGGCCGCGACATCCGCGAGACCTTCGGCCGCATGGCGATGAACGACGAGGAAACCGTCGCCCTCGTCGCCGGCGGGCACACCTTCGGCAAATGCCACGGCGCCGGCGACGCCGCCCTCGTTGGCCCGGAACCCGAAGCCGCCGACATCGCCCAGCAGGGCATGGGCTGGATCAGCAGCCACGGCTCGGGCAAGGCCGGCGACGCCATCACCAGCGGCATCGAAGGCGCTTGGACAACCAATCCGACGCAGTGGGACAACAACTACCTGGAAAACCTGTTCGGCTACGAATGGGAGCTGACCAAGAGCCCCGCCGGCGCGAACCAGTGGAAGCCGGTGGGCGCCACCGGCGACGGCACCGTGCCCGACGCCCACGACCCGGCCAAGCGCCATGCGCCGATGATGACCACGGCTGATATGGCCATGCGCATGGACCCGATCTACGGCCCCATCGCCAAGCGCTTCCTGGAAAATCCCGACCAGCTCGCGGACGCCTTCGCCAAGGCCTGGTTCAAGCTCACCCACCGCGACATGGGGCCGAAATCGCGCTATCTCGGCAAGGAAGTTCCCGCAGAGGACTTCATCTGGCAAGACCCGATTCCGGCATCCGGCCATGCCTTGGTCGACGCCGCCGACATCGCCGGCCTCAAAGCGAAGATCCTCGACTCCGGCCTGAGCGTCTCCCAGCTTGTCGGAGCGGCCTGGGCTTCGGCTTCGACTTTCCGCGGCTCGGACCTGCGCGGCGGCGCCAATGGCGCCCGCGTGCGGCTCGCGCCCCAGAAGGACTGGGAGGTCAACCGCCCCGCGGATCTGGCCAAAGTGCTGGCGGCGCTGGAAGGCATCCAGGCTGGATTCAACGCCGCGCAATCCGGCGGCAAGCAAGTCTCCATCGCCGACTTGATCGTGCTCGGCGGCTGCGCGGCCATCGAAAAGGCCGCGGCCGGGGCGGGCTGCGCGGTCGAGGTGCCCTTCACACCGGGCCGCGGCGACGCCTCCGCCGGGCAAACCGACGCCGAATCCTTCGCCGTGCTGGAGCCGGTGGCGGACGGCTTCCGCAACTACCTCGGCGGGGAGTTCTCGGTTTCCGCCGAGGAACTGCTCATCGACAAGGCCCAGTTGCTGACGCTGACCGCCCCGGAGATGACCGCCCTCGTCGGCGGCATGCGCGTGCTCGGCGCCAATGCCGACGGCTCCGGCCACGGCGTGTTCACCGACCGCCCGGGAACCCTGAGCAATGACTTCTTCGTCAATCTGCTCGATCTGGGCACCACTTGGCAGCCGGTTTCCGATGACGAGGACGTCTTCGAGGGCCGCGACCGCGCCAGCGGCGCCAAGCGCTGGACCGGCACCCGGGCCGATCTCGTCTTCGGCTCGAACTCCCAGCTTCGCGCCCTCGCCGAGGTCTACGCCTGCGCCGGCGCCCGGGAGAAGTTTGTCGGCGATTTCGTCAAGGCTTGGACCAAGGTGATGAATCTGGACCGCTTCGACCTGTCTTGATCGCTGCTTGATTGGAACTTCGGAGGGCGCCGCGCTTAGGGCTGGCGCGGCGCTCCCGGAGTCTCCGGCATTTCGATCTCGCCGCCATCCAGCCGCGAGAAGTAATCCCCCGCCGCCGCCCGCACCTTCGGCGCCAGCACCAGGGTGGAAAGCATCGTGGGAATTGCCATGATGGCGTAGGCGCCGTCGAACAGGCTCACCACGGCTTCCAGCGAGGCCACCGCGCCCGCGGTGATCAGCCCCACATAGGCCCAGACGTAGTACTTCTCCCGCTTGGTGCCGAACAGGAAGGCCATGCATTTGCCGCCATAATAGGAATAGGTGAGCACGGTGGTCGCGCCCAGCGTCACCACCATCAGCAGCACCAGCCAGGAACCATAGCCGGGGAAGACCTGCTCGTAGGCGAGTGAGGTCAGGGTGACTCCAGTCGCGTCCTCTTGCCAGACGCCGGTGACCAGAATCGCCAGCGCCGTGCAGGTGCAGACGAGCAGCGTGTCGATGATTGGCCCGAGCATCGCCACCAGCCCCTCCCGCACCGGCTCGTTGGTTTTCGCCGCGCCGTGGGCGAGCGATTCGGTGCCGAGCCCGGCCTCGTTCGAGAACACGCCCCGCTGCACGCCAATCAGGACCACCGCGCCGATGGCGCCGCCAGCCACAGCCTCGCCGCTGAAGGCGTCGCGGAAGATCAGCGCGAACTCGGCCGGAATCTCGGCCGCGTGAATCAGCAGCAACCAAGCCGTCACCAGCAGCCAGAACAGCACCATCAAAGGCACGAGCCGGCTCGTCCACGCGGCGATGCGCTGGATTCTGCCGATGATGATGGCGAAGGCCCCGGCGGAAAGCAGCAGGCCCATCACCAAGTCGAAAGTGAAATGATCCCCGGCGCTGGCGAATCCGGCTGGAATCGCGATGACATCGCGCAAAATCTGCACGGTCTGGTTGACCTGGAACACCGGCAGGGTGCCAAACATGCCAGCCACGGCGAACAGGCCGGCGAGCGGCATCCACTTGCGGCCGAGCGCCTCGCGGATGACGTACATCGGCCCGCCCTGGAGCTTGCCGGCATCGTCCCGGCCGCGGTACATCACCGCCAGGCTGGCGGTGTAGAACTTGGTGGAAGTGCCAACGATGGCGGTCACCCACATCCAAAACACCGCGCCAGGCCCGCCAAGGGTGATCGCCAGCGCCACGCTGGTGATGTTGCCAAGGCCGATGGTCCCCGCCAGCGCCGTGGACAGCGCCCGGAAATGGCTGATATCGCCCTCGGCTTCGCGGGAGTCGTAGCGGCCAAGCAGCAGCTCCAGCGAATGCCGCAGATAGCGGAACTGCCGCAACCGCGAATGCGCCATGAAGAACAACCCGCCACCAACCAGCAGCACCACAAGCTGCGGCCCCCACATAAACCCAGCAAAGGCCCCAAGCGCGTTTTCGATTTCCGCCATGAATGAGATCGCTCTCGTTTTTTCTCGCTTTTGGGGCTGGAAGTTCCAATTTTCCAGCTATGCGCCGGAGTATCTCACGAGACGCCTTCGCACTTCCGCCTGTGGCAGCCTCGGTTAATCCACCTCGATCAAGATCGATGAGAACCGATGTATCGGATACCAGAACTTTCATTCGGAATCAGTTCGCTGTGGGAACCGACTCCGAATCGGGTGGTTCGTCCATGAGTTGATTGAGTTCCCGGACGGAACGCCCAAGCAACTCTGCCGCTTTGGCTTCCGATATGGCGCCTTCCGACAAGGCGCGAAAACACAGCCGCTCGAATCGCCTAGGCTTTTCCGGGGGCATTGCCCCGGGTTCCTTGTAAGGCGGTTGCCTCCACCCGCGCCGCGCAAACTCCTGGAATATTAGGCGGACCACCGGAACGCTGAGGATCCCAAGATCCTTGCAGCGATAAACGAGCGCCTGCGCGCTCACGCCGAAAATTCTTTTTAGTTCAAAGAGTTCGCCCAAGCTGATTGACTGTCGGCGCATTCCGGTCTCGGCGCGCAATGTCTCGGCGGGCATCAAAAAAGCGCCGGCGAATCTGTGGGCGGCCTTCTCTTCGTCGATCCCGCTTGCCACATTCAGAACCATGTGGCCCAGCTCATGCGCCAAGGTAAAACGTTGCCGCTCTCCCCAGTCCTTGCCATTCACAACAACGACCGAAGCGATATTCCGGTCCTGACAGCGCACCCGCGCTGTCAGCCCATCGATATTGGCGAGGCTCAAGGCAAGCACCTTGATTCCGTGGTCTTCCAGCAAGTCGACCAGATTGGCAATCGGGTCGAGCCCAAGCCCCCAATGAATGCGCAGCCCAAGAGCCGCCTGCTCGGCTTCGCCAAAATCATTAAGCACTGGCCAAGGGGCATCCCGCGGCCTGTCCCAGGCAACAGTGGGGAGGCCCAGAATCTTCTCCACGGCAAGATAGCGCTCAAGCAGGTGCAAGACCTTGGCCTCGACCCGGGCCTCCTCCCGGCGGCTGGTGAGCCGCTTCCTGCGAAAATCGACCGCCTCCAGCCGGATATCGCTATCGCTCACCAGGTAGTCGACAGGCACATCAAGCGCGGCGGCGAGCGCAAGGAGCACACCGGACCCCGGCGTGGCCTCGCCCCGCTCATACTTGCTGATCGCCTGCGCCGTAACCCGATTGCCAATTTTCGCCGCCAGAGCGCGAAGCGAAAGACCGAGGGAGCAACGGGATACCTTGATGCGTTGACCGATAGACATCATGTGCCCCCATCTTTCAGTTGACAGATCTTAGCTATTTACATTGTTTTGTCAATCAATAGCAGATGACGGCAAGCTAGGGAGCCCACGTTCGATGCCGCCCATCACTGCGGCATCACTTGACTGTCACCATGCTGTCGCTTACTGCCCAAACACCAGTTGGCGGCCGAGTTCGGCTAGGAAGGGGACGCCGATTTCGTCGTACTCGTAGATGTTGTCGTTGAAGATGCCGTTGGCGTTGACGCGGATGGCGGCGGAGATGAGAAACTCCCGGTTGGTTTGGTGGTCGACGATGTAGGCGGAATCGCTGAGGAAGCCGTAGGCGCGGCCGATCTTGTTGTGGATCTCGATGTGCTCGGGCATGCGCTCCCCGCTCGCGCGGGTATCGCCGAACACGAGGTACTTCAGCCTGCCATCTGGATACGCGGACTCGTCGTAGCCCGCCTCCCGGGGCAGTGTGCGCATGGTGTCGAGCACGAATTCGCGGTGCGCCTCGCTGATGTGGAAGCGCTCCTCCTCGGCGAAGGCCTCGGGGAAAACGAGCCGCTGAGTGATTTGGTGCAGGGTGGTCAGTGGCAGGTAGTTGTTGGCGGAAAAATCGAATGGCGCCTCGATCAGTTCGCCACCTTCCCAATATGCCGCGCCTTGCAGGAGATTGTCGAGCGGCAGGATTTCAATCGGCTCGTTGTCGATCGGCCCGATCGTTAGCGGGCCGCCCTCGGCCCGGGCGAAAGTGATCGACTCGGTTCGCAGCGAGTCCGAATCGCGGATGCCGAGGCGGTGGGCGATGCGGACCTCGAGGCCCTTGCGCCGCAGGCGCAGATTGATCTCGTCATTGCCCAGAAATTCATAGAGGCGGTTGTTGGCGGCATTGTCGCTAATTACGAACAGCGCGATCAGGTCTTCGGTGAAACTGCTTTCCGCCCCCGCCTCGCCGACGGTGTAGCGGCTGTGGCGGTCAACCCCCTCGAGCTCCTCGAGCTTTTCCAGCGCGAGCAGGGCCACTGGCAGCTTGGTTGTGCTGGCGGGGTAGAAATAGCGGTTGTCGTCGAGCCCGAAACTGTGCTCGCGGAAGGCGACCGAACCATCGGCGGCGCGCTCGATTTCGGTGAACAGGATCTGCACCTGGTGCTGCGCGAGATTCTGCATCACCGCCCGCAAAGCGGGTTCGTCGGCCCGCAGAGCCTCCTCGATGGGGTTGCCCGCGGCGCTGGCGGCGACGAGGCAACTGGCGAACAGCAGGCAGAATCGATTTTTCATGTTTCGCTCCTAGGTTTTCGGTATATCACAACATCCTCAGCGGATGTTGTCCGCGAAGCGGAAGTCGGGGTTGGGCCGGCGGTTTTGCAGGTGTTCAACGAAGTAGTCCCAGCGGCGCTTCATGAAGTAGCGCGAATTGAGGAAGCTGTGGCCGGCGTTGGGCAGGACGATGAGCTCGAACTCTTTTTCCGCCTCGATCAGCGCCTCGACCAGGAGCATGGTGCTGTTGGGATGCACATTGCTGTCCATGAGGCCGTGGGCGAGCAAGAGCTTGCCTTGCAGATTGCCGGCGAGCGGCGGGTTGGCTTGATTGTCGTAATTGGACAGCGCGTGGCCCCGCACCGGGTCGGTCTCGCCGCTGTACTCAAGCAGGCCCTGCCAGCGCTCGGCCCAGTCGTCCTCGTAGTTGCGGTTGTCGTGGTTGCCGGCGCTGGAGACAGCGACCTTGTAGAAATCCGGGTAGCGCAGGATGCCCGCGGTGGAGGCGAAGCCGCCGCCGGAATGGCCCCAGATGCCAACGCGGTCGGGATCGATCCAGGGGTGGCGCGCGGCGAGTTGGCGGATCGTCGCGATCTGGTCCGGCAGGCCGTTGTCGCCCATGTTGCCGTAGTAGATGTCGTGGAAAGCCTTGGAGCGGCCCGGCGTGCCCATGGCGTCCACCTCGATGACGATGAAGCCGAGCTCGGCCAGGGCTTGCTTGTCGCCGCGGGAAGGCGCGAAGGCGCGGCTGCCGACGCTGGAGCCGAGCGGGCCGGGATACAGGTAGTTGAGCACCGGATAGCGCCCCATCGGGTCAAGCATCGCCGGCACGTACATCAGGCCGTGAAGGTCGGTGATCTGGTCCCGGGCCTTGACCGTGAATGGCACCGGCGGATTCCAGCCCGCCAGGCGCAGGGCGGTGTCGTCGGTCTCCTCGAGGATGGCGAGGGTGGCTCCGTCGCGGTCGCGCACCACCGAGACCGGCGGCGTGTCGGGGCTTGACCAGGTGTCGAGGAAATACGCCCCCGATGGCGACCAGCTAATCACGTGGTGGGCCGCCTCAGGGGTGAGCAATTCGGCGCTTTCGCCATCGAGGGAAACCCGGAAAAGCTGGTGGAAGTACGGGTCGATGCCCTCGACGTTGGACGCCAGCAGCCAGATTTCCCCCGCCTCCGCATCGACTTGCTGAATGTCGAGCGCGAGCCAGCCGCCATCGGTGATGCGGTGCTTGAGCCCGCCGCTGGCGAGGTCGTGGAGGTAGAGCTGCCCAAGGCCGTCCTTTTCAGAGAACCAGATGAACTCGCCGCGCCCGTGCAACACTTGCCAGTTTTCGTCGATGAAGCCGGACATATAATGGGTTGCGGCCTCCTCGCGGTGCACATCGCGGACGCCGCCATCGTCGATGTTGGCCAGGCGCAGTTGCGCGATCTTGTGGTCGCGGGAGGAGGAGATGAAGGCCAGCGTCCCGCTGTCGGCGCTCCACTGGGTGTCGAGGAAAACACCGCCATCGCCGGCCACGTGGTCGCTGGTGGTCGAGCGGTGCGGGTCCGGGGGCAGGTCGAGGAAGACGACGCGGGGCTGCGGTTCGGCGTCGAGATGAATCACCAGCCGCTCGATCAGGAAGATATGTTCATCGCCGGGCAGCGGATACTTCCAGATATCGAACGCCGAGCGGCCGATGCGGGTGTCCCAGAGCGCGAAGTCGCCGACTTCGCGGCCGTCGTGGCGGAAGGTGGCGATCTTGCGCGAATCAGGCGACCACTTCAGCACCGGGCCGGCCCCGCGGATCCAGCCGGCGTTGTTGGTGGCGTAGCCGTAATTCTCCTCTCCGTCGAAGGTCAGTTGCGTCAACTCGCCGGTGGCGGTGTCGCGCAGCCAGAGATTGTGGTCGCGGATGAAGGCGGCCAGGGCGCCGTCCGGGGAAAGGAATTCGTCGCGCGGGGGCGCCTTGAGCCGGCGCGGGGCGTATTCCGGGCCCAGGCTGAGCGAGAAGCGGTCGCCGTCGAAGCTGAAGCTGGCCCCGGCGCCGTCCCGTTCCAGGCGGATGTCGCCTAGGGTCAGGTCGGCGGCGTCTACTTCCCGCCCAAGCAACTCGCCGAGGGCCGCGGCTAGGCGTCCATTGTCGAACAATTCCCGCCGCCCGCCGGTGGCGGGGTCGAATACGATGTAAGCCGGAACGCCAAGATCGGAGCGCCGGTAAACGAGCCGGTCGTCGTCCTGCCAGTAATGCGCGGCGATATGGCCGGAAAGCAATGGCGCGGTGTTGGGGCCGAGCATGGCCTCGGCGCGCGAGTATTCGGCTTCGGTGGCGGCGCGGGCTGGTTCGGTTGCCATGGCGGATTCGCGCTCTGGGGCGCAGGCGCCGGACAGCAGCAGGCACAGAAGCCCGAGGGGCAAAACTTTGCTTGGAGAAACGCCGAATACCAAAACAGATCTCCACATGGCCAGCGGAAGATTGACCGAGAAGCAAAGACTACACCGCCCGAGGCGATTCTGCGACTGCGCTTCGCTCCGCGCAGAATGACGGGAAATTCATCATTGCGTGCCACTCTGCGGTCATTCCGCGCGAAGTCGCGGAATCTCAGGGGAGAGCCCACATGCGCCGATGCCGAGGGCCTGCGCCGCAGGAATTCACGGCTGCAAATCCGCTCTCATCCGCGATCAGCCCAGCGCATCCAGAATCAGATTGGTCGATTCGACGATGCGCTGGTCCCGTGGGCGCAGGTCGGGGGCGAAGGCGGCGCCGGTGAGGTGCTGGAGGCCCTCGATGTAGCGCGCGGCGATCTCGTTAGCCTGCTCTTCGGTGAATTGCTGGTCGCGGCTTTTGACCATGCCCCGGGCGAATTCCTTGGAGAACGACACCGGCTGGCCCTCCACGCGCAGGACTTCGCCCGCCCCGTCGAGCCGCCAGAAGCGGCTTGAATCCATCGTGTACAGCTCGTCGGCCGAGACGATCGCGCCGGCGCGGTTGCGGCCGTGCTCGGTCTTGGTGTCGACGAGCACCATGCCCTTGCCGGCGAGGTATTGGGAGACGATGCCGAAAGCCATCAGCGAGGCGTTGCGGATCTCGGCGTATTCCCCTTCGGTGCAAACGCCGGCGGCGATGAGGCTGGCGGCGTCGGTGGTGGCGTCCACCGCGGCCTTGGTGCTTGGCGTGTCCATCAGATACGGCAGCCGGCCATTGGGCGCCAGCGCGGCAACCAGCAGTTTGTGGCCAGCGTAATCGAACTCGCCAAGGCCATCCTCCTTCGCCTTGAGCCAGTGCTGGTACAGCGAAGTGGACGTGCTCGAAACCGCCATGTACATCCGCAGCACGTTTTCGAGGCCGAACAAATCGAGATTCTCGGCGGGAATGACCGTGGAGGTCGGGTGCAGGCCCTCGACCGCGAACTGGGAACTGCCAAGCACCGGCGCCACGAGGCGCAGCATGTGGTCGTGGTTGAGGGCGAGGATCTGATCCTTGAAGGGAATCGCGCCGCGATTGACGTCATGGGTTGAAATGCGGTTGTTGCGGAACATCAGCCGCAGCGGCCGGCCATCGCGGCTGCGCAGCGATTCGTCATACACCGAATCGGAGACCTTGCCTTCCCGCACCACCGCCCCGCGCAGCCGCGGCAGCTCGCCGTCCGCGATAAGCTGCCGCACCGGACGCCCGGTATTCACCCGGCGCCCATACTCCGCGACAAGCTCCCGAATCGATTTCTGGTCAAGCATGGCGATTATTCCCTGATCGGGGCCGGCCCGTAGATTATCAGATCAAGGCGGATTTTTCGCCGCGGGCGGATGCCTGCTCGTAAATCCTTGCTGTCATCCATTGCTTGAAGCTGCGGTTGTCCATGAATTGTTTGAACAACTGATTGTCGTCTTTCATGATGGAAGTCACGACCCGTTGCAGCGCCTTGTCGTGCTCGATTTTCGCGTTTTCCTCGTCCGAGTTCTCGCGGGCGTTCTGGAATGCGGAATCCGCGGCAACCCGCCCGGGGATTGTTTTCGCAATCAACTCAGCCACCCGGTCGGCGTCTTCCCATTCGATATCCCCGAACAAGTCGTTGAACTCGTTGATGATGCTGGATAGGCGATCAAGCTCCGGTTCGGGGCGGAAGCCTCCGCTGCCCACTGGCACCGGCTCGATTTCGGTATCCTCGTCGGACAGCATGATCTTTCGCATCGCCTGTTTTTCGGCCCGGTAGCTGTCCATGTCGATGGCTTCGAGAATGCCCTTGGACAAATCCTCCTCCCGCGGCGCTGGCAGTTTGGGGATGAGGAAATTGAGGAAGATCGAGAGGGTCTCCCAGGTTGGATTGTTCCAAGGCAGGACGGCGGAGAGAAAGTTGTGGGTGCGCGTGAAACTTTTCGCTTTGCCCTTGAAGTCGACTTGCCCGTCTTCGTCGAGTTCGCGCTGGTAAACCTCGACGCAGGCGTCAAGGATCGGGTCGAGCTGGTCGCGGGACGCCCCGCCAAGATAACGCCGCGCGAAATCCTCGACTTGGCCGGGTGTGTACACCCCCGCGCCATCGAGGGCGGCTTGCAGGTCGTGCAGCTTGTTGGGGTCGGTTTCGTCGGCCAGAATCGTCGCGCGGTAGAAGGGCGCGAAGGCTTCGCGGATGGTATCCGCGTCGTTGAGGAAATCGAGCACGAAAACATCATGCTTGCCGGGATGCGACCGGTTGAGCCGGGAAAGCGTCTGCACGGCCTTGATGCCGGACAAGGTCTTGTCCACATACATGGTGTGCAGCAGCGGCTCGTCGTAGCCGGTTTGGAACTTGTCCGCGCAGATCAGGAAGCGGTACGGATCCTCTTTAATCTTCCCGGTGATCTCCCGGGCGGGGAATCCATTCAGCGAGGCTTCGGTCACCTTTTCCCCGCCGAACTCATGCTCGCCGGAGAACGCGACAATGGCTTGATACCGGCTTTTGCGCGCCTTCAAATAGTCCCGGATCGAATGGAAGTACTGTATCGCCCGCGCAATGCCGTTGGTCACGACCATGGCCCGCGCCTCGCCGCCGATTCTGCGTTGCGCGAGAACCTGCTCGTGGAAATGATCGACGATGATCTCGGCCTTGAGGCGAATCGCGTGATCGTGGCTCTCGACGAAGCGCCGCAGTTTCTTCCGGGCCTTGTTCGCGTCGAACTCCGGGTCCTCCTCGATGGTTTTTGCGAGCTTGTAGTAGCTCGATATAGGCGTGTACTGGGCCAGCACATCGAGAATGAAGCCTTCCTGGATCGCCTGCTTCATGGTGTAGCTGTGGAAAGCGAGATGCTTGACGGTGCCGTCTGGCTGCGGGCTGGCTGCGCCGAAAATCTCAAGCGTCTTGTTCTTGGGCGTGGCGGTGAAAGCGAAATAGCTGGCGTTGGCAAGCAGCTTGCGCGACTCCATCAAGCGGTTGATCTGGTCCTCGAAGGTCTCGTCTTCGCCCTCCGCGCCTTCCCGGCCGAGCGCCTGCCCCATCGCCGCGCTGGTCTTTCCGCCTTGGCTCGAATGGGCCTCGTCGATGATGATGGCGAAGTTGCGATGGCGTTGATCGGAAGCGATTTCGTCCAAAATGAAAGGAAACTTCTGCACCGTGGAAATGATGATCTTCTTGCCCGACTCGATGAACCGCCGCAGGTCGCCCGAACGATCCGCGTGGCCAACCGTCGCGCCGATCTGGGCATACTGGCGAATCGTCTCCGTGATTTGCTTGTCCAGAATCAGCCGGTCGGTCACGACGATGATCGAGTCGAAAACGGCGGCGCCATCCCGGGTCAGCGCAATCAATTGATGCGCCAGCCAAGCGATGGAATTGCTCTTGCCGCTGCCGGCGGAATGCTGAATCAGGTATCTTTTCCCCGCGCCGTTTTTGGCGGCATCGGCAAGCAGGCCGCGCACAACATCGAGTTGGTGATAGCGCGGCCAGATTTGATTGCGCCGCTTGCGGTTGGTCTTATCGTCGCGGGTCTCGATCAGTTGGGCGTAGTTTTCAAGTATGCCGGCGAGGCTCTTGCGGGACAGCACTTCGCGCCACAGGTAATCCGCCTTGATGCCGTTCGGGTTGGGTGGATTGCCGGCGCCATCGTTCCAGCCCAGGTTGAAGGGCAGAAACCACGACGACTTGCCTTCCAAGTGTGTGCAAAAGCGCACCTCGGCTTCATCAACTGCGAAGTGGGCGAGGCAGCGGCCAAGCTCGAACAGCTTTTCGCGCGGATTGCGATCCCTCCGGTACTGCGCCACCGCATCGTCCACGGTTTGTTTCGTCAAGTTGTTCTTCAGCTCGAAAGTGATGACCGGCAAGCCGTTGATGAAGAGCGCGATATCGAGCGAGCGCTGGGTTTCATCGCGGCTGTAGCGCAGTTGGCGGGTGACGGAAAAGCGGTTCTGGGCGAAGCGCTCGATCGCTTGTGCATTTCCCGGAGTGGGTGTGCCGAAAAAGAGCGCCAGATCGAGTGCGCCGTGGCGGATGCCCGCGCGCAAAACATCAACCGTGCCGCGCTTGGTGATTTCGCCTAGCAGCCGGGCGAGGAACTTGCGCCGGGTTGGGCTGTCTTCGTCGAGCGAAAGCGAATCGGCGGCTTCCGGCTGACTCTCGCGCAGGAAGGCGGCAAGTTGCGCGAGGTCGACGCAAAACTCGCGGTCGTAGTCGTGATGACTGCCACCGCTCCAACCCCTACCGCCGTAACTTGCCGAAGGCTCGCCACTGGTGTTCGCCGCGGGCGGCGGCTCGCAGGGATGTCCCGCCAACGCGGTGCAGATCAGGCGTTCGAGGCCGCGCTCGGAGGTGTCGGTGGTCATGGCGGCGCCCGGAAGCAGCTTTGCATCAAACAACAGTCAAACAAATTATTCGCGAAAAAATATCGAAATATCATAGCTTTATGTTGAATTTCCTAGCATCGGGCCGGGTTATGCGAATAGTTTGTCAAACAAATTCCAAGTCATCTGGAGTTTCCGTCAACGGCGGGTGCTGCCCAATAGGGCAGGTAGTTGCGGCTTTTCGTGCCGGCTCGAGGTTCTTCGATAATGATCATACCAGCCTTCAGCGCTTCGTTGAGCAAGCGCGAAGCGGTGGAGGCATTTTGACTCGCAATGCCGAATCTTTCGCGCAACGAGGTATTGCCCGTCCTCTCACCCAAAACGTATCGAAGACAGGCGTGTTGGTACACCGCCCGCACTTTGTCCGCAGGGGACATGTTCTTAAGTTCCCGCCGCGCGAACAGGGTAACCCGCGTCGCCCCCGGCGGTGTCTCGAACAAGGGGGCGGGCAGTTGGGCCAGTTCGATGGCCAGCATGGCCTTGTCGATGCCGGTGCCGCGCTCTTCGCAAATGCCGGCTCGGCGCATGAAGGCCGCCATCGCCTCGTTGCGGGTTCGGGGCGGCGCATCGATCAACCGGGCGGGTTCAATCAGCGATTCGCCCGGATTGGTGATTTCTATCCGGTCCGAGAATATCTCCACCATGGGTCCGGCGCCGGTGACCGCTAAATCCTGATGCACCAGCATGTTCGCCACCAGTTCGCGAACCGCTAATATCGGAAATTTCGGGATGTCTTCGCGCAGGGCTCTGCCAAATACTTCCTGTGTTGGAATCAAGGTGGCGATGTAATCAATCAATGGATGGAATCCAACCGCATATCCGCGATGAAAAATTTGCTCGCGGGCGGCAACCACTTTGCTCTTTCCATCATATTGGATCACCCGAACCGCCTTCCGTTGCAGATTGGGAAAAGACCGCAAATCGTCGGCGAGCAGGATGGCGCCTTGGTTGGTGATGCCCCAATTGCCGGACGAAGTGCTTTCAAGCATTCCGTCCGCAAGCAGCGCCTTCGCGGTCAAAAGCGGATCCTGCATCGCGGGGAGTTGCAGGAGCTTGAAGTAAGCCAGCGAATCCAGCGCCTGGATTGCTTTTCCAGCATTCATGCCGCCGCCGTTGATCGCGCGTTGTTCAAACGGCGTCTGATCGAATGCCCGCCACAAGGCGCGTTCCCGTTCCGGCAACTGCTGCAGGGGCCGCGTTACCGAGCCGAGCCGAATATGGCGCATGCCATCGAATTGGACGGGTTTGCTCCGGGCCCGCTCGATTTCCGCCAACACGACCCTGGCGCCATCCACATCGACCGCGTGAAAGCTGAAATTGATTTTGGGCTCCAGCAAACGCAACAGCCAGTTTTCCAGCGGCTCGTTGCCCTTTTTCGCGGAATGCGGGTCGAATTTGGTCCCGACGAGCTTGCCGGTGCCGTCTTCAACGCCCCACAGCAGATACCCATATGGCTGTTCGCTCAGCACCGCGGAGTTCGCGAGCGCCGAGATGTATTGGCCCATGTCTTTCGGGTTGGCGAAGTCCCGCTTGAACTCGACCCACTCGGATTCGCCGTCCGGCCGGGCGAGGGCGCGGACGAGGGCGGCATAGTCTTTTGCGGGGGGCGGCGGTGTCATGTTCGGCGCTCGGGCATCGCGGATGCTGCGCGGCAAAGGATACGCCCCCGGCTTCCGATATGCCAACCGCCGAGCTGCCGGGGCGTGATTTGGCGTTAACTTGTCAAATAAAAATTTTCACGAAAAATTCAAATAAAACAATATGTTATGAGAAATTTCAGTTTGAGGGGCCATGTTTTGACGCAATTGCGTCAAATAAAAACTCGGAGGCGGTTCACACCGCCAGCGCGGTGCAGATCAGGCGTTCAAGGCCACTCTCGGAGGTGTCGGTACTCATGGCGGCGGGACCACCGCAGGGAACGGAAGCGCCCGCCTATGGCGCACCCCTGGCCTCGGCCCTGGCCCGGTCGTAAAGCGCCTCGCGGGAAAGGTTTTCGGCCATGCGCAATCCGCCATCATTGGCGGTAATGCTCTCGATCACCTGCCGCAACCTGCTCCGCCTTCGCCCAGTCTCGCTGGATAATGCAGACGCGGGTTCCGCGCCTTCGCAGCCGGCCAAACTTTTCAGGTAGCCCCTGACCAAGGCCGACACGGAAGTATCCAATTCCGCCGCCCGGATACGGGCCAGACGGTGCGTTTCCTCATCAATGGATACGGTGATATTCCTCATGGTCGCAATCTTGCAGATACTGTGCCGCACAGTGTATCCCGCAAGTAAAGCGCAAGCAATCTGATGTAGCGGCTCAGGACATTTCGGACTTTTTGGTTGCGCGGTCGGACATGTTCTCGGTTTGGACAAGATACTCATTGGGGGTTCGGCAATCCAGCGCCCAGTGGGGCCTTTGGTAGTTGTGGAAGAACTCGTGTTCGGCGAGCGCGGGCGCGACGGCGGCGACGGTCATCGGGCCGTCGCACCGGTTCCAGAACTCGATCCGGGCGGAGCGGTTGGCGCGCTCGAAGCAGCCGTTCCACCGGGGCCGCCGGGGCGGCGGCACGTGGAGGGGGATTTCCAGCGCTTCGCAGGCGCTCTCGAAGTCGGCCATGAACTCGCCGCCGCCGTCGACCTGGATGGACTCGATGGGGAACGGCATGGCCCCGGCGGCGGCTCCGGGGAAGCGCTTGGCGTTGCCGGCGGTGGCGCGGGAGAACACGCGCGGGGCGGCGAACTTGGAGACGGGGCGGACGGCGCGGAACTCCTTCAAGGTCTGTCCGTCGCGGCTGTACGTCATGTGGTCGATCTGGACCATCTGGCCGGGGGTTTTGGCCTTGTCCCCGTATTTCCACCGCCGCGCCCAGGCGCTGTTGAAGTTCCGGCGGCGCTTGGGCTTGGCGCGGCCCCCGCGGAAGGACGCGGGCTTGATCCGGCCGTCGGCGACGGCCTTGGCGACGATGCGCCCGACGGTGGACACGGACAGGCGAACGCCGCGGCGGTCGAGCATGGCTTCGGGTCTGGCCTTGCCCATGAACGGGTGTTCGGCCCGCAGTTGGAGCACGGCCCAGTCGTCGGCGTCGGTCCAGCGCCGCCGGCGGACGCTTTTGGGCCGGGTGCTTTTCGGCGCGAGGGCCTCGGGGCCGCCGCGCCGGAAGGCTTTGCGCCAATCATGGTAGGTGCTCTTGGCCAGGCCGATGGTCTCGAGGGCGTCGCGTTGGAGCATGCCCTTGGCGGTCATCCCGTCGACGAGGTCGAGGACGCGCTTGCGCTCCCGGCCGGGCTCGGACCCGGTCTCGTCCACACGCAAGCGCTTGCAGGAATGGGGGCAGGCGTGCAACAGTTTCATGTTCAGGCTCCTTGCTTGTTCATTGGGCGAACCAAGCATGCCTGAACCGGCGGCGGGGCGCATCGCGCCGCCGGGCCATGAACTCCGGTCGCCTGCG
Source organism: uncultured Pseudohongiella sp. (assembly GCA_965221805.1). GTDB lineage: Bacteria > Pseudomonadota > Gammaproteobacteria > Pseudomonadales > Pseudohongiellaceae > UBA9145. The sequence goes on from OZ244913.1 coordinate 2,231,677, forward strand.
GCTCCCTGCGTTCCTGGCCCGGCGCAACCCTCCCCCATCCGGTCAGATCACGGGCCTGAACCCGGGGGAGGAAGTTCCGAAATGTATTTGAGCCGGCACATCTGACTCGTGGGCGGCTCGCGGGGATGTCCTTGAATACGCCGCAAAGGCCGATCACGCCCCGGAGTCCACGTTCGAGGATGTCGGTGTTCATTTCGCTGCCCGGAAACAGCTTTCCATCAAACAAATTCCAAGCCATCTGGAGTTTCCGTCAGCGGCGGGTACTGCCCATCTTCTCATCTCAAGACGTGTCGAAGACAGGCGTGTTGGTAACCCACCCCACTTCGTCCGCAGGGGACATGTCTTGAGTTCCCAGCGTGCGAGCAGGGTAACCCGCGTCGCCCCGGCTTCCGATATGCCAACCGCCGAGCTGCCAAGGCATGATTCGGCGTTAACTTGTCAAATAAAATTTTTTGTGGAAAATTCAGATAAAACAGTATGTTATGACAAATTTTGGTTTGAGGGGCCACGTTTTGGCACAATTGCGTCAAATAAAAATTCGGAGGTGGTTTACACCGCCAGCGCTGCCCTCAATGCTTGGGCTTCGTGTTCGAACACCGCACGGTCAGGCGAACACGGTGTTATTCCCTGCCTGATCCGCGCGATGGCGCTGGCAAGACGCCAACACTGCGGTCCCCATCTCATTTCACCAAGCCAGCGCGATCACGCAGTATTCGAGTTAGTATCCACCAGTCGATTGTCGCTATTGGTAATGGCGGAGTCTTGAAGGGAAGGATTTGGCAGGTCATTGCCTCTATTACCTAGGGCACACGAATACTTCCGTGTACCGTTGAGGATATAGACCGCGAGGCAACGGAGGCTCAGCGGCAGGATAATGTAATGGAGATAGAGATGGGAACAAAAACGATTAAGGTCTTGGACAGCATTTCTGAAAAGCACAACCCTTCTGGGTGGGTAAACTATAAATCCAGTGTTGAGTGGGAACTTATAGATGCAATTTTGGAAGACCTGAGAGAAGAACCTGAACCTAAGGGTCAGATATTGTTTGAAAGCCATCCAGGAGTAACGAGATCGATAAATCCTCTATCTGACGAGGATATCAAAAGAAACATAAGCACGATTTTGTATTCCAATCTGGAGTATGCTCAGTCGATGAAATTGCTGAATTTGAGGGTGATAAACCCAGAATCAGATCTTGAGTTATTGGTCAGAATTCTTGAAGAAGTTTCAAAATTTCCCTCAGATCAACAAAAGGAATTTCTATTGAAGTCTTTACAAGTTGGATTCCAAAACTTGGAGTTCTGTATTCAAAACATCGTGATTGCGGAGTTAGCCCCTTCTTACGAATCTCGTATTGATCTGATTCGTAAGCTACTTGGTCGGACGAGTCAAGTGGAAGTCGAGAAAGCAGCTGAGAAATACTTCACCCCGGAAAAATCAAACGAAGTGATCGAAGATGCAAGGCAGAAATACAAACTAAAACTATTGGAGAAGCAAGCTGTTAGAAATCCGATTCGGAGAACTGGAGTCCAGTATACCTTGACACAGAAAGGGTCTGCCTACGTGGAATATGGCCGGTTTCGTAGATGGGTGATGAGGAAAACCTCATTCTTGAATCCAACTTGGGTGATACTGGGAGTAATAGTATCGGCAAAGCCTTTTGTGGAGAGTCTAATGTGGCTATACTTTATCGCCCTTGGATTTTTCGAGATACTGCGAAGCTTGATTACATCGAGTTAAGCGTCGGATGCCGTCCAAAAGGGTAGCTATAGTTTAACACTGCCATTGCCGTTCTCAGCGCTTTGGTCTCGTGTTCGAGAACTGAGGACTCTTGATTTTCATCAACTTCCGGGAACAACTTGATGAGTCGATCAATCGTGGCGCCGCTGACGAGGTTATCGTACAGGGCGCACAACGGAATCCACGAACCGGCGAAAACCTAGGCACCGCCAGCTTCCCTTGGCTTTCGTTCCACCGCTAGGCAGATGTTCCAGTTGGTCAAGCGCCCGCCTCGTCCGGCAGAGTCTTCGCCGCCTCGCGAACATCGAGTTTGCCCGTGACGACATCGGCGATCAGGCGGGTGCGGTATTCCCTCATCAGTCGAACCTGATGAAGAAAATTGCCAAGTGACCGATTAATTCGCGCTGTTGCATCCTCAAGAAATGTGACTATTTCCGACTGCTCAGACGTCGGCGGGAATGGAAATCTATGCGCTCTCAACTTTTCGCCCGTTAAATGCGCGATCGTGCTTTGGTGGCCATCATTAAAAGCTTCTCTCTGAACGGCCACGTTAAAGACAAAATACAAGTATCGGACTACCTCTCGATCTCCATTGTGCGGTCGGAGTCTGTGGAGTGCTTTTTGAAACCCGCAGATATCCAATTCATTCATCCAAATAGCACAGCGACCGACTTCTCCTCCCTCGCAAACCAGCAAATCGCCTTTCCTAACCGTATAGCGATCATACTCTACCGGCGAAATATCCATCTTAGGAAGATCCTCCACATTGATGCGATCCCATTGAACGTCGGTATTACGAAGATAGGGGATCAAATAATCGCCCTTGATTCGCGAAGTATCAAGCATCTTACCAAGACTATGAGAATATCTACGCTGTAACGCGGAGACACTCCAATGTTCCGGTACGCTCTCCAACCATCCAACACCAGAGGGTTTATAGGTCGAATAAGGCTTTCCGGTTCGAACATCGATCCGACCCGTGACGGCATCATGGATGATAGCCTGCTTCTGTTCCTCCAGTAGCGCAATCAGCTTCTCCTTGGCGCGGATTTGGCGTTCGATTTGTTCAGTGGCATGGTCGAGAAAGCGGGCGATGGCGGTCTGTTCTGCTAGCGCGGGCAAAGGTATGAATCTTTGGTAGGCATCTTCTCGGTCCAAGCCGGGAATCGCAGAATCTTTGGTTATCACGTCCAACCTTAGCCACCCCAGCAAGTAATACAGCCAGCGCATGTTGGCATCGCTAACACGGCGATCAATGAAGAATGTCGTGTCGATAGCGAACGCTGGTTCAGAGCAGTAGTTTACCTTGCCAAACGAACCTTTTCGTCCAACCACTATGCATGGGCCAATTGTGTTTGCTTTGTCGTGCTTCCCTATGATTCCATTTGACCCGTATACAGAGATTTCACCAGGAACACGCGAGCCATCGGCCAGAGCGCCGCCATACGCGAGCCGGCAGATTCTCTTGAGACGGCAAGCTTCCCAATGTGCAGGCACATCCCTCAGTGACTCGATACCGGAGGCCTTATAGGCCGAATAAGGCTGTAAGCGCATCATGAGCCTGTCTTCAGATGAGTTTCTCGACTAGGTTGATTGCCTTTGCTACTGCATCTGCATATGAAACACCTTTACTTAAGAGATGAAGAAACTCAATTTTGGCTTCAGGCTGACTTTCGATTGCATTCAGGAATTCGTAGCCTTGCGATCTTATTCGTGCGACACCTAGTTTATTCACCCATTCAGCATGATCGGCATCCACTAGCTGCTCCACATGATGATATCGATTCAACGCGGATTCGTCGGAATCAAGAGTCTTTGGACATAAAATCCGACCATCAGCACGATCGCTCATCTCCTTTAGAAGTTGAATAAGATACTCTGGATCTCTCATAAACCATCTCCTGCTCTCCATGGCCCCACCGTGGTGAGTGAGTTGCGTCAATTGCCGTCAGTCAGGAACTTTCCTCCCCAAGGCTCGCTGAGCGGCCACCAAGCGCTGCCAACCAGGGTCGGTCTCGCGAAACTTGCGCCAGTACTCATGCAACTCTTCCAAGCTCATATGCTTGGTTTCTTCGTAGATTTCCCTTCGCGCCTGCCGCGTGAACTCGATGCAGTCGAAGTCTCCTGAATCTTTGTCACTCACGGCGCAGTGCGCCTCCTTCCGTCGGAGGGTGTTTGCCTCTGCTTCGAGCGCTCCGCCTCGATTGCTGTCAAGCGCTGCCAAAACGGACTGGTCTCCCGGAATTTCCGCCAGTACTCATGTAGCTCTTTCAGGCTCATGTGCTTGGTCTCTTCGTAGATTTCACGCCGCGCTTGCCGCGTGAACTCGATGCAGTCGAAGTCTCCTGCATGTTTGTCAGTCACGGGCAGCGCGGCTCCTTACGTCGGAGGGGGCTTGCTTCTGCTTCGAGCGCTCCGCCTCGATTGCTGTCAGGCGCTGCCAGAATGGGTCGTTTTCCCGATACTTGCGCCAATACTCGTCATACTCCTTGCCATTCAAGTGTTTGGTCTCTTCATAGATCCGTCTGCGGGCCTCGCGCATGAATTTTACGCAGTCGAAGTTTTTGGGTGCCTTAGTCGTCATGATACATAGACTCCGGTGACCGGATATCGATTTCCGGATAGCCAAATTTCCTGTTGACGTTATTGTACGCCTGAATGCGCCCCCAATTCACCATATGCTTGAAATTCCAGCTCGCAAGCACGTCAACCCCACCAATACTGGCGATGGCGATGTGCATCGCGTCATTGTAATGCGCTGGACCGACGGCTCTTGATTCGATGTAGGCATCGGCAAGTTCCCGGGCCGCCTCGGATGCGGGAAGCGTTTCGAAATGCCCATCGGGGATGCCTTTGATGACAGCGCGGACACCAGCTGGCGCTCCCTCCAATTCTTCCCGTGTCATTTCAGAGAAGATCAATGTGGCATCGCCTCTGTGGAAGGCGTCGAACAGGCGGCGCGACGACTCCCGAAATTTCTTTTCCTCATCCTCGCACCCCCCGAAAACCGACGTATCCACATAAATCCTTGGTTTGACTACATATTCCGCCTTCGGCTCGCGCAGGATGAAGTCCGGGAGCAGGCTGTCTGCCTCGGCCTGGAGCGCCAGGATGTCGGCGCGGATTTCTTCCAGCGTCCGCAGCGGCGTGGGTTTGTAGAAATAGCGGTTGAAGCTGATTTCGTAGCCGATTTTGACGCTTTCCGGCTTGTACCAGGCGTCCTTGGCGTAGGGCAGCACTTCCCGGTGGAGGAAGGCTTCGATGCCGCCCTCTTCCTTGAGCGGGATTTGTTCGGTGTCGCGCAGGTCCGGGTCCGGCTCGTATTCGACCACTGCTGGGTTGCCGTCGATCATGGCGACGAAGAGGCCGCGCAGCATGTCGGGTTCGGTGCCGCGCTTGTGGATTTTGCGGATGATCCTGGGCGCGTCCTCGCCGCGTTTGCCGTGTTCCTTGAGTTGCTTGATCTCGGCGGCTTTGTGGGCGCGGTTCGCATCGGCGCCCTCGATTCGCAGGGGGCGCTCGACGGTCAGCTTCCAGTAGCCGAAATCGGCGTTGTCGAAAATCTTGCTTTGTTCGTTCTCCTCGAACGCGAGGAAGGTTTCGCAGATGCGCTCGATGTCTTCCTCGCCGAGTTCGCAGTTCTTCTTGCCGAGGTTCTTGCGCAGCGGGCGGTGCCAGCCGGTTGCGTCGATCAATTGCACCATGCCGCCGCGGTGAATGGGCTTGCGGTTGGTCAGCACCCATATGTAGGTGGCGATGCCGGTGTTGTAGAACAGGTTCAGCGGCAGGGCGACAATGGCCTCGAGCCAGTCGTTTTCGATGATCCAGCGGCGGATGTTGCTTTCGCCCTGGCCGGCGTCGCCGGTGAACAGCGAGGAGCCGTTGTGCACCTCGGCGATGCGGCTGCCGAGTTTGGTTTGCTGTTTCATCTTGGCGAGCTTGTTGGCGAGGAACAGCATCTGGCCATCGCTTGAGCGCGTGACCAGGGAGTATTCCGGGTCGCCGCCGTGTTCGATCAGGAAGCGCGGGTCGCGCATGCCCGATTTGCCGCCCATGCGCTCGAGGTCGGTTTTCCAGCTTTTGCCGTAGGGCGGATTGGACAGCATGAAGTCGAACTCGCGGGACGGGAAGGCGTCGCTGGCGAGGGTGGAATGTTCGGGGCCGCCGACGATGTTGTCCGCGGCTTCGCCGCCGCCCTTGAGCAGCAGGTCAGCTTTGCAGATCGCGTAGGTTTCGGCGTTGATTTCTTGGCCGAACAGGTGCGTTGATACCTGTTTGCCGCGCGCGGCGGCGAGTTCTTGGAGCGTGTCTTCGGCCATGGTCAGCATGCCGCCGGTTCCGCAGGAGCCGTCGTAGAGCAGATAGGTGCCGGATTCGAGTTCATCGGCCACCGGCTCGAAGACGAGCTTCGCCATCAGGCGCACGGCGTCCCGGGGCGTCCAATGTTCGCCGGCCTCCTCGTTGTTCTCCTCGTTGAAGCGGCGCACGAGCTCCTCGAAGATCGTGCCCATGCCGTGGTTGTCGAGGCCGGGCTGGCGGATTCCGCCGTCGGTGTCCTTAACCGGATCGGGACTCAGGTTGATGTCGGGGGAAGTGAGCTTCTCGACCAGGGCCCCGAGCGCGTCGGCCTTGACGAGGCGCGGTATCTGGTTGCGGAACTCGAAGTTTTCGAGAATGTCCTGCACGTTGGGCGAGAATCCGTCGAGCCAAGCCTCGAAATCGGCCTTGAGTTGTTGCGGATTGGAACGCGCGCGCAGATCGCGCAGGATGTCGTCCGCAATCCCCCAGATGTAGTTGGTGATCCAGTTCAAGTCCCCGTTGTTCAACTGGCGGCTCCTTAAATCACACCATAATCATCTGAAATAATTCCGCAGATGGTTCGATCAATTACGGGGGCTGCCTATCTCGAACCATTCGCGCATTGCACGCATCAATTCTACGGTTGAGCTGTCCCGCAAATCTTCCTCTGAGGCTCCTTCAGCACGACGCATCTTCAAGTTCCATCCACGAAAATCTTCATATTCTGAGTACACACGAGAAGCTTCCAATCGCTCCAATAAACCCTGATCTTTTATCCAGTTGCAAAGCTGCCGAACAGCTCTCGCAGGGTTGCCATTATGAGATTTTATATCGAATCCAGCCAAATCGGAGATTGCGGCTTGATAGCGATACTGTTTTTCTTCCAGAACTAAAAATACCTTTTCAGATAGCCGCTCTGAGCCGAACCGTCGACATCCAAAGTCTATACCAATTTCGAATGGCATATTGAGGCGATAGTGCTCTTTCGTTCTTGTCCGTAAACTCCGTTTTCTGATCGATCCATCGTTCGTCGATTCGGCCCGATTCGCGGCGATGGGGAGTCCGCGGGGCGGATTTGCCCCCATGCGGCAAGGGTTCGCGGGATTTCCGGCTTGATCCGGCGGCATGGGGCCGATCACTCCATGACAGGGCCGAAGCCGCCCCCCGGCGGGCGGTTCCGGTACTGGAATGTTCGTTTCGGAGCGTTTTTGAAGGTCTATCCGGGCCGCAGCCGGGCGATGCGCACCAGGTTGTGCGCCAAGACCGCGGATTGCACCCAGGCCTTGAAGCGCGCCAGACCGCGCCAGCGGCAGCGACCGAGGCCAAAACAGCGCTTCAGCCAGGAGATGCCCGCCTCGACGCCCGCGCGGAAGCGCCGGAGCCGGTCGAAGACCCACGGCGAGGGCGTCATGTCCGCCTCTTTCAGTCCCCGCTTCTTGCTGAACACCGCATGCTCCACACCCATCTCCTTGGCGCGCTTCAGATTGTCCGCGGAGGCGTAGCCGCCGTCGAAGGCGGCATGGGTCGGGGGCTTGCCGTAGTGTTCCCGGTGCCGCTCCAGCATCGGCAGGCAGCGCGCGCTGTCCGCCGGGTTGCCGGACTCCACCACGACGTCCAGCACCAGGCCGCTCCGCCCGGTGGCCAGGTTGATCTTGTGGCCGTACAGCGTTTCCCGCCCGCCCTTGCGGATGATGTCCGTGTGGGGCTCGAACAGGCTGACGATCTTTTCCGCGGCCGGCACGTTCTCTTCCAGCAGGACGCGCCGCGCGGTCTGGACCGCCACCGCCTTCAGCAGGGGCGCGTGGTGGTCGGCGCATTCCAGCCACCCGGCGGCCCACGGCGCCCCCGACCCCGCCACCACCGCGCGCGCCGCGTCCAGGTCGCCAAGCGTGTCGGCGGCGATCCGCAGCAGCCGCCGGTACAGCTTCGCCCGCGCCTCCCTCCCCCGCTTCGTCCGTATCTCCAGACAGCGCCGCTTGGCCGCCCGGCGGCGGTCGCGGCAGGGAACGGCGGTCTTGCCCAGCCGCTTCCGGGCTTCCGCCAGCAAGTCCGCCAGCACGCGCACGCCGTCGCGCAGCAGGCGGCTGTCCGACGGCGCCAGGATATGCGTTTCCACCGCGGTGCTGTCGACGCGCATCCGGTCGCCGGTTTCCAGCCCGTCCTCCCGCGCCGCGGCCAGCAAACAGCGGTTCACGCGCTCCCAGGTTTCCGCCGACACCGCCCCGACCGCCGCCTGCAAAGCGGATTTCCCCGGCGGCGGCGCCCCCAGCCGCGCGAAACGGCGCGCCGACAGCGAATCCACCAAGGCGAACGCCAGCCCGCGCCAAGTCTCGCCGCGCAGATGTTTCAGCACCGCGCAGCGCAGCACCGTCTCGCAGCTCAAACCGGAACGGCCCCGCGCGGACTGCGCCCCAAGATCGGCGGCCACCGCCCCGAGCAGCCCGGGATGCGCGTCGAGCCAGTTCGAGATCGACTCCAATTCCGCGCCCAGGGGGTGGCCGACGGGATCGGGTTCGAATAGACTTGTCTGTGTCGTGCGCTTGAGCCGCATGGCATCCTCCGGTGTTTTGGTGTGTCTTCGTTTTGACTGGAAACCATCACAAAGATACCCAAAACGCCGGATTCTTTCCAGCAATTTCCGCTATTTATTCAAGAAAATCAAATGGTTGGGAGTTTACGGACAAGAACTCTTTCGCGTCTTGCGCCTGACATCGACTCAGGTCATGTATGGAATAGCGAGAGGATCGGACCAGTTCAAGTATCTTGTCAATTCTGGATTCGCCAGAGTCGCTGCGCTCCGTCGCAATACGCGGATTCAGCCCCAAACGCAATAAACAGAACAGCAGGGCTTGAAGTACGGGAGCGTATTTGGCATCGAAGGGGCAATTGACGAATACGTTTTTGTCGAAACTCCGGCTTGACGCCATTTTCCTTATCCTTGGGCCGAATTCGAGTCGCTTCCGAATGAATTCCACTCGCGAATTCTGCCGTCCTCTCCATGGATGAAGAGCTCGGTCTGCTCCCTGCTGGCAATCTCCCTCCCCGCTTCGATTGCTTCCTTCTGCGTGTCGTAGCGTCGACTCGCACGATTGGCACCGGTCCTCCGCACGGCCCATTTGCCATCGCGGAGCACGACATGTTGACCCCCTTTTGGCACAGTCCGATCCTCTTCCAGCTTTCTATTGCGAATGCCAAAATGATACTGCGCGTCGGCAACTATGTCCATTTTTCGTACTATTCGAGCATCCAGCGGTCGTCTAGCCAGATTCAAACCCCCGGCGACATTGCCCAACGCGCTGCATCGGGGAGGAAGGACGGCGGGCGCGTCCCGGCACAAGGAAATGTGCTATAAGATGCTGATTTTAATGGTGGTTCTATCGTTTCCCATCACCTTGGGGAAACTTCAGCGAGGGGTGTGGTGCCGCCACCAAGAGTCGAACTCGGGACCTGCTGATTACAAGTCAGCTGCTCTACCACGGCTGAGCTATAGCGGCACGGGTTCCCGCTGGTTGCCTGGATGTCGTTGCGTCCGGCAGCCTGCGCGGGTGGAAGCGCGATAGTACCGAAACGCCGCGTTCGGTTCAATACGCGGGCGGCTTCTGTGCGCAGGCTTCGGGGTGGCGGCTATCCATCGCCCGCCCGGCCGTAGCGGTCGTCGAAGCGGATGATGTCGTCTTCGCCGAGGTAGTCGCCGATTTGCACCTCGATGATCTCCACCGGCTCGGCGCCGTCGTTGCGCAGGCGGTGTTTGCTGCCGAGTGGAATGAAGGTGGATTCGTTCACGCCGAGGGCGAACTCGCGCTCGCCGCAGGTGACGATGCCGCGGCCGCGCACCACGGTCCAGTGTTCCGCCCGGCGTTGGTGCTTTTGCAGGGAAATCGCCGCGCCGGGATGGATTACGAGGTGCTTGACCTGAAACCCGGGGCCGGTGGCCAGGCTTTCGTAGCTGCCCCAGGGACGCTTGACGAGGCGGTGGTGCTGCGCCTCGGCGCGGCCAGCGCGCCGCAGCGCGGCGGCGATTTCCCCCACATCCTGCGCGCTCGCCCGGTCCGCCACGAGCAGGGCGTCGGCGGTGTCGATGATAAGCGTGTCGCGCAGGCCAAGCGTGGCGACGAGCCGGGAACCAGCTCGCACCAGGCTGTCCCTGGTGTCGTGGATGAGGACATCGCCGCTGACCGCGTTGCCGCCGGCATCCCGCGGCGATTGGCGCAGCACCGCGTCCCAGGCGCCGAGGTCGGACCAGCCGGCGGCGAGCGGGACCACCGCGCCGCGGCGGGTGTGCTCCATCACCGCGTGGTCGATGGATTTGCCGGGGCAGTCAGCGAAGATTGCGGCGTCATAGCGGTGGAAATCGCCACTCCGGGCCACTTTGCTGTGGGCGTGGCGGCAGCTCGCGTGGATATCCGGGGCGAAGTTTTCCAGCTCGGCCAGATAAGCCGCGGCGCGGAACAGGAACATGCCGCTGTTCCAGAGGTATCCACCCGAATCGAAATAGCGTCTCGCGGTGGCGGAGTCGGGCTTTTCCACAAAGTGCTCGAGTTTGCGGGCGGCGGCGGTTCCCGCGATAGGCTCCCCCGCGGCCAGATAGCCATAGCCCGTGGCCGGCGCATCGGGGGCGACACCGAAGGTGACGAGGCCACCCTCGCCGGCGATGTCTTCCGCCTCATCCACCGCGGCCAGCAGGGCCTGGGCCTGTTCGATCAGGTGGTCGCTCGGCAACACGAGCAGCAGCGCGTCCGGGTCCGATTCCATCGCCGCCATGGCGGCAAGCGCGGCGGCGGGGGCGGTGTTGCGCGGCGCCGGCTCAAGCAGGATGCGGGCATCGGTGATTCCAGCCTGGCGCAATTGCTCCGCGGCGAGAAAGCGGTGCTCCTCGTTGCAGACCACCAGGGGCGCCGCGGCCCGGTCGCCGAGGCGCAGCAAAGACTCTTGGAACAGCGTGTTTTCGCGGCCGGGAAACGCGGCGAATTGCTTCGGCAGCGCGGAGCGGGACAGCGGCCACAGGCGCGTGCCAGCGCCACCGGCCAGCACAACTGGAATCAACATCAGCAGCACCACGCAAAGCGGCCCGGCATGATAGCAGACCCGCGCGGGATGACGGATGGTGGACACAGCGTGAGTCGCCGTCTGGCTGGGTGGGGTTCAGCGGGCGTGCGAGGCATGGATGCCGAGCCCGAAGCGTACAGGGATGTATTCACAGCGTCCGCTGAAGCCCACCCAGCCAGACGGCGACGGATCGAAGCCACAAGCGGCCGCCGCCTGAATGAAGAGACACTGCCACTCCGCTTCGCTGCGGGTGGAATGACCGCAATGGTTGATTGCGCGAATCCGGTCGATTATTTGGGCGGGTCGGGCTACACTCGCAGCCTCGAATTGAGCATCCGCGACCATGACCGCGACTTCCCAACCAGGCCACGTGTTCGTGCCGAAGGGTTCCTACAACTACGAGGAACTGCTCGACTGCGGCCACGGGCGGCTGTTCGGCCCCGGCAACGCCAGGCTGCCGGTGGACCGGATGCTGATGTTCAACCGCATCACCGAGATCAATGGCGACGGCGGCGTTTACGGCCGCGGCCACATCTTGGCCGAACTCGACATCCATCCCGATCTCTGGTTTTTCTCGTGCCACTTCCGCGAAGATCCGGTCATGCCCGGCTGCCTCGGGCTCGATGCCCTGTGGCAGCTCGTGGGGTTTTTCCTCGGCTGGAGCGGCCATCCCGGCAGGGGCCGGGCGCTTGGCGCCGGCGAGGTGAAATTCACCGGTCAGATTTTGCCCACCTCGCGCAAGGTGCAATACGATCTGTCCATCAGCCGGATCGTCAAACGCAGCCTCATCATGGGAATCGCCGACGGCGCGGTGCTCGCGGATGGCAAAGTCATCTACACGTCGAAGAATCTCAAGGTGGGTTTGTTCACCCCCGAGCAGACCTTTCAATAGCGATCAGTGCAAGAGAAGCCTATGCGACGCGCCGTGGTGACCGGAATCGGGATCGTCTCCTGCCTCGGCAACGACAAGGATTCGGTGGCGCAATCCCTGCGCGAAGGCCGCAGCGGCATCGGCTTCAATCCGGGATATGCCGAAATCGGCATGCGCTCCCGAGTCAGCGCCCGGATTGGTATCGACCTGGCGGAACGGATCGAGCGCAAGTTCCTCCGCTTCATGGGCGAAGGCGCGGCCTATGGCCATATCGCCCTCGAACAGGCCATCGCCGACGCCGGACTCGAAGCGGGCGATGTTTCCAGCGAGCGCAGCGGCATCGTGATGGGTTCCGGTGGCGGCTCGCCCAAGGACCAGCTCGAATCCTTCGATGTGATGCGCGAGCGCGGCATCCGCCGGGTTGGACCGTACCGCGTGACCCGCACCATGAGCAGTTCGGTTTCCGCCTGCCTCGCCACCGCTTTTGGCATCAAGGGCGTCAACTACTCGATTTCCTCGGCTTGCTCCACCAGCGCCCACTGCATCGGCCACGCCGCCGAATTGATTCAGATGGGCAAGCAGGACCTGGTGTTCGCCGGCGGCAGCGAAGAGGAGCACTGGACCCTCGCCCATATGTTCGACGCCATGGGGGCGCTGTCCACCGGGTTCAACGAAACCCCGGAACGGGCCTCCCGGGCCTTCGACAAGGACCGGGACGGCTTTGTAATCGGCGGCGGCGGCGGCACCCTGGTGATCGAGGAACTCGAACACGCCAAGGCCCGGGGCGCCCGGATCTATGCCGAGATCACCGGCTATGCGGCAACCTCCGACGGCCACGACATGGTGGCGCCATCCGGCGAGGGCGCGGTCCGGGCGATGCGGCTCGCGCTGCATGGGCTGGAAGGCAAAGTGGACTACATCAACACCCACGGCACCAGCACCCCGGTTGGCGACATCTCCGAACTCAACGCCATCCGCGCGGTGTTCGGCGACAAGCCCCCGGCGATCAATTCCACCAAGTCATTGAGCGGACACGCCCTCGGCGCCGCGGGCGTCCACGAGGCGATCTTCAGCCTGCTGATGATGGATGGGGATTTCCTTTGCGAGTCGATCAATATCGACGAGCTCGACGGGCAGGCGGCGGGGCTGCCCATCCTGCGCGAGCGCCTGGACAATGCCGGCCTCAACCGTGTTCTTTCCAACAGCTTCGGCTTCGGCGGCACCAATGCCTGCCTGGTTTTCGACCGCCATGCGGATTGAAGCGTGGCGCCTTGGCGCGACTCTCCTCGGCGGCTTGGCGCTGTCCGCCCTGCTCGCGCCGCCGGCCTTGGCGCAATGGCCCGTCCGCGCCAATGACCCGCTCGCGGACAGCGCCAAGCGCGCGCTGCCCATCGGCGAAGCCTTTCCCTGGCTCGTCAGCGAAGCCGCCCCCGGAAAACTCCGCGTCACTTTCCATCCCGCCGCGGAACATTATCTATACGCCCATGCATTCGGCTTCAGCCTGCTCTCCGGCGACGGGCAACAGGCGCTGGATTTCGAACTGCCGCCCGGACTGGAAAAAAACGACCCGTTCTTCGGCGATGTGGTCGCCTACTACGGCCAAGTCTCGGTGACGCTTGATCTCGATATTGGCGCAATACCGGAGACCACGCTGCTGATCGAATTCCAGGGCTGCGCCGACTGGGGCCTCTGCTACCCCCCGCAACAGGCCCGGTACGCGCTTCCCCCTAGCCGTGATCAGACACCATTGAGATTCTGATTCCGCGTCTTCGCTCCGCGCGGAATGACGGGGTGGGGGCTTCGCTTCGCGCGGAATGACAGGAAGCGGTCGTATGCTGTGTCCTCTCTGAATCGACGGTGACGGACCGAAGCCAAAACAGCCTTTCGCAGAAAATTTGATTTTTGCTCAAATTCTGGGAAAATGCGCCGAAATCGAGATATTCAACGCGGATTGGCGTCGAAATCGATATTTCCGGAAACTTCCGATGGCGAAAATCCTCGCCCTTCACGGGCCCAACCTCAACCTGCTCGGGCAACGCGAGCCCCAGATCTACGGCGCCGACACCCTCGACGAGATCAACCGCCGCCTCGGCGAGCAGTGCGCCGCCGCGGGCCATGAGTTCGACGCTCTGCAAAGCAATTCCGAAGCCGAACTCATCGACCGCATCCAAATGGCGCGGATCGATGGCACCACCTTCCTGCTGGTGAATTTCGGCGGTTTCACCCATACCAGCATCGCCATCCGCGACGCCATGCTCGCCGCGGGAAAGCCGTTCATCGAGGTGCATTTGTCCAATCTCTTCAATCGCGAGCCGTACCGGCACAAGTCGTACTTTTCCGACATCGCCGTAGGCTGCGTCATCGGGCTTGGCGCCCAAGGCTACGAGCTCGCCCTGCAGGCGGCCTGCCGCAAACTCGCGAACTGACAGACAAAACGAGGGAAATTCATGGATATTCGCAAGGTCAAGAAACTGATCGAATTGCTCGAGTCGGCGGATATCGCCGAAATCGAGATCAAGGAGGGCGAGGAATCGGTTCGCATCAGCCGCGCCTCGACGGTGGCTCACGCTCCGGCGGCCGCGCCGCCGCCAGCACCGGCGCCGCAAACACCCGCCGCGGCACCCGCGGAAACGCCGCCGGCGCCGGTGGAAAGCGGCAATGTCGTCGCCTCGCCGATGGTGGGCACATTCTACCGGGCGCCCGGACCAGACTCGCCGTCCTATGTGGAAGTGGGCCAGCAAGTCAAGGAAGGCGATGTGATCGGCATCGTTGAAGCCATGAAGATGATGAACCAGATCGAATCCGAGTTCAGCGGCGTGGTGGAAGCGATTCTTGTGGAAGACGGCAAGCCGGTGGAGTTCGGCCAGCCGCTTGTCCGCATTGTTTAGGCTGCGGACAGGGAATCCACCGTGCTCAAAAAAGTGCTCATCGCCAATCGCGGCGAAATCGCCCTGCGCGTGCTGCGCGCCTGCAAGGAACTCGGCATCCGCACCGTTGCCGTGCATTCCACCGCCGACGCCGACCTGAAGCACGTGCGGCTGTCCGACGAATGCGTCTGCATCGGCCCGCCGAGCCCCGCCGAGAGCTATCTCAACATCCCGGCCATCATCAGCGCGATGGAAGTCAGCGAGGCCGACGCCGTGCATCCCGGTTACGGCTTCCTTTCGGAAAACGCCGATTTCGCCGAGCAGGTCGAAAACAGCGGCTTCACCTTCATCGGCCCGCGGGCGGAAACGATCCGCACGATGGGCGACAAGGTTTCCGCGATCCAGTCGATGATCGAGGCCGGCATACCCACGGTGCCCGGCTCCAACGGCCCGCTCGACGACGATCAGCGCCGCAGCCTCGAACTCGCCCGGAAAATCGGCTATCCGGTGCTGATCAAAGCCGCGGCCGGCGGCGGCGGCCGCGGCATGCGCGTGGTCAACCACGAGAACAACCTGCTGCAATCGATCTATGTCACCCGCACCGAAGCCAAGTCCTTTTTCGGCTCCGACGCGGTGTATCTCGAGAAGTATCTGGAAAACCCGCGCCATGTCGAAATCCAGGTCATCGGCGACGGCGAGGGCAACGCGCTCTATCTCGGCGACCGCGACTGCTCCCTGCAGCGCCGCCACCAGAAAGTCATCGAGGAGGCGCCCGCGCCGGGGATTCCCGAAGCGGTGCGGCGCGAAGTCGCCGAGGCCTGCGTCAAGGCCTGCCGCGGTTTGCGCTACCGCGGCGCCGGCACGCTCGAATTCCTCTATCAGGACGGGCGTTTCTACTTCATCGAAATGAACACCCGGGTGCAGGTTGAACATCCCGTGACCGAAATGGTCACCGGCTTCGATATCGTCAGGGAGCAACTGCGCATCGCCGGCGGCGAGCCACTCTCGGCGCGGCAGGAGGAAATCGGCATCAATGGCCATTCGGTTGAATGCCGCATCAACGCCGAAGACCCGGCGAGTTTCCTGCCGAGCCCCGGCAAGGTGACGCTGTACCACAGCCCGGGCGGGCCCGGCGTGCGGGTCGATTCGCATCTCTACAGTGGCTACACCGTGCCGCCGCACTACGATTCGCTGATCGCCAAGGTGGTCACCCACGCCCCGGACCGGCAGCAGGCGCTGACCCGGATGCGGATCGCGCTCGACGAACTGCTTATCGACGGCATCCAGTCCAATGTGCCGCTGATGCGGGAACTCCTCACCGACCCGCAAATCCGCAAAGGCGGCTACAACATCCATTACTTGGAAAAAAAGCTCTCCCGTTGATGGCGACCATGAACCTGAATGTCACCCGCTGCCCCGCCTGCGGTTCGACCTTCAATTTCAGTCCGCGGCAGCTCGAAAATTCCCGCGGCCGGGCGCGCTGCGGGGCCTGCCTGCATGTCTTCGCGCCGGCGGAGCACCCCGCCATTGCCGGGCGGGACAGCGATGACGCGGATTCGGTGTTCATCGGCCAGGCGCCGGAGGACTATGTCGCGCCCGCCGCAACCGCGCTGCGCGAACCCGGCGGGGATGCGCCGCCACCACAGGTTCAACCGGCATCCGCGCCGCGGCGGGCGCGACCGTTGGAGCAACGGAAAAACCGCGGGTTTGCCCCCGAACCCAACCGCCCGCCCCCGAGACAGTTCCAGCCCCTGATCCAGCGCAAACCCGCGAAACGCTTGAACCGGGGTTTGTTCGCCGGCCAAACCGCGCTGGCGCTGATGCTGCTCGCGCTGCTGGCGGCGCAACATCTGTGGCGCAATCTGCCGACCTACAGCCAGCTCGATTGGCTGCGGCCCGGCTACGCCATGATTTGCGCAAGGGCGGGCTGTGAATTGCCGCCCTACTCCGCCATCGGCCACATTGCGGGCATGGGCGCCAATCTGCGCGCCCATCCCGACCGTCCCGACGCCCATCTGTTCACGGCGCGGATGTACAACACGGCCGAATACCCGCAAGCTTTTCCAGTGCTCATGCTGCGCTTTGTGTCCGCCGACGGCCGCGACCTCGCCCTGCGCGAGTTCGCCCCCGCCGAATACCTGAAGTCCGGCCCGCCGGCGGGACCCTTGCTGCCGCCAAACACCCCCGCCGAAATCGAACTCGAAGTCCTCGCCCCGGAATCCGCAGCAAGCAACTTCGAAATCTCTTTCCGCGCGGCACCCTGACCACGCGGCGATTCGCGGCTGATAGCCCTTTTCCAAGCGGGCCGATGGGACTATTATCGAGAGTCTGGGATTTGCTCCAATTTTTCCCCGGCCACCGCGCAAAACAGCAAGATCAGGCGGGAACCAAATCAGGACCAGCATGAAAAACAGCGGCGGCGCCTCGGCGGCGCAGGGTTCGGCTTCCACGGCGACAGGCTCCGGCAGCGCCCTGCGGGAGGAGGTGCACAACTCGGTTGACCACTACTTCGCGAATATGGAGCGGGAGTCCGTAACCGATTTGCACCGGCTGGTGATGGCGGAAGTCGAGTCCTCCCTGTTGGCCAATGTCATGCGGCGCACCGGCAACAACCAGAGCAAGGCGGCCATGGTGCTTGGCCTCAACCGTGGTACGCTACGCGCCCGTCTCAAGCAATACGGCCTCATCTGATCTCCCCCCATGACCGCAGAGAATGCCGCCCCGGTGCGCAGGGCGCTGATCACCGTTTCCGACAAGACCGGTTTGGCGCCATTCGCCGCGCGGCTCGACCGGCTCGGCATCGAAATCCTCTCCACCGGCGGCACCCGCCGCCTGCTGCGGGAGTCTGGCGTGGACGCCATCGAAGTTTCCGCCCACACCGGATTCCCGGAGCTGATGGACGGCCGCGTCAAGACCCTGCATCCGAAGATACACGGCGGCATCCTCGCCCGCCGGGATGTGGACCTCGCGGCGATGGAGCGGCACGGCATCGCGCCCATCGACCTCGTGGTGGTGAATCTCTACCCTTTCGGGCAGACCGTGAGCCGCGCTGATTGCGAACTCGCCGAGGCCATCGAGAACATCGATATCGGCGGCCCGGCCCTGCTGCGGGCGGCGGCGAAGAACCACCGTTTCGTCACCGTGGTGGTGAATCCCGGTGATTACGGGCGCGTCGCCATGGCGCTCGAATCCGGCACCGGAACCATCGATGAAGCCACGCGCTTCGAACTCGCCGCCGCCGCCTTCGAGCACAGCGCGCGCTACGACGGCATGATCGCCAACTATCTCGGCGCCCGCGCCGGCGGGGCGGATGCCCCGGAGCGCTTTCCCCGCACCTTCAACCGCCAGTTCGTCAAACAGCAGGATCTCCGCTATGGCGAGAACCCGCACCAGGCCGCGGCTTTCTACCGCGACCGCGAAGCTCTTGAGGACAGAGCGGGCAGCATCGCCGGGGCGCGGCAATTGCAGGGCAAGGCGCTGTCCTTCAACAACATCATGGACGCCGACACCGCGCTCGAATGCGTCAAGTCCCTGCGCGGCTGCGCCTGCGTCATCGTCAAACACGCCAACCCCTGCGGAGTGGCGGTGGCGGAGACACCGCTCGCGGCCTACGAAGCGGCCTTCGCAACCGATCCGACCTCGGCTTTCGGCGGCATCATCGCCTTCAACCGCGAACTCGACCAAGCCACCGCGGCCCGCATGCTCGAACGGCAATTCAGTGAAGTAATCATCGCGCCGTCGGTCTCGGGGCGGGCGCTCGCCACGACCGCGGCGAAACCGAATATCCGCGTGCTCGCCTGCGGGCAATGGCCGCGGGAGCGCCCCGCGGGGCTCGACCTGAAGCGCGTCAATGGCGGGCTGCTCGTCCAGGACGCCGATCTGCGCGAACTTGGCGATAATGAGTTGAAAGTGGTCAGCAAGCGGCGTCCCGATGAAGCGGAACACCGCGACTTGCGCTTCGCCTGGGCCGTGGCGCGATACGTCAAATCCAACGCCATTGTCTATTGCCGGGGCCTGCGGACCATCGGCATCGGCGCCGGCCAGATGAGCCGGGTTTACAGCGCCCGGCTCGCCGGCATCAAGGCCGCGGACGAGAAGCTCGCCGTGGCGGGTTCGGTGATGGCTTCCGACGCTTTTTTCCCCTTTCGCGACGGCATCGACGCCGCGGCGGCGGCGGGCATCACCGCGGTGATCCAGCCGGGCGGTTCGATTCGCGACGGGGAGGTCATCACCGCCGCCGACGAACACGGCATGGCCATGGTTTTCACCGGCATCAGGCACTTCAGGCACTAGGATTTGATTGACACCGGACACCGGGCGCGCGGAAACCCGAGTCTGCTACAATCCGCCCATGAGCCGAACCACCCGACATTCCCCGCTTGACCGTCTGCTGACCGGTTTCGACGAGGCGTTGCGAACCTGCGCGCCGGGTTCGAGCCAGGCTGGACGGGAATCACCCGCGCGGGCGCATCCCGACGCCTCGCTCGACGGGGCCGAATCGCGCCATGTCGCCGGGCTCATGCGCATCAACCACACCGGCGAAGTCTGCGCCCAGGCGTTGTACCGGGGCCAGGCCGCCACGGCGCGGCTCGGCGCGGTGCGCGAGGCGATGGAGGAAGCCGCCGCCGAGGAAATCGACCACCTCGTCTGGTGCGAGGAGCGGCTCGACTCGCTCGGCGCGCGGCCGAGCCTGCTCAACCCGCTCTGGTACGGCATGTCATTCGGCCTCGGCGCGGTCGCCGGCCTCGCCGGCGACCGCTGGAGCCTCGGCTTCGTCGCCGAAACCGAGAAACAGGTTTGCGACCACCTTGAAGAGCACCTGCGGCAAATCCCCGAAACCGACCAGCGCAGCCGCGCCATCCTCAAGCAAATGCTCATCGATGAGCATGGGCACGGCGCCACCGCCAAAGCCGCCGGCGGCGCCGACCTCCCCAAACCCGTGCGCGCCGCCATGACCGCCATGGCCACGGCAATGAAGAAAATCACCTATCGGCTGTAGTTTGCTCTGCCGGCGCCCCATCCACAATTTCGTAGTCGTGGGTGATTTTCACCCCGGCTTGTTTGAGCATGATGGAGGCCGAGCAGTATTTTTCGGCCGACAGTTTGATGGCGCGGGCGACTTGGGCCTCGTTGAGGTTTTCACCGGCGAGGCGGAAGTGGAGGTGGATCGATTCGAATACCGCGGGGATGGCGTCGGCGCGCTCGGCGCTGACGCGGGCTTCGCAATGGCTGATCTTTTGCCTGGCCTTGCGCAGGATCGTCACCATGTCGTAGCTTGAGCAGCCCGCCACGCCAAGGGCGATCAGTTCCATGGGGCGCATGCCGAGGTTGCGGCCGCCGCCCTCCGGGGCGCCGTCAAGCACGATGGCATGGCCGCTGCCGGATTCGGCGACGAACAGCACATCTTCCACCCAGTTCACTCTGGCTTGCATGGCGCAATCCTCCAAGTATGCTCGCTTAGGCCAAGGCTTCCCGCAGCAGGTTCCCGAGCGCGGCGCCGGGATCGGCGGCGCGCATGAACGCCTCGCCGATGAGAAATCCAAATACGCCGCATGCCATCAGGCTGAGCAGGTCTTCGGCGCTTTCGATTCCACTCTCGGTGATCAGCAAACGATCAGGGGGAACATGCGGGATGAGGTCGAACGTGGTTTGCAGCGTGGTGTGGAAGCTGCGCAAATCCCGGTTGTTGATGCCGATCATCCCGCAATCGAGCGCCAAGGCGCGGTCGAGTTCGTCGCGGTTGTGGACTTCGACGAGCACATCGAGGCCAATTTGGATGGCGCAGTCGGCAAGCCCGCGCAATTGCGGGCCGGTCAGCGCCGCCACGATCAGCAGGATGCAGTCGGCGCCGGCGAGCCGCGATTCGAAAATCTGATAGCGGTCGATGATGAAATCCTTGCGCAGCAGCGGCAACTTGGCGCTTGCCCGCGCCGCGCGCAAGTCGGCGAGGCCGCCGCGAAAATACGGCTCATCGGTCAACACCGAAAGACACGCGGCGCCCGCGGCGGCATAGTCGAGCGCGTGCCGGGCGGGGTCGAAATCTTCCCGGATCAGCCCTTTGG
Organism: uncultured Pseudohongiella sp.; assembly: GCA_965221805.1. Classification (GTDB taxonomy): domain Bacteria; phylum Pseudomonadota; class Gammaproteobacteria; order Pseudomonadales; family Pseudohongiellaceae; genus UBA9145. Next base: position 2,252,562 of record OZ244913.1, read on the forward strand.
AAGGCGACGCCCGCTTGATTTCCGCGATCACCGCGGGGCGGGAATGGTCGATGCGGCGGGCCAGCGATTCGCGGAAGCCTCTAATCGCGGGGGCTTCCGGCAACGCGGATTCGAGTTTCGCCAGCGACCGGGCCGCTTGCGCCGCGGCGACTTCGCGCCGCTTGTGGGCGATGATTTCGGCGAGAATGCTTGGCGCCATCGCTGTGGCCCGGTTTGCCTTATCCGCCGGGTGATTGGCTGGCGGCAACCAATTCCCGGAACTTGTCGAGGGCCGCTCCGCTTTGCTGGATCGAAACCGCGCTGGCGATTCCCGCCGCCAGATTCTCGCCGCGGCCGGCGGCATAAATCGCCGCGCCGGCATTGAGCGCGACGAGCGCGGCGGCTTTCTCGTTTTTCCACGACAAGGCCTGATTGACGAGCGCCAGACTCGCCGCCGGGCTGTCCACCCGCAAATCGTCGATATCGGCGGCCCGCTCGAAGCCGAGGGCTTCCGGGGTCAGCCGGAATTCGCTGATTTTCCCGTCCTTCAGTTCGCCGACCCGGGTGGCGGCGGCAATGCTGATCTCGTCCAAGCCGTCTTCGGCGGCGACGACGAGCACATGTTCGCCGCCGAGCTCACCGAGCACTTCGAGCAGCGGCCTGATCCAGGCGGCGTCGAAGACTCCCATGAGCTGGTTCGGCGCGCCCGCGGGGTTGGTCAGCGGGCCAAGCAGATTGAATATGGTGCGCACACCGATTTCACGGCGCGCGGCGATAACGTGTTTCATCGCGCCGTGGTGGGCGGGGGCGAACAGGAAGCCGACGCCCACCCGGTCGATGAGTTTGCCGATTTGCCGCGCGTCCAGGGCGAGATTGTAGCCCGCGGCCTCGAGCAAATCGGCGCTGCCGCTCTTGCTGGTGGCGCCGCGGTTGCCGTGTTTGGCGACCCGCGCCCCGGCGCAGGCGGCAACCATCGCCGCCGCGGTCGACACGTTGAACTTGCCGGCGCCGCTGCCGCCGGTGCCGCAGGTATCAACCAGGTGCGGGCCGGGCTTGACCTTCACCGGCGTCGCGAGTTCGCGCATCACGCTGGCGGCGCCGAGAATCTCGGCCACCTTCACGCCCTTCATTTGCAAGCCAACGAGCAAGGCCGCGTTCTGGGCGTCGGTGGTTTCGCCGGACATGACCCGGCGCATGGTCCCGGCCATTTCGGCGGCGGCTAGGTCGCCGCCCGCCGTTACTTGCCTGATCGCGTCTTTGATGTCCATCGGTTTCAGTTTCGGTCGAGAAAGTTTTTCAGCAGGGCGTGGCCGTGCTCGCTGATGATCGACTCTGGATGGAATTGCACGCCTTCCACATCGAAATCGCGATGGCGCACGCCCATGATCGCTTCGCGCCGGCCTCCGGTTTCGGTCCAGGCGGTCACTTCGAGGCACTCGGGCAGGCTGCTTTCCTCAACCACCAGCGAATGATAGCGCGTTGCGGAGAATGGATTCGCCAGCCCCTTGAACACGCCGGCGCCGGTGTGGTGGATTTGGCTCAATTTCCCATGCATGACGCGGGCCGCTCGCACGATGCGTCCGCCGAATTGTTGGCCGATGCTCTGGTGGCCGAGGCAGATGCCGAGAATCGGAATCCCGCCGGCGAAGCGCTCCACCACCTTGAGTGAAACCCCCGCCTCGTCGGGGGTGCAGGGCCCGGGCGAGATGACGATCCACCGCGGCCGCATTGCGGCAATCTGTTCGAGGCTGATTTCATCGTTGCGGAACACCTCGACCTCGGCACCCAACTCGCCGAGATACTGCGCCACGTTCCAGGTAAAGGAATCGTAATTGTCGATCATCAGCAGCATGGTTGCGCCATTCGGGGTTGTCCGGCGCACATGCTATCAGAATTGGCGAAAACGCCGCCGTTGCCTGCTTGCCAGCCGCCCTTTGTTTTATGATTTCACCTGACTGCCGCCCGGGAAACGCCCATCCGATGAATTCGCCAACCAGCCAGATCGAAGACAGCGGACCGCTGACCATCATGTGGTTCCGGCAGGATCTGCGGTTGCGGGACAATCCGGCGCTGTGCGCGGCCGCGGCCGGCGGGGCGGTGTTGCCGGTTTATGTGCTCGACGACGGCAATGCCGGCGAATGGAAGATGGGCGGCGCCTCGCGCTGGTGGCTGCATGATTCGCTGGCGAAGCTCAACGAGTCGCTGAATGGCGGACTGTGGGTATTGCGCGGCGACGCGGAGCGGGCGCTCGCCGGGCTTTGCGCCTCGCTGCCGGTTCGCAAAGTGGTGTGGAACCGGTGTTACGAGCCTTGGCGCCGGGAACGCGACGGGCGAATCAAACGCGCCCTGCGGGAGGCGGGGGTCGAAGCCGCTTCCTTCAACAGCGCGCTGTTGCTGGAACCGTGGGAAAACACCAAGGCCGACGGAACCCCCTACCGGGTGTTCACGCCCTTTTACCACAGCCTGCTCAACTCCCACCGCACAGTCGCGCCATTGCCGGAACCGCGAAACTTGGCCATTGCCATTGCGGATTGTTCCCAGCCCGCGGACCGCATCGGCCAACTCGGCCTCAAGCCGCGGATTCCCTGGGATGCCGGCTTTGCGGAACGCTGGACGCCGGGGGAGACCGCCGCCGCCGAACTTTGCCGGAACTTTCTCGAAAACGGGACTGCCGAGTATCAGTCAAGGCGCGACTTCCCAGCCGACTCGGCGGCATCCTCGCTTTCCCCGCATCTGCATTTTGGCGAAATCAGCCCGCGCCAAGTCTGGTGGGGCATCCACTCGCTCGCGGGCGGCGATGGCGGCCACCCCTTCGCGCGGCAATTGTGCTGGCGCGAATTCGCCCATCACCTGATGTACCACGACCCGCGAATCACCCGCGAAAACTGGCGCGGCGAATTCGATGATTTCCCCTGGCGGGAGGACGCGGAATCGCTGCGCCGCTGGCAACAGGGCGTCAGCGGAATTCCATTGGTGGACGCCGGAATGCGGGAATTGTGGACCACCGGGACGATGCACAACCGCGCGCGCATGGTCACCGCCTCGTTTCTCACCAAGAACCTGCTGATCCATTGGCGCCATGGCGCGGACTGGTTCTGGGACTGCCTCGTCGACGCCGATCTGGCGAACAATAGCTTCGGCTGGCAGTGGGTAGCCGGCAGCGGCGCGGATGCCGCGCCCTACTTCCGCGTCTTCAATCCGGTGCTGCAATCGCGCAAATTCGACCCCCAAGGCGCCTATCTGCGCCGCTGGCTGCCCGCGCTGCGCGATCTGCCCGACAAGCACATCCACGCGCCCTGGGAGGCGCCCGAATCCGTTCTGCGCGCGGCCGGAATCAGGCTCGGCGAAGACTATCCCCCGCCAATCGTCGATTTGCGGATGTCCCGCGAACGCGCGCTGGCCGCGTGGCGGACCCTGCGGCGGGGGAATTAAAGCCGGCTGGCTAATCGTCGAGGCGCAGGCCGTTTGCGGCGAGTTGCGCGGCGCGGATGATGGCCTTGGCCTTGTTGCGGGTTTCCTCCCATTCCAGCTCGGGCCGGGAGTCGGCGACGATGCCGGCGCCGGCCTGGACGTGGAGTTTGCCGCCCTTGATCACCGCGGTGCGGATCGCGATGGCCATGTCCATGTTGTCATTCCAGCCGAGATAACCCATGGCGCCGCCGTAGATGCCGCGCTTGTCGGGTTCAAGCTCGTCGATGATCTCCATGGCGCGGACCTTGGGCGCCCCGCTGAGGGTTCCCACCGGCAGGGTCGCCCGCAGCACATCGAGCGCGCTGCGGCCGGGCAGGATTTCGCTTTCGACAATCGAAGCGATGTGCATCACATGGGAATAACGCTCGACGAACATCTTCCGCGGCACGCGCACCGAGCCGGTTTTGGATACCCGCCCGGAATCATTGCGGCTCAAGTCGATGAGCATGAGATGCTCGGCGAGTTCCTTCCCGTCGGCGAGCAATTCGCGCTCGAGCGCGAGGTCCCGCTCTTCGGTGGCGCCCCGGGGCCGGGTGCCGGCGAGTGGCCGCACGGTGATCTTGCCGTGCTCGACGCGGGCGAGGACTTCCGGCGAGGCGCTGACGACGAAATGATCGTCGAGATGGAAATACACCATGTAGGGCGAGGGATTGAGGTGGCGCAGGGCGCGGTAGAGCTGCAGCGGCTCGCCGCGGAAATCGGCCGACATGCGCTGGGAGAGCACCACCTGCATGCAGTCGCCGGCGACGATGTAGTCTTTGATTCGCGCAACCCCCCGTTTGAAGTCCGCCATCGGAAAATGCTGGCGGTAGTCGCTGGCGGCGATTTGGTTCATCCGCGTTCGCGGCGCTTCGATCTCGCCGGCGAGCCGCCGCTGGAGTTCGACAAGCCGCCGCCGGGCCATCGCGAGGGCGTCTGGCTCCCGGGGGTCGGCGTTGATGAGGAGCGAGGCCGTGCCCATGAGATTGTCGAAGATGATGATTTCATCGGCGACCATGAGCAGGATGTCGGGCGTGCCGATTTCATCGCGTCCGCTCGCGGAGCCGATGCGGGTTTCCACATAGCGCACGGTGTCATAGGCGAAATAGCCGACTAGGCCGCCGGAGAAGCGCTGGTCCCGGGGGGATTCGGGCGCGCGGAACCGCGCCTTGAATTCGGCGATGAAGGGAAACGGGTCGGCGAGTTCGCGGCTCTCGACGACCGCGCCGTCGGTTTCGACCGTGATCCGGCCGCCGACAACCCGCAGCACCGTGCGGCAGGGCAGGCCGATGATCGAATAGCGGCCCCATTGCTCGCCGCCCTGCACCGATTCGAAGAAAAAACTGTAGGGGCCGTTGGCGAGTTTGAGATAGGCGCGCAGCGGCGTTTCGAGGTCGGCGAGCACTTTGCGGGCCACCGGAATGCGGGTGTGGCCCTTGGCCGCGAGCTCGTCGAATCGCCGCTGGTCCATATTCAGGCTGGAACACTCGCTTGGCGGAGCTCGGCCCGCATGGCGGCGATGGTGGCGCGGTAGTCGCCGGCGCCGAAAATCGCCGAGCCGGCGACGAACATGTCGGCGCCGGCTTCGGCGATGGCGCGAATATTGCCGACTCCCACGCCGCCGTCGACCTCAAGCCGGATCGGATTGCCGGCGCCATCGATCATCTTCCGCGCCCGGCGCAGCTTGTCGAGTGTGCCGGGAATGAACCGCTGGCCGCCGAACCCCGGATTCACCGACATCAGCAGGACGAGGTCGAGCTTGTCGAGCAGATAGTCGAGGCAATTGAGCGGCGTGGCGGGATTGAACACGAGCCCGGACTTGCAGCCATGGTCGCGAATCAATTGCAGGCTGCGGTCGATGTGGTGGCTCGCCTCGGGGTGGAAGCTGATATAGCTCGCCCCGGCCTTGGCGAAATCCCCGATCAGGCTGTCCACCGGCGTGGCCATCAGATGGACGTCGATGGGGGCGCTGACGCCATGCCCGCGCAGGGCCTCGCAGACCATGGGGCCGATGGTCAGATTGGGCACGTAATGGTTGTCCATCACGTCGAAGTGGATCACATCGGCCCCGGCTTCGAGCACGGCATCGACTTCATCGCCAAGCCGGGCGAAATCCGCCGAGAGGATGGATGGGGCGATCAAAAAATCGTTCATTCGCTATCCGGTTTGGGCTCCGCCACTTGATACTCGGGGCCGAAGTGGGCTTCAACCTTCCCCAGGCGCGTGGACACCTTGGCGACTTCGCCTTGCAGCTTGCTGTCGCCCTCGTTGATCTCTTTGTGGAGGTTGGCGCCCATCGACGACATTTCCCTGACGAGGTTGACCTCCATCGCCGACATTTCCCCACGGAGGTTGGCCTCCATCGCCGACATTTCCCCACGGAGGTTGGCCTCCATCGCCGACATTTCCCCACGGAGGTTGGCCTCCACCGCTGACAGATCCTTGCGGAGGTTGGCGTCCATCGCCGTCATGTCCCCCCGGAGGCTGGACATCTCCCCCCGGAGATTGGCGTCCATCGTCGTCATATCCTCCCGGAGGCTAGACATCTCCCCGCGGAGGTTGCCGTCCATCGACGACATCTCTCCCCGGAGGTTGGACATCGCCTTGACGACATTGACTTCGAGGCGGTGGAGGCGGTTCTGGAGATACAGCACCGCGAGCAGCAGCGCGATGATGTTCGGCACGTTCTGGGCCAGCAGATTGAGAAGGTTCATACCGGTGTCTTCCTGTGTTAATCCCACGCTTGCGCGGCGAGTATAACACGAAGCTTGTGAGATAACACCATTTCAGGCCGAATCGGTTGCCGTCCGTTCCAGTCGCGTTTTCAAGGCTTGCAGCCTTTCCGGAGTGCCGATGTCCATCCAGTCGCCGCGATACAGCTCGCCGCCGATCAGACCCCGGGCCATGGCCGCGCGCAGCAGCGGGACGACAGACACCGGCCCGGGCCCCAAGCCGGCGAACAGCCCGCGGTGCATGACGCTGATGCCGGCGAAGGTGAACTTCTCCCCGCCGCCCGCCGCCGTCCCGCCCAACCGCCCATCCGCCGCCAGAAAGAAGTCGCCCGCCGGATTCGCCGGGGGATTGGGCGCGAGCACGAGATGGGCGAGGCTGTGTCCGCCATCCACCGCTTGCAGCGAAGCATAATCGAAATCGGTCCAGACATCGGCATTGGCGACGATGAAGGCATCGCTTTCCAGCAGGGGCAGGGCCCGCGCGATGCCGCCAGCGGTATCGAGAAGAACCACTTCCGGCGAATAGCGGATTTCGATCCCGAAACGGGAACCATCCCCGAGCCGGTCGCGAATCATGCCGCCGAAGTGGTGGAGATTGATGACGGCCCGGCCAATCCCGGCCGCGGCGAGCCGCGCCAGTTGGTGTTCGATCAGCGGGCGCCCGCCAACTTCGAGCAACGGCTTGGGCAGGCCATCGGTGAGCGGCCGCATGCGCTCACCCCGCCCGGCGGCGAGCAGCATCGCCGGCATCATCGCCCGCGCTCGAGTTTTTCCCGCGCCGGCGGCTCGAGCTCCCGCCGGAACCACGCCAGCAGCGGCGCCATCTCCGCGTATTCGCCGGCCACTTCGACAAAGTAGTCCATCACCAGCGGCAGGTGCTGGAGAAATCCCGGCTTGCGGTCGCGGACGGCGAGCCGGCAGAAGATGCCGAGCACTTTCAGATGGCGTTGCAGACCCATCAGGTCGAAATCGCGGCGGAACCGCGATGCGGAAAACTCATCGCCGATACCCCGGCGCCGGGCGCCTTCGAGGTAGTGGCCAATCCAGCCATCGAGCCGGCGCCGGTCCCAGCGGATGTAGCAGTCGCGCAGCAGGGAAACGAGATCATAGCTGCGCGGGCCCCGGACCGCGTCTTGGAAATCGATGATCCCAGGCCGCCCGGGCTGGGTGGCCGGCAGGATCAGATTGCGCGAATGGTAATCGCGGTGAACCGCCACCCGGGCCTGATTCAACGCCGAGCCGCAAAGAAAGCGGAAGCACTCTTCAATGATCGCGCGCTGCTCCGCGTTCGGGGGCATCCCGAGCCAGCGGCGGCAGAACCAGTCGGGGAACAGTGACATTTCCAGCACCAGCTCCGTCTCGTCATAGTCGGGCAGCCGGCTGGCGTCGACCCGCTGTTGCAGGTCGAGCAGGCTGTCGATGGCGGCATGGATGAGCCGGTCCACGGCGGCGGTGTCGCCGGCGTCCCGCGACCGCAGCAAATGGGGCAGGTACAGTTGATCGCCGAAATCTTCAAGCAGCAGATGGCCCCGATCCAGGTCGGCGGCGAACAGGCGCGGCGCGCGCAGCCCGGCTTCACCGAGCAGTTGGCAGACTTCAACGAAGGCTCGGCTGTTTTCCTTGTCCGGCGGGGCGTCCACGACGATATACGAAACCCCGGCAAGCGGACGGACGCGGAAATAGCGGCGGTGGCTGGCGTCGCCGCTGACGGCTTCGAGCGCCGCCGGTTCCGCCGCCGGCAACAGTTCCCGCAGCCGCTCCCGGGTCCACGCGGTCAGGCCGGCGCGGCGGCCGTCGGCCCCGGTCACCGGCGCCACCCGCGGCTTGGGGTGGCTTCGCGCGGATCCCGGGGCCCCGCACCCCGGCGGCTCGGTCGCTTTCCTGGAAAAGCTGAATTAGACTGTGCCGAACCAGTGCAAGACATCATTTGCGCGACTTCTTTGCTAGTGTGCTCTCCGGTAAATACGTTGCGGCCCCGGTTTTGGCTTGGCTCGAGGCGAAGGCCGCCCTGGTCCGCATTCGTCCCGGCCCTCGCCCTGCTCGCCTGCTGCCCGCGCGCCACCGCGGCCGAAGCGCCGGCAAGCCCAGAGACCGCGGCGCGGCTCGACTGGGTGGCCGCGGAGAGGCTGCCGCCGCCGCAGCGCGCGGCGGGCGCGGCACTCGCGCCAGCGTGCTGCGGCGCGTTCATCGATAATAGCAAATCATCCGGCGATGACCCCGGCGGGGACGGTGCCCGCTTCACGGCCAGCGCGGGCTTCACCCAAACCGGGCCGGACACCATCCGCCTCGGCGGCGAAGTCACCGTCACCGAGGGTCCGCGCCGCATCGCCAACATCGGCATGACGGTCATCGACCGTGCGGCGGGGACCTACCAGCTCGAAGGCGACGTGGAGTTCCGCGAGCCCGGAATCCTGCTGCGGGGCGCGTCCGCGCTGATCGACAACCGCGACAATTCCAGCCGCATTGAAACCGCCCGTTACGTGCTGCACGCATCGGGCATTCACGGCGCGGCGGAGACCATCGTCTACGACAGCGAAAGCGGCCGCGTCATGCTCGACCACGGCGAGTTCAGCCGCTGCGAGCCGGTTGACCCATTCTGGACCCTCTCCGCGAGAGCGATGACGCTGGACCCGGATGCGGGCCGGGGAACGGCGACCGACCTGCGCCTGCGCCTCGGCGGCGCCACAGTGTTCCGCTACCCTTTCGCGGTTGCCTTCCCGATCGGCGACCAGCGGGTCAGCGGCTTGCTGCCGCCGGGCATCGGCTCGACGCGCACCGGCGGCCTCGATATCGAGGCGCCTTGGTATTTGAATCTGGCGCCGCATTACGACGCCACCCTGCTGCCGCGGCTGATCAGCGACCGCGGCGCCATGCTCGGCGCCGAATTCCGCTATCTCGCCAACTGGTCGATGAACACGCTCAGGCTGTCTTGGCTGGGGAACGACCGCCTGCACGACCCCGCTCTCGCCAACATCGCCGGATCGGACTCGCCGCCAGTCGCGAACCGCTGGTACGCCGATTTCCAACACAATGGCGCTCTGGGCGACAACTGGCGCACCCTGGTCGATTTCACCGCGGTCAGCGACCGCGACTGGTTCGTCGATCTCGCCGGCGGCGGCCTCGATGCCACGATGCGCAACCACCTCAACCGGCAGGCGCGGCTGAGCTATCGATCCGAAACCCTGCAAGCCGATCTCGACCTCCAGCGCATCGAACTCATCGACCCGCTGGCGGATGCGCTCGACATCGCCAAACCCTTCGACCGCCTGCCACATTTCCGCTTCCGCGCCGGCGCCGATCTCGGCGCCAACTTCCGCCTTGGGCTCGATGGCCAGTTGGCGGCTTTCGACCGCAATCTGAACCAAAGCCTGATCGCCATCGAGCGGGTCGAGGCGGGCGCCCTGGTCAAGGGCCGCCGCGCCAACCTCTCGCCCCGGCTCGACTGGTCCGTGGAAACGCCGGGCGCCTTTCTGCGCGCCAGCGCGGGCCATGAGATCGTTCGCTACGATCTGGAACGGCAGGCGGCCGGCGGCCCGGCGGACCCCGGTTTGGGCCTGACCACCTTCAGCATCGACGGTGGACTCGTTTTCGAGCGCGGGCCCAGAGGTGGAAAAAGCGGCGGAAAAGGCATCCAGACACTTGAGCCGAGGTTGTTCTACCTGTACCGCGAGCACGAGGACCAGCGGCTGCTGCCGGTTTTCGACAGCGCGGAGCTGAATTTCGGTTTCCATCAATTGTTCCGCGAACGCCGTTTCAGCGGCGGCGACCGCTTCGCCGACGCGGACCAGCTCGGCATCGCCTTCACCAGCCGCTTGCTCGATGGCGGCGGCCGCGAGCGCGGCCGCCTCAGCGTCGGCCGGATCCACTACTTCCGCGACCGCCTGGTGAGCCTGGCGAATCCGCTGCGGCAATGGGCGCCGCTGTATTCCCCGGTCGCGAGCACCTCGGCGCTGGCGGGAGAGATTGAATACCGCGCCGGCCAGAACTGGCGCCTGGCCGCCGATATCCAATGGAACGAGCACCACCGGCAAGTCGACGAGGGCAGCCTGCAACTGCGCTACCAGCGCGCCAGCGAGCGCCTGTTCAATGTCTCCTGGCGCTACCGCTCGCTGGTGCGGGCGACCCCTTTCCCAACCCGCGCCGGCATCGACGCCAATATTGACCCGGGCATCGACCAGACCGACATTTCCGCCGCCTGGCCGCTGTCGGCCAACTGGAAACTGCTCGGCCGCTGGAATTACGATCATGCCAATTCGCGGAACCTCGAGGCTTTCGCCGGGGTCGAATACCGCAACTGCTGCGCGACGGTCCGCGTGATCGCCCGGGAATGGCTTGACGAATATGAATTGTTTGTCCCTAATGTCCCCCCCAACCGCGGCGTTTATGTGCAGTTCACATTGCACGGCATCGGCAATCTCGCCGGCGGCGGCCTGAGCGAATTGCTCAGCGACGGCATCCGGGGCTTCAGCGACCCGGATCGGATTTAGCGATAGAATTTGGACATGGGCAGCAGCAGATTTTCAGCCGCATTCTTATCAGCGACCGCCACGATGGTGGCGTGGATCATCGCCGCGCATTCGGCGCTCGCCCAGGAGCGCCAACTGCTCGACCGCATCGTCGCCATCGTCGACACCGGCGTGGTGCTGCAAAGCGAAGTTGACGGCAGGCTTGCGGAAATCATCACCAACGCCCGGCGCAACAACCAGCCCGAGCCCGATCTTGAAGCGATCTACGAGGATGTGCTTGAAGCCCTGGTGCTGGAAAACCTGCAACTGCAGATCGCCGAGCGCATCAACATCCGCTTCGACGACGACACCATCAACCGGGTGCTCGGCTCGATGGCCGAGGGCGGCAACATGAGCTTCGAGCAGTACGTGGCAACACTCGAACAGGCCGGTGTCTACCTGCAAACCCGGGAACAGGTGCGGCGGCAAATGACACTCCAGGAATTGCAGCGGGGCCTGGTCAACCAGCGCATCCGCATCACCGACCAAGAGATCGAAAATTTCATCAATTCCGACATGGGCCAGGAACTGATGCAGGCGGATTACCTGCTCGACCACATGCTCGTGCCATTCGCCGCCGACGAGGATGAAGCCGCGCGGCAGCGCAAGATCCGCTTCGCCGGCGACCTCTTGGCGCGGCTCGAAGACGGGGCGGATTTCGCCACCCTGCGCGCCGAGGCGATGGCGGGTGGAGAATTTCCCATCACCGCCACCGATTTCGGCTGGCGCCAGCTCGGCCAGATTCCCGCCCTGTTCGCCGCCGCCGTCGAAGGCATGGGTGTTGGCGACATCGAAGGGCCGTTCGAGGCGGCCAACGGCCTGCATATCATCCAGTTGCGCGAACAGCGCGGCGGCACTTCGCAATTCGTTGCGCAAACGCATTTGCGCCACATCATGCTCAGCCCGAACGAAATCCGCGACGACGAGCAATCGCTGGAGGAAATCCGCCGCCTGCGCCAGCGGATTGTCGACGGCGAGGATTTCGCCGTCATCGCGCGGCAGAATTCCGATGACGCCGCCTCCGTGGTCGCCGGCGGCGATCTCGACTGGATCAATGAAGGCGGCATGCCGATCTCCTGGGAAGCCACCGTCGCCGGGCTCGAAATCGGCGAACTCAGCGAGCCGGTGCGAACCGAAACCGGCTGGCACCTGATCGAGGTGCTTGGCCGGCGGGTCACCGATCTCAGCCAGGAATTCGTCCGCGCCGAGGCCGAGAACATGCTGCGCAACCGCAAGTTCGATCTTGAGATGCAAAACTGGCTGATCGAGATTCGCGAAGAAGCCTTCGTCGAATACGTCGAGTGAGAGTCCAGACTGTTGGTGCACCGACTCGCGCTGACCCCCGGCGAACCGGCCGGCATCGGGCCCGACCTGTGCGTCCAACTCGCCCAAACACCGCCATCCGGGGTTGAACTGGTCGCTTTTTGCGACCCGGAACTGCTGCGCGGGCGGGCGCGGATGCTCGGTCTGCCGCTGCGGCTCTCATCATCGGATGAGCTTCCGCGGCCCTGCGCGGCCGGGGAATTGCGCGTGGCGGAAGTGCCGATGGCCACCGCCGCCGTGGCCGGGCGGCTAGACCCCGCCAACTCCGCCTACGTGCTGAATTGCCTGCGCCAAGCCACCGCCGACGTGCTCGCGGGCAAAGCCAGCGCGCTGGTGACCGGGCCGGCGCACAAGGCCGTCATCAACCAGGCGGGTTTCGCCTTCACCGGCCACACCGAATTCCTCGCCGAACTGTGCGGCCGCGAATCGAGCGTGATGATGCTCGCCACCGACGGCCTGCGGGTGGCGCTGGCGACCACCCACCTGCCGCTCGGCCAAGTCGCCGGCGCCATCACCAAGCGGCGCTTGATCGAGGTGCTGGCGATTCTGCACGGAGACTTGCAAGAGCGTTTCGGCATCCGCCAGCCCCGCATCCTCGTCTGCGGGCTCAATCCCCACGCCGGCGAATCCGGCGAACTCGGCCGGGAGGAGATTGAAATCATCGAGCCCGCCCTAGCGGAATCGCGCGCCAAGGGGATGGACCTCGTCGGCCCGCTGCCGGCGGACACGCTGTTCACCCCGCGTTATCTCGACACCGCCGACGCAGTGCTCGCCATGTACCACGACCAGGGCTTGCCGGTGCTCAAATTCAAGGGCTTCGGCCACGCCGTCAACATCACCCTCGGCCTGCCCATGGTGCGCACTTCGGTCGATCACGGCACCGCCCTCGATCTCGCCGGCAGCGGCAAGGCCGACTGCGGCAGCCTGCGCTTCGCCGTCGAAACCGCGCTCGAAATGCTGCGGCTTGGGCTTTGAAAAATTCCCCACATGGAATTTTTCATTGTCGCAAAACAAAAGCGTGGTTTTGTTTTGCTCGCGAATTCAATCGCTTGCGCCAATGAATTCGGCGGCACATCCTTGTGCCGCGGGTAAGCTCTGATTCAATCAGAGCTTACCTGATGCCAGAATCAACGCATCATGGCGCAACCGTGTTGGAACTACAGGAACAACATGGCTCGAAACCAACAGCCGCGCCGGCGCTTCGGCCAGCATTTCCTGCGCGATGGGCGGGTCATCCGCCGCATCGCCGCGGCCATCGCCCCGGGGCCGGCCGATCACTTCCTTGAAATCGGCCCCGGCGATGGCGCGCTGACCGCGCCGCTCGCCGGGGCCGCGGGCCGCCTTGATTGCGTCGAAGTCGACCGCGGCCTCGCCGCGGGCCTCGCCGCGCGGCTCAAAGGGCGGGAGAACATCCATATCCATTGCGCGGACATACTCCACTTCGATATCGCCGCGCTCGCCTCGCTCGCCGGGGCCGGCGGCAAGCTGCGGGTCGCGGGCAATCTGCCCTACAATATTTCAACTCCGGTGCTGTTCCATCTGCTCAAGATGTCGCGGCGGATCACCGACATGACATTTATGCTGCAAACCGAAGTCGTCGAGCGCATGACCGCGGCGCCGGGCAGCCGGGACTACGGCAGGTTGAGCGTGATGCTGGGATATGCTTGCGCGGCGGAAAGGCTGTTCGATGTGCCGCCGGAGGCGTTCCGGCCCAGGCCCCGGGTGATGTCCACCGTCGTCAGGCTGCGACCGCGCGAGCCGCTGCCGCTAGCGGCGGCGGACGAGGATGGATTCGCGAGCATCGTGCGGACGGCCTTCGGCCAGCGCCGCAAGACCCTGCGCAACAGCCTGAAAACGCTCACTGGCGCGGCGACGCTAGCGGAGCTTGGTATCGATCCGGAAGCCAGACCCGAACAGCTCGCGCCAGCCGACTATGTGCGCATCAGCAATGCCATCTCAGCGGACACAGAACGATGACAAACCCGGCGGAACAGATTGAAATCACCCCGGTGGCGATGTATCTCGAACAGCAGTCCGACCCGCCCGCGGGCCGCTTCGCCTTCGCCTACACCATTGAGATCGCCAATCACGGGCCCGAACCCGTGCAATTGCTCTCGCGGCACTGGTACATCACCGATGCCCATGGCGAAGTCGAGGAAGTCGAGGGGCCGGGCGTGGTCGGCTTGCAACCGACGATCAAACCGGGGGAGACGTTCCGCTACAGCAGCGGCGCGATTATCGAAACCGAAACGGGAACCATGCACGGCAGCTACCGCATGGTGGCCGCCGGCGGCGAGTTGTTCGACGCGCCGATTCCGATGTTCCTGTTGGCGCCGCCGAATACCATTCATTAGCCCCACCGGGCAGCGACTGGGAACGGCAACAGATGAGCACCTACGCTGTCGGCGACATCCAAGGCTGCCACAAGCCGCTGAAAAAGCTGCTGCGGAAAATCGGTTTCACCCCGGGTCGCGACCGGCTCTGGTGCGTGGGTGATCTGGTCAACCGCGGCCCGAAATCACTCGACACCCTGCGCCTGCTCGCCGATATGGACGACTCGCTGAGCATCGTGCTCGGCAACCACGACCTGCACTTTCTCGCCATTCACGAAGGCTGCGCGCCCATGCGCCGCAAGGACCGGCTGCGGGAATTGCTCGCCGCCCCGGACTGCGGCGAACTCGCCGACTGGCTGCGGCGCAAGCCGCTGGCGCATTGCGAGACCATCGACACCGAATCCGGCCCCCGCCCGCATTTGATGGTCCATGCCGGATTCGCCCCGGACTGGCCGCTCGCCAAAATTCTCGCGCTGGCGGCGGAGGTGGAAACCGCCCTGCGCGAAAAACCGCGCAAATTCCTTTCGCACATGTACGGCGACGAGCCGAGCCTGTGGGACGACAAGCTCCGCAAGCGGCGGCGCCTGCGCTCAATCACCAACTACCTGACGCGAATCCGCTTCTGCGACGCCGAGGGCCGCCTGCGGCTCGACCTGAAGGAAGGCATAAACACCGCGCCGCCGGGTTACGAACCCTGGTTCCGCTGGCAGCGCGTCAGCCGCGAGGCCGACATCGTCTTCGGCCACTGGGCCGCCATCGAGGGCGTCACCGGCATCGACCGCGTCCACGCCCTCGACACCGGCTGCGTCTGGGGCGGAACCCTCACCGCCATGCGCCTCGAAGACGGCCGGCGATTCTCGGTGCCGGATTGATCCCGCGGTTGATCCGCCACCGGCAAACCCGCGGGATGACTGCTGGTGGTCAATGAAACAGCCGGTGTTTCAATTCGGCGATGCGGTCCCGGGTTTGGGCGGCTTGTTCAAAGGCGAGGGCTTTGGCCTGTTCGCGCATTTCCTTTTCGAGGCGGGCGATTTCGGTTTTCAGGCGTTGCGGGTCGGCGTCCTTGGAGATGGCGTATTCGGCGGTCCGTTCGGCGGCCTTGCGCTGGCGGCTGGCGCCCGGGCTGGCGTGGGCGCCCTCCATGACATCGAGCACGGACTTGCGGATGCCGGCCGGGGTGATGCCGTGTTCGCGGTTGAAGGCGAGCTGGCGCTCGCGGCGGCGGTTCGATTCGTCGATGGCGCGCCGCATCGAGCCGGTTATGGCGTCGGCGTACAGTATGGCCCTGCCGTTGAGGTTGCGGGCGGCGCGGCCGATGGTCTGGATCAGCGAGCGGTCCGAGCGCAGGAAGCCTTCCTTGTCGGCGTCGAGCACGGCGACTAGGGAGACTTCGGGGATGTCGAGGCCCTCGCGCAGGAGGTTGATTCCCACGAGCACGTCGAAGCTGCCGAGCCGCAGGTCGCGGAGTATCTCCGAGCGCTCGACTGTGTCGATGTCCGAGTGCAGGTAGCGGACGCGGACATCGTGCTCGGCGAGGTAGTCGGTGAGGTCCTCGGCCATGCGCTTGGTGAGCACGGTGACGAGCACGCGCTCTTCCCGCGCGGTGACGAGGCGGATTTCCGACAGCAGGTCGTCAACCTGGGTCGATGCCGGCCGCACCTCGAGTTCCGGGTCGACGAGGCCGGTGGGCCGCACGACCTGGCGCACAAGCTGCCCCTGCATGCGCTCCTCGTAATCCCCCGGCGTCGCGGAAACGAAGATGATCTGGGGCGTGAGCGATTCCCACTCCTCGAAGCGCAGGGGCCGGTTGTCGAGCGCCGAAGGCAGGCGGAAGCCGTATTCGACGAGGGTTTCCTTGCGCGAGCGGTCGCCGCGGAACATGGCGCCGAGTTGCGGAATCGAGACATGGGATTCGTCCGCCACCACGAGGGCGTCGGCGGGCAGGTAATCGTAGAGCGTGGGCGGCGGCTGCCCGGCTTCGCGGCCGGAGAGATAGCGCGAGTAGTTTTCGATGCCGGCGCAGTAGCCCACCTCGCGGATCATTTCCATGTCGTAGCGGGTGCGCTGTTCGAGGCGCTGGGCTTCGACAAGGCGGTTCTCGTCCCGCAGTGATTCGAGCCGCTCGGCGAGTTCCCCGCGAATCTGGTCGATGGCGTTGCTCAGGGTTTCCTGCGGGGTCACATAGTGCGATTTGGGGAACACCGTCAGCCGCGGCACTTCGCGGATGACGCGGCCGGTGAGCGGGTCGAAGTACGACAGCCGCTCGATTTCATCGTCGTACAGTTCGATGCGGATGGCGTCGCGCTCGGATTCGGCGGGGTGGATGTCGATCACATCGCCGCGCACGCGGTAGGTGGCGCGGCCGAGTTCCATGTCGTTGCGGGTGTATTGCAATTCCGCGAGCCGCCGCAGCAGATCGCGCTGGTTGACGCTGCCGCCGCGGTTGAGATGAACGACCATCTTCAGCCACAGGTTCGGGTCGCCGAGGCCGTAGATCGCCGAAACCGTCGCCACCACAATGACATCGGGGCGCTCGAGCAGCGCCTTGGTCGCCGACAGCCGCATCTGTTCGATGTGATCGTTGATCGAGGCGTCTTTTTCGATGTACAGGTCCGAGGACGGAACATAGGCCTCGGGCTGGTAATAGTCGTAGTAGGAAACGAAGTACTCGACCGCGTTGGCGGGAAAGAACTCGCGGAACTCGCCGTAGAGCTGGGCCGCGAGGGTCTTGTTGGGCGCCATCACCAGCGTTGGCCGCTGCACCCGCTCGATGACATTGGCGATGGTGAAAGTCTTGCCCGAACCGGTCACCCCAAGCAGGGTCTGGGCGTGCAGCCCGTCCAGCAGCCCCTCGACGAGGCGGCCGATCGCCTCGGGCTGGTCCCCCGCCGGCGCGAACCCCGCCTCAAGCCTGAACCGCCATTCCGCCATCTTCCCGGCACCGCCTATCCCCACGCAAACCGCCGATTCTAATACAACAGGCATCCGCGGACATTCGCCGCTCGCGCGGAGCGCAGCGCTTGCGGCGCGGCGCGTGGCGTGTTAGGGTGCGCGGTTGGGCATATTGTTGATTTTGTTGATCCTTTGGCCCCGGCTCGGCTCGGCCCGGAAAGCGTTGGGAAAGAGCCAAAAATTGTTATTGAGCGGATCCGCTTGCTTCACCAGCGTGGTCCCAACTTGCAGAAGACAAGTACGGGAATTCTGAATCGGCTGGCCATGGCGGCCCCTCAATCAGGGGCAACGGCCCCCGAAGCGGCGACAAACCGAAAATTGTCGCCCGGCGCGGCAACTTGCAGAGTGCAACGCAACTTGCAAGCTGTAAACCGCATCCGGTTGCCACCGGAATCGTGCGGCCGGGCGCCCACCGCCGCATGCCGGCAATTCGCCGGCCTGAAGCCCGCGCGGGGACCTTTGTCCTTTGGCGCGGCGCACTGAACACCGGCCCGCCCCCGCATCCCGGCCTGCTTCTGCGTTTATCCATGAGGAATGAACGCATGAAACGCATTCTGGTCAATGCGGCCCAGGAGGAAGAACTCCGGGTCGCGCTGGTCGACGGCCAGCGGCTGTACGATCTCGATATCGAAACACCCAGCAAGGCGCGCAAGAAAGCCAATATCTACAAGGGCAAGGTGACCCGGGTCGAACCCAGCCTCGAAGCCGCCTTTGTCGATTTCGGCGCCAGCCGCCACGGCTTTCTCCCCTGGAAAGAAATCTCCGAGCAATACCGCGAAGAAAACGGCAAGGCGCCGATCCGCGAAGGCGCGGAGGTTATTGTCCAAGTCGAGAAGGAAGAACGCGGCAACAAGGGCGCCGCCCTGTCCACCTATATCAGCCTCGCCGGCCGCTATCTCGTGCTGATGCCCAACAACCCCCGGCTTGGCGGTATTTCCCGCCGCATCGAGGGCGATGAGCGGACCGAGGCCAAGGAAGCGCTGCGCGAGCTCGACATCCCCGACAACATGGGCCTGATCGTGCGCACCGCCGGCGTCGGCAAGGAGGCCCGGGACCTGCAATGGGACCTCGACTACCTGCTCAAGCTGTGGCAGACGATCCAGCAAGTCGGCGGCGGGCGCCGGGCGCCCTTCCTCATCCACGAGGAAAGCAACGCCATCATCCGGGCGATCCGCGACTATCTGCGCACCGAGATTGGCGAAGTGCTGTTCGACACCAACGAATCCTGGGAAGAAGCCATGCTCTTCGTGCGCCAAGTGATGCCGCAGTACGAGAACCGCATCAAGTTGTACGAGGACAAGCTGCCGCTGTTCAACCGCTTCCAGATCGAACACCAGATCGAAAGCGCCTTCGGCCGCAATGTGACGCTGCCTTCCGGCGGCTCGCTGTCGATCGACCCCACCGAAGCCCTCGTCGCCATCGACATCAACTCGTCCCGCTCCACCCGCGGCGCCGACATCAATGAAACCGCCCTGACCACCAACCTCGAGGCGGCGGATGAAATCGCCCGGCAACTGCGCCTGCGCGACATCGGCGGGCTGATCGTCATCGACTTCATCGACATGACCTCGAACCAGCATCAGCGGCAGGTCGAGAACCGCATGCGCGAAGCACTCGAAGCCGACCGCGCCAGGGTCCAGGTGAGCCGGATTTCGCGCTTTGGCCTGCTCGAAATGTCGCGGCAGCGGCTGCGGGCCTCGCTCGACGAGACCAGCAGCGTCGTCTGCCCCCGCTGCAGCGGCCAGGGCCGGGTGCGGACGGTGAAATCGCTGGCGCTGTCGATCATCCGCATCGTCCGCGAGGAAGCGGCCAAGGACAAGAACCGGGAAATCCGCATCGACGCCCCGCTCGAGGTGGCGGCCTTCCTGCTCAACGAAAAACGCGAGGAGATCGCAACCATCGAGGGGGAAGGCGGCTCCAGCGTCACGGTGCTGCCGGCGGCGGAACTCGTCACCCCCCATTACCGCATCACCGGCGTCACCGGCAAGGGCGAGCAGTACGAAGTGGACCACACCGAGATTCCCGCGGCGGAAATCGAAATCGACACGCCATCCAGCCAGCCCGCGGTGAGCCGCGACGCGATCGCCCAGGCCCGGGAGCGCCCCCCGGCGCCGCAACCAGTCCAATCAGCCCAATCGGTCCAACCAGTCCAATCAGATAAGCAACAGCAGGGTCCGGTGGCCTCGCTGGTCAGCGCGGTTCGCGGGCTATTCGGCGGCGGCAAGCAGGGCGACCCCAGAGAAGCAAGCGCCCCGGCGACGCCCGCGGAGGACCCCAAGCCGGCGCGCGGCAAAGCCGCCGGCGGGAGCCGGGGCAAATCCGATGGCCGCAGGCAATCACAGGGCCGCGGCAGGGGCGAAGGCAGAAGCAGAGGCGGCAGCCGCCGCCGCGACCGGGATCGCGACGAACAGCCGCGCGAAGGAGCGCGAAGCCGGGGAGCAGCGAAGGAAACCCGGGACGGAGCCGCAAAGGAGTCTTCCGGGCGCGGCGGCAAACAACGGCAGGGCGCCGCTCGGGATGGCCGCCGCCAGAGCGCGAAAAAGGCCCCGCCGGAAACCGTCCAAGCCGAGCCCGCGACCGTCGGGGAGAATGTCGAAGAAGCACAATCCACAAGCGCCAAGCCCCGCCGCCGCCCCGCGGCGAAGCGTCCGCGCAACACCGCCCAGCGCAAGCGCGGCCCCCGCGCCGCGGCGGTTGATGAATCGCAGCCGACCGAGTCCAACGACTCTCCAGCGGTGGAAGCCACCGCAGCCCCAACGATGGAAGCTGGGGAAACTCCCGCGGCGACAGCCGCGGAAATCCAAGCAGCGACAGAAGCGGAACCGGAAGCGGACACCCATTTGCGGCAGGCCGATGCCGCGGAAGCGGACACCAAAGAAACCAAGCCCGAGAAAACCCGCGCCAAATCCACCACCAGAGGCCGGCGGACAAGAAAGAAGACGGCGGAGCCCGCCGCGGCTCCCGATCCACTTGCCGAGCCGGAATCCACAGCGGCGAAGCCGCCGGGTTCCGCTGAAGATCGACCCGAGGAACCGGCTCAAGAACGCGCCGGAGAACAGGCTGAAAATCCACCCCCATCGCCTGCCGCCGAACAGGCTCCGCCCGAACCAGAGGCGGCGACCGGGCCGGAAAGCTTGCCCGAGGCGGAATCCGGCACCACCGGGGCCGAAGCCGTCAAAGCCGTCAAGCCCGGGCGGACCAGAAAACCCACTCCGGCGAGAAAACGCCCGGCCAAGACAGCGAAAACAGCCAAGGCATCGGCAGAAGAATCGCCGGAACACGACAACGGCGCCTCCACTTCCGAATCATCGCCGCAAGAGCCAGCCGGCAACGAAGTGGGCAAGGCAGACAGCGGTGAACCCAAACCCGCCAGAACCCGAACCCGGGCCAAAGCGAAGAAGCCCGCCGCCGGGGTGGACGCCGCCAGCGGCGAAGCGATAGCGGAAGCAAAACCCGAGGCCACAGCGGAAGCGCAGCTTCAACCAGGAGCGGCAGCCGAACCTGAGTCAGCCGGAAAGCCGGAATCCCCGGAATCCGCCAACACCAGGGCCGAAGCGGAAACGGCACCAGCGCCAACCCCTCAAGGGCGCGCGCCAAACGACCCCCGCGAAGTCCGCCGCCGCCAACGCGAGGAGAAAGCCACAACAAGCGCGGAGTGACGGTGGATGCATGTCAATTTAGGTCGCTGCCACGACTTCGCTGCGCAGGCCGTAAATTGGCGTCGCTTTCGTTCGGCTATCGGCGCGGGCCCGGGATGGCGGCCAATTGAATGACGCCGTCCTCGCTGCCGTCCGCCGCGTCGAGCAGTTTCAGGTCGGCGGACACGATGAGGTAGACGGAACTCAAATAATCTTCATCCGGCGAAGTGGTGGCGGGGCGCATTCGGAACACAGCGCCTTGAATCCTGCACTGAGGGAGCGCGGCGGAAAATGAAAGAAGCCCAGCGCAAGCTGGGAAAGCATTCATTTTCCGAAGGTAAGCGACCGGCGCCCGAACGAAGAGATTCCAAAGCCCCACGCGGAATAGAAAGCGTGGCAAAAGCCTACAGTGCCTGTTCGAGTTCGGGGAGGGCTTTGAAGAGGTCGGCGACGAGGCCGTAGTCGGCGACTTGGAAGATGGGGGCTTCGGCGTCCTTGTTTATGGCGACGATGACCTTGCTGTCCTTCATGCCGGCGAGGTGCTGGATCGCGCCGGAAATGCCCACGGCGATGTAGAGTTCGGGGGCGACGATCTTGCCGGTCTGGCCGACCTGCATGTCGTTGGGGACGAAGCCGGCGTCGACCGCGGCCCGGGAGGCGCCGACGGCGGCATTGAGCTTGTCGGCGATCTTCTCGAGCAGCACGAAGTTCTCCCCGTTCTGCATTCCCCGGCCGCCGGAAATCACCACACTCGCCGAAGTCAGCTCAGGCCGCTCGGAAACCGAAAGCTTCTCGCCCTCGAAGCGCGACAGATCCTGCTCGATCACCGTATCGCAGGCCTCGACTGTGGCCGATCCGCCGGCGCCGGCGGCATCGAAGGCGGTCGCGCGCACGGTGATGACCTTGACCGGGTCGGAAGACTGCACCGTGGCGAGGGCGTTGCCGGCGTAGATTGGGCGGACAAAGGTATCCGCCGATTCGACCGCCGAGATGTCGGAAATCTGCGCCACATCGAGCAGGGCCGCGAGCCGCGGCATCAGGTTCTTGCCAGTGGTGGTGGCTGGCGCGAGAATGTGGCTGTAGCCGCCGGCGAGTTCCCGCAGCAGCGGCGCGAGGTTTTCCGGCAACTGGGCGGCGTAGCCGGGGGCGTCCGCCACGATGACCTGCTCCACGCCTTCTATTCCAGCGCAGGCTTCGGCCACAGTGGCGCAGTCGTGGCCGGCGACGAGCATATGGATGGCGGCGTTATCCGCACCATGGAGATGCCCGGCGATTTCCGCCGCGCAGGCCGCGGCGTTCAAACTCGCCGGCTTGAGCGAGCGGTTGTCGTGTTCGGCGACGAGCAAAATCGGCATTACATCACTCTCGCTTCGGTTCTCAGTTTGTCGACGAGTTCATCGACGCTTTCAACGACGACGCCGGCGGCGCGCTCGGCGGGTGGCGCAACGCGCAGGGTCTTGAGATTCGATTCGGTGCCGACGCCGAGATCGGCCGGGGTCAACTGCTCGATGGGTTTGCGTTTGGCTTTCATGATGTTGGGGAGCGAGGCGTAGCGCGGCTCGTTCAGGCGCAAATCGGTGGTGACCACGGCGGGGAGCTTGAGCGTGACGGTCTGCTCGCCGCCGTCGATCTCCCGGGTGACGCGAATGCCGCCGTCTTCGAGTTCGGCCCCGCAGGCGAAGGTTCCCTGACCCATGCCGGCGAGCGCCGCGAGCATCTGGCCGACCTGGTTGTTGTCGCTGTCTATGGACTGCTTGCCGAGAATCACGAGGCCAGCCTCTTCCCGCGCCACCAGTTCCTTGAGCATTTTCGCCACTTGCAGCGGGGCGACTTCGCCTTCGGCGAGCACATGAACGCCGCGGTCGCAGCCGAGCGCCAAGGCGGTGCGGATTTGCTCCTGGCAGGCCTGGGGGCCGATGGAAACCGCGATGATCTCCGCAGCCTGTCCCGCCTCCTTCATGCGCACCGCCTCCTCGACGGCGATTTCGCAGAAGGGGTTCATCGCCATCTTGGCGTTGGCGAGTTCCATGCCCGAGCCATCGGCCTTCACGCGGACTTTCACATTGGCGTCTACCACGCGCTTGACGGCGACAAGAATCTTCATGGGCGATTGCTTCCGGGCTGGGCTAAAAGCGCGGCAATAATGCCGCTTTTGCCCAAGGCGGTCAACCGGAGTCCGCGGCGGATTCCGCTCCAGATCCCTCAGGCGGGTCCCCCGCCATCGCGCCGAGTTGGAAGTAGCTTCCCTGGCTGCGGATGCCGGTGATGATCGCGCCGTTTTCGCGGTGTTGCCCGGCGGCGGAGACGAGGCGGTAGAACACCGCGCGGCTGAGCAGGGCGTCGAGGCCGGCGCGGATGTGGACGGTGGGATGGGGTTCGTCGCCGCCGGTGACGCGGATGGGGTGGTCGGGGCCGGCGGTGACGGTTTCGCCGACATTGGTGAGGAAGACGACTTTCTGGCCGGGGCCGGGATCGATGATTTCCATGTCCACGGCGAGAAAAGGACAATCCTCGACTTGGATTCGCACTTTCTCGACTGGATTGACGAGAAAGTACGCGTCTCCTTCCCGCTTGAGGATCGAGGCGAACAGATTGACCATGGCCTGGCGGCGGATCGGCCTGCCTTCATGGTGCCAAACGCCGTCCCGGCCGATGCGCAGGTCGATGTCGCCGCAAAACGGCGGGTCCCAAAGATGCACCGGCGCCGGGCCGCAGTGGGTGCCGAGGCCGCGCACCATCTGGAGAGGTCCGGCTTCGACAGGCCCGGTCGCTTCCCGTCGATGACTGAACTCTTTCCCGGCTTGCGCCGGGCCCCTTTCAGTCACCGCCACGCTCCCTCAGTGCCAAATTCACCATACATTGTCCTACCGCTCGAATTGGGGCCGGTCGCTTTCCGTCGGAAAATGAATGTTTCGCATGATTGCTGCATGCCATCCATGGCGCGACTGGAACGGCTTCGATAATCCCCGGTCTCGCCTTCCTTGGCGAGCCGTTCGGCCCTCAAGAAGCATTGCTTCTTGTCGGCTGCGCCGACCGGGCCTCACCCTTTCATTTTCCGCCGCGCTCCCTACGTGCTGGCTTCCAACTGTTACACTGATGCGATCTAATGTTTTGGGGCCAACATAGTTAACTTGACGAACCGCGACTTCGGCCAGGATCCCCCCGCCGCTTCGCGGCACTCTTCCTTCGCAAGGGGAGAGTCGGTCCGCCGGCGCGACCCACTGGACTCCCCTCCTTTTCAAGGAGGGGTGCCCCGAAGGGGCGGGGTGGTTGTCCCGCGCTGCTTTGGCGCCGCAAACTCCAAAAGCCGCGAGACAAGGCCCGCGCCCACAGTTCGTCAAGTCAACTATACAAGCCCCTTTGCTCTCCCCACACATTATGCCAGCAGATTTGATTCAGGCCGATTTTGCGGAGATTTTCCGGCGGGATGTGCCTTTGCTCGATGTGCGCTCGCCGGTTGAGTTTGCTCGGGGAGCGTTTCCGGCGAGCCGGAATATTCCGCTGTTGAGCGATGACCAGCGAAGCGAAATTGGCACGGTGTACCGCAAACAGGGTGGCGCGGCGGCGCTCGCGCTGGGGCATCGCCTGGTCGGGGGCGGGGCGAGAGAGCAATTGATCGGCCGCTGGCGGGCATTTGTCAGAGCGAACCCGCGGGCGCGCCTGTATTGTTTCCGCGGCGGCCAGCGCTCACATATTGTTCAGGGCTGGCTAGCGGCGCGCGGGGTGGATATCCCGCTTGTTCCCGGCGGTTACAAGGCGCTGCGGAACTTCTTGCTGGTGGTTCTCGAACAGGCTTCCCGCAAGCGCCTGCTCGTCATCGCCGGCAAGACCGGCTGCGGCAAGACGCATCTGATCAATTCCCTGCCGGGGGCCATCGATATCGAGGGCGCGGCGCGCCACCGGGGTTCGGCCTTCGGCGCGCTGCCCGGGCCGCAGCCGGGCCAGATCGACTTTGAGAACGTGCTTGCGATCGCTTTGCTGAAACTCGATTTCGAATCGCTGCCGGCACTGATCGTCGAGGACGAGGGCCGCGCGGTGGGCTCCCGCGCCATCCCCCACGAGCTGTTCAAAGCGATGCGGCAGGCGCCGGTGGCGCTGGTCGAGGAAAGCCTCGAAAGCCGGGTGGAGACGATCCTGCGCGATTACATCCTCGCCAATCTGGCGGCCTGGGAGGCGCATTGCCCCGGAGCAGGCGGCGAAAAGCTGGAACAATCCCTGCTGACGGGCCTCGGCAAGATCCGGCGGCGGCTGGGGGGCGGGAACCACGAGGCCGCCGGCAAGCTCATGCGCCGCGCCTTCGCGGCGGCGGGGGAGGAGCGAATCGAGCGGCACCGCGAGTGGATCGCCCTGCTGCTTGGGAATTACTACGACCCCATGTACGAATACCAGCTTGCCCGCAAGCGGCACAGAATTGAATTCCGCGGCTCGCGGAGGCAAGTGGCGCAATGGTGCCGGGATTATCTGTCCTCGCCCTCTCCGTCTTCGCGGGCGATGGCGTAGATGCCCCTGGCATTGCGCAGATAGCCTCTGTAATCCATGCCGCAGCCGAACACGAAGCGGTCGGGGACTCGCAGGCCGACAAAATCCGCCGCGGGCGCATCGGGACTTCTGGGCCTTTGCTTGTCGGCGAGAACCGCCGACAGCACCCGGGTGGCGCCCTGTTCGCGGCAATGCCGCAGCACCGCGGCGAGGGTGTGGCCCTCGTCGAGAATGTCGTCGATGATGAGCAGCTCGCGGCCGCGCGGGTCGAGGACGGGCGGGACGCGGAAATCGATCTCGCCGCCGGAGGTCGCGCTCCGGTAGCGGCTCACGTGGAGGTAGTCGATGCGCAGGGGAAAGTCGAGTCGCTGGGCGAGCGCGCCGGTGAGAATGAGTCCCCCGTTCATCACGCAAAGCAGGATCGGGTCGCTGCGCGCGAGTTCGGCGGCGATCTCGCCAGCCATGCGGTCGATCGCCGCGGCCACCTCGCCGGCGCTATGGATGCGGTCCGCCCGGTCCGCGACCGCCTGGATTGCCGCCGGCGCCATCATTCGGGATCGGGCGCCTCGCCGGGCAAAGCATTGGATTGCAAATCGGGTTGCGGCTCTGGTCTCACCGCGGGGGGCAGGCCGTCGATGGTCGTGGTCGGGAAGGCGATGTCGGCCTCGTGCCCGTGGATGATCGCCACGATGCGCAGCAGCACATCCTGCTTGATTTCGTGGAAGCGCACCCAGTTGGTTGTTTTGGTGAAGGTGTAGACGAAGAAATCGAGCGAAGACTGCGCGAAGGAATTGAAATTGACGATCATCGTCTGGCTGGTGTCGATCTCCTCGTGGCCGCGCAACATGGCTTTGACGTCCTCAACGATCACGTCCATCTTCGCCGCGTCCTGGTAGCGGATGCCGATGGTTTCGTAGATGCGCCGGTGCGACATGCGCGAGGGGTTTTCCAGCGACAGCTTGTTGAACAACGAATTGGGCACGTACAGCGGCCGCTTGTCGAAGGTGCGCACCACCGTCAGCCGCCAGCCGATCTTTTCCACCGTGCCTTCGATTTCCCGGTCCGGCGAGCGGATCCAATCACCGATGGAAAACGGCCGGTCGAGATAGATCATCAGCCCGCCGAAGAAGTTGGCGAGCAGATCCTGGGCGGCGAAACCCACCGCGATGCCGCCGATGCCGCCGAACGCGAGCACCGCGGTGACCTCCACGCCAAGCACCGGCAGGGTGATCAGCACCGCGACGATCATGATGACGAGCCGCAGCACGCGCACGAGGGCGTGCAGGGTCGTCGGGTCCATGCGCGCCCCGGCGGCGGCCGGGTCCGCCTGGAATCTTTCCAGCAGCCGCCGCTCGATGCCGGTGTTGAGGCGGATCAGGAACCAGGCGAAGCCATGGATGATGATCAGCGCCCTCGCCGTGGCGAACACCTCGCCCGCCACCAATTCGGGAAAAAGCCCCCGCTGGGCGAATTGCAGCGCCGCGGCCGCAACTTCCAGCCAAAGCGCCCAGAAGAAGGGCCGCCGGGCCGCCTCCGGCAGCGCGTCGTCCCAGATGCTGGAAGTCTTTGCGGTCTGGCGCTCGAGAAAACTGAAAACCTGCCGGGCCGCCACCGCCACGATCAGCGCCAGCGCCACCAGCAATAGAATCTGCCCAAGCCATTCCCAGCCATCGAGAAAACCCAGGTTCAACGAATCATTCATCAGGTGCCCTGTTTCGTGTCATGCGGTTGATCAGGAGTTCCCATTATAGGCATAGCGCAGGGGAGCATGAATAAATCATTCAGAATGACGGGCTAGGGGCGTGCGCTGAGGGGTGAGATCCGGTCGGCGCAGCCGACAAGAAGCAACGCTTCTTGAGGGTCGAACGGCTCGCCATGGAAGGCGAGACTGGGGCCAGTCGGGGTCAGAAGCGTCGCGCCATGGATGGCATGAACAATATTTAGGGAAACCAAGGATGTATTCACAGCGTCCGCTGAACGCCAGCCGGCCAGACGGCGACGGATCGAAGCCGCGGTTTACGACAACGCAAGAACCCGCCCTAGGGCCTGCCGCCACTCGGTGGCATTGGGTTCGGGGCGGGGCTTGGCGCGCATTTGGGCGAGTTTGGCGTTGCCGGGGACGCCTTCCCGCTCCAGCCAATCGGCCGCGCGCAGGGCGTCCTCCGGGGCATTCAGCATCAGCAGCATTTCGCAGCCCGCATCCAGCGCCTTGGCGAGCCGCCGCTCGACGCTGCCCGTGGCATGGGCCGCGGCATGGGCTGCGGCCATGCTCAAATCATCGCTGAAAATGACCCCCTCGAAGCCGATTTCCCGGCGCAGAACGGTTTGCAGCCAGAACCGCGAAAAACCCGCGGTGTCCGGGCACAGCGCCGGATAGATCACATGGGCCGGCATGATTCCCCCAAGCAAGCCGTGGCATTCGACAAAAGGCCGCAAGTCATTCGCCCGCAGGGTGTCGCCATCGCGGTCATCCACCGGCAGGGCCACGTGCGAATCGGCATTCACCATGCCATGGCCCGGGAAATGCTTGCCCACCGCCGCCATGCCTGCCCGCGCCATGCCGGCGATGTGCGCCTTGGCGAGTTCGGCCACCGCTTCGGGAGTTGCGGAAAAGGCCCGGTCGCCGATCACCGGCGAGGCGGGGTTGTGCAGGTCCAGCACCGGCGCGAAACTGAAATCCAGGCCAGCCCGGACCAATTCCGCGGCCATCACCCAGCCGCAGTCTTCCGCAAGTTCGAGACCCCGGCGCGGATCCGCCTCATACGCCTCGCCGATCCGGCGCAGCGCCGGCAAGCGCGTGAAGCCATCCTGGAAGCGCTGCACCCGCCCGCCTTCCTGATCCACGGCGATCAACACCTCCGGGGCGCAGTCGCGCACCGCGGCGGTCAACTCGCGCAGTTGCGAAGGGGAAGCATAATTGCGCACGAACAAGATCACGGCGCCAACACAGCCGCGCCGCAGCAAATCCAACTCATCCGCCGCTGGCATCAGCCCGCGCAAATCGACCATCAACACGCCGGGTGGGGCGCAGTCCACGGCCATGGGAAGCCCTCCCAGTCAGAGTGGGGAAACTAGCATATCCGCGGTTCCGGTGGGCGCGGGTCTCGTCTCGCGGTTTTTGGAGTTTGCGCCGCATAAGCGGCCTCGGAACAACCACCCCGCCCCTTCGGGGCACCCCTCCTTAGTAAGGAGGGGAGTCGAGAGGCTGCGACAGCGACGGATCAAAACCAACAATCGTCCGCAGCACACCCGGGCAGATTCTGCGACTGCGCTTCGCTACGCGCAGAATGACGGAGGGAGCGCTTCGCTGCGCGCAGAATGACAGAGTGGGGGCTGCACTGCGCACCGAATGACGGGCTGGACTGGGCGCGTTCGGGACACAGCACCTTGAATCTTGCACCGACGGAAAGCGACCGGTGCCCGATTCTGCGACTACGCTTCGCTGCGCGCAGAATGACCGGAGGGGGGGGATTCGTTACGCGCAGAATGACGGGCTGGAGGCTGCACTCCGCTGGGTGTGGAATGAGGATAATCAGCGCAGGGTCTCGCTCAGTTGGTAGACTGCCATGGCGTAGAGTTCGCTGATGTTGTAGCGGGTGATGACGTAGAAGTTGTGCAGGCCGAGCCAGAACTCCTCGCCCTGTTTGCCCTCGAGTCGGATGGGCGCCAGCAGCTCCTCCCGGTCGATTTCTTCCGGCACCGCGCCAAGGCCCATCGCCTCCAGCACAGGGGCGGTATGGATCGGCTCCAGCGACACATTGAAGAGTGACGCGGGCGCTCCGGCGGCTTCCACCCGGTAGAGGATCCCGGCGTCGCGCTTCCAGTCGTGTTCCGCCAGATAGTTCGCCACACTGCCGATGGCGTCCGCCGGGTTGTTCCAGATGTCGCGGTAGCCATCGCCGTCGAAATCAACCGCGTAATTGAGGTAACTTGAGGAAATGAACTGCCCCCAACCCATGGCGCCGGCATAGGAGCCTGTGAGGCTGGTGATTTCCTTATCTTCCTGGTGCGCCAGACGGATGAATTCCTTGAGTTGGCCGCGGAAGAAAGGGGCCCGGGGCGGATAGTCGAAAGTCAGCGTCGCCAAGGCGTCGAGCACGCGGTAATCGCCGGTGATCGTGCCGTACATGGTTTCAATGCCCATGATGGCGGTGACGATCTCCGGCGGCACGCCGTAGATCTCATAGGCTTCGTCGAGCAAGGCCCGATGTTCCGCCATGAATTCGAGACCCAAAGCGGTTCGCTCGTCGGTCAGGAAAATGTCCTGATAGTCCGCCCAGGTCAATGTCCGTTCCGCTGGGCGGGTGATCGAGTCGATCACGGCCTGCTGATACTCGGCTTGGGCGAGGATTTCCAGCAACTCGCTTTCGCTAAAGTCGCTTTCCGCGGCGAATTCCCGGGCGAACTCAAGCACCTCGGGGCGGCTGGCGAAATCATCGACCGGTGCCGCGAACGCGGCCGCCGGCAACAACAAAGCAAACAGGAAAATCTTCCTCATCTCGTATACTTCCCGCAGTCTGTTCAGGTGGGAATCGGCAGTACCAGCTTTTCGCCCTGCCGACAGGATTGCGCGACCTCGCGCGGAATGATGTTGGAAAACCATCATCCCGCACGAGTCGTGTCGCAGTTTGGTCAGAACTTCACGTTGACGCCGAGGGCATAGCGGCGGCCATGGTTGTACAAACCGATGGGGCGGCCCGGGTCCGCGGTGTGGTTTTCCCGGCTCGCGTACCACTCGATTTCTTCATCGGTCAGGTTGATCGCCTGGAGCAATACCTCGATATCGTCGGTCACGTGGTAGCTGGCGTTGAAGTCAAGTGTGCCGAAGTCGCCCTTGTAGCCGATCAAACCGCGGCTCACACCGGGACCGACTCCAAGCTCATTGCCCTCCGCGGCTCTCGCCAGCGTCTGTGTCGAGGTCAGCGCGCTGGCCCCTTGCAGGTGGTTCGATGCGTACTCCGAACGGAAGGTGTAGGCCAGACGGGCCGTCAAGCCGTATTGCTGGTAGTACGCGGACAGGTTCCAAGTATCTTCCGAATGCCCGAACAGAACCGGCTCCCTATTGTTGGCCACCTGCGCCTCGGTTGGGGTGAGGTCAGCATCCGCATAGGTGTAATTGGCCTGCACGCCGAAGCCAAGCCCGAGGTCCTGCTGGTAGTTGACTTCAAATCCTTGGATGGTGAGGCCTTCGCCGTTGATTGGCCGCTCTAGGGCAAACGTCCTGGTCTCCTCGATCTCCATACCATCGCCATCAAGTGTCCAGTAATTGCGCGTCCCCTCGAACGGCTCGATGTCGATGAAGGATTCCACATCCTTGTAAAACAGCGCAAATGCCAGAATCGACGTGTCGGTGAAGTACCACTCCGCGGAGATGTCGTACTGGTTGGCGCGATAGGGATCGAGATCGGGATTGCCCTCGAATCCGGTGCAGCCCCGGCTGCCGCAGTTGCGCGTCTCGAAAGGCGCGATGCTGACGTAATTGGGCCGGGCCATGACCTGCGCCGCGGCGAAACGAATGACCACATCCTCCAAGCCCACATAGTTCACGTTGAGGCTCGGCAGGACGTCGGTGTAGTCGCTTTCATTGACCACGGGCCGGATCGCGTTGCGCCTTTCCGCGTTGAAGTTTCTGCCAGTGTATCGCGACGCCTCCGCTCTGGTGCTCGTTTCGATCACCCGAAGCCCCACATTGCCGCGGAGGTCACCGGTTTCGAAGTTGCCCTTGATGTAGGCGGCCGTCACTTCTTCATCCACTTGGAAGCGGTCGTTGGGATCGTTCCAAGAGCTGTTTCCGGTGCCAGCCTGCTCGGGAATGGCGTTTTGCCAGCTTTCGAACGCGCCCACATTGAAATTCCACATCGACCCCGGCGCGGCGCCAACCTTGAAGTCGGTGATTGGGCCACCGGCGAACTGCGCCAAAGTTCCGCTTTCAACGAAATCACGCTTCACCCGGCTGGCGCCCTTGTTGTATTCGCGCCACTTGACGCCGGCTTCGATGCTTGAGAAGAAATCGTTGTTGAGCATCAACTCCACATCCCCCTGCAGGAAGGTCGAATCGGAGTCGTTGGCGATGTTGTTGATGTGGGAGTAGTAGAAATTGTAGTCATCCGGCGCAAGGCTTCCATCGAGCCTAGTTTCCATGATGCCAGAGCGCATGTCGAAATCGATGGTTGACTTGGCCGAGAACTGGGCGGCCTTGTCGATTGCCAAACCGTCGGCAAAGCTGTGCCCCGCCTGGACGGAAACCCGGTAGTTCCCGCGATCAAGCGTCGCCTGGAGATCAAAGGCCGTGGTTTCGACTTCATCTCCATAGGAACCGGTGTCGTAGATGGCGGAACCCCAGTTGATGTTGTCGCAGCAAAGCGGCAGATTGCCCGCAACCGCCGTGCCATCGCTCGTTTGCAGGAGGTTGTGCGGACGCCCGAACAGTCCTTGAATGTTGAATCCGAACGAGTAGATGCCTTGGGACTGGCGGTCGGTCACTGAATTGAGGGCCGTCACAGTCACATCGATATCTTCGCTCGGCGCGAACTGCAAGGTGGCGAAGGCGGTGTCGAGGCTGTACTCGGCGGTGTAGCGGTTCGCGCCCACGCGGGCCGGCATGCGCTCGCCCTCGCCATTGGCGTCGTAGTCGATCACTCCGAAATAGCCCGCGGTGTTGCGCTTGGAGTCCATCAGCGTCGCGCTGTCCCTGTGGATGTAGGCCACATTGAAGCCGAAGGTCTCCTCGTCGTTTTTCCAGCTGTACAAACCGGAGAGGTAGGGCTTGTTCTCGCCGGCGTTGTCGAAATTGAAATATCTGGCCTGAACCGCGCCGGAGTTGGCCTCGGCATCGAGTGGCCTGCGGGTCCTGACGATAACCGTGCCGCCCATGGAACCCTCGTCAATATTGGCTTCCGGGGTCTTGTACACCTCCACGGTGTCCAGAATCTCGGTGGGCAGCAGGTAATAGTTGAAGCTGCGGTCGCGCAGCTCGGTGCGCCGGTTGCTCGCGGTTCCCGATGCGACCTGCTGGTTGTTGAGGAAAGCCAGGTTCAAGTGCGAGGGTGTGCCGCGGATGCTGATGCGGACGCCCTCGCCGTCGCGCTCGTCCTTCTCCACCTGTACGCCGGTGACGCGCTGCAGGGCGTCGGCGATGTTGAGATCCGGAAACTGGCCGACGTCTTCCGCCGAGATGGCGTCGACGATGGTGTCGGACTCGCGCTTGATGCTCAGGTTCTTGCGCAGCGAATCGCGGTAGCCGATCACTTCGATGAGCTCGATTTGCCGCGTCTGCGCCGAACTTTGACCTTGGTTCTGGGTTTGGTTCTGAGCCTGGCCGCTGCCGGCAACGACCAAACCGGAAATCAGCGCCAAACACAGGATCCACCGCGAAGCTATCCTTTGACTTGCTACTTGATTTGCCATCTCTCCTACCTCCATTCGCAGGTTCGGCCCCGCCTCCGGTGTTGGAGGGCGGGGATTCGTCTATGCCAGCGCGTCCATCGCGGCATAGTACCAATTCAATATCAATGCGCTTCAACGCAACCAGGCGGGCATTCAGAATCTCGCCCGCAGCGAGGCGCCAAGGGCGCGGCCAACCGGATCATACTCGCTCACCGTGCCGAAGAAGTTGCCTCCGGCCAGCGGTATGGGCGGCTCGGAATCGAGAAGATTCTTCACCCCGAAGGTGAGCCGCAGCGCGTCGTTCACATCATAACTCGCCGTGAGATCGAAATACTCCTGTGTTCCGATCGTGTCCGCCGGATTGCCGGCATTGGCGACACCGCCGATGCGGCGCCAGCTCAATTGCGCGCTGATGGCGCCGCCGGTCCAGTTCAGATTCGCCCGGTGCTTGTAGTCGGGTTGCAGGAAGCTGGCGAAATCCCCGCTGCAGGAACCGCCAAAGGTGCCCTTGCATTCGGTTGCCGGCACCGTCGCGTTGGCCTGCCGGCTTTGGTCGACGACAATCGAGGACTCGTAGGCGATAGCGAAATTTTCGCCCGCCCCGCCGAGAATGTCGAGTGGCAGCACGAGGCGGACGTCGAAACTTTCCTGCTTCAGGCTCGCGAGATTGAAATCGTTCACCAGCGCCTGCCTGATCAGGCCAGTCGCCGGGTCCCGCAGCACCGCGCCGCACAGCGGGTTGCCCTCAACGGGATTGTCGATGTAGCAATTCGTCAGCGCCGCGATCGGTTGGATCTGGCTGACCGCATCCTCGATTTCGATGCTGACGCGATCCACAATCAAACTGGCGCCGGGGTAAAAGTCCGGGGTGAAAACAACGCCAAAGGTCGTCGTTTCGCCTTTCTCGGTCTGGATGTTCGGATTGCCGCCGAAACTGTAGATGGCCTGGCTGGTGTCGAAAGGCGTTCCCGGGGCAGCCGCCCCCAGGGCCGCGCATTGCGATGCGTCGCCGCGCCCATCGAGGCAGGGGTCGCCGTCGAAACGGCCGCCGAGGCGCGGGATGAAGCTGGCGCTGTTGGCATCGAAAAGCGCCAGCGACAGTTGCACTTCCGGCCCCGCGAACTCGCCGAGATTGGGCGAGCGGACAGTGGTCTGGCGCTGGCCGCGGACGCGAATCTGCTCGTTGACGATCCAGGTCAGCCCGATTTTGTCCGCATCGCCCTCGCCGGTGGTGGAAAAATCGAAGCGCCGGTAGGCGCCCTCGAAGT
This sequence comes from uncultured Pseudohongiella sp., assembly GCA_965221805.1. GTDB lineage: Bacteria > Pseudomonadota > Gammaproteobacteria > Pseudomonadales > Pseudohongiellaceae > UBA9145. The sequence continues at coordinate 2,286,607 of OZ244913.1, forward strand.
TCAGTTGCTGGACCAGGGGAAGATCGGCCAGCAGCGGCACCAGCAATTCGCCGAACACTTCGTTGGTGTTGAAGCCGGCGTCGATGGCGCTGACCCCGCCGAGGCCGAAGGCAAGCCCGTTGCGCAGCGCGACCCCGGGTGTTTGGCGGCCATTCTCATCGCGGTATTCGTATCCCGCCGCGAATCCCACCGGACCGGCGGGCAATTGGAAAAGGTCGGCGGTGTCCCCCAAAACCACCAGCGAGCCGACAAACTGATCGCGCATGCGGTCCGAATGGACGATCTGGGCGCCGAATGAAACGAAATCGGCGTCGGGGCCAAAGATATCGACCGTGTTCGCGACCGCGGCGAAGCGGCTCGCCCCCGCCACGTTGTTGCGGATGGCGTTGCCGAAAACCGTGGCGTTCTCCTCGGCGCGGCCGTATTGCACGTAGATATCCCAGGACACGCTGTCGCTCAAGTCCCCGCGCAACCCGGCCTGGGCCTGGAAGGTATCGCGGCTGGTCTCGGTTCGCTGCAGGCCCAATCCCAGATTCCGCTCGACATTGACCGCGGCAAGATCATCAACGAAGGTCAACAAGCCGGCGGCCTGGGCCGGAAGGAACGGATTGTCCCGGGCGATCGACACTTGCTCGTTGACGCTGATCGGCGTCTGCCCGGTTGAACCGGCGCCGGTGAGGTCGATATCGGTGAAGAAGGCGCGGCCGTACAACTCGACCTCCGGCAGCAGGGCGTATTTGAACAGCAGGCTCGCATGCAACCGCCGCATTGGCTGGATGAGGAAACGATCCGGCGTGACATCGACTGTCTGCCGGGTGGTGCTGAAACCGCCGCTGTTGTCAAACGCGAAAAAGTTGCCGGATGCCGCATCGGTGAAGTTTCCACCTTCGGAGGGAATGGCGGTAACGGTGCCGGCGGTGAAATCGCGCTCGCCGGCGAGCAACTCGAAACGTTCCGTGTAGCCGAGATAACCCACCACGTGGCCGCGCCCGGCGCCGAGTTCCGCCCCCGCGATCAGCTCCAGATTGGCGTTTTCACCGCCTCCGTCCGGGACCTCGCCAGTCGTCGTGACCTGAAACCCGTCGAATTCATCGTCGAGAATGAAATTGACCACCCCGGACACCGCGTCGGCGCCATAAATCGCCGCGGCGCCGCCGGTGAGAACCTCGACCCGGCGGATGAGTCCGGTCGGCAGGCTGTTGGTGTCCACCGCGTTCCTGAAGCTGAAAGGCACGGCGCGGGTGCCGTTTATCAGCACCAGCGTGCGGTTCTGGCCGAGGCCGCGCAAATCGATGGTCGACGAGCCGAGCGAATCGCCCACCGCGGCGCCGGTTGCGTTGGCGCCGCCGCCCGCCTGGGGCAATCGCTGGAAAACATCTTCTATCGTGACCGAGCGGTCGAGGGCGATTTGTTCCGAAACAACGCTCGTCACCGGAGTGGACGAGCTCAACTCGGCCCTTTCAATCCTGGAGCCGGTGACGATAATGAGACCTTCGATCAACTGTTCAGCCGCCGCCTCATCGGCAGTTTGGCCATGCGCCGCTCCGGCCGGGACGGAGGCGACAGCGAGGACCGCGGCCCAGGCGGGGAAAAACCGCTTGCGGGCAAGCCCGTGTTCCCCATAGCCTTCCATAGCGTTTTTCACAGAATGTACCTCCACAAATCCCCCACAAATCACCGATGTTTACGATATGAATATAGTACCAGTTCCGTTGTACCGGTAAACCCAGCCACTGTCAACCCGAACCGGTCGGATGGTCTGGGGCCGGGAATGCGGCGCGGTTTCGAGCGGGCGAAAATTGGTAGTATATTTGACAGCAACCTATCCGCAGTTTCCGGGCGCCCCGCATGCCAACATCGCTGACCCTTCTCGACTGGTCGATTGTCGCGCTCTATGTCGCGGCTGTGGTTGGCGGCGGGGTGGTGCTTTCGCGGGGGTCGAACGAGTCGATGCGCGACTACTTCCTCGGCGGCAACCGGATGTCGGTCTGGCTGGTGATGATCTCGGTCATCGCGACGAACCAGTCCGCGGCCACCTTCCTCGGCGGACCCGACAACGGCTTCCGCGGCGATTACAGCTATGTCGCCTCCACCCTGGGCGGAGTGCTCGCGGCTTTGGTCGCGACGCGGTTCCTGCTCACGCGCTTCTACGCGCTCAAGGTGACGACGGTTTACGAGCTGCTCGCCATCCGCTATGGCGACGGGGCGAAACGGGCGGCCGGGGCGATGTATCTCATCGGCCGGGTCTTCGCCAGCGGCGCCCGGGTCTACATCGCGGCGACCGCGGTGGCGATGATGCTGTTTTTCAACATCGAGCCGCAAAGCGTGATCCTGGCGGTTGGCGTCATCACGCTGTGCTCGCTGGGCCTGACCCTGGCGGGTGGCATCCGCTCGGTGATCTGGAGCGATTTCGGCCAGTTCATCGTCTACTTCGGCGCCGCGCTGATCGCCCTGGCCAGCATCTGGTCGCAGTTGTCGCTGAGCCCGGCCGAGGCGGTCGCCGCGCTGCGCGAGGCGCCAGATGGGACCAACAAACTCGTGCTGTTCGATTTCTCGCTGGATTTTTCCAAGCCCTTCACGGTCTGGGCGATTGTGACCGGGGTGTTTCTGCTCAACCTCGGCAATTTCGGGCTGGACCAGGACACCACGCAAAGGCTGCTGACCTGCCGCGACGCCAAATCCGCGGGCCGGGCGGTGATCGCCTCCTCCCTGGTGGCGATTCCCATCGTTTTTGTCTTCGTGACGATTGGCCAGCTTTTGCATCTGCTCTACGAGCGCCCGGAGTTGATCGCCGGCGCGGGCGGGCTGGCGCCGGAGTTCAACGGCGAAAGCATCACCGTGTTCATGTCGTACATATTGACCGAAATGCCCGCGGGCGTTCGCGGCTTGGCGACGGCGGGCATCGTCGCCGCGGCCATATCGACGATGACCTCCGGCCTGAGCGCGATGTCCTCGGTGTTGATCAGCGATTTCTACCGGCCCTGGAAAGAGGCGCGAGACCCGGACACAGCCGGCGCGAGCCCCGGACACTACGTCTTCGCGGGCAGGCTGGGGATGCTCTTTTTCGCCCTTTCGCTGGCGGCGATGGCGGTGCTGTGCTTTTACTGGCAGCGCTACACCGACATGGCCCTGCTCGAATTTGCCCTGGCGGTGATGTCTTTTTCCTATGCCGGGCTGCTCGGGGTGTTCTTCACCGCGGTGTTCACCGGGCGCGGCTCCTCGGCTTCGGTGATCGGCGCCCTCGCCGCGGGGTTCATGGTGATTCTGCTGCAGCAAAGCTATATCGTCGATTCGCTCGGCCTGCCAGCGGTGATGAAATCGCTGGCGTTTCCCTGGCAGTTGCTGATTGGCGCCGGTATTTCGATAATCGTGTGCATGGCTGGGACGGGGCGGACGGCGCGGGATTGACGAGGGGCATGGGACGTATGCGATATTTGCTCGGCATCGATGCTGGCGGCACCCATTCGCGGGCGCGGCTGACCGATTTCGAAGGCGCTGTTCTCGGCGAGGCCCGGGCCGGGCCGGCGAATGCCCGCATCGGCCTTGAAAGCCTGCACGCCGTGTTGACCTCGGTAAGCGGGAGCGCGGTGGCCGCGGCGGGGCTTGGCGGGAGCGACTTGCCGCTGATCCGCGCCGGAATGGGCATCGCCGGGGTTTCCCGGCCGGGGATGCTGCGGGCGGCTTCCCAGCTCGCGTTTCCCTTCGGCGCGGTTCATCTCGAATCGGATGCGGCGATCGCCAATCTGGGTGCCCACCTCGGCGAGGACGGCGCCACCCTTGTGCTCGGCACCGGCAGCGTGGCCTACATCAAGCTTGGCGACACCAGCATCACGATTGGCGGCTATGGATTTCCGATCTCCGACGAGGGCAGCGGCGCGGCGCTCGGGCTGAGCGCGATGCGTCATGCCCTGCGCGCCCTCGATGGCCGCACCAAACCCACGCCGCTCAGCGCCGCGGTAACGGCGAGATTCGACCACGACACCGGCCGCGCGATCGAATGGATGGATCAAGCGACGCCAAGGGACTATGCGGAATTCGCGCCGATGATCATGGACTATGCCGAAAAGAACGACGAGATCGCGCGCTCGATCGTCGAGGACGCGGTCCGCCACGTTGAGCGCTTTATTGAAACGATTTTCGAGCAGGGCGCCCCGCGCTGCGCCCTCGCCGGCGGCCTGTCGCGGCGTTTGCGGCCCTGGCTGCGCGAGCGAACCGCCGCGAGGCTGAGCGAGGCCAAGGGCGACGCCCTCGACGGCGCGCTGATTCTGGCCCGCAAAGCAAGTTCCGATCAGGGAAGCTCTGCTTAAGTCAGAGCCTCCCGCGGCACAGGGCAGCCGCCGGATTCGATGGCGCAAGCCATTGAATCCGCGAGCAAAACAAAACCACGCTTTGGTTTTGCGACAATGAAAAACTCCATGGGCGAGGACAAGCGTCTGCGAAGCGCAGCTTCGCGCGCAGGCCGAGCGCCACCGGGCTGTGCCCGGTGGCCGGAACGAGGACAAGCGTCTGCGAAGCGCGGCTTCGCGCGCAGACCGAGCGCCACCGGGCTGCGCGCGGTGGCCGGACTGGAGTTTTTCAGAGCATACTTAGGACCGCGCCGATTGCGCAATTCCGCCAAGCCATACTTGGCGAATTGCCAGATCCGGCGAGACCCGCAGCAGATCGGCCCGCCGCCCGGGGGCAATGGCGCCGGCGCGGTCGGCGATGCCGAGGAACGCGCAGGGATTGTGGCTCGCCATGGCCACCGCCTCGTCGATGGCGAGATCGAGCATCGTCATGGCGTTCCGCACCGCCTCGATCATCGACAGCGCCGCGCCGGCGAGGATGCCGTCAGCGGACAGGCATACGCCGTCGGCGACATTGATGCGCCGGTTGTTGAGGACAAAATGATCCATGCCGGGGGCGCCGACGATCGGCATGGCATCGGTAACGAGCATCAGCCGGCGGTCCGGCTTCGCCCGCAAAGCCAGGCGCAGCATCGCCGGATGCACGTGCCTGCCATCGGCGATCAAGCCGCAGTACGCGCTCGATTCCAGCGCCGCGGCGATGACGCCGGGATCGCGCGATTGCATCGCCGGCATGGCGTTGAACAGATGGGTGAAGCCGGTAAGCCCGGCGGCGAGCGCCTCCCGGGTTTGGTCGAAATCCGCGGTGGTGTGGCCGGCGCAGACGATTACGCCGGCCGCCACGAGCCGTTCGATCTGATCGAGCCGCGCCCGCTCTGGCGCGAGGGTGACGACAACTTGGGCGTGTTTGGCCGAGGTCAGGATTGCCACCGCCCCGTCCGACAAGCTCCGCAGCTTGCTCCGGTCGTGGATGCCCTTTTTCTCCGCGTTGAGAAAGGGACCTTCTATATGCACGCCCGCAATGCCCGGCGCGTCCCTCGCCACTAGCCGGTCGATGGCACCGATGGCCTGTTCGACTTTTTCGAGATCGTCGCTGATCAGCGTCGGCAGCAGGCTCGTGGTGCCAAGCGCGCGGTGGGCCCCGGCAATCGCGAGCGCCGTCGCCTCGCTCGGATCGTCATTGAATAGCAGCCCGCCGCCGCCATTGACCTGCACATCGACAAATCCGGGCAGAAGGAAATCGCCGTCGAGGTCGATGAAACCGCGGTGCGAAAAATCCGCGCTAGTGGCATCCCGCACCCCGGTGATGCGGCCAGCGCCCACTTCGACGGCGCTGTTGTCGAGCACTCCGCCGGGGGCGACGATGCGTCCGTTGGCGAAAACCAACTGTTCCATACTGTTTTAGACTGTTTTGGTTATCTTGCTGAGATTTCTCGGTTGATCCGGGTCGAGTCCGCGGCGCACCGACAAGTTGTTGGCGAACTTGTAAAACGCCTGCAGGAACACCAGCGGCTGCAAGTTCGGCTCGGGCGCCCGGGGCACCGGCAGGCACACCGCGCCATCCACCAGCCCGCCGGCGGCGAACACCCGCGCGCCGCCGCCGAGCAACTCCCGCGAGACGCTGTCGATGCTGTCCTGGGAGGCGTCGAATGTCGCCGCGGACAGCACCGGAAAACCCGCGCCAACGATCGTCATCGGACCGTGGCGGACTTCGGCCGCGCTGAATCCCTCGGCTTGGATCATGCAGGTTTCCTTCAGTTTCAGCGCCGCCTCCTGGGCTCCGGCGAGGCCGATGCCCCGGCTCAGGATCAAGGCCTGCCCGGTGTCGCGCAATGGCTCGACCGCCTGCCCCCAATCGAGCGAGAAGGCCTCGGCGAGCGTCGCCGGCAGCGCCGCCATCGCCCCAGACACCGCTTCACCGCCCCGCCACCGCGCGCACAAATGATAGAGCGCGAACATCGCGCCGACACAGGACTTGGTGGCGGCGACGCTGCGCTCGGGGCCGGCGCCGATCGGCAGCACGCTGTCGGCGAGGCTGGCGAGCGGGCTGACTTCATCGTTGACCACAGCCACGACGTAGGCGCCGCCGGCTTTGGCGGAGCGGGAGGCGCACAATAGATCCGGACTTCTGCCAGACTGGGAAATGGCGATGAAAACCGACTCGCGCAGATCGGTCCGCGCCGCATACAGCGACGCCACCGAAGGCGCGAAGGAACAAACCGCGAGGCCCACCCGGGTTTCGATCAGATATTTGGCGTAGGTCGCCGCGTGGTCGGAGCTGCCCCGGGCGCAGGTCAGGACGAATTTGGGCGCAAGCCGCTGGAGTTCCGCCGCGATTTGTTCGACCAGCGCGGCGTTGCGCTGGCGATGCCGGTCGATGACTTCGGCGATTTCATGGCTTTCCCGGAACATTCTGGTCCCGCGGGGATCGGGATGGGAAACGGGCATGGCATTTCCATTCCTGACTGGTAATGACCATTATAATACTTTTTGGATCAGGACCGCCGCCCGCAAACAACCGACAAACAGCCCGCTATTTGATGTCGGTTACAAACTCGTAGCGGTCGCCGCGGTAGGCCGAGCGGGTGAATTCGATCATGGTGCCGCTGTCGAGCCAGGTCACCCGCTCGATTCGCAACACCTCGCTGTTTTCCTGAATCGACAGCAGCCCCGCCTCGGTTGGCGAGGCGAGCGAGGCGCGCACTTTCTGCCGGCCCTGCCGGGGCCGGTTGCCCATGGTGTCGAGCGCCGCGTAAAGCGAATCTCCGATTTCCTCTATCGGCGGCAGGTGGAACTTGGCGACAACGGCGTGTTCGATGGCGAGCGGTTCGCCCTCGGAAAGGCGCACGCGGCCGAGGCGCGCGACCACGGACGAGGTTGACACCTTCAGTGTTTCCGCTTCTTCCCGGGTTGGATTGGCGTAATTCCGCACCAGCCAGATCGAGCCCGGCGCCTGGCCCCTGGCCCGGGCGTCGTCGGTGAATCCGCCGAGATAATTCGCCGGCACTTCGATGCGCTCGGTGACATAGGTGCCCGAACCCTGGCGCCGCCACAGCAACCCCTCGTCAATGAGTTGATCGACTGCCTTGCGGACCGTCACCCGGGACGCGCCGGTGAGTTCGCACAGGTCGCGCTCGGAGGGGAGCGCGTCACCAGTGGCGATCTGGCCTTCGTTGATCTGGCGGCGGATGCTCTTGGCAATCTGGAGATACAGCGGCGTGCCGCTGGCCTTGCTGGAAGTGAGATCGATCATTGTCCACCTGTTTCGGCCGATCGCGCCCCGGCGGACCGCGCCGCTGAATCCCCGCCATCCCCGTTCAACTCGCGAATCGCCTCGCGCAGCACGCCCCGACAGCGGCTCAGCAGCCGCCGCGCCTCGGCGGGGGCGAGGCCGGAGGCGCAGAGGACGCCAAGCTTGATATTCCCTTCGGCGGCGGCGAGGGCGGCTTCGGCGGCTTGCGCGTCCACTTCCGCGAGCCGGCGGACGATCTCAACCCCCCTGGCCTGGAGCTTGCGGTTGGAAATCACCATGTCCACCATCAACCCCTGGTGCACGCGACCGCAGCGGATCATCGCCGCGGTCGAAAACAGATTGAGAATGGCTTTTTGCGCCGTGCCGGCCTTCATCCGCGTCGAGCCGGCGATGGCCTCGCTGCCGGTTTCCGCGCAGATACCGATCCGCGCCTTGTCGAGCAATGGCGATGGGCGGTTGTTGGCGATGCCGATGGTCAGCGCGCCGGCGCGGTTCGCCCTCTCCACCGCGCCCAGGGTGTACGGGGTGCGCCCGCTCGCCGCCACGCCGACGAGCACGTCGTTTTCCGCCAAGCCGGCCGCGTCGAGATCCCGCGCGGCGGCGGCGGCATCGTCCTCGGCGAGTTCAACGCTGCCGGCGAGCGCGTCGCGGCCGCCGGCCAGGGCGTAGGCGAGGCGGTCCCGCGGCCAGCCGAAGGTCGGCCCGAGTTCAATGCCGTCCTGCACCGCGATTCTGCCCGATGTGCCGGCGCCGGCGTAGATCAGGCGGCCACCCTCCAGCAAGCGCAGCGCGGCCTCGTCAGCCGCCTGGGCGATCACCGCCAATTCCGGCCCGAGCGCGGCGACCGCCGACAGTTGCGACTCGTACATGGCGGTAACGGCGCCGAGGGTTGACCAGCGGTCAATTTCGGCGAATCGTTCGCTCGCGTTTTCGGTGAGCATGGTAGAGTGGGGCCGGTCGACCGATTGAGTAGGTATTTTAGTGGTATTACATCAATAATCAAACGGCGCTGGCTTTTGTGGCTTCGATCCGTCCCCGTGTGGCTGTCATCCATCATTCCGCACGGAGTGGAGGTCGGGTTTTCTTGCGCGAAACTGGATAAGGTGAACACGGGATGAAGTTTGGTATCGACCGGCTTTTGGAAGAAGGGGAGTTGCGCGAGCCCTTGCGCGGGCGGCGGGTGGCGCTGGTGGCGCATCCGGCCTCGGTGACGGGCGGGCTGGCGCATTCCCTTGATGCGCTGGCGGCCTGTGGCGACATTGAGATCGGTTCGGCGTTTGGGCCGCAGCATGGGCTGCGGGGCGACAAGCAGGACAACATGATCGAATCGGCGGATTTCACCGATCCGGTTCACGGCATTCCGGTCTTCAGCCTCTATGGCGAAGTGCGCCGCCCGACCCGCGCGATGATGGACAGCTTCGATGTGCTGCTGTTCGACTTGCAGGATCTGGGATGCCGCATCTACACCTTCGCCACCACCCTGCTCTACCTGCTCGAAGCGGCGGCCGAACACGGCAAACCGCTCTGGGTGCTGGACCGTCCGAACCCCGTGGGGCGACCGGTCGAAGGCTTGCTGTTGCGCCCGGGCTGGGAGAGTTTCGTCGGCGCCGGCCCGATGCCGATCCGCCACGGTTTGACCTTGGGCGAACTCGGGAAGTGGTTTATCGCCCACCGCGGCCTCGATGTCGAATACCGGGTGATCGAAATGGCGGGCTGGGAGCCCGCGCGGGCGCCGGGTTTTGGCTGGCCGCTCGCCGAGCGCGCCTGGGTCAATCCCAGCCCCAACGCGCCGACACTGGCGATGGCCCGCGCCTTCGCCGGCACGGTGATGCTTGAGGGCGCGACGCTGTCCGAGGGGCGCGGCACCACGCGCCCGCTGGAACTTTTCGGCGCGCCCGATATCGACGCCCGGGCGCTCCTCGAAACCATGCGCGGGCTGGCGCCGGACTGGGTGGCCGGATGCCGCCTGCGCGAATGCTGGTTCGAGCCGACTTTCCACAAACACGTCGGCGAACTCTGCCACGGCGTGCAAATCCATCCCGACGGCGGCGGCTACGACCACGCCGCCTTCCAACCCTGGCGGCTCGTCGCCCTCGCCTTCAAGTCCATCCGCCGGCTGTGCCCGGACTACCCGATCTGGCGCGATTTCCCCTACGAATACGAAACCGGCAAACTCCCCATCGACGTCATCAATGGCGGCCCCACCCTCCGCGAATGGGTCGACGACCCAACCACCACCCCCGCCGACCTAGACCATCTCGCCAACCCCGAAGAAGCCCAATGGCGCGGCCAAATCGAGCCTTTGCTGATATACCGTTAAGCATCGCATTCGCAAAGCTTGCCAAAGTCTGGTGCTGGCATTATGGTGCCAACTCCGCCAGCCGCCCACGCGCGGAGCCAAAGACGCCCACCATGCCCAAGCTGACGATCACGCTTGACGATCAACTCCATCAAGCGCTTGAGCCGGGGGCAATACGGAATTTGATGGGCGCGGAGACCACCCATCGGACCCGCAAGGTCCTGCTCGACATGAGCACTGATCACGGTGTTGGAAGGCCAGTAATTGGCTGGATATGAACCAACTCATCCTGTACACGTCCGACGATGGCACCATACGTCTCGATCTGCGGGTGGACGGGCAGACCGCTTGGCTCACACAACTCGAAATTGCCGAGCTGTTTCAGACTACGAAGCAGAACGTTAGTCTGCACGCTAGGAACATCTTTGCGGATGGAGAACTGGAAGCCAATGCAGTTGTCAAGGATTCCTTGACAACTGCTTCCGATGGCAAGCGATACACAACCAAACTCTACAATCTCGACCTCATTCTCGCCATTGGCTACCGGGTGCGTTCGCCGCGGGGAACGCAGTTTCGCCAATGGGCGACGACCCATCTCAAGGAGTATCTGGTCAAAGGCTTCGTCATGGATGACGAGCGGCTCAAGAACCCTGGCGGCTGGGACTACTTCGACGAACTCCTCGCCCGCATCCGCGAGATTCGGGCCTCGGAGAAACGTTTCTACCAGAAAGTCCGCGACCTCTTTGCCCTCAGCAGCGACTACCGGTTCCGCCAGCAGGAGACACAGGTCTTCTTCGCCGAAGTCCAGAACAAGTTGCTCTTTGCCGTCGCGGGGAGAACCGCCGCCGAACTTGTAGTCGACCGCGCCAACCCTGAACTGCCCAACATGGCGCTCACCACCTGGAGCGGCTCCCGCGTCCGCAAGCACGATGTCATCATCGCCAAGAATTATCTCAGCGAAGACGAAGTCGATACGCTCAACCGCCTCGTAGTCATCTTCCTCGAACAGGCTGAACTCCGCGCCAAGCAAAAACGGGACCTCACCCTCGACTACTGGCGGTCCACGGTGGACCGGATGCTGGCCGCCAACGATCAGCCGCTCCTTGATGGCCCGGGCGCGGTGCGCCGGGAGGATATGAGAACCATCGCCGAGCGCCGCTACGAGGCATTCGACGCCACCCGCCGCCGAAATGAAGCGATCGAATCCGATGCCGAGGACCTGAAAGCCATCGAGGTTTTGGAGCAAGACCTCAAGAGCCGATGAATGCGCCGCCCCATCAGATGCTCGGGAAGTTCCCTGGCTAAAGGTTTTGGATTTTGGGGGGATAACTGTATAGGCTTACAGTGTTTTCGGCTGGGAGGGCGATCATGCATGGGCTGACATGCCGCCAGGGGGAGGTTCTTGCCTTTATCCGGGGGCATTTGCGCGAGACGGGCTATCCGCCGACGCGCTCGGAAATCGCCGGGCACATGGGCTTCCGGTCGGTGAACTCCGCCGAGGAGCATTTGCGCGCGCTCGCCCGCAAGGGGGCGATTGAAATGTCCCCCGGGGCCTCCCGCGGCATCCGCATCCCGGCACCGGAACCGGCGGGGCTGCCGATCATCGGCCAGGTCGCGGCCGGCGCGCCGATTCTCGCCGCCGAATCCATCGCCGACCACAGCGCCGTCCCCGGCGAAATGTTTTCCCCGCGGGCCGACTACCTGCTGACGGTGAAAGGCGACAGCATGATCGGCATTGGCATCTTCGACAACGACCTGCTCGCGGTGCACCGCACGGTGGAAGCGAGGGACGGCGACATCATCGTCGCCAGAATCGGGGACGAGGTGACCGTCAAACGCCTGCGCCGGGGCGCATCCCCCAGCCGTCTGCGGCTTGAGGCGGAGAATCCGGCGGTTGCCCCAATCGAGGTGGATCTCGGGCGGAATGACTTCGCCATTGAAGGGATCAGCGTTGGTGTGATTCGGCTTGGGTTGTAACCGACAGACTGTCCCGGAAAGGAAGCGCTGATTCAGTTCGTTCGGCGCAATGCGCTTCGCGCCCTGCGTGCTGCGTGCCGTGCCGCGGGGAAGAGCCGCCGAACTCCCCAGCTTCAGCCAGTCTTGCCGGCACTCGCCTGCCATTTGCCGTCGCGGTGGAAGGCGCGCCAGCCGGTGGGTTTGCCTTTGGCGATCGATTGCACGAAGTGCTGGCGCGTCTTGCGGCTGAAGCCCACCACGGTGGGGTTGCCTTTGTCGTCCTCGGCCGGCGCGTCGAGCAGGTAGTGGAACTTGGGGTCGATCGCCTTGCGGTGCGGCAGCAGTTCCGCGACTTTGGGCGAGCGGGTTTCGCGGTTGCGGGGGAAGCCGCTGGCGGCGAGGAACAGGCCCGAAGCGCCCTCGCGCAGAATGTAATGGTCGTCCACCTTTTCGCAGCGCAGCTCGGGCATCGGCACCGGGTCCATTTTCGGTGGCGCGGGCTGGCCGTTGCGCAGGAGTTTGCGGGTGTTGCGGCAGTCGCTGTTGGCGCAGCCGAAATACTTGCCGAAGCGGCCCGACTTCAGTTGCATGTCGCTGCCGCATTTGTCGCATTCGATGACCGGGCCGTCGTAGCCCTGGATCTGGAACTTGCCACGCTCAAGCTCGAAGCCCTGGCAGTCGGGATTGTTGCCGCAGACGTGCAGCTTGCGCCCGTTGTCGATCAGCCAAGCGTCCATCGCGGTGCCGCATCGCGGGCAGCGGCGCTTGTTGCGCAACTGGATGTTTTCCTGCTGTTCCGCCTCTTCGGCGCTGTCGGCGCGAATCGCCTCCTCGCCCGGAGTGAGGTTGATCGTGGCGCGGCATTTCTGCTCCCCCGGCAGGCCATAGGCCGAGCAGCCGAGGAACACGCCGGTTGAGGCGTTGCGGATCTGCATCTTGCGGCCGCATTGCGGGCAGTCCACATCGACCTCGATGGGGTTGTTGGCGCGCATGCCGCCCTCTTGCGCCTCGGCCTTGGCGAGTTGCGCGGTGAAATCCCGGTAGAATTCATCGAGCAGTTCCTTCCAGTTCCTGCGTCCGGCGGCTACTTCGTCGAGGGAGTCTTCCATGCGCGCGGTGAAGTCGTAGTCCATCAGATCCTGGAAACTTTCCCGCAGGCGTTCGGTAACAATGTCGCCGATCTTGAGCGCGTGGAAGCGCTTGTTTTCGAGCTTGACGTAGCCCCGGTCCTGAATCGTTGAAATGGTCGCGGCATAAGTCGAGGGCCGACCGATTTCGCGCTTTTCCAACTCCTTGACGAGGCTCGCCTCGGTGAAGCGCGGCGGCGGGCGGGTGAAATTCTGCTTCGGGTCGAGTTTTTGCAAGGCGAGTTTTTCACCCCTGGCAACATCGGGCAGCACCACATCGACTTCCCGGGTGGGATTGGCCGCGAGAAAACCGGGAAAGCGCATGATGCGGCCCTTGGCGCGCAATTCGAAAACATCGGCCGCGACGGTGATCGTGGTGGCCAGAAACCGCGCCGGAACCATTTGGCAGGCAACGAAAAACTGGTGGACCAATTGGTACAGCCGGCGGGCGTCGGCATCCATGTCTCCCAAGGCTTCCGCGGATTTGCCGACATCGGTGGGGCGGATCGCCTCGTGGGCTTCCTGGGCGCCTTCCCGGGGGCGGTAGAAATTGGGCTTCGGCGGCAGGTAATCGGCACCGAAGCGCTGTTCGATATGCGCCCTCGCCGCGGCGATGGCCTCGTCGCTGAGGTGGGTCGAATCGGTGCGCATATAGGTGATGTGTCCGGCCTGATACAGCCGCTGGGCGAGGGTCATGGTCTTGCTGACGCCAAATCCGAGCCGGGTGCTCGCGGCTTGTTGCAGCGTCGAGGTGATCAGCGGCGGGCGCGGACGAGAAGTCGTGGGCTTGTCCTCGCGCTTGCCCACCACATAGTCCGCTCCGCGCAATACCGCGAGCGCCTCGTCGGTGGCTTGCTGGTTCCCGGGGCGGAAGTTCTTGCCGGACTGGCGGAACACTTGGCACCGCAGCGACTGCTTCGCGCCGGTTTCGAGGTCGGCGAAGATTTCCCAATACTCTTCCGGGTTGAAGGCGCGGATTTCGCGCTCGCGCTCGACGATCAGGCGCACCGCCACCGATTGCACCCGGCCCGCGGAAAGCCCCCGGGCGACCTTGGCCCAGAGCAGCGGGGAGAGCATGTAGCCGACCACGCGGTCGAGGAAGCGCCTCGCCTGCTGCTCCTCGACATAGCGCATATCGACCTCGCCGGTGTCGGCGAAGGCTTCGCGGATCGCCTTGCGGGTAATCTCGTTGAACACCACCCGCCGGAAGCGGCTTGGGTCGCCGCCGATGGCCTCTTGCAAGTGCCAGGCGATGGCCTCGCCTTCCCGGTCGCGGTCGCTGGCGAGATAGATCGAGTCCGCGCCCGCGGCGATTTTCTTCAGATCCTCGACGATCTGTTCCTTGCCGGGGAGGATTTCATAGCGCGCCCGCCAGCCGTTCGGATCCACGCCGAGCCGCTGCACGAGTTGCCGCTTCTTCTTCTGTTCGGGGGAGAGTTTGCTCGCGGTGCGGCTCCGGCGCTGTCCGGTTCCGCCTTTTTCCGGCAGATCGCGGATATGCCCCACGCAGGACTTGACGACATACTCCGGCCCGAGATAGCGGTTGATTGTTCTCGCCTTGGCCGGCGACTCGACAATGACGAGTGATTTTGCCATGGGTGACTTCTTGCTCCATCACCGCGCTTCCGCGCGCTTGCTACAGGGCCACTTCGTGAACCCAGCCGTATTGCTCGACGATTTCCCCCTGCTGGATGCCCACCAGCAGATCGTACAACTGCCGCATCACCGGCCCGGCGGCTTCGCCATTTCGCCGCGGATTGACCTCGTGCCAGACATCGTCAAACCAGATTCGCGCGATGGGCGACAACACCGCGGCGGTGCCACAGGCCGCCATTTCGGTGAACTCACCGAACTCGGCGCGCAGGTCGATGGGCCGGTCGGCGGTTTTCATGCCGAGCCGGTCGGCGGCGAGTTGCATCAGCGAGCGCCGGGTCACGCTCGGCAGCACCGCCGCCGAACGCGGCGTGGCGAGGCCGCCATCGCGCAGCGCGACGAGAATATTCGCCGAGCCGGCCTCGTCGATATAACGATTTTCGGCGGCGTCGAGATACAGCGCCTCGTTGGCGCCTTCGCGCTGGGCCTCCTGGGTCGCGAGCAGTCCGCCGGCGTAATTGGCGCCGATCTTGAATCGTCCGGTGCCTTGCGGCGCGGCGCGGTCCAGCTTCGAAACCGCCAGCGAAATCGGCGCCATTCCCGCCTGCTTGTAATAAGGACCAACCGGGGAAACGAAAACCCGGAATTCAAACTCCTTCGCCGGCCGCAGGCCGAGATTCTCGCCGACACCGATCAGCAGGGGCCGCACATAGAGGCTGGCGCCGGAACCGAACGGGGGAATCCACTGCCGGTTTTCGCGCACCGCGGTTTCCACCCCGCGCAGGAACAGGGCCTTCGGCACTTGCGGCATCAGCAGGCGGCCCGCGGCCTCGTTCATGCGCTCGCTGTTGAGGTCGGGCCGAAACAACAGCACCCGGCCGTCCCGGCTGCACTGGGCCTTCATGCCCTCGAAACATTGCTGGGCATAGTGCAGCGCCGGCGAGCCTTCGTGGAGCGGCATGATTTCGCTGTCGAGCAGCGCGCCATCGTTCCATTCGCCATCGCGCCAGCGCGCGGCGAAGCGCACATCGGTGCGGATGTACTCGAAACCGAGTTCGGCCCAGTTCAGCGCCTTGCCGCCGATTTTCCCGCTCATTGCCGTTTCCACTTCGCTGTTTCTACTTCTTGAGCCGCTTCTTGAGCCGCTTTCCGAATGGTCGGCGCCGCGCTAGACTCTTGACCAACTTGAACACCGGCTCCGCCATGGACTTGATCGACATTGGCGCCAATCTCACCCACGCGTCGTTCGAGCGCGATTTCCGGCAGGTGGTGGATAATGCCAGAAGCGCCGGGCTAACGCACATCATTCTGACCGGAACCGATCTCGCCAGCAGCGGCGCGGCGGCGCGCCTCGCCGCCGCCACGCCGGATTTCTTCAGCGCCACCGCGGGCTTCCATCCCCATGTGGCGCAGTCTTTCGACCCCGGCGCCAAGGCTGAAATCGCCGCGCTGTGCGCGCTCGGCGAGGTCGTGGCGGTGGGCGAGACCGGCCTCGACTTCAACCGCGACTACTCGCCGCGGCGGGAGCAGTTGGCGTGCTTCGAGCATCATCTGGAAATCGCCGCCGGGATCGGCAAACCCCTGTTTCTGCATCAGCGCGACGCCCATGGGGACTTTGTGGCATTGCTGCGCGCCCACCGCGACCGCATCCCCGGCGGCGTGGTCCACTGCTTCACCGACACCCTCGCCGCCCTGCGCGATTACCTCGATCTCGGCATGCACATCGGCATCACCGGCTGGATCTGCGACGAGCGCCGGGGCGTCGAGCTGCAGGCCATCGCCAAATTCATTCCGCCCGATCGGCTGCTGCTCGAAACCGACGCGCCCTACTTGCTGCCGAGGACGCTCAAGCTCAAACCCGCCGGTCGCCGCAACGAGCCGAAATACCTCCCCGCCGTGCTCGAACAAGTCGCCGCCCGCACCGGCCGCGACGCGGAAGAGATCGCCCGCCAAACCACCGCCAACGCGATCCGCTTGTTTGGCTTGCCAGTTGACCGGTTAGACTCTGATTCGCTCCCCGCTGAATGACGGATGGCAGAAACAGCGCAAGTCTCCGTCTGGCTGGGTGGAGTTCAGCGGGCATGCGAGGCATTGTGGATGCCGAGCCCGGAGCGTGCATGGATGTATTCACAGCGTCCGCTGAACTCCACCCAGCCAGACGGAGGCGGATCGAGGCCACAAGCGACCGGCGCTCAAACGAAGGGGCTCTGCGTTATCCCGGCGGCGTTGTCCAGCAACGCGGTGACCTGTTCCAAGGTGAAGGGCCAGTTGCGTTCCTGGCTGGTTTGCGGGTTTCTCACCACGGGGATTTTCAGGCCGTAGCGTTCCACGAGTGCGGCGGATTCGCCGATGTCGATGGGAGTCAGCTTGAACACCCGGGATTTGGCGAGGTCGGCGAGCATCGCCTCGGCGTATTCGCAGAGATGGCAGCCGGCGGTGGTGTAGAAGATAAGTTCAGGCATCGCGGACCGCTTCGCCAAGCTCGCGAATCAGGCCGGGGCCGCGGAATATCAGGCCGCTGTAGACTTGCAGCAGATCGGCGCCGGCGGCGAGCATGGCGCGGCCGTCTTCCCCGCCCATGATGCCGCCGACGCCGATCAGGGGGATGCGGTCGCCGGTTTCGGCCTTGATCGCCCGCATCGCGCTCCTAGCCAGTCCGGTCAGCGGCGCCCCGCTCAAGCCGCCGCTTTCTTTGGCGATCCACTCGGGCAGGCCAGGCGGCCGCGCCACTGTGGTGTTGCCGGCGATGATGCAGTCGGCGCCCCCGTCGAGCAGCGCCGCGCAGATCGGCGGGATTTCCGCTTCGTCGAGATCGGGCGCGAGTTTCCAGGCCATGGGCAGATACTTGCCGGATTCGCTCTGATGCGCGGACTGCGCCTTTTTCAAGGCTTCGAGCAGGCGCGCGAGTTCGCCGCCGAATTGCAGCCCCCGCAGGCCCGGGGTGTTCGGCGAAGAAACATTGACGGTGACATAGTCCGCGACTTCCCGGCATTGGCGCAGGCATTCGAGATAGTCGGCGGCGGCGCTTTCCGCGGGAGTGTCGCGGTTCTTGCCGATGTTCACGCCGAGAATGAGCCGGCGGCGCCGGCGCCGGGCCCGCTGCACCGCGTGGGCGATGCCCCGGTTGTTGAAACCCATGCGGTTGACGATGCAGCGGGAGCGGCGGGCGCGGAACAGCCGCGGCCGCGGATTGCCGGGCTGGGGCAGCGGCGTCAGCGTGCCGATTTCGACGAAGGCGAATCCCAGCCCCGCGAGGGCGTCGATGTGGTCGCCGTTCTTGTCTAGGCCCGCGGCGAGGCCGATTCGATGGGGAAAATCGAGCCCCATCAGGCTGACCGGATCGGCCGGAGGCGGAGCGGCGAACCGACCGGCCAGCCCGCAGCGGTGCAATGCCTCCAGCGCGCCGAGGGCGATGCCGTGGGACGCCTCGGCCGGCAGCGCGAACAAGGGATTTGCGATCAAGCGGTACACGGCGGTTCCAGGCTGCGATTCCATTGCCAAGGCAGCCGCGGAAAATGCCACCGAACCACGCTGCCCGGGTGAAGATTGCGGGTTTTTCCAACCGCGGTCAAACGCCCGCCCTCCTAGACATCGAAGGCAAAACCATTACAATCGCCTACTTTGCGCCCGGGAAGCGCCGATTCAGAATGAGTCAGCACGCAACGATCACGGAACTGAAGAACTGGCTGATGATGCAGATCATTGGCCAGGAACGCCTGATCGACCGCCTGCTGATCGCCCTGCTCGCCGATGGCCACCTCCTCGTCGAGGGCGCGCCGGGGCTTGCCAAGACCAAGGCCATCAAGGATCTTTCCCGGGGGATTGAAGGCGATTTCCACCGCATCCAGTTTACCCCGGACCTGCTCCCGAGCGACATCACCGGCACCGAGGTGTTCCGCCCCGAAGACGGCTCGTTCCGCTTTCAGCAAGGGCCTATTTTCCACAACCTCGTGCTCGCGGACGAGATCAACCGCGCCCCGGCCAAGGTGCAGTCGGCCCTGCTTGAGGCCATGGGGGAGCACCAGGTCAGCGTGGGCCGCGAATCCTTCACCCTGCCGCCGCTGTTTCTCGTCATGGCGACCCAGAACCCCATCGAGCAGGAAGGCACCTACCCGCTGCCGGAGGCCCAACTCGACCGCTTCCTGATGCACGTCACCATCACCTATCCCGCGATCGACGCCGAGCGCGATATCCTCCATCTCGTGCGCAACGAGGCGGCGGACAAGCTGCCCAGCCCGCCGAGCCAGGTGCAGCAGGAAAAAGTCTTCGCCGCCCGCCGGGAAGTGCTCGAAATGCATATGGCGCCGGAGGTTGAGGAGTACATCATCCAGCTCATCATGGCGACCCGGAACCCGCAGATTTATGGCAAGGATCTCGAAAGCTGGCTCGAATACGGCGCCAGCCCCCGGGGCACGATCGCCCTCGACCGCTGCGCCCGGTCCCACGCCTGGATCCAAGGCAGGGATTTCGTCAGCCCGGACGATGTGCAGGAAATCCTCTTCGACGTGCTGCGCCACCGCATCCTGCTGAGCTTTGAGGCCGAAGCCGGCGGCGTGACGCCGGACAAGGTGCTGGAAACGATCCGCGAACGCGTGCCCTCCGCCTGACCCGTGGCGTAACAAGAGCACGCCGGCATGAGTTCCAGGCACCGCATCGACCCAGAGCTCACGCGCTACCAGGCCACCGGCGCGATGGTCAGCCTGCGCGAGTTGCTGATGCAGCGCCATGCCGCCAAAACACTCGAGTACCTCGCCCACAGCCGCTCCATCGCCGGCATCAGCGGCCTGCATCTGTCGAAGATGCGCGGCCGGGGGATCGATTTCGAGGAATTCCGCCCCTACCAGCCCGGCGATGACATCCGCCTGATCGACTGGCGCGTCACCGCCCGCACCAGCCGGCCCTTCACCAAGGTGTTCCGCGAGGAGCGCGAGCGGCCGGTGGTCATCGCCGTCGACCAGACCCACAACATGTATTTCGGCAGCCGGGTCGCTTTCAAGTCGGTGATCGCCGCCCAGGCCGCGGCCGTGTTCTGCTGGCTCGCCATCGACAATGGCGACCGGGTCGGCGGGCTGGTTTTTTCCGACCGCGAAGCCAGGCTCGTTCGCCCCAAGCGCAGCCGCCGCTCGGCGCTGCACCTGCTCAACCAGATCTGCGAATTCAACCAGGCGCTCGGCGGCGTTGCCGCGGGGGCGCCCGGCGCGGTCGAAAACGCCGGACTTTCCGGCGCCCTCGGCCAGATCCGCAAGATCCTGCGGCCGGGGAGCACCTTGTATGTGATTTCTGATTTCGTCACCCTCGACCGGCGCGCGGTCAGCTTTCTCAATCAACTCAGCCAGCACAATAACGTGGTATGTTGTTTCGTTTACGATGCGCTGGAAGAGTCGCTGCCGGCGCCGGGGCTGTACAGCATCACCGATGGACGGCGCAAGGGGGCGCTGAACACCTTCAACCGGCGCGCGCGAACCCGCTACCGGGAGCAGTTCAGCGAGCGGCTGCGGTCGATCGAGTCCGAGCTCGACCGCCTCAAGGTGCCGCTGCTGAAAATCCGCACCAGCGACCTCGTAGTGGAGCAGATACGACAGTGGATAGCGCAGAACTCATAGTGCCGTGTCATGCGTCTCATGTCGCATCAGTGCCTCGGCGGCGCGTCAGCGCTGGGCGCGGACCAAGGGGTGAACGCTGATGCAACATGAGACGCATGACACGGCACTAAATCAATTGGCGGATATTCATCTGCCGCAGTCGGTCGGCTTTTGGCCGCCGGCGGCGGGCTGGTGGCTGCTGGCCGCGCTGCTTCTCGCCGGACTTTGGTTTGGCGGGCGCTGGGCGCTGGCGTTCTGGCGCCGCCGCCGCAATTGCCGCCAGGCCTTGCTCGAGCTTGAGCGGGTGTTCGATGACTTCGCCGCGGTGGATGCCGCCCAAGCCAATATGGCCGATGCGGGCGAGCTGCGCTGTGTCAACTCGGTCAACTCGGTGCTGCGGCGGGTGGCGCTGACGCATTTTCCCGACGCCGGCGTCGCCGGACTCGGCGGCGATGACTGGGTTCGCTTCCTGCGCGCCAATGGCAATTCCATGCGGCTCGACCGGGAACTCGCCGGGGCCTTGAGCGAAGGCCGCTTCCGGCCTTCGCTGTCGGTCGATACCGACCGGCTGGAGGCTTTCAGCCGGGAGTGGATCCGCTCGCTCTATCTGCGCCGGCGCGGCAACCGCCAACAGCCGCGGAACCAGACCCAAGCCGGCTTGGAGGTTGCCCGCGGCGATGCTTGAGTTCATTTGGCCCTGGGCGTTCGCGCTGCTGCCGCTGCCCTTCCTCGTCTACCGGCTGATGGCCCGGGCGCCGCGCCAGGACGCCGCGCTTTATGTGCCGTTTTTCAACGCCCTCGACCGGCTCCACTCCGACAGCGAGAATCTGGGCGCGGGCCGGCTGCTCAAGCTGATTTGCTGCGCGCTGATCTGGCTGCTCGTGGTGCTCGCGGCGAGCCGGCCGCAATGGCTCGGCGAGCCGGTGCAACTGCCCTCGACCGGCCGCGACCTGATGCTCGCGGTCGATATCTCCGGCAGCATGGAAGCCCAGGACATGATCGTCGGCAGCCGCCAAGCCTCGCGCATCGATGTGGTCAAGGTCGTGGTGGGGGATTTCGTCGAGCGCCGCGAAGGGGACCGGCTCGGGCTGATCCTCTTCGCCGCCCACGCCTACGTTCAGGCGCCGCTGACTTTCGACCGCAAGGTCGTCGGCGAACTGCTCGAAGAGGCCGAAATCGGCATCATCGAGGAATCGGCCACCGCCATCGGCGACGCCATCGGCCTGTCGGTGATCCATCTGCGCAGCCGCCCCGAGAACAGCCGGGTGCTCGTCCTGCTCACCGACGGCGTCAACAACGCCGGCGAAGTGTCGCCGGAACAGGCCGGGCAGTTGGCCCGCAGCGAAAAAATCAAGATCTACACCATCGGCATCGGCGCCGATCAGGTCACCCAACGCGCCTTTTTCGGGGCGCGAACGGTCAACCCCTCGGCGGAACTCGACGAGGCCGTGCTCACCCGCATCGCCGAATCCACCGGCGGCCGCTATTTCCGCGCCAGGGACGTTTCCGATCTGGTGGAAATCTACGCCGATCTCGACCGGCTCGAAGCCATCGAACAGGATGAACAAACCTACCGCCCGACCCGGGTTCTGTTCCACTGGCCGCTCGGCGGCGCGCTGCTGCTCAGCTTCCTGCTCGCGCTGGTTTCGATTCCCTGGCTGTCGCTGACCGGGCGGGCGGTGCCCGCCGAGGCCGACGACCCGCGCCCGCGCTTGGGCGGGGACGCCAAGGCGGGGGCCTGAACGCCGCCATGGAAATCTCCACCGCCATTTTCAGCGAGTTTCATTTCCTGCGGCCCTGGTGGCTGCTGGCCCTGCTGCCCGCCGCGATTTTCGTGATCGCCCTGTGGCGTGTGAACAGCGCCCTCAGCGCTTGGGACAAGGCCATCGACAAAAGCCTGCTGCCCTACCTGCTCGACCGCTCGCGCGACACCGCCCAGCGCGCCCCCCTGCTGCTTCTGCTGTGCGCCTGGGTATTGTCGGCGCTGGCGCTGGCGGGCCCGGTCTGGGAAAAGCTGCCCCAGCCGGTGCAGCAGCGCGAGGACGCCCTCGTGGTGGTGATGGATCTGTCGCTGTCGATGTTCGCCCAGGACCATGTGCCGTCCCGGCTCGATCTCGCCAAACGCAAGCTGCTCGACATCCTCGCCCTGCGCGACGAGGGCCAGACGGCGCTGGTGGTGTACGCCGGCGACGCCCACGCGGTGATGCCGCTGACCGACGATGTGGTGACGATCAAGGCCCTGGTGCCTTCGCTGAGCCCCAACATCATGCCCCTGTTCGGCAGCAATCCCATGGCCGCCATCGACATGGCCATGCGATTGCTCACCAATATCGACGCCCCGGAGGGCAAGATCCTGCTGATGACCGACGGCATCAGCGGTTTCGACCAGGAACTGCTGATCACCCGGCAGCTCGAGGACACGCCCTATGAATTGCTGATCCTCGGCATCGGCACCGAGCAGGGCGCGCCGATCCGCACCAGCGACGGCAATTTCCTCACCGACCGGCAGGGCGCCATGGTGGTGCCGAAGCTGAACCGCAGCGTGCTGCAATCGCTGGCGAACCGCGTTGGCGGGCGCTACCACGACATCCAGCTCGCCGATTCCGACCTCGCCTATCTGCTCACCGACCGCAATCTGCTCGACGATCCGCAACTGAGCGATGTCGGGGAGGAGTTCGACATCTGGCACGAAACCGGGCCTTGGCTGTTGCTGCTGATCGCGCCGCTCGCCGCGCTCAGCTTCCGCCGCGGCTGGTTGTTCACGATGCTGCTCGCCGCCGGGCTCCTCGGCCTCGCCCCGGCGCAACCCGCCAGGGCCGCGGAATGGGCGGGGCTGTGGCGAACCCCGGACCAGCGCGGCGCCCAAGCCTTCGCCGAAGAAGACCACGGCCTCGCGGCGAATTTGTTTGAATCGCCCGGCTGGCGCGGCGCGGCCAACTACCGCGCCGGAAACTACGACGCCGCCATCGCCGCCTTCAGCGCCCTCGACACTCCCGACGGGCACTACAACCGGGGCAACGCGCTGGCGCTCTCCGGCAACTACGCCGAGGCCATCGCCGCCTACGAGTTGACGCTGGCGGTTGACCCGGAACACGCCGACGCGATCCACAACAAGGCCATCGTCGAGCAATTGCTTCAGCAGCAGCAATCCGAGCAGGGCGAGAACCAGGAAGGCGAAAACGAAAGCGGACAGTCCGAGCAGAATTCCGACCAGCAATCCGAACAGGACCAGGAAAACAGCGAACAGCAGGACCAGCAAAGCCAGGAGGGCGACCAGGACCAGCAGCAGGATCCACAGCAGAACGAGGCACCGGAGGACCAGGAGAACTCCGAGTCCAACAGCGAGCAGAACACGCCGAGCCAGAACAGCAACGAGGAGTTCGAGGAGCGGCAGTCGCTCGAACAGTGGCTGCGCCGGATCGAGGACGACCCGGGCGAATTGCTCCAGCGCAAATTCCGCTACCAGTACCGGCAGCGGCAACTCAACGGCACCGCCAACAGCCTGCGGGACGGAGGCCAGATATGGTGAGGCTTACGCGCGGGCGCCCAGCCATTTTCGCGTGCTTGCTGGCGCTGCTCGCGGGGCTGCCCTGGGCACAAGCCGGCGCCCAGGAAATCGAAACCAGCGTCGACCGCATCGAACTCGCCCGGGGCGAGACGCTGACCTTCACCATCCGCGTCTACGACCGCCGCCAAGGCATGCAACTCGACCTGACCCCGCTCACCGAGCAGTTCGACGTGCTCGGCACCCGCACCTCAAGCCAGATCCGCAGTGTCAACGGCAATGTCGAATCCTGGACCGATTACATCGTCACCCTCTTCCCGCTCACCGAGGGCAATCTGACGATTCCCGCCATCGAGGTCAACGAATCGCTCACCGAACCCATCGACGTGCTCGTGCGCAACGAAGGCGCGCGCTCGAACCAGGGCGCCGAGGAACTCTTCCTCGAACTCGAGGCGAACAAGGAATCGATCTACGTCCAGGAACAACTGCTGTTTTCCGTGCGCCTGTATTACACGATCAACGGCATCCGCAACCCACAGTTCACCGAACTCGACATCCCCGACACGGTAACCCAGTTGATCGGCTCGCCGAACCAGTACGAAACGCTGATCGACGGCGTGCGCTACGGGGTCTATGAAAAACGCTATGTCATCTTCCCCCAGCGCAGCGGCCCGCTGGCGATACCCGACATCCTGTTCCGCGGGGAAGTGACCGACGGCTCGAGCAATTTCGTCTTCCGCAACCTCAACACCCGGCGCGTGACCGCCTTCACCGAGGGCATCACAGTCGAAGTCAGGGAGCGCCCGGAAAGCGCCCGGGACAGCGAATACTGGCTGCCGCTGCGGTCCCTGACGCTGGAGGAAAGCTGGACCGGACCCACCGACGACCCCCATGTCGGCGACACCCTGGTCCGCACCATCGCGATCAAGGCCGAGGGTCTCGACGGCGCTGTGCTGCCGCCGCTCACCGATGTCGCCATCCCCGGCGCCAACATCTACCCGGAACCCTCGGAAATCGAGCGCGTGTTCGTCGACGGCAGCATCGTCGGCACCCGCATCGAGCGCAAATCCATCGTCGCCACCGCATCCGGTCCGCTGGAAATCCCCGAAATCGTCATCCCCTGGTGGAATGTGGAAACCGACCGGCAGGAGTTCGCCATCATCCCCGCCACCACGTTTTCGATAACCGAAGTCGCCGGCTTCACCCCCGCGGAACAGACCATCACCGGCACCGGCGAAGACCTCACCGCGCTGCTCGAAGCACCACCCGCCGTCGGTCAAGCGATGATCGGCGCCCAGGCCGGCGCGGACACCATCGAGATCGACCGAAACTGGCTCAACTGGCTGCTCGCGATCATCGTTCTGGCGCTCGCCGCCCTGCTCTACCAGTCGCTGCTGCGGCCCCGCCACGGCGCCATCGCCGACTACGCCCGCGAGCGCCGGCGGCGGGTCCTCTCACACTACGCGCCGGAAAACAACGAGGCCAGCGCCCACCGCGATTTGCGCAAGGCCCTGCGCGGCGGAGATCTTCGCCAAATCCGCCGCAGCCTCGTCCGCTGGGCCGATCACCACATCGACTCGCGCCGCATCGCCAACATGGAAGACCTGCTCAACCAGCGCGAAGTCCCCGAGCTGTACGACTTCGCCAGGCGCATTCAGGCCGCGCTTTTCAGCACTGATTTCAGCAAGGGCGGCGCCAACGCTGGTTTCCGCAAGGGCGCCGCGGGCGAGAAAGCCGCGGCGGCAATCCAACCGGAACACCGCGACCTCGGCGAACTCGCCGCTCTCACCGCCAAGCTGCGCCAACAAAAACGCCGCCGCAACCGGCAACAACGCAAGTCCACCCGCCACGCCCTCGCCCCGCTATACCGCATCTGAGCCCGATTCAGCGCCGCGATGGCGCCGCCAGAAAACCCGGGGGCCACGCGGAATTTTTTCGCCAAAAACTTGGCGGTCCGCTTCGATCTGTCCTATAACTATCGATATTCATTGTCCACACACCGCCAAGGAGGCGACTGGAATGCAAGTGCAAACACCGGAACTGCCATACCGCGTGCTCGTCGTGATTCTGATTACCTACGGCACGGGGTTCCTGCTCACCGCCGTGGGCGGCTGGGCCCTGCACCAGTCCGCCATCTCGCATATGAACGACACCGCGGACAGCATCGTGGAGCGCATTCTCGGCCAGCTCGAACCTAAAATCGAAGCCAATGCGGTGGCAATCGACAGAAACGCCCGGATGATCCAGCAAAATGGTGAACAAATCACCCTGCTGCGGGAGCGGGTGGCCGCGCTCGAAACGAACGTCGACGAACTCAACCGGCGGGTGCTGGCGCTGGAGGAAAAAGTGGACGATTTGGCGTTTCGCGTGGGTGCGTTGGAATCTCGAATGGCTTCTCTCGAGTTTCGCGTCGATGAGCTGGACTCTCGCGTTGGCGGTTTGGAGTCTCGGGTCGGCGACTTGGAGATCAGTGTTCGGACGCTTGCCGGACAAGCCCTCGCGCCAGCCAACGAAGACAAGACCCGGGCAAGTGTCGAAGAACTTGAGAGCCTTGCCCGGTTGCTGTTCGAGCACACCGCCACACTAGAGGAAGAGGCAAACATCTTCGCGCCACCAGAAAACCCGCGCTGAACTTGTCCAGCAGTTGCGGCCCAAAAGTTTTGAGACCTCTCGATGCACCGCGAAAATAGGGCCACCTATACAGTTTCAGCACCTCATACCACTCGCACGGTTGGGGATCACGAGAAGTTCGATTTGTATTGCGACCGCAGTAACTCGGCCAGTTCTTCCTCGCGCATTTCATTGTTAGCGAGCTTTACCATCCAGGAGATGGCGTCAGCGGGATCGATGATCAACTCAACGCCGTTGGCGGAAAGAAAAGTTTGCATGCACAGCCAAGATGTTCTCTTGTTTGCGTCCGCGAAAGGATGGCTGCGTCTGATCCCCCAAGCTAATGCCGCGGCAACATCGAAAAGATCAGTCACCCGACGTTCCCCATAAGCCAGCAAGTGCTCCCCTCGGGCAATAGCCGACCCAAGTGCGTTTTGATCACGCACCCCCGGCAGACCACCATATTTTTCGATCAGAAAATCGTGTGTTTACGTAACAAGTTGCTGGGTAGGATAGTAGAGTTTTATCGTCATCAGACTTTCGCCAATTGCTCAAAAATCTTAGCATCTCGATCAAGAACATGGTCGAACACTTTCTCGGGAACAGATCTTACCACGAACTCAATACCGGTCAAGTCTTGCAGCGGACTTGGATGGCTAAGTGGTTGTTTATTTCCAGTAATTTCAGAATTCATTCGTTTACCCCGCTGCTTTTGAAAGAATCTTTTCGGCCCATTTTAATACTTCTATTGATCGTTCAAAGTCAAATTTTCCATTTTCATCAAAACGTAGCCATCCGCATTCATGATCCAGGGTTGCCACTGTCATTGTTTCTCCTATCCTCATGACTCT
The DNA here is from genome assembly GCA_965221805.1 of uncultured Pseudohongiella sp. Classification (GTDB taxonomy): domain Bacteria; phylum Pseudomonadota; class Gammaproteobacteria; order Pseudomonadales; family Pseudohongiellaceae; genus UBA9145. The sequence goes on from OZ244913.1 coordinate 2,313,729, forward strand.
TGGCTTCACTACTGAATCACTTTTTCCCGTTATAAGATCATTCCATTTCCACTTTAATTCTTGTCGTTTTTCTTTATCGGCATCACGCACCTCAACTTTAAAGCAGAGCTTTTCTTGCTCTAGTTGAAGGTAGATAGCATGGCCTTCCGATACATTTCTCTTGCTCCACCAGAAACCCCAAAACCCACCCGAAGGATTGGGAACATAACCCCAATCATTCCATTCTGGATCAGAATTGCTATCACTTACTTTTTCCTCCTCCAGCATACGAAAAAGGCCTTGCCATGCATATCTTCCCCACAACCCTCTATCATCATCTTTCTGCCAAGAAATAAAACTTTTTGAATCTTGATCAATGCGTTTTAAATGATTCAAATAGTCGAAAACTATCGGGTTATTTCCTGTGTACGCCCCCAGCACATCAATAACATTTCTGCGATCAAAGATTTTGTAACCTGATTTATCTTCTACCTCTCTCTCCAAGTGAACAGAATAGTTCCCTGTTTCAAAATAGATAGGATACAAACTGCACTGACCAATATCGCCAAAACTTGTATTTCCGGCGAGCACAGAATTTTTGTAGCTTTCAAGTTGATTATTATGCGGTTTGCCTCCTTTCTTGTCTTCGATTAGTAGAATATACATACCATTTATTCGTGCCAATACATCTATTTTCTTCTCTTGCTGCAAAATTTCTATCTCTAAATCACAATCATCCAAGGTTATTTGGGGAGCAGTTTGTTTATGATTCAGCAATGCTTGAATGAAACTACGCCCTAAATCATTTAGATCTGATTCACTGTTATACTCCGCACACTTCATTAACCAGCATATCATTGCATCTTGCGATAATTCCTTGGTTGCATAATCAAACAAGTTTGGATTTTCCATGACTGGTCTCCAATTTTGATATGACATGATGTCAGTTAACTTCGGGGCGGAACACCATTATATCCCGCGTCGGTCAAGCGTACTACGCTGTGCTGGCTCAAGTCCATAGAAGTTCCCGGGAGATCCTGAGGCTTCGCCTCGCCGGCTGGCTTGGTGGCCGTTTCAACTGGATACGTGAATTCAAGCGGTCAGGGCGATCTGGGCGGCGAGCAGGAGCAGGACGGTGCCCATGCCGGCCTCGAACCAGCGGCCCGCGCGCAGCAGGACTTCGCGCACGCGCTGGCGGCCCAGCAGATGCGAGAGCAAAGAGAACCAGGCGAAGGTGGCCAGGGCAAGGTAGACACCGTAGAGCAACTGTGCCGCCACCGGCGTTTCCGGGTTGACGACCACGGTCCACAGCGCCAGGAAAAACAAGGTGGCCTTGGGATTCAGCCCGTTGGTGATAAAGCCTGTCGAGAAGGCCCGCAGCGGCGCGACGGCGGCGCTGGCGGCACTTCCACCAGTGGCTGCCGCGGTCTCGCCGCGCCAGGCATTACGCAGCGATTGCAGGCCAAGCCAGGCAAGATAGGTGGCGGCGAGCCACTTGACGAGGGTGAACAGCCAATCCACCCTCGACAGCAGCAGCGCCACGCCAAGCAGGCAGTAGGCGATATGCAGGAAAATGCCAGTCCCCACACCCGCGCTCGTCCACAGCCCCGCCCGCGTCCCGCCATTGACGCTCTGCCGCAGCACCACGGCAAAATCCGGCCCTGGCGAAGCCACCGCGAACAAATGCGCCACCGCGATCGTCAGGAATTGTTCCATCCACACTTTCCTTGCTTTTTGTCTACACGTAAGGCATTTTTCGATCTAGCATGTTAGCAGGCCGAATTGCTGATTTATCCCCAGTTTCAGTCGAGGTCCAGATCGATGATCCAGTCGGCGGTCACTTCACGAGGGCAGACTACCCTGCCGAAGCCCGTTCGCGAAGCGCTCGGCGTACAGCCCGGTGATCGGGTACGCTATGCGATTCTGGAAAACAATGAAGTGCGCATCATACCCGTCCGCCCGCTTTCCCGGTTGTTCGGATCGCTTCCGTATCATGGAAAACCAGTTTCACTGGACGATATGCGCCACGCGATTGTTGAGGAGGCCAGGCAAGCTGGCCTATCCACCTCATTGTCTGCGACACCGGGGCTCGGCCAGAGTTGAAGGTGGAATGAAATCGATCTTAGAAAAATACAGATTTGATGGAATCTAGCATTTCACTGATCGGTCCAATCTTAAGCTGATTGGAAAACATGGCTTACTGTCGCTCGCCGAAGCAGAAAGGCGTGGCGTTGAAATACCCTCTCCGGGAGGCAACGATTGGAGCCATGATGCAGATCGAACCAAAGGGTTGGATAAGTTTGTTCATTTGGCATTCGTCGATGACCATCCGATGCTGTACTACGCTAGAAGAGAGGTCAGAATTCTCGATCCGATCTGGTTAAAAATCAAATCTTCTATTCTCCTTCGAAAAGGGGTAAAGTTCAGTTCCGATGTTTCCAATAAATCTGGAGTACACATCCTGACCACAAAAGAAGCGGAAGAACAAATAGATTTTGATGTGCTATTCACGTATATGGATTGGAGAGATTCTGATATACAGGCTAGACGTCAGATGGCATTAAAATCGGAAATACTCGTTCCATGTAATATTGAGGTTGATTGTATATTGGGTTTTCGGAATGGCTAGGCGTCCGGTATTCATTGCTACAGGGGAAGAGAATCATCTTGTGGAAGAGATGCTCGTGGATTTTACTTGGAATCCTGGTTTTTCCTCAATTCAAAAGAAAAAGAATGTTTCTGCATTACATGAATCTGCCAAAAAGATAAACTTGTTTCCTATACTAGAGGTCTCGACCAAGTCTGAAGAATTACTAGGGAGGCGTTTGAGCGCATTCAGCTTGAAACTGAAGACAGAACTTGGAGAGATAAGTCTAGAAGCCGCATATCAAGGCAGCAAAGTCTTTAAAAATGGGGGGCCATATACCGACATTTACAACAAAGATGGGGTTGGAGCGAAAACTGACGAAAGGGTGAAAACGTCGGGTGAATTAGTTTGTTTTAGGTACTTTGGGCAAGACTGGCCACTAACTCCCCAAACAGCGTTTTACGACTGGCTGTATCTTTCTGCGCTCAGGCCGTATCAAGACTTTCTAAAGCGCCTATACGAGTACAAAGGCTTTACCGATATCGAGTTTAATCCGCGAAAATCCATAAATTGCCAAGCTAGATCTTGCGCTCTTCTCGTTTCTCTGCTAAGGCTTGAGTTACTGGAAAAAGCGCTAAGCTCCGAGAAAAATTTTATTGAAATGATCACTGCCGGATCATTTAGCGAAGTTCGTTATGCCAAGTTTTATCAAGGCGGCTTAGCTGTTTGAATCAATTAGTGGACTAATTTTCAAATTCCGAAATTTGCGCTTGAGTTACTCTACCGAACTGTTTTCTGGTTGCCATTTTCTTGGATCGATTTTTTTATCCTCGCGCCAAAGTTTAATTTCCAATCCAAATAAATTGATTTCATCACCGGTAACTTCATTTAGCCATTCCAAAGTTGCTTGGTGCTCATCAGTGAATCGCTTCGCTATCCATACAATAGTTGCAGCATTTAGCCCTGCAGCATACGTAAGTAATTGCCCCAGATGATTGTGATCCGTTTTATCTAATTGATTTTCTATGAGAACCCATGAATTGTTTGCAGTTTCGCGGCAAAGGATATCTGCGCGAAATGGGCCCACACTTTTTTCTTGCGCCTCAAGTTCGAGATCCAGCCCTATTGTGTCGGCCAACAACGCGAGATTATCCTCACGGGCCAGCCACGGAGTAAAATGCGTGGCTTCCGATTCCCAGATACGGCGCAAATCGCTGATGCGTTCAAGTTTTCCAAGTTGTTGTGTCATTTTTTACCCTCCTGAGAAAGGCAGATTCAGACCCATTCGATTCTGAAATTGCTTATCTTTGCATACTTTCCTGCATATTGTCATATGGCTCGTTACACAGCAGCAGCAGCGGCGGTATTCGGCTTACGGCACTACTTGGGATATTGCCAATTCCACTAGGGCGGGTGGATTCGCGAGGGGGAAAGGGTCGGATTCGGCGAAGTGGTCGCCGGGGGCGCGGTTGGCTGAACCGGATTGGGAGACTAGGGCGGCGACGTAGACCGATTGGGCCGATGACAGGTTGAGGGGGCCCACGGCGAGGCTGTCGTCGAGGCGGATGCTCGCGGGCAGGTCGGCGACGCTGAGGGTGGCGACGGCGAGTGGCGGCATGCCTTCGGCTTCGGCGTTGCGGGCGGAGATGAAGACCCGCAGCCGCGGGTCGAGCGTCAAGCCGTCGGCGATGGCAACCGCCACCTCGATGCTGGCGGCCATATTGGCGCCGCTTGCTTCATCGGCATCGTTTGCTTCCCCGCCATCGCGCAGGCGCAGCAGGGTGGCGATGCTTTGGCGGGCGGTTTGGGAATCCGGGTTCAACTGCGAGAGGCGGCGCCAGTAGCCGATGGCGGCGTCATAGTCGCCGCTTTCCTCCGCGTCGCTGGCGAGCAGTTGCAGCACGTTGGGTTCGTCGGGATTGAGCGCGAGTGTGCGGTCGACGATTTCACGGACTTCCGGCGTCAATTCGAGCCGCGCCATGATGTACGCGCTCAGCGCGACGCGGCCGAGCGCCAGCGCTTTCTCCTCGTCTTCGGCCAATCGATCCGCGGCTTGGCGGTAGGCGGAATTGGCGACGTCGAACATCCCCAGGGTGGAGAGGTTTTCACCGAGGAAGTACCATGCCCAAGCTTGTTGCGGGTTGTCCCGCACCACCTCTCCAAGGCGCAAAACGAGTTCTCGGGCGACCTCCGGGTCGCCGCCCTGTTGCACCGTGCGCTGGAACTGGTCCATCAGTTCGACCGCTTCGAGCTGGCCCCATTGCTGGTACATGAGCCAAGCGGCGGCTGGCAGCAGCAAAGCCAAAATCAGGGGGGCAAGAAAGGAAGCGGAGGGCGGGGAGATTCTGCGACTTCGCTTCGCTTCGCGCGCAATGACGGGGGGCGGGGCTTCGCGCGCAATGACCAAGGAAGGGGTGTCGGCCTGCCTTGAACCGCCGCCCCCTTGTGGCTGCGATTCGCCGATGTCGCTCAGCAGGCTGGCCTGGAGTTCGCGCAGCAGGGCGTCGAATTGCTCTTGGTCGATTTCGCCGGCGGCATGATCGACTTCGAGTTCCCGTTTGCGTTCGCGGAACAGCTCTATATTGGCCTGTTCGCGGCCGGTTTCCGCGGCTGTCAAGCCGCGCCGGGCGCGCCACAGCGGAATCGCCACGAAACTCACCGCGAGCGCCGCGAGCAGGGCGCAGCCGAGCCAGAACAGGCCACTGAATTCAGTCATCGCCGAGCAGCCGCCGCAGGCGTTCGCGCTCGGCCGGGTCGAGTTCCACGCCGCCGGCGCCTTGATCGCGGCTTTGAGCGCGGCGCAGGATGCGCCAGCCGACACAGCCGCCGAGCAGGAGGAAGGCCAGCGGGCCGAACCAGAGCAGCAGGGTGTCGGGCCGCAAGCGGGGCCGGTAGAAAATGAAATCGCCGTAGCGCTCGAACATGAACTGCTCGATTTCGCTGTCGGTGTCGCCGGCGAGGATCATGCGGTGGATTTCCCGGCGCAGATCTTCGGCGACGCCGCCGGTGGAGCCGGTGAGATTGGCGTTCTGGCACATGGGGCAGCGGAATTCGTTGGACAGCCGCCGGAAGCGCTGCTGCTGCTCCTCGTTGTCGAAGGCGAAGGTATCGACCACCTGGGCCCGGCCCGGAGCGGCGGCGAGCAGGATCAGCGCGGGCAGCAGCAACGGCAGCAAGACGAGGAGAGTTCGCGGAAAAGGCATCGGCAAAGGCTGGGATCAGGAGCGCGGCGCGCCGGCGCGCAATTCGGCGATGGCGGGCTCGAACACATCGCGCCAGACCGTCTCGTCGAGCACACCCACGTGGCGGTAGCGGATCACGCCTTCGCCATCGACGAGAAAGGTCTCGGGCGCGCCGTAGACGCCGAGATCGATGCCGAGGCGGCCATCCTCGTCGAGGATGCTGTATTCGAATGGATTGCCGTGGAGTTCGAGCCAGTCGAGTGCCAGGGGCTGGCGGTCCTTGTAATTCACGCCCACCACGGGAAACTCGCCTTCCTCGGACAGCCGCATCAGGGTGGGATGCTCAACGAGGCAGGGCAGGCAATAGCTGCCCCACACATTGAGCAGGAAAACCCGTTCGGGCAAATCGGCGTTGTCCACTGGTTCATCCGCCAGGTTGGTCATGGCGAAAGCCGGCATGGGTTTGTCGATCAGCACCGAGGGCAGTTCGGTGGGGTCGAGATACAGCCCGCGCCAGAGAAAAACCGCGAGCAGCAGGAAGACCGCGGCCGGGATGAAGAACAGTGGCCTGTTCACGCCCCGCCCCCGCCCGCCGGGCGCAAGCCGCCAAGGCCGGACGCCCGCCCGGTTTCATCACGCGTTTCATCGCGGACGTTGTCCGGCGCCCTGGCGGTGGCGAGTTTGCGGTAGCGGCGGTCCGCGCTGGCCACGGTGGCGCCGAGGGCCATGAAGATCGCGCCGAGCCAGATCCAGCGCACGAAGGGCTTGACGTAGACCGTCATCGTCCAGGCGCCGTTTTCGCGGATTTCACCGGGGGTGACGAACAAGTCCCGCAGCAAACTCGGGTCGATGGCCATTTCCGTCGAGGGCGCCCCGCTCGCCAGGTAGACGCGCAATTCGGGGTGGAGTTCGGCGACTTCGGCGCCGTCCCGGGTCACCATGACGGTTGCCCGGTCCGCGTTGTAATTGGGCCCGGCGATGCGCTCGGCGCCGGCGAAACGGAAGTCGTAGCCGCCTAGGGCGACGGCTTCGCCTGGACGCAGCAGCACGCTCGTCTCGCTGCTGAACCAGCTCGTCATGGCCACGCCGACTAGCATGACGGCAACGCCGAAATGCGCGCCCTGCATGCCATAGTAGCCGAAGCCCAGCGCGCGCAAGCCCCGCCAGCGGCTTGGCTTGTTGGCGGTTTTGGCGCGCAGGTCGCGGCCGATGGTCAGCACGATCCAGGCGGCGAGGGCAACGGCGATGGTGGCCGGAATCGAGACATCGAGCAATACGATCAGCGGCAGCGCCACGCCGAGCAGCGCGCTGGCGAGCGCGAGCTTGCCCAATTGTTGCCACAGATAGGCGCCGGAAGTTTTTTTCCAGCGGCTGACCGGCCCGATTCCCAGCAGCACAATCAACAAAATCATCAGCGGCACGAAAATCACATTGAAATAGGGCGGGCCGATCGAGATCAGATCGCCGGTGATCGCCTGATAGAACATCGGGAACAGCGTGCCGAGGAAAACCGACGCCGCCGCCACCGCGAGGATGATGTTGTTGGCGAGCAGGAAAACCTCCCGCGACAGCGAGCCAAAACCAAACCCGCTCTTGATCAATGGCGCCCGCAGCGCGAACAGCAGCAGGGCGCCACCGACAAACACGCCGAGAATCGCGAGAATGAACACGCCCCGGGAAGGATCGCTGGCGAAGGCGTGAACCGAGGTCAGCAGCCCGGAACGGGTGATGAAGGTCCCCAGCAGGCTGCCGCCGAAGGCGAGGATGGCGAGCAGCACGGTCCAGCTTTTGAACACGCCGCGCTTTTCGCTCACCGCCAGCGAATGGATCAGCGCCGCGCCGAACAGCCAAGTGATTAGCGGCGGGTTCTCCACCGGATCCCAAGCCCACCAGCCGCCCCAGCCGAGCTCGTAATACGCCCACCAGCTTCCCAGGGCGATGCCGATGGTCAGAATCGCCCAGGAGACATTGGCCCAGGGCCGCGACCAGCGCGCCCAGGCGGCGTCGAGGCGGCCGCTGAGCAGGGCGGCGATGGCGAAGGCGAAGACCACGGAAAACCCCACATAGCCCATGTACAGCGTTGGCGGATGCAGGATGAAGCCGATGTCCTGCAGGGCGGAATTGAGGTCGGCGCCGTCGGCTGGCGGCACCGGGGTCATCCGGTCGAAGGGGTTCGAGGTGGCGAGCATGAACAGGATGTAGCTCGCGCAGAGCAGGCCGAGCACGCCGAGCACCCGGGCGGTGAATTCCCGGGGCATTCCCGCGCTGAACAGGCTCACTGAAAGAATCCAGCCCGCGAGCATGAAGGTCCACAGCAGAAAGGAGCCCTCGTGTCCGCCCCACAGCGCGGTGAACTTGTACTGCATCGGCAGCAGGGAATTCGATTGGGCGGCGACGACGCGCACCGAGAAGTCGTCGGTGACGAAGGCGTGGCCGAGGATGAGCAGGCAGAGGCCGAGGAATACGAACAGCCCGGCGCTCAGCGGGCGGCCGAGGCTCATCCACAGCGCATTGCCGGTGGCGGCGCCGGCCAGCGGCAGCGCGCCGAGCAGCAGGCTGAGGCAGAACGCCAGAATCAGCGAGAACTGGCCGAGCTCGGGGATCATTCAGTACTCCGCGGATTCCCCGAAGCTGTGGTTCTCCGGGCTCGCGCCGGCCCGCTCGAGTGCGGCCCTGACCTCGGGGGACATGTAATTCTCATCGTGCTTGGCGAGCACCCGGCTGGCTTGGAACACGCCGGCGGCGTCAAGCCGGCCTTCGGCGACGATTCCCTGGCCCTCGCGGAAAAGGTCGGGAAGAATGCCTTCGTATTCGATGGGCACCTCGTGGACGAAATCGGTGGTGATGAAGCTCACCGCGAGGCTGTCCGCCCGCTGGTCGACCGAGCCGTCCTTGACCATGCCACCGATGCGGAACATCGTGTCCCGCCCGACTTCGCCATTGGCGACCTGGCTCGGCGAATAAAACATGTTGATGTTCTGGCTCAGGGCATACAGCGTCAGGCCCGCGGCAACGCTCAGGCCGGTGGCGATGAACAGGATTATGCCGAGCCGTTTGCGGCGGTGCGGTTTCATCATTGCTTGCCGTCTCAATCGGAACCCGCTTGGCTGATTTTCCAGCCGGCGGCGGCTGCCGGCTCTTCCCCGCCGCTCGCGCCAGATTCGATCTGGCGCCGCCGCTCCCGCAGGATGCGCCGGTGGCGGCGCAACGGCAGCAGCAGATTGGCGGTCAGGAACAGGGCGAACAGGGCATACACCGACCACACGTTGAAGGCGTAGCCCCCCATGGCCAGAAACTCGGCCAAGCTGTTGAATTGTAACCCATCGATCATGGTTGTCCCATGTTATTCGCGTTTGAGCGCCGGTCGCTTGCCGGCGGTGATCGGATTCCTTCCCGGCTGACGCCGGGCCCCTTCCGCTCACCGCCGCGCTCCCTCAGTGCAGGATTCAAAGCGCTGTGTCCCAAGGCTGATCACCGCGCCCTGCTCTGTCATTCTGCGCGGAGCGAAGCGCAGTCACAGAATCTCTCCAGGTGCCGCACTTTTCCGACGAGATTCCGCGACTTCGCGCGGAATGACAGGTTCGCACCATCGCTATCATTTCGCGGAATCGCTCGACAGCACCAAATCGCGCACCCATTCGGTCTTGCTTTCGCGTTCGAGGATCTCGTTGCGGGTGGCGAGAATCAGGCTCACGGCGAGAAACAGATAGACCGCCACGATCATGACCGCGGTGGCGACCCAGAATTCGGGGCCGTTGGGGCTGCCGACTTCCATCGAGATCGGGCTCGAGGGCTGGTGCAGGGTGTTCCACCAATCCACCGAGTACTTGATCACCACCACATTGATGCAGCCGACGATGGACAGCAGGGCGCAGGCCCGGGCCGCGGTTTCGGCGTTCTCGATGGCGGCGCGCAGCGAGATCACCCCGAGCAGCAGGAAGAACTGGAACAGCATCGACACCAGCCGGCTGTCGGTCCATTCCCACCAGGTGCCCCACATCACGCTGCCCCAGATCGAGCCGGTCGCCAGGGTCATGAATGAAAACCAGGCGCCGAGCGGCGCGGCGTGCTTGGCCACCATGTCGGCGAGCTTCATGCGCCAGACCAGGGTCACCGTGCCGGCCACCGCCATCAGCGGGAAAAACGACAGCGAGGTCCCCGCCACCGCCACATGCACGACCAAAATCCGCGAAGTGTGCCCCTGTTGGTAGTCCTGGGGCAGAAACAGCAAGGCCCAAACCAGCCCCACGGCAAGAAACAGCGCCATGGCCACGGCCAGCCAAGGCAGCCAACGGGTGGTTTTGTCATAAAACCACTTCGGCGAGCCAAGCCGGTGAAACCATTGCCATCTGCCTGCCATATCCATCCCCCGCGAGCACAAGCGCATTGATGGCTATTGTAACCGAAGCCGCGTCCGGGGCTGCGGCGGGCCACAAACTGTTACCGTTACCTTCAATTCAATTCAGCGCAATCCGCAGGGCGGCGGCGGTTGCCAACGGGGCCAGGCTGACGGCTGCGGCGAGCATCGCGCCGAGCAGGGCGAGATAGCCGAGCGGGGAAGCCCCGGCGAGGGCGTTCTGCACCGCCAGCGTGCCGAAAATCAGCACCGGCACACTCATCGGCACGGTGATGACCGCCAGGATCAGCCCGCGGCTGCCAAGGCCCACGGTGAGCGCGACGGCGATCGAGCCGAGCAGTCCCACCACCGGCGTGCCGAGCAGCAGCGAAGCCACCAGCGTTGGATAGCCCACCGCCGGCAGCGCCAGCATGTAGGCGAGCAGGGGCGAAACAACGATCACCGGCAGCCCGCTCACGAGCCAGTGGGCGATGTTCTTGGCGAATACGAGCAGATACAGCGGCTGGGGACTCAGCAGCAACTGCTCAAGGGAGCCGTCCTCGTAATCGGCGCGGTAGAGGTTGTCCATCGACAGCATCGAGGCGAGCAGCACGGCGATCCAGACCACCCCGGCGGCAATCTGCCGCAGCATCGCGCTTTCCGGGCTGATGCCGATGGGGAACAGCGAAACGACGATGATGAAGAACATGAAGGGGTTGAGGATGTCGTTGCGCCGCTTCAGGCTGATCAGCAAGTCGCGCTTGAGCGTGGCGAGAAAGGCCGCGCCGGTGCCGGCACCCCGGCGCGAACTCGAAAGCGCGGGGTTTGCTTCGTCGCGCTTCATCGCGAAACCCCCAGCGTCAGCGCCCGCAGCTCCGGCAGCGACAGCCGGTGGTGGGTGGTGATCAGCACCGCCCCGCCGTTTGCCGCGTGTTCCGCCACGAGCTGCTCGAGCAGGGCGACACCGCCGGCGTCGAGGGTGGTGAAAGGCTCGTCAAGCACCCACAGCCCGGCCTTCGCCAGCAACAGCCCCGCCAGGGCCACGCGCTGGCACTGCCCCGCCGACAGCGCGTGGCAGGGGGAATCCTCATAGCTGCCGAGCCCCATTTCCCCCAGCGCAGAACGAATCCGGGCATCATCAGCCCGGCCCCGCAGGCGGCAACTCCAGCGCAGGTTTTCCAGCGGCGTAAGCACCCGGTTCACCGCGACCCGGTGGCCGAGGTAAAGCAACTCGGCGTGGAACTCGTCCCGGCGCCCGGAGATCGCTTCGCCGCGCCAGAACAACTCCCCGGTGTAGCCATCGTTCAGCCCGCAGATGATGCGCAGCAGGGTGGTCTTGCCCGAGCCATTGCCGCCCCGGACCTGAAGCACCTGTCCGGCTTCGAGCGAGAATGCGAGATCGCGGAACAGCAGCCGCCCGCCGCGCTCGCAACCGAGGGCGCGGACTTCGAGCAGGGGCTTGGCATGCCGGGCGCGCGCAGTCACTTGGTGCCGGTCCAAGGGAGGATTCGGCTTGAATTATAACGGCGCAAGGGCCGGGACAGTCTCGGAGGCGGGCTCCGGCACAGGCTACTGGCGCCAGGCCGAGAGTTTGGAGCGCAGCCGCAGGGCCGCGAGACTGTGGATCTGGCTCACCCGGGATTCGCTCACGCCGATGATTTCGCCAATTTCCTTGAGGTTGAGCTCTTCGTCGTAGTAAAGCGAAAGCACCAGCTTCTCGCGCTCGGGCAAAGTGTCGATGGCGCTCGCCAGATCTTCGCGGAAGCGGCCCTGCTGCATGTTGTCGGCCGGGTCGGGCAAGTCGCCCTCGACGAGTTCGAGGGCCGGGTCGGCGCCTTCGTTGATCTCGTCGAAGCTGAACAGCCGCGTGCCGGAGGAATCTTTGAGAATGTTGAAATAGGCGTTGAGATCGATCTTCAACTCGCCGGCGATTTCCTTTTCCGAGGCGTTGCGGCCCGTGCGGGCTTCGATCTTCTGGATGGCCTTGGCGACTTCCCGGGACTTGCGGTGAACCGAGCGGGGGGTCCAGTCGCCCTTGCGCACCTCGTCGAGCATGGCGCCCTGGATGCGGATGCCGGCATAGGTCTCGAAACTGGCGCCCTTGGTGTGATCGTACTTTTTCGCCGCATCGAGCAGGCCGATCATGCCGGACTGGATCAAATCGTCGATCTGCACATTGGCCGGCATCCGGGCGAGCAAATGGCGGGCGATGCGGTTCACCAGCGGCGCATGCTTCTCCACTGTGCGGCGAGCCCATTCCCTGCTCTCCTCTCTCTCCGCCAGATAGTCTCTTGCCGAGCTCATCGCTCCCCTTGTTCCCTGATTGTTTCCAGCTTCCCGTGCCGCTTTCGCCGGCGTTTCCGCCGGTGCCGACCACTCCCGTATTTTTCGCCAGCTTCCGGGCTAAACTTCTGCGACTTCCTGTCGATGTATGGATTAGCCGCAGGCCGATGCTTGGCTGGTGCGGTTCAATCCACAGCCCGCACGGCGTAAACCGAGCGAATAAGTGAGGCCGAGCAAGATTCGTTCCAATCTGGATCATTGCATTGATTCGCGCGAAAATATCAGCGAAAACAAAGATTTAACGATATTGTGAAAGTCTGGCGCAGGCGTTTCGCAGTGACGGTTTTTTGACGTTGATCAAAGCAACGTCAAGCGCCCGCCTGTTTGTCATTTTCTTGACGCGATTCAAGCCTTGGGCAGGGTGACGCCTTTCTGGCCCATGTACTTGCCGCCGCGGTCGCGATACGTCGTCTCGCAGCGCTCGTCGCTTTCAAAAAACAGCATCTGGGCCGCGCCTTCGCCAGCGTAGATTTTGGCCGGCAGCGGCGTGGTGTTGGAGAACTCGAGGGTCACATGGCCTTCCCATTCGGGTTCGAGCGGAGTGACATTGACGATGATGCCGCAGCGGGCATAGGTGGACTTGCCGAGGCAGACCGTGAGCACATTGGCGGGAATGCGGAAATACTCGACGGTGCGCGCGAGGGCGAAGGAGTTCGGCGGGATGATGCAGGAAGGCTCCTCGATGCTGACGAAGCTCGTTTCATCGAAGTTCTTCGGATCGACCACCGCGGTGGTGTGCACATTGGTGAAAATCTTGAACTCGCTCGCGCAGCGCACATCGTAGCCATAGCTCGAAGTGCCGTAGGAAATCACCCGCCGCCCATCTTGCGCGCGCACCTGCTCGGGCGCGAACGGCTCGATCATCCCCCGCTCCCGCGCCATCGCCCTGATCCACCTATCCGATTTGATTGCCATGCCTTCTCTCCCAGCCGGGGCTGTATTGTGCCACGGCTCCGCGCAGCTAGTCGGCGTCCGGCGGGCTGTGTTCCGCGGACGCCGTGAATACATCCCTGTAGGCTTCGGGCTCGGCTTCCTGCCTCGCACGCCCGCGGAACTCAGCCCGCCGGACGGCGACGGATCAAGGCCACTTTGCTTGGCGGGTGCAGTCGCCAGCCCGTTGCAGTATGATGCCGCGCATTGGGTGACGATTAACGTTTGAGGGCATTTCCACTTGAGCCAGCGCAAGATACTCGTCACCAGCGCCCTGCCCTACGCCAATGGCGGCATCCATCTCGGCCACATCATGGAGGCGATCCAAGCCGACATCTGGGTGCGCCTGCAGAAAATGCGCGGCCACCAGTGCGTCTATGTCTGCGCCGATGACGCCCACGGCACCGCCATCATGCTCAGCGCCCAGAGCCAGGGCATCTCCCCGGAGGAACTGATCGACCGCGTCAAGCGCGGGCACGAGCGCGACTATGCCGGCTTCCTTATCGGCTTCGACAACTTCCACAGCACCCATTCCGAAGAAAACCGCGAACTGTCGCAGTCGATCTATCTCGCCCTCGAGGCCAACGGCCACATCGCCCGGCGCAATATCCGCCAATTGTTCGACCCGGAAAAAAAGCTCTTCCTCGCCGACCGCTACATCACCGGCACCTGCCCGCGCTGCGGGGCCGAAGAGCAATACGGCGACAACTGCGAAGTCTGCGGCTCGACCTACAGCCCGGCGGAGTTGATCAACCCGAAATCCGCCCTCTCGGGGGCAACACCGGTGGAAAAAGAGTCCGAGCATCTCTTCTTCACCGTGCCCGCCTTCAGCGGCATGCTGCGCGAATGGATCGATGGCGGCGCCGTCCACGGGGCGGTGGCCAACAAACTCGAAGAATGGCTTGGCGAAGGCTTGCAGGACTGGGACATCAGCCGCGACGCCCCCTATTTCGGCTTCGAAATTCCCGGCAGCCCCGGCAAATATTTCTACGTCTGGCTCGACGCCCCCATCGGCTACATGGCGAGCTTTCTCAACCTGTGCCGGCGCTCCGATGACGACAGCCTCGACTTCGACGCCTGGTGGCGGCCCGGCGGCCACAGCGAGCTCTACCACTTCATCGGCAAGGACATCGTCAATTTCCACACCTTCTTCTGGCCGGCGGTGCTCGCCAGCGCCGGCTACCGCGCCCCCGACGCGGTCTTCGTCCACGGCTTCGTCACCGTCGACGGCACCAAGATGTCGAAGTCCCGGGGCACCTTCATCAACGCGGGCACCTATCTCAACCATTTGAATCCCGAGTATCTGCGCTACTACCTCGCGGCGAAACTCGGCCCCGGCGTCGACGATCTCGACCTAAACCTCGAAGACTTCGTCCAGCGGGTGAACGCCGATCTCGTGGGCAAGCTGGTCAACATCGCCAGCCGCTGCGCCGGTTTCATCGGCAAGAATTTCGCCGGCGTGCTCGCCGACCGGCTCGACAACGAAGCCTTGATCGATGAAATCCGCCAGGCCTCTCCCCAAATCGCCGAACTGTACGAGCAGCGCGAATACGGCAAGGCGATCCGCCTGGTGATGGCCTTCGCCGACAAAGCCAACCAGTACCTCAACGAGCGCAAGCCTTGGGAAATCGCCAAGGCGGACCGGCAATCGCCGGAATTGCGGGCGATCTGCACCACTGGCATCAACGCCTTCCGCCTGCTCGCGGGCTATCTGAAACCGGTGTTGCCGGCGCTGGCGGAAAAAACCGAGGACTTTCTGGCGATCGCGCCCCTGGCCTGGAGCGACTTCGATTCGCTGCTGCTCGACCACCGGATCAACCGCTTCCAGCCGCTGATGACGAGAATCGAAAGCAAGGCGGTGGCGGCCATGGTCGAGGAATCCCGACAAGGCTGGGACGCGGGCCGCAACGCCGGGCCGGGAGCGGCCGGAGAAACGGAGGCCAGCACCCGGGCCACCGAGCCATTCGCCGCTGAAATCGATATCGCCGCTTTCGCCAAGGTCGATCTGCGGGTGGCGCGGATAATCGAGGCGGGCCTCGTCGAAGGCGCCGACAAGCTGCTGAGGCTGCGCCTCGACCTCGGCGAAGAAGCCGACGGCGCCGCCATCGAGCGCACTGTCTTCGCCGGCATCCGCGGCGCCTATCCGCCGGAAGACCTCAACGACAGGCTCGTCATAGTGGTCGCCAATCTCAAGCCCCGCAAGATGAAATTCGGCGTCTCCGAGGGCATGGTCCTCGCCGCCGGCCCGGGTGGCGGGAACATCTGGCTGCTCCACCCCGATTCCGGCGCCAAACCGGGCATGCGGATCAGTTGACTTGCGGCGGCGCTGGCCCCGGCGCGGCAACTTGGTTAGTCTTGCGGGGATTCGCGGCTTGGGTATGCTCGCGGTCGAAGCGTCACCAGGAGAAGTTCATGCGCGGTTTTCTGACCGTCTGGTTCGGGATCGCCTTGTGGAAGCGGATTCTCGGCGCCATGGCGCTTGGCGTGGCCGTTGGCGCGTTGTGGGGGCCGGGGGCGGAAAGCATTTTGTGGGTTGGCGATCTGTTCATCCGGCTGATCCGCATGTTGATCGTTCCCATCGTCTTCCTGACCGTGATCAGCGGCGTGGCGTCGATGGGGGATCCGGCCAAGCTTGGTTCGCTGGGCATCAAGACCATCGCCTTGTTCCTGGCGACTTCGATCATCGCCATCAGCATCGGCGTTGCGCTCGCGGTGATCATGCAGCCCGGCGCCGGAGCGGATTTGTCGAACGCCGTGCCGGGCGCGGCCCAGGAGGCGGTGCCGCTCGCCGAGCGGCTGATGTCGATTATCCCGGCCAACCCCATCGCCGCGCTGGCCGAAGGCAATGTGCTGGCGACCATCTTCTTCGCGGTGCTGCTCGGCATCGGCTTGACCGCGGCGGGCGAGTCCGCGAAACCGGTGACCGATCTGCTCAATATCGGCGTTGACGTGATTCTGCGGATCACCGGCTGGGTGCTGGAGATCGCGCCCTTCGGCGTGTTCGCATTGATCGCCTGGGTTGCCGGCACGCTGGGGCTTGGCGCCTTTCTCGATGTGGTTTCCGTCGCCATCGCGCTTTTCGTTGGCAGCTTGATCCACATGGTGCTGGTGTATGGCGTGCTGATTCTGCGCGTCCTGCTCAAGCTGCCGCCGACGCGCTTCATCCTCGGCATCCGCGAAGCCCTGCTCGTGGCCTTTTCCACCTCGTCAAGCACCTCGACGCTGCCGGTCAGCATGACCGTGGCCAAGGAAAACCTCGGTGTGCGCCCGGTGGTCGCCTCCACGGTGCTGCCGGTGGGGGCGACGATCAACATGGACGGCACCGCGCTCTATGTCGGCATCGTCTCGCTCTTCGGTGCCCAAGTTTTCGGCTTCGAGCTGGCCCTAGCCGATTATGTGATCATCGCCCTGACCGGCGCCCTGGTGTCGATCGCCACCCCGACGGTGCCAAGCGGCTCGCTGTTCCTGATGGCCGTGGTGATGGAAACCTTCGGCATGGCACCCGAGCAAATCGCCATCGTCGTCGGCTTCATCCTCGCCTTCGACCGCCCACTCGACATGTGGCGCACCCTAGTCAACGTCTGCGGCGACCTCGCGGTGGCCACCACCGTCGCCAAATGGGAAAACGAACTTGATACAACAGCTTTCGCACGGAATACCGGGGCCGAGATTCCTAAAACCAGCCACTGAATCGGAATTCGACACCTTCGCCGCCCCAGGCAAGCCTACATCAGATCAGGGATTTTCAGGGCGCACTTAACGTATCGTCAGATACAATTTGAACCCTCCAATCCGCCTTGGCTTTGAGTTTTTGATAACTGATTCGAACCCGAAAATCTTCTCCACGGCTTGGCGCATCCCTGCCTGCCAGCCAGATTGTATCCTCGGCTGATGGATTATATCGATCTTGAAGATCACCACTTGGAATACAACAAACAACGATCCGGTTCAGCGAGCGATTACCATTGACTTCCTGATATTCGAACTTGCAAATAATGGTAACTACGCGATATATTCGGCTTCCACGATGTATAACAGTTTCCAGCTTGCCCTGCTCATCCCACAGTTTTCCCGCTCGCTCCTGACGCACCCGCATCGAAGTTTGAGACATTTGAATTGTCGCGGTTGCGCTTGGTTGCTCGGCTTTGGCATCCAACATCAAGGCCACTGGCACAGACTCGGGAAGGAAGGCGTATATCGCTTTTTTCACATCCACCTTTCCGTATAGCCTATCTTGAGTGCCGGATACACCCATCGAGGCAATGGCTTCCCGGGTAAGATCCTCGGCTATGTCCTGTGGCATGTCGGACTCTTCGCGAAAAATCGTTACCGCCTGCTTCCAGTAATCCCGCATGGCTTGGACAACCAAAGACAGGACAGAGCGCTCCAGTCGCTCGATATCACAAGGTTTCATCTGTTCTCTGTGTTGCTGTGGCCGCCGCCTTGGGATCACGGTCGATACCCAGCCAGTCCCGGCCCAAAGATTTTGCCACAACCGCGGTGGTGCCGCTTCCGACAAAAGGATCAATGACAAATCCACCTTTTGGAGAAAACAATCTAATGACCCGCCACGCCAATTCTTCCGGGAACTCCGCTTCATGGCGGCAGTTGGATTTTACCGATTTGATGGTCCACACCCCTCTGGATCCCCACTCCGACCATTCGCGATCTGACAATCTGCTTCTGTCATAATCCACTATTCCGGGGCGCCAAAATACATAAATATGCTCGAACTCATCGACTGCGCGATAGCTGTTGGAGTGCCATCTGCTATTCGCCCAGCATGGATCTTTATGCCATGTGCGCTGGTCGTACAAGTACAAGCCAGCCGTCTCGGCCCACTCCGTCAACATGCACCCGGTCAGCAACACCTTGGTCGGCACCTGATGTTTTCCTCCCCGCACATTGTTGTTTTCAAGCCTGCGTTGTATAGTTTGCTCACTGCATCCCAACATTGCGCCGAGTTGTTTTCGATTCGCTTTGGGATGTTTCATCTTCGCGGTCAGAACTTGCTCTCTCGTTACCGGATTCACTTTTCCGCAGACATTGTTAGCTTGATAACTCGGCATGTCAGGATCGGGAAAACACAGAATGTCACCAATGTTGACGACAACAAACCCTCCCGGCTTGACGATCGTGGCATGACAAACCAAAACTTCACGAATCAGAGATTGCCAATCGGAAAAAGACATGCCCCGTTCATATGACTTGCCCACAAAATAAGGCGGGGACCAAAAACTCAGATCAACCGATTCGGCTGGCAAGTCATTCATCACCGCCCGTGCATCGCCATTGATTATCTTGTTTCTCAAGCCCGAATCATCGGCATAGAGATCTGTCGCCACGAGAGTCATTTGTATTCCGCCCTCCCCTCCCTGACCATCGGCAATGGCAATTGAATCGGCTCCCGCAGGTGCCGTTCAACGTAGTCGGATATGGCCTGCCGGCTCAGCCAGGCCATGGATACCCGGTATTTCTCCGCCAATCCGGCGAGATCCTGATACTCTTGCTTGGTCAGGTTGACGCTGACCCTGTGGTTTGCCGCCATTTCGCGTGATCCCGGCCAAGTGCTGCAACTTGCAACGGATTGCGCCAGAGTGCCGCAAAAAGATGTCGCGGTCAAGCGCCGCGATGGGCATGGCGCCGGGGTAGAATCGGTGGGCAAATCCTTGCAATCGTCCGGCAGTGGAGAAGGCTTATGATTCGACTCAACAACAAGGCGGTTGCGCTGGCGGCCGCGATGGTGGTGGCTGGCCTGGCCCAAGCCCAAGCTCAGGCCCAGGACATCGGCTTGATTGCCGAGGGCGCCGGGGTGGTGGAGGTCCGTGGCGGCTTCGGCTTTCTGGAAGGGCCCGTCAGCGACCGGTCGGGAGACCTGTACTTCACCGACATCAACAACAACCGCATCTGGCGCCTCACCACCGGCGGGGAGTTCGAGATCGCCGTCGAGCCGGCCAACTACCCCAACGGGCTCACCCTCGATCTCGATGGTTCGCTGCTGATCTGCGAACAGGGCGCCCAGCGCATCACCCGGATGGATGCGGAAGGCGGGGTGGCGGTGGTGGCGGACAGCTACAACGGCGCGCCTTTCAACAGCCCCAACGATCTCTGGGTGCATCCCGATGGTTCGATCTATTTCACCGACCCGCGCTACCGCATCCCGGCGGGTCCGCTCACCCAGCCCGGCGAATATGTGTACCGCATCGCCGCCGACCGGCAAAGTGTTGCGGCGGTGGTGACCAACATTCCCAAACCGAACGGCATCGTCGGCACCGAAGATGGGCGCACGCTCTATCTGGCGAGCACCGAAAACGCCAAAATCTACCGCTTCGACATCGCCGCGGACGGCTCGCTCGAAAACCGCGCCGAGTTCGCCGACCAAGGTTCCGACGGCATGACCCTCGACGAGCGCGGCAATGTCTACCTGACCTGGACCGGCGGTGTCAGCATCCGCAACCCCGAGGGCAGCGAGATCGAATTCATCGAGACCCCGCAAATGCCCGCCAATGTCGCCTTTGGCGGCGGCGACGGGCGCACGCTCTACATCACCGCCCGCACGAGCCTGTACTCGCTGCGGATGAATGTCGTGGCAAGCCGCTGAGGCGGGGCGACCCTTTGCCTGCGAAAGCCCGCAATCCAAGTGCCCGCGGTGCGGACCGCTGGCGCGAAGAGATGCTAATGTGCTGACCGGCGAAGAGACCATGCGCGCCCAATGACCACGACGCTCATACTCGGCGGTGCCCGCTCGGGCAAGAGCCGTCATGCGGCGCGATTGGCGCGGCAGATGGCGGAACATCCCCTGCTGATCGCGACCGCCGTGGCCGGGGATGGGGAGATGCGGCGGCGCATCGCCCGCCACCGGGAAGAGCGCGGCGCGCGCTGGACCGTGGTGGAAGCTCCGCTTGCCCTTGCCGAGGCCATCGCCGGACTCGAAGCCGATG
Source organism: uncultured Pseudohongiella sp. (assembly GCA_965221805.1). Classification (GTDB taxonomy): domain Bacteria; phylum Pseudomonadota; class Gammaproteobacteria; order Pseudomonadales; family Pseudohongiellaceae; genus UBA9145. Next base: position 2,334,027 of record OZ244913.1, read on the forward strand.
CAGTCGCCGTGGTGGATTGCCTGACTTTGTGGCTGTCCAATCTCTTGCACGAGGGCCGGGATGCCGGATCGGAATCTTCCCGGCTGCTCGCCGCCATCGGCGCGTCGCCGGCGCGGCTCATCCTGGTTTCCAACGAGGTCGGCCTTGGCATCGTCCCCGCCACTCCGCTCGGGAGAAGCTTCCGCGACGAACAGGGCAGGTTGAACCAGCGCGTCGCCGAAGCCGCCGACCGGGTGATCCTCCTCGCCGCGGGGCTGCCGCTTGCGCTGAAGCCGTGAAGCGCTGATTCAGTCAGGTATGCTCTGAAAAATTCCAGTCCGGCCACCGAGCACAGCTCGGTGGCGCTCGGGGCCGCGCACGAAGCTGCGCTTCGCAAACGCTTGCCTCCACCCATCGAATTCGGCGGCACATCCCTGTGCCGCAAGGAAGCTCTGACTTAATCAGAGCTTCCTTAGAGCGCCGCCAGCAAGCCGAGATAAACACCGAGTTCGCTCAGTTGCTGGGTGGCGCCGAGGCAATCGCCGGTGTGCCCGCGCAATTTGCGCTCGTAAAGCAGCCGGCTCGCGGCATGGCCGATTATCAGGCCGATGAGTCCACCCGCCAGAACAAGCGCCGGAAACGCTGTCAGCGCGGCCGCGAAAACGGCGATCCCGGTCAGCGCGGAGCGGATCAATCCACCCGCGCCCACACCCGCCGCAGTGGGTTTGGACTCCGGGTTGGCGCCGACATAGGGGCTCGTCGCCATCACGATAACCAGCGACAACCGGCTGCCGGCATGGGCGAAAAGCAGGCCCATTGGCAACACAGCCGCGGGCAGGGCGATCAGGGCCGCGGCCTTGGTCGCCAAAACCAGCAGCAATGCCGCGGCGCCGAACACGCCGATGCGGCTGTCCACCATGATGGCGAGCGCCGCTGGCGCATCCCCGCCGCCAAGCCCGTCGGCGGTATCGGCGAGCCCATCCTCGTGAAAAGCGCCGGTGAGCAGCAAGCCGGCGGCCATGGCGAGCAAAATGGCAACCGGCGGCGGCAGCAGCCACTGCGCGGCGAACCAGACCGCGGCCACGCAAATTCCAATCAGGGCGCCCGCCAGCGGGTAGTAGCCGATCGCCCGGCGCTGCCTCGCCCTGTTGAACTCGATGCCTGCCGGAATGGGCACCCGGGTGAGCATTTGCCAAGCAAACAACGCTGCGGCGATTTCCTCGCGCAGAAAGTTCACCGCAGCTTGCCGCTGACGCCGGCATCCTCGAAGGAAGCCATGCCATCGAGTATCGCCGCGCCAGCCCGCAGCAGCGGCCAAGCCAGCAAGGCGCCGGTGCCTTCGCCGAGGCGCAGTCCAAGCTTGAGCAGCGGTTTCGCCGCCATGGACTCGAGCATCAGCCGGTGTCCGGGTTCGGCGCCCAGATGGGAAAAAACGAGATTCCCGCGGCATTCGGGTTCAAGCTTCGCGGCGGCCAGCGCCGCGGCGGTGGCGATGAAGCCGTCGACGAGCACCATGCGACGCGCCGCCGCTGCCCCCAGCATCGTCCCGGTCAGCATGGCGATTTCAAACCCGCCGTATTCGGCCAGCGCCGGCTTGGCCTCCAGCAGCGGGCTGGTTCGCGCCGCGGCTTGCAGCAGAACTTTCCGCTTGCGCTCGACGCCAGCCGGGTCGAGCCCGCTTCCCGGCCCGGCGAGTTCGGTGATCGGATGCCCCAGCAGTTTGTGGGCGATCAGGGCCGCCGACGAGGTGTTGCCGATTCCCATCTCGCCGAGGCAAAGCGCGTCGCAGTCCGTCCGCCCGCCGATTTCGCGGCCCTGGGCCAGCGCCGATTCGCACTGGGCCATGGACATCGCCGGGCCGGTGGCGAAGTTGGCGGTGCCTGGACCGATGCGCCGGTCGAGCAGCCGCGGATGCGGCAGCGTCTCGCGCATGCCCGCATCGACCAGGGTGACGGGAACATCGAGCGTCCGCGCGAATACCGTCGCCGCGGCACCGCCGGCGAGAAAATTGCGCGCCATTTCCCGCGTCACCGACTGGGGGAAGGCCGACACCCCGCTTGCGGCGATGCCGTGGTCGGCGATAAAGATGATCAGTGCCGCGCGCGCCAGCGCCGGCCGCGTCGAGCCCCGCGCCACGGCAACCTGCGCGGCAAGCTCCTCGAGTCGGCCGAGCGACCCCGGGGGCTTGGTCTTGCCATCGATTAGACGCCAGACTTGGCGCGAAAAACGCTCTGCTTCGGACATGGGCCGATTATAGGCCATCGAGAACCGGGCCATGATGGGTACGCGCAGCTTCAGTCCCCGTTGGGTGGCGGGGTGTTGAGCGGGCGTGCGAGGCACGAAGCCGAGCCCGAAGCGTACATGGATGTATTTACAGCGTCCGCTCAACACCCCGCCGCCCGGCGGGGACGGGCCGAAGTCTGGAAACTGCCGGGATACCCACGGACGGGCTGGTCGGAATTGACTCGGCGGCGCAAAGTCGGCACACTGGTTGGCAGATGGTGCCGCCGGCTTCGGCGGCGTGGGAACACGGTGCAAATCCGTGGCTGTGCCCGCAACTGTGAACCGGGAACTTCCGGCCCTAACGCCACTGGAGCGCGCTCCGGGAAGGCGGCCGCAAGTGTTGATCGGCGAGCCAGGAGACCAGCCATCGCGTCGTTCGCCCGAAGGCCGGGACCAGTCTTCCGCGGGCGGAAAGAATGCGCATCCGCAGCTTTTCCAGCAACGACACCGGGCCCGCTCCGACGGCGAACCAGCCGGATCGGGATGTATCGTTCAAGCATCGCGCTTGGCGCCGCGGTCTGGAGTGAGTTGGAATTGAGAACCGAGGCTATCGGCATCATCCTGCTTTGCCCGCTGCTGTGGATGACGGCCTGCGATGTGGCGCCTGAATCTCAGTTTGGGGCGGGGCCGGGACCAGCGCCACCGCCGGGCGAAACCCGGGCGGCGCGCATCGTCAGCCTCGATTACTGCGCCGACCAGTACGTGCTGAAACTCGTCGACCGGGAGCGCATTCTCGCGCTTTCCCCCGATGCGGGCCGGGCGTTTTCCTACCTGCGCGACTTGGCGCCGGGAATCCCGACGGTGCGCCCGGTGGCCGAAGATGTGCTCGTGCTGAACCCGGACCTGGTGGTCCGTTCCTATGGCGGCGGCCCGAACGCCACGGCTTTCTATGCCCGGGCCGGCGTCCCCGTGCTCAATGTGGGCTATGCCGCCACGATCGCCGAAATCCTAACGCTGACCGAAAGCGTCGCCGCCGGCCTCGGCGAATCCGCCCGCGGGCGGGAGCTCATCGCCGCCACGCGCGAACGGCTCGCGGCCTTGCCCAAGCCCCGGGACGCGGCGCGAACCCTGTACATGACACCGGGGGGCGTCACCACCGGCCCCGGTTCGCTGATCCACGAGATGCTGCTGGCCGCGGGACTGGAGAACTACCAGCAACTACCCGGCTGGCGGCCGATTCCACTCGAATCCCTCGCCCATGAACCGCCGGAACGGGTGGCCTACGCCAACTTTGGCACGGGTTCGGGGCATCAGAACCTATGGAGCGCGATGCGCCATCCATTGGCCAGGAAACAGCTTGCCGATCGCGAAGTCGTATCGTTGCACGGGGCCTGGACCGCCTGCGGCGGATGGTTTGCGCTCGACGCCATCGAAGCCCTGTCGCGGAGCGCGGCGCCATGAGCGCGCGCGGATTGTTGCTCCCGGCATTGCTGCTGGCCAGCGCGCTGGCGATTTTCGCCGCCTTGCTGCTTGGCTCGACACCGATGGCGCCGGGCCGGGTGCTGGCCGCGCTGCTTGGCGCCGCCGAGGCGGCGGACCGCACCGTCGTCTGGCAGGTGCGGCTGCCGCGGGCGCTCGCGGCATATGTCGTCGGCATGGCGCTGGGGGCAAGCGGCGCCGCGCTGCAGGGGCTGCTGCGCAATCCGCTGGCCGATCCTGGCGTGCTGGGGGTTTCCGCATCGGCCTCACTCGGGGCGACATTCACCCTCTACTATGGCTTCCTGGCGTTCAGCCCCTGGCTCGTGCCCGCGGCGGCGGTCGCGGGCGCCTTGCTGGCGACGATCCTGATTGCCGCCGCCGCGATGCGGACCGCATCCGTGGTCACGCTTATCCTGGTCGGGGTCGGTCTTTCGAGTTTCGCCGGCGCCATCATGAGCTTGCTGATGAATCTGGCGCCGAATCCGTTTTCGCTCTCGGACATGATCAACTGGATGCTGGGCTCGGTGGCCAACCGGAGCTTCCCCGACATCGCGTTCTCAGTGCCCTTCATCGCTGCGGGCATGGCGGTGCTGTATTCGGCGCGGCGCGGTCTGTGGGCGCTGACCCTGGGGGAGGAGGCCGCCGCCGGAGTCGGCCTCGACCTGCGGCGGCAACGCCTGCTGGTTGTGGCGGGCGCTGGGCTGGCCACCGGCGGCGCGGTCGCCATGGCTGGGGCCATCGGCTTCATCGGCATCGTGGCCCCGCACATCGTGCGTCCACTGGTCCGGCACGATCCAGGCCGCGCCCTGCTTCCCGCCGCATTGCTCGCGGGCCTGATCCTGGTGCTGGCGGATATCGGTGTGCGGCTGCTGCCGACCGCGAACGAGCTGAAGCTCGGCGTGGTCGCGGCGATTGTCGGCGCCCCGGCTTTCGTCTGGATCGCGATGCGGCGCCGAAGCTTGGGCATGGAGCGGACTTGAGCGATGACGGCGCCGCAACCGCAGATGCAAGCCCCGCGGACGGAACCCGTGCTGCAAGTCGAGGGGCTGTGCCTGCGCGCCGGCGGCGCGACGCTGGTGGACAGCGCCTCGCTCGAACTGCGCCCGGGCGAATTCACCGCCCTGCTCGGCCCCAATGGCGCGGGCAAAACGAGCCTGCTGCGAGGCGTGCTGGGACTAGCGCCGATCTCTTCGGGCAGGGTATGGCTGCGGGGGCGGCCGCTGCGGTCGTTCTCGCCGATGGACCGCGCCCGCAGGCTTGCCTATCTGCCGCAAAGCCGGCCGCTCGCCTGGCCAAGCCCGGTGCGGGATGTGGTCAGCCTCGGCCGCTACGCCTGGGGTTGCGCGCCCGGCCGGCCCGGAGCCGAGGATGTCCGCGCGGTGGATTCGGCCTTGGCGGCCTGCGATCTGCTTGCGCTCGCCCAGCGGCCAACCGACTCGCTTTCCGGCGGCGAGCTGGCGCGGGTGCACTGCGCCCGGGCCTTCGCCACCAAAGCGCCGCTGTTGCTGGCCGATGAGCCGGTGGCCTCGCTCGACCCGCGCCATGCCCTGCGGGTGATGGAATTGATCCGCGGCCATGTCGACGATGGCGCGGGCGCGCTGGTGGTGCTGCACGAGCTTGCCTTGGCTGCGCGTTTCGCCGACCGGCTGATCTGGATGCGCGGGGGCCGCATCGTCGCCGACGGCCCGCCGGCGGAAACCCTCACGGCGGAGCGAATCGCCGAGATCTACCAGGTTCGCGCCGAAGTGGCGGGTATGCGGGTGGAAATGCAGGCGCCGCTGTGAGCGCCTCCCGCGCCAGTCCATCTCCACAGCGGCGATCCATGCGAAGCGATTCATGACGGGGCGAACCACACGGGGTTATTCATGAAGGCTAGGGCGCTGATGGTCCAAGGGACCGGTTCCGATGTCGGCAAGTCGGTAATCGTCGCCGCCCTGTGCCGCATCGCGCTGCGGCGGGGGCTGCGGGTCGCGCCTTTCAAACCGCAAAACATGTCGAACAACGCCGCCGCCTGCGCCGGTGGCGAAATCGGCCGCGCCCAGGCATTGCAGGCCCAGGCCGCCGGGCTTGCGCCCCGGATCGACTTCAACCCCATCCTGATCAAGCCGGAAAGCGACCGCGGCGCCCAGCTCATCATCCACGGCAAGCCGCGCCGCAAGCTGCGCGCGGTCGACTTCGGCACGGGAAGGGCCGCGCTCATGGATGCTGTGCTCGCGAGCTTCAACCGCTTGGCCGAATCATTCGAGTTGATCATCGTCGAAGGCGCCGGCAGCCCGGCGGAAATCAACCTGCGCCAGGGCGACATCGCCAATATGGGATTCGCCCGGCGGGCCGGCGTCCCGGTGGTGCTGATCGGCGATATCGACCGGGGCGGGGTAATCGCCAGCATCGTCGGCACCCAAGCCGTGCTCGACCGGGCGGACGCGGCGCTGATCCGGGGCTTTCTGGTCAACAAGTTCCGGGGCGATCCGAAATTGTTCGAAGCGGGCATGTCCGCCATTGAATCGAAAACCGGATGGCGCGGTTTCGGTCTGATTCCCTGGCTGCCCTGCGCCGCGAAGCTGCCGGCGGAAGACGCGGTGGCGCTGGAACGTGGCCGGAGCGGCCAGGGCGGTCGGGGCGGGAAACTGCGAATCGCCGCGCCGATGCTGTCGCGAATCGCCAACTTCGACGACGCCGACCCCCTGCGGATGGAACCCGCGGTGGACTTTACTTGGCTTCGTCCCGGCCGGGCCCTGCCCCGGGACGCCGATGTGATCATCCTGTTCGGCACCAAATCCACCGCGGCGGAGTTGGACTTTCTCCGCGCCCAGGGCTGGGACCGCGGGATTCTGGCCCACGCCCGCTCCGGTGGGCGCGTGCTTGGGCTGTGCGGCGGTTTTCAACTGCTGGGGCGGGCCATCGACGACCGGAACGGCGTCGATGGCCCGCCGGCGGAAACCGCCGGCCTCGGCCTGCTCGAAGTCGCCACCGAAATGCGCGCGGCCAAAACGGTGGATACCGTTGACGCGCATTGCGCGTTGACCGGTCTGCCCGCCGCCGGCTACGAGATCCATACCGGCCGCACCAACGGCGCCGATTGCGCGCGGCCGATGTTCACCATCGGTGGCCGGGCGGAGGGCGCGCGTTCCGCCGATGGCTTGATCGAGGGAAGCTATTTGCACGGCGTGTTCGCCAACGACGGTTTCCGCCGCGAATGGCTGCGGCGCTGCGGCGTCCAAGGCATCCGCGGCGATGCCGGATTCGACTATCGGGCCACTATCGAGCAATCCCTCAACGAACTCGCCGATGGCGTCGAAAACGCGCTCGACATCGATGCCCTGCTCAACTGCGCGGCGCAAGCTCAGAATGAATAGCTGACCGTGGCGCCGAGGCGGACGTCCCCGTCGAAGAAGGCCAGCGGCGAGCGCGGGCTGCCGCTGATGGCGAGGACTTGGCCGCTGATCGACCAGTTGTCGTCGATGGCGTGGTCCACGCCGGCCTGCCCGATCAGGGAATCGCCCTCCAAATCGCCGTACATTGTCGCCGAAAGCACCCAATCGCCATTGCGCAGGCTGTTGCTGTAGCGCAGCAGCCAGTTGCCGAAAACATCCTCGTTGAGCAATCGCCGGCCGGGGGGCAATCCTTCGTTCGCATCGAGCAGTTGCTGTGCCTGAACGCCAATACTGAGGCTTTGATCATTGTCGATGGCGTATTCAAGGCCGAGGGAGGTTCCCACTTGGTTGCGGCTTGCGTCGATGGGAACCGCAAGACCCGAAGTCCCCGGCAGGCTGAAACTGTTGACGAGGACGCCGTGGCTGTAGGCCAGGTCGAAATTGAGCAGCAAGTCGCCGATGGCGCGGTTGGCGCTGAAGCCGAGCAGCAGGAAATCGTTCTTTTTGGTCAGACCGTCGAGGCTGCCGGGTGCTGGCGGCTCCCAGCGCAACTGGTTTTCGATCAGGTAGGCCGCCATCACCGCGAAATCGCTGCGCTCGATCGACCAGCGCCACTGGCTGCCGAGCTCGAACAGGATGTCCCCGTTGCGGTCGTAATCCGGCATATGGAACCCGGGGTCGAAAAACAGCGGGCTGCCGCGTACCGGCGCCGGATTGAAGTCGGGGTGGAGATTGACAAACGTGGAGAGGCTGCCGGAGTTTTCGCTGAAATAGTCCCAGACGAGCAGAAGCTGGTTGAGCCTCGCATCCTCGATATCGATGATGGTGAAATCGCGGAATTCGGTGATATTGATGACATCGAGTACCGAGTTGCCCACTGTCTCGCCCCAAACCACGGTCTGGTTGCCGAGTTTGACGCTGTGGGCGCCGAAGCTGCGCTGGATGAAGAACTCGTTGACCCGGGACTCGGTTTCAATCTCGTCGCCGTTGGCGGTGTATTCGTAGTCCTGGTTCCAGAACACACGGGTCTGGGCGCTGGCTTGGAGCAGCCAGCCATTGGCGAAAAGATTCTGGTAGCGCACATTGACGCCGAAGCGGTTGTTTTCCAGCCCGCGTTCCTTGGGAAAACGAAAGCCGGGCGCGAGTCCCACGCTGTGCCGGTTGATCTGGCCATAAACCTGTTGGCTGATGCGCACGGTGAAATCGTCGAGCCAGGATGCTTCTTCGACTTCCCCGTCGAAACCCAGATCAAATTCGAACTCGTCGACCGGCGGCTCGTCGGCATTCTGAGCCAGAACGATCCAAGGCAGCAGGCACAGCAGGGGCAGATTCCGCCAGACGGAGGAATGCGTTCGCGAGTGGAAGGCCCGCCCCGTCACGGCCGCGGTCGTTCGCCGCCACCAGAGCCGGCGAACAGGGCATGTTCGCCGAGTTCCTGCCCACCGAGCCCGTTTTCCAGCGCGCCGCGGTAGAAGTCGCGCAGGCGCGTTCCGCCATGGGAAGGCGTGGCCGCGGCGTCGTATTCACCACTTTCGGCATCGAGCACAAGCATCGATTCGGTGGCGTAGTAGCGGCCGATTCGGGCGAACTCGGCCTTGTCCCGGAAGCGGGGCAGCAACAGGCCCAGCGTGTCCAGCAGCGGAATCGCGATATCGAAAATCGACAGCGGCACCCGGCGGAACTTCGGCTCGCGGCCGAGCAGCTCGAACAGCAGCCGCCCGCAATCCTCGGCGCTCAAGGCCGGGCCGGGGCCGCCGATGGGCAGGATGCGGTTCCGCCGGGCCGGATCTTCGAGGCAATCCGCCATGAAGGCGGCCAGATCCGCCTCGGCGATGGGTTTGCAGGCCGCTTGGCTGTTGCGGAAAACCGTAAAGGGCTTGCCCCGCTTCACAGCTTCGATCTGGCCCGAGAGGGATTTGAAGAAAGCGGTCGGGCGCACGATGGACCAGGCGATTGCCGAGCCAGCCTGTTCGCGCAGTTCGCGCTCCATTCTCAGCTTGGCCTGTTGGAATGCGAGCCGCGGCTTCTGCACGCAGATCGCTGAAAGCAGCAGGAAATGGCCGGCGCCGCATTCCAGGCTGGCGTCGAGCAAGTCTCTGGTGGCCCGGTAGTCGATGCGCCAACTGTCTTCAATGCCGCCGCTTCGGGATGCCAGGCACGACACCACCGCATCGAAGGCCTCCCCGCGGAATCCATCGCGGCGCAGTGATTCGGCGTCGCAAACTTCGCCGGCGCGAACTTCGCAGCCGGCGAGCAGGCGGCGGGTTTGATCCAAGCTGTTGACGCCGGCGACACCCGATTGCCGACGGGCGAAACACACGACTTCCCAGCCACGGGAAACCAGTTCCCGGGCCACATTGCGGCCGATGTAGCCTGTGGCCCCGGCGAGAAACACCCGTTTGCCGGCAGCGGGCCGCCCGCCTTGCGGCGCCGCCGGCATGGGCAATGGCGCTCGCTCGCCTGCTCCCGGAACTGATAGGCTCCTAGTTGCCGCCTATCAGTTCCGGGTGGTATTGCAGCAGGTTGGCGCCGTTCAGCGGCTTGTTCAGGCCGCGGTGGCAGGTGGTGCAATTCGCCTTGGGGGCGTCTCCTGCGGGGCCCCGGCGTTCCGGCGGCAGCTCTGTGGCCAGGGGTTCGAGATACTCGGTGTTCAAGGCCCGGGTCATGTTGATGGCGTGCCAAGCGGTCACCCGGTTGGGCGAGTTGCCCTCCCAGGAGGCGAAGTGCTGGCTGTTGTGGCAATAGGTGCAATTGACGCCGAGGGCGTCGCTGATGTGCATCATCAGCGCGTAGGTTTCCTCGGTTTGCTTGGTCGCGGGCAGCGGCGTTCCATCGGGCAGCGCCTGCATGGTGTGGACGCGGATGTCGGTGTTGCCGAGCAGATAGGGGGTGAAGGGATCGGCGGGCAGCGAGGTCAGGGCGGCATTCACCGCGGGAATGTTCTGGCCGGCGTTGCCAGCGGTCAGACCCCGGGTCCGGCGCGACCCCGGATCCGCCGTCCACCACATTTCCGCCGGCACGATTTCACCCTGATGGCAGGTGTAGCAGGTCACCCCAGTCGCGCCCACGTGATCGGTCCAGGCGGCGTTGATGTGGCGGGTCATTTCGATCATGCGCCGGGACACGACCTTGGTGTAGATGTCGTCCGCGGCCAGATCCGCCGGGTTGTGGCAATAATTGCAGCCCTCCTCCGGCGAGACCCACTCGGTGATGGCCGCCATGAAACGGGTGAACTCTGACAAGTCCAAGTCGCCCAGAACCTGCACATTCTGGTACACCTCGCCGGCGGTGGTGCCGCTCGGCGGCACCGGCGGCAATGGATCGGGAATGGCGATTCCGGCGAGCGCCTCTTCCCGCAACCTTGGATTGATCACCTCCAGCATTCCGGTTCCGCGAAAGCCCTGCTGCGACACTTCCGTCGGCGGCCGCTCACAGGCGGCCAAGGCCAAAGCCAGCAACACCACCGGCAAGGCCCGGCATCCCCTTGTCGCACGTGCCGTGCGCACATTCATCATGGCGAATCTCCCATTGCCTCTCCCATTGAAAGCGCCGGATCCGCAACGGCCGGGAACACTTGCGGATACTCGGGAACCAAACCGTGCTTGACCCCCCAGAGAAACCAGTTGTCGACCACAGTGCCAGTCAGCAGGATGCCAATTCCACCGGTCAACGGACACAGCACGGCGAACCACCAGGCCCAGCGGTGGATCGATTCCATCGACGCGTTGAAGCCCATGGTCCAGCGCCAGAACAGCGCGGCGCGCTCCGAGGCCGTGCCGCGGTCGACGATCTGCTCGACTTCCCGGTCGCCGCCATAGCGCGTCACCGCCAGAATCGTCGCGCCGTGCATGGCGAACAGCAGCACCGACCCATACAGGAACACGATGGAAAGCATGTGGAAGGGGTTGTAGTACAAGTTGCCATAGCGTATCGAGAATGCCGCGGTCCAGTCGAGATGCGGGAAGATGCCGAAGGGCACCGCCTCGCTCCAACTGCCCAGCATCACCGGGCGGATAAACCCCAGCACCAGATACAGCCAGATGGCCGAGGCGAAGGCCCAGGCGATGTGGGTACCCATGCCCAGCGCCTTCGACCGCCGGTACATCCGCAGCCACCACAGCAGGATCGACGCGGTGAGGAAAAATCCCGCCATCAACCACCAGCCGCCATCCTGGAGCGGGGGAATGCGCAGCCCGTATTCCGGGGAGGGCGGCTCCAGCGCCAGCCATGGCAGTTGCCGGACGAATTCAATCGGCGACCAGTTGACCGAAGCCCACATGTTCAAGCCGATGATCTCGATGGCGATAAAACCGCAAATCAGCGAAAGCAGGCCCGAGGTGCCGAGGTAGAAGGGGCCGATCTGGGCGTCGCCCATCTTGCCGAGCCAGTAGGACACAAAAGTTTGCCCCGAACGCGGCCAGATGTTGCCACTCAGCGGCACGCCCACTTCCACTGGCCCGCGGACCTGAACCCGGGTGAATACGTTCTGATACTCTGGCATGGGAATCCTCCTCCGGCTTACCAGATTGGCAACTCAAGCCACCAGTTCCACCACTCGGGCCAGCCTCGGGTCCAGAACGGGCCGCTGATGACGATGCAGACCGCGCTGAAAAAGCCCGCCGCGAGCGCCAGGAACAGCCCGAGCCGGTGAATGCCCAGGGCGCCGATCGAATAGCCGATGGAGTCCCTGAAGAAGCAATTCTCATGCTCGGCGCCCTTGACCGTTTGACCCTCGCCGGGGTTGGCCGCGGCAAGGATCACCGAGCCATGCATGGCGAGCGCCAGGGTCGTGGTGAAGAAGAAAGTCACCGCGATCATGTGGGCCGGGTTGTAATGGAAGTGCAGGTACTGGTAGCCCACATTGGATACCCAGTCCAGATGCGAGAGGATGCCGTAGGGGAAACCATGGCCCCAGGCGCCCATCAGCACCGGCCGGATCACCACCAGCGTGAAGTAGGCGAAGATCGCCACGCTGAAGGCGAAGGGCACATGAAAACCCATGCCCAGCTTGCGGCAGATCTCGACTTCCCGCAGCGCCCAGGACACGAAGGCGCCGAGGGCGCAGATCGTGATGATCTGCCACAACCCCCCTTCGCTCAGCGGAGCCAGGGCGAGGCCGTAGCTGATGTCCGGGGGCGCGATGCTTATCTGCCAGATGTTCCACGTTGGACCGATGGCGGCGCCGTAGATGATCAGGGCGGTGCCCAGGACGGCGAAAAAGATCGTCGTCACGCCGAAAAATCCGACGTAAAAGGGTCCGGCCCAGAAATCGAACAAATCTCCGCCGAGCAGGGTTCCGCCCCGAATCCGGTACTTTCTTTCAAAACTGAGCATCGACATCTCAATACTCCTTCCAATACTCCTTGTGCGCTGGGTGTGCTGGCTGTGCCGGCCATGGGCGGCACAGCCCCAGACATGAACAGGACACGAAGGCTACGGCCCGGGTCATTCCCAAGCGACTTGGGCGGGACCGTGTCGCCACGCTCCCCCGCTCGCGGTCACAGAGCGAATTCCACCGGGAAGCTCTGATTAAGTCAGAGCTTCCCGGTCTGGACAGGCTGCCCGGGGCGAGCGCTGCTTGAGCCGACCGCCCGCGAGGCTGCCTGACCGCCTAGTCGGAACCCGACTGGTTGCCCGCGGCGACGGGAACCGCCTCCATCTGTTCGGCGGCCGCCATGTCCGCGCCAGCCCCTTCGAGCCAGTTGTAGCGATCGGTGCTCAGCAATATGAAATGAATCAAAATCGCCAACACAAAAAGGAAGGCGAACATTGCGATAAGCGCCCTTCGCGGATCAAAGATTTGCCAGATTCTCCACATTTTGGATTGCTCCTGTTTCAGTTTTCAATCAAGGCTGCGTGATTTTCACCAACCATCGCCGGGGGATCATTCACATGATCCACGGCCGCCACATCCACACCAGGATATGGGCGACGATGGCGATCGCCGTGAAGGCGAGGAAGCTCGACATGAAGATGCTATGAAACTCTTTGGCTTCATTGTTGGTCATCCCCGAAAGCGAGCCTGAACTGCGTTCTGCGTCGTTAGACATGGATACACCTCTGTTTTCCAATGGTCCCGTTTCTGATGGCCCCGGGGCCGGTTTGCGCGCGAATCCCGCCGCGCTTGGGTTTGCCGCCGCGTCCCGTCCGGGCCGCGGCCTCTCCCGCCCGCGCAAGGCGGGCGAAATCCGCAAGCGGATTACAAATTCATGAACAGGTAGGGCACGAAAACGCCAGCCTGTTCTCTCGCCTCTTCGACGATGGATTTGCGATCCGCCGCCGCCACACCGGTTTCCGCATGGCGGAACCGCCATTGCCCCGGCAAAAGCCGGTCAATCGCGGTAACCACCAGAAAAACGATGAAGCAGGAAAAGTAAAGCCGCTTGTACTGCCTGGCTTTCACATCGCGCAGCCTGGTTTCGGCGTGGCCCGCTTTGTCAATCATCATTTGCATTTGCGACTCTCCTACGTTCTGGGCGGGGCTCGGCGCCCCTTTGTCCCGTGTTCTGTGTTCCGGCTCCGGCGCCGCCCACCGCTTCCGCGGCCATGGGCGCGCGCCGCCGCTGACGATGCTCTCCATGCGATCTTCTGCCATGCGATCTTCCGCCATGCGCTCTCATGCCAACCTTCACGCCGACTGCCCCGCGAGGGCTTCCCGGGCCCGGTTGACATGCAGGGTGGTCACCCGCTCTTCGCCAGCTTCCCGGGCCTTGCGCTCGGCGGAATCCCGCAGCCGCTTGGCGGCGGAGATTCGAATCAACACCGGATGCGACTCCACCACCTCGTCGTAGGCGGTTTTGGCCGCCTCTTCCCAAGGCAGCTCCTCGTGCAGGCGCGCTGGCGTCGCTTCGACCCGGTCCAGATTCGAGGCCAGCGGCAAAATGTGGAACAGCGCGTCGAACATGGCGTTGCAGAATTCCTGCACGAGGTAGGTCGCGCCGGAATAACCCATGAATGGGGTGCCGGTGTGGCGGCGAATCGCCGCGCCGGGAAAGGAAGCCGGGATGAAAATGGCGCGGGAGTCGAGTTCCGCCAAGTACATGCGCTCGTTATAGCTGCCGTAGAGCACCAGCGGCGGATTCTCCTGGATCGCCCGCCGCACGGCCTGATTGTCGGGTTTGACGCCGGCGCTGCGCGAGAAGGAAAACGCGCAGGGCAGGCCGAGTTCGGTGGCGAGGAAATTGCGGATGCCGCGGGTGTATGTCTCATTGGCGACGATGGCGAAGTTCGCGGTGCCGAAAAAGTCCTGGGTAACCGAGCGCCACAAATCCCACAGCGGCTTGATGGTGGTGTGCTTTTCCTTCTCAATGAAGGGTTCGGGGTCGAGGCCGAGCAATTCGCCGAGGCTGCGCAGGAACTTGGTGGTGCTGTGCAAGCCGATGGGCGCCTGCAGGTAGGGCCGGTCCAGGGCTTCGCAGAGTTTGCGCCCGTACTCGCGGTAGAGACAGATGTTGACGTCGGCGTCCACCAGCCTCGGCGTGTCGTCGAGCGCGCTGCCGAGCGGAAAGACCATATTCACTTCGGCGCCGATGCCCTCGACGAGTCGGCGGACTTCGGCCAGATCGGAAGGCATGTTGAAGTAGCCGTAGGTCGCGCCAATGATATTGACCCGGGGCGGCTCGGCTTTCTTGCGCTTCCCGGGCTTGGGCGCGCGACCGCCCTTGGCGCCGAATTCGTTCCACAGCCACTGCATGGCGCGGTCCGCGCTTTGCCACTGATCCTCGTCGATGGTGCGCGGCAGGAAGCGCTGGATATTGGTGCCTTCCGGCGTGACCCCGCCGCCGATCATTTCGGCGATGGAGCCGGTCACCACCACGGCGGGCAGGTCCGGGTCGAGGCTGCCGTGGGCGCGCTTCATTGCCGCCTCGGTGCCGTGCTGGCCGAGTTCTTCTTCCGCCAGGCCGGTGACGACGATGGGCAGCTCATGGGGCGGCAAGCCGTCGGTGTAATGCAAAACCGAGGTGACCGGCAGGTTTTCGCAACCCACCGGCCCATCGATGACGACTTGCAGGCCCTTGACCGCGGTGAACACGTAGACCGACCCCCAATAGCCGCCGGCCCGGTCCATATCCTGAATCAACATGGGACCACCGCCTCGCTTTGCGGTTTTGCCGATTTAATGGGCCCGGCTGGCTTGCGCCGGCGCTTGCGGCGATACTGTTCCCGCAGCGCATCCTGGGAGCGCGGTTTTTCCTGCCAGATGCCGGCGGCGTCTTCGGCGCCCACGCCGGCGAAGAATTCGCGCATCGAATCGAAGCGCGCCTGGTTGTCCATGGCGGCGTTCACCACCTGGGCGAGGGAACCCGCCCCCGCGGGGCCCATCAGCGGCCTGGCGGAAATGAGATTGGTGAAATACAGCGCCGGGATGGCCGCCTCCTTCGCCTTCTGCACAACCGGCGTGGTGCCGATCGCCAGTTCCGGCCGGTATTCGGCCATCGCCGCGAGATCCTGCTCGAGCGAGGCGCGGAACTGGACTTGGACGCCCTTGGCCTCAAGCCATTCCCGATCCGCGGTGGAAAAGCGGGTTTGCGGGCAGGCCGTGCCGACATAGCGCAGATCGGCGCCGCTCTCGATCAGCAGCCGGGCGACGAGCAACTCCGAGCCTTCGTAACCCGAAAGCGTGATCCGGCCCTTGATCGGCGCGCCGGCGAGGGCGCCCTCGATCGCCGGCAGGAAGTGGTTCTTGGCCGCATCGACTTTGCTTCGCGCGATGCCGAGCGATTCGCCGACGCTGTCGATCCAGCAGGCGGTGCCTTCGCGGCCCACCGGCGCCGACCCGATGATGTTCCGCCCGGCGGCCTCGAACTCGCGGAACACCGCGGTGTAGAAAGGATGGATCGCCGCCACCAGCGCGCAGTCGAGGGCGGTGTACAACTCGCGCCATTCCCGGGTTGGCACCACCGGCCCGGCGCTCAGGCCGAGCGGCTCGAGCAGGCCGCCGATGATCACGGGATCGGCGGGGAACATCTCGCCGACGAGTGTTACCGTCGGCCGCTCGCCGCGGCCTTCCCGCGGCGCTTGCACCGGCCCCTGCTCGGCTTCGCCGCGGGCGTAATTGAGCATGGCGCCGGCGAGCACGTCCTTGGCTTCGGCATGGGTGGGGACGCCGAACCCCGGCACGTCGATGCCGATGATCCGCACCCCGTTGATTTGCTTGGGAAGCAGTTGCAGCGGCACCCCGGAGGCGGTGGGAACGCAGAGGTTGGTGATGACGACGGCGTCGTACCGCGCCGGGTCCGCGATGTCGTGGACGGCATCGCGGATGTCCTCGAACAGCTTGCCCGTGACCAGGGTTTCCGAATCGAAGGGCACATAGCCCACGGTGCGCCGGGCGCCGTAGAAATGCGAGGTGAAGGTGAGGCCGTAAACGCAACAGGCCGAACCGGAAAGGATGGTGGCCGTGCGCCGCATGCGCAGGCCCACGCGCAGCGAGCCGAACGCCGGACACATGCTCTGGGGCTGGTCGTGGGGTCCGGCTGGATAGTCCTGGGCGTAGCGGTCGAGGATTTCGCTCTTGCCCGCCTCGCCGGCTGCCCGGCGCATTTCGTCGACGCCGTTTTCGACACCGGCGTGGCAACCCGCCGCCGCGACCGCGCCGGTGGCGGTGTCGCTGGCCAGAATCACATCCGCGGCCGGGGAATTCGCCGCGGATTCAAGTTCTGTGTTCGCGCTGTTGCCGGTCATTCAAGGTTCCCCAAGTTTCCAAGCTTCCGGGCTGCGCCCGAACCGCTCACACCTCGTCGTAAATGATTTCGAGAGAGGCTTTCTCGATCGCGTTCTTGCCGCACAAGTCGGCTACAGTGGCCGGCTCGAGCACGACATCGCGACCGGTTTCGCTGCTGCTGAACAAGTCGAGCAGCTCTTCATGGGACAGCGGCGCCGGCAGCACCGGCGGCGCGTCGGCGACATTCTGCGCGAGCTTTTCGAACAGGCCGCTCCATTCCCCGCCGGGAATCCCGATGATTTCGTAATTGGCGCTTTTGCGGCGGATGTCGTCGTGGGCGGGAATCGCCGCGAGCACGGGAATGCCGACTTTTTCGGCGAAGGCCGCGGCTTCCCCGCTGCCGTCGTCCTTGTTCACCACCATGCCGGCGACGCCGACATTGCCGCCGAGCTTGCGGAAGTACTGCACCGCCGAGCAGACATTGTTGGCGACATAGAGCGACTGGAGGTCGTTAGACCCCACCACGATCACCTTCTGGCACATGTCCCGGGCGATGGGCAGCCCGAAACCGCCGCACACCACATCGCCGAGGAAATCGAGCAGCACGTAGTCGAAGTCCCAATCGTGGAAACCGAGTTTCTCCAAGGTCTCGAAGCCGTGGATGATGCCGCGGCCGCCGCAGCCACGGCCCACCTCGGGTCCGCCGAGTTCCATGGCGAACACGCCATCGCGCTTGAAGCAAACGTCGCCGATTCGCACCTCGTCCCCCGCTTCCTTCTTGCGCGAGACGGTTTCGATGATCGGCGGCGTGGCGCGGCCGCCGAAGAGCAGCGAGGTTGTGTCGCTTTTGGGGTCGCAGCCGATCAGCAGGGTTTTCTTGTTCTGCTGGGCCATCATGTAGGAGAGGTTGGCCAGGGTGAAACTCTTGCCGATGCCGCCCTTGCCGTAAATCGCGATGATCTGGGTGTCCTTGGTCGGTTCCGCGGTCGGCACGGGGTCGGGCTCGATGGCCGCCTCGGCCCGCAACCGCCCGGTCACATCAAGAACCTTGAGGGGTTCCGCCGGCGCTGCCGCACTCACACTCATGAACAGGTTCTCCAGTCGAGTATCATTTTCAGGCAATCGGAATCCCCGAAGGCGGTCCGGTAGGCTTGCTCGGCCTGACCGGCGGATTCCCGATGGGTGATCAAACCCGACAGGTCCAAACCCCCGCCGGCAATCAGGCGGTTGACTTCCGCCAAATCCGCCGGCAGCCATTCCGCGGCGACGCGGATGCGCGCCTCGCGCATGAAGGCCGGCGGGAAAACAAAGGAAAGCGCTTCGGAGTAGAACCCGGCGAGGACGATTTCGCCGCCCTTGCGCAGGCGGGCGATCAGGCTGTCGAGCAGGGAGGCGTCGCCGCTGACGTCGTAGACCGACCGGTAGTCGCGCCGCGGATCCGCATCCGGGGTGAGCACCGGATAGCCATCCGCCCCGTTGCGGCGCCCGGCGTTGGTCTCCCACACCACGGGGGCGGAGTGGCCCAGCGCGAGGGTCAATCTCGCCAGCAGGCGGCCGAGCACGCCATGGCCCACGATCAATTCGGGTGGCGGGGAATTGCCGCTGTCCAGGGCGTGGAGGGCGGTGGCCGCAAGCGCTAGCAGGACGCCTTCCTCCCCCAGGTCCTCGTCGATGGCGGTAACCCGGGATTCGGGCACCACGAGGCGTGCCGCCGAGCCGCCGAACAGCCCGCGCACCGCGCCGAAGCAATTGGCACCGGGCACAAACACCCGCTGGCCGACGCGAATTTGCTCCACCGCGCTGTTTGGTGAAGTGGGCGCGGCTCTCTCGGTAGCTCTCTCGGTAGCTCTATCGGTAGCTTTCTCGATAACCCGGCCCACTGACTCGTAGCCGGGGACGAGCGGATAACCCATGCCGGGGAAGGCCGGCATGCGTCCGCTCCAGAGCAGCTTTTCGGTGCCGGTGCTGATGCCGCTCCACTCGATATCGACGACCAGATCGCCAGCTTCCGGCGCATTCAGATCGACACATCCCAAGCTGATGTGTTCCGGTTTTTTCAGCAGTACCGCCTGAGTCTTCACGCTATCCCGCCCGATCACTCCAAACGCTTTCAAGCGTCTATTTTCGTGGCTTGCTCTTTCGTGCTTGCTGTTGCGCCTTCCTTTTGTGCCTTCCTTTTGTGCCATCCCGGCGATGCGTTCCTTCGCGCCGAACCGCTCAACTGTCACTTTAGATTAACACTTGTGAATGTCAAGCATAATCGACAGCATATTCGACACATCAAGGCTTGGCAACCATAATCCGCGTCTGCATCGGCATCCGGTTGGCGAGCAGCCGAACCTCGCTGAACCCCGCCCGCCGCAGCAAGGCGCCGATCTCCCGCGGGGTTCGCGGCCGCCCCTTGCCCATCGCCAGCAGATAAAAGCCGAAATACGCCCGGGCCACCCGGTCGGTGGTCTTGTCCCCCGCCATCGGTTCGGCGAGCAGCAGGGTGCCGCCACCGGGCAAAATGCCGCGGATCGAACGCAGCAGGCGCAGCACATCGCCGTCGCCATGGTCGTGGATGATGCGGACGAGGCTGACAATATCGGCGCCTCGGGGCAGCGGATCGGCAAAGAAGTCGCCGGCCCGGGATTCGAAGCGCGACGCCAGCCCGGCCGCCGCCATGAATTGCCCCGCCCGCTCGACCACCGCCGGCAAATCGAACAATTGCAGCCGCAACCGCGGCCAGCGGGCAGCGGCCGCGGCCAGAAAGGCGCCGGCGCCGCCACCCACATCGAGCAGCAGCCGGTGCTGGCGCAGTGAATAGGCGTCGAGGACTTCGCCAGCGATCAGGTTCTGGGAGTGCGCCATCAACTCCGAGTACGCGCCGACCCGGTCCGCGGACAATTCCGCCGCCGGGCCCGCCCCGGAAAAACCGCCGGCATAGGGCCAGTAGTCCGCCAGCCGGGTCGTCCCGGCCTCGCCGCGCAGCAGGGCGATCGGGTCGCGCAGATCCTCGTACAACATGGCGTGATGGTGGATCATCGCCCGGATACCCGGATTGCCCGCGAGCACCGCGCCGAGGGGACCGAGCCCATAGGCTTCGCCACCGCGCTGCTCCAGCAATTCCAGCGCGGTTGCGGCATCGAGCAGCAATTTGGCGCGATCTGGCTCAAGCGCGAGCATCCGCGCCAATTCGGCACACTCGCGCGGTTGGCTCTTCACCGCTTCGAGCAGGCGCAGTTCAACGCAGGCGTAAAGCACCTGGGAATAGACAAAGCCGGAGCACAGGTCGAACAGCGCTTGGGCGCGCTTGCGGGCGATCGGGCGGGTAAGCGGAAAGCGGCCCGCGAGCCGCTGGAAGCGGGGACTGGCGAGCAGGCGGTTGCGCAAGCCCAACCAGCCATCGCGCAGCTTGCCGCGCGGTTGGGGGCGGCTCGAATCGGGCCGGCCGCGCGGCAGCTCGGTGACGATCTGATGGGCCATGGGCGCGGGCTCAGGCGGCGCGGCGGCGCAGTTCCTCGGGCAGGAAAAGCTTGGCCTCGGCCAACATGTGGGACTTGAGCGCGCCGGCGCCGGGGCAGTCGGGGATCGATTCCACCGCCTCGTCCACGAGCAGCCCGAATCGATCGATCGCCATGGGCAAACCGAGTTGCCGGGCGGCGCTGGGGCGGTCGAGGGCGGCGTCGCGACCGGCTGGCTTGCCGATGTGGGCCGGCTGCGAGGCCACATCGTGAATATCGTCGGCCACTTGGTAGGCCTCGCCGATCTTCAGGCCCAGGCACTCCCAGGGCGCGGCTTCGGCCCCCGCGCTGGCGGCGCCGGCCATGGTGGCGGCGGCGAACAGGGCACCGGTTTTGGCGCGCTGGTAGAGCGACAGATCAACGGTTGGCTCGCATTCCCAAGCCTGGCCGGCGGCGATGCCCGATGGCGCGCCGGCGGCTTGGCCCAGAATCCCGATCAGGCCGGGCAGCCGTCCGGGCTGGTTTGTGGCGTGGCGGGTCACATGCTGGAACGCCAGCACGATCAGCGCGTCTCCGGCGAGCACCGCCAATGGCTCGCCAAAAGTCTTGTGCACCGAAGGCTGGCCGCGGCGCATGGCGGCATCGTCGAAGCAGGGCAGATCGTCGTGGACCAGCGAAGCGCAATGGAGCAGTTCAATCGCGCTGCCCGCGGCGGCAGTCAAGGCGGGATCATCCTCCCCGCAGGCGGCCGCCACCGCCAGGCACAGCCGGGGCCGGACCCGGGCGCCGCCGGCGAGGACCGCATGGCGAACCGCGGCGGCGAACTTCGGCGGCGAACCGCCGGACACACAGGCGTCCAGCGCGGTGGCGAGGCTTTGCTTGATTCTCTTGCGCGGATCCATCTTCTGCCCTCCGGTTTTCTTCCATTTAACACATCCGCAGCGGCAGTGTAAACTGCTATTGACAAAAATATCTGTCGTTGAAGTTAGACGCACAGCAACGGAGCATTCATGCAGTCTGGAATAAAAGCCCCGGTGTCCCTTGGCTGAGCTTCGCGTCACCCCCGAGCTTCGCGTCACAATAGTCGGCGCCGGAATCGGCGGGCTCGCCGCCGCCCTCGAACTCGCGGGCCGAGGCATTGCGGCAACCGTGGTCGAACGCGCGCCGCGCCCCGGCGGCAAACTCCGCGAGCAAAGCGTTCTCGGCCGCCCCATCGATGCCGGGCCCACGGTTTTCACGATGCGGCCGGTGTTCGAGGAGATCTTCGCGGCGGCGGGCGCCACGCTTTCCGAGCATCTGCGCCTGCGGCCACTCGACATACTCGCCCGCCACGCCTGGAGCCCCCGGGAGCGGCTGGACTTGTTCGCCGACCCGGAACGCTCGACCGCGGCCATCGGCGCATTCGCCGGCGCCGCGGAGGCGCGCCGCTATCTCGCCTTTCGCGAACGCAGCCGCCGGGTTTTCGACAGCCTCGATCAAGCCTTTATCCGCGATTCCCGGCCCAATCCGTTTTCACTGGTGCGGCGCGTTGGCTCCCGGGGCCTCGGCAATCTTGGCCGCATCCATCCGTTCATGAGCCTGTGGCGCGCGCTCGGCAAGGAATTCCGCGATCCCCGGCTGCGGCAGTTGTTCGCGCGCTACGCGACCTATATGGGTTCTTCGCCCTTCTCCGCCCCGGCGACGCTGATGCTGATCGCGCATGTGGAGCAGGCGGGGGTGTGGTCGGTTGAGGGCGGAATGTACCGGATCGTCGAGGCGATGAGCGATCTGGCGCGGCGGCGGGGCGTGGCTTTCCGCCACGGCGCCGAGGCCAGCCGGATTCTGCTGCGCGGCGGCGGGGTGGCCGGGGTCGCGCTGCGCGGCGACGAAACGCTGGCCGCCGACGCGGTGATCTTCAACGGCGACCCCGCCGCGCTTGCCGCCGGCCATTTTGGCGAGTCCGTCCGCCGTGCCGCGCCGGCCCTGGCGCCAAACCGGCGCTCGCTGTCCGCGGTGACTTGGGCCATGGTCGCCCGCGCCGAAGGCTTTCCCCTGCGGCGGCACAATGTGTTCTTCGGCGCCGACTATGCGAGTGAATTCCGGGATATTTTCCGGCATTCGCGCTTGCCGGCCACGCCAACGGTTTATGTTTGCGCCCAAGACCGTGAAGAGCGGCATGGCGAAGAAAAGCCGGGGGAGGAGCGCCTGTTCTGCCTGGTCAACGCGCCGGCGGTGGGCGACCGCGGCGCGTTCGCGCCGGCCGAGTTGGATCAGTGCCGGCAACGCGCTTTCGCCTTGCTCGAACATTGCGGCCTGCGCCTGCGACTCGAAGCCGACGCCTGCCGGGTGACCGCGCCGGCCGATTTCGAGACGCTGTTTCCCGGCAGCGGCGGGGCGCTGTATGGGCCGGCATCACATGGCTGGCGGGCCTCGTTCCAGCGGCCCGGCGCCACCACAGCCATTCCCGGGCTGTATCTCGCCGGCGGCGGGACCCATCCGGGCGCCGGCGTGCCGATGGCCGCGCTTTCCGGGCGGCAGGCGGCGCGGACAGTGCTGCGCGATGCCGCCAGGCGGTGAAGATGGCAATCCCGCGGGCTTTTCCCGACTTCGCCAAGCCGGTGCCGAAAAACGGCTATGCGTGGTGGTACATCGACGCGGTGAGCGACGATGGGCGGCGGGCCCTGACCCTGATCGCTTTCATCGGCAGCGTGTTTTCCCCCTACTATTTCCGGGCGCGGCGCCGGGGAAAGGCCGAACCGCTTGACCATTGCGCACTCAATGTGGCGTTGTACGCCCACGGGGGCGGGGACGGCGCCAGCCGCTGGGCCATGACCGAGCGCGGGCGGGCCGCGGTTTTCCGCGGCGGGCGGGAACTGCGGATCGGGCCGAGTTCGCTCGACTGGGAGGGCGAATGCCTGCGCGCGCAAATCGACGAAATCGCCGTCCCCCGGCCCTCGCGAATCCGCGGCACGGTGCGCATCCACCCCGCCGCCCTGACCGGGCGCGAATTCAAGCTCGACGGCGCGGGCCTGCACCGCTGGCGCCCGATCGCCCCCTGCTCGCGGGTCGAGGTCGATTTGAGCCATCCGCGGCTGCGCTGGAGCGGCAACGCCTACTGGGACGCCAATGCCGGGGCGAGGCCGCTGGAGCAAGACTTCGCCTCATGGAATTGGTCCCGCTCAAGCCGGGAGGATGGCGCCGCCATCCTGTACGAGGGCATCCGCCGCGGGGAGGCGCCGTTCAACCTGGCTTTGCGGGTAAACGCCGATGGCGGCGTGGAAAGCTTCGAGCCGCCGGAATCCGTTCAACTCGCCAGCACCCGCCGGTGGCGGGTTCCGCGGCGCACCCGGGCCGACCACGGGCAGGCCCAAGTGGTCAAGACGCTGGAAGACACACCGTTCTACTCGCGCTCGCTGCTGCGGTCGCGGTTGCTGGGCCAATCCGTGGAGCAGGTTCACGAGAGCTTGTCGCTCGACCGTTTCGGGCGTGGCTGGGTGCGGATGCTGCTGCCCTTCCGCATGCCGCGAAGAGGCTGATACCGGAACCGGGCACTCATTTTTGGCGCGGTCAGATATTCCCCGGGTAGAGATCCCCCGAGCGGCGCATTTGTTCGCGCCGCTCGAGCCGCTCGAACAATTCGGCGGTCCACACCAGCCGCCGGCTGATTTCCCACCAAGCCGGGGGCAGGTCGAGACGGGCCTCCCCGGATGGCCCGCTTGACGCCGCCACGGCGTCAACCAGAAAACGCGCCGCCGGCATGGCCCCGGAGTCGCGCGAGTCGGCGGTGGCAAACGGGTTGCTGGCCGCCCGCCACAGCAGCTTGGCCTTGCGCCTGGCCGGCACCACGGCGCGGCGCGAAACCGAATCGAGCTGGTTGATTTCGATTTCGCGGCCGATTTCCGCGTAGATCATGCCCGCGGCGCGAATACCGACGCGGCAGCCCGCCGGCAGATGGGCGATGCCCGATTCGGCTTTGGCGTAGAGTTCGCCGGCCACCCGCAGCAGGCGCTGGACCACGGCACCGAGCGCTTGGTTATGAGTGGGCGAGCGCAGCCAGCCGCGCGGTTCCAGCCCAGCCTCGCGCAGCCAGCGCCGGGGCAGGTACAGCCGCCCGGCGCGGGCGTCCTCGCCCACATCCCGGGCGATATTGGTCAACTGCATGGCCGCGCCGAGTTCGCAGGCGCGGCTGATCAGGGCCGGGTCGCGCACACCCATGATGATCGCCATCATCGCGCCCACGGTGCCGGCAACGCGCACCGAATAGGCGTGCAGGTCTTCGATTTCCTCGTAGCCGCGGTGCTTGATGTCCCATTCGAAACCCTCGAGCAGCGCCTCGGGCAGCGCGCGCGGGATGCCATAGTGATCGACGACGGCGGCGAAGGCCCGGTCTTCCGGGGCGGGCGCCGGCTTGCCGGCGTAAATGCCGGCGAGGCGCGTCCGCAGCTCGGCCAGCGTCGCCTCGCTGCTCTCCGGCTGATCGACGGCGTCGTCGGCGACACGGCAGAAGGCGTACAAGGCGGTGGCGGAGTCGCGAATCCGCCGCGGCAGCAGGAAGGACGCGGTGAAAAAAGTGCGCGAGCCGCCGCGCAATCTGGCGCGGCAGGCTTCGATATCGGGCCGGTCAAGACTGTGCATGGCTGCGTTCCATTTTGATTCGGTTTGGATCCGGGTCTGGCACCACCGCGTCGAGCACCCGCGCCGATGATAGAACACCCGGCACACCGGCGCCAGGATGGGTGCCGGCGCCCACCAGATACAGGCCTTCGATTTCCTCGCTTTTGTTGTGGGGCCGGAACCAGGCGCTCTGGGTGAAAACCGGTTCCAGGCCAAAGGCGGCGCCGCGGTAGGCGAGCAGCCGGTGCTCGAATTCATCCGGCGTGCTGACCCGGGAGCTGAGCAACTGGTTTTCGAGGTCTGGCAGCACCGTCTCGCCGAGGCGCTTCATGATCGCCCGCCGGTAGGGCTCCGCCTGCCGCTCCCAGTCGATGCCGCCACCGCCGTTGGGCACCGGCGAGAGCACATAAAAGGCGTCGCAGCCGGCGGGCGCCAGCGAGGGATCGGTGGCGGTGGGGCGGTGCAAATAGAGGCTGAAATCCTCGGCAAGCACGCGGTGGACGAAAATGTCGTCGAGCAATTCCCGGTATCTGGGGCCGAGGACGATGGTGTGGTGTTTGACCTCGGGATACTGCCGGCGGGTGCCGAAGTACCAAACGAAAAGGCCCATGGAATAGCGCGACTTGTCGATGCGGCGGTCGGTCCAGCGGCGGCGGTTCGCAGCCGGCAGCAAATGCCGGTAGGTCCACGCCGAATCGGCGTTGGAAACCACGATGTCGGCGTCGATTTTTTCCCCGGAGACGAGCCGCGCCCCCCGGGCCCGGTCGCTTTCGATCAGGATTTCGCCGACTTCAGCGCCGCAGCGCAGCGAGCCGCCCTGCCCTTCGATCAGTTCGACCATCGCGGCAACCAGCCGCCCGGTGCCGCCCATGACGAAATGCACGCCCCAGCGCCGCTCAAGAAAGGAGATCAGGCTGTAGATCGCCGTGGTGGTGAACGGATTGCCGCCAATCAGCAGGGGATGGAAGCTGAACACAGTGCGCAGCCGCGGATCGCGGATGTAACGCGAGACCATGGCGTAAACGCTGCGCCAGCAGCCCAGCCGGATCAAATCGGGAACGACCTTCAGCATGGCGGGCCAGTTGCCGAAGGACACATGGCCGAGTTCCTCGAAGCCGATTTTGAAAATCTCCTCGCTGGCGGCCATGTAGCGCCCGTAGCCGTCGACATCGTCCGGGGAAAAGCGCGCCACTTCGGCGCGCATCGCCACCGCGTCGCCGCTGTAGTCGAACACTTCGCCGCTGTCGAAGCGGATGCGGTAGAACGGCGTGGTTGGCCGCAACTCGATATCGTCGGACAATTCGCGGCCGCAGAGCCGCCACAGGTCTTCGAGCAGGAACGGGGCGGTGATGATCGTCGGACCGGCATCGAAAGTGAATCCGTCCTGCCGGTGGACGCGGGCCCGGCCGCCGGGCTGGTCGAGTTTTTCGAGCACGGTGACGCGGTAGCCCCGGGCGCCGAGCCGGATCGCCGCCGCCAATCCGCCAAAGCCGCTGCCGATGACCACGGCGTGGGCGCGCTCGTCAGCCGCCCGGGAGGCGCCGATACCCGGCGTCACGGCCGCTTCGCCCCGCCGCGGTTGCGGCCCGCGGCCGCCGGCTGTCCCGATTTGGCTCATATCCCCTCGATCAACTTCGCCATCCGCTTGCGAACCCGGCGCACGACCACAAAGACCAGCGAGGCCACCAGCGGAATGCTCACCGCCTTGACCAGGCCGGTATTGAGCAGCGGCTGGATTTGGTTGATGCCATCGCTGGCGAAACCCACCAGGCCAACCATATAGTAGGTCACGGCGACGATCGACAGGGTTTCCACCGCCTCCTGCAGGCGCAGTTGCTGGCCGGCGCGGCGGTCCATCGATTCGAGCACGGCCTGGTTCTGCTCGCGCCTTTCCATATCGACCCGGGTGGACAGGAGCTGAGTGGCCCGGGCAACGCCCTGGGTCAGCGATTTCTGCCGCACCGAAACCGCGCGGCAGGTGTCCATGGCGGGGGCGAGCCGGCGCTCGGTGAATTCGCGGAAGGTTGGCAAACCGGGGATCCGCTGTTCGCGCAAATCGGCGATGCGCTGCTGCACCAGCGTGTAATAAGCGTTGGCGGCATCGAAGCGGTAATTGTTGCTTGAGTAGCGGCTCTCGATATCCGCCTGCAGGCGGGTCAGCCGGTTGAGCAGGGACAATTCATCGGCCTCGGTGACGCCCGCCAGCGCCGCGGTGATTTCGACGAGTTCCTGTTCACGCTCGGTGAGCAGGGGGGACAGCCGCCTCGCGGTGGGAAAGGCCAGCAGCGCCATCATGCGGTAGGAATCCATTTCCAGCAGGCGCTGTATGTTGCGGCCGGCCTGGCTTGGCGACATGCTCCGGTTGACCACCAGCAGGCGGCTGAACCCATCGCCGTGGATGTGGAAATCAGTCATGGCGACACCCGCGCCCGCGGCGATGTCGGCGCCCACGAGCACATTGCCGGCGAACATTTCGCGGGAAATCCGCTCGTGGTCCGGCGTTTCCGCGCCACCGGCGACCAGGGCGACATGGGTGGCGAGCAGCACCTCCCCGGGCAATTCGGCGAGCCAGTCCGCCGGCGCCAGCTTGATCGCCGGATCGGAGAAAGCATCATCCGGCGCGCCATCGGCGATGAAAATGTAGCCGATGAATTCGGTGTGGCGCTCCCATTTGACCCGGAAAGGCCCCATGTCGGCGACATAGTGGCTGTCGTCCGCCCCCGGCGGCGCCACGCCGAAATGGCCGGCCAGTTCGTTGATCGCCCGCCGGTTCGCGCCGGCGCCCACCGTGCCGGTGTGGCAGACCAGGTAGGAGGCGCGCATGGGGGCGCCCATGGGCACCGGCGGCCGCGCGTGGACCTCGTCGTTGAGGCTGCGGCGATGGGCGTGATCGGCCGGGACTCTTGTGGCGTTCGCGTGGGTGGCATTCGCTTGGGTGGTGCGCGCGTTCATGGCCGCTGTTCCTCCTCTCCTCCACCAGCCATTTGCGCTTCAATCAGCGCGGCGGTTTCCGTTGGCCGCTCTTCATGCAACAGATGGCCGCAGCCGGCCAAGCGTTCGAGCCGCGCCGCGGGCAGGCGGCGGACAAGGCGCTCGGCCTGCCCGGGCGGGATCATCAAATCGTTCTCCCCCACCACCAGCAACAGCTCGGGCCGCAGCCCGGGCAGCTCGCGCCGCAGCGGCGGCAAGTCCCAGCGCGCCATCATGCCGAGTGCGGCGGTGGTATGCCTTTTCGTTCGCAGCAGGCGGTGGTACAGGTCGATGCCCCGGGTCTCGATCCTTGATCCGGTTCGCTCGATCAGGCGCGCCACCGCCCGGCGGTCGGCCGCCCCGCGGGCCAGCAGGCTGGCCCAGAACCCGCCCCGGGCGAGCACTCTGGCGATTGGCGAATACACCCAGCCCGGCAAGCCGGACAAGGGCAGCAAAGCTCCGTTGACGCTGATCAGCCAGCGCGGCGCCGTGGCGCCGTCCAGACACATCCGCGCCGCGATGGCGGCGCCGGCGGAATGGCCCACGACCGCCTCGGGATCGAGCTTCAGCGTCCGCAACAGCGATTCGACCAGTCCCGCCATGCCGGGGAGCGAGAGTTGTTCCCGGACGGGGGTTTGGGTGAAGCCGTGGCCGGGCAAATCCGGCGCGACCACGGTGTGGCGTTTCGCCAGCAGCGGCGCCAGCGCCCGCCAGCTATGGCTCGAGGCGGCGGTGCCGTGCAACAACAGAACCACCGGACCACTGCCCATGATCTGGACATGCCAGCGGATTCCGCCGGCTTCGGCGAAACGGCTCGCCTCGCGATTGGGCCAGTCCAGGCCATCCACTTCCCATTGCAGCGATTCGCGGGCTAGGGGCCGTTTCAGCACAGCTTCCCCCTCCGAATAGCGCGCGGTTCCATTATCGCTTGCCGGGCCACTCGCCGGTGTCGAGGCGTTCATGCGGGCTGCCGCCGGCCCGCGGGCCCCGATGCCGCGGCGCGGGCCGCGCCGGACAACACTTCGGCGCCGGCATGTGGCAGGGCCAGATAGGAAGCGGCCATGGCCTCGGCGAGTTGCCTCGCCACCTGCCGCGGCCGGGGCGAAGTGTCCACCAGCAGCGTTGCCACTTCCTCCGCGCCAACGGCGCGGGCGGCCGCCAGGGCTTCATCGCTGGCTCGGGGCCGGTCGGGCTGGCCATCGAGGGCCACATTGGCGCGCCCGTCGGTCAAGAAGATGAGCACTGGCGTTTCGCCTTTGCGCCGAACCCCCAATGCCGTCTCCAACGCGAGGCGGATGCCGGCGGCCAGCGGCGTGCCGCCGCCGCCGGGCAGCCCCGCGAGGCTGCGCTTGGCCCGAACCAGGGATCGGGTTGGCGGCAGCAGCAGCTCGGCGCCCCGGCCCCGGAACGCCACCAGCGCCACCTGATCGCGGCGCTGGTAGGACTCGGCCAGCAACAGTTCCACCGCGCCCTTGGCCTCGGCGAGGCGGTGCAGCGCGGCGGAACCCGAAGCGTCCACCGCGAAAACCGTGGTCGTGGCCGAACGTTGCTGATAGCGGTTGATGCGGAAGTCGTCCCGGCGCAGGCTGACCAGCGGCGGCGATACGGTTTGCGAACGCGATGCGGTCTCGGCTTTGCGCCCGCCCTTCCGCAACGTCTGCCAAGGCGCGGCGGTGCGCAAAGTTTCCACCAGATTGAGCACATTGCCCGCGCCGGGCTCGCCGGGGCGCGCACCGATCCGCCTGCCGCGTTTGGCGGGCCGGCGCCGGGCCAGCGAGCGGGCGGAGGAGCGGGCGCTGTTGGCGCGTTGGTTGGCGTGGCGCAGCCGCGCCAGCAAGTCGGGCGGGATCGCGGCGCGGGTGGCCTCGAGCACCTGATCCCGCAGGGCCTGTGGATTGGAAATGTCGTCGGTTTCCTCCGGCGCCTGTGGTTCCGCTTCGGCGTCGGCGGATTCGGGTGGCGGCTCCGGTTCCGCTTCGGCCTCGGCTTCCCGCTCCGCTTCGGGCAATTGCGCCGCGCGGCAGGCGAACACCAGCTGCGCGGCCAGCGCCGCGTGATCTTCCGCGACCTCCCGATCGCCCCGCAGGGCCGCGGCAACCCGCGCCGCCCGCACCGCCAAGGCGGCGACACGCGGTGAATCGATGCCGAGTTGCGCCGCGGTTGCGCACAGCGCCGCGATCAACTCCTGGCTGATTCGCATCCCGGCCAGCCGCTGTCGCGCCGCGGCGATTGCGGATTTGCCGACATCGGGCGCGCTGGTGTCCTCAAGCCGGATGCCATCGAATTGCAGACAAATGGCGAAGCGGTCGATCAACGAAACTGGCGCGGACTCCTCCTCGCCAATGCCTTCGTCGAGGGCTACCATGCCCAGGCGCGCGGGGACGCGGCTGGAAACCCCGGCGCGCTCGATCGCCACTTCACCCCGGTCCAGCGTGGTGGCGAGCCGGGCGGCGGTGGCCGCTTCCAAGCGTTCGGCCATGGCGATCAGCAAAACCCCGCCATCGCTTTCCGCCAGCAAGCCGGGCTCGACCACGGGACGGCCAGCGCGCAAGGTGGCGGACAAGTCCAACCCGCCGAGCAAGCGGTCGTCCCGGATGTGCGCGGGCATGCGCCGCCAGGGGGTGCCGGCGGGCAGCAATCCGCGCAACTGCCGGAGCCAGCAGTCCCGCACCGGCCCCGGCCCCGCGCGCAGCGCCACGCCTTGCAAACCGGCGGGATCCACGGCGAACAGGGCGCAGGCCAGCGCCGGCAGCTTCCAGCGGCCAAGGTCGGCTTGGGTGGCGGGCGCGCTCATTCGGCAAACAATTCCTCCACCGCCCGGGCGACCCGGGTGCCGGAGCCGGTCTCATCGAGTGGATTGCGCCGCAGGCGGTGGCGCAAGGCGGGCGCCGCCACCCGGGCGAGGTGGTTGTCATCGACTTCCGCTTCGTTCTCGAAACTCGCCAGCGCCCGCGCCGCGCGCATTACGGTCAACTCGCCCCGCAGGCCGTCGCAGCCGAGTTTGAGGCAGAGTTCAGTGGTTCGCCGCAGCGATGCCTTGGGCACGGCGACATCCGCCAAGCGCTCCCGGGCCCGCTTGATTTTGCCGCGCAGCCGCGATTCGCGGCTTTTCCAACCCGTGACGAAGCCGGCCGGGTCCCGCTCATAGGCGTCCCGCCGGGCAACGACTTCCACCCGCGTTTCGATATCCCGCGGCGTAACGACTTCGACCGAGAGGCCGTAGCGGTCGAGCAACTGCGGGCGCAGCTCGCCCTCCTCCGGGTTGCCGCTGCCAATCAGCACGAAACGGGCCGGGTGGCGCACGCTCAAGCCTTCGCGCTCGACGATGTTCTCGCCCGAGGCCGCGACATCGAGCAACAGATCCACCAGGTGGTCCTCCAGCAGATTCACCTCGTCGATATAGAGAAAGCCGCGGTTCGCCCGGGCCAGCAGGCCCGGCTCGAAGGATTTTTCCCCGGCGGTCAGCGCGCGTTCGAGGTCGAGCGCGCCGACGATGCGGTCTTCGGTCGCCCCCAGTGGCAAATCGACCACCGGCACGGGCCGCAGACGGCTCTTCAGCAAAACTTTGCCGTTGGCTTTTCCACCCTCGCCGCAGGCGCCGCAGTGCTTGAATGGCGCTTGCGGGTCGCAGTTGTAGGGGCAGCCATCGACGGTTCGAATGCGCGGCAGCAGGGCTGAAATGGCCCGCACGACAGTTGACTTGCCGGTTCCGCGATGACCAAAAATGAGCACGCCGCCGAGGCCGGGATCGATGGCCGCGCAAATCAGGGCGAGCTTCATTTCTTCCTGGCCGACGATGGCCGAGAAAGGAAATTCCGGCCGCATGCTCAATGCTCCCGACCGCGCACCAGGCAGGCGCTTTCGGCGATGCCGCCCCCGCTGTCAACTGCGCCCCCGCTGTCAACTGCAAGTGCCGGGCCGCGGCGGCGGTCGAGCCACCATTGCCACGGGGCCGAGGCCGACAAGGGCAAAATCAACATCCAATGCTCAAGCACGGCGAGCGCCACGAGGCAGGTCAGCAAGGCCCAGCCAGTCGCGGCGAAACCGCCGGACTCGGCGGCCAGCGCCGATTGCCCCAGCCACACCGCCAGCGCCGTCCCGATGACGATGGAAAAAGGAAACAGCAGATTCATCGGCCTTTTGTTGAGAAAAACCCGCAGGTGTTGCATATGGGCGGGCAGAAACTCCTCGCTCAGATTCCTGACCCCGAGAAACACGTTCAGTTTCGCGCTGAGTTGCATGGCCCAAAGCACCAGATAGGTCCACATGCCCACCCGGTTGGGCGAGTCCCAGCAAAGCAGCAGCACGACGACACCGCCGGCGATGGTCGCGATCTCGTGGTAAAGATTGGCCTCGATGGCGTGGCCGAAGTGGCGCCAGCCGCGGCAGCCCGGTTCGCAGGCGACCTTGCGCGGGCCGGTGATAAAGCCAAGGTAGTAGCTCAGTTCCTGCCAGGCGTAGATCGTCATCCCGCAGGCGAAACTCAGGTAGGCGGCGAACACGGTCTCGCGCCCGGCGCTCCAGACGAGGCCCGCCAGGGCCAGCGGCAGCAGCCCGGTGGCCACCGCGAGGCTGCGCGGAAAAGTATGGCTTGGCAGGCCGATCAGGTACAGCACCAAGCCGGTGCTGAACCACCACAGGAACACGGCAAAGCCGCCGCTGACAAGATAGTCGATCAATTTTGGCGCGGCTCCGATCGCAGCATGGCGGCAAAGGCCTCGAAATTGTCGGGTCCAAACGGTTCCAGGTCGATGCGGGCGGCGGTTGCGGAATCGCTCAGCGAGAGCCGCCCGTCCCGCCACCGGGTCAGCCGGTAGGGTTCTTCAGGGCCGATGCCGCGAAGCTTCCGGTCCCGGTTCAGGCCGCGGAGCACGCCGCGGACGAAACCGCCGCTCCCCGGCGCCAGCACTTCAACCACGCGCCCGTCGGCGGCGGTGACGCGCACCGAACCGTCTGGCAGATCGGCGAAGCGCAAATCGACGCTCGACACCGGCTCGGCGGCTGGCAGTTCGGTGGCGCCGATGGCGGTCAATCGGGACCCGGCGGCCGCAAGCAGGGTGAAAGCGATCAGCGCCGCGGCGCCGATCAGCGCCAGGCGGGGAAACGGCTGGTCGGAAAAATGATCGCTCATGTCGCCCCGGCCTCCCGCAAAGCGGCGGCGCGGGCCCGCGAATACCCCCGCGCCGCGGGCCCGCCACCCACATCGCCAACCGGCGCGGCCGCGGCGCCATTGGCCGCGTCGGCGAGCAATTCGGCGACCGCTTTGGCGTTGGCGATGCCGCGCAGCATCGGCTCGGGGCGGCGGAACTTCCACGGGCGCGTATGCGGCCACATGACGATATACGATGCGCGGTGGCTGTGGTCGAGTGTCACCGGTATGTCGCCATATCCATCCCGCCAGGATTTGACCGCCGCGGCTTGGATATGGCCAAAAGGCAGATTGACGCTCATCGGCAGCGCGATTCCGAAGCGCATCACCAAGCGCTTGCTGGTGATCGTGTAGAGGGTGGTGCGGGCGATCAGCCAGGCGAACAGGACGAACAGCCCGCCGGCGCAAAGGCCCAGCGCGAGCATCGCCGCGGCGGACCGCGCGGCATCGGCGGCGGCAACCCCGGCGCCGGTCCACAGCGCGGCGCCGAACTGGAAGGCGAGCAAGGCCGCGAAATACAGCGCCAGAATCCGCAAGTGGAACGCGCGGCGGGCGAGCGCCCGCCAGTCGGGCGCCCCCTGCCAGAGGATGACCTCGCCCTCCGGCAATTCCTCCGGCAGGCCCGGGACGGGCTCGTATTCGTGCTCGCTCACAGCAGGGGTTCCTGCCGGGTGGCGTGGGCATACAGCGTGCCGCCGCCGTAATAGGCCGCGATCCGGTCTTCCTCGAGCTGGGTCACCTGATCCGGGTTTTGCGTGGCGGGCACATCGGCGAACTGGTCGGAAAGAATCGATTTCACCCGCACCTCGCCGCGGAAGCCGTCGATGCGGCTGAATCCGATCGGCAGCAGCACCCGCCGCTCCCCGGCGCCTTCCCGACCGGGAACAGCCACTTCAAAATAGCGGATCTGGGTTTCCGAGCGGTCGATCCAGATGTCGGCGATGGTGCCGCCACGCTTGCCATCGCCGCCGATAACGGGCATTCCCCGCGGATCCGGGTCCTGGGAAGCGACTGAGTAGCCGCCGGCCACGCGGATCGGCGCCAGCCTCGGCTCTCCGTGCATCGTCCACTCGGGGTGGTCGGGGCGCTGCGCGTAGGCTGCCGGGCCCACGCCATCGAGCATCGGATTGCCCGTGGGCACGAGCGGGGCGCCGGGCCAGGGCTCCGCCGGCGCCGCTTTGACTTCCGGGTCGCGGTTGTCCCGCGGCGCCAGCCGGGTGCTGCCGTCGGCGAGCCGGAACTCCTTGGCTTTGGGCAGCGGCGGAAAACCCTCCATCCGCGTCTTGTACTGATCCGAAGGCACCGCGGGGTCGGGTTCGAGTGGATAGCCTTCGCGCTTGTCCTCCTGCCGCAGGTAGAAGATCAAGCCGGCGAAAAATATCCAGAATGCGTACAGCACGACCTGCGCGACATCGATGTATTCGGTTATGGCGCCGATTTCCATCCTCAGTCCTCCTGTTTCTGTTCGTGAACGCTCAACCCGGCAGTTCGGCGAGGCCGAAGCGCTTGGTCATTGTTTTCGGTTCGGCGCGGCCGAACCGATCGGGGATTCTTTCCGGTTCGCCGCCCAGCATGTTGACCAATGGGCCCAGCACGGCCAGGGCGGCGAACAGCAATGCGATTTCCAGGTGATACACCACGGTGTAGCCGATGGCGGGCTGGTCCATGGCGCTGCCCAGCGCGCCGCCCGCCGCCAAGCCCGCGACCAAATCGCGGATGGCGCCGCCGAGGGCGATGCCGCCACCCGCCGCCGCGGCCTGAACCGCGCCCCAGGCGCCCAATGCCATGCCAAAGCGGCCCTGGACATCCATTCCCATGGCGGCGACCAGGGTGCCCACCGCGAACAGGCCGCCGCCGAATCCGATCAGCATGGCGCCAAGGCGGAACAGCGCGGCCGAGTTCAGCGGGGCGGAAAAAATCACCGCCGCGAAGGCGAACACGCCGGTCACCGCGCCCAGCGCCGCCAGCCGCAGTGGATTGCCGCCGAGTTCGAGCCTGCGCGCCGCCAAGGCGCAGGCGGCGAGCGTCCCGCCGGCGGCGAGGCCGGTGAGCGCGGTGGTGGCGCCAACGCTGAGCTGGAGCACCTGGCCGCCATAGGGCTCAAGCAGGATGTCCTGCATGCTGAATGCCGCGGTGCCGAGGCCAAGGGCGATGAGAAAGCGTTTCGACCGGCTGCCGGCGGCAAACTCCCGCCAAGCGTCGATGAATGGAATCCGCTCGCGGCAGTGGCGGGTCTGGCGCGGGTCCCGGGCCTCCTGCTTCCACAGCGCGATGGCGTTCAGCAGCAGGGTGGCCAGGGCGCAGCCCTGGATCACCTGGATCAGGCGAATCTGGCTGAAATCGCTGAGCAGGGCGCCGAAACCGGCGGCGGCGGCCACCATGCCCAGCAGCAGCATCACATAGAGCAGGGCCACCACCCGCGGGCGGGACGGCCGGGGGGCGAGATCCGTCGCCAGGGCGAGCCCGGCGGTCTGGGTGGTGTGCAGGCCAACGCCGGTGAGCAGGAAGGCCAGGGCCGCGGCGGCGCGGCCGACCCACTCCGGGCCGGTGGCGTCGCCCGACAGGACAATGAGCGCGAAGGGCATGATCGCCAAGCCGCCGAACTGGAGCAGCGTGCCCATCCAGATATAGGGCACCCGCCTCCAGCCCAGATGCGAGCGGTGGGTGTCGGAACGGTGCCCGACCAAAATCCGCAGCGGCGCGAACAGCAAAGGCAGGGAAACCATCGCGGCGACCATGGCGGCGCCGATCCCGAGCTCGACGATCATGACCCGGTTGAGTGTGCCGTTGAGCAGCACCACCGCCATGCCCACCGAGACTTGGAACAGCGCCAGGCGCAGCAGCCGCGGCAGCGGCAATTCAGTGCTGGCCGCGTCGGCGAATGGCAGAAAACGGGTTCCCGTCCGGGACCAGTATGCCACCAGAGCCGCGCTGAACCTGCTCATCCGCGGACGACCTCAAGCGCCTGGGAGGTATAGAAACCGCTGGCGATCCGGCTGCCGCGCCCGACCCGCCAGTCTTGCAGGCCGTCTGCGCCGCCGAGCAGGCGCCGCAATTCCGCCTCGGCGACCGGTTCGATCGCCGGGGCGCGCTGGCTCGATGGAAACAGCCGGCCAATGCCGTGCATCAAGCGCAATGCGGGGGTGCCCGGCGCGAAAGTGAACAACATCGCCCGCCGCGTTCGCCCGGCGAGCGCGCCCAGCGTCGCCGCCACTTCCCGGGCCGGGTAATGGATCAGCGAATCCATGGCGACGACATAATCGACGCTTTCCACATCCCTCCCCAGCAGGTCGAGCATGTCGCCGGTGCGGAAATCGATGGCGCCGGGGCCGAGATCGCCCGGCGCCCGCTCCCGCGCCAGATTCACCAGGGTCGGCGACAGGTCGATGGCGAGAACCTGCGCGCCGCGGCGCGCCGCGGCAACCGCCAGCGCCCCGGTGCCGCAGCCGGCATCGAGCAGGCGCGCCCCGCGCAGGTCCTCCGGCAGCCAGTCCAGCAGCGTCTCGCGCATGCGGTCGCGGCCGGCGCGCACAGTCTGCCGGATGCGGCCGACCGGGGCGTCGGAG
Source organism: uncultured Pseudohongiella sp. (assembly GCA_965221805.1). GTDB lineage: Bacteria > Pseudomonadota > Gammaproteobacteria > Pseudomonadales > Pseudohongiellaceae > UBA9145. Next base: position 2,370,470 of record OZ244913.1, read on the forward strand.
GTGAGCCGCTCCCAGGCCGCCGCGGCGGTGCGGTCGAAATACGTCTGCAACTGGCCCCGGCGCTTCAGCCAGACTGTCGTGGGCATCAATCAAACCCCAGAAAATCGAATATTTCCCGATCCTTCATCGGCGCCGCGTATTGTGGCTCCACGCCATCCCACAGCGCCTGCGCGAGGCGCATGTACTCTTCCTGCACGGCGCCGAGTTCCGGCGAGGGCTCCATCTCGAACAGCGTCGACTTCTTCAAACGGCTGCGGCGGATGACGTCGAGATCGGGAAAATGCGCCACCCGGTCAAGCCCGATGCGGTTGTTGAAGCCATCGATCTGGTCGCAGGCGGCGCTGCGGTTGGCGATGACCCCGCCAACCCGGACCTGGTAATTCTTCGACTTCGCTTGGATCGCGGCGACGATCCGGTTCATCGCGAAGATCGAGTCGAAATCGTTGGCGGTTACGATCAGCGCCCGCTGGGCATGCTGCAATGGCGCGGCGAAGCCGCCGCACACCACATCGCCGAGGACATCGAAGATGACCACGTCGGTGTCTTCGAGCAGGTGATGCTCCTTGAGCAATTTCACGGTCTGGCCGACGACATAGCCGCCGCAGCCGGTTCCCGCCGGCGGCCCCCCCGCCTCGACGCACATCACGCCGTTGTAGCCTTCGTAGACGAAATCTTCCGGGGTCAGCTCCTCACCGTGGAAATCCACCGATTCGAGCACGTCGATCACCGTGGGAACGAGTTGCTTGGTCAGGGTGAAGGTGGAATCGTGCTTGGGATCGCAGCCAATTTGCAGCACCCGTTTGCCGAGTTTGGAAAAGGCCACCGACAAGTTGGACGAAGTCGTGCTTTTGCCGATGCCACCCTTGCCGTAGACGGCGAAGACCTTCGCCGAATCGATGTTGACTTGCGGATCCTGGTGGACCTGCACACTGCCTTCGCCATCCGGCTTTACCCGGGCGCTGGGGCCACCCGCGTGGCCAACAGGCGAAAGCGGGATACGGTTGCCGTTTGTCATGCTCATGCCGCAGCTTCTCCGCCGACTCCCTCGAGCCGGTCTTCCAATGCATTGCCTGCCTCGTGCAGGGCCTGAAGGGTTTCCTCATCCGCCGACCAGTACTGCCGCTCCTGCGCCTCGATCAACCGGTTGGCCATTTTCGCCGACGCCATCGGGTTCAACCGCGCCAGGCGCTCGCGCATCTCCGCATCGAGCACGTAGGTTTCGGCCAGTTGCTTGTACACCCAGTTGGCCACCTGGCCGGTGGTCGCCGACCAGCCCATGGTGTTGCCGACATGGGTTTCGATCTGGCTGACGCCCTCGTAGCCGTGCTCGAGCATGCTTTCGTACCACTTGGGATTGAGCGCCCGGGTGCGCGTTTCCAGGGCGATTTGTTCGTTCAGCGTGCGCACTTTCTCCCGGCCCCGGGTCTGGTCGCCGATGTAAACGGGGACCTCGCCGCCCCTGGCCCGGCGCACCGAGCGGGTGATGCCGCCGAGGGTGTCGAAATAGTGGTCGATAGTGGTCACACCCAATTCGACCGATTCAAGATTCTGAAAAGTCAACTCGACACCGGAGAGCGCATTCTCCATCAACGCCGCCTGCTGCACCGGCTTGCCCGAGCGGCCATAGGCGAAACTCTTGCGGCGCATGAAGGTGTCCGCGAGTTCGTCCTCGTCGTCGAAGCAGCCGCCGTCGACCATCTGGTTGACGTTGGCGCCATAGGCGCCGTCGGCGTTGCTGAACACCCGCAGCGAGGCGGTTTCGAGATCGGCGCCGGTTTCCCGCTGATACGCCAGGGCGTGCTTGCGGATGAAATTCTCCTCAACCGCCTCGTCGGCGCTGGCGGCCTGGTAGGCGGCTTCGGCGAGCATGCGCATTTGCAATGGCATCAGATCGCGGAAAATGCCCGAAGTCGTGATCACCACATCGATGCGGGGGCGACCGAGCTCATGGGTTGGAATCAAGTCCACCCCGCACAGGCGGCCAAAAGAGTCGAAACGCGGTTTCGCGCCCATCAGGGCGAGCACCTGGCCAAGCGGCGCGCCCTCGGTTTTCAGATTGTCGGTGCCCCACAGCACCATGGCGATGGTTTCCGGCAGCGCCTTGCCATCGCGGCGGTGCCTTTCGAGCAGCAGGGCGGCTTGGCGGGCGCCGTCGCGGACGGCGAATTTGCTGGGAATCCGATATGGATCGAAGCCATGCAGATTGCGCCCGGTGGGCAGGATGTCCGGGTTGCGCAGCAGGTCCCCCCCGGCGACTGGCCGGGTGAAGCCGCCGTCTAGGGCGCGCATCAGCGCGGGCAGCTCGTGATCTTCCCCGAGCAGGGCGGCGATGTCCGCGAGCTTGTCCATGGCTTCGCGGTTCTCCCGGCTCGCCGGCACGCCTGCGGCGGCGAGCGCCGCCGCCGCGCCGCCGCCGCGAATCAGTGTTTCGGCGCCGGCCTGGTCGAGCGGGGTCTCCGCCGCGGCCGCGGCCGCGAGCAGCAGCTTGACCCGGGCGCTTTCGCTACCAGGCTCGCCGATCACATGCAGACCCTCGGGCACCAGTGTCTCCTCGATTTCCTGGATGGCGAGGGTCAGCCGCCGCACTTGCCGCTCGCGGTTTTCCGCCGACCAGTCGCCCGCGGCGGCCTCAAGCTCCAACTGCTCGGCCTGGGCGCGGATCAGTTCGGCGAGTTCCCCGCGCTCGCCCGCCGAGGTGTCCGGGTCGAGCCCGCGCCAGCGGTCGAGTGAGGATTTGAGGTCGATCAGGTCCCGGTACAGTCCGGCATCGGTGACCGGCGGCGTGAGATAGCTGATCAGCACCGCCGCCGAGCGCCGCTTGGCGATGGTTCCCTCGGACGGGTTGTTGGCCGCGTAGAGGTAGAAATTCGGCAGCGAGCCGATCAAGCGGTCGGGCCAGCACTGCCCAGACAGGCCAACCTGCTTGCCGGGCATGAATTCGAGCGCGCCGTGCATGCCGAAATGCAATACCGCGTGGGCGCCGTAGTCCTCCCGCAGGTAGCGGTAGAACGCCGCGAAGGCGTGGGTGGGCGCGAAACCGCGCTCGAACAGCAGGCGCATGGGATCGCCTTCGTAGCCGAAGGCGGGCTGAATGCCAACGAGGATGTTGCCGAAGCGCGCCCCGAGCACGAAGATGTCGCGGCCATCAGTCTGTTCCCGGCCCGGCGCGGGACCCCACTGCGATTCGATTTCCTCCAGCCATCGCTCGCCGCGCACATGGTCGTCGACCGGAATGCGCGCGTGGATGTTGGCCGCGGCGCCGCTGTCCGCCGCGTTGCCTTGCAGGATGCGCGCCTTGAGCGCCTCCACCGATTCCGGCACCTCGACGGTGTAGCCTTCGTCGCGCAGGGCCCGCAGGGTGTTGAACAGCGAGCGGAACACCGAGAGGTAGGCGGCGGTTCCAGTGTTGCCCGAATTGGGCGGGAAATTGAACAGCACCACGGCGAGCCGGCGCTCGCTTTTCGGCGCGCGCCGCAGCGCGACGAGGCGCTCGACGCGGGCGGCGAGGGTGGCCACCCGTTCCGGGTGCGCGCGCATGTCGCGGGACTGCCGGCCGTCGCGCACCGCCGAGGAGCGGCCGCCGAACACGCAGGAGCCGGTGGCGCCGTCGAGTTCCGGGATCGCCACCATCATCGTCGACTCGACTGGCAGCAGGCCGCGCTCGGATTCCTGCCACTGCTCAAGGCTCTGGAACTCGATGGCCTGAGCGGCGACATAAGGCACATCGAGCTTGGCGAGAAACTCCTCCGCGGCCTTGGCGTCGTTGTAGGCCGGCCCGCCGACGAGGGAGAAGCCAGTCAGCGAGACCACGGCGTCGACCGCCGCCGCGCCGTCCTTCATGAAGTACTTCTCCACCGCCGGACGCATGTCGAGTCCGCTGGCGAATGCCGGAATCACCCGCAGCCCGCGCTGTTCGAGCTCGGCGATGACGCTGTCGTAGTGCGCGCTGTTGCCGGCAAGCACATAGGAGCGCATGACCAGCAGGCCGACTGCGCCGCGCCGCTTCGCGCCCGCTTCGGGCAGGGCGCCGAGCCGGTCGGCGATCCGCTGTTTCATCCGCGGGTGGTAGAGGCCGGTGTCGGGATATTCGACCGGCGGCGCCACCTTGAGCGTGCCGCGCAGTCCGGCCCGCTCGCCGCCGGCGTAGCGGTTGACGAGCAGGCGGATCAGGTTGCCGATGTTGTCCTCGGAACTTGCCAGCCAGTACTGCAAACACAGGAAGTAGGCCCGCACGTCCTGGGCGGTGCCGGGAATGAAGCGCAGGATGCGCGGCAGGCGGCGCAGCATGGCCATCTGCTTGGCGCCGGAACTGCGGTGCTGGCCGTCGCTGCGTTTGGCCCCGCGCAGCCGCTTGAGCAGGCTGATCGCGCCGGACTGTTTCTCGCCCATGCGGAACTGGCCCATGGTGGTGAGCCGGATCACCTCGCCCGCCGACATGCCGGCGAAAACCGCGTCGCACTCGCCCCGGCGCGCTTCGAGTTCGCCGATAATCGGCTTGATGTGATCTTCCATCACCAGCAGGTTGGCGATGATGATGTTGGCACCGGCGATGTCTTGGCGGCAGCGCTGGAGCTTTTCCGATTCTCCGTTTTCGTCGTTCCCATCCCATTCGGCGGCGGCGTGGAGGCGGACCGACAGCCCCGGCAATTCCCGCCGCAGCAGCGCCGTGGCGCGCTCGGTGGCGCTGGACAGGTGGTTGTCCAGGGTGATGATGACCACCCGCACCGGGGTGGCGTCAGCGGCCGAAGTGCGCTTTGGCATCGTAGAGTGTCTCCACGGTGATGGTCGCCAGCCCGGAATCCGCGGCGAAACGTTCGGTGTTGCGGCGGGCCTTGCCGCGCGCGAAGAACGGAATCTTGCGCAGTTCCCGCTCCGCGTCCTCGGCCCAGGCCGGGGCGCTGCCGTTGTCCGTTGCGGCTGTTGTGCTTGGCGTGCCCGCCGCGGGCGCCCGCGCTTCCGGCTTGGCGGCGGCGGGCCGCGGCTCGGGGGCGCCGCCGAGGTGCGAGGGGGCGGCCTCGTCGTGAAACTCGAAGTCGTCGCGGAACATGCCGAGCAGGTGCTCCTCGAGACCCATCATCAAGGGGTGGACCCAAGTGTCGAAAATGACATTGGCGCCTTCGAAACCCATCGTTGGCGAGTACTGGGCGGGAACGTCCTGGACATGAAAGGGCGCCGAGATCACCGCGCAGGCCAAGCCGAGCCGCTTGGCGATATGCCGCTCCATCTGGGTGCCGAGCACGAGTTCCGGCTCGGCTTTGGCGATGGCTTTCTCGACCTCGAGATAGTCGTCGGTGATCAAGGCCGCGATGCCGAGCTTTTCCGCCTCGGCGCGGATCTGCCGGGCGAATTCGCGGCTGTAGCTGCCCAGGCCCACCACGGCGAAGCCGAACTCCTCGGCGGCGATCCGCGCCGCCGCCAGGGCGTGGGCGCCATCGCCGAAGATGAAGACGCGCTTGCCGGTGAGGTAGTTGGAGTCCACCGAGCGCGAATACCAGGGCAGCCGCGACCGGTCCTCGCCAAGCATTTCGGCGGGAATGTCCAGACCAGTGATCTGGCCCACCTCGGCCAGAAAATCCCGGGTGGCGCCAACCCCGATCGGCACCGTTTTCGTGTAGGGCTGGCCGAAAGTCCGCTCGAGCCAGGCACAAGTGGTCTTGGCGATTTCCGGGTAGAGGCAGACATTGAAATCGGCTTGCGGGATGCGCGCGATGTCCTCGGGTGTCGCGCCTTCGGGAGCAACCACGTTGACCTTGACGCCAACGCTCCGCAGCAGGCCGCGAATCTCTGCAACATTGTCGCGGCAACGGAAACCCATCGCCGCCGGGCCCAGCAGATTGGCCAGCGGTTTCACCCGGCCGGGGGTGGACTTTGCGTTCTTTCCATTCGCCGCGGCGCTTTCTCCATTCGCCGCATTGTCCGCCGCGTTTGTCCGGTTCGGCGCCTGGGCCGCGAGCAGCGACCGCGCCAGGTAATAGAAGGTCTCGCTGGCGCCCCAGTTTTCTTTCTTCGAGTAGGCGGGCAGCTCCAGCGGCACCACGGGAACCGGCAGGCCCATTCCCGTGGCGAGGCTGCCGGGCTGGTCCTGGATCAGTTCGGCGGTGCAGGATTCGCCCACGAGCAGGGCTCGGGGCTGAAAGCGCTCGTAGGCTTCGCGCACGCTGTTCATCAACAGGCCGGCGGTGTCGCCCCCGAGGTCCCGGGCTTGGAAGGTGGTCCAGGTTACCGGCGGTCTTTTCTTGCGCCGCTCGATCATCGTGAACAGCAAATCGGCGTAGGTGTCGCCCTGTGGCGCGTGGAGCACGCAATGGACGCCCTCCATGGAAGTGGCGATCCGCATCGCGCCGACATGGGGCGGGCCCTCGTATGTCCACAGCGTCAATTGCATGTGCCGAACCTCAGGCTTTCGCGGCGGGCGAGGGGGCGGGCGAACAATTCCGCGAGATCGGCGGCCTGTTCGAATCCGTGGATCGGTGTGAACACCAACTCGATCGACCATTTGGTCGCCATGCCCTCGGCCTCGAGTGGATTGGCGAGGCCGAGGCCGCACACGGTCAGATCGGGCCGCTCGCGCCGCAGGCGGTCGAGCTGGTTCTCCACATGCTGCCCTTCCGACAGCCGCGCCTCGCCGGTGAGCAATCCGAGTTCGGCGGCGAGCAGTTTGCGGTCCAGAAACGGGGTGCCGACTTCCACCGGACGCATGCCGCATTCGCGTTCGAGAAAGCGGGCCAGCGGGATTTCTAGTTGCGAATCGGGCAGGAAGCTGACGCGCTTGCCGGCGAGTTGTTCAGCATAGCGCGCCAAAGCCCGCTGGGCCCGGGCGGCTGGCATCGAAGTTACGGTGTCGAAGCGGGTTTCGGGCACCGCGAAGGCTTGGGCGGCGGCGCGAAGCCAGCCCAGCGTGCCCTCGACGCCAAAGGGGTACGGCGCCTCGAGCAAATCGGCGCCGCGGGCGATCAGCGCCCGGGCGGTCTCGCCCAGAAAGGGCTGCGCCAACAGCAGTTTCGTGCCCTTGCCAACCGGGGGCAGTTCGGTTGCCCGGCGCGGCGGCAGAAAATGCACCGGCCCGATGCCCATCTCGCTGAACAGGCGCGCGAACTGGTCCTCGACCACATCCGCCAGCGTTCCCGCCACCAGCAGCGACTTCGGCGAATCGGCCTGGGTGGGCAACTCTGGTATCAAGGCCCGCAGGCAATTGTCCTCGCCTTGGGTGAAGGTCGTTTCAATGCCGCTGCCGGAGTAATTGAGGATGCGCACCCTGCCCTGGTGGGTCAGCGACAGCCGCTGGGCCGCGTTGGCGAGATCGAGCTTGATCACTTCCGACGGACACGAGCCGACGAGAAACAGCGTGGTGATGTCGGGCCGCCGTTCGAGCAATTCGTTGACGACGCGGTCGAGTTCCTCGTTGCAATCGGCCATGCCGGCGAGGTCGCGCTCCTGCAGAATCGCGGTGGCGAAGCGGGGCTCGGCGAAGATCATCACCCCCGCCGCCGACTGGATCAGGTGGGCGCAGGTCCGCGAGCCCACCACGAGGAAAAAGGCGTCCTGCAATTTGCGGTGCAGCCAGACGATTCCGGTCAGCCCACAGAAGACTTCGCGCTGGCCGCGCTCGCGCAGAATCAGATCGTCGCCGCAGGCGGCGTTTCCCGCCATGCTCCCGACTTGGTTGGCTTGATCGCTCACGGGGCCTCCCCCGCCAATGCGGCCCGGGATGGGGAAGGGCCGCCGTCGATCTGGCGGCGGGCGGCGCGGAACTTGAGGATGAATTGCGCCGCGTTGAGCACATAGGCGGCATAGGCCGCGCAGGCGAGCAGCAACTGGGTGGAAACATCGGCCGAGCTGGACAGGTAGGCCACGAGATATGCGCTGTGCAGGGCGATGACGAACATGCTGACGACATCTTCCCAGAAGAACGCGGGCGCGAACAGGTAGCAGCCGAACACTTCCTTTTCCCAGATCGAGCCGGTGATCATGATCGCGTAGAGCACGAGCGTCTTCACCGCGACCGAGGCGGTGGCCAGCGCCAAGCCCTCGCCAGTCGCCAGATAGCGGGCGATCAGCGCGGCGCTGACCAGGAACACCACAAACTGGAAAATGGCCAGCACACCCTGCACCAAGGTCCACGGCGAGTTGTCCCGCCGCCGCAGTTCCTCTTCGGTGTACAGCTTGTGCCGACGACTCGCCAGACTTTCGGACCCGGGCATTTCGCTTACTCTTGTTGCTGTCTTGTTGCTGTCTTGCTGTTGTCTTGCTGTTGTCTTGCTGCTGTCTTGCGCTCTCTCACGGTGCGCGCGGATCGCGAATTCCACTTTCAGGATTCACCTTAGATGGGTTGAATCCATCTGTCAACAAAACTGGACGTCAATCGATACTTGACAATGCGATTCTCCGGCGTATGCTGAAATCTTTCGAGGTGGACACGAAATGACGGGCCTGCCAGAGCGTAAACGCGGCGAGCGCATGCGCAATACCCTGGAGACGGAGATCATTCCGCGGCTGGTGCTTTCCTGCCGTGGCGCGAAGCCAAGCCGGACGCCCCGGTCCCCCGCCGCGAACACCAATGCGGAAGCGGCTGAAACGGCGCGAATGGCGCAACTGGAACAGGTGCGCGAATTCACCGAATTGCTGCTCGCCGACGACACCGCCGAAGCCACCGGCTATTTGTCGGCGCTGCGCCGGGACGGCGCGTCGCTTGAAGAGATCTATCTCGGCCTGTTCGGCCCGGCCGCCTGTTATCTCGGCCACCTGTGGGAGCGGGACATCCGCGATTTTGTCGATGTCACCCTCGGCACCGGCCGCCTGCAGCAGTTCGTGTGGGATTTCAGCGCCGAGTTTCAGGATTTCCAAAGCCCGGGTGATTCGGGCGAATCGGACGAGGCGGTGGAACAAAGGACGCGGGACAAGCGCCGGCGGGCGCTGCTGCTGCCGATTCCCGGCGAGCAGCATACCTTCGGCCTGACGCTGATGTCCGAGTTCTTCCGCCGCGCCGAATGGGAGGTGCGGGGCTGGCCCTTGCTGGAAGACAGCGAACTGATCAACCTGGTTCGCGACGAATGGTTCGCCCTGGTCGGCATTTCGGTGGGCGGCGAGGTCAGTCTCGCCGGGCTGGGCTCGCTGATCCGCGATGTCAGGCGGAACTCGAGCAACCGCTCGGTGGGGGTGATGGTCGGCGGCCCGCTCTTCGTGCAACAGCCCGGGCTGGCGAAACAAGTGGGGGCCGACGCGACCGCGGTTGACGCCCGGCAAGCGGTGGACCAGGCGGAGTCGCTGCTGCAGCTGGTCTAGTCATGCTTTGAAAAATTCCATCGATGGAATTTTTCATTGTCGCAAAACAAAAGCGTGGTTTTGTTTTGCTCGCGAATTCAATGGCTTGCGCCATCGAATTCGGCGGTACATCCGTGTACCGCGGGGAAGCTCCGATTAATCAGAGCTTCCCTGGACATCTTATACACAGGTGGATGCTGCGCACATGAAACAGTTTATTGGCAACACCCCCGCGGAATCCTTCGGCAATCTTGGCGCCGAGAGCGCGGCGTCGCTGATCAGCGCGGCCACCGACATCGCCCTCGTTGTCGATGCCGGGGGAATGATCCGCGACCTGTCCCTCGGCGACGAGGGCATCGCCCGGGACGAGCACCGCGAGTGGATCGGCAAGCCCTGGGTGGACACGGTCACCGTGGAAAGCCGCCCCAAGGTGGAGACGCTGCTGAAAGAAGCGAGCCTGCCCGCGGCGAAATGGCGGCAGGTCAACCATCCCTCTGCCGGCGGCGCCGATCTTCCCATCCTGTATGCGACGATGCCGATCGGCGACAGCGGGAAGATTCTCGCCGTGGGCCGCAATGTCTCGCCCATGGCCGAATTGCAGCAGCGGCTGCTGCAATCCCAACGGTCGATGGAAAAGTACCATTTGCAGATTCGCCATCTCGAGGCGCGCTACCGGCTGCTCTTCCAGGTTTCGTCCGAGGCCGTGCTGATCGTCGATGCCACCAGCTTGCAGGTCGTCGAAGCCAATCCGGCGAGCGAGCGGCTGCTCGGCAAGGACAAGCGCGAAATCGTCGGCCAGAAGTTTCTCGATCTGTTCGCCGCGGGGGCGGTCGGCGCGGTGGAGAATCTGCTCGTCGATGTGCGGGCCTCGGGAAGAAAGCTGCTGGCGAGGGCGAGGCTGTCGGGGCAGTCCGAAGAATGCGAATTCGCCGCGTCGATGTTCAGCCAGGACGACGGCTCGCTGTTTCTCGTCCGCTCCACCCCGTCGCGGGAGAGCGGCGGGCAGCAAGGCGCGGATCAAATGCGCGCCAAACTGATCGAATTGATGGAGAGCGCGCCAGACGGCTTCGTGGTGACCGGCGCCGACGGCAGGATTCTGGCCTCGAACCGCGCCTTCGTCGAGATGACCCAGTCTGGATCAAAGGGCCGGGTGCTTGGCGAATCCCTTGACCGCTGGTTCGGCCGCTCCGGCGTCGATCTCAATGTGCTGATCGCGAATTTGCGCGAGCACGGCTCGGTGCGGCTGTTCGCCACCACCCTCCAAAGCGAATACGGCGCCAGCGTCGATATCGAAATCTCGGCCACCCAAGTATTGATGGGCGAGGATGAGCCGAGCTTCGGCTTCATCATCCGCGACACCGGCGTGCGCCTCGTTGACTTCACCGCGCGCAAGCCCCCGCGGCTGTCGCGCCCGGTCGAGCAGATGACCGAACTCGTGGGGCGCCTGCCACTGCGCGACCTGGTGCAGGAAACGACGAGCATGGTCGAGCGCTACTGCATCGAGGCGGCGCTGGAAATGACCGGCGAAAACCGCACTTCGGCCGCCGCCCTGCTTGGGCTGAGCCGGCAAAGCCTCTACGTCAAGCTGCGGCGCTACGGCCTCGGCGACCCGGAAATGGAAAACTGAGCCGGGGCGAACCGCAGACCATGAAGCCCCATTCCATGAACCCGGATTCCATCAAGCAGCAGCCCGCGCTCGCCCTGCCCTCCCGCCCCGACGCGGCCGCGGTCATCGCGCTGCTGAAACCGGTGACCTGGTTTCCACCCATGTGGGCCTTCGCCTGCGGCGCCGTGTCGGCCTGGGGTTCGGGCGGGGGAAGCTGGCAACTCGTCGCCGCCGGCGCGCTGCTGGCGGGCCCGCTCGTCTGCGGCGCGAGCCAGGCGGTCAACGATTGGTTCGACCGCGATGTCGACGCCATCAACGAACCGGGACGCCCCATTCCCTCGGGTCGCGTTCCCAACCGCTGGGGGCTGCGCATCGCCATCGCCTGGACGCTGCTGTCGCTGCTGTTCGCCAGTGCGCTGGGGCTGTGGATTTTCCTCGCCGCGGTGTTCGGCCTCGTCCTCGCCTGGGCGTACAGCGCGCCGCCGGCCCGCCTCAAGCTGAACGGCTGGTGGGGCAACAGCGCGGTGGCCCTGTGCTATGAAGGCTTGCCTTGGTTCACCGGCGCCGCGCTGATCGGCGGTGGCCTGCCCGATGGGCGGATCATCGCCTTGGCCCTGCTGTACAGCGTCGGCGCCCACGGCATCATGACGCTCAACGACTTCAAGGCGATCGAGGGCGACACCCGCATGGGCGTGCGCTCGCTGCCGGTGCAACTTGGCGCGGCGGCGGCGGCGAAGCTGGCTTGCCTGATGATGCTGCTGCCGCAGTGCGCGGTGACCGCCCTGCTGGTGGCCTGGGGGAGTCCGCTGCATGCCGGCATCGTCGGCGCGCTGGTGCTGGCGCAGTGCCTGTGCATGGCGAGGATGCTGACGGATCCCCGCCGATTCGCGCCTTGGTACAACGCCACCGGCGTCAGCCTTTATGTGCTTGGCATGATGACGAGCGCCTTCGCAATGCAGGCGGGGGCGGGCTGGCCATGAGTTCCAATGGCGCGCCGACCGGATTGGGCTGGCTGGGGATTTTCCGCCTCGGCCTAGTGCAGACCGCGCTCGGTTCCATCGTCGTGCTCACCACCGCCACGATCAACCGCGTGATGGTGGTCGAACTCGCGCTGCCGGCGATGTTGCCGGGCCTGCTGGTGGGCCTGCACTATGGCGTGCAGATCAGCCGGCCGCGCTTCGGCCACGGTTCCGATCTCGGCGGGCGGCGCACGCCGTGGATTGTCGGCGGCATGGCGGTGCTGGCGCTCGGCGGCATTTCCGCGGCGCTGGCCACCGCGTGGATGGCGGGCAACATGGCCGCCGGCATCGTCTTTTCGGTGGTCGCCTTTGTGCTGGTCGGCCTCGGCGTGGGCGCGAGCGGCACCACCCTGCTGGCGCTGCTCGCCAAGCTCGTCGATGTGCGCCGCCGCGCCGCGGCCGCGACGCTGGTGTGGTTGATGATGATCCTGGGATTCGCCGTCACCGCCGGGGGCGCCGGGTACTTCCTCGATCCTTTTTCCCCGGCGCGCCTGATCACGGTGACAACCACCGTCTGCCTGGCGGCGTTCGCCTTGACGCTGCTGGCGATTTACCGGATCGAGGGGGTTGATGGCGGCTTCGCGGCTCTTGCCAAACCAGGGCTGGCCAAAAATGGGCCGGCCAAGCCCGGGCCGGCGCCATCCCGCGGCGGCTTCCGCGAGGCGCTGGCCCAGGTCTGGGCGGAACCGGCGGCGCGTGGCTTCGCCATCTTCGTATTCGTGTCGATGCTGGCATACAGCGCCCAGGATTTGATTCTGGAACCCTTCGCGGGAATCGTGTTCGGAATGACGCCGGGGCAGTCCACGCAATTGTCGGGTGTGCACTCGTCCGGGGTGCTCGCTGGCATGCTGATGGTGGCGCTGCTCGGCAGCCGTTTTTCAGGCCGGCTGATCGGCTCGCTGCGCTTCTGGATGATCGCGGGCTGCTTCGCCTCGGCGGCAACCCTCGCCGTGCTGGCCGCGGCCAGTGTTTCCGGCCCGCCCTGGCCATTGAACCCCTCGGTTTTCGCGCTTGGATTCGCCAACGGCGCCTTCGCGGTTGGCGCCATCGGCTCGATGATGGCGATGGCCGGGCGCGGGCGCGAGGCCCGGGAAGGAACGCGGATGGGGCTTTGGGGCGCGTCCCAGGCCATCGCCTTCGGCCTCGGCGGATTCATGGGAACCGCCGTGGTGGATTTGAGCCGGCTGCTGATCGGCTCGCCGGTGTTTGCCTTCGCGACGGTTTTCACCATGCAGGCGCTGCTGTTCGTCAGCGCGGCGTTCCTCGGCCTGCGGATCGGCCGGCACGACGCCCAACACCGGGAACATCAACTGGCTTTCGCCGAAGAAGTATTGCAAGGGGGGTAAACCAGCCATGCATGCGCAAGAGAACATCAATAACACTATGGAAAACACCATTGACGGCACGCCTGAAACCTGGGACGCCGTGGTCGTTGGCGGCGGACCCGCAGGCGCCACCGCCGCCAACGAACTCGCCGGGCGGGGCTTGTCGGTCGTCCTGCTCGAGCGCGGCGGGCGCATCAAGCCCTGCGGCGGCGCCATCCCGCCCATCGCCATCGAGGAATTCGACATCCCCGACAACCTGATCGTGGCGCGGGTCAAATCGGCGCGGGTCATCTCGCCGAGCCGCCGGCGGGTGGACATGCCGATCGATGGCGGCTTTGTCGGCATGGTGGACCGCGAGGACTTCGACGAATGGCTGCGGCAGCGCGCGGCCGGCGCCGGCGCCCGGCGGGAGACCGGCAGCTTCGTCGGCCTCGACCGCGATGCCGACGGCACCGCGGTGGTCGAGTTCCGCCGCGGCCGCAACACCGGCGGACTTGAGCGCATCCGCGCCCGCGGCGTCGTCGGCGCCGACGGTGCCCGCTCGGAAGTCGCGCGGCAAAGCGTCCCCGAGGCCAAGACGATTCCCTACGTCGCCGCCTATCACGAGATCATCAAATCACCCGAAAAAAACAGTGGCGGCGCGGCTGGGCAGGGGAAGGACGGCGCGCGGGAGGCGAGCTTCGCCGGGGACCGCTGCGACATCTATTACGAAGGCCGCCTGTCGCCCGATTTCTACGCCTGGGTGTTCCCCCACGGCAAAACCACGAGCGTCGGCGTCGGCAGCGCCAACAAGGGCTTTTCGCTGCGCTCGGCGGTCACGACCCTGCGCGAGGAAGCCGGGCTCGGCGACAGCGGCACCGTGCGGCGGGAGGGCGCGCCCATTCCCCTGCGGCCGCTGTCGAAATGGGACAACGGCAGGGACGTGGTGCTCGCCGGCGACGCCGCCGGCGTGGTCGCCCCGGCCTCCGGGGAGGGCATCTACTACGCCATGCTCGGCGGTCGCCTCGCGGCGGAATCGGTCGCCGCCTTTCTCGCCAGCGGCGACGCGCGGGAACTCGCCAAAGCCCGCAAGCGCTTCCTCAAAGCCCACGGCAGAGTGTTCTGGATTCTCGGCTTGCTGCAGCGCTTCTGGTATTCCAACGACAAGCGCCGCGAGCGCTTCGTCAGCATCTGCCGGGACCCGGATGTGCAGCACCTGACTTGGCAGGCGTACATGCACAAGCGGCTGGTGCGCGCCAAACCGCTGGCCCACGTGCGCATCTTCTTCAAGGATCTGGCACATCTTTTCGGCTTGGTCACGCCATGACCGCGGGCCGGGCGAGCGCTGTCAAACCCGTTGCCCTGGCCGCCGCCGCGGCGATATTCGTCGCCCTGCTCGGCGGCACCGTCACCGACCTCGGCGACTGGTACCGGCAACTCGCCAAACCTTCCTGGCAGCCCCCGGACTGGCTGTTCGGCCCGGCCTGGACCTTGATCTTCGCCTTGACCGCCTGGTCCGCGCTGCGCGGCTGGATGCATGCCCCCGTCAACAAGCGCGCCTGGCTGATCGGCCTGTTCTGCCTCAACGGCTTTCTCAATGTGCTGTGGAGCCTGCTTTTTTTCCGCGCCCAGCGGCCCGATTGGGCCTTGGTCGAAGTGGTTCTCCTGTGGCTGTCGATCATCTGGCTGATGGTGGCGGCCGGGCGCCATGACCGAGTGGCGGCATGGTTGCTGCTGCCCTATCTGGTCTGGGTCACCTTCGCCGGCTATCTCAATCTGACGGTGGTCCGGCTCAATGCGCCGTTCTGAGCGCCATCGTGGGGCGGGCCGCGCTGGCTAAAAGCCTGAAACTCGCGCATGTCGCCGGCGCCACCGGCTTCTGCGCCGCCCTGCTGGCCCTGCTCGTACTGCACGCCTCGCTGCCCGAGCCGCGGCAAATCGAACAATTCGCCATGCTGCGAATCGCCATGGGCAATGTCGCGAGTTGGCTGCTGTTGCCGTCGATGCTGCTCGTGGTGGTCTCCGGCCTAATCTCGATGGCCGCGAGCGAGGTTTACAAGAATGCCGGCTGGGTCTGGCTCAAACTCGCCACCGGCGTGCTGGTGCTCGAGGGCACACTGGTCTACGTGCAGGGGCCGATGGAGCGCGCCGGGCGCGAGGGCCTGCGCGCCCTCGCCGGCGAAATCGACCCCGCCGCGCTGGCCACCACGCTGGCCGCCGAAAGGAACTCCATCTGGATCATCCTCGGCGTCGCCGCGGTGAACATCATCCTGGCCATCTACCGCCCCAAACTGAGCCGCCGCCGCGAATGACAATAGCATCGTCTCCAGTTTGCACTGCGCAAGTCGGTGTCCGGTGGGCTGTGTTGAGCGGGCGCGCGGGAAATGAGAATCGCTGTTGACTTTCGTCAACTATTTCTTACACTGCCAGTGTGGTATGGGGTTTACAGAGCCAGCCACGCTGGCGACTGGAACGAGAGAGACGCCATGGGATTGTTCACGCGCAGCACTGAATCCGCGCCCTGCGAGGTTGAAGTCAGCCACCGCTTCGAAAGCCTGCATGCCCACGTCAAGTTCCTCAACGGCGCGGTCATCAACCCCGGAGACGAAGTGCTCGTCCACGGCGAGCCAGTGATGGCGCCCTATGGCGAGGTGGTGCGCGAGCAACGCACCGCGACGATCACCCGGGCTTCCAGCCTCGAACAATTGTGGACCCGGATGACGGGAGGTTTCGAGATGATGGAACTATGCGAATTTTCATTCTCCGAGGAGGTGTCGGTATGACAGATTTCGAGCCCCGCGCCGCGGCGGAAACCGCGGTCGAACATTCCGCCGACGCGCGCAGCGTCGAAGAAGCCTTCAATGCGGAAAACTACCGCCAGGCGGTGATCGACAGCGAGGCGGCCACCGCCGAGGCGATGCGCAACACCCTGCTGACCCCGCGGTTCTACACCACCGATTTCGACGCCCTCGACGCCATCGACGTCAGCCCGGTCCGGGAAGAATGGGACAGCCTCATCGCCCGCATGCAGTCGGACCCGAACCGGGGCCACTTCAAGAAAAACGAAGACTGGGACCACATCGACTGGGACGGCATGGACCCGGAACTGCGCGCCGAATTCACCGACTTCCTGATTTCCTCCTGCACCGCCGAGTTTTCCGGCTGCGTGCTGTACAAGGAGATGAAGCGGCGCGGCACCAACAAGGACATCACCACCCTGTTCCAGTTGATGGCCCGGGACGAGGCCCGCCATGCCGGCTTCATCAACGACGCCTTGCGCGAGGCGGGCATCGCCATCAATCTCGGCTTCCTCACCGAGAAAAAGAAGTACACCTACTTCCAGCCCAAATTCATCTTCTACGCCACTTATCTTTCGGAAAAGATCGGCTACGCGCGCTACATCACGATCTTCCGCCACCTGCAGAAGCATCCCGAGCACCGCTTCCACCCGATCTTCAAGTGGTTTGAGGAATGGTGCAACGACGAATTCGGCCATGGCGAGGCGTTCGCCCTGTTGATGAAGACCGATCCGAAGCTGACCCGGGGCGTCAACGCCTACTGGATCAAGTTCTTCCTCACCGCGGTGTACGCGACGATGTTCATCCGCGATCATCAGCGGCCCGCCTTCCACCAGGCTCTCGGCATCGACCCGGACTGGTTCGCCAATTCGGTCTTCACCAAGTGCAGCGAAATCTCCAAACAGGTGTTTCCGCTGACACTGGACATCGACAATCCGCGCTGGATGAAGAATTTGCGTAAATTGCAGCGGGCCAACGCCGACCTCGCCGAAGCCAGCAAGGCGCCCGGCAAGCTCGCCGCGCTGCCGAAACGGATTGGCGCCCAGGCGCGGGCGGTGGTAGCCTTTGTTTCGCTGCTCACGATTCCATCGATCAAAAACGAGGTTCCAGCCACAACGCGGCTTGAGCCAGCCTATTAACACAGACAGCAAGCGGGAGAACGGCCATGACGATGGTGGCAAGATATTTCGCGGAGGAATACCAAGCGCGGGCCGCCCATCAGGCATTGCTCGCGATGGGCCTCGGCCAGAGCGAGTTGACCTTGATCGAGCCGGTCGGGCCAACTTGGAACGAGATGGGAGAGGCGCGGGTCAACGAGGAAAATCTCGCCTCCCGCGCGGTCAAGGCCAGTGTGCTGCTCGGCGACAAATCCGCCGCCCATGCGGACCATCTGCGCCAAGGCCGCACCCTGCTCGCCGTGCGGGCGCCATTCGGGCGCGCATTGCAGGCCACCGACATTCTCGACAGCCATAATCCAGTCGCTGTGGCGGGCCCCGCGGAAGGCGCGCAGAATCCGCATGTGTTCCTCAGTGAAATGGCGGCGCCCCTGTCCACCTTGCTGGGCCTGCCGGTGCTGTCGAAAACCAGGACCAGGCCGTCCCGGGGCGATTTTCTGGGCTTGCCGACCCTGAGCGGAAACCGCAGTTATCTGACCGGCAGGCTCTCCAACTTCGGCCGCCGGACGGCAAGCATGGGCGTGCCCCTGCTCAGTTCCAATCCAGCGCCGATGTCTTCGCTGTTCCGCATGCCAGTGGCCACCCGCGCCAAGTCGGGTGCCGGCTGGACGCGCTCATTCGGATTCAAGATGCTTTCGGCCAGGGCGACTCCCTTGTCGAGTTTCTTCGGTGTGCATTTGATTTCGGGGCGAACCAACTCCAGCGCCTATTCCCCGGTGGAACAACGCGCCAAAATCACCGGCGTGGCGGCGCCGCTTTCCCGCGCGATCCGCTGGAAGCCACTCGCGGCCAAGCCGCTGAGTTTCCTGTCGCGAATGATGCCACCGCTGACCCGTTCCGATTTTGCGCTGCTCGGCAAGCCCGGGCTCATCAAAAACGGGGCACCGCTGTCGTCGGCAGCGGCGATGCCGGTCAAGAGCGGAACATCCGGCGACAAATGGCGCAACTCGATCGGCCTGCCCATGCTTTCAAGCAACCCGGCACCGCTCTCGAGCCTGTTTGGCTTCCCCGTGCTGTCCGATCATCCCCGGCTTTAGCTTTATCTGTCATCTCAGCGGCGGCCGGGCCGGGTTCCCGGCCGCCAACTCCCGCCGCCACTTTCCGATCCGATCCACTTCCATCCGGCCACTCCGATCTGGCCACTCCCACCTTTCGCCAAGCGGATTGCGCCGGGCCGCGCTCGAAGCCGCGCCTCGAAAACGTGCTCCGCCTCGACCGCTGGCAGTTCGTTGATGTCAAGTATCTGAAAATACTGGACAAATCATCTGTAAGCCAAAGTTGACAAAGAAAAGTGAAAATAATTCTTGACAATCCTTTTTCAGCGTTCTAGCCTCAATCACGAGGGATGGGATTGCGCCTTTCCCGGAACAAAATCCTAATCTTGGAGGGTATAAAAGTGGCAACTGATATAGACGATCCGGATCGCGTGTGGCCAACCGGCCTGACGATCAGAGAATCGGAAGAACTGCACAAGCATCTTATTGATGGCACCCGCGTGTTCTTCCTCATCTCTCTCATTGCGCACTCCCTGGTGTACGCATTGAGCCCGTGGCTCGGCTGATAAGGAGGAAACCATGAACCAAGGTAGAATCTGGTGTGTTGTGAACCCCACGGTGGGCTTGCCCCTGTTCCTGGGTTCGATCGCAATCACTTCGTTGCTCGTCCACTACAGTGTGCTGAGCAACTCAACCTGGTTTGCCGCCTTCTTTGGAGGATAGGCGCCAGCCTGACCGATTGACCTGAAGCAGATTCGGAGAAGCGATGGGGCTTTTCCGGATTTGCTCCTGTGTGCTTCAGATTTCAGCATTCGCGGATCCGGTATGGGACGACTGAGTAGACGGTTTATGCAGTCGTGGCTTGCCTTGGGCCCGCGCTATCTTCCTTTCGCCGATATCGCCACCCCCGACCTGCCGCTGCGCAGGTTGCTGCGCCTTTCGCTGTTCCAGGTTTCCGTCGGCATGGCGCTGGTGCTGCTTGTCGGCACCTTGAACCGCGTCATGATCGTCGAACTCGATGTGCCGGCCTCCATCGTCGGCGTCATGCTCGCCCTGCCGCTCGTTTTCGCGCCATCCCGGGCTCTGATCGGATTCCAGTCGGACCATCACCGCAGCGCCCTCGGCTGGCGGCGGGTGCCCTTCATCTGGCGGGGCACACTGTGGCAGTTTGGCGGTTTCGCCTTTATGCCCATGGCCCTGCTCGTTCTCGCCGGCAGGGGCGAGTCGGGCAATTTGCCGGTGTGGATCGGACAGGCTTCGGCCGCGCTGTCGTTCCTGCTGGTGGGCATCGGCATCCACATGACGCAGACTGCCGGCCTGGCGCTGGCAACCGATCTCACGCCGCGGGAATCGCATCCGAAAGTCGTGGGGCTGATGTATGTGATGCTGCTGCTTGGCATGCTCGTCAGTTCCCTGGCATTCGGCCTGGCGCTGGCGGATTTTTCTTCGGGCAGATTGATCCAGGTGATCCAATCCGCCGCGCTGCTGACGATGATTCTCAATGGCGTGGCGATGTGGAAGCAGGAAACCCGGGACCCGGCCCGGGGCCGGGCGCCGCCGGGGCCGGACCCGAGTTTCCGGGAATCTTGGCGGACCTTCTGCGCCGGCGAGGACACGATCCGGCGGCTCGCGCTGGTTGGGCTCGGCACGATGGCTTTCGGCATGGCCGATGTCTTGCTCGAGCCTTTTGGCGGCCATGTGCTCGGCTTCACAGTCAGCGGGACCACCCGGCTCACCGCGCTAGTTGCCCTGGGCGGCCTGATTGGCTTCGCCTGGGCCGCCCATCGTTGCGGACGGGGCGCGAATGCCTACGGCGTCGCCCGCAACGGGGCGCTGATCGGCATTCCGGCGTTCCTCTTCGTCATGACCGCGGCGCCGGTCGATATGCCGGGGCTTTTCCTGCTGGGCAATTTCCTGATCGGGTTCGGTGGCGCCCTCTTCGCCCATGGCACCTTGACCGCGACGATGAACCGGGCAACCGGCGATCAAGTGGGCCTCGCCCTTGGCGCCTGGGGCGCGGTGCAGGCAACGGCCGTCGGCCTCGGCATGGCCTTGTCGGGCATCCTCCGGGATGTGGTCAACGCCGCGCAGTCCGCGTCCGCCGGCGCCAGCGCGGCGGGGAATGTGGCGGCGGGCTATCTCACCGTGTACTCGCTTGAAATCGTCCTGCTGATCGTCGTTGTCATTGTCAGCCTGCCCCTGCTCGGGCGGGAACTGGAAAACCCGCCCGCGGGCGGCGCCGGGGCTGCCAAAGTTTTTTCCGCCGCCAATGCGTCGATCAAAAAGTAACCTAGGAGCCTGCGGCGCAGGCTCCTAACGACCCGCTCCGATGATTGCGCAGAAGATTGTCACCTACCCCGACCCGGCCCTGAACATGCCCTGCGTGCCAGTGGAAGTATTCGACGAGCGCCTGGAACGGCTCATCGCCAACTTGTTCGCCACGCTCGACCTGCTTGACGAGGGCAAGGGAATCGGACTTTCCGCGCCGCAGATCGGCATCAATGAGCGGGTTTCCGTGGTGCGCGTGCCCGGCGACGCCTACGGCCCGGTGGCCTATGTGAATCCGGTGGTGCGCGCGCGAGCCGCCTTCGGGCTGGTGCAGGAAAGCTGCCTCTCGGTTCCCGGCGTTGAAGGCAATGTGGTGCGGGCCACGCAAGTCGGCGTTGAAGCCTTCGACGCCAAAGGAAACCGCTTTTCGTCGCGGCTCGAGGGCATGCACGCCGTGTGCCTGCTCCATGAAATCGACCACCTCGACGGCAAGTTGTTCATCGACCGTCTGTTCTGGTTCAGCCGCTGGCGGGCCAAACGGAAGCTGCGGCGTTTGTCGGAAATTCCGGGAAGCGCCGGCTAGGCTGGATTCTCCAACTTAACCACCCCGCCCCTTCGGGGCTGCTCCTTGAAAAGGAGGGGAGTCTTGAGCCGCGCCGGCAGGCCAACTCTCCCCCCTGTAAAGGGGCAGCCGCGAAGCGGCGAGGGGGTTCCGGGCCGGGGTTCTCCGAATCAGGCGGGGCTTTCCAGGAAGCGGATTCGGGTGTCGGCGTTCTTGATGCCGAAGGTGGGTTTGAAAACCATGATCATCGCCGGAATCAGGAACAGGTCGCAGAGCAGCGCCATGAAGATCGCCAGCGAGCCGAAGAAGCCCATCCGCGCCATGCCCAGATAATCGGAAAAACTCAGCAGCATGAAGCCGAGGCCGAGCACCATGGTGGTGAACATCACCGCCTGACCCACATGGTTGATCGTCTGGCGCAGGGATTCGCCGACACTGCCGGTCTTGATCAATTGCACCCGGTAATGGGTCATGAAATGAATCGTGTCGTCCACGGCGATACCGATGATGACCGGCGCCACGAGCAGGGTATCGGCATCGAGTGGAATCCCGAACAGCCCCATCAGCCCGAAACCGAGGAAGGCGGGAATGAGATTGGGCACCATGGCGGTCAGGCCGCCCTGCAGGGAGCCGAGCGTGAATATCAGCATCACGCTGATCACCGCCAGGGCGATGGAAAAACTCTCGACTTGGGAAATGGAAATCTCATCCGACATGCGCCAGATCAGCGCCATGCTGCCGGTGGGGTTGACCCGCATCTCCGGGTAGTCGCCGCGCAAATGTGAGAACGCCGCTTCAATCTCGGTGCCGATTTCATCGAAGAAGCCCTGGTACTCGTTGGTGCTCGCATTGCGGATGTTCAGGGTGATCTGGGCCTTGCTGTAATCATCGGAAACCAGGGCGCGGCGGTCTTCCGGGTTGGCGCTGTTGAACAGATAGAGCAACTGGGAAACCATCTGCCGGGTTTCGGGCACCCGATGAAAGGCCGGGTCGCCGTCGTTCATCACCTCGTTGGTGTCCTTGACGACATTCACCAGGGAATGGGCACGGGTGAGATGCTCGGCCTGGGTTTGCAATATGCGCTGTTGCAGATCGTCCACCGCCAGCAGCACGGCGGGGTCGAGCATGCCTTCATCGGCCCTGGTGTCGATCACGATCACCATGTTTTGCGAGCCCGACATGTTTTCATCCACGACTCGGTAGGCCTGGCGCAGGGGATTGTCCTCGCGGACGAGCTCGGTGATGTTGGTGTCGATTTCCACCCGGGTCGCGCCGAAGGCGCAGATGCCGAAAATGCCAGCGAAGACCAGCAAAATGAAACGGGGCCGGCGGGCGACTATGGCGGGCACCGCCCGCAGTATCTGCTGATGCCAGTTGACCACGGCATAGGCGAGGAAACTGATGCCAAGCAAATAGCTGCCCACGGCCAATCCCAAACCGGCATACAGGGCCGCGGCATAGGCCGCGACGAGGGCGATTTTGCTGTTTCGGCCCAACCGGTTCCAGATGCCCGCGAGCCGGTCGAGCGCGGTGCGCTTTTCCGACCCCGGAAAACCCGGATGCCAAATATCGAGCAGGATGGGCAGCAGGATGATGGTGAACAGGAAAGCCAGCGCAACGCCGGCGGCGGACATGAAGCCGAATACCCGCATCGGCAGCAGCTCCGAGGTCGTCAGCGCCAGCACCCCCATCGATGTCGTCAGCGTGGTGACGAGCAGCGCGAGCCCGGTGCGGCCGTAGGACCGGGCCAGGGCGCGGTGATGCGCATCGCCCTCCCGGCGGTGGGAGAAATAGGCGTTCATCACATGGACGCAATCGGCGATGCCGACCGCGAACACCAGCAGCACCGTCAGCGAGATGAAGGTGGATATGGTCACGCCCAGCCACACGGTGACGCCCCAGGTCCAAGCGACGCTGAGGGCGATGGTCAGCATCGGCCAGACAACCGCGCTGAGCGAGCGGAACAGAATCCACAGCAAGGCGATGAAAATCAGCACCATCAGTACGCCAAGCAGCGCCAATTGATCGATCACGAGCAGCATGAAGCTCATAGTTGGCGGCGTGCCCACCGGGTAGTATTCGAGTTGGCTGTTGTACTTGTCCCAGACTGCGGTGGTGGCGATGTGGAAGGCGGTGTAGGAGAGGGCGTCGACTGGTTCGAATTCAACCTCGGCGACCTCGGCGCTCTCGTCGAATTCAAGCTCGACCAAACCATCGGGCGAAAAGTCGAAACTGGCGTCGAGGGCAACGCCGGGGGCGTCCACCGGCGAGACGAAATCCGCCACCGGCTGCATGCCGAAGTCGGTCTGGATGAGGATCATGCCGTATTCGGCGTTGGCCGAATACATCATGCCAACGAGGTCGTCCTGGGCCAGCGCCCGGGCCTTGACCGCGGCGAGTTCCGCATCGGATTCCGGCAACTCCGCGGGCACCAGGCGCAGCGAAAGCAGGGTGTCGCCCTCATTGCGCTGGAAACGGACATTGGCGACCGACCGCACCCGCCGGATGCGGTTCAATTCGTTGAAATCCACGGGCACGCCGCTGATTTCAAGCGGATATTCCGCCGGGTCGAGATCCCGCCAGTTGCGCAGGTCGTTGGTAAGCGCTTGCACCGCGGCCAGTGAATCGCGGGAAAACACATCGCCGTCCCGGGCCCGGTAGACGAGCAGCACGGAATCGTCGCTGCCGAACTGGCGGCGGTATTCGTCCAAGGCCTCGATGGCGGGGTCGGAATCGTCGAGAAAGGACTCGTTGCTGAGATCGATCTCGGTGCGGGTGAAAGCCCCGTACAGCATCAGCGCGGTGATCACCACCACCCCGCTGAGCACAAAGCCCCGCGCGCCCAGCACCCGGTCCGGCACCCGCCCGAAGAACCCGCTAAGGCCCAGCAGCAATTTATCCATCGGCGCTCCACAGTCAACCAGCCAGCGCCCCACCCGCATTTATACCCAACACCCCCGCCAAGTTCCACCCCGCCACAGCACCAGGGCCGGCATTGCCAGGCTATCGGTTACAATCCCGGCGCGGCGACGAGAAAAGGCCCCCGGCCAGAGTTCAGGGTTATGGCGCTCGAATCCCAGCGGCTTGAATTCAAGAGTGAGTTGACCGACTTGCTGGAACGCGAGGCCGTGGGTTTTCTCAATTCCCGGGATGGCGGCCAGATTCTGATCGGGGTTGATGACGATGGGCAGGTTGTCGGCCTTGCCGATGCCCATGGCGATCAACTGAAAATCAAGGACCGGCTCAAAAACAATATCCAGCCGTCGTGCATGGGGCTGTTCGATGTGCTTCTTGAACACGAAGGCGATAAGAACTGGATTCGGCTCGCGGTCGCCAGTGGACAGGAGAAGCCGTATTACCTGCGCAAGCTGGGTATGAGCCCACGCGGCTGTTTCATTCGCGTCGGCAGCGCAACCGAACCCATGACCGCCCGGCAGATTGATGATCTGTTCGCCTCCCGCACCCGCAATTCACTGGGCAGGATGGCGTCTCCCCGCCAGGACTTGCGCTTCACCCAATTGCAGATTTACTACCAGGGCGTGGGGTTCGAGCCCGGGCCGCTCTTTGTCAGGAATCTGGAGCTGGAACGTGATGATGGTTCTTTCAGCCTGGCCGCTTACCTGCTGGCGGACGTCAATAGCGTTTCCATCAAGTTCGCGAAATATGCCGGCCTGGACCGTGTTGGCCTGATCGAAAACGAGGAGTATGGGAACTGCTGCCTGGTCAAGGCCGCCAATC
This sequence comes from uncultured Pseudohongiella sp., assembly GCA_965221805.1. Taxonomy (GTDB): domain Bacteria; phylum Pseudomonadota; class Gammaproteobacteria; order Pseudomonadales; family Pseudohongiellaceae; genus UBA9145. The sequence goes on from OZ244913.1 coordinate 2,395,196, forward strand.
AGTTGCTGGACCGAATCGAGGTGGAAAATCGCACGCTGGCGCAGATTACGCCCCGGCAAAGGGAAGAGCGCAGGCTTTTCGACCCGGTTGCCATCCGCGAGGCCGTGATCAACGCCATCGTCCACAATGACTACAGCTACGATGGTGTGCCCAAGTTTGAATTGTTCGCCGACCGGCTGGAGGTTACCTCAACCGGGGGCATTCCGCGGGGGATGTCGGGACAGGAGTTTCTGGCGGGCTATTCCATGCCGGTCAACAAGGAGTTGATGCGGGTTTTCCGCGACCTCGACATGGTGGAGCAGCTTGGTTCCGGCATTCCCCGGATTTTGCGGGCTTATCCGGCGGAGTGCTTCCAGTTCTCCGAGAACTTCATTCGGATCATTTTCCCCGCCGGCGCGCAGCTTGCGCCGACTACCCAAGAAAACGGCGGCACTACCCAAGAAAACGACCCGACTACCCAAGAAAATGACCGCACTGCCCAAGAAACTACCCAAGAAAACGGCGGCACTACCCAAGAAACCGACCCGACTACCCAAGAAAATGACCGCACTACCCAAGAAACTACCCAAGAAAACGGTGGCACTACCCAAGAAAACGACCCGACTACCCAAGAAAAGCTGATCGAATTGCTGCGGCTGAACCCAGAAGCCACCCGGGAAGCCTTGGCCAAGGAACTCGGAATCACGTCCGATGGCGTCAAGTACCACCTCGACCGTCTGCGCAAGGCTGGCAGGATACACCGCGAGGGTTCAACCAAATCGGGCCGCTGGCAGGTGCGGGAATAAGCCACTAGCTCACCGCTCAACCAACACCACATATTGCCGCTCGATTTCCTGGTGGAAAAGTTCCGGGAGCCGGGCCCAGTCCCTCACTTCGACCAGAAACGGTATGGTCGATTCCCGCATCGCTTCTTCAAAGGCGCTCAGGCGGTCCGGGGGTATGCCCCTGATTTCCGGCCCCCGCAACACCAGATCGAGATCGCTGCCGTCGTGGCCGCGACCATCCACCCGGCTTCCATATGCCCACGCCTCAACGCCGGGCAGATGTTCCCGGAGCAGCGTTTCGAGAATGCGCCGGTGCCTTGCGGGCAGATTCAAATGGTCAGGCATCAATCCGTGTTTCCCTGGCTTGCCCTGCACACGATCAACACGAGTGGCTCCATCTTGCCATTCCGCTTGCCGCGGATACCGCTCTCCCGAGCTGGCCCCCTCCCGCAGTTTTACCCGGCGCCGAATGCGGTTGCCGCATCACGCGCGCATCCAACTTGAAGCGATGCAGGCAGTGCGGCAATCTACGCTGCCGGCGGAACGCCATGTCGCAAGTTCAGAGCCAAGTCGGTATGGTGCGCTTTTTCATCCAAGGGGTCGATATGAAGCGGAAAATATCGGGTTCATTGCAGAGATCCATAGATTTCTTCAAGAGTCGGCAAGATGAATTCGCCCATGATTATCATGAAAAATTCGTCGTAATTAGGGCAATCATTGCTTGTCTTTTCGGATTCCTCGCGATAATGAGATTTACTTTCTAGTGTGAGTGCCGAATATCTCTGGGCTGATCTGTGGATTTCCGCCTCGAAAAAAGGCCGGAGCTTGCGCTCCGGCCTTTTGGGTTTTGCGTGAGCAAAGCTCAGTTGTTGATCGGCGCCTTCATCAGAATGTCACGCCCAGGTTGACGAACACGTAGCGGCCCAGCGCGTCGAAGTACGCGGGGAAAGTGTTGCCGTTGCCGGGGGCGGTGCCCGCGTCGGAACTGACCGGCGGGTCGGTGTCGAGCAGGTTGCTCACGCCGACTGTGGCGGTGTAGTTGTCCGAGGCGCTCCATTCGGCGGTGAGATCCCAGTAGGTCTCGGCATCGAAATTGAGGGCGTTGGAACCGAGGTCCTTGGTTTCGCCAAGGTAGCGCATCGCCAAGGAGACCCGCACGTCGTAGTCGGTGTACAAGGTGGCCTTGTAATTGCCGCTCCATTCGGGTACCGGGTTCTTGCCGCAGGCTTGGCCCCAGTTGCCCGCGCACTCGGTGGTTGACTCGCCCGGCAATTCGATGAAGCTGTCCTCAAGCACATTGGTCGTTACACCTTCAATATCCATCGGCCCCAGCGGAGTGTCGAAGTTGTAATCGAAGATGATATCGACGCCAGTCACCCATTCTTCACTGATGTTGGTGGTCTGGGTGCTGATATAACCGCCGGACAACCACAGCGAGCCATTGACCGGATTCCGGCTGATGTTGTCGCAGAATGCCGCTATTCCGGTTTCCAGGCACTTGTCCAGCGAAGTGGCGGCCGGAACTTCACCAATGCCCTCTTCAAGGCTGATGTCGAAGTAATCGATGGTCAGCGTCAGCCCGTCGAGGAATCGCGGCGTCAGCACCGCGCCCAAGGTGATGGACTCGGATTCTTCCGGCGCGACATTAAGGCTGCCACCCAAGAGGATGTTGTACTGGCCGGCGGGCGACCTCAGATCAGTGCCGTAATTGGCGGCCGAAAGGCCGGTGTTGGCACATTGCGCCTGCGTCGCTTCCGGCGGAGTTACGCCACCATCGATGCTGCCGCAAGGATCGTCGTCAAGGTCGACGAGACTATTGCCTTGGGCGCGGTACAGGTTGTTCAGGTTTGGATGGCGGATCGCCGATTGGAACGAGCCCCGGAGCGCGATGTCCTCGCTCGCCCGGAAGAACGCGCCGACCTTGTAGGTGTCGGTGGTGTGGCCGGTGGTGTAATCGGCGTAGCGGTAGCCCGCGTCGAGACTGAGGTTGTCCAGCACCGGAATGCCGAGTTCCATGAAGAACTCGTCGACATCGTAGCCGCCCTGCAAGGGAAGCGTGGCGCCGCCGGAACCGGCGCGGTCGCCGGCGATGCTCGGCGCGTCGGGGCTGAAATCGGTCTTGAGTTGGGTGGTTTGGTAACCGAACACGGCCGAAATCGAACCCGGGGCGCCGGGGATGGTGATGCCGGTATCGCCGGAAACCACGGCCTGCAGAATGCGCTGCTTGCCACTGCCGCGGACCAGTGTGGACTGGGCGATATAGCTTTGCAGCGCCTGCCCTCCCTCGCGAACGGCATCGATGCCGGCGTCGCCGGGCTGACCGCCGCTGAACAGGTTGTAGGGTATGCAGTTCGCGTCGGTGCCATTGAGGGTTGCGACGCAAGTGGGCACGCCGTTAACGCTGATCACATCGATTGCCCGGTTGATGTTCGTCACCGACAGGTCGTTGCGGTACTCCTCGACATAATCGATCTCGGACAACTGATAATTGACATCATAGGTCCAGGAATCGGTGATATCGCCGCGCACCCCGTACACTTGGGTCACATTGTCGTAGGTGCGGACGCTCTGCCGCGGCCCGCCCTCGACATTGCGCTTGAGCGAAGTCAGCGGCGCGCGATAGCCGAGGATTTCGTCCGCGCCAACCGCAACATCAAGGCCGGAGATATAGGCCAAGGCTGCCGTCGCGCTGGCGAAATCGGGCGCGTGGTCGCCGCCCATTCCTTCCCAGTCGCCGCAAGCCACTTGGTGCTGCTGCGCGGAAAGGAGCGGGTTGTAGCAGGGAATCGAGTCGATGTTGCCGAAGGTACCGGAATAGGCGATCTGGGCGTTTGATTCGGAAGCCATCGACCGGACGCTGGCATAGGCTTCGGCGTTTTCGGTGATCTCGAACTTGCCGAAGAAGCCAGCGTTCAACCGGTCATCGGGGCGCTGGAAGAAGTTGGTCGGGTTGTAATTGTAGACCTGTCCCGCCCGCGGCACGAACTCGTCGCCCTGCACCTTGAGGTCAAGGCCTTCAACCGATGGGTCGGCCGTGTTGATGAAACCGCCGCGCTTGTACGCGCCGAAATCGGCCCAGCGGCCGGGGGGAATCGTCGAAGAGCCGCCGCAAACGCTCTTGCCACCGAACAAGGCACAGGCCGAGATGTCGTACTCACCCTGCAGGATAGGCTGGGTGTCGGTTTTCTCGACATAGCCTGTCATGTGGCCGCGGCCATCAAAGGCCGATCCACCGAAGGCGAGCGCGATCTTGGTGGTGTCGCCGGTGGTGATATTTTCATCGGCGAGGGCGAAATTATACTGCCGCACCAGGTCGCGCCGTTCGGCGTTGTCGTTGGTGTGCTGATAGAAGCTGTGGGTGATGCCCGCCTTGAAACCTTCGAACTCTTCATCGACGATGAAGTTGACAACGCCGGCCACCGCGTCGGAGCCATACACCGAGGAGGCGCCACCGGTGAGCACTTCCACCCGCTCAAGCAGCAGCGAGGGCACGGCGTTGAGGTCGGCGCAGTTGGCCCCCCCCGTGGTGCCGGGCGCCATGCGCTGGCCGTTGATCAGCACCAGCGTCCGCTCGCAATCCAAATTGCGCAGGTTGACCGTTGCGGTTCCGGTCGCGCCGTTGGATGCGGTAATCGCCTGCCCCGGGGAAATCTGCGGCAGGTCGTTCAAATAGTCCTCGACCCGGGTGATCCCCCGGTCGGCAATATCCTCGATCTCGATCGTCGTGACTTGGGAAGAGCTCACCACATTGATATCGCGAATCCGCGAACCGGTGACGACCACCTCCTCAACTTCCTGGGCCTCCTGGCCCTGGGCCAACGCGGTTTGCACACCGCCTATGCCCATAGCAATCGTGCCGCACAGCAGCGGCGCCCAACGTCTGTTGGTTATCATTTCCATGCCCTCCTTCATCCTCTCCGATGAATAGATTCAGTTTTTAGGAAAGCTCCAACTTGACCCGAGCTTCCCTGAATGCCCCGGAATCGGGGCGACGGCGTATTATAGAACACTCCCGCCCGATTCTGTCCATCTTTTTGCCACAATTTGTGAAATCCGTGGCCGGGCGGCGACCACGCCACGGAATCACGCCGGATTCCCCTCCCCGAATCGCCCGTCAGCCAAGCACGCGCACTTCTTCGACCATGGTTGCTTTGGCGAGCGCCCGGTCCTGGGTTGCGAGCGGTCGTTGCTGCCGAATCGCCAATTCCAGACACAGCGCGTCGTAGACGAAAATCCGATGTTCGCGCGCCAGCCGCATAACGGTTTCGCTTTCGGCGGCACCACTGTCGCCCACCCACCTCAGAATCGCATCCGCTCCGGCAACGCTTTCATCCGCCAGCAACCGGGGGCAAACCACGGAGCAGTCCAGCACGGGGGCGTTCATCGGCGGCCTTCATCGCGCAACTATGCCGCGGATAGCCGGGATTCATCCCTCAAAGCACGCACCACCAAGGCGCCGCGAGGATGCCGTCGCTCATTCGTTGCAGCTTGGTGCCGCCGTGCAACAGCAGGCCGCCCGCGAAGTGGTCGGCATACTCGTCGCGGAACTGTCGCAGTCCGGCGGTATCCGGGTAACGCGCTTCCGAAGCCTTGACTTCGATCGCCAGCAGGCGGCCGCCCGATTCGATCACGAAATCCACCTCCCGATCAGTGGTGGTGCGCCAATACAGCAGCTCTGGCGCGGGAATCTGGCCATCGCGCCAAACCAGCAGGTCGGCAAGCACCAGATTTTCCAAGTGCGCGCCAGTCAACTCGCCGCCGCCCCCCAGCCAGTGCGCCAGCGCCGGGTCGCTCCAATAGAGTTTCGGCCCCTTGATCAGGCGCTTGGTCCGGTTGACGGAATACGCCGGCAGCCGGACGGTCTGGAAGGAAGCTTCCAGCAGGTTGAGGTAGCGTTGCACGGTGGCCCGGGGTATGCCCGTATCGCGGGCGATTTCCGCCTGATTCAATAATCCGCCGAGGCGATGGCAGGCCGCGCGCATGAGGCGGCGGAAATCCACCAGATCGGCGACAACGGACAAGTCCTGAAGATCGCGTTCCAGATAGGTGCGGATATAGCCGTCAAACCAAAGGGACCGCGCTGCCGGGTCGGGCAACTCAAGCGCAGGCACGGGATAACCGCTATGCCCGGCCCATTCGCGCCAATCCACTGGCGCACCCTCCCCGTCCGCGACCAGCTCAGCCCATTCATCAATCGGCGTCGAAAGCAGTTCGGACCAGATGCCCGGCAACCCCCAGCCCAGCCGCTCCCGGCGCGAAAGCGGCCGGAGCGTGGCGTAAGTCGCGCGGCCCGCCAGCGACTCGGAAACACGCCGCATCAAGAGCAAGTTGGCGGAACCCGTCAGCACAAAACGCCCATTCGCCCGCGGCTGCCCGGCATCCACGGCGCGTTTCACCGCAAGCAGCAAGTCAGGCTCCCTCTGCACCTCGTCGAGGACTAGGCGCGGCGCCCTGCGGAGCAGTTCGTCCGGCGCCAGGCGAGCCTGCTCGCGCACATCTGGATCATCAAGGGTGAGATACAGATGATCGGAAAGCGAAGTCTCGTTTTGCACCAAAGTGCTCTTGCCCGTCTGCCGGGCTCCCATGAGCACGACGACCGGCGAAACCGCCAGCGCCCTGCGGAGCAAGCCGGCGGCAAAACGCGAGATGTAGTTTATCTGCCTCATCAGATGAGCGATTATCGCCTATGCTGTGGGCGATAATCAACAAAACATGGTGTGCGGGAGTCGAAACCGCAAGCGAACAGGCAAATTGATTTTGCATTTTGGCGGGGTGGTGGGTAAGATGTGCGCCCTGAAATTTTTGGCCCGCTGCGGGCTTTGCTGAACAAGGTGCGCAATGCCTCAAGTCAAGCTGAAAGAGAACGAACCCTTCGACGTTGCCCTGCGCCGCTTCAAGCGCTCCTGCGAGAAGGCGGGCATCCTCGCGGAAGTGCGCCGCCGGGAGTATTACGAAAAGCCGACCTCGGTGCGCAAGCGCAAGGCGGCGGCTGCGGTCAAGCGTCATCAGAAGAAGCTGCTGCGGGAAAGCCGCAAGTTGCAGCGCCAATACTGAACCCCACCCTCACTCTGCATAGCCAACTGGCCCAACTGGCGCCAACCGGTCGGACAAGGCCATGAGTCCCCTGCAAACCACGCTGCGCGAAGCCATGAAGGACGCGATGCGCGCCCGGAACAAGCCGCGGCTCGAGACGATTCGCCTAGCGCTGGCGGAAATCCGCCGGGTGGAAGTCGACGAGCGCATCGACTGCGATGACGCGCGGGTCACCGGCATCCTCTCGCGCATGGTCAAGCAGCGGAAGGATTCGATCGCCCAGTTCGAGGCGGGCGGGCGCGATGATCTGGTGGCGAAGGAGCGGGGCCAGATCGAGGTGATCCGGGAATTCCTGCCCCAGGCGCTTGATGGCGAGGCGCTGGCGAAGCTGATCGCGGAAGCGGTCGCCAAGGCCGGGGCGGAATCGATGCGCGACATGGGCAAGGTGATGGGGCTGCTTAAGCCGCAAGTCACCGGCCGCGCCGACATGGGCGAGGTCAGCCGGCAGGTCCGGCAATTGCTGTCCGCCGACTGAGCAAGAGTCAGATCCGCCGGGCCGCCACTGGCGTGGCCATTTGCGGCGGACGCCGTAAATACCTCCTGTAGGAGGCTGACATGTTGTTCATGCCATGTTGTTCATGCCATCCATGGCGCGGCGCTTCTGGCTTCGACTGGCCCCGGCCTTGCCATCCATGGCAAGGCGTTCAGGCTTTCAAAAGCTGCGCTTTTGATCGGCTGCGCCGACCAGCCTTCACCCATCCATGGCGCGGCGCTTCTGGCTTCGACTGGCCCCGGCCTTGCCATCCATGGCAAGGCGTTCAGGCTTTCAAAAGCTGCGCTTTTGATCGGCTGCGCCGACCAGCCTTCACCCATCCATGGCGCGGCGCTTCTGGCTTCGACTGGCCCCGGCCTTGCCATCCATGGCAAGGCGTTCAGGCTTTCAAAAGCTGCGCTTTTGATCGGCTGCGCCGACCAGCCTTCACCCATCCATGGCGCGGCGCTTCTGGCTTCGACTGGCCCCGGCCTTGCCATCCATGGCAAGGCGTTCAGGCTTTCAAAAGCTGCGCTTTTGATCGGCTGCGCCGACCAGCCTTCACCCATCCATGGCGCGGCGCTTCTGGCTTCGACTGGCCCCGGTCTCGACATCCTGTCGAGCCGTTCGTCCGGCCACCGAGCACAGCTCGGTGGCGCTCGGTCTGCGCGCGAAGCTGCGCTTCGCAAACGCTTGCCCTCGCCCCTCGAAAAGCGATGCTTTTCGTCTGCTGCGCAGACCGGGCAACCTGCATTCTGGCATACTGTGCTTGCCATCCATGGCGCGGCGCTTCTGGCTTCGACTGGCCCCGGTCTCGACATCCTGTCGAGCCGTTCGGCCCTCGAAAAGCGATGCTTTTCGTCTGCTGCGCAGACCGGGCCTCACCCTGTGTCTCGCGCGCCCGCTGAACTCCACCCAGCCAAAACGGCGGCTAACGCTGTGCTCACCATCCGTCTTTACTCCACGCGCGGAACGACGGAAAAGTGGGCCAAGCCTTGGTTCTTCCCCGCGCTTGCGCTACTTTGGGGCGGGCAATTATAACCGCGCCGCGGGAACTCGCCAGAATGGTGGGCAAGCGGTGAAATTGTTGTGCGGCGCATAACTTGGAACGCGAAAAAATGCTGATCCACGGCTGGGGGCGTTATCCCAAGGTCGAGGCGCGGCGGCGCGAGCCCGCCGGTGTGGATGGTTTGCGCGAGCTGCTGAAGGGCGATCAGCCGCGGGCCTGCATCGCCCGCGGCGGCGGGCTGAGCTATGGCGACAGCGCCTTGGCCGGGGATGTCATCAGCAGCTGCGGTTTGCGCCAGGTTTGCGAACTCGATGCCGCCAGCGGAGTCCTGCGCTGCGGCGCTGGATTCACGCTCCGCGAGGTACTGCGCGAGGTTGTGCCCAAGGGCTGGTTCCCACCGGTTTTGCCCGGCACCGCGCTGGTCAGCGTCGGCGGCGCGGTCGCGGCCGATGTGCATGGCAAGAATCATCATCGCGATGGCGGCTTCTGCGACCATGTGCGCGAACTCAGCCTGATGCTGGCCGATGGCGAGGTCGCGCGGTGCGGCCCTGAACTGCGCCCGGAGCTGCACCAGGCCACCTGCGGCGGCATGGGGCTGACCGGAATCATCCTGGAGGCCGAGCTGCGACTCATCCCGATCACAAGTTCAATGATGGCCACCCGCTCGCTGCCCGCGGCCAATCTCGATGCCTGCTTCGATCTGCTGGACGCCCATGGCGGGGCGCGGTACTCGGTTGCCTGGCTCGACTGCCTCGCCCGGGGCCCGGGCATGGGCCGCGGCATGGTTTACCTCGCGGAACACGACAGCGGCGGCGAACTGCGCGGCCGCCACCGCGAAAGCCCCGGCCCCGGCGCGGCGTTCACCGTGCCATTCACCACACCCGGCGCCTTGCTCAACCGCCACAGCCTGTCGCTGTTCAATTCCGCCTATTACCGCTGGCAGCGCTTCCGCGCCGGCCGCGGCCGCCAAGGCCATGAAGCCTACTTCTTCCCACTCGACCGCATCCGCAACTGGAACCGGCTCTACGGCGCGGCGGGTTTTCTGCAATACCAGTTTGTGCTGCCCCTTGAGGCGGGCCGCGAAGGCATCGCCAAAGTACTGCGCAAGGTGGGCGAAGCGGGCAAGGGTTCCTTCCTCTCGGTGCTGAAAAAATTGGGCCCCGCCAATGGCAACCCGCTGTCTTTCCCGATCGCCGGCCACACCCTGGCGCTGGATTTCAAACACGAGGCCTCGCTGTTCCCCCTGCTCGAAGAGCTGGACGCCATCGTGCTCGACCATGGCGGGCGCATCTACCTGGCCAAGGACGCGCGCATGAGTGAAACCGTGTTCAAAGCGGCTTACCCGGAATGGGAGCGATTCATGGAGATCAAGCGGCGGGTCGATCCGGCCGGGCGCTTCCGCTCGGCGCAATCGGACCGCCTCGGCCTGACTGGGCCCGGCGCATGAACATCCTCATTTTCGGCGCAACCTCGGCGATCGCACAGTCTGTGGCGATGCGCTACGCGAGCGCGGGCAACCGCTTCGTTCTGGTCGCGCGCGATGAGGGCAAACTCGCGGCCTTGCGCAGCCAGTTGATCGATTCCGGCGCCGACGCCGCCGAGTTGCTCGCTGCCGATCTCGCGGTGTTTTCCGAAGAAGCGGGCCCAGCCGCGAGCCAGGCCGCAGGCCAAAATCCCGGCGCGCAGCTCAACGCCTTGGTCGAAAAAGCCCTCGCCAGCCTGGAAAGCGTTGATCTGGCGCTGATCTGCCATGGCACGCTGCCGAACCAGGCGAATTGCGAACAAAGTTTGGATGCCACGCTAGCCGCGCTCGACATCAACGGCTTGAGCGCGGTCGCCCTGTTGACCGCGCTGGCGCCGAAGATGGCCGCCCGGCATCAGGGGACCATAGCCGTGATCACTTCGGTTGCCGGCGACCGGGGCCGGCGCTCGAACTATGTCTACGGCTCGGCCAAGGCGCTGGTCTCGGCCTATTTGCAGGGATTGCGCGGCAGACTGCATGGCACGGGCGTGCATGTGGTGGACATCCGCCCCGGCCTCGTTGATTCCCCGATGACCGCGCATCTGGCCAAAGGCCCGTTGTTCGCCTCGCCGGAACGGGTGGCGGACGGCATAGTCCGCGCCATCGCCCGCAAGCGGCATACCGTGTATGTTCCCCCCTGGTGGCGGATCATCATGGCGGTGGTGCGGGCGCTGCCGGATGCGGTCTTCAAGCGGCTGCGATTCTAGCTATGGACACCCCGGCGAATCCGGCCGCGGTTGGAGAGTTGGTGATCCGCGAGGCCACAGCGGGGGATTTCGCGCGGATTTGGCCGATCTTCCGCGCCATCGTCTCGGCTGGGGACACCTACGGCTTCGATCCCGACACGAGCGAAGAGCGGGCGCGGTGGATGTGGATGGAGCTGCCGCGCAAAACCTTCGTCGCCGAGCGCGGCGGCGAGGTGCTCGGCACCTACTACCTCAAATCCCATTTCGGCGGGCCGGGAAGCCATGTGTGCAACTGCGGCTACATGGTGTCGCGGAGCGCCCGGGGGCAGGGCTTGGCCACCGCCATGTGCCGCCACTCGCAGCGAATCGCGCGCCAACTCGGCTACCAGGCGATGCAGTTCAACTTCGTCGCGGCCAGCAACACGGTGGCGGTGCGCCTGTGGGAGAGCCTCGGCTTCAAGACCGTGGGCCGTTTGCCCGGGGCCTTCCGCCATCCAAGCCAAGGCTATGTGGACGCCCTGGTCATGCACAAATCACTCGGGGCGAAATCCGTAGAGGAATAGCGGAATCTCTTCGTTCAGGCACCGGTCGCTTTCCGTCGGTGGCTGAATCCTTTCCCGGCTTGCGCCGGGCCCCTTTCAGCCACCGCCGCGCTCCCTCAGTGCAAGATTCAAGATGCTGTGCCCCGAACGCGCCCGGTCTACCCAGTCATTCTATGCACAGCGAAGCCCCCCTCCGTCATTCTGGGCGAAGCGAAGCGCGGTGATTCGGGGCAGCGCAAGGGCTGTCCAAAATGGCAATCCTGCCATTCTGTCGCAGAATCTCCATCAGGCTGGCGCCGATCTTGGAAACGGCGCGGTGCCGCCGCGCAGGGCGCTGACAGTCTGCCGGCTTACTCCGCCGCTCTTGTTCCGGTAGTCCAGTAAAACACTTCCCAAGTATGCAGCGGCTCGTTCGAGCCGGGGATCACTTCCCCCGCGAAATCGTAGCCCATGCCCATGCCGTTCTTGCCGCCATAGCTTTCCAGATAGGGAAGCCGCGCATCGCCGGTGATTTCGCGGCCGCTCAATGCGTAGGTGGCATCGCCAATGCGGATCCAGCCATCGGGACGCCCGCGCACCCGCGCCGCCCAGTAGCCGTTGTCGGGCCGCGTCGCGGTGATGATGCCGCCCTCGTCGGCGGAATACACAATCTTGATCACAAAGGGCGGAAACCCGGCCAGCTTCAGATAGCCAAGCCCCGGCTGGTTGACCGTGGTCCAGTCCGTCGGCGCCGGCGTCAACTCGCCGCCAACGCGAATGCCGATGGCGCGCTGATAGGCGAACGGCGACGTGTGCACATAAACCAACCCCGCAACCGTCGCCAGCACGCCAACCGCAAGCAGAATACTTCTCGTTATCGCCGACACCGCCCCGCCCTTCGCCGCCCAAGCGCGACCCGCGCAACAAAGCCGAGCATACCCGAAAGCGCCCAAAAAACCACCGGCGATGCCGGCAACGCGGTAGAATAACCGCTCACGCACCGCCGCAACGAGCACCCGCGCGATACCGTGACAACATTCAATCTCGACATACTCCCGCCCGCGCAGAAAATCCTGTGGAATATGCTCGCAGCCACCCCATGTGATTTTGTGCTCTACGGTGGAACAGCGCTCGCTCTCAGACTCGGGCACCGCCAGTCTGTCGATTTCGATTTTTTTTCCCAAAGCGGCTTTGATCCCGATGAGTTGCAACGGCGCGTGGGTTATCTCGACGGGGGAAAGCCACTGCAAAAATCGGCGAACACTTTGACATGCGCCCTCGACTTGGGAGGTGAAGTATTGGTTTCGTTTTTTGGCGGTCTGAAAATCCGCAGCATCCAAGACCCCGAAGAGGCGGATGGACCAGGTATTTTCGTGGCTTCGCTGATCGACTTGGCCGCGACCAAGGCGGCTGTGGTCCAAGCCCGCCCAAGCGCCAAAGACTATCTGGATCTGAATGCCCTGCTGCAAGCGAAGGTCCCGCTTGGAACCGCCTTGGGGGCAGCCCAGGCCGTATATGGGGAAGGCTTCAATCCTTTGCTGACACTGAAGGCGCTCACCTACTTCGAGGAAGGAGACTTGGATACAGTGCCGATTGAGGTTCGCCAAAACCTCGCCGCGGCAGTCGCGGCGGTGGACTTGAACAGCTTGCCCGGCTTTGCGTCGCGCAACAGCCTCACACCGGTTTCGGGGGTTTGAGCAGATGCACGCGAATCGGGATTTGCTGGCGGTGGCCAAGAAAGTTGTCTGGTTCAAGGCCGCCGGCGAGACGCTGAAAGACGAAGTGTTCTTTTTGAACCACGCAATGACCTTCGGTGACGCATCGGACGTGTTGCTGATTCGCAAGCACTACGGCGACGACGCATTGCGCAATGCCCTGCGGAACGCCCACCCCGGAGTTTTCGACCCGCGCTCCTGGGCGTATTGGCACCTCGTCCTCGGCATCTCCCCCACCCCGGCGATGCCGACCCGCACAATCCCCGGCGCCGAACACACCGCCCGCTTCCGCGACGGCCTCTCGATCCGCGGCCGGGCCGAGACCACTCCGCGGTGAACAAGAGTGCCGATGAATCAAGCCGGTTAAACTGGGATGGATGCCATTTTGCTATATACTTCAGCCGTGATCCGAGGATTGAGCGATTGACCCCCCCATGTTGCAGACGCCAGCGGACAATTTGAGGAACTTTCTGGGGAGCAGACGGTTTGGCACCATCCTGGCCGACCCTCCATGGCGATTCACAAATCGCACCGGCAAGGTCGCTCCCGAACATCGAAGGCTGTCCCGCTACGATACCTTGTCGGTCAGAGAGATCGCCGCCTTGCCCGTGTCCGACCATCTGGCCAAAGCGGCCCATTGCTATCTTTGGGTGCCAAATGCGTTGCTTCCGTTGGGGCTCGAAGTCCTTGAAGGTTGGGGATTCGAGTACAAATCGAACCTTATCTGGCACAAGATTCGCAAAGACGGTGGACCGGATGGCCGCGGTGTGGGCTTCTATTTCCGCAATGTCACCGAAGTAATCCTGTTTGGCGTCCGGGGCAAGAATGCCCGTACACTCGATCCAGGCCGAAGCCAAGTCAATTTCATCGCCAGCCGCAAGCGGGAACACTCCCGCAAGCCCGATGAGCAGTACGAGCTTATCGAGAATTGCAGTTGGGGGCCTTACTTGGAGTTGTTTGGCCGCGGCACTCGCGAAAACTGGACGGTATGGGGCAACCAGGCCGCCCCGGACTATGAACCGGACTGGCCGACTTATTCGTACAATTCGCATAGGGAGGGAGCCAAGCGCCATGCCTCTTGATATGTTCGCAAGCAGCGATTTCGTTGTCGCGTGCCGTGACAACCTTGAGTTCATGGCGGAACTGCCCGATGCCAAATTCAAGCTGATTGTCACCTCCCCGCCTTACAACCTCGGAAAAGCTTACGAGTCCCGCTCGTCACTTGATGAATACATCGCAGATCAGGACGCGGTGATTACGGAGTGCGTCCGCTTGCTGGACCAGCGCGGATCGATTTGCTGGCAAGTCGGGAACTATGTGGAGAACGGAGAGATTATCCCGCTGGACACGATTCTGTATCCCATCTTCGCGAGACTAAAGCTGAAACTCAGAAACAGAATCATCTGGCACTTTGGCCATGGCCTGCACTGCACGAAAAGACTTTCGGGACGATACGAGACCATCAACTGGTGGACCAAGGGCGATGACTATACTTGGCGACTGGATCCCATCCGCGTCCCATCCAAATATCCCAATAAGAAATATTACAAGGGACCGAAGGCGGGAAAGCTGTCCTGCAATCCGAAAGGCAAGAATCCCAGCGATGTCTGGGAATTTCCCAATGTGAAAAGCAATCATCCCGAAAAAACGACGCATCCATGCCAGTTTCCCGTTGAACTCGTGGAGCGGCTGGTTCTATCGATGACCGACGAGGAGGACTCTGTGCTCGATCCGTACATGGGTGTGGGCACTTCCGTAATTGCCTCACTTATGCATGGGCGCGCCGGCTATGGCTGCGACACTTCAAGTGAATATGTTGAAATCGCTCGCAAGCGCATCGAAGAATTGCAGGTGGGGACTTTGCGCACCCGGCCAATGGGAAAATCCATCTACGATCCCAATCTTCCGCGAGGCGGACACTAATGCGAATCGCGGCCAAGTATTCCCATATGAATGGTGAGGAATATCTTCTGGTTCACAAACCCTCACTCTGGAACGAAGTACAAGCTGTTATTAGTCAAGTGGACGCGAATTTGTGCAAAACGAAAAAGTCCAAGGAAAAAACAATGCCAGGAAAGCTGCTTTACTCCCCGAAGGAAATGAACAGCGCGTTCAAGCACGGGTTTGAAGAACGGGGCTGGACGGAAAACCGGAACACATTTTGGGTTACGGATGACGAAAACTTGCTGCGGGGTATCTATGGCGAATCAGCTGATAAACAGAAAGAAGCCATTGAAGCCACGGGGCACACTCCCATCATGTCTTATAATCAAACAGATTTTGTCAAGGAACGCGTGGCAGTGGAAGTACAATTCGGCAAGTATGCTTTCGTTGCTCATGATCTTTTCGTCAAACATCTGAGTTTTTACGTTTCGGATATTATTGATGTTGGGATTGAAATTCTCCCAATGAAGGAATTGGAATCGGAAATGTCCTCCGGTGTTCCCTATTATGAGAGGGACTTGCTCAATGTTATCCGACAAGGCCGTGGAGTCCCGGCGGTTCCGTTGGTACTTGTTGGTGTTTCACCTTAGCTTTACCCAATCAACCCATTCCCCACATAGTTGAGGATTCGTCCCAACGAAGTGCCAGCCCATGGAGATTCTGCGGCTACGCGCAGAATGACGGGGTGTGGGCGCCTCATTCCGCGGGGAGTAGCGTGCGGGACCTCAATTCAACCGGTTCACCGGTGAGGGGCCGAAGGATAGCCAGACGCCTTGGTATTGGGCTTCGCCGGCGTCGCCGCGGGGCCAGTCGCAGACGCCGGCTGGGAAGATCATCTGCAATTCGGCCCATTCGCGCTCGCTCAGCGGCTGGCGGTATTCGCCGCGGTTCAGCGGGCGCAGGTGGCAGGTGACGATGTGGTTCGCCAAGGGTGCCCCGGCCACGTGGCGCGGGGTGGGATAGACGGGATACAGCGCGGCGCAGCGTCCCTCGCCGGCGTAGCTGAGTTCCTCCTCGATTTTCACGCGCTCGGGGCCGGTGTTGTCCCAGCAGGCGTCGTTCAGCCGCGTTGGCCGGTTGGCGGCGACGACGAGGTCCGCGGGCAGCGATGATTCGTCGCGCTGGATAGACAGAATCCACTCGTCCATCTGCCGGAACAATTCACCGAGATCATCGCCGTCCGGGCCGAATCCCCACTGGCCGCCGATTTGCATGACGTGGTTGCGGGCGTTGCCATTGGCGAGGCGCAGCCGCTCCCGGGTCGAGAACTGGTGGACTATCATGTGGATGTCGCCGTCTTCGGCGTGGTCGGTGTAACTGCGGTAGTCGATGATTGGAATGTTGGCGAGTCCGCCGCCGCCGTGGAGGATGCGGCCCGACTCGATGGCGCGGCGGCGGGCGGACGGGTCGGCCCGGTGGCGCTCGAAGACATGGTTCAGGTCGCGGTCGAAACCGCCGATCTCGCGGTTGAGGTCGATGAACTGGCGGGCGCTGATCTGGCCGGAATTGAACGCCGCGAGACCGTACTGCGCGCCGCGGTTGTCGAGTGGCCGCAAGGCGAAACCGGTGTCCGGGTCCTCGCCGTAGACGTTCACGGTATGGTCGTAGACCGTGGCCCGGATGCCGCCTTGGCCGGGGCGGTAGAGAATCGCGCGGAGTTCGTCGAGCCCCACTTCGCCGCCCTGGTCTTCGGCCGCGGCGTTGGCGTCGGATATCGGGTCGAGGCGGGCGGCGCCGCGGCTGAGGTTGGCGATGGATGCCCAGGAACCGAAGCCCGAAACCGCCCGCTGCTGTTCAAGGCTGAACTCGCCGGGGCTGATCGCCTCGAAGTAGTGGTGCAGCAGGCGCGCGTCGGCGACGGTGAAAATCGTTGCCGAGGTCACATCGGGAAAGCTCGCCGAGACGATGAGGCCGTCGAACACGCCAGGGTAGTTGTCCGCGGTCTGGTGCGACTGGTAGGAGCCTCCCGAAGCGCCGGTGGCGATGGTGTAGACCGGCACGCCGTAGTTTTCGATGAAGCGCTCCTTGACCATGATGTGGGTTTCCGAGGCGAGCAGGTCGTTGCAGTTCTGGCCGAACACGTTGAGCGAGGACGAAGCCACCGCATAGCCCTGCTCGAACAGGCCGCGCCGCATCACGCCACCGGTTTGGGCGCCCTGCCGGTACCAGCCGCCGCGGCAGCCGCCGCCGTGGGTGTAGACGAGCTTGCCATTCCAGCCGTTGCTGCGCCGCCAAGGGTCGGGTTCGCCCTGGGCCGGGTCGTGCAGCATGGCGATTTCGTAAATGGCGCGGTTGACCGTGCCGGTTTCCACCCGGACGATGTAAGGGATCGACCTGCCCCGGCTGGTGATCCGCGCCAGATCGGGCGGTTGCGCGCCACCGGGCCGGTAGGGCTTGAAGGTCTGCTCAAGTTCGCTCCAGTACACGTGGTCGATCCGGGTTGCAACCGAGCAGTGCCGGTCCAGCGGCTCGCCGAGGAGCTCGCCCGCGACGGTGCGGAACGCCCCGGTTTCGCAGTAAAACGGCGCTTCATGGGGCCCGGAAATGACCGGCCCGGAAATAGGCCAGTTGGTGAGGGTTAGACTGGCCACTTGATCGGCGCCGGACCAGCCCGCGCGCAGTTCGCTATCGCCCTCTGGCAGGCCCTCGAGCAGAGCCTGCATGGAAGCTTCGCCGGTTTGGCGGAATTGCGCCGACACATCGACGCCATTCAATTCGACCCACCAAGCGCCCACTGGCGGCGACCCGCCGGCGGCCGCCCGGACCGCGACGAGCGCATCGCCACCGGTCACCAGCCAAGAGCGGGTGGACAACACTTCCATCGCCAGCGGCGCCGCCCCCGAACCCGGCGCGAGCGTCCCGCTCGTGCCCACCGGCTCGGCGCAGGCGGAAAACAACACAATGGCCGCGGTTGGCAGAACGGACAGGCGGTTCATCGCAATCCTTGATGTCTCCGACGGAATAACTATTGTGAGAATCGGATTGCCACAGGTCAACCTCAACAAAAACCCGATCAAACCGAACTTGATTTATTGTATCATGGCATGATACAAATCCCCGATGATCGTGAGCATTCGAGGAAAACGCGCTGCGGGAGCGGTTCAGGGACGATTCGGCAAGGGTTTTCCCGCCGATCTGGTCAAGCGAACACGAGCCATGCTGTCAGCGCTTGACGCGGCCATTCAAATTGACGATTTGCGTTTTCCTCCGGGAAACCATTTGGAAGCATTGCAAGGAGACCGAGCTGGGCAATATTCGGTTCGCATCAATGACAAATGGCGCATCTGCTTTGTCTGGACCGAAAAAGGTCCGGCCAGCGTGGAGATTGTGGATTACCATTGAGGAGATATTCGATGAGCCTCTTGACTGGCCCCGCCCATCCCGGCGAGGTGCTTTCACTGCTTTACCTCGAACCATTGTCGATGAGCATGATCACGCTTGCCAGGCGCCTCGGTGTGCCCCGCACCCGGATCGAGCGCCTGGTCAACGGTCACACCGCCTTGAGTGCGGACACGGCGATGCGGTTGGCGACTTTTTTCGGGACTACCCCCGAATACTGGCTGAATTTGCAGCGGGCGTGGGATGTGGCGCGGGCCCGCAACAGCGTTGATGTGTCGGGAATCATCCCCTTGGCGGACTTTGATGCGGCCACCCCCATCAGCCTTACACCGGGAGCAACCGGATGAGCAGATCGGCGAATTTTTCTTTGCCGTCCGCCCTGGCCTTGCTGGGCTTGCTTGCTGGAGCGGGGGCGCTTGCCGTGGAGGTGGTGCTGGAGGAGCGGGTTGAGGCGGCCTCGGCGCTGTTGCGGGAGCTGGATGACCGGGCCAGTGCTTGCCTCGGGCGGCTCGAGGAATCGGATCCCGCCGCGGCACGGCCCGCCGAGTGCGCGGCCTTTCTCGCGGCGATTGACGGCGAAGCCCTCGGGGCTTATCTGGAACACTGCGACGAACTCAGGCGGTGGCGCGACAGCTATGTGGACAACCCCCCGCCCGCGGGCCCGGACAGCGAACGCGACCGGCAGCGCCTGATCGCCGTCGAGCGCGTTTGCGGCGAGGACGCCCTGCGCCGCCGCACCGAATTCATCGCCGCCGCATTCGATGAACTCAACGAACGCCGCGGGGGCGCGACCGCCGGCCCTTCGCTGCAACGGCGGCTCGGCGAGATGGAGTTCCAGTCAACTCTCGGCGGCTGGCGGAGCGAACTCGACACCACCAACCCCAACCGCCGAATCCACAACGAAACCCTCCAACAATTCGATCAACTCGAAGAAGAACTCATCCGCCAGCAAATCAACCGCCCACGTTGAGATGCGGCGCAGCTTGCGGGAGATTTTCCCCCGTTATTGTGCGACTTCGCTTCGCTGCGCGCGGACTGAAAGAGAGGAGTGCGCCGCTGTTTTCTGTCATCCTGCGCGCAGTCGCAGGATCTCAGCGACGATGGTGTCATCTTGGGAAGATTCTGCGACAAAATGGCAGGATTGCCATTTTGGACGGCGCTTGCGCCGCCCCGAAGGGGTGAGGGGCAGGATGCCCCGAATCACCCCGCTTCGCTCCGCGCAGAGGCAGTGATCTCCCCAATAGAAAAATCCAGCGTTTTGCGGCAGACTTCGGTGATCGCTTGGGTTCAGAGGTGTTTATGAGGAGAATTTTCTTGCACCCGCTTGCCGCAGTGATTATTGGTCTCGGCTTGCTGGCGGCTTGTGCGGATTCGGTGGAAGACGGTGCCGCGCCGGCTGGGGCGCAAGCGGGTTTCGACACCACGCTCACGATGCGGGAGTTGATGCTGCACGTGCTCGAACCCGCCGCCGCTGGACTGTGGAGCACCGCCGGCTGGGTCGAGGACCGGGACGGCTACCGCGAATTGTATCCAACCACCGAGGAAGGCTGGGAGCACGTTGTCGCCAGCGCGGCGATGGTGGTTGAATCGGGCAATTTGCTGAACCTTCCCGGACGCGCCCTCGACGACGATGTCTGGGTGGTCTACGCCAATGGCCTGACCCAGGCGGGATTCCGCGCCATGGCCGCCGCCACCACCCGCAACAAGGAAGACCTGTTCCAGGCCGGGGCCGACATCTACAGCGTCTGCTCGGCCTGCCACCAAGCCTACGAACCGGAAATCAACAACCGCTTCCGCGACGAATGATCCGCAATCCCCATCCCGCGCGCCGGGGTGGCGCGGCATTCATCGGCCGGATTCCGACGCTTTCGCTGGTCTACACCGGGCCGAGCGTGTGGTGCCCGCGGAATTCGCACTTGCGGAGCGCGTTCATGGCCAATACCGTGCCGCCCGGCTGTGGTTTTCCGCCGACTGCGCAGCAGCTCGACGCATTCGTTTATCTGTCATAGGAAGCCAGCCGTGGCTCAGCAACCCTCATCGCCTTCGCCGAAAAAGCTCATGATCGCGGGCGTTGCCGCATTTTTGCTTTCGGTGCCCGTGCTGCTCGGCTTGACAACCCTGTCCCGGAGCGCCAATCCATTCGAGCAGCAGCTGGAGGTCCATCGCGGGGATTATGTCGAATTCGAGCTTGGGCCGTTCCAGTCGGTGGAGTACAAATACTTGATGGACGAGGACGCGCCGCTGATTTTCAGTTGGTTGGCGGATGGCGAGTTGTACTACGACATGCACGCCGAAACCGTGGGCAGGGAAGAGCGGGAGGTGCGAAGCTACGAGCAGGGAACCGCGAGCCGGCGCATGGGTTCAATGCGCGCGCCATTCATCGGGCTTCACGGCTGGTTCTGGGAAAACCGCGGTGCCGGAACCATCCTGCTTCGCGTCCACAGCGCGGGTTTTTACCATACCTCCACCGTATTCCGCGATGGCGGCAGCTTCGAGCGGCTGATCGAGCCGGTGGCTTTACCCTGAGGACACGGCAAAACCACTTCTGCCGTCATTCCACGCGCAGCGAAGTCGAGGCTTTGATCCGTCTTCGTCTGGCTGGATGGAGTTCAGCGGACGCTGTGAATACGTCCCTGTAGGCACTAAAACGCTGTTCATGCCATCCATGGCGCAACACTTCCAACTTCGGCAAGCCCCTGTCTTGCCATCCATGGCAAGCCGTTCGTCCGGCCACCGGGCACAGCCCGGTGGCGCTCGGTCTGCGCGCGAAGCTGCGCTTCGCAAACGCTTGCCCTCGCCCCTCGAAAAGCGATGCTTTTCGTCTGCTTCGCAGACCGGGCAACCTGCATTCTGGCAAGGTGTGCTTGCCATCCATGGCGCGGCGCTTCTGGCTTCGACCGGCCCCGGCCTTGCCATCCATGGCAAGGCGTTCAGGCTTTCAAAAGCTGCGCTTTTGATCGGCTGCGCCGACCAGCCTTCACCCATCCATGGCGCAGCGCTTCCGGCTTCGATTGGCCCCGGTCTCGACATCCTGTCGAGCCGTTCGGCCCTCGAAAAGCGATGCTTTTCGTCTGCTTCGCAGACCGGGCAACCTGCATTCCGGCAAGGTGTGCTTGCCATCCATGGCGCGGCGCTTCCGGCTTCGATTGGCCCCGGTCTCGACATCCTGTCGAGCCGTTCGGCCCTCGAAAAGCGATGCTTTTCGTCTGCTTCGCAGACCGGGCCTCACCCATGTCTCGCACGCCCGCTGAACTCCACCCAGCCAGACGAAGACTAACGCTATGCCCACCATCTGTCATTCTGCGCGCGGAATGACGACGGGCAGGCAGGCGGAATCACGGGCGGGAACGTGTCGCGGCTAGTTTTCGGTGGGGTCGGAACCGTCGCGGGGGGCGCCGGTGCCCGAGCTGCCCATGAACAGTTTGCGGCCATCCGGGAAGGTGATGTCCCGGCCGTTGGCGCGGCAGGTCGGGTCGCATAGGCGATCCTTGCTCTGATAGCCGGTGACGATGATTTCGGTGCCGAGCTGCAGCGAGTTGCGGTTGATGCCGCGGCGCAGCAGGGTGTTCGGCGTGCCGCCCTCCACCATCCACGGCCCCGCCTCGCGGGTGGACTCGGGATCGTTGTTCTCCAGATGGATCCAAGTGTGTGGATTGATCCACTCCACGCGGGTGATGGGACCGCCGAGACGCACCGGCAGGTTGGCGTCGAATTCCGCGGAGAAGGCGTGGTGGGCGGTGGCCGGAGGCTTGATGGCCACCGCGGCCACCGCGGCCACCGCCGCCAAGGCCAACAATTTGATTTTCATGGATCCACCTCGTTGTTTGCTGTTTGCGTTTGCCAAGGGCTTGCCGATTGGGCAATGCCAGCCATTCTATCCAATGGTTCCGGCGAATGCCATGCGGTCCGGTTTTTGCCCGCCTGAGCTTAAGCAAGCTCTGACTTAATCAGCGCTTGCTTAATTCTGCTCCTGCCGCTCCCGCTGCATTTCCCCGCGCAGGCGCTGTTCGAATTCGCGGCCGCGGCGGTACTGGCCGTACATCAGCTCCTCGACGAACTCGACGCACTTGAACTGGGGCAGCTCGTAGCCTTCCTCAAGCCGGCGGTACAGCGGCATGCGGACCGTCCAGGGCGCGGTGAAGACTTCCGGGTCTTCCATGGTGGCGGTATACAGGATGACGTTCTCGTCGACCATGTCGTAGCGCTCGGTCACCCGGAGCTGGCTGCTGTGGTAGTTGCCGGCCCGGTCGAACCAGGTCTGGTCGTTCTGGCCGGTGACTTCAACCACGAAAGTGTCGTCCTCCCAATAGCCCCAGGATTGCCCCATCCAGGAATCGAGCGGGGCCGGGCCGGGGTCTTCGAGGAACACATTGCGCACCGAGCCGGCGAAGGAATAGGCGATGAAGAAGGCGCTTTCGCTCTGGAAAATCTGCAAGGGGTGCGGCAGGTAGGTGGCCCGGGGCACGCCGGGCATGAAGCACTTGATTTCCGGGTCCATGGTCAGCCAGTTGGCGCGGTTCTCATCGCGGCGGGCGAGGGCTTCGGGGCGGTAGGGAATCATTCCGCCCTCCACCACGCCAAAGCTCGCGGGAACCGCGCCAACGGCGCCGAGGGCGACGACTTCCGGCGCCGGCACCGGCACGAAATCCCCCGGAACCAATTGATAGGCCGATTGGGGCGGCGCCGCTTCGAGATTGTCGTTGGCGTTCATGAGGACTTGCCAGATGCCATTCAAGTCCGGCCGGCCGCTTGGCGTCCTTGGGATGTCTGAAGCGCTCGATGCGGTTGATTCAGCGACCGCGGCTGCGGCCCCGCCCACGGTTGAATCCTGGGAACATCCGGCGAACACAAACGCCAAGGTGGAAAGCAGCCATTTCGTCTTCATCGTTCCGCCTGCTCCGGGAAGAAAACCAGTGAGTCCCGCAAGGGCTGCCGATGTAACCACCCGCGCCGTATGGTGTCAACTTGGGTGGGGCCCAGTCGGTGCCGCCGAGGCTTTCGCGGTTTTGACTGTCGCCACGAACACGAGCAGGGCGAGGCTGGTGAGAGCGGCGGAGGCGAGGAAGGGCATGCCGGGGAAATACAGCGCGGCGTCCGGGGCGCTGTAATGGGCGAAAAGCTGGGTCATCAGCAGCGGGCCGATGATGGCGGTGATGCTGCCCAGGCTGCTGAGGGCGCCTTGCAACTCGCCCTGGGCGTTGGCGGGAATCTGGGCGGTCATCACCTGTTGCAGCGCGGGGGTGACGAAGCCGGAAATCTGCGCCACCGCCAGCCAGAAATAGAGCTGCCAGCCCGAAGTCGCGTAGGCGTAGCCGCAAAATCCGACGATCATCGCCACGAGGCCGACAAGTCCGGTGCGGAAGGCGCCCATGGCGGGAATCGCCCAGCGGATCAGAAAAGCCTGCACCAGGATGATGAAGACGCCGGCGAAACCGAGCGAGAGCCCGATCTGGCTTTCGGACCAGGCGAACTTCTCCATCGTGTAGTAGGTCCAGGTGGCCGGCAGCGAGTAATGCCCAAGCATGTAAAGAAAATACGCCGCCGCCACGCCGAGGGCGACCGGATACCCGGCAATCTGCCGCAGGGCGCCGACTGGATTGGCGCGCTTGAAGTCGAAGCGCCGGCGGTTGCTCTCGCCGAGCGATTCGCCAAGCGCGAACCAGCCGTAGGCGAAGTTCGCCAGCGCCATCGCCGCGGCGGCGTAGAACGGAATGCGCGGGCCGATCTCGCCAAGCAGCCCGCCGATCACCGGCCCGAGAATGAAGCCGCCACCGAACGCGGCGCCGACCATGCCGAAGCGCTGGGCGCGCTGGTCGGCCTCGGTGATGTCGGTGATGTAGGCGTAGGCGAGCGAAAATGTCGAACTCGCCACGCCGGTGATGACTCTGGCGACGAACAGCCAGACCAGCGTGGGCGCGAAGGCCAGCAGCAGGTAATCGAGGCTGAGCGCGAGCAGCGTGTACAGCAGAACTGGCCGGCGGCCGAATCGGTCCCCCAGGGCGCCGAGAACCGGCGCGGCGAAGAACTGCACCGCGGCGTAGGTGAACATGAGGTAGCCGCCGATGGCCGAGGCCCTGGCCAGCGAAACATCGCCCAACTCCATGATCAGTTGCGGAACCACCGGCAGGATGATGCCGAAGCTCATCGAATCAATCAGCACCAGGGTGACGATGAAGGCGACGGCGTGCCGCCGGTCTTGCATGGATGCGGGCATTGCGTTCCCAAGTCTTCCCGCGATGATTGCGGTAATGGGGATTTTACCGGAGGATTCAGCTTAGTATGCTCTGAAAAACTCCATCCATGGAGTTTTTCATTGTCGCAAAACCAAAGCGTGGTTTTGTTTTGCCGCAGGAAAGCTCTGACTTAATCAGAGCTTCCCCAAGCGGTGGGAACATCGAGATGAATCGTGTTGAGGCCATTCTGATGCACGATGATTTCCAAGCTTTCGGGGATGGTTATCCCCAGTTCCTCGCTGATGGCGCCTTTCGGATCATCCAGGAGCTTCTGCCGAAAATCGATGTCTCCGCGAGCCTTAGGGGAAGGATGTGCCCGCATTTCATTGGCTGTTTGCATTGTATGCTCCCGAGGGTTCGACCCTCATTGTTCTAATTGATGGGTTCGGCAATCGCGTTTGATCGCGCGACAGGGTTCAACCTTATTTCCCGCAAAGGCAAAGCTCAAGCAACATCTTCTAGGGGTGGGGGTCAAGATTTCCTTATGCCCCGGGGCTTGGGGATGCCCTGACTTGATCAGACCTTCCCTAGCGCGTCATGCCGCTTTTCTTCAGGTCACCACCCAAGTGTTGCCGCTGAGCAGGAGGGCGGCGAGGTTGCCCTCGGTGGACTTGCCCTTGCGGCCGGCGAACGCCTCGTCGAAGCTTGGTTTCGGCTGGCGGTGCAGGATTCCGATGGCGACTGGGAAATCGGGCCCGGCCATCGCCGCGAGCAGCTGCGCGATGACGGGATTGGTCTCGTCGTGGGCGAGCACGCCCTCGGCGTCCGCCGCGACGACTTCAAGCGCCAGGCTGTCGCGATTCAGACGGATCGCTTTTTCGTTGTTCTTGCCAAACACCAGCGGCTTGCCATGCTCGACTTCGATCCGGCAATCCGCCGCGGTTTCGCGATCCTTGACCGATTCGAAGATGCCGTCGTTGTAAATCGGACAATTTTGCAGGATTTCGATGAACGCCGCGCCTTGGTGGGCGTGCCCCGCCCCGATCACCGCGGCGAGGTGCCTGGAGTGGGTGTCGATGGAACGGGCGATGAATCCGCCGCCGGCGCCGAGGGCCACCGCGCAGGGCGACAGTGGCGGATCGATCGAGCCCGCGGGCGAGGACGGCGAGCGCGTGCCCAGCCGTGAAGTCGGCGAATATTGCCCCTTGGTGAGGCCATAAATCTCGTTGTTGAACAGCAGTATCTGCAAATCGAGGTTGCGGCGCAGAGTGTGCATCATGTGGTTGCCGCCGATGCTCAGGCCGTCGCCATCGCCGGTGATGACCCACACATCGAGTTCCGGGTTCGCCAGCTTGACCCCGGTGGCGATGGCCGGGGCGCGGCCGTGTATGGTATGGAAGCCGTAGGTGTTCATGTAATAGGGAAAGCGCGAGGAGCAGCCGATGCCCGAGATGAAAACTTGGTTTTCCTTGGGCCGGTTCAGCGTCGGCAGCAGCTTCTGCATGGTTTTCAGGATCGCGTAGTCGCCGCAGCCGGGGCACCAGCGCACTTCCTGGTCGGATGCGAAATCCTTCAGTGTCAGGTTCGCGGTGGTCATCATGCTGGTTCCAGTTTGACGCACTTGGCGTGGATCGCCGCGAGTATTTCGCCGATCTTGAACGGCTGGCCCGAGACCTTGCCCAGGCTTTCGACAGCGAGCAGGTACTCCGCCCGCAGCAGCCGCGCGAACTGGCCGGTGTTCATTTCCGGCACCAGGATCGCGTCGAAGCCGGCGAGCAACTCGCCAAGATTGCGCGGCAATGGGTTGAGGTAGCGCACATGGATGTGGGACACGTCGAGCCCTTCGAGCCGCGCCCGCTTGACGCCCTGATGGATGGCGCCATAGGTCGAACCCCAGCCAACCACGGCGAGACCGCCCGATCCGGCGCCCTGGTCAACCTCCTGCGGGGGAATGTCGGCGGCGATTCCGGCGATCTTGCGCACCCGCAGATCAGTCATTTTCTGATGATTGGCCGGTTCGTAGGAAATGTCGCCGGTGTCGAAATCGCTCTCGATTCCGCCGATGCGGTGCTCGAGCCCGGGCGTGCCGGGCCGGGCCCAGGCCCGCGCCAGGGTTTGCGGGTCGCGGCTCGCTGGATTGAAGTCCGCCGCTTCCGCGGCGGCGGGCGGCGCGTAGGCCACCTCGCCACGCTCGAAATCATCGACCCGGGGAATCCGCCAGCGCTCGGAGGCGTTGGCGAGATAACCGTCGGAAAGCAGCATCACCGGCGTCATGTAGCCGATCGCCAGCCGCACGGCTTCCCGAGCCATGCCGAAACAATCCGGCGGCGTGGCCGGGGCGACCACCGGAATCGGCGTGTCGCCGTGGCGGCCGAACAAAGCCATGTTCAGGTCGGATTGCTCGGTCTTGGTCGGCAAGCCGGTCGAGGGGCCGCCGCGCTGGGTGTTGACAACCAGCAATGGCAATTCGGTGGCGATCGCCAGCGACATGCCTTCGGACTTCAGCGCGATGCCCGGGCCGGCGCTTGAAGTGACGCCGAGCGAGCCGGCGAATGACGCGCCGATGGCGGTGCAAACCGCGGCGATTTCATCCTCGGCCTGGAACGTGCCAACCCGGAAGTTGCGGCGGTTCGACAGCTCGTGCAGCAAGTTCGACGCGGGGGTGATCGGATAGGAGGCGAACAGCATGTCGATGCCGGCGAGTTCGGTTCCCGCCAGCAGCCCCCAGGCCAGCGCCTGGGTGCCGGTGATATTGCGGTACAGCCCCGGCTCGGAGCGGGCCTGCGGTACGCGGTAGACATGGAGACCGGAAGGCAGCTCGGCGGTTTCGCCGAAGGCGTGGCCGGCGTTGAGCGCGGCGATGTTGGCCTCGGCGATTTTGGGTTTGTGGGCGAATTTCGTGCGGAGATTGTTGATCGCGGCGCCGCGGTCGCGGTCGAACAGCCACATGACCAGGCCCAGGGTCCACATGTTCTTGCAGCGCAGGCCGTGCTTGTGGCCCAGCCCGAAGGGTTCGACCGTGGTCAGCACCTGGGCCGAGATGTCGATATCGAGCACCCGGAACCCCCGCAACGAATCGTTGTCGAGCGGATTGACATCGTAGCCGGCCTTGTTCAGGTTTTTGCCGGTGAAGGCGCCCCGGTCGACGATGACGAGGCCGCCATCGACCACATTGGCGAGGTTGGTGGCCAGCGCCGCCGGGTTCATCGCCACGAGCACGTCGACAGCGTCGCCGGCGGTGGTGATGTCTTCGGTGCCAAGATAGATCTGAAAGGCGGAAACCCCGAATGTCGCCCCCACCGGCGCGCGGATTTCGGCCGGAAAATCGGGGAAAGTGGAAAGATCGTTGCCGGACAGCGCCGTTGCCAAGGTGAAATTGGCGCCGGTCAACTGCATGCCGTCGCCGGAATCCCCGGCGAAGCGCACGACATAACCCACCTCCGCATCGAGGTGATGCTCATCGCGTTTTTCCGCAACCAATTCCACGGCAACCGGCCCCTGCCACAAATGACGCGGGATTCTACCAGATTTGCGTTGCGGTCGAGTGGCCCCATCGCGAAACGGAGCACTCGCACCCCGCCATTTTGTCGCAGAATCTCTTCGTTCGGACACCGGTCGCTTACCGTCGGCAATCGGATTCCTTCCCGGCTGACGCCGGGCCCCTTCCGCTTGCCGCCGCGCTCCCTCAGTGAAAGATTCAGGCTTTACCTGCTCGCTCCGCTCCGTCATTCTGCGCGGAGCAAAGCCACAGAATCTCCACGGGAACCTCGCGAAAACGCCTTGACCATTCAAAGTACATCCGTAAAGTAGTCATAACTTTTTTACGACATTGCGAAATTTGGTCAAGAAAATGCAGCGGCAATATCTGGAAAATTTTCGCGGCCATTTGCGGCGGAACCGGCAAATGCTGTTCATCTCGGGGCCGAGGCAGGTCGGCAAAACCACGATTGCCCGGCAACTCGGCGAGGCGTTTTCTTCAGGCGGCTATTTCAACTGGGACAATCAAACCCACCGAACCGCAATCCTTGGTGGGCCCGGGGCCGTTGCCGGGCAGCTCGGGCTCGACCGGCTGCTTGCCGGGCAACCGCTGTGCGCCTTTGACGAACTCCACAAGTACCGCGGCTGGCGGGATTTTCTCAAAGGCTTTTTCGATACATACGAAAACCGCGTCCATATTCTGATGACCGGCCGCGCCCGGCTCGATATCTTCAACCGCGCCGGCGACAGCCTCATGGGGCGTTACTTCCCCCACACCCTGCATCCGCTCTCGGTTGCCGAATGTTTGCGGACCCGGGTCGAAGACCGCCTGATTTCCCCGCCCCGCCCGATCGAAGAAGAGCAATGGCGGGCGCTGTGGCGCTTTGGCGGCTTCCCCGAACCATTTCTGAAGGCCAGCGACCGCTTCCACACGCGCTGGCGAAGACTGCGCAACGAGCAATTCCTGCGGGAAGACCTGCGCGACCTCACCAGAATTCAGGAATTGGGCCAGATCGAGATGCTGGCGATGAACCTCTCGCGGCATGTCGGCCAAATGGTCAGCTATGCGAAGCTGGCCCGGGAAATCCGCGCATCGGTTGACAGCGTCCGGCGCTGGACCGCCGTGCTGGAATCGCTGTATTTCTGCTTCGCCATCAGGCCCTGGCATCACAATGTGACCCGCGGCCTGCGCAAGGAACCCAAATTCTACCTGTGGGACTTCTCGCAAGTGGAAGACCCCGGCGCCAAGGCGGAAAACCTCGCCGCCTGCGCCCTGCTCAAGGCGGTGCATTGGTGGACCGAGAACGGCTATGGTGAATTCGGGCTCCACTTTGTCAGGGACAAACAAAAACGCGAGGTTGACTTCCTCGTCACCCGCGACAACGCGCCCTGGTTTCTCGCGGAAGTGAAATCCAGCGGCCGGGCGGACCTGGCGGAATCCCTCGCCCGCTTCCAATCACAAACCGGCGCCAAACACGCTTTCCAAGTCGCCTTCGACCTCGATTACATCGAAGCCGACTGCTTCGAGCGGCGCAACCCCATCATCGTCCCGGCCAGAACTTTCCTTTCGCAATTGGTTTAGCAATAGGATTATCCTTGAAAATTGAACGGCTATCGTTCAATTTTCGCACATGAATGAAAGTGTCAGAACATCGCATCAGCGCCATCTTGAACGGTTGTTGAGGGAAAATCCGGCGGCGCCTGTGGCTGCGGGGCGGATTTCCGCGCTCCTACCTGCCCCGCGCCCACCGGCAAAGCATGGAATGGCGGCGGAATTTCATCCGCACCTTTCTTGAGCGGGACTTGCCAAATCTTGGCGCGCGGACACCATCGAGAACGATGTCGGACTTCTGGACGATGCTCGCGCATTATCACGGTCAAACTTGGAACGGCTCCGAGATCGGCCGCGCGTTTGGCGTTTCGCACACTGCGGTGCGCCGCTATCTCGACTTGCTGAGTTCGACCTTCATGGTGCGGCTGCTGCGCCCCTGGATGGGCAACCTGGGCAAGGGTGTGGTCAAGTCGCCCAAGGTCTATATCGCCGATTCCGGGCTGTTGCACACCCTGCTGCGGATCGAAACGCCAGCGGATCTGGCCGCGCATCCCAAAGTGGGCACCAGCTTCGAGGGATTCGCGCTGGAACAGGTGCTGCGGCGCCTTGAGGTATCCCCAGGCGATGCCTGGTACTGGGCAACGCATGGCGGCGCGGAACTCGACCTGTTGTTGATTCAAGGCCCCCGCCGGCTGGGTTTTGAATTCAAGCGAACAGGCGCGCCGAAGCGCACCCGATCGATGCTGACGGCGCTCGAAATGCTTGAACTCGATCACATCAATGTCATCCACCCCGGCGACAAGGCCTACCGCCTGCATGAACGAATCCAGGCTGTTCCACTGCAATCCCTGATGACCGAAACCGAAGCGGCTTTGACCGGGGAGCTTTGATTGCCAAGCCGGAGATAAACTGGAAACATTGGGCTTCCGGTGGGAGGTTCCGCCCGGGGATGATGCCGCATGACTGGAATTCGACTAGGACAAATCGCCGCCTTTGGCGCATTGCTCGCCTTCGCCGGCGCCTTGCGGGCCCAGGATGACGCGCCGCCTCTGCCACTGCCGCTTGACGAGGTGCGCCTGTTCACCGAGGCGCTCGCGCTCATCCGCTCTTCCCATGTCGAGGAAATCGACGACCGCACCCTGCTTGAGAATGCGATTCGTGGCATGCTCGCCAATCTCGACCCGCATTCCGCCTTCGTCGACGGGCGCGACTTCGATGTCTTGCGGGAGACGACCACCGGCGGGTTCGGCGGCCTTGGCGTCGAAGTCGGGCGGGAAAATGGCCACATCCTGGTCATCGCCCCCATCGACGACACCCCGGCCGACCGGGCCGGCATCCGCCCGGGCGACCTGATAATCGCCATCGACAATCAACCCGTGCGCGGCATGCTGCCCGAAGACGCCGCGAGCCGGATGCGCGGCGAACCGGGCACCGAGGTGACCATCACCGTTTCCCGTGATGGCCTCGACCCCTTCGACCTCGCAATCACCCGGGAAATCATCGCCGTCAACAGCGTGCGCGGCCGGATGCTCGAACCCGGTTACGCCTATGTGCGGATTCCGGTTTTCCAGCTCAACACCGGGCGGGATTTCCAGGATGAAGTCGCCAGCCTGCTCGCGGAAGAAGGCGAACTCAAAGGCATGGTCCTCGACCTGCGCAACAATCCCGGCGGCGTCCTGCGGGCGGCGGTGGATGTGGTCGACAGCTTCATCGATTCGGGCCGGGTGGTGTACACCGAGGGGCGCCTCGCGGAATCGGCCACCGGGTATTTCGCCAACGCGGAAACCGCGGCGCCGGATTTGCCACTCGTGGCGCTGATCAACGGCGGCTCGGCATCGGCCGCGGAAATCGTCGCCGGCGCTTTGCAGGACCATGGCCGCGCCGTGGTCATGGGCACCCGCAGCTTCGGCAAGGGTTCGGTGCAGTCGGTGTTGCCGCTCGACGGCGACCGAGCGATCAAATTGACAACCTCGCTCTATTACACGCCGAATGGGCGTTCGATCCAAGCCCAGGGCATCGAGCCCGACATCGTCGTCGAGGAAGCCTTCATCACCCGCCGGCCGCGCAATGTCGCCCGCTTCAGCGAGTCCGACCTGCCCGGCAGCCTTGGCAACGGGAATGGCGCCGGTGGCGACGGCAACGCGGCCCCAACCGTTTCCGCCGCCGAAGTCCTCACCGCCGACTACCCGCTCAACGAAGCGCTGAACCTGCTGAAGGGGATGAACATCCTCAGGCGCGACTGAGGCAGCTCCCCCATCCCGCCATTACCGCGCGCGGCGAAGCTCATCCCCCATCCGGTTCTGCCGACTAAACAGGAATGAAAACACTTTTCCTGCTGCGCCACGCCAAATCGAGCTGGGACTACCCGCGGCTGCGCGACTTCGAACGCCCGCTCGCGGCCCGGGGCAGCCGCGACGCCCCCATCATGGGCGGGCGTTTTCTCGAACGCGGCGCGAGCGTGGACTGCATCATCTCCAGCCCCGCGGCCCGGGCCCGCGCCACCGCCTTGCTGATGGCCGAAGCCATCGGCTTCCCCATCGACGACGTGGTCAGCAACCCCGACCTCTACTTCTGCGGCACCGCCATGTACCGCAAGGCCGCGAGCCTGGTGGAGGAAAGCTGCCAATCCGCCATGCTCGTCGGCCACAACCCCACCATCACCGATTTCGCCAACGAAATGACCAACGCCGACATCGCCAACATCCCCACCTGCGGCCTCGTTGAAATGTCGCTCCCCATCGACCACTGGCCCGAAATCAGCCCCGGCACCGCCACCCTGGCGCGGTTCGATTTCCCCAAGAGCGGGGATTGAGGAATTGGAAGTAGGAATGTCGGCGCCAGTCAGACAGCCCATCCCACCGACAGCGCTTCCGCCTGCCCGAGCACCGTCGCGGTTGCCTTTTCCTGCTTGTCGGGCGGATAGCCGTATCTTTTCAAGGTGCGGCGGACCAGGCGGCGGAGATTCGCCCGCAGGTTTTCCCGCATCGTCCAATCTATCCAGATTGCGCTTCTCCAGCATCACCGCCACCGCCTCGGACTGATTCAGCGCCATCTGTCCAGTGCCGCCGCTTTCCGTGTAAGTCGCCAAGGCGCGTTTCAGTTCCTGGGCGAGGCCGAGATAATCCACCACAAGCCCGCCCGGCTTGTCCTTGAAGACCCGGTTCACCCGGGCGATGGCCCGCATCAGCCCGGGGCCACGCATATGCCGGGCGAAGCCGTCGATAAAGTCATAACTCGTCGGGAAGATCCGCAGACTCGGCAGCTTGGGCGATCATATCGAGTTTCTCGCCAATTTCAGGATCGATTTCGTCTTCTGGGACGCAAACGGCGAGTTCATAAAAATTCTTCTTCAACATCAGGTTAGGTAGATCGATCTTGTCGAAATAGGCTTTGAACAGGGGCGTAAGAAAATCGTCACTGGCCTTCACGTCCACGTCCCAAGGGGTGCCTTTGTCCAGAGTTCTCATCGCTTGACTGACTTCAGATATGGATTTGCGCATGGCGTCCAAGCGCAGGTTGGCCTCGGAAGCAGCGAACAATGGCATGGTCTCGAACTCGCTTGAAGAAAGGCGCGCATAAGCTTCCAGCGTTCTCTCGGTGCAAAAGTAGTTCTCGATTTCCCGCCGTTTCCAGACCAGATGCCTAAGAAAGGGATTTTCAGCGGGTTCGTTTTCCAAACGATCGAAAACCGAAACGCCTTTCAGGTTTGGCAACGCTTCCTTGAGCCCGTAAAAGTGATTCTCCGCTTGCCCGGGCTGGTTTTTGACATAGTGCACGAAGGGTCTTTCAAGAGCGCGAATAGCACGCTCATTGCCCAACCGTTTCGCGAAGGCTCGAAGTATCGCCAAGTCCGTGGAGCCTTCAAGATAGAGAATCCAACCCGTCTGCTCCGCCTGATAGTATTGATCGTATCCGATTTCAGCCAAAGCCTTCCTCAACTGACTGCTGCGGTCGCCGAGCTGGTGCGGTTTGCCGATGAAGGCTACGACCATGTCCCGACCGGCAGCCTCGTTCAGCAACACTTCCGAATGACTCGCGGCGATGATTTGGCTGCCGCTTTCTTGGGCGGCCTCGCTGATCAGTTGGTAAATCTGGCGTTGCCGCAGAATCTCAAGGTGGGCGTCTGGCTCATCCAGCAAGATCACTGAACCAGGGTTAGCGTGCATGTAGGCGAGAATCAGCAGGGTCTGCTGCAAACCGCGACCGCTGGACGAAAGGTCGAGCGCAGTGCCGCGCTCGCGATAACTCAGCGTGATCTCTCCCCTTGCCTCGACATACCGGGGCTCGTCCAGGCTTGCTCCGAACAAACCCTCTATCTGGCGCACGAGCGCTCGCCACTGGTTTGGATTTTGCTCCAGTATGCGATAACACAAATTGCGCAATACTTCAGCGGTTCGACCTTCGCCTACGCGCACATTAACGGCGCCCTGGTCCAGTCGGGTTTCCGTGGCAGCCAAGCCGGACATGGGGGGAAGAAAGGCGATGCGAACCGCTCCCGCCTCAGATGGGACGGGCATTCGCTCCGGGTGCTTGTCGCCATCCAGCCTGAGGGGGCGGCAATAGAACGATTCGGCATTGGCAAAATCGAATTCCAAGCCGCATTGCCAGCATTTGTCGTTGCCGACTCCCTCCACAATGAGGTCGATTCGCACATTCCTTGTTTGTGTGCGGCCTTCTATGTTGCGCACATCGCGCACATGCAGGTCGCGCCACAAGTGATTGGTGCTGGGGTGCGGGATTGAGAAGAGGTCGCGGCGGTTGACCGTAACGCCCGGCCGCTTTTCGGACGCGCTCTTGCCCGACCACTTTTCGTTCCATCGTTTCAGCCCCGTATCCCATAGCGCCAGCGCCTGCATGGCCGAGGTTTTCCCGGAGTTGTTGGGCCCGATGAAGACAACCGGGTTGCCCAACTCCACCTCGACCTCGTCGAAGCGCTTGAAGTTGCGGACGGTCAGCTTGGTGAGCATGGCGCGATTCGATAGGAGAACATCGGACATGTTAAGCGATGACAGGTATGCGGGTCAGTCTCCAGCGGGATGCCGGCGCGTTCACGCGCCCGAGCACATCCTTGGAGCGGGACTCCTGATCGCCAACCCGGATGTTGCCGATCATGTCGATGAGCTGACCGAGGCGCTGCTTGTCCAGCCCTTGGCCGGCGTAGTCCTTGGGCAGCACATCCTTCAGCGCCGGATTATCCCGTTCGATTCCGGCCATGGCGTCGTCGACGAGTTGCCCGATTGTCGGCTGTCTGGCCTGCGTCTGGATATGCCGCCAGCGGGCATCGGGTGGAACCCAGAACACGTTCACCGCCGCGTACTCGTCCCTGTCTTCCGGATCGGCGCCCTGGCTCTGCTCGGCTGTGAGCTTGTTGTGCAGCGCCTCGAAAGCATCGGAAATGTACTTGAGGAAGATCAGCCCGAGCGCGACATGCTTGTACTCGGCGGCATCCATCGTGCCGCGCAGGGTGTCGGCCATGCTCCACAATTCGGCTTCGTGGCCGGTGATGGCGCCTTGGTTCTTCGGGATGGCTGCCTTGTCCGCTCGATTGCCCATGCGTTCCAAATGCGTTGTGGGTGGGCTCTGATTCAGGCCACAGAAAGTATCACAATCGGGCGCGTCCAATCGAAAGTTTTGGTTCCGTCCGATTGCAAGCTTGGGGTGCGTCCAAGTGCCAGTTTGAGGTGAATGCAGCGGATGTCTCCGGCGTTCGCGCCTCGTTTGGCGAATGCCCGGCCTCGCATGGGTGTTAGTATGCCGAATGCGGGCTGGAGTGGTTGCTGGGATGATTGCATTGCTTGTGCGCAGCGTGGGTATTCGCTGCGGCTGGTTCGGGAAGGCCGGGGCCTGCCCAATGCTTATGCTGATGTTGCTGGCACCTGGCTGCGCGGCCGCGCCGCCGGCGAATCCGGTGGCTTGGGAGTCGCCGCGGCATGTCGATCATCCGCTGGTTGGCCGCATCTGGGACAGCCGCCGGCAAAGCTTTGCCTCGCCGGAGGAGTTGCTCGCGGGCCTGGGCGGAGCGCGCTTCCTGCTGCTCGGCGAGAAGCACGACAATGCCGACCACCACCGCCTGCAACTGTCGGTGCTGGAATCGCTGATTGCCACCAATGCGGTGTCGGGTGTTGCGTTCGAGATGATCGACGCGGCCAAAGCCGGGAAACTCGAAGGCATTGTCGATCGGCAATTCACGGACGACGCGGCGCTCAAAGCCTGGCTCGAATGGGACGATGGCTGGGACTGGGGCTTCTACTCGCCGCTGCTGCGGGCCGCGCTCGATGCTGGGCTGCCAATACGCGCCGCCAATATCGGTGAGGGTGCCATCAGGGCCATCTATCAAGGCCAAGCCCGAGCCCCGCCCGATGATGTGTTCGATGCCGCCGCGATGGAAAAGCTCTTCGCCGATATCGACCAAAGCCACTGCGGCCTGCTGCCGGAAAGCCAGTTTCCCGCCATGGCGCGGGTGCAGCAAAGCCGGGACCTCGCCATGGCGAAGGCCCTGCTTGGACTCGCCGCCGCCGACGCAACCGCCGTGCTCATCGCGGGCAACTACCACGCCAGGCGGAATCTCGGTGCGCCCAAGTTCCTGCTCGCACTTGAGCCGGAACTGCGCCGCAACGAGATCATCTCGCTGTCCTTCGTCGAGGTCGCGGCGGGCGAAACCGATCCGGCAAGCTACTTGGAGCGCTTCGGCGGCACCGCCGAACACGACTACCTCTGGTTCACCCCCGCCACCCCCGAGACAGACTACTGCGCCCAACTGTGCTGAGCGTTGTATCGGCTCGCTGATTTATGCGCCCCGGCTTCTTGCATCGTCTGGCGATATCCGGTAAACAGTGAACTTGCTGCGTATTCGTTGCTTGAGGGGCCGGAAAATGTTTCAGAGTTCTGACATCCACACAGTTACGGATTTCAATCGAAAACCATCGGAACACATTAAACGCTTGAATGGCAGCAAGCGGCCGGAGCTATTGACAGTCAACGGCAAACCCGCCGTGGTTGTCCAGGATGCTGAAGCCTGGGAAAAAATGGCAAGCTTGGCGGAGTACGCCGACAGTTTGCAAAACATCCGGCGGGCCATGTCTGAACCAGGGCGGCCGCTTGAAGAATTCACCGCGGAATTCGAGGCGCGCCAG
Source organism: uncultured Pseudohongiella sp. (assembly GCA_965221805.1). Taxonomy (GTDB): domain Bacteria; phylum Pseudomonadota; class Gammaproteobacteria; order Pseudomonadales; family Pseudohongiellaceae; genus UBA9145. The sequence goes on from OZ244913.1 coordinate 2,431,596, forward strand.
GACATTCAGCGTTGAAAAAGCGACGGATCGAAATCAAACCAACCGCGGAAGATGACCTGACTCGCCGGTATCTCCAGATTGCGCGGGAATCGCCAGAGGAGGCGGCCATGCATTACGAGCGAATGATCAGCGCGATACGCAAGCTTGATGTTTTGGCCGAGCGATGCCCCATCGCTCCCGAAGACGCGGACATCGGCAAGGGTGTCCGTCATTTGATCGTCGGTGCTTATCGAGTTTTGTATCTAATCAGCGGCGACAAGGTTGAAGTGCTTCATGTGCGCCATGGCAGAATGGATCGAATCCTTTGATGCGCACACTGCCAACATTTGGCTTGCTGATGGTTCTGAGCGGCTTCGCTTTCGGCCAGAGCCCGGAGATTGATTACGACAAAGCCGGCGAGTTCAATTTCGTGCGGGTGCAGTTCGACACCTATTACGGGCGCGGCTTCGGATACGGCACCTGGGCCATCGATTTTCCAGCCTCGGACGAGAATTTCCTGCGCGGCGTGTCGCGGCTGACCAATATCCGCGTGATGAGCGAACCCATCGTGCTGCGGCTCGACGATCCGGGAATTTTCGACTACCCCTTCCTCTATATGCTCGAAGTCGGCCAGAACGGGGGCGTGATCCTGAGCCCGGCGGAGACTGAAAACCTGCGCGAGTACCTGCTTCGGGGCGGATTCCTGCTGATCGACGATTTCTGGGGCCAAAACGAATGGGACAACTTCCAGGCCGCTTTCAGCCAGGTTTTCCCGGACCGGGAGATCATCGAACTATCGCCGGACCACGAGATTTTCCATGTCTATTACGATATCGATGGCCCCCAGATGATTCCGGCGCTGTTCCGCAACGACGACTTCGGCGAGCGCGGCATCGACCACGCCAGCAACCACGCGATTCTCGACGACGCCGGCCGCATCATGGTGCTGATCAACTGGAACTCCGACATGGGCGACGGCTGGGAGCACACCTACCATCCCGCCTATCCCACCCGCTACGCCAATTCAGCCTACCGCCTCGGCATCAATTACCTGATGTATTCGATGACGCACTAGGCAACACTACACTCGGCAAGTTCTAATTATGCCTAAGGCTGGACTAGCCTCGGTTCTGCACTGCGTTAGTCGTTGTCTGGAGGGCTGCGCGCTGCGGGCGTGCGAGGCAGGAAGCCGAGCCCGGAGCCTACAGGGAAGTATTCACGGCGTCCGCAGCGCGCAGCCCTCCAGACAACGACGATTCGAAGCCGCTTGCCTGGGCCTGGAAGCAGGCCGAAAATGAGAATTGCTCACACTCTCATCCCAGCCCGAAATGCGGCCGCAGCCGGGTGCCGATTAGACTGCCGGCGAAGGCCGCGACGAACCAGAGCCAGCCGTGGAGGCTGGTGGAGCTGATGCCGCTGAAGAAGGCGCCGATGTTGCAGCCGAAAGCGATTCGCGCGCCGTAGCCGAGCAGCAATCCGCCGATCACCGCCGCGAGCAGCGGGCGGGCGGGAATCCGCAGCGAGGGCGCGAACTTGCCCGCCAAGCCCGCCGCCACGAGGGCGCCGAGCAGGATGCCGAAATTCATCACCGAGGTGATATCGCTGAACACGCTGGCTTCCAGCGCGGCCTGGAGATTGGGCCGCTGCCAATAGGCCCATTGGCTGACGTCGATTCCCATCGGCGCGGCGAGCTTGGCCCCCCACAAGGCGAAGGCCGAGGTAACGCCCCAAGGCCGCCCCGCCAGCACCAGCGTGGCAATGTTGACCAGCGCCAAGGCCAGGGCGCCGGCGAGCAGCGGCCAAGGCCCGGTGAGCCAGGCCCGGGACGAAACCGGCCCCCATCCGCGCTCGATGGAACCGCGGCGGGCCTTCTCGTAACGCGCCGCGAGCAGCCACACCGCGCCGAACAGCGCCAGGCTGAGCAAAATGCCGCCACCGGCGCCAAAACTCGCCGACAGCGCCACCGGCGCCAATCCCGGCACATCCTGCCACTGCGACCAGTGCCACGTACCGATCACCGAGCCGGCGACAAACGCCGCCAAGGTGACGAGCATCCGCGCATTGCCGCCGCCGGCGGTGAACAGCGTGCCCGAGGCGCAGCCGCCGCCGAGCTGCATGCCGATGCCGAACACGAAGGCGCCGCAGACCACCGCGAGGTTGAGCGGCGAGACATTGCCGCGCACCGCCATGCCGCCGATTTCGCCTTGGGCGATGAGCGGTGTGAACACGAGCACCGTCAGCGCCATCATGATCATCTGCGCCCGCAAGCCCGCGCTGCGGCCGCTGCTGGCGACCTCGCGCCAGGCGCCGGTGAAGCCGAAAGCGGCGTGGTACAGGGCGACGCCGGCGCCAAGCCCCACGCCGAACAGCGCGGCCTGGCGCCAGCCATGAAAGCCCAGCAGATACAGACAGATGCCCGCCGCGCCGACCGCGGCGGCGAGCGTGGCTGGCCGGCTGAAGTTGCCGGTTGCGGCGTTGGCGGCGGCTGTGTTCATTCTTTCAGGGGCTACTGCAGAATCCCGCGCACGGTTTCTTCCATGCTTGTCATGCCCCAGCGGCGGCCCTCGGCGAGGGCGTCCTCAAGGCTCGCGCCGCCGTCCCGGGCGCTCTTCGCCCGCAGGGCGCCAACGCGGTTGCCGCTGCCGCAATGCAGCAGCACTGGCTGGCCGTCGAGTTGGGCGAGCAATTGATCGAGGGTTTGGGCGTTATCGCTGGTGACGCCATCGGCGCCGGCCACGGGAATCGAATGGAACTCCATGCCGGCGGCGCGCACCAGACTCGATTCATCCCAGTCGATCTCGCCATCGGCGCGCAGGCTGACAACATGGCGGACGCCAGCGTCGGCGAGGGTCTGAATCTGTTCCTCGCTGGGCTGCCCGGAGGCGAACACCAATTCCTCCGGCGCGCTGAGATTGAGGATTCCCGCAGCTTCGAGCGCTTCCCGGTCAACCGTAACGTCCGGCCCGCAGGCGGCCAGCGCGAAAATCGAAAACACCAATGTGGCGAAAGCCGCGCGCATCAACATGACGAACCTCCCGGATCAGTCCGCTTGTCAAAATGGGCGGCTATTGTGCGCCATTCGCCAAACCAACTCAACGTGGTTGGCGATTTCACCGCCGCGACCGCTTGTCTATTGACACACGGCCAGGTTCGTGTATCGTCGGGGGAGGCACAACCACCGAGGGCCAGAAATGAACAAGCCAATGACAACCCCCCCCCCCCCCCCCCGCTAGACTGACGGTCCTCGCGGCCGCGATGCTCTGCTTCCTGCTGCTTGCAGGGGCAGCGCAGGCGCAAACCACCTGCACCCGGGCGACTTGCGCCATGACACTCAAAAGGGTTTCCGCAGTCGTGGACGGCTGTGGCGACCACGCCAGGCCGGGCCGCCTAGCGCTCACCCTATCGAGCACCGACGGCCAAACCCGCACTCGAAATGACTTCCCGGCCGTTGTTTTTGCTGAGATTGGGAGTGAGCACCGGACGGCTGGCGCATTCACCGACTGGGAGTGGCGAAATGAGAATAGCAACCGCGGTGCATGGCAGCGAGTACCCGCCCAGAGATGGGGCATGGCCGCCCCGAATACTGGGGAGCACATCTACGAGGTGCGCCCCGTAGCCGGCGCCCACATCTGGAGCAACCGCAGTCGCAACAATATCCAGCAGGGGCCCGGCGAGCTCGTGGTGATGACCTTACGATTGACCTCCGTAGCCAACGCGACCAGCTCAGGATCGGCCTACTTCCTGTTCATGGGCGGCAAGGGCTGCGCAAGGGTCGGCCCTGGCGGGGAACAGCTCGGCGGCAACCAGTAACCGGACGGTAGCCCGCCGCCGCGCCCTTGCGGGGAACGGGGGCGGCGACCCGGCGCCCGCCGGGCAAGTCCGCGCCCCAGGCCACCGTCGGCGCGGTCGGCCCGGTGTTCGGTGGATTTTGTCGCTGCGGAATGACGGGAAACTTATGGATGGCTCGAAATTGGCGGGCAGTGGTGATACATTGCCGCCCCGATGGAGATGGCCAGATTCAACATCGCCGGGGCCGTGCAGTGGCCTCGGCTGCTGGCGCTCGGCGCCAGCGCCCGGCGAGCCGATTTCCGGCCTTTGCTCGGGCCGGAGCGGGCGGCCCGCTACCGGCTTGAAGCCGCGGGGCTGTATCTTGATTATTCGCGCAATCTGATCGGCGATGAAGCTTTTGATTTGCTGATCGGGCTGGCCGATGCTTCGCCGCTCGCGGCGCACCGCGAGGCGATGTTCCGCGGCGGGGTGGTCAACCAAAGCGAACGGCGCCCGGCGCTGCACACCGCTCTTCGCGCCAGCGCCGATGACCTGGGCGCCGACGGGCTGAGCGAACTCGCCGGGAAGATTGCGGGCCAACGCCGGCGCATCGGCGAAATCAGCGAACAAATCCGCTCGGGCAACTGGCTCGGCGCCACCGGCAAGCCGGTCCGCGATGTGGTCAATCTCGGCATCGGCGGTTCCAACCTCGGCCCGAGACTCGCCTGCGGGGCGCTCAAGGAATTCGCCCATGAAGGAATCCGCTGCCACTTTCTGAGCAATGTGGACGGCGAGCCGATCCGCTCCCTGCTCGACGGTCCAGACGGGCTCGACCCGGAAACCACCCTGTTCATCCTGGCGAGCAAATCCTTCACCACCGGGGAAACCCTGCTCAACGCGGACACGGCGGCGCACTGGCTTGAAAAGCACTTTCAGGAACGCTTGCAAAAGCGCTTCAGCGCGAACCCCGGCGCCCCGGCCAATCCTTTCGCCACGCCGCATTTCATCGGCGTCACCGCCGCGCCGGAGCGGGCGCTGGCGCTAGGGCTGCCCGAGTCGCAAATCCTGCTGTTCGACGATTGGGTCGGCGGGCGCTACTCGCTGTGGTCGGCCATCGGCCTGAGCATCGCCATCAGCGCGGGGTACGACAACTTCAACCGGATGCTCGCCGGGGCGGCGGCGATGGACCGGCATTTCCGCCAAGCGCCGCCGCGCCGGAACATGCCGGTGATTCTCGCCCTGCTTGGCATCTGGTACGCCAATTGCCTCGATGCCCAAAGCCATGCGGTGATTCCCTATTGCGAGCGGCTCGGGCACCTGCCGGCGTATTTGCGGCAACTCGACATGGAGAGCAATGGCAAAGCGGTGACACTCGCCGGCGAAGCGGTCGCCGCATCGACCGGGCCCATCGTCTGGGGCGAGGCCGGCACCAACAGCCAGCACAGTTTTTTCCAATTGCTCCACCAAGGGACGCGGCTGGCGCCGGTGGATTTCATCGGTGTCGCCAAGGACAGCCTCAGCACGCCGGGGCACCACCGGGTTTTGCTCGCCAACATGATTGCCCAGTCCTCGGCCTTGATGCTCGGCAGGCCCTCCGGCGAACTTCCCCCTTGGCGCCAGTATCCGGGCAACCGGCCATCGAACGTGCTGCTGCTTGAGCGCCTGACGCCGGAGACTTTCGGCGCGCTGCTCGCGCTCTACGAGCACAAGGTGTTCGTCCAGGGCAGCCTGTGGAACATCAATTCCTTCGATCAATGGGGCGTCGAACTCGGCAAGGACTTGGCACGGCGTTTGCTCGACAATGAGAGCGGCGCGGATGCGCTCGACCCGGGCGCGCGGGCTTTGTTTGACCGGCTGCGAACAGGAGACGATGCTTGAATCGGGGGAGATTCTGCGACTCCGCCTCGCTGCGCGCGGAATGGCGAAGGGGTTGCGGTGGAATCCCGCACCGACGGCAAGCGACCGGTGTCCGAATCACTTCGCTTTGCGCAGAATGACAGTGGGGAATATGCCAAGCGCCCAGGACATCCACCTGTTCAATGAAGGCTGCGCCGAGCGGGCCCACCGCTGGCTGGGCGCCCACGCCTGCGAGGTGGACGGCGAGGCTGGCGCGCGCTTTGCGGTTTGGGCGCCCAATGCGGGCCGGGTCGCCGTGGTGGGCGATTTCAACGGCTGGGACGGCGGGCGGCATCCCATGCGGCCTGTCGAATCCTCGGGAGTGTGGGAAGTCTTCGTGCCGGGCGCGGCCAACCAGCACTTGTACAAATACGCAATCGACAACGCCCGGGGCGAGCCGCTGCCGCTGAAGGCCGATCCTTGGGCCCGCTCGATGCAGCACCCGCCCGGAACCGCCTCGCGCCTGCTGGTCGAGGATGAATTCAACTGGACCGACCGGCAATGGCTCGCCTCCCGGGACCGCGGCGACGCCCTGCGCAGGCCGGTGTCGATTTATGAAGTCCACGCCGGCGCCTGGCGGCGCAAGCCGGAGGCGGGCAACCGCTACCTGAGCTATCTGGAATTGGCCGCGGAACTCATTCCCTATGTGCTCGAAATGGGCTTCACCCACATCGAGTTCATGCCGCTGAGCGAGTATCCTTTCGATGGTTCCTGGGGCTACCAGCCCATCGGCCTGTTCGCGCCGAGCATCCGCTTCGGCACGCCGAACGAATTGAAACACCTCATCAACGAATGCCACCGCAACGGCATCGGCGTGCTGCTCGACTGGGTGCCGGGGCACTTCCCCGCCGACACCCACGGCCTTGGCCGTTTCGACGGCACCTGCCTGTACGAGCACGAGGACCCGCGCCGCGGCTTCCACCCCGAATGGAACACCCTGCTGTTCAACCACGGCCGCGCCGAAGTGGCGAGCTATCTGCTCAGCAACGCCAATTTCTGGCTCGATGAATTCCACTTCGACGGCCTGCGGGTGGACGCCGTGGCCTCGATGCTCTATCTCGACTACAGCAGGAAGGATGGCGAGTGGCTGCCCAATGCCCATGGCGGCCGGGAAAACCTCGAAGCGCTCGCGCTGCTGCGCAAAATCAACGCCAGCGTCTACCGCAACCACCCCGGCGCGATGATGATCGCCGAGGAATCCACCGCCTGGCCCGGTGTCAGCCGCCCGGTCCACCAGGGCGGGCTTGGTTTCGGCTACAAGTGGAACATGGGCTGGATGAACGACTGCCTGCGCTACATGGGCCGGGACCCGGTCCACCGCAAATACCACCACAACGAGCTGACTTTCGGCATCCTCTACGCCTGGGCGGAAAACTTCGTCCTGCCGCTCAGCCACGACGAAGTCGTTCACGGCAAGGCCTCGCTGCTCGAAAAAATGCCCGGGGACAACTGGCGCAAATTCGCCAATCTGCGCGCCTTCTATGGTTTCATGTGGGCCCATCCCGGCAAGAAACTGCTGTTCATGGGCGGCGAGTTCGGCCAGCGCCGCGAGTGGAACCACGATCTGAGCCTCGACTGGCATCTGCTGGAAGATCCCAGCCACCGGGGCTTGCTGCAACTCGTGCGCGATCTCAATTTCCTCTACCGGCGCACCCCGGCCATGCACGAGGGCGACCACTCCCCGGAAGGCTTCCGCTGGCTGCAGGCCGACGCCAGCCAGCTTTCGGTCTACGCCTGGCAGCGCCGCGCCGGGGACAGCGTGCTGCTGGCGGTGTCCAACCTGACACCGGAATGCCATCCACATTACCGCATCGGCGCCCCGCTGCCCGGCGATTACCGGGAATGCCTCAACACCGACGCCCGGGAGTACGGCGGCGGCGGCCAAGGCAATGGCGGTGGAGTGCGCAGCGAGGCGCTTCCCTGGGACGGCCAGCCGCATTCGCTGGTGCTGTGCCTGCCGCCGCTGGCGACGGTGTTCCTGCTCCATTCGGACAGCCGATGAAAGCCGGCGGCAGGGGCGGCAAAGGCATTGAAGCCGGCGACCCGAATCGCCTCGGGGCGCGCAGCGATGGCGGGGGGACTTGGTTTTCGCTGTATTCCGCCCACGCCGAGTCGGTTGAGCTTTGCCTGTTCGACGATTCCGGCGGCACCGAAACCGCGCGTCTGGCGCTGCCGGAGAACAGCCATGGCGTCTGGCATGGTTTCGTTCCCGGCCTGCCAGCGGGCGCGCGCTACGGCTACCGCGTCCATGGCCCCTACGCGCCGCACGAGGGCCACCGCTTCAATCCCGCCAAACTGCTGATCGACCCCTATGCCCGGGAACTCGACGGCGAATTCCGCTGGGATGACTCCCACTTCGGCTATGACCGCGCCCATCCCGAGCTTGATCTCGCCCCCGACCCCCGCGACAACGCGGCCTTCCTGCCCAAGTCGGTCGCCGTTGCCACTCCCGGCCACCCGCAGCCGCGGCGGCGGCCGCGGATTCCCTGGCCGGAAACGGCAATCTACGAATGCCACATCAAGGGCTTCACCTGGCTGCACTCCGAGGTGCCCGAATCGCTCCGGGGCGGTTTCGCGGGGATGGCCCAGCCAGCGGTGATCGATTATCTCAAGTCGCTCGGCATCACTTCGGTGGAACTGATGCCGGTCCACGCCTTCGTCAGCGAGCGGCAGATCATCGACCAGGGATTGTCGAATTACTGGGGCTACAACAGCCTGAATTTCTTCTGCCCCCATCCCGGCTATCTCGGCGGCGGCGATTCGGCGGTCTTCCGCGACATGGTGAACCGCTTCCACGACGCCGGCCTCGAAGTCATCCTCGATGTCGTCTTCAACCACAGTTGCGAAGGCGACCACCTCGGCCCCACGCTGAGCTTCAAGGGCATCGACAACAGCAGCTATTATCAATTGCTGCCGGGCGACCGGCGCTTCTACATCAACGACAGCGGCTGCGGCAACACCCTCAACATCGGCCATCCCCAGGTGCTGCGCCTGATCCTCGACAGCCTGCGCCATTGGGCCGGCGCAATGGGGGTGGATGGATTCCGCTTCGACCTCGCGGCGATTCTCGGCCGCCGCGAGCGCGGCTTCGACCGCGCCGCGCCGTTCTTCCAGGCTCTCGCCCAGGACCCGCTGCTGGCCGGCGTCAAGCTCATCGCCGAGCCTTGGGACATCGGCCCCGGCGGTTACCAGCTCGGCGCCTTTCCGCCGCCCTGGGCCGAATGGAACGACCGCTACCGTGATACCATCCGCCGTTTTTGGCGCGGCGACCCGGGCCAGTTGCCGGAACTGGCCCGGCGCCTGCACGGCTCGGGCGACCTGTTCGAAAAAGCGGGCCGCAAACCCTGGGCGGGCATCAACCACATCGCCTGCCATGACGGCTTCACTCTGCGCGATCTGGTGAGCTACGCGCGCCGCCACAACGAAGCCAACGGCGAACAGAACCAGGACGGGCACCACGGCAATTTCAGCGACAACCTGGGTATGGAAGGGGGCGTGGAGGGGGATGCGGCAGGGGGTAAAGAAAGCATCGAAGGCACGGGCGCCGGCGCGGAAATCGACGCCCGGCGCTGGCGGCGGCAACGCAATCTGCTCGCCACGCTTCTGCTTTCCCAAGGAACGCCGATGATCGCCGCCGGCGACGAGTTCGGGCGCAGCCAGCGCGGCAACAACAACGCCTGGTGCCAAGACAACGAATTGAGCTGGATCGACTGGCGCTCGATCGGCGCGGAGGGGCAGCGGCTGCGGGAATTCACCCGCAAGCTGCTTGGACTGCGGCGGCGCTTTCCAGCCTTGCGGGCGGATGCATACCGCCACCGGCCCGCCGAGCCCGGAGGCCCCGGATTGCAATGGTTGACCGAAGCTGGCGAGCCCATGACCGACGAACACTGGCACGAAGCCGACCGCCGCCGCTTCGGCCTGCTGGCCAGCGCGGTCGGCACTGACCGCAATGGCGAAAAAAGCGCGAGCCGGCATTTGCTCGCCCTGTTCAACGCCTCGCAAGAAGATACCGGCTTCCAGCTGCCGCGGCTGCCCAAGGGAAACTGGAGCCTCGAAATCGACACCGCCGCCCCCGGGCCAAACACCAGAACGCCATCCCCACCAGGCAGCGGCGTGAATGTCCCAGCCCAATCCATCAAAATATTTGAGCTCAGTGGGGCCAGCACAAAGTAAGTCGTTGTCTGCCGGGCGGGGCGCGGCGGGCGTGCGAGGCATGGATGCCGAGCCCGAAGCCTACAGGGATGTATTTACGGCGTCCGCCGCGCCCCGCCCGGCAGACAGCGACGGATCGAAGCCTCGATCTACCGCAACCCCGATCTACCGCAACACAGGCTATAACTGAAAAATGAACGACCTCCCACACGCGCCGCTCGATTCCGCCGAAGATATCGCCCGGGACCTGCGGCGCCACTATGAATACACCCTCGGCCGGGACGCCGGCGGGGAATCCCATCATTACTTGTACACCGCCCTCGCCCTCACCGTCCGCGACCGCATGATCGGCCGCTGGCGCGAAACCCGGCAGCGCTACCGGCGCGAGCAGCCAAGGCGCGTGAGCTACCTGTCGATGGAATTCCTCATGGGCCGGACCCTAGGCAACGCCATGCTCAACCTCGAGTTCGAGCGCGAAGTGCGCCAGGCGCTCACCGACTATGCCTGCACACTCGAGGATCTCGCCGCCGAGGAAGCCGACGCCGGCCTCGGCAACGGCGGCCTCGGCCGCCTCGCGGCGTGTTTTCTTGACAGTTGCGCCACCCTGGAAATCCCCGTCACCGGCTACGGCATCCGCTACCAATACGGCATGTTCCGCCAGCTCATCGACAATGGCGGCCAAATCGAGCAGCCCGACCCCTGGCTGCGCTACGGCAACCCCTGGGAGATCGAAAGCCCGGACAACCGCCGCACGGTGAAATTTTTCGGCCGGGTGGAAAAAAGCTGGGACGCCGACGGCGAAATGCGGGTGCGCTGGGTCGATACCGCCGACGTGCTCGCCATTCCCTACGACCTGCCCATCCCCGGCTACCGCAACAACACCGTCAACACCCTGCGGCTGTGGCAGGCCGAAGCCACCGACGAGTTCAACCTCGCCGAATTCAACGCCGGCAGCTACACCGACGCCGTGGCGGCGAAGAATCTGGCCGAACAAATCACCATGGTGCTGTATCCCAACGACGCCAGCGAAGCCGGCAAGGAGCTGCGCCTGCGCCAGCAATACTTCCTCGCCTCGGCGAGTTTGCAGGATGTCATCTGGCGCTGGACCCGGGACCACGGCGGGGATTTCACCGGTTTCACCGACGGCAACGTGTTCCAGTTGAACGACACCCACCCCACCGTGGCCATCGCCGAGTTGATGCGGCTGCTCATGGACGAGCACGGCCTGGGCTGGGAGCGGGCTTGGGAAATCACCACCGGCTGCATGGCCTACACCAACCACACCCTGCTGCCCGAAGCGCTCGAAGTCTGGCGCGAAAGCCTCTTCGGGCAATTGCTGCCGCGCCTTTTGGACATCATCCGCGAGATCAATTCGCGTTTTCTGGCCGAAGTCGAGCGCGTCTGGCCCGGGGATGCCGATCGCCTTCGGCGCATGTCGATCATCGGCGGCGACGAACCCGTGGTCAGAATGGCCCACCTCGGCATCGTCGGCAGTTTTTCGGTCAATGGCGTTTCCGCCTTGCACGGCGAGTTGCTGACCAAAACGCTGTTCCGCGATTTCCATCAATTGTGGCCCGGCAAGTTCAACAGCAAGACCAATGGCGTCACCCCGCGGCGCTGGCTGGCCCACTGCAACCCCGGGCTTGCCGGACTCGTCGGCGAAGCCATCGGCGACGGCTGGGTGCGCGATCTCGGCCAGCTCGAAAAACTCAAGCCATTCGCCCGCGACGACAGCTTCGCCAGCCGCTTCATGGCGGTTCGCCGGGGCAACAAGGAACGTCTGGCGCAACTCGCGCGGCGCGAATGCGGCGTCGAATTTGAAACCGACTGGCTGTTCGACGTGCAAGTGAAGCGGATCCACGAATACAAGCGGCAATTGCTCAACGTGCTGCATGTCATTCATCTGCACACCCGCATCCTGCGCGGCGACACCGCGGGGATGACGCCGCGCTGCGTGCTCATCGGCGGCAAGGCCGCGCCGGGCTATTTCATCGCCAAGCGCATCATCGCCCTGATCAACCACGTGGCGGCGGCGGTCAACCGCGAGCCCGCCTGCCGGGACTGGTTGCGGGTCGCCTTCCTGCCCGATTTCCGGGTGAGTTCGATGGAGCTCGTCTGCCCCGGCGCCGACTTGTCCGAGCAGATTTCCACCGCGGGCAAGGAGGCCTCGGGCACCGGCAACATGAAATTCATGCTCAACGGGGCGGTGACCATCGGCACCCTCGACGGCGCCAACATCGAAATCCGCGAGGCGGCGGGGGCCGACAACTTTTTCCTTTTCGGCCTCGACGCGGAAGCAGTCCGCGAACTGCGGCCGACTTACCAGCCCGATGAATTCATCGCCGCGGACCCGGAGCTCAAACTCGTCCTCGACTGTCTGCGGGGGAATACTTCCCATCTCGTGGAACCCGGCCAATTCCGCGATTTGTTCGAGGCGCTTCGCAGCCCGGGCGAGCCATGGATGACCTGCGCCGATTTCCGCGGCTATGTCGATGCCCAGCGCCGCGTGGCCAAAGCCTGGGAGGACAAGCCGCGCTGGACGCGGATGAGCATCCTCAACATGGCCGCCAGCGGCCGCTTTTCCAGCGACCGCACAATCAGCCAGTACCGGGACGAAATCTGGCACACTTAAGCATTGGTGCCGGACATCGGTCGCAAACATGCAAAAACCCCTGCAAGGCAGGTCACCGCGCAGCAAGCTCACCCGCTCGACGCTGGCGCTCGTGCTCGCGGGCGGGCGCGGCTCGCGGCTGTACGAGCTGACCAACTGGCGCGCCAAGCCGGCGCTGTACTTCGGCGGCAAATACCGCATCATCGACTTCCCGCTGTCGAATTGCATCAATTCCGGCATCCGCCGCATCGGCGTGCTGACCCAGTACAAGGCCCATTCGCTGGTGCGCCACCTCGTCCGCGGCTGGAGCCATTTCAAAAAGGAGCTCGGCGAGTTCGTCGAAGTGCTGCCCGCCTCCCAGCGCTTCTCCGACGATTGGTACCAGGGCACGGCGGACGCCATCTACCAGAATCTCGACATCATCCGCGCCGAGCAGCCGGACTTCGTGCTCATCCTCTCCGGCGACCACATCTACCGCATGGATTATTCCGAGATGCTCATGGACTTCGCCAAGAGCGGCGCCGACATGAGCGTTTGCTGCCTCGAAGTGCCGGTGGAAGAGGCCGCCAGCGCCTTTGGCGTGGTCCAGGTCAACGATGACAACCGGGTGGTCGGCTTCGAGGAAAAACCCGCCAATCCCGCGCCGATTCCAGGCAGCGACGGGCTGACCCTGGCGTCGATGGGCAATTACATCTTCCGCACCGAGTTCCTCTTCGAGCAGCTCATCAAGGACTCCCGCGACCCGAAATCGAGCCATGACTTCGGCAACGACATCATCCCGTCGCTGATCGATGACTACCATGTCCGGGCCTACGCCTTCCGCGACGGGGAAACTGGCGGGCGCGCCTACTGGCGCGACGTCGGCACGCTGCAATCGTTCTGGCAGGCGAACATGGAACTGATCGAAATCGCGCCGCAGTTCAGCATCTACGACGCCAACTGGCCGTTCTGGACCTACCAGGAGCAATTGCCGCCGGCGAAATTCGTTTTCGACGACGACGACCGCCGCGGCATGGCGGTGAGTTCGATGGTTTCCGGCGGCTGCATCATTTCGGGCAGCCTCGTGCGCGAATCGGTGCTGTTCAGCAATGTGCGGGTGAATTCATTCAGCGAGGTGGAAAAATCGGTCATCCTCCCCGGCGTCGACATCGGGCGCCGCTGCAAAGTGAAGAATGCGATTGTCGACCGCGGCTGCTGGATTCCAGACGGCATGGTCATCGGCCACGACCGCGACCGCGACACCGCCGCCGGCTTCCGCGTCTCCCAGGGCGGCATCGTGCTGGTAACCCGCGGCATGCTCGGCCAACGCGAAGGCTACGTGTGACAGGCGTGAAGCAACAGCATCGCCATCCCACTCTGTCATCGCCGGACTGGATGATCGCCGGCGGGGAAAGCGGTCGGCGTGAAGAAACAGCATCGCCATCCCACTCTGTCATTCTGCGCGAAGTCGCAGAATCTCCCCGAGGTTCGAGCCATCGCCAGGGAGATTCTGCGACTTCGCGCAGAATGACAGCGGAAGACCGCACGGAATGACTGCCCAGATATAGGCAAGGACGAAAATGACCGCGATAAAAACCATCCAAACCAAGCCATTCGCCGGCCAGAAGCCCGGCACTTCCGGCCTGCGCAAGAAAGTGGCCGAATTCAAACAGCCGCATTACCTGGAAAACTTCGTCCAGGCGATTTTCAACACCATCGGGGATTGCGCCGGCAAGCGGCTCGCGCTCGGCGGCGACGGGCGCCATTACAACCGCGAGGCGATCCAGATCATTAGCGCGATGGCGGCGGCGAATGGTTTCCGCAAGCTGTTGATCGGCAGGGGCGGAATACTGTCCACCCCGGCCATGTCCCGCGTGATCCGAAAACATCGCCTCGACGGCGGCATCATCCTCTCGGCGAGCCACAATCCCGGCGGCCCCGACGCCGACTTCGGCGTCAAATTCAACGGCGCCAACGGCGGCCCGGCCCAGGAAGAGCTGTCCGCGGATATTCACCGGCAAACGCTTTCCATCGATCAGTACCTGACCCTGCCCCCGACTCCAGCCGCGGCGAAAATAGACATCGACCGCCTCGGCGTCAGCCAACTCGGCGGCATGGAAATCGAGGTGATCGACCCGGTTGCCGATTACGCCGAACTGATGGCCTCGATCTTCGACTTCGGGCGAATCGCCGAGCTGCTCGGCAACCGCCGCTTCCACATGTGCTTCGACGCCATGCACGCGGTGACCGGGCCCTACGCGGTGGAAATCCTCGAGCGGCAGCTCGGCGCCGAGGCCGGCACCGTCATCAACGGCGCCCCGGACGAGCGCTTCGGCGGTGGCCATCCCGACCCGAACCTCGTCCACGCCCGGGAACTCGTCGAGCGCATGAACGGCGACGCGCCGCTCGCCTTCGGCGCCGCCTCCGACGGCGACGGCGACCGCAACATGGTGCTCGGCAGCGGTTTCTACATCAATCCCTGCGATTCCCTCGCCGTGCTCGCCGCCAACGCCCAACTCGTTCCGGGCTACCGCGAGGGGCTTGCCGGGGTCGCGCGGTCGATGCCGACGAGCCGCGCCCTCGACCGGGTGGCCGCGGCCCTCGATATTCCCTGTTACGAAACGCCGGTGGGCTGGAAGTACTTCGGCAACCTGCTCGACGCCGGCCGCATCACCATCTGCGGCGAGGAGAGCTTCGGCACCGGCTCAAGCCATGTGCGCGAAAAGGACGGGCTGTGGGCGGTGCTGTTCTGGCTCAACATCATCGTCGAATCGCGCAAACCCGCGCGTTCGATTGTCCGCGAACATTGGCAGCGCTTCGGCCGCGATTTCTTCACCCGGCACGATTACGAGGGCCTCGACGCGGGCCGCGCGGCGGAAATGCTCGACAAGCTGCGCGAACGCCTGCCGCGGCTGCCTGGGCAGGCCAGCGGCGCGCTGAAAATCGAATCCGCCGATGATTTCGAATACACCGATCCAGTCACCGGCAATGTCAGTGCCGGGCAGGGGCTGCGGCTCGGTTTCAGCGACGGCAGCAGGCTGGTGTATCGGCTCTCGGGCACTGGCACAAGCAACGCCACCCTGCGGATTTACTGCGACAAACACGAATCCGACCCGGGCCTGATGGGGGTTGACACCCAGCGCGCGCTGGCGCCAACCCTGGCCGCGGCGCAAGACCTCGCCGGCATCAGCGAATTCACCGGCCGCACTTCGCCAGATGTGATTACCTAGTGTCGTGTCATGCGTCTTGTGCCGCATCAGTGCGTCGGCGGCGCGTCAGCGCTAGGCGCGGCCCGCAGGCAATACTTTACCGTATTGGCAAGGGGCGCAACGACGCCACGGGCCAAGGGGTGAACGCTGATGCGGCACAAGACGCATGACACGACACTCATGAAAATCCGCATGGTCGCCGCTGAAAACGGCGCGATTCCCGGCGCCAAGGCGGGCGGGCTCGGCGATGTGATCCGGGACGTTCCCGTTGCGCTGGCGGAACTCGGCCACGAGGTCGATATCATCATGCCAGGCTACGGCCGATTCGCCGAAGACACTGGCGCCGAACCGATGCCGCCGCTTGAGCCGCTTTTCCGCGGACAGCGCCTCGAAGTCAAACTGAGCCGGCTCAAAATCGGCGCTGGCGCTGGAGCGGAAGTCAACTGCCACCTGCTCGACCATCCGCTGCTCACCCCCGCAAGGCCCGGGCAGATCTATCACGATGATTCCCCGGACCGGCCTTTCGCCGCCGACGCCTCGCGATTCGCGCTGTTTTGCGCGGGCGCCTGCGAGCTGCTGCGCGAGTCTCCGGCGGATGTCATCCACCTGCACGACTGGCACGCCGCCCTCGTTGCCGTGCTGGCGCGCTTTGATCCGGCATACCGATCGCTGGCCCAGGCCCGGCTCGTGTTCACGATCCACAATCTCGCCATGCAGGGGATCCGGCCCTTCGCCCATGACGAGTCCTCGCTCGCGGCCTGGTTCCCGGATTTGGCCTTCGATTCCGATGCAGTCATCGACCCGCGCTACGGCGATTGTTTCAATCCGCTGCGCGCGGCGATCAATCTTTGCGACCGGGTTCACACCGTTTCTCCAACCTATGCCGGGGAAATCCGCCGGCCAAGCCGCCCCGAACAAGGATTTTACGGCGGCGAGGGTCTCGAGCCGGATCTGCAACGGGCCCATCGCCAGCGGCGGCTGCGCGGCATTCTCAATGGCTGCCATTACCGGGCGCGCCCGCCCGGCCGCACCAAGCCGGAGCAATTCATCGACCGGGCGAGCGCGCAACTGTTCCGCTGGATGCGCTCGGCCAGCGAGGTGGACCACAGCCGATTGACCGCCCTCGAACGGCTGATGGGCTGGCAATGCAAGCCGCCGCGGCACTGGCTCACCGCCATTTCGCGATTGACGCCGCAGAAAGTCGCGCTGCTCCAGCAGCCGCTCCAGCAAAGCGGGCCGGGCGGCGCGAGCTGCCTCGAAGAGCTGCTCGCGGATTTGCCGCCGGACCATGCCCTCGTCCTCCTCGGTGGCGGCGATGGTGAAATCGAGGACTTCCTCGCCCGGGTCGCGGCCGACAACGGGAACTTCCTCTTCCTCAAGGGCTATTCCGAGGCTTTGGCGGAGGCGATTTACAGCCTCGGCGAGCTGTTCCTGATGCCAAGCTCCTTCGAGCCTTGCGGCATCGCCCAGATGCTCGCCATGCGCGCCGGCCAGCCCTGCCTCGCCCACCGCGTCGGCGGCCTCAAGGATACGATCCAAAACAACATCGACGGCTTCACCTTCAGCGGCCGCGACCCCGCCCGCCAAGCCGCCGCATTCCTGCGCAAACTCCGCCAGGCGCTCAAGCTTAAGCGGAGCGACCCGGGGCAATGGCGGGCGATCCGCCGGGCCGCCGCCGCCCGCAGATTCCACTGGGCGGATTCGGCGCGGCGGTATGTCGAGTTGTTGTATGGATAAGCGGATGCCCGGGAAATCGCCAATCAAGCCGGCGCGCGGCGCCAATGTGTCCTGGCAGGGCACCCGGACCGGCAAGGCCGAGCGAGCCCGCAATCTCGGTCAGTGGCCGATGGTTCTCTGGCTGACCGGGCTTTCCGGCGCCGGCAAATCGACCATCGCCGACCGGCTCGAACAGGAAATCCAGCACCTCGGCAAGCACACCTATCTGCTCGACGGCGACAATCTCCGCCACGGCCTCAATAGCGATCTCGGCTTCGGCCTCGAAGACCGGGTCGAGAGTGTCCGCCGCGCCGCGGAAACCGCCAAGCTCATGGTCGATGCCGGGCTAATCGTCATCGTCGCCCTGATCTCGCCATTGCGCTCGCAGCGGGACGCCGCCCGGGCGCTCGTCGCGGAGAGGGAATTCATCGAAATCTTCGTCGACGCCCCGCTCGAAGTCTGCGAAGCCCGCGACCCCAAGGGCCTTTACGCCAAGGCCCGCCGCGGCGAACTGCCGGATTTCACCGGCATCGACTCGCCCTACGAAGCCCCGCCCAAGCCCGAGCTGCGCGTGGATACCGACGAATTGTCGGTCGATGAAGCGGTGGCGGAAATCCTCGCTTGGCTCCGCGCCCACACGCCGATGGCTGAGAACCCGCAGGGAAGCTCTGATTAGATCAGAGCATACTTGAAAGGCGGGAGGAGTTTGGTGGCTATGGCTGGATTTGAACCAGCGACCCCAGCATTATGAGTGCTGTGCTCTAACCAACTGAGCTACATAGCCGCAAGCGCGAACGGACACCCGAAAAGGCCGCGAATTTTGTCGAGTCGCCGCCCCAAAGTCAACCGCCGCGCTGGAGCGCACTTGATCGAATCGGATTTTCGGCATGGCGATGGAGAACACCATGCGCCCGACCGCAAGGCGCGGATCGAATGGCTGCTTTGAGAAATTCCAGAGTGGAGGAAATGGAGGTGAGTAGGAAGATACTCATTTTCGCCGGCCCGAATGGAGCGGGGAAAACGACGCTGGCGACCGAATACTTGCCGTGTGAGGCAACGGGTTTCGATAGGTGGGCACGATTTACCCGAGGCAGTGATCCGCCGCCGCTTCCACGCTGGCTGGCGCAATTTCGAGAGAATCTATCGGGGTCTGGTGGACGAGTGGCGGACATATGATAATTCTGGCCCGGAAATGGTTTTGCTGGAAATGGGTGGCAATCGATGAAATCGCGAAATTCTGATATGGTGAAAAAACGGGAGTCACGCGATCCGACCCCTTCAGACCTTGATGCCGTCAAATCGGCATCACGCCGGGCGGCCCAATCCGCCTATCGCCGCGCCGCCTTCTACGGCAGCAAAGTCGTAATCTTCGAAAACGGAAAAATCGTCCACAAAACCCCGGTCCCAGTGAACCCGAATAGCAAGAAGCCTCCCGCATATCAAGAATACAAACTGGTTTGATCAAACGGCCATCTTAAAAAACCGGACGGCCGGTGGAATTGATTGATGGATAGATAGGTGTTGAAAGTAATTACTTTTTTCAGTCTGCTAATTCGGGCTTTACGCCACCAGACGAACAAGGAATCGTTCATCCTGTTCTATTAGATCAGGTTCCGTTCCGTTGTGTTGCCTCATGCCCAAGACGATCTTTCGGGGAATGCCCATTCCCATGTGTTCCAGATATCGATAATCGCGCATCACGTCTTTCAATAACTGGTTTCTGGTGGATCTCGTCCCTAAGCGCATGCGGTCTGGGGTTATTCCGTTGGGCAGCCGGCCAGGCGATACGATTTCCAGCCGATTGCTATACACCGCCAACTGGATATCGGTGCTCGTGAGCAGGTAGTCGCGGTGGATAAGAGCATTGACGATGCCTTCGCGAAGCGCGTCGGGTGGATAGGCTGGACGCTCGACACGTCTTCCACCTTGCGCTTCGACGGCCACAGGTGTGTTGCGTTGCACAAAATTCAGCGCCTGTTCGACGACACCGTTTTCAACAAGATCGCCGCCTTTGCTCAGCAAAGGGGTCATGGGGCCGCGAAGCGTTGTTCGTTCCTGCGCGTTGTAGTCCTGTTCCGTTCCGGAAAATGCGACGGCGTCTATCCCCGCATGCGGTAGAAACCGATTCGGTGTTGTTCCGAACAACAACATGCCACCGACGGTTACGCCTTCCTCCGTCATAACCTCGGTATTGATGAGAAGTGACCGCCAAGCTTCCTCATCTTCGTCTTCCGGGACATCCTGCTGGCGGATATTGCCGAAATAGTTTCGCAGCCGCCTCCGGTCGAGGTCCGCGAGCACAGCGCCGGATACGGGCCGGAGTTCGGCCCGCATGGAACCGCGTTGCTGGAACAGGCGCGCGAGTTCCTCCGGGCTTGCTTCACGGCTCTGCGAGCCAGCACGGATCAAGTACCTGTTGGTGTTGTTGTGCCGCAGCGCATGCACATCATAGCCGCGGGTCACGCGGACAATAGCTACATCTTGATTATCCCTGATACCGCGAACCACTTCAAAGAACGGAATTATTGCCGGCCTGATCTTATCTCGGCATACATTCAACACCCATTCTTCGAGATCGTCCCGCGCCAAGCCCGTGATGCTTCCGTCGTCTTCGACGCCGAGCAGCACCATGCCACCTTCCAGATTTGAGAAGGCAACCAGCTCCTTTGCGAGATCTTGGACTTGCAGGTCGTCTCTCTTGAATTCCACCCCGGAATTCTCGCCACTCGCAATTAATTCGAGTAGTTCGGTTCTTGTCGTCATGCTTCAGAACCCGTACTTCGAACGGCGCATCTCGAACGCAGCCTTGCCACCTTCTAGAACTTCCTCGACCATTTCGCGCACAGGCTTGTGGTCGATGGAAGCCATATGATTCCGAGCGGTTCGCGCTTGGTCTTCCTCGTCCTCGCCCGTCGCGGCAAGGCCGAGGATAAGCTCGGCATCGCCGAGAACCGGGATGTTGGCATTGTGCGTTGAGAATACAAACTGGCGGCGGCGTTTTTCCCGCCGCATGATGGGCACGACGCCTTCGGTGATGAAGCGGTTGTCAAGATCGTCTTCGGGCTGATCGACGACCAGCGGTGCCTCTGATTCAAGCAATAGAAGCAACAGGACGGCTGTCGCCTTCTGACCGGTCGAGAGCGCTTGAAGTGACTGCCAATTGGCTGGCACCCCTTCGCTAGCCGTGTTTAGCTCGATTACCGTGATCGCGGGCAGTTCTAACTCTTCAATACGCATGAACAGATCTGAATCGGCCTGTGCGATCCGCTCAGCCGCACCGGACGGCAGATTGTAGTGCGCGCAAAGGGCTTGCTTGCCCTCCCGGCAGTGCTGCGCAAGTTCACGCAGAGAAAGCTGGTCATGTCCATGCAGGCGCTCCAGTGCTGCGGCGAGATTGCCGCCGACTTCTCGCAGGAGTTGCTTAAGTGGATTACGATTTCCGGCCATCCTAACGTTGACCCGCACTAAGTCGCGAAGCTTCCGGGAGACCTGTTTCGCTGCGGTCTCCAATTGCCTGTATTCGGCTGCCTTGATACCTTCCCACTCGTCTAGAAGGGCGCGGCGCTGTATTTCGTGCGCTTCCAGATCGCGCCTGAGGCGTTCCATCCTGTCATTCAGTGGGCGCAAGCGCTCGATCTGCTCTCGGAGTCGAATAAACTCCGCACCATCGATATTCGATTGCTGAAGCTCGCGCAGTAGTTTTTCATAATTCTCCTCAATTGCGGTCCTGCGCTCACTCCAGCGCGATTTCAGTTCCATGATTGCTTTATCAGCTTCGGTTAAAGATTTGCCAAACTGTTGGCCGATTGTCGTCAACGCGATGTTCAATGTTCCGAGAATTCCCTCGATTTCGCAAAGGATTTC
Organism: uncultured Pseudohongiella sp.; assembly: GCA_965221805.1. Lineage (GTDB taxonomy): Bacteria > Pseudomonadota > Gammaproteobacteria > Pseudomonadales > Pseudohongiellaceae > UBA9145. Next base: position 2,452,770 of record OZ244913.1, read on the forward strand.
GGCATTGGGCAGTGCTCGCAGGGTCTTGCTGGAAACGAATACTGTGTCGATGGGCAATCCTTCGATGAGTTCATTGTGAAGGGCACGGCACTGGTCAACGCGTTCATCCAAGTTGGCGAATAGCCTTTCCTCGCGAACGAGCAGGCTCTTTTCCCTGAGACGCTCTTCGAGCCCGGCCTGCTGGAACCGTTTTTGCGTTTCTTCGAGCCTTGGCAGCGCCGCAAGTTGCTCTTCAAGGTGCCGCAGCTCACTATGCACATCCACAATCCGGCTGCGTGAACGCTCCAGTTCTAAACGAACTTGGGTTTTTCGTCCCAAATCGGCGGTATCCCGGTCGACAAAGCGCTCCAGCAGAAGTGTGAGTTTCTCAGGACTTTTTGTTAGTTCGGATATCTCGTGCTGCCCAAAGACCTCAACACCGGGTATCACATCCTTAGGCGATAGGGTCAGGATTTCCCCCGCTTCACCCTTCACGACGGGCGGATTGGGCACCGATCTCTCGATGGTGTAACAACGCTCGGACGGCTTGTGGGACCGCACCCGCAACGCGATCTTCGTGCCAGACCGCAGGACATGTCGGACTATGTCCTCATGAGATTTCCGCGCTTCCTCGCCGATAGGTTCGAGATCAAGCACATAGCGGATGCTCTCAATTATCGTCGATTTTCCGGTACCCCGTCCGCCGATCAGCACGTTCAGGTTTTCGTTGAAATGCACGGCGGTGTCATGTAGGAACCCGCCTTCCCAGGTCATGGTGAGGAACTCGGCATGGGGACCGGGCGGCGGATCGCTGTGCAGACGGATGCGGGAGTCCGGGTCGAGAAACGCCTGCCGGAACGCCTCGACCGAGACAGTGGACATCTTGATGAAGCAGGAGGCGCCTTTCCTCTTCAAGTCGTCCGGGCCGTTCACGTCCGAAGCATTTAGAACAGCAATGGGGCGGTCGCGCTTGTGCTGGGCATCCTTGTTCTCGATAATCTGCCTGATCCCGTCCGGGGCGTCACCCACGGGACCCGGCAACGCGCAGGCAAGCAGGTCGGGATGGGTCCATACATTGACCCTCGATTGCCCCGAAAGCTTTTTCAGCAATCCGCCATTGGAGGCGACATGGGCGGCAATGCACACGGCGCCCCAGTTCTTGGCGGCTTCCAGCAGTTCAATGGCATCCTTGCTGCCCGTCGGAGATGGCAGATCGCTATCGTGAATGCCGCACTCCCCGATAAAGCGCTCCAAGGAATCGTCCTTGTCTGGATCAAACAGGCACAGGAAATGAACACCGTCTTTGGTGACGGCTTCGAAACCGTTGAACGCACGAAGGTTCGCCTTGCGCGCCGCACGCACAAGGCCGGCGGAATGCGCGACGCGATAATGATCCGTAACTGCTATGACCTCGATGCCGATGTTGAGGCAGGATTCGATGACCGCCGTGTTGTATTCCTCTTCCGAAGTAAAGGGGGTCGCCTTTCCATGCGTCTTGAGATAGGCGAACGGATTGACCTGCAGGGCGCAACGGTAGAACCGCGCACCGTTCGGAAGATTCAGCGCGGCCTGCATGCGATCCGGGAGCTTACGCGCCAGACCGGGCGACTCTGCGGTCATTGGCGGTTCTCCGTCAAGCGAACCATTTCTTGGCCTCATTCTGTCCCGACCACTTTTGCTAATCGGAAACATATCATTCGACCGCATCGCGCACGGCCTCCAACTCCGCGATTATGGATCCAACCGCATGGCCAGACATGGCCCGCATATCTCGATTTGTCGAGCGGGCATGCTACCACAGGGCTGCCTCCCTTCCGGCAGCCGGGGGCGGCGCGGTCTTGCGAAGCAGCCCGGCGCGTTGGTCTCACACATTGAAGCGGAAGTGGATGATGTCGCCGTCTTGGACGGTGTAGTCGCGGCCTTCAAGGCGCCATTTGCCGGCTTCTTTGGCGCCGGATTCGCCGTTGTTGGCGAGGAAATCGTTGAAGGAGACGACCTCGGCGCGGATGAAGCCGCGCTCGAAATCGGTGTGGATTACGCCGGCGGCGCTGGCGGCGCTGGCGCCTTGGCGCACGGTCCAGGCCCGGGCTTCCCTGGGGCCGGCGGTGAAAAAGGTTTGCAGGCCGAGCAGTTGGTGGGCGGCGCGGATGACGCGGTCGAGACCGGGCTCTTCCATGCCGAGGTCTTGCAGGAACTCGCTCTTTTCCGCATCGGCCAGCTCGGCGATTTCGGCTTCAAGCTGGTTGCAGACCACCACCATCCGCGCGCTTTCGGCTTTGGCGATGGCGGCCACCGTCTCGACATGGGCGTTGCCGCCGGTGTTTTCCGTATCGGCATTGGCCTCGCCCACATTGGCAACGTACAGCACCGGTTTGGCGGTGAGCAGATGCAGCGGACGCAGGTTTTCGCGCTCTTCGCGGCACAGCTCGATGGCCCGCACCGGGCGCGATTGGTCGAGGCCGGCCTGGACTTTTTCCAGCAGCGCCGCCTGGCGCCGGGCGTCCTTGTCGCCGGCTTTGGCGACGCGGATGACCCGGTCGTAACTGCGGTTGACCGTTTCGAGGTCGGCGAGGGCGAGTTCGGTGTTGATCGTTTCGATGTCGTCGGCGGGGCGGATGCGCTCGGAGACATGGGCGATATTGCCATCCTCGAAGCAGCGCACCACGTGGGCGATGGCGTCGGTTTCGCGGATGTTGGCGAGAAATTGATTGCCGAGGCCCTCGCCTTTCGAGGCGCCCGCCACAAGCCCGGCGATGTCGGTGAACTCCACCGTGGTGGGGACGACCCGGGCCGGATGGACGATTTCCGCGATCCGCCCAAGCCGCGCGTCGGGCACCGGCACGATGCCGGAATTCGGTTCGATGGTGCAGAAAGGGTAGTTCTCCGCGGCGATTCCCGCATTGGTCAGCGCGTTGAACAGCGTGGACTTGCCCACATTGGGCAGGCCGACGATTCCGCAACTCAATCCCATTGCCCTCACTCCACAGTGTGCAATTCGCGGGTTGCCGCTTCCCAATCGCCGGCGGCGGCGGCTGGCATCACCGCCAATGCCCTGGCGATGGCGCCGTCGATGCGTTCGCGTTCCCCGGGGGGCGGGTCGCCGAGCACATAGCCGATCACCAGCGATTTGTGTCCGGGATGGCCAACGCCGATCCGCAGCCGCCTGAAGCCCCCGCGTCCGCCAAGCGATTCGATGACGCTGCGCAGCCCGTTGTGCCCGCCATGGCCACCGCCGGCCTTGAAGCGGACTGTCCCCGCCGGAAAGTCGATCTCGTCATAGGCGATCAATATCTCCTCGGGTTCGATCCGGTGGAAGCTCGACACCGCGGCGACTGCCCGGCCGCTCAGGTTCATGAAAGTGGCGGGCCACAGCAGCCGTGTTTCCCGGCCGGCGATGTGGATCTGGCCGGTTTCGCCGTGAAACTTGTCCCGGTGGCGCAATTCGCCGCCGTGCCCGGCGCACAGCCGGCGCAGGAACCACAGCCCGGCGTTGTGGCGGTTGCCGGCGTAGGCGGGCCCCGGATTGCCGAGGCCCACGATCAGCCGTGGCGGGTCTTGGGCGGTCAGGAGTCGGCTTCCGCTTCGGGTTCGGCTGCGCTTTCCTGTCCGTCGTCGTCCTCCTCTTGGGCACCGCCCCGGGGCGACTGCACCGTGGCGACGGAAAGATCGCCCTCACGGCCATGGCCGAGGGCAATGCTGTTGACGCCCTCCGGCAGGCTGATGTCGGAAAGGTGCACCGTTTGGCCGACATCGATTTCGAGCATGTCGACTTCGATGAACTCGGGCAGGTTTTTCGGCAGGCAACTGATTTCCATTTCGGTCATCGATTTGAGGATGCGCCCGCCACCCATCTTGACGCCGTGGCATTTGTCCTCGTTGATGAAATGCAGCGGCACGCGGATCTGGATGTCCTGATCCTCGCTGATGCGCTGGAAGTCGGCGTGGAGGATCGCCAGCCTCGCCGGATGGCGCTGCAAGTCCTTGATCACCGCGAGTTCCTTCTCCCCCCCATCGAGATTGAGCGTGATGATGTGGGAGAAGAAGGCTTCGTTTTCGGTGGCGTGCAGAATATGGTCGTGATCGATGGCGAGCGGCACCGGCGCCTTGTCGGCGCCGTAGAGCACGGCGGGTATGGCGTTGCGCAATCGACGCAGGCGGCGGCTCGCACCTTTCCCCGTGTCGGTTCGCGCCGATACATCCAATTCGAATGCGGAAGTTGACATTTTCGTCTCCTGTTGCTGGTTGAACCACTCCGGCCCGGCTTGCGACCAGCCCGACCGAATGGATGGAATTTTTCAAAAACTAGGTATTGTCGAACATGGCGCTGATCGATTCTTCATTGCTGACCCGGCGGATCGACTCGGCGAGCAGCCGCGCCATCGACAATTGCCGGATTCGCTTGCAAGCCCGCGCCTCGTCGCGGAGCGGGATCGTGTCGGTGACCACCAGCGTGTCGAGGCTGGAGTCTTCGACATTGGCTATCGCCTTGCCCGAAAGCACCGGATGGGTGCAGTAGGCGACGACGGTGATGGCCCCCGCCTCCTTGAGCGCGTCCGCGGCCTTGCAGATCGTGCCGGCGGTGTCGACGAGGTCGTCGACGATGAGGCAGGTGCGGCCTTCGACATCGCCGATGATGTGCATGATCTGAGCTTCGTTCGTCGAAGGCCGGCGTTTGTCGATGATCGCCAGATCAACGTCAAGATGCTTGGCGACGGCCCTGGCCCGCACCACGCCGCCGATATCGGGCGAGACCACCATCAGCTTCTCGTAGTTCTGCCGCTCGATCTCGTCGGTGAGCACCGGCGAGCCGTAAACATTGTCCACCGGGATGCTGAAGAATCCCTGAATCTGCTCGGCGTGGAGATCCACCGTGAGCACCCGGTTCACGCCGACCGCGCCGATCATGTCGGCGACGACCTTGGCGCTGATGGCGACGCGGGCCGAACGCACCCGGCGGTCTTGGCGGGCGTAGCCGAAATACGGAATCACCGCGGTGATGCGGTTGGCGGAAGCGCGGTGCAGGGCGTCGGCGATCAGCAACAGTTCAATGATATTGTCATTGGTGGGCGAACAGGTGGGCTGGATGATGAAGACATCCTTGCCGCGCACGTTCTCGTTCAACTCGACCGAGATCTCGCCATCGCTGAACTTGTCGATGCTCGCGTTGCCAAGCGGCACACCGATATAACGGGCGATGCGGTCCGCGAGCTGCGGATTGGCATTGCCGCTTAAAACCATGAGATTGGTGGCCATGGTTGCTGGGTCGCCTTTGGTTGGGGGTTCGAGAAATCCTTGTTATTGTCATTCCGCGCGGAGCGCGGTGATTCGGGGCATCCCGCCCCTCACCCCTGCGGGGCAGCGCAGGCGCTGTCCAAAATGGCAATCCTGCCATTTTGTTTTGTCGCAGCATCTCTTCGTTTGGGCACCGGTCGCTTGCCGTCGGCAATCGGATACCTTCCCGGCTGACGCCGGGCCCCTTCCGCTTGCCGCCGCGCTCCCTCAGTGCGGGATTCCACCGCAGCCCCTTCGTCATTTTGCGCGGAGCGCAACGGGGATGAAGAATCTCTCGGGTATGCGCTACCGGCCAAATTTCCAGGCTGCCTGCCGCGGTAGCCGTTTTCCGGCATCCCCATGAATGGCTGGCGCTACCGGACAAATTTCCGAGCTTCGCTCGTAAATTTGCCTATCGCGCTAGCCATTTTTCCGGCATAGCCGGAAAAATGGCTGGGGTGGCTGGACTCGAACCAACGAATGCAAGGATCAAAACCTTGTGCCTTACCACTTGGCGACACCCCAACACGTCAATTTTACCAGTTTTGCCGCGAAACTCGCTTGACTCGCCACCGCTTCCCGCTTTTGCCTCCCAAGTATGCCCTGACTTAATCAGAACTTCCCTAGTCTTGCTCTTCTTCCCTTCGTCGCGTCCCTCTTTGCCGCGTTCAGCGCGCATGGGCCATTCGCCCGATGCCGGTGGCGGCGAAGCCGCGCCAGCCAGCTGGCAACTCGGCCAGAATCGGCTCGGCCGCGGCTGCCTCGGGCAGCGTGATGAAGACGCTGGCGCCGGTGCCGGACATGCGCGGTTCGCCGAAACGGCCAAGCCAGGCGAAGGCCCGGTCCACCTCCGGATAGAGCCTGCGCGTCACCGGCTCGCAGTCGTTGCGGCAGCGGCCCGCGAGAAAGTCGGCAATTTTGATGTTTGCGGTGTCGCGTGTCAAATTCTCGTCGTTGAAAACCGCCGCGGTGGAGACATTGCATGGCGGCGCAACCACGAGGTAGCAATGTTCGGGGAGCTTGACCGGGCGCAGCACCTCGCCGACGCCTTCGCCCCAGGCGCTGCGGCCGCGGATGAAAACCGGCACATCGGCGCCGAGCCGCACGCCGATTTCGCACAGCGTATCGAGCGAAAGCCCAAGCCCCCAGAGCTCGTTCAAGGCCAGCAGGGTGACCGCGGCGTTGGCGCTGCCGCCGCCAAGCCCGCCGCCGACGGGAATCCGCTTTTCGATGGTGATGGCCACGCCTTCGCCAACCTCCGTCTCCCGCGCCAGCGCGGACGCGGCGCGCAGGATCAGGTTGTCCCGCCGCGGCAGCCCGCGGCCTTCTTCGGTGTCGGCGATATGCAGGTCCACGCCGGGTTTCCGCTTGGGCTCGAAGCGCAGCGAATCGCCGTAATCGAGGATTTGGAACAGCGTTTGCAGCTCGTGATAGCCGTCGGCGCGGCGGCCGGTCACGTGCAGGAACAGGTTCAGCTTGGCGGGCGCGAGCAACGAGAGTTCGGTCATTGGGATTCGCCGATGGTCCAGCGCAGGCCGACGAAACGCAGGCGCATATCGTCCCGGGCCCGGGACAGGTCGATGGCGCCGGGGAGGACGAGGGCGTCGTAGCGCCGGGGATCGTCGTATTCCACCGACCAGCCATCCTGCCGCAAAGCGCGCAACTGGCCAAGCGCGTTGAATTCCAGTTCGGGCTCGCCGGTTGGCGCCGGCAGGCCGCGCATCCAGTATTCGAGATGGGAAACCGGCAATTCATAACCGAGTTGGCGGAGGATCAGGTCTTCGGGAGTCGGCGCCTGAAGCACCTCGCCGCCAGATTCGAGAATGACGCCTTCCGGCCCGCCGCTGATCAGGGTGTTGCCGGCATTGAAGGCGCCCCAGAGGCGGATGTTGTAATCGCTTTCCCGCTGCCGCCAGAGGATGCGCGGCGTATGCGATTCATTGTCGTAGCGCACGTTCACCCGCCCGCGCAGTTGCCATTGGTTGAGGGCGGAAAGGCCCTCGCGCTGGGAATTCCAGTCGGCATTCTCCCGCGCCGGCGGCGCACTGGCGCAGGCGGCCAGCAGCGCGGCAACAGCGGCAAGGGGATAAATCCTCGTTCTCACAGTAAAACCCATAGTTGTTGTGTGCGGAGCGAAGCTCCCCCCTTGTCATTCCGCGCGCAGCGAAGCACCCACCCCGTCATTCTGCGCGGAGCGAAGCGGAGTCGCAGAATCTCCCGAACATTGCGCCAGCGCCGCCGAGATTCTGCGACTTCGCGCAGAATGACGGGGGAAAACAGCGGTGCCACCCCTCTGTCATTCTGCGCGGAGCGAAGCGGAGTCGCAGAATCTCCCGAACATTGCGCCAGCGCCGCCGAGATTCTGCGACTTCGCGCAGAATGACGGGGGAAAACAGCGGTGCCACCCCTCTGTCATTCTGCGCGGAGCGAAGCGGAGTCGCAGAATCTCCTTGGGGATTCTCTTGGGTTGTGCAAGCCATCCATGGCGCAGCTATGGCGGTTTCAACCAGCCCCAGTCTCGACATCCCTGTCGAGCCGTTCGGCCCTCAAGAAGCTTCGCTTCTTGTCGGCTGCGCCGACCAGGCCTCACCCCCGCTCTTGAGCCGTTCCATTGTGGGCAGGATGTATTCGCTTTGCGGGTTTTCGGCCAGGGCTTCGGCCCAGATGCGCTCGGCCTCCTCATGCCGGCCGAGCATCCACAGCACCTCGCCAAGATGCGCGGCGACTTCGTGGTCGGGGAAGGCCGCGTAGGCCCGGCGCAGGTTTTCCAGCGCCTCGTCGAGCATGCCGAGCTTGTACTGGGCCCAGCCCAGGCTGTCGATGATCGCCGGATCGTCGGGTTCCACCGCGATGGCGCGCTCGATCAGCGCCAGGGCTTCCGCAAAGCGTTCGGTGCGGTCGGCCAGCATGTAGCCGAGATGATTCAGCGCCCGGGCGTTTTCGGGCTGCATGCGGATGATTTGCCGCAGGTCGGTCTCCGCGCTGGCCAGGTCGCCGGTGCTGTCGTGGGCGAAGACCCGGGCGAACAGCAAGTCCGCGTGGTTGGGGTAGCGGTTCAGCGCGCGGCCGAGCAATTCCAGCGCCCGTTGCGGATGGCCTTCCTGGAGCAGAATCGCCGATTCCATGGCGATGAACTGGATTTCGAGCCGGCTGCTGCCCCGGGAAAGCTGGGACAGCCAGTCGTGGGCATCCTCGAAGCGGCCAAGCTGGACCGCGAGCCGCGTCGCCTGCCGCTGGGCCGGCAGGAAGTTCTCCACGCCTTGGCGCACTTGGCGGAAGTTGCCGATGGCGGCATCGACCTCCCCGAGCTGCTGCTTGGCGTAGCCGAGGTAGAAATGGCTGTCGTCCTCGTTCTGGCGCGCCGCGAGCATCCGCTCGAAGATGCCGATGGCGGTCGCGTAGTTTTCCATTTCGAGGTCGAGAAGCCCGGCGGAAAGCAGGATTTCCCAGTCCTGTGGCGCTTGGGTGGAGAGGGTGTGGAACTGCTCCCTCGCGGCGCCGAATTGCCGCTGTTGCAGCAGCAGGCGGGCGTAGTTCAGGCGCAGGCCGCGGTCATCGGGGAAGCGTTCCGTCCCCGCGCGCAGCGCGGCGAGGGCGCCGGCGTTGTCGTTGGCGCTTTGGTGCAATTGCGCTTGCAACTGCGACAGTTCCGGGCTTGGTTCGAGGCGGTCGCCGATTTCGGTGAATTCCGCCAAGGCCGCCTCGAATTGCCGGCTCTGCGCAAGCAGTTGCACCAGCGCGATGCGGATCGAACCATGGTCTGGGTAGCGCGACTTGAGCGACCGCAGGCCGGCGATCAGTTCGCTCCGCGCGCCGCGCTCCATGCCGCCCGCGGCCGAGGCCAGAATGCTGAATTCGAAATTGCCGCCCGCCTCGAGCACCTGCTCCATATGCGACAGCGCCTGGCCCGGCCGCCCGGCTTCGAGCAACTGGAAGGCGAGCAGCAGATGCGGCTCGGGGGCGTCCGGGGCGACTTCGGCCCAGAGCAGGCCGAGTTCGAGCAGACGCCGCCCATCGCCGACGGCGGAAGCGAATTGCACCGCGCGCTCGACGACGCCGGGGTCGCGGGTTTCCCGGGCGAGCCCGAAATAGAACTCCGCCGCCGTTTCGAGATGGCCCCGCTGGGCGCTCAGTTCGCCGCTTATCGCCTGGAATAGCTGGTCGGCGGTGAAACTGCCGTATTCGGTGGATGCTGGATTGGCTGTTCCGGCGGCGAACTCGCCTTCGGCGGTTTGCGCCGCCGCGGGAGCTGTGCCGCCGCGGTCCGCGGTTTCCACGGCGCAAGCCCCGAGCAGCGCGAGGCAGGCGCAGACCACCGCGGCGCGCACAAACGAATCAGTCATCCACGGCTCTCCCGGTAAAAAGCCAGTATAGCAAATGCCCCCAGTTGCCATAGGAAGCCCATGGAATTTTGGGTAGTGGCTCAGTTTGAAATTTGGGTAGTGTCTCAATCTGAAATCCACTGAGACTAGACGCTTAGTGGCGGAGCGGTTGCCCCGCCGCGCATCCGCCAAACCCAGCCAGTGGCCCGGTCGGCGGCCTTGACGGTGAAGTCGCCTTCGCACTGATTCCAGAACTCGGGTGCCAGAACTCGACGCGGGTGGTGTCGTTGGCGCGGCTGAAGACCCGGACAACCATCTGCTTGCCGACGGGGCAGACGGCCTTGAATTCCCCGGGCTGTTTGCTGTCGCGGGAAGCGGATCTGCATATCAAAGCAGCGCGAAGCCTGCCAAGGCCGATGCTTTGACCACAGTTGCTTGCGTTGCGCGACTGGTGTTGGTTCTCTATGCGCGATGCGCGCCCAGTCGCGACCGGGCGCGCACGCAGGTAGTGCCGATGGCCAGCCTCACTCGCTTGGGATGACTCTCCACTTCAAGTTGCTGCCCGGAGCGTTCTGAATCCGGGCGTTCACTATCTTCGTATCGGGAAGGCCTTCAACACGCCACCAGTCGGTCCACACATATCGACCCCAGACCTTTCCGTAGCCGTACGTTTCCATGTCGGACAGCACCAGCTTGAAATGGTCGTTATCAATGATGTCGTCATTGAGGGTCTTGATCCGTACCTGAGCAATTGGTTGGCCGGCGGGGAAAACCACGTATCCTTGTTTTGCCTTGTAGTCCTTGCCGGCCTTGGCGGTGGAGTCCTCGGTGCGGTAGGCGTAGCGGACTTTGAAGTCGAGTGGGCGGGAAAGTTTGAATCTGAAGATCGCGTGCTCGCCTTCCCTAACCTCGATGTCCGCCGCATCGAGCTGGGCCGTGACACCAGATACCATCCTTTGCGCCGAGGCTGAAGGAGCGAGTACCGCCAGCATCAGGGCGGCAAGGCATGCGAATGCCCCTCCCTCGCGCAGGAATCGGGTTGCCCGGCTGATACCTGCTCCGGTTGAATGTTTTTTCATGACTGTATCCTCTTTGGTTCGAGATGCGCTTGTCCGGCACCATTGACAAAGTATTCTGGCATTGCGGATCACAGTGTCAAGCTTCTATCGTAAAGAAAAAACAAATCTGCTTTTGTAAAAAAACAAATGTTGCAAAAACAAAATCTAGTCACTATGGGCATCCGCGGCCCGGTTCGGCGCTCCACCCTAGCCGACGCCAGCGATCGCCGGGATTGGCACATCTTCGCCGAGTTCGCGCGGCGGCTGATCGTCCGGGCCCGGAATCTTTACGCCGGAGAGGAGTGAAGGGCTGCTGGCTACCCGGCACCGGGAGATCCTGCCCGCAAGGGCGGCGTGTCAGGCAACAGGAGGCGCCGGCAACCATGCTCCCCGAGACCACCGGCGCCATCATCAGCCACCTCCGCCACCGCGCGAGCCGGCCTCGCGGTTCGCTTAAGCCCGACCGGGAACATGTCCGACCCGCCAAGCAAAAATTCCAAAGCGTCCTGAGCCGGCACAGGTACTTTTCTTAATAAATCATCCCAATTTATAATCTTACCCAGTTGGTTTCGCTTTCTGGGGTAATCTCATGTTCAAACGCCACTGCCAGTTGCCCAACCACCATTGCATGGGACTGGATATTGGCCTCAATCGAGCAGTCGACGGGACGGCGATGGCGGATTTCGCTTGCGCACTTCCGAAGGCAGAGGTTCTTGGAGGGCCGGAACTGCGGATGAAGGCGGTATCGGCGCATGGCAAGGTGCGTCCGTTTGGATTGGCGCTGGCGGTGACAGCCTTGCTTGGCATCCTGGCCCCAACCGGACTAACCGCCGCCGACGGGCGAGAAACGGGGGTTATCGACCTGACCGTGCGCGATGTCATTGTTCTGGCGCTGCGCAATAGCCGGGTGATCGAGAATCTGCGTCTCAACCGCTCGGTAGACCGGTTGGCCTTGGATCTTGCCGAAGCCGAGTTTCGCCCGAGGGTCACGGTCGGTGCCTATTCGGAGCGCAGCGAAACCAACGTTTTCAACGAGAACGCCGGTGTTGGCCCCGCGATCCGGCTGCGCATCCCGACCGGCGGCGAGTTCTCCGTCTCTTCTCGCTTTGCAGACCTCGGTGGCGGGTCGGGATTCGCATCGCACAGCGGTGTCGTCGAATTGACCTTTGTGCAGCCGCTATTGCGCGGGGCGGGATTCGCAACCGCGCAGGCGTCGCTGCGGTCGGCGCGGGTTGCCGAGGAGATTAACGTCCTGTCGTTCGAGGTGGCGGTGATTTCCCTTATGTCCAGTGCGCTGGGGGCGTTTCGCGCCTACGAGCGAGCGGTGCGCCAGGGTGAAATCGCCGCCCGCTCGCTACAGCGGGCACAGGAGTTGCTGAGAGTCAACCAGTCGCTGGTGCAGGCCGGACGTATGGCGGTGCGCGACGTGATCCAGACCGAGGCCGATATCGCTCGCCGGGAGCTTGATATCATTTCCGCTGATGGCAGTCTCGAAAATGCCCGCCTGAATCTCATTGATGTGCTGGATATCGATGCCGGGACACGTTTTCGGGTGGCCGAGGGGCTCGGCACCGGTCAGCCTGACCCGCTGCCGGTCGATGTTGAGACGGCGATGGAGATGGCGCTCGCCAATCGGCCCGACTACCAAATCGGGTTGCTCGGCATTCGCAACGCGGAAACAGCGCTAATCGTGGCGCGCAATGCGCGTCTATGGGATCTTTCTCTCTCTTTTGGCAGGACGTTCAATGCATCCGGCAACGACTTCGCGGGTGCGTTCAGCGGCTTTGACCGTACCGGCAACCGCGTCGGTCTGAACCTCAACGTGCCGCTCGGTCGGGCTGCGGCAGGGTCAGCGCTGCTCGGGCAAAGACGCGCCGAGGCCAGCCTGCGAATCGCCCGGAATGGCCTCGACGACATGCGTCAGCGCATCGCGATTGAAGTGCGCAATGCGGTTCGCGAGGTGGAACTGGCCGCGCAGCGAATGGAACTGGCACGCAGGGCGAGGTTGCTGTCGGAGCAGCAGATGGAGATCGAGCGCGAGAAACTGAATTTGGGGGTGACCACGAACTTTCAGTTGGTCGCCTTCGAGAACGCTCTCGTGTCTGCGGAGAACGCCGAAATTGATGCGCTCGTCAGCTATCTGAATGCCGCGACCGAATTGGACCGCACTTTGGGAACAACACTGGAGCGCTGGGGCATCGATCTCGACCGCGTCGAGCACAGCACTGAAGGTTTCGAGCGCTTCGGGATCGACACCGCGGGGACGCCTTGATGACTACTCTGAACCCATCCAACGCAATGGCGCCCGGGTATCCGACGGACAGGCTGCACGAGGCGGTTCTCCAGACCTTGGCGAACGCCGTGATCTCGCTGCGGTCCGATGGCGCGATTACCACGTTCAACGCCGCCGCCGCCGCCATTACCGGGATCGCCGCCTCAGAGGTCATCGGCCGGACCTTCGCCGAGGTCTTTCTCGTTATCGAGGGTGCCGAAGACTTCACGCAGGCCGTTCTCGACTCGGTGTACATGGGGCCCCTCATTACCCATCGCGTCATCGAGGCCGATTTCGGCAATGGGCCGCGCTCGTTGTCGATGAGCGTTTCCCGCATTGCGGGCGGAGACGACGCCGGCGTCGCGGTGGTGTTCGATGACATTTCCGAACTTCGCGAGTTGCAGGCGAGGGAAATAGCCCTGGCGCAGGAAGTCGATGCCCAGCACAAGGAACTGCGCCAAGCCTACCTGAACCTTGAGGAGCAGAACCGCACCTTGGCGGAAGCGAGCCGGCGGACCCGGCTTGCCCGCCTTGGCGGCCTTGGGGCGGCGGTTGTGCTGTTGACTTTGGCCAGCCTATACGCGCTCAGCCTGCGCCCGGATGGGCCGAGCCGCGAAGCCCGGGCGACGGTCTCAGCCGGGGATGCCGTGCTGACCGTCGAGCCGCGGCAGCTCACGGAAACGGTGACAATGACCGGCCAGCTCGCGCCACTTCGTGAAGTTGACATCGTCAGCCCGGTCGAAGGCAAGGTCTCGGTCGTCCATGTGCCGTTCGGCGAGCGCGTGGAGAAGGATGAGGCGCTTATTGAGCTTGATGTCACGGAGGCGCGCGTTGCGCACCGCGATGCCCAGGCGCGCCACATCAAGGCGCAGGAGCGGTTCGCCGAGGTTGAAAACTGGGACGAGAGCACCGAGGTCTCGCGCGCGCGGCGCTCGCTGGCCACGGCGAAGCTTGCCCTTGAAGACAGCCGCAGGCGGCTTGAGAACACAACGTTCCTGCTCGAACGTGGCGTCATTCCCGAGTCCGAGCACACGGCCGCGCAGCGCGAATTCACCAGCCGCGAGTTCGATCTCGATGCTTCCGAACAGGATTTCGCCAGCGTCTTGGAAAGGGGTGAATCCGAAGTGCGCATTGCCAAGCTGGAACTCGAAAATGCCCGTGTGCAGCTCGATGAGCTCAGCGAATCATTGCGCTTGTCCGTGTTCAGGGCGCCGGCGGCCGGGGTGGTCATGCGTCCGAGGTCCGGCGGCGGGGCGATGGGGCAGTCGGGGGGAGGCGGGCGCATCGCGGCAGGGCAAGCCGTTTCCCAAGGCGAGCACTTGATGACGATTGGCGACCTTGACGGAATTTCCCTAGTGGGACGTGTCGATGAGACGGATGTGGTTCGGGTCAGCGCCGGCAAAACGGCGTTGATTACCGGCGACGCCTTTGCCGGCACGGTGCTGAGGGGAGTGGTGGAGGAGGTCTCCACCGAGGCGACATTGACGCAGCTCTCGTTGCCATACTTCGATGTGAAGGCGGTTGTCCCCAACCTGACGCCGGAAGAGGGGGCGGCCATTCGCCTCGGCATGTCCGCGGTGCTCGATGTGGTCGTGCGCACGGAGCCGGAAGCCATTCTCATACCCCTTGCCGCGGTCTCCATGGTTAACCGAAAGCCCTTTGTTCGCGTCCTTCGCGGCGAAGAGCCGGTCTCCGTGCCGGTCGTTGCCGGCGAAGCCACGATCAACGGCGTGGAAATCCTTGAAGGCATCGATCCCGGTGACCGAATCCTGCTGCCGGGAGGCTAGCATGGCTGCGCTCGGTGCGGTTCGACGAGGGTGGATGCGGATTGCGGGCTCTTCGCAAAAGGATCCGGGATCATCCCGACCGTCCGCGAGGTTTGATGATGCCCGCGCATTGGCGGAAACCGGCACGCCCCTGCTGAGCCTCTCCGGCGTGCGCAAGCGCTACACCGTTGGGCCGGTCGAAACGGAGGTGCTCAAGGGCGTGGATCTGGAGGTGCATGCCGGCGACCTGCTTTCGATCATGGGCGCATCGGGCTCCGGCAAATCGACGCTGCTCAACGTCATGGGGCTGCTTGACCGCCCAACGAGCGGTTCCATCAAGGTTGCCGGCCGCGACCTGTCGGCCTTGGACGACGATGAGATTTCCGAGGCCCGCAACCTCAGCATCGGCTTCGTTTTCCAGTCCTTCCGGCTGCTGCCGCTCATGACGGCTTGGCAGAACGTTGCCCTGCCGCTCGCCTACCGCGGCCTTGATCTCGCATCGGCGCGCGAGCGTGCCGAAAAGATGCTCAAGAAAGTGGCGATGGATGACAAGGCCGAACATCGGCCCGACCAGCTGTCCGGCGGGCAGCAGCAGCGGGTTGCCATCGCGCGGGCGCTGGTGACCTCGCCCGCCATGCTGCTCGCGGACGAACCCACCGGGGCGCTTGATCCAAACACCGGCGATGAGATCATGCGCCTGTTCATTGAACTCAATGCCTCGCGCGGCATTGCGGTGACGATCATCACCCACGACCTCGCCGTCGCCCGCCGGTGCGCCCTCAACATGCGCCTCGTGGAAGGGCGGCTCGTGCAGGCGGGCAATCCTGCCGCCGGCGCACTCCCGTCGCCCTCGCCGCAGGCTGTCGCGCCGGACGCCGAGGCCGCGCCATGACCATGTCCGCGACCACGCAGTTGCGCGAGGCCGGGCGCAGCCTGCGCGCCGCCAAGCAGCGAACGATTCTCGCCCTGATCGGCATCGTCATTGGCATCGGCGCAGTCATCGCGCTGTTGACGACGGGCTCGATCGCCCGATCCGAGGCCCTGGAACAGTTCCGTTCGCTGGGCACGGACATGGTGTCCGTCGTTGACATCAGCCCCCAGGGGATGGATGAGCGGCGGCGGGGGCTGCAAGCATCCGATGCCATCGGACTTGTCGGCTTGCCGACGGTGGTTTCGGCGGCGCCCCACACACTGGATTTCGTTATTGTTCCGCTACCCAACCAAGGCTCCATATACTTGAACAAGGTAGGCGTCACCGCCGATTTCGCCAACATGCACGACGTGGCGCTTGCCGAGGGACGGTTCATCTCGCCATTCGATGGCCTCAATGCATTCGCCGTGCTCGGTGCGGACATTGCGCGGCAGATGCGCGACGGCGGCCTTAGGCCCGAGGTCGGCAAGCAGATCCGTATCCAACAGAACATCTACCTCGTGGTGGGGTTGCTTGCCCCCTCCAACACCGACGGCCCGCCGGGCGTGCGCATCGACGACAGCATGATGCTGCCGGTCGAACTTGCCGTCCGCGAGCGGGCGGACGACAAAATGCAGGGCATTACCCTGCGCATTGGCCCCGATGTCCACTACTTGGACGCGACCGATGAGATTGAGGGGCACTTCGCGCTGGTCGCGCCCGAAATGCAAGTTCGCGTTGACAGCCCGGTGCCGCTCATCGAGCAGATGGAGGCGCAAATGGGCCTTTTCGCCCTGCTGCTCGGCGCGGTCGGCGGCATCTCGCTTGTGCTTGGCGGCGTCGGGGTGATGAACGCCATGCTGTCGTCGGTCAGGGAGCGGCGGCTTGAGATCGGCATCCGCCGCGCCCTCGGCGCAACGCGCGGCGATGTGCAGCGGCAGTTCCTCGCCGAGGCCGTTCTCCTGTGCCTTGTCGGCGGCGCGCTCGGCGCATTGCTCGGCATCGGCGCCTCTGTCGGCATTAGCCTGTATTCGGGGTGGACTTGGCAATGGTCGGCATCGGCCGTGGCCTTAGGCTTGGGAACCGCCTGCGCGGCCGGCATTTTTTTTGGCTACCACCCCGCAAGGCAGGCGGCGCGTCTCGACCCGGTTGTGGCTATGCGCGACAATTAAGGGAACATGCCTCTCAACCGGCTCCGGGAAGCCTTGCTGGCCGGAGCTCCCCGGCTCGTTTCGGGGGCGAGGTGCCCTCCTCGCCCCCGGTTGGAAGTCAACAGGGCGCGCTCGGATTGGGGGGCGGGAAGCGCGATGCCATCCGCCCGTTAACTACATGAGGGCGCCTGCACCCCGCCGTCATTATCGGCGTAGATTACGTAATCGTAGCCCTGCCCCTTGACGTACGGCGCGCGCCTGTATTGCTTACTGTTGCCCTTCGCGATTTCCTCTAGCCCCGCGACGAGCCGGTTGCATGTGCTGGCCATATTATCGTCGGGAATGACTGCGGGAGTAAGTTGCCGTTCGGAATTTCCTGCTGTGATTGTCGTATACCTAGACTCCCTCTGGAATCCTGTTTGTCCGGAAGGAGTGGCCATCCACCAGACTTGGAATAATAGATCGCCCGGCGGCGCAACTCTGCCATCCTTGATTCTGACCCGGAATACCGGAACCTCTCCCTCAGCAAGGCCATGACCTAATTGGACTGCTGAGATCTGCAATTCACACAGATCATCGGGCGTTAGCCCGCAGTAATCCGGATCCTGCGCCGCCGCCGGGATTGCGAAGGCCGCGATCACCAAGGCGGTGGTCAGAGTCGCAAGCCTCGTCATGTTCATGTGCCCTCTCCGCCATGCGGGGGGGGGGGGGGGGGGGGGTCACTTTTTTATCCTCATTCAGAACGACACGAAGACATACCATACCACAACTGTAATGGCACACCCATATCAATCGTTCGTACGTGTAGAGAACAAATAATAAAGTGTCCGGTTTTTAGACACATGAATTCCGAGGCGGCCGGGAGGCTGTATGGGCGTGGCGCAACGAAGGCGGGACCGGAGGTTTGAAGTGTTCAACGACGCGCACACGATGTGGACGGAGAGCCGGCTCACGCAGGCGCAGGCGGCGGCTTTTGGCGCACGGGACTGCCGGGCCTTCGGATTGTCGGGGGGATTGTCGGGGACACCCATCTGCGGTGGCACCGGCGCTCGCCTGATGGGTGTCCCGCGCGACTTTGGTATATTTGCGTTTTTTTGGCCCGAACCCCTGATCGCGATGCAACTGGCTGTCACTGGCGTTAATCACAGCACCGCGGACATTGCCCTGCGCGAGCGGGTGGCCTTCCAGCCCGCGCGGGTCACCGGCGCGTTGCGGCAGGCCGCCGGCTTGCCCGCGGTGACCGGCGTGGTGATCATCTCCACCTGCAACCGCACCGAGGTCTACTTGGGATTCTCGGACGAGCACGCCGAAGACGGCGGCACCCGGCACCGCATGACGCTCGAATGGCTGGCCGACTTCCATGGCCTGTCCACCGACGAGCTCGCCAAATCGAGTTACCACCGCGAGGATGGCGAGGTCGTGCGGCATCTGATGAAGGTTGCCGCCGGCCTCGACTCGATGGTGCTTGGCGAGCCGCAGATTCTCGGCCAGATCAAATCCGCCTTTGCCCTGTCGCGGGAGTTGAAACTCGTCGGCGGCGCGCTCGCCCAGGCCTTCGAGGCGGCTTTTTCCGTCGCCAAGGAGGTGCGCTCGGAAACCGCGATTGGCGCCAGCCCGGTCTCGGTCGCCTATGCCGCGGCCACCCTGGCTGGGCGGATCTTTTCCGACCTGTCGCAGCAGCGGGTGCTGCTGGTCGGCGCCGGCCGCACCATTGAACTCGCGGCGCGGCACTTGGCGGAAAAACAGGTGCGGGGCATCACCGTGGCCAACCGCACACTCGACAACGCCCTCCAGCTCGCGGGCAAGTTCGGCGGCCAGGGCACGTTGTTGTCGGAACTGCCCGAATTGCTGGTGGCGGCGGATATCGTTGTTTCCTCCACCAACAGCCAATTGCCGCTGATCGGCAAGGGCATGGTCGAGCGGGCGGTGCGCCAGCGCCGGCACCGCCCCATCCTGCTGGTTGATCTCGCCGTGCCCCGGGACATCGAAGTCGAGGTCAGGGAGATTCCAGACGCTTATCTGTACGGCATCGACGACATCGGCAACGTCATCGACGACAGCATCGCGAGCCGCCGCGAGGCCGCCACCGAGGCCGAAACGATCATCGACCAGGGCATGGAGAAGTTCCTCGCCGAGCTGCGCTCGCGCAACGCGGTCGCCACCCTGCGCCGCCTGCGCGACAAGGCCGACGCCATCCGCCAAGCCGAACTCGACCAGGCCCGGCGGCAACTCGAAAAAGGCGGCGACGCCCCGGCGGTGCTCGAATCGCTGGCCCGGGCCATCACCAACAAACTGATCCACTCGCCAAGCGTGCGCATGAAGCGCGCAAGCTCCCAGGGGCGGGATGAACTGCTGCTCGCAACCCGGGAACTGTTCGAACTCGAAGGCGACGCGCCGCCCGATTGAACGCGGCTATGTTAGCGACATGAAACACTCCATCCGCCACAAACTCGACGGCCTGCGCGAGCGCTTCGGGGAAATCGAGGCCTTGCTCAGCGAAGCCGAGATCATCGCCGACCGGGAGCGCTTCCGCGGGCTGTCGCGGGAATATGCGGAACTTGAGGATGTGGTGGGCGCCTACGGCGCCTATCTCGGGGTGGAGAATCATCTGCGCGAGGCCGGGGAAATGCGCCGGGACGCCGACCCGGAGATTCGCGCCATGGCCGAGGAGGAAATCGCCAGCGCCAGCGCGGAAGCAGAAAAGCTCGATCGCGACCTGCAATTGCTGCTTCTGCCCAGGGACGAGCGCGACGCCTGCAATGCCTTCCTCGAAATCCGCGCCGGCACCGGCGGCGACGAGGCCGCGCTGTTCGCCGGCGACCTGTGCCGGATGTACCAGCGCTACAGCGAGTTGCGCAACTGGCGCGCCGACCTCGTCAGCGAGCGCCCCGGCGAACACGGCGGCTACAAGGAAGTTGTCCTGCGCGTCGAGGGCCGGGATGTCTACGGCAAACTCAAGTTCGAGTCTGGCGCCCACCGCGTCCAGCGGGTGCCGGAAACCGAAACCCAAGGCCGCATCCACACTTCCGCCTGCACCGTCGCGGTGCTCGCCGAGGCGGAGGAAATCGGCGAAATCGAAATCAACCGCGGCGACCTCCGCATCGACACCTTCCGCGCCAGCGGCGCCGGCGGCCAGCACGTCAACAAGACCGACTCTGCGATCCGCCTGACCCATTTGCCCACCGGCATCGTCGTTGAATGCCAGGATGAGCGCTCCCAGCACAAAAACAAGGCCAGGGCGATGTCGCTGCTGCAAGCCAGGCTGCTCGATGAGGCCCAGCGCGAGCGGCAGCGGCAAGAG
This sequence comes from uncultured Pseudohongiella sp., assembly GCA_965221805.1. Lineage (GTDB taxonomy): Bacteria > Pseudomonadota > Gammaproteobacteria > Pseudomonadales > Pseudohongiellaceae > UBA9145. Next base: position 2,472,800 of record OZ244913.1, read on the forward strand.
TCCGACACCCGCCGCCAACTCGTCGGCAGCGGCGACCGCTCGGAAAAAATCCGCACCTACAATTTCCCCCAGGGCCGGGTCACCGACCACCGCATCAAACTGACGCTCTACAACCTGCCGGAAGTGATGAATGGCGGCCTCGAAACGGTGATCCAGCCCCTGCTGCAAGAGCACCAGGCCGACCTGCTCGCCGGCCTTGCCGACAATGCGTGAAGCGGTGGGATTCGCGCTCGCGAATGTCCACATCCAAAAAGAATACCCGCGCAGCCGGTTCCAAATCGGATGTGGGTCAACATTAGTGTTTGCGAATACCCGCGACGCGGGCTCTGGCTGATGCGCACCGTGAAGTCGGCGCTGTCTTCGGCGATTGCCCGGCTCGCCGGCAGCGACAGCCACACGCTCGACGCCGAGTTGCTGCTCGCCCATGTGCTCGGCAGCAGGCGCGCCGCGCTGCGCGCCAGGCCGGAGCGCTTGTTGAGCGCGGAGCAGGCGGATCGATTCGAGTCCCTGATCGGCCGCCGCGCCCAGGGCGAGCCAGTGGCCTATCTGTTCGGCCGGGCGGGCTTCATGGACTTCGAGTTGGCAGTCAACCCTTCGGTGCTGATCCCGCGCCCAGAAACCGAATTGCTCGTCGAACTCGCGCTCGAGACGCTGGCGGACAGCGACTTGTCCGCGGCGAATCAAAACGCCGCGGTAAATCAAAACCCTGGCGCGCGAATCGCCGACCTCGGCACCGGCAGCGGGGCAATCGCCATCGCCCTGGCGCGGCACAATCCCGCCTGGCGCGTCGAAGCGGTTGACATCAGCGCCGCCGCACTCGCGCTCGCCCGGCGCAACGCCGAGGCGCTTGCCGCGCCCAACATCTGCTTCCACCAAGCCTCATGGTGCGAAGACCTGCCCCCCGCCGCATTCGACCTGATCGTCGCCAACCCACCCTATGTGGCCAAAGGCGACCCCGCGCTGCACCCGGACTGCGCCTTCGAGCCCGAAACCGCCCTATTCGCCGCCGAAGACGGCCTAGCCGCCCTCCGCCAAATTATCACCACCGCCAAACACCACCTAAAACCCCAAGGCTGCCTAATCCTCGAACACGCCCACAACCAACAAACCCCAGTAACCAAACTCCTAGCCGCCAACAACTACCACGAAATCGAAACCCACAAAGACCGCGCCCACCACGACCGCCTTGTTCGTGCCCGGTGGTGAAGACTGCAGATCATTTACTTCGCACCAGCGCGGTTGTTGACAGCACTAGAATTGTTGTTGTAGATTCTCGTGCCATGTTTGGTAGTTCTAATGATCCCCAAGAGAAGGATTAGAAAAATGAAAACATCGACAGCGCAAAAGTACCGATATATTTGTCCCAAATGTGGGGATGGCCTTACGCAGGATCACAAAGGAATCGGATTTGTTCGGCATAAGACAAATCCAAACTGTAAATTCGAAAATGGCGAAAGAGATGCAAGCCTGATGAATATACTCATGAAGAGATCAAAAAGGAAAAAATGAGAGTATTTACAATCGGGTAGGACGCAATATGCCCTACTAGGGCTGGCAACAGTTAACTTTCCATAATCCTTTTCATGCCTTATGGAGAATTAACCAATGAAAAAACTGATTCTTCCTCTGCTCGCACTCGTCCTTGCATCGCCATGTGCCAATGCACAGAGCGTGGCGGCAACAGGTAGCCTTCGCGTCACAGCAGAAATGTTTGGCGATACTTGGCCATTGACTGTAAATGAAGGAATTTTGAGTTGCTATCTCTCTGGCGCAGTAGTAATTTGGATTAGGGGAAGAGGAACTTTCACTTTAAACGGTTTGGCGTTGAACATGATGGATTCCATGCCATCTTTAGGTTGGCGAGATTTGCCAAGAATTCTCTGGGCAGATGAGCCTCCGCTATGCGTTGACAATCCGGCAGGTGGATCGCAGATTTGCGCTCGAAGAAAGATAAATATAGGGCTACTGATTAATGCAGGATTGGATCTCTGCGATTGAAAAACCAAATTGCTTAGGGCAAAATAATCGAGGTTCACTGCACCCTATCTGGAGCTGTCAGCAACAATTTTTAATCTGCATTCTACCGAACCATTTAGGAACCTAACCAACCACCAATCTGAACATAGAGTAACGATCTTCGGTAGTTGCTTCGACGGTTGATTTCCCACCATTAAATGTTAATGGTTGAAGATTTTGACCGTCCAAAAACCTGCCCTCAATGTGACTTTTGAGTGTACCTTTCTTTATGCGTGTAGAGAGCTGCTTGGCCAAATACTTGGCCACCGAATCTTCCGGCCCCATACCTCTACCACCGATTGATGGCCCAATTATCTTTGATTCTGCCGGAAATTTCTTAGAAAACTGTACAGCAATCTGATACGAGGTTAAAAATCTTCTTCCGAAATGATGCCCATTATCATAAGGCACACTTTTCAGAATCTCTACGATCTTCGATTCAATCGATAACCTTTTCCATTTACTCATTTTGAACCACCTATTTTTATGTCAGAAATCATGAACTATAATTCTCGGATCATCGCGATCTTCGATTCTGAGATGAGCGTTAATTCTACGCTATAGCCTAGCCGATTGATAAAACCGTCTGAATAAATCTCCGGTTTCCGAGCTAAGCGGTATTGTTGCTGTTTTCCCTTGCACTCTAATTGCTATTCTTTGTCTTGCCTGCATCAATTTGGTAACGAGCTCCGCCATCAACTCTTCGGGTTCGTAGCCTGATTTTATCTGGCAGATACCTTGTTTGTAAATTTCTGTCTCCCGATCCACTTGTTCATCTAACTCTTCCACTTCTCTTTCTAAGGCGGTGTAGGCTAATGTCGTCAGACTCCCTGTCTTTTTATATATTTCAAGAAGTAGATCACGACCCTGTATGAGTTGATCAAGTTTTTGCTCAAGTTGATAAAACAATTCATCGCTATATTCAATTGGCAATCCGCACACTTTGAATCTTCCATTTTCGCCGAAGTAAGCCTCATAATTTTCAACTTCTCGCTGATCGATTCGTATATCTATTGTCAATATTTCATCCTCTTCCGCATATATGCCTGGCATATTGATTTCGATACCCATTCTTCGCTCACTCCCATGTTCAGTTGAATAAAAGAACATTGTCGGAACTTCTGAAGTCGAGATAAACTGGCCCATGGGAATGTCAGATGTATCTGAACATACCACCAAATATGTGATTTCGTCTGTGAGCATATCTTCACTCTTTTCAATCAAGCAATTTTTTATGCGATCTTCCCATATGACATCTTTATCGCTATATTGAAATTGCGGGTTAGCAACCGGCGCAACGAGGGCGAGCAGCGCGAAGGTGAGCTTTTTCATGGAAGGCCTCCCGTTTCTGGTTGATTCCGGTATCTTACCTCATCAGAAAATATCATGTGATATCAGCCCGTCTGTTGTAATTGAATTTCTGGCCGCAGTGACAAGTGAGGTGATCCTGATTCACAGGACAGTCTGAGGACTGATTTAAGGTGTGTCCAAGTTGATTTGCAGCCCTCGATTTCCAGAGCCTATGCCAGATGTGGTGCGCTGTCAACATCGACCTTGCGCGCAGGGAGCGTGGCGACCGGAGCGCAAGGCCGCGCCGCCGGCCGTCGCTTCACGCCGTCCCCCCTGCCGCGTCCCGGTAGACCTCCCCCGGCGTGCGCCCGCCGAGCGACGAGTGCGGGCGCGCCTGGTTGTGGAAGTGGAACCAGTCGCCGATCCCGCGCTCGGCGGCGCAACCATCGGGCAGCTCGCGCGGACACACCGCCTCGTACTTCAGCGAACGCCACAGCCTTTCGATGAAGATGTTGTACAGGTAGCGGCCCCGGCCGTCCATGGAGCAAAGCGCCCCGGCGGCCTGGACGCGGCCGGTGAAGTCGATGCTGGTGAACTGCGAACCTTGATCCGTGTTGAAGATCTCCGGCGACCCGCCCCGCAACGCCGCCTCCAGCGCGTCGACGCAAAAGCCGGCGTCCATGGTGTTCGACAAGCGCCACGACAGCACATGCCGGCTGGCCCAGTCCATCATGGCGACCAGATAGAAAAACCCCCCGGAAACGGGGATGTGGGTGATGTCCGCGCACCACACCTGGTCCGGGCGGTCGATGACCAGACCGCGCGGCAGGTACGGATACACGCGGTGTTGCGGGTTGGGCGCGCTGGTCCGCGGCTTGCGGTAGATCGCCTCCATGCCCATCAGGCGCATCAGCCTTCGCACCCGGTGCCGGCCGGCGACAATCCCCTCGCGCCGCGGATGGCGCGCCATCTGGCGGCTGCCGTAAAACGGGTGCGCCGGATGCAGCTCGTCGAGCCGGCGCATCAGCGCCAGATTCCCCGCGCTTTCCCCCGCGGGCGGGCGGTACTGCGAAGAACGGCTTGCGCCGAGCAGCTCGCACTGCCGGGACAGCGGCAGCCCGCGGCCGCGGTCGATCATGCCGGTCCGCTCGGAACGGCTTAGCGCCCCAACCCGCGCAGAAAAAAATCCCGCTCCACCGTCAACTCGCCGATCTTGGCGCGCGGGTCCCGGATCGTCGCCTCCAGATCCGTGCCGCGCTTGGCTCTGGCGCTCGAAAAAACCTCGTCCAGACTTTCAACCGCCTGCCGCTTCCAGGCGCCCGCCTGATTGGGATGCACCTCGTGGCGCGAGGCGATCGCCCGCACCGTGTCGCGCTCGCGCAACGCCTCGAGCGCCACCCGCTTCTTGAACTCCGCCGTGAAACGGCGTCTCTTTCTGGCCATGCCCATGCCTCCTGTCGGCATTGGAGCACACCTTGGGGGACTGTCCAAAAAAGTGGGACCATCTCAAAGAACGCTCGCAAATTATTGATTTGATTTGCCTGTCATCTTCGCCAAGCAAAATGATGGCGAAAAGAGGCTGTGCGCAGCGCCTGACGGGAGCGAAGCGATTGCGCGTTGTGGTCAGCGGCTAAGCCACTTGCGCGGGTCGGGCTAAAGGGGTAAGGTTGGCGGGCTTGGGAAGGGGTATAGGAATGAGGAGTTTGCTCAAGTTTGGGGTATTCGCGGTGTGCCTGTTTGGAGCGCAGTGGTCGCTGGCGCAGCAGAAAACCATCAAGGACGGGGTGTTCACCCAGGCCCAAGTCGATGCGGGCAAGCCAGTCTACGAGAGCGTTTGCCGCACCTGCCACGACCAGCGCTTCTACCGCGACTCGCTGCGCTCCTGGAACAACCAGCCGCTGCTGTGGTTCTGGGAATCGATCCTCGGCACAATGCCGGCGGACAACCCCGGTTCGCTGATGTATGAGGAATACACGGATGTGGTGGCGTACATCCTCGCCGAGCAGGGGTTCCCAACCGGCGAGACGCCGCTCGACCCGGACAACGGCATGGACGAAATCCATATCGTCCAGCCCTGATGGTTAAATCTGAATTCCGCCCGGTTGCGCATTCCTCCTTGGCGCGTATGTGGCGGCGAGCACTCCGCTCGGAGGCCCGCGATAACATCCGCCGCGTCCCGCACCTCGCCCGCTTCGATCTGTGCTTTTCCGTGCGCGAGAATCTTCAACAAGGCAATGGTTTCCGGCATTCGTTGGTAACTGTTTATGTCTTGCATCTGGCTCCCCCCTCGATTCTGAACTGAAATGTAGGCCAAAAACCGGTCAATCGCAATCAATGCCTGTCCAGTCCATGATGGCCGTGCCAACACCGGCGGGGAGGGGAAGCCGGGCTGACGCGACGGGCGGAATCTGGTCAGCACCATACCGATCCGCTTCGCCCCACATCGTTCTGCACATAGTCGCAGAATCCCCTTCGGGTGCCCCGCGTCGGCAACAAATCGAATTTCCCCCGTTTTCTTGGCCAAGGCCGAAAAGTGTGTAACATTCGGTTTGCCGCAGGATCAGGGTGATCGCGTCTGTGAACGCTTGGCGCCGTGCTTGCCGGCCGGGGCCGGTGTGAGGCGGGCGGCGGACTTGCGCGGCTGCGGGTGTGGAGTGGGAAATGACGGACAAACCGGCGGACACGAATTCTCGGCTCAGCCCGCCCAGCGGAGAGGTCGGCGAGCAGTATGAACTCTTGATGGAACTGCTGCGCGAGCTGTTCCAGCTCGACAAGGGCGATCTGGATTTCGGCCTGTACCGCGTCATGAATATGAAGGCGGCTGAAATCGAGGCGTTTCTGGCCAGGGATCTGCTTCCCCAGGCGAGGAAAAATCTGGCGCGTCTGGTGGCCGAGGACATCGAATCGCTGGAAACCGAGATCCAGAAGAAAATCACCTCGTATCTACGCGACGGCATGACCCTGGAGGAGGTCGAGAAAATCCCGGGGATCATCGAACGGCGCGCCAAGCTCAAATCCGCCCGCGAGGGCGCCACCACCGAAGGGCATATCTACAACCATCTGTACCAATTCTTCAGCCGCTACTACGACTCGGGCGACTTCATGTCGCTGCGGCGCATCCGGGCCAACGGCGACACCAGCTACCTCATCCCCTACAACGGAGAGGAAGTGAAACTGCACTGGTCCAACGCCGACCAGTACTACATCAAAACCACGGAAAACTTCGCCTCGTACATCTTCGGCAACGAGACTTGGCCGAAAGCCGCCAAGGTGCGGTTCGAAATCGCCGCCGCCGACACCGAAAAGGACAACATCAAGGCGGAAAGCGGTAAAGACCGCCGCTTCGTGCTAACTACCCGAAAAGATCGGGAACGACTGGCTGTCGACGGCGATCAATTGGTTGTCTACTTCGACCATCGCCCCTTGACAGATGCCGAAGCCGCGGCGCTGCCGAAGAACAACAACGTGCAAGCTTGGCTGAACGCGGAGGAATCGCATGCTTCGATCCTGGGGCTGGCGACGAAACTCGATCCTGTCTGGGCGAAAAGGCTGGCACAGCCCGCCCCCACCGAAAACGACCCGGAACGGACGCTTCTAGCCAAACACCTCGCCGTCTACACGGCCAAGAACAGTTTCGACTATTTCATCCACAAGGACCTGCGGGGTTTCCTGCGCCGGGAGCTCGACTTGTATCTGAAAACCGAAATCATGGCGCTGGACGATTTCGACCCGGACCATGTGGAAGAGCAGGCCCGCCTGAGCCGCGTCCTGGTACTGATGAGCGCGGTGCGCTCGCTTGGCGAGAAGATCATCGATTTCCTCGCCCAACTGGAGGATTTCCACAAATCCATCTGGCTGAAGAAGAAATTCGTGCTCGAAACCAACTACGGCATCACCTTGGACAAGGTGCCGGAATCGTTTTATGCCGAGATCGCCAAAAACAAGGCGCAAGTGGCCGAATGGATCGAATTGTATGCACTGGACGAAATTAAAGGCTTCGCCAAGCCTCTGCCCGCCAGTTTCCTGCGCGAAAATCCCCACATGGTTGTTGACACCAAACACTTCGATCAAGAATTTATCGACTGCTTGCTGGCCGCATTGGCGGACGGCAAAACCTCCGCCGCGCTCGATGATGATTTGAATGGCCTATTGATTCATGGTGAGAATTTCCAGGCACTAAATTTTTTGCAAGAAAAGTACGCCAAGCAAATTCAATGTGTTTATATTGATCCACCGTATAATGCGCCGAAGAGTGAAATTGCATATAAGAACAACTACAAACATTCATCCTTTTTGTCACTACTTGAAGGCAGGTTACAATTATCCCGAAACTTATGCTCTGTTGATGGATCACACATCCTAGCAATCGATAAAAATGAACAGAACAGAGTTTTTCATCTTTTTCGTGAGATTTTTTCTGACTACGATAATGTTTCAGTAACCATCGAACATAATAGAAAAGGAGTACAGGATGATCATTTTTCTTTCAATCATGAATATGCCTTGTTTGCAATTCCTTCGTCTAGAGAGACGCTTAACGAAACTCAACGCTCAGAAGAAGAATGGGAATATTCAAATTTTAGAAATTGGGGAGGAGAATCACTACGTACTGACGGAGCAAATTGTTTTTATTCCGTGTTGGTAAAAGACCGTTCTATAATCGGATTTGGTGATGTATGGTCTGATGAAAATGAGCATCCATCTGGCGCCAATGTGAATAGACCAGATGGTGCGATTGAAGTATATCCGATTGACGGCAATGGGGTGGAGCGAAAGTGGAGGTACGAAAGAGGCACCGTAGACCAAATTCTTAAAAGGCTTAAAGTTAAAGTTTCTAAGAAGGGAGTTGTGCAAATAAAGATTGCAAAAACATCCGATCAATTCAAAACTGTTTGGTATTCGCCTCGATATAATGCCGGAGACAATGGCACTAGATTACTAGGGCATATTGGACTACCAATCGGAAAATTTGATTATCCGAAATCTATTTTCACAACTTATGATTGCATTTATGCAGTCAGTGATTCAGATGCAGTTATCCTTGACTACTTCGCCGGCTCCGGCACAACCGCCCACGCTGCGATGAATCTGAATCGGGAAGATGGCGGTTCCCGCAGATACATCATGGTGGAAATGGGTCAACACTTTGAAACCGTGTTGCTGCCGCGGATAAAGAAAGTCGCCTACTCCCACGATTGGAAGGATGGCAAACCCGTCAGCCGCGAAGGCCAATCGCATTTTTTCAAGTACATCAGGCTGGAAAACCACGAAGACGCGCTTGATAGCTTGGAGGTCAAGCCCTTGGAAGACACCGGCGACCTGTTCGCCGCCAATCCCGAGCTGGCCGAAGATTACGCCTTGCGCTATCAGTTGTCACGCGAAACATCAAGCAGCGCGAGCTTGTGCGGCGGCGATTTCTCCCGACCCAGTGGCTATACGCTCTCGGTCGTCCGGGATGGCGCCCGCCGCGATGTTGCCGTGGATTTGCCCGAAACCTTCAATTATCTGATCGGTCTGCGCGTCCATGCCCGCCGCGTCATCGAAAACGTGTTGGCGATATCGGGCATTGACGCCGAAGAAACGCGCTGTCTCATCTTGTGGCGCGATATCGAAACCACCGGCAACGAAGCCTTGAACGCATGGTTCAAAGCTCATGGCGAGCGGATTCGCAAGGATTTTGGCGCGAGGCTCGTGTATGTGAACGGTGATCACGAGTTGGGCCGCCTCACCCCGGCGGATGGCGCTTGGACCACAAGCGCGCTTGAACTCGTGTTCCGCGAAAAGATGTTCGCGGGCCAAGTTGAGTAAGTGTCGGGCAGGTATCGAGCAGGGGTCGAGCAATCCATGAGGCGCAAAAAGCAAAAAAGGCCAACGGCCTTGGTACTGGAAAGCCAACTGGCGCTGAACCAGTACGTCTGCGCTTGCTTCGGATTCGCAACGACCCGGGACCTGCTTGCCGAATTCAACAATCTGCGCGACGAAACGCCCGGAGACGAGTGGCACCCGGTGCTGAACCGGATTGCCGAACGCGCCGGCAACAAGGTCGATGTGGAGTCACTGCGGCAGTACGGCAGCAATATCCGCACCCACAGCGAGCACTTGCGAATCGGTGCCGGCCATCCCCGCAACTGGAAGCCGCACCAGTATGTCGCGCTGTTGCTTGCCGAATGGTATCTGCATGGCTGGTTCGAGCATGCGGACGAACTGTGTCGAAAGCTGAACCGGTTCAAAGGCCTGGGCGGGGCAGCCATCCAGCGCTTGCCTGACTACGAGGTCGGCGATCTCTCCACGCTGGCGTTTCAAAGCGCAACCGGATCAGGAAAGACGCTGATCATGCACGCGCATCTGCTGCAATTCCAGCACTACGCCAAACAATTCCGCCGCGGCGTTGACAACATCTATCTGGTGACGCCCGACGCGGACATGTCGGCGCAGCATTTGCGCGAATTGCGCCAAAGCCGCATCGCGGCCAGATTGTTTCAAAAGGATGCCATGGCGGGCATCTCCGGCATGCAGCCGGTGCAAATCATCGATATCCACAAACTCCGCGAACAAACCAAGGATGTGATCATTGACGTGCGCGAACTCGGCACACGCAACCTGGTGCTCGTCGATGAAGGCCACTTGGGCAGGGCCGGCACCGAAGCGGTGACGCGGCAGCGCCGGGGGAAAATCGCCGCCGATGGCTTCACCCTTGAGTATTCCGCCACCTTCAATCAAATTGTAGACAGCGAAGAATTGCTGAGTCACTACAGCAAGTGCCTGCTGTTCGATTACTCCTACCGCCATTTCTACCGCGACGGCTACGGCAAGGACCACAGCGTGGCGAATTTGGCGGAGGGCTTGCAGGACGCCAACCACCAAGCCTATCAAGTCGGCGCCATGCTGGTGTTCTATCAGCAGATCAAAGTTTACGAACAACTCGGTCGCCATTGGGGCGACTACCAAATCACCCGACCGCTCTGGGTCATGCTCGGGCACACCGTCACCACGGCAAGGGGCAAACTGTCGGTCAAGGGTCGCACCGACATCATCGAAATCATCCGCTTCCTGCACTGGGTGCTCGAACGCCGCCGAGAAGTGGAAGCGCAAATCGCGGCCGTGCTTGCCGGCGAGGCGGGATTGCTCTCCGATGCCGGCGGCGGCGGCGACTGGTTCGCCGAGCGCCTCGGGTGGCTGAAATCGCAGTCGCTGGCACCGTCAGAAATGTATGATGATCTTTGCCAAGTATTGTTCCATGGGGTCGGCAGCCTGCATGTCGCATACCTGACGCAGGGCCAAGGCGAAATACATCTGAAAAGCAGCGAGAACGGCGAGGTGTTCGGGGTAATCAATGTTGGCGCGCCATCTGAAGTCCACAAATTGTTGAAGGAAGGCGATGCCGGCATCAACGCATACACCCATCGCGAGGCCGGGTTCGCCCAAAGATTGTTCGGCGACGTCGATGCGCCCGACTCTCCCGTCAACATTCTCATCGGCGCGCGAAAATTTGTCGCCGGCTGGAATAGCTGGCGCGTCAGCACGATGACGCTGTTGAATGTCGGTGTCGGGCAAGGCCCGCAAGTCATTCAGATGTTTGGCCGCGGCGTCCGGCTTAAAGGGCTCGGGTTCAGCCTGAAACGCCACAAGCAACTCGATGCGCCACCGCCGGAGTACAGCGCGGAACTCGGTTTGCTCGAAACCTTGAACATCTTCGGGCTGCGGGCCAATTACATGGGGAGATTCAAGGAGATGCTCGGCAAGGAGCAAATCGGAACCGACATGCAACTGCTCCAGATCCCGGTCAAATCCCAACTTCCAGGCAATATCAGCCTACCCATGCTCAGAACCAAATCCGGCGCGGCGTTCGAGGCTGATGGCGACAGCGTCCGATTAAGTCTTGCGAGTTACCACCGCAGTGTGAATCTTGACCTGTACTCGAAAATGCAGACCGTCGGAGGCGGCGACGAAAACTCCGAAGACACCAGCAAGCGGCGGTGCCGATTCGACGACCACATCGTCTTGTTCGACAAGCGGAGAATTTATCGGTCGCTCTTGGCATTCAAGCAACGGCGGAAAATGCACAATCTAGAATTGGAAGCCGGCTTTGTGGATCAATTGATCGGCAATAATGATTGGTACGAACTGCACGCGCCGCCCGCGGCGGTTCGATTGCGATCGATGGCGGATGTCCGAACACAGGAAAACCGCTTTATCGACTTGGCCTGTAAACTGATCGAGGCGAACTGGCAAAACGGCGTGTGGAATTGGGAGAAGGCGAACAAGGAAATCGAAGAACTGCAAGCCGGCGACGCCAGCCTGATCAAGGAATACACGGTTGCCGTCAAAAATGAATTTCTCAAGGTTAACGATGCTGGCCGGGACAACTGGCAGACTCTGCTGGATGATATAGAGGAACTCTGCGCGAGCGTGCGGGAACGCAAGCTGGGTGCTCTCGGCCTCGAAATCCTGACGCCATCGCGCCATGCCTATGTTCCGGTGATCTATCAGCGCAAAAACTCCCCGGCTGAGGTCACGGTCAAACCGCTGCCGCTCAACAAAGGCGAAAAGCAGACCGTGGAGCAACTGACGGCCTTGGTCGGCAAACCGCCGATCACCGATTTCGAACTGTACCTGCTGCGCAACGCTTCCCGCTCCGGGACCGGATTCTACGGCAGGGACGCCTACTACCCGGATTTCATCTGCTGGCTGATCGGGAAAGACGAGACCCATATGATTTTCCTCGACCCGAAAGGGCTCGTGCATGGCGACAATCAATCGAAGATCGGCTTACATAAGTCGATCAAGGATATCGAACAGCATCTGGACAGGTCGGACGTGCGGTTGCACTCGTATATCCTTTCTGTGAGCGAGGACATGCCTGCCAACCACGAAGAGGGGGTGTATCGGCTGGAGGATGATGGGGATACCCTCAAACAGGTGCTCGTCGATGTGTTGGGCGCGTAGGCGGGGCTGATGAAAAGGCAGGCAGTGCCGACTTTTCAGGTAAGCGCACACGCTCCCCCGCAGTTATTATCTGGGCGTGTCCGGGAATGAGCCAAATGCCTGACAAGAAGCAGCGCAAAAACCTTAAATCAAAACCCTTCACGGTAGACGCCGCGCTATTGCGTGAATTGGGCGAACGGCTAATTGGCCGAGCCCACATCGCGCTGGCTGAGCTTGTAAAGAATTCTTACGACGCCGATGCGCACACGTGCCGTATCGAATTTGAAGATAATCGTATCGTGATCACCGACGATGGACATGGAATGTCTCGTGACGAATTCCTCAACTATTGGATGCGAATCGGAACAACGCACAAAGCAGATGCGCACAGTTCGCGTGATCTTGAGAGGCCAATGACCGGCTCGAAGGGTCTTGGTCGATTGTCGGTTCAGTTCTTGGCGGAGGAGATGGAGCTTGAGAGCAATTGCAAGGAAAACCCCGAAAAGATGGTCTACGCTATTGTGGACTGGAAAAATATTCGCAGTGGGGAGGATTTGCATACCGTTGAAGTGGAATGGGACGACCCATCCAAAACGTCAATCTATGCGGACGGCTCTCCCTTTGGAACAAGAATAACGCTCACGGGACTGAAATCACCGTGGGATGGCGAGGCGCTCGAAAAACTGGGCAGTGATGTTTGGATGCTCCGCTCGCCGTTCCGGGATGGGAGAGGGAAGACCAAAGGCAAGACTGCTCTGGATTTCCATGTAGACCTGCAAGCAACTGAAATTGAGAGTGCGCGCGAACGTTTTGACAAGCGACACGACGCCCTCTTCGATAATTGGAAGGCGCGGATAACCGGTGTGGTGGAAGACGCATGTCAAAGGTCTGGCGGAAGCGAGGCTTCGGTTACGGTTGAGTTCGCAGCGGATTATCCAGAAGGAGTTGGGGATGCGCGAACGTATCGTGAAACGGTCAGGTTTCCAATAGTTCGGAGCCCGGCCAAAACGCATGATGGAGATGACTCGGCTGAAGAGTCAGATGAGGCCGCCAAAGGCAACGAAAAAGGGATTCGAATGGACGATAGCGTCAAAATGCCGGCGCTTGATAGGGCGCGCTTCTCGATACTTGTTTTCAAGACAGAGGGTAGGCAGCCGGGTGGGCTGTCCGTCGGAGAAATGCGTGAATATCTAAAAGCACACGGTGGCGTATCGGTTTACGATGGCGGTTTTCGACTCCCCTATTACGGATCTGAAGATCTGAACGGGCAGGATTGGTTAGATGTGGCTGTCGACCACGGCCGTCGTATGATCGTGTCCGAGCTACTTCCTGAGCGATTGCGAACCGGTACACGTTATATGCTTGATCTGCCGCATCCCAGTCGAATCTTTGGCGCGGTGGATGTGGATACGAATCATGAGGCTGCTGTAGCAGGCAAATTGTCGGGCCGAAATGATTGGCTGCGGATACAACCAGGCCGAGACCGGCTAGAGTCTAATCCTTCATTTAGGCAACTTCGAGATGTAGTCCGGTTCGGACTTGATTTTTATGCGAACAGATATCGGGCCGTGTCAGACGATGTTGCGCAAAAGCAGCGTGGTAAGGAGCGGCCTTCAAGAGTATTGGACAATGCCGTGTCGACTCTCGATTCCTACAGAGCCCAGATGCCCATAGCCGCATATCGTGAGGTCAAGCGGGAAGTCATGGCGGCGCGCACCGCAGTGGCTAGGGAGTCCAAGGCAATCGACAGCCGCGCGACGCTTCTCGCACCTCTGGCCACGGCGGGAATGGCGGCGCTGGCGATGAATCACGAGCTTTCCAATAATGCATCTCTCCTCAAGGATGTGGTAGACTCGCTGCGGCAACTCGCCGAGGCGAATCCCTCGGCGCAAGTTGAGGGAGCGCTGCGGGCCATTGAAGAGTATCAGACCCGATTCGATACGTTCTGGCGCTTGTTTTCGCCTTTGGCGGATTCCGAAGAGCGGGAGGCGACGCTGCGCCTTGGGGTTGAACCAATCGTAAGCCAAGTTGTCAGGATACTGAAGCCGAGATTGTCCGGTGTCATGTTCGACTACAAGTCCCTGCCGCGAGGATTGCTCTTCCCGGTAGGTGCATATGTGGACTGGAGCGCGATTATCCAAAACTTGCTGTTCAATGCCTGGAATGCGATGCTGGAAACCAATCTGCGCATCATCCGATTCGAAGGATCGGCAGCCACTGCCCGGCAACAGTATCTCAGGGTAAGCGACACGGGGGTCGGGCTGAACATGCCACCGGAAGAGGCTGACATATTGTTCGAAGCATTTGAACGGCGGATTACTGTAAGTCCGCAAAATCAGTCCATCGCAATCGGGGGACAAGGTCTCGGATTGGCAATAGTGCGAATGATCGCCAATAGCAGGAATGCTGAGGTCTCCTTCGTTGATCCGCCCGACGGATTTTCTACAACTATTCAGATTTCGTGGAAAGGGTGAAGAAAATGAATATACTGATTCTTGATGACAACGAGAGAAACGCTAGGAATACAGAGAGCAAGATCATTTCTCAGGAGTCTGCTTATCGAGAAATTACACCCAATGGTAGGGTAAAACTTCTTTTCGATAAGCAGTCAAAGAAAGAACTCACAAACTTTCTTTCTAATGATTTCTTTGCCGCTGTATCCTCCATACTAAAAGGAAGTGAGGTCACTGAAAATGGAAAATTGGATTGGATTGACGAATTCGATGTATTGATGATCGACAATAATCTTACCGATTTGAGTTTGAGTGGTGTAATGTTGACGGCTGAGTCGATCATCGGCTATTTGCGAGCGTTTACAGATGTTCCTTATATTATTTCGCTAAACAAAAACCCACTCGTAGATTTCGATTTGAGATACTTGTTTGGGGATTATCAATCTATTTCTGACTTAGCGCTTAACTCTAGGCATTTGTCGAGCCGGAAACTGTGGGGTGAGAAATCGGAAGCCAAATTTTCCCCTTGGTATTGGCCTCATATTAAGGCTGCGGTGAAAAGACGCAGAGAGCAAATTGATTTTGTTGCGAGTAATCTCGAAAATTCTGTATGGGAAACGTTGGGATTTCCATCGATGGAGTATGAATATTTGTCACTACGAGCAAGGTCTCGATTTTTACCGGATATTGATATACGAGAAACATCATTTATAGAGTTTTTCAAATCTAGTCATATTTTGCCTCCTGCAGAAATAGAGAAGATTAATAAGTTGGCCAACAAGGGAAATGAATTGGCACGAAAAGCTATTTACCGAATATCTGCATATGAGGTTGATCGCTGGTTACGACGTGATGTCTTAGCGGCTCAAGATGTTTTGATTGATCTTCCACATCTATTGGCGCAAATGCCATTTCTACTGGGCGATAAAGTTAATAACATTGAATGCTGGAATGCTGCACTGGAATACAAGGATCCGCCTTTTGGGCTAAATGAAAAATTTTACAAAAAACATTTGATTGCAGCGCACTTTTCTCACAACCTATGGGTTTCTGGCCCGTGTTTCTGGTGGCCATTACTGAAGGCAGATGATGATCTTGTTAAACTTTTCTTTGGCGCTAAAAGAAGTGATTGTCCAGATGCTGTATTTTGCGAAGACGTTTCCAATTTTGTGAGCGTCACGGGGACGAGTGACTCGCCTAAAGAATTTGAAGCAGATATTGATGGATCATGGATTAGACGTTACGTCATGGATCTGAGAGATTGGTCTTACTCTCCGCGCCGTCGAATTATTAGGAGTAACTCGAAATATGAGTAATACATTTGATGAGCTGCTTCAGAAGTATGCGCGACTCGGGTGGGAGCACTGGAGGAAAAGAGTTCCAGAGGGAATTAAATCTCAGGCGCAGAGTATAGGCGTCCAAATTGCTACAATAGAAGGGGAAGTACAATTTGTGGCGACGAATCCGTACCGCCCTGATAAGCCCGAGAATCAAAGCTTGAAAGTAATTCCAATGCCGTGCAATGCAAGAGATATTGCCGCCGCATTCTTCGTTCCGTGGATCGAAGGGACGGATACTACGGAATTGTCTTTCGATTTGTTAGTCCTTTTGGGTCAAGACTCACTCCGCTCAATGGCGTTTCGTTTTGAGCCTGCTTCACGAGATAGTGAGTCAACTCATGGGTACAACCATATACAGCTAAGTAATTCTCTTGGCAAACAACAAGTACCACTGATCAATGCGGTAAGTCCTCTCTCAATATCTTATCCAGCATTTCCAATTTCGGCTACAGATCCAACCAAAAGGTTTTTGGCGATGGCCGTTGCTATGCACGGATATCCGTTTGGATTGCCTGAAATTATAAGGGAAATTTTTAAAGGGGAACCCGCAAAGAAATCGGAATACTTGGAAGTTACGAGATCCATACTCGGCATGTGAGCAAATTGATACTTCATATTGTTAGCATATTCAAAAAGCGTTGATAGCATCTGATGTAACGCCCTTTTACCTTGGGCGCGATAGGAACTAGAGCTCTCGCTAGTTTGCCATCCTGGAGGCGATCATAAATATCCTCGATGTCAATCTCATGGGAAAAGACACAATAGAGGCCGTGAGATGGAATCGCACCACTTCGATCAATGGCGACCCGCGGGATTTTGGCGACCTCTGGGATGAGCAACTTCGGCGGCGACCAGTCGGCGGGTTTAACCTTGTCTATTGTGCGATACCAAGCTCCGCCATTGCGCACGATGTACCGGGCGCGAAGACGCGCCTCGAATCGGCGAATATGTGCCGCAAACAGTGGGTGTCGCTTCAGATCGATGAGAGTGCCGGTTTCGTCATAAGGGGAAATTACCCGGCGACCCGACCAATCGACTCGACCTGCCTGAACTTCCGAGGTATCGACCCAAGGATGCAGCAAGTGGGGCTCGACATCGTGTTCGTGCGGCTCCAGCACGAAAGCGGGCGTCACGCCTAGAGCCGGGCCCACGCGAATTGTGCAACCGAATTCGGCGAGTGTCTTGCCGCTTCGTTTTCGCTTTTTCGTTAGAGGCTTGGAGGTTTTGCGAGGCTTCGCGATGAGAATCTCTGGTTGCACATAGACATCGCGGACGAAAGCATCCGCCGGTTCGCCGGCAGGCTTGGTTTCAATGTGCATGGATGTCAGCCATCTTTCGCGGAAATCCTTGGCGTAGACCGTGTAGCGCCAGCGGTCCGAGCATACGAAGGCGCAGCACCCGTCATGGGCGAGGTGCTCGAAAGAACGATGGAGGAACGGCAAATACAGGTCACCGCGGGCAATCGCATTTGGTAGCTTTTCCGCGTAGGCCTTGGAGATTGCCTTCGGGACCTTGGACCAGCGGATATAGGGCGGGTTGCCCACGATGTGGGTGAAGCACGGATGGGGCAGTTCTGCCAAGAGAAAATCTTCGGTCCTCACCCATGCGCGCGCGCACGCCTTGGCGGTGAGGTGATGGACACCCATTTCCTTCATCTCGGCGACAATGCGCGACCTAGCCTTTATTGCTTCTCCCGGCGCCAATTCGTAGGCCGACATCCGGTCGCGGAGAGCCTTGATGTCAAGGCTCAGGCCGCGCCGAACGAATGAGGCAACGAGGCGCTTGACAGCTTCAACCAGAAACTCGCCGTTACCGGCACCGGGTTCGAGCAGGCGGGCGCTGGCAAGGTCGGCTTCTTTCTTCCAGCCTACACGGTCAAGTAGGCGTTTGACCAATTCCGGCTTTGTGTATATACCGCATAGGCTGTGCAGGGTGTCAACGGAGTCGTCGCCATTCGCTCTGATGACGGGTGAAACTGGCAACGCCGATGAGTCTGGGGAACGGCTGGATGCCCCGGCGGCGGATGTGGAGGTTTGGTCGATGATGGTGTCGGGGCTGTATGCTGGCATTGGCGGTTTCGAGTTGGGATTCGAGCGGTCAGGCCATCAAACCCTGCTGATGAGTGAAATAGATCCAGATGCCTTGCGCGTCATCCAGCATCGATTTGGGAGTGTGAAGGTCGATGCGGACGCCGTCAAGCTCTCTGCCCTGCCGGAAGAGACGGAAATCGTGACAGCGGGATTCCCCTGCCAGAACCTGTCGATGGCGGGAGGCAAGCAAGGGATAGATGGCGACAAGTCGCGGGTGGTGGACGCTCTCTTCCGACTGCTTGCAGTACGCCGAACTCCGTGGGTAGTGATAGAAAACGTCTACTTCATGCTGCATCTGGCGCGTGGCGCGGCAATGGAGCACATTGTGTCCCGCCTTGAGAGTTTGGGCTATCGGTGGGCTTCGCGGGTGGTCGACAGCCGGGCATTCGGGCTTCCCCAGCGGCGCAGAAGGGTTTTCATCGTTGCCAGTCTTGACGGCGACCCCCGCGACGTGCTGCTCGCGGACGATGCGCCCAACAGAAAATGGCCCGATCCAGATCTCGGCAAACCCATTGGATTCTTTTGGACTGAAGGTCGCACTGGGCATGGCTTGACAGCGGATGCGGTTCCTCCGCTCAAAGCTGGTTCCGGCCTAGGCATACCCTCCCCCCCCGGGGTGCTCTTGCCAAGCGGTCTCGTGGTGACGCCGACAATCGAAGCTATTGAACAATTCCAAGGCTTCCCGGCAAGGTGGACATCCGCGCTGAGGAACGTAAGGGATGGCCGGAGTCGTTGGCGTTTGGTCGGAAACGCGGTTTCGGTGCCAGTCGCGGAATGGATTGGAAGTCGCCTCAGTGGGCCGGGGGAGTACGATTGCGGGGAGGACAGCGAACTCCCCAGCGGGGGGCGATGGCCCAATGCTGCATGGTGCATGGGTGGTCAGCGGATGGTGGCGAACGTTTCAGAGTTTCCAGTGGACAGAAAACGGGGTCGCCTCTCGGCTTTCGCGACCGAAAAATGGCCGAATCTTTCAAGTCGGGCGCTGGCCGGGTTCACACACCGGGCGCGCAAGGGCAAATTGAAATATCCCCATGGCTTTCTGGAAGCATTGGAGATTGAATTGAGTCGCAGATGACAATATTCACCAGATAACATCATGTGCATAGGTCACCTATCACATCTGCCGTGCGCTCTCGCCAGAGCTTATCCTTTTCCCGCTGGATTTTCCTGTTAGCCCAAAGCAGTAATGTCCCCTTTGCGCAAAGTTAAAGTGTCCCCTTTTTCTGCGAGGAGGGGTTGTCTTGTCGAGCGCGGAGTTGCTGTTGAGCATGCGGGAGTCGGATCGGGCGGGAGTGGTCCGTGATGTGGCGGAGAAGCGCCTGACGCAGCGGGAGGCGGCGTTGCGGCTCGGGTTGAGCGTGCGCCAGGTGAAGCGCCTGGCGGCGCGCTACCGGGAGCGGGGCGCGGCGGGGCTGGTGTCGGGGCGGCGGGGCAAGCGGTCGAACAACGCGATCGACCCGGCGGTGCGCCGGGCGGCGCTGGACCTGGTTCGCGGGCGCTACCCGGATTTCGGTCCGACCTTCGCTTGCGAGAAGCTGGTGGAGGCGCACGGTTTCAAGCTGTCGGCGGAGACGCTGCGGGGCTGGATGATCGAAGACGGGCTGTGGCGGCCGAAGGCGCGGCGGGAAGCGCGCGCGCATCCGAGCCGGACGCGCCGGGAGTGCCTGGGCGATCTGGTGCAGATCGACGGTTCGCCGCACGACTGGTTCGAGGACCGGGGGCCGCGGTGCGCGCTGATCGTGTACGTGGACGACGCGACGTCGCGGCTGCTGGCGATGGGGTTCTGGCCGGCGGAGACGACCGAGGCCTACATGGAGACGACGCGGGCGCATCTGGCGGCCCACGGTCGCCCGGTGGCGTACTACTCGGACCGCCACAGCATATTCCGGGTGAACCTGCGGGGCCGGGAGGACGGGTTGACGCAGTTCGGCCGGGCGCTGGGGACGCTGGACATCGCGCCGGTCCACGCCGGCAGCCCGCAGGCCAAGGGCCGGGTGGAGCGGGCCAACAAGACGCTGCAGGACCGGCTGGTGAAGGAGATGCGGCTGCGGGGCATCTGCGGCATCGAGGCGGGGAACGCCTACCTGCCGGCGTTCATGGCGGACTACAACCGGCGTTTCGGCGTGGCGGCGCGCAACCCGGCGGACGCGCACCGGGCGGTGCTGCACGACGACCGGGAGTTGGACCTGATCCTGTGCGAGCAGCACGGGCGCAAGTTGACGAAGAACCTGTCGATCAGTTTCGAGGGAAACACGTACCAGGTGACCGGGCAAGGCCGGGGCTACCGGCTGCGCGGCGCCGCGGTGACGGTTTGCAAGGGCTGGGACGGCGGGGTGAGGGTGCTGCGCGACGGGCGCGAGCTGCCGGTCAGGCTGCTTGCCGGGGGCGGGGAGCCGCCGCCGGTCGAGGACGGGAAGAGCGTCCGGTCGCGGGTGGACAGGGCCAAGGCGCGGCAGCGGTCCCGGCCGGACTGGAAGCCGCCGCCGGACCACCCCTGGCGGCGTTCGTTCAAGACCGGCGCGGGGCCGGCCGCCGGATAGCCGCGGCGCGGCCTTGCGCTCCGGTCGCTACGCTCCCTCCGCGCAAGGCCGAAGGGGACATCTCTACTTTGGAGAAAAGGGGACATTTCTACTTTGCTTTGACACCCGCTGGATTTTCCCATGACAAGGCCGCAATGCTGGGGTAGTCTCGGCAATCTGGCGATTGTCCGGTTGGGCTGTCAAGCGGTTCACAGCCAACGAATTCACAAAGGTGCGTGATGAATGCGATGCGACTGGTTGCCCGTGCCCCCGGCCTGGCTTGGCCGCCCGACGGGGCGCTGCCTGGGCCTTCGCGGTGATCCAGCTCTACGGATTCCAGCAGTCGCGGTCGTTTCGCGCGCTGTGGGCGCTTGAGGAAAGCGGGCTCGAGTACGAATACATCGAGGTCAAGCTGCGCACCGGTGCCGAAGTCCCGGGCAGCGCGAAGCATCCGAGTTATCTCGCGGTGAACGCGCAGGGCAAGGTGCCGACGCTCGTCGACGGCGGGCTGACGCTGACCGAATCCGTCGCCATCCTCTATTACATCGCCCGCGCGGCGCCGGAATCGGGCCTGCTGCCCAACGCCAGCATGGATGTCTACGCCCGCATCGACGAACTCGCCTGCTTCGTCCTCGCCGAACTTGAACAACCACTGTGGAGCACAGGCAAGCACCGGTTCGCCCTGCCCGAAGAGCGGCGCATTCCGCAAATGCTCGAAACGGCGAAGTTCGAATTCGCCAAGGCGCTGGGCGCGCTTGAACATTTGCTTGACGACGGTGAGTACGCGGTTGGCAAGGCATTCACCATCGTCGACATCCTGCTCGCCCAGACTTTCAACTGGGCGCTGCGCTTCGAGTTTGAGCTGCCGCGGAAATACATCAATCTGCGCAACCGCCACTACCAGCGCCCCGCCTGCCAGCGCGCGCTGGAGGTGATGGGCCAACCCACGTAGTGCCGGTCCGCTGGAGATTCCGCGACTGCGCGCGGAATAACGAAAACAACAGCGAAGTTGAACGCGATACCGTGACTCAAACAGGAACCACCCATGTTCGACACGCTCGACGCCTATCTTGAGGCCGCGCTGACCAGCCGCCGGGTGGACCGGCAACAGCGGCTGAACCACATCGGCATCGCGGTCGCGGTTCGCGGTGGGCGCCATCTTGTTGCGGCGGTGCTCGATGGATCGCCCGCATCGGCGGCGGGCCTGCGGCGCGGCGACCACCTGCTCGCGGTCAACGGCGCGCCCTACCATCCGGTTTATTCTTTCAATCCGCGGCCGCCCCAGTTGCCCCAGCCGCTAGAGCCAGGCGGGCGCGGCTTCCAACTCGCACTCGCCCGCCACGGCGAGCGGCGCGAAGCCGCGGTGGGGACCGTCTTCAACAACCTGCTCGACAGCTACCGCGGCGCCGTCGAGCCGAGCGTGCGCCAATTCAATCTCGGCAACAAGCTCATCGGCCACGCGCGGCTGTGGGGAATCAGCCGCAACGCCAACGATCTCGTCACCCTGGGCAGAATCGTGGCGAAGCTGCGCGACACCACCGGCTTGATCATCGACCTGCGCCACGCGGTGGGCTACCTCGGCCGCGAACACCTCGACCTGTTCCTGCCGGCAAGCCGCGGCGAATATTATTCCAGCCCGATGGTGTTGATCATCGGCCATACCACCCGCGGCCCGGCCGAGACCTTCGCCGCGGAACTCGCCAGCCTTGGCCGCGTCACCGCGATGGGTGCCCCCACCCCCGGCGGCCTCGAACCCGAACTCCCCATCCCCTGGCCACTCGAAGCGGATACCACCGGCGATCCACAATTCGAAACCGCCCTCGCCCTGCTCGGCGGATTGATTTGACTGGCTTCCAAACCCGCCGCGCCCCAATCATGGCGGCAACGGGGCTGTCCTCGAGCAATTCCGCCACTCTGCGCAAATGCGTCTGTCGTTCCAGCATCCCCCGACCCTCCGATTCTGCCCAAGAGCATCTGGCACACAGCGTATTAACAGGAAAATTGGACGAGCGCCGTCCAATTTTCCTGCATAAATCCACTTCGAAATCGCGGGCAATCTTGCTCGCATCGGAATAAGCAAGTCGTAACCCGCAAAACCAGGGAAATCAGCAAGGACCAAAATGCAGATGCTTGGCAAACCGCATCATTCTCCATTGCCGGTATACTGGGCGCCGTTTGCGGCGGCCGGCGCGGGTCGGTCCGCCTCGATGGTGGAAATATGGGAGTTTCATGATGCTCAAGGCTTACAACGGTTTTTATATCGATGGTTCATGGCGGGAGCCCGCGGGGCGGGAGTTGCTCGAGGTGGTCAATCCGGCGACCGAGCGGGCGTTTGCAACGATTCGCCTGGGCACGGCGGAGGATGTCGATGCGGCGGCGCGGGCGGCGCGGCGGGCTTTTGGCGCCTGGGCCGAATCGGGCGTGGAAGAGCGTGTCGCGGTGATTCGCAACATCATCGCTGGCATCAAATCCCGGGCCGGCGAACTCGCGGCGGCGATTTCCGCTGAAATGGGCGCGCCGATGCGGCTTGCCAGCACGGCCCAAGTGGGCAGCGGGCTGGGGCATTTCCAGAGCATTATCCCGATTTTGGAGAATTACCCATTCGAGGAAAGCCGCGGCAACTCGCTGATTGTCAAGGAGCCGGCGGGGGTTTGTGGCTTCATCACACCTTGGAACTGGCCGCTGAACCAGATCGCCTGCAAGATCGCCCCGGCGCTTGCGGCGGGCTGCGCGATAGTGCTCAAGCCGAGCGAAATCGCGCCGGTCAGCGCCTATCTGCTGGCTGAAATCATCGCCGAATCGGGCCTGCCCGCGGGTGTGTTCAATCTGGTCAACGGGGATGGGCCGACTGTGGGCGCGGCGATCGCCTCGCACCCAGAAATCGATCTGGTTTCCTTCACGGGTTCGACCCGGGCCGGGCGCGAAGTCGCTCGCAACGCCGCCGACGGCATCAAGCGCGTGACCCAGGAGCTTGGCGGCAAGTCCGCCAATATCATTCTCGACGATGTGGCGGATTTCGCCCGGGCGGTGGGCGGCGGGGTGATTGGCTGCTTTGGCAACAGCGGCCAGTCCTGCAACGCGCCCACCCGCATGCTCGTGCCAGAATCCCGCATGGCGGAAGCTGCGGAAATCGCCCGGGCCGCGGCCGCCAAGGCCACTGTCGGCGACCCGAAGGAGGAGGGAACCCGGCTCGGGCCGGTTGCCAGCGAGGCGCAATTCAACAAGATTCAGGGGTTGATCGAGCAAGGCATCGCCGAAGGCGCCGAACTCGTCACCGGCGGCCTTGGGCGGCCGGAGGGTTTGGAAACTGGCTATTACGTCAAGCCCACGGTGTTCGCCAAGGTGTCCAACGACATGACCATCGCCCGGGAGGAGATCTTCGGCCCGGTCCTTTGCATCATCGGCTACAAGGACGACGAGGACGCCGTGGCCATCGCCAACGACACCGAATACGGGCTTTCGGGTTATGTTTCGGGCGAGCCTTCCCACGCTGGCGGCATCGCCCGCAGGCTGCGCACGGGCAATGTGCACATCAACGGCGCGGGGCCGGACTTCGCGGCGCCGTTCGGTGGCTACAAGAAATCCGGCAACGGCCGCGAGTGGGGTGTGGAAGGCTTCGAGGAATTTCTCGAAGTGAAAGCCATCATGCGCGCGGCGTAGGCGCCCTACTGCCGCTCCTCCGCCGCCCGGGCTTCCTCGGCGCGGGCGCCGCGGAGCATGTTGACCATGCCGTAATTGCCTTCGTGGCAGGCGTACTCGTAGAGCAGGCCGGCGACTTTGGTCAGGGGGATGATGCCGGTGACGCGGTCGGTGTAGGCTTCGGGGTCTTCGACGGTGAACTCGTATTCGATCCGGTCCGCGCCCACCCGGGTGAAGCGCTCGGTCAGGAATTTGGTGTCGGAAACACCCGCGTCGGCGAATGACTGGGTCAGGCCGTTGAAGTTCCGCGTTTCCACCACCAGGGTGTCGCCGTCCCAGTAACCCCTTGAATCGCCCGACCAAAGCCCGATGGTCCCGTCAAGCGGGGGCAGGCCGGTCAGCGGAACGATGCGCGCGTCGTGGACCATCTCGGTCATCAGCACCGCATGGTCGCGGTGCTGGAAAATCTGCAAGTTGTTGTTGTACAGGCTTGGCACCAGCGGCGGCCCGGCGTTGAAGCCCATGATGCAGCGCTCGGAAAGGCCCCGGTCTTCCGGGCCGTCCTTGCCGATGCCGCCGGGAATGACGCGCACCGGCCGCTCGCCTTCGATGTCCGGGGCGAGCCGCCCGTTGACGACCACCGCGCCTTCGGCGAAATCCGGCAGGCGGCCATCGGGAGGATAAGTGATGATCGAGGTGCGCAGCGCCTCGCCGATGCCGGCGGATTCGACCCAGAAATCGTTGTAGGCCTCATCGACGCCGAAGTTGGGAATCGCCGCATCCGAGTTTTCATCGAAGGCGGATCGCCTGGCCCGAAGCGCCTCGATTTCCGCTTCGGTCATGAACTGCCGCTGCCCGTAGCGCGGGGGCCGCTCAAGCGGCACATTGTACGAATAGTTCCAGACGCCTTGCAAATCGGGCTGGCCCCATTCGGTTCGTGGCGCCTTGTAGTTTTCGGCGGCGAGCGCGGCCTGGCTGAACAGCAGGCCCGCCAATGCCAGCAATTTCATTTCCGCGCGCATGGTTTCCCCAACCGGCTTTGATTCAGACATTTGCGAAATCCGAGTGTACAAGCTAGACCCGGCGATTGATAGCGCAACGCGGAGATCCAACGGTATTCGCCGCGCCAGGGAAGCTCTGACTTAATCAGGGCTTCCCTGGCGCTGCCCGTAGCCGTCGCCGAAACGCTCTTGCAGGCGGCGCATGCCGCCTAGCCAGCGGTCGTAGTCGTCGGTTTTGCGGCGCATGTAGGTCAATACTTCGGGGTGGGGCAGGCAGAGGAAGCGCTCGGCTTCGAGGGTTTCGATCACGGTGTCGGCGAGTTGTTCGGGTTCGAGCATGCCGTCGATTCCGGCGACGCCGCCGTCGCCTCCCGCGGTCATCCCCGTGCGCACAGCCTGTGGGCACAGCACCGACACCCGGATGCCGCGCTTGCCGTAGGTGATCGACAGCCATTCGGCGAAGCCCACGGCGGCGTGCTTGGTCACCGCGTAGGGCGCCGAACCCACTTGGCTGAGCAGGCCGGCGGCCGAGGATGTGTTGAGCAGATAGCCTTCGCCGCGCTCGAGCATTGCCGGCAGCACCGCCCGGGCCGCGAAGACGTGGGACATGACGTGGATGTCCCAGATGCGCCGCCAGGCCGCGGTCGCAACCTCCTCCCCGCCGGGGATGAAAACGCCGGCGTTGGAGCAGAACAGGTCGATTTGGCCGTGGGCTTCGAGCGTGGCTCGCGCCAAGAGCTCAACCTCGGCTTCATTGGCCACATCCGCGCGCACCCCAAGCGCCTGCGTGCTGCCGGCGATTTCGGCAACGGTGCTGTCCACTCCCGCTTCATCGATGTCGGAAACCACCACGGCCCGCGCGCCCTCGGCGGCGAAGCGCTGGCACAGCGCCCGGCCGATACCGCTGGCGCCGCCGGTGACGACGATGATCTTGTCACGCACTTTCATGAATTTCTTCCGCAGCTTCGGCTGGAGATTCTGCGACAAAATGGCAGGATTGTCATTTTGGACAGCGCGCAGCGCTGCCCCGCAGGGGTGAGGGGCAGGATGCCCCGAATCACCGCGCTTCGCGGCGCGCAGAATGACGGAGGGTGGGGTGTTTCTGCGCGGATGTGCCGCCACCGATCATGCTTAGCCTCTCGGCGATGATCCGCTCGGCCTCCCCGACGATGCGGCGCAGCAGCTCGTCGCAGCTTGGCACGTCGTCGATGAGGCCGACGACCATGCCGGCCGACCAGATGCCGTGGTCGAGCTCGCCCCGGGTGTACACTTCGCGGCCGCGCGTGCCCTGCACGAGTTCGCGGATGTCCTCGAATCGGGTTTCCCCCGGCCGCGATTCGATTTCGAGCACCTGCTCGGCGATGCCGTTCTTGAATACCCGGGCGGTGTTGCGCAGGCTGCGGTAAATCAGCGCGGTGTCGAGCTCGTTCGCCTCGACCATGGCCCGCTTGACCTTGTCGTGGATCGGCGCTTCCCTGGTCGCCATGAAGCGGGTGCCCATGTTGATGCCTTCGGCGCCGAGGGCGAGCGCCGCGGCGAGGCCCTTGCCATCGCCGAAACCTCCCGAGGCGATGAAGGGGATCGACAGCTTGCGCGCCGCGAGCGGCAACAGGATGAAATTGGTGATGTCGTCCTCGCCGGGATGGCCGGCGCATTCAAAACCGTCGACGCTGACGATATCGACGCCGATGCGCTCGGCCTTGAGCGAATGGCGGATCGAGGTGCATTTGTGGATGACGGTGATGCCGGCGGCTTTGTAGGGCGGCAGGAAAGGCTCGGGATTGCGGCCGGCGGTTTCGACGATCTTGATGCCGGATTCGATGATGACCCGCGCGTATTCTTCGTAGGGCACCGGCTTGATCGTCGGCAGGATCGTCAGGTTCACGCCGAATGGCTTGTCGGTCATTTCCCGGCAGCGTTTGATTTCTTTGTCGAGGGCTTCCGGCGTGGGCTGGGTCAGCGCGGTGAGGATGCCGAGCCCGCCGGCGTTGGAAACCGCCGCGGCGAGTTCCGCGAGCCCCACCCATTGCATTCCCCCCTGCACGATGGGGTGTTCGATGCCGAGCATTTCGGTCAATCTGGTGCGCATTTTCCCTCTCTCATTACAAGCTTCTTCACACCGCGGTGGCGCAACAAGGACAATTCGCCGAGCCGCTGAGCATTACCGCCTCGGCGGTCTTCGCGTTTTCTTCGGCGCTCCGGTGCGCCGCTCTCACACCCGTGGGCGCGGCTGGCACCGCTCCGGGAACTGTTTCGACCACTGTTTCAGCTGTGTCGGAACGCGCCACCGCCTCTTGCCCGAACCAGCCGGTGTAAATCTGCAGGCGGTGATGGTCGATGTCGCTGCGCACGACGATGCTGTTGGCGTCGAGGACTTCGGCTTCGAGCGCGGCGCCATCCTGCAACACCACCGCGGCGGAAGCGTCGGGCAGATTGGTGATGCGGTAACTCGTCGCCCGGCCGCGGCGGGACGAGTCGGCGGGATAGGTGGAAACGAAGAGCACGCCGCTGTCCTTGTCGTTCCAGGCTTGGCTGATGCCGAGCTGCGGAAAATCCACGCCCTCCACCGTGGGCGCGGCGTACTTGTCGAGATGATTCGCCTGGAAGGCGGTGATCCAGTCGCCCTCGCCAATCTCGTTGACCATCATCTGGGCGCTTTGCTGGCCGCGGGGCCATGGCTCGTCGAGATTGAACCACCAGCCGAAGTTGTCCATGTTGTCGCCGAACCAGCGCGGCTCGAACTGCCTTTCCGCCGCCGCCGCGAGCCGTTCGA
The DNA here is from genome assembly GCA_965221805.1 of uncultured Pseudohongiella sp. GTDB lineage: Bacteria > Pseudomonadota > Gammaproteobacteria > Pseudomonadales > Pseudohongiellaceae > UBA9145. The sequence goes on from OZ244913.1 coordinate 2,500,846, forward strand.
TGACGGTGTTGTCGCCGAGGGCCCTGGCCATGATCAGCCCCGCGCTGTTGGCGGCGATTTGCCTGCGCGGGTCGCGCCAGCCCAGAGATTGCGCCGCCGCTTCGTAGATTTGCGTCGCCAGCTCCGGCGACTGGGGCAGCAGATGCATGGCGACGCCGGCGCCGGCGCCGGCGGTGCCGGGGGCGTTGACTTTGAAGTTCTCCAATGGATCGTAATAAGTCGTCATCCACTCGATTTCGTTGCGGCTGTTGATGCCCATGTAGTTGTCGCGGCAGAACTCCACCCAGTTCTCGAACACGCCGTGGGAAGGCCGGCCGCCGAGCCGGTCGGACAGATACATGCCGAGCCCGGCGGCGGAATTGCAGAAGGGCCAGATCTTGGTGTTCTCGCAGTGGGGGCCTTCGGGCTGATCGGTGTATTGCCGGCGCAGATAATCGGCGATCCGCGGCTGGGTCCATTCGAAATGCTCGTTCTCGTAGCCCGCCACCAGCCAGGGCCGCTCCCACTTGTCGTCGCCGGAGACGTACTTGTAGATGCCCAGCACGAGATTGAGCCAGCCGCGGAAGAACAGGTTGCCGGTGGCGCCGATGGGGTCTGGGTCGAGGCCCCAGGGTTCGACCCCGTTGGCGGTCCAGCCGGGGGCGTCGTAGTTGCCGCGCACGCGCTCGGGCCATTGGTTCAGCAGCCCCGGAGGATAGTTGCGCCGGTCCGGGCTTGGCCCGATGAAGGTGTTCCAATCGATCGCCGCCCAGAAGGTCGTGTGCCGCGTGGCCAATTCGTCCATGATGCGGGTGTAGACTTCGCGCCAGGCCGGAGTCTGGTCCGCCATCAGCAGCACGGCATAGCTGGAATTGGACAGGTCGAAACGCGGATAGCTCAGCAGCGGCGCCGCGGTGTACTGGTCCCACCAGGGGTGCGGCTCTTCGCCGCCGTAGCTCCAGTCGTCGGGGGTGGTCGCCTTTTGCCACAGGAAGCGCAGCCAGCCCCGGGCGCGCTCGTTGTGCTCGGGGTGCAACGTGGGAAAGCGGCTGTGGGTCGCCACGCCGCGCATCACATCGGGCGCGGCGCCGCTCCCGCAGCCAGCAAGCAAAGACCCCCCGGCAAGCGCCGCCGCGCCTTGCAGAAAACCCCGCCGCGAAGTCGAAACCACTCTTGGCACGCAAGCTCCCGGTTACTGGATCGAATTCCGCCTGAAAGCTACAGCAATTTGTTTTGCGCCACAATCAGTGTGCGGGAGACCACTGGAATGCCCGCCTTCGCTGGCTTATGCTTGCGGGCATGACCACGCTGATTTATCCCACGACCAATCTGGCCCGCACCGAAGAGATCAATATCGTTCGCGGCGAGGGAATCTATGTTTTCGACGCCGCGGGCAAGCGCTATCTCGAAGGGCTTGCGGGGCTTTGGTGTTCGGCGCTTGGCTATGGCAACCGGGAACTGATCGAGGCGATCACCGCGCAGCTTGGGCAGTTGTCCTACAGCCATATGTTCGGCGGCCGCACCCATCAGGTCGGCATCGACCTCGCCGAGCGGCTCGCGGCGATGCTGCCGATTGCCGGGGCGAAGATTTTCCTGGCCAATTCCGGCAGCGAAGCCAACGATTCGATGATGAAGATGCTGCGCTACTGGGCCAATGTCACCGGGCAGCCGCGCAAGAAGAAGATCATCGCCTTCGACCGCGCCTATCACGGCGTAACCATGGCCTCGGCGGCGCTGACCGGCTTGGCGGTCAACCACACGCATTTCGATATTCCGGTTGACGAGCTCGGCATTCTGCGCGCCGAAACGCCGCATTACTACCATGGCCAGCGGGATGGCGAGAGCGAAACCGAATTCGCGAAGCGGCTGGTTGGCGATGTCGAGCGCTTGATCCTGCGGGAAGGCGCGGAAACCATCGCCGCCTTCATCGCCGACCCCTTCTGCGCCGCCGGCGGTGTCGTCGTGCCACCCGAGTCCTATTACCCCGCCCTCGGCCGCATGCTGGCGCGCCATGGCGTCCTGTTCTGGGCCGACGAGGTGATTTGCGGCTTCGGCCGCACGGGAAATGTCTTCGGCAGCACCACCATCGGCATCGAACCGCAACTGATCACCTTGGCCAAGCAATTGTCCTCGGCCTACATTCCGGTGAGCGCCGCGGCGATTCCCGGCTCGATGTGCGAGGCCATGGTCGAGCCGAGCAGCCGCGCCGGCGTTTTCGGCCACGGCTTCACCTACAGCGGCCATCCGGTGGCCTGCGCGGCGGCGCTGAAGATGATCGAGATTTTCGAGCGCGACGGCCTCGCCGCCCACGCCGCCGAAGTCGGGGCCCACATGCAGCAGCGGCTGCGGGAATTTAGCGGGCATCCCCTGGTCGGGGAAGTGCGCGGCAAGGGCTTGATCGGAGCGGTGGAACTCGTTGCCGACAAGTCCAGCCGCAAACCCTTCCCCGATGGTCGGCCCGGCGCCATCGCCGTGCGCCACTGCAAGGAACAGGGCCTGCTCGTCCGCGCCGTCGCCGGCAATTCGATCGCCTTCTGCCCGCCGCTGGTCATCAGCCGGGAGCAGGTGGATGAAATGATCGAGCTGTTCGACCGCGGCCTGAGCGCGGCCACCCGGGAAATATCCAAAACAGCATAGCGAGAACCATCATGGGAACCCCTGGATTTCGATTGAAGCGTAAACTTCTGGCGCGAATCGGCGGCATCCTGCTCGCCGCCGCGCTCGCGGGCTGCGGCCCGGCCGAACCGACGGCCGAACAAGGGTCGCCAGCCGCGGTCGATCTGATCCTGACCAATGGCAAGGTGCTGACCGTGGACGCGGACTTCTCCATCCACGACACGGTTGTCGTCGACGACGGCCTGATCGTCGAAACCGGCGAGGCTTCGCTGCTGCGGAACTACAACGCCACCGAAGTCGTTGACCTTGAGGGCAAGATGCTGCTGCCGGGTTTCGTCGATTCCCACACCCATATCCGCGGCCGGCCCAACCACTATATCGATCTCACCGAGGCTGGCTCGGTGGCTGAAATCCGCCAGCTTGTTGAAGCCAAGGCGCTGGAAGTGGGCGCGGGCAACTGGGTCACCGGCTACGGCTGGTCCGAAGACCAGTTGACCGAAGCGCGCCGGCCATTGCGCGACGATCTCGACGCCGCCGCGCCGGGCAATCCGGTCGTGCTGACCCGGGCCGGCGGTCACAGCGCCGTGGCCAACAGCCTGGCGCTCGAACTTGCCGAAGTGGGGCCGGAAACCCCCGACCCGGAAGGGGGCGTAATCGAGCGCAATCCCGACGGCAGCCTGAACGGAGTCATTCGCGAACGGCAATCCATCGTTACCCGGCTGGTGCCGCCCGCGGCGCCGGAGGAGTTGGCCGCAAGCCTCGAGGCCAATCTCACCGAGCTGTTCGACGACGGCATCACCAGCATCCTCGACGCTTCCAAGCGGCCTTCGGAATACGCCATGTGGGAAGCCTTGTACGCGGATGCGGACAGGGCTTTGCCCCGGGCCGCGCTGCAATTCCAATGGTTCGACACCGATGGCATCGAAGCGGTCAAGGAGCGGGTCGGCGATGGCAACGAATTCCTCAAGATCGGCCCGATCAAGGTCTTCGCCGACGGCGGCTTCACCGGCCCGGCGGCGTACACCAAGGAACCCTACCGCGACCAGGGCGATTACCGCGGCCACCTCGACATGCCCGAGGACGAACTCACCGCCCATCTCAATGAAATCCACGACGCCGGCTGGCAGATGGGCGTCCACGCCATCGGCGACGCCGCCATCGAACTCGTGGTCGATATCCTCGCGGACGCACTCGAGCGCAACCCGCGAGCGGACCACCGCCATTTCCTCAACCACTTTTCGATGCGGCCCTCTGACGCCACCATGGAAACCATGGCGCGGCACGGCATCGCCATCACCCAGCAGCCCAACTTCACCTACACGCTCGAAGGCCGTTACGTGGAGAACCTCGATGGCTGGCGGCTTCAGCACAACAATCCCCTGCGCTCGCCAATGGACCATGGCGTTACCCTGGCGATCTCCAGCGACATCCTGCCCATCGGCCCCATGGTTGGGCTATACGCCGCGGTGACGCGGAAAGGCATGTCCGGGGCGGTCTACGCCGCCGAAGAAGCGATCACCATGGAGGAGGCGATCCGCGCCTACACCCTCACCGGCGCCTGGCTGCTGTTCGAGGAGGATGTCAAAGGCTCCCTCGAAGCCGGCAAATACGCCGACATGATCGTGCTTTCGGATGACTTGCTGACCATCAACCCCGAACAAATCATGGATGTTGAAGTCGAACAGACCTGGCTCGCGGGGGAACTCGTCTACCAACGGCAAAGGTGAACGGAAAGCGCGGGGGCGCGATGAACGAAACCGGCACAGCGGGAACCCACATCGAGTTCCGCGACATCACCAAGAGCTACGATGGCGGCACGATGGTGCTGCCCGGCGTGAATCTCGAAATCGGCGGCGGTGAATTCATGACCTTGCTGGGACCCTCGGGCTCGGGCAAGACGACCTGCCTGATGATCCTCGCCGGCTTTGAAGCGCCGACTTCGGGCGAAATCCGCGTCAACGGCAAACGGATTCACGACTTGCCGCCGCAAAAGCGCGACATGGGCATGGTGTTCCAGAATTACGCGCTGTTCCCCCACATGACCGTCGGCCAGAATTTGGCCTTTCCACTCGAAGTGCGTGGCATGGCGCCCGCCGAGCGCGGCCGCCGGGTGGGGCGGGCGCTGGAAATCGTCCGGCTGGAAGGCTTCGCCGAGCGCCGCCCCGGCCAGTTGTCCGGCGGCCAGCAACAGCGGGTGGCGATTGCCCGGGCGCTGGTGTTCGAGCCCGGCGTGGTGCTGATGGACGAGCCACTCGGCGCCCTCGACCGCCGCCTGCGGGAAGAGTTGCAGCTTGAAATCCGCTCGATTCAGCGCGAGCTTGGCGTCACCATGGTTTATGTCACCCACGATCAGCAGGAGGCGATGACGCTGTCCGACCGCATCGCCGTGTTCAATGCCGGGCAGATCCAGCAGGCGGCCTCGCCGGAAACGCTGTACGAGGAGCCCGCGACCGAATTCGTCGCCAGATTCGTCGGCGACAACAACCTGCTGCGCGGGACGGTGCGCTCGGTCGAGGGGGAGCTGTGCCAGGTTGAAGTCGGCGGTGGCATGAGCGAGGCTTTCATGGTCGAGGCTTTCATGGTTGAGCCTATCGCGGCGGGGGCCAGCGCCGTGCTGGCGATCCGCCCGGAGCGCATCGTCCTGTCGCCGTCGATCGAATACAGCAACTCGGTGACCGCCGGAGTCGAGGACATGGTGTTCCAGGGCGATCACTGGCGCATCCGGGTCAGCGTGTTCGGCGAGTCCGATTTTTTCGTCAAGATGCCCAATGTCATCGGCCAAGGCGGAATCCTCCCCGGCGACCAGATCCGCATCGGCTGGACCACCATCGATTGCCGCGCCCTCGCCGACAACAACCCGCGCGCGGCTTGAGCCATGACCGCCAAATCCCCGTCATACCGCCATCCCGCGCGCGGCGAAGCGAAGTCGCGGAATCTCTTCGTTCTGGCACCGGTCGCTTGCCGCCGGCAATCGGATTCCTTCCCGGCTGACGCCGGGCCCCTTCCGCTTGCCGCCGCGCTCCCTCGGTGCAAAATTCAAGGCGCTGCGTCCCAAACGCGCCCGCTCTACCCCGTCATTCTGCGCGAAGCGAAGCGAAATGATTCGGGGCATCCATGCCCCTCACCCCCTGCGGGGCAGCGCAAGCGCTGTCCAAAATGGCGATCCTGCCATTTAGTGATTCGGGGCATCCATGCCCCTCACCCCTGCGGGGCAGCGCAAGCGCTGTCCAAAATGGCGATCCTGCCATTTTGTCGCGGAATCTCCTTGGAACTTCCATGCGTTTCCTAGTGCCTCCCCTGGCTGTCCTGTCGCTCGCGCTGGCTCTTGCGGCCTCCGCCAGCGCCCAGACGCTCACCGTCGTTTCCTACGGCGGCTCCTACGGCCGCTCGGTCGAGCGCGCCTGGGTCGAGCCATTCATGGCGGAGACCGGAATCGACGTGCGGATGGAGGACTACAACGGCGGCCTCGCCCAGATGCGCGCCCAGGTGGAAAGCGGCAATGTGTTCTGGGATGTGGTGGATTTGGTCACCCCCGACGCGGTCACGGCCTGCGACGAGGGCCTGCTTGAATTCGTCACGCTCGACGAGCTCCCCGCGGCGGCGGACGGCACACCCGCAAGCGCAGACTTCCTGCCCGACAGCCGCTCGGAATGTTCGGGTGGCGGCCTGGTGTCGGCGACCATCTTCGCCTATGACGACCGCCGATTCCCCGGCGAGCGACCCACCCGGCTCGAGGATTTTTTCGATCTTGAGCGCTTCCCCGGCCGCCGCGGGATGCGGCGCGTGCCCATCGTCAACCTCGAATTCGCCCTGCTGGCGGACGGTGTGCCGATCGACAGCATCTATCCAACACTCGACACCGACGAGGGCATCGCCAGGGCCTTCGCCAAACTCGACACGATCAAGGACGAGATCGTGTTCTGGGAGGCCGGCGCCCAGCCGCCGCAGATGCTCGCGGACGGCGAAGTCGTCATGACCACCGCCTACAACGGCCGCATCTTCAACGCCCAAGTGCTTGAGGACCAGCCCTTCATCATTGTCTGGGACGGCCAAGTGCGGGAAACCAGCGGCCCGGGCATCGTCCTCGGCACCCCGCGGCTGGAAATCGCCAGGCGTTTCATCGCGTTCGTTTCGCGCCCGGAAAGCCTGGCCGGCATCAGCAAGCACATCTCCTACAGCCCCACCCGCCATTCCGCCAACGCCCTGGTTTCGACCCATCTCGAAAGCGGAATCGAGATGGCGCCCCACATGCCTTCGGCCCCGGAGAACATGGCCCGGGCGCTGAGCAGCAACTGGCTGTGGTGGGCGGACAACGGCGATGAAATGAACGAGCGCTTCGCGGTATGGCTTTCCCGTTGAACATTTCCTTGAACAGCAAGCGCCTGCGCGCCGGGCTGCTGGCGGCGCCGCTGGTGCTGTTCGTGGTGGTGACTTTTCTCGCGCCGCTCGCGGCGATGCTCGCGCGCAGCGTGTACGAGCCGGCGGTCGCGCGGGCCTTGCCGGAAACGCTCGGCGCGCTGGCGCAATGGGATGGCCGCGAACTGCCCGGCGAGGCGGTTTTCCGCATCGCCGGCGCCGAATTCACCGCCCTCGACGAGCGCCGCGCCCTAGGCTCGGTGGCAACCAGGGTGAACCGGCTCGAAAGCGGCATGCGCAGCACCCTGCTCGGCACCGCCCGGGCCTTGGCGGCTGATCCACCGGTTGATTCCTGGCGCGACGCCATGATCGCCGCCGATCAAGACTGGGCCGAAGTCTCAAGCTGGCTGGCAATCCGCCGCGCGGGGGAGATCATCACCCCGCGGCACTACCTCAACGCCCTCGATCTCGACCGCGGCGGCGCCGGGGAAATCGTCCGCCAGCCTGAAGACCGGCGCATCTACGCAAGCCTGTTGCTGCGGACCTTCGCCATCGGCACCGCCATCACCGCGATCTGCCTGCTGCTGGCGTATCCCGTCGCCTGGCTGCTGGCCCACGCCCGGCCGCGGCGGGCCGGATTCCTGCTGCTGCTGGTGCTGGTGCCGTTTTGGACTTCGCTGCTCGTGCGCACAACCTCATGGATCGTGCTGCTGCAAAACCAGGGCGTGATCAACGACCTGCTCGTCGCCCTCGGCATTCTCGCCGAAGAGCAGCGGCTGGCGCTGATCTACAACATGACCGGCACCATCATCGCCATGGTCCACGTGCTGCTGCCCTTCATGATTCTGCCGCTGTACTCGATCATGCGGACGATTCCAGAGCGCCACATGCAGGCCGCGGCATCGCTTGGCGCTTCCCACTGGCAGGCGCTGCGGCGTGTCTACTGGCCCCAGTCGCTGCCGGGGGTGGCGGCGGGCTCGCTGCTGGTGTTCATCCTCTGCATCGGCTTTTACATCACCCCGGCGCTGGTGGGCGGCCGCACCGGGCAACTCGTTTCGAGCATGATCGCCTACCACATGGAACAATCGCTGAATTGGGGCCTGGCCGCCGCCCTCGGCGGCATCCTGCTGCTGCTCGTGGCGCTGCTGTACCTGATTTACGACCGCCTCGTCGGCGTTGAAAAACTGAGTCTGAACTGATGGCGGCAACCACAAACCACCAAGGCGCCCGGGTGCGGCGCTGGCTGCATCTCGCATTCTGCGCCGCGGTGCTGATCTTCCTGGTGGCGCCGGTGCTGGTGGTGATTCCGCTCAGCTTCAACGCCGAGCCGTATTTCACCTTCACCGAGGGCATGCTGCGGCTCGACCCGGACGCCTTCTCGCTGCGCTGGTACGAAAATGTGCTGACCGAGGGCCGCTGGCTGCCGGCGCTGGGCAAGAGCGCGCTGATCGGCGCCGCGGCGACGGTGATCGCCACCACCCTGGGCACCCTCGCCGCGCTTGGCTTGAGCAGCCCCGCCATGCCGGGGCGCGGCATCGTCATGGCGGTGCTGATTTCGCCGATGGTCACACCCATCATCATCACCGCCGCCGGCATGAGCTTTTTCTATTCCGACCTCGGGCTCGGCCAGACTTACACCGCTCTCATCCTGGCGCATACCGTGCTCGGCGCGCCTTTCGTGGTGATCTCGGTCGGCGCCAGCCTCAGCGGCTACAACCACAATCTCAACCGCGCCGCGGCCAACCTCGGCGCTGGAGCCTGGACCACACTGCGCCGGGTGCAACTGCCCCTGATCGCACCCGGCGTCGCCACCGGCGCGCTGTTCGCCCTCGCCACCTCCTTCGACGAAGTCGTCGTCGTACTCTTCATCGGCGGCCCAGACCAGCGCACCATCCCCCGGGAAATGTGGTCCGGCATCCGCGAACAAATCAGCCCGGAAATCCTCGCCGTAGCCACCTTCCTAATCGTCTTCGCCGCACTCCTGTTAACCGCCGTAAACTGGCTCCGCCAGCGGGACTATGGGCGGGAATGAAATCCCGCCCCGAATTCAGATTTGTTGTTGCCGCCAGACGAGCGGTACTACAGTGACTGGCATCAACTGAAAATCGGCCCCGGATTCCAGCGAGAAACTACGTGCGAGCCGTGGTACAGTGGCAAGCTAGCTGCGGCGGACACGAAGGACAGGGATTCGGGTAAAGTCACGGCCCATGTGGTCGATGGATTCAACAGCGAGACGATGAGGGGCTTTGTGGTGGAGTACACACCGGACGGCGCGGCTGTCTACACTGGCCCGCCCTTCGACCATGAAGCCGTCAAACACTCGGTTGGCGAGAATCTGCGGGATCAGGCGCACACGAATGGCATCGAATCCTTCTGCTTCGCAGAGGAGGTCATTATCGTCGAAACAAACAGGTGGTCGGAGTTTGCGTCCATCCAGTCGGTCAAGGCGGGCGGAGCCTCCCTGGGAGCGAGCGCTCCGACTGAAAGGATGTTCGTGTCCAGCAAGTACACTTCAATCCCTAAAGTTACATCTCTCCAAGTGGAGTCCGATCTCTGGGCGGGATGTCTTCGTCAGTAAGACCGGATGCCGCCAACAGGCGATCGAATGATGGAACACTTCGCAGCCGGTTCCATTCGTCGATACCGACAATCACCGCCCGCGACTGCCCGCGGCGGGTGATAACCGCCGACTCTCTAAGCGCTGCGTTTTCCACGATTGCCGACAGCTTCGACTTGGCTTCTCGCAATTGCACCTGCCGCATCACATTCTCCGAGTGACCAATGTGGTTACTATAAGGAATACGGCTCGATTCGGTCAACCCGAAGGGCCAAGTCGCACACACAATAACTCGCGCGGAATTCCCGATTGGTCAATGGGCGAGAGAAGGCGGGAAACCTGTTCGCCACCCAGATCCTGCGCGACTGGGAGACGCTGTACGGCACCATTGCGTTCGGGGTCGATCCCTGCGAGCCGGAACTGCTCGACACCTCGTGAAGGCCCGCCGCGGCTGGTTGCGCGAAAAGCCGGTTCTCCGGGGAAGCACAAGGTGGCCGAAATCGGCATCCAGGGAAGCACCAGAGGGCTTCCAACGCCGAAACGTCTCCTGTCGGCCCGATGAGACGCTTGGTCCCGCCCCGATCAATCGCTGGCTGAGTTGCCGGGAATCGCTGGATTTGATTTTTCCTAGTTGCACTGGGACAATCGCTACTCAACCTCGCCTGCCGTTTTGTCGGCAGTACCCAAGGGCCACCCGGGCGACTCGGCGGCCCTTTTTATTTGTCTGGACAGTGAAAATTCACGCCTACATTGATGGGTTCAATCTGTACTACGGAGCGCTCAAAGGCACTCCGCACAAATGGCTGGATCTGGGGAAATTCTGTCAACGGCTGGTAGTCAGCAACGATTTGGACTTGAGCAAGCCGCTCTGGATCGTATCACCATTCGGAAAAACCGCGGGTGCGCTGAGGAATTCTCTTAGAACCCGGCCGCGGGTCAACCCGGGTCGAGTTGGGGTTCCAGTTCGGCCCAGTGGTGGTTGGCTTGGTCGATGTATTCGAGCATGTTTTCCTTCCAGCGGGCGTTGATGCGGCGGCTGTAGTTCAGGTAGAGCTTGCCTTCGTGGATGGTCCACAGGTCTGGCTCGGTGCTGGCGGTTTCGCCTTCGGCCATGGCGTAGGCGCAATAGCCGCCGTATTGCGGGGCGTAGGCTTCCGGGTCGGCCTGGAACCGCTCCAGGTTCTCTTGTGAGGCGAATTTCCATACCGCGCCCTTGTATTCCATGCGGAATTGGTCCGAGCCTTCCACCGGTTCGCCTTCGGTGAAATAGGCCACGGCGTCGTGGCCCTTGATCGCCTCGTTGCTGAAAAAGCCGGTGTAGACCGCATCGGCCGCCCAGGCGGTGGTGGCGGCTGGCGCCAACAGGACCAGCCCCGGCAGCAGCAGGAAATTGAGCAGTTTCTTCATCGCGCTCGCCTCTTCAGTTGCTTTTTTCAGTTGCTTCTTCAATTTCCCGGGCGGAGATATGCCGCGAGTTCGCCCCGCCGCAGCCATAGGATGAGAATCGTGGAAATGAGCACGCCGACCGCCAGGGCGAACAGTTGGCCGCCGTCGCGGTTGCCCGCCTCGTCGATCACCACGCTGACGCCGAGCGGCGTGAACAGATGGAAGAAGATCGCCCCGCTGATGACGAGGCAGCCGATCAGCGCCCCCAGCGGCTGGGTGCGGCGGATCAGCAGCAGGATGGAGGCTATCAGTTCCACGCTGCCGACCGTGTATCCGCCCCAAGCCGCAAAGCCCGAGGCGACGGACGCCGGCAGGCCGATCGATCCCATCCATTCGCCGATGGTGGAGAAGATGTGCCGGGTCTCGAACGAGTTGGAAAACTTGAAGAAAAGCGACTGCACGAAGACGATCGCCACGAACAGCGCCAGCGCCCAGGGCAGCCGGTCGAGCAGTTTTTCCTTGTTCATCTGAAGCCTCCCCTTGTATGCTCTGAAAAACCAAAGCGTGGTTTTGTTTGGCTCGCGAATTCAATGGCTCTCTCCAGTCGCGGAGCATGGCTCCGCGCCGTTGCGGCCGCGCGCTAAGCTGCGCTTCGCAAACGCTTGCCCCCGTTCCGGCCACCGGGCACAGCCCGGTGGCGCTCGGTCTGCGCGCGAAGCTGCGCTTCGCAAACGCTTGCCCTCGCCCATCGAATTCGGCGGTACATGTACCGCAGGGAAGCTCTGATTAAATCAGAGCTTCCCTGTTGCGGACAAGTTTGCGGGTCGGTTTTTGGGTGGGTTTTGGATCATTGCAATGCCGCCGCTTCGACCCGGCTGATGATTTCGCGGATGCGCCTGGCGTTGGCGCCGAGATCGCTGGTTATGCCGACCCGGGAGGCCGAGCGGAGATCGAGACGGGTGCCGGTTTCGACCTCCCGCAGCCTGAGCACGACATCATCCTTGAAACCGAACCAGAACGTGGTCGCCACCGCCTCGATCGCGCCACCCTCCCGGTCCTCGCGGACGATTTCGAGGCCCATGGCGATGAGGGCTTCCCGCGCGCGGTCGTGCATCTCATCCCGCGGCAGCGGCATCACCAGCGGTACGATGTCGGGATAGGCGTCGCGCTGCACGGGGCCGATCACTTCGCCGTCGTAGTTGAGCGGATTGTCGCCTTCAGCGCGCAACTGATGCGCCGCGACGAACCGCGGCGGATCCTCGATATCGGTGCTGACTTCGAGCAGCGGCGGGTTGTTGAAGGCCGATTGCACGCCCAAGCCGAGATAACCGGCCGCAAGCAGCGAGATGGCCACCCCCGCCGCGGCGGCGCCGCGCGAACCGGCGGCTTTGCGCGGCCGCGCCAAGGCGGCCAAGCCAAGGATCAGGCCGGCGGCCGCGGGAATCAGGCTTGCGGGCGCAAGCAGCAGCCCGATGCCGAAAGACCACAGCCCGAAGCGGGCTCCAAGCGCGCTGATGGCCGGTATCACCACGGCGGCCAAGCCCAGCCACAGTGACCATCGGGCCAGCCTGCTTCCATCCGTCGCCGACTGATTCATTCCAGCCTCCTCCACGATCAAATCCGATTACCTGGGAGCCTGCGCCGCCACCATAAGGCACTTGCCGCCGCCAAGTCCAGACAAGCCCTGAAGATCAGTCCTGCAGCGCAGGCTTCTAGGAGCCTGCGCCGTAGGAATTCACGGCTGCAAATCCGCTATCACCCGCGCCCTTGGCTGATCGATCAGGGCGAATATTGGCATATATTCAACGAAATTGATCGGCCAAGGGCGCGGTGATAGCGGATTTGCAGCCATGAATTCCTACGGCGCAGACTCCTAGGTTGCGGTAAAGAACCAGCGCGCGGGTGGCCGGGCCGATGGCGGCGAGGTCGATGTCGCCGTCGCCGTCCACATCGGCCGCGGCAAGGCCGGATACCGCGGTTTCGGTATCGAGGCTGTGGTGGCGCCAGCGCCCGCCGTTTTCGTCGTATTGGTGCACCGCCAACTGGTAAGGCTCGGCGCGGCCGCCGGCGATGATTTCGTCGACGCCGTCGTTGTTGAGGTCGGCGGTGGCCAGGCCATGGCCTTCGGCGATGCGATCATCGATCACAAGGCGGTTCATGGGCAGTTCATCATCTTGGTAAACCACGACTTGATTGCCGTCCCGGAAATGCGGCAAAGCGGTTTCCGGCTGCGGACGCTCATCGCCCTGGTAAACCACGACTTGATTGCCGTGCCAGGGCTCGATGGCGGCGACAAAGCGCCGGCCACCGGGCAGGACACCGGCGGCGACTTCGCTCGAGCCGAGCCTGGACAGCTCGCCGTCGCGCGCGGCTGTGTCGATGCCTGGCGCGCCGGCGCCGACAAGCGTCTTGGCCACCATCCGCCCATTGACGGCAAGCTGGAACAGGTGAACGCCGCCGCGGCTCGCGGTGAGCAGGTCGTCCCGGCCGTCGCCATCCCAATCGAGGCTCGCCATGCCGGGGGCCAATTCCAGGCTGTGGTCGAGCACCACGCCGCTCCAACCCGGCGCCGCGAGGTCTTCCGGCACTGGATACGATTTCAATTGCAGGGTGCCGGCGTAAAGCGGCGCCTCGGCGCCGACGCCAACGATGGGCAGGTTCACCAGCTCCAGCTTGCCATCGCCGTTCACATCCGCCCACAGCAGGCGGTGGGAAGTGGCAATCTCGTCGATGTAATGGGCGTTCCATTGCTGGTTCGCGGTTGGGTCGCCGGGATTTTCGAGCCAGTGGAGCACGCCGCCGCCGGTGGAGTCGCCGAGGCTGAAATCGTGGGCGAGTGCCAGATCGACATCGCCATCGCCATCGATGTCGTGCGGAGCGCTGTCGACGATGCCCCCCAGCGAAGTCGCGACCGGGTGTTTGTCCCAGTCCGGGTTGCGATACCAGGCGATCCGCCCCGGATTCGTCGCCCAGGCGATGATGTCGGGCCGCCCGTCGCCATCGACATCGGCGAAACCGACACCGTATCCGCCCTCGAAGTCGGCATCGAGCAATTGCCGGTCGAAATCGGGCAATGGCTGGGGCTGGGGCTGAGCCCAAGCGCCCGCGGCCAAGCACAGGGCAGCCAAGGCGCCGAAGCGGTGAAGGCCGGGAACAACCGCTTGAGACGCGGTGCCGCGGGAGCGGGTATGCGAGGGGGGAAGCGCCACTGCCTGTCTCGTTCCGAAGGGCGGGACAAGTTACTGCCAATTCCACCGCAACGCAAACACAAACCCGGCGAAAACCTAGCTCATCAGGCGGGAAAAGCGCGCCTTGAGGAACTCCATCTGATCGGCCAGCACGTTGTGGTTGGTCAGATACAGGAACTCGTACTGGTTTGGCGCGAAAGGCACCGCGAGCAGGTGCATGCCGGCCTCCTCGGGAGTGCGGTCGGCCTTGCGGTTGTTGCAGCGGCGGCAGGATGTGACCACATTGGTCCAGCTATCCCTGCCGCCCCGGGACAGCGGCAGCACATGGTCCCGGGACAGGTCCGCGGTGGCGAAGGCGTTGCCGCAGTACAGGCACAGATTCTGGTCGCGGCGGAACAGGAAGCTGTTTTCCAGCGGCGGCTGGCACGAGTCGGCGTGAACCTTGCCTTCGCAGGCGACAATGCTGGGCAGCCGCAGCACCGAGCGCTCGCCCAAGCGGTTGTACCCGCCACGCATTTCGAACACCCGCTCGCCCAGCGACCAGATCACCATGTCCTTGACGAGCAAGGTGGCGGCCTGTTGGCGGGTAAGCCAGGCGACCGGCGTGCCGGCCTTGTTCAACCTCAACACTTTCGCGTTCACGGAAAAATTCCTTGCCTTGCCAAGCCCAAGCCAGCCAAGTTCCTGGTGTTCGGCGCCTGATTGTTGTATCGGCGCGAACGCGGCGGATTGTAACCCCGCCCGCGCCGATGTCGAGGATTCGCCGGCAAAAACCCCGGGCTGTGTGATTGCGGTCACCTCGACCCAACTCCGGGCGGCAACCCAGCGCCCGCAAAAACGCGACACCCGCCACAGTTCGGGTATTCTTGTCTCCGTTTATACGGTCGATACTCGCAGGGCGATGCATCCCGAGCCCAGAAAAACCAATCCCCCCGCCCCGCTCGCCGGCGACCGCCTGTCGATGTGGACGCTGGTGCGGGTCTTCCGCGTCAAAATCCTCATCACCTGGATGCTGACGATCATCGAGACCGCGATGCTGGCTCTGTTTCCACTGTTGATCGGCCGCTCCATCGATGGGCTTCTCGCCGGCGACCTCGCCGCCTTCCAGCAACTCGTCGTGGTCATGGTGGTATTGCTCGTGGTGGCAACCGGCCGGCGCGTCTACGACACCCGGGCCTACGGCGCCATGCGCGTGGCCCTCGGCCAGGCCCAAGCGCACCGGGCTGGCGGGGAAGCGGTTTCGGTCACCAACGCGCGGGTGCTCATGGGGCGCGAACTCGTGGATTTTCTGGAAAAGGAGGCGCCGCTGTCGATCACGGGAGTGATTCAGGTCGTCGTCGCCCTGGCGGTATTGCTTTCCTTCCACGCCACCCTCGCGCTCTCCGCCGCCGCCGCGGCTGGGGCCATGCTTGGCATTTACGCGCTGTTCTCGCGCCGCTTTTTCCGGCTCAACGCCGATCTGAACCAGCAATCCGAGGCCCAGGTCGCCGAGCTGGAGAGCCGCAGCCCGGCGCGGATCGCGGCGCATCTCATCGGTTTGCGGCGGCACGAGGTGCGCCTGTCCGACACCGAATCGATCGTCTACGCGCTGATCTTCGCCGCGCTGCTCGCCATGCTCGCCTTCAATCTCTGGTTCGCCGCCACCCAAACCGGCGCCAGCACCGGGGAAATCTTCGCCATCGTCACCTATTCCTACGAATTCATCGAAACCTCGGTCATCCTGCCAATGACCCTGCAAAGCCTCACCCGCCTCGCGGAAATCACCAGGCGCATCAACAAGCCGGAATCTCCGGCATGATCGCGGCCGGCAGGACCTCCCGCATGTGCGGCGGGCGTGAAGTTGGTATAGTGTCCTCTGGCAACGAAAATCCGCGCGGCGGAAACAGACAACACGATGATGAAATTCCTGCAAGGGCTGGCAATCGCCATTGTCTGTGTCGTCGTTGCCGTCGCGGTCTTCCTGTTCGCCATGCGCTTCGCCGACGGGCCGATGGCGATCGTGCCCGGCGGCGCCTTCAGCAGCGGCGAACCCGCGCCGGTTCCAGAGGACTGGAGCTTCCTCGCCGAGCGCATGGAAGTCGAATTCCAGACCATGGAACCGGCAACTTCCCGCACCGTCTGGGTCGGCGTCCACGACCGCCGCCTGTTCCTCATCAGCGGCTACATGAGCTCTTGGTACGGCGGCATCTGGAAGCAATGGCCCCACTACCTCGGCGACAACGCCAACATCGTGCTGCGGGTGGACGGCAAGCTCTACGACCTCCGGCTCGAGCGCGTCATGGATGGCCCCGATGTAATCCCCGTGCTAAGCGAATTCGGCCGC
This sequence comes from uncultured Pseudohongiella sp., assembly GCA_965221805.1. Classification (GTDB taxonomy): domain Bacteria; phylum Pseudomonadota; class Gammaproteobacteria; order Pseudomonadales; family Pseudohongiellaceae; genus UBA9145. Next base: position 2,517,251 of record OZ244913.1, read on the forward strand.
AAATACGGCGGCGCGGCCCCGGATTTCGCCGCCCCGGCCGAGGTGGTGGCTTCCGGCGCCGTATGGATGTACGAGGCCGTGGCGCGGTAGCGGTTGCCGGGGGGACGCGCTGGTTTCGGCGCCTGTTTGGGAGTATTGAGATATGGCAAAGTACTACGCGACAAATCCAATCGATGGCCTCGTCCCGCTCAATGGGGAAACGCTCATGGAAGCCATCGAACACGCCGCTGGCCACGACTGGAAATTCACCGAGGGCACCATCCCCATCTTCGATGGCAGCGCCCAACCCGTGGCTTGGCTCGACCCCGAGGACTGCGCCTGGACCCTGTCCCCGCCCGCCACCTGGTGGCCCGCAAAGCCGGGCTATGAAACCGAGGTCAAGAACATCCGTCATTAGGCCCTGCGCCTCGGGAATTCGCGGCTGCGGATTCGCGCTCATTTCCCCACTCTCCGCCAGCGGCCACCCGCGGCCCAGTAGCCTAGCTGGGCGATGACGATCAGGGCGATGAACAGCGGGAAGCTGCCCCAGTTCCGGCCAACCTGGAAGTAGAAGACTGCCCGATAATCCCGGGCTTCGGTGGGGTGGCTGGCGGTCACTATGCCGATGTAGCCACCCCGCTCAGTGAACTCGTGGCTGGCGCGGAAGTAGCCGCTTGGCTCGATCGATGGCGGCTGATAGTGGACGGTCAGCGGCTCGAGATCGCCCATGGCGAGGATGTCGTTCCAGTCGGCGAAGCGGCCGATGCTGGTGTCGTCGCGGATGATGCGGAAATCGACCCGCATTTCTTCCAAGAGTTCGTGCAGGTACTCCATGATGAAAACCGAGCGCGCGGCTTCGGGGACATCTTCGCAGAACTCCTCCGCGCCCCTTGTTTCAGGCTGGAAGATCGTGAAATGCGCGGTCAGGAAGTTGATGTCGATGACGCAGAGATCGTCTTCGAGGGCGACGCTGCCGTGGGCCCGGGCCGGCGCCGCCTCGCCCCCGGCAAGCAGGCCGGCGAGTATCGCAACAAGCAGCGGAAATCGCATGAAGGCGCCGCGGAAACTCCGCCTACCAGGGAATGACCGCGCCATCGTAGGCGAAAAAGCCGCCAGACTCCGCCGGCCCCGCGCGCTCGATCACCCGCAGCATGCCGCCGACGCTGGTGGCGGCGTCGATCAGGGCGTTGGGGCCGCCCATGTCGGTTCGCACCCAGCCCGGGTGCAGCAACAGCGCAACGAAGTTCTCCCCCGCCAAATCGATGGCCAGGCTTTTCACCGCCGCGTTCAAAGCGCTTTTGGAACTGCGGTAGATATACGAGCCGCCGCCCCGGTTGTCGGCGATCGAGCCCATCTTGGAAGTGATGAAAACGAGCTTCCGCGCCGCGCCACCGCGCAGGTTCGGCAACAGTGCTTGCGCAAGCAACATCGGCGCGATGCTGTTTACCCCGATCACTTCAGCCCAGGATTCGCCGTCAAGCTCGCCAAAGGCCGCGCCCCGGGGGCCGTATACCCCGGCGTTGTTGATGAGGATGTCGATGCCGCGCCCATCGAGCCGCCGCGCGAAACCGGCGATGGAATCGCCATCCCGCGCGTCGAGTTCCAAAATCCGCAGGTTGCCATGGGCACCCCCCAAGGCGTCGAGTTCACCCGCCCCCGCCTTGCCGCGCCGGGTGGCGACAACCTCGTCTCCCCGGTCCAGGAGTTGCCGGACAAATTCAAGACCCAAACCCCGGTTCGCGCCGGTTACCAATACAGTTGCCATGTCGCAGCCACCAATTTTTCAGCAACTGCCAATCTACTTGCCTTGGGGGGGAACAGTCAAAGCGCGTGCAGGCATTTTGCCACGCCAATCGGGGCCATGCCCAGCCGACGAGATTCTACGACAAAATGGCAGGATTGCCATTTTGGACAGCGCCTGCGCTGCCCCGGAGGGGTGAGGGGCAGGATGCCCCGAATCACCGCGCTTCGCTTCGCGCAGCATGACGAAGGGGCTGCGGTGGAATCCCGCACTGAGGGAGCGCGGCGGTGGCTGAAAGGGGCCCGGCGCAAGCCGGGAAAGCATTCAGCCACCGACGGAAAGCGACCGGTGCCCGAATCACTCCGCTGCGCACAGAAGGACTAGCTTTCGGTCTGGTACTATGTGAGTCGCCGTCTGGCCCGACCTGCCACAAACAGAATACCATCGGATTTCCTTGGCCAAAAAGATTGGATGACCATGCCGGGCACACGCGCTTTGGCGCTTGTGGTTTCAGGATTGCTGCTCGCCTCGGCTGCCATGGGGCAGGATGCGCGGGAGATTGTTGTTGTTGGCGTGGTGCCGGCGGGGTCCGGTGTGGAACTGCGCAAGATACCCCATCCGGTGCAGACCGCCGACGCCGAAGCAATCGCCAATGACGCCGCCACCAGCCTCGCCGACTTCCTCCGGGGCGGCTTCGCCAGCGTTTCGCTCAATGACGCCCAGAACAACCCGCTGCAAGCCGATCTGCAATACCGCGGCTTCACCGTCTCGCCGCTGCTCGGCCTCGCCCAGGGCATCGCCGTGTACCAGAATGGCGCGCGCGTCAACGAACCGCTTGGCGACACCGTCAACTGGGACCTGCTGCCACAATCGGCGATCGGCGATGTGACCCTCACCGGCGGCGCCACGCCCCTGTTCGGCCTCAACAGCCTCGGCGGCGCCCTGGCCGTGAACATGAAGGACGGCTTCCGCCACGAAGGCATCCGCGCCGATTTGCGCTTCGGCTCCTTCGGCCGCCGCCGCGGCAGTTTGGAATTCGGCGGCAACAGTGGTGACAGCCACGGTCTCGAAAAAGCTCTCAAAAAAGCTCACGAAAACGCCGGATTCGCCTACTACCTGAACCTCGAAGACTTCCGCGAAGACGGCTGGCGCGACCATTCCGGCTCCGACGCCTTCAACCTCTACGGCTCGCTCGGCTGGCGCGGCGAGCTTGGCGCCATCAATCTCAACTACCAGCGCGGCGAATCCGATCTCACCGGCAACGGCGCCGCGCCGGTGGAACTGCTCGCCATCAACCGCGGAGCGATATTCACCGGCCCCGACATCACCGCCCACAGCATGGACATGCTGAGCCTCGATTTCAGCCGCCGGCTCGGCGACAGCGCGGATTTGCGCGGCACAGTCTTCTTCCGCCGCAACCACACCCGGTCGTTCAACGGCGATGCCTCCGGGTTCGGCATTTGCGGGTTCTCCGCGATGGGCGAAACCTTGATCGGCGGGCTCGAAGAAGACGATCTCGAAGAACTCGGCCTCGATGACGGCGACATCTGCGCCGGCCAGTTCGCCGACGGGGAGGCGCTCGAGGATTTCCTCAACGAGACCGCGGCAAGGCTCGGCGGGGAAGCGGCGTTCGATATCGAGGATTTCGCCAACGACGAACTTTCCGGCGCCGGCATTCTCGCCGCCGCCGCCATCAACAATCTCAGCCACCGCGAACAACAAACCCGGAACGCCGACTTCCACTGGAGCGCGGACACGAGCCTGTTCGGCCGCGGCAGCCGCGTCATCCTCGGCGCGGCCTGGCACCGGGGCGATTCGGACTTCGATTCGGTGGTGGAACTCGCGGATATCGACCCCGAAACCCGCCTGACCACCGGGCTGGGCACCGGCACCTTCGTCGATGGGGAGGCCACGCTGATCCGCACCCAAACCGAATCAACCAGCGTTTACTTCTCCACCACCACCGATCTGAGCGCAAATCTCGCGTTCACGCTTTCCGCCCGGGCCAACCGCACCGATGTCAGCCTGCGGGATCTTTCCGGCGCGCGGCCCGAACTCGATGGCGACCACAGCTTCTCCCGGGTCAACCCCGCCATCGGCCTGAGTTGGCGGGCGGTGGAAAACCTCAATCTGTACGCATCCGCCGGGGAATCGAACCGCGCCCCCACGCCCATCGAACTCGGCTGCAACGAATACGTCTACGATCTCGCTGTCGAATACGCCATCGCCGCCGGCGAGGACGCCGACGAGGTGGAATTCGAATGCCGCCTGCCCAACGCCTTCCTCGCCGACCCGCCATTGGAAGATGTTGTCGCCCGCAATTACGAACTCGGCATCCGCGGCCTGCTCGGCGAAAACACCACCTGCGGCTTCAATCTGTTCCGCACCGACAACCGCGACGACATCCTGTTCCAAACCACGGGCCGCGCCACCGGCCTGTTCGCCAATGTGGAGCGGACCCGCCGCGAAGGAATCGAAGCGAGCCTGGCGGGTCAAATCGGCGCTCTAGAATGGTTCGCCGCCTACAGCTTTGTCGGCGCCACTTTCGAGGATGACTTCCAGGTGCTCAGCCCGAATCACGAGTTTGCCGATGAAGCGGGGGAAATCACCGTGCGCGCCGGCGACCGCATTCCCGGCATCCCCGCCCACCAATTCAAGTTCGGCGCCGACTATGCTTTTGACGGGCGGCTGAGCCTGTCGCTCGATCTCATCGCCAACAGTGGACAATACCTGCGGGGCGATGAATCGAATCAACTCGACGAAATCGACGGTTTCACCCTGATCAATCTCGGCGCCCGCTACCGCTTCAGCGAGCGTTTGCTGATGTACGCCCAAGTCCACAACCTGTTCGATTCCAGCTTCGAGACTTTCGGCCTGATCGGCGAGGAACCCGGCGAAGTTGATGCGCCACTCGTTGCGGATTTCGAGATTCCGATATTCCTCGGCGCGGCGCCGCCAAGAGCCGGCTTCCTCGGCCTCCGCTATCGTTTCTGAACCCCCGGAAAATTCCACAAGTTCTGATCAAGCCGGAGCAATCCTAAAGCGCCTTGGATCCATGCCGTTAAGCGAGTCAATGGGTTGCGTAGTATTCCAGGAAACAAAAATGCAAAAGAAACCGGATATCGTTTGGATAATGACCGCCGTCTTTGTCCTTGGTTCACTGCTCACCGGCATCGCGCAAAGCGCATTGATGTGAATCCGCCGGCACCTCCTTGTGCCGCGGTGGAGCTCTGAATAAATCAGAGCTTTTGGCTGGCCTCTTCGCGCCAGTACACGCGCTCGGGGGTGGCCACCGCGTCCAGTGGCACATCCCAGGCCCGCAAGGGCGGCAAATCATGCAACTGGCACTCATGGCCCAGGCCAAGGAGCATCGGGCCAAGCCGTGGATTTCGCCGGCGAAAGGCAAAGGCGCGGTCGTAGAATCCCTTGCCGTTGCCAAGCCTGCCGCATTCGCGGCTGAAGCCCACCAGCGGAACGATCGCCAGATCGAGCGCTTGGGGTTCGATGGTTTCTCCCGGTGGTGGTTCTGGAATTCCCCAACCGCTTTCCACCAGTTGATCGCCAGCTTTGTGGGCGATGAAATCCAGTTTTTCGGCGCTCGCCACCCGGGGCAGATAACAGCTTTTACCGGCGGCGAGCGCGTCGCGCAGCAACAGCGCGGGCGAGGCTTCGCCATCGATGGCGATGTAGAACGCGATCCGTCCGCTGTCGCGGTAGCGTTCGAGCTTGCTTATTTCCGCGTGCAGGGCCGCCGCGGCCCGATCCTGTTGTTCCCGGGAGAGGGCGCGGCGCAGGGTGCGCAGGCGCCCGCGCAGTTCGCCGCGCGATATGCGGAATGCGCCAGCGTCGTCCGGGGTCATGGCGGCTTGGTTTTACTGAAGCGCTGCAAGGTGGTTCCCCAAGACACCGCTACCAAAGTCGCCCTGAACCCACGGGTTCAGGTGGTGGCGCTCGCGAAGCATAAGGCTTTCCGGCTGGCGGACATGCACAACAACTTCTATCGAGACTGCCTCCGGTTGGAAGTGTATCGGCTCAAGAACATTTTTGATTGGCGAATGCCCCAGGGAACCTGATCCAGAGTATAGCCCGACTCGATCATTGCGGGAAAGCCACCACCTGTGTGGCGGCGAGGGATGCGGCGGAGCGGACGGCCAAGCGCGGAAGCAACAGCTTCAACTTACTTGGTTCGGGGGAAGAGGTCGCTTCATTCTTCATTCAAGATCAGTTGACTGTCCCGGATGCCGCGATCTGCGCATCCTCCATTTCCGCTTGCGCGCGAAGACCGATGGTGGCCTCCACCGCGGTCAGGCGTTCGTTGATGTCTTCGACGTTGACACGGAGGAGCCGGAGCTCTTCCGTGTTGTCGTCGATGCGCCGGTTGACGGCTTCAAATTGGACGGCGAATTGCGCGGCGACGGCCTCGAATTGGGCGTTGACGGACTCGAACTGCGCGTCGACAGTTTCGAATCGTTGATCAATGGCATCGAACTTCGCGTCGATGTAGGCGAACAGAAGCCCCGAGATTGCCAGGGCCAATGTTGCGAAGCCCAGGAGATGGGCACCACCGATGGTGATTTGAATCAGCTTCGGTTGCCGGGCTTCCGCTGTCACAGGCTGATTTTCCATCCCGATTTCCCCTGGTTGAGCAAAAAGACCAGCAGCCCGTTGGTCCTGGAAAGGCCCGAACGGGGGCCGCTTCCGGTGGCGGCGCACAACGCGCGCCTAATGAGAGGGATGTTAGACAACACTTCGTGGGATTGTCAAGACAACAGGCTTCGAATCCTCATGCTTCGCAGCAATCCAATATCTCCCCGGGCAGCGCGGGCCAGACGCCGGGCTTCGCGGTGATGCAATCGAGCGCCGCCTCGAGGCGGGCGATGCGGTGGGGCTGGCCCATCAGCCAGGGGTGCAGATTCAGCGAGAGGATGCGGCCGCCACCGGTGGCTTCGGCTTCGGCGAGCAGGAAATCGCAGGCGTCGCAGACCTGCTCCAGCCAGGACTCCACCGAATGCAGGTTGTGCATGAGGATGAAGCGGTCCTCGAGTTCGTTCGACAAGGGCATCGCCCACAAGTCGCCGCTTTCGGTGTGGAAGCGGTAGGGCATGTCATCGTTGACCCAGTCGGCAAACCAGTGGACGCCCTGGCCGGCGAGCAAATCCGGCGTGCGCGGGCTTTCGTTGCGGGCCGGGCTGAGCCAGCCGCGCACGGCCGCGCCGGCGGCGGCCCGCAGACGGGCCAGGCTGCGCTCGATCAGCGCCGCCTCCTCCTCTTCGGCGAGTCCGCCGTGATGGAGGCTGTCCATGTCCCAGCCGTGGGCGACGATTTCGCAGTCGCGCTCGCGCAGGGCGTGAATCAAGGCCGGCGCGCGCTCGCACAGGGCGGCATTGACCGCGAAGCTCGGTTTGGCGCCAAAGCGGTCGCAGGCGTCGAGCAGACGGAAGATGCCAACCCGGTTGCCGTAATCGCGCAGGCTGAAATGCCGCAGGTCGGGATAGGGCATGGTCATGCCGCCGGGTGTGGGGAATGGCTCGCCACGCTGGTTGAGCGGGAAAAACTGCACGCAGATGTTGACCCACAGCGCCAGCCGCGCGCCACCGGGCCACCGCACGGGCTCGCGTCGGTGCAGTTGCGACCATTGGTAGCGGCCGTGGTCCATGCCGCGGCGGCGATGGGGGTAGCGCAGGAGTTCGCTATCAATCGCCGCTTTATTGAAAACCATGGGCCGCCTCCCGCTTGCGGCGGATGTCCGCGAGCGCCGCATCGTAGCAATGCTCGAGAAAATACTCCGCTATCTCGCGCCCGGTGGCGACCCAGACCCCATCGTGTCCGGTGATGTAGTCGAGCGCCTGCTCGAATGCGCGCAGCCGGTGCGGGCAGCTCACCTGGTAGTTGTGGGTGGGGATGCACATGACCGTGCCGCTGCTTTCGCCTTCGGCGTAGAGGCGGTCGAAATTGTCCCGCAGCATCTCGCCGTAGGCCCGGGGTTCCATCCGGTTGACGACATAGGCGATGGTGTCGTTCATCTCCAGCGAGTAGGGAATCGAGATGAAGCGCTGGCCGCCGCGCACCCGCACCGGCGTCGGCTGGTCGTCGTGGAACAGGTCGCAGGTGTAGATGCCGCCGGCTTCGGCGAACAGGTCCATGGTGCGCTCGGAATGCGACAGCGCCGGGGCCAGATAGCCCGCGGGCCGCTGGCCGGTGTGTTTTTCGATGGTGTCCATGGCGTCGAGGATCATTTCGCGCTCCTGCTCCTCGGATAGGCCATAGGTGTAGCGGGTGTTGTAGATGCCGTGGCTGAAAAACTCCCAATCGAGTTCCGCGCAGGCTTCGATGATTTCGGGATGGTGCTCGCACAGCGCCGCCGACAGCGACACCGAGCCGCGGATGCCATAGCGCGCGAGCAGGCGCATCTGCCGCTCGTGGCCGACGCGGTTGCCGTAGTCGCGGATCGAATAGCCGCCGACATCGGGATACGGTCGCGGCCAGGGCTTGCGGTGGGGATTGGCGGGCGGGTCAAGCTCGTAAAACTCGATATTCGGCGCCACCCAGAACGCCAGCCGGGCGCCGCCCGGCCAGACGATCCCCGGCCGGTCGCGGTAGGGCCAGTAGTCGTACAGTTGCAAGTCGGCTTTCAAATGGACTTCCCCTCTACGCTGCGAAGCGGAGCCGCGGAATTTCTTCGTTCGGGCACCGGTCGCTTACCGTCGGCAATCGGATTCCCTCCCGGCTGACGCCGGGCCCCTTCCGCTTGCCGCCGCGCTCCCTCAGCGCCAAATTCAAGTCTGTGCCCCGAACACGCCCGCTGAACTCGACCCGGCCAGGCGGCGACTACCGCTGTGCTGGCAGCTTGTTGATCCAGTCCAGGGCTTCGGCGACTGGGATTACGTCGGCGTACTTCAGCGCGAGGTCCATCAGATTGGCGAAATGCACGCTTTCGTGCTTGTCGGCGACGCATTCCTCGGGGACGATGGTGCGGTAACCCCGCGAGAGCGATTCGACGGCGCTGGCGCGGATGCAGCCAGAAGTCGAGCCGCCGGTGAGCACCACGGTATCGACCCGGTGCCAGACGCAAAGCGACTGCAACTGCGTCTCGAAAAACACCGAGGGCATCTTTTTGCAGTAGATCACGTCGCGGTCGCGGTCGATCTCGAGCCGGTCGTCGAACTCGGCGCGCTCGGCGCCATGCTTGATGTTCTGCAGCGAATCGGGGGTGTCGCCGCGGGTGCCCCAGATGCCGCAGTCCTCGCCGGATTCCATATAGGCCACATAGGTCCACACCACCGGCCAGCCCGCGCGGCGGAAGCCGGCGCTCAGGGCGTTGACGTACTCCTTCTGCCGGGGATCGGTTTCATAGGCCGTGGCGAAGCGGTCGGGCCGGGTGTAGGCCTTCTGCAAATCCACATTCACCAGGATCGCCTTCTCCCCAAAGCCAAACCGCGGCCGCGGATTCGCCTTGATTTCCAGATACAACTCTTTCGCAGTCTTGTCAGTCGTTTCCATAAAGCCTCCGCTTGGTTCGGCTAACAGCAATTCTCATTCTGCCTAAAATGTGGTCATCGTGTTTGCGGATCTGCGCAGCGCGGCAGTTTGCCATAAAGGTATAACATTATTACAATCGCGCCGGTTCGGGACAATGCTTCGATTCGCAAGCGGCTGGCATCGCGGCCGGCCGGTCCCGGCCCTGCAAACAGTCGGGAGTGGCGTGGCATGCCCGGAGCGCTTGAAGGAATCCGCATACTCGATTTGACCCATATGCTCTCGGGGCCCTACGCGGGCATGATCCTCGCCGACCTCGGCGCCGAGACGATCAAGGTCGAGCCGCCCGCCGGGGAAGGAACGCGCAAGCTGCTCGCCAACGACCCCAAATACTCGCTCAAGGGCATGGGCGCGTATTTCATCACCCTCAACCGCAACAAGAAAAGCATCGCCATCGACCTGAAGAACGAGCGTGGGCTCGCGCTGTTTTACGACTTGGTTAAAGTCTCGGATGTTGTCATCAGCAACTTCGGCGCCGGCGTGCCGGAGCGGCTGCGCATTGATTACGCCAGCCTCGCAGGGGTGAATCCGCGCATCATCGCCTGCATCGTCACCGGCTTCGGCGCCAGCGGCCCGGGCAGCCGGCGACCGGCCTTCGACCAAGTGGCCCAAGCCACTGGCGGCGGCATGTCGATCACCGGGCCGGACCGGGCGCATCCCGTTCGCGCCGGCATCCCCATCGGCGACCTCGGCGGCGGCATGTTCGCGGTGATGGGCGTGCTCGCGGCATTGCACGAGCGCGAGCGCAGCGGCCGCGGCCAGGAAATCGACATCTCCATGCTCGACTGCCAAGTCTCGATGCTCAACTACATGGCGACGATGTATTTCCTGTCCGGCGAGAATCCGCACCCGATCGGCAATTCCCATTTCGTCCATGTGCCCTACGATACTTTCGGCTGCGCCGATGGCTTCATCGTCATCGCGGTCATCACCGACAATTTCTGGCAGAACCTCAAACAAGTGCTCGGCTGCCCCGATCTCGACAAGCCCGAATACGACACCCAGCCCGGGCGCTGGCGCGACCGCGAGTTCATCAACCGCCGCGTCAACGAGGTGCTCGCCGGCGATACTTGCGCCAACTGGCTGCGGCGGCTCGAGGAGCGGCGCATTCCCTGCGCGCCGGTGAACAACTTCGAGCAGGCGCTTTCCGACCCGCAAGTCCGGCTGCGGGACATGGTGATCGAACTCAAGCATCCCGATGGCGGCAGCACCCGCGGGCCCGGCAATCCGGTCAAGCTTTCGCGGACGGGAACCGAAAGCTACAGCCCCGCGCCGCGGCTCGGCCAGCATACCGATGAAGTGCTGCGCGACTGCCTGAATATCGACGCCGCCAAAGCCGCCGCGTTGCGCGAAGCGGGAGTGATCGGCTGATGGCCCGCCAGATCATGAATCATCGAGTCACGATCAATGAAGTCGGCCCCCGGGACGGACTGCAAAGCCAGGGCCGCATCCTGCCGGTCGCCGGGCGCCTGCGCTTGATCAAGGCGCTGGAGGAGGCGGGAATCTCCCGCATCGAGGCTGGCAGTTTTGTCTCGCCAAAAGCGGTCCCCGCCATGGCCGACACCGGTTTGCTGCTGCCCGATCTGGACCGGCGCGGGCCGGTGCATCACAGTTTCCTCATTCCCAATCTGAAAGGGTACGAACTCGCCAGGGCGGCTGGCGCCGAATCGGTCACCATGGTCGTCTACGCCAGCGACACCATGGCCCGGCGCAATGTCCGCATGGGCATGGACGAGGCCGAGCGCGCGGCTTTCGAGATCATCGATCTCGCCCGGGCCGACGGTATCGAAGTCATCGTCATCGCGGCGGTTTGCTTCGGCTGCCCCTTCGAGGGCGCGGTGGATGCCGCGGTCGTGGGCGGCATCGCCGGGCGCTTCATCGCCGCGGGCATTCACCGCTTCGTGCTCGCGGACACCATCGGCGCGGCGGATCCGGCCCAGGTTTCCGCCTTGCTGACCCCGCTGACCGAAGCGCATGGGCCCGAACTATTCGGCTGCCATTTCCACGACACCCGGGCGATGGCGCTGGCCAATGTCTACGCCGCCCTGCAGGCTGGCGCGCGCTGGTTCGACTCCTCCATCGGCGGCCTCGGCGGCTGCCCTTTCGCCCCCGGCGCCAGCGGCAACGTGGCAACCGAAGACGTGGTGGTGATGCTGCACCAGATGGGAATGGAAACCGGAATCGACCCCGCCCGGCTGCTCGCCGCTTCGGACTTGGCCACCGAGTTAACCGGCACCGCCCCCGGCGGCCGCGTGAGAGAATGGCTGCGCGGGCAGGTCAGATAGGGGAATCGCAAGGAGATTCTGCGCACGGGCGAGAGGCAGGATGCTCCGAATAACCGAGTTTCGCTCCGCGCAGAATGACGAAGCAGGGCGGCGGGCAGCTTAGGGGCACAGCGCCTTGGATCCCGCACTGAGGGAGCGCGGCGGTAGCTGAAAGGGGCCCAGCGCAAGCTGGGAAAGCATTCAGCTGCCGACGGGAAGCGACCGGTGCCAGAAAAGAGATTCCATCCGTCAGACGGCGACTTACGCAATGCGGATCTGAGACGATGTCATTCCACATTCAGCGGCGCTATGGCGGCAATCCCTGTCAAACCGCGACGATTACCTTGCCGAAATTCTTGCCAAGCATGAGGCGGCGGAATGCTTCCGGGGCGCTTGCCAGGCCGTGGCTGATGTCTTCGCGTTGCTGGATTTTGTTGGCGCGGAGCAGGGGGAGGCAGTGCTGGATGTATTCGTCGCGCCGCGCCTCGAAGTCGTAAACCACAAGTCCGCTGACCACGGCCCGTTTGGCGATGAGCAAGCCCGGCGGCGGGCCGGGGTCGCGCTCGGGGCGGTTGTATTCGGCCATGAGTCCGCACAGCACGATGCGGCCGTGGTTGGCCAGATGCGCGCAAGCGGTTTGCAGCAGGCCGCCGCCGATCAAGTCGAAATAGACGTTTATTCCGGCGGGGCACAGCTCAGTGAGCCTCGCGCCGATGTCTTCGCTGCGCCGGTTGATGCAGGCCGCGACCCCGAGCGACTCGGTCGCGAAGCGGCATTTTTCCGGCGAGCCGGCGATGCCGACCACCTTCGCGCCGCGCAAGGCGCAGAACTGGGCGGCGGCGGAACCGACTGCGCCGGTCACCGCGGGAATCAGCACGCAGTCGCCTTCCTTGACATCCGCCCGCCAAACCATGCCGGCCCAGGCCGTCAGCCCAGTCATGCCGAGAATCGACAGGGCGAGCGACGGCGGGGTGATCGTCTCGTCGAGCAAGCGCACCTCCGCGGCCGCGTGGGCCGAGTAGGCCCGCCAGCCGCCCATGCAACGCGCAAGCCTGCCGACGGGAAGTTCAGGCGCATCCGAGCGCACGATTTCGCTGACGGTTTCCCCGCGCAGGACCTCGCCGGGCGCCACTGTGCCGGAAGGGTGCCTGCCGGCGATCTGGCTGCGCATGTACGGGTCGAGCGAAAGATAGCGCGTCCGGCACAACACGCCGCCGGTTGGCATTTCCGGCAACGGCCCCTCGCGCAAGGCGAAATCCGCGAGCGCGGGGATGCCTTCAGGTTGGTTGACGAGGATGATTTGCTGGTTCACGGGCATTTGGATCTATCATCATTCTGCGCGCAGTCGCAGAATTTGTTTGGGTCGCTTGGCTTCGATCCGTCGCCGTCGGGTGGTGGGGAGTGCTGCGGACGCCGTGAATACATCCCTGTAGGCTTCGGGCTCGGCTTCCTGCCTCGCACGCCCGCAGCACTCCCCACCACCCGACGGCGACTCGCATAGTGCTAGACCGAAAACTCGTCATTCCGCGCGAGGCGGGAACTGACGACGGTGCATTAGATATATTGACCTATCAATAGGACAAAGCAATAATACATAATTTCCATGGGGTACACCGCAATGAATACAGTCCCCTCAAACCCAGACTATTCGCGGGCGTTGCCCGCCGTCGCGGGCAGTGTTGCCATCTTGGCCGCGCTGCTGTTCCCGCCGGCCAGCGCGGATGCCCAGGATCTGGAGCATTTCCTCGGCTGGTTCGCTGGCGAATACAACAACAACGAGCAGGTCTGGCAGCAGGGCGAGGATGGAATCGCCGCCGAGGACCGCCACGAGCACATCCATCACATCTTCATGCCGGCGCCGGTTCCCGCCGTTGGGGAGCACACTTATTTCATCAAGCAGTACCTGGGGCGCGACTACGAGAACGTCTACCGCCAGCGCCTATACAACTTCAGCGTGAACGAGGAGCGCGGGGTGATCGAACTCGCGATCCACAGTTTCAATGAAGAGGAGAAGTACCGCCACGCCGACCGCGATCCCTCGCTGCTCGCGGATCTAGCGCCAGCCGACTTGCGCAATGTGCCCGGCTGCAATGTCTACTGGCGCTTCGAGGACGATCACTATGTCGGCGAAATGGACGAGGGTGCTTGTTTCTACTACTCCGAGAACATGGGTCAAAACATCTACATCACCGACACCCTGCGCCTGACCGCGGACGAAATCTGGATCGGCGACAAGGCCTATGACGAGGACGGCAACCAGCTTTTCGGCCGGGACGAGCCGCACCGCAACCGCAAGGTGCGGCAGTTTGGCGGCTGGGGCGCCATCGAGCGCGGCGCTTTCACCCCCGATTCGGACAATCCCGGTGAAATGCTGCTAGTGCCCGACCTGCGCCTGCACAACGAAGGACAGATCGTGCCGCTGGTCACCGCCGGGGGGGACGCGACCGGTTACAGCGTCGAACTCGCGCGCCTGACCTACCAGAACACCCGCGTCGCGGTGCTCAAGCTCGGCATCCTCGATTCGGCAACCGGGGAGACCGTCGCCTATTCCTGGGCCAATCCGGGAGCCGGCAGAATCGGCATCAACCTGGGCTGGCTGCAAGTCGGCATGACCGCGGACGATTTGTGACCGTGGCTTCGATCCGTCACCACCGGTAAGCGACCGGCGCCCGAACAAAGAGATGCTTCGCTTCGCACGGAATGATGGATTGTCGGTCTAGCACTATGTGAGTCGCCGCCGGGTGGCGGGGAGTGCGGCGGGCGTGCGAGGCAGGAAGCCGAGCCCGAAGCCTACAGGGATGTATTCGCGGCGTCCGCAGCACTCCCCGCCACCCGGCGGCGGCGGATCGAAGCCACGAATACAATGCCCGCGACACTATTCGACAAACTTTGGAATCTGCATGAAGCCGCCGATCTCGGCGGTGGCCACAGCCTCATCCATATCGACCGGATTTTTCTGCACGAGCGCATGGGCAGCATCGCGCTGCGGGGCCTCGAACAGGCGGGACGGGACGCGCGCGCCCCCCGGCGCGTGTTTTGCGTCATTGATCACATTGTCGACACCAGGCCGGGACGGGGGGATATCTCACTCGTGCCAAATGGCCGCGAATTCATCGAGGCAACCCGGCACAGCGCCAAAAAAGCCGGCATCCACCTGTTCGACATCAATGACCCCCGCCAAGGCATCGCCCATGTCGTCGCCGCCGAAAACGGCATCGTTCTGCCGGGGATGAGCGCGGTCTGCCCGGACAGCCATACCTGCACCCTCGGCGCCCTCGGCGCCCTCGCCTGGGGCATCGGCTCCACCGAAGCCGAACACGCAATGGCCACGAGCACGCTGCGGGTGCGCAGGCCACACGCGATGCGGGTGAATTTTCTTGGCGCAACCGCCCCCGGAGTGACCGCCAAGGACATGATCCTGCACCTGATCGCCCGGTATGGCAGCCGCGCCGGAAGGGGCTTCGCGGTCGAATTTTCCGGGCCGGCGATCAGCGCCCTGGGCATGGATGGACGTTTCACGATTTGCAATATGGCTGTGGAGATGGGCGCATTCACCGGCATGATCGCCCCCGATGAATGCGCGGTCGCCTATGTCCGAGACACTCCCTTCGCCCCCGGGGGGGCGCTGGCGGAACCCGCCGAAGCCCATTGGCGCGAATTGCGCAGCGACGCGGGCGCCGAATTCGACCGCGAACTCGAAATCGACTGCGCCCGCATCGCGCCTTCGGTCACTTGGGGCACCAACCCGGAACAACTGGTCGGCATCGATGGCGTCGTGCCCGAACCGGCAGCGTTCGACGATCCGCAACAATCCCTCGCCGCGCGGCAGGCGCTGGCCTATATGGACCTCGAACCCGGCACGTCGATGCGTTCGGTTCGCATCGACGCGGCTTTTATCGGCTCCTGCACCAACAATCGCCTCGAAGATCTGCGCGAGGCCGCGAAGCACTTGCGCGGCAAGAAAGTCGCCCCCTGGGTGCGGGCCCTGTGCGTGCCCGGATCGAGCGCGGTAAAACGGCGGGCGGAGGCCGAGGGGCTCGACGAGGTTTTCCGCGCGGCGGGATTCGAATGGCGCGAAGCCGGCTGTTCGCTCTGCTTCCACGCCGGCGGCGAATCCTTCGGCGGCCAGCGGGTGATTTCCTCGACCAACCGCAATTTCCAGGGCCGCCAAGGGCCCGGCGCGCGCACCCACCTCGCGAGTCCACCCACTGTGGCGGCCTCGGCTTGCCGGGGCTATATCAGCGCCGCGGAAGCATCGTGACGGGCACCCGCAAACAGGTTTTCCACCGCGGCATCGCGGCGCCCCTGCTGCGGCCGAACATCGATACCGACGCGATCATTCCCTCCCGGGAGATACGGCGGGTTTCCAAGGAGGGGCTGGGGGAGGCGCTGTTCGCCGGCTGGCGCTACCGCCGCGAGCGAAGCCGCGAGCCGGAACCCGGATTCATTCTGAACCAAACGCCTTACGACAATGCCAGCATTCTGCTCTCGGGAGACAATTTCGGCTGCGGCTCGTCCCGGGAACACGCCGTGTGGGCGCTGAAGGACTTCGGCTTCAGGGCGATCCTGGCGCCCTCTTTCGGCGGCATCTTCTTCAACAACTGCGCGTTGAACGGCGTCCTGGCCATCGAGCTGGCGGAGGAGGCGATCGCGCGCCTCGCCGAATGGACCGGGGCCAATCCCCGCGGCAACCCGCTCGAAATCGACCTCGCGGCGCAACGCATCCACTGGCGGGAGGGGGAGGAGACCCATTTCCAGATCGAAGCCACGCGCCGCAGCCTCCTGCTCGACGGCCTCGACAGCATCGCCGCCACCCTGCGCATGGAGGCCGCGATAACCGCGTTTGAAGACCAGGACCGGCGGCGCAGGCCCTGGGTGTACGAGGTGGAAAACGATTCGTAAGGGGCTTCGACCGGAACCCCCTCGCCGCTCCGCGGCACTCCCCCTTGGCAGGGGGAGAGTTGGCCTCGCCTGCGCGCCCTTCCCGACTCCCCTCCTTTTCAAGGAACAGTGCTGTAGTTCGTGCCACCTCGGCGTGAGTCGCCGTCGGGCTGGCGTGAATACAGCGGGCGTGCGAGGCAGGAAGCCGAGCCCGAAGCGTACAAGGATGTATTCACAGCGTCCGCTGCATTCACGCCAGCCCGACGGCGACGGCTCGAAGCCACTTACTCGGCGAAAAGCACTCAGTCCAACTCGATAACGTAGACCGTGTTGGCGGCGTCGCCGGCTACCCAGGCGGTTTCGCCGTTGGTGGCGATGCCGTTGAACAGCATCGTGTTCGGGAAGGCGCCGCCGGGTGGCACTTGCAAGGCGAGGTTGTCGGCGACTGTCCGCGTCTCGCCGCTGGCGATGTCCACCGCGGTCACGCGGCCGGCGCCGGCCTCGACGACGTAGATCGAGCCGTTGGCGGCGGCGAGGCCCTCCGGTTGGTCGAGACCCTCCGCGACCGTCTCGACGCCGCCCCCGCCGATGCGGAGCAAAGCGCCCGCGAGGTTGTCGGCGACGTAAAGAACACCGTCCACCGCGGCCAGTCCCGCCGGACCCGAAAGGCCCCCGGCCAGCACCCGCTTCTCTTCGGGATTGTCTGGCGAAAAGGAGATCACATCGCCCGCTCCCCACTGGCTGACGGCGATTCCGCCGCCGAACTCGATCGCGTCGATAGGCGCCGCCAAGCTGGTGAAAGCCTGGACCAGCGCGTCCGCGGCCGGGTCCCAGATGCGGACGGCGTTGTCGAACCAGCTTGAAAGGATTACATTCCCGCCGCTCGCGGCATGGACCGACATCGACGTGCCGAGGTCCGAAAAGCCGATCACATCGCGCACCGCGCCCAATTCTTCGCCGCTTGCCGGGTCAAGCTGGCGCAGGGCGAAGAAGTCCGCGACCACCAGCCGGGCCGAATCGCCGCCGCCGATGAGCGCGAGGCCGCCGGGCATGCTCAAGCCGCCACCGAGCACGACGCGGTTCTCATCGGGCGAGAGAACCTCGACGATGAAGCTGTCGGTGAAGCTTGAGACGTAAAGACGGTCGGCGGCGTCGAAGGCCAAGTTGTCGAGCCCGGCCCCGACGCGGCCGACAACTTCCCTGGCGCCATCCGCGCCGATGCGCACGACCTCGCCGCGCAGCGAGTCGAGCACATGCAACACGCCTTCGCTGTTGAACTTGACCGCGGCGGGAACCCCGAAGCCGCTGGCGACCGTTTCCATCTCGCCGCTGTCGACATCGACGCGGACGACTTCGCCGTTGAACCAGCGCGGACCGTAGAGCCTGCCATCCGCCGAACCCCAGTCCATGCCGTTGAGGCCGCAGCCGGGCCCGAGATCGTCGCGGATCACCCGCGGCGCCTCCCCACCCGCGGGGTCGAGCTCGAACAGGTTGGTGTCCATGAAACACTGGGAGACGAACAGCCTGCCGTCGTCGGAGAAGGTGATCGGGTTGACGCCGATCCCGGGCGAGGCAACGGCCCGGGTTTCGCCGGCGGGCGTGCGCATCATCACATCGCCGTGGCTGATATTGGTCCAGTAGATCGAACCATCGGGGCCGAAGGCCAGATCATCGGGGGATTTCGCGCCTTCGTCGAAGCCTTGGCTGTCGAGGATTTCGCCGCTTTCGGGGTCGATCCGCGCCACCGCCGGCGTCAGCACGGAGGTGAGGTGGAGATCGCCATCGGGCCCAAAGAGAATGCCGTTGATGCTGCGGAAGCTGGCGCCCTCGCCGATCATGCGGACGTTTCCGGCGCTGGCTTCCGCCTCGTCGACGGCTTGGGAATCGCAGCCGGCGAGCAGGCTCAGGGCGCCAATAAACACCGCGTTCAGCGCCAGCCGCGCGCGTTTTGGTGTTGCTGTCGTCGATTGTGCAAGCATGGTTTTCCTCTCTTGCCGCGGAAAATCGTGCAAGTTCCCGGCCTTATCGGTCATTCCGCATTATTGCCTCTTTCTGGCTGCCCGCGCACTAGGCCGAGGCGTTCGAGTTCGGCGGCTTCCCGCTCCGAAATGCCGGCGGCGGCGAGGATTTCGCGGCAATTTTCGCCGGCGGCCGGAAGCTCGTGGCGGATGCCGAAGCGCGCGCCCCCCCATTCGATGGGCAGGGCTGGCAGGCGGGTGCTGGAGCCGGCGCGTTCGCCGTCGCGCAGGCGCACCGGCAGCAGGCCGCCACCGGCGTTCAAATGGGGATCGTCGAACAGGTCCGCGGGTTTGTTGACCAGGGCGAAGGCTACCCCGCAGCGCTCGAGCCGCGCGAGCATCTCGTCCCGGTCCAGAGCGGCGAACATCCGCTCGACCGCGGGCAGGATGCGGTCGCGCTGGCGGACCCGGTCGTTGTTTTGCGCCAGGGATTCGTCGGCGGCAAAATCGGCGAGATCGAATTCTTCGCAGAAGCCGCGCCACTGGGTGTCGCTGACCACGCCGACGAAGATCTTCTCGCCCTCCCGGCACTGGAAAATGTCGTAGATCGCCCACGCCGAGCGGCGGATCGACATCGGCAGCGCGGCCTCGCCGGTGACCGCCTGCTGGGCCATGTGCTGGCCGACGAAAAAGGCGGTGGTTTCAAACAGCGAGCCGGTGACGAGTTCGCCGCGGCCGCTGCGGCGCCGCCGCTCAAGGGCGGCGAGGGCGGCGATAACGCCGAACATGCCGCCGGCGACATCGATCACCGAGGCGCCGGCCCGCATCGGCCGGTCGGGGAGTCCGGTCATGTAGGCGAGCCCGCCCATCATCTGGGCGACTTCATCGAGCGCGGTGCGATGGGCGAAAGGGCCGGAGAGGAAGCCCTTCAGCGAGCAATAGATCAGGCCGGGATTGGCTTCACGCATCGCTTCCCAGCCGAAGCCGAGCCGCTCCATGGCCCCGGGGCGGAAATTCTCGATGAGGATGTCGGCGCCGGAAACGAGGCGCCCGGCGACTTCGCGCCCGCGTTCGCTCTTCAGGTCGATGCAGATGCTTTTCTTGTTGCGGTTGTACATGGGAAAGTAGCCCGCGCCGGAGCCTTGCAGGCGGCGGGTCTTGTCGCCGCCGAGCGGTTCGATCTTGATGACTTCGGCGCCAAGGTCCGCGAGGATCATGCCCGCGGAGGGCCCCATGACCATGTGGGTGAATTCGATGACGCGAATGCCCGCCAAGGGCAATTCATCGGCGCTTTGCTGCATCTTTGTTGAGCTCCGGTCGCTTTCCGTCGGTAACTCAATCCTTTGCGGACTGGTGCTTGCCTTCCTTGGCGCTGCATTTCCGGCTTCGACCAGCCCCAGTCTTGCCATCCATGGCAAGCCGTTCGGTCCTTCAAAAGCGTTGCTTTTGATCGGCTTCGCCGACCGGCCCTCACCCTTTCAGCCACCGCCGCGCTCCCTCAGTGCCAAACATGGAGAATTGCTGGTGAGCGATTCCATCCGTAGGCTGTCAATGTTATATTTGTCATGTTGTTATAACAATAGTCTATTTGAGAGCAGTTTGAGAGAAAGCAGCCAAAAGCCAATGAAAATTGACGTGCTCATCAGCGAAGTCGGGTTGCGGGACGGCCTGCAAAGCATCGCCCCGGTGATGCCCACCGCGGATAAGAAGGCGTGGATCGCAGCGCAGCATGCGGCGGGTTGCCGCGAGATGGAGGTGGGCTCCTTCGTTCCCCCCCGGCTGCTGCCGCAGTTGGCCGACACGGCGGAAGTCGTGCGCTACGCCGCCGGGCTCGAGGGCCTGTGCGTCGCCGCGCTGGCGCCGAATCTGCGCGGGCTCAGGGACGCGGCGGCCAATGGCGCCCACAAGGTGACGCTGCCATTCTCGATGAGCGAAACCCATTCGCTGAAGAATCTGAACCGGACCCACGCCCAGGTGATGGAGGAAATCGCGGCCTGCGTCGCGTTCCTCGACGAATTGCCGGAAAATCGGCGGCCCCGGTTCGAGGTCAGCCTATCCACCGCCTTCGGCTGCACACTCGAAGGCCCAGTGCCCGAGGGCCGGGTGCTTGCTTGCGCCGAGCGGATCATCGGCCTCGGCGTCGACGAGGTTGGCCTTTCCGACACCACCGGCTATGGCAATCCGGGGCAGCTCAAGCGGCTGGTGCGCGGCATCTGGCGCGAATGCGGCAAGGACCAGCTCAGCGGCGTGCATCTGCACAACACCCGGGGCCAGGGGCTGGCGAACGCGCTGATGGCGGTCGAGCTGGGCATCACCACCCTCGACGCCTCGCTCGGCGGCATTGGCGGCTGCCCCTTCGCGCCGGGGGCGAGTGGCAACATCGTCACCGAGGACTTGGTGTTCCTGCTCGAATCCATGGGCCTTTCCACCGGCATCGACCTCGCCGCGCTGATCGAAGTGCGCGAGCTCGTCCAAGCGGCATTGCCGGAAGTCGAGTTGTTCGGTTTCACCGCCAATGCCGGGCTTCCCATCGGTTACCGCGCCGCATGAACACCATCCCGACCCGGAACCCGCGAAGCGGCCGCGTCGATGGCGAAATCGAGAACTGGCCGCCCGCGGCGATCGGCGAACTCGCCGGCGAGTTGCGGCGCGCCCAAGGCGAATGGCGAAGCAAAGGCTTTTCCCACCGCCGCGAGGCGCTGCTCGCCTGGCGCGGGGAAATCGAGCGCCGCGGCGGGGCGATCACCGAAGCCTTGACCGCCGATACCGGCCGGCGGCTGATTTCCCGTTTTGAAGTGCAAAAACCAATCAATCTGATCGATTACTGGCTTGAGCGCGCGCCCGGGATACTAACGGGGGAGACGGGCCAGTCGGAGATGGCGCCCACGGTCGATTGGCGCCAGGTCAAGGCGCCCTATCCGCTCGTTGGCGTCATCAGCCCATGGAACTTTCCGCTGGCGCTGTCGGCGCTCGACGCGATACCCGCGCTGCTCGCCGGCTGCGCGGTGATCGTCAAACCGAGCGAGGTGACTTCGCGTTTTGTGGCGCCGCTGGCCGAGAGCATCGCCGCGGTGCCGGAACTGCGCGCGGTGTTCGGCTTCATTACCGGCGATGGCGCGGCCGGCGCGGCGCTCGTTGATGAAGTCGACGCGGTCTGCTTCACCGGCAGTGTCGCCACCGGGCGCAAGGTGGCCGTGCAGGCGGCGCGGCGCTTCATTCCGGCTTTTCTCGAACTCGGCGGCAAGGACCCGGCCATTGTCACCGCGGGCGCGGACTTGCAAAACGCCGTGCGCGCCATCGCCCGCAGCGCCTTCGGCGCCACCGGCCAGGCCTGCCAGTCGCTCGAGCGCGCCTATGTGGCCCGGAGGGTTTACGACGATTTTCTCGCCGCGCTGGTGGCGGCCGCCGCGGACATCCGCCTCAACGATGGCGACATCGACGCCGGGGAACTCGGCCCGCTGATCTTCGCCGGCCAAGCCGCGACAATCCGCCGGCATCTCGACGACGCCCGCTCCCGCGGCGCGCGGGTGCATTGCGGCGGCGAAATCGAGCATCACGGCGGCGGCGACTGGTGCCGCCCCACGGTGTTGAGCGAAGTCAGCGGCGACATGCTCATCATGCGCGAGGAGACCTTCGGGCCGGTGATCACAGTCTCGCCCTATGATTCCATCGACGAGGCGGTCGCCGCGGCCAACGATTCCGACTACGGCCTTTCCGCCGCGGTCTTCGCCGACTCCCGGGAGGAAGCCGAAGCCATCGCCGCGCGGCTCGAGGTCGGCGGCGTGAGCATCAACGACGCGAGCCTCACCGCCGGCGCCAACGATGTCGAGAAAAACTCCTTCCGCCTCTCCGGCCTGGGCGGCTCGCGCATGGGCCCGGCGGGAATGGGCCGCTTCCTGCGCAAACGCGCCCTGCTCTATCAAACCGTTCCCGCGCCATCCATCCAAGGGATGTGAGACGGCAAAGTCGATTCAAGCCCGGGCCAGGGCGCGCTCGACCTGCTGTTCGATATGCTCCATCGGCAGAAACTCGCGGCTGCGGTTGAGGATGAAATCGAGAAAGCGCTCGGCGATGAGCGACAGCTTCTTCGACTTCAGATGCACCACATGCCAATGGGACATGATCGGGAATCCCTTCACCCGCAGTTGCGCGAGCCCATCCTCGCTGGCGTTGGCGAGCACATAGGCCGACAGGATGGTGATGCCCATGCCGGCCATCACCGCGTACTTGATCGCCTCGTTGCTCTCGATCACCATGGTTTTGCCGAGTTCGAGGCCATTCTCGCGCAGGTGTTTTTGAATCGTGATCTGGGTGCCCGAACCAGCCTCGCGCAGGAGGAACTTCTGCCCCCGCAAATCGGCCCAATCGAGCCGCTCGCGCCGGTTCAGCGGGTTCTTGGCCGAGGCGACCACCGCGAGCGGGTTGGGCAGGAACGGCTGGCTGTGGATGTCGAGGTCTTCGGGCGGGTCGCTGAAGATGTAGAAATCGTCCCGGTTGCCATTCAGCCGCTCGATGATCTGGGCCCGGTTGCCAACCATGAAGGCCACGTCGATATCGGGATACAACTGGCAAAACGGCCCGAGAATCCGCGGCAGGAAGTACTTGGCGGTGGTGACCACGGCGATGCTCAGCGAACCGGCGGTGAGCCCCTTGAGATTGTTGAGCCTGCCGTCGAGCCGGGCGATCACCTCGAACAGCTCCCGGCCGCTGGCGAGCACCTCGCGCCCGGCCTCGGTGAGGTGGAGTTGCCTGCCGATGACTTCGTGCAGCGGCAGCCCCACGGCCTCGGCGAGTTTGCGGATCTGCACCGACACCGCCGAATGGCTCAGGTGGAGCGCTTCCGCGGCCCGGGCGATGCTGCGGGTTTCCGCCACTTTCATGAAGATTTGCAGTTGCCGCAGCGTGCCGAGTTTCGCCAGCAGTCTGGTGTCCATCATGCTTCAAACCCCCTCTTGGCACAGTCGTTATGTAACTATGAAGATAAACGAATATCGTAAATATTAAATACTATTATTCATAAAAAGTCACCGGTAGGATAAGCGCCAACACTGATTTCTACCCGGGAGGGCGCACCAATGAGACCGCATGTGGAACTGATCGACGAAGTGGATTTGCTGTGGCATGTCGCCGAGCTGCCCCACGCCGAGGGGGAGGCGCGGCAGCGCAACCTCTGCTACGACGAGGAAAACGGCGCCGCTTCGCTGAAAGTGGAGTTTCTCACCGACTGGCGGCGGGCTGGTGGCCTGCACTCCGCGCAAACCGAATGGTTCGTGCTGGAAGGCGAGATTCAAATCGGCGACACCAAACTCGGCAAGGGCGGGTATTGGTGCGCGACCCGGGGCGCCTGGACGCCCGAGACCAGGGCCGCCAAGGGCACCCAGATCCTGCTGTTCCGCGAGTACAGCGATTGGGGCTTCACCCCCACCAGCCGCGACGGCGCCGGCGTCGACCCAAACGCCGAACTGGTGATTTGCGATTCCGAGGCCATGGAATGGTACGACGTGGTGGACCCGGAGAACGGGAGCCCGATGAACTTCGAGCGCGGCGGCACCCCGGTGCCGGGACTTTTCATCAAATTGCTCTATCGCGACCCGGCCAACGGTTTCTACACCCGGCTGATCAAGGCCAAGCCGGGCTGGCGCGAGCATCCGCTGGCGCACCATCCGGTATACGAGGAAGCGTATTGCCTCGACGGCGAGTTCGACTACAACTTCGGCACCATGACCAAGGGCCAGTACTTCTTCCGCCCCGCGGGTGTGCGCCACGGCGACTTCACCGCCGGCGAAAAAGACGGCTGCACCTGGATTCTCCGCTGCGACGGCGACCTCGTGGACTGGTACACCGAAAACGCCAGCATCGAGCTGAAAGGCGACCCGGTGAACTGGGGCGAGGGATTCCCGCTGTCGGAGCCCCCGGAATTGATCCAGCCAGTGCGCTCGCGCTCGATCGGGGCGTGGAAAAACCCCTACTACCAATAGGGAAGCGGAGGACGCGGAATCATGACCGACGTTCTGGGTTGGCGGGCCAAGTTCGGTGTGCTTGGCCCTTCAACCAACACCATCGTCCAGCCTGAATTCGATGATTTGCGGGTGCCCGGCGTAACCAACCATTACAGCCGCATCATCATCGAAAACGCCAACGCCGTCTCCGACGAGACCTTCATCGCCGGAACCATGCTGATTTCCGCCAACACCCTCGACGCGGTTCGGGGCGTGCTCACCTGCTCGCCGGACTATCTGGTCATGGGCATGTCCGCGGTCACCTTCTACGATGGCGCCGAGGGCGCCAGAAAATGGCGGGAAAACATCGAGCGGGAGAGCGGGCTGCGGCTGAGCATCGGTTCCGAATCCTGCGCCGCCGCCATGAAAACCTACGGCGGCATCAAGCGGATCGTGGTGATTTCCCCCTACTTTCCGGCGGCCAACCGCGAAGTGATGAAGTTTTTCGCCGATTACGGCTATCAAACGGTGCGCGATGTCTGCCTGCGCTGCCCAAGCTGGACCGCCATCGCCGAGGTTCCGGGCGAAACCCTGCGGCAGATCGTCGCGGACCTCGACGGGGACGATGTGGACGCCTTCGTGCAGGTGGGCACCAACCTGTGCATGCTCGAGCTCGCCGCCGAACTCGAGCGCGAAATGCAAAAACCCATCATCGCCATCAATGCCGCAACCTACTGGCACGCCCTGCGGCAATTCGGCATCAAAGATCAATTGCGGGGCTTCGGCAAGCTGCTGGAAGAGTATTGAGCTGCCGCCGCGAGACCTGTTTTGCCGGCGCGGAAACCGCCGCGGTTTTTCGATTCCCGCCCGATCAACTCTGGTACGCCAGCCGCCGCTCTTCCTTGGTGTCGGTGTGGCCGATGAGGTCGTGGAGGATCAGGTACAGGCTCGGCACGAGGAACAGGGTGATCACCGTGGCGAAGAGGATGCCGAAGGCCAGCGAGATCGCCATGGGGACGATGAAGAAGGTGGCGGGGTTGCCCGAGAAAATCAGCGGCATGAGGCCCATGAAGGTGGTGATCGAAGTCAGCAGGATCGGACGGAAGCGCAGTTCGCCGGCTTTGGCGACTGCGTTCACCATGCCCATGCCCTCGGCGCGCAGGCGGTTGACGGTGACGACGAGCACGAGGCTCGCGTTCACCACCACGCCGCTGAGGGCGATGATGCCGAGCAGCGAGAAGAACACCAGATCGGTGCCCATGATGTAGTGCCCGCAAATCGCGCCGATGGCGCCGAAGGGAATCACGCTCATGATGACCAGGGGCTGGGTGTAGGATTTGAGCGGGATCGCCAGCAGGCTGAAGATGATCAGCAGCGCCAGCGGCACGAGATTGATGATCTGGTTGATCGATTCAAGCTGCCGCTCGCCCTCGCCGCCGAGCACCATTTCCACATCGAGTTCGCGCTGCCAAGTCTGGGCGAAAAGCGCGCCCATTTCGCGGCGGATTTCATCCGGCGTCACCACGGTGCGGTCAACATCGGCGCGGACGGTGATGATGCGCCGGCCATCCTGGCGGTTGATGAACGAGTAGCTGTTGCCGAGGGTGAAATCGGCGACGCTGAGAAACGGCACCTCGGCCCCGGAAGGCGTGCGGATCATCAGCGACTCGAGATTGCCGAGCGAGCGCCGGTCCGCTTCCGGGTAGCGCACCATCACGCGGATGTCGTCGGTTCCGCGCTGGATGCGCTGGGATTGGGCGCCATAGAAGGCCTGCCGCACCTGGGTGGCGAGATCGTTGAGCGTCAAGCCGAGGGTCTTGCCGCGCTCGAGCAGGCTGATCTGGACTTCCTGTTTGCCGGCGCGGAAGGAATCGGTGATGTCGAACACGCCGGGATACTTGGCGAGTTCCTCCTTCAACTGGTTGGCGGCGATCTTCAGCGTTTCCTCGTTGCGGCCTTCGAGGCGGAAGTTGAGCGCGTCGCCCGCGGAGAACACATCGGAAACAAAGGTCTGTTCCAGCGCGTCGGGAATCGTCCCCGCCCGCTCGCGCCAGCGGTCGCGGATGCCCTCGGAGCGGATCTGGCCCCGGGCGGCGAACGGCGCCAGATACATCACGACTTCGGCGGTGTTGCTCGCGCCAACCCCGCGGCCGCCGCCACCCGGTCCGCCCCGGGGCGCCCGGGCGCCGATGATGGTCACCACGCTGTTCACCGCGCGTTCGGTGGAGCGCGGCGCGGCGCCGGCCTCCTGCAGGGCGTCGAGCTCGGCTTCGACTTCCCCGGCGATTTCCAGCGCCGCCGCCTCGACCCGGCCGATGGCGGCTTCGGTCACCTCCACCGGCACGCCGGGTGGCATTTCGACGGTGGCGTAGAGGATGTCGCCCTCCACCGCGGGCATGAACTGGAAAATGACCCGGCCGCTGAACACCAGCGCCAGGGTGATCATGATGACGCCGGTGGCGACCGCCCAGGCCACATAGCGGAATTCAAGCACCCGCTTCAGCGCGCGGCGGTAGCCGTGCTCGGCGAAATACTCCAGCGCGTCGGCGATCCGGCCCTGGAAGGCCTGCCATTTGTGGACGAAAAAGCTGTTTTGGCCAAAATATCCCTCGGTCTTGCGGTGGGCGATGTGGCCGGGAAGAATGAGCTGCGACTCAACCAAACTCGCGAACAGGCAGAAAACCACCACGCCGCCGATGGCGTTGAAGAACGAGCCCATTTGCCCGCCGAGCAGCAGAATCGGCAAGAATGCGGCGATGGTGGTCAGCACGCCGAAAATCACCGGCACCGAGACTTCCAGCGTGCCTTCTATGGCGGCTTCCTCCTTGCTGAAGCCGCGTTTTTCAAAGGAGTAGATTCTCTCCCCGACGACGATGGCGTCGTCCACGACGATGCCGAGCACGAGAATGAAGCCCATTACCGACAGCGAGCTGATCGTCATGTCGGCGGCGGGAAACAGCGCCAGGGCGCCGGCGATCGCGATCGGAATGCCGGCGGCGACCCAGATCGCGACCTTGAAGCGCAGGAACAGCGCGAGCAGCAGCAGCACGAGCATCAGGCCGGTGTAGGCGTTGCGGGCCACGGTGACGATCCGGTCCTGGGTCGCCACGGCCGAATCCATCAACACCTCGAGCCGCACGCCTTGGGGCAACTGGTCGATGTTCTCCTCCATCC
The DNA here is from genome assembly GCA_965221805.1 of uncultured Pseudohongiella sp. Lineage (GTDB taxonomy): Bacteria > Pseudomonadota > Gammaproteobacteria > Pseudomonadales > Pseudohongiellaceae > UBA9145. Next base: position 2,544,723 of record OZ244913.1, read on the forward strand.
AGCCGCGCACCTGCCGCGCCGCGCGGACGATGTCCTCCTCGCCGACTCGCAGCACGTCGATGACGGCGGCGTTCTCGCCGTTGACCCGGGCGTCGAGATAGCCTTCCTCGAAATCGTCGCGGACCGTGGCGATGTCGCCAAGGCGCAACTGGCTGCCGTCGGGAAAGGAGCGGATCACGATGTCGCGGTACTCCTCGCCGCGGTAAACCTGCCCCTTGGTGCGCAGCATGATCTCGCCGGAATCGGCGCGGATGGTGCCGCCCGGCAGGTCGAGGGAGGCCTGGGAGATGGCCCGGGAAACCTGATCGAGGGTGAGGCCGTACTGGCGCAGGGTGTATTCGGGAACTTCGATGGAAATCTCCAGCGGCCGCAGGTATTCGATGTTGACGGTGGAAATCTCGCTGAGGTCGACGAGGTCGTCGCGGACGTCTTCGGCAACCTGCTTGAGAAAGTGGTCGTCGCCATCCGAAACCAGGGCGATGGTCATCACGTTGCCGCTGCTGCTGAACGCGCGCACGATGGGTTTTTCGGTTTCGGCCGGGAAAGTGGTGATCGCGTCAACCTTGGCCTTGACATCGTTCAGCGAACGGTTGAGATCAGCATCGCCCATGAGTTCCACGGTGGCGTCGCAGCCCCCTTCCCTAGCCGTGGTGGTCAGCCGCTGGATGCCTTCGGCGCCTTCGAGGGCTTCTTCGATGCGCAGGCAGACGCCGGTTTCCGACTCCTCCGGGGTGGCGCCGAGGTAGGGCACGCTGACTTGGATGATGCCGATGTCGATGTCGGGGAATTCTTCCTGGTTCAGGTTGAAATAGGCGATCACGCCGCCGGCGAGGAAGATCCACATCAACAGGTTGGAGGCGACGGGATTGTTGACAAACCAACTGATGGGCGCGCGCACGATTTACCCCTGAATGATTTCCCGCACGGGCTGGACGGACATGCCGTCAACCACCGCCTGGATCGGTGAAACGCAAACGATCTCCCCCGGCCGCAGGCCGCCGCTGATCAGCACGCGCTCTTCCTCGAAGCGGAAAATCTCCACCTCGCGGTAGCGCATCTTGTTTTCGGCATCGACGACGAGCACCTGGTTGTTGTTGCGGATCACCGCCCTGGGCAGGGCGATGATGTCGTCGATTTCGCGGCCGCTGATTGCGGCTTCGACGAACAGGCCGATTGGCAGGGGAATGGTGTCTTTGGTGCTCTCTTTTGAATTCCCGGCTACTTGGTCTCCGGGTTGGGCGCCGGGCTGGGTGACGCGGACAATCGCCTGCACGCTGTTGCTGTCCGGGTCGATGGCGGCTTCGGTGCGCACGAGGCGGCCGGTCCAGAAGTGCCGCTTGCCGCCGTACATGCCCTCGAGCCGCACCGCGGGCGCGGCTTCGCGCTCGAGTTCGCCGCGGAAATCGAGCGGCACGTCGAGATAGCCGAGTTGGCGGATCGCCAGCGGCAGCCGCACTTCGACCTCGTTGGCGCCATAGAGCACGGCCACGTTCTCGGCGCGGTTGGCGTACTGGCCGAGTTCGACCCGCCGCGATTGGACCACCGCGTCGAATGGCGCGGCCAGCTCGGTGCGCTCTAAATCGAGCCTGGCCTGCCTGAGCTGGGTTTCGATTTCGCTGATGCGGGCGGCGGTGACATTGGCGAGGCGCTCGGCGTTCTGGATCTGGGATTCGCTGGCGAGGCGGCGCCCGCCGAGTTCGCGCAGGCGCTCGAATTCGGCGCGGGCGTGGGCCTCCTCGGCGAGCGCCTGCTCAAGCGCCGCCTCGCTGCGGGCCAGGGCGATTTCGTAGTCGCTGGATTCGAGCCGCAGCAGAGGCTCGCCCGCAGCGGCGTAGCCTCCGGCTTCGAGCTTGGGCGAGATCCAATCTACGGTTCCCGCCACCGGCGTTGACAGATTCACCGTGCGCGCGGCCTGCACCTTGCCCTGGGATTCGACGAACAAGCGCACCGGCTCGGCGGCGACCTCGATCACCCGCACCGCCACGGGAATGATCTCGGGGGAAGCCTCGTCAAGCTGGCTCGGATTGCGCACGAGCCATACCGCCAGCAGCACACAGCCCGCCAGTATCCCCGCCGGCATCAAAACCCGTCTCATGTCTCAAGCGCCTTGGCCGCAGTTTCCACCCTGAAAGTACGCATGGAACCCCGATTCCGGTTGCATCGCCATCCAACCCCCAACTATAGGGCCGATGGTCCGCGAGTCCAGCAATGAATTGTTACACGAATCGTTGCAGGGGCCGCCATCAATCCTCCCGGCGCGGGAGCAGGAATTGCATCCGCACATCGCGCAGGCGCTGGCCGCGGCCTTCTTCGAGTGGCGGGCGGAAGCGGAGTTGGCGCGCGGCGTCCCGGGCAAGGCGGCGGGACCTGCGGTCGTCGGGTTCGGCGGCGATGATTTCCACCGAGGAGACGCCGCCGCGGCTGCTGATGTTGAATTCGAGCTCGATCGCGTGATGGTTCGGCGGCAACTCCCAGAAGGCGTTGGCGGAAAGCGGCGCGCGCATGTTGGGGGCGGATTGGTCCCAAGCCGCGAACGGCGGCACATGGATGGCGTCTCCGGCCTGCGGGCGCCAAGCGGCGAGCGCGGCTTCATGGTCGGCAATGGCCGCCTCGAGCGTGGCGTGGAAGCGGTCGGCCGGCAGCGGTTGCGGGCGGCTGAAGAAGTGTTCGATGCGGTCTTCGGCGATGCCCGCCTCCCGCAGCAGTCCGATGGCGTCGCGATATTGGCCGAAGGCCGTGCCGCGGCCGAGCAGCAGCTGGAAATCGGCGCGGTAGATGAGCGCCATGGCCTCGGCTTCGGGGTTGTCCGCACTAGCGAAAATCTCGCCGATATCGTCGATCTTGCCCATGGCTTCGCGCAGATACAGCTCGCCGACGAGTTCGCCGCGCTCGACCACCGGCGTCACCGTGGTCGCGCCGATGGGGTTGAAGGAAAAGCCCCGGGCGGAAGTGCGCAGCTTCATGCCGCCATCGTGGCGCACGAGTTCGCGCAGCGCCGGCCCGCTCAGGCCCGCGTTGGTGTTGATGACAGCGACGAGCTGGTACAGGTTCATGGCGCCGCGGTACAGCCATGGCGCCAGGGCGGGATTGTCCTCGCCGTGGAGTTCAAGGGCGACGTCTTCGGCTTCCTCGATCAACTCCCGGGCTTTGAAGAAATCCCGCGCGCGGCGCTGGCTGCTGTCCGCCGCGCCGCCGGTCAAATGCCAGTGGGCCAGCGAATCCATCGCCCGCAACAGCGACTCCGGGTCGTCCTCGGCGGCGCTGAGGTGGCGAATCAATCGCAGATGATCGGTGACTTGTTCGGCCGCGCCGATGCGGATTCCGGTCAACACCATCTCGCGCAGCAGCGGGATCAGCCGCGGGCTTTCCAGGCCGAGATTGGTCCGCATCAGCGCCAACCGCCGCTGCTGCAGCTCGGCGACGCGCTGATGCTCACCCCGCTCCTCCAGCAGCCGGGTCATCGCCTGCAGGGGTTCGATCAGCATCGGGTCGAATGGCCCGCCGCGGGCTTCGATTTCGGCCAGGGCCTCCTCCTGGGCCCGCAATTCCGCCACCCAGTCCATCCCGCGCGTGTCATCCTCGGCAGCCAGGCCGGAAACGGCCCACAGCGCCACCGCCGCGAACAGCAGCAGCGAAACCGAAGACAATCCACCCAATCGCGACATAACAGCCACCCCCGTTCCAGGAAGCGCAAGGCCCCCGCCAGCGCTTCCCGAGGGGATTACATACTATAGTGCCCAAGGCTTGGGCACCACACCAGACAAGCAAGAAACACGCATAACCCAAATCTGACAACAGGAGCAATCCGATGAAAAACCCAACCACACCCCGAAACCCCCGAAAGCAACGCGGCATCAGCCTCCTAAACGTTGTCCTCGGCCTCGGCGTCTTCGCCGCGGTCTCGGCAATGACAATAAACATGTTCATCGGAGCTTCTGATACTGCGACAAATCAGGGCGCTGTGAATGAAATCGCATCAGCTATGACAAAGGCTGATTCGCACTCGGCAATGTACGGACGAAATACCCCAACTGCTCGGTGTCCTTCAGCCGCAGCGCTCTTCGGTGTAACTGGGGTTGGGTCGGGCGCAGGCGCAACCAACGTCTATGGACAAACCATAAATGACCCGGCGTGTACCGGTGGCAATATCGCGATTGTATATACAGTTACCCTGCCTACCGGGCTAAGAGCAGAGGAAGCTTGCGACTACATATTGGATAGAATCAACCGAACCACATTCAATTCTATTGTTGGCACGCCAGCTTGTACCGGCAGCGGCCAAACAAGAAGCATAACATTCACCATCCAATAAAATCGGCATAGGAGCTGCAAATGAATAAAATTCGAGACTTTTTCGCTGGAATCAGCGATGTCCGATTGGCCACAGTCATACTTGGCTTCGCGCTGGCAGTCACTACGATCGGAGCATATTTGATAACTGCCCTCAACCAGAAGATGGAAGACCACTACGCTCTCACGCCCGAGGAAATCTACGCGATGATGGTCGTGTTCAGCGACTATCGGCAATCGCTTCCGCCGGGCGAAGAGCTTGACGAGAAAACCATCAACCAAATCTTCGCCGAAACCCTCGGCCTCAACCAGGAATAGGCTTCCGCCCGATCCCGCCACGAAAGGTGCCGGCCCATACCGGCCGGCATCCATTCCCCCAAAATGACCGACGCGCTTCGACGGCTCGCAAGCACCCTCAACCTCCTCGCATGGGCCTTCGCCCTGTTCTTCTTCGGAAGCAGTGGATTTGACCAATGGAAAGAAGTGCGCTGCCGCGAACAAATCGACAGGCTCGAAAACATTGAGGCGAACCAGGCCGCGCACTATCTGAAACAGTGCGTCGAAACCCAGATATACCCACTCCCCTAGCCTTGCGAACCATCCCCCAAAACCAACCCGCACACGGCCAGACGGGGCCGGGCACCGCGATGACTTGCGGGTTTCACTCCGGCGCGTTGTAGAGCACACCCTTCGCCCACCAATTTCCGTGATTTTTGAACATCCAACACTTGACATGCCTGGGCACTAATCTGTAAAATCGTTTCCATCACTTTGAGGAAACAACACATGAGCAAAGGCCCAGGCAAAGCCCACCGCAAAGGCATCTCCCTCCGCGCCATATTCCGCAAATTCCCCGATTCAGCAACCGCCGAGGCGTGGTTCGCCGAGCGGCGCTGGCCCGCCGGCGTTGTCTGCCCGCACTGCGACTCCGCCGACGTCCAAACCGGCGCGGCGCACAAGACCATGCCCTACCGCTGCCGCGAAAAAACCTGCCGCAAGCGGTTCAGCGTCAAGACCAAAACAGTCATGGAAGCCTCGAACCTCGACTATCAGGTTTGGGCGGTCGCCATCTACCTGATGCTGGTCAACATAAAAGGCGTTTCCTCGATGAAGCTGCACCGCGATCTCGAAATCACCCAGAAGTCGGCTTGGCATCTGGCCCACCGGCTGCGCAAGGCTTGGGCGGCGGATGATGGGCGGTCCGCCTTCATGGGTCCGTCGGAAATGGACGAGACGTTCATCGGGGGCAAGCGGCCCAACATGAGCAACGCCAAGCGCAAGGCGCTCAAAAAGGCCGGCGCGGGTCGCGGCGCCGATGGCAAAATCGCCATCGCCGGAATCAAAGACCGCAAGACCGGCCAGATTCGGGCGAGGGTCGTCCAAAACACCGACGGCGACACGCTCAAGGGCTTCATCTACGAAAACACCGCCAGGAAAAGCACCGTCTACACCGACGACGCCAGGGCCTATCTGGGCCTCAAGCGCAAGCACCGGGCCGTCAAGCACAGCGTGAGCGAATACGTCAACGGGAAGGCGCACACCAACGGCATAGAGGGCTTCTGGTCGCTGCTCAAGCGCGGCTACCACGGCACCTACCACAAAATGAGCCCAAAACATCTCGACCTCTACGTGACCGAATTCGCGGCCCGCGCCAACATCCGCGGCAGCGACACGATCAGGCAGATGGAAAACCTCGCGGCGCACATGGTCGGCCGGCGGCTCAAGTACGAGGACCTTTGCGCCGGCGGCAGGGCAATCGCCGAATGAATTTCGCCAGCGGCGCCAGCGCAGAGGGAAATGCGCAACAGCTTGATTTTTGAGGCTGGGGTCACTGAGCATGGATCCGGTCGCAGCCTTTCTGGAAACTCTGTTGTAAACAAATAAATCTGTCCGGTTTTAAAACATTTTAACTGTCCGCTTTCCCGAAGCGGTTTTGGGTTTCGACGCCGGCGCCGCGCGCAGGGAGCGGAGCGACTGGAGCGCGGCGCCGGCGTCGCCGGATTCAGGCCGCATCCGCCAGCCCCTCCCCAAGGTGTTGTCCGTCCGCGCCGTAGCGCGCCAGCCGCCGGGGGCCGTGCCACACCGACAGCGTGCCGTCCATGTGGCGCCGGACTTTGACCTTCGCCTTCAAGTGGTGGGGCCGGCGTTGATGCGAAGGCAGCTGCAGCGCCAGCCCGCCGAACTGGACGCAGTTGTCCCGGCCCACGGTCCGCTCGCGCGGCTCGCACAGGATCGCGTCCAGGTCCGTGTCCGCCCCCAGCGGCACGAACGCCGGGCGGTCCTCCCGCGGCGGCCGGGCGAACTCCGCGTTGAAGGCCGGCAGGTAGGTTTCCCGCAGGTAGCGGTTCGCCGCCTCCATCCCCGTCACGCCCGCAAGCGCCAGCTCCTTGACCAGCCGGTCCTGGTGCGTGCGGAACGCCCGCTCCGAACGGCCCCGCGCCTCCGGCGAGTACGCCGGGATCATGTCGATCCCCAGGTCTCGGACCATCGCGCGGCCGAACTGCGTCAACCGGTCCTTGTCCACCTTGCCGCCCGCCTCCGGGGTGGACCAGTAGTGCGAACCCCGGTCGGTGTAAAGGGAACAGCACAGGCCCCGGGCCTCGATCGCCTCCCGCATGCCCCGGAAACTGCTCCACAGGCCCTCCTCTTCGCAGAAGAACATCGAGTAGTGCTCGTTGGTGGCGTCGTCCATCGTCACGATCAGATCCCAACTCGCGCCGGGCACCCACTCGCGCGTGCTGCCGTCCTGGCGCGGCATCATCCCGGCGCGGGGCGACGGCTCGCGGCGCTTGCGGTGCTTGCCCCGGCCCCTGCCCTTCGGCACCGCCCCCGCCGCCTGGAGCTTGGTCCGCACCCAGTTGTAGCTGCGCGTCCCGCCACCGCGGCGGTAGCGCGTGTAGTAGTGCCGCACGTTCCAGCCGCAATACCGGGTCCGGTACTCGTCCACCATCCGCAACACCTCGTCCACCGGCGCCGCCCGGTGCGAGGCGCGCTCGAGGCGCCGGTCCCGCAGGGCTTCGATGTCGCCATCCTCCTCCGCCTCTTCCCGGCGCCTCGCCACCCAGCGCCGGAACGTCCGCTCGCAAACCCCCAGCACCTCCGCCGCCTGCGCCTGCGCCGGACGGCTCTCCGTCCACATCGTGTACGCGTCGTTGAACACCGCCATCCTCCTCTCCTGCCTCTTTCGCGCCACGCCCATACAGCCTCCCGGTCGCCTCGGAAAACGACCACTGTACGACCGGACACTTCATGTGTTCTAAAACCGGACACTTTATTTGTTCTCTACAAGCCTTTCTGGAAACTCTTGACAAACCTCCGTGGTTTCACCTACCATCCCGTTTACTAGATGCGTTTTGCATCACCAACGGAAGCGGCCCGAGACGGGTCCTTCCGGACTCAAAACGGGCTGTTGCCACAACTTCATAAGGAGAGACCTATGAACACGCAACAAACGCCCGAAAACGGCCGCGGAACGCCCGTGGTCAAAAACGTCACTGAGATCGGCAACGGACAGCTGGTAGGTATCCTGAGTGTGTTCGTCGCCGTCGCCGGGGTGTTGGTCGCCGCCGTCGTATTCGGCTTCTACAACGTCAACCGTCGAATCGACGACCTAGCGACGTTGACGAATACTCGAATCGACGATCTGACAACGTTGATGAATGCCCGGTTCGACGATGTGAACCGGCGCATCGACGACAACACCGCGGAGATCCGACTCATTCGCGGAGATGTCAACGGCCTGGCCGAGCGAATGACGAAAGTCGAAACCATCATCAGCATCCGCCTACCGGCCGATGTCGATGAACAAAACAACCCGATCGCGGCTTCGACACCGCGCGATCAACGCTAAGCGGTCAACCGCACCACCGGACGCGGTGCCGAGACCATCTTGAAAAAAGGGCGCCTCCGGCGCCCTTTTCTTTTTTCAGGCCCGTCCCCCAACAAACAACGGCCGAATGGAGGACTATGCAATGACCGAGAAAATCACGCTTAAGCCCAACGAATACCAGCCGCGCAAGGCCGAGCTGGAAGCGGACGTTTCACTTTCACTTAACGCGCCGGGCGAAACCTTGGATGAGCAAGCTGACGCGCTCGCCGCCGCCGTCATGCGGACTGTGGAAATCGAGCACGAGGCAGCCGACTGATTTTTCGGGCTTGGGCACTATAGTATGTAATCCCCCTTCCCGAAAATTCCAGTGGAAAAGCTAAATCAGCCAACACCGATAATCAATAGCGCTGTTGCCGGAGGTCAACTCAAGCGGCCAGCCAGATGAGGCAGCCGGTGGCTAGGACGATGAGTTGGCTGAGGCGGTCTTCTACGGCGAACAGCACCGGGTCTTCGTGGAGCTTTCCGGCCCTTGCGAACAGCCAGATGCGGCCGAGCAGGACGAGCAGCAGCGGCACGATCAGCCAGAGCACCCAGGGCGCGCGGTACAGCCCGGTGGCCGCCTGGGCGTTGATGTAGAAGGCGAAAACGATCACCGCCAGCAGGCTGGCGAGGCTGCCGATAATCGTCAGGGCTTTTTCGTGCCGCTTGCGGTAGGCCCTGCCGACGATGGCGTCCGCCTGCAGCTTGACCAGTTCGGTGACCCGCTTCACCAGCGCGAGACCGAGGAAAAAACACAGGGAAAAGGCGATCAGATAGTTGGTTGCGTCCACTTCGATCGCCGCCGCGCCGGCGGCGACGCGCAGGGTGAAAAGCAGCGCGAGGGTAATGGTGTCGAGCAGGAAAATGCGTTTCAGCGCGAAACTGTACAGGCAGGTCAGCAGCCAGTAGCCGAGCAATACGAGGCGGAAATCCGCCGGCAGCGCCAGGGCAACCAGAAAAGCCGCGAGCAACAAGGCCGGCGCGCTGGCGATTCCCGCCGCCAAAGGCGCCTCCCCCGCGGCGAAAGGCCGTTTGCATTTGGTCTGGTGGGCGCGGTCGCTGTCGAGGTCGAGCAAGTCGTTGAGCAGGTAGACACTCGAGGCGCACAGGCAAAAGACGGCGAAGGCGAGCGCCGCGGCGAGCAGCGAGTCCACCTCGAGCAAGCGGTGGGAAAGGATCAGGGCGACAAAAACCAGCGTGTTCTTGAGCCATTGATGGGGCCGCATCGCCCGCAGCAGCGGCCGCCAGAGCGGCGATGCGGCGCCGATTTGCAGCACCTTGCCTTGCAAAACCTGGCCTTGCAACACATCGCCGCGGTGCCCGGCAATGCGGCCGCTGATCGAAGCCGGACAATCGACCAGCACGGCCTGGCCCGACTGCTCCCAGATGGGCACATCCGCCAACGAGTCGCCGGCATAGGCGAAATCCCCGCTCCCGGTCAATTCCCGGATGCGCCGCAGCTTGGCTTCGCCCTTCAGATTGGTTTTGGCGTCGCTGCCAATGGCTTGATCGAACAGCCCGAGATGCTCGCCAACCTGATCGGCGCAGCGCTGGTTCGACGCCGTGATCAGCGTCATCCCGCGGCCGCGGGCGCGCTCTTCCCGCAGCCAGCACAGCATTTCGGCGTGGTACGGCAGGCTGGCGGGATCAACCGCGACGCGGCTCGCCAGCTGATGCTTGAGCCAAGCGCGGCCGCGCAGCAGCCAAAACAGCAGCGCGAGCAGGTACAGCGGATTGCGCCGCACCAGCCGCAGCGCCGACTCGAACAGCAGATCGGTGCGGATCACCGTGCCGTCGAGATCGACGAACAGATGGCTGTCGGACTCAGTCGCCATCGCCCGACGGCTGGCCCGGCAGGTAGCGGTAGAGTTTGTAATCGGGGAAATCGAATTCCGCCACTTCGGCGAGGCGGTCGGGCTGTTCCAGTTTGAGCTTCGCAACCGCGCGTTCAAAGAATCGTGGCGGTTCCCGCGCCAGAATATAGTCTGGCGGATGCAGGCTCAGCCAACTGAGGTAATCGCCCTCGCCGACGAATTCCGCGTTGCCGGCGGTGACCAGGCCGAGAATATCGATGATCCTGCGCCCGGAGTACCAGCCCACGGTGCCGATCTCCGCCACGGCGATGGATGCGCCGGCGGGCGTGTTTTCCGCCAGCCAGAGTCCGAACTGCTTGTAGTCTTCCCGCAGGGTGTTGCCGTGAAGCGCCATGTGGATCGGCTGTTGCCAGACCAGGACAACAGTGAACAGGGCGAGGAACCCGGAGCGGATCAGACGTTTGGCAAAATCGCCAGACCACTGGGCGAGCCAGTCGATTCCCAGCGCAACCCAGCTTGAGAAAACCGTAAAGTAGATCGCGGCATACCACGGCTGCGGGGGAATGTTCAGCAGCCAGAAGAAGCCGGTGTAGAGCAGGAGAAAAGTTGCCGAGACCAGCAGGTACTGTCGCCCCCGGCGATGGGGAAGGACCAAGGCCGCGATGCACATCAGCAGGACGGGAACGATGTAGAGGCCAAAAGTCCGCAACTGGAGTGGCAGGCCGAAGCCGTATAGGAAAAGGTGGGCGAGGTTAATGACGAAGCTGTTGTGACCCCAGTGCCCCGTCGCGCCCTGAGCAGCCTTGGCGGAACCAGAGGACGGCAGCGGGTCGCCGTAATAGAAGATGTTGAACAGCAACTGGCACAAGCCCATCAATATGGGGATGATGTAGCACCGCCAGGGCGGCCAATCGCGCTGATTGAGCCAAGTGTTGAGCGCCATTGCCGGCACCAGGAAAACCGCCTCGGGCCGGGTGAGAACCGCCATTCCGATGCAAATGCCAAGCGGAAAGAAACGGTCCTTGAAGTACAAGTGGCAGGACAATCCGGCGAGAAAGGTGAACAGGCTCGCTTCCATGCCGAAATTGATGTAGGTCATGCCGTTCCCGGCGGCGAACAAGGTCACCAGGGCGGCGATTTGCCGGTCGGCGATGAACAGGCACAGCAGGCGGTAAACGACGACTGTCGTGGCGATGGCGGCGAGCGCCGAAACCAGCATGGTCCCCACCCTGGCGTCACCGGCGAGATACGCGGGAATCATCGACAGGTAGGCGAACAGCGGCGAAGTCAGGCCATTGACCGCCTCGCCGCTGTTGTAGACCAATCCATTGCCCGAAATCAGGTTCTGGATGTAGCGCGCGTAGATCAGCGCGTCATCGAGTTCATGGCCGCGGAACAGATAGCCATTGACGGCGATCACCGCGGCGGAAAACGCGACTATCCAGTTGGCGGGATCGCGCGCCAAGCCGCCCACTGTTGTTCCGGGTGCTGCGGGGCGGCGCCGCGACATCTCCATGGCGTTGCTGCCAAATTGCCCAAAGCATCCCTTGCGCGTTTCGCCGTTTACAGCCGCCCGGCGATTCCGGTGAGGGTTTCGGCCAGGGCCAGCAATCGGCTCCGGTCGATGCCGGCGGCGCTCGCTGACGCGGCTTCAAACTCTTCCGCGAGTTCTTCGAGCTGGCTGGCGGCGGCGCTGTCGTTCGCGCCGCGGTCGAGGGCGTCCTGGGCCTGATCGAGCGCGCCGCCCACGTTCTGCCGCTGAGTGCTTGCCAGGGTGTCGCCGCGGGCCAACTGGTCGAGATAGGCCCGGGCCACCACGGGCTCGGCGGGCCAGCGGAACATCGTTTGCCGCTGGGCGTTGAACACCGCCGTGCCATGTGGCAGCGAGGCCGCGGCGATCTCGTTTTCGGTGAGGAAATCGCTGGGCCGCAATTGCAGCACGTCGAGCCCCCGGGCGATCTCGGTGCCGTAGATGTAGCCGTTGTACCAGTAGGTGGACCAGTAGCCGGCGCTGATCAATTCCTCCCCGTCAACCGGGCCGCGGTCGAAAAAGGCGATCTCGACTGGATTGTCCGAATCGGTGAAATCGACCACGGAAACGCCGCCCTGATACCAGGCTTGGACAAAGATGTCGCGGCCGGGAACCGGCACCAGCGAGCCGTTGTGGGCAACGCAGTTTTCGGTTTTGGTTTGGGGCGCCGGCATCTTGTAATGGCTGCGGAACTCGAGTTGGCCGTCGACGATGTCGTAGATCGCGTCCGCGCCCCAGTTCAACGGATCCTGGGCCCGGCACCTGGGCCGGCCGCCGCCGCCCCATTCGTCGGTGAAGATGACCTTGGTGCCGTCGTTGTTGAATGTCGCCGAATGCCAGTAGGCGAAGCCGGGGTCGATAACCTCGTCGATCCGCGCCGGGTTCGCCGGGTCGGAGATGTCGAGCAGGATGCCATTGCCCGAACAGGCACCCGCCGCGAGGCCGATTTCGGGGAAGGCGGTGATGTCGTGGCACTGGTTGGTCCTGCGCGTGGTCTGGGTGTCGGGGCCGTGGTCGCCGCCCTCCCAAAGCCCGGCGGCGACGCCGGTTTCCGGGTCGGAGAAGATGAACGGCCGGTTGACGATCATGGCCTCGTTCGGGGCGTCCACCGGGATGCGGATCACGTCGATGCGGTAGAGCGAGGATTCCGGGTTCTCGAACGGCGACTTGTCCGAGCAGCCGGCAAGCTCCCCGTCATCGCGGACCGAACTCGTGCCCGAGCCGTAAACATAGATGTTGCCGTCATCGTCCGGGTCGGTGACCACGGTGTGGGTGTGGGAGCCGCGGCAGGTCTGCACCGCGCCGACTTGCCGCGGCAGGCTGAAATCGCCCACATCGAAAATGCGGATGCCGCGGAAGCGCTCCTCGCTCTCCGGTTCGGCCACGCCCTGCAGGCCGCAGTCGAGCCGGCCCCGGGTCTGCTCCACCGACATGATGAGCAGGTCCCCGACGATGGAAACATCGCCCTGGCCGCCGGGGCACACCACCGAGCTGATCAGTTGCGGGGCGGTGGGAATGCTGATGTCGTAAGCGTTGAAACCATGGTAGTTGCCCGCCACGAGCATATTGCCGGCGAACACCAGGTCGGTGTTGCCGAAATTGAGCAGGGACGGGCGCGGTTCGGAGTTTTCGTCCTCGGCCTCGTCCGCGGCGACCGGGGTTTCCTGAATGTTCTCAGCCGCCGCCGCGTCGGCGACTTGCTCCGGCGCCGGGTCTTCCGGGGTGTCGGCGTCCGGCGACAGGGTTTCCTCCGCCATGGCTTCGCGGTTGGGCAGGCCGCTGGGGTTGGCCGGGTCGAAGAATCCGTCCGGCTTCGGCAGCGTGGCCACCAGCGCCATGTTGAGGGCGGCTTCGCCGGCGTCCCGGAAGCCCGGCGACAGGGCGACCCGGGGGTCGGGGGAGAATCCGGTCAGCATGCTGTTCATGCGCTCGATTTCGCTGGTCTGATCCGAGGTGACATCGGCGGTGAAGCGGTACAGCTCGGAATCCTGGGCCGAGCCCGGCTGGTCGAGCAGATCTTCCACCATCACCAGGGCGCCTTCGTGATGGTCGATCATGAACTGCAGGAACAGGGTGTCGAACTCGGCGCCTTCGGCGGCTTCGAGTTGGGCGAACTCCCCGGCGGTCAACATGCCGGGCATCAGGTTGTGGTCCCCATCGCGATGGGCGTCCGCCATCGGCGGCTCGATGCCGCGGTCTTCAAGCCAGCCCGCCATCATGTCGATCTCGTCCTCTTGGGAGAGGGCGATGCGCTCGGCGAGGGCTTCCACCGCTTCCCGGTTGCTGCGCGCATCGACGAGCGCGCTCATTTCCATGGCTTGGCGGTGATGGGAAATCATTCCGCGCATGAAGCGCACATCGGCTTCGGAGAACTTGAGCCCGGCGAGATCGGAGGCCTCCTCGGCGCTGATCTGGCGGCTGGGCTCGCCAGGCGGCCCGGGCTGGATGATGGGAACCTGGGCGAGGGCCGGAACGCTGGCGATCAGCGCAAGGCTGGCAAACAGAAAACGGAGTGTCATCGGTGATTCTCTCCTGTCGCTGTGTTTGGGCAGGGGGCAAGCATAAGTGATTCAGGCGGGAAGCAAAAGCCAAGTTGACTTTTGAGCGTGGTGGCTCCGAGCGCAGTCGCAGAATCTCCCGAACATTGCGCCATTGCCGCCGAGATTCTGCGACTTCGCGCAGAATGACGGGGAAAAAACAGCGGCGCCACCCCTCTGTCATTTTGCGCGAAGTCGCAGAATCTCCCCTGCGTGGCACCGCGCCACACCCGAATTCAGTTTGTCCGCCTAAGCAGGAAAGCGCCGAGCAGCGCCAGCAATAGAATCGGCGCGGCCGCGGCGAGCGGGGGCGAAAGTCCCCACAACAGGCTAAGCGGCTCCATGACGCGCTGGGCAATGGTGAAGCCGAGCCCCACCGAAAGCGCGACGAAGATGCGGAAGCCCATGGTCGCCTCGCGCAGCGGGCCGAAGACGAAACTCGCCGCCACGAGCACCAGCGCGAGGGTCGCCAGTGGCTGCAGCAGCTTTTTCCAGAAGGCGAGGAAGTACGGCGCGCTGTCGAGTCCTTCGGCCGCCATGAATGCGGCCATGCGCCACAGCCCGGAGATCGATTGCCGGTCCGGTTGGATCAGCAGCACGCCGAGCAATTCCGGCGACAGCTCCACCGGCCAGTCCTGTTCGGGATATTCGGCGGCGACAACCGTATTCTCTTCAAAACGGCTCTCGCGAACTTGCCGCAGCCGCCAGAACGGGGTTTGCGGGTCGGCGATGTAGCGCGCGCTTGCGGCGAAACTCGCCGCCCGCAATCGCCCGCCGCCGTCGGTTTGGTAGCGGCTCACGCCGAGCAGCTCGGTCCCGTCGGGGCTGATGGCGTTGACATGGATGAATTCATCGCCGGACTTGTACCAGGCGCCCTGCTCCAGCGCGGCCGCGGCATCCGCGCCGCGCAGCGCCGCCCGGCGGCTCTCCGCCTGCCGTTCGAGCGGCGGGGCGATGTATTCGCCGAGCAGCAAGCCGAGCAGCATGATCGCCACCGCGGGCTTGAGCACGGCGAACAGGATTCTCGCGGTGGAAACTCCGGCGCCGCGGATGACGATGAGTTCATTGCGCGAGGCGGGCACGCCGAGGCCGATCAGGGCACCGCCGAGGGCGGCGAAAGGCAGCAATTCATAGGCGCTGCCCGGCGCGGTCCACAGCACGTGCGCAATCGCGTCCGCGGTGGAATAGCCGGCATTGGTGTCCCGCAATTCGTCCACCAGGGAAAAGGTCATGTCCAGGCTGAGAATGACGAGGATGGCGGCTGTCGTCGCCAGCAGCATCGAGTTGCGCAGCAGCCGGTCGATTCTTTTCATGGGCGCGCCTTGCCGAAGCGTCCACCCAACTGTCCCCGCCGCATCAGCATCCAGGCGAGGGCGGCGAAAGCGGCGTGAACTGGCCAGAACATGAATGGCGAGCCGCCATCCCCCACGGCGTCCCGGCAGAATTGAAGCAGGGCGAAATATACCGCATAGATGAACGCCGCGGGCACCAGTTTGAGATAGCGTCCCTGGCGGGGCCGCACCCGGCTCAGTGGAACCGCGAGCGCCGCGACCACCGGAATCAGGGCGATCAGCGACAGCCGCCACTGCAACTCGCCAATGTGGACCGGATCGGCCGAAGCAAGCAGTTCCAGGCTGGGAATCGCCGATTGCTCGGGCGTCTCCTCGAACTCCGCGGCCTGCGGCAGCAGGATCGACTGGGAATCGAAGCGGCCGAGACTGAAGCGCGCGTCGCCGGGGACGCCATCGTACCGCGCCACATTGTCCATGCGCATGAAGCGGGCGCCGGTGGCCTCATCGACAACCGGTCTGGCGGATTCGGCGAGCACAACCGCGGGCGCCGACCCCCCGCCTTCGCCAGCGCCTTCGCCGGCAAGCGCGACAAAAACATTGCGCAGTTCGCGCTCACCCGCCGCCGACTCGCCCACCGCTTCGGTCCAGGTCACCCGGCCGCCATCGCCGAAGCCGCGGAATTGCCCCGCCACGATCAGATCCAACTCGGTCAGTTCCTCCTGATCCTGAATGATCGCCCCGGTTCGTTCCATCCCCCAGGGGGCAAGCACCAGGCTCAGGACCCCCATCAGCGCCATCACCGCGAAGGCGATGCCGAAAGTCATCCCGAGCAGGCGGCGCTCGCCGGTCCCGGCCCCCATCAGGCTGACCATCTCGTTCTCGGCGTGCATCCGGCCATAGGCGAGCACAATGCCAAGCAACAGCGCCAACGGCAAAATCACCAGCAGAAACTCCGGCAGGCGGTACAGCATGATCAGCAGCAGCGCATCCACCGCCTTTTGTCCGCTCGCCGCCTCGCCAAGGTACTGCGCAAAGCGGGAAACCACCGCCACGCAAAGCAAAACCACCGCCACCACGGCCGTGGTCAGCCAGACCTGCCTGGCCAAGTAGCGGAAAATGATCATGCCTCTCCAAACTGGTGTCGTGTCATGCGCCCCGTGTCGCATCAGCGGTTTTTGTTCATGGGCGGGGCGAACCGGCCAGCCATTGGCCGGGCTGGCCAGGCTGAAACGCGCCGCTCGCGGCGTCGAAATGGGCGCGGGCGCGGGGGAGCGCCTGGGCGGTGTAGAATCGGCAGAGTTGGATGCGCGATGGGTGGGGCGGGAAGTCTGGTTCCGGTGCCTCCTCGCCAGCCAGGGCGGCTTTGAGCAACAGCCAGCCGCCGATGGCGTAGCCGCATCCCATGAGGAAATTGACCGCCGCCCCCGTCCGGGTTTGTTCATCTTGGCGCAGCAGCCAGACCATTGCCTCTTCGGTCTGGCGAAGGCTTGACCGCACCGATTCCGCTGGCGCGCCGAGGCCGGTGGCGCCCGCCGCGGTCTCGCAAGTCGCATCCGCCTCGCGCAGCAGGCGCGACAATTCCTCGCCGCCGTCGCGGCTCAGCTTGCGGCCGGTGAAATCGTTGGCCTGGATCGCCGTTGTGCCTTCGTAAATCGTCGTGATCCGCGCATCGCGCGCGATCCGCGCGGCGCCGGTTTCCTCAACATAACCCATGCCGCCGTGAACCTGCATGCACATCGAGGCGACTTCCTGGGCGGTCTCGGTGCTCCAGGCCTTGGCGATGGGCACGAGCAACTCGAATCTGGCGCGATCGGAAAAGCGCCCCGGCGCCCCCGCCAGCGATCGGTCGAGGGCGCCGGCGGCGGCATAGCAGATCGCCCGGCCGGCGCTGGTCAGCGATCGCATCAGCAACACCATGCGCGCCACATCGGGATGATGGATGATGCTGCCATCGCCGCGCCCCGGCGGCCTGCCCTGGACTCTCTCAGTCGCGTAGCCAATCGCCTTCTGGCAGGCGAGTTCGCACAGGCCCACTGCTTCGAGCCCCACATGGAGCCGGGCGCTGTTCATCATCGTGAACATGTGGGGAAGCCCCTTGTTTTCCGTTCCCACGAGATAGCCGATGGCGCCCCGCCCCTCCCCGCCGTAGGCCATGGCGCAGGTGGGGCTGCCGTGGATGCCGAGCTTGTGTTCGAGGCCGATGGGGCGCACGTCGTTGCGCTCCCCCGGCGAGCCGTCCGCCGCGGGCAGGAACTTGGGAACGAGGAAAAGCGAGATGCCGTGGACGCCCGCCGGAGCGCCCTCAATCCTCGCGAGGACGAAGTGGATGATGTTCTCGGCCATGGCGTGATCGCCCCAGGAGATGAAAATCTTCTGGCCGAAGATGCGGTAATGGCCGGCTTCGGGAACCGCCCGGGTTCGAATCGCGCCGAGATCCGAACCTGCCTGGGGTTCGGTGAGATTCATCGTGCCAGTCCATCTGCCGCTGATCATGGGTTCGAGATAGCGCGCCTGCAATTCGCTGTTGCCGTGCAGTTCGAGCGCCTCGATGGCGCCCTGGCTGAGCATGGGGCAAATCGAAAAGCTCAAGTTCGCGCCAGCCCACATTTCCGCCAGCGCGAAATTGATCGAGGGCGGCAGGCCCATGCCGCCGAAGCGGGGGTTCGCCGCGCAGGAACTCCAACCGCCCCCGGCGAATTTGCGGTAGGCCCCGGCGAAACCCGGCGTCTCGCGCACCTGGCCATCGACGAGTTTCGGCGGCTCGGCTTCCCCCGCGGCATTCAGCGGCGCGAGCACGTTCTCGGCGAGCTTGGCGGCTTCTTCGAGAATGGCGGGCACGAGTTCCGGGCTCGCCTCCTCGAACGGCGGCTTGCCGCAAACCGCGCCGACCCCCGCGAGCTCGCGCAGCATGAAGCGCATTTCCCGCAGCGGCGCCCGATAGCCCATGCCCAATTCCCGTGAATTCGCCTGCTCAAGATCGACTCAAGATTGCCGCAAGCGCTATCCAATATCAAACCACGCGCGGGGCGATTTCACGGCTTTGGCGGGTGCCCGAAGTTGCCGGCGTTCGCCAATTCCGCCACGGGAAGAACCGTCACCTTTTCATGCAGTCGATAAGACTCGCCGCCGGGATACACGATCCAGAGATGCTTCAGATTCAGATCGCGCAGCGCCGAATGAATGCTTTTGGTCATTCCCGGCGCATCGCGGTACTTGAATTCCATCCCCCAGAGCCCGCCTTCGGCCTGCCACAGGAGATCGAGTTCCGACCCGGCATGGGTCCGCCAATGGAAGGGGTGGCTGATGCGCCTCAGCCGCAGGGCCTGCTCCAGGGCGAACCCCTCCCAGGACGCGCCCAGCTTGGGGTGGGACTCGAGTTGTTCCCAGTTTGAGATCGTGTGCAGGGCGTGGAACAAGCCGCTGTCGCGGATGTACAACTTGGGCGATTTCACCAGCCGCTTGCCGACATTGGCGTGCCACGGCGGAAGCAGGCGAATCATGAAAGTGCCGGCCAGGATGTCCAGGTATCTGCGGACGGTGTGATCGGATACCCCGAAAGATCGGCCCAATTCGGACAGATTGAGCGTTTGCCCATGGTAATGGCTCAGCATCAGCCAAAATCGGCGCAAGGTCTCCGCGGCGATGGAAATTCCCAAAGCGGGAATGTCGCGCTCAAGATGACTGCGGATAAAGTCCTCCCGCCAGGCGGCCGAAGCCTCGTCGCCCCCGGCGAGGTAGCTTCTGGGAAATCCCCCGCGCAGCCAGAGTTTGCGCCATGCCCGCGGCCCGGTTTCATCCAGCATGAGAGGGCCGAGATCGTGATAGGCGACCCGGCCCGCCAAGGTTTCCGACACGCCCCGCACAAGCTCGAGCGAGGCGCTGCCAAGCAGGAGGAACCGGGCGGACGCCGGCCGGTCGGCGAGCACCCGGAGCAGCGGAAAAAGATCCGGTTTGCGCTGCACTTCGTCAATGACGACGGTGCCGACCAGCGATTCCAGGGCGCTTTGCGGCTCATCCAGCCTCGCCAGACTCCTTGGCTCTTCCAGATCGAACACATGGGCCGGGTCCAATTGTTTGGCCAAGGTGGTCTTGCCGCACTGCCGGGGGCCAAGCAACACGGTGACAGGCGAACGAGCGGTGGCGGCGCGAACCGCATCGCGCTCTTTTATACGCGGAAGCAGTGACATAAGGAGCGCAGAGTAACATAGATTCTTGAAATCTCGAACCACAGCTTCGAAATTTCAATGTTCTCAAGTGGATGGTTCAAAGCGGCGCTGTTGTTTTGCCGGCGTGACAACCTGCGCGCGGAATGAGACGATTCGCGACTTCCGGCACCGCACAGGCTAGTCAAGGAAAATCAGCATGAAGACGCGAATCACCGAATTGTTCGGCATCGAACATCCCATCATCCAGGGCGGGATGCACTATGTCGGCTTCGCCGAACTCGCCGCGGCGGTCTCCGAAGCCGGCGGGCTTGGCATCATCACCGCGCTGACCCAGAAGACGCCGAAGGACCTCGCCAACGAGATCGCCCGGGCCCGAGACATGACCGACAAGCCCATCGGCGTCAATCTGACTTTCCTGCCCACGCTCAACCCGCCAGACTACCCCGCCATCGTCAAGACCGTCATCGACAGCGGCGTCAAGGCGGTGGAAACCGCGGGCAACAATCCGCAACCGGTGCTGCCCCAGTTGAAAGACGCCGGCATCAAGGTGATCCACAAATGCACCTCGGTGCGCCACGCCCTAAAGGCCCAGCGCATCGGCTGCGACGCCGCGAGCATCGACGGCTTCGAATGCGCCGGCCACCCCGGCGAGGACGACATCCCCAACATGATCCTGCTGCCGCGGGCGGCGGACGAGCTTGAAATTCCCTTTGTGTCCTCGGGGGGCCAAGCCGACGCCCGCTCGCTCGTCGCCTCCCTCGCCATGGGCGCCGAGGGCATGAACATGGGAACCCGCTTCATGGCCACAGTCGAGGCGCCGATTCACGACAATGTGAAACAGGCCATCGTCGAGGCCGACGAGTTGCAAACCCGGCTGATCATGCGCCCGCTGCGCAACACCGAGCGGGTGCTCAACAACGCGGCGGTGGAAAAGTTGCTCAAAAAAGAGAAAACCCTCGGCGACGATATCCGCTTCGAGGACATCATCGGGGAAGTCGCCGGCGTCTACCCGCGGATCATGCTCGAGGGCGAAATGGATGCCGGGGCCTGGTCATGCGGCATGGTGGCGGGCCTGATCCACGACATCCCGACGGTGAAGGAGCTGATCGACCGCATCATGGCGGAGGCCGAACAAATCATCCGCGGCCGCTTGGAGAGCTTTCTCGCCGCCTGAGCATGCGCTGGCTTGATCAACGCTCCCGTTTGCTATCATCGGCGCCCTGAATCGATGCGGGAGACCGCCATGAACCGGCAAGTTGAAGGCGCGAAAGGCGGCGGTCCGGTGGATGTGCTCATCGTCGGCGCCGGAATCTCCGGGATCAGCGCGGCTTGCCACCTGCGGCGGGAATGCCCGGACAAAAGCTTCACCATCCTTGAAGCCCGGGACGAAATCGGCGGCACCTGGGACCTGTTCCGCTTTCCGGGCATCCGCTCGGACAGCGACATGTACACCTTCGGCTTCAGCTTCAAACCTTGGACCAATCCGCAAATCGTCTCGGAGGCCGACAATATCCGCAGCTACCTCGGCGAGACAGTCGATGAGTTCGGCATCCGCGAGCACATCCGCTTCGGCCACCGGGTGGCAAGCTGCGAATGGGACGGCGAAACCGCGACTTGGACGGCGGCGGTCACCGATTCGGCTGGAAAAGCGTCGCCAATCCGGGCGCGTTTCCTGTTCCTGTGCTGCGGCTATTACCGCTATGACGAAGGCTACACCCCGGAACTGCCGGGCCTTGCCGATTTCGCCGGAACCGTCGTCCACCCCCAGCACTGGCCGGAGAAGCTCGATTTCACCGGCAAGCGCATGGCGGTGATCGGCAGCGGCGCCACCGCGGTCACACTGATTCCCGCCTTGGCGGAAAAAGCCGCGAAAGTCACCATGATCCAGCGCTCGCCAAGCTATATCGTCTCGCGCCCCGGCAGGGATTTCCTCGCCAACGCCTTCAACGCGCTGCTGCCGCCGCGCCGGGCGAGCGCCATCAACCGCTGGCGCTTCATCCGCCAGCAGGACCTGCTCTACCGGCGCTCGCGAACCCGGCCCGAAGCAGTCAAGGATTACCTGATCAAGCGGGTGCGCAAAGTGCTCGGCGAGGATTACGACGTCGAGAAGCATTTCACGCCAAGCTACGAGCCTTGGACCCAGCGCCTCTGCCTCGTTCCCGACAACGATCTGTTCCTGGCCATCCGCGATGGCAAGGCCGATGTCGTCACCGGCGCCATCGAGCGCATCAACGCCGACGGCGTGCGGATGCGCGATGGCGAAACCGTCGAAGCCGACATTCTCGTCACCGCCACCGGCCTGAACCTGCAACTGTTCGGCGGCATCCGCCTGCTCCGCGGCGGTGCGGAAATCGACCCCACCGCCAGCTTCAACTACCAGGGCATGATGCTTTCCGGCGTGCCGAACCTCGCCTACACCTTCGGCTACGTCAACGCCTCCTGGACGCTGCGCGCCGACCTCAACTCGCGCTACGTCTGCAAACTGCTCAAGGCCATGGACGCCAAAGGCGCCAGCCAATGCGTGCCCATCCTCAAGCAAGACGAGCAAGGCCTGCCCGAACTCGACTGGATCGACGACTTCAACCCCGGCTACATGCAACGCGCCATGCACCTCTTCCCCAAACAAAAAACCGAGCCCCCCTGGCGCAACACCCAAAACTACCTCCTCGACCGCAAACTCATCGAAAACGCCCCGATAGAAGACGGAACATTGCAGCTGAGTTGAGTGTTCCTTTCCCGATGAGACCATATTCTTTCTCTTGAACATGATTGGATAAGTCAGTCCATCGATTAGGAATAGGATTTGCTATGAAGTATACGCCTGACTGTACTCGAATGAACAATAATACTCCGACGGCGCCTCTCCATGGAGTGGACTTCAGCGGTTCGCAGGAAGTCGATGGACGAAACGACAAGATTTGGATTGCCAGTTGGCTTCCGGGCCAGCGATTTATACAACTCAATTCAGGAGGCGATTATCCAGGGTTTGATCGAAAAATGTTATCTACTAAGATTATTGATGGCAGCGGTACTTGGGTGATTGACTTCCCTTTCGGCCCGCCAAACGCTGTTGCCGAAGCAGCAGGTTGGAATACATGGAAGGCTTATATCGCTTGGTGCGGGAGCCACCCTGATCCAGTGGTGCTTCGCGATCAACTCCGCAAAGACTGCCAAATAGCCGGACTGGTGATTTTTGCCACTGGCGGCGTGGATAGCGAATCCACCATGCGGGCGACGAAGCGGATTCCAGTCGGGGAAAGCGTGTCAAGCCGCGCCTTCAAGTCGGAGAGTGTCACCAATTGATAAGCCTTCGTTCCATTTGCCTCACGAATGCGGGTTTTAGTTCAACGCCGACCCAGCGGCGGCTCATCTGTTGCGCCGCAACAAGCGTCGTGCCGGAGCCGGCGTATGGGTCGAGCACCGCATCGCCGCTTCTGCTTGTCAAGGCGATGCAACGCTCGGCAAGCGTTGCCGGCATGATGGCCGGATGGTCATCCTGGGTTTCCACGACCCGCTTTCTTGGCTCGGTTGGGATGTCCCAGGTTGTTCTCAAGCGGCGGGCGTTCGGGCCGCGAACCGCGTTCACGTCATAGAAATAGTCTTGGTTCCTGGAGAGCAGGAAGACCGTCTCATGGGCTTTTGTCGGACGATCCCGAACCGATTCGGGGTGGGCGTTCGGCTTGTTCCAGATAACCTCCGAACGCAGCCACCAGCCCGCATCCTGCAACGCGAAAGCGAGTCTCCACGGCAGGCCGATCAAGTCCTTCGGCTTCAAGCCGTCGGGTGTTGGCGGGCGGGTGGACATTGCCCTCGCCCGGTTTTTCCTGTCCGGCGCGCGGTAGCGCCGGTTGCCCGAAGTATAGGCGTCGCCGATGTTCAGCCAGACCGTCCCATCGCCGCGCAGCACCCTCGCGAGCTCTTCGAATGTCTCGACGATCTCCGCGATGTAGTCGGTAAGCAGCTCCCCGCAGCCGATTTGCCGGTCCACATCGTAGTCCCGCAACGACCAGTATGGGGGTGAGGTCACCACGGTTTGAATGCTTTCCGAAGGCAGCAAGCGCAGCGCGTCCCCGGCGTGGCCCTGGATCAGCAGATTCAACTCCAGGGAGTCAACCGGGTGGTCGTTTGCTGTCAAAGAAACAAATTCAGGAGGGGCGGACAAGTCCAGGGACGGAAGATTCATGGGGCCAAGCCGATTTTGTCCGCGATGCCGAATGCAGTGTATGGTAACGGAACCCGCGCGGCTTTCACACTGTGGCGGGGGATTTGTGGCAGAATGCGGGGTTTTGTCGCGTTAGCGCAAAAACGATCTCCAAGTTGGCGAAACCGGGAGCGGGGGGAGCAGCATGAAAGACGAAACAGCGGCGATACATGGCGGTTATGAGACGGATCCGACCACCAAGGCGGTGGCGGTGCCGGTTTACCAGACCGTGGCATATGAATTCGACGACGCCCAGCACGGCGCCGACCTGTTCAACCTCGCGGTGCCGGGCAACATCTACACGCGGATCATGAATCCCACCAACGATGTGCTCGAAAAGCGCGTCGCGCTGCTTGAGGGCGGGGTCGGGGCGCTCGCGCTGTCGGCGGGCAGCGCCGCCATCAACTACTCGATTCTGAATCTCGCCGCGGCGGGGGACAATGTGGTGACCGTGCCCCAGCTCTACGGCGGCACCTACACGCTGTTCGCGCACATGCTGCCGGCCCAGGGCATCGAGGTCCGCTTCGCCGATGGCGATTCGCCGGAAGCGCTCGATTCCCTGATCGACTCGCGCACCAAGGCGGTCTTTCTTGAAACCATCGGCAATCCGGCGGGCAACATCCCCGATGTCGCCGCCATCGCGGAGATGGCGCGCAGCCGCGGCGTCGCCACCATCGCCGACAACACCGTGCCCACCCCGGCGCTGCTCAAACCGATGGCGCACGGCATCGACATCGTGGTGCATTCGCTCACCAAATACATGGGCGGCCACGGCGCCTCGCTCGGCGGCGTGTTGGTCGATTCGGGCAACTTCCCCTGGGCCGAACACGCCCAGCGCTATCCCGGCCTCAACGAACCCGAGCCTTCCTACCATGGCGTGGTCTACACCGAGGCGCTCGGCCCGGCGGCCTACATCGGCCGGGCGCGGACGGTGCCATTGCGCAACACCGGCTCGGCGCTGTCGCCGATGAACGCCTTCCTGATCATGCAGGGAATCGAAACCCTGTCGCTGCGGATGGAGCGGCACTGCGCCAACGCTCTCGCGGTGGCCGGGTATCTGCAATCGCATCCCAAGGTCGAATGGGTCAGCTACGCCGGACTCCCCGGCGACCCGCAGCATGCCCTGGCCCAGCGCTACATGGGCGGCAAAGCCTCGGGCATTCTGACCTTTGGCGTCAACGGCGGCTTCGACGGCGGCGTCGCGTTCTACGATGCGCTCAAGCTGTTCAAGCGCTTGGTCAATATCGGCGACGCCAAATCACTCGCCTGCCATCCGGCGTCCACCACGCATCGCCAGCTTACCGCGGAGGAGCAGAAGTCAGTCGGCGTGCTGCCGGAAACGATGCGGCTGTCCGTCGGCATCGAACACATCGACGACATCATCGAAGACCTCGACCAAGCGCTGGCCAAGGTGAGCTGACGATCTTCACGCCATTGGTCACACAACGGTTGACTGCTGATTCCCATGCGTTGCCGCGAATCGGAATTCGATGTAGTATGTACGTTTTAGTACACACTTGGCGGAATAAAGATGTCATCAATCAGCAGCCGCGTTTTCATCAACGGCAACAGCCAAGCTGTGCGTATTCCCCGGGAGTTCAGGCTGCAATGCTCCAGGGTTGAAATCAGCAAGGCGGCGAATGGGGACTTGATTATCCATTCCGTGCCCGAAGACCGCGGCGCCGCGCTGCTTGAGGTGCTCGCCTCCTTCACCGATGACTACGTTGCAATCCTGGAGGAAGACCAGGCAAGCCAGCCAGCCCTGCAGGAGCGGGAAACACTATGAGGTACATGCTCGACACGAATATCCTGATCTACCTGCTCAAGAACAAACCAGCCTCAGTCACCGAACGGGTGAATGCAATCCAGCCTGAAGATCAATTGTGCATGTCATTCGTCACCTATGCCGAACTGCTCAAGGGCGCCGAACGCAGTGATCGGAAAGATCGGGTATTGCGCGGCCTTGAACAGTTGATTCGGCAAATACCCGTTCTTTATGACGTGGACCAAGAGTTGTGCAGACACTACGCCCGGCAATTTACCCGGTTGAAGTCCGCTGGCACACCGATCGGCGCCAACGATCTGTGGATTGCCTGCCACGCATTGGCTGAAGGCGCAGTCTTGGTGACTCATAATACTCGTGAGTATGCGCGCGTCAATGGACTGAGGGTCGAGGATTGGACGCGATGAATGCTGGCGCCAAAACCATCAGGCCACTCATCGCAGATTGACTTCGGAGCTCAAGGGGAGATCTGATTGAGCCAGAGTACGCTTATTAAAGGTTTCGCGGATCGGGTTTCAGGTCGCGTTTGAAGCGTTTGAAGTTGCGCACGTAGGTGTTGGCGCTGCCAAGCAGCATTTGTTTTTCCTGGTCGGTCAGTTGCCGAACCACCCGGGCCGGGGCGCCGAAGACGAGTGAGCCGTCGGGGATTTGTTTGCCCTCGGTGACCAGGCTGTTGGCGCCGATCAGGCAGTTGCCGCCGATTTGCGCGCCGTTGAGCACCACCGAGTTGATGCCGATGAGGGAATTGTCGCCGATGGCGCAGCCATGCAGCACGGCCTTGTGGCCCACGGTGACGTTGCGGCCGATGCGGAGCGGAAAGCCCGGGTCGGTGTGCAGCACCGACAAGTCCTGAACGTTGGAATTCTCGCCAACGGTGATCGGTTCATTGTCGCCGCGCAGCACCGCGCCGAACCAGACGCTGGCATTGTTCTCCAGCCGCACCCGGCCGATGACGGCGGCGGTGCCGGCGACGAACCAGTCATCGCCGGCGATTTCCACTTCCGCTTCCCCGAGTTTGTACAACATCGGTCCATTTTACCAAGCAGGCAACGCGATTGTGCTTCGCCGAGCGCAGAATAACAGGCGGCGACGGATCGAAGCCAAAGCGCATTCTCAGCAATCAGTACTCGAAACGGACTCCGGCCATCAGGCTCCGGCCCGGTTCGGGGGCGTAGTTCTTCAACAGGGACACGTGATTGCGGATTTCCTCATCGAGCAGATTGTCTCCGCGCAGGAACAGATCGAGGCCGCTGCCGCCGCCGAGGTCGAGATGATAGTCGGCGGAGAGCGAAAGCAGGGTGTGGCCATCGGTGGGCAGTTCCAGCTCGGCCACGTCTTCCTGCTCGTTGACCCGGGTGGCGCGCAGATTCACGCTCCAGTCCCCGCCTTGCCAGCGCAGTTCAGCGCCGAGCTTGGATGCCGGAATCCGCGGCACATGGCCGCCGGAATCGAACTCGGCGTTCACCATGTCGCCGAACACGCCGAGCGACAGGGACGAATCCCCGCTTTCCATCACGTTGAAGGAAACCTCGCCCTCGATGCCGGTGAAGCGCGCGTCCCGCTGTAGATAGCGGGCGAGTGTTTGCCCCTCGAACTCCTCCGTCAGATCGAGAAAAATGTAGTCGTCGATCTGATTGTAATAGGCGTTGAACTCGCCGGTGAAGCCGCCGCCGTGTCGGCGGTAGCCGAACTCGAGGTTGTTGGATGTCTCCGAATCGAGCTGCGGATTGCCGATCTCCAGCAAGTTCGTGGCGGCGTGGAGAACGAGATGTTCTTCGTCGTCCTCGGGCGCGCAAGTCGCCGCGGAAACATTGGAATAGAGTTCTTCAACCGCCGGCGCCCGTTGCGACCGGGCAGCGCCGAACAGCAGGTTGGCATCGTTGCCCACATCGTACAACACCATGCCGCTCAGGCTCGTGGCGTTGGCGCTGAACTCGCAGCGGCCGTTGGGGTCAACCTTGCTGTCTTCCAGGTGGATGCCAAGCTCGCCGGTCCAGTTGCCGGCGCTGTAGCGTTCGATCGCGAAAACACCGATGGAGTTGATGTCGGATCGCGGGATAAAGGCTTCCTCGCCGGTGGCGCTGAACACGGTGTCGGCGAATTGCATGCCCCAGACTCCGGTCCAGTTGCCCACCGGGGCGTGGGTCAGGGTGAGGCGGCCCTCGTTGCCCTCGTTGCTGTAGCGGGTGCCCACATGGCTGTCGCCATCCTCGAAGAACTCGATCTCGTCGTGAACATAATCGGTGATCCCCACCGTGGCGCGCGCGCTTTCGATGAAGCCGCCGTCGAAGCGGTATTCGCCCTTGAGGTCGTAGCGGCTCTTTTTCATGTCGAGGCGGACGAATTCAACCTCTTCGCCATGGCCGTGCTCGTCCCCGTGTTCATCCTCGTCGTGGTGCCCGTCCTCGTCTTCGTGTTCCTCGTGCTCGTCTTCATGCTCTTCCTCGCCGTGGGCATGGGCGTGAACGCCGAACGGGAGGCCGTAGTTCTTGTCGACCTCGCTCGCGGAGACGCCGAAAAAGCCGTTTTCGCCAACGAAGGAGAAGCCGATGCTGGCGCCGCTCGACTCGCCGTCGGAGTTGCCGATGTGGCCGAAGGTGTTTTCCACTTCCTCTTCGTGCCCGTCGTGGTCGTCATGATCATCGTGGTCGTCGTGATCATCCTCGTCATGTCCTTCCTCGAAGTGTTCGTGCAGCAGCTCCTCAAGGGCCTCCACGGCTGCCTCGTCGATGGCGTGGCCGCCGATTTCCACGTTGTCGTTGCGGCTCAGGAAAGTATCGAGGTGGAAGGCCACATTGCCCACCGCGCCATCGACGTGGACCAGGGTTTCGTCCTGGGAATTCACGCTATTGCGCATTTGCTGGACGATGACGCCGGTTTTTTCCGGCAGACTCTCTGGAATCCGGTTGTTGATGACATTGACGACGCCGCCGATGGCGCTGCTGCCATAAAGCAAGGTTGACGGCCCGCGAATGACTTCGAGCCGCTCAGCCAGCGCCACGTTCACCGCGTTGGCATGGTCGGGACTCGCGTTGGAAACATCGGTAACGCCAACCCCGTTGACCAGGACTTTGACTCGGTTGGCGGATTGGCCGCGGATCACCGGAAGTCCTACGCCAGTGCCGAAGGAGGCGCTGGCAACGCCGATCTCGTTCTTGAGCGTATCGCCGAGACTGTTGCCGATGTGTTCCCGCAACGCATCGCCGGAGAGAACGCCAACCGGCATGGCGGTTTCCGCCTCGGTTTCCTGGAACGGCGAGGTGACTATGATTTCTGTGATGCGGTTTCCTTGCTGACCGTCCACCTCCTGGGCGAAGGCGCCGCCGGCACAGCCGACCGCCAGCGCCAAGCCAATGGCGGCTGGCAGTTTTTTGCGTTGAATTGCTGGAATCTTGCGCATTGTGTTCATGGTGTTTCCCCAAAAAAAAAGCATTCCCAAAAAACGGACAACTGACTGATAGATGAGCCACGGCTGGACGACCGCTGGCGCAGGTTGCGACCGGTGCCGGACGGCCTGCCGGAACGGACATCTGAATACCGCGAACTTGGTGAGGATCAGGCCCGGGGAGGACCCCTGGCTTGCGGGACGGGCAAGGGAAGGGGAGGCGATGCAAGCGGATGGTCGAGCCGTCCGGCGGGCGCGGCCGGAATGGCTCCGCCCGCGGAACCGGACTCGATGAAATCGTCAAGGGCGCCGAGCAGCAGGCAGAGTTCGCACTCCTCGACCGATTCGGCCTCGTCGCGCACGTCGATTTCGTCCACATGCGCGAGCAGGGCCACCTGGGCAACAAGCAGCAGCAGGCAAACGCGGACAACGCGCGCCGGAGACAGAAATCGATTGATCGCTTGCCGCTTTTGCCGCATAGGCTCCATTTGCCCCGTGCCCCCGTCGCTCCCTGCCGGCCCCGAATCGAAGCGCCATTATCCGCCCGATGCCCGAACCCGGTCAAGCTGCGGCAGAACAAGTCATTCTGCGCGAAGTCGCAGAATCTCCATCCGAATGCACTGCCAATGGCCGGAAGATTCTGCGACTACGCTTCGCGCAGAATGACGGGGGGGGGGGGGGGGGGGGGGGGGGGGGGGGGATTCGTTTCATCCAGAATGACGGACGGCATGCTTGGCGGTGCTTGCAAATAATATATTGTATACTTTTCCGCGCTGGCAGAGACCACCCGAGAGCATGGACAATGCGATTCGAAGGCATCTACACGCCGATCATCACGACCTTCCGGGACGATTTGTCGGTTGATTTCGACGCCTATGGCAAAGTCATCGATTGGCAGGTGGAGAACGGCTGCCACGGCCTTATCGTCGGCGGTTCAACCGGTGAATTCTTCTCGCTGACGCATGAGGAGCGGATTGCGCAGTTCGGCTTCGCCGTCGAGCGCGCGGCGGGGCGGCTGCCAGTTGTCGCCGGGGTCAACGACCTGCCCGCCGCGCGCTGCGGTGAATTGGCGGCCGCGGCGCGGGACGCCGGCGCCGACGCGCTGCTGCTGGCGGCGCCCCCCTATGGACTGCCGAACCAAGAGGAACTCGCCGCGCACTGCCTGGAAATCGACCGCATCGCCAACCTGCCGATCATGCTGTACAACTACCCCGGCCGCACCGGGGTTTGCATGGAGGAGAGCTTCCTTGATCGCATCAAGCAAAACCGCAATTTCCGCGCGATCAAGGAATCGAGCGGCGACATCGACCGCATGCATATGCTGGCCCGGAATTTTCCCGAACTCCAACTCAGCGCCGGCGCCGAGGATCAAGCACTCGAATTTTTCGCTTGGGGGGCGCGCAGTTGGGTGTCCGTGGTGGCGAACTTCTTTCCCCGCGAAGCCGTGCGCCTTTATGAGCTGTGCGTGCTCGAAGGCGATTTCGACCGCGGCCGCCAGATCATGTCCGCCCTGCTGCCGCTGACGACCTGCCTCGAAAAAGGCGACAAGTTCCTGCAAAGCGTCAAGCACGCCTGCGAGCTGCTCGGCCGTCCCGGCGGGCCGGTCAGGCCGCCCTTCCAGCCGATGGACGACCCGTCCCGCGGGGAATTGTCCCGCATCGTCGAGGTGGCCCGGGCATCGCTGCAAAGCATTATCGGAACAGGTTAGCCGCGCATGACCGAGCGCTGGTCGTCCCGGCTGACCTTCCTGATGGCTTCGGTCGGGTTCGCGGTCGGGCTCGGCAATATCTGGCGTTTCCCCTATGTCGCCGGCGAGAACGGCGGCTCGGCTTTCGTGCTGGTCTACCTGTTGTTCGCCTTCGGCATCGGCGTGCCGCTGGTGATGTCGGAGTGGGCGATCGGCAGGCGCGGAGCAACGACAAACTCGGCCCCGGGCAGCATCGCCGAGGTGGCGGCCCAAGCCGGGGCCAGCAGGGCTTGGGGCAGTGTCGGCGGCATCGCCGTGCTCGCGGTGTTCATGCTCATGCTGTTCTACACCACCGTCGCCGGCTGGACGATGGATTACTTCGCCCGCGGCGTGGCCGGGGAGTTCAACCGGATCACGGCGGCGGAATCGCGGGCGATGTTCGCGGGTCTGACGGCGAATCCCGCCAGGCTGGCGCTGTGGCACACCGTGGTCTGCGTGGTGACGGTCTACATCAACTCGCGGGGGCTGCACGCCGGCATCGAGCGCGCCGTCAAGGTGCTGATGCCGGCCTTGTTCGCCTGCATGATCGTCATGGTGGGCTACGCCGCGCTAGTTGGCGATTTCGGCGCGGCGGCGGGGTTCTTGCTCGCGCCCGATTTCAGCCGCCTGACCGGCGGGGCGGTGCTGACCGCGCTCGGCCAGGCATTCTTCTCCATCGGCATCGCGATGGCCGTGATGATCACCTACGGCTCCCATCTCGACCGGCGCGTGTCGATTCCGCGCGACGCCTTCATCGTCGTGGGCGCCGACACGCTGGTGGCCCTGCTGGCGGGCTTTGCCGTGTTCCCGATCGTGTTCGCCCACGGCCTGCCGCTCGACTCCGGCGAAGGGCTCGTATTCCAGACGCTTCCCATCGCCTTTGGCGAACTGCCCGGCGGCAGGCTGTTCGGCAGCGTGTTCTTCCTGTTGCTGATCGCGGCCGCGGTCACCTCGTGCATCGCCAACTTCGCCCCGGTCGTCGCCTGGGCCGAAGACCGGCTCAACTGCGGCCACGGGAAGGCGGCGCTCGCAGCGGGATGCGCGATGTGGGCGCTCGGCCTCGGCACGGTGTTCTCGTTCAATCTGCTGGCCGAGTTTCGTCCGCTGGCTTTCCTCGGCGCGCTTGGTGATCGGACGATATATGAAAGTTTGGACTTTACTATGTCCAACGTGCTGCTGCCGGTGGGCGCTTTGCTGACCTCGATCTTCGTCGGCTGGATTGCCGGCCGCGAAGGCATGCGGGAAGAATTCGGCCTTGCGGACGGCGCCGCCTTCCGGGCTTGGCTCGCGCTGGTGCGCTATGTGGTGCCGATCGCCGTCGCCGTGATCTTCATCGCCGGCGTGCGCGGATAGGCGCAAGCTCAAGCTGCGGCGGATCCGCGGCTTGCAGTCAGTCCGCGGTGATGAAGTCGGCCAGATCCTGTTTGAATTTCGCCAGCGACGGCGGATGGATGTACATCATGTGGCCCGCCTCGTACATCTCCACGACGATGCGCGAGCGCTGGTCCGGGTCGAGATCCATGTGGTTGAGGACGTATTCGAGCACGAAATGCGGCGTCGCCAAATCAAAGTAGCCCTGCTGCACCAGCACGCGCATCGGCGGATACCGGGTCATGGCGGTGGCGAGATCGACCGCGGTGTTGGTGATTAGCGTTTGCTGGCCGTTGGGCAGGGTGTGCAGCCAGTCCCAGCGCTCGAAAATCCCACCCGAGACGGCGTAGTCGCGGTCTTTCCGGAAACCCAGGTCGTTGTTGTAATAGTGCATGAATCCCGCCTTGTAGGCTGGGCGCACGGCGGCGTCGAAGGGATCGTACTGCATGTTGTCCGCCACCCGGTCGATGCTGCGGCCCTTGAAGCGCGAGTCGATTCTGCCAACGGTGATGTCCTGATCGCGCAGCAGTTCCTGGGTGAAGCGGGTGTGGGGCACGCGCAGATTGGAGTTTTCCCAGTATTGTTCGCTCAAGCCGGTGTAGCGCGCGAGTTCGCCGACGAGCGCTTCCCGCTCGGCATCGGGCAGCATGGCGCCTTTCATCAGCGCGGGGGCGTATACCTCGACGGCGAAAGTCTCCACCTCGTCGATGAACGCCATCAGGTCCTCCGGCCGGTCCGCGATGGCGTCGTGATACCAGGCGGTCGCCGCCAGCGTCGGCAAATACAGCGCGTGGGGCAGATCGATGGCGAACCGGTCGCGCGCGGCGGCGGCGTCCATGAATGGGGAGACCAGAATCACGCCATTCAGCCCCACGCCGTACTCGGCGAGCAACTCGTGGGCCACGCCGCCGGTGCGGATGCCGCCATAGCTTTCGCCCAGCACGTACTTCGGCGAGTTCCAGCGGTTGTTTTGGGTGAGGTAATTGACGATGAACTGGGAGGCGACGGCGATGTCGGCGTCCACCCCCCAGAAATCCTCCGGTCGCCCCTCGCCCTCGATGGTGGCGTAGCCCGTTCCCACCGGGTCCATCATCACCAGGTCGGCGATGTCGAGCACGCTGAATTCGTTGTTGACGGCGCCATAGGGCGGCGGGCCGGTTACCTCAAGGTCGTCCACCGGAATGCGCCGCGGACCGAGCACCCCCATGTGCAGCCAGATCGACGCCGAGCCGGGGCCGCCGTTGTACGCGAACAGCAATGGACGGGCCGCGCGGTCTTCGCCCTCGCGCACATAGGCGGTGTAGCCGAACAGGCCGATTCCCTCGCCCGCCTCGTTGCGGATCAGATCCAGCCCGGCGGTGGCGGTGTAATCGATCGTGCGGCCATCGATCTCCACGCTGTGCCGGGTCGAAACCGATTCGGCCTCCGGCGGGGCGCCGTCTTCGCCATCCGCGGGCGGGACGGCATCGGCCGCGGCGAGCGCGGCGGCGCCCAGCAACGAAAACAGCAAGGAAAGTGGCATCAACAACGGCTTCTTCATGGTCGTTCGTCTCCAGGGGCAGGGGGCAGCCGCGGGGCGGCGAATCACCGCCGCCGCGGCACCGGCGTCACAATTGGAAGCGTACACCGGCGAAGTACCGCCGGCCAAGCACGTCATACAGCGAGATATCCACATTCGCATCGCCGGCGAGCGAAAAACCGAGCACCGGCGGCTCCTCGTCGGTCAAATTGTCGATGCCCGCGTAGACCGTGAACTGATCGTTGACCGCGTAATCGGCATTGAGGTCGAGATAGTCGCTGGCGGGGGCGGATTGGACCACGTTGCCGGCGCCCGGAAACAAAGTGAAATCGCTGATGTTGCGGAATTGAAACCGCGTGGTCAGCGGGCCGCTGTCATAGGCGGCGTTGAAGACGAGCTTCGATTCCGGTTGCATGAAGACATTGAAGCCCGAACACGAACCGCCGAAATGCCCGAGGCAGTCGATCGCCGGCTCGCCGGGCTCGGAGACGCGCTCGTTGCTGAAGGCCCAACTGCCGACAAACTGCAGGCGCAGCGCGGCGGCGCTGCCCAAAAACGCAAACCCCGGGGGAAGATCGAACGAATAATCCGCCTGGAAATCCACACCGGAGGCTTCCAGCGTCGCGATGTTCTTGAGCGTGGCGGAGACATAATCGATCTGGCCATTCGGGAAGCGGTTGATCGAGCGGCAGGTGTCGCTGTTGTTGTCGAGCGAACGGAAACAACTGTTGACGACTTGCTGCGCGCTGAGCTGATCAATGGCGTCCTCGATCGAGATGTCGTAATAGTCGATGGTCAAGTTCAAGCCTTCGATGAACGGCGGGCTGATCACGAAGCCGAGCGTCCAGGTTTCCGACTCTTCCTGGGTCAGATTCGCGTTGCCGCCGGACTGCACGCCGAAGCCGACATTGATCTGATCGAAAGCGTCGATCTCTTGCGCCAGCACGCCCTGGGCGACGCAAAGCTGTTTTTGCGCCGCGGTCGGGCCGAGATCCTTGTCGCAGGGATCGTCGCCGGCGGAAAAACCGATCGTGACGGTGTCGAACAATTCATCGAGATTCGGCGCGCGAATCGCCACGTTGTAGGCGCCGCGCAGCCGCAGCCAATCGTTCAGCGCCCATTCCCCGCCCGCTTTCCAAGTGGTCACCCGGCCACTCGTTGAATAGTCGGAGCTGCGCACGGCGAGTTCGAGGCCGAGATAGTCGATGGCGGTCAGATCGGCGAGCAGGGGCACCCGCGCCTCGGCGTAGAACTCCTCGAGATCGATCGAGGCCGTTCGCGGCGACAGGATGTCGCTGGTGAATTCGCCGCCCTGGCCCGCGGTGTCGGGACGGAAATCATGCTCGTCCCAGCGGCTTTCATAACCCAGCGCGACCGCGAGCGGGCCCGCCGGCAAGTCGAGCAGTTCGCCGGTTATCGTGCCGCCGTAGATCTTGCGTTCAAGCACGCTGGTGGTGCCATGGGTCGGCGAGATGAAGGCCGCCGCTTCGGGCGTGACCGAATTCAGGCCGAGAAAATTCACCGGCACACAGCCGACGAACTCGTTGGTGCAGCGCGCGGCGCCGTTTTCGACGGTCACGTCCGAACCGAGGGCGAGCCGCAAATTCGAAAGCTGCCCGGCAATCGACTCATTGGTTTTGGCGCGTTGGAACTGGAGGAAGCTGTCCCAGTTCCAGGCCCGGCCCAGGACCTCGAAATCGCCGCGCAGCCCGGTGGTCATGTTGTAGGTCAGGCGTTCGTACTTGTAATTGCGCGGCCCGGTTTCCACCGAGCGCCGCCCGGTTTGGATGATGGCCGCGGTGCCGTCTCCATCCGGGTCGAAGGTTTCGGGATTCGCGATCAGGAAATCGCGCACCGGGGTGAACAGCACCGGATTGTTGGCGTAGTTGGGGATGAGATAAGTGCCCCGGGGCGCGCCGCTGGTTTGCAGGCCGCCGGCGTTGGGCGCCTGCTGCCACTCGTTCCGGTTCTCCATGAAATACAATTCGGAGTACGCCGTCAGATTGTCGCGCAGGTCGAAATGGCCGATGGCGCTGATCTGGTTGCGCTCGAGTGGGCGCAGCAGATAGTTCAGCGGCGCGAAGTTGAAGCGGTCCTCGGGGTCGCAAAACGGCAGCACCTGGCCGCCTTCGCCGAAGCGGACGCCGCCGATCGTTCCCGGGCACGCCGCGGCCGGATCGAATGGCAGGCCGTTCAACTTCGACAAACCGGCCGAGTTGAACGAAACCCGGGTGCCTGGAATATTGCTCGATCCGCCCGGCACCAGGGTGCCGCCGCTTTCAAACAGCGAAATCGCCGAGTAGTCGCGGTCCGCGAAGAAGATCTGATCGCGCTTGGTGTAGGAGGCGCTCAGCACGGCGTTGCCGCGGCCGTTGGCGAAATTGCCGCCAATGGTCAGGTCGTATTTTTCCGTGCCGGCGTCGCCTTCGCCCGACTCGCCGAACTGGTAATTCGCCTCGATGCCCTGGAAATCATCCCGCAGGATGAAGTTGATCGCCCCGGCGATGGCATCCGAGCCATACACGGCCGAAGCCCCGCCGGTCAGCACTTCAACGCGCTCGACGAGCGCGTCGGGAATGCTTGTGAGGTCCACCAGCCCCCTGGAATCGGAGGGCGCGAACCGGCGGCTGTTGACCAGAACCAGTGTGCGCACGGCGTCAAGGCCCCGCAAGTCGGCGGTGAGAATGCCGGAACCTCCGCCCGAGTTCACACTCGAAGTGTTGTCCGACGCCAGTTGCGGAAACTCGTTCAAGGTTTCCTCGATGGTGACGTTGCCGGCGCTGCGCACCGCCTCGTTGCTCAGCACGAGAACCGGGCTTGGCGCATCGAGATCCCGCCTGAGCAGGCGCGAGCCGGTTACGACGATTTCCTCAAGCGCCTCTTCCTGCGCCAAACCCGTTTGCGGCGCCATGGCGCCAATGCCAAGCGCGGCGGCGGTCAACCAGGCGGCGGCCCGCCACTGGCGATGCCTCAACGAAACAGGCGGGACAATCGCTGTCGCTGTGTTCATTTGACTTTCCTCCCATTGATGGTGTGCCAGAGATTCCCATTCGCGCGGAATCGCAACCGCCCGGTTGAAACTGGCCAGTTGCGATATAGAATATAAAATATATTATCTATTTTTTGAGAAAGTCAAGAACTGAATCACGGAACTGGATCATGGAACCTTGCGCGCCGCGCGGGATTCGACAAGAGCCTTCCGAATCGGGTAAAAAGCGTGGAAAATTGATATCGATCCACCCGCATGGAAGCGCCGAACAATTTGCACCGACGAGGGGTAGCTGGCATGCCGCAACCACAACGACCGCTGACGCTTGCGCAAAGTGTCGCTTCGCATCTGCGGGAGCGGATTCTCAAGCGCGAGATCGTGGGGGGAGAGCCGCTGCGTCAGGAGGCGATCGCCAATGCGCTGGGCACCAGCATCATTCCGGTGCGCGAAGCCCTGCGCCAGCTCGAGGCGGAGGGCCTGGTCGAATTGCACACCCACCGGGGCGCGGTGGCGACGAGCCTGAGCCTGGCGCAGGCGCTGGAATGGATCCACATGCGCCGCCTGATCGAAACCGACCTCATCGGCAGGGCGATGGACGATATGACCGGAGAGCATATCGCCAAGGCGGAGAGGATTCTGGGGGAATTCGACCAGGACCTCGATGTGCGGCGCAATATCCACCGCTGGAACGACTACAACTGGGCGTTCCATTCGGCGCTGTACGAGGCGGCCAACCGCCCCGAAACCATGCGCGTGCTGTCCATGCTGCACAAGCAATGCGATCGCTACATCCGCCTCCAGCTACTTGGCGGGGACCACATCGACCGCGCCGAAAAGGAACACGCGGAACTGCTCCAACTCTGCCGCAAGGGCGACAAACGCGCCGCCAAGGCGCTCCTGCGCCAGCACATCGTCGGCGTCGGGGACGATCTCGTCGAGCAACTCGGAGTGTAGGAGCCCGGGATTCGGCAAAAGGCACGCTCTGGAAAATTCCATCCGCGCAACGAAGCTGCGCTTCGCAGACGCCTGCCCCCGCTCTACCAGTTCCGCGCGGGCACGGTTTCGATCGGCATCGGCCCGGCTGGAATCCCAAGCGCATCCTTGCGCGCGGCGACCATGGCGCGGATTTCGGCGAGCAATTCCGGCACGTCGTAGACGATGCCGTCCTTGATGGTGTAGCGGATGCCGCCGACTCGCTCGACTTCGCGGGTCTCGTCGTTGAGCCGGATCGTTCCGGTGCCATGCAGCACATGGAGATTCGCCAGCGGGTTCTCCTCCACGATGACGAAGTCCGCTTTCTTGCCGACGCGGATCGAACCGACTTCGTCGTCCACCCCCATCACCTCGGCCCCGACCATGGTCGCGGCGTGGATGATTTCCAGCGGGGTGAATCCGGCTTCGCGGAACAACTGCATTTCCATGATGTAGCCGAATCCATAGAGATTGTAGATGTAGCCAGAATCGGAGCCGAGCGACACCTTGCCGCCGCGGTTCTTGTATTCATTGATGAAGGCCATCCACAGGCGGAAGTTTTCCTTCCACGCGATCTCGTCCTCGAGGGTCCAATAGAACCAGTACGATCCGTGGGCGTCGCGGTTCGGGCGGTAAAAGTCCCACAACTCGGGCATGGTGTATTTCTCGTGCCACTTCGCCCGGCTCATGCGCATGAAATCGCGGCTCGTCAGATACGCGGTGAAAGTCGGCGACAAGGCGAAATCGCGCGCGAGCAGGGCTTCCATGACCTCGTTCCACCTCGTGCTGCCCGGCTCCGCCGCCTGCCGCCACAGTCGGCCGGCCTCGGCAAAACGGTGCTGCTCGTTCTGATATACGTAATCGTTCGGGTAATGCTGGAGTGTCCGGTCTTCAAACAGCGCCTCGGGCAGCCCGTACCAATGCTCCATCGACTTGAGCCCCCAACTCGAGGTGGTCAACACATTGGCGTGTTTGACCGCGAGCTGGGCGTGGTGCATCGTTGAATTGAGGCCGAGCGCGCGGGCCTCGTCGAGGGCGGCGATCATGATTTCCTCCGGGGACCCGAAGAACTTGACGCCAGTCGCGCCCATTCGCTGGATTTCGCGAATCCGCTCCCGGGCCCGCTCCGGGGTGTTGACGCCGCCGGCTTCGGCCGCGTTGAACGCCGGATAGACCTCGAGGCGCGGGCCGGTGATCTCGCTGGCGGCGAGCCGCGCGGCGACATCGACCTCCCAAGGCGTGCCGTGATCGCCGCCGACGGTGCGGCCCGTGGTGATGCCGTGGGCGAGCCAGAGTTTGAGGATGTAATCGGGCGGCACGTTCTGGCCGGATTGCCGGGAATGCAGATGCAGATGGGTATCGACGAAGCCCGGCAAAACATACATGCCCGAGACGTCGATCTCCCGTCCGCCGTCGAGTGGAGGGCGGTCGTCCGGATCGATCGCCAACCGTGGATAACCGACCACCGCCACCTCCGCGATGCGGTCGTTTTCCATCACGATATCGACCGGGCCCTGGGTTGGCGCCCCGGTGCCATCGATCATATGGCCCCCGCGCAGAATCAAGCGCTCGAACGGGCCCTCGCCTTCGTCGCGATCCGGGATCGCGACCGTTTCGTCCTGCGCCAAGCCACTCCCCGCCGCAAGCAAGGCCAAGCCCGCGGCGGCCATCAGGCCCCGCCATCGAATTTCGACTTTCATCGCGTGTCCTCCCCAGCCGCGCGCCGCGCCGCCGCAGTATTCGTTGCATTGATTCGTTTCATCCATGGCCGGGCGAAAAATATATCATATATTATCGCTATGGCCAGCGGTTGTGGCAGCTTGGTCAGGGCCAGCTCAAAGTTGTCCCCAACCGATTGAATCGCCGTTGCAAGTTCGCGTTCTGGACAACCGGCCCCGGAAGGGTTGTGCCGCGCCCATGTCCGGTCAGGCACATCAGCGCTGCGCCACCCTTTCGACCTTGGGCTTTCCCCTGTCCGCGGTCGCGGTTCGCGCCGTTGCCGGCGCGGAGCACCCAATTCTATCGTGGTCCAATCGCGGAGACCTCGTGTTCGACCCTTTGTGCGGGGCGGGAACAACATGTAAGATGGCTAAAGCAACTTGGCGGCGGTGGTTGGGAGTCGACGTCAGCAAGGAATACACTGCTGTCGCTAAGCGTCGTGTAGCGGGAACTATAGCGGATGCGATACCATCACTTCCATCACGATCAGATCCCTTTGATGAGGTAATCTCGGCTGAAGAGCGCTCAAAAGTGAAAGCGTGTATGATGTGCCGATGGTGCGGTGTGGAGATTTCTCATGATCGGTTGCAGCTAACCGGAGGTCGAGCCGTTACATGCAATAAAGAGTGCTCTAGTCTCAATAGTCGACGACGCAGGAACGAACTTAAGCGGGTGGAACGTGCCGCACACTTGAAAAGAAAACAACAGTAAAATTCTTCCTTTGCGTATAAAATGTCATAAAAAAAGCGGGGCCCGGAGGCCGCTTTGGTGTGTCACGGGCTCGCAGTCGGATTGGTTTCCGGCGCGTTGCCCTGTGGTGCCGGAGATTGTTTCCCGGCTGGCGTGTCAGACGAAGTGGATGACTCATAGCCAACCACCGCGGTTTCCACCCTCGCGAGGCGACCATTTAGGTCGTACATTTGGGTGTTGATTCGCTCCATCTGGTTTTCTATGCGATCCAAACGGGAATGGAGCGAATTGGTCATTAGAGCGGTGAAGCCCATGTTTGCGCCTATGATCGTTATGACCACGAGCACAAGGCTGATAACGTTTTTATCGATGTCGGGCATATCGGTTCCTCCTCATGAGGTTTGGGAGATACAGCCCGTCTGAGTCCGGAGGGGCCCGTTTCGGGCCGCTTCCGGTGGTGGCAGTGCACAACGCACCCCTAGTGGACAGAATGTTAAACAGCATTGCGCGGATTTGTCAAGAGCTGCGCTTTAGCCAGCCCTGATGCGAGCCAGCCTATAAAGTCAAACTGTCACTCTACACCGGCTCGTCTGGACGACTTGATGGGCGCAAGCCAACAAAAGCGGCCTCCTTGCCAGCTTCGGTTGTATACTCTCTTTATGAAATCCATCCTCGATCCGAAGCGCGACTTGGCGGGCGCCACGCCCGCGGCGCTTGCCTTGGCGCTACTGCGTTCTGGCGCCGCCCGACAAATCCCGCGGCGGTGATCCGCATCTGCGCCGCCGTGTCTGATCCCCGGAACCCGCTCTTCAGCGCGAACTCCTGAACATACCGCTCAAGGTGTTTTGGCGAAATCTTGTGAAAGGTGCCCTTGCGCGAGCGCTTGAGCATCGACCACATCGTTTCAATGCTGTTGGCATGGACCTTGCCGCGCAGGTATTCGCCGACCGAGTGGCGCACGGTTTCGTGCTTGAATGGCAGGCCCGAATACACCCTCGCGTCAAATGGGATTTCGGCGGACAGCGGGAAACCGCCACAAAGGATGGCCCCGCCGCGTCAGTTCGTCCGCGCCGGGCGGAACCCCCCGTTTCCCCGGGGGGTTCCGCGGCTGGATGCCGCCGCCCGGGCGCGGCTTTTTTGGGGCCGGGGGTCACCGGCCGCCGCCGGGGGTGCCGCCGCCGCTGTCCACGGCGGCCTCGGGCACGGTTTCGAGCCCGGGGATGATTGGCGGAACGGCGGTGAAGGCGGCGCCGGCCACGGGCACGGCGACCGCGCCGACCGCGTGGTCGCAGCGCAGGGTCGCCGCGCCGCCGGCGAAGTCCGCCGGCACCGCGAACATCTCGTCGAGGAAGCGGATGGCCGTGGCCCGCGCCGGGACGGAAATGAGCGGAAAGCCCGCCGGCGGCGCGGCGCGGCCGTCCGCCGCCGCCAGGGCGACGTGGCAGGCCGTCCGGGCGCCGCCGCCGTTGGCGATGGCCAGCCCCAGGCGCGCCGGCGCGGGCGGGGCGCGGAAACGCATCTCCCGGGCCGGCTGGGCCGGCCCCGGCGCCATCATGCCCGCCGGCCCGTCCGGGCCTTCCAGCACGATCAGGTTCCACAGCGCCGCCGGGCCTTCGCATTCCAGCGCGGCGTGGCCGAAGGCGAAGGCCTCCCCGCCGCGGCTGTCCAGCGACTCTTGGGCGCCCCGCCCCGCCAGCGCCAGCGCGAAGCCGTCCATGCCTTCCGGCCCGTCCGCCGCCGCGCCGAAGTTCGCGCCAGCCAGCCCGCCGGCGGCGGACAGCCGCAGTTCGCAGCGGTTGGCCCCCGCCGCCAGGTTGACCGCCGACAGCCGCGAGCGGAAGCCGCCGCCGTCGAGCGCCAAAGGCAGCAGCGACCGCGGCCCGGCGGGCCCGTCCGCCGCGCCGTCCGCGTCCAGAACGGCGGGGGCCAGGGTGGTGAACGCGCCGCCCGCCAAAGGCACCGCCAGCAGCGCCGCCGGGCGCTCGCAACGCACCGCCACCGGGCCGGTTCCGCCATCGCCGCCCGCGGACGGAACAATCTCGTCGAGCAGCCGGAACGCCGTACCCCCCGGCGGCGCCGCCACCACGCCCCGGCCCCCCGCCGCCTCCACCACGCAGCGGTTTTCCCGGACGCCGTCGTTGGCGAAGGCCAGGCCGAGGCGCAGCGGGGCCGGCAGGCCGGGCAGCGAGAAGGCCCGGCCCCGCTCCGCCGGGGACTGGTGCGCCATGGCGGACAGCGCGCCGCCGGCCTCGAGGCTCAGGAGCAGCTGCGCCGCCACCGGCCCGTCGCAGTCGAGCTTGGCGTGGCCGATGGCGCGCTCCCCGGCGCCGGCGCTGTCGAGCAGGACCCCGCCCCCCGGCGAGCGGAAGCGGAAGCGGATTCCGGCGCCGTCCACCGTTTCCGCCAGCGCCGACATGGGTTCCGCGCTGAAGCGGACGGTGTCCAGCCCGGCGCCGCGGAGCGCCAGTTCGCAGCGGGCGCGCCCGCCGCCGGCGTCGGCGATCAATATCCGCGAGCGGAAGCCGCCGCCGTCGGCGAACAGCGGGAACAGGTGGGACGCGGCGGCCGTCGCGTCCAGCGGCCCGGGCGCCGCCCGCGTTATCGAGAGGGTGACGGTCCGCCTGGTGGCGCCGTCCGCCGCGGTGACCTCGACGACGATCGCGTTCACCCCCACGGACAGGGGCACGGCGGCCCCGCCGGCACCATCGCCTTGCGCCGGAACCGCGGCCAGCGGCCCGCCCGCCGGGCCGACGCGGACGGTGGCGTCCGGGTGGGCGGTCCGGGGCGTCAGCAGCGCGCTGTCGGCGGCGAAGGGCAGCGAGGCCGAGTAGGCGTCCGCCTCCGGGGAAAAGGCCGGCGCCAGCGCCGCCGCCCCGCCCGCGCGGGTGGCGAGGGCGAGCCCGGCCAGGGCGGCGTTGGTGGACGGCCCGGTGGTGAACTCGACGCTCGCGAGCTCGTTCGCGCAGGCGCTGTCCGCGTACAGGCCGTAGGCGTATTCCGTCGCCGCCATCAGGCCGGCGAGGGCGGCGCTTTCGCCGCTTTGCGGGCCGCCGCACTCGCCGCCCTCCGGCAGGGTGCGGCGGTAGCGCCAGACCCCGCCGGGGACGTTGGCGGCGGTCAGCGTCGCCCCGGTGTCGGTGACGCCGGTGGCGGCGATGGACGGCGGCGGCGCGGGGGTGGTGAACCCGACGCTCGCGAGCTCGTTGGAGCAGGCGCTGTCCGAGTACAGGCCGTAGGCGTATTCCGTTGCCGCCATCAGGCCGGCGAGCGCCGCGCTTTCGCCGCTTTGCGGGCCGCTGCATTCGCCGCCTTCGGGCCGGGTCCGGCGGTAGTGCCAGGCGCCGGAGACACCGTCCACGG
Organism: uncultured Pseudohongiella sp.; assembly: GCA_965221805.1. Lineage (GTDB taxonomy): Bacteria > Pseudomonadota > Gammaproteobacteria > Pseudomonadales > Pseudohongiellaceae > UBA9145. Next base: position 2,587,936 of record OZ244913.1, read on the forward strand.
TCAGCGTCGCCCCGGTGGCGGTGACGCCGGCGGCGGCGATGGCCGGATCGGGGGGCGGAGGCGCCACCCCGCCGCCGCCACCGCCACCGCCTCCGCCGCCACCGCCGCCGCCACCGCCGCCGCCGCCGCCGCCGCCGCCGCCACTGGAAGGCGGTTGCGGCGGTGGCGCCGTGTCGTCGGCGATCCGGAAGGCGAGGCGGCCCGTCCCCGACGCGCCGCCGTCCAGGCCGACGCCGCTGCCGCGGCCCAGCTCGCCCAGGCCGACGTCCACGGTCCCGCCGCCGTCGGCGGCCGCCGTCAGCGTCAGCGTCACCGAGGCGGCCGAGGGGCCCGTGAAGGTCACCGCCGGGGCGTCGTCGGCGTTGAGGTCGTTGCACGCCACCCCGGTCGGAAGCGTCGTCGGGCAGGACACCGTGTAGTCCGTGCCGCGCTCGGCGCCGCCGGCGAAGACGAGGGGCACGGCGAGCGCCTCCCCGCCCTGGAAATCCGGGTCCAGCGGGTCGTTCGCCACCAGAGCGCGGCCCAGGGCGACGGTGAACGTCCTCGAGCCCCCCTTGGCCACGTTGCCGGCGGCGCCCGACAGCGTCACCGGGGTGGGATCCACGTCCTTGCTGAACATCGTGGCGCTGGCGATCGCCCCCAGGGCGGCGCCTTGCGGGGCCGCGCCCAGGGCGATGGCGACGGTCTCGTTCGGCTCGTCAATCCCGTCACCGCTGTAAAGGTAGGTGATCTCCTGGGTGGCGCTGCCGTTGGCCCTGAAGACGAAGAAGTCGTCGGGGGCCTCGTAGTCCGTTCCCCGCGTCGCCGTGCCCGAAAAGCTGAGCGGAAACCGCAGGTCCCGTCCGGTCGGGGCGTCGGACCGCAGGACGAACGTGATCGGGCCGTTGGTCTCGGAATGCGTGAAGCGCTCCCGGGTGAATCCGACGGTCACCGAAGCGGGGGCCTCGACGATGCGGAACGTCAGCGACGTGCCGCTCGTCGCCATCGTCAGCGTCTCCTCGGCCTCGACCGCGCCGTCCGCGGCCACGTTGACCATGAGGTAAACCGACCCCCGGGACCGGCTGCCGAGCCGCGCGCGGTCCAGGGTGATCGTGGGGGTGCCGCTGTCCATGCCGCTGCAGGCGCTGTCCATCTGGTCCGACGCCGGCGAGCGGCACGACAGCGTGTAGTCCGAACCGCGCGCGGCGCTGCCGCCCAGCGTGATCGGGAAGCCCACCGTCGCCGGGTCGGCGTCGTTCAGGCGGCGGTTCAGGAACCAGTTGAACGCGCGCACCGTCGTGCCCTCGGGCAGCGGGACTCTCACGCTTGCCTCCAACGGCGTCAGCCCGAACGTCACCGCCGCCGGGGTGGCGGTCGCCTCGCTTGACGCCGCGCCCTCGAGCGCCCCGTCCACCGCGCGGACCTGGAAGCCGTAGGCGGTGCCGTTCGTCAGGCCCGTCACCGTGTGGGCGGCGGTCGTGGCGGTGCTGTCGGCGATGTTCGTCCAGCTCCCCCAGGCGCCGGTGACCGGCGGGGTGCGCTGGCGGAACTGCCAGCCGTCGATGGCGCCGTCGCCCGGGTCCGTCCACGACAGCACGACCTGCCGGTGGCCCCCCGCGGCGGCGAGGCCGGCGGGCGCCGCCGGCGGCGCGTCGTCGTCGGCCACCGTCACCGCCACGCTGCCGGTCACCGAGCCGTAGCCGCCGCCGCTCGCGCTGTGGGTCAGCTTGGCGCTGTCGTCCACGCCGTCGTTGTCCTGACCCGCCGACACCGTGACCGTCCGCGCCGTGCCCCAGTTGGTCGTGTTGAAAGTCAGCGTGCTCTGGTTGCCGTTCGCGGTGGAGTCGGTGTCGAACGTCACCTCGCCGCTCGCCCCCGCGACCGTCACCGTCACCGTCCCCGTCGGCTGGGTCGCCAGCTTCACCGTGTAGGCGCCGCTGCCGCCCTCCGCCACCGTCAGCGCGGTCGGGTCGAGCACCAGGCCCGGCGCGTCGTTGTCGGTCACCGTCACCGCCACGCTGCCGGTCACCGAGGCGTAGTTGCCGCCGGACGCCGTGTGCGTCAGCGTCGCGGCGTCGTTCGCCGCGTCGCCGTCGTCCGCCGCCGACACCGTCACCGTCTTGGGCGCGCTCCAGTCGCTCGTGGTGAAGGTCAGCGTGTTCTGGCTGCCCGGAGCCGTGGCGTCGGTGTCCACCGTGACGTCGCCGTTGTCGCTCGCGATCGTCACCGTGACGCTCCCCGTCGGCCGGCCCGCGAGCGCCACCGTGTAGGCCGCGTCCGCCTCCTCGACCACCGTCACCGCGTCCCGGCTGAAGGCCAGCGCCGCCGTCACCGCCTCGGCCTCGATCCCGAACATCAGCACCAGGGACGACGCCTCCCCGAACGGCGTCTGGCCCTCGGCCGTCCGGCGGGAGGCGTCGGCGATCGACCAGCCAGCCGCGCCGCCGTCCGCGTCGGAGTTGGTCACCGCGAAGAACGCGTTCTGGGCGTTGGTGTCCGTCCGCCGGCCGTCGTTGGCCACCAGCCAGTAGGTCGCGCCCGCCTTCAGCACGGTGCCGTCCGGGGCGGCGAAGACGTTCGCCGCGTCGTCCGCGGGACTCGGCGGGTTGGACAGCCGCGCCACCAGGGCGCCCGGCCGGCCCCCGGCGCCGTCCTCGCGGATGGCGACCGAAAGCGGGCGCCCCGACCGCGCGAACAGGCGGACCGACACGCTCGAGACCGCGTAGCCCGCCGCGTTGCCGCCGGTCGTGAAGGCGGTGGCGAACTCGTCGTTGATGCCGCCCGTGGCGGTCCCCCCGTCCGGGTCGTTGCCCACCAGGAAGGCGGCGTCGTCGTCGACGACGGTGACGGCCACGCTGCCCGTCGCCGAGCCGTAGCCGCCGCCGGCCGCCGTGTGGGTCAGCGTGGCGCTGTCGTTGACGCCGTCCAGGTCGTGCCCCGCCGACACCGTCACCGTCCGCGGCGTCGCCCAGTTGACGGTGGTGAACGTCAGGGTGGACTGGTCGCCGCCCTGGACGGCGTCGGCGTCCGCCGTCACCTCGCCGCTGGCCCCCGCGACCGTCACCGTCACGCTCCCCGTCGGCTTCGTGGCCAGCGCCACCGTGTAGGCCGCGCTGCCGCCCTCCGCCACCTTCAGCGAAGTCGGGTCGAGCACCAGCCCCACCCCCGGCAGGGCCGGCGTCGCGCTCACCGCGGCCGAGGCCGCGCCCGGCACCGTCCCGCCCGGCGCGGCCGCGGCGCGCACCTGGAAGCCGTACGCCGTGCCGTTGGACAGCCCCGTCACCGTGTGGGCGGTGGTGTCGGCGTCGCTGTTCGCGATGTCCGTCCAGGAGCCGAAGCCGCCGCCGCCCGTCCGCTGGCGGAACTGCCACTTGGTGATGTCGCCGTTGTTGGGGTTGGTCCAGCTCAGCGCCACCTGGGCATTGCCCGCCGTCGCCGTCAGGCCCGCCGGGGCCGCCGGCGCCGCCACCGGCGTCGCCCGCGCGATGGCCGACGGCGTGCCGCCGACGCTCCCGTTGCGCGCGCGCATCTGGAAGTCCAGAACCTCGGTGAAGCTGCCCGTGAAGCTGGTGATGCCGGCGCCGCCGCTCATGTTCGCCCACCCGAACCAGCCCCCGCCCGGCCTGCGGACCCGGTACTGGTAGTCCGTGACCGTGCCGGACGGACGGGTCCAGCGCAGCGTCACCTCGCCGCCGCCCGGCCCCGCCGTCGCCGTGAAGCCGGTCGGCGCGCCGGGCGCGGCGGCCGTCGGCGTCGCCGTCGCCTCGCTTGATGCCGCGCCCAGCAGCCTGCCGTCCGTCGCGCGCACCTGGAAGCCGTACTCCGTGCCGTTGGCCAGGCCCGTCACCGTGTGGTCGGTCGTCGCGGCCGCGCTGCCGACGATCTCGGTCCAGCTCCCCCAGGTGCCGGTGCCCGCCGGCGCGCGCCGGCGGAACTCGTATCTGCTGATGGCGGCGTCGGAGGGGTCGGTCCAGCTCAGGACGACCTGGCCGTCGCCCGCCGCCGCGGCGAGGCCCGCGGGGGCGGACGGCGGGTCGTCGTCGAAGATGGTCAGCGTGAACGTCGTCCGGCCGCCGAGGTCGTAGCCGTCCCCGTCCGCCAGGGTGATGATGACCGTCTCGTCGGCCTCGCGCAGCGCGTCCTGGATGACGACGAGGGGGATCAACGCCGAGGCCGCGCCCGCATCCACGGTCACGCTGGCCGGCACCGTGAAGTCCGTCCCCCGGGTCGCGGTGCCGGTCACCGCGTAGCCCAGGACGAAGGACGCGCCCGGGTTGGCGATCCTGACAACCGAGCTGGTGGCTGTGCCCTCGCCCTCGCCCTGGCTGAAGTCCGCGAACACGAACTCCACCGTCGGCGTCGGCGCCATCGGCGTCGCGGAGACGGCGTCCGAGGCCGGGCCCTCGCTGGTCCCGGCCTGGGCGAGGATCTGGAACTCGTAGGCGGTGCCGTTGGCCAGGCCCGTCACCGTGTGGGCGACGGTGTCGGCGTCGCTGTTTTCGATGGGAAGCCAAGCCCCCCAGGCGCCGGTGTCCGGCGGCGTGCGCCGGCGGACGCTCCAACTGTCGATGTCGGCGTTGCCGGGATCGTCCCATCCCAGCGTGACCTGGCCGTCGCCCGCCGTCGCCGTCAGGCCGGTCGGCTTGGCCGGCGGGGGCTTTCTCGGCGTGGCGGACACGACGTCCGAGGCGGGGCCGAACAGCGTCCCGTCCGCGGTCGGCTCCCCGATCGTCGCGCGGATCTGGTAGTCGTAGGTCGTGCCGTTGGTGCGGCCCCCCACAATGATACGGAAGCTGGGGACGCTGGCGGCGGTACGCGCGGCCCCCCAGGGCGACCAGGCGCCGCCGCGCGTCCGGACGCGGCGCTGCCAATGGGTGATCCTGGCGTCCCCGGGGTCGTCCCAGCTCAGGGTGATCTGGCCGTCGCCCGGCGTGGCCGTGAGGCCGGTCGGCTTGAGCGGCGGCGGGTTGGCCGCCGGCGTGGCGGTGGCGGCGTCCGAGGCGGCGCCGCGCAGCGCCCCGGCCCGGGCGCGGACGCGGAAGCCGTACTGCGTGCCGTTGGCCAGGCCGGAGATGCGGGCCTCGGTGGCGCCGGGGCCCGCCCCGGGGCTGAAGTTGCGCCAGCCGCCCCAGGCGCCCGGGGTGCCGCGCCAGCTGTCGTACTGCCAGCTGGTGATGCGGCTGTCGTCCGAGGCCGTCCAGCGCAGCGTCACCTGGCCGCTGTTCGGGCCCGGCGCGGCGGTGAGGCCGGCGGGCTTGGCGGGGCGGTTGGGGGCGCCCTTGAGGGCGAAGGCGAGTGGGGATGTCGATGCGAACCAAGTTTCTGTTTGTTGCCTGAAGCGGCTGCCGTCGGCGATGCTCCAGCCGGCCGCGCCGGTCTGCGCGGTGGCGTCGGCCAAGGACAGCGACGAATTTGTTGTGGAACTACCTCGTTGGCCGTCATTGACCACGAGGAAGTAGGTCGTGCTAGCGGCGAGCACGGTGCCCGCCGGGGCGGTGAAGGTGTTCACGGCGTTGGCCGTGAGGGTGGACGGGCTGGCGAGCGTCGCCACGAGCGCGCCGGGGTTTGCGTCGCCGCCGGCGCGGATCGTGACGACGGGGTCTATCCCTCTAATAATCACCCGCAGATCCACTGCCGAGAGCGTGTAGCCCCCGTCGCTGGAGCCGGTGGTGAAGGCCGTGGCGAGTTCAGCTACGGAGTCGATGTTCCCCGCCTGCGCCAGATTGCTCACCAGCGTGTCCTGCGCCAAGGCGGCGGGGGCGAGGGCGGCCAGCGGCGGCAGGGCGAGCAGCGCGGCGGCGAGGGCGTGGCGGATGCCGCGGCGCGGGTGGCGGGCGGCGCGGCGCAGGCCCGCCAAGGGGCCGGACGCGGAGCGGGCGGGGCGGTCGGAGGAGGATGGCGCCCGAAGCCGGTCCGGGCGGCCGGGGCCGGACGCCGATTCCGCGGGGATGCCGGCGAGGGGGCGCCCGCCCCGGCCGGCGGCGTCGGAGCGGGCGCTCCGACGGCCGTCACATGGCGGGGCGCCCGCCCGGCCCCGGCGGCCCCTCAGGCCGCGCATGCCGGGAATTTCGGGGGGGGGGGGGGGGTTAATTCCGCTCACGTGGCTCGACCCTCAAGAAACTTTCCGTAATAGTAGCATACGGGCGGCTTTGTACGACATTCCAAGCGGGAAGTGGCGGGGCGGTTTGAATCCCCCCGGCGTGCGATTCAAACCGACCCGCCACCGAAATGTTTCTGCTCCCGCACCGCGGTGCGAATCGGCGGCCCAATAACAGGCCAAGTGTCACTGAGGCGGTAGCCGGCGGGCCATGGGTCTGCGCTGTCAAGCAGCAATCGCCGCCGCTCGGTTATCCAGCCGCGCCCCGTGATGGATGGGCGAATCGCGTTTTTGCCGCCCAGACTCAATTCCTCCTCGATCCGGGCGGTGAATTCCGAGCCGATGATCGAGCGGCCGGTCAAGCTTGCGCCAACCGGCAGCGCGCCCTTGGCGCGGAGCACCGCGAGCAGGGCGGACAATCCAGTGCCGGTGGGCGAGCGGTCGATTTTCCCCGGGCGGACCACCACGGCGCTTTTCACCGTCGCGCTGTTCGCCTTCGTGGCCGCTGTTGTGGCGACCGGCCGCGTGAACTGGCAAAACGACAAACCCGTGATCGCGGGATTGCCGGGATGCCGGAAACCGAGTTGCTCATTCGCGGCGCGGGTGATCGCGATGCCGGTCTCGCACAAATCCCGGGCTTCCGCCGGAGCGATTTCGAAGCCCAGTTGCTCGGCGTCGACGATAACGAAAGTGTCGCCGCCGTAGGCGGTATCGACCCGCAACGCGCCAATGCCCGGCACCTTGAGTTCGGCGCCCACGCGGTCCGCGAAGGATGGCACGTTCAGCAGGGTTACGCTTTCGGCCTTGCCGGCGCGGCAGCGGGCCCGCACCGGCACCAGGCCCGCCGGCGCCTCAAGCACGAAGCGCGTCTCGGGCTCGCGCATGGCGACCCTTCCCGTTTCAAGCAGCACCGTCGCCACGCAGATGCAATTGGAGCCCGACATCGGCGGCGTGTCTTCCGGCTCCATGATGATCCAGCCCATGTCCGCGGCCGGATTCTTCGCCGGAACCAGCAGATTCACATGGCGGAACACCCCGCCCCGGGGCTCGTTCAGCACGAAGTCGCGCAGGCGGCGGTCCCGTTCAATCCAGCGCGCCTGTTCCCAGATGGAATCTCCGGGCGGCGGCTCGACTCCGGCGACGATCACATCGCCCACCTCGCCCTCGGCGTGGCAACCGACGATCTCGATGATTTGCCCCGGCGCAACGCTCATGCGACCCCGCCCCATTTTCCCGTGCGAATTTTATATTGTATATTTTCCGCCATGCCGCACCCTGTCAAGAATTGAGTTTGAAGCACAGTTTGAACGAGGCAACCGGACATCGCGTGGAGGTTGTCGATTCCCACACCGGGGGGGAACCGACCCGGGTGGTGATCGCCGGCGGCCCGGACTTGGGCTCGGGGCTGGATAAGTCCGCCATGGCGGAGCGGCTCGCGCTGCTGCGCGGGCGCCACGACTGGCTGCGGTCGGCGATAATCAACGAACCGAGGGGGTGCGACGCGCTGGTGGGGGCACTGCTTTGCCCGCCAGTGAATCCGGCCAATATCGGCGGCGCGATTTTTTTCAACAATGTCGGCTATCTCGGCATGTGCGGCCATGGCACCATCGGCTTGGCGGTCACGCTCGCCTTTCTCGGGCGGCTGGAACCGGGAACGCACCGGCTGGAAACCCCGCCTGGCGAGGTGGGTTTGACCTTGCACGGCGGCAACCGGGTCACCGTCGACAATGTGCCGAGTTTCCGCCACCGCCGCGGGCAATCGCTGAGAACGCCCGAGTTTGGAGAGGTTGTCGGCGATATCGCCTGGGGTGGCAACTGGTTTTTCCTCGTCTCCGATCACGGCCGGCGGCTGGAATACGACAATGTCGAAGAACTCAGCGCCTATGCCCGCGCTGTCCAGCGCGAACTCGACCGCCAGGGAATCCGCGGGCCGGGGGGCGAGCTGATCGACCACGTCGAACTGTTCGGCCCGGCCTCGAAAAACTCCAGAGCCGACAGCCGGAACTTTGTGATGTGCCCCGGCGGCGCCTATGACCGTTCGCCCTGCGGCACCGGAACAAGCGCCAAGCTGGCCTGCCTGATCGAGGACGGCGAACTCGCGCCGGGACAAGTGTGGCGGCAGGAAAGCATCACCGGCTCGGTGTTCGAGGCCCGCGCCGCCCGGCGCGACGGGCGGATCGTTCCCGAGATAACCGGCAGCGCCCACATCACCGGGCGAAGCACCCTGATACTCGATCCGGCGGACCCTTTCCGCCATGGCATCGGGAAGCTCTGATTGAGAGGAACTCCCGCCGCCGGCAACGAACAACGGAGCCAAGCATGTTCAAAACCAGACTGATCCCCGTCACCATTCCCGCCATGGCGCTGCTGCTCGCCTGCGCGCCGCCGGAGAGCCAGCCACCGGGAACTCCGCAAACCTCGCAGACACCGCAACCGCCGGAGGCGGCCGCCGCCGACACGGCCGCGGCGGAATTGCGCGCGCTGTTCGACGACGAATGGCGCAGCCGGCTGGCGCGGGACCCGCTGTTCGCCAGCGACCAGGGCGTTGACGATCACAACGGGCGCCTGCCCGATGTCTCGCCCGGGGCCCAGGCGCGCCATCTCGAAGAGGACCGGGGCTTTCTCGCGCGGCTCGCCGGCATCGACCCCGATTCGCTGTCGGCGGCGGACCGGATCAACCATGAATCGTTCGAGTTCATCGTCGGCAGCCGGGCGCGGCTCGCCGAATACCGGCCGTGGCGCATCCCCATCCTCAGCGACGCCGGCTTCCACATGCGCGTGCAACGCATGTATGAATCGGCGCCCTTCGGCACGGTGGAGGACTTCGAGCGGTATCTGGCGCGGCTGCGGGCAACCGGGGACTTCTTCGACCAAAACATCGCCAACATGCGCCAGGGGATAAGCGACGGATTCACCCAGCCGCGGGCGATTCTCGAGGGAATCCTGCCTTCGATCTCGGGTTCGATCATCGACAACCCCGAGGAAAGCGTCTTCTACACGCCGTTTCGGAGCTTGCCCAGCCATTTCGATTCGGCCACCGCCGAAGAACTGCGGGAGGCGGGCCGGCAGGCGATCGCCGGGACCGTCGTTCCCGCCTACCAGCGATTTCTCGATTTCTTCACTAGAGAGTACATCCCCGGCGCGCGGGAAACCCTGGGCGCATCGGAATTGGAAAACGGCCGCGCCTACTACGAGGAGCTGACGCGGTTCTTCACCACCCGGCAGGACGCGGACCCGGACGCCATCCACGAATTGGGCCTGCTTGAAGTCGCGCGGATCCGCGCCGAGATGGAGGAGATCATCGCGCAACTTCAATTCGACGGCAGCTTTGCGGACTTCATCGAGTTTCTGCGCACCGACCCGCAATTCTACGTCGAGGCGCCCGAGCAATTGCTCAAGGAAGCCTCGTGGATCGCCAAGAAAATCGACGGGCGGATGCCCGCGTTCTTCGGGGTCTTGCCGAGAATGCCCTACGGCGTTGAACCCGTCCCGGCCGACATCGCGCCGAACTACACCACCGGGCGCTATTGGAGCGCGCCGGCCGGCGGCCGCCGCGGCGGCTATTACATGGTCAACACCTATGCCCTCGACATCCGCCCGCTGTACACCCTCGCCGCCTTGACCGCCCACGAGGGCGTGCCCGGCCACCACCACCAGAACTCGGTGCGCGATGAAATAGCGGACTTGCCCGATTTCCGCCGCGCCTTCTATCCCCACGCCTTTGGCGAAGGCTGGGGCCTGTACGCCGAAAAGCTCGGCATCGAGATGGGCATCTACGAAACCCCCTACGATGATTTCGGGCGCCTGAGCTACGAGATGTGGCGCGCGGTCCGCCTTGTCGTCGACACCGGCATCCACTACCGGGGCTGGAGCCGGGAGCGGGCCCGGGACTATCTCGCCGAGAATTCGGCCCTGTCGCTGCACAATGTCCGCACCGAGATCGACCGCTACATCTCCTGGCCCGGCCAGGCGCTGGCCTACAAGATCGGCGAATTGATCATCCTCGAACTGCGCGGGCGCGCCGAGCGCGAACTCGGCGAGAACTTCGACATCCGCGACTTCCACGACGCCATCATGCTCACCGGAGGGGTGCCGATGGACACGCTCGAGCGGGAAATCGAGCGCTACATCGAAACCGCCGCGGCCGGCCTGTGAGCCACCCGCCAGCCACCCACAATGCCTGAGACAGAAAAGCGGAGCATGGACGGCGGCGAGCGGACGATCGCGGTCATCGGCGCCGGGATCATCGGCATATCCATCGCCTGGCGCCTGGCGCGGGAGGGCGGGCAGGTGCTGCTGATTGATCCGCTCACGCCCGGGTCGGCGACTTCCTCCGGCAATGCCGGCCACATCGCCAGCGAACAGATCTTTCCGCTGGCCGCGCCCGAGACGATGCTCGCCGCTCCCCGGTTGCTGTTCGGGCGGGACTCGCCCATGCGCATCCGCCTTGGGTACGCGCACAGGATCGCGCCCTGGCTGCTCAGATTCGCCTGGGCCTCGCGGCCCGCGGCGTATCGAAGCGGCATCGGGGCCATGTTGTCATTGCAGCGGAAGTCGCTTGATTCGATGCGGGAGCTTTGCGCGGATGCGGGACTTTCCGATCTGTTGCGCACCCGGGGCCACCTGGTCGTCGCCGAATCGCGCAAATCCTTGCCCGCGCTCGATGCCAGGCGGCTCGCGCTGGGGCGGCACGGCATCGAGTGCGTTCCGCTCGCACCGGAGGAGGCCGCGGCGAGAGCGCCCTTTCTGCGCCGAGGCATCGCCGGCGCCCTGTTGCTGCCGCGCACCGGCCATGTGCTCAATCCGCGCAGCCTTTGCGCCAGGTTGCATGAACGCTACAGCGAGGCCGGCGGGAAGACGCTGCGCGCCCGCATCGAGCGTATCGAGGCTCCCGGCAACGGCGGCGGCTTCGTCCTGCGGCATGAAACCGGCCGGATCGAGGCCGGCAAGCTCGTGCTCGCCGCCGGCGCCTGGTCGGCGCCACTGGCCCGGCAACTCGGCCATGCCGTTCCGCTCGACACCGAGCGCGGCTACCATGTCACCGCCGAGGGCGCGCCGAACCTCGGCGGCATCGCGGTCGAGTCGCACGAGCGCAGGACCATCGTCACGCCGATGGACTGCGGCTTGCGAATCACCGGGCTCGTCGAGTTCGGCGGCCTCGATCTGCCGCCGAATCCCAAGCATCACAAGGATTTGAAGCGGCACCTGCGGGAGTTGGCGCCCGGTCTTGAATTGGGCCGGCTTTCCGAGTGGATGGGGTTCCGGCCGTCGCTGCCGGACATGCTGCCGGTGATCGGCCCGCTGCCCGCCAACCCCAACGCGATCTTCGCCTTCGGCCATCAGCACCTCGGCCTGACCTTGTCGGCGATCACCGCGGAAATCGTCTCCGCCCTGGTCGCCGGGCGGACGCCACCAGTCGATTTGCGACCCTTCCGGCCGGACCGGTTCTGAGGCGGCGGGAGAGCCATACCTCCCTGCCGACATGCCGCCACATCAATGCGCGGAGCGAAGCGTTCCCTTCGTCATTCCGCGCGGAGCGAAGCGGAGACGCGGAATCCCCCAAACATTGCGCCAGCGCCGCCGAGATTCTGCGACTTCGCGCAGAATGACGGGGGAAAACAGCGCCGCCACCCCTCTGTCATTCTGCGCGGAGCGAAGCGTTCCCTTCGTCATTCCGCGCGGAGCGGAGCGGAGACGCGGAATCTTCCCGGATTTCCGCAAACCCCAGGCTTCGGCATAGCTGTTCACCAGAACCACGCCGCCGACGATCAGAACGAGGCCGAGAACCGCCTGCCACGGCAGGGTCTGGCCGTGGAACAGCAGGCTCAGCAGCGCCACGAGGAAAACACCGAGTCCGGCCCAGCTCGCGTAGACGATGGCGATGGGGATATCCCGGATCGCGAAGGTGAGAAAGTAGAAAGAGACACCATAGGCCGCGAGCAGCGCGACGCTCGGCAGCAGCCGGGTGAAGTTCTGCGAAACGGGCAGCAGCATGGTGCCGGCGACTTCAAAAACAATCGCCCCCGCGAGATACAGATAAGCCATTGCGAATTCCTCCTTGTGATCAGCGAAATTGATTCGGCGGCGCGGAAGGGGCATACTGGCGAACAGATGGTGCCGCCAGCTTCGGCGGCGTGGGAACACGGTGGAAATCCGTGGCTGTGCCCGCAACTGTGAACCGGGAACTTCCGGCCCGAATGCCACTGGAGCGCGCTCCGGGAAGGCGGCCGCAAGTGTTGATCGGTGAGCCAGGAGACCAGCCATCGCGTCGTTCGCCCGAAGACCGGGTCCAGTCTTCCGCGGGCGGAAAGAATGCGCATCGCAGCTTTTCCAGCAACGACACCGAGCCCGCTCGGGCGGCAAACCAGCCGGAGCGGGGTTTATCGTTCCACGAGTTCTGGAGAACACAGCCATGCGCGCCAGCAAGTATGCCAGATATGCCCGATGGTCGGCGCCGATCCTGCTCGGCCTTGGAAGCGCCGCCTTCGGCCAGGCCGGTATCGGCACCGGCGGGGAAATTGAAGAAGTCCTCGTCCGCTCGACCAAGCTCGAAAAGTCGCTGACCGATCTGACCCAGCCGGTGACGATCATCGGCGAGGATGAGATCGCGCTCAGGGGCTACACCGACTTCACCGAAATCATGCGCGGCCAGGCCGGCCTCGAATTCAGGCAGGCCGGCGGGCCCGGGCAGTTCAATTATCCGAAGATGCGCGGCTTCGCAAGCAGCGCCATTCTCGTCGTCGTCGATGGCGTCAAGATCAACCAAGCCAGCTCCGGCAGCGTCGACCACCTGCTCGGCCAGATCGATCCGGCGTCGATCGAGCGCGTGGAGATTCTGCGCGGGCCGCAGGCGGTCCTTTACGGCGCCAACAGCACCGCCGGCGTCATCTCGATCACAACCAAGAGCGGGCGGCGGCGCGGCGCCGGAATCCGGCTCGAAGCGGGTTCGCTGGACTGGGGGCGCGCGGCGCTCTCGCTTCGCGATTCGATCAAAGCCGGCGCCGGCGATTTCACCTATGCGGTGAACCTGTCGAGGATCGACAGCGGCAATGTGCACCCGGAGGAGTTCTACGAGGACAACACGATACAGGCCAAGCTCGACTATGAACTCGACCGGGTGGATTTGGGGCTGAGCCTGTGGGAAACCGACAACGCCTTCGGCTCTGCCGAGCTCGACGAGGCCTACTGCTGCCAGACCCGGCAGACCCACTGGGCGTTCCAGACGCCTGACCCCAACCAATCGAGCGCGACCCTGAACCGGGTGGCCGCGGCACATCTGCGGCACCAGATTTCCGCTTCCTGGTCCCAGCGCCTGCGGGTGGGGTCGCTGAGGAACACCTATAACATCCTCGATGCCCCGGATGGGCTGCTGGGCCTGCGGCCGGCACCGTTCGACGGGTTCTCGGACTGGCGCTTCGGCAGCGCCGCATACAACCGCGGCGACCCCGTCGAAATTCGCGATACGGCATCCGCGGTCGCCGCCTTTTACGCCGACGAGAACACCCAGGTCGATTACAACCTCGTGTTCAAGGGCGACCGCCTCGGCGCGCTGTTCGGCGTCGAATCCCTCGACCAGAACGCGCGGCAGTGGGGAACCTACGGCACCTCGGACGGCGAAGAAAACGTCACTTCGCTCTACGCCAACGCCGAACTCGAACTCGGCGACCACCTCGTGCTCGCCTTCGGCGCGCGCGCGGACGATTACGACACCTGGGGCGCGGAAACAACGGGCAGCGTGGGCATCGTGTTCGCTGTCGGCGCCGGCGGGGCGATCTTCGCAAACCATGGCACGAGCTTCACCGCGCCAACGCTGTCGCAGTTGCTCAATCCAACCTACGGCACGCTCGATCTGAAACCGCAGTCGGGGACGACGACCGAACTCGGCTACCGCGCGGCGCTCCTCGACAGCAGGCTGAACCTCGAGGCCGCAATCTGGCACACCGAACTCGACAACGTCATCGAGTATGACGCGACAATCGTGAATCCGCGCGCGTTCAACGGCTTCGGCCTATACGCGAACCGCGATATCCAGACGACCGAGGGCGTCGAACTCACGGTGGACTACGCGCTGTCCGGGACGGTTTCGGTCCACGGCAACTACACTTATACCGAATCCCGTTCGCGCCAGGGCGAGGGTGGGGAGTGGCTGCCCACGGTGCAGATCGCCAGGAACAAGGGCAATCTCGGCATCGATTTCAGCAAGGGGCGATTTCACCTCGGCGCCAACGCCTACTACGCGGGGCCGAGGCTGCGCTGGGCCGGCGACATCCCCATGGAGGAATATTGGCGGATCGACCTGGCCGGCCGGGTCAACTTCAGCGACTCGCTCGCGGGCAATCTGCGCATCGAGAATCTCCTCGATGCGGATATCGAGGAAGGCCTCGGTTACCGGCAGCCGGGCGTCTACGGAATCCTCGGCATCGAGTACAAGCTGTTCTAGCGCCCCTGCGCCAAAAGCCTGCGCTGGAACCTTGCGCCGGAACCGGGAATCGGCCGCGGCGACTTTCAGTGGCGAGCGCCCTGCAATGCCGAACGCCTTGCAATAACGAGATTGGGCATTACAATTCGCGCTCGATTCACAATGCTTGCGGAGAAGTGCGAATGCGCCGGATTCGGATCGGCATGATGGGGCTGGGCCAGATCGGCCGGCAGATTTTCCGCCTGGCGCTCGCCGACGAGCGCTTCGAGGTGGTCGCGGTTTCCGACATCGGCCAGCCGGAGATTCTGCGGCATCTGCTCGACAAGGACATGGGCCGCGGCGCCGGGGTTCGACTCGAAGACAACAGCCTGGTGAGCGCCAACTCCCGGGCCCGCCTGCTGTCGTCGGCGAAGCCCGGCGAGATTCCCTGGGATGTGTTTGGCGTCGATTTCGTCATCGATGCCACCGGGCAGTTCCGCTCCCGCGCCGATCTCGCGCCGCATCTCGACAGCGGCGCCGCCCGGGTCGTCACTTCGATGCTGCCGGTTGACGATATCGACCGGGTCGTCCTGTTCGGCGTCAACGAGGGGGAGATGGCCCAGGAAGACCGCATCGTCTCGGCCGGCTCCGCATCCACCACCGCCACGGCGCTCGCCCTGCGGGTGCTGTCGAGGCGATACGCCATCGAACACGCGACGATGACCTCGGTCCACGCCTACACCAGCGACCAGAGCCTGCAGGACTACGCCGGCGCCGACTACCGCCGCAGCCGCTCCGGGGCGCGCAACATCATCCCCAACGACACCCCCGCCCTGCGCTGGATTCAGCGCCTCGTGCCGCAACTGCAAGGCCGGATGACGGCCTACGCCCTCAACGTCCCCGTGCAAACCGGCTCGATGCTCGACATCACCGTCTCCCTCGCCGACGGCAAGGCCGAAATCGACGAAGTGCGCGAACTGTTCCGGGAAGCCGCGAGGGCCAATCCGGAATTGATCGAAACCACCGACGATCCGATCGTGTCCTCGGATGTGCGGGACTGCGGCAAGTCCCTGCTCGTCGATCTGAAGGGCTGCATGCCGGCCGGGGCGCGGATGCTCAAGATTCTCGCCTGGCACGAATCACTCGGCCACGCCCGCCGGATCCTCGATGTGGTGGGGGCCTACGCGAAAATCGACGGCAACCGCAAACGGGAGGCGGCGTGATGAGAATCGCAATCAATGGCTTCGGCCGCATCGGCCGCGCGGTTTTCCGCATCGCCGAGTTCCGGCCCGATATCGAAATCGTCGCCATCAACGACTTGTTCGACAACGACGCCCTGCGCTACCTGCTCAATTACGACACGGTGATGGGGCGCTTCCCCGGCAAGGTCAGCATCGACAACGCCGAACTCGTCACCCCGCGCACCCGGGCCCGGATGCTCAAGGAGCGCAACCCCGCCGACTTGCCGTGGAAGGAGCTTGGCGTCGAGGCGGTGGTCGAGGCCACCGGCGTTTTCCGCAGCAAGGCCCAGGTTTCGATGCACCTCGAAGCCGGCGCCGAGCGCGCCCTGCTGACGGTGCCGGCGAAGGACGAGATCGACTACACCATCGTCATGGGGGTCAACGAGGACGGCCTGCGGCCCGAGCACCGCATCGTCTCCAACGCGAGCTGCACAACCAACTGCCTGGCGCCATTGGCCAAGGTCCTGCACGATACTTTCGGCATCCGCGAAGGCATCATCAACACCGTCCACGCCTACACCAACGACCAGAGCCTCGCCGACGTCCCCCACTCCGACTGGCGCCGCTCCCGCGCCGCGGCGGAGAACATCATCCCCACCTCCACCGGCGCCGCGCGGGCCGTGGGCCAAGTCCTGCCCGAACTCAACGGCCGCCTCGACGGCATCGCCTCCCGGGTGCCCGTGCCAGACGGTTCGGTGGTGGACCTGTTCGCCGAACTCGAACAGGACGTCACCGCCGGGCAAGTCAACGAGGCCCTGCGCGAGGCCGCCCAAGGCCCGCGCTTCAAGGATGTGCTCGAATACACCGAGGAGCCAGTCGTCTCCTCCGACATCATCGGCAACCCCCACTCCTCGATCTTCGACGCCAGCTTCACCCAAGTCGGCGGCGGCCGCTTCCTCAAAGCCCTGAGCTGGTACGACAACGAATGGGGCTACTCCAACCGCGTCTGCGACGTGCTGGGCCTGATGTCCGCGAGCGCGTGAGGAATTCCGCGGAGATTCCGCGGCTGCGCGCGGAATGACGGAAGAACAAAATCAGGATGGGTTGCTGGTGTTCATGAACTCGACGTGGATTTCGAGTTCGATTTCGTCGCCGATGCCGAAGTTGGCGAAGCGATCGAGGCCGAAGGTGGAGCGCTGGAAGTTGGCGCGCCCGGAGAAGCCGACTGTGTAGCTGCGGGTGAGGAAGTTGCGGCCGCCGCCGTTGAAGTTGACTTCGAGTCGCACCGGCGCGGTGGTTCCGAGCAGGGTCAATTCACCGTTGAAGATGAAGCTGTCTTCGTCGATGGATTCGGCGAAGGAGGTTGTGCGGTAGACCGCTTGGGGGTGCTCGGCGACATTGAACCAGTTTTCGCCGCGCAATTCCTCCTCGAACTCGGGCAGGTTCACGTCGATCGCCGCGGTGTTGACGATGACTTCGAGGCTGGAGTTTTCGATGTTTTCCGGGTCGAAATCGAGGCTGGCGTCGAAATCGTTGAAGCGGCCGATGAAAGTCGAAAATCCGAGGTGGTCGAGCTTCCACAACAGGCTCGCGTGGTTTGGGTCGAGGCTGAACTGCCCCGCCCTGACCTCGGTGATCTCGGTCTCGAAATCCGGCGTCAGCATGCGGTCGCAGCCGGCGAGCAGCAGTGGCACCGCAAGCAGCATTGCCAGTAGTTTGCTTGGGTGTTCGGTGTGTGATTGCTCGCTAGGCAGGTGGCTTCGAATCGTCGCCGTCTGGTGGGCTGCGCGCGGCGGACGCCGTGAATACATCCTTTGGGATTCTGAGATCTTCTTGATGCCGTCCATGGCGCGGCATTGCAGACTTCGACTGGCCCCGGTCTCGACATCCTGTCGAGCCGTTCGGTTCTCGAAAAGCGATGCTTTTCGTCTGCTTTGCAGACCGGACCTCACCCTGCCTCGCACGCCCGCCGCGCGCAGCCCACCAGACGGCGACTCGGACTGTGCAAGCTCGCGGGGAATATTCATTGCGTCACTTGGCATGGATAGTTGCCCGCTATTGCCGGATGGCGAAGACATCGACTTCGATGCCGATGTCGTTGGGGATTTCGGCTGTGCTTGCCCAGTAGCCTTGGCCGACGCCGTATTCGAGGCGCTTGATCGTCACCTTGCTGTTGAGGCGGAAGCCGAGTTGGCCGTTGTTGTTCTCGACGCCGAGGGTGAACGGGAAGCTCATGGGCCGGGTGACGTTGCGGATCGTCAGGCTGCCGTTGGAAGTGAAGGAATCCATCGAGTTGAGGCGGCATTCGGCGGCTTCGAAGCGCGCGGTGGGGAACTGGTCGACATCGAACAGCTCGATGTCGAGCAGGTAGTCGATGGCCTCGGGGGAATCGAGCCAGAGATCGCCGATGGGAATCGTCACGGTGAAATTGCACGAGCCGGGGTTCATCGGGTCGATCTCGAACACGGCGTCGACGTTTCTGAACTCGCCCTGATATGGGTCGCCGGTGTAGGTGTAGTGGAAGATGACCTTTGATTGCTCCTGATCGATCACCCAAGTCTGGGCGAGGGCTGGCTGGCCGAGCGGCAAGAGCAGCGGCGACAGCGCCGCGAGCAGGAGCTTTTTCATTTCATCTCTCCCGTCTTTCTATGGCAATGCGTAGGCGACGATCTCGGCGGGGGTGCCGCCGCCGCTGACGACCATGGCGATGTACTGCTTGCCGTCGTGTTCGTAGGTCATCGGCACGCCGGTTTGCGTGGCCGGCAGTTCCAGCTCGTGGAGTATCTCGCCGGTGGCCTTGTCGAGGGCGCGGAAGGTGTTGCCACCGCCAACACCTTCGCCGGCGAACAGCAGGGATTTGGTCACCAGCAGGCCCGACTTGGTCTCGACGCCGGTTCGCGGCAGCTCAACGCCTTCCAGCGCGGGATTGTTGGCGATGTTTTCCGGGGTGTCGGCATTGGCGATCTGCCAGCGCATTTCTCCTTCGTTCATATCGAGGGCGGTGATGCGGCCATAGGGCGGCTGAACCAGGGGCAGGCCCTGCACCCGGGGCACGCGCACGCCGAAGGCCATGCTGAAATCGATATCGGAGTTTGGATCCTTTTCCACCGAGAGCACCGAGATCGCGGTTCGCGAGGGCACATACAGAATGCCGGTTTCCGGGTCCAGCACGCTCGCTTCCCAGTTGGGGCCGCCGATGGCCGAGGGCAGGCTCAAGGTGCCCCGGGTGCCATCGGCGGCTTCCTTTTCGGATGGTGGCGAATACAGGCTCGGGCTGAGGCGGAAATCTGCAAGCGCGGCCAAGGCCTCGGCGCGCAATTCCGGGGTGAAGTCGATCAGGTCGTCCTCGGTGAAGCCCTGGCGGTCGACCGCGGGCGGGCGGGTGGGGAAAGGCTGCGTCGGCGAATACCACTCCCCCGGCACATCGCCGGCGGGGACGGATAGTTCCTCGATGGGCCAGATCGGCTCGCCGGTTGTCCGGTCGAAGGTGTAGACGAAAGCCTGCTTGGTGACCTGGGCGAGGATTTTGCGGCCATTGGGCAAGTCCGCGAGCACCGGCGCGGAGGGGTTGTCCCAGTCCCAGATGTCGTGGTGGATGAGTTGGTAATGCCATTGCCGCTCGCCGGTTTGGATATCGAGCGCCACCACGCTGTTGGCGAAGAGATTGTCGCCGGGGCGATCGCCGCCGAAGCGGTCGCCGGTGGCGGATTCGGTGGGCAGATAGACATGGCCGAGTTCGGGATCGCCCGACATGGTGGCCCAGACACCGGCGTTGCCGGTGATCGCGGCGCCGTCGCCGAGCCAGGTTTCGATGCCGACTTCGCCGGGTTCGGGAATCGTGCGGAAAGTCCACAGCAACTCACCGGTTCGGGCATGATAGCCGCGCACATCGCCCTTGACGTTGTACTTCGACGGCGGCCGCATGGAAACCCGGTGCGCCGGGCCCACGACGACCACATCGTTCATGATGAAAGGCGGCATCGAGGAGCCGATGTCAACATCGTCGCGGCCTTGGCCGAGGCGCAGGCCCGCGAACATGTCAACCCGGCCGTTGTCGCCGAAATCCGGATCGGGGATGCCGGTTTCGGCGTCGAGGGACACGAGGAAGAAGCCCGGCGTGACGGTGATGACGCGGCGCTCGTCGCCGAAGCGGTAATACGAAATGCCGCGGCCCGAGCCCTTGCGCGGAGCGGCGTCGAAGCGCTCGCCCTCCTGAGGCCGCCACAGCCAGAGCAATTGTCCGCTGGTGGCGTCGAGTGCCGCGATGTTGCGCGTGGCGCCCATCGTGGTGTACATCACACCATCGACTTCAAGCGGGGTGAAAGTGGCGTTGAATTCGGGCTGGGGGCCGATGTTCGCGGTCGAAAAGCGCCAGGCGAGTTGCAGCGAGCCCACGTTGCCGGCGTTGATCTGGTCAAGCGGAGAATAGCGCTGGGCGAGTTCGTTGCCGTGGTGGGTCGGCCAGTCCCCGGCGGAGACGCCGGTTCCCGTCTGGCTCAAAACAGCCGGAGCCGCGGCGAGAACACAGGCGCCGGCGAAGAAAGACGCAATCGACAATTTGGTCGTTCTCATCCGGGATTCTCCAAGATAAATACGAATCGAAGGTTGGGCGGGACTGAAACGGCAGGCAAGGATAAGCAATCCACCCCGCCCGCGCAAGAACAGGCCGGATCAAGGCCAATACAAGAGACTTGGACATGAATGAACATCCCCGCCGCCGATGATCTCAATGATTCCACCAGGGTAGGGTGGACCAGGGGCGCAGGTCCAATTCGTGGGTCCAGGCTGAGCGGTGCTGTTGGTGGAGGTGCCAGTAGGTTTCGGCCATCTTGGCGGGCAGGAGCAGGTCGTCCCTGGCGCCGCGGGTTTCGCGCAGGTGCTGGAATTGATCGGGGCCGAGCATCTTGCCGAGGGTGTCCGGGGCGTCCACCGCGCCGTCGACGACGATGTGCGCGATGTGGATGCCAAGCGGGGCGTATTGCGCGTTCAGTGATTGGCAAAGCATGCGCCGGCCGCCCATGGCGGCCGCGTGGGAGTGCTGCCCGGCGTTGCCGCGCATGGCCGCTGTCGCCGAGGTGACGAGCAGCGTGCCGCGGCCGCGGCGGGCCATCGGCGGACAAACCGCGGAAGCCGTCCTGAACAGGCCGAATGTGCCCATGCGCCAGCCCAGCTCGAAGATCTTCAGCGGCGTCTCTTCCAGTGGCCGGTCGCCAATCTGGGCGCCGAGATTGTAGAGAACCACCTCGATGGGGCCGGTTTTCGCTTCGATGACGCGTATTCGTTCTTCAATGGTGTTTTCCTCGATGGCGTTCAGAAGATAACCCGAGGCGGCGCCTCCTTCGCCTTCGATTTCCGCCACGAGCTGGTCGAGGCCATCCTCGTTGGTTCGCCGGCACAGCGCCACATGGAAACCCTCCCGGGCGAAACGCCTGCCCACATGCCCGCCGATTCCCGCGCCCGCGCCGATAATCAAACAAACCGGTTTCATGGCTCGCACCTCCGCTCCCGCTTGATCCAAGCGTTTCCGCTAATTCCAGCTCTAGGAGCCTGCGAGCCTCGGGGCGCCACACAAAAAGACCCCCGCGGCGAATGCAGCGGGGGTCTTTGTATGGCGCCTGACGATGACCTACTTTCACATGGGGAGGCCCCACACTATCATCGGCGCTGAGTGGTTTCACTGCTGAGTTCGGGATGGGATCAGGTGGTTCACACTCGCTAAGGTCGTCAGGCATAAACTGTCGCCGCCAACCGGCCCTCTTCAAGATATGTGGTCAAGGATCGGTCGCGGCCAATTCGGTTGAAAGACATGGAGCATGCCGCACTTGGCGAGCCGCCAAGCGCTTTTTCCGCATGAAAACCATCGTTATGATCGCTGCATTTTCCGCTTGCTTCGCAAACCGGGGCTGGCTGAAGCCAGCTTGAACCTCTGGTTATGCGATCAAGCCTCACGTGCAATTAGTACCGGTTAGCTCAACGCCTCACAGCGCTTACACACCCGGCCTATCAACGTCGTCGTCTTCAACGGCACTTCAGGAGGAGCCAGGCAAGCCTGGATCCTCAGGGAGATCTCGTCTTGAAGGAGGCTTCCCGCTTAGATGCCTTCAGCGGTTATCCCGTCCGAACATAGCTACCGGGCAATGCCTCTGGCGAGACAACCCGAACACCAGCGGTTCGTTCACCCCGGTCCTCTCGTACTAGGGGCAACTCTTCGCAAATCTCCTACGCCCACGGCAGATAGGGACCGAACTGTCTCACGACGTTCTAAACCCAGCTCGCGTACCACTTTAAATGGCGAACAGCCATACCCTTGGGACCTGCTTCAGCCCCAGGATGTGATGAGCCGACATCGAGGTGCCAAACACCGCCGTCGATGTGAACTCTTGGGCGGTATCAGCCTGTTATCCCCGGAGTACCTTTTATCCGTTGAGCGATGGCCCTTCCATACAGAACCACCGGATCACTATGACCAGCTTTCGCTCCTGCTCGAGTCGTCACTCTCGCAGTCAAGCACCCTTACGCCATTGCACAATACAGACGATTTCCAACCGCCCTTAGGGTACCTTCGTGCTCCTCCGTTACTCTTTGGGAGGAGACCGCCCCAGTCAAACTACCCACCACACACTGTCCCCGATCCCGTCAAGGGACCTGGGTTAGAACCCCAACAGCACCAGGGTGGTATTTCAAGGATGACTCCAGCAACGCTGGCGCGATGCCTTCAAAGTCTCCCACCTATCCTACACAAGTACAGTCAAAGTCCAGTGTGAAGCTATAGTAAAGGTTCACGGGGTCTTTCCGTCTAGCCGCGGGTACACTGCATCTTAACAGCAACTTCAATTTCACTGAGCCTTGGGTGGAGACAGTGTGGCCATCATTACGCCATTCGTGCAGGTCGGAACTTACCCGACAAGGAATTTCGCTACCTTAGGACCGTTATAGTTACGGCCGCCGTTTACCGGGGCTTCGATCAAGAGCTTCGCTTGCGCTAACCCCATCAATTAACCTTCCGGCACCGGGCAGGCGTCACACCCTATACTTCCTCTCTCGAGTTTGCAGAGTGCTGTGTTTTTAATAAACAGTTGCAGCCACCTGGTCACTGCGACTCCCCTCGGCTTACGGAGCAAGTCCGGTCACCAGAGGGAGCGTACCTTCTCCCGAAGTTACGGTACCATTTTGCCTAGTTCCTTCACCCAAGTTATCTCAACGCCTTGGTATCCTCTACCTGATCACCTGTGTCGGTTTAAGTACGGTCCAACTTTGCCTGGTGCTTAGAAGATTTTCCTGGAAGCATGGCCTCAACCACTTCTCTTTCCGGTTGCCCGGGAAGATCGTCATCACGCCTCAGATTGACGGAAGCCCGGATTTCCCAAAGCTTCCTACCTACACGCTTGAACACGGATAACCAACACCGTGCCAGTCTAGCCTTCTCCGTCCCTCCATCGCAGCAAAGCCGGGTACCGGAATTTTAACCGGTTTCCCATCGACTACGGCTTTCGCCCTCGCCTTAGGGGCCGACTCACCCTGCCCCGATTAACGTTGGGCAGGAAACCTCGATCTTTCGGCGGGGAGGCTTTTCACCCCCCTAATCGTTACTCATGTCAGCATTCGCACTTCTGATACGTCCACCCGGCCTCCCGGCCCGGCTTCGCCCGCTTACAGAACGCTCCTCTACCGTGCGCGACCACCCGAGGGTGGTCGCGCACCCGTAGCTTCGGTTATCAGTTTAGCCCCGTTACATCTTCCGCGCAGGCCGACTCGACTAGTGAGCTATTACGCTTTCTTTAAAGGATGGCTGCTTCTAAGCCAACCTCCTAGCTGTTTGGGCCTTCCCACATCGTTTCCCACTTAACTGATATTAGGGACCTTAGCTGACGGTCTGGGTTGTTTCCCTCTCGACGACGGACGTTAGCACCCGCCGTCTGTCTCCCATACTCGAACTTGCCGGTATTCAGAGTTTGCATCGGTTTGGTAAGTCGGGATGACCCCCTAGCCGAAACAGTGCTTTACCCCCGGCAGTTATGTATGAGGCACTACCTAAATAGCTTTCGAGGAGAACCAGCTATCTCCGGACTTGATTAGCCTTTCACTCCTAGCCACAGCTCATCCCCCCATTTTTCAACATAGGTGGGTGCGGCCCTCCAGTTGATGTTACTCAACCTTCAGCCTGGCCATGGCTAGATCGTCCGGTTTCGGGTCTATCACCAGCAACTAAATCGCCCTGTTCAGACTCGGTTTCCCTACGGCTCCCCTATACGGTTAACCTTGCTACCAGCAATAACTCGCTGACCCATTATACAAAAGGTACGCCGTCACCCGGCTTGCGCCAGGCTCCGACCGCTTGTACGTATGCGGTTTCAGATTCTATTTCACTCCCCTCACCGGGGTTCTTTTCACCTTTCCCTCACGGTACTCGTTCACTATCGGTCAGCCAGGAGTATTTAGCCTTGGAGGATGGTCCCCCCATATTCAGTCAGGATTTCACGTGTCCCAACCTACTCGATATCATGATGCGGGATTTTTCGCGTACGGGACTGTCACCCTCTATTGTCAGCCTTCCCAGACTGTTCCGCTAAATCCTGCACCACTTCAGGGCTACTCCCCTTTCGCTCGCCACTACTCGGGGAATCTCGGTTGATTTCTTTTCCTGCGGCTACTTAGATGTTTCAGTTCACCGCGTTCGCCTTGCGCACCTATGGATTCAGTGCGCAATGACCCCGAAGGGCCGGGTTTCCCCATTCGGACATCTCCGGATCAAAGCCTGTTTGACGGCTCCCCGAAGCTTTTCGCAGTCTACAACGTCCTTCATCGCCTCTGGCTGCCAAGGCATCCACCACACACGCTTAATCGCTTGACCGCATAACCAGAAATTCAATCCCGGCGCCGCGGAAAACTGCTCGCGATTCGTAACGATTTCATACGGATTTTGCGCTTGTACAACTTGTTAAGTACAGCATACATTTCGCCGGCGTTGATTCCGCTTGGCTGTTGCCAGCCTCGCGGCATCGTTGCCGACGCCATGTCTTTCACCGAATTGTTACAGAACGGGCACTCGCGACAGGGCCAACACAGCCGACTGTGCGCCGGCGGGCAGTTGGTGGAGCCATGCGGGATCGAACCGCAGACCTTCTGGATGCAAACCAGACGCTCTCCCAGCTGAGCTATGGCCCCGTCATGAACTGTCCCCCCGCAAGGGGTCAGGCAATAGAGGTGAGTACTTGCCGATGGAACGGGCACTATTTACAACGTTAAGGAGGTGATCCAGCCGCAGGTTCCCCTACGGCTACCTTGTTACGACTTCACCCCAGTCATGAATCACAAAGTGGTGAGCGTCCTCCGAAGTTAGACTACCCACTTCTTTTGCAACCCACTCCCATGGTGTGACGGGCGGTGTGTACAAGGCCCGGGAACGTATTCACCGTAGCATGCTGATCTACGATTACTAGCGATTCCGACTTCACGCAGTCGAGTTGCAGACTGCGATCCGGACTACGAGACGTTTTGAGGATTGGCTTACCTTCGCAGGCTTGCAGCCCTTTGTACGTCCCATTGTAGCACGTGTGTAGCCCTGGCCGTAAGAGCCATGATGACTTGACGTCGTCCCCACCTTCCTCCGGCTTGTCACCGGCAGTCTCCCTAGAGTGCCCAACTGAATGCTGGCAAATAAGGACAAGGGTTGCGCTCGTTACGGGACTTAACCCAACATCTCACGACACGAGCTGACGACAGCCATGCAGCATCTGTCACCCGATTCCCGAGGGCACCCCGCCATCTCTGGCAGGTTCCGGGGATGTCAAGGCCAGGTAAGGTTTTTCGCGTTGCGTCGAATTAAACCACATGCTCCACCGCTTGTGCGGGCCCCCGTCAATTCATTTGAGTTTTAATCTTGCGACCGTACTCCCCAGGCGGTCAACTTATCGCGTTAGCTGCGCCACTAAAGGCAGCAAGGCCCCCAACGGCTAGTTGACATCGTTTACCGCGTGGACTACCAGGGTATCTAATCCTGTTCGCTCCCCACGCCTTCGCACCTCAGCGTCAGTATTGGTCCAGGAGGCCGCCTTCGCCACCGGTATTCCTCCACATCTCTACGCATTTCACCGCTACACGTGGAATTCTACCTCCCTCTACCATACTCCAGCCTGGCAGTATCGAATGCAGTTCCAAGGTTAAGCCCTGGGCTTTCACATCCGACTTACCAGGCCGCCTACGCGCGCTTTACGCCCAGTAATTCCGATTAACGCTCGCACCCTCCGTATTACCGCGGCTGCTGGCACGGAGTTAGCCGGTGCTGCTTCTGTAGCTAACGTCAAAAGCCCGGGATATTCACCCAGGCCCCTTCCTCACTACTGAAAGTGCTTTACAACCCGAAGGCCTTCTTCACACACGCGGCATGGCTGGATCAGGGTTTCCCCCATTGTCCAATATTCCCGACTGCTGCCTCCCGTAGAAGTCTGGACCGTGTCTCAGTTCCAGTGTGGCTGATCATCCTCTCAGACCAGCTATGGATCGTGGCCTTGGTGGGCCGTTACCCCACCAACAAGCTAATCCAACGCAGGCTCCTCCGATAGCGACCGGTCCGAAGATCCCGGCCTTTCCCCCGTGGGGCGTATGCGGTATTAATCCGGGTTTCCCCGGGCTATCCCCCGCTATCGGGCAGATTCCTACGCGTTACTCACCCGTTCGCCGCTCGACGCCCAAAGGCAAGCCTTTGTCGTTTCCGCTCGACTTGCATGTCTGAAGCCTGCCGCCAGCGTTCAATCTGAGCCATGATCAAACTCTTCAGTTTTGACCTGCTGGGATGTTCAGGGAACATCCCGAATACCTGAAAACAGGTTGCGGACAACTGATTTGTTCATGCGCTCCGGCTTTCCGCCACCCCGGTTGCCCGGGAGCGGAAGTGTACGCCGACTCGAATAAATTAACGCAGTTGCCTGCCGCGGACCGTTCCGCCGAAGCGGAATGATCCGGCACAACAGTTGTGCCCGGATCCACGCGGCAAGCACCCACCTCTATTGCTTGACCCACTTGTTACAGAACAGCCCCCGGCCACATGCGCCGGGGGAAAGGGGACGCATTATACGCCCATCGCCGGCGATGGCAACACCTTTCGCGGAAAATTTTTCGTCGGATCAATTTGCCCCCCCCCCCCCGCCCGCCCGAGGGCGGGCGGGGGATACCTCAACATCTTGAGCGGACTTGTGACGCTCCAGTTGGCTTCAATGAGGCCCCCGCCCGCGGGCGGGGGATACAACCCGATTATCCTGACGGCCGGGCTGTCCACCGGATTGCTTCAATGAGGCCCCCGCCCACGGGCGGGGGATACATCCCCGGAAACGGCCTGTCGGTTTCGGGGTCCCAGGCTTCAATGAGGCCCCCGCCCGCGGGCGGGGGATACCTGCTGGATTTGGATTTCCAAGGGGGCTTCCTTCCGGCTTCAATGAGGCCCCCGCCCGCGGGCGGGGGATACCAGTCATGGCGAGGAGCTTGGGACAGGACTCCTACGAGCTTCAATGAGGCCCCCGCCCGCGGGCGGGGGATACGAGCATTCCCAGGGCCGACACCCTGCTGAAGCTGGCGCTTCAATGAGGCCCCCGCCCGCGGGCGGGGGATACCAACTTGGGCAAAGGGGCGGAATCCAGGGACAGGGTTCGCTTCAATGAGGCCCCCGCCCGCGGGCGGGGGATACAACACTATCGCACTCGGAAGCGATACCAGACTCAAGCGCTTCAATGAGGCCCCCGCCCGCGGGCGGGGGATACCTCGGGTTCAAGCTGGTGCACGGCGCCCTCTCGGGGCTTCAATGAGGCCCCCGCCCGCGGGCGGGGGATACGTCGCCCCGAACACTCTGGCCGCCGAGTCCCTGAAGTCGCTTCAATGAGGCCCCCGCCCGCGGGCGGGGGATACGACCAGGTTCCCGGTGTTGTAGGCCGCCACCGTCTCCGCTTCAATGAGGCCCCCGCCCGCGGGCGGGGGATACGCTGTCCCCCGCGCAATTCGCCCTGCTCCGCAGCGAGCTTCAATGAGGCCCCCGCCCGCGGGCGGGGGATACGCCGGCTATGGCGCGGTAGTTGATTGTCAGCACGTGGGCTTCAATGAGGCCCCCGCCCGCGGGCGGGGGATACGTCGAGCGCCATCAACGCGCCGCATTCGGCTTTGAAGCTTCAATGAGGCCCCCGCCCGCGGGCGGGGGATACGAGGTCAAGGCGCAATTTTTCAACATGAAGAGGTGAAGCTTCAATGAGGCCCCCGCCCGCGGGCGGGGGATACTGGAGTTCAATGATTGGACCCAATTCTGGGATATCAAGCTTCAATGAGGCCCCCGCCCGCGGGCGGGGGATACACGGTCAAGTTGTGGGCTGGAACGCGGAAAGCCTACAGCTTCAATGAGGCCCCCGCCCGCGGGCGGGGGATACCGGGACGAATGGGTCTCGACCGGCGTCGTGTACCCCGCTTCAATGAGGCCCCCGCCCGCGGGCGGGGGATACATGGACCGACATTTCCTTTGGACGGCCCGCGGCCCAGCTTCAATGAGGCCCCCGCCCGCGGGCGGGGGATACCGATAGATCTTTCAGTTACCGCCTTGGCTCCACTCAGCTTCAATGAGGCCCCCGCCCGCGGGCGGGGGATACCGACGGGGTAATCGGTTGGAACGCGGAAAGCCTACAGCTTCAATGAGGCCCCCGCCCGCGGGCGGGGGATACCGCCAGACATGAAGTTGATCACACCCGAGCAGCTGATTGCTTCAATGAGGCCCCCGCCCGCGGGCGGGGGATACGCCGCTGATTAGGAGTGTTCTATGAACATCGATCTTGGGCTTCAATGAGGCCCCCGCCCGCGGGCGGGGGATACGCGCACTGGCCGGGCGTCAAAAAACCGTCATAGCACCGCTTCAATGAGGCCCCCGCCCGCGGGCGGGGGATACCGCTTAAAGGAGAATTGATGATGAACATCGATTTGGCGCTTCAATGAGGCCCCCGCCCGCGGGCGGGGGATACGTCGGAAACGAAGGTGTTGAGCAGGGCAAGCCCTTGGCTTCAATGAGGCCCCCGCCCGCGGGCGGGGGATACCTGCTCACTCCCGAGCAGATCATCGAGTCTCTTCCAGCTTCAATGAGGCCCCCGCCCGCGGGCGGGGGATACTTGGCGTGTCCATCTGCGCGGGCGCGGCTTTGGCCCGCTTCAATGAGGCCCCCGCCCGCGGGCGGGGGATACGTGTGGAGCATGACGCGAAAGACTTGCCACGCCTAGAGGCTTCAATGAGGCCCCCGCCCGCGGGCGGGGGATACTTCCCTTGGCGAACTCCAGCGCCTCTTCCCCTCCGTTGCTTCAATGAGGCCCCCGCCCGCGGGCGGGGGATACCAGAGTCAGGAGTAGTGGGCTGGACCCCTGCCAGTCTTGCTTCAATGAGGCCCCCGCCCGCGGGCGGGGGATACGGCGCTCCCGCAAAGCGAGTGGCGCCAATGGTTCCCGCAGGTGTTTGCGAGAACCTTGGGCAATGATAGCCCACTTGCTGGCCTTCGCGCCAAATCGCGGCGGGCAACGACGTTAACTCCATGTTTTTACGGAACATTGCGTATAGCGAGCGGTCCCGCGGGATTTTGTCGCCACTTGGCCACTCGCCGGCGAGTGGCGGCTCAGACGATGACGACCTGCCGGTTGACCGGATCGACCTTCCGCTTCCCGAGCGAGACGATTCGTGGTTCGAGCCACTCTGCCGTCCCGACATCGATGATCACTATATGGTCTTGGCCGTGATGGATCAATTCGTTGCAGTCGGCGAGCAACTGCGCGTAGCGCATTGGCGACAGTTGACATTGGAACACGGACAATTGAACCCACTCGCCGTATCCATGCATCATTCTGAACACCTTGCGCCAGCGCTTGTTGTTGGCGATGTCGTAAACGACGAAATAGATTTTCTCGTGATCCTTCAATTCCATGCCTCCCGCATTGATCGCGCGCCGGCCGCAGTGGCGGTCAGCGCGTGAGAAAATTGGGGTATTCGGGTATTTCGCCCAAAAGATGCCGCGCCAGCAGTCTGGCCTGCATCTCGAACAGGCGGCGATACTCGACCGCGTAGCCAAACAATGGATGGGTCACTTCCTGGTCCAGCCGCCGCTCGAAAATCGCGATGAACCGTTTGCGCCCCTTGTCCGTCAGGTTGACGCCGACCGGAGTCTCGATGAAGTCCGACTTATCGATTTCGCCGTTGTTGATGGCGGTGATGACGCATGAATCGACGATCAGCGAACGGAAAGGCTCCATCATGTCCAACGCCAACGCTGGCCGGCCATATCGGGGCTGGTGGAAAAAGCCGCGAAACGGGTCGAAACCGACCGCGGAAAGCGCGATCACGAACGAGCGCGTCAACATGGAGTAGCCAAAGGAAAGCAGGGCGTTGACTGGATCGGTCGGCGGACGCCGGTTGCGGCCTTCCATGCTGAAGCGCAATTCCGCATCGCCGGACGCCTTCAACATTTTTGGGAAAGCCTGGAAGTAGTGCGAGGCCGCCGCGCCTTCGAGCCCGAGCAGGGATTCGATTTTCTTGGCGGTTCCCACCTCGTTCGACAGCAATTTCATCGCATGCAGCGCCGGGGAGGCGGCTTCCTTGTCGGTCCAGTTTCGGCGCAGCAGCACGCGGCTGTTCCTGATTTTGGCCCGGACCCAGCCTTTCGCCAGCCGCAGGCAGGCGGATTCGTCGAAAGATGCCCGGTATTGCGCGGTTCTCAGTTCAACGTTCGAGTGCCCCGCGCCCATGGAATGGCCCAGGAACCAGCCGCCATAGGATTGCCAGGTGATGGGGATTTCCCGCCGCATCAGCTCGTGCAAAGTCGGCGTGGTGACATACACATTGCCCATGACAACCAACTGGGAAACTTCCGCGAGCCGCGCGTGGACCGGCTCGCCGTCATCAAGCGTGATCGCCAGCCGGTTGCCCTGCTTGGCGACTTTCGCGCGATTGGCCTGGACATAAACCGGCAAGGCGTGGGTGCGGCGCACGGCGATGGGGCGCGCGTCGCCGCCGGCGGCCCGCAACAGATTGACTTCGTCCGGCAGGCAGATTCCCACCAGCGAGCAACGGTTGCACTTGGGGCTGTTTTGCAGCGGTGGCGGAATCTGCCCGCCCTCGACCACCGAGCGCAGGGCGCCTAGCGATTGCTTGGTCAGCAGCCGCAAGGACTCGTCAAAAGCCACGCGAACGCGCTCTTTCGAACCGGCGAAGTACAAAATGCCTTCGGAGCAGCGGTAGCCGTGCTCTTCGAGCAACAGGCCCTGGGCGCAAAGCTGGACGCGCTCCGGGTCATAGGCTTTCTGCTTCACGTGGGGCCGCTTGCCGCGCTTGTATTCAACCGGAACGACCTCGCCGCCGGGGCTTGTTTCCACCAAATCGATTTTCGCGACCAGATCGAGCTTTACCGACGAAAGCTCGACGGAACGGGCGGGCTTGAGGTCCTCCGGCTTGGCCTCGGCTTCGGGATCCGGCAGCGGTTCGGACTTCTTGTCCACCCGGCGGTGAACGTGGCGGCCTTCAACGGTATCCGCGGAGTCGGCCCATTCCTTCTGCACCCATTCGAGATAAGCCAGCCGCGGGCAGTAGACGAATTCATTCAGAATCCGCGCCGGAATCAGCGGGCTTTCTGGATGCTTGCCGACATCGAGCGGAAGGGAGAGTTGCAGCGGGGGACTGTTGGGTTCGTCAAATTCGTTGATTAAGTGTTCTGGGATTGGACGGACGGTTTCGGTGGGCATGGCGGCATGCTTCC
This sequence comes from uncultured Pseudohongiella sp., assembly GCA_965221805.1. Lineage (GTDB taxonomy): Bacteria > Pseudomonadota > Gammaproteobacteria > Pseudomonadales > Pseudohongiellaceae > UBA9145. Next base: position 2,619,348 of record OZ244913.1, read on the forward strand.
ATTTTTCTCAGGCCACATGAGGATTTATCGACAGCTTGCGGTACTTTGATAGCGGCGCGGTTGGGAGTTCCCGTAACGCATTGCCGGGCGCGGACGCGAGGGGATTTTCGGAAGCTAGGGCGCGGACGCTAATTCGAACTTGATTGACCCATATTCCACGTCGCGGTAATCTCGAAGCATGGACACAATAATTGATATTCGTAAGCCACAGCTATCGGATGCCATAAGCTTAACTGGAGCGAACACCACGCGCGACGCGGTGATCAGCCGCCGGCAGCGCATGGCCGAACTAATCCAACACGCCGGGACGTGTTCCGAGCTGATCAATGCTGCGGAATTGCAAGCGATGCGCAGAAGGGGCTGAGGACTTTCTCCCGCGCCCTGCCAGATTTGCCAATCATCGGAAAGAGTTTCGGTTTACTGGACTCCGTCTCGCGTTGTTTCGCATATCTCGCCTCCGAGTCGCCATATTTTGATTTGAGAGTCGGTCGGCGCATGTCAAAAGAGAATACTACTGGCGAGCCTGCCGCGGAGAGCGAGACAGATCATGTCGGACAAAGAATTGATGGAAGCCATCAACCACTGGCGCAGCCTGCCGGTGGAGGAGCGCAGGCGCCTGCATCTGGAGGCGATTCCGCGGCATGTGGCCAACTCCATGGCGATGGAGGGCGAGCCGGTGGACGAGGAATGGCTGCGGGAACGACTCGCCCGCCGCATTCGGCAACGCGCTACGTCGAAACCTCCGCCGGCATCTTGAATTATCTGGAGCTTGCGCCCCTGCTCGCCGAGCGCATGGAGGACGCCGAACTGCAAATCCTGGAGCGGCGATTCGCGGAAGTTCCCATCGCCGACTTGCCACTTGAACTTCACAGGCGTATTTGCGCCGATCTCACCCCGGAGATAGCCGGCCGCTGGCGCCTGAAAAACGTTGAGGTTGGCGCGCACAAGGCACCGCCGCATGAGCGGGTCCCCGTCTTGATGCTCAACTACGCCGCCGACCTTGATGCGAGGCTTGCAAATCTAGCGGGCGAAGGGGACGACCTGATCGATGTGCTGACCTTCGCCGAAGGGCGCCTGCTGCACATCCACCCATTTGCGGATTTCAACGGCCGCGTTTCCCGCCTGTTCCTGATAGAACTGCTCTACCGCTTGGACCTGCCGGTGATCAACATGGCGGCAACATCGAAGGAGGAAGCCAAGAAGTACTTCGCGGCCCTGCGGGCATATGACCAGCGCGACCCGCGTCCACTGGCCGGGATATGGTATCGGCGAATCACGAATAGCGCGGCGCTTTGGTGATTTGAGGATTGGGGTTGAATCAATTTGACCAAACCTGACCGCGCCGAATGGGGCGATTTCCCGGATGTGCTGATCCTGAAGGACGAATCTTCTGTCAAACCAATATCGTTCCCCATACGGGAGCCGATGGTTGCGGACGCCTTGCCCGGCCAGCGCTTTTCGGCGGTGAGATGGAACTAGGCAAAGCCTACGTGCTGGTGGATGATTTCGTCGGTCAGGGCGGAATGCTCGCCAATTTGCGTGGATACATCCTGAAACAAAAGGGAAGAGTTGCAGCCGCGCTGACCCTGACGGGAAGGCCATATTCCGCTAAACTCTCCCCAACCGACGAACGACTGAACGAATTGAGGGAAAAACATGGAATAATGGAAGCACTTGATTCAAACGACATCGGTACAGTTTTCGAGCGGGGATGTTCCGGTGCAAGTAACCGCATGCCCAACCTTTCAACGCTGAACTGGCAAAAATAATCCCAAACCAAAATGGCAGGCAAAGCCGAGTGCCAACGGTCCATTGATCGGGCTAGCAAACATTATTTCCCAAGAGCTTCCTTGGCGGTCCGGCTGGTTCTGGTTGCGCTTGGATGACCGGAATCGACGAAAGTTGATTGGGCGACGGTCCCGGCTGCCCACCTTAATGGATTTTGTGGGATTTAAGTCGATGATTTCGGGTAAACCACGAATCTGGCACTCGCGCCTGATTTGATCGGCAATGCCGAAATTTCTCTTGGTGTGCCACGGGTGCAGGTACGGTGTTGCCGAAACCCAGCGCTGGCTCTCCCGTGTCAGTTCGTCGCATACGGCGTTGCCGCCCATGCCTTCCAGCAAGAGTCGCCATTCGCCACCATTGGGCTCCCATAATTTCCTTTTGCGCCGAGATAATTCCCCGACAACACGTCGGGCCTTTTCATCAATACCGGCAGGCACATGCAGCACCACTCTATCCAGTCGGCCATCTCCATTGCTGTCAAACGGCAGATAAAAGGCGTGCTGGTGCAGATTGTCTTTGGGTAAATCGTGGCCGGAAAAAAGCGGTGGGGCGAGACGCCTGCCAGCATCATCCTTGCCGAAGGCGCTCATCACCGTCAGGCGCATCAACTCGCCAATGCGCAGACTGTCTTCCACTCGCGGCAGCGGCTTGCCAAGCAACAGGAAACTGGCAGTGGTAATCGTTGATGGTTGTCGTAAGTGCCTCGTTGTCTTTCTTTTTGGCCGCAACGCATCCAGCGGGCGAATGTAGTTGATTCTCTGCGAAGCGGGTGGCGCGCTCCAACCCTGCCTTTGCAGGTCTGCCGTATCCAGAGATAAGGCCGCCAGCAATCCGCATGGTAGCGTCTTCTCCAATTTTTTCGCTTGGCTCTTATCCGCGAGAAACTCTTCGCGCCGGTTAGCGTACTCGCTGGCGGTGACAGGAGAAAGCACACTTACTACTTCGCCGTGAAGTTCTCCTGTTTTCTGGTCAATCGGGTCGTCGCCGGGTTTGCAATTAGGCATTGGCAGATCTACGATCCGCTCTACGATCCGGCAAGCCTCCACCCAGGATTCCGCTCGACCGAAAAACCCCATCGCACTCAGTAAATCATCAAGCAACTGCGCCTGTTCTCTCGGCAGGTCGAGATCGGGCCAGCTAACATACAGGGGTGTATCATGTCCCACGGCAACAAAAGCATCATGCACCAGTGAAGTTTTCCCCGCTTTCCATTGCGGCATGTAGTGACGGGTATGGCTATGGCTGGCAACGGGCAAATGAAACTCGGGGGTTGCCCCAGCGAGCGTTCCGATCAAAGCACTCAAAGTGGCCTCATTGTGTTCGCCTGTAATCTTGATTTTGTGATGCCAAGTCGCAATCAACGCTCGCAGCAAACGCCAAGGTTCCGGCGGCCAGTCCACATCACCCTCGTTGACATGCCGTCCCCAAGGATTCCCGTGGTAACGCCCGGCCAGAAAACGAAATTTAAGAGCAAGCATGGCGGCTATTTCTGGTAAGTGACAATAGTAGTTTGAAAGTCCTCTCCCGCACCTCGAATCAGGTTCGGCAAAGCTTCCTTCAATTCGCCCAGAGAAGGCAATTCAAATCCATTGGGCCGCTGCACTTCAATGTTATGGCAATCCAAGTCGCAGGCCGTGCGCAAACGCAGACCAGTTTCAAGAAAGCTAAGCACCTTGAACAAAGCCAATGCAACTAGCAGGCTTTCAACTTCCTTGGAGAAACCGTAGCCGCGAATCTGCGCCAAATCAAGATTGAAGTAGGCTGTGATCTCCGATGCAACAAACTCATCTCGAGAGAAGGGCACGTTGCCAAAACCTTTAGCGGTATCACCTTTGGGGTTTACCGCATCGTTCTTCACACCCCCGCTTGCAGCCACCTTGACGCCCCTAGCTTCAACGAAGCCAGAAAGGGCGCGAGGCAAACGCAACCTACCACCTGCTAAGTCTTTTTTCGCCAAGAATACTCCGTGAATCAGAGCGTTGATGTCCAATCTCAATAAAACCTTTGCCAGCTTTCTGAGATTCACCATTCCCTCTTCCATGTCGGCGAGATCATGTTTGAGTGAATCAAGAACGCTTTTGTCTCTACCTTCGAGAATGTAAGGGGAGTTGATACGGTGCGCTTCAAGAAGCGAGTTGGTAAGTGGTTCTTTGTTCTTGTCCAATACTTTTACGACAGACAAGCCTCGCAACTCCGGCACCCAGTCATCAGCAACTTTATCCCAACAAACGGCCTCCAAGCGGTTGGACATGCTCTGCGCGGATTCCACCAGCAACATCGGTTCACCGTTCGGACCTTCAAACTGTGCGGCGCCGATCTCGGGAAAGCCAGTGGGTTGAAAACGTGTGCCTTGCACTGGCTCAAGCTTCGCCTTGAGCAACAAGCGCGGGGCAGCTTCAATATCATTCAGGTTCAAGGGCATTGCAATCTCCTTTGTTGTTTGCAAGGTTAATTCAGGGAAAGGCGGTTATTCAATGTCATTCTGAATGAGCGCTTTCCTTCTCTTGTAGCACCGCTTCGGCCAGCGCGTGAGTGGTGCCAAACTTAAGCGGAATCAGCAACGCAGCTGCGATCCTGCACGGATCGATACCCGCCAAGCTAGGTAGTTGGCTTGATGGCATTGTTGGTCCAAGATCGGAACTACGCAATCGTCCCCAAGCTACCTTGATGGCTTGTTCCGCCTGCTTAGGATTGCCACTGGCTAACTTGGGAAGGATTTGAGTTGCAATGGGCAAATGTCTATTCTCCGGGAATCCTTGCAGACCTTGCAAGGTAGCGTTCGGTGTCAGTGCCAATTTGCACAAGGCAAATGCAGCGGGAATTGCGCCGACACCTGACTTGTGATCGCTGTCCGCCGGAATCTCACATAGCGCGAACCCCCGGAGCAATGCGGCAATTTTCGCATCCATCCGATCATCTCTGAGGAAATCCATCAGGTCGCTCAGATCAATTCCTGCATTGCTATGCAGCGGCTTGTCCATAAAGCCCAATCGGGCAGGAAGCGAAAGCCTCATCCGCAGCAATTCAATCAAGATGGAAACGAAATCCTGTTGAGTGGTAACCTGAATACGAATCAAGCAAGCAGGGTCTTTTTTGTATTTGTCGATTTTGCATGCCTCTGCCAACCACTCATTGCGGCGTGCATGATGAATCGGGAACAATTGCGAACGCAAAGGGAGTTTCTGTTCTCCGATGCCACGCAATCCCGCCAGTGCGCGAGCAATACGAAATTCGGGGCTTTCGTCGTTTGCCTCCTGTATCCACCTTGACGAAAGTTGTGGTACGGGAGGAACTTTTTCTTGCGCTTTGGCGCTTAGCGACAACACTCTTTGGATTTCGCCCAGCAATATCAACAGGGATTGCGTCTGGACGGGATTCGGCTTACGCTGAGCCATTGCGAACATCGTGTTCTCAAGCTGATGGCGCAATTCGGCAAAACGGCTCGCTGTGTTCTTGTCCCGTGAGAAACTGCGAAATCTTGCCAACCAATCGTTTCGCTCAAGATCATCAATCCATCCACTTTGGGGATTGGTCGTAACTTGCACCCGCTCAACAGGCGTGGCGAGATAGGCTTTCCCGGAGCGCATCAGTAGGCTGTACCTCTGAAAGCGATCCAAGCCACGATAACTCCCCAAACGATGTACCGCACGCACGAAATCCAGCGCGTCTTTGGCGGGACGGGCACCGAGCGCGACGCGCCCCTCAGACAAGAGAGTGCGGATTTCCGCATAGTTGGCCGGATTGCTCCAGAGCGGCATCCATAGTTCACCCCTTGATGAATCCGTATCATTTACACCGAGATTGCCACTACCGGCAGACATAGTACGTACTGTAAAGGGATAGCTCAAAATGCCCTCACCAGAATGTTCATTGCGACGTACCGCTGCCGCAGCAAAAGGTAATGCACCTTCTATCATCAACACGAAATCCCACGGGTTGATAGCCCCTTTGGTTTCATACCCCGTTGTGGCATTCGGGCCGCCAACCTGCCCGGGAGCAAATTGACCTATCGCCTGTTTGGCCAACCCGGGGGCTGGTTTGGCAAACAGGGAGAGCTGGAGCCAATCTATGGAATTGGGGGTCGCTACGCCGTTTGCTGTATCAAATAAATCAAGTAAGCGTTGCATGAAATTGTTGGTGAAATCTAGCCTCCCGTCATTGCCACCCGTTCCGAGCAGAGGTGGAAATTTTTCCTTCTCTCCGGCCAAAACGATAGATGCGTCAAACCATTCCAAGGCATCGTCAGAAAATAAGCCACGCAAACGACTCAGCAGTTTGGTTTTGGCTTCATTCTTTGGGCTTGCCTCGCATGACATATTTTCAAGATCTATCGCACGCTCTGCAACTTCAATAGATGCACGATAGGCGGCCAGACGCGAGATATTGCTCTGCTTGATTGCTCGCAATGATGTTTGATTGTCTTTTTGGTAGAAGCCGCTTCCGCCATTCCATGGTGCCAGTACAGGTGTCGGCGCATAGTCGTTAAGCAGATAGCCCTCAAGATCCTTGATTGGGATCTTGGAGATCAGACGCAGATTTTCACCCGACCATGCAGCTTTGATCGCAGGATCGAGATTGCTCAGAATGCGCAAAATACCAAGTCCCTTGAGATAACTGAAGAGCGGTGCCGGTGCGCATCCATTGAGCGTGATTTCATGGCATTCAGCCATGGCCCGAGCCTCCTTGCTTCTGCTCCAGCGCCGATGCCCGCCAGTCGGCAAGGCGCACCAAGGTTTCCAGCCATGCGAGACGGAACGGACCGTGCTCCTCCAATAGCGCAAGCGTTCGGGCGGTCCAAGAACGGCCTTGCTCTCCTTCGCCCACTTCCATCAAGGCAAGTTTCAATTCAGTCTCGCTACTTTGCTCGCCATCGAACGAGAGTGCCGGAAGCTTATCACCCTCCCAAACGCCACGCGCAAAACGCTGCTTCGGGTTTTCGGGTTGTTTTTCGTTGGGCATAGCCCGCAGGCTCATCCTCACTTTGCCGTGGTGAGCCGCTACCAGATAAGCGATCAAATCAATTTTGCTATCCGGGTTGTTCGGATCGTCATGTAGCGCCAGCCACGCCAGCGCTGATGCCAGTTCGTGACGGAAATAGGGTCGGGAGTGTTTCATTTGGCCAGAACAGTTCGACTTGGCGAGGATTCCCGCAGGCGCTTCTGGGCAACGGCACATGGATTCTTGAAAGACGTCATGCGCCTTGCCGACATCATGCCAGCGTCCGGCGCGGATGACTGCATGGGCATTATCTTCCTCGCCCACTGCATCGCAGATTGATTCCGCTGCTCTGGCAACATTGCCGAGGTGGTCTTCGAGAAATATCGGGGCTGTGGCGTGAGACCGCCAGTCATCCCCATAACTCTCATGTCGGTCGCCTTTTCGGCATTCAATCGCCGAAACTTGTTGCTTGGCTTTTTTCCCATCGTTGATAAATCCAAGTGCCGCGTCGTAGCCACCATCCTCGGCAGCCACAAGAACAGTCATGCCGGGGCGGAGCTCACGACTCAGAGGCTGCCATGCTCTAGCAAGACTGTCCCATCGCCACGCTCGGTTCTTGCGCTTGTGGATATTCTTGGCCTGCCCCAAGCTTACAGGACAAAGTTCATCGCGATGCGGTGCCGATTGCGCTTCCGGTTTGTTCGGGTCTTGCTCAAAATCCCGCCAGAATACTTGCAAACCCGGAGCGCCCTTGTCTCTGATGTAGTCGGATACATCCACATCAAAACCGGACAGGTCTGGATCAGTATTAAACAAGTCCAGCAGGTCCTTGCGCCGCAATACGGCTGACAGCGGTCGCTCTTCGTCGGTTGGCGGCAGGTTCCCCGAACCCACATCGTGAAGTTTCAATAGTTTTTTCCGCGCCTGTTGAAGCGCTTCGCCATCATAAGGCAGGGTGTCGGCTTCATCTTCAATGTCGATCCAGAACACTTGTGCTGGATTGTCCGCCCCGTATTCACCTTCGCGGTTGCAGCGGCCGAATCGTTGCACCAGCGACAACCACGGCGCCAATTCGGTGAATAAGGTCTTTGAAGATACATCCACTCCGGCTTCAATAGCCTGAGTAGCAACAACAATGCGATCTCTAGCGGATTCACTCAGCTTCTTGTTTTGCCTGCGGCGCTCTGCTGGCCGAAAACGCGCGTGAATGAGCAGATCGTCATGTCCGGGACGCACTTGCTGAATCTGCTGGAATAGCTGCTGGGCGCGGTCCACTCGGTTGAGTATGACCAACGTCTGGCCGCCAGTGTTGTGCTCCGCTAAAATGCTTTGGCTAAGCCTCTCGATGTAAATTCGCATCCCGTCTTTATTTGCAGCTTCGGGAGTGAGGGATACGGCAGAGCGATGCAGGGATTTTCGGGCATCAAGCCGCTTAGCTGCTTGTTTGCGGTCGGCATCAGCTAAACCCAGCAGATTGAAATCAGGCAATTGATTAGCGAGATCAACAGTTTCCAGCCAGTCTCGTTTAAGCGTGGCCGAAAGCCAGATGGATCGGCTGGATTTTGCGAGCGGAAATTTGCGTCGGAAAGCCTCCAATTGAGTCGATGTGGCCAAGCCCGCGCCCATAAGCTGCACTTCATCAAACGCCCACAGGCAGTCGTTGTGGAGCAGCGCAAAGTGAATCGGCCATTGATAGCGGCTCATGCCGTAACCGCGCATCAAGGCGCGGGAGAGCAACATATCCTGAGTACCGATAAGAATCATGTCCTCTTCCGGGTGCTCGGCCCAAGTCTTCAGGTCCGCCTCGCCACCCATCAGGAGGTGAACCGAAACCTTGCCCTCGCCAGCGTCTCCCAGAACGTTCACGTTTTCCAACCATTGGCGAATGTTCGCCTCGGTCTGCTCAACCAATACCCGCATTGGTAGACACCAAATCAACCGCCGGGGTGTGGCTTCATCTATGCCAACGTTTCTTCCACCCTTTCGCCAGCCGCGCTTATAGAGCCACGCCAAGGTTACGGCGGCTGTCTTTCCCATGCCGGTGGGGATATCCAAAAGTTCGGGCCAAACGGAACATTGGGCCAACTGCTCTTGGTATGGATACGGCGTTCGCTCTTCTTGCGCAAAAGCGCAGCGAAAGAGATCAGTGTAATTCCCGCTCATCCCCTATCTTCTCATAACCTCAAGGGTAACCGCTGAAATCTCGTGGGCGGCTCGTCTCAACAATTCGTTTTCGTATGCGGTCAGCATTCTCGGACTCGGTGACACGCCGAGCCTTCGATTGAGCAAATCGACCGAGGGTGTGGCGGGAATTTTGTTGTCGATGCTCTTTGGTGGCTTTGCCATGGGTTTCCTTTGGACCGGCAGTCGAACTTGATGAGATGAGCAGAGTGCGAGTGTAGCACATGAAACTTGCCGCACGAATGGCGGCATCAGAGACGCTACATTTCCGTGCCAGCGCGGATTGCTGCAATTCCCCTCAAACCACCTCCCCGTCGTGCAGCATTCGGAGGAATTCCCCATAGGGCAGGATGTCGATGCCGTCCACGCGGCGGTGGTCGGGTTCGGCGCTGACGATGTAGGCGGCGCGGGGGGAGAATTCGCTGGCGAAGGCGCGCATGGCGCGCAGGTCGCCCTGTCTCACGCGGGCCTTGGTTTCGATGGCTACTTCGCCGCTGTTCAGGATGAAATCGACTTCGAGTCCGCTTTTGGTGCGCCAAAATTCGATGGTGTGGCTCTTTTCCTGATAGCCGCGGGCGGCGATGAGTTCGAGCAGGATGAAGTGCTCGAAGGCGCGGCCGAATTCCGCGCCGCCGGCGTCGTTCAGCGAGCGCCGGCAGACATGGCCGGCCACGCCGACATCGAACAGGTAGAACTTCGGTGCCGCGGCGATGCTCTGGCGCCCCCTTGGGCGGTGGAAGGGAAAGATGCGGTAGCCGACGAGCGTGTCCTGCAGGATGTCGAAGTACGCTTTCAAGGTCTTGGCGTTCACGGCGCAATCGCGGCTGATCGCCGTGTAATTGAGCAGTTCCCCGTGGCAGAAACGCAAGGCGTCGAAGAAGCGGACGAAGGCGTCGGCGTTGCGCGCGGCAGCCTCGTTGAATATCTCTTCGCTGAGGTAGTCGCGCACGTAAGCTGCGAGCGAACGCTGGTATTGGGCCTTGGTGTGGATGCCGGGCAGCATGCCGCGGTTCAACGCCCGCAGCAGATCGAAGTCCGGCAGTTCGTTCCAGCTTAGCGGGAACAACTCGAAGCGCCAGGCGCGGCCGCCGAGCAGATTGACGCCGGCGCGCCGCAGCTTGCGGGCGCTTGAGCCGCAGAGAATGAAGGAAAGGCCGCGCGTCTCGATGAGGCGGTGCACTTCATCGAGCAATCCGGGGACTTTTTGAATTTCGTCGATGATGATCGGGCGCGACAGCTTTTCGGGTGGTTGGCGGGCGAGCGTTTCCCCAAGCCGGGCGGGCCGGGCGCTCAGGGCGATCATTTGATCGGAGTCGAGCAGATCGATGTGGATGCTGTCCGGGAAGCGTTCGCGCAGCAAAGTGGATTTGCCCGTCTGCCGGGCGCCCCAGAGGAATGCGGACTGGCCCGGAGGCAGGTCCAGGACGATTTCGCGGACAATACTCATCGGAAGCCTATTCCTGATTAGTTGAACTAATCGGGATAATACTTCCAATTGGTTTGGTTTCCAAGATGCCGGTGGTGCGGTGCCAGCGGCGCGGTTCTGTTCTCGCTCCGATGCAACCGGCGGGAGAGTTCGCTTTTCGCTTATGGGCCCAGCGTGTTGATGGGGATGATGCCGACTTCGCCGGGTTTGCAGTATCCGTAGCCGTTGGGGAGGATGATTCCGAGGACGATGGGTTTGCCGTGGTCCGTGTCGGCCAGGCGGTCGGCGAGACGGAGCAGGTTTTTTCTGCCTTCATCGATCCAGCGCTCGCCAAGCTTGATCTCGAATGCGGCCCAGCGCCCATCGGCCGTTTCCACAATGGCGTCGACTTCGAGGCAATCTTTCTCGCGGTAGTGGAAGACCTGGGCATCCGCGGCCTGGGCATAGACTCGCAGGTCGCGGATGACCAGGGATTCGAACAAAAATCGGAAAAACGCGAGATCGGCCAGCAGGCGGTCCGGCGTGATTCCCAAAGCCGCCACGGCGAGCGAAGGATCCACGAAGTGGCGCACCGCCGCCGCGCGAAGGCGGGCGCGCGAGCGCAGGTTTGGAGACCAGGCAGGCTGATCTTCCACCACCATCAGCCGGGTGAGCGCATCGAGATACTCCGCGGCCGTATCGGGATTCAGCCCCCGGCCATTCGCGCCGGCCACATCGGCCGCGAGTCTGCTGGTCGCCACGGGAGTCGCCACATTCCTCGCCAATGACCGCAGCAATCGCTCAACCCGGATCGGGTCATGCGACTTGCCGCTCGCCTGGGGGATGTCGAGGTGGCAGATTTCCCGCAGATAGCCGCGATTGGCGCGAATCGCCGCGGCCGGGGGCTTGCCGGTGTTCGCGGGCCAGCCGCCGGCGCAAATGACCTCGGCGAGAGAGGGAATCGTCATTTCCTGCCGCGTGGCGCGTTGCGGTTCGCCCTGGAGCAGCTTGGCCAGCGAAATCGCGCTCGATGACTGCCCGGATTCACTCAGGGTGAAGGGCCGCAGCCGCAGCCGGGAAAAGCGCCCCGCCCCGGAGTGTCTCGTGCGGTCATCAGCGGGTTTGGCGGAGCCGGTGAGAATGAATTGGCCCGGAGCGCGTCTGGCGTCAACTTCGTGCCGCACGTGATTCCATATTCTCGGCGCGAGCTGCCATTCATCGATCAGGCGTGGTGTTTTTCCGGCCAGCACGGCGGCCACATCGAGATCGACCATCCGCTTGGCGTTCTCGTCACGGTCCAGCCGCACCTCGCTTGCCGCCGCCCGCAATGCGGTTTCGGTCTTGCCGCAGGCTTTCGGGCCTTCAATGAGCACCGCGCCAGTCGCCCCAAGCAACTGCGACAGTTCCGCCTCAACGATTCGGGGAAGAAATTCCATGGCGGGGAATGGCAGTCAGCAGACCTCTCAACCGGTGATTTGGCAAATAGTTAACCAGTGATTTGGTGGAATATCAATCGGTGTTTTGGTGGCATTTTAATCTGTGGTTTAGCAAAATTCTAACCTGGCATTTGTCGAGCTTACGGGGAAAATCCCGCGCGGGGGCCGCGGTCCCGGCCGCCGCCGAAAATGGCTGCCGAAAATGGCTTGCTCGGCAAGCCGAAACGGTCGATGATGCGGCCTGCCGATTCGACATCCACAGGCGGGGGAGCGGAAAATCGTGTTTTTCGGGCACCGGGCGCTATCTTGAAGGTGAACACCGACATTGTCGCCAGCATCCAGCAAGGCCAGATGCGGCCCGTGCAAGTGCTGGCGGTGACGATCTGCGTGGTCATCAACATGATCGACGGCTTCGACGTGCTCGTCATGGCCTTCACCGCGCCGTCGATCGCCGCCGAATGGTCGCTCGAACCGCAGGCCGTCGGCGTTTTGCTCAGCGCCGGGCTGTTCGGCATGTCCGCCGGGTCGCTGTTTCTCGCGCCGGTTGCGGACAAGATCGGCCGCCGCAGCACGATCCTTCTTTGCCTGGCGGTCATCAGCGCCGGGATGCTCGCTTCGGCATTCACCTGGTCGGTGCCGAGCCTTGCCAGCGCCCGGGTAGTGACCGGAATCGGCATCGGCGGCATGCTCGCGAGCATCACCACGATCACCGCGGAATACGCCTCCCACCGGCGGCGGGGATTCGCCATCAGCATGGTGCAGTCGGGCTATCCGGTGGGCGCCACCATCGGCGGAACCATCGCGGCGCTGCTGATCGTCGCCCATGGCTGGCGCTCGGTTTACGTGTTCGGCGCGGCCTGCACCATCGTGATGATTCCGCTGGTGCTCCGATACCTGCCCGAGTCGCTTGACTACCTGATCGAGCGCAAACCCCGCAACGCGCTGGAGAAAGTCAACGATTTGCTGGCGCGGCTCGGCCAAGCGCCGGTCGCGCAATTGCCGCGACCGAGACAGGTGGAGAACGCATCCCGGGGCGGTGTGCTCGACCTTGTTTCCAGCCCGCTGCGAACCCCCACCGCGCTGCTGTGGTGCGCGTTCTTCATGGTGATGCTCAGCTTCTACTTCGTCCTGAGCTGGACACCCACCCTGCTCACCGGGGCGGGGCTGCGCGCCGAACAGGGCATTTCCGGCGGCGTGCTGATGAATATTGGCGGCATCGCCGGCGGTGTCACGCTCGGCTATCTCACCGCGCGGTTTTCCGCCCACCGGCTGACCGCGCTCCACATGCTGCTGTGCGCGGTGTTCATGACGCTGTTCGGCCTGCTCGACGGCAATCTCGGCGCGATGCTCGTGCTTGGATTCGTGATCGGCTACTTCATCTTCGGTTCGATCATCGGCGTGTACAGCATCGCCCCGGATATCTACCACACCGCAATCCGCAACACCGGCGTCGGCTGGGCCATCGGCATCGGCCGCTTCGGCGGCATACTCGGCCCCTCGGCGGCGGGCTTCCTGCTCGCCCAGGGCTGGACCGGTGCCCAATGCTTCTTCGCCTTTTCAATACCGCTGTTGATCGCCATGGCTGCGGTTGCTGTTTTAAGACCCCGGGGCTCAAAGCACGGCGGGGGCAACCCGGATATTCGATGACGAATGAAACCAAGCCGCGCGGCGGGCCGCTGTCCCATCTCCGGGTTTTCGATCTCAGCCGAATCGTGGCGGGCCCGGAAAACCTCTATGGCGGATCCTGACCTCACCCCGGAAAATTCACACCCAGTTTTCCAAGCGCAATCCTTCAATCCGGCTGAACTCTTTAAGATTGTTGCTGACCAACGTTAATCCTTCACTTCGGGCTTGCCCGGCGATATGCAGGTCATTCACGCCAATCATTTTACCCTTGCGTTCTAGGTTCGCGCGAATCTCACCGTAGTGCCCGGCGGCTCGGGGTCCATATTCCAATACTTCAAGGCGTGAGATGAAATCATTCACTTGTCGGGCGTTTCGTTCAGGGTGCGCGCTTTTCTCCACGCCATGCTGAAGTTCAGCGAGTGTGACAGCACTGATGCACAAGCTTTCCGCATGGCGGTTGAAAATCTTGCGAACTTTGGCCGGTCGATTCTTGATGACATAAATGGCAATGTTTGTGTCAAGCATGTACTTTAGCATTAGAACGTTTCCCGCTCCGCTTGCGGTTGCGATGCCCGTTCTGGAAGGAAATCGTCGCTGACGCTTTCACTGGAAAGGAAGAAGCTGTCCCAACTGCTGTCCAGCGGGGCAAGGATCCTGTCCTTACCGGCGATTCGGACGCCAACCTGTTTGACTCCTGCCGGAAATCGGCACTCCGCCGGCAACCTGACCGCTTGGGTGCGATTGTTCATAAAAACAGAACCCTTGAACATGGCTTCAGCTCCATTGCTATATGCCGCAAGTATATACTTTTTGCCGGGATCGCAAAATCCAGAATGAAAAAACCGGCCTCTTCGCCGATGGCGAAGAGGCCGGTGGTGTTGGTGGAGGCGGGGAGAGTTGAACTCCCGTCCGTCAGTTCGCGGCCCCGGGATCTACATGCTTAGCGTCGTCTACTAAGTTGACCCCGGTCTACCCGACGGGCAGGGCGAGCGGGGCGAGCCTGGAAAGGTTTAACGGCGCAACGCCAGGCGCGTCTTGCCGCGATCCCGTTCTATATGACGATTGCGGACGACGGTTTACGGGAATCCCATCGGCAATCGCTAGCCGCGATCAGGCGGCCAGGGCGTACTGCTTGTCTTCGGCAACTAGTCAGTTGCAGCGATTGATTTACGAGAGTCACTACCCTCTCGGCATGCACCCTGGGAGTTGATACCGGCGTCGAATCCGAATCGCCCCCGGAGGACTGCACAGTCTAGCACAAACGGAATGACTTTGCGCAGCGGCCGGAGCGCAAGGCCGCGCCATGCGCTTTACCCGCGGTTCGCCTGGCGCACGATGCGCTGCTTGTCGATGTTCCATTCGCGATCCTTGATGCTCGCGCGCTTGTCGTGTTCCTTCTTGCCCCTGGCGAGGGCAATCCGGCATTTGACGAGGTGGGCGCGCCAGTAGAGCTTGGTGCAGACGCAGGTGTAGCCTTTCTGGGCAGTGGCGCCAAAGAGCTTCGACAACTCCTTCTTGTTGAGCAGCAGCTTGCGGCTGCGGTCCGGGTCGGCGGCGACGTGGCTGCTCGCCGATTGCAGCGGCGTGATATGGCAGCCGAGGAGGAAAGCCTCGCCGTCCTTGATCAGCACATAGCTGTCGGTCAACTGGACTTTTTTCGCCCGCAGGCTTTTGACTTCCCAGCCTTGCAGGCACAGGCCAGCCTCGAAGCCCTCTTCGATGTGGTAGTCGTGGCTCGCTTTCCTGTTGACCACGATTGTGGTATCAGGTGCTTTCTTTTTCATGGCTGCCTTCCGGGAACAACAGGACAAAATCGAATGGCGCGAGAAAGAGGCGGATTTTCTTCCCGGATGGGATTCATCCTCGCCGCGGCCGGGTCGGCGGTGGGCCTCGGCAACCTCGTGGCTTTTCCGGTAATGGCCTCGAAAAACGGCGGCGCCGCCTTCCTGCTCGTCTATCTGTTTTTCGTGGCGGTGATCTGCTATCCGGTGATGATGGCCGAAGTCGCCATGGGCCGCAACACCCAGCGCAATCCGGTTGGCGCTTTCGCCAAGCTTTCGGGCGGCAGCAGGCTCTGGCACGGCGTCGGCATGCTCGCGATTCTGACGCCTTTCATGATCGCCGTGTTCTATTCGGTGATCACGGTCTGGCTGCTCGTCTACCTGCGGGAGCTGCTCGGCGGCGGGCTTGCCATGCTCGCCGAGGACGCGAGTTTCGGCGCGATTGTCGCGCGGCCTTCGACCTTCGCCTACCTGGTTTTCCTGCTTCTGCTGGTGTTCTTGATTCTGCTTGGCGGCGTGAAAAGCGGCATCGAACGGCTCGCCAGGGTGCTGATGCCGACACTCGCGGTGATGCTGCTCGCGCTGACGGTTTTCGTGCTGACATTGGACAACGCCAGTGTCGGCATCGCCTATTACCTGGTGCCCGATTTCTCGCGCATGGACCTCGCCGTCGTCAACGGGGCGCTGGCCCAGGCGTTCTTTTCGCTTTCGCTGGGAATGGGCATCCTGCTCACCTACGGCTCGTACTTCAGCCGCGAAGACAGCATCCCCGGTTCCACCCGCATGGTGGCGGTCGCCGACACCGGCATCGCCTTCTTCGCCGGCCTGCTGATCCTGCCGGCGATTTTCGCCTTCGACCCGAACACCAATACCGATGAACTCTCAACGAGCAGCGTCGGGCTGATCTTCAGCTTCCTGCCGAAGATTTTCCTGTCGATGGAGGCCGCGGTGGGCTATTTCGGCGCGAGCGCCGCCGCCGTCATTTTCTTCACCCTGGTGTTTTTCGCGGCGCTGACCTCGCTGGTTTCGATCATCGAGATTCCCATCAGTTGCTGGATCGATGAATTCGACATCTCCCGCCGGAAAGCAATCCTGGCACAGGCGGTGTTGATGGCCGTCTTCACCATTCCCGCCACGATGTCGCTCGGCATCTCCGAGTTCTTCACCAATTTCACGAGCTACGGCGGCGTGTCGAAATCGTTTTTCGACCTTGTTTCCGATGTGTTCTACGAGACTATTTTGCCGCTGGTGGGCTTCACCGTGTGCATCTTCTGCGCCTGGCGCTGGAAGCTGAGCGGGCTGACCGGTGAACTCGAAGTGGGGGACCCGGACTACCGCGGCTCGCTGCTGCGCCGCTACGTCGATTTCTCCCTCGGCACGATCATCCCGGCGGTGCTGCTCGTGGTCTTCCTGAGCACGGTGTATCAGATCTATTTCTGATTTCGTCAGCGCTTCCCTGCGGCACAGGGATGTGACGCCGAATTCAATGGCGCAAGCCATTGAATTCGGCAGCAAAAAACCACGCTTTGGTTTTGCTCACGAGAAAAATTCCAAGGAGGGAATTTTTTGGAGAAACTAGATGGTCTCGGTGGTTCGCAGCGCGCTGCTGCCGCATTCGGCGCGGCAGATGTTCGATCTGGTCAACGACATCGAGCAGTATCCGTCGTTCCTGCCCAATTGCCAGTCCGCCAGGGTATTGTCGAGAAGCGCAGAGGAACTCGTCGGCGAGCTTTGCCTCGGCAAGGCGGGCATCCGCCAGCGCTTCGTCACGCGCAACCGCCTGCGCCCGCCGGAGGCCATCGACATGGAACTCGTCGAAGGCGATTTTTCACGCTTCGACGCGCGATGGCGATTCGAAAACCTTGCGGAAAACGCCTGCAAGGTGACGCTGGAGATGGATTTCGCGTTCCGCTCGCGGCTGATCCATCTCGCCGCCGGCACCCTGTTCCGCGACACCGCGGGCGAAATGGTTCAGGCCATGGCGGCCCGGGCCAAAGCGGTCTATGGCATGACACCATGAACCGACGCGCGGGCGCCATCGAGATCGAAGTCGCCTATGGGACACCCGCCACCCAGCGCGTCATCGCCATGCGGGTTGCGCCGGGAACGAGCGCCCGGGAAGCGCTGCGGCAATCCGGCATCGCCGCGGAGTTCCCGGAAATCGACCTGGACACCGCGCCCGTCGGCATCTTCTCGCGCAAACTCGACGGCAAGCGCGCCCCGGCGCCAAAGGACTATATCCTGAAAGACCGCGACCGCATCGAAATCTACCGCCCGCTGCGAATCAAACCAAAGGAAGCGCGCAGATTGCGCGCGGGCGGGAAGTAAGGACATCCCGGGGGGGGGGGGGGGGGGGTTCTGCGGCTCCGCTCCGTGCGGAATGACGGGGTAGAGCGGGCGCGTTCGGGACACAGCGCCTTGAATTTTGCACTGAGGGAGCGCGGCGGCAAGCGGAAGGGGCCCGGCGTCAGCCGGGAAGGAATCTGATTGCCGACGGCAAGCGACCGGTGCCCAAACAAAGAGACTCCGCGACAAAATGGCAGGATTGCCATTTTGGACAGCGCTTGCGCTGCCCCGCAGGGGTGAGGGGCAGGATGCCCCGAATCACCGCGCTCCACTCCATGCGGAATGACGACCAAGGCCGCCGGGTGAAGTACAATCCCCCAACTGTTTCGGATTCATCCAGGCAATGGACGACACCAAGCCCCCGCGCGACAAGCCGGGCCTGCTCAAACGCATCGAGCAAGGCTTGTACGAGTATTACGTCACCCCCCACCGGCGGGCGATGGCGCGGGCGGGGCGTGACGAGGAGGATTTGTTCATGCTGCTCGTCTTTGCCGAATCGATGGGCATTCCCAACCCCGCGGCGTTCTACACGATGGAGCTGCTGCCCGTGGTCTACGAGCGTTTCCACGAATGGCACCGGCGCATGGGCATGGAGCGCTCGCCACTGGATCACGTGAATTGCTGCTAGACCTCGCCCGCGACAGGCAGATCACGCTCTTCGGCGGCAAGGGCGGCGTCGGCAAGACCACGGTGTCCGCGGCGACCGCGCTCGCCTTGGCGAATGCGGGCCGCCGCATCCTGCTCGTGTCAACCGACCCCGCCCACAATCTCGGGCATTTGTTCCAGCGCGAAATCGGCCCGCGGCCGGTGCGGCTCGCGCCCGGGCTCGACGGTCTCGAGATCGACCCCGACGCCACCGTAAAGGCCCACATGCAAGATGTTTCCAGCGCCCTGCACAGCCTGATGCCAGCGCAGTTGCATGGCGAAATCGACAAGCATATCGGCCTGTCGAAGGACGCGCCGGGAATGCAGGAGGCGGCGATTCTGGAAAAGATGGCGGAAGTCGTGGAGCAGGGCAGCAAGGACTACCAGCATCTGATATTCGACACCGCGCCCTCCGGTCACACCGCCCGGCTCATGGCGCTGCCGGAGATGATGACCGCCTGGACCGAGGGCCTGATTCAGCGCCGGGAACGCGCCGACCGCTTCGCGGAATTCGTGCGCGAACTCGGCGCCGATTCGAGTCTGGGGGAAAACATCGTCGGCGAGAAGAACCCCGCCGCCGAACGGGAAAGCCGGATCCGCGGGATTCTCAACCGCCGCCGGCTCAAGTTCGCGCATTTGCGCGACGCCTTCGCCGACGCGGAACTAACCTCATTTGTGATTGTGCTGCTCGCCGAGCGCCTGCCCGTGCTGGAAACCGTCGAACTCCATGGACAACTCGGCAAGGCGGGGCTCGCGATCAACTGCCTCGTGGTGAACAAGCGCCTGCCCGCCAACGCCGGAGATTTTCTCGCGGAGCGCCGGAATCAGGAGGAAACCCACCTCGCCGCGCTCGAAAAAGCCCTGCCCGCTATTCCCCACCAGCATCTGGGCTTGGCGGCCAAAGATATTGCCGGCTTGGCGGCCCTGAAGGAATTCTCGAATCAATTGCTCGCATAACCTTTTACTAAGTTCGAATAATCGAACCTATCTATTAAAAATGCTAATTGAGTATTAAAAAACATACTTTATAGTATGAATCAAATCCATTCTCCTGGCGCTCTTGCGAACATCTTATAAAGTGCTATTATTCGCTCTTAAAGCCATAAATCTGTAGGATGAGTAAGAAAAAATAGACATTATGAACAGCAAAGAGAATACCCCCGCCGCAATCGCGGCGGTAATCGGGGAGCGCCTGAAGAAGGCCCGGCTGAACCGAAACATGACCCAAATGAAAGTCGCGGAACGCGCCGGCGTTTCCCGGCTCGCGGTGCTCAACGCCGAGAAAGGCAACGTCCGGCTGAAAGTGCTGATAGCGATCTTGTCCGCCCTTGATCTCGCCGGGGAACTCGACCTGTTCCTGCCAGGCCAGGAGGTTTCCCCGGTTCAGCTCGCGCGGCTGCGGGGCAAAGCGCGGCAAAGGGCCTCGGGTCAGCGCGGGAACCGGGTTGAAGAGCCGTCGCCGTGGTAGGCCAAGTTGTTGAAGTCACCTGCCGAGAGGGCCCGGTCGGGGCGATCAGCTTCAATGCCGGCACCGGCCTGGGCGCATTCGAATACGCGCCCTCATTCATTGATGGCGGCATCGAGCTTTCACCGATTGTCATGCCGCTGGCAAGCCGCATCTATTCGTTCCCGGCACTGGGGCGGGAAACTTTTGACGGGCTGCCGGGGCTGCTCGCGGATTCGCTGCCGGATGATTTCGGCAATTCGATTCTCAGGGAATGGGCGGCCCGCCAAGGCCGCGCGGTGGATGAACTGAGCCCAATCGAAAAACTCCAGTACATCGGCAAACGCGGTGTGGGCGCCCTCGAATTCAGACCCGCCACCAGGCTCAAGGGGCTGAACGCTTCACAGCAACTGCAGTTGGACCAGATCGTTGCAACCGCCCAGCAAGTGCTCGCCCAGCGCGCCGGATTCGCCGTCGAATTGCGCCGCGGCGGACAGGAAGACCGCGAGGCCATGGTGGCGCTGCTGTCGATCGGCACCAGCGCCGGCGGCGCCAGGCCGAAGGCGGTGGTGGCATTCAACGAGGACTTCACCGAGGTCAGGTCAGGGCAAGTGGACGCCCCCGAAGGCTTCAGCCATTACCTGCTCAAGTTCGATGGCGTGAGCGAACACCGCACCGACAGGGAGTCATTCGGCGACCCGCTCGGATATGGCGCCATGGAATACGTCTACCACCTGATGGCAACAGCCTGCGGCATAAGCATGATGCCCTGCGCGCTGCTCCCGGAAGGCAGCCGCCGGCACTTCGCCACCAAGCGCTTCGACCGCGTCGGCAACCGCAAAATCCATTCGCAAACCCTCTGCGGCCTGGCCCATGTCGATTACAAAAAGCCCGGCTCGCACTCCTATGCGGAGCTGTTCGGCATCGCCCGGCGGCTCGGGCTGCCGGCCCCGGCGGCGGAACAACTGTTCAAGCGCATGGCCTTCAACATCGTCGCCAGAAACCACGACGACCATGCCAAGAATTTCTCATTCCTGCTGAAAGGCGGCAACTGGGAACTCGCCCCGGCCTACGATCTGGCCTACAGCTTCAAACCCGGAAACAGATGGATCAACAGCCATTGGATGAGCATGAACGGCAAGCGCGACGACTTCATCCGCGGCGATTTCCACGCGATGGAAAATCTCAGCCCGCTGTTCACCCGCGCGAAAATCGACCGGATACTCGATGAGATCATCGCCCAAGTGTCGCAATGGCGAAGACTCGCAGTCGAGCATGAAGTGCCCGCCGCCTTGATCGACACCGTCGAGTCGAATCTGCGGCTGGACTTGTAGACTGGACTTGCAAACATCGCCGCCGGTCTCTCAAGCTCCCCGGAGCCGCGCAAGCTGTCTTGGGAAGCTCTGAAAAACCAAAGCGTGGTTTTGTTTTACTCGCGGATTCAATGATTTGCGTCATCGAATCCGGCGTGACGTCCTTGTGCCGCGGGGAAGCTCTGATTTAATCAGAGCTTCCCTTGTGATCGCCACCGCTTGTTCGGCGAGTTCGCGAATGCCGTTGAAATCGCCATTTTCGACCAGGCTTGCCGGTGTCAGCCAACTGCCGCCACAGGCCAGGACCGCGGGCAGGGCGAGAAAATCGGCAAGATTGGCGGGCGCGACGCCACCGGTCGGAATGAAGCGCATGGCGCGGAAAACGCTCGACAGCGCCTTGATGGCGGGTATGCCGCCCGCCACTTGGGCGGGAAAAAACTTGACGACCTCCAAGCCGAGATTGTGGGCGCGCTGCAATTCGGTTGCCGTGCAAACCCCGGGAAAGGCTGGCGTTCCCGCGGAGCGGGCCACTTCGATTACGCGTTCATCCAGGCCCGGCGAGACGATAAATCCCGCTCCCGCATCAAGGGCGGCTTCGGCCTGCGCGGCGGACAGCACCGTGCCCGCGCCCACGATGGCATCGGGCACTTGCTCCGCCACCGCGCCCAGGCAATCGAGCGCGGCCTCGTTGCGCAGCAGCACTTCGATGACCGATATGCCCCCCGCCAGCAAAGCCCGCGAAGTGCGGACCGCGCTCTCCCCATCTGCCGCTTGAATCAAGGCGATCAGCGGCGTGTTTTCCAAGCGTTCTTCGATGTGCCGTGTCATTGCGGAGAAAATTCCAGCATGACCGGTTCCGGCGTGCCGACAAACCGGTTGTTTGCCATGATGGTAACCGGCTCGCCGACGATGTGGGTCATGCGCACTGGCTGGCTGTCGATAAACTCGTTGTCGACGATATCGGTGTCCTGCGCGCCGTGCAGTCGAATCGATGCTTGCGACCGGTTGCGCGACCCTTGGCCCACCGATGCCAATGCCGAGGAGCGCAATTCAAAGTGGGGGCCGAATGTGCTTTCGTCGGTCCCGCCCCGATAGATGTCGGCGATGGCGCCTTCGATGTTCTCGAAGCGCGACCCAGTGATCGAGATGTATTCACCGTTGTAGATTCCCAAGTCGTCGGTTTCCTCATCGAGGGCGAGAATGTCCCCGGTGATATTGCGAAAACTCGAATCGGTGATCTGGATGCTGTCGGCGAAGGTGTGGCCCGCGACTGTGAAGAAATGGAAGGAGTGGTTGGTGTTCAAATCTTCGATGCGTGAATTCTCAACCACCAGCAGGTAATTGGTCAGCATCGAATAGCGGCTGGTGCGAATGGCGGAATTGCCGGCGACATCGGGCGCGGCCGCGCCGGAAATGGCGAGTCCGTCGAGCTTGAGGCTGCCGCCATCGGCGATTTCGAACAAGGCGGTGCGCTCGAATTCGATGCGCGCCGAGCCTTCCGGGGCTCGAACCGTCAGCGGGCGGTCGACGACGATGGTCTTCGATACCAGATAATCCCCCGGCGCCATCGAGATGACATCGCCGGAGCCGGCGGCGGCGGCCGCGTCGGTCAGCGAATCGAGGCCGGGGGCGATATGGATCGTCTCGCCGGTATCGAAGCGGTTGTCCGGGCCGGGTTTGGGATACCAGGCAACTCCCGTGTCGGCCCGGTCCAACACTGCAAGGTTCCGGGATGCGCCAACTTCGGCCAACGTGCCATCCGCGGGGTAGAGCAGTCCGTTGCCCGCCCGCCGCAGTTCGATGCCGGAATTGACGAAACCACTTGCGAGCGCCGAATCGCCGACCATGTTAAGCGCGTTGCCGCTGAATGCGATGCCGCCGATGTCATCGTGAACGGTGACGATGTTGCGCCGGTCTTCGTTGAAAATCAGGTTCGAGCGGAAAACACTGTTGATCGGCGTTGCCGAGCGCTCGGCGTCGCTGCCCGCGGCAAGCTCGATGTGGTTGCTGTTGATGATCGAATTGTTTTCGATCAGGGCGTTGTCGACCCGGAAGTACCGGTTGAGCGGCGAGTTCGGCACACCGTTCATCACCACGAGCGCACCGCCGAAGCGGTGGCCGGTCAGCCCGCTCAGATAATTGTTGCGCACCACCTGATCGAAGTTGATGACCCGGATGCCGCCGGTGTGGTCCGCGCCATTTCCCAAAAACACGTTGTCCTCCGCGATGTTGCCGTTGCCATGGCGGAAGGTGAGCGTGCCGCGGGATTCGAGGAAAAGATTGCCGCGGATGATATTGCGGCCCGACTTGATCGATATGATTTCCAACTCGCCGTTGCAGCGGTCGAACACATTGTTTTCCACCACCGTATGCGAATCGGCAAGCGAGTGGGCGCTCGTTCCGATGCGCAGGGTCTCGCCGCCGTTCGAGCCGAGAATCGGCCGGGGGCCGAAGTAGTTGTGGTCGATGCGGTGGTGATTTTGCTGGCTTTCCTCGCTGTCGAGCCGCACCGCCATCGTGACGCCGGCGTTGCTTTTGCCGACGAGGTGGTTGTGGTCGAAGCGGTTGTTGCCACCGTACATCATGACCCAGAAATCGGTTTCGTGGCGTTCGGGATTGTTGAAGCGGTCGATTACCGTTTCCGTCACCCGCGAGTGGCGGGCCAGATCCCCCCTTGTGCGGCGAAAAGAGATAACCGTGTTGGTGGGAGTGTGGCCATCGCGGAAGACGAGCCCGGAAACAACCAGATGTTCACCGGCCAGACGCAGGTTGGATTGCCCGGTGATGAGGACTTCACCCTTGGTCTGGGCAGTCAGAGTGATGGGATTGCCGGGTGCGCCCTTGCCGGTAAAGAGAATCTCGAAATCGCGCCATTCGCCGTTGGCGAGCATGATCGTGTCGCCGGGCGCGAGCGTCTGGACCGCGTTTTCGTACTCCGCCTGGGTATGGACGAGCCGCGTTTCGGCAAAGCTCGGCTGGATTGACAGTGTGGCCAGAGCGGCCAGCGCGATTCGGATCATAAGACCGCCGCTTCTAGATACTCGCCCTGGCGCCGAAAAACACGCGCGGCCCATACTCAAGCGTCTGCGCCACCTGGCCATCGAGGGCGCGGAAGTCCACCCGCGGCTCGCTCAGCAGGTTGATGCCTTCGAGCGTCAATTCGATGTTGTCCGTCACATCGTACCTCAGGCGCAAGTCCAGCGTGTTGTAGTCATCGACATAACGAACCCGGGCCGTGGTGTCGCGGCCGTAACCTTGAAAGTATTGCGAGCGCGCCTTGTAGATCGCCTGCGCGTGAAAGCGGTCGTTCTGCCAGTAAATCTGTGTCGCGCTGGTATGGCGCGACAGCCCCCACAAACCGGCCGGCGGCAACAGGCCGAGCAGCCGGGTCGAATTGCCGTTGGCGTCGAAGGCGACTCCGTCGCCGCCATGGCCATCTTCAAATTCAAAATCGGAATCGGCGTAGTTGTAGCTGAACTTCCCGCCGAAGCCACCGAGGAATCCGGGCAGATAGTCGAAGGCATGGGTGGCGGTGATTTCCAAGCCATGGAGATCGCTGGTGTCATCGGAAACCTGGGTGGTTCGCACGGTTCCGCCGACAGTATTGCCGTCAATCAGAAAGTCTTCCCGCTGGTAAACATTCTCGAACGCGCCCTGGAACCGTTTCCAGTAAACGCCCGCCGCGAGCATCGTGTCCTCGTTGGCGTACCATTCAACGCCAATGTCCAGGTTCCAGGACGGCAAAGGCTCGAGTTTCGGATTGCCCGGCGCGCCGATGCCTTGCACGGCTTCGGCCAGGGTGGCGTAACCGGAATCGGGGTCGTCGGAATCGTTGGTGTTGATGGCGCGGCTGTTGCCGTGGGAATGGGGGTCCGGCCGCGAAATCCCGCGGAATGCCCCGGCCCGGAACACCCAATCGGGATTGAGGTCCATGATGAAGGTGAGGCTCGGCAGAACCTCGGTGTAGCTGTTGGTTTGCAGGACTTTCTCGTATTCGGCGTCGGATTCCGCCTCGACATAGAACAGGCTGTTTTCCTCGATGACGGTCAGCGGGCTGCGGTAGCCGATCGAGGCGACTTCGGTATCGACCACGCGCACGCCGAAATTGCCCCGCACCGGCCTGCCCGACAGCTCCGACTCGAAATTGGCCTGCACGTAGAGCGCGGTCGTGTCCTCGGTCAGGTCGATGCTGTTGGTCTGGATGCCATTCTGAAAACCGATGGCGGACCTGCCGCCATAGTTCGCGGTGAGTTCATCGAGCAGACAGCCATGATCGAATGTCGCCCAGCCAGTGCCGGTGCCAATGCCGCTGGCAACCGCAACCAAGTCCCTGCCGCCTCTGGACTCGGACAGGAAACCAGGTTCCGGGAAGCTGGACTGGCCGCAGTTGTTGGCTGCGTTATACACCGCGGCACGGGCTTCGGCGGTGTTGGAGGACCCGCCTGGGACGCCATCGAAATCCTCATCCTCGAACAGGCTGAATCCATCGTCATTGCGGTTGCCGCCGAAGGTGCGGTACTCGAGCATGGCCGCGCGAGCGCCAGCCCGCACGTTGTTGACGAAACCGAGGGAGTCGGTGTCCCAGGACAAGTCGAGCCGGTAGGCGTCGATGGTGTGCTCGCGAATCTGCTGCCTGGCCCGAATCCGCGCCCGGTCCCGCGCGGTGAAGTAGCGGGGATCGTTGATGTCGAAAGCAAGCAGTGAATCGGGGTCGCAGGAACTGCTGCCATCGGTGCAAAGGATCGTTGGCAGCGCGAGGCCGTCGGTGCCGGGGGCGTTGACCTCGAAATTGACCAGAAACTCTTCCCTGCCGCCGGTTTTGTCGGGGTCGGTGATCAATACTTCGTTGGCGGCCATGCGCACCTCGACGTCGGTCTCGGTGCGCAGGGTGTCGGCAAAGGCCGCGTCGAAGGCGATTTCCAGGCTGTCGGTGGCTTGCCAGGCGATGTTCAGGCCGGCGCCCTCGTATTCTTCAAAGCGGGAAAAATCCGTGGTGTTGGAGCGGATGTCGGTATCGGTGGTGAAACTTTGGAGCAGCCCCGCACGTGGATTGGAAACGACATTGGTCAGGTTGTTCTGGGTCGAACCGAACTGGAGATCCTGGCGCAGCTCCCTCTGGTCGCGTTCGGACCGCTGAAAATCGAGGAAGACATCCCATGCTTCATTCGGCTGCCATTGGAACGCGCCGAACAGGGCTTGGCGGTCGTCGTCGGTGGTGTTGCGCCGGAACGTGCGGTCCCGGGGCATGTAGGCGAAGGGAATGTCCGCGACGCTGCTGTAGGCGGGATTGGAATCGATGAGGTCCTGAAGCTGGTCGTTGCTCAGGTCGGGGTCGCCGCCGTTTTCATCGCAGCGGCCGGATGTGTCGAGTGGCTGCGCCATGGCATCGAAGGATTCGAGCACGCAGGCCTCGAAGCGGCCGCCGCCGGTGGTGTGGGTTGCTTCCGCTTCGGGGTTGGAATCGTCGCGCAATTGCCCGCCGAGGGAAATCCCGATCGTTCCCAGGCCCTCCACATCCCAGGAATTGATGTAGCTGGCGGTGGTGCGGTGTCCATTGCTCTGGCCGGCGATGTCGCCATCGTCGGGATGCGCCGATCCCTTGACGCTGAATTGCGCGCGCTGCTCGCCATATTCGATGGGCCTCCTGGTGCTGAGCTGCACCTGGCCGCTGACCGCGCCTTCGATATAGCTCGCCGACTGGGTTTTGTGAACGGCAATGGCATTGAACAATTCCGAAGGGAAGATACTGTAGTTGACGGCGCGGTTGCCGCTGCCGTTGGTCGACTCGCGGCCGTTGACGACGGTGCTGCCCAGATAAGGCCCCAAGCCGCGGACGGCAACCTCGGTGGCGCCGCCGTTCTCGCGGTGGGTTGCCGCGCCGGTGATGGTTTCGAGCGCCTCGCCGATCGACAGGGCCGGCAGCGCGCCGATCTCGTCGGCGTTCAAGCCGTCGACGATCTCGATGGAGTTGCGTTTGAGCGCGATGGAGTCCTGGATCGTGCGCCGCGCGCCGGTGACGACGATCTCCTCGAGTATTTGGGCGCTTTCGGTTGATTGCGCGAGCACCGCGGTTGCCGGCAGCAGGGCTGGCGCGCAAAGCGCGAGCAGCATCGGCGAGCGACGCAGTGAAAAACCGGTTGTGGCAGTCATGTCGGACCCCCTTGCGTATTGAGTGGCACCAATCAGTTGCTCCGTCGGACGACCCTTGCCGGACTTTGCCTACAGGCGGTAACTCACACCCAGGGTAATGCGGCGGTCGGTGAGGCCCTGGAAGCAGACCAGCGCGCCGCCGTTGACACAGGATTGCCGAACATCCGACTCGGTCAGGTTGACGCCTTCAACCCCCACGCTCAAGTTGTCGTTGACGGCGTAGCTGACGCTGGCGTTGAGCTGCCCCCGGTCTTCCTGCACAACTGGGAAGCCCCAGGGGAAGCTTGAGGTGCTGCCGAAATCGGTCGAGCGGTAGGCTTCGCGCCAGGTGTAGCGCATCCGCGCTGAAATGCCATAGCGCTCGTAGTAGGTCGTGATGTTGTAGGCGGACTCGGACAGATCCACCAATTGCCCGCGCAAGGTGACATCGGTGGCGCCTGGGGAGGTCAGCGCGAAAGCGGCGCGGGCGCGGCTGGTTGGATTGAGAAAGGTATCGCCGCCGGAGAATTCCTGCCGCGTGTAGTTGGCGATGAAGCCAAACCCGGAGGCCCAGCCGAGTTCATCCTCGAACTGGGAAAGATCGTACTGCAAGGCGATTTCAACACCTTCCTGGGTGGTTTCCCCGGCGCCGTTGACCGTGGTCGCCGCGGGGACACAGACCCCCACGCCGCCAGCGTCGCCGAAGACGTTGACATCGGCGATGGGGTTGAAAATGCCGCCCTGCTCACAGGGCGCGGTGGTGTCGCGGAATCCGCTGACCGGGTCTTCGAAGGGGTCATCCTGGGTGCGGACGAACAGGCCGGTGCGCTCCTTTTGGAACCAGCCGAGGCTCACCACGCTCGAAGGCGCGAAATACCATTCGGCGGAGACATCGAAGGAGGCGACTTCCTCCGGTTCCAATCCCGGGTTGCCGATCGACACCGGCGGGTTCGGGCTGGTGCTGAACGTGGTGGAAGTCGACAGGTTGTTGAAGTTCGGGCGTCTGATGTCTTTGCCCCAGCTTGCGCGCAGCAGCACATCGTCGCTGACGTTCGCGACCAGGTTGAAGCGCGGCAGCAGGAAGTCGTAACTGCCGGAGGAGGTGGTCGGGGAGGCCACGCCATTGGTGACCGAATTGCCAGTCGAATCGACTTCAGTTTCGATATGGCGCAGGCCGAAGTTGCCGCGGAATATGCCGCTTTCAAAGTTCGCCTGGGCATACAGCGCGTTGGTGGCCTCTTCAATGTCGAAAAACGCGGCGACACTGGAAGTGGGCTCGCTGATCGAGCGGGAGCCGCCGTGGGCGGTGATCGCGGCATTCAGCCTGGCGAGCACGCCATCGGGGTCGGCGGCCACGAGTTCGGGGTTGATGAGCAGGAAGTTGCCGATGTAGAGCGCCCTGCCGTCGGCCTCGTTGAAGTTGTCGGGGCCTGGCACCAGCAGTTCGGCGAACAGATCGCCACTCGGCGAGTCAGCCAGGCTCCGCAGTCCGCGGTTGGTGCGGATGTCGTTGTTGAAGTTGGAAGCCGTGCTGCTGCGGTAGCCGAAGTCAATCGTGGTGATGCCGGACCAGTCGAGATCGTAGCTGAAGTCGAGCACGACGGCATCCTCGGCGCTTTCGGCGATGTCCTGGCTGATGTTGGTGTCGCGCAGCACCACGTTCGCCGGGTCGAGCAACTGCGCCGTGGTGGGCGCGCCCGGTTCGCCGAATGCGACGCCCCAGGACAGCGTGCCGCCGCTCAGGTCGTAGCGGAACGGCGTGCTGTTGTCATTGGCGCCACCCGGGTCGAGCGGCAAGTTTGGATTGATGAAGTTCAGCGTGGTGTTGAAACTCGGCGTTGTCGAATCGGATTGCGAGGTTGAAATCTCGGCCCGGCCGGACCATCTGCCGCTTTGCCAATTGGCGCCCCAACTGAAAATCTGGCTTTCGGTCAAACGCGAGTTCGTATCCGACGAGAAGCGCAGGTTCGGGTCGTCATCGTCAACGGCTAAATCGACGCCGATCACACCGCGCAGCGCCGCCTCGATGGAACCGAGATTCTGCGCTCCGTTCCTGCCGTCGATGGTGCCGAAGTTGATCGTTTCAAAGGCTTCGGGAATCGAAGCGTTGCGCAGGCTGCTCACACCCGAGCCCTGCACCCGGGAACTCTCCTGCCGGCGCTCCTGATCGTTGACGACGGCATCGAAATACAGAGTCAGTTGCTCATTCGGCGCCCATTCGAGGGAACCGGCGAAGTTGGTGGTTTCATACTCGAAGTTGTCGTAATCCTGATTGAGGAACTGGATCGGCAGAAAGTTGAACGATTGCGCGCTCGCGGCGCCGCCACCCGCGGCCACGCTGTTGTCGCGGTCGGTGCGGGGGCGGAATGCGGTGACATCCTGTTCGGTGTGGCTCGCGCTGACCACGATGCCAAAATCACCGGCATCGGTGGTCCAGTTGTCGCCCCAGGTGCCCGACACCCTGGGGTTGAAGTTGTCGTCAGTGGACAGGCTGCTGTTTTCCCCCTGGACCCGGACCGCGGCGATGCGCTCGCCGATCTCGAGCGGGCGAATCGTGCGCAGATTGATCGTGCCGCCGACGGAACCCTCGATGGTTTTCGCTTCCGGCGCCTTGGTGACTTCGACCGCGGAGATGATGGCCGCGGAGACGTCCTCAAAATCGATGCCGGTGCGCCCGGCCCCGGAGTCCACCGTGGACACGCCGTTGATCTCGGTGCGGTTCGCGTTGGTGCCGCGGATTTGCACGCCGGTGCCGACGCCGGCGGTGCGGGTGATCTGGATGCCGGTGACATTCTCAAGCACTTCCGCCAGATTCTGGTCGGGCAGTTTGCCGATGTCTTCGGCCTGGATGATTTCCACGAGATTGGCGGCATTGCGCTTCTGCTCGAGGGCGCTTTGCAGGGAAGCGCGGATGCCGGTGACCAATATCTCCTCCACCCCGCCACTGGCAACCTGGCCGCTTGATGGCATGCCCGCGGCCATGGCGGCCAAACCCGAAAGCAGCGCCACCGCCAACGGCTTGCGCTTGCATCGATGTCCTTGGTGCGGCGCGAAATCCGCCAGCGCGATCTTTGCTTGTCTTGCGCTCATTTGCTTGCTCTCCCGTTGCTGTCCCGCGTTAGTTTTTGCATTGTGCGTTAGCCAATGCGATAAACCGCAGTCTAGCATATTGGCAGTCCAAAAAAACCTATTAGGCGCATTTAATTGGTACTACCAATAATCAACGAGAATATCAACGCTGAACCCTTCCCGACCCTTTGCCGCGCATCAATTGCGCGACTTCGGCGACATCCACCCGATTGAAATCGCCGGGAATGGAATGCTTGAGGCAACTCGCGGCGACGGCGAATGCCAATGCCCCGCCGCTGTCATCAAAGTGGTTCAAGCCATAAATCAGGCCCGCCGCGAAGCTGTCGCCGCCGCCAACCCGGTCCACGATGTCGGTGATTTCGTAGCGCCGGGAAACGCGGAATCCGCCGCTGTCGCGCAGGCAGGCCGACCACAGGTTGCGGTCGGCGCTGCGCGACTCCCGCATGGTGATGGCGATTGTGGACATGCGGGGAAATCGTTCGAGCATCGCCGCGCTCAACGCTTCGTATTTGGCGATATCGAATTCGCCGCTTTCAACGTCGATGCCGGCATCGACGTTGACGCCGAGCGATTGCTGGCAGTCTTCCTCATTGGCGATGCCGACATCCACATGCCGCACGAGTTCGCCCATCACTTCCGGGGCCGTCTTGCCGTAGTTCCACAGCTTCGCCCGGTAGTTGAAATCGCAGGAGACGGTCAGCCCGGCTTCGCCTGCCGCGGTCACTGCCGCAAGGCTGAGCCGAGCGGCCGAAGCGCTGAGCGCCGGCGTGATTCCGGTGATGTGCAGCCATTTGGCGCCGGCGAAAATCGCATCCCAGTTGAAATCGCCGGGGCTGGCGCGGCTGATCGCGGAGTTTTCCCGGTCGTACACCACCTTGGAGGGCCGCTGGTTGGCCCCGGTTTCGAGAAAGTAAATGCCCATCCGCCCGCCGCCGCGATGCACATGGCGGGTATCCACGCCGAATCCGCGCAACTCGGCCAGGGCGGCGGCGCCGACCGCGTTGTCCGGCAAGGCGCTGACGAAGGCCGCTTCGCAGCCGAAGTTGGCCAGCGAGACGGCAACATTGGCTTCGCCGCCGCCGAAAGTCGCTTCGAGGCGCGGCGATTGCAACAAGCGCTCGTGGGCCGGCGATTTCAATCGCAGCATGATTTCGCCAAAACAGATGTACTCGGCCAATGCTTCAGACTCCTTGGGAATCAGGAAAAAAACAGCCCGCCGTTGATGTCCAGGCTTGCGCCAGTAATGAAGCTCGAGGCGGGCGAGGCGAGGTAGGCGACGAGATCCGCCACTTCCCGGGCCTCGCCTTCCCGCCGCAAGGGCGTCGCCGCGGCGACATTGGCCCGCACTTCATCCTTGGTGAAGGTGTCGTGGAAGGTGGTGTCGATCATGCCGGGGCAAACACAGTTCACCCGAATGCCGGCGGGCCCGAGTTCCTTGGCTAGGCCGCGGGTGAAGGTCATCAGCGCGCCTTTGGAAGTGCCGTAGGCGAGCGCGCCCGGGCCGCCGCCGTCGCGGCCGGCCTGGGAGGAAAAATTGATGATGGCGCCGCCCCGGCCCATATGGGGAACGGCCGCCTTGGCGGTCAGAAACGCGCTGGTCAAATTCAGCCTCATCACGCCTTCGAAGAATTGCTCCGACATTTCCGCAAGCGGCTTGCGCGCCACCAGCCCACCGGCGACATTGACCAGGATGTCGATGGCGCCACCGAACTCGTTGCGCGTCCGATCAATGAGATTCTCCACGTCGCCGCTTCGGGTCATATCGCCGCGAACGCTGATCGCCGTGCCGCCGGCGACCTCGATGGCCGCGAGGGTCGCCTCGCCATCGCCCGCGCTGTTCAACCAAGTGAAGGCCACCTTGGCCCCGCCGGCCGCGAGTTTCTCCGCCACCGCCCTGCCAATATCGCGCGAACCGCCGGTGACGATCGCTACCTTGTTTTCAATACTCATGCCTGTTTCCAGTGAAAATGAAAGGATGGGAACCTAGCCGCCCGCTTCGGCTTGCGCGGATGCGGCATCTTCCGCCGCCGCAACCGGTTCGATTCGGCCGCCGAAAATCCACACCGAAGCCACGGCCAGGGGAACCAGCGCCGCGCCGAGCAGGAAGAACGGCACATACGACTCCCGGGTGATGACGGGCACCATCCAAGTTGTGATCAACACGCCGACCACCGCGGCGGTGCCGCCGACTCCGGCCAGCGAACCGACGGATTTGCCGGCGAAAAAGTCGCTCGGCAGCGTTTGGATATTGCCGATGGCCAGTTGAAATCCAAACAGAATCACCGCGATCAGCAATACCGCGGCCAATGGGTTGGAGGCGAAAGCAGTGGCGATCAGCATCGGCATCATGATCGCGCCGCCCAGGGTGATGGTCAGCTTGCGGGCGGCGTTGACCGTCCATCCCGATTTGATCAGCCTGCCGGCCAGCCAACCGCCGAAGATCGCCCCGAGGGCGGCGCCGACATAAGGCACCCAGGCGAACAAGCCAATCTGCGCGATGTCGAATCCGAACTGATCGGCCAGATAGATCGGCAGCCAACTGACGAACAGCCACCAGACCGGATCCAGAAAAAACCGCGAGGCAATCACCGCCCAGCTTTGCCGGTATCCGAGCATTTCCCGCCAACCCGGGGCGGCTTGTTCGGCATTTTCCTCGGCTGAATCTTCGGTTTTCTGCCCGGCGAGAATGTACTCCCGCTCCGCTTCGGTAAGCCACGGGTGGCGCTCCGGCGGCGCCTTGAAAATCCACAGCCAGGGAAGCAGCCAAAGGAAACCCAGCATGCCCACGGCGATAAACGTTCCCTGCCAGCCGAATTGCAGATACAGCAGGGCGATCGCCGGGGCGGAGACGATGGCGCCAAGCGAAGCGCCGGAGTTGAAGATTCCCTGGGCCAGGGCGCGCTCCTTGATCGGAAACCACTCGGCATTGCTCTTGGTGGCCCCGGGCCAGTTGCCCGCCTCGCTAACGCCGAGCATCGCCCGGGCCAGCCCGAGGGAAAGCACGCCGCGGGTGGCCGCGTGCAGCATGATCGAGATCGACCAAGCCACGATAGCCAGCACGAAACCGAGGCGGGTGCCGATCATGTCGAAGATCTTGCCGAACAGCGAGTGGCCGACCGCGTAACCCACCATGAAGAACGACACCACCAGGGCATAGTCGCTGGTGTCCATGCCGAGGTCTTCGGAAACAGCCGGCCACATGATCGCCAGCGCGTTGCGGTCGATGTAGTTGATCACCGTCGCAATGGCGACAAGGCCAACGATCACCCATCTCAAATAGCCGCGGAACATGAATGCCTTACTCCTTGTCGACCGGCGTCGCGTCGAGCAGCGCGTGATAGCCGCGCCATTGGAAACTTTGACCCTGGAGATCGATTGTGTGCGCCACCAGATCGTCCGCATCATGCGACAGGGCGAGCACCGCCCGGGCGCCGTCCGCCGTGTGCAAAGCGACCGCGTCGAGGCCGGCTTCGCTGTGGAATCCGATCTCTTCGATCAAGCCGCCGCTGTTCCGGGTGAACTCTTCCGCTCCGTTGTACTCGCCGTGTGGTTCGAGCACCGCGACAAAGGAGGCCGAATCCACTTCGCCGACGCGAAAGACCAGGGCCTGCTCGCGCCGCAGGTTGAATTGGGGATCGTTGGCCCCGAGTTCGGTGAAAAAAACTTCCATGTTGTCCAAGGCGATAGTCGAATAAGTGTAGAACCGATCCCCGGTCAGCCAAGTGATGGAGAAAGTCTCGCCAGCGGCGACTTCGGCCCGGGCCCGCAGCCACAAATGCTGATAACCGTTGGCGTCCCCGAGTGGCCGCAAACTCGCGGGACCGGGATCGGAATCGGGCGGATGGCTGACATTGATGATTTGGCCGTTGAAATGAACCGGCAGGTCGAATTGCCGCCGCCCTTTTCCATCAGCCTTGAGCAGATCGATCAGCACCGGGTGTTCGGTGTTCAAACCGTCAAGCACGGCGACGGTGCGCCTGAATGAAACATCCTCATAAGCGTCCGCCATCGTCGCGCTAGCGAGTTCGATTCCCCCGCCGCTGTCGAAATGCAGATCAATGGGATAGGCTTGTTCGGCGATTGCCAATTCGCCCCGGAAGTGGCTGGTTTCGTCTACAACCAAGGCGTTGTGGGCAATGGTCTGTTTCGCCCAGGTCTCATTTTCGGGCAGGTAGCGCCCGCCGTTCTTCTGCGCGACATTGAGGAAACGCGCGGCGCCGTAGTCGGTGAGGATTTCATTGCCGTTGTCGAAGAACAACACGCCGAGTTTGTCGAAATGGCCGTGGCCCATTCCCTGGGAAGTCGCCTTCAGCACCGCGGCTTGGGGGTTCGCCCCGTCCCCGCCGCGCAACACCGCCAAACCGCCACGCTTTCCTTCCGGCCCGTCGCGAAACAGCCTGGAGCGGAATGCATAGGGTGTGGACTCCCCCCGGTCGAGCGCCCGGGCGAGAGCGAACCCATCACCATTGAGGACAAAGGATTTTTGCCCGCCGGCGATGGACAGCAGTTCGGCATCGCCAGTCAGTCGATAGGCGATGGCGACACCGTGGCGCAACTCCACGGTGTCGAGCCCCTTGTCCTTGATCGCGTCGTTGATTGGAAAAAACAAGCCATCGTAGGAAAGGTTGATGCAGGCATGGATCGCCTTCAGCAGGATGCCGTCGCGATAGGCGAAGATTTCGCGCCCGGGGTCGTTCGCCTCGATGCTGCGGGCGAACAGCAGGAACGGCATCAGGGCGTAGCGCTGGTAGTAGGGTCCCTCGCCATAGTAGCCATCGGGCGAAAACAGCAAATCGATCTGCTTCAGGAATCCCGAGCCGCCATCGCCATTCAGACCGTGGAGCGCCTTGCGCACATACTCCGGCTCATCGATTGCGTATCCCGTCATTCCAACCGCGGCAACTGCCCAGGTTCCGTGATTGTGGATGCGGTCGAAAGTGCCGGGAGAGCCTTCGGAAAGAAAATCGGCCATGGGCCGCAAAAGTTTGTTCACGATCCGCTCGCGGTCGGTGGGCGGAAGAGCGTCGTGAATGGCGTCAAAGCCTTGGATCGCATAGGTCAGCCAGACCGATTCGTTGAGGTTTTGCCAGAACAGCCGGCCCGGGTTCGGGCCCCGGCTTTGTGGGTGCCGGCCGAGGCCGGGATACAATTCGGCATAGGCGAGAAGCAGTTGCCTGGCGTAATCGGCGTAGGCCATTTCTCCAGTCAACTGGTGCGCAATGCCGGCGTCGTGAATCGCGATCCCGTTCCTTTTATGCGTCTCGTGTGAATAGCCGCCGCCGGCGTCCACCGGGGGCGGAACGTCTGGAAAAGTCCCGAAGTACGTGTCGAGTTCGAGTCGAACCGCTGCCAGGTCTTTGGCAAAACCCGGGGATTGATCGATTGATTGCCTGATGAGCGCGATGTCTTCCGGCGCGAGCAACAAACCGGGGTGGGCGGCGAATGATCCGGCCGCCCAGCAGATCACCAACCCAAGGACCGGAACAACCGCGATTTTCCCCAGCGCATCCGCCATATCAAAGGTTCGCGATCTTGAGGAACCGGTGACGGCTCGCCGAGGCCTCCTTGCGGATTTTCTCGACCGCCTGCTCTTCGGTGATGTCGAGCATCGATTCAAGCAGGCGGTTGAAGTGCCTGCGCATGGCGACCCGGGCGGCGGCTGGATCGCGGTTTTTGAGCGCGACATAGATTTCCATGTGCTCGTTGCCGCGCTGGGAAGTATCTTCGAGACATACCGCCTCGTAAACTTCCCTCACCTGGGGCAGTTCGGTTCGCATTTTCCACAGTGACTCAACGATATGGCGCGCAGCCGAATTGCCGGACGCCGAGGCGATCGTCAAATGGAAATTGCGGTCGGCCTCCTCCGCGGCCTCCTCTTCGTCGGGATTGTCGCTGGCCATTTGTTCAATGTAGGCGGCAAGTTGGTCGAGAACCCCATCGCTGATGTGCAACGCGGCGAGAGCGGCGACTTCCGATTCAAACAGGGATCTGGCTTCGGTCACTTCAAAAGCGTTGATTTGCGGCAAACCCTCTCCGCCCGGTTCGGCGCCATCGAGCACGTAGGCGCCGGAACCCGTTTTGATTTCGACTCTGCCACGGGCTTGCAGGGCAATCAGCGCCTGACGAATCGTCACCCGGCTGACCTTGAATTGTTCCGCCAGATTCCGCTCCGCGGGCAAGCGGCTGCCAGCCGGATAGGCGCCGTTGTCGATCGATTCGAGGATGGACCGGGCGACGGTGTTGTACAGTCTCTTGTCTTTCATAATCTGGCCAGCGCTGGACAAAGCGAATGGATAGCCCAGACTATATACCAATTTTCAGGAAGAGTGCAAACAAGTTTTGCGCTGCCTAGGAGCCTGCGCCGTAGGAATTCACGGCTGCAAATCCGCTATCATCCGCGCCCCTGGCTGATCGATTTCGTTGAATATAGGCCAATATTCGCCTCAATCGATCAGCCAGGGGCGCGGCGATAGCGAATTTTCGCTTTCGCGAATTCCTACGGCGCAGGCTCCGAGACTCTTGCGGGTGTGGCTGTGGATCGACTTAGTTGGCGGCTCCTTCGGCGGGTTCGGGTTCGGCGGGTGCCGGGTCGAGTGGTTCGGGCGGGTTGGGGGTGAAATCGCCGGTGATTCTGGCGAGCTCCCCGTCGATGAACCAGATGGTGATGCGCTCCTGGGTGCGGGCGCCGCCGCCGGGCTGGAAGTTGTAGACGTAGTCCCAGCGGTCCTGGTGGAAGGGGTCGCGCACCAGTGGCGTGCCCATGACGAAGATGACCTGGTTGCGGGTCATGCCGGGCCGCAATTGATCGACCATGTCCTGCAGGATGACATTGCCCTGGGTGATCGAAATCTTGTAGACCCCCGGAAAATCCAGCGAGCCCAGATTGTTGTTGCAGCCGGCGAGCGCCGCCGCGAGCAGGATGGCGAGGATGGGGCTTGCTTTGTTCATTGCGGCTTGTTCATTTCGGGCGGACCGATTGCGTGGCTGGCGCGGAGCGGCTTTCACACGGGCCGCGCATGGGGGCATAATACCGTAGTGTGCTGTCCGGTAAATACGTTGTGTTTCAGAGCGGGCCTGAAGCGTCAGCGCAAGACGCCGCCCGCTGGCAATACTGCCGGTATTGGCAAGGGCGGCAACGCCGCGATGGCGCTTCAGGCCCGCTCCCGAAGGGCGCGCCCCCCGCGGCCCGCGGCGGCGTTGCGGCCCTTGGCAATGGGAGTCGCCATTCCCGGCGGGCCGCGCCTTGCCGCGAACCGCGGGGGACGCGCTGAAACGCAACGTATTTACCGGACAGCACACTAGGCCGTCCGAACAGAATACCCACCGAGGCGCCCATGGGCAGCGAGAACCACGAATTGCGCAAGGCCGGGCTGAAGGTCACCCTGCCCCGGGTCAAGATCCTGCAAATCCTGGAAAACTCCGATCAGAAGCATCTGAGCGCGGATGATGTCTACTTCGCGCTCAAGGAGTCCAACGAGGAAATCGGCCTGGCGACGGTCTACCGCGTGCTGACCCAGTTCGAGGGCGCCGGCCTGGTCTCGCGGCACAATTTCGAGGGGGGCCGCGCGGTTTTCGAATTGATGCCCGACGATCACCACGATCATATCGTCTGCACCTCCTGCGGCAAGATCCAGGAGTTTTTCGACGCGGTCATCGAGGAGCGGCAGGTGAAAATCGCCGAAGAACTCGGCTTCCAGATCACCGATCACAGCATGCATCTCTACGGCATCTGCCCGGAATGTCAAAAACTTTCCTGATTCGCACCTGATTCTAAGTATGCTCTGATTTAATCAGAGCTTGCCCAACCCCGCTTCCAGCGCCAGCATCTGGCGGGCGTGGGCGATGGGGGCCTCGCCGGGGGCGTCCCCCGCCAGCATCCGCGCGATTTCAAACACCCTGGCTTCGGCGTCGAGTTGCCGGATCGCGCTTTGCGTATCCGCCCCGTCGCTGTGCTTGCTCACTGAATAATGCCAATGGGCGCGGCTGGCGACTTGTGGCTGGTGGGTGACGCAGAGCACCTGGGCGGACGCGCCAAGGCCGCGCAGCAAGTCGCCAACCTGGGCGGCGACGCCGCCGCCAATGCCCACATCGACTTCATCGAACACCAGCGAAGGCGTCTGGGAAGTGCTCGCGGTAACCACCCGGATGGCGAGGCTGATGCGGGAAAGCTCGCCGCCCGAGGCGATTTTGGCCAATGGACCGGGTGGCTGTCCCGGATTGGCGGCGACCAGGAAGTCCACTTTCTCCAGGCCGTTTTCCGCAACCGCGTCCTTGCCGAGCGCTTCAAAACGAATATCCATCCGCGCTCTGCCCATGCCGAGGCGGGCGATTTGCTTTTCGATGGCCTGGATCAGCCTGCCCGCGCCTTCCCGGCGCTGTTCGCCAACCCGGGCGGCGAGCGCCATGTATTGTTCCCGCAGTTTCGCACTCTCTTCCCCGAGCTGCCGCAACGCCTC
The DNA here is from genome assembly GCA_965221805.1 of uncultured Pseudohongiella sp. GTDB lineage: Bacteria > Pseudomonadota > Gammaproteobacteria > Pseudomonadales > Pseudohongiellaceae > UBA9145. The sequence continues at coordinate 2,657,926 of OZ244913.1, forward strand.
CCCGCGGCCTTCAACCTCCTCAAGCCGCCGCGCCAACGTCTGTGTCAGTTGCGCGAGTTCGGCCGGGCGCACCTTGTGCTTGCGGGCCATGTCATGGAGTCTGCCGAGCCGTTCATCAACCTCGGCGAGGCGTTGCGGATCGATGGGAAACTCATCCGCCGCGGCGCGCAGGTCGGCGGTGGCCTCCTCGACCTGAATGCCCGCGGATTCCAGCAGTTCCAGCGCGTTGGCCACGCGGCCGCTGGCGCCGCGCAGTTCCTCGAGCATCTGCCTGCCCTGGCGCAGGCTGTCGAGGCCGTTGCCGGATTCGTTGTCGGCGATGGCCGCCAGGGCGCCGGCGAGCGCCGCGAGTGAATCGCCGGCGTTGCCGAGGCGGCGCTGCTCCCGCTCAAGCGCTTCGACTTCGCCGTCTTCGACCCCGAGTTCCCCGAGTTCGGCAGCCTGGTAACGAAGCAAGTCGATATGGCCCTCGTTGCCGCCGGCCCGCAGCTTGGCGATGGCGCGCCCGTTCGCCTGCCATGCATTGTGCAGCGAGCGCAGTTCCGCGAGCAGTTCGCGCTCGACACAATAATCATCGAGCAGCTTGCGCTGGGTCTGGCGCAGCATCAGCGACTGATGTTCCCGCTGGCCGACGATATCGACGAGAAGGCCGCCAAGCTGTTGCAGGCTCGCCACCGTTGCCGGCGAATCGTTGATGAAGGCCCGGGAGCGGCCATCGCTGGCGATGCTGCGGCGAACCAGACAGATGCCGGATAAATCCGCGGAAAAATCGTTGGCTTCGAGCCAGGCCCGGGCCGCGTCGTTGCCGGAGATGTCGAATTCCGCGGTGACCACGGTTTTCGTTTCGCCGCCGCGGACGACACCCTTGTCGGCCCGAACGCCAAGCGCGAGCCCGAGCGCCCCGACGATGATCGACTTGCCCGCGCCGGTTTCCCCGGTCAGCGCCGACATGCCGGCGCGGAACTCAACCTCGAGGCTTTCGACGGTGGCGTAGTTCGCGATGGAGAGCTGCTTGAGCATGGCGCGGAAAGTATATCGAAAACCCGCGGGACACCCGCTTGCATACCCGTTTACATACTGGGCATCGCCCAATGCGCTTGAAACATCGTGCCCCGCCCCCATATAGCAATTCGCTGTCTTGATGGTTGGAATAGAGCGACATGAGCAAAGCGCGGCAATCCAAGGCCGTAGAGGATTCGGTGGCGGAAACCGGCAAGCCGGACACCGCCCCCGAAATGGAAGAAGCCGGCGCAGTGGACGCTGGATCGACAGAAGGCGGAGATTGCGGCGCGGAAGCGGATACCGAATGGACCTTGGAGCGGGCGCTCGCCCGTCTTGCCGAGGCCGAGGCGGAAAGCCGGCAGGCCCGGGACCAGGCGTTGCGAATCCAGGCGGAGATGCAGAATCTGCGCCGCCGCACCGAGCAGGATGTCGAGCGGGCGCACAAGTTCGGCCAAGAGAAGTTCGCCAGCGAGCTGCTCACGGTGGTGGACAATCTCGAACGCGCCCTCGACGCCGCGGGCGATCACCAAAACGAGGTCGCCAAGGCGATTCACGAGGGTGTGAACCTGACCCTGAAAAGCTTTGCCGACTGCTTCGCCAAGTTCCAGATCGAAGCGGTGGACCCGGAAGGCGAGCCTTTCGACCCGGAATTGCATCAGGCAATGTCGATCCAAGAAAACGGCAAGGTCGAACCAAACACCGTCATCGCGGTCATGCAGAAAGGCTACACCCTGCACGGCCGGGTGCTGCGGCCCGCGATGGTGGTGGTTTCCGCCGAAGCCGAACCTTCGGCGGGAAGCGAAACATAACGGGCGCGGCTGCGCGCAAACTTGCGGCGATATGCGATTTCAAGCCGGTTCGCGAAACAACGGACCGGCGATTCAGTGGAGACTACGAACATGGGCAAGATCATCGGCATCGACTTGGGAACCACCAACTCCTGCGTGGCGATCATGGAGGGGGGCGAGCCCCGGGTCATCGAAAATTCGGAAGGTGATCGCACCACCCCGTCCATCGTTGCCTACAGCAAGGATGGCGAAACCCTCGTCGGCCAGCCCGCCAAACGCCAGGCCATCACCAACCCCAGCAACACGCTGTTCGCGATCAAGCGGCTGATCGGCCGCCAGTACCAGGACGACGTGGTGCAAAAAGACATCGAAATGGTGCCCTACAAGATCGTCAAGGCGGGCAACAGCGACGCCTGGGTTGAAGTCAACGGCAAGCAAATGTCGCCGCCGCAGATTTCCGCCCAGACGCTGATGAAGATGAAGAAAACCGCCGAGGACTATCTCGGCGAGGAAGTGAAGGAAGCCGTGGTCACCGTGCCCGCCTACTTCAACGATTCCCAGCGCCAGGCGACCAAGGACGCCGGCCGCATCGCCGGACTCGATGTCAAGCGCATCATCAACGAGCCCACCGCCGCCGCCCTCGCCTACGGCATGGACAAGCGCGCCGGCGATTCCACCATCGCGGTCTACGACCTCGGCGGCGGCACCTTCGACATCTCGATCATTGAAATCGCCGAAACCGACGGCGAACACACTTTCGAGGTGCTCTCGACCAATGGCGACACCTTCCTTGGCGGCGAGGACTTCGACCTGCGCCTGATCGACTATCTCGCGGACGAGTTCAAGAAAGAGCACGGCATGGATTTGCACAACGATCCACTGGCCCTGCAGCGCCTGAAAGAGGCCGCGGAAAAAGCCAAGATCGAGCTTTCGTCCTCGCAGCAGACCGAGATCAACCTGCCCTACATCACCGCCGATGCCGGCGGGCCGAAGCATCTGGTGCAAAAGCTGACCCGGGCCAAGTTCGAATCGCTGGTGGAGGATCTCGTCGAGCGCACCCTCGGCCCGGTGCGGATCGCGCTGAAGGACGCCGGCATCGAGGCATCCGCGATCAACGATGTGGTGCTGGTCGGCGGCCAGACCCGCATGCCCCTGGTGCAACAGAAAGTCGCGGATTTCTTCGGCAAGGAAGCGCGCCGGGATGTCAATCCCGACGAGGCCGTCGCCGTGGGCGCGGCGATCCAGGCCGCGGTGCTCGCCGGCGATGTCACCGACGTGCTGTTGCTCGACGTCACGCCGCTGTCGCTCGGCATCGAAACACTCGGCGGCGTGGCCAGCGTGCTGATCGACAAGAACACCACGATTCCCACCAAGAAGACCCAGGTCTTCTCCACCGCCGACGACAACCAGACCGCGGTGACAATCCACGTGGTCCAGGGCGAGCGCAAGCAGGCGACGCAGAACAAGTCCCTCGGCCGCTTCGACCTGGCCGACATTCCACCGGCGCCCCGGGGCATGCCCCAGATCGAGGTCTCCTTCGATCTCGACGCCAACGGCATCCTCAACGTGTCCGCCAAGGACAAGGCCACCGGCAAGGAGCAGTCGATCGAGATCAAGGCCTCCAGCGGCCTGACCGATGAGGAAATCGAGAAGATGGTCCGCGACGCCGAAGCGCATTCCGCCGAGGACAAGAAGTTCGAGCAGCTCATCACCGCGCGCAACACCGCCGACGGCCTGATCCACGCCACCCGCAAAACGATCAACGAAGCCGGCGACAAAGTCGGCGACGAGGAGAAGGCCGCGGTCGAAAGCGCCATCGGCCGGCTCGAGGAAGCCGCCAAGGGCGACGATCTCCAAGCCATCGAACAGGCCACCGAGGCGCTGACCGAAGCCTCATCGCCGGTGGTGCAGAAGATGTACGCCGAGCAAGCCTCGCAGGCGGATGGCCCCGATGCCGGAGCGGAAACCCGGGCCGAATCCGGCAAGGCCGACGAAGACGCCGTCGACGCCGAATTCGAAGAAGTCAAGGAAGACCAGAAGTAGGCGGCCCCGCAGCGCCGCGATTTTCTGTCATTCTGCGCGAAGTCGCAGGATCTCCCTCGGTTCGGCACTGGGTTGGAAAGAACACTGTGCCATACCGTCGAGATTCTGCGACTTCGCGCAGAATGACGGATGGCAGGCACAACATCAAACATGGCGAACAAGCGCGATTACTACGAAGTCCTCGGCGTCAGCCGGGACGCGGACACCGCCGCGCTGAAAAAGGCGTACCGGCGCACCGCCATGAAGCACCACCCGGACCGCAATCCGGGCGACAAGGAGGCCGAAGCCAAATTCAAGGAAGCCAGCGAAGCCTTTGAAGTCCTCTCCGATCAGCAAAAGCGCTCGCGCTACGACCAGTTCGGACACGCCGGCGTTGAAGGCCAAGCCGGCGGTGCCGGGGCGGCGGATTTCGCCGACATCTTCGGCGATATTTTCGGCGACATTTTTGGCGCCCGCCATGGCGGGCGCGGGCGCTCTGGCGGACGCCGCCAAGGCGCCGACCTGCAATACCACCTCGAACTGGGCCTCGAAGAAGCCGTCCAAGGCGTTTCGCGCACGGTCCGCGTCCCCACCCGGGCAACCTGCACGGCCTGCGGCGGCAGCGGCGCGCGCCCGGGCACCGAACCGGTAACCTGCACCGCCTGCGGCGGTGTTGGCCAAGTGCGCATGCAGCAGGGCTTTTTCTCGGTGCAGCAGACCTGTCCCCGCTGCCGCGGCGAAGGCAAGCTGATCAAGGACCCCTGCTCAAGCTGCCGCGGCGCCGGCACCGTGGAAGAATCCCGCACACTGTCGGTGAAGGTGCCCGCCGGCGTTGATACCGGAGACCGCATCCGGCTCACCGGCGAAGGCCAGGCTGGATCCCGGGGCGGCCCGCCCGGCGACCTCTATGTGCGCATCGAAGTCCAGCCGCATCCGGTGTTCGAACGCGACGGCGCCAACCTGCACTGCGATATTCCGATCAGCTTCGTCGATGCCGCCCTCGGCAACGACCTCGAAGTGCCCACCCTCACCGGACGGGTGAAACTCAAGATTCCAGCCGAAACCCAAACCGGCAAGCTCTTCCGCCTGCGCGGCAAGGGCATCACCCCGGTCCGCGGCGGCCCGCCGGGGGATTTACTGTACCGGCTGGTGGTTGAAACACCGGTGAAACTCACCCCGCGCCAGCGCGAACTGCTCGAAGAGTTCCGCGGCATCCAGGAAGAGCAAGGCAGCCGCCAGTCGCCGAAGCGCTCAACCTGGTTCGACGGGGTGAAACGTTTTGTCGACAGTCTTCGCGGCTGACCCACCACTTTTTCCGCGTACCCGCAGCGCGCCGGGGCTGAAAGTCGCCGAGGCCAACACCGAACGCCGCAGCCGCGCGGCGTTGGTCACCACGCCGGTTATCGACATCGCCGTCATCATCAAGCCGAAAACAAACCAGATGATTTTGCTGGCGATTCCGCCGAAATAGCCGAAATGCAGCGGATCCGCGGCTTCGGCGATGCGGGTGTGGAAGTCGAGATCCCCGCCCCGGTAGCTGCCGGCGATATCGCCCGAGGCCGGATCGAAGTAAACGCCATTGGCCCGCGGCCGCACCAGAACAGCGGACAACTCACCCTGAACCGTCAGTGGCGCGGCCCGGGTGCCGGGGAAAAGAATCCGGCTGATTCGCAGACCCGGCAGCGCTTCCCCGGCGGCTTGCGCTGCCGCCGCGAGGTCGGCGCCGGCAAAATCCGCCGGCAACGCCGCGTTTCTGCCGGACGGTTCCCGCTCCGACCGCGGCAAGGGCGGCGCCTGGCCGCCAAGCCGTTCAACGAAATACCAGATGCTCGTAACCGCGATGAGCGCAATGAACCAACTTCCCCACAGCCCCATCAGCCGGTGCAGGTCGCCGTTCCAGATGCGCGGCTTGCGACCGAATCGCGGCCAGCGGAACAGCCCCCGCCAGAACTTCTTGTAAACGACGAATCCGGCAACGAGCGAGACCAGCAATGGAAACCCCAAGACAGTCACAATGGGAACACCGATGTTCAGCGGCAGCATGAGATGCCGGTGAAGCTCGCGGAAAAACCGCTGCACGTTGAAGAATGGCGTTTCCCCGAGCAGGCCGCCATCGGCCGGGTTCAGCCAAACGCGGACGATTTCCCCGCCGGGTTTGGCCGCGAGCATCTGCAAGGCAAACCAATTGTCCCGGAAACGGGACAGATTCAGCGGACGGTATTCGGGAAACTCGCCGCGCATGGTGTCGAAAGCGGCGCCCCAGTCGATGTTTTCCGGGGCGACGCGCCCGATCGCGCGCATTTCCGGGTTGAGCAGCCAGTCGATCTCGTAACTGAATACGGCGAGGGTTCCGGTTGCCAGGATGAACGTCATCAGCAGCGACAGCTTGAGGCCGATCCACGAGTGAACCGTGAACCAGGCCCGGTCCCTGCCCTGCTTGCCCGACAGTCGCCGCCTCACGGGGGGCTTGGTCACCGCAGCCGCTCGATCAGCCCGAACGCCGAAAGCTTGCGAATGGCCTCCGCCCGCTGTTCGGCTTGCAATTCGGAAAAGTCCGCCGCCGAGAAAGCTTCGCCGGACAGGAAAGTTTCCAAGCCGGACATCGCTCCCAATTCGAAATGGATATCGCCGCCGGGGCCGGTGATCACCGCCTTGGAATCACCGCGGCGCAGGGTGGCTTGCAAATGCGGCCGCCGAATGTACCGGGCCGAATCGCTTGGCGGCTTGGCGGCGTCGAGCAGGGCGCCGCGCAAAGCGGGCCGCCGCCGCTTGAGGAAGCTGTCCTGGAAATACGCGAGCACCGGCTCGAAACTGGCTTGCCCGGCGAATTCCCCCACCAATTCCCGGAATTGTTTTTCGAGCGCGGCGGCATCCTGGCCGGGCTTGGCGAAACCGGGCGGCAGCGAGCGGCGGAACTTCGGGTTCCTGAGCGCCACTTCGGCAACGGCTTCGAGCATCAGATCCGCCCATTTTTCGGCGATCAAACCCGTGGTGATATGCAGCGACGGCGCCGCGCCATGGCTGACGGCGTCGTGCATCAGGCCCCTGGGTATGTACAGGCATTCTCCCGCGCGCAGCAGGAACTCCCGCTCAAGCTCGCCCGCCGGATGCTCGCTGGACCGGAAGAACTCGCCTCTGTAGGGGTTGTCAACGCTTTTTTCGTACAGCCGCCAGCGCTTGGCGCCGGAGACCTGGATTATGAAAACATCGTGATCATCGTAATGGGCCTTGAAACCCTGGCTGTTCGGCGGCGTCAGGTAGACATTGGTCTGCACCCGGCAACTGAAGACTTCTCCGAGCGCGCGGCAGAATTCGGCGAGACCCTCGTCGGCGCGTTGCAGTTGGTTGAGAATGATGGTGGCACCGCGCTGGAACTGCCGGATTACCGCGCCGCGGTTGAGATTGCCGCTCTTGAAGGTGTAATCGGCGCGTTCGAGCGGCGGCTTGCTGCGCGCCATCGACAGCGAGGCCCGCGGCAACTCGGCGCTGGCGATGATCTCATCAAGCCGGTCCAGGCTCAATAAAGCGGCAAAGCGACGCGAGTCGTCGCGCCCGCAATGCAGGGCGCGACGCTCGTAGTGATTTTCGAAGAATTCCTTTTCTGCAACCGGCGCAATCAGCCAGGAAAGTGGGTTTTCCCGTTCGCGCCGGCTGGCCATTGCGATATGGGCTGTCTAGAAGCCCGCGCCCAGCGCGCGATTCGGCAATCGCGGGACGGAGCGCCGCACCGATGGTGCCACGCCCCCGCCCTTGCGATCGGTGTTTCGCTGACTCAGCTGCTGGGGTCCTCGTCCTCGTCCATCATGCCCTCTTCGTCCATGTCCTCGTCCATCATGCCTTCGTCATCCATGTCCTCGTCCATCATGCCTTCGTCATCCATCATTTCCTCGTCCATGGCTTCGTCGTCCATCATTTCCTCGTCGGACTGATCGCTGGAGTCGGCTTCCTCCTGCTGCACATAGGCTCGCGCGGAAGAGGCCAGGCCCAGATAGGAAGCGGTCGCAACGGCAGCCGCCCCGGTTACGATTCCCAGAAACGATCTCCGGGTAATTTCTTCATTCTCATTCCGTTCCATGTTTCACCTCGATTTGATGCTGTTTTTGGAATGGCCCGAGCCCTCCGGCATCGGGTCGGCATCAATCCTAGCACAACAAAAATGAGTTGCAATCGCGAAGTCGCATTCGCCGGGCAAAACAGCAAAACAAAACCACGCTTTGGTTTTGCGACAATGCAAAACCCCATGGATGGAACGGCTCAGGTCCAGAGCAGGCCCACCGGCATCGCATAGAGCCGGTCCCCGGTTCGCTGGATGCGCTCGCCGTCGTGCAGGACGATGCCACAGGCAAATGCGCTTCCGGCGGCGTTTTGCAATCGCTTGAGTCCGCGAAAATCCTCGGGTTTCACGGTCATGCCGGCTTTGACTTCAATTCCAACGACTTTTCCGTCCCGCTCGATGACAAAATCCACCTCGACCTGATCCTTGTCGCGGTAGTGGCGAATGGCGCCACCCGGTTGCTCCCTGCCCAGGATTTTAGCCAATTCGGCGAAGACGAATCCTTCGAGCAAGGCGCCAAATCCGGCTTGATCCCACCGCGGCGATTTAGCGTTGACTCCGCGCATCGCGGCGAGCAGCCCTGAATCGAGGAAATGCAACTTGGGCGCCTTGATCAACCGCTTGCGCTTGTTTCTATGCCAAGCGTTGATTCTGCGAATCACGAACATGTGTTCAAGCAGCGTCAACCAGCGATCCACAGTCTTGGCATCAACGCCAAGCGGCGCGGCCATGCCGGTAAGATTGAGCAGTTGTCCGGCATTCGCCGCGGCATGTTCCAGCAGGCCCCACAGCCCGTCTTTCCTTGATATTCCGGCCAATTCGACTGCATCGTGTTCGGCCAGCGAATGGGCATAGGCCCGCAACCAGGCCGCGCGTCTCGATTCGCTCTTGCGCTTGATCGCTTCGGCGAAGCTCCCCCTCAGCACCCGTTCGATCAGATCCGGGGTGCGGCCAGCTTCCAGCAGCGCCGGAAAATCGCCGGCAACGGCCCGGTGCAGAAATTCCGGGGAATCGCATTGTTCGATTTCAGCTTGGGAGAATGGCAGCAGTTCGATCTTTTCCACCCGGCCCGCGAGGGAATCCGGTGAAATGGCGCCGCGAAAGAGATCCACCGAACCGGTGATCAGGAATCGACCCGGCCTTGGATCCTCGTCCGCGGCGAGCTTGAGCGCCAATATCAATTCTGGGGCGCGTTGGATCTCGTCAATCGCCGCCCTTTCCAAACCCCGCATGAAGCCAGTTGGGTCATCGTTCGCGAACTGGCGATATTGATCATCATCCAAGGTAATGAAGTCCATGGCCTCATCAGCGGCGACTTTGCGGGCAAGCGTAGTCTTGCCGGATTGTCGCGGGCCCACCAGGGCAACGATCCTGGTATCGTCCAAGGCCGCGCGGACGGAAGCTTCCGCGTGGCGTTCCACCATTTGACTTGGCTGTAAGGGCATATTGACCGTCCAATTCGGAATTAACTATCGTCCAATCCGGTATTTTTCACCGTCCAATTCGGAATGGAATACCGTCCAATTCGGAATGTAACACCGTCCAATTCGGAATGGAAGCCTGCTCAAGCCTTGAGATGACACCAAGCTGGGGAATGGTGGGGGTTGCCGCTTATTGGGCGAGAATACTCTGGTAGTCGCCAGCTTCGAGCCGGGGGCCGAAGCGGGAGACGACTTCGGCGGCGGTGCGGGTGGCGAGTTGGGCGGCAGCGGGGAAGGATTGGCCGGTGGCGAGGGCGTGGAGGAAGCCGCCGGCGAAGGCGTCGCCGGCGCCGGTGGTGTCGATGGCGTTCACTTTGACCGCCTCAATTTCGGTGAATTCCCCGCCGTCGAACAGGACCGCGCCCCGGGCGCCTCTGGTGATCACGAAACGCTTGGCGATGGCGCGCAGTTCGGCGCAGGCGGCGGCCAAGCTCCGCACGCCGGTCCAGAGCAGGGCTTCCTGTGAGTTGCAGAACAGCAGGTCGATGCCACCGCCGAGCATTTCCTTCATTTGCCGCGGGAAGATTTCAAGCAGCGACGGGTCGGAAAAAGTCAGCGCGGTCTTGACGCCGGCGGCCTCGGCGCAGCGGCGCAGTTCGATTGCCGCGGCGCGGCCGCGGTCGGAACTGACCAGGTAGCCCTCGATATAAATGTACTTCGAGCGCCGCGCGGCGTCGAAATCGATATCGGCCGGGGACAGGAATTCAGCCGCGCCAAGAAAAGTGTGCATCGTGCGCTCGGCGTCGGGGCTGATCATGATCAGGCAGCGACCGGTTTGTACCGGATGGAAGTCGCCGCGGGTTTCGATACTGTGCTTGCGCAGTTCGCGCAGATAGAAGTTGCCGGCTTCGTCGTCGGCAACCTTGCAGGACAAAAACGCGCTGCCGCCAAAATTGCTGATGGCGTACAGCGAATTGGCAACCGAGCCGCCACCCATCATCTTGCGCGCATCGCCGCGCTCGCGAAGGGCGGAGATGAGTTCCTCCTGCCGTTCATGGCTGACCAGGGTCATCACCCCGCGGCGGACGCCATGGGCGGGGAAAAAGTCCTCATCGACCTCGTATTCGATATCGACCAAGGCGTTGCCCAGGCCGTAAACGTCGATTGGCTCCACCTTATCGCCCGGGCGCCGCTCAGGGCCGAATCGCCGCGAAGGACTTTTCGGCGGCGGCGAGGGTCAGTTCAATCTCGCGCCCGCCGTGGGCGGCGGAGAGGAAACCCGCCTCGAAAGCGGAAGGCGCCAGATAGACGCCGTGGTCGAGCATGCCGTGGAAGAACTTGCGGAAGTGATCGGTGTCGCAGGCCATGACCTGCTCGAAAGTCCGCACCTCCGCCTCTTCGCTGAAGAACATCCCGAACATCGCACTAACTTGATTCGTGGTGAATGGCACGGATGCGGCTTGGGCCAGCTCGCGCAAACCGGCGAGGAGGCTCTCGGCGCGTTGCTTGAGCGAATCGAAAAAGCCCGGCGCCTCGATGGCCGCCAGGGTGGCCAGCCCCGCGGCAACCGCGAGCGGATTGCCGGCAAGCGTGCCGGCCTGGTACACCGGGCCTTCCGGGGCGATGCGCGACATGATCTCGCGGCGTCCGCCGAAAGCGCCGGCTGGCAGGCCGCCGCCGATCACCTTGCCAAGCGCGGTGAGGTCGGGTCGCACCCCATAAATCGACTGCGCGCCGCCGAGGGCGACCCGGAAGCCGCTCATCACCTCGTCGAAAATCAGCAACACTCCGTATTCGTCGCAAAGCGAGCGAAGCCGGGAGAGTGTATCGGCGCGAGCGGGCACACAATTCATGTTTCCCGCCACGGGTTCGATGATCACGCAGGCGGTGTTCCCGCCATTGGCGGCGAAATACGCATCAAGCGCGGCGGAATCGTTGTATGGCAGGACATGGGTCAAGGATGAGTAGCCTTCGGGCACGCCCGGCGAATCCGGCTCGCCCAAGGTAAGCGCGCCCGAGCCGGCCTTGACGAGCAGGCCATCGGCATGGCCGTGATAGCAACCCTCGAACTTGACCATGGCATCGCGGCCGGTGAAACCCCGGGCGAGGCGAATCGCGCTCATGGTTGCCTCGGTGCCGGAGGTGACGAGGCGCAATTGCTCAATCGAGGGAACGAGCCGGCAAACCAACTCGGCAAGCTCCACTTCGGCCTCGGTTGAAGCGCCATAGCCGGTGCCCTTTTCCAACTGCCGCCGCAGGGCTTCATTCACGGCCGGATGCCGGTGGCCAAGGATCAACGGCCCCCAGGCGCCGACATAGTCGATATAGCGGTTGCCATCGACATCGGTGAGCCAGGCGCCTTCGCCGGACTCGAAGAACAGCGGCTCGCCGCCAACGCCGCGAAACGCCCGCACCGGCGAATTCACTCCGCCGGGAATCGACCCAAGCGCCCGCGCGTACAATTCCGCCGATCTGTCCCGTCCCATTCCGGCTCCTCTCTATTCCACAGCGAGCGCAGATAGTAGACAATCCCGCCGCCCAGCGAAACCGGCACCTGGGCCCAAAAACGCCGCCCGGCGAAATTCTGGCGTAAGTTCCGGGCGAATTGAGGTAAGCTGTTCCGTTGACTATCCGATATCGCGGAGTGCCCGATGAAAAGTTTCCTGCCGCTCGCTCCCATATTGCCCGCCTTGTTGATCGCCTTGGCGCAGCCCGCTCTCGGCCAGCAGCCGGCGACCCTGCCAGAAGGCATCGGCAAGGAACTCGTGCAGCAACATTGCTCGTCCTGCCATGCCATCGCAACCATCACCCGCGCCGCGGGCTACAGCACAACGGACGAATGGCGCCGGGTCATGGCCACCATGATCGACTTGCCCGATGCCCAGGCGCAAACGATGGCGGCTTATCTGGCCCAGCATTTTCCCGAGGACGTCTCGCGCCGCCCCAATCTGATCGCCGGCGACACTGAAATCGAAATCATCGAATGGACGGTGCCCACCCTTGGCCAGCGCTCCCGGGACCCGGCCGAAGCCCCCGATGGTTCGATCTGGTGGACCGGCATGTGGGCATCACTCGCTGGCAGGCTCGACCCGGAAACCGGCGCGATGGAAGAGTTCCGCCTGCCGCCGGCGGCAAGGCCCCACACCATCGTCCCCGATGCCGACGGCAACATCTGGTACACCGGCAACAGCAACGCCACCATCGGCCGGCTCGACCCGCAAACCGGGCTCGTCACCGAATATCCAACGGCAGCGGGCGACCCGCACTCGGCGGCATGGCATCCCAACGGCAAGCTGTATTTCACCGCCCAGCGCGCCGCCGTGCTCGGCCGGCTCGACCCCGAAACCGGCGAAATCACCGAAATCCCCACCGAACCGCGGCCCTACGGCATCCAGGTTGATTCCAAGGGCACGGTCTGGGTCGCCTACAACGGCACCAACAAACTCGGCGCGCTCGACCCGGACAGCATGGCGGTGCGCTATTACGAAGTCCCCGACGACCGCACGCGCATCCGCCGCCTCGGCATCGACAGCCAGGACATCGTCTGGTTCGTCAATTCCACCCTGGGCAAAATCGGCCGGCTCGACCCGCAAACCGGCGAAATCACCCAATGGGATTCGCCAAGCGGCCCGGATTCCCACCCCTACGCGCTCGCCGTCATCGACGACATCATCTGGTACAACGAATCGGCCAAACGCCCCGACGCCCTCGTGCGCTTCAACCCCCAAACCGAGAGCTTCCAAAGCTGGGCCATCCCCTCGGGAGTCGGCATCATCCGCCACGTCTGGGTAACCGAAGACAAAAACCTGCTGATCCACCAAAGCAGCTCGAACCAAATCGGCTTGGTGAAGATCAACTGAATTCAAGCGGGGGTAGCGAAATCTCTTGGTTTGAGCGCCGGCTGCTTGCGGCTTCGGCCCGTCGCCGTCTGGCCGGGATTAAGTTCTGTCCATTTCAAGGCGAAAACCGCTCCGCAACCGCCTCTGCGTGGGCATGGATGGAACTCCCGGCGTGGCGCGACCACGAGGCTAGCAACTGCTGGTACGAGCGGGCGACAAAGCGCACCTCGTCACCCGCAACGGCTGCCGCGAATTGTTCAATTTCTTGGCGGTGGCGGGATTTGCTTCCGGAATCAACGGGCTCGCCAGTCTTTGGCCAAATCCCGGGTTCCGCGAAAAGGTAATAAAGGATTGGTTCCAACCCCAGAAATTCACGCCGACGATGCGCCGCGGTTCTGAGGGCAAAGGCATGCTTGAAAAGTTGCGCCGCGTCGAGACGGCTGTAACAGGCGGGATTATCCCGCAGCGCGTCCCGGACTCTTTCAAATCCCCTCATGCGTTCACCCCACACCGGGCGCCAATATGCTTCGCTCAGACTGGAAGGGCTTTTTGACCTGAACGGCTCGAAGCGCTTGGACTCAATCCCGATCAAAGCGGAAGGCGTCGCCACCACGCAATCCAGCACAGGATGCCGGCCCCCACTCCACGGAAAGCGAACCGTTGTCTCAAGATTCACAGCCTTGGCGGGCCATGCTTCATTTTCGCAACCCGGCAAGGGCGGCAGTTTTGAAGGTTCCTCCAAAAAGAATCCAAACGAATTGGCCGCAAGAGCAGCCGAAGATTCAGGATTGTCAAACTTCCCCGAACCAATCTCGTTACCGGCTGCTGAATTGAAAATCCTTTCAACTTTGTTTGCCGGTACACCGGATAAAAATCTGTTTTTCATAATCAAATCCTAGTTGATACTGGCTCTTGAATAAATTTATTTTGCTCGTTAATCTATTGCGTCATACCAAGTGTATATGTTTTCAAAGCAGGTCCTATAAATTCTTTCTTTTCAGGGAAAACGGGATAAAGGTTAAGGTCGATATCTATCTCTGGCCGAATATTTTCCGGTCCAGTTTTGATATCTTTGGGATCAAGATCATCAAATGCGACACATTCGATACTGATACCCAATCGGTTCTCAATATCCTTGATCAGCTTGGCAAATTCAGTTTCCCAATCCCCGGCGGCTTTGCGAGTTGATCCTTCAAGCCCACACCATTCATTCCACCACGCTTTGGGTGCGAGCACTTGAATGATCGGCGGCTTCTCCATGATTTGAGCATCGAATCGCTCTTTGGCCTCCACCGCGATATCAGTTTGATTCGCTTCGACGATGGCGGCATAGCGCAATCCTTGTATGATGGCGGCCAGCGGACTATCTCCCCGAGATCCATCTTTTTTCACTTTCAATTCGATGACCATAAGCCGACCCCGATCAGTTAAACCAAGGAGATCAATCTTGCCAATCCCCTGATCAGATTGGTTGGCTTTAAGAGGAAATTGATAGTCCAATATGCTGAAACCACCGCCCTTTGGTCGAGGCCAAACTATCCGCTTATTCCAGATCGCTATCGCTAACCTCTCCTCGAAACGATGACTTTTATCTTGCGGTCTGGTCAGATTTCCATTGTGTTCGACAAAGTAATCTTTTTCTGACCTTCGTCGCGGTGCACAATTTTTGAGCAATTTATATTCCTCAAAAATAGCACCACCATCCATTCTTATTCCCTTAATCTTGCTGGCCAATCCGGTAGTTTGCTTCCAATGTCGATCCTTATTAAAAAGAAGTTTGAATTTAGATGTTGAAAATTTTTGCATAGGAACTCTCCGAAGCATCTTTTGCAAGTTCGTGGGGTTGTATCGCTTCACGCTTTACTTGGCAGAAGTAAAACAGAACACAAAGCCAAATGCAAATTTAAATTGACTCTTGTCTGTGAATGAGCGCGGTTTGTCAGATATCCATCATTTGGTCTATGTCTTTTGCCAGTTTGGGTGCTGGGGTGGCTAGGGATATGGCGAAGAACAGGGTTAGGGAGGTGATGAAGGCGGCGAGGCCGCCGGAGATGCCCCAGGGGAGGATGATGCCGGCTAGCTGGATGGTGAAGTTGATTGCCAGGGCGCTGGTGACGGCGGCAACGGCGCCGGCGGTGGTGGCGCGTTTCCAGTTCAGGCCGATGGCCAATACCGGGAACAGCGACGCGGCGAAGGTGCTCCAGCCGAATGCGCCGAGCAGCGCCACCAGGGTGGCGTCGCGGTAGTGGGAAAACAGCGCGAAGCCCGCGGCCACAAACGCGAGCACAATGGTTGTGAACCGCGCCCAGAACAGTTCATTCTCCACCGGGCGTGCGCGCAGGGCGCGGGGAATGTCGTGGATGACCGCCGCGGTGCCGATGTTCAGAAAAGCATCGGAGGTGGACATGATCGCCGCGAACAGCGCGGCGAAGACGATGCCGGCGAGCAATGGACTGGCGAACATCGCCAGGAAAGTCGCCGCGGCGTCATCGGGCTGCGCCAATGGTTCCGCCCCGCCGCCGACAACAACCGCGCGCATCACCAGGCCGATCGAAATCCACAGCAGCGCGGCGACGATATAGCCAAGCAGCGAAAGCGGCAGGATGCCGCGGTTGTCGGCGAGGTTCTTGTTCATCATCATCTTGGTGACGATGTGGGGCTGGCCCGCCAAGCCGATGCCGAACACGAAGAACCACCCCAGGGAAGTCATCACCCCCGCCGCGCCGAAAGGCATCATCGACTCGCCATCGTCGGCGAGCACGATCTCGCTCGCCCCGCGCAGGCCGCCGTCGAAGACCTGCGTCGCCGTGAGCAGAATGAGGAAGCCGGCGACCATCATCATCAGCCCCTGCAAAACATCGGTGTACACCGACGCGATGACGCCGCCGGTGACGCAATAGAACACGAGCACCGTCGAGGAAAGCACCACGCAAGTCAGCAGGCTGATGTCGGCGAAGCGTTCGGTTTCGGCGAGAATCGCCTGCATCACCACCGACATCGCCAGAATCTGGGTGGCGAGATAGCCCAGCACCCCGAGCACGATGGTCAGCGCGACGAGGCCCCGGGCCAGCTCGCTGCCGTAGCGCGCCGCGACCACATCGGGAATCGACAGGCAGCCGCGCAACTCGGCGACCATGCGGATGCGCTTGGCGAGGAGGAAGAAACCAAGCCCGAAGGCGGTGGCAGAAATCACCACCATCCAGAACGAACTCACCCCAACCGAGTACACCAGCCCCGGTCCGCCGACGAAACCGAAACCGCTCAGGGTGCTCGCGAACAACGCCAGCGAAACAACGATGGGGCCGAGGCTGCGGCCGGCGATGAAAAAATCCCCGGCATTGCGGGTGCGGCCCATGCTCCACAGGCCGATCAACACGCACAGCACCATGTAGAGGACGATTACGCCAAGGATGATTTCCTGCCGGAATGCTTCCATGGTCTGCTTAGCCGCTTAATCGCCCGGCTGCCGTTTGTTGTTCATGGCGCGACGAAAAAAGCGGAACTCAGGCGGCGGGGGTTTCCAGCGCCGCATCTTTTTTCATTTCCCGAACGAGCCGCTCGAAACGGCGCTCGTCGTCTTCGCTGAGGATGTAATGGCGGAATCCGGCGCTGTAGATGGCAACCAGCACCACGCCGGCGAACCAGACACCGTAAACCTGCCACGCAGTCGCCGCCGGAAAGCCGAGAAACCAGCCAGTCCCGCCGGTCGCGAGAAAGGCTTGATGCCCGAGCCACATTTGCCGCCAAACGATCAAATTGACGGCATAAACCAGAATCATCCAGCCCAGAAAAACCGGTGTGCGCTTGGCGGGGCTCACCCCGAGCACGCAAAGCAACACCGTGAACAGCAGAAGCAGGCAGTTGAAAGCGAAGGCGCCCGCGCCGATTCCCGCCAACCGCCCCGCGCCATCGCCACCGGCCCGCATCCCGCTGACCGCCCCGTGGGCCAAACCCGCGGCATTGTCCGGCGCCACGGTGAAGCCGAGCATCACAAGAATCGCCCCCATCGCCAGCACGACGGCAAAGATGATCCAGACAAACAGTCGATTCATCCCACAACCCGCCCATTCCAAAAATGCGCAGCTTACCCGTCAGGCGCAATCGAAGCCAACCGGCCAACATTCCCGGCCAAGCGGCGACGGATCGAAGTCACCCGTCTTGACAACCGCACTGCCAAGGGCCATTTTTGCCATGCTCAAAGCGGAACCACATCCGTCAACCCCATATTCTTCGAGGTGAACAATGAAAATGAGCTTTTCTTCTCCCGGCCGCGCGGCCGGTATCGCCTGCGCGGCGGGGGCGGCGGCGCTGCTCGCGACGGCCGCCCTGGCCCAGCCGCCGCGGCCCGGCGCCGTGTACCCCGCGGCCCACGCCGGCCAGCAGCCGATCAACAACCTGCCCAATCCCTACGAGACCCAGCGCGATTTCGGCACTTTGCCCGATGGCCGGATCTGGGGTTCGGTGAGCGCGGTCAATGTCGATGTCGACGGCGTTCACATTTGGGCCGGCGACCGCTGCGGCACCAATTCCTGCGCGACCTCCGATGTTGACCCCATCGTCAAGCTCGACCCGAACGGCCGCGTGGTGCAGTCATTCGGCGGCGGCATGATCATCTGGCCCCACGGCATCGACGTGGACAGCGAGGGCAATGTCTGGATCGCCGACGCGAGACTGGCCACTGACAACGAACTCGCCGAGAATCCCGACGCCGCCAACCGCGGCAGCGCCGTGCTCAAGTTCAGCCCGGAGGGCGAATTGCTGATGACCCTGGGCACACCCGGCGAAATGGGCGACCCGCCAACGCATTTCACCGAGCCCAACGACGTGCTCGTGGCGCCGAACGGCAATATCTTCGTCGCCGAAACCCACAGCGCCCAGTTTCGGAACGAGCCCGGCCCCAACGCCAAGAGCCGCATCTCGATCTGGGCGCCGGACGGCAGCTTCATCAAGAGCTTCGGCCAGTGGGGCTTCGAGGATGGCGAGTTCCGCTCGCCCCACTCGCTGGCGATGGACTCCCAGGGCAGACTGTTCGTGGCCGACCGCGGCAACAACCGCATCCAGATTTTCACCCAGGACGGCGAGCATCTCGACACTTGGTATCAGTTCAGCCGCATCAGCGGCATCTACATCGACCGCGCCAACGACATGCTCTACGCGATCGATTCCGAGTCCGACACAAACTACAACCCCGGCGGGTGGCGCAAGGGCCTGCGGGTTGGCAGCGCGCGCAATGGACAGGTGCTGTATTTCGTGCCGGAGCACATGTCCGAGCGGAACTCGGGCATGGGCGGCATCGGCTCCATGGGTGAAGGCGTAACCGTCGACCGCGATGGCAATGTCTACGCCGGCGAAGTCGGGCCGATCCGGGGCATGACCAAATTCGTGCCCAGGCTGCGGTCCTGAGTTGCCGCGGGCGCCGCTGATCCCGCGGCGCCCGCGGCCTCCCCCGCTTCGGGAAACCCGCGGCTTTGCACTACTTCCAGGCGACGCTGGGAATCTTCGCGTTCATCGGCATCGCGATTGCCCTGAGTGAACAGCGCCGGCTGCCGCCCTGGCGGTTGATCGCCGGCGGGCTTGGCCTGCAATTCCTGTTCGCCTTGGGGGTATTCCGTATCGAATTCGCGCGGCAGGCGCTGCATGGGGTGAACGAAGCGGTGCAGGCGGTCACCGCCGCGGTCGAGAATGGCACGGTGCTCGTGTTCGGCTATTTGGGCGGCGACCCCGGCAATGTCGCCTATCCCTATGCGGTTTCCGATATTGGCGCGACGTATATTCTGGCGTTTCGCGTGCTGCCGCTGATTCTGTTCGTCACCGCGCTCTCGGCGGTGCTTTGGCATTTGCGCGTTCTGCCGGCGCTGGTGCGCGGATTTTCGCTGCTGCTGCGGCGCAGCCTCGGCGTGGGCGGGGCGGTGGGGCTTTCCGCCGCGGCGAATGTTTTCATCGGCATGGTTGAATCACCCGCGCTGATTCGGCCCTGCCTGCGCAAGCTCACCCGCAGCGAGTTGTTCATCGTCATGACCTGCGGCATGGCGACCGTGGCCGGCAGCGTGCTCGTGCTGTATTCCGTCGTGCTGCGGAATGTGCTCGACGACGCGCTCGCCCATATTCTCACCGCGTCGGTGATCAGCGCCCCCGCCGCCATCCTGTTCGCGGCGATCATGGTGCCGGAAACCGAAAAAAGCCAAGCCGATGAAGTCGAGTTGCGCAGCGGCTACCAGAGCATCATGGACGCCATCACCCAAGGCACCGGAGACGGACTGCGGCTGATGCTCAATGTGGCCGCGATGCTCATCGTGCTGGTGGGACTGGTGGCCTTGATCGACAGCGCGCTGGGGCTGCTGCCCGCGGTCGGCGCCGCCGACATCAGCCTGGCAAGGGTGTTCGGCTGGCTGTTCGCCCCGCTGGTCTGGCTGATGGGGATTCCTTGGAGCGAAGCGCCGCTGGCGGGGTCGCTGATGGGAACCAAAACCGTGTTGAATGAATTGATCGCCTATCTTGCCTTGGCCGAATTGCCCGCCGGCTCGCTCAGCGCGCGCTCCACCATCATTGTGACTTACGCGCTTTGCGGCTTCGCCAATTTCGGCAGCCTCGGCATCATGATCGCGGGGCTGAGCGGGATGTGCCCCGAGCGCGGCGGCGAGATTGTGGGCTTGGCGATGAAGGCGCTGGTCTCAGGCACCTTGGCCACCTGCGCGACCGGCGCGGTGGCCGGGATGCTCGCCTGAGCTTGGGGAACTGCGCCGCGGTAAATCGCGCAAGCGAATTTCACGCCGCGGGTTTCCGCGGCGCAGGCTCCCGGTGTGGGTCTACCGCCTTGCCGGCGCGCTGGCGTCGCGGGTCTCCTTGAACTCGTTGCCTTCGTACCACTGCGGCCAAGTCGATTCATTCGCCAAGCGGTTGCCGATCTCGAAATACAGCAACACGTCTTCGGCGGCGCCGGTCAGGTCCCAGTTTGGATCGTATTCGTCGCCGGGGGCGTGGTAGCGGTTCGCGACGTAATCCTCGGACTGTTCGACTCCCCAGTCGTTGCCGTTCTCGCGGCTGTCGGTGCCGCCCTCGGCGTAGAGCGCCGGCACTCCGGCCCGGGCGAAATTGAAATGATCCGAGCGGTAGTAAAAACCGCGCTCCGGGGTCGGTTCGGGGACGATCACCCGGTCTTGGGCGGTCGCCGCCTCCACCAGATAGTCCTCGAGTTCGCTGCTGCCATGGCCGATCACCACAATGTCGCGAACCCGGCCCCAGGTGTTCAGGCCGTCCATGTTGATGTTCGCCACGGTGGTTTCGATGGGGTACACCGGGTTCTCGGCATACCACTGTGAGCCGAGCAGGCCGGATTCCTCCGCGGTCACCGCGAGGAAGACCACGCTGCGCTCCGGCGGCGCTGGCTGATTCGCGTGCAGTTGCGCCAGCGCGATCAGCGCCGCGGTTCCGGTGGCGTTGTCCACGGCGCCGTTCCAGATGTTGTCGCCCTCCATGCCGGCGACCATGCCGAGATGGTCCCAATGAGCGGTGTAGATGATCGTTTCATCGGGCCGCGCGCTGCCTGGAATCGCCGCAATCACATTCTGCGAACTCGAACCCCGCACGCTGGTTTCAACATTCATGCTTGCGCGGATGCCATCGAGGGCAACGGCGCTGAAGCCGGGTTCGGCCGCGGCGGCCTTCATTTCCGCATAGTCCATTCCCGCCGCGGCGAACAGCGCTTGGGCGCTTTCCAAGGTGATCCAGCCTTCAACGGGAGCGAGGTGCGAGTTGCCGTTCTCCGCCGCGAGGGTGATCTGCGGCCCGGTCCAGCTATTCTCGACCACGTCCCAGCCATAGCCCGCCGGTCCGGTCTCGTGGACGATGAGAACGCCCGCGGCGCCCTGCCGGGCGGCCTCCTCGAACTTGTACATCCAGCGGCCGTACCAAGTCATCGCGTTGCCGTTGAACAACTCCGGGTTCCGGGTGGCGTAGCCTGGGTCGTTCACGAGCATGACCACGGTCTTGCCGGCGGCATCCACATCGGCATAGTCGTCCCAGCCGCGCTCCGGGGCGACGATTCCGTAACCGACGAAAACGACTTCGCTGTCCGCCACGCTGACGGGGGATTCATGATGGCGGCTGCCGATCACCATTTCACTTTTGTAGGCGGGGCTGGCGTCGAAAGCGCCGGAGAATCGCAGCACCGGATCGGCGGTGGCGGTGATTTCCACCACATCCACCTGTTGCAGGTACGAATCGCCATTGCCGGGGCCGGCGCCGGCGGCGCTGAATTGCTCGACGAGATAGTCGATGGTTAGCTGGCCGCCCCGGGTCGCGGGCGCCCGGCCTTCGAATGCGTCGGAGGCCATCACCGCGGTGTGCTCGTGCAGCACGGCGGCGATCGCTTCGCGGCTCGCCGCCGGCACCGGCATTGTGGCGGCGGGCGCGGCGGCGGTGTCCATCACCGGCCCGGATTCGGCGCCGGGGTCCCCGCAGCCGGCAAGCGCGATTGCAAAACCCAGTGGCGGAACCAGCAAACCCGGCGGGCGAAATTTCATGTCAACCTCGTCAACTGCAACGCAAAAGCGAAGCATACCGGGACCGGGCCTCCCATGAAAGCGCTTGCCGAAGGCACCGGGGGTTGCCCTGCCAAACGCTATCCCGCGCTGGCTCGCGGTTCACTAATCTGGTACCTCGCCCCGGCCCCGAGGTTCTTGTCGGGGGCACCGCGGCCCGCCAAGCCTTCGATCAACCCTTCGACTCTCGCCATGCGCTCGCGCAGCCCGGACACATCCCGATGGATCGTCCACAGGAATCCCAGAACCGGTATGGCAACCGCGATGGTGGTGATTACTTGTCCGTCCATTTCCCCACTCCTGCAAGGTGCAATGTTGATGACGACCGGAGTATGGAACAGCTTCGGCAAAACCGCCAAGTTTTCGCAAAAAAAAGTTCTTGCAACAAAACCCCAAGCTTCAGCGCAGTTCCACTGGCTCGCCGTGTGGCGCGCGCAGGTGGGCAGCGCGCCAGCGGGCGACGCGCTCGTTGATTTCCTCCGCGCCGGCGAGATTGGCCCGCAACAGCCATTGTTCCAGCGCGGCGAGGCAGTGGAGATAGTAGGTGTCGCCAAGATCCGGGTCGCCCCGCGCGGCGGCGAGGCGGATCTCCTCGCCCAGCAGGGCGGACCATTCCGCCGGCGGCAAGCGGCCGGAATCCTGCAATGCGCAAACCAGCGCGAAGACTTGGGCTTCCCAGGGCGCATTGAACGGTGCATTAAAAGACGCATTGAACGGCGCGTCAGATGGCGGGGCTTGATCAGATTTCATTCGCGGTCGACTCATTCGCGCCCACCAGATAAGGCTCCCACAAATCGATGAGAACCTCGAAGGATTCGGCTTCCCTTCCCCACAGCGTCCGCGAGTCGAATCCAACGCTGTAAAGGTAATGCGCCACCGGATCGCCTTTGCTATTGGCGTCGGGGAAGACATGGGCGCCGTGGCAGGCGCGGACGCGGCCCCGGCAGCCCTGGACATAGCCGGGGGCGCGGGTGTGCCCCGCGGTCAATTGCCGCCGCGCACGCACCGTGTCGCCGATGGCAAACCGCGGCGAAGCGCCGATTTCCCGCGTTGCCGGGCCACCGCTGCGCAGTATCCTGTGCGCATCCTTCGGGCCGGGAATGCCGGGGTGGTTTGGCTGGCCCGCTTCAGTCCCCGCGGCCTGTTCGGGGGAATCCGCGGCTGTGCCTGGCGGATCACCATTCCCGCGGGGCCGGCCCGCCTGCGCGAGCGCGCCGTCGATTTCCGCAGCGCTTAGCAAGCCGCTTTCGAGCAGCAGCTTTTCGGTCCCCGCCAGCCAGTTCTCGTAATACGACTGCCGCAGATAATCCACCGGATGCTGCCGCTCCCGGGCGTGGCGCGACTGATCGATGTTCCAGCGCCCAAGCATTCCGGTGGCCAGCGTGATGGCGAAGACGCGCCGCTCCCATTCGCTGTGGAACAACGGTTCCGCGCTTTCCGGTTCGGGGCGGATCGGGCCAAAACCCTGCCGCCCGCCGAGATCGTGCCCTCCCCTCATGGTGCTGTCCGATTAAGCTGCCCCGGCGCAAGCGCCGGCTCGACGCCGATCATGGCGTTGCGGGTCACGAGTTTGGCCAGTTGCTCCACATTCCAGCCTTCGGTTCCCAGCGGACGCATCGGCACCACGAGATAACGCATCTCCGAGGTGGAATCCCAAACCCGGATTCGGGTCTCAAGTGGCAGTTCCGTGCCGAACTCCGCGAGCACCGAACGGGGCTCGCTCACGGCCCGGGAGCGGTATGGCGCCGACTTGTACCACACTGGCGGCAGGCCGAGCACAGTCCACGGATAACAGGAACATAGCGTGCAGACAACGAGGTTGTGGACCTCGGGCGTATTCTCGACCGCCCACAGATGCTCGCCCTGGCGGCCGGAATAGCCCATCTCGGCGGCGGCCCCGGATGCATCGCCGAGCAGCCGGGCGCGAAACTCCGCATCAGTCCACGCCAAGGCAACGAGCCGCGCGCCATTGCGGGGGCCAACATGGTTTTGGTAGGTCTCGATGATCGCCTCGAGGGTCTCCGGGCGCACGAGGCCCTTGTCCACCAGCAAACTCTCGAGCGCCTTCGCCCGCAATTCGGTTGCCGAAGTCAAATGGCTGTAATCGCCGCTCATGTCTTGCTCCCAACCGCAAAACCCGGCTTGGTCCAACCTGCAGGACCACCCTGCGAGTCCAACCCGCAACTGCGATGGCCGCGTTTGCCGTTATCATGCCCGGATGAGGCGCATCATTCCATACGCTCTTGCGCCCGGGCTTGCTCCCGCCCTGTTGATGGCCGCGGCGACCGCGCCACTAGCCGCTTGCACCAGCGAGCAGGCAAACAAAGCTCAAGCGGGGCGGATGGAGAAGCGGTAGCCGGCGGTGCGGACGGTTTGGATGAGTTTGGCGTAGTTGATCGAGGCGCCTTTGACGGCGGAGAGCGCCTTGCGCAGGCGGCGGATGTGGACGTCGATGGTGCGCTCTTCAAGGTAGACATTGGCGCCCCAGACGAGGTTCTGGATCTGGTCGCGGCTGAAGACCATTTCCTGATTTTGCAAGAAGAACTTGAGCAGGCGGAACTCGGTTGGCCCCATTTCCACCAGTTGGTCCTCGATGGTTACGCGGTGGCTGGTGGGGTCGAGCTTGAGGTCGAAAACTTGCAGCGCCTTGTCCTTGTCCCTGCCGTTGACGCGGCGC
The DNA here is from genome assembly GCA_965221805.1 of uncultured Pseudohongiella sp. Lineage (GTDB taxonomy): Bacteria > Pseudomonadota > Gammaproteobacteria > Pseudomonadales > Pseudohongiellaceae > UBA9145. The sequence goes on from OZ244913.1 coordinate 2,682,269, forward strand.
AGCACGGATTTGATTCTCGCCACGAGTTCCCGCGATGAGAAGGGCTTGGTGATGTAATCGTCAACGCCTTCGTTGAGGCCTTGGACCTTGTTGTCCTCGCTGGCCTTGGCGGTGAGCATGATGATGGGGATGTTGCTCGTGGTTTCATCCCGGCGCAGGCGGCGGGCAAGCTCGATGCCACTGCCGCCGGGGAGCATCCAGTCGAGCAGGACGAGATCGGGCCGGTTGTCGATGACCGAGACGTGGGCGTCGTGGGCGTTGGCGGCCTTGATCGTGTCGAAGCCGGCGAGATCGAGGGTGATGCCGACCACATCGCGGATGGCGGCTTCGTCGTCAACGATGAGTATGCTGGATTCGGTCATTGCCCTCGCCTTGCCGGTGGTTCCCCGGAAACCGCCTCAGAAAGTGTAGTCCACTTGGAAGCTGAATTGTCGGCCTGTATTGTAGGCGGTTGAAATCAACCCGCCCTGGGTGACCTCGGAGCGCTCGTCGAGCAGGTTGCGGCCTTTGGCCTGGATCTTCCAGTTCTCGTTCAGCTCGCGGATGAAGACGAAATTCAACTCGCCGAAGGGTTGTTCGTAGAGGTCGGGCGCCCCGGCGATGCCGACTTCGGTGATGCGCTCGCCGAAGTAGTGGTAAAGCAGGGTCGCGGTGGTGCCGGTGAACGGCTCGTAGCCAGCTTGGAAGTTGAACAGCCAGTCGGACTGACCTTGCAACGGGCGGTTGAGATTGGTCACGATCCCGGCGTCATCGGGGTCGATTTCGACTGTGGAATCGATGAAGGAGAGGTTCCCCCGCACATGGAAGTCCTCGCCGATGCCACCAAGGAAGCCCAGACTCTTGTGGGCCTCCACTTCAATGCCTTGGTTTTCACCGGCTTTGGCGTTGGTGAAGGTCTGCAATCCGGTGGCGCCGCCGAGGATGATGGATTCGATGGGATTCTCGAACTCCTTGTGGAACACACCAATCGACATATAGTCCCTGAAGCCGAAATACCACTCCCAGCGGAAGTCGTAATTGGTGATCGAGGTGATTTTCAGTTCGGGATTGCCGACAACCTCGCGGCCAGTGATGGGGTCGGTGAACGCGGCCGTCGACAACTCCCGGAAATCCGGCCTTGAGAGCGTTTCGCTGTACGCCAGACGGAACTGGTGATCGTTGTTGATGAAGGTTGCGCTGAATGCCGGCAACACATCATCGGTATCCTGACGGGCGGAAACGACTTGATTCTTCCTGAACAGATCAAAAGTATCGACGGATTGCTGAAACTCCTCAAGGCGTACTCCACCATTGAGGCGCAGGCGGTCATCGAAATTGATTTCGCCGTTGACGTACCAGGATTCGGACTCGTTGGTGGCAACATAGTTGTCGGTGGGCCGGGTAAGCTCGCGCAATTCAAAGGCATCCGGGGCGATGTTCTCGGGAACGAAAATCTCTTCCATGGACAATCTGAGCAACTCCTGATCGCGGCTGCGGCGGCCGACATCGAAATAGGAATAGCGCCTGATCTCCGAATCGCGTTCTTTTTCGTTGATCACCATTCCCGCTTGGGCGGTGATGATGGAATTGCGCGGCCCATAGAAAACCATGGTGGCGTCAATACCGAAATCCCGGGCATTGTCGTCGAGCACGCTGAACCGGCGAACATTTCCGTCCGCCCTGGTGGAGAACTCGAACACGCCATCTGCTTCGAGGTCGTAGCGGTAGCGGCGGTGATCGGGAGAGTCGCGTTCGGCCTTGACGTCGCTGTAGCGCCAGTTGATGACGAGTTCGTTGAATTCGGGAAAGTAGTGATCGCCCTGCAACTGGTTGGAGAACAGCTCGCGCTCGATCCATTCGAGTTCGGTGCGGCGGATATAGGCTTCCTGGGCGATATCGCCTTCGACGAAGCCCACGCTGTCATCGGTTTTGCGCAGCACCACCGAAGTCAGGCGCACATTGTGATTGGCGTTGAAGTCGATGGCTGTGGTGAGAAAACCGCTGATGTCGATGCTATGTTCGGTGCCATTCCAAACCAAATCGTCATCGAGTGCGAGACCTTCATTGTTCACCTTGTAGGTCTTGCGTTCGATTTCGGTTTGATCCCAAGAGTTGGAATAGTCTACCGCCGCGAGATAGCTGAACGTGGCGCCGCTGCCGCCGATTTCATGGAAATTGCCAATCGAGGTGGAAAAATCGTAATTGGGTGGAATGTCCTCCATTCGCGGCAAATACTCATTGCGCAGGGAGTGGCCGATGGCCTGCAATTCATCCGCCGTGTAGCCCCCTCCGCCGCCGAAGCGGCTGAAGCGCTTGAGCGCCTTGTCGCCTTCGGTGGCGAGCCGCAAGGCTTCCGGGATTCCGCGATAGCCATCATCGTAGCCGAGCCAGGCGAGGTCGCCGCCGGGTATCGTCATGCCTTCCCCGAAGTTGACATTCGTGGTCATGCCCACCGAGGAGGAAACATTCCAGAAGAATTCATCGATGGATTTCTTGGTGCGCAATTGCAACACACCGCCGCCGAACTCGCTGGGATACTGGGCCGAGTAGGTTTTCTCCACCAGCACACTTTCGAGCACCGCGGTCGGGAACAGATCCATCGGCACGACGCGGTTGATCGGTTCCGGACTCGGCAGGATGGCGCCGTTGAGCAGGGTTGTGGAGTAGCGCTCGCCTAGACCGCGCACATAGACGAACTTGCCGCCGACTGTGCTCAGACCGGCGACTCGCTTGAGGCTTTCGGCGATATTGGCGTCACCCGAGCGGGTGAACTGTTCGCTGCCAACCACATTCGAAACCGAGGCGGTTTCCCGCTTCTCGTCGGGGACGAACTGCCCGATCACCCGGATTTCCTCGACTTGCGGCTGCGGTTCCTGGGCGCTGGCGAACCCTCCCGGCCCACCCAGCGCGGAGGCGAGGGCGAGGACAAGAATGCGGGATGGAATGGGGGACTTGCTCATGCTTCCTTCCGCTTGACTCGATTCAGCCCGCAAGTCTATGGCGGTTTTGTGACGGCAGTGTTACAGATTCGCCAAAACCGTCCGCCGCCGCGCTGGCGTCATTTCCAGTCGGAGAAAGACCAACCCGCAGTCCAGTCGGATGTTTCGTCCTTGATGGCACCGATATAGTCAACTGGCTCGAAGAATGGGTCGCTCGGGATCATTGGCATAACGGAATTGAGCATATGGCCGTTGATCAGCCCGCTGTCGCCGCCGAGGTCAACACCGCCTTCCATGCTGCCGGATTGCGCGGCGAACCAGTCAGCGACCATGAACGGATCGCCGTCCGATTCGCTGAATCCACAACCGGTGGCCACGCGGGAATTACGCAGCGCAAGGCTTCCGTTCAGTGCCGCGATGCTGCCACCGGCGGCCGTGAACGTGGCGGCATCGTCAATGTCAACACAGTAACCTGCGCCGAAATTGCCGATCACAGTGTTGGAAAGCCGCGCGGAAGTACCCTCGCGGAGCCGGAAACCGTTCTCGTTGCTGTCCGACGGTCCGGCGCAGGTCATGTTGGAGATAATTGCATTTGCCCGCGGCTCGGCATCGTTGTTGTCGCTGTTGCTGTCCGCTTCGATGCAATGCTCGCTCGCCTTGGTTTGCCGGATGGCAACAAATTGCATCTTGCCATTCCAACCCTCGGTCCAGTCGAGGGCGTCGTCCTCGTTGCCAGTAAGCAGAATGTGCTTGGCATTTGTGGTGCCGCCAAAGAACTCCACGCCGTCGTCCGAGTTGTTGTGCACCTGGACGTAATCTACGAGCGTGCCGGAACCAGTGCCCTGGAAGGCGATGCCGTTCAATTCGTCTTCTTCGGTGAACGCCTGACCAGCGTACTTGACTTGAACGAAAGTCATCACGCCGCTGCTGTCTTCGTCGTTGGGATCAGCGCCGCCGCCGTAGGTTCCGCTGTTGCCTTCACCGTTCGCGGTGCCGCCGTCAACGTTCAAGGCCGCACTGCCATTCAGCACGAGGCCGCCCCACCGCCCTGTCGTATCCTCGTTGGCGTCATCTTCAAGCTCATAGGTGAAGACCACCGGTTTTTCGCGCGTGCCATTGGCGTGCAATTGTCCGCCGCGGTCTATGACCAGGAAACCAAGTCCGCCGCTGGCATCCGGCGCGAAAACGGTGGTGCCGGCATCGATGGTCAGCTTGACCTTGTCGGCATTCGCCGTGACATCGTTCTCGCCGATGATGACCTGGTCGGCAAGGTAGTAGGAGAAATTGGAGGTGAGGTGGGTGTGGCTGGTGATCCTGCCGGACAGGACGCAAACGTCTTTGCCCTTGAACTGTTCGCCGGACTCCACCGCCGTGGTATTCGCTGGACAACTATCCCCAGCCGCCTCCGCGATGGCCAACTGCGCCGGGGTGCCGTCGGCGTCGGTCTGGCTTGGGCCGAGGGTATTGAACTTTAGATTGCCGAGGTCGCCGCCGACGGCGTAGCCCACATAGGCGTCAATCGTCATGCCGGCCATGTTGGCGTCATTGCCCACCAGTCCGTCGATCAGAGTGATCGTTTCGTGTTCTTGCAAGGTCTTTGAGGTGTATGTTTGCAACGCAGCCAAATTACTGGAATCCCACGGCACCCAGATGCCGCCGGAAATCCGCTGGAACCAGCCAACGTCCCCGCCGTCCCCCAGCCCGGGAATCCGCAGCACGGCCAGGATGGAGGCATCTTTCCCCACATCCGCCGGGTCGGGTTCAATGGTGAAGACCAAATCGGCGGGCTCGGACGCTGGCACTTCGTCGAGATAGCTTACACCGCCATTGATGGTGGCCCCGGCGGCGAACTTGGTCGCGCCAGGTGCTGAACCCGCGACGCCCAGTTGTGTCAATCCGCCGCTGACATGGCCATCGGCCTGCGCGGCGAGGCTGGCCACACCAAGCGCAACGCCAGTGGCGAGCGCGGTCATTCTGCTTTGCTTGAATTTCATTTCGTCTCCTATGGGTTCCAAGCCGAACAGGGTTGAGTGCGGCCATGATAGGAGGCGTTTGTTTCAACTTCACGACAGTTTTTTTGCAGTAAAACGACATTTCCATTGCAGAAATGTTACAGCGGCGGCTCGCCCTCCGCCGGATACCGATCACGACCAGCTTTGCAGTTCGATGTCTCGGAAACGCTCGAAATCCCCGCGGTTCTCGGTAACGAGAATCAGTTGCCGGGAATGTGCGATCGCCGCTATCTGCCCATCCGCAAACGAAGGCGTCAGACCAACGGCGGTGAGGCGGGCCCGTTCCATGGCGTGCCATTCCGCGGCTTGCTGGTCATAGGGGAGCACCGGGAAAGCCACCAGCACGATTTCACGGAGATATTGCTCAATAGCAGTCTTGCGTCTTGAGGCTGGAAGCCTCGCGCAGCCGAATTGCAATTCGTGCCAGGCGGGCGCGGGCAGTGCGGACTCATCGCCGCGGCTGCGCAAATTGCGGAGGATGCTCGCGTTGGGCCGGGGCCGCCAGGGCGATTTTGTTCTTCCCGATAATCCGTCGTGCGACAACGAGTTAAGCCTGATTCTGGACATGCCGGCGGGGATGGGGTAAAAGGGAGTCCGGTTTCTTTTGCGGGGCGGGGTCCGGTGGATTTGCGCGAGGTGGTTGTCGGGCCGGTTTCGAGGGCCGACGAGGGGCGCTACCAGCGCCTGATGGCGGCGCACCACTATCTGGGCGCCCTGCCCAAGATCGGCGAAACGATCTGGTACGCGGCCCGCTGGCGGGGCGGGTGGGTGGCGCTGATCGGGTTTTCCGCGCCGGCCCTGAAGTGCCGGGCGCGGGACGACTGGATCGGCTGGGACTTCCGGCTGCGCGGCGGCCGGCTGCATCTGGTTGCGAACAACAGCCGCTTCCTGATCCTGCCCGGCTGGCACCGGCCCAACCTGGCCTCGCGGGTGCTGTCGCTGTGCGAGCGGCGGCTGGCGTCGGACTGGCCCGAACGCTTCGGGCACCCGCTGCTGCTGCTGGAGACCTTTGTCGACCCATCCCGCTTCCGGGGCACGCTCTACCGGGCGTCGAACTGGCTGCCACTCGGCCGCACCCGCGGCTACCGCCGCGCGCGGGGCGGCTACAGCGCGGTCCCGGGCACGCCGAAACTTGTCTTCGCCCGCCCCCTTTGCCCGAACTTCCGGGCGCGGCTGACCCGGGCCGCGCTCGACCCCATCGACCAACACGGAGCACCGAAAACCATGATCGCCGCCGACACCATGCGCGCCCTGCCGCAGTTCTTCGCCGACATCGACGACCCCCGCCGCCGCCAGGGGCGGCGCCATCCCCTGCCCGCCGTGCTCGCCCTCGCCGCCGGCGCCACCCTGTGCGGCATGCGCGGCTACCGGGCCATGGCCGAGTGGGCCGAAGACCTGTCCCAGCAGGCCCGGGAGCGCTTCCGCTGCCGACGCCGCAACGGGCGCCGCGCCGTGCCGAGCCAGTCCATCATCCGCGATGTGCTCGCCCGCGTCGACCCCGCCCAGCTCGACCGCGCCCTGCAGCGCTGGAACGAGGCCCACGGCAACGGCGACCAGGCGCTGGCCATCGACGGCAAGACCCTGCGCAACGCCACCGCCGAAGACGAAAACGGCCCGCGCCAAGCCCACATCCTCAGCGCCGTCGGCCACGAATCCCAGACCACCCACACCCAAAAAAAGTAGACCGCCTGCCCGCCGGCGCCGGCGAAGGGGCCAAGCGCACCAACGAGATCGGCGCCGCCATCCCCATGCTCGAAGCGCTCGCCGAACGCCTGGACGGCAAAACCGTCACCGCCGACGCCCTGCTCACGCAAACCAAACTCGCCAACTTCCTCGTCGGGCGGAACGCGCATTACCTCTTCGCCGTCAAAGCCAACCAGCCCCAGCTGCTCGACGACCTGCAATGCCACTTCGAACAACGCGCCGCGCCCGACTTCCGGGAAAAGCCCCAACTCCAGCACGGCCGCGCCGAGCAGCGGTCCATATGGACCACCACCGCGCTCAATGATTACCTCGCCTTCCCCCATGTCGGCCAGGCCTTCCTCATCGAGCGCCGCGTCACCTTCAAAACCAGCGGCAGGCAGACCATCGAACTCGCCTGGGGCGTCACCAGCCACTCCCCCGAAACCGCCAACGCCGAACGCCTCCTCGCCCTCAACCGCGGCCACTGGGCCGTCGAGTCCGTCCACCACATCCTGGACACCGCCTGGGATGAGGACCGCTGCCGCATCCGAACCGGCCACGGACCCGAAAACACCACACGGCTGCGGCGCTTCGCCGTCGGCCTGATCAAGGCCAGAAACCAATGTGTCGCTTCAACCGTGCGGAAACTCAACCGCAGGCCCAGACTCGTCTTCGACTACTTGAAAATGACCGGGAACACGCTAAACCCTCAAACAAAAAGAACTTCCAGTGTCAGAACGAATTAGCCCTGCCGGGGCCGCAGAGGCTCGGATACAACATTCGTGTCGAGCAGGTAAATCATAGATCGATATCGCGGCCCGGGGACTCGTCCCTGGCATCTCCGAACAGTTCCTCGGGGTCGAGCGCGAGTGCCGACAGGTCCCATTTGCTGGCAAAGTCGTCAAAGGCGGCACCGAAGGATTTTCGGCCTGAATTCAGCCGCTTGAATTGGGAGTGGCCAATTAGCATTGCCACGGGGCGGCCCCGCCGGGTGAGTTCGAGCGCGGTTCCGGCCTCTGCCTTGCGCACCAGTGCCGGCAGATTTTGGCGGGCTTCCGCGATGGAAAATCGCATGGACATTCTCCGCTGTAATGACTATGTGAATGTACATAATATTCGGGGCCGCAAACCGTCGCAAGTGCTCCCCGCGCTTCCCAAACGCCGGTTGGCGGATGGAAGAAACCTGCTACCATTCGCGGCCTGCATCCGGCCCCGACATGAATCAGCCCAGCCAGCGCTACAATGTGAAGCTCAAGGCCCAGCATGTGGGCTTTTTTGAAACGCCTGTGGTGGTGAGCCAATTGCGGGACGGCGAGGCGCTGCTTGCGGACTTGGAACAGTCCATCCGCCGCAACAAGGCGCGGGAGGCGGGCCTGTCGCGCTCGAACATCGGTTCCTGGCATTCCGACACCGACATGCTGCGGTGGGGCGGCGCCGCGGCGGGGGAACTCGCCGATGCCGCGATCAAGGTCTGCAAGCGCCTGACGGTGTTCCAGGAGGCCAAGCCAGAGAGCTTCCTCTGGGCCGTGCGGATGTGGGCGAATGTCACCCCCTCCGGCGGCCTCAACCACCTGCATTCGCATCCGGGCAACCTCTGGGCCGCCGTGGTCTATCTCGACATGGGGGAGGAAAAGGAGCAGGGGGACTCGGGTGGGGCCTTCTACATGGAAGACCCGCGCTTTCCCACCATCGCCATGCGCAACACCGCGGTGCGGATGCTCGGCGCCGATGGCTCGCCTCAGCAATACGAAGTCGAATTCAAGCTCAAGCGCGGCGACCTCATCGTCTTCCCCGCTTGGCTGCGCCACGGCGTGCGACCCTACACCGGCAACCGCGAACGCATCTCCATCGCCATGAACATCGACGCCCGCCGGAACCGGTGAAGCTCCTAGGAGCCGCTGCTAACGCGAACCAAAACCGCCGCGGAAGCGCAGGCGGTTGATGGGGTTGAACAGTCTGGACAGGCCCCGGGTGAAGCGCAGCGGCTGGTCGAGGACGGCGAAGCTGAGGCAGCCGTTGTCGCTTGCCGGCTGATGCTCGTGGCTCGCGTTTCGGAACAGGAAATCGCCGCTGCCGTAGCTGCCGAGCTCGTCGTGGAACCGGCCTTGCAACACCAGCGTGTGCTCGCGGCCGTAGTGGCTGTGCGCCGGGGTGGCGGCGCCGGCGGCGATGTGGATGAACTCGCAGCGGGTTTCGTCATCGATCGGCGCAACGGCCTGATGGATGCCATCGGCAAGCCGCGTCCAGCGCAGTCGGGTCGCCGCCCGCCGCAAGGCCCGGGGCAGGCGCAGATCCTTGACGAATCGGTCTTGCGGGCCGGCCGCCGATGTTTGCCGGACCGCGGCGGCTTGGGCGCCCTGCCGCGGCAGCGTGGTGATGCGCTCGATCATGTCACCGAAATCGACCTCCGCGCCGTCGATGCGCGCAATCCCGCGCCCGACTTCAAGCCCGATCTCAAGAGAGCCGCCACACCATTCGCGTTCGCGCATTTCCCTGGCCTCGAACCCGCGCGCGCGCTCCCGGCAAAGCCCGCACATCTCGATATGGGCGGAGACGATGACACTCATCCCGACCGGCAACTCCCGCCGCGCGAAGCTTTCCAGGACGTCGTCCGCGGGATGATGCGAGATCGGCTGCCGCGCCATCGTTTCTTGCAAATCTTCCGAATCTTGCGACTCTTGCTTGAGCGACATTTTCATTCTTCCGCTCCCGCCAGATACCTGAGCTTGTCGAGACCGAGGCGCAGGCGCGACTTCAGCGTGCCGAGCGGTATGCCGAGCCGCCTCGCCGCTTCCTCGTGGGTGGAATCGAGCACATAAACCTGATTGATCACCGCCTTTTGCACCGCGGGCAGGCGCTCGAGCAAGCGCTCGATGCGGGACATCAACACGCTTTGCTCGGCCGGGTCCCGCCATTGTGGCGCGGGGTCAACCGCCTCGCCCGGCGGCCAGATGTCGTCGGCGCCGACAAGCATGGGCTGCCGCTTCGCCTTGCGCAGCAAATCGAAACAGCGGTTGCGCGTCATGGTGAATATCCAGTTGTCGGCGCTGCCGCGGTCGAGGTCGAAAAGAGAGGCCTTGCGCCAGACGGTGATCATCGTTTCCTGCACGAGATCCCGGGACAGCTGCTCGTTGCGGGTGAGCTTGAGGCCGGTTTGGTAAATCCGCGTCGAATAGCGCTTGAACAATTGCGCGAAGGCCGCCCGGTCGCCGGAATGACTGACGGCGCCAAGCAACTCCTCGTTGCTCATCGATTCCCAATGGTCCCAACGGCTCGGCGATGGCGCCATTTCCCTGTTCCCGGGCTTGCGGGTCTTGGCCGCGGCCCCGCCCCGGCTTGGCGCGCTTCGCGGAACAGCGTGCCTGGGGGCGGTCGGCAGCCGCGGCAGATTGATCTTCAACAGCATCTCCATGATAACGGATTTACGCGGACTTCATCGCGGCGGATCACTTTTTGTGCCCGCGGGCCGCGGCGGCAACTGATCCATCAACGCCCAAGCATTCGTATTTTAGGCGAAAATCACCGCCACGCCGTAAAGCCCCCCATACTGCAACCAAGCGGGAAACAGCTACTCTCCGGGATTGCCCGAATGCCCCAAACCGATGCGAAACCCCAGCGAATCGCCATCGTCGGCGCCGGCGTGGCTGGCCTGACGGCGGCGCGGCTGTTGCGGCGCAAGTTCGATATCAGCGTGTTCGAGGCGAACGATTACGCCGGCGGGCACTCAAACACCGTTGCCGCCGAGGTGGGAGGCCGGCGGTTCCAGGTGGACACCGGCTTTATCGTCTGCAATGACCGCAACTATCCCTCGTTTCTGGGCTTGCTGCGGGAGTTGCAAGTCGAACTTGTTCCCACCGAGATGAGTTTCAGCGTGTCGAATCCCGCCATTGGACTCGAATACAACGGCCACAATCTCAATACGCTGTTCGCCCAGCGCGGCAACCTGCTGCGGGGCGCGTTCCTGCGGATGCTGGGCGACATCGCGCGCTTCAACCGCGCGGCGGAGCGGCTTGCGGGGCCAGCGGACGCCAGCGGAGACGCAAGCCTTGGGGATTTCCTCGCGGAGCGCAAGTTCGGCCGCTTGTTCGCCGAAAATTACCTGTTGCCGATGGTGGCGGCGATCTGGTCCTGCGAGCCGGGCCAGGCCAGGGCCTTCCCGATGGGCATGCTGGCGCGGTTCTTCGCCAACCACGGCCTGCTGAGCCTGTTCAACCGGCCGCGCTGGTTCAGCATCGCCGGCGGCTCTCAAAGTTATGTGCGGGCGCTCACCGCGGATTTCACCGACCGCATCCGCCTGTCGACGCCGGTGCGGGGTGTGCGCCGCACTGCCGCAGGGGTCAGGCTGCGGCTCGATGCGGGCGAGGAGGATTTCGACGAAGTCGTGCTCGCCTGCCACAGCGATCAGGCGCTGACCCTGCTCGAATCGCCGACGAGGGCGGAATCCGCTATTCTTGGGGCGATTCCCTACCGACCCAACTCGGTGCTGCTGCATCATGACGACTCGCTGATGCCAAGGCGAAAACGCGCCTGGGCAAGCTGGAACTTCCTCTGCGGCGGCGCCGATGGCGCGCGGCCGCCGATCGTCACGTATTGCATGAACATCCTCCAGCGGCTGCCTTCCCCGCGGCCGCTGCTTGTTTCACTCAATGCCGCGGAGCGCATTGATCCGGGTGCGGTGCTGGCGGAATTCGATTACAGTCATCCGCAATATTCGGCGCAAAGCCTGCGCGCCCAAGCCCGCCGCGGCGAGATCTGCGGCGTCGATGGCATTCATTACTGCGGCGCCTGGTGCTACGACGGCTTCCACGAGGATGCCGTGCGCAGCGCCCTCGATGTCTGCCGGCGGCTGGAGTGCGAGCCATGAACCTGATCGAGACGCCTGTGGCCGAATCCGCTTTGTTCGAGGGCGTCGTCCGCCACCGGCGCTTCCGGCCCGTGCTCCATCAGTTCCGCTATCCGCTGTTCATGTGGCTGCTCAAACTCGACGAGTTGCCAGCCCTGTTCGAGCGCCATTGGCAACTCGGCGCGAGCCCTTGGCATTGGGCGCGATTCCGCCGCGCGGACTATATCGGCCAGCCGCAACGCGAGTTGGAGGAAGTGGTGATCGACACGCTCGCCGGCAAGCTCGCCCTGGGTCGCGGCGAAGTCGCGGGGGAGGTCTGGCTGCTTGGGCAGTTGCGCTATCTCGGCTGCTATTTCAGCCCGCTCAATTTGTACTTCGTCAAGCGCGGCGGCGGCTTCCGCCATGTTTTGGCGGAAGTGAGCAACACCCCCTGGAACGAGCGCCATTGCTACGCGCTCGATCTGCGGGATTTGCGCCGGCAGGACAAGGAATTCCACGTCTCGCCGTTCAATCCCATGGGGCAGCGATACCATTGGCGCATCATCCCGCCGGATGGCGACCGCCTCGCCGTGCAGTTGCGGGTGTCGGGCCAGGACGACAGCCGGGCCATGGACGCCAGCTTGCATCTGCGCCGCGTCGCGCTCGGGCGGCGCAGCCTGAGCCGGATGCTGCTGCGCAAACCTTCCCAGACCGCCGTCCTGCTCGGGGCCATTTACTGGCAGGCGCTGCGGCTTTTTCTCAAACGCAGCCCGGTTTACCGGCATCCCGGCCGGCGGGCTGCATCGCAGGACTTCGGAAACCCAACCGCATGAACAGGAAATCCGCGCTCTCCGCCAATGCCGCATCCATTGCGGCAAGCGGCGCCACCCGCCAGTTATGGTTGCGCAATATGCTGCTGCGGGTGCTCCGGCGCGCCCGGCAAGGCCGGCTCGTAGTGCGCGAACAAGGCATGGTTGTCGCCGCCATCGGCGCCAAAGACGACGCCTTGCGCGCGGAGGTCGACGTGCTTAACCCGCGGCTGTATGCCAGAGTGGTGCTCGGCGGCGACACCGCCGCGGCCGAGGCGTATATGGATGGCTGGTGGATCAGCCCCGATCTTGCCGCGGTGACCCGTTTCTTCGCCCGCAATCTCGATATGACCGATGCCTGGGGCAGACGCTTCGGCTGGCTGTTCAAACCCGCCAGCCTGCTGCGGCTCGGCGCCCGGCGCAACAGCCGCAAACAGGCCCGGCGCAATATCCGCCGCCATTACGACCTCGATGTCGATTTCTACCGCGGCTTTCTCGACCGGCGCATGCAATACTCGAGCGCGGTCTTTGCCCAGTCCGGGCAGGCGCTGGCGGCGGCGCAACTCAACAAGCTGAACCGCATCGGCGAACTGCTCGAGGTGCGGCCGCAGGATCATCTGCTCGAAGTCGGCTGCGGTTGGGGCGGACTCGCGGTCCACGCGGCCCGGAACTGGGGTTGCCGGGTCACCGCGGTGACCAATTCAGCCGCGCAATTCGAATTCGTCGGCGGGCGCATCGCCCGGGAAGGGCTGGAAGAGCGGATCGAGCTCGTCAACCGGGACTACCGGCAACTCGATGGCAGCTACGACAAGCTCGTTTCGGTGGAGATGATCGAGGCAGTCGGGCGCAATTACCTCGGCACCTATTTCCGCAAGTTGAACGACTTGCTCAAACCCGGCGGCCGCCTGATGCTGCAGGCGATCACCATCGCCGACCAGCGCTACGCCGACTACAGCGCCGGCGAGGATTTCATCCGCAAGCACGTATTCCCCGGCGGATTCCTGCCCTCGCTGAGCGTGATCGGCAACTTGATGGCGCGCAAGACCGACCTGGTCATGCGCGACCTGCGCGACATCGGCCTCGACTACGCCGACACCCTCGCGCACTGGCGCGAATCCTTCCTCGAAAATCTCGACGAGCTGCGCGAGCGCGGCTATCCCGCCGAATTCCTGCGGCTGTGGGACTATTATTTCGCCTATTGCGAAGGCGGTTTCCGCGAGCGCCGCATCAGCGCCGTGCAACTGCTCGCGAGCAAGGCGCCGCACTGAATATTCCGAACAATTCCGGTCCGAGCGCCTAGAATTTTTCCGCACCGTATGAGTGCCTAAATGGATGTTCGGCGGTAAACTTCGCGGCGGTGAGCGACGCGGATCACCAGCACTATGAGTTCGTCGTCCTTGATCTCGTACAAAACGCGGTGGTCTCCGATGCGAATCCGGCGCAGCCCTTTGAGATCACCCTTCAAGGCCGAACCCAGGTAAGGATTCCGCGCAAGTCGATCAATAGCGCTTACGATCCGCGCCCGATTCTTGCCAGTGACACGTTCCAGCTCTTTGGCCGCACTTCGCTTAATCCGAATCGAGAAGATCACGGCGAACGCTATCCCAATCCAGAACCGGGTCGCTTGGATCCTGGAGCCGATCAACAGCTACGGAAAGATCATCAAAATCTTCGAGGTACTTCTCCACAGCCATGCGAATCACGTCAGCACGGCTGCGCCTGAGTTGCAGCGCGGCCGTATCCAAGGCATCCAGCACGGGGTCGGGCAGGCGCGCGGTCACTTGTTGAGGCATGATTGATACCGATGCAAGTTAATGTGGAACAATCCATAGTAATGTGCTCCGCATCGCCAATCAACACGCAGCCGCGGCGGTCGTTCGGGCGAAAACCGCGCATCCGGGGGGTTGGGTGCGGTAAGATGGGCGCCTTGCTTGTTGGTCCGCGGTTGCCCCGCAGAATTGGCCATGGCTTCGACTTTGCATCGGGAAACGGACGCGATAGGCGCGCTGCTGCGGGGCGCCCGGACATTCCGCGAGCGCGAGTACGGCGGCGGGGCGACGCTGATGCGGCGGCTCTCCACCGGCCAGCGGCCGCAAGTCATGATGATCGCCTGCGCCGATTCCCGAGTCGATCCGGCGCTGATTTTCGACGCCCGCCCCGGCGACTTGCTCATGGTTCGCCAAGCGGCGAACCTGGTTCCGCCGCCTGGCGACGAACGCATCGGCAGCGCGGTCATGTCGGCGGTGGAACTCGGCCTGAAGGCGCTGCGGATTCCAAACCTGATCGTCTGCGGCCATTCCCATTGCGCCGGGGTGCGCGCCGCGCTCGAGCGCGCCGCGGGGAACATTCAACCGGAGGACTCGCGCCTGCGCGACTGGACCGCGGTGGCCGAGCCCGCCTGCCGCGAAGTCATCGCCGAGTACGGCGGCGCCTCAAGCGAGCAACTCGCCTGCCACGCCGAGCAGCGCTCCATCCTCAAGTCCTTGGAAAACCTCCGCGCCCACACTTGGCTGCGGAACTTGGAAGCCGCGGGCGAAGTCACCCTCCACGGCTGGTGGTTCGATATCGCCACCGGCCACCTCTGGATCGCCGACCCCGAAACCGGGGACTTCGCCCGGGATGACTGCCGAACCCACCGTCATTCCGCGCGCAGCGGAAAATAGTCGCAGAATCTCCTCGCCCAGGCACCGGTTCGCTTGCCGCCGCATGTTCTCCAACTCTCTGGAATCCCGCGCCTTGTTTTCCTATACTCGCCGTTCAGTTGACAGTCTAGCGGAGGAGTCGTGGCCAGATTCACACTCAACGGAGAAAACCGGGAACTCGATATCGAGCCCGAAATGCCCTTGCTCTGGGCCCTGCGCGACGAGCTTGGCATGACCGGAACCAAATTCGGCTGCGGCATCGGCAACTGCGGCGCCTGTACGGTACACATCGACGGCAACGCCATGCGCAGTTGCATCACGCCGGTCAGCGCCGTCGAGGGGCGCGACATCACCACCATCGAAGGGCTCGCCACCGCGGCTGGTGGCGAGGGCCTCAGCCCGGTGCAACAGGCCTGGATCGACCATCAGGTTCCGCAATGCGGCTATTGCCAGTCCGGGATGATCATGGCGGCCGCCTCGCTGCTGGCGCGCAATCCCGCGCCCACCGACGCCGACATCGACGCCGGCATCACCAACATCTGCCGCTGCGGCTCGTACCCCCGGGCCCGCAAGGCGATCCACTCCGCCGCGGCCATGGCCACCGGCAACACCGCCTAGGAGGCCAGCCATGACCGAACCCAAACCCAAATTCAGCCGACGCAAATTCCTGCTGGTTTCCGCGGTCGCCGGCGGCGGCCTGCTGATCGGCTACGCGGCCACCCGGCCGAGTCGGCACCGCCTTGCCAACGAAACCCTCGCCGAAGATGGCGAACGCTTTGTCACCTCCTGGCTCCGCCTCACGCCGGACAACCGCGTCACGGTTTACGTGCCGCACGCCGAAATGGGCCAGGGCATCCACACCGCCCTGGGCCAAATGGCCGCCGATGAAATGGACGCCGACTGGGAACTCGTCGATATCGAACAGGCCCCGGCCACCGACCTGTTCGCCAACGACGCCATCGTCGCCGGCTTCGCCGGCGAACTGCTGCCAGCGTTTCTCACGGGGATGGTCAGCGCCGGCGCCCTCACCGCGGCGCGGATCGCCAACCTGCAAACCACCGGCGGCAGCGCCTCGGTGCGCTTCACCGGCGAGAACAGCCTGCGCGTGGCGGGGGCGGCGGCGCGGCAGATGCTGCTCGAATGCGCCGCGGACCGCTGGGGCGTGCCAGTTGGCGAATGCGCCACCGAGGCGAGCCATGTGCATCATGCGGCCAGCGGCCGCTCGCTGGCCTACGGCGAACTCGCCGAAGCCGCGGCCGAGCTGGAACCGCCGGAGAACCCGGTGCTCAAGGAGCGTTCCCAATTCAACATCATGGGCAAGGCGATCTCCCGCCGCGACATTCCGCCCAAGGTTGACGGCAGCGCGCCCTACGGCATCGACGCCCACTCGGAAGACATGCTCTACGCCGCCCTGCGCCTCGCGCCGGTGTTCGGCGCCAAACTGGTCTCGGTGGACGCCACCGAGGCTCTCGCCCAGCGCGGGGTGCGGCGGATCGTCGAGCTTGAAGACGGCTATGCCGTGGTCGCCGACAACTACTGGCGCGCCAAGCAGGCCCTCGAACTCGTCAAAGCCGAGTTCGAAGCAACCGAAAACGACGGTGTTTCCAGCGCCATCCTCGCCGAGCGCTTCGACGCCGCCCTCGCCGCCGACGACAGTTCGGAGGATTTCGAGTCCGGCGACGCCGAAGCCGCCCTCGAAGCCGCCGCCGACGTATTCGAGGCGAGCTACCGCGTGCCCTATCTCGCCCACGCCGCGATGGAGCCGATGAACAGCACCATGCACATCCAGGGCGAGCGCGCCGAGTTGTGGACGAGCACCCAGGACGCGCTCGCCATCAAGGCCCGGGCCGCCTCCACCGCCGGACTTGCGGAGGACGACGTCACCTTCCACCACAGCTATCTCGGCGGCGGCTTCGGCCGGCGCCTGCCGTTCACCTGGAATGTGATCGACCACGCCGCCCTGGTCGCAAAAGAGGTCGCGAAGGAGTTTGATGTTCCCGTCAAAACCATCCTCAGCCGCGAGGAGGACATGCGCCAGGACTATTACCGCCCCGCGGTGCACAGCAACTTCCGCGCCGCCTTCGACGCCGAGGGCAGGGTAACCGCCTGGCACAACCGCTTCACCGGCCCGATCCAGATCCCCGGCGCGGCGCACATCCCCTATGGGATTCCGAACCAGTCGATCCGCGTCGTCGAGGTCGAAACCCATGTGCCCATCGCTTCCTGGCGCAGCGTCGATCATTCCCAGCAGACCTTCTTCATCGAATCCTTCATCGATGAAATCGCCCACCGCCGGGGCATCAACCCCTACCAGTTGCGGATGGACCTGCTCCAGCAACACCCGCGCCACCGCAACGTGCTGCAAGTCGCCGCCGAAGCCGCGGGCTACGGCAGCGGCCTGCCCGACGGCCACGCCCTCGGCATCGCGGTGCAGGAAAGCTTCGGCAGCATCGCCGCCCAGGTCGCCGAGGTTTCCATCGGCGCCAATGGCCGGCCCATCGTCCACAAGGTCACCTGCGCGCTGGACTGCGGCTGGGCCGTCAACCCGGACGGCGCCGAAGCCCAAGTCGAAAGCGGCATCATCTTCGGCCTCACCGCGGCGCTGCACGGCGCCATCACCATCGAGAACGGCCAGGTCGCGCAAGGCAATTTCCCCGACTACGAAATGCTGCGCATGGCCGACACGCCGGAAATCGACGTGCATCTCGTCGAGTCCGACAACCCCCCCGGCGGCCTCGGCGAACCCGCCACCCCGCCGGTCGCCGCCGCCGTCGCCAACGCCCTCTACATCCTCACCGGCCAACGCATCCGCGAACTCCCCATCGGCAACCGCGAGTTCAACCTCGACCAATCCCTCGCGGGGAATGTGTAACCACCCACCAATGTGGCCCGGCCCATCCCCGGGCTGCATTGATTCGCCCGCAAGCAGATAACGCCAAGATATTAGCGCTTTTCGTTATCAGGGAATTAGGGTACGATCCGCATCCAATGCTCCATCAAACTCACGATAGCCCGCTAACCCAACGGATCCCCTCGACCTTGCCAACAGGAGACACACTGTGAGAACACGACCTTTCGCGGCCCTTATGATATTCAAACGAACAATGCTCGCGGCGGCGGGCATGTTGGTTATCGGAACGTCTCAGGCGGAGGGTTTGCCCGACTGCACCGCCGGGAATATTCAGCTGAGAGCCGTTGGTCTATCGGAATTTGATACCAAAATTCCGGAGGGTGGGACTCTTGGAACCCATCGGTTTCGATTTAGTCTGTTGGGGAGCCCGTGCAAGTCTCCTCCGACGTTGGTCGACAAAATGGGGGTCCCCCAGGACATCGATCTTCCATTCTGTTTCGAGATATACGAGACCACGCGATGCGACAGCGGCGGTGTGCAATGCACCAGTGGTCGGGTCGGACATAATGTCCGATCCCGGATGGATGGAGCAACTCGGTATGGCGGCGAGATATGCAGCGCCATTAATACAAAATCCGGAGCTATAGAAGCCAACATCTGGGTCGCGGCCGAGAATAACAACATTCTAGAGCGTGCGCGTCCAGATCGGATCATCGCCACAATGCACAACCCCTTTCGCTACGCCTCCTTTGAAGTAATTGAAAACGATGATTAATCGATAATCGGGGATTGAGGCCCCTCGCCTGGGAGCCTTGACACGCCCCCTTCAGCATCACTGAGCCTTGGAGACCATCGGCTTCCCCAAGAGTACCCGCCATGCCTGGCGCAAAGCCTTCCGCCCCGGCGGCCCCGAGGCCCTCGCCCCGAAGAGCGCCCGCCCACAAAACGTTTGCCAACGGCGCTGGATTGCCGAACCCCGAACGAGTATCTTGTCCAAACTGGGAACATGTCCGACCGCGCAACCAAAAATTCCGAAATGTCCTGAGCCGCTACAAGCACTGACACCATTGGGTATGAAAACGCTGACCGACAACAATTGCGGCACATTGCCGATCCGTCGCATCGCCTGCTGAAGCCGAACATGGCGCTCAGGAAGTCGCAACTTTATTCCTCGCTGTGGCAAAGCTGCGACGAGTTGCGTGGGGGCATGGATGCTTCGCAGTACAAGGACTATGTGCTGACTCTGCTGTTCATGAAGTACGTCACCGACAAGCACCGCGGCGACCGCGACGCCCTCATCGAGGTGCCCGCGGGCGGCGGCTTCGGCGACATGGTCGAACTCAAGGGAAGCAAGGAGATTGGCGACGGCATCAACAAGATCATCGGCCGGCTCGCCGAGGCCAACGATCTCAAGGGCGTCATCGACCAGGCCGACTTCAACGATGAAAGCCGGCTCGGCGCGGGCCGGGAGATGCAGGAGCGGCTGTCCAAACTCGTCGGCATCTTCGAGGACCTCGATTTCAGCGCCAACCGCGCCGGCGGCGACGACCTGCTCGGCGACGCCTACGAATACCTGATGATGCACTTCGCCACCGAATCGGGCAAAAGCAAGGGGCAGTTCTACACCCCCGCCGAAGTCTCCCGGATCATGGCCAAGGTCGTCGGCATCGGCCCCGAAACCCGCCAGGATCAAACAATCTACGACCCCACCTGCGGCTCGGGCTCGCTGCTGCTCAAGGCGGTTGACGAAGCGCCAAACGGCATTTCGGTCTACGGGCAGGAGATGGACAACGCCACCTGGTCACTCGCCCGCATGAACCTCATCCTGCACGGCGAGGAGACCGCCGAAGTCTGGCGCGGCAACACCCTTTCCGACCCCTACTTCAAGAACGGGGCCGGCGGCCTCAAAACCCACGATTTCGCCGTCGCCAATCCGCCCTTCTCCTTCAAATCCTGGTCCAACGGGCTGGACCCGGACCACGACGAATTCCACCGCTTCGAATACGGCGTCCCGCCCGCCAAAAACGGCGACTACGCCTTCCTGCTGCATCTGGTCACCTCACTCAAGAGCCGCGGCAAAGGCGCCATCATCCTGCCCCACGGCGTCTTGTTCCGCGGCAACCGCGAGGCCGACATCCGCCGCAAGCTCATCGAGCGCGGCCTGATCAAGGGCATCATCGGCCTGCCCGCCAACCTGTTCTACGGCACCGGCATCCCAGCCTGCATCATCGTCATTGACAAGGAAGGCGCCGCCATCCGCGAAGGCATCTTCCTGATCGACGCAAGCCGCGGCTTCAGCAAGGACGGCAACAAGAACCGCCTGCGCGAGCGCGACATCCACCGCATCGTCGATGTGTTCATCGAACAGGCCGAAATCCCCCGCTACTCGCGCATGGTTCCGGTGGCGGAAATCGCCAGCCCCGCCAACGACTACAACCTCAACATCCCGCGCTACATCAACGCCAGCGAAGCCGAAGACCTCCACGACCTTGAGGCCCACCTCCGCGGCGGCATTCCCAACCGCGACATCGACGCGCTGGGGGCATACTGGTCGGTCTTCCCCACCCTGCGCGACACCCTGTTCGAGGCTGGCGCGGGAGCGGGCTACAGCACCGCGCGAATCGGCAAATCCCAAGTCAAAGCAGCGATTCTGGATCATGGCGAGTTCCGCGCGTTCTCGCGCGAAGTCTCCGCCGCATTCGCCGACTGGCACGAAATCCACGCCAGCCGGCTCGCGCAAATCCGCCCCGGCACCGTGCCGAAGTACGTTATCGCCGGTCTATCCGAAGACATCCTCGATCATTTCGCCGGCCTGCCGCTCATCGACACCTACGACATCTACCAGCGCCTCATGGACTACTGGCACGAAACCATGCAGGACGACGTGTATCTCATCGCCGGCGACGGCTGGCGCGGGGCGGCGAAACCGCGCGGCATCATCGAAGACAAAAAGCGCAAACTCAACGAAACCCCCGATCTCATCGTCAAGCGCCGCAAATACAAGCTCGATCTGATCCCGCCCGAACTCGTCGTCAAACGCTACTTTGCAACCGAACAAAGTGAAATCGAAGAGTTGCAGACAAAGCGCGAGGCCGCCGCGCGGGAATTGGAGGAATTCATTGAAGCCCACAGCGGCGAAGAGGGCCCGCTCGAAGACGCCCTCACCGACAAGGGCAAGGCCACCAAAGCCAGCGTAACCGCAAGACTGCGGGCGCTGCGCGCGGAAGCGGGCGGTCTTAAACGGCGGGAGCAAGAGCAAGACGAAGAACAGCAAGCCCTCGAACAATGCCTCGCCCTGCTCGCCACTGAGGCCGCCGCCGCCAAAGCCACGAGAGAGGCCCAAGCCACCCTCGACGCCCTCACCCTCGATCAATACGCCAAGCTCGGCGAAACCGAAATCAAGCAACTCGTAATCGAAGACAAATGGCTGGCCGCCATCGAATCCGCCCTCGACGCCGAACTACAAAACCTGACCACAACCCTAGCCGCCCGCCTCGAACAAATCGAGCAACGCTACGCCCGCCCCTTGCCGGAGATTGAGAGGGATGTGGAGAGCCACGGCCGCAAAGTCGCGGGGCATCTGGCAAAAATGGGTATTGCGTTGTGAACTCTCCTGCCCGGATAATCAGCGCGGAGTTGCCGATTTCGCCAACTGCACCAATTCCGGTCTCAAATGCGTAGGAATCGTCATGAAAGACGCGCTTGAAAAACTCAGTGTCCGAGGCTTCAAATCGATTCGGGAATTGGATGATTTCAAGTTGGATAACTTGAATGTTTTTGTTGGAGCCAATGGTGCGGGAAAAAGCAATCTGATCGAATTGTTTCGTATGCTCCTGGCAATAATAGAAAACACTTTTGATCAGTACATCCTTGCACATAATGGAGCGGATGGATTCCTATTCAATGGGCCGAAGGTAACCACTTCCATCCATGCGCAATTCGTTTTCAAATACCATGAAGATTATGCCAAACATCCATACAGATACAGCTTTGATGCTACTCCAACCCACGACGGTCGGAAGTTTCTTTTGTCACGAGAAAGTACATCTATTACCAATCAACCTCCATCTTATGATCCACGTGCGGAAAAAAACCTTCTTCGGGATGAGAGAGGCGGAGGATACAAATACCAAGATAGGAAAGAGGGTCGGGACATTGTACATGAGGCTATCTCAAATTGGATGATCTATCATTTTCACGATACCAGCGCCAATGCGCCAATGCGTCGCTATGAAATCGTCGAAGACTGCCACCGTCTGCGATCCGACGCCTCGAATATAGCCCCCTTCCTGCGCCAAATGAAAAATGATCCAGATCTTTCAAGCCACTACAGGGAGATCACAAACTCTGCCCGATTGGTTATACCATTTTTTGATGACTTTCGACTGGATATGCATAAACTGGGGGAGGCTACCAAGGTTGCCCTGAGTTGGCAGCAAAAAGGCTCCGACTTTCCCATGCAGCCTTACCATCTTTCTGATGGCTCCATCCGGTTTATCTGTTTGGCCACCGCGCTGCTTCAGCCATCGCCGCCTTCAATGATCATCATCGACGAACCCGAGTTGGGCCTCCACCCGGAAGCCATCGGAATCCTGGGTGAGCTGATCCAAGATGCGGCGAAACGCACGCAGGTTGTGATCGCAACACAATCACCATTGCTGCTCGATCAATTCGCCATTGAAGACATCATCGTGGTAAACCGGCGGGGCGGGCAATCGACATTCGAGCGGCTTGAACGCGAAAACTACGATCAATGGCTGAAAGACTATTCTGTCGGCCAGCTCTGGACCAAGAATGTCATCCAGGGAGGCACGACGAATGAGTAGCTATGCGGAAGTCATTATTTTGACCGAAGGTCGGACGGAACAAATCTTTATCAAACAGCTTCTCGCCCCCTACATGAGTATGCGCGGCGCCCACCTCACTCCTGTCCAGTTGGACAAACCGGGCCAAAAAGGCGGCGGCGTGCGCTTCGCGCGCGCAAAGAATGATATCGCACGGCACTTGAAACAGCGAAAGAATACCTATGTTTCGCTGATGGTCGATTACTATGGCATCGGTACTGATTGGCCGGGGCTCGACGACATTCCATCGAATGCAGGGCCGGATGGCATCGCTTCCATTGTTTACGCAGCCACCCAAGCCGCGATTGATACCGAGCTGGCGGATCACCGCTCCAATGCGCGATTCGTGCCGCATATCTCGATCCACGAGTTCGAGGCGCTGCTGTTCAGTGAGCCTCATACTTTGGCGGACGCTCTCCAAGTAGACCGCAAACACATAGACAAAATCATCCGGGAATGCGGGGAACCCGAGGCGATCAACAATTCCCGGCATTCAGCGCCATCCAGCCGCATATCTCGGTTGCATGAACGTTTCAAAAAAACAAGCACCGGCATTGCCATCGCGAAGTTGATCGGTATCGAGCAGATGCGCTCGATGTGCCCCATTTTCAACAACTGGCTTTGCCGCCTCGAATCACTCGCGGCTGGCGCCTGACCGATGGCGCGGCAACGATGAGTGAAGCTTTGGTCAACATCAATAATCCTGATGCGATTTCCTGCTTGGGAACGGAAGATGTGCCGGCGGGGTACAAGCGCACCGAAATTGGGGTTATACCGGAGGATTGGGTTGTTAAGAAAATTGAAAATATTGCCCATGTTACCAGCGGAAAGAGACTCCCGCTCGGTAACTATCTAGTCGAGCATCCGACACCTTACCCATACATCCGCGTAACTGATATGAGACCTGGCACAGTCTCATTATGCGACATTAGGTTTGTACCTCGGAGTGTTTTCCCCGCGATTCGCCAATATCGAATTTTCCGAGATGAAATCTTCATTTCAGTGGCAGGAACTCTGGGTATCATAGGTCGGGTTCCAACCGAACTCGATGGCGCGAACCTTACCGAAAATGCTAATCGAATTTCCCAAATCACTTGCTCCGTCGATTTTCTGCTTTACTCTCTAATGTCTCCTCGAATCCAGAACACTATCGATTCAATTCAAACTGTAGGAGCTCAACCAAAACTTGCGCTCGGAAGAATTCGACAATTTTTGATTCCACTGCCCCAGAAAAAGCACGAACAACGCGCCATTGCCGAAGCGTTGTCGGATGTGGACAAGTTGCTTGAATCGCTCGACGCGCTGATCGCCAAGAAGCGAGCCATCAAGCAGGCCACCATGCAGCAACTCCTCACTGGCATGATTCGACTGCCGGGATTTCGTGAAAAATGGGCAAAAACTCGATTGGATGGAATTGGTTACTTTCTTAAAGGAAGCGGAATTACTCGCGATGAAACGAGAAATGAAGGTTTGGCTTGTATTCGATACGGTCAAATCTACACGAAGTATGATTTTCACGTCCGCAGGTTTCATTCGTATATTGAACCACAGATTGCTCAAAATTCTGTTCGACTTTTCACTGGTGATCTACTAGAAGTGGTCGGCCAAATTCGGACAGTCTGTTAAGGTGGTTTTCAAGCACTGGGAGGCTGTCTGATGAAGAGGCGGAGATTCAGCGCGGAGTTCAAGCGCAAGGTGGTGTTGGAGGCGATGCGGGGCGACGAGCCGGTTCGCGTGATCGCGGCGCGCCACAACGTCAATCCGAACCAGGCGGGCAAGTGGAAGACGGAGGCCCATGACGGGCTGCTGGAGGTTTTCCGCCAGGGGAAAGGCGCTGGCGCGTCCGATTCCGAGCGGCTGATTGAAAGGCTGTACGCCCGGATTGGCGAGTTGACGGTGGAAAGGGATTTTTTTCAGAAGGGTTTGCGCGGCTTGGACGGGCCGGGCAGGTGAAGCTGATCAAGGCGGACGCGAGCTTGCCGCTGTCGCGCAAGTGCGCCCTGGCCGGCCTGAGCCGCTCATCGCTGTATTACAAGCCGAAACCGCGGGATGCGGAGCGGCTGCGTTTGCGCCGGCTGGTGGACGAGCTGTACATGTCGTTTCCGTGCTACGGCACGCGGCGCGTGAGCCTGCATCTGCGCCGGCAGGGCCACGACGTGGGCCGGGATCTGGCGCGAACCCTGATGGCCGAGGTTTGCTGGCGGACGGTGTACCCGCGTCCGCGCACCTCGCGCGCGCAACCCGGTCACAAGATCTACCCGTACCTGCTGAACGGCCTCGGGCGGATCGCGCCGGGCGAGGTGATTTGCGCGGACATCACCCACATCCCGATGCGGGGCGGGTTTTCGTATCTGGTGGCGGTGATGGACTGGGCGAGCCGGTTCGTGCTGTCGTGGGAGCTGGACAACACGCTGGAGGCGGGATTTTGCGCGGGCGCGCTGGAAGAGGCGCTCGAGCGCTACGGGACGCCGCCGGTCTCGAACACGGACCAGGGCGTCCAGTTCACCTGCGAGGCGTGGCTGCGCCCGCTGCTGGACCGGGGCGTGAAGATCAGTATGGACGGCAAGGGCCGCTGGATCGACAACCGGTTCATCGAGCGGCTGTGGCGTTCGCTGAAGTACGAATCGGTTTACCTGGAGGAGCTGACCGGCGGTCGTCACGCGCGGCGGGTGATCGCGTCCTGGCTGGACCACTACAATCACCGGCGTCCGCATCTGGCGCTGGCGGGACGGACGCCGGCCGAGGCGTATGCCGCGGGCGAGACGGCGGGTCTGGAGGCCGCGGCGTGAAAACGCGGCGGCGCCCCCCTGCCGCGCTCCGGTCGCTACGCTCCCTGCGCGCGGCAGGGGGGCGAAACCATCACGATATTGGTGAGAGAAAATGCGAAACGAGGGTTTGCAATCATGGGAAAACCACCTTAACTTTGCCCTCGAACTGTCCAACTAGGCCCGACCACCTATACTATTTGCTGGATCTGGAGAGACCAAAGATGAAATTGGGAAGTGCGTAGCGATATTATCGAATAGAGAAGCTTATGCAGGCGGAGATATTGTAATACTTCGCAACCACAGTGGCCGCGCGAATTCAGAGTTTCTCGGATATGCGCTCAATGCCTCATATGTGGCTAGGCAAAAAGCGAGTTTCGGCCAAGGTGATGCTGTAGTCCATATTAGCGCGAAAGCATTGAGCGAAGTCTGGTTGCACCTTCCTTCCGTTGATGAGCAATCCGCCATCGCCACCGCCCTCTCCGACATGGACGCCGAAATCACCGCATTGGAGCAACGCCGCGATAAAACCCGCACCATCAAGCAAGGCATGATGCAGCAGCTTTTGACCGGGCGGGTGCGCTTGGTATGAGGCTTGTATAGTTGGCTTGACGAACTGCGGATGCGGGTCTCGTCGGCGGGGCCAACTCTCCCCCTGTCAAGGGGGAGTACCCCGAAGGGGGGAGGGGGTTCCTGCCGTCTACTCATACCCGGCTGGATTATCGCCGGGCCGAATGGCGCGTCGAATTGCTATACTTGGCGCTGCCGACGCCAAAAACTTCGTATCCGCGATGAAACCCCTCCGCATCTTCATCAGCAGCGTTCAACAGGAGTTCAGGAAAGAACGGAAGGCGCTTGCCGACTACCTGCGCCGAGACCCGCTGATGCGGCGCTGCTTCGAGGGCTTCCTGTTCGAGGAACTTCCCGCTTTGGACCGACGGCCCGACGAAACCTACCTGGATGAAGTGGGACGCTGCGACATCTATGTGGGTTTGTTTGGAAAGGCCTATGGCGCGGAAGATGAGGCCGGGTTGGCACCAACCGAGCGGGAGTTCAATCATGCCACGGCACTCGGCAAATATCGCCTGGTCTTCCTTAAGAACACGCCCGCAGGTGCGCGGGACCCGAAGATGCAAGCCTTGATCGACAAAGCTGAAACAGGGCTGATCCGCAAACGGTTCAATGCGACAGACGAGCTTGTGACGGGCCTCTATGCCGCACTGGTGGAGTATCTGGAGAACAAGGAACTGCTGCGCTTTGGGCCGTTCGACACGGCACCTTGCGAAGGCGCCACGCTCGACGATCTCGATTCTGCGCGGATGACCCAGTTGATCCGCACGGCGCGTGGCACTCGACAGTTCCCATTGGACGAAAACACTCCTCCAGAGGATTTGCTGCGGCATCTGAACCTGTTGAACAAGGGGCGGGTGACCAACGCGGCAATGTTGTTGTTCGGTAAAGCGCCGCAGCGGTTCCTGATTTCGTCCGAGATCAAGTGCGCCCATTTCCACGGCAACCAAGTCGCGAAACCCATCCCTTCCTACCAAGTGTATAAAGGCACGGTGTTCGATCTGGTGGATCAGGCGGTGGATTTCGTGTTGAGCAAGATCGCTTTATCTGTCGGCACGCGGTCGGAAAGCATTGAAGTTCCCATAGCATACGAAGTGCCCAAGGAGGTGATAACCGAAGCCATAGTCAACGCGGTGGCCCATCGCGACTACACGGACAATGGCAGTGTGCAGGTAATGCTTTTCGCGGATCGGCTGGAGGTCATGAATACGGGCCCGCTGCCGCCTCCGCTGACGGTGGAGAAATTGCGTGTTGCGCACGAGTCCCTGCCGCGCAATCCCCTGCTCGCGGAGTCCATGTATCTGGCTGGATACATCGAACGCATGGGCACCGGAACGGTGGACATGATCCGGCGCTGCGCGGAAGCGAATCTGCGGGAACCGGAGTTTTTCGCCAGTGGAGGATTCGTCACGACGATTTGGCGACCCGGTTCCGCAACGCAAACGATCAGGATACACGATAAGGACGAGCCAGAGTCACAGCCAGAGTCACAGCCAGAGTCACAGCCAGAGTCACAGCCAGAGTCACAGCCAGAGTCACAGCCAGAGTCGGACGCAAATTCGCTGGCGGCTAGAGTGCTTGGGCTGTTGAAAAGCGGGCCAATGTCGAAGACCGATCTGTCGAAAAATCTGGGCCAGAAAACGGTGTCAGGGCAGCTCAACGAAGTGGTTCGGCAGCTCGTGAAAGAACAGCTAATCGAATACACGCTGCCGGAAAAGCCCCGCAGCCGGCTGCAAAAGTATCGCCTTGCCGAAAAGGGGCGCGCCGCCATCGAAAATCCTGAAAAAGATGGCGCCGGAGAATGAGCAAAGTCGGCGAGCGCGAGATTGAGACCCAGCGGCGGGTGGTGCGGTTCTTCCAGGACGCGCTTGGCTACAGTTATCTCGGCAATTGGATCGACCGCCCGGAAACTCCCATATCGAAGACGGGATTCTCGCGCAATGGCTGCGGCTGCAAGGCCACGGCGACAAGATCATCGCCAGGGCCATCGACAAACTCAAGCTCGCCGCGGCCATCGGCGGCGTCGACAATCTGTATGACGCCAACCGCAAAGTCCACGGACTGCTCCGCTACGGCGTGAAACTGCGTCCGGCACCCGGCGAACAAACCCAAACCATCCACCTGATCGACTGGGAAAACCCGCACAACAACGACTTCGCCATCGCCGAGGAAGTTACCGTATCGGGCGTCAACGACAAGCGCCCCGATGTGGTTCTTTACGTCAACGGCATCGCCCTTGGCGTAATCGAACTCAAGCGCTCCATCGTTTCCGTGGGCGAAGGCATCCGCCAGAACCTCGACAACCAGAAGGCGGACTTCATCGAGCCTTTCTTCGCCACGCTGCAACTGCTCATGGCGGGCAACGAGACCGAAGGCCTGCGCTATGGCGTCATCGGAACCCCGGAAAAATACTGGCTGCGATGGAAGGAAGCCGAAGCGCATCCCAAGGCCGGCGACAACAAGCTGCTGCGCGAACTCGGCCAGCTTTGCGGCAGGCAGCGGCTGCTTGAAATCATCCACGACTTCATGGTATTCGACGCCGGGGTGAAGAAAACCTGCCGCCACAACCAGTACTTCGGCGCCGTCGCCGCGCGCAAACATATCGCCAGCCGCGAGGGTGGCATCATCTGGCACACCCAGGGCAGCGGCAAAAGCCTGCTGATGGTCTGGCTGGCGAAATGGATCCGCGAAAACGTCAGCGGCGGGCGGGTGTTGATCGTCACCGACCGCAAGGAGCTTGACGAGCAAATCGAGAAAGTATTCAAAGGCGTTGACGAGAGCATCCACCGCGCCGGCAGCGGCGCCGACCTCGCCAGCGCCCTGCAATCCGCCGAGCACTGGCTGGTGGCCTCGCTGATTCACAAGTTCGGCGGGCGCGAGGAAGCCAGCTCCGGCGAAATCGACGATTACATCGAAGAAATCCGCACCAACCTGCCACGGAACTTCCAGGCCAAAGGCGAGATTTTCGTCTTCGTCGACGAATGCCACCGCACCCAATCCGGCAAGCTGCACCGGGCCATGAAGACGCTACTGCCCGACGCGACGCTCATCGGCTTCACCGGCACTCCCCTGCTCAAAGCCGACAAGGCCCGGAGCATTGAAATCTTCGGGCCGTACATCCACAGCTACAAATACGACGAGGCAGTGCGCGACAAAGTCGTGCTCGACCTGCGCTACGAAGCCCGGGACATCGACCAGCAACTCACTTCCCAAGCCAAGATCGACCAGTGGTTCGAGGCCAAAACCGCAGGCCTGACCGATCTCGCCAAAGCCCAGCTCAAACAGCGCTGGGGCACGATGCGGGAAGTAACAAGCGCCGAGGACCGCCTGCGCGAGATCGTCGCCGACATCGTGTTCGACATGGAAACCCGCGGCCGCCTCAAAAGCGGCCACGGCAACGCCCTGCTCATCTCCGACAGCATCCACTCCGCCTGCCGGCTGTTTGACATGTTCGGCGACACCGCGCTTGCCGGGAAATGCGCCATTGTGACCTCCTACCAACCGACCGCGGCATCGATCAAGGGCGAGGAAAGCGGCGAGGGCCTCACCGAACAACTGCGCAAATACGACATCTACCGCAAGATGCTCGCCGAACATTTCGACGAACCGGAAGACAAGGCGATGCGCAAGGTTGATGCATTCGAGAAGGAGGTCAAGCGGCGCTTCATCAACGAGCCGGGGCGGATGAAACTGCTGATCGTGGTGGACAAACTGCTCACCGGCTTCGACGCGCCATCGGCCAGTGCACTCTACATCGACAAGAAAATGCGGGATCACGGCCTGTTCCAAGCCATCTGCCGGGTCAACCGACTCGATGGCGAAGACAAGGAGTATGGCCACATCGTCGATTACAAGGATTTGTTCAAATCACTTGACCGGGCCATCTCCGACTACACCGGCGAAGCCTTTGAAGCCTACGACCGGGACGACGTGGCCGGGCTGCTGAAAAACCGGCTGGAGCAGGCCCGGGAACGCCTCGGGGAAGCCCGCGAGGCGGTCAAGGCGCTGTGCGAGCCAGTGGAGCCGCCGAAGGATTCCGCCGCCTACTTCCATTACTTCTGCGCCACTGAAAGCGGCAACGCCGAGCAACTCAAGGCGAACGAACCCAAACGCCTCGCGCTGTATAAAATGGCCGCGGCCTACCTGCGCGCCTACGCCGACATCGCCAATGAGATGCAAGCCGCCGGATACACCGCGGCGGAAGCGGAAACCATCCGCGATGAAGTCGATCACTTCGCGAAGGCGCGGGACGAGGTGAAACTCGGCAGCGGCGACCACATCGACCTCAAGCTATACGAGCCGGATATGCGGCACCTGCTCGACACTTACATCCGCGCCGGGGAAAGCGAGAAGATCTCCGCCTTCAACGAGCTGCCGCTGGTGCAACTCATCATCGAGCGGGGGGAGGACGCCCTCGCCTCGCTGCCCGATGGCATCCGCGGCAGCAAGGAGGCCACAGCGGAAATGATCGAGAACAATGTCCGGCGGCTCATCATTGACGAGAGGGCGGTCAACCCGCGCTATTACGGGCACATGTCCACTTTGCTCGGGGAACTGATCGCCGAGCGCAAGCGGCAGGCGCTCGACTATCAGGCGTATCTGGCGAAAATCGTCGAACTCGCCAAGAAAGTTCAAGAGCCGGACCAAGCCCGCTATCCCCAGGCGATCAACAGCGGGGCCCGGCGGGCGATTTTCGATTTGCTGCGGGATTGGCCGGGACTTGATGCGCTCCTTCCCAAACTACCAGCCAAAGACTCTGGTGCAACGACCACTGAATCCGCCGCGCTGCTCGTCGATGACGCGATCCGCAAAGCGAAAATGGCCGACTTCCGCGGCAACCCCATGAAAGAGAAGAAAGTGCGCAACGCCATCAGGCGGGTGCTGCAGCATGACGATCTGGCCGATGAACTGTTTGCAATCGCCAAGGCCCAGCGTGAATACTGAAAGCCATCTGCTGCAAGTTGCCGATGTCGCGGTCGAAGTCATCCGCAAGCGCATCAAGCACCTGCACATCGGCGTCTACCCACCGGAGGGCCGCGTGCGGGTGTCCGCGCCGGTGCGCCTCAGCGACGAATCGGTGCGGCTCGCGGTGGTTGCCAAACTCGGCTGGATTCGCCAGCGCCGGGCGCGGTTCGCGGCCCAGCCCCGGCAATCCAAGCGCGAGTTCGTCACCGGCGAGACCCACTACTTCGAAGGCCGCCGCTACCGGCTTGATGTCATCGAAAGCGCCAAACGCCCAAGCGTGCGCGTCCGCAATCGCGCCTTCCTCGAAATGCGCGTGCCGCCGGATGCCAGCCGCGCGGCCAGGGAAGCGCTGCTTTACCGCTGGTATCGCCGCGAACTCCAAGCCCGCCTGCCGGCGCTGTGCGCGGAATGGGAACCGATGGTCGGCGTGAAGGTTCAAGAATTGCGCATCAAGCGGATGAAAACCCTGTGGGGATCATGCAACGCCAAAGCCGGCCGCATCTGGATCAACCTCGAACTCGCCAAAAAACCACCCGCCTGCCTCGCCTTCGTGCTGGTCCACGAAATGGTCCACTTCCACGAGCGCCTCCACAACGCCCGCTTCCACGCCCTGATGGACACCGCCATGCCCAAATGGCGCACCCACCGCGACGAACTCAACCAATCCCCCCTCCCCCACGAACACTGGACGTATTGATCCCTCTCCCTCAATCCAGGCGTTTGTTGAAGCGGAGTATGGCGAGGGTGAGGGTGGCGGCGGTGAAGGCGGCCAGGGCGGTCAGGTCGGCTAGCATCATCGAGAGGTCGGCGCCGCGGAGGATGATGCCGCGGATCAGGCGGATGAAGTGGGTCAGCGGCAGCACCTCGGCGATGGCTTGGGCGATCTCGGGCATGCCCTCGAAGGGAAACATGAAGCCTGAGAGCAGGATTGATGGCAGGAAGATGAAGAAGGTCATCTGCATCGATTGGAACTGGGTCGCGGCGACTGTGGAAATCAGCAGGCCGAGCGACAAGTTGGCGCAGATGAAGACCATTGAGGCGAGCAGCACCTGCCATTCGCCGCCGACGATGGGCACGGCGAAGACCGCGCGCCCGACCGCAAGCACGAGCACAAGCTGGATCAGCCCGATGACGATGTAGGGGATGATCTTGCCCAGCATCAGCTCGGTGGTGCGCACCGGCGTGTTGATCAGCAACTCGAGATTGCCCCGCTCCCTCTCGCGCACGACGGCGACGCTGGTGAACAACACCATGGTCATGGTGAGCACGACGCCAACGAGGCCCGGCACGATGTTCACCGCCGAGCGCCGCTCGGGGTTGTAATAGTTGCGCAACTCGATCATGCGCCGCTCCAGCCGCAGATCAGTCTGCGAATCGAAGCGCAGCGGCATCGACGCCAGCCTTTCGGCCACATTGAGAATCGTCGGGTCCGAGCCATCGACGAGCAACTGCGCCGCCGGGCGGTCCCGGGCGATCACCCGGCGGTCGAAATCGTCGGGGATGGCGATTCCCATCGAAATCTCGCCGGCGTCGAGCAAGCGCAGCAGCTCCGCGGGGCTCGCCACCCGCTGGCCCAGGGCGACCACCTGGGTCGCGCCGAGGTCGGCGAGAAACTGGCGCGACAAATGCGAATCGGCTTCGTCCACATAGGCCGCGCCGAGATTGCGCACATCGGTGTTGATGGCGTAGCCGAACAACAGCAACTGGAGCAGTGGAACGCCGACGATCATGCCGAAGGTGAGCCGGTCCCGGGACAGTTGCAGCAGCTCCTTGCGCATGATGGCGAAGATGCGGATGAGCGGGTTCATCGGCTGCGGGCCGGCGGGCTTGTGGCGCGGGAAGCGGCCCGGGAAGCGGAATGGCCCCGGTTCACGCGGCCGCTCCGGCGTTATTGTTTCCGGGCCCGCGCAGTTCGGTGACGGCGACGAAAATGTCCTCGATGTCGGGGAACACGGCGTTGACTTCGGCCTGGATGCCAGCGGCCCGCAGGGCTTCGGCGACCACCGCCTCCGGCCCACTGAAACGCTTCGGAATCTGCGCCCGCAGCCGCGAGCCGAGCCGGGTCAGGCTGACAATTTGCGGCACTCCCGCCAAGGCCACGCGCGCCGCGTCGGCGTCATTGGCCCGCACTTCGATGACGTGGGTGCCGATGCCCTCGCCGAGCGAGCGTGGCGAGCCATCGGCGACTTTCACGCCCCGGTCGAGTATCGCCAGCTTGTGGCAGCGCACGGCCTCGTCCATGTAGTGGGTCGAAACCAAAATGGTGGTGCCCCGCCCGGCAAGCTCGAACAGGCCCTCCCAGAAATCCCGGCGGTTGCTCGGGTCCACCGCGCTGGTCGGCTCGTCGAGCAAGAGGATGCGGGGCCGGTGCAGAATCGCCGCGGCGAGGGCGAGGCGCTGGCGCTGGCCGCCGCTGAGGGTGCCGGCGCGCTGCCGCTCGCGGTCGCCGAGCCGATGGCGCTCAAGCAATTCGGCGATGCGGCGGCGGCGCTCCCGGCGCGGAATGGCGTAAACCTCGCCGATGAATTGCAGGTTTTCGCGCACGCTGAGGTCCTGGTACAGCGAGAAACTCTGGGTCATGTAGCCGATTTGGTTCTTCAGCGCCTCGGAATCCCGGGCGGCGTCGAGGCCAAGCACGGTGGCCCGGCCCGCGCTTGGCGTTAGCAGGCCGCAAAGCATGCGGATGGTGGTGGACTTGCCCGAGCCGTTGGGGCCGAGAAAACCGTAAATCCTGCCGGCGGGAATATCGAGATCGACTCCGTTGACCGCCACCAGCGCCCCGAAGCGCCGCGTCAGCCCCCGGGCTTGAATCGCGAATTCGTTGTTATTGTGCATATCCCGGCAAAGGATGAATTTTTTCAATCATTGGTAAAGAGCACCTGAACTGGCAGGCCCTCGGGCAGGCGCTCGGGCCGATCCGGGATGCGCACTTCCGCCATATAGGAAAGCCGGCCGCGGTCGCGTTCGGTCAGGGCGAAATATGGCGTGAAGCTGGCCTCGCTGGCGATGCGGCGGATTGTTCCGTCAAGGGGCTGCCCGATGCCGTCCACGGCGATCCGCAGCGGGCTGCCAACCCGCAGGCCGGCCCGCAGCGGTTCGGGGATGTATACCCTCGCATAGGGCTGGTTTCCGGTCAGCAGCACCGCGACCACATCGCCGGGCTGCGGCCGCTCGCCGACTTCAAAGGGCAGCGTGTCGACGATGCCATCGACCGGCGCCAGGACTTGGAGGCGGTCGCGGTCGAGCCGGAGCGAGTCGAGCTGGGCGAACGCCTGGCCGAGCAGGCCCCGGGTCTGTTCGATCTGTTCGGGCCGGGTGCCGGCTTCGAGTTCGGCGAGCCGCGCCGAGACGATCCCGATCCGCGCCGCGGCGAGTTCGAGCAGGTTGCGCGCCTGATCGACGCTTTCCTCCGAAGTCAGGTTGCGCTCGCGCAGCCCGGCGAGTCGGCTGAGTTCGCGCTCGCGGAAGTCGCGGTCGATCTCGGCCTCGTGGAGGCTGGCGCGGGCCGCTTCGATGGTTTCAATCCGCGGGCCGTTGGTTTGCTCCGCGAGCAGAGCCTCGATGCGGGCGATACTGGCCCCGGCCTCGCGGATGCGGATGTCGAGCCGGGCCGCGTCCTGGCGCAGAATCGGCGCCCCGGCGGCGAGCGCACTGCCTTCAAGCGTAACGATTTCAACAATGGCTTCGTTCGATTCGGCAACAACTTCAACCCGGTCGGATTCAAGCTGCCCGAAAGCCTGCAAGGGCGGTTCCCCGCAGCCGCCGAGGGCGAAAACCGGCAGCCATCCCAAAACCCGCCAGAATCTCATATCCGCCTCACTCCCGCCCCCCGCCATCCCCCGCCACATTAAATGTGAGGCACCCCGCGATGTCAAAATCGGCTGGCAACATGGGTGTCCCATCGAAATTCCGCAGGATTCAATTTGTCCGATCCGGGACTCCAAGCAGCCACTCCCACAGGTGAAATCCAAGCGGCGAACATCCGATACTTTCACAGTCTCGCTTCGCTTATTGCGCCCTACGCAGCCCCGCAGCTGAATTTGGCACCGAGGGAGCGCGGCGGTGAGCGGAAGGGGCCCGGCGCTAGCCGGGAAGGAATCCGATTACCGACGGAAAGCGACCGGGGCTCAAACGAAGAGATCGCTCCGTCCGGGGAAACCGGGAAAACGCGCGTGCTACAATGGCCGCTCCCGAATGGAGGCGCCCTGGCGGAAGTGTTGGTATGGCGGTTCTGGTTGCCGGATTGATTCTGTTCTTTCTGCCCCATTCCCTGCGCGAGATTGGCCTGCGGGATTCGCTTGCGGCGCGTCTTCCCTCCGAAGGCGCCTGGAAAGGCGCATACAGCCTTGTTTCTCTGCTCGGCCTTGGGCTGATCGTCTGGGGCAAATCGATGGCGCCCTTTGTCATGGTCTGGGCGCCGCCGTTCGAGTTGCGGCAGATTTCCAATTACATCATGCTGCCGGTGTTCTGGTTGATTCTCGCCGGCTCCGGCCCGGTATCCTGGACCCGCCACAAGCTCCGCAACCCCATGTTGTTCGCCGTGGTCCTGTGGGGCGCCGCGCACCTGTGGGCCAATGGCGATCTCGCCTCGATGCTGCTGTTCGGCGGCTTCACGCTCTGGGGCATCGTCAAGTATTGCAGCCTGTGGCAGCGGGTTCCGGCGCCGCGGTCGAACCGGCTCATGCTGGCCCTGGATCTGGTCTACGCCCTGCTCGGCTCAGTGCTTTACGCTGTGCTGTTCGTCTTCCACGGCCACCTTTTCGGCGTTGGCCTGGGGCCGCCATGAGAATCCCGGCGCTGGTCCTGTTGTTCGGCTTGCTCACAAAGGCGGCCACAACGGCGGCCGATGCCGGGGAAGCGGATTATTCGCCATCCTGGAATGGCGTATGGACAGCCGAAGGCACACTGTTTTCGGTTGAAATCACCGTGGCCGGGGGCCGTGTTGAATTGCGGCAACTCGAATCGCTCGGCTTTGAGTGGAGCGCCGGCAACGGCAGGGTGGCCGGATCGGTGCTCGAAATCGAGGTCGATTACGCCGGGGTTTCGGGAATCATCGAAGCGCGGCTGCAAGATGCGGCCACCGCTGTGGTCTTCGCCCGCAGTTGCCTGCCCGATTACATGGTGGTCTGCGTCCTCTCCCGGAACCGCCAAGCGACTTTCCGCAAAGCGGACAACTGACCGGAACCCCGCCGACGCTTTCGATGACTTTGGCTTGGCCCGGGTTGGCCGTCAGCAGCGGCCCTGGCTTTGACGAATCCAGGCGATGATCTTCCACACATCCGCGTCGCCCTCGGGAAAATTATCGCCAAATCCCACCATGCGGGTATCGGGAATGCCTTGCTTGATGATGCGGAAGATGCCGGCGTTGTCGCCGGCGTGCTCCCAGTGGCAATCGAACAGGAACAGCGCGTCCGCCTCTTGAACGGGCTCCTCCCCGATCAGGCCGTGGCAAAAACTGACGCAGGAACCCAGGAACAGCTCCTGGCCCCGGCGCAGAGCGGCGGGATCGCTCTGGAAACCGGCGACGATCCATTCCGGTGTCTGCGGGTACAACGCGGGCACCGAGACATCCGGGGCGGTTTCGCTCTCGCCGCAGCCGGCAAGCAGCGGCAGGCACAGGAAGGCCGCGCACAACTTGAGAACCGATAATTGACCAGCGGCTTCGAATCGCCGCCACCTGGCGGGCCGCGCGCGGCGGGAAGCGTTTTGGATCATGCGGTTTCCGGGCCCAGCGGTTTGAAAGTCGCCAGCAACTGGGGCAGCAGGGTCAGGGAGCCG
The DNA here is from genome assembly GCA_965221805.1 of uncultured Pseudohongiella sp. Lineage (GTDB taxonomy): Bacteria > Pseudomonadota > Gammaproteobacteria > Pseudomonadales > Pseudohongiellaceae > UBA9145. The sequence continues at coordinate 2,718,928 of OZ244913.1, forward strand.
GTCAGGGCGACGAGCATCGCCAGGCTCGTCAGCAGGCCGAAAATCCCGGTGGGGATGAAGTTCGACAGGACCAGGATCGAAAAGCCGGCCACAATCGTCATCGAGGTGAAATACATCGCCCGGCCGATGCTGTCGTGGCAGAAATGCATCGTTGCGCGGTAGTTGCCAAACCGGGGAAACTCGCGCCGGAAGCGGTGCATGTAGTGGATCGTGTTGTCGACGCCAATGCCCACCGAAACCGCGGCGATGGTGATCGTCATGATGTCGAGCGGGATGTCGAGCCAGCCCATGATGCCAAGCACGAGCGCGGCGGCAATGGCGTTGGGGATGATGCATAACAGGGCTATCGGCAGCGAGCGGAACAAAACCAGAAACATCGCCATGATGGCGAGCATGACCACGCCGAGGGTCAGAATCTGCGACTGGAACAGGCTTTGCAGCACGTTGTTGTACATCACCAGCAGGCCGGTCAGCCGCACCTGCTCGGGGGCCAGGCCGAACTGCTCCTCGAGGCCGGTTTCGATCCGCCGCAGCAGTTCATCGCGGTTCAGATCCGGGGCGGATTCGCGCACCCGCACGTTGAAGCGCAGTTCGTTGTCCGCCACCCGCACGAAGGGGTTGAGCACCACATCGCGCAGGGCGGCGGGAAAGCGGTTGTAGAGCACCGCCCACAGCAGGCCGTCGACTGGTTCGTTGCCGTTGAGCCGCTCGGCGAGCTGGACCACCGAGCCGAGGGAAAGCACCTTGCCGGTGTAGGGGTCGGCGTCGAGGAATTCGTGCATCGCCTTGACCTGGTTCATGCGCGGGGCGGTGAACCAGTAGGCGTCGCTGGATTCTTCCCCGCCGCCGAAACCGAAGCCATCGTCGAAATCGTCCTGGAACGCTGTTTCCGCTTGGGGCAGGGTCACGATGGCGTCGAAGGAAAGCGTGCCGCCGAGTTGTTCGTCGATCAGGCTCATGCCCTGGCGGATTTCGGTGCTCTCGCGGAAATAGTCGATGAAGCTGTTCTCGACCCGCAGCCGGGTCAGGCCGGTGACGCCGACGGCGAGAATCAGCGCGTAAACCACGAACACCCAGCCGCCGAGCCGGTCGGTGAGCCGCGCCAGCGCCGAAGTCAGGTTGAGCCGCAGATCGCCTGAGAGCCGGCCGCGGTCCGCGGGCAATATGGACATGATCGCCGGAAACAGCGCGAAGACGGTGAGCAGCGCGGTGGCGACCCCCATCATCATCATCCAGCCGAAGGTGATGATGGGCAGAATCCCGCTGACGATGAGCGAGCCGAAAGCGACGATGGTGGTCAGCGCGGTGTACAGGCAGGGCCGGAACATGCTCAGCACCGCGTGGCGCAGCAGCTTGCCATGGCGGCTGTGGCGGCGGCTGGCGCGCAGCTCGCGGTAGCGCACGGTCAGATGCACGGTGAGCGAAATGGTGATGATCAGCAGCAGGGAGATGAAGTTCGACGAGACCACGGTCACCCGCCAGTCCATCAGGCCGAGGGTGCCGACCATGATCGTTCCCGTCGCCGCGCAGCACAGCAGCGGAATCGCGATGAAGCGGAATTGGCGGAAAATCAGGCCGAGGGCGACGATGATGAGCGCGAGCACGGCGATGCTGAAATTGCTGAGGTCGCCGCGGACGAAGGTGATCAGGTCGTCGGCGATCATCGGCGCGCCGCTGAGGTGGATGGTGGCGCCGTCGCGGTAGCGGTCGAGGCTTGCGCGGATGTCGGCGATCAGCTCGCTCTGCCTCGCGTTGGCCACGACGCTGTACTCGGCCCAGGCGGCTTCGACTTCCCGCAGCTCGGCCGCGGCCGCGGCATCGAGTTCGCCACCCCGGCGCTGTTGGCGCAATTCCCCCCGGCGGCTGACGAGACCGCGGGCGGTTTCGTCAATGGCCAGATTGATTTGCAGCCCGGCGGCGCCGCCATCCGGGCTGACCAGGGCGTCGCGGTAAATCGGATTGACCAGAACCTCCGCCCGGGCGGCGGCGAGATCGATGTCCGCATCGAGCAGGGTCTGGTAGTTCTCGGAAACCCCGGTCAGCGGCGTGTCGCCGAAAACCGGCACGTTGAGGATGCTGTCGATGCTTTGCACCCGCCCGATGGCGAGCAGTTCCTGGCGCAGCCGTTCGAGCTTGCCGAGTTCCTCCGAGGTGAACAACTCACTGTGGGGAATGTAGGCGACATAGACGATCTCGCGCATGCCGTAGCGGCTTTCGACTTCGCGGAAGTAGGCCAGGTCCGGGTCGTCCTCAAGCAGAAGGGAATCGGCGGAGGCGTCGAGCCGGAAGTATTGGGCGAACCAGGCGAAGCTGGCGACGACCGCGGCCGCGGCGGCGACCACCAGCCAAGGCCTGCCAAAAACCAGTCCGCTGTAGAGACCAGCCACCCGGCCGGCTGTCCCGCTTCCACGCAAAGCATCCATTCCCGCCATTCTGCGCGAAGCGTTGCTTGTTGTCACCAGCGCCACTGGACGTCCAGCGCGAATCCGTCCTCGGGCGGGGCCGTGCCGCTTTCGCGGCGGGTGGCCAGCAAGCCCAGCGTCAAGTCGGGGCCGCGCCCGGCGGGCGTCAGCCCCCAGCCCAGGCCGTACTCGCGGCCGCCGGAGGTGAAGCGGTAGCTCAGCTTCGGCACCGCGGTGAAACGCTCGTCGAAGATCGGCAGACCGTAACCCGCCTCGGCCTCCCAGCCGCCGCTGGCGCCCGCACTGAAACCCGCCGCCGACCCGCCGAAGGGCAGCGCCCGCGGCGAGAACAGCTCGCGCATCCCGCCGCTGGCGCGGGCGCCGACGTCCCGCCGCAGCGAGACCGCCAAGCCGCGCTCGGTGTCCGGCCGCGGATCGAAATCGACCGAGGCCGACAGGCCCCATTCCCCAAAACCATCGGCCTCGTGGGCGAGCAGCGTCTGACCCTCGACATCGAGCGAGACGCCCAGCCCCGGGTCGGTCCAGGCCAAGCCGCCGCTGGCATACAGCCCGCCGCCGGTCTCGGCGTCGCCGCCGTCCCGGCGCACGCCGAACTCGAACCGCGGCGCCAAGCTGCCCCCGCCCGCCAGCGACACCCGCCAGCTTCCCTCCAAACCCAGCCGCAGCCGGTCGACGGCGGAACTAGAGGCGACCAATCCGGCGGCGCGGTCCGAGGATGTCTGCGACCACATCGCGTCGGCCACCACCGCCAGTTCGAAACGCCGGCCGGCTTCGGCGCCGGACAGTTCGCCCCGGACCCCCGCTGCGGCCATGCGCCAACCCAGGCCGGTTTCGATCCGCTCCCGCGCATCCCCATCACCCTCGAGGGCGAGCGAGAGCGAACCGCGGCCGAGGCCCGCGGCGCCCCAGAACTCCAGGTGCCCGGTCGGCGACCAGGCGGCGTAGGGCGCCACCGAAGTCAGCGCCGCCTCTACCGCGCCTGCGGACTCGCCCCTCCAGTCGCCGAAACCGATCGAATGCTGCAGCCCCGCCCCGGCCAGCCAGCCATCGCGCGCGTAGTCCGCGCCCAGACTCATCGTCAGCGCCCCGCCGTCAAGGTCGAGGCCGCCATCCCGGCCGGTGAAGCGCGACATCGCGCCCCTGCCCCAGGAGGCGAGGATGCCGCCGGACTCATCGGCCTCGCGGGTGTGGGTGAACGACCCGGTGGCGATCTGCCGCAGCAGCGCCATGCCTTGGGACAGGTCTTCGCCGGCGGGACCGGGGCCGAAGCCGCCTTGGGAAAGACCCGGCGGGGCGGAACCTCCGGGGCCACCAAAGCCCCCGGGCGGGAAGAGCGGCGCCGCCGGATATCCGGCGGCGGCGGACAACCCCGGCGGCGCGGCGGCAATGGGACCGTTGCCGCCGGACGGGACCGCGACCGGGCTGGTTCCACCGCGCGGAAGGCCAGCCGCTGCGGCGCTTCCCCGCGGGCTGCCGGCCCCAAGTCCGCCGCCGACGGTTACACCGCCAACAGCTCCGCCATAAGGCCCTCCCGCGCCATGACCGCCGCCATCGGGCCTCGGCAGGGTTCCATCCAAACCGGGTTCGCGGGAAGCGCGCAGCCGTCCACCCACGCTGTCGATGGTCTGATCGGCGACGGTGCGCCCGAAGCGCGCCAGCCAGGCCGCCGGCAGCGGATCCGAATTCTTGATGGTGCCGGTCGCCCGGTCCCGGGCGAACGCGACTCCGGCGGGCTGGAGATTGGACAACACCACGGTCATCGTCTCACTGCCCTCGTCGATGTCGTCGTCATGCACCCACACTGGCAGCCGGTGCATCCGCTGGCCCCGTTCGAACCGGATCTCCCTCCTGCCCAGGTATTGGTAGTCGTTGGGCGAGCGCGCGGTGCCCGATTCGGATTCCGCGTTGAACGTCACCGGACCCGGCGCCGGCCGGTTCAGCGTGATCTCGAACCAAAGGTCCTCCGTGCCTTCCTGCGCGCTGGCGTCGGCGATCGACACGGCCAGCCCGTCATAGGGACTGCCGCCGCCAGCCTCAATCCTTTGGAGCGCGGCAGCCACGGGAACCCAACGGCTCCATCCCTTGTCCGCATGGCTCTGCGCCTCAAAGGCGGTCATGGGCGGGGCGACGCCCTCATTCCCGCCGGTCAGCGCGTACAGCGCGCGCCGCCAGCGCTCCATGTGCTCGACCCCGTTGGAAATCTCTTCGGCGTAGGACCGCACGTTCGCGATCAGCGCCGGATCAACGTTCGGTGGCGGCTCGGCGTCCGGCGCTTCCGGCGCGTCATCGTCGAGCACGGTCAGATCGACCGAGGCGACGGCGCCGCGGACGAACGTGGCATTCGTGCCAGCAGCGTCGGTGGTCAACGGTTCGCTGATGGCGATCGTGAAGGTCTCGTCGTCGGTGTCGTCGTCCTGGCGGATCTCGAAGCCCGCTTGTCCGTAGGCTTCGCCATGATGAATGGTCAGTCCCGTGGGGCAGACGAAGTCGTCCGCCTCGGCGCTGCCGCCGCCGCACGTCAGCGGAATGCGGATGGAACGGCGCGCGCCGTAGGGCGCGGTGGCCGTCACCCGTACGATCGTGTAGTCGTCGCCTTCGGTGACCACATCCCTGTTTACGCTGATCGACACCTCGAGCGGGTCGGGCATTTCGCCGGTGATGGTGCCGATGGCCCGGCTCATGCGGCTGCTCGCCCAGACCAATTTCCCGTCCGCCGAGTTGATGCCCACCCGGCCCATGACCTCCGGCGCGAGCGGCAGCGGATATTCGTTGTTGGGATTGGCGAGCGGCGCGCCCACGGGGTCGTAGATGTCAAAGAAGAAGGTCTCGCCGGGATCGTAATGCCCGTCGTCGGCGCGTGCCCATACCCGCACGATCTTCTCCTGCTCGCCTGCGTCGAAACGCAGGATGCCGTCGACGGTGTCGTAGTCCCTTTCGTCCCAGTTCACCCCGTCGTCCCGAGGCACCCTCAAGCCCCAGGCCTCCCCGGAAGTGGTGCGGTACTTCACCGCCACGCCACCCGGCGACGGCTGCGACAGATGCACCCGGAACTCCAGCCAGTCGCCTTCGGGGCCTTCGGCATCGTCCACCGAGATAGTGAGGCCGGTCGAGTCGATGAGGCTTTCGCTCTGCAGGGCGTCGTCGTCGGTGATGGTGCCGATGCCGTCAAGCATGGTTGCGCCGTCCGAGAAAACGGCGTTGACCGGTTTGGAAAGGCGCATCAAGACGGTCTCGTCTTCCTCATCCGCGGTGTCGCCCCGCACAGCCACCCGTACGGTCTTCTCGGTCTCGCCCGGTTCGAAGGTCAGCGTGGCGAGGGGGATGGCGTCGTAGTCGGTGATTGACGTGGCGGTGCCGGTGCCGGCATCGGCGCAAATTACCGTGACCGGCCTGGCGCCCGCCCGGCTCAGGGTCACGATGAAGTCCAGGTTGGCCGTGCCGCTGTCGCCCTCGGCCACGCTCGGCGCGTTGATTGACAGAATGGGCGCATCGTCGTCGGTCACCGTCACGGCCACCGGCGCCACGGTCACCGAAGCGTAGTCGCCACTGCCCGCGGTGATTGTGTGCGCGATGCTGGCGGTGCGCTTGTCGTCCGCGTTGTCGATGGCATCGTCCACCGCCGTCACGGTCACTGTCTGCGCCTTGCTCCAGTCCGCCGGAGCGAAGGTGAGGCGGGTCTTGTCGAGCGTCACCGGCGGGCTGTCCCCCGCCGAGAGGTCGATGACCACGCTGGCCGTCGGACGGCTGGTGAGCACGACGGTGTAGGCGCCCTCGTGCTCCTTGACGCTGTCGGTCTGCGGGTCGTCGGACTCGCGCATGGTGAGGGCGGTCGGATTGACCGTCACCCCGCGGGTGTCGTCGTCGGTGATGGTCAGCGTCTGGCTGGCCGGGTTGCCGATGCCGTTGCCGCCGCTGGCCGCCGCCGAGACCGCCACTTCGAGGTCGGCGGCGTCCACGTCGTTGTCAATGGCGGTGAGGGTGACCGTGCCCGTGCTCTTGGTCTCCCCGGCGGCGATGGTGAGTGTCTTGTTGCCGCTCGGCGTCACCCCCGCGCCCGCCGACACCGTCAGCGTCAGCGCCTCGCTGGTCGCGCCGATCAGCGTCGCCGTCACCTTGCTTGCATTGCCTTGGCCGCCCTCGTTGATGGTGGCGGGGGTGAGCACTAGCGTCGCCGTCGGCGTGCCGTCGTCGTCGGTGATGACGCCGGTGCCGTCCGCCGCCGCGATGGTCGCGTTGGACGGGTTCGACAGGCGCAGAACCACCGTCTCGTTGGCCTCGTCCGTCGTGTCGCCATTGACGGTGACGTCAATAGTCTTGCTCGTCTCGCCGGCGGCGAAGGTGAGCGTGCCGGCGGTAACGGCGGCGTAGTCGTCGCCCGAAGTCGCCGTGCCGGTGCCGGCATCGGCGTAGTCCACCGTGACCGTCCGGCCGCTCGCCGCGCCCAAGGTCACCGTGAACGTGAGCGCCGCCGTGCCGCTGTTTCCTTCGGCGACGCTCGGGCTGTCGATGGACAGCGACGGCGCCTCGTCGTCGTCGGTGATGGTCAGGGTGGCGTCGGCCGGGGCGGCGACGCCGTTGCCGCCGCTGGCGGTGGCGGAGACGGTGACCTGCTTGCCAGCATCGTCCACCGCGTCGTCGGTGGCGGTAATGGTGACTGTGCCCGTGGAGGCGGTGTCCCCGGCGGCGATGGTCAGGGTGGTGCCGGCGAGGCTGAAGTCCGCCGCCGCAGCGCCGGTACCGGGCGCGGCGGCAACGGTGAGCGTCACCGCCGCGCTCGATGCCCCCGAAAGCATGGCGGTCACGGTGGCGCGGGCACCCTCGGCGATGGTGGGCGGGGTGAGAACAAGGCTCGCCGCGGGCACAGTTTCGTCGTCGGTGAGCGCGATGGCGGCGCCGGTCACGGTGAGGCCCGCCGCCGCACCCTCCAAACTGATGCTCTCGGCGCCCTCCCATGTGGTGTCCTGGGTGGGTGTCAGCGTGAAAGTGGCGGTGCCGCTTGACTGTCCGGCAGCAATGGTGATGGTCTGGTCGGCGACGGCGGCATAGTCCGCACCCTCCCGGGCGCTGTCGGCGGCGGCGCCCACCGCCACTGTCACCGTTGTCGCCTTGGTGAAGGTCGCGGTGTCCGTCAGGGTCGCCGTCACCCGCACCGTTTTCGCCCCGCCATCCTCGGCGAGGGACGTCTGCACGCCCTCGGTGCCGGTGTCGGCATCCACCGTCAGCGTCAGCGCGGTCGGGGCCGCGTCGTCGTCGGTGAGGGTGACCTCGGCGTCGGTCACGTCGAGGGTGCCGGCGGTGCCGGCGACGGTGAGCGTCTCGGCGCCCTCGGCGAGGCTGTCGTCGGCCGGGTCGAGGTTGAACGTGCCCTCCGCGCTCGCCGCGCCCGCCGGTATGCTGATGCTGAAGCCGTTCACCGCCGCGTAGTCGGTGCCCGAGACGGCGCTGTCGGCGCTGTCGCCCACCGTCACCGCAACCGCGGTTGCCGCCGCGTAGGTGGTGCCGCCCGTCACCGTCGCCGTCACGGTGACGGTGGCCGCCGCGGCCGCGTCCTCCGCCACCGAGGCGGGATTGACCGACAGCGTGATGCCAGTCGGCGCGTCATCGTCGTCGGTAATCGTGCCCACGGCCTCATCATCGGTGACGGTGGCGCCAGTGGCGCCAGTGAGCTTGACCAGGAAGGTCTCATTCGGCTCGTCAATCGTGTCCTCAGTGGTGGCGACGGTGAAAGTCTTCGTGGTGTCGCCAGCGGCAAAGGACAGCGTCGCGGCAGTGGCCTGCGCCGTGTAGTCGGTGCCGGCGGTCGCCTGCTTCGCACCCTCGGCGGGATCATCAGCTGTCGCCCACTGCACCGTCGCCGCCGCCCCAGTCGCCCCAGAGCGCGTCACCGTGAAGGTGATAGCGTCGCCCTCGGCGGCGCTCGCGTCAGCAATGGCGAGGGTGGGGGCCACATCGTCGTCGGTAATCGACACCTCGGCCTTGGTCACTGTGAGGCCGGAGGAGGCGCCGCTGACATCGATGGTCTCGGCACCCTCGGCCACCGTGTCCTGGGTCGGCGTGAGGTCGAAATCCGCCTCCCCGCTGGCCGCCCCGGCCGCGATGGTGATGTCGAAGGCCGACACCGCGGCGTAGTCGGCGCCGGCGGTGGCGGTGCCGCCGCCGACCGTCACCCGCACCGTCTTCGCCTCCGGGTAGCGGGTGGCGCCGTTCACCGCCGCGGTCACCGTGACCTCGGTCTCGCCCGCGCCCTCGCCGACGGCGGCGGGCGAGACCGAGAGCGTGATGCCCGTGGGGGCGGCGTCGTCGTCGGTGAGCGAGAGCGTCGCCCCGGTCACGGTGAGGCCCGCCGCCGTGCCGTCCAGGCTGATGGCCTCGGCGCCCTCGGCGAGCACGTCCTGGGTCGGCGTCAGCGTGAACTCCGCCTGGCCGCTCCGCTCCCCGGCGGCGATGGTGAGGGTCTGGTCGGCGACGGCGGCGTAGTCGGTGCCTTCGGTGGCGCTGTCGGCGGCGGCGCCCACCGCCACCGTCACCGTCGTCGCCGTGGCGAAGGTGGTGGCGCCGGCCAGGGTCGCGGTCACCCGCGCGGTCTTCGCCCCGCCGTCCTCGGCGACGGACGTCTGCACCCCCTCGGCCCCGGTGTCCGCGTCCACCGTCAGCGTCAGCGCGGTGGGCGCGGCGTCGTCGTCGGTGACCGTGACGGTCACCGGGTCGGCGGTCACCGCGCCGTAATCATTGCCCTCGCCGGTGGCACTCACAGTGTGGGTGAGGCGTACAGTGCGCTTGTCGCCCGCGTTGTCGGTATCGTCATTGACCCCGGTAACCGTCACCGTCTTCGGCGTGTTCCAGTCGGTGGTGGTGAACGCCAAGCTAGCCGGCGAGACAGTGGCTATCTTGCTGTCGTCGCTCGCCACCGCCACCGTCACCGTGCCAGCAGCAGGCTCGCTGTCGAGCACCACCGTGTAAGTGCCCTCGTTCTCCTTCGTGGTGCTGGTTTCTGTATCGTCCGCCTCAAGCACGGTTAATGTCGTCGGGTTGACTGTCACGCCCCGGGTGTCGTCGTCGGTGATGGTGAGGGTCTGGCTCGCCGGGTTGGCCACGCCGCTGTCGCCGCTCGCGGCGGCCGAGACCGTGACGCTGAGGTCGGCCGCGTCCACCTCGTTGTCGATGGCGGTGAGCGTCACCACGCCGGTGCTCGCGGTCTCCCCGGCGGCGATGGTCAGCACCTTGTTGTCGCTCACCGTCACCCCCGTCCCCGCCGACACGGTGAGCGTCAGCGCCTGGCTCGTCGCCACGCTCAGGGTCGCCGTCACAGTGCTGACATTGGTGGCGCCGCTCTCGTCGATGGTGGCGGGGGTGAGCACCAGCGTCGCGGTCGGCGCGGTCTCGGCGTCGGTGATGGTGAGCGCCTCGGTGCCGGTGACGGTGGCACCGGAGGCGGCGGTGCCGGCAATGCCGACGGTCTCGTTGCCCTCGAACACGGCGTCGGGGGTGGGGTTGAGGTCGAAGGTGGCGGTGCCGGTGGCGGCGCCCGCGGGGATGGTGATGTCGAAGTCCTCGACCGCCGCGTAGTCGGTGCCGGAGGTCGCGGTGCCGCTGCCGCCGACGCTGACCGTCACCACCTCGGCGGCCCCGTAGCGGGTGGCACCGCTGACCGTGGCGGTCACGGTGACGGTGGTGTCGGCGGCGTCCTCGCCCGCGGTGGTCGGGGCGACCGAGAGCGTGATGCCCGGCGCGGTCTCGGCGTCGGTGATGGTGAGCTCGGCATCGGTCACATCGAGGGTGCCCGAGGCGCCGGACACCGTCAGCGTCTCGGCGCCCTCGGCGAGGCTGTCGTCGGTCGGGTCGAGGCTGAACGTGCCCTCCGCGCTCGCCGCGCCCGCCGGAATGGTGATGGTGAAGTTCGGGACTGCGGCGTAGTCGGTGCCGGAGACGGCGCTGTCGGCGCTGTCCCCGACCGAGACGGTGACCGTGGTCGCATCGGCATAGGTGGTGCCGCCCGTCACCGCCGCGGTGACGGTGACGGTGGCCGCCGCGGCCGCGTCCTCCGCCACCGAGGTCGGATCCACCGACAGCGTGATGCCCGTCGGCGCGTCGTCGTCGTCGGTGATGGTGCCCGTGGCGGTGTCGTCGCTGACAGTGGCACCATTGGCCCCGGTGAGCTTCACCACGAAGGTCTCATTCGGCTCGTCAATCGTGTCCTCAGTGGTGGCGACGGTGAAAGTCTTCGTGGTGTCGCCAGCGGCAAAGGACAGCGTCGCGGCAGTGGCCTGCGCCGTGTAGTCGGTGCCGGCGGTCGCCTGCTTCGCACCCTCGGCGGGATCATCAGCTGTCGCCCACTGCACCGTCGCCGCCGCCCCAGTCGCCCCAGAGCGCGTCACCGTGAAGGTGATAGCGTCGCCCTCGGCGGCGCTCGCGTCAGCAATGGCGAGGGTGGGGGCCACATCGTCGTCGGTAATCGACACCTCGGCCTTGGTCACTGTGAGGCCGGAGGAGGCGCCGCTGACATCGATGGTCTCGGCACCCTCGGCCACCGTGTCCTGGGTCGGCGTGAGGTCGAAATCCGCCTCCCCGCTGGCCGCCCCGGCCGCGATGGTGATGTCGAAGGCCGACACCGCGGCGTAGTCGGTGCCGGCGGTGGCGGTGCCGCCGCCGACCGTCACCCGCACCGTCTTCGCCTCCGGGTAGCGGGTGGCGCCGTTCACCGCCGCGGTCACCGTGACCTCGGTCTCGCCCGCGCCCTCGCCGACGGCGGCGGGCGAGACCGAGAGCGTGATGCCCGTGGGGGCGGCGTCGTCGTCGGTGAGCGAAATCGACGCATCGGTCACGGTGAGCCCCGCCGCCGTGCCGTCCAGGCTGATGGTCTCCGCGCCCTCGGCGAGCACGTCCTGGGTCGGCGTCAGCGTGAACTCCGCCTGGCCGCTCCGCTCCCCGGCGGCGATGGTGAGGGTCTGGTCGGCGACGGCGGCGTAGTCGGTGCCTTCGGTGGCGCTGTCGGCGGCGGCGCCCACCGCCACCGTCACCGTCGTCGCCGTGGCGAAGGTGGTGGCGCCGGCCAGGGTCGCGGTGACGCGCGCGGTCTTCGCCCCGCCGCCCTCGGCGACCGAGGTCTGGACGCCGTTCGTTCCCGTGTCGGCGTCCACCGTCAGCGTCAGCGCCGTCGGCGCCGCGTCGTCGTCGGTGACCGTGACCGCCACCTCGAAATCCTCCGTCGCCCCGTAGCCGCCGCCGCTGACGTCGTGGGCGAGCGTCGCGGTGCGCCGGTCGCCCGCGTTGTCGATGCTGTCGTCGGTGGCCGTCACCGTCACCGTCTGCGGCTCGTCCCAGGTGGCGGCGGTGAAGGTGAGCGAGGTCTTGTCGAGCGTCACCGGCGAGCCGTCGGGGTTGGTGATGGCCACCGTCACGGTGCCCGTGGGCTCGCTGTCGAGCACCACCGTGTAGCTGCCCTCGTTCTCGGTCACGCTGTCGGTGGTGCCGTCGTCGGCCTCCGCCAGGGTGAGCGGGGCGCCGGCCACCGTCACGCCGCGGGCGTCGTCGTCGGTGATGGTGAGGGTCGCGTCGGCGGGGTTGGCCACGCCGTTGCCGCCCGCGGCGGTGGCCGAGACCGTCACCTCGAGGTCGGCCGCGTCCACGTCGTTGTCGATGGCGGTCAGCGTCACCGCGCCGGTGCTCGCGGTCTGGCCGGCGGCGATGGTCAGGACCTTGTTCGTGCTCGCCGTCACCCCCGCCCCCGCCGACACGGTGAGCGTCACCGCCGCGCTGCTCGCCGCGCTCAGGGTCGCCGTCACCGCGCTCGCGTTGGTGGCGCCGCTCTCGTCGATGGTGGCGGGGTCGAGCGCCAGGGTCGCGGTCGGCGTGCCCTCGTCGTCGGCGAGGGTGACCTCGGCGTCGGTCACGGCGAGGGTGCCGGCGGCGCCGGACACCGTCAGCGTCTCGGCGCCCTCGGCGAGGCTGTCGTCGGTCGGGTCGAGGCTGAACGTGCCCTCCGCGCTCGCCGCGCCCGCCGGAATGGTGATGGTGAAGTTCGGGACTGCGGCGTAGTCGGTGCCGGAGACGGCGCTGTCGGCGCTGTCCCCGACCGAGACGGTGACCGTGGTCGCATCGGCATAGGTGGTGCCGCCCGTCACCGCCGCGGTGACGGTGACGGTGGCCGCCGCGGCCGCGTCCTCCGCCACCGAGGTCGGATCCACCGACAGCGTGATGCCCGTCGGCGCGTCGTCGTCGTCGGTGATGGTGCCCGTGGCGGTGTCGTCGCTGACAGTGGCACCATTGGCCCCGGTGAGCTTCACCACGAAGGTCTCATTCGGCTCGTCAATCGTGTCCTCAGTGGTGGCGACGGTGAAAGTCTTCGTGGTGTCGCCAGCGGCAAAGGACAGCGTCGCGGCAGTGGCCTGCGCCGTGTAGTCGGTGCCGGCGGTCGCCTGCTTCGCACCCTCGGCGGGATCATCAGCTGTCGCCCACTGCACCGTCGCCGCCGCCCCAGTCGCCCCAGAGCGCGTCACCGTGAAGGTGATAGCGTCGCCCTCGGCGGCGCTCGCGTCAGCAATAGCGAGGGTGGGGGCCACATCGTCGTCGGTAATCGACACCTCGGCCTTGGTCACTGTGAGGCCGGAGGAGGCGCCGCTGACATCGATGGTCTCGGCACCCTCGGCCACCGTGTCCTGGGTCGGCGTGAGGTCGAAATCCGCCTCCCCGCTGGCCGCCCCGGCCGCGATGGTGATGTCGAAGGCCGACACCGCGGCGTAGTCGGCGCCGGCGGTGGCGGTGCCGCCGCCGACCGTCACCCGCACCGTCTTCGCCTCCGGGTAGCGGGTGGCGCCGTTCACCGCCGCGGTCACCGTGACCTCGGTCTCGCCCGCGCCCTCGCCGACGGCGGCGGGCGAGACCGAGAGCGTGATGCCCGTGGGGGCGGCGTCGTCGTCGGTGAGCGAGAGCGTCGCCCCGGTCACGGTGAGGCCCGCCGCCGTGCCGTCCAGGCTGATGGCCTCGGCGCCCTCGGCGAGCACGTCCTGGGTCGGCGTCAGCGTGAACTCCGCCTGGCCGCTCCGCTCCCCGGCGGCGATGGTGAGGGTCTGGTCGGCGACGGCGGCGTAGTCGGTGCCTTCGGTGGCGCTGTCGGCGGCGGCGCCCACCGCCACCGTCACCGTCGTCGCCGTGGCGAAGGTGGTGGCGCCGGCCAGGGTCGCGGTGACGCGCGCGGTCTTCGCCCCGCCGCCCTCGGCGACCGAGGTCTGGACGCCGTTCGTTCCCGTGTCGGCGTCCACCGTCAGCGTCAGCGCGGTGGGCGCGGCGTCGTCGTCGGTGACCGTCACATCCACATCGAAGTTCTCCGCCGCCCCGTAGCCGCCGCCGCTGACGGCGTGGGCCAGCGTCGCGGCGCGCTTGTCATCCGTGTTGTCGATGGCGTCGTCGACCGCCGTGACGGTCACCGTCTGGGGGTCGTCCCAGGTGGCGGCGGTGAAGGTCAGCGAGGTCTTGTCGAGCGCCACCGGCGAGTTCCGCGGGTTGGTGATGGCCACCGTCACGCTGCCAGTGGGCTCGCTCATCAGCGCCACCGTGTAGCTGGCCTCGTTCTCCTTGGCGTTCTCGGTGGCGCTGTTGTCGGTCTCCGCCAGGGTGAGCGCCTTGGATGTCGGATCTACCGTCACGCCCCGGGTGTCGTCGTCGGTGATGGTGCCGGTGGCGGTGCCCGCGCCCTCGGTGCTGGCAATGGTGGCGTTGGTCGGTGTGCCGAGGGTGACGATGACCGTCTCGTTCGCTTCGTCGGTCTCGTCGCCCTTGACCGGGATGACGATGTCGGCGGTCGTCTGGCCGGTGGCGATGGTCACCGACTTGGCGGCGGGGTCGTCGTAGTCGTCGTCAGCCGTCGCGCTGCCCGAGATCGTGTAGGGCACTGTCACTGCCTTGCCGCTCGCCGCGGAGAGCGTCACGGTGAAGGTCATGTCGGTGGTCTTCTCGGGGTCGTCGCCCTCGGTGACATCGGCGGCGTTGGCCACCGAGACCGTCGGCGCGCCGTCGTCGTCGGTGATCGTGCCCGTGGCCTCGCCGTCGGCGATGGCGGTGCCCGCGCTGGGGCTCGCGAGCGTCACGGCGAAGGTCTCGTCGGGCTCGTCGACGGCGTCCTCGGTCGTCGCCACGGTGAAGGTCGCGGTGGACTCCCCGGCCTTGAAGCTGAGCGTCGCGGCGGTGGCCTGCGCCGTGTAGTCGGCGCCGGCGGCGGCCTTGTCCGCGCCTTGCGTCGTGTCGTCGCCGGTGGTCCATTGCACCGAGGCGGCCTTGGCGGTGTCGCCGGTGCGGGTGACGGTGAAGGTGATGGCCTCGCCCTCGGCGGCGCTGGCGTCGGCGACGGCGAGCAGCGCGTCGGCGCCGGTGATGGTGCCGGTGGCGGTGGCGTCGGCGATGGTGGCGCCGGTGGCGCCCGAGAGCGTCACGGTGAAGGTCTCGTCGAGCTCGGCGAGCGTGTCGCGCTTGATCGCGACCGTGAAGTCCTTGCTCGTCTCCCCGGCGGCGAAGGTGAGCGCCTCGGTCTTGTGGGTGTAGTCCTCCGGGTCGGTGGCGGTGCCCTCCGATGTCGTCGCGGCGACGGTGACCGGTGACGCGCTCGGCGTCGAGAGCGTCACGGTGAAGGTCGCCGTCGCGCCCTCGGCGGCGGTGGCGTCGGCGATGGAGAGGGCCGCGGCGTCGTCGTCGGTGATGGTGCCGGTGGCGGTTCCGGCGCCGGCGGTGGTGGAGACGGTGGCGTTGGTCGGATTGCCCAAGGTCACGATAACCGTTTCGTTGAGCTCGTCGGTCTCGTCGCCCTTGACAGGGATGGTGATGGTGCCGGTCGTCTGCCCGGCGGCGATGGTCACCGACTTGGCGGCGGGGTCGTCGTAGTCGTCGTCCGCCGTAGCGCTGCCCGAGAGCGCGTAGGGCACCGTCACGGTCTTGCCGCTCGCCGCCGAGAGGGTCACGGTGAAGGTCATGTCGGCGGTGGTGTCGGGATCGTCGCCCTCGGCGACCGCCGCCGCGTCGCCCACCGAAACCATCGGCGCCCCGTCGTCGTCGGCCACCGTGACGGACACGGCGAAGTTCTCCGCCGCCCCGTAGCCGCCGCCGCTGACGGCGTGGGCCAGCGTCGCGGTGCGTTGGTCGCCGGCGTTGTCGAGGTCGTCGTCGAGCGCCGTGACGGTGACCGTCTGGGCAGTGTCCCAAGTGCCGGTTGTGAAGGTGAGGGTCGTCTTGTCCAGCGTCACCGGCGAGTTCCGCGGGTTGGTGATGGCCACCGTCACGCTGCCGGTGGGTTCGCTCATCAGCGCCACCGTGTAGCTGCCCGCGTTCTCGGCCACGCTGTCGGTGGTGCCGTCGTCAACCTCATCCAGCGTCAGCGGCGCGCCCGCCACCGTCACGCCCCGGGTGTCGTCGTCGGCCACCGTCAGCGTCACCGACGCCGGGGCCGCCACGCCGTTGCCGCCGCTCGCCGCCGCCGACACCGCCACCTCGAGGTCGGCGGCGTCCACGTCGTTGTCGATGGCGGTCAGCGTCACCGCGCCCGTGCTCGTGGTGGCCCCGGCGGCGATGGTCAGGGTCTTGTTGTCGCTCGGCGTTACCCCCGCGCCCGCCGACACGGTGAGCGTCAGCGCCTCGCCGCTCGCCGCGCTCAGCGTCGCCGTCACCGCGCTGGCGTTGTCCGCCCCGCTCTCGTTGATGGTCGCGGGGGTGAGCACCAGCGTCGCGGTGGGGGTGCCCTCGTCGTCGGTGAGGGTGACCGTGGCATCGGTCACGGCGATGTCGCCGGCGGCGCCGGACACGGTGAGCGTCTCGGCGCCCTCGGCGATGGCGTCGTCGGTCGGGTCGAGGTCGAATGTGCCCGTGGCGCTCGCCGCGCCAGCCGGTATGCTGATGTTGAAGCCGTTCACCGCCGCATAGTCGGTGCCCGAGACGGCGCTGTCGGCGCTGTCGCCCACCGTGATGGCGAGAGCGGTCGCATCGGCGTAGGTGGTGCCGCCCGTCACCGTCGCCGTCACGGTGACGGTGGCCGCCGCGGCCGCGTTCTCCGCCACCGAGGCGGGATTCACCGACAGCGCGATGCCGTCCGGCGCGCCGTCGTCGTCGGCAACGGTGATGGCAACATCGAAGTCCTGCGCCTGCCCGTAGCCGCCGCCGCTGACGTCGTGGGCGAGCGTCGCGGCGCGCTCATCGCCCGCGTTGTCGATGTCGTCGTCCGCCGCCGTCACAGTGACCGTCCGGGCCGTGTTCCAGTCCTCGGTGGTGAAGGTGAGCGAGGTCTTGTCCAGCGTCACCGGCGAGTTCCGCGGATTGGTGATGGCCACCGTCACGTCGGCGGTCGGCTGGCTGTCGAGCACGACGGTGTACGTGGCCTCGTTCTCCTTGGCGTCGGTGTCGCCGTTGTCGGCCTCGGCGAGGGTGAGCGCCTTGGACGCCGGGGTCACCGTCACCCCGAGCGTGTCATCGTCGGTGAGGCTGAGGGTGGCCTTGGTCACGGTCACCCCGGTGGCGGCGCCGGTGACATCGATGGTCTCGTTGGCCTCGTCCACGTCGTCGTCGGTCGGGGTGAGGTCGAACGTCCCCTGCGCGCTCGCCGCCCCGGCGGCGATAGTGATGTCGAAGGCCGCCACCGCGGCGTAGTCGGTGCCGGCGGTCGCGGTGCCGCCGCCGACGGTGACCCGCACCGTCTTCGCGTCCGGGTAGCGGGTGGCGCCGTTCACCGTCGCCGTCACCGTGACCTCGGTCTCGCCCGCGCCCTCGCCGACGGCGGCGGGCGAGACCGAGAGCGTGACGCCGGTCGGGGCGTCGTCGTCGTCGGTGAGGGTCAGCGTCGCGCCGGTCACGGTGAGCCCCGCCGCCGTGCCGCCAAGGCTGATGGCCTCCGTTCCCTCGGCGAGCGCGTCCTGGGTCGGCGTCAGCGTGAAGTCCGCCTGGCCGCTCGACTGCCCGGCGGCGATGGTGATGGTCAGGTCGGCGACAGCGGCGTAGTCGGTGCCCTCGGTGGCGCTGTCGGTGGCGGCGCCCACCGCCACCGTCACGGTCGTGGCCGTGGCGAAGGTCGTGGCGCTGGCCAGGGTCGCGGTGACGCGCGCGGTCTTCGCCCCGCCGTTCTCGGCGACCGAGGTCTGGACGCCGTTGGCACCCGTGTCCGCGTCCACCGTCAGCGTCAGTGCCGTCGGCGTGGCGTCATCATCGGTGATGGTGCCGATGGCGGCGGCGTCGGCGATGGCGAGGCCGGCGCTGGGGCTTGCGAGCGTCACGGCGAAGGTCTCGTTCGGCTCGTCGACGGCGTCCTCGGTCGTCGCCACGGTGAAGGTCGCGGTGGACTCCCCGGCCTTGAAGCTGAGCGTCGCGGCGGTGGCCTGCGCCGTGTAGTCGGCGCCGGCGGCGGCCTTGTCCGCGCCTTGCGTCGTGTCGTCGCCGGTGGTCCATTGCACCGAGGCGGCCTTGGCGGTGTCGCCGGTGCGGGTGACGGTGAAGGTGATGGCCTCGCCCTCGGCGGCGCTGGCGTCGGCGACGGCGAGCAGCGCGTCGGCGCCGGTGATGGTGCCGGTGGCGGTGGCGTCGGCGATGGTGGCGCCGGTGGCGCCCGAGAGCGTCACGGTGAAGGTCTCGTCGAGCTCGGCGAGCGTGTCGCTCGCGATGGCGACCGTGAAGTCCTTGCTCGTCTCCCCGGCGGCGAAGGTGAGCGCCTCGGTCTTGTGGGTGTAGTCCTCCGGGTCGGTGGCGGTGCCCTCCGATGTCGTCGCGGCGACGGTGACCGGTGACGCGCTCGGCGTCGAGAGCGTCACGGTGAAGGTCGCCGTCGCGCCCTCGGCGGCGGCGGCGTCGGCGATGGAGAGCGTGGCCGTGTCGTCGTCGGTGATGGTGCCGGTGCCGGCGCCAGCGCCCTCGGCGCTGGAGACGGTGGCGTTGGTGGGGGCGCCCAGCGTCACGATGACCGTCTCGTTCGGCTCGTCCACCTCGTCGCCCCTGACGGCGATGGTGATGTCGGCTTCCGTGTCGCCGGCGGTGATGGTGACCGACTTGGTGGCGGGGTCCGCGTAGTCGTCGTCCGCCTCGGCGGTGCCGGTGAGCGCGTAGGGCACCGTGACGGTCCTGCCGCTCGCCGCGGACAAGGTGACGGTGAAGGTCATGTTGGCGGTGGCCTCGGGGTCGTCCCCCTCGGTGACGGCGGCGGCGTCGCCGACGGAGACCGTCGGGGCGCCGTCGTCGTCGGTGACGGTGAGCGTGACCGCGTCCGGGGCCGCCACCGCGTTGCCGCCGCTCTTCGTGGCCGACACCGCCACCTCAAGGTCGGCGTTGTCGCGGGCGTTGTCCACCGCCGTCAGCGTCACCGTGCCGGTGCTCGCCGTCGCCCCGGCGGCGATGGTCAGGAGCTTGTTCGCGCTCACCGTCACCCCCGCCCCTGCCGACACGGTGAGCGTCAGCGCCTCGCTCGTCGCCGCGCTCAGGGTCGCCGTCACCGCGCTGGCGTTGGTGGCGCCGCTCTCGTCGATGGTCGCGGGGGTGAGCACCAGGGTCGCGGTCGGCGTCGCGTCGTCGTCGGTGATGGTGCCGGTGGCGGTGCCTGCTCCGGCGGTGGTGGAGACGGTGGCGTTGGTGGGGGCGCCGAGGGTGACGATGACCGTCTCGTTCGACTCGTCGGTCTCGTCGCCCTTGACGGCGATGGCGATGGTGCCGGTCGTCTGTCCGGCGGCGATGGTCACCGACTTGGTGGCCGGGTCGTCGTAGTCGTCGTCCGCCTCGGCGGTGCCCGAGAGCGCGTAGGGCACCGTCACGGTCTTGCCGCTCGCCGCGGACAGGGTCACGGTGAAGGTCATGTCCGTGGTCGTCTCGGGGTCGTCGCCCTCGGTGACGGCGGTGGCGTCGCCGACGGAGACCGTCGGGGCGCTGTCATCGTCGTTGACCGTGACGGTCACGGGGTCGGCGGTCACCGAGCCGTAGTCGTTGCCGGCGCCGGCGGCCGTGACCGTATGGGTGATGCGCACGGTGCGCTTGTCGTTCGCGTTGTCCGTGTCGTCGTCGCCGGCGGTGACGGTGACGGTCTTGGGCGTGCTCCAGTCGGTGGTGGTGAAGGTCACACTCGACGGCGAAACGGTGGCCGTCTTTGTGTCGGCGCTGTTCACCGCGACCGTCACGGTGCCAGCGGCGGGCTTGGAGTCAAGGACCACGGTGTAGGTGGCTTCGTTCTCCTTCGTGTTCTCGGTCGCGGCATTGTCCGCCTCGGCCAGCGTCAGCGCCGAGCCGCTCACACTCACCCCGCGGATGTCGTCGTCGGCCACTGTCAGGGTCTGGTTCGCCGGGTTGGCCACACCGTTGCCGCCGCTCGCCGTCGCCGAGACCGTCACGCTCAGGTCGGCGGCATCCACAGCGTTGTCGTCTGCGGTGAGTGTCACCGTGCCCGTGCTCGTGGTGGCCCCGGCGGCGATGGTGAGCGTGTTGTTGTCGCTCGACGTGACGCCCGCGCCCGCCGACACCGTCAGCGTCAGCGCCTCGCTGCTCGCCGCGCTCAGGCTCGCCGTCACCGTGCTGGCGTTGGTGGCGCCGCTCTCGTTGATGGTCGCGGGGGTGAGCAGCAGCGTCGCGGTGGGGGTGTCGTCGTCGTCGGTGATGGTGCCGATGGCGGCGGCGTCGGCGAGGGCGGTGCCCGCGCTGGGGCTTGCGAGCGTCACGGCGAAGGTCTCGTCGGGCTCGTCGATGGCGTCCTCGGTGGTGGCCACGGTGAGGGTCGCGGTGGACTCCCCGGCCTTGAAGGCAAGCGTCTGCGCCGTCGTGCGCGCGGTGTAGTCGGCGCCGGCGGTGGCCCTGACCGCGCCTTCGGTGGTGTCGTCGCCGGTGGTCCATTGGACGGTGGCGGCCTTGGCGATGTCGCCGGCGCGGGTGACGGTGAAGGTGACGGCCTCGCCCTCGGCGGCGCTGGCGTCGGCGACGGCGAGCAGCGCGTCGGCGCCGGTGATGGTGCCGGTGGCGGTGGCGTCGGCGATGGCCGCGCCGGTGGCGCCCGAGAGCGTCACGGTGAAGGTCTCGTCGAGCTCGGCGAGCGTGTCGCTCGCGATGGCGACCGTGAAGTCCCGGCTCGTCTCTCCGGCGGCGAAGGTGAGCGCTTCGGTCTTGTGCGTGTAGTCCTCGGGGTCGGTGGCGGTGTCTTCGGAGGTCGTCGCGGTGACGGTGACCGACGAGGCGCTTGGCGTGGAGAGCGTCACGGTGAAGGTCGCCGCCGCGCCCTCGGTGGCCGCGGCGTCGGCGATGGAGAGCGTGGCCGTGTCATCGTCGGCGATGGTGCCGGTGGCGGTGCCGGCGCCCTCGGCGGTGGAGACGGCGGCGTTGGTCGGGCTGCCGAGCGTCACGACGACCGTCTCGTTGGGCTCGTCCACCTCGTCGCCGGTGACCGCGATGGTGATGTCGGCGGTGGTGGCGCCGGCGGCGATGGTCATCGACTTGGTGGCGGGATCGTCGTAGTCGTCATCCGCCGTCGCGGTGCCGGTGAGCGTATAGGGCACGGTCACGTCCCGACCGCTCGCCGCGGAGAGCGTCACGGTGAAGGTCATGTCCGTGGTCGTCTCGGGGTCGTCGCCCTCGGTGACGGCGGTGGCGTCGCCGACCGAGACCGTCGGGGCATCGTCGTCGTCGGTGATGGTGTGGGTGGCCGCGGCGATGTCGATGCCGCTGTCGTCAGCCTCGGGGGTGAAGGTGATGGCTTCGTCGGCCTCGTCGAGGGTGTCGTCCGTGATCGACAGGCTGATCGCGGCGGACGCCGACGCCTCGCCTTCGTCGATGGTGATCTCGATGGGATCGATGGCCGTGTAATCCGTTCCCGCCACCGCGCTGTCGCCGTCCGCGCCGACGGTGATCGTGACGGTCTTGTCCTCGCCGTAGGTGGTGTCGCCGAGCACCACCGCCTGCGCGGTCAGCGACCGTGTGCCCCGGTCCTCGCGGGTGCTGGTGGCGGTGTCGCCGAGATTCCCCTTGGTCTCGGAGGGCGTCAGGGTGAACGCGATGCCGTCGGGCGCATCGTCATCGTCGGCGATCTCGCCGGTCACGAGGGCATAGGCATAGCCCGTCTGGGGGTTTTGGGGCGCGGGATGCCTGATGCCGGGCGCGAACGGGGAGCCGTCGCCAAGGTGCCTGACGGTTACCTGGAGCTTGATGGTCTCGTCGCCCTCATGCCGGACATCGCCGATGACCTTCGTGCCGAACGTCTTGCGGGAGTCACCAACATTGAAGTTGACGACCTTGGGACGAAAGCCAAACCTGTGATCGAGCTTGCCTCCACTGGAATGCCATATCGTGGTGCCCCGATCCCCACTATTCGTGCCGGCGAACAATACGATGTTTTCGCGCGCTGGCCGCTGCAGCGTCACGCTCCAGGTGATGTCCGTGTCGCCGCTGTCGCCTTCGGTGACCGAGGGCGAGTCGATGCTGATGACGTTCGGCGCGTCGTCGTCGTACACGCTCACGGCCACGCTGCCAGCCGCCACGCCGAGGCCGCCGGCGCCCGTGACGCTGTGGCCGATCGTGATTTCCTCAACCGGCGGATCGTTCTCGATGCTGTCGTCCACCGCGCGGACCTTGACCGTCTGCCACGCGCTCCAGTTGGCCGAGGTGAAGGTGAGCGAGGACTTGTCGAGGGCGATGCGCGTCGTCTCCGGCGGCAGGCTCATCGCCACTGTCGCATCGGTAACCGGCGCGAAATTGAGCTTCACCCGGTAGGTCTGCTCGTTCTCCCTGGCGCGCGTTGATGCGATGTCGCTCTCCTGGACGCGCAGGGATTGGCGATTGATCACGAGGGCCGGGGCAAAGCCGTCCCTGATGCCGAAGTCGAGGTTCAGGCTGGGCGTGGTGGTGGAGGCGCCGGAGACCGCATCGTGGAAGACCACGTCGTCGTTGTCGGCGCGCAGCTCGACGCGGAAGGTCTCGACCGCCGGCTCGTCGATGGCGTCGGCGAGCGTCCGCGCGAGCTCCACGAGCGAGGCGGCGCCTGCCTTGTATTGCAGGCTTTCGGGGCCGCCCGCGCCGGAGAGGGCGAGGTCGCCCGCGCTCGCCGCGCCCGCGCCGCCGAGCCCGCCGAGGGCCCAGCGCAGCGCCACCGAGCCGGGCCGCCCGGCCACATCCCCCTGGGTGCCGTAGGGCTTGTAGGCGAAGCTCGCGCGCACCGGCGCGCCTTCGCCGGCAATGGCGCGCCCGGTCCAGGGAACGCCGGCGTTCACGTCGATCTGTCCGTACACGACGTCGGTCACCGTCACCGACAGCGCGACCGCGGCGGTGTTGCCGTCCTCGTCGGTGACGCGCACGGCGATGTCGTACACGTTGTCGCCATCTCGGTCGGCGGGCGCCTCGAAGTTCTGCGCGGGCAGCGTCAGCTCGCCAGTGTCCGGATCGATGGTGAAGCGCGCGGCGTCGTCGCCTTCGACGGTCCAAGCCACGCCGCCGTCGGGGGTGCCGGTCCAGACCGGGGTGGGCGAGGTCCACGCGCTGTTCTCCGGCGCGCTGGCGTCGGCAAGGCCCGAAATCGCCACCTGCCGGGCGTCGTCGTCGCGGATCTTCACAACGGCGGCGCGCCGGTCGATGATGATGTCGGCGAAATCGACTTCGGCGATGACGACTCTGAACTGTTCGGTTTCCTCGGGGACGGCGTCTTCGGTGGTGGGCACGCGCAACTGCGCCTCGGTCTCGCCCGCCGGGATCACGAGGGCGCAGCGCTCGTCCCCGGCGGCGCAGGCGGTGAAATCCCCGGGCGGCTCGGCGGTGCCTTCCCTGGTGCGGAAGCGGATCGTGATGTCCCGCTCGACGGGCTTCGACAAGGTGACTTTGACGCCCGCGGCGTCGCCCTCGTCGCCCACCGCGTCGAGAACGGACAAGTGATACGCCTCGTCGTCGCGGATGGTGGCGGTGGCGCTGCCGCCGCCGGGGGCGGGCCGGAAGGGCAGAACCGTGGAAACGCCGGCAAACAGCTCGGCAATGGAGAGCGTCAGGGTCTTGTCGCCGTCAAGCACATCGTCGGCGAAGGTGGGGACGCTGATTCGGCCCACCGGCTCGGACTTGCTGGTCGCCGCCGACGGGTTGAAGAAGCGTTGGTTGCTGCCCGGCGTGTAGTGAGTGTTGCTCTTCGCGGTGTCCGAGTCGGCGCCGAACTTGACTTCGGCGAACGGGCCGGAGGCTTTTTTCAGCGCCGCCAGGCCCTCGTCGCTGTCCACGTAAATGTCGAAGTGCGCGTCCTCCCCTTCCCAGGGCGAGTTGGCGCTGACCACCCGGAAGCGGTGGATGTCGTCGTCGTCCAGAATCGTGAAGACCGTTTGGGCCTCGACCTGGTCCGTCTGCCGCGCCAGGGTTGCGATCGTTTTGGAGTTTTCGTCGCCCGCTTTGGCCGAGGTGGGGTCGAACCAGACGATGAAGGTCTCGTCCGGCTCCTTGCGGCGGTCATCGACGGTGCTGACCCAGAAGCTCGCCTCGTCCTCGCCGACCTCGAATGAGAAGAAGGCCGGTGTCGCCCCATCCGTGGCTTGGCCGCAGGCACTCACCGGGTTGTTCTTGCGTTCGATGAAGACGTCGATTTGTCCGCTGGGAGCGGGAGCCGCCCTGCTCAGCATTCCGGCGTGGCCGCGCTCATCATGGCGCCCCGTCGGCAGGAGACAGCCGAACAGGCCCGACGCCCTGAACTCGGTGCGGTCGCGCTTGACCCGGATGCGCACCGACCGCCCTTCGCGAATGGTGGTGTCCTTGTTCGCGATCCAGTAGCGCGTGCTGTCGTTGTCGCGGATCTTGGCGAGGCCGACGCCCTTGGCGATGGTCGCCTCGGGGTCGGCGCCGCCGGACTTGAAGGCGATGACGCCCTGAAAATATTCCGAATTCTCTTCTGCATCATCATCCACTACCCGGATCGACGGCAGCTTCACTTGCGTCGTTCCCGGCTCGAAACGCACCGTGCGCGGCGTGGCGAGGCCTTCGTAATCCTGTGCCGGGCCTGCGCCCAGGGCGGTGTTCGGAACGAATCTGCCGGTTTGCGTCGGTATCTTGGGCCCGCCGCCATCCTTGGTGCTGAACTCCACCTCCACCGGATAGGTGCGCGGGCTGGAAAGCCGCACCGTGAACGCCACCGGCTTGCCGCCCTCCCTGACCTGTGCATCGTCGATGCTGAGGGTCGGCGTGTCGTTGTCGAGAATGGTGGCGGTGGCGGTGAGCGGGGCGAGAATGTCGGCCTTCTCGCTGTCCCGCTGGCTCGTGAAGAACAGCGGCTCCTCGTCGCGCAGGACGACCAGCGCCACCTCGAAGGTCTCGGTGGGCTCGTCGATGCTGTCGTCGATGGTGGGAAATTCGAGGTTCTTGCTCGACTCGCCCGCGTTGAAGGTGAGCTGGCCGCTCTCCGCGCCGGTGTAGTCCATGCCGCGGGTAGCGCCGTGCATATCCGGCGCGCGCACCCGCCACTCGAGGCGCACCGGCACGGCGGGCGCCGGGTTCAAGGTGATCGGCAGGATCAGGGCCTCGCCTTCGTTGGCGGTGGCGTCGCCGACGGCGATGGCGGGGCGCTTGTCGTTGTCGCGGACGATGCCCACCGCCCGCAGCGGCCCCAGGTCGAGGCCGGCGACCTCGGGGTCGGTCAGCACCACCGAGAAGTCCTCGGCGGGCTCGTCGATGCTGTCCTCCAGGGTGGCCACGCGGATGACCTTGTCGATCTCCCCGGCCTTGAAGCGCAGCGTGCCCGAGGCGGCGGTGTAGTCCTTGCCGGCCTCGGCGGAGTGGGCGGCGAGCGACTCGGTCTTCCAAGCGACGCTGATGTCGGTGGCCGCGGCCACGCCGAGGGTGACGGGGAACTTGAGCCGATTGCCCTCGGTGGCCGGCCCCTTGGGCGCGGCGATGCGCAGGGTGGGGCCGTCGTAGATGATGCCTGCGGCATGGCGGTTGGCCGGATGGTGGATCAAGCCTGAGTTGTCTGCATAGGCTTGGAACAGATAGACCCGGAAATTCTCGCTCGATTCCTCGCTTGAGTCGGCCAAGGTGGGCACTTCGAGCTGGATCCCGCTTTGACCGGCGGCGATGGTGACTGACCGGTCCTGGTCACCGCCGAAACGGCCGAAACCGGCGGGGAAGTCGCCCCTGTTGACAGCCCCGTCGCTGCCTTGATCGTCCCGAACCCACCAACGTATCGTGACATCTTCGTCAAGGGCGCCGATTTGCCACTTGCCGTCCTCGTGGATCCAGATGTCGGCGTGGAAGACCGCGGTTGCGCCCTCCTGCACCACCACCGGCCCGGCTCCCGGAGCCGCTTCGCGCAGCCGCACCTGCGGCTTGTGGGCGTCGTTGTCGGTGATGGCGCCCCTGGCCGTGACGCCGCTGGCGCCGTCCTCGAGGTCGGCGTTCCGCGCCTCGGTGAAACGCAGCGCCACGTACTCGTCGTCCTCGACCTCTTCGTCGTCAATGAGCGTGACCGAGACGGTGCTTTGCTGCGGCCCATCGCCCTTGTCGGCGGGGAAGGTGATCACCCCCTTCGTCCGCGCCGTCGGCAGAGACTGGTAGTCATCCCCCGAAGTCGCGCTGCCCTTGCGGGTGTCGTGGTACTTGACCGTCACGGCCTTGCCTTGCGGCGGGTTGGTCAGCGTGACCGTGAAGTCGAGGGTGCCATCGCCTTCGGCGGCGCTCGGCGCATCCACCTTGATGCCGGGAGACGGATCATCGTCCGTGATGGTGATGGTGGCGAAGTATTCCTTGACGCCGCCGGGGAGCCGAAGGAACTTGGGCTGGTCGAACCGCACGCAGAGGGTCTCGTCGCCCTCGTGGTACTGGTCGTCCATCAGGTTCCCTCTGAAACTCCCGCTTCTGAACTCGGGCCGCTCCTTGTCCCAAGAGAACACCACTGGCCCAGGGAAGCTTGTCCGCGGCACGCGCCCGCCACCCCCGTCCGCTTGCGACAGATCCTGCGCATTGGCGGTGGCCGTGCAGCCGCCGCCTTCGGCGAAGGAGATTCTGACGCTTGGGTCTTGCCCGCTCGTGGCGATGTTGCCGTCAAGTCGTATCGGCAACCTGAAACCGTTGATGAAAGTCCCCAAAGCGGAATCGGTATAGAGGTGGTCTTCCGCCACCGTGATGTCCTGAATGCGCAGCACGCGCGTGGCGTGCCCCGGATCGTCCTTGACGGGCACCGTGAGCGTGGTCTTTCCGGTCAGTTTGTAATAGTCGCTCGGCCGCAAGGTCACCTTGACCGATCCATTGCCGGTTTTCGGATCGACCCTGGTTGGTATCTCGATGGCTTTCTTTTGCTTTTTCCGAGTCTTGGAGGCGCCAAAGCGATGGGTCTTCACGCCCTGCTCGGCTTCAGCCAGGAAGTCGAACGCGGAGTCGTCATCGACCTGCCACGATGCGGTCACCCGGCCCCCGTCAGTCGCATTTGCCTCGGTCACATCCCGAACCAGCCGGAAGTTGATGGTGCCGCCCTCGTTCACGCCATCGCGCTCCAGGTCGCCGCTCGGCGCCTCCAATGAAATCTTCGGGCAATATTCGGGGTCGTCTTTCACAAGGAAGCTGTATGTTCGGTACCGGCCATCCGCCGGACGGTGATCCACATCGACGTCTGCTTCCGCCACCAGACTGACAGTGACCCGGCCGTCCTTGCATATGGCGTCGCGCTGGATGGGTATCTCTATGGATCCGTCCTTTGTTTCACCAACCCTCAAGAGACTGTGCGGGCCAAACGCCGCTCTTGGTGCCACCAACTCATAAACCATATTGACGAAGTCGATCTGGGGGTCGTCGGAGATCGTGGTTCTGACAGTGGCATTGGGATCGGTATAGCTACTCGCTGCTTTTCGTTTCCTCAGACGTATCTTGATCGTGGCGGTCCCCCCTTCTGTCACAGAGAAGCCCTGCGGATCGATCCAGGCGACGTAAGGCTTTTCCTGCGCAGACGCGGTGGCGGGCAGCAGCAGGCACCAAGTGGCGAACAGTGACAGGCACAACAGGACGAGCGAACGGCGAGCCGCGCAGACCCGGGAGAACCGCTTCACGGCGAGACTCAGGAGGCCGCGCGGCATGGCGGCGGGTTGCGCGCCAGATTTTGCGCGCGGGGGGGGGGGGGGGGGGGGGGGGGGGATCGGGTGAAAAATCAGGGTTGAACGAAACCCCCACCCTAGGCAGAGCTTCATCCGCGCAGTCCATTGCCTTGGGGATAGTGCGATCCACAAGGAAAACCGGTCTATTCTCTCACTTTACAGGCAACAAAAACACGGGTGTCCCGCGCCAACTGCTTCTTACTAGATAGTTCTTGTCCGTAAACTCCCAACCATTTGATTTTCTTGAATAAATAGCGGAAATTGCTGGAAAGAATCCGGCGTTTTGGGTATCTTTGTGATGGTTTCCAGTCAAAACGAAGACACACCAAAACACCGGAGGATGCCATGCGGCTCAAGCGCACGACACAGACAAGTCTATTCGAACCCGATCCCGTCGGCCACCCCCTGGGCGCGGAATTGGAGTCGATCTCGAACTGGCTCGACGCGCATCCCGGGCTGCTCGGGGCGGTGGCCGCCGATCTTGGGGCGCAGTCCGCGCGGGGCCGTTCCGGTTTGAGCTGCGAGACGGTGCTGCGCTGCGCGGTGCTGAAACATCTGCGCGGCGAGACTTGGCGCGGGCTGGCGTTCGCCTTGGTGGATTCGCTGTCGGCGCGCCGTTTCGCGCGGCTGGGGGCGCCGCCGCCGGGGAAATCCGCTTTGCAGGCGGCGGTCGGGGCGGTGTCGGCGGAAACCTGGGAGCGCGTGAACCGCTGTTTGCTGGCCGCGGCGCGGGAGGACGGGCTGGAAACCGGCGACCGGATGCGCGTCGACAGCACCGCGGTGGAAACGCATATCCTGGCGCCGTCGGACAGCCGCCTGCTGCGCGACGGCGTGCGCGTGCTGGCGGACTTGCTGGCGGAAGCCCGGAAGCGGCTGGGCAAGACCGCCGTTCCCTGCCGCGACCGCCGCCGGGCGGCCAAGCGGCGCTGTCTGGAGATACGGACGAAGCGGGGGAGGGAGGCGCGGGCGAAGCTGTACCGGCGGCTGCTGCGGATCGCCGCCGACACGCTTGGCGACCTGGACGCGGCGCGCGCGGTGGTGGCGGGGTCGGGGGCGCCGTGGGCCGCCGGGTGGCTGGAATGCGCCGACCACCACGCGCCCCTGCTGAAGGCGGTGGCGGTCCAGACCGCGCGGCGCGTCCTGCTGGAAGAGAACGTGCCGGCCGCGGAAAAGATCGTCAGCCTGTTCGAGCCCCACACGGACATCATCCGCAAGGGCGGGCGGGAAACGCTGTACGGCCACAAGATCAACCTGGCCACCGGGCGGAGCGGCCTGGTGCTGGACGTCGTGGTGGAGTCCGGCAACCCGGCGGACAGCGCGCGCTGCCTGCCGATGCTGGAGCGGCACCGGGAACACTACGGCAAGCCCCCGACCCATGCCGCCTTCGACGGCGGCTACGCCTCCGCGGACAATCTGAAGCGCGCCAAGGAGATGGGTGTGGAGCATGCGGTGTTCAGCAAGAAGCGGGGACTGAAAGAGGCGGACATGACGCCCTCGCCGTGGGTCTTCGACCGGCTCCGGCGCTTCCGCGCGGGCGTCGAGGCGGGCATCTCCTGGCTGAAGCGCTGTTTTGGCCTCGGTCGCTGCCGCTGGCGCGGTCTGGCGCGCTTCAAGGCCTGGGTGCAATCCGCGGTCTTGGCGCACAACCTGGTGCGCATCGCCCGGCTGCGGCCCGGATAGACCTTCAAAAACGCTCCGAAACGAACATTCCAGTACCGGAACCGCCCGCCGGGGGGCGGCTTCGGCCCTGTCATGGAGTGATCGGCCCCATGCCGCCGGATCAAGCCGGAAATCCCGCGAACCCTTGCCGCATGGGGGCAAATCCGCCCCGCGGACTCCCCATCGCCGCGAATCGGGCCGAATCGACGAACGATGGATCGATCAGAAAACGGAGTTTACGGACAAGAACTAGATAAGCCTAGTGCAATCCCCCCCAAAAAAACCTGCGATCATCGTTCGATCAGGTTTTTTTACTATGGCTCTGGATAGTATCGTAACACAGCCACAGGCATGCAACAGCCACATGCCGTAGCGGCTTTCGACTTCGCGGAAGCACGCCAAGTCCGGGTCGTCCTCAAGCAGCGGGTAATCGGCGGAGGCGTCGAGATTGAAATTCGACTCATGGGGATAAACGAATGCAGCCGATCTTGCGAAGCGGCAGCACCGTGATTTTGTCGGCGAGTGGATACTCGATTTCGCCGGGGTAGACGACCCAAAGGTGTTCCAGCCCGAGGTCTTCGATGGCAACACGCATCGATTTGGTGGGGCGGGGCGCGTCAGCGCATTTGAATTCAAAGCCCCAGCGGACGCCGCGGCGCAGCAGCAGCAAGTCGAGTTCCGCGCCGCGCTGTGTGCCATAGAAGTACGCCTGCCGGCCGCCGAAAACAGCCAGAACCTGCTCCAGGGCGAATCCTTCCCAGCTCGCGCCGTGGCGCGGATGCAGGTACAAGGCCTGGAGCGAGTCGATTTCGAGCAGGAAATGCAAAATGCCGCTATCGCGCAAATAGATTTTCGGCGATTTCACCAGGCGCTTGCCCAAGTTTTCGAACCATGGCGGCAAGACGCGCAGCATGAAGGAGCCCGCCAGCAAGTCGCGGTAGCGGTTGACCGCACGGACGCCGACATCCACGGACCGCGCCAACTCGGTGGCATTCCAAGTTTGCCCATGACAATGCGCGAGCATCCGCCAGAACCGCCCCAGTGCCTCGGGCGCCACTTTCGCGTCCAGCCCCGGCAGGTCGCGCTCCAGATATGTGCGGGCAAACGCCTCCATCCAGCGCCGCCAAGCGGGGGTCGAAGGCGCCAGCCAAGCGCGGGGGAAGCCGCCCCGCAGCCAGAGTTTGTCTTGCTGCCCGGCACCCACCTCGACCATCGAGAAGCCGCCCATGTCGACAAACAATATGCGCCCCGCAAGTGTTTCGGAAACGCCCTGGACCAAATCCCAAGAAGCGCTGCCGAGCAGCAGGAAAACCGCCTTGCGGTCGGGGGCGTCGCAAATCGGCCACAACAATTCGAACAATGGCGGCATGCGCTGCACTTCGTCGAGTATCACCAAACCTTCGCAGGAGCGGAGCAGCCGCTCCGGCGCTGCGGAAAGCGCCTCCCGCGTCGCCGGGGATTCCAGATCGAATATCGTGGCGGGCCCTTGCCACGCTCGGGCGACCTGAGCCGCCAGACTCGTTTTGCCGACCTGCCGGGCGCCCAGCAAAGCGACCGCGGGCGCTTCCGAGAGCCGTTCAAGCACGGTGCCAAGCAAGGCATCTCGATGAATAGTTTGTTGCATTTCTTACAATTTCTGTACGATTTACAACAATAAATTAGACTCTGGCCAACGGGCCCGCGTCAAGCTTCTTGACTGTGACAAACTGCAACCGCGACAATTTGCCGCTTTGACGCGATGACGGGAATTGGTAGGATTTCCCGCAGCCGATCCAATCGGGTATGCTCTGGAAATAAAGGCATGGCCTTGTTTTGCCGCCAACTTCAGGAGCCGAAAGTGAAGCGCTTGACCGGGATCGTCCTTTCCTGCGTGTTTTGCCTCGCCGCCGGCACCGTCGCCGCCGACGGCTGGCTGCGCTCGGTGCCGGAGTTTGAACTCACCGACCATCGCGGCGAAGTCCACACCCTCGAAACCTATGGGGGCTATGACTACGCCGTGTTTTACGTGCAGGGCGTGGGCTGCCCCATCGCCCGGCTCGCCCTGCCGAACTACCGCGCCGTGCGCGATGAATTCGCGGCGCGGAACATCGCCTTCACCATGTTCAATTCGAATATTCAGGACGACCTGACCAGAATCGCCAGGGAAGCCGAGGAATTCGGCATCGACTTTCCCATTATGAAGGACCAGGACCAAGCCCTCGCCAAGGCGCTTGGCGTGGAGCGCACAGCCGAAGTGTTCATCGTCGACCCGCGCACCAGGGATGTGCTTTTCCGCGGCCCGATCAACGATCAGTTGGGCTACGAGACCCAGCGCAACGAGGCCCGGGAGCATTATCTGGTCGACGCCCTCAACACCGTGCTTGCCGGCGGCACGGTGGATATGGAAAATATCCCGGAATCCAAAGGCTGCCTAGTGGCCATTTTTTAAGGAAGCGCTGATCGAGTCGGCGCACACGGGAGCATTTTCATGGCGAAGTACCTGTTCCGAACGAGATACACCCGGGCTGGCGTGGCGGGCCTGATCCGCGAAGGCGGAAGCGGGCGGCGGGCGGCGCTGAAGCAAACCGTGGAAGGGCTCGGCGGCACGCTCGAGGGTTTCTACTATGCCTTCGGCGACGACGACCTGCTGCTGATCGTCGATCTTCCCGACAACGAGGCCGCCACGGCCTTTTCGATGTTCGTCAGCGCCGCGGGCGCGCTCAAGGTCTCCTGCACGGTGCTGATTCCGCCGGAAACCGTCGACGGCGCCATCAGCAAAAGCGTCGCCTACCGCAAACCCGGGGATTGATTCCACCGGCGGTCCGAGCCGCGCCAATACCATTTCCCACGCACTGTGCAGAACCGGGGGGTCGGGCACAGCGATGGGTCGAAGCCACGACTCCGTTCCGCACGGACTGACGGGAAACCCCAGACTAATCCTATTCCATGACCGGCGCGATCGCGGATTTCTGCCTGGCGAGGCGGCGCGTACTTTTTGCCGCGGCGGTGCTTGGCGGCCTGCTCCTTGGTGGCGGTCTCCTACGGCTTGGTTTCGACAGCTCGCTCGATGCCCTGCTCACCCGCGGCGACCCCTACGTCGCCGAACTCGAGCGGTTTGACGCCGAGTTTCCCGTCCCCGCGGAAATCCTCTTCGCCTTCCTCGCCCCAGAGGGGGAGGACGTTTTCACCCCGCGCCGCCTCGCGGCCATCGCCGAGTTGGGCGACCGCCATCTGGAAATACCGCTGGCGGCGCGTCATTCCTCGCTGCTCGATTACTATTCGCCGCGCAATCTGCGGCGGCTTTTCCCCCGGGATTTCCGCGACTACAGCGCCGCCGAGCTGGAACTGCTCGACCAGCGCGCGCAGGCGGACGACCTGCTCACCGGCAATCTACTCTTGGGCGGGGCGAGCCTGGCGTTCAGCCGCATCCGCCTCAACGCGGACTACGCCAGCGAATCCCAGCGGCTCGAAGCCGCGGCCGCCGCCCTCGCCTTGCGCGATGAATTGCGGACGGCGTACCCGGAACTCGAAATCCACATCGGCGGCGAAGTGCTGCTCGAGTATTCCAGCCGCCGCTCGATGCTTGAAGATCTCGGCGGCCTGCTGCCCTTCGTGACGCTGGCCTGTGTTCTCGCCATTTGCGGCCTGTTCCGCTCGGCCCGGGCGGGGCTGGCGATTCTGGTCCATATCGCGCTGACGCTGCTCTGCACACTCGGCGCGCTCGGCTTCGCGGGATTTTCCTTCAATACGGTTTCCGCCATCGCCCCGGTGATTGTCGTGGTGCTCGCGGTGGCGAGCAGCGTCCATGTGATCTCGATCTATCGGCAGGGACTGGCCCGGGGAATGCCAGCCCTTGCGGCGATGCGCCACAGCTTGACGCAAAACCTGCGCCCGGTCAGCCTAGCCGCGCTGACTACGGCGATTGGTTTCGCCGCGCTCAATCTGAGCTCGTCGCCGGCGATCCGCGATTTTGGCACCACGGTCGCCGTGGGCATCGTGTTCTCCTGGCTGCTGACCGGGGCGGTGCTGCCGGCGGCGCTGATCCGGCTGATGCGGCATTCCCGCGGCGCTCGTGGCGCGGGCAGCGATGGGGACGCTGGCGGTGCGGACTTTATGCAGCGGATGATGGCGCGGGTTGTCGCCATCGGCGAGCGCCGGGACCGGCAGTTGTTCTGGGGCTGCACCGCCCTCGCCGCGGCGGGCGTGGCGATGCTGCCGCTCAATGAAACCGACTTCAACCGGCTCGATTTCATCAACGACTCGGCGGGGTTGCGGGAATACTTCGACGCCATCGGCGGGCGGCTCGACCGCGGACCTTCGATCCGCTACGCCATCGATGCCGGCATCAAGGATGGCGCCACCGACCCGGATTTTCTCGCCCGGCTCGAATCATTCCAAGCTTGGCTGGAAGCGGGGGAGCAGGTTGAATCCACCGCGAGCTTGGCCGAGGTGCTGAAAACCGTCAACGAGATGCGCTTTGGCGGTGAAGACGCCTACCGACTGCCAAGCGATGGGGAAACCATCGGCAACTATCTGACCGCCTACCGCTTCGCGCAGAACCGCGATTTCCCCCTGTCGAACCTGCTCAACGATGATCGCTCCATCGCCACGCTGGTGGTCAACGCCAGGCCGATGACGAACCAGCAGGTGATCGACCTCGACACCTTCGTCGATGATGGTTTCAGGCGGTTTTTCCCGGAGGCCCGCCTGATCCACGGCAGCGGATTGCTGGTGTTCGCGCGCATGGACGAGCGCGTTACCATCGAATTGATGCAGGGCTATTCGCTGAGTCTGGCGCTGATCACGCTGACCCTGATCATCGGCCTCGGCAGCTTGTATTTCGGCCTGTTGAGCATCATCCCGAACTTGCTGCCCGCGGCCATCGTCTTCGGCTTTTGGGGATTGCTCGTGGGAACGCTGGACCCATTCGTGATGATGCTGTTCAGCATCAGCATCGGCTTGGTCGTGGACGACACCGTCCACATGCTGACCCACTACCTGAACCAGCGCCGCGCCGGCGAACCAACCGCCGCCGCCATCGCCCACGCCATCCGCACCGCCGGCCCCGCGCTGACCATCACCACACTCGTGCTAACCCTCGGCTCAACCTTCCTCATGGCCGCCAGCACCTTCTACTTCCAGCAAGCCGCCAAATTGCTCGTCCCCATAGTAGTGCTCGCCCTGCTGCTTGACGCCTTCTACCTCCCGGCGATACTCAAGCGGTTTGACCGGAACCGCGGGGCCGCTCGATTTCCACAATGATTTGATTTCGCCCGCTGCCCGGCAACTCGTCGGGGCGAACCCATTCCGCGATTTGCTCATCGGTATAGCAGTTAAACTCAGCCACTGTGTTGGGCGGCGCCACTTGGCGCGGTTTGGTCTGGTCCGCGGTCTCACTCATCGATCTTTCCACAATTCGCGGGCTTGGTGGTTTGCTCCTCAAGGCGGCGAGGGGGAAAGCGGACATACTCTCGTCCTGACTTTTCCTGGCTTTCCCGGATGTCGCGAAAAATTGCGCAAATATCATAGCCAAAGCGGGCCGCGTGCGCGTCGCGCACGGCCCTCAACTCGGCGATGATGGGATCTATTGAATCCAATGACAAGACTCGAAATTGCCCGCTCAATCAGCGCCGGATTGGTTTTCGAACTTCCAGTTCACGGCGCCGAAGAACATTTCGTCCCAGCTTTCGTTGCCCCAGTCCACGGCGCGGTCGGGGTTGGGGTTCATTGGGTTGCGGGCTGAGTTGTCCCAGGCGGCGACGGCGGTGATCTTGGTGCCGGCGGGGACGAACTTGGGCTCTTCGTAGGTGTAGCTGAGCTGCCAGTTGTAGTTGTATTTGGCGATGTTGATCAATTCCTCGCTGGTGCCGTCGGGGTAGTCGGCGTAGAAGCGCATGGATTTGCCGCGGAAGTGCATGTGGGGCAGGTAGCTGTGGATTTTCGCGTCGCGCTCGATGACGATGCTCGCGGTCTGCTCGAAGCTTGGATCGTGGGGCGGAATCGTCGTCCAAGTGTTCGGGAAGACACAGGCGCAGCGGCCCGACATGCGCTCGCTGGGAACCTCGTCCTCGGGATAGAACCACAGGCCGAGCTGGCTGTTGTCGACGGTTTCGCGGCCGTTGGGGGTGTAGTGCATGTTGAGCATCAGCACCGAACCCGCTTTCAGCAGACCGCCGGTGTTGGGCGGGGCGAGGTCGGGCGTGTCGCCGGGGATATAGGCGGTGATGTCGGCCTTGTCCGGGTGGCTTTGGGCGAGAAAGCCGCCGCGCCGCTTGCCCACTTCCTCTGGGTAGTCGAGCCGGTTGACGGTGTGGTGCAGCACCGAGCGGTCGCCGGCGATGATCTGGCTGCCGCGCAGCCAGCGGTCCCGCTCCATGTCGATGTTGACCGAGACGTTGACGAACACGCCACTGCCGGTGGCGGGCACCGTGGTGGCGGGAATGTCGAGCACGAGGTCGGGCTCGCCGAAGGCCCATTTGGACTCGGGCCAGGTGAGTTCGGCCAATGGGTCGCGCTCGCCGTCCACCGGGGCGCCGGCTTCAACCCAGGCGATGATGTTGCGCAGGTCTTCGCGGTCGATCAGGCGGTCGTTGATGAATTCGCCGATATGCCCGTCGATCTGGCCCGGCGGCATGCGGCGGGTCATCAGCACCTCGCGGATCATCGGCGACCAGCCGCGGACCATGGTGTGGCTGTCCATGGCGAAGGGCGCCACGCCGCCGGCGCGGTGGCAGCTCGCGCAGTTTTCGGCGATCACCGGGGCGATGTCCTCGCTGTAGGAAGGCACGTCCTGGTCGGGATAGCTGATAGGCAGGCCGGTGCCGGCCACCCGCGGCGCGGTGATTTCGCCGCCAGCCAGATACTCGCCGATGGCTGTGGCGGCGCCGGCGGCGGTGCCGCGGTATTCGACTGTGAAGGCGCTTGGATCGTACAGCAGCACTTCCCCGGCGCGCTCGATGCCCAGGGCCTCGGAGGCGATTTGGGTATCATCCATCAGCACCGGAATTTCCACGCCGTGCCGGTCGAGCCAGGCCTGCACCGCGCCGCGGTTGAGGCGGGCCATGGGGTTGATCATCATGAACTCGACGCCCTCGGCGCCGTACCGGTCGCGCAGGGCGAGAAACTCCGGCAGCGCGGCCTCGGTTTCGCCACTGTCGTTGGCCTGCACCAGAAAGGCGATCAAGGCATGGTCGCCATACCAGCTCATGCCGTGGTGGTAGCCAGCCTGGTCGAGCAGCGAAAAGTCGCCGACGCGCTGCGGACGCTCTTGCGCCGCGACGCTCAAGGCGCAAGGCAGCACGAGCAAAGCCAACCATCGAACCATGCGAGACCTGATCACTGTGAACCCCTCTTGTAATTTGAATAAGCGGCGCGTCCACCACGGCCACAAGCTTCGATTGTACGAAGTCCCCCTGCGGCCCGCCAATAAACCAGCCGGCAAAATTGCAACATTCCGTTACTTGGAAGTGGGGGTGAACGGGCAAATTTGCTCGTCCAGACGCCCCGGGCAGGAGCCTGTGGATGATGGCGCTAAGCCAAACTTGAATCGCGGCAGGCGAGGGCGAGTTCGCGCACGGCGATTGCCTCCACCGCTTTGGACAGCGGATAGCGGTCGTCGCCCGCGTGGACGACGAAGGCCCGGGAAGGCGCAAGATCGGACAGCGCCATATGGAATCCCCGGCTCATTTTGGCTGACAGGGAGCGCTTGATTTCGATGGCCCAGCGCTGGCCGCCGGGGAAGTCGAGCACGAGGTCGATTTCGGCGCCTGTCACGGTTCGATAAAAGCTTGCCTGGGTCGGCCAGGGCAACTGCCCGAGCAGCGTTTCGATCACGAATCCTTCCCAGCTTTCGCCGCTTACCGGGTGTCCCGATAGGTCTTCAAGCGAAGAGATGCCGAGCAGGGAATGGACCAGGCCGCTGTCGCGAACATAGGTTTTCGGCGACTTGACGAGGCGCTTGCCGAC
Source organism: uncultured Pseudohongiella sp. (assembly GCA_965221805.1). Classification (GTDB taxonomy): domain Bacteria; phylum Pseudomonadota; class Gammaproteobacteria; order Pseudomonadales; family Pseudohongiellaceae; genus UBA9145. Next base: position 2,755,979 of record OZ244913.1, read on the forward strand.
ATTCGCGTGCAAAGGCGGCAGGCGGCGCAGCAGCATCAGGTCCACAAACAGATCGATATAGCGGCCAACGCTTCTCACGCTGGTTTCGAGCGAGCGGGCAAGCGTTGAAACATTGAGCAAACTCCCCTGCCGGTGGGCGAGCATGGTCCACAGCCGCCCGAGCGTGGTTGCCGGCACTCTCGGGCCGAACTGCGGAATGTCCCGCTCAAGATAGGTTCGGATGAAATTCCGGCGCCAGACCAGGCTGTCCGCATCGGAAGCGGCAAGCCAGGATTGCGGAAAGCCGCCCCGCAGCCAGAGCGCGTTGCGGGCGGAAAGGCTGTCTTCGATTTCGAGCGAAGACAAGGGCATGAGTTCGAGCGATTCGACCCGGCCGGCGAGCGACTCGCCCGACTGCCGCAGCAAGTCGATTGACGCGGACCCCAGAATCAGAAACCGGCCAATGCCCTTCCCGCGACGCCTGCCCCGGTCGATGACGCCCCGCAAGGCGGCGAAAAGTTCCGGCGCGCGGTGAATCTCGTCAAGGATGACGAGCCGATCCTCAAGCGCGTCGAGAAACAGCCTCGGTTCGCCCAAGCGGGACCGGTCGTCCTGGTCTTCGAGATCGAGGTAGACCGCATCCCTCCGCCTGGCCAACTCAAGCGAAAGCGTCGTCTTGCCCGACTGCCGCGGCCCCACAAGCAGCACCGCCGCCTGCCGGGAAAGCGCGGTTTCAACTTGCTTTTGCAGTTGCCTGGGTATCATAAACCTTGCATATTAGGCACGTTGTGCCGGATTTACAAGGTTTAAGTGCGGGTTTAGGTATGGGTTTTTAGCGAACACCGAGCACAAGCCGGCCAGTTTCCCCTACCAAGTCCGCCACCAAGCCAATCCGATTCGTGAGCGTTCCCGCCCCGCCACATGCCCCGCATTCAGCGAGTGGGCGATTTCAAAGACGCCACGCCCCCAGGCGACCGGAGCTTCGAGAGTCCAAGCGAGTTCGAGTTCGCGGCTGGCGGGTGTCAGCGAGAAAGCCTGCTGGTCATAGGCGGGCTTCCCGTTTTCGAGGCCGGAGAGAAAAGAGAATGTGCCCTTCCCCGCTTCAGCGCGAAGCGGCTGTGACAAAGAAAACCCTGACCAGATATTGTTATTGGCAAATTCACGTTCCAAGCTCACGTCCCAAGTTGAAAGCAAGTGGGCATCGACATCCAGCATACCGCCCGACTCGAGTGCGGGTTTGCCGATGACGAGGGAAGCGGAAGCATTCAGGCTCCAATTGTTGCCGAGCTCGAATCTTTCGCTGCGGCCCAACCAAGCTGTTACCGAACCCGCCTGATCGCCGAAGGCCCCGGAGGAACGACCGCCTTGCCAAGACGAGGAATCGCCGAGAAAACCCCAGCGGAATCCACTCAATGGGGCCTTTTCGAAGCCAACCTTGTTGTGGCCCACGAGCATTTGGACGCCATTGATGCTTACCGGGCCGGCATAGGTTCCGGGCGTGAATCCAAAATAGGCGTTTCGCGAGGAGGCATTGCCGCCACTGGCGAACACCGGCAAGGACGCCGCTGCGCTCAGATTGCTTTGCAGGCTGTATTGCGCTTGTTGCGGAACAAGGCCAAACCGCGAGTCTTGAAATCCTGAGAACGAAGAAATGGCACCCCATGGATCCCACAGGGTTTGCATGTACTGTTCCGGCGAAGTCCAAAACGGCGCTCCCAAGCTGTCGAGGGTTGCCACCTCGACACCCATGTTAGCCAGTCTCTGCCCGACATCGCCAAAGGCAGGCGGGACGATGAACATCGTTGAGGCCGTTTGGCTGGTGACGGCCGAAGTGCCGGTAACCGTCTCACCGACTGGCTTCAGCGCAGCCTCAAGATCAAGCAGGCCGGCGCCGTAGATTTCCAATTGTGCGTAGCGGCCGGTGTTATTGGCGGTGTTGACCAGCCGCTTGACGATTTCCGTGTTTCCAAGCTGGCCGCGAAACTTTTCCATGAGCAGGGCGATGGCGCCGGTGACCACGGGCGCGGCGAAGGAAGTGCCCTCGATTTCGTGCGCGATCCATCCCTTGCCGCCAGCGCTGGCCGCATTGACCATGCCCGGGGCGGCCAGACAGAAATGCCGCCCCCATCTCCCAACATCCCAGTCCGAGGGCAATGGTCCGCAGAAATTGGTGTAGCTCGCGTGAGCCCCGGTGTGATCTACAGCCATGACGGACAGTTGGTGGCCTCTGACATGCGCCTCGAAGTATGGGAGCTCGGCACCCAATCCAGCGAATTCTTCCGTGCTGTTTCCCGCCGCATAAACAACAATTGTTCTCTCTTCAGGATGCCTGCTGGTTTGCATGTAGGCCCGCCATGTTTCCGGGAGAATCTGACGAAAACGCTCACCCCACCATTGAGTTGGATCGTCGAGGACAGCGTTGATAGACGCCGGATCGAAAACGCCGATGCCAAAACTTCGGTTGATGATATCGAACTGAGCATAGTCTGCTTCAACTTCCTCCGCGATTGATTTGTCAATCCGACTTCTTTCTTGATCGGGCAAAGAGCTGATGTATCGCAGCAAGCTGTTGTCAAGCAATCTTTGGTCGGTTTGACCTTCAAGGCTGAAATCCTTGGCAATCGGGATTATGGTAGCTCCCGGAGCAACTCCGAAGTCCCGCCCGGCGGCAACCGATGCAACATTGGTTCCATGGAAAGAAGACGTTCCATTGGGAATTTTAACCCAACGACGAAAATCCCCCTCTTCTAGTCTATCGTCAAACAAGAACCAACTTTCCCCTTCCTGCGGCCATCCAAGCCGCGCAATGGTCCAGCGCACCGTAAGATTTTCAAGTCCATCAAAAATATCAGTATCTGCTATAAAAGGAAATATGTTGCATTCCGGGAAAGAAACCAAACCCAACTGACAACGTTTCGTTTCTGACAACAAGTTATCTCCGAAGGGCACGGGATAGGTCAGTGTTGCACCTTCGAACGAAATTCGATCAGCAAATTCAGGAAGGGTGAAATTGACAATATCGTCCTCGATTGCGATTCGAATTCCTTTTCCAGTAAGCCCCTGTGCATAGGCATGATGAACGCCAATCATTTCGAGAACATGAGGCTGGAACAAAGAAAATCTTTCGTCATTCAGGAAACTCTGCGGGGAACAATTGGCCCTGGCACAGCGCGCAATCGCATCCCTAATTTCGAATGGATCGGACTGCGCCTCAAAATCGTTTTTGAACTGCTCTAGCCAGATTGTGTCCATTTCCCACGATTTTTCCGCGGAATCATAGTTTAATTCCTTGCGTTCCTGATCAAGCCGCAAAAACCTTAAGTCGATCAAGATTCGACCAATAGCGCCCCAAGCATCTGCTATAGCGTCACCATCACCAGACTTTTCCGCTTCCCTGAAAACCGCCTCCGCTTCAATTAGATCCGCTTCTTTCGCTCGCAGTTCCCGTTCAACGTCATCAAGAGAAGACCGTGTGCTTCTGAGTTCCTTCAACGAATCATCCACACTATCCTCGCGCCACTCAAGACCCTCCTCATACTCCGCTTGGGTTATGTCCTGAGCGTAACCTCGCACAGAATACATTACAGCCAAGAGCGTCAAAAATATTGCGTAGATGATTTTCATCATTGATCCTCTTGTAATGGAACAAGTTCGACAACCAGCGGGTTGGGCTGATGCGCGAGAGTAGCTCCTGTCCCCGCATCTACACCAGCTCCTATGATCCCACCCAGAATGATATTGCCAGCTAGTGCGCCACCACCGACAGTATCGATACCCGACGTAATCGTCGCCGATACGGTCTCGTATCCTTCCCTATTGATTGTAACAACAAAATCTCCCCGGCGACGAACGCGAAGACTGCATGGAGTAACACAGTAGAGTCCTGTGGAAAGGATGGCTTTCGCACCTGGTGGAGTAGTTTCGATGACAAATGTTTCGGTGCTTCCCCTAGTGATTGTTGCACAGTTGGCGAGTAGAGCGAGGAAGACCAACAAGGCGATTTTCTTATGCATGGCGGATCTCCTGTTCCCCGGAACCGGAATGGTGCCGGGCCATGCACTTCCAGCGCATAGGCGGAGAAATCTCACTTATTCATCCCAACGCCGGGAGCTACCCATTGCCTGGACGATACTATTGTATTCGGCGAGTGCCCGGGCTTGGGGGCACGCGCTGAAAGTGCGAGGGCAGGGTAACACGGCTTTTTGAATAGAGTAAACTTCCATCGCGGTCGGGGAAAACGTGCAAATTTGTTCTTGTCCGTAAACTCCCAACCATTTGATTTTCTTGAATAAATAGCGGAAATTGCTGGAAAGAATCCGGCGTTTTGGGTATCTTTGTGATGGTTTCCAGTCAAAACGAAGACACACCAAAACACCGGAGGATGCCATGCGGCTCAAGCGCACGACACAGACAAGTCTATTCGAACCCGATCCCGTCGGCCACCCCCTGGGCGCGGAATTGGAGTCGATCTCGAACTGGCTCGACGCGCATCCCGGGCTGCTCGGGGCGGTGGCCGCCGATCTTGGGGCGCAGTCCGCGCGGGGCCGTTCCGGTTTGAGCTGCGAGACGGTGCTGCGCTGCGCGGTGCTGAAACATCTGCGCGGCGAGACTTGGCGCGGGCTGGCGTTCGCCTTGGTGGATTCGCTGTCGGCGCGCCGTTTCGCGCGGCCGGGGGCGCCGCCGCCGGGGAAATCCGCTTTGCAGGCGGCGGTCGGGGCGGTGTCGGCGGAAACCTGGGAGCGCGTGAACCGCTGTTTGCTGGCCGCGGCGCGGGAGGACGGGCTGGAAACCGGCGACCGGATGCGCGTCGACAGCACCGCGGTGGAAACGCATATCCTGGCGCCGTCGGACAGCCGCCTGCTGCGCGACGGCGTGCGCGTGCTGGCGGACTTGCTGGCGGAAGCCCGGAAGCGGCTGGGCAAGACCGCCGTTCCCTGCCGCGACCGCCGCCGGGCGGCCAAGCGGCGCTGTCTGGAGATACGGACGAAGCGGGGGAGGGAGGCGCGGGCGAAGCTGTACCGGCGGCTGCTGCGGATCGCCGCCGACACGCTTGGCGACCTGGACGCGGCGCGCGCGGTGGTGGCGGGGTCGGGGGCGCCGTGGGCCGCCGGGTGGCTGGAATGCGCCGACCACCACGCGCCCCTGCTGAAGGCGGTGGCGGTCCAGACCGCGCGGCGCGTCCTGCTGGAAGAGAACGTGCCGGCCGCGGAAAAGATCGTCAGCCTGTTCGAGCCCCACACGGACATCATCCGCAAGGGCGGGCGGGAAACGCTGTACGGCCACAAGATCAACCTGGCCACCGGGCGGAGCGGCCTGGTGCTGGACGTCGTGGTGGAGTCCGGCAACCCGGCGGACAGCGCGCGCTGCCTGCCGATGCTGGAGCGGCACCGGGAACACTACGGCAAGCCCCCGACCCATGCCGCCTTCGACGGCGGCTACGCCTCCGCGGACAATCTGAAGCGCGCCAAGGAGATGGGTGTGGAGCATGCGGTGTTCAGCAAGAAGCGGGGACTGAAAGAGGCGGACATGACGCCCTCGCCGTGGGTCTTCGACCGGCTCCGGCGCTTCCGCGCGGGCGTCGAGGCGGGCATCTCCTGGCTGAAGCGCTGTTTTGGCCTCGGTCGCTGCCGCTGGCGCGGTCTGGCGCGCTTCAAGGCCTGGGTGCAATCCGCGGTCTTGGCGCACAACCTGGTGCGCATCGCCCGGCTGCGGCCCGGATAGACCTTCAAAAACGCTCCGAAACGAACATTCCAGTACCGGAACCGCCCGCCGGGGGGCGGCTTCGGCCCTGTCATGGAGTGATCGGCCCCATGCCGCCGGATCAAGCCGGAAATCCCGCGAACCCTTGCCGCATGGGGGCAAATCCGCCCCGCGGACTCCCCATCGCCGCGAATCGGGCCGAATCGACGAACGATGGATCGATCAGAAAACGGAGTTTACGGACAAGAACCAGTTAGCCCCAGCCCGGAGAGGGTGGCAACATAGGCGCGCGCGGAAACAGGCGGCGCCACGAGCCGGGACAGGATTTTGCGGACAGCATCCAGGAAGGGGCCGGGCGTCTGGCTCAGCATATGGAGGAGAAACTCGTCTGGATGCTGGGCATCAATGCCATAAGGCTTCAACCTGGCGGGCGGAAAACCCCTCATATTGAAGGTCACGATCAGATCGCAGTTCCCAACAATCGCCGCGGCAAGCACATGGCGGTCGTCGGGGTCGGAAAGATCAAGCGTGGGGATAATCGTGTCATAGTCCGCGATCAGGCAATCCCGGGTTGCCTGGTCGATCAGGTCGCGGGTGCGCTCCAGCGCCGTGCGGTCGCGGCGCGGTTCATTGCGGAGTAGCGCCCCGATCCATCCCCGGTGAATGTCGGCGGTCCATTTTGCGCTGAAGAGATCGTCCGCTGCCAGTTGCAGGAAAATGTCCCGCACCGGGGCGGGATAGAGGATGTTGGCGTCCAGCAGGGCCGTGGCGCGGATCACCTGGAACCATATCCCATGTCCTGGGCCTGGGCTTCCCGGGTGAGCTGTTCGAGCACCCGCTCGCGCTCGTGGTCGATGGCGTCCTTGTAGGCAACCACATCCTCCATGCGGATGCGGCGGTGCCTGCCAACTTTCCGGTGCGGAATCGCCTTTTGATCAAGCAGCTTGACCAGAAATGGGCGCGAGACATTCAGAATGCCGGCCGCCTGAATTGTGGTCAACTCCGCGGCTTCCGGAATCAGTGTGAAGCCCCTTCCCGCGGCCATGGCTTCCAGAACATGGACGAGCAAATCGACCGCGCCGCCCGGAAGGTCGATATGCGCGACATTCTGACGGCGCGGGAATTGCCGCCCCCTCCCGGGGGCCATGGACCGGGCCCGGCTGACCATGTTCGCTTCGCGCACTTTTGTGAACTCCGGGACGCGCTGGATGTCGCGCTGACTTCGCGTGTGGAAGCCCCCGGTTACAAGGAGGTCTCATCCCTGCGGGCGGTGCTGGCCCACTTGAACACAATGTTAACCAACCTGTCACTGCAAGAACGCAAGACCTTGCCGTTGGAGATCGCCAATTCGCTCCGGGAGAATCTGCTGGAGCTGGATTGGCTGGGATTGCCTCACGAGCATCCCCAGCAATGATAGATGCAAGGATTGGTCTGTTCGGGTATCCCGGCGATTTTTGCTTCACGCTTTCCTGACCGTCCACAGTACCTTGCCGACGATGTGCGCGTCTTCGGGTCGGACCGTGTAGTCGGCGTATTCTGGATCGGTGGATTCCAGGCGCAGCACGGGTTTTCCCCGCGCGTCCTGTTCGAAACCAACCCGCTTGACCACCAGACCATCGCTATCCCACAGCACGAACACCTCCCCCGCGACGGGCTTCCGCTTTGATGTGTCGATGAGAAACCGGTCGCCGTCCGACAGTTCCGGTTCCATCGAATATCCTCTGACCCGCAGCACCCGCGCCGCTTCCACGTCGCCGCCCGCTTCGTAGCGGATCATCGCCAGGGCAAGTGCCAGCGCGCTCTTCGATGTGCTCGCCGGCGATGGCGCCGGGGCCCGCGGCGGTGTCGATGATGAGTTCCGGGATCGCGGCCAGCGAGTCGCCCGATTGCGCAACGGCACCCTGAGGCCCTGAAACGGCACCGAACCGGTGTTTTGCCAGAGGGATGGGCCAGCCGCGCGAAGCTGCTGTTCGCAAGAGCCGGGAATGGGATTCTGGGATTGGGATTCATGCCCGGTCCGATTATAATGCGGATTCAGAGGCGCGCCATCGAGTTGGATGGTGAGCGCATGCAGTCGGCGGGGAGGTTGCAGTGACCGTTACGCTTCAAATTGAAATGGACGAGCGTCTAAGGGACAGGGCGGCCAGGAACCTGGCTGAAAATGGCCTCACCATAAACGAGGCCATGCATATTGTTCTGGTTCAAGCCGCAACTGGCCGCGCGTTCGAGTTTGGTCCCCTTGTGCCCAACCGCACCACCATCGATGCGATCGAGGCCGCGCGCCGGGGCGAACTCATAGACTTGGGCGGCCCCGAAGAAGCTCTCGCGGAACTCAACCGGTCGGACTAGGATCAAAGTTTGCGACATCCATGCCCGCCGGGGCAACTGCGTGGCGACCGGGACTGCCGGATTTACCGCGGTGCCAAGCGTCCTTATCCGCTTTCAGAGCTACTTGAGCCTTTCATCAACCGAGCTGGTTGTCTTGCTTAACCTCATCACGCATTGGTGGCGCGCTGGTGAACCGCCATTTGTGCGGCCGACGACAATCGCGAAGCGCATGGGAGTTGACAGGCGAACGGTGGAACGTGTCATCCATTCTCTCGAAGCCCGCAACCTGCTTCATCGCCCGCCACCCGAAAAAAGGCGGAACGAGGTGACTATCCGCCGTTTCGATTTATCGGGCTTGGCGCGAGAGCTGGAAGGTATCGCCGATTTCAGCCGGAATAGTCCCGACAAGGAAAGCGGATGATGAGGAGCATCAAGAGAACCAGCCGGTTTCAGCGTGATTTCAAGAAACTCAAGGGGGGAGGGCATGCCAAGCACATTGACAACACGCTGCTTGCCGCATTGAAGCTGCTTGCGGCGGACGCGACTCTGCCCGAACGGTACGCCGACCATCGGATGAAAGGCGAATACAGCGATTGCCGCGACTGCCACCTGCGCGGCGACCTTGTGCTGATCTACCGGAAAACAGGCGATGGCGTGCTCGAATTGGTTCGAATCGGGTCGCACGCCTCGTTGGAGCTGTAACGCTCGCCCGGGAGCGAACATGCGAACAGAGAAGATTGCAAGCCCGCCAGTTCGGGCATTCACACTTTTCTGATCGTCCACAGCACCCTGCCGACGATGTTCGCGTCCTCCGGGCGGACCGAGTAGTCGGCGCACTCGGGATTCGCGGATTCCAGGCGCAGCAGGGGCTTCCGCTTCGACGTGTCGATCAACAACCGGTCGCCGTCCGACAGTTCCGGCTCCATTGAAGACCCCCTGACCCGCAGCACGCGCACCGCCTCCACGTCGCCGCCCGCCTCATAGCGGATCATCGCTGCGGGCAGGCGCCAGCGCGCGCGCTCTTCGATGTGGTCGCCGGCGATGGCGCCGGTGCCCGCGGCGGCATCGACGACGAGTTCGGGGATTTCGGCCAGCGGCTCGACCGGTTTGGGCGCCGGACCGGGCCTTCGCGCTTTGGACGGGGTTCGCCCGCGCCGGGCGGGGCGCTCCGCGTGGTGGAGTTCATCCGCCGCGCACCCCAGCACCCCCGCCAGCGCCGCCGCGTCCCGGTGGCTCAGCACCTTCGGCGAGCCCCGCTCCAGGAACCCGTGCAGGTAGCTCACGTTGCACCCGATGGCCACGGATGCACCGCGCATGTTGACGATTTCCGGCATCCCCTGCGCAAGCGTGTATGGTGCCGAAGGCCGGACTCGAACCGGCACGGCCGTGGGCCACTACCCCCTCAAGATAGCGTGTCTACCAGTTCCACCACTTCGGCATATTCTGGATTCGTGAATTCCCGCTGCGCGAAATCCTAGTTGTTGGGAATGTCGTCCTGAGCGGGCACCTCCACCCGGGGGAGGTCCCCGGGGAGGTCATTGCCGTCGGCCGGGACGACTTCGAGCGGCTCGGACACGATGACGGTGCCGGCGTCGAGTTGCGGCAGGTTGTCGCCCGTGGCCGGCTCGGCCTCGATGAAGCTGCCCGCCGCGGTTTGCTCAAGCAACGACTGCTCCAGCAATTCCTGGTTTTCGATGGGCAGGCCGGTCGGGTCGGCGAGTTGCGACTGGCCGCGGGCGTAAATCGCTAGCACCAAGCTGGTTACGTAGAAAGTAACCGCCGCCACCGTGGTGGCCCGCACCAGGAAGCTGCCGCTGCCCGAGGAGCCGAACACGGTTTGCGAGGCCCCGGCGCCGAAGGAGGCGCCGGCGTCGGCGCCCTTGCCTTGCTGCAGCAGCACGAGGGCGACGATGGCCACCGCCACGACGACGTGAATGATGACTACCAGTGTTTCCATATCAGCTATCCGCGCTGGCGCAGATGGCGGTGAACTCTTCCGCCTTCAACGAAGCGCCTCCCACCAGCCCGCCATCGATGTCGGGCTGGGTGAACAATTCCCGGGCGTTGGCGGCGCTGATGCTGCCACCGTACAGTATGCGCGCGCCGTCCGCGACCGCGCCGCTTTGCTCCCGCAGGCGCGCGCGCAGCAAGGCGTGCACCGCCTGGGCCTGTTCCGGCGTTGCCGCCGTGCCGCTGCCGATGGCCCAGACTGGCTCGTAGGCGATGACCGCCCCATCCATGGCTTCGATGCCCTGTTCGCCGGTGACGGCATCAAGCTGGCGCAGCACCACTGCGCCGGTGTTGCCGGCGTCGCGCTCCGCTCGGGTTTCACCGACGCAAAGAATCGGTGTCAGCCCGGCTTCCCTGGCCGCGGCGAACTTGGCGGCGACCGCGGCGTCGGTTTCCCCGAGGCGGCCCCGGCGTTCCGAATGCCCGACGATGACGAATTCGGCACCGCAATCGACGAGCATCGAGGCCGAGACTTCACCCGTCATCGCCCCGTCTTCCAGCCCGAACAAGTCTTGGGCGCCCGGCCGGACAGGGCTTCCGGCCAATGCCGAGACGGTTTCACCCAGATGCAGATGCGAAGGGCAAACCACGATATCGACCCGCTCCCCGAGGCTTTGCAGGGGGGGCTTCAGCGCGTCGAGCAACTGTCTGCTGCGCGCCCGGGAGCCGTTCATCTTCCAGTTGGCGGCGACGAACCTGCGGCGCATTTTCCCTGCTCTTGGCCGGATAGTCCGGTGCCGGTCGAAACGGGGCGCCAATACTAGCCGAGACCTAGGCCGCGTGCAAGAAAACAGACAATAGCTGTAGAGAACAAATAAAGTGTCCGGTTTTAGAACACATGAAGTGTCCGGTCGTACAGTGGTCGTTTTTCGAGGCGACCGGGAGGCTGTATGGGCGTGGCGCGAAAGAGGCAGGAGAGGAGGATGGCGGTGTTCAACGACGCGTACACGATGTGGACGGAGAGCCGTCCGGCGCAGGCGCAGGCGGCGGAGGTGCTGGGGGTTTGCGAGCGGACGTTCCGGCGCTGGGTGGCGAGGCGCCGGGAAGAGGCGGAGGAGGATGGCGACATCGAAGCCCTGCGGGACCGGCGCCTCGAGCGCGCCTCGCACCGGGCGGCGCCGGTGGACGAGGTGTTGCGGATGGTGGACGAGTACCGGACCCGGTATTGCGGCTGGAACGTGCGGCACTACTACACGCGCTACCGCCGCGGTGGCGGGACGCGCAGCTACAACTGGGTGCGGACCAAGCTCCAGGCGGCGGGGGCGGTGCCGAAGGGCAGGGGCCGGGGCAAGCACCGCAAGCGCCGCGAGCCATCGCCCTGCGCCGGGATGATGCTGCACCAGGACGGCAGCACGCACGAGTGGGTGCCCGGCGCGAGTTGGGACCTGATCGTGACGATGGACGACGCCACCAACGAGCACTACTCGATGTTCTTCTGCGAAGAGGAGGGCCTGTGGAGCAGTTTCCGGGGCATGCGGGAGGTGATCGAGGCCCGGGGCCTGTGCTGTTCCCTTTACACCGACCGGGGTTCGCACTACTGGTCCACCCCGGAGGCGGGCGGCAAGGTGGACAAGGACCGGTTGACGCAGTTCGGCCGGGCGATGGTTCGAGACCTGGGGATCGACATGATCCCGGCGTACTCGCCGGAGGCGCGGGGCCGTTCGGAGCGGGCGTTCCGCACGCACCAGGACCGGCTGGTCAAGGAGTTGGCGCTTGCGGGCGTGACGGGGATGGAGGCGGCGAACCGCTACCTGCGGGAAACCTACCTGCCGGCCTTCAACGCGGAGTTCGCCCGGCCGCCGCGGGAGGACCGCCCGGCGTTCGTGCCGCTGGGGGCGGGCACCGACCTGGACGCGATCCTGTGCGAGCTGCACGAGCGGACCGTGGGCCGGGACAACTGCGTCCAGTTCGGCGGGCTGGCGCTGCAGCTGCCTTCGCATCAACGCCGGCCCCACCACTTGAAGGCGAAGGTCAAAGTCCGGCGCCACATGGACGGCACGCTGTCGGTGTGGCACGGCCCCCGGCGGCTGGCGCGCTACGGCGCGGACGGACAACACCTTGGGGAGGGGCTGGCGGATGCGGCCTGAATCCGGCGACGCCGGCGCCGCGCTCCAGTCGCTCCGCTCCTTGCGCGCGGCGCCGGCGTCGAAACCCAAAACCGCTTCGGGAAAGCGGACAGTTAAAATGTTTTAAAACCGGACAGATTTATTTGTTTACAACAGAAAACAGACAATAGCGGGCTTGGTCGGGGAGATTCTGCGACAAAATGGCAGGATTGCCATTTTGGACAGCGCTTGCGCTGCCCCGCAGGGGTGAGGGGCATGGATGCCCCGAATCACTAAATGGCAGGATTGCCATTTTGGACAGCGCTTGCGCTGCCCCGCGGGGGTGAGGGGCATGGATGCCCCGAATCACTAAATGGCAGGATTGCCATTTTGGACAGCGCCTGCGCTGCCCCGCAGGGGTGAGGGGCATGGATGCCCCGAACCACCGCGCTTCGCTCCGGGCAGAATGACGAAGGGGCGGCGATGGAATCCTGCACCGAGGGAGCGCGGCGGTGGCTGAAAGGGGCCCGGCGCAAGCCGGGAAAGCATTCAGCCACCGACGGCAAGCGACCGGTGCCCGAACGAAGAGATTCTGCGACTCCGCTTTGCTCCGCGCAGAATGGCGGAGGGAAAGCTGCTTGCTGCCAATCGGGTTCAGATTTGATACTTTCGGGGGCACGGATTGGTGGGGACAGGATGGCAGGCTCGCGATTATGCTCAATTTTCCAGAGCCGCCCAGGGAGTATGCCTCGATATTCCTGGAGGAAACCGACAAGTCGCTGCCGAAGAAGATCGACCAGCGCACCCGCTACGCCTACTTCAGCACCATCGCCGAAGGCGGCAAATCGCTGATCAAGTCGTGCAAGGACCAGCATCTCTCGCGCTTCGTCTGCTACAAGACCCTGCGACCGGAATTCGCCCAGGACGAGGTGGAGCAGCAGCGGCTGATCCGCGAGGCCCGGGTTTCCGCGATGCTCCAGCACCCCAATACCGTGCCAACCTATGAACTCGGCCGGGATCTGCGCGGCAATCCCTACTTCACGATGAAACTCGTCCACGGCTACACTCTGCGCGAGGTTCTCGACTACCGCGCCCGCTACGACCTGACCCAATTGATGGAAGTCGTGATGCAGATCGGCTATGCCCTGGTGTATGCCCACACCCACGGCGTGGCGCATCGCGACATCAAACCGGAGAACATTCTGGTCGGTCCCTACGGCGAGGTGCTGCTGCTCGACTGGGGGCTGGCCAAAGTCTGGGGCGGCCAGGGCGGCCAGGCCGGCGCCGGCGCGGAAACCGCCGACCGTCCGGCGATTTCGGTTGGCGATGTGAACATCACCGGCAAGCACAAGGCCCAGGGTTCGGCTTGGTACATGTCGCCGGAGCAGATCAACCAAGACCCGGATATCGACTATCGCACCGATGTGTTCAGCCTCGGCGCGGTGCTGTACGAGACACTGTGCGGCAAACCGCCGGCGAAGGGCCAGAAGATGCACCAGATTATCGACAGCGTGCTGCGGGAGGTGCCGCCGCCGCCGTCGCAAGTGGCGCCCCAGCATGTTCCGCGTCTGCTCGAGCAGGTCGCCATGCGCAGCTTGGAGAAAGATCCGGCGAACCGCTTCGAAAGCATGGGCGACATGCTGCGCGCCCTGCGCCAGGACTGGCAATCCGATTTGATATAGGAGCTCGCGTGAAACTCGCATTCATCGGCCTCGGCGTCATGGGCTATCCCATGGCCGGGCACTTGCAACAGAAGGCGGGGGCGGTCCGCGTCTACAATCGCACCGCCGCCAAAGCGGACAGGTGGCGCGGCGAATACGGCGGCGAAAGCGCGCCGACGCCGGCGGAGGCCGCCGCGGGCCGCGACCTGGTCATGCTCTGCGTCGGCAACGACGACGACGCGCGCCAAGTCGCCCTTGGCGGGAGCGGCGTTCTGGCCGGCATGGCGCCGGGTTCCATCCTCATCGACCACACCACGGCGTCGGTAGGCCTGGCGCGGGAACTCGGCGCCGCGGCTGCCGGGCGCGGCGTGGGCTTTCTCGACGCCCCGGTTTCCGGCGGCCAGGCCGGGGCTGAAAACGGCAAGTTGACGATTATGATCGGCGGCGAAGAGGCGACTTTCGCCCGCGCCGAACCCGCGCTCGCGGCCTACGCCGCCTTCAGCAAACGCCTCGGCCCCGTCGGCAGCGGCCAGTTGGCGAAAATGGTCAACCAGATCTGCATCGCCGGCGTGGTGCAGGGGCTGGCCGAAGCGCTCAACTTCGCCCAGCGCGCGGGACTCGACGGCGAGGCGGTAATCGAAACGATTTCCCGCGGCGCCGCCGGCTCCTGGCAAATGAGCAACCGCGGCGAAACCATGTTGCGCGACGAGTACGATTTCGGCTTCGCGGTGGACTGGATGCGCAAGGATCTCGGCATCGCCATGGAGGAGGCCGGGCGCATCGGCGCCGAGCTGCCCATCACCGCAATCATCGACGGCTTCTACGCCGAAGTCCAGCGGATGGGCGGCGGCCGCTGGGACACCTCAAGCCTGCTGCGGCGCTTCACTCGCCCGAGTTGAACCAGGTGGCAAACAACGCCAGCACTGGGAGCGCCGGCCCAGACCCACGCCAGGCGCCAGCGAGGGAGTTCAACCCGGCGACGGTGAAGTACTTCCGCGGCGACATCTTCCATCCCAACAGCGAAGTCGAGCGGGACATCGGCGGGCTCGTGCTGCGCTGCGGCGCGATGACCCAGGCGGAAATCTCCCGGGCGATCAACCGGCCCCAGCAAACCGTTTCCCGCTTGGTGTCGCGGCTGGTGGAGCGGGGCATGTTGCGGCCGGGCGAGCGGGTGTCTAGCGGCAAGCGGGGGCAGCTCAGCGTCAAGATCGAGATCGTTCCCGGTTACGCCTATTCATTCGGCATTTCGATCCTGTGGGACGCCCTCGCCGTGACCCTGATGAATTTCGGCGGTGAAATCCTCGGCAGCCGGCAGTGTGCCATGGCGACCATGTCGCATGATTCCGTCGTTGCCGAACTGCGGCGCATGATCGAGGAGTTGAAAGTGGGCTGTTCCTTCGACACCGGCCGTGTGTTCGCCGCCGGCGTCGGCATTCCCGGGCCTTTCATGCACGAAACCGGGAGGGTCAACACCCCGCTGATTCTCGAGGACTGGGCCAATATCGACTTGGAAGAGACGCTGGCCCACGATCTCGAACTGCCCGTTTGGGTGGAGAACGACGGCAACGCCGCGGCCATCGGCGAAAGCCTGTTCGGCGTTGGCCGCCGGGCCAGCGATTTCGTCTATCTCTACATCGACACCGGGGTTGGCGGCGGCGTCATCCACAATGGCCGGCTGGTGCGCGGCAGTTTCGGCAACGCGGGCGAGCTCGGGCAGGTGCTGCCGCCGCAGATCTATCCGCACCCCAATTTGAAGCTGCTGCGCGAGCTGGTGTGCCGCGGGGGCGCCGAGGTCGATTCGGTTTCGGAACTGATCGCCAAGTTCAACCCGGATTGGCCGGGAGTCGATGACTGGATCGCCCGGTCGCGGGATTCGCTTTCGCTGATCGCCTCGGCTGGCGCGGCGCTGCTCGACCCGGCGGCCATCGTCATCGGCGGCCGCATTCCCCGGCCGCTGATCCGCAAAGTGATTCCCCATATCGAAATCTACGATCAGCGCCGCCGCTCCTTCGAGCGCCCGCTGCCGCCGATCGTCGCCGCCGAGGCCGGCGGGGAATCGGTCTCGGTGGGCGCCGCGGCGCTTCCGTTCTCCAAATACTCCTTCCGGTAGGCCGATGATCCGAGATGAGCTGATAAATGTATCCATTCTGCGTAAATAAAGTTATAAATAGTCACGATTTTTTGTTGTTATTCACGCAAAATGGGTATAGCATTAAAAGCAATGCTCAAATTGGAGCCAACATCAACGGGATACCCTGATGATCCAGGTGATTCAGGGATTCCCGGAAAATCAGGGGATTCGATCATGCAACAGCTTCGCGCGGCGGGCGCCCTGTCCGCAGTAATCGCTTCACTGGCAAGCCCTTCGGTTTTGGCGCAGGCAGCTTCCGATTCGGGAGCGGGCGGCGCAATCGAAGAAATCATCGTCACCGGCACCGGTGTCGAACGCACGGGCTTCGACACGCCACAGTCGGTTTCCCAGTTCACCGAGGAGGACCTCCGGTCCTTCAATTCCTCGAGTCAGGCCGACATCCTCACCCAGTTGCCCGGCATCAGCGCCGAGGGCGGCGGCGGCGAAGTCGCGACCAATGTTTTCCACCGCTCGCTGCCTTCGGGCGGGCAGTTCTCGTTCACGCCACTGCTGTACGACGGCATGCCTGCGTTCACGACTTTCGGCTTGAATTCATCGGCCTTCGACGTCTACTTCCGCAACGATCTCGGCATCGAGCGCTCGGAGTTCGTCAGCGGCGGTGTGTCGAACCTGTTCGGCCCCGGCTCGGTGGCGGGCATCATCAACTACATTTCCGCCACCGGCGGGCCGGAGCCGGAGGGCACCGTACAGCTTGAGACCGCCGAAGAAGGGCGGGTCCGTGGCGACTTCTTCTTCAGCGGCCCCCTTGGCGGCGAAGATTCCGACACCTACTACGCCTTCTCGGGCTACTTCCGCAACGACGAGGGGCCGCTCGAGTCGGGCCTCGACACCCAGGGCTTCCAGCTTCGCGGCAACATCCGCCACGAATTCGACGACGGCTCGGGATCGCTGACGCTCTACACCCAGCTGATCGACGACAGCGTGCAGTTCTTCCTGCCGCTGCCAGTCGACGGCCGCAGCCGCGAGCGCGTCGCCGGCAACGACGGCGCCACCGTGTACACCATGAACACCGTCGAGGCGATCGGGCTCGGCTACGACACCCCCGGCGGCCGCTTCCAGACGCCGATCGGCGATGGCGTGCTCACCCGGGGCCACATGATCGCCACCGTGCTCGACCGGGACCTCAACGACGAATGGTCGCTCAACGCCAAGCTGCGCTACGCCCGCTACGACCACCAGTTCAACCTGTTCCTCGACGGCGACGCCCTTGGCCCGAACACGCCGGAAACCCAGTCCGAGTATCTCACCCGGCGGGGAATCGATTCTGCGCTGCATGATCACGCGCGCTTCACCTACGCGCAGACCGGCAGGAATCTGGCGCCGAACCATCTCGTCTTCGGCAACCGCACCCTCGACCGCTGGCGCGACGCCACCGACATGTCGGTGGAGGCGAGCGTCGGCCGCGAGCTGTACCTTGGCGAGGCGGTGCATGGCCTGACCATCGGCGCCTTCTTCTCCAACTCCCAAGCCGACGATCTGAACTACATCACCACCTATCTCGGCGATTTCCGCAACGCGCCGCTGCTCGTTGACGTGCAGCTGATGGGCGTGGTCGAAGACGGGGATGGCAACCTCGTCATGGCGGACGATCCCGATGCGGTGTACCACTGGACCCGCAACGGACTCGCCAGAACCAACGGCATGACCGGCTACCGCGACCGCAGCGCGCGCCGGGCCGCGTTCTATGTCGCCGACCAGATCGAAACCGGCGACTGGTCCTTCGATATCGGCGCCCGGGTCGAGCGGCTCGAGGGCGACGTCAAGCAGTTCAACACCAGCTCCTTCACGATGAGCGACGATCCAAGCGTGAACGATCAGATCGAGCGGGTGAGCTTCACCAACGGCTCGCTGACCAGCGACTCGCTCGGCGCCACCGAATGGGCCTTTTCCGCCGGCGCGCTGTACCGCCTGAGCGACGAGGTCAACTTGTTCGCCAACGCTTCCCGCGGCTTCTTCTTCCCGCAGATCCGCAGCGTGCCGTTCAACCAGGGCCGGCTCGCCTCCTACGAGGGCGAGATCATCGACACCATCGAGGCCGGTGTTAAATACGAGAACCAGTCGATCAGCGCCCAGGCGCTGTTCTTCCGCTCGACCCTCGACGACCGCCGCAACGTGGATTTCATCAACGATCCCAACAATCCCGGCAACATCATCGAGGACGTGTCGCTGCAATCGACCGAGGCCTACGGCATCGAGGCGGGCCTGGTCTACTACCTGAACGACTACCTGACGCTGAACGGCAACATCACCCTGCGCAACGCCGAGTTCACTCAGGCCGACGGCAATCCCGCGATCATCGGCAACGAACTGCGGCGCCAGCCCAACGAAATGGCCAACCTCGGCGCCCGCTTCGCCTACGAGAACTTCGACGGCCTGCTGATGTACAACTATCACGGCAGCAATTTCGCCAATGACTCGAACACAGTCAGCCTCGACTCCTACGGGCTGTGGCGGCTCGAAGCGGGGTACAACTTCGCGCTCGCCGACGACGATCTCATCCGCCTCAGCCTGCACGTGTTCAACCTGACCGACACCCAAGGCATCACCGAAGGCTCGCCGCGGCAGGGCAACGCCCAATCGGGCCAACCCGCGCAGTTCTTCGTCGGCCGCCCAATCCTGCCCCGGCGGATGGCGCTGCGAATGACGTATGATTTCTGAGTCGCGGTAGCTGCCCGCGCGGAATGGCGAAGGAGCCATATGACGTTGTTTTTTCCGTCATTCCGCGCGCAGTCGCGGAATCTCCATGAGTCTGGCGCTGAAACTGAAAAAAACGCAGTGCCAGCCCATGGAGATTCTGCGACTACGCCTCGCTTCGCGCAGAATGACAGGGGGGTGGCTTGCTCCGCGCAGAATGACGGAGTAGGGGGGCTTCGCTGCGCGCGGAATGAGGGAAGTTCGGCGCCAGCATCAGAATCAGGCTGCGGTGGATGAACGCATTCGACTACAGCATCATCGTCGCCTACTTGGGGATGCTGCTCGGCCTCGGCTACTTCTTCAAGGAACAAAACTCCAAAAAGGACTACTTCCTCGGCGGCCGCCAGCTCGGCGTGTTTCCGCTGACGCTGTCGACGATGGCCACCCAGCTTTCGGCCATCAGCTTCATTTCGGCGCCGGCTTTCGTCGGCCTGCGCGAAGGCGGCGGCATGGTGTGGCTGTCCTACGAGTTCGCCGTGCCGCTGGCAATGCTGTTGCTGATGGTCTACGTGCTGCCGGCGCTGTACCGCTCCGGGGTGGTGAGCATCTACGACTTCCTCGAAAGCCGCTTCGGCCTGTCCACGCGCTTGCTCATCTCGCTGGTGTTCATGATCAGCCGCGCCTTCGGCACCAGCATCGCCATCTACGCCACCGCCCTCATCCTCAACACCGCCATGGGTATCGACTTTTACCTCGCCATCGCCGTGATCGGCGTGATCACGCTGATTTATTCGTTCCAGGGCGGGATGAAGGCCGTGGTGTATTCCGACGCGGCGCAGATGATCCTAATCTTCTCCGGGGTCGCCATGATTTTGCTGTTCTCCCTGCGCAACATGGGCGGCTTCGAGGTTTTCCTAGCGAACATCGACGCCAGCCGCCTGACCGTGCTGCGCACCGACTCCTGGGGTTTTTCCGGCGACGAATGGGGCCTGTGGCCGATGATTTTCGGCGGCATCGTGCTCTACGCCTCGTATTACGGCTGCGACCAGACCCAAGCCCAGCGCACATTGTCGGCGAAGGACGAGGGCTCGGTGCGGCGCATTTTGATGCTGAATGGGCTGGCGCGGTTTCCGGTGGTGCTGCTGTACTGCTTCACCGGCCTGGTGCTCGGCGTCTTCACGGTGCTGAACCCGGATTTCCTCGCCCGGGTGGATCCAAACTCCCCGGACACCCTGGTGCCGTTGTTCATCGTCGAATACATGCCCAATGGCTTGATCGGCCTGCTGATAGTGGCCCTGCTCGCGGCGTCGATGTCGTCGCTGAGTTCGGTGGTGAATTCGCTGTCGGCGGTGTCGATCGAGGATTACACGCGGCTGAGCGGCAGGAAGCTTGAACGCGGCGCCTACGTGTTCTGGTCCCGGGCCACGGTGCTGTTCTGGGGCGTGGTGATTGTGGTGCTGTCGATTTTCGGCGGCGGCATCGCGCCGACGGTGATCGAGGCGATCAACATGATCGGCTCGGTGTTCTACGGGCCGATACTGGCGACTTTCCTGCTGGCGATCCTGCGTCCGCAAGTCGGTTCGATGGGCGCCAACGCCGGCCTGCTTGCCGGCGTGGGTTTGAACATCTACCTGTGGGCAGCCCAGCCCCAGGTGTTCTGGCTGTGGTGGAATGTGACTGGCTGCCTCACCGCCATCGGCATCGCCCTGCTGGTTTCGGCTGTCGCCAAAACCGGCGCCGGGGTTGCGGGGCGGGATGCCGCCGCGGACGGCGTGGTCGGCGTGTGGCGGCGCGATGAAACGATCATCCTGCTGCTGGCCTTCGCCGCGATGCTGCTGATTGGTTGGCTCACGCCAATTGTCTTGGGCGCCTCCTGAGCGCCAATCTTCAAACTGGGTCATTCCGCGCGGAATGGCGATTTGTTCTACTCCGCGAGCCAGAACAGCGCCACCGCCGCGGTCCAAGAGAAATCGCCGCCGCCGCAGCCTTTGCCGGTTCGCGAACAGTAGTATTCGAAGTAACCACCGGCGGCCTCGACGCAGCGGCGGGTTTCGGCCTTCACCCGCGCGGCGAGATCGCCGAAGCCATAGGCGCGAAGGCCATCGGCGATCATCCAGTTGATATGCAGCCAAACCGGCCCGCGCCAATAGCGCTGCGACTCGTAGCGCGGGCTTTCGGGATGCGTTGACGCCAGCGAAAAGCGGCTCGCGGCCAGCCATTCCTCAACCAGCGCGGCCATCTGGCCGGCCTGCTCCGCATCGGCGAGCAAACCGAACAGCGGCAGCAGGGTGGCGGTGGTGCGCTCGGGCAGCGGCGCGCCGGCAAGCTTGTCCCGGTTGAGGAAGCACCGGTGCTGATCGGACCAGCAGCCATTCACCGCTTTTTGGGTGCGGGCGAGTTCAGCCTCCAGCTCCGCAACCGCCGACTCCAGATCGAATTGCCGGCACAGGGCGATCAATTCGCGGGTGGCCCGGTGCAAAATCGAAACCGTGGCGATATCGACCACCCGGTAGGGTGCGCTGGCGCTGAGGCGGCTCGGGTCGAATTCGTTGTTCTTGAGGAACTCGATCAGATACAGGTAGCGGTCGTATTCCCGCCGGCTTGGGCGCTGGGCCTGATCGACATGGCCGAGGTCGCGGCGCTGGTATTCCCATTCGACCCGCGGCACCCGCGCCAGCGGCCCGTCCCAGGCGGGGCTGTTGTCCATGCCCGACTCCCAGGGGTGGTAGCTTTCCACCAGGCCGCTGTTGCCGGGGTCCCGGTCCCGGTACCACCAGCGGTGATGCGCGACGATTTTCGGCAGCAGCCCCCGCGCCTCGGCCCGGGCCGCCGCGCCCGCGCTCGAGTGCTCGAGCATCCGCGCGACCGCCAGCGCCCAGACCGGAGGTTGCGAGATCGTGCTGGAGGGAATGCGGGATTTGGCGCCCCAGATTTCCGAGCCGGGGAAGTACGAGTCCGCCTCGTCGTGGAAAAGAATATGCGGCAGCAGTCCGTTGTCCCACTGGCCGCTGAACATCGTTCGCGCCTCGCGCCAGGCGCGGCCTTCGTCAAAGCGCTGCCAGCCCAGCGCGGTGATGGCGGAATCCCAGTTCCACTGGAACGGATACAGCCCCCGGGTGGGCACCGTGTAGCCGCCGAGGTCGTTGCTCCGCAGGATCGCGCGCGCCGCGTCGAAATCGATCATTTTCCCGGTTCGCGCCGCCCCATGTCCCAGCTTCCGCCGCCATCGAAAGATATATTTACCCGAAGTGGGTAAAAATAACACCATCCGAGGTTCGAGGCAAAGCGGGAAATGTCAATGCAAGGCGTGGGGGGATTCCGGGGTGGGTTCGTCGGCTGGGCCGGGAATGGACTCCTCGTTCTGGGAAATGTAGCTGCGGGTGGTGATGGGGCTGCGCAGCATCGGCCCGAGGCGGCGGACGAATTTTTCCATGTGATCGGTTTCGTAATGGCCCTGCAAGCTCGGGGCGTCAATCCACTCCTGCAGCAGCAAGACCTCGCCCGGGTCGCCAAGCCCTTGGAAATACTTGTAGTGCCGGCAGCCGTGTTCGTGCTGGCACATCCGCATCATTTCCCGCATCAAATCGAGGGCTTCATCGACTTTTTCCGGGTGGAGATGGAAGGTGCTTTGCAGAATGATCATGGCGGAGCAATCATGGCGAAATCAGGCCGCGCTTTCGGTAAAACCGTTTCTTGACGCAGCTTCTTTATACACCGGCGGAAAGCGGACGCGCAACAAGGACAACACGCAATCGCGGCGGGAAAAGGCCGCCATCAGCGGTCCCGCGCGATTTCCCACCAGGGATAGAAGCCGGGCATGTCCTTCGACGCCTTGTCGGTGAACTTGGCCGGGCGTTTTTCGCGGAACGCCTGAACGCCTTCGCGCCCGCTCGCCCGGCGCTGGTAAAAGATCGCGAGCGATTCGGCTTCGTGGGCCTCCCGGGGATGTTCGAGGCACGCATTGCGGTACATCATCTGCCGCGTCAGGGCGATGGCAACCTGGCTGTGGCGGCCGATTCGCCCCGCGAGCTCGCTGGCCTTTTCCATCACTTTGCCGCCCGCAACCCGGTGATTGACATAGCCGCGCTTGCGCAGTTCCTTCGAGTTGACCAAGTCGGCGCGGTAGATCCATTCGAGCGCCGTGCCCATGCTGACGATGCGCGGCAGGAACCAAGTGGAACAGGCTTCCGGGGTGATGCCGATGCGGTTGAAAACAAAACCCATCATCGCGTCTTTGGCGATGATCCGCACGTCCATGGCGCAGGTCATGGTGGCGCCGACGCCCACGGCGTGGCCATTGATGGCGGCGATGACGGGTTTCTTGCAGCGGAAAATCGCCAGCGTCAGTTTGCCGCCGAGATCGCGCACGCCCTGTTCGATTTTCGGCTCGCCCCGGCGCTCGCGCAGGTCGGCGAGGGTGGGCTCGAAAGACTCGTCGAGGCCGAAAGTGCCGCGCTCGGCTGACAAATCCATCCCGGCGCAGAAAGCGCGCCCCGCGCCGGTGACGATGATGGCGCCCACCGCGTCGTCGTCGCTGGCGCGGTCGAAAGCGTCGATCAGTTCATCACCCATTTCGACGGTGAAAGCGTTGAGTTTCTCGGGCCGGTTCAGGGTGATCGTGAGAACCGAGTCCTTCACATCGCAGACGATTTGCTTATATGGCATGGCTGTTCCTCATAGTTCACGCTGTCATTCCGCCATCAGTCATTCTTCGCGTAGTCGCAGAATCTCCCGCGTTTTGGAGTATGCGGCTTCGATCCGTCGCCGTTTGGCTGGGCGGGGTTCAGCGGACGCCGTGAATTCATCCCTGATGGGCGGACCTGTTGTTCCCGCCATCCATGGCGCAACTTTGGTGGCTTCGACCAGCC
The DNA here is from genome assembly GCA_965221805.1 of uncultured Pseudohongiella sp. Classification (GTDB taxonomy): domain Bacteria; phylum Pseudomonadota; class Gammaproteobacteria; order Pseudomonadales; family Pseudohongiellaceae; genus UBA9145. The sequence goes on from OZ244913.1 coordinate 2,779,356, forward strand.
CCAGTCTTGCCATCCTTGGCAAGCCGTTCGTCCGGCCACCGAGCACAGCGCGGTGGCGCTCGGTCTGCGCGCGAAGCTGCGCTTCGCAAACGCTTGCCCACGCCCCTCGAAAAGCGTTGCTTTTCGTCTGCTTCGCAGACCGGGCAACCTGCATTCTGGCATACTGTGCATGCCATCCTTGGCGCGGCGCTTCTGGCTTCGACCAACCCCGGTCTTGCCATCCATGGCAAGCCGTTCGTCCGGCCACCGAGCACAGCTCGGTGGCGCTCGGTCTGCGCGCGAAGCTGCGCTTCGCAAACGCTTGCCCTCGCCCCTCGAAAAGCGATGCTTTTCGTCTGCTTCGCAGACCGGGCAACCTGCATTCTGGCATACTGCGCATGCCATCCTTGGCGCGGCGCTTCTGGCTTCGACCAGCCCCAGTCTTGCCATCCTTGGCAAGCCGTTCGGCCCTCGAAAAGCGTTGCTTTTCGTCTGCTTCGCAGACCGGGCCTCACCCTGTCAAGGGGGAGTGGGGCGAAGCAGCGATTCCCGGTAACTCATCCAGCGATTGACGGTGGCCGGACCGGATGTCCCGTCGGGCCGACGGGAGTCGTTGCGGCGCGGGAAGCCCTCCGGTGCTTGCCCGGACGATGATTTCGGCCACCTGTGTGCTTCCCCCGAAGAACCGGCTTTTCGCGCAACCGGCCGCGGCGGGCCGTCACGAGGTGTCGAGGATCTCCGGCTCGCGGGGACGGACGCCGAACGCGATGGCGCCGTACAGCGTCTCCCAGTCGCGCAGGATGTGGGTGGCGAACAGGCTTCTGACCTTTTGCCAGAAGTACAGGGGCCGTTCCGCCCGCTGTTGCGCCGCCTGGAACAGCCGGCAGCCTCTCCGCTGCGCCTGGTCGATGAAGAAGGCCAGCATCATCAGATTCGCGAACACCGTCGCCAGATGGTTGTCGCCGTGGCCGCAGTTGTGCTCGAAGCCGTAGCCTTGGTTCTCCGGGGTGTTGAATGTCTCGTTCTCGATGCGCCAGCGGGCGCGGCCCGCCCGCATCAGCGCCTCCGCGTTAGCCCCGTCGATCCCGATGTCCGCGGCCCAGGTGAAGCATTGCTCCCTCTTGCCGGGGCGGGTCTCCCGGCATTCGAGGAAGTTCACCTCCAGATCGAAGTTCGCGTCGTTCAGCGGCGCGCCGTTGAGATAGCGGTACCGGCGCGTTGCGCCGTTTTCATCGGTCGTCTCGAAGGTCGGCACGCCCGGCGTGGACTCCACCCACTCGAACAGGTGCCGGTGGCCGCCCGGCTTCACACCCAGCACAAAGCGCATGTCCAGCGCCCGCAGCAGCTCGATGTGCGGCCCGTTCGCGGCCAGCGCGTCCTCCACCACCAGCAGCTTCAGATGGGGATGCTCCCGCCGGACATGGGCCAGCAGCCGCCTCGCGGCGTTGCGCCCGCGGTCGTTCTTGCCGGCCCCGTCCGCCTTCTCGATCGGCTCCGGCGCCAGCGGGAACACCTCCCGGTGTTCCGGGTGAACCAGCACCGCGCCGAGCATCTGGTGGTAATACGTCACCCGCCCGTCCCGGTGATGCTTCTCGCAGCAGTGCTTGCAGCGCACCCGGGAAGAGGAAAAATACCCCGTGCCGTCCACCGACAGCAGGCAGTGGCCCAGCCAGGTGAACCCCTCGAGCCCCCTGCCGCGCTGCAACACCGCGAACAGCCGCTTGAACGTCCCGCGCAGCGCCGACGGCTCCACCCCGTCCAGCCGCTCCCGCAATGCCGTGTCGCAGGGCGCGTTTTCGATGCCGTACAGATGCTTCAGGTTCTCCCGGATCAGCCCGTCGTCCCGCGCCCCGCGGTCGAACTGCAGCAGCGATGGGAACTTCAACCCGAACACCGCCAGCCCCGACATCAGATAATCCGGCAGGCCGCGCCTGCGGCCCCGCACCGGATCCGGAATCCGCTCGAAACTCTTCCGCGCCTCGCGCAGCAAACCCGGCGCGCTAAGCGCCCCGCGCAGTTCGTACTTGGCCATGGCAACTCCCCCCAAAAACGGAGACCTCATGGCTGTTTATCCGAAACAGGCGGGAAAAGTTTACGAAAAGTATTTTTTGGGGCAAGCGCAACCCATTGATTTTATTGGAATACGATTTCCAGCGGGAATTGCTGGGGGCGAAGCGGCGAGGGGGTTCTGGTCGAAGCCACGGTTTTCGACCCATGAACGGCCTCCATCAGATTGCCCCACACTCCTTCAGTTTGCGGATGCGTTCGCTTGCGAATCCCCAGTCGGCGAGGACTTGTTCGCTGTGTTCCCCCACTTTGGCGGCGGCGGATTGAATCCCGCCCCCGGTGCGGCTGAAGCGGGGCGCCGGGGCGGGCTGCAGCACGCCATCGAATTCGACAAAAGTCTTGCGCGCCCGATTGTGGGGATGTTCCGGCGCTTCGGCAAGATCAAGCACCGGGGCGAAGCAGACATCGGTCCCCTCCATCAATTCGCACCATTGATCTCGGGTTTTGGCGCGGAAAACCGCCGCCACTTTTTCACGCATTTCGGGCCAGTTCTCCTGGTCGTATTGCCGCTTGAACTGGGGATCATCGATTCCGGCCTTCTCCAGCAGCAGGGCATAGAACTGCGGTTCAAGCGAGCCGATTGAGATGTACTTGCCATCGGCGCATTCGTAGCTGCCGTAGAAAGGCGCGCCGCCGTCGAGACGGTTGCTGTGGCGCTCGGTGGTCCACAGCCCCATGGCCATCAGGCCGTAGAACGGGCTCAGCAGGCTCGCGGTGCCGTCGGTCATCGCCGCATCGACAATCTGGCCGCGGCCGGAATTGCCGCGTTCGAGCAAGGCGGCGAGCAGGCCGCAGAGCAGGTACATAGCCCCGCCGCCGAAATCGCCGATCAAGTTCAGCGGCGGCGCCGGCGGCCGGTCGGCATAGCCCATGGCGCCGAGCGCCCCGCCGATGGAGATGTAATTGATGTCGTGGCCCGCGGCCTTGGCCAGCGGACCGGTTTGGCCCCAGCCCGTCATGCGGCCGTAGACGAGGCTGGGATTACGCTCACAGCAGACTTCCGGGCCAAGACCCAGCCGCTCCATGACCCCGGGCCGGAAGCCTTCGATCAGCGCGTCGGCCCGGTCGATCATCCCCAGCGCGATCTCCACCCCCTGCGGGCTTTTCAAATCCACCGCCAGCGAGCGCCGCCCCCGGGAAAGCACATTGGCGCGCTCCCCCGCGCCTTTCAGGCTGAGCCGGTCGAGCCGGATCACCTCCGCGCCAAGATCGGAAAGCATCATCGCGCAGAACGGCCCGGGCCCAATGCCCGCCATCTCAATCACCCGAATTCCTGCCAGCGGCCCCATCGCGCCCTCCTGATTCAATTTCGCGCCAGACCTCCGCGATGGTGGGCGAGGTCGAAGGCAAGGTCAATCCCCCGCTTGCCAATCGCATTGCCATGCGCATGTTGTAAACGTGTCTTCCAAAGTGATAGGTGGGAGGTTACACTTGCCGCATGATACTGAGCTTTCGCCACAAGGGCCTCAAACTGCTGTTCGAAAAGGGCGACCGGAGAAAAGTGCAATCGGAGTACGCGGACAAAATCGAGCGGATACTGGCCCGCCTCGAGGAGTCGTCGACCGTTGACAACATGGACATCCCCGGTTTCCGATTACACCAGTTGAGAGAAAATCTCGCGGGTCGCTGGGCGGTGTCGGTGTCCGGCAATTGGTGGGTGGTGTTCCGATTCGGGGAGGGACACGCCAGCGAAGTGGACCTGTTGGATTATCATTAGGAAATAAGCATTGGGAGCAATAAGCGATGGCTATGAAGAAGCCGCCCCATCCGGGCCTCTCCGTAAGACACGATTGCCTTGAGCCTCTGGGCCTGAACGTCACGGAAGCCGCCAAGCAACTTGGTGTCAGCCGAAAGCAACTTTCCGATATCGTGAACTGTCATGCCGGCATCTCCCCGGAGATGGCCATCCGGCTCGACAAGGCGTTCGGTGGCGGCGCCGAAATTTGGCTGAGGCTCCAAGCCGCTTATGACCTGGCGCAGGCCATGAAGCGCGCGGATCAATTCAAAGTGCGGAGTTTGCGACCAGCGGCATAAGGCGAGCGGCGAGCTAGATCGGCAAGGCGCCAAAATGGGAATTTGCGTTCAGCCCCGCGAAGTAAACGTTTCCACGGAACGACTATTCAAACATGACCTGCTTGAGCGAAGTCTGCGCTTGTCACTCGGGCTGGGTATGCAATATGCTTGCGCGTTCGCTGGCTGGCAAATTGAATCGAGGGAAACATGGAACTCGCGGGGAAGACGGCATTCATCACTGGCGGTGCCTCCGGCCTGGGGCTGGCGGTGGCGCGGAATTTTGTCGCGGCGGGGGCCAGTGTCGCGCTGTTCGACCGCAACCGCGAATTGCTTGAGGCGGCGGCGTCGGAACTTGGCGGGCGGGCGCTTTGCCGCGATGGGGATGTCACCGACGAGGACTCGGTCGGCGCCGCCATCGCCGCGACCCGGGAGCGCTTTGGCGCGATCCATATCAACGTCAACTCCGCCGGCATCGGCGGCGCCGCCCGCACCGTGGGCCGCGACGGGCCGATGCCGCTGGCGCGCTTCGAGCACATCGTCTGCGTCAACCTGATCGGCACCTTCAATGTGCTGCGGCTGTGCGCCGCGGAAATGACCGGCAACGAAGCCGAAGGCGAAGACGGCGAGCGCGGAGTTATCGTCAATGTGTCCTCGGTGGCGGCCTATGACGGCCAGACTGGGCAGGCTGGCTATTCGGCCTCCAAGGGCGGCATCGTCGCCATGACCCTGCCCATTGCCCGGGACCTCGCCAAGCAGGGCATCCGCGTGGTGACGGTGGCGCCGGGAGTGTTTGAAACACCGCTGCTAGCCGGCGCCCCGGATGAACTCAAGCAGGCGCTCGTGGCGATAACCCAGTTTCCCAAGCGGCTCGGCCGGCCCGATGAATTCGCCGCCGAAGTCGCCCATATCGTGCGCTGTTCGTATCTGAACGGCGAAACCATCCGTCTCGACGCCGGCATCCGCATGCCGGCGCTTTGAACCCATTGCAATCCATCCGGCCGGCTCTGGAGACCACGGCGGAACCAACCCAGGAGAATCACATGGCGCAAGCATATATCGTCGGCGGGGTGCGCACCGCCACCGGACGCAAGAAAGGCCGGCTCAGCAAGGTGCATCCCGTCGATCTCGGCGCGATGGTGGTCGATGAACTCGTCGACCGCGCGGGCATCGCCGCGGAGCGGGTCGACGATCTGATCTTCGGCGTGGTTTCGCAGGTCGGCGCCCAGGCCGGCAATCTCGGCCGCAATGTCGCCATGTCCTCCAAGCTGCCGCTCGAAGTGCCCGGAGTGACCGTGGATCGGCAGTGCGGCTCCTCCCTGCAGGCGATGCAGTTCGCCGCCCAGGCGGTGATGTCGGAAACCCAGGATGTGGTTATTGCCGGCGGCGTCGAGGCCATGAGCACGGTGGAGATCGGCTCCAATGTCCGCGACGGCCTCGCCCACGGCCGCGGCGTGCCCAAGGGCGAGCGGCTCGAAGCGAGCTATCCCGGCATCCGCTTTTCCCAGTTCGACGGCGCCGAACTGCTAGCGGAAAAATACGACATCCCCCGCGAACAACTCGACGAATTCGGCCTGCTCAGCCACCAGCGCGCGGCCCACGCCACCCAGGAGGGCTATTTCGAGCGCGAAGTGCTGCCCGTTCCCATCGCGCTCGAAAATGGCGCGGCGGACAGCCATGTCATCGATGAAGGCATCCGCATGAATGCTTCCATCGAGGCGATGCGCGGCCTCAATCCGCTGCGGGAGGAAGGCCGGATCACCGCGGGCACCGCGAGCCAGATCAGCGACGGCGCGGCGGCGGTGATGATCGCCAACGATAGCGCGGTGGCCGAACTTGGACTGCAAGCGCGGGCGCGGATCCATTCGATGGCGGTGGTGGGTTCCGACCCGGTCATCATGCTCGAAGGCCCGATTCCCGCCACCGAGAAAGTGCTGGAGAAAGCGGGCCTGTCGATTGCCGACATCGACCTGTACGAAGTCAACGAGGCCTTCGGCTCGGTGCCGCTCGCCTGGGCCAAAGCCCTCGGCGCGGACCTCGACCGCCTCAATGTCAATGGCGGCGCGCAGGCACTCGGCCACCCGCTCGGCGCCACCGGGGCGAAACTGATGGTCACCCTCGTCCACGAACTTGAACGCCGCGGCGGCCGCTACGGCCTCATCGCCATCTGCGAAGGCGGCGGCACCGCCAACGCCATGATCATCGAGCGAATCGACCAGGCCGCCTGAGCCAAGGAGGCACACCGTCATTCTGCGCGGAGCCGCGGAGTCTCACCGACGAAGGTGCAATGTTTGGGAGATTCTGCGACAAAATGGCAGGATTGCCATTTTGAACGGCGCTTGCGCTGCCCCGCAGGGGTGAGGGGCAGGATGCCCCAAATCACCCCGCTTCGCTCCGCGCGGGATGACGAAGGGACTGCGGTGGAGTCCCGCACTGAGGGAGCGCGGCGGTGGCTGAAAGGGGCCCGGCGCAAGCCGGGAAAGCATTCAGCCACCGACGGGAAGCGACCGGTGCCCGATTCTGCGACTCCGCTTCGCTCCGCGCGGAATGACGGAATGGGGCGCTTTGCTGGACAGTTGAGGAAACACCACATGCTGCTGGAAAACAACACCGAATCCCCGTGGATGGATGAGGAATTGCGCATCATGCGCGAGGCCGTTGCGCGGTTTCTGGAAAAGGAATTCGCGCCGCACATGGCGGCCTGGGAAAAACAGGGCCGCATCGACCGCGACGCCTGGCGCAAGGCCGGCGAGGCGGGCCTGCTCTGCGCCTCGATTCCCACCGAATACGGCGGCGGCGGCGGCAACTTCAAGCACGAGGCCGTGCTGCTTGAGGAACTGACCCGGGCTGGCATCAGCGGCTGGGGCAACGGTGTGCATTCCGGTATCGTCGCCCATTACATCCTCGCCTACGGCACCGAAGACCAGCGGCGGAACTGGCTGCCGAAAATGGCCCGGGGCGATCTCGTCGCGGCCATCGCCATGACCGAACCCGGCACCGGCTCCGACTTGCAGGCCGTGGCCACCACCGCCATCGCCGACGGCGACGATTACGTGATCAACGGCCAGAAAACCTTCCTCTCCAACGGCATGACCGCCGAGTTGATCTGCCTCGTCGCCAAGACCGACCCAAGCGGGGCGGCGAAAGGAGTCTCGCTGATCATGGTCGAAACTGAAAACGTGGAGGGCGGGGGCGGCTTCACCCGCGGCCGCAATCTCGAAAAACTCGGCCAGAAGGCGGCGGACACCGCCGAGGTGTTCTTCGCCGATGTGCGCGTGCCCAAGGCCAACCTGCTCGGTTCGACCGAGGGCCAGGGTTTTGTCCAATTGATGCAGGAACTGGCGCAGGAGCGGCTGATCATCGCCATCGGCGCCGTCGCCGCGATGGAAAAAACCCTGCGGCTGACCGCGGAATATGTGAAGGAGCGCAAGGCTTTCGGCAAGCGCATTCTCGACTTCCAGAACACCCAGTTCCGCCTCGCCGAGCGCTACACCGAGGCCAGAATCGCCCGCACTTTTGTTGACGACTGCGTGCTCCGCCTCGACCGGGGCGAACTCGACGTCGCCACCGCCGCCATGGCCAAGTGGTGGACGACCCAGAAGCAGTGCGAAATCGTCGATGAATGTTTGCAGTTCTTCGGCGGTTACGGCTACATGATGGAGTACCCCATCGCCCGGATGTACGCCGACAGCCGCATCCAGAAGATCTACGGCGGCAGCAACGAGATCATGAAGATGCTCATCGCCCGGGAGATCTAGGAGCCTGCGGCGCAGGCTCCCGGGGAAGACTAGCAGCCTGCGGCGCAGGCTCCCAGGGAAGCCCTGATCCAGTCAGGGCATAGGTGGGTCAGCCCCGCAAATCGGGCAGTTGATAGCCTTCATCGGCCAGCCGGGCGCGGATCACTTTCTTGTCGATTTTGCCCGTGGTGGTCAGCGGGATGTCGTCGGTGAGCATGACTTCATCGGGTAGCTGCCATTTGGCGAAAGCCTTGCCGCAATGGGCGAGCACCGCCGCCGGGTCGAGTTCCCTGCCCGGCGCCATGATCACCAGCGCGACAGGCCGCTCGTCCCATTTCGGATGCGGCTGGGCCACCACGGCGGCCTGGGCGATTTCGGGCATGGCGACGATGTGGTTTTCGAGGTCAACCGAGGAGATCCACTCGCCGCCGGACTTGATCAGGTCCTTGGAACGGTCGGCGATCAGCAGGTATTGATCCGGGTCGATCTTGGCGACATCGCCGGTGACGAGCCAGCCATCGTGGAACTTGTCGGGCTGCGGGTCGTTGTAATACTCCGAGGCGATCCAGGGGCCGCGGATGCAAAGCTCGCCCACGGTCTCGCCGTCGTGGGGCAGGGCGTTCCAGTTCTCGTCGAAGATTTCCATTTCCAGCCCCGGCATCAGCAGCCCGGCCTTGGCGACATTTTCAAACTGCTCGTCCTCGCTCAGGCCGAGGTGGGAGCGCTTGCACATCTTCCTCGACAGGGTGCCGAGCGGGTTGGTTTCGGTCATGCCCCAGCCTTGGATCATCTCGATCTTGTAATTGTCCCAGTACCAGCGCATCAGCGACACCGGCGGCGCCGAACCGCCGCAGGTCAGCCGGCCGACGGTGGAGATGTCGTACTTGCCGGGGTTGGCTTCAAGCGCCGCCTTGACGCCCTGCCAGATCGTCGGCACGCCGGCGGAAATCGTCACCTTTTCATCCTGCATCAGCCGCAGGAAAGCATCGGGAATCATGAAGCGGTGGGGCATCACCTGCTTGGCGCCAAGCATCGAGGCGCAAAACGGCAGCCCCCAGCCCATGGCGTGGAACATCGGCACGATGCCGAGGGAGGAATCGAGGGCGGAAAAGCCGATGGAATCGGTGAGGCATTCGGTCAGGGTGTGCAGGTAGGTGGAGCGGTTGGTGTACATCACGCCTTTTGGCTTGCCAGTGGTGCCCGAGGTGTAGCACAGGCCCATGGGCGAGGTTTCGGGGATCTCGGGCCAGGAATAGGCGGTGGCTTGGCCGGCGATGAAGTCCTCGTAATCGACCTGTTCGCCGAAGGAACTCTCGCCGCCTTCGCCATGGCGGCAAACCACGAGCAATTCGACATGGGGCAGTTTGTCCCAGAGCGGCTCCAGCAGCGGCAGCAGGTCTTCATCGGCGAAGATCACCCGGTCCCCGGCGTGATTGATGATGTATTCGAGGTCCACCGGGGAAAGCCGGATATTGATCGTGTGCAGCACCGCACCCATCGAAGGCACGGCCTGGTACAGCTCAAGGTGGCGGTGGTTGTTCCACATGAAGCTGCCGATGCGGTCGCCAACCTTGATGCCGGCGCCGGCGAGGGCGTGGGCGAGCTGGTTGGCGCGATCCCAAGTCTGCTTGAGCGACTGCCGGTGGCAGCCGTCGGCCTGAAGGGTGACAACCTCGACTTCCGGGTCAAGCTGAGCGCCCCGGCCGAGTATGCGGGACATGAGCAAGGGAGTATTCTGCATGGTCATCGATGGAGACCTCAAGCTGACCTAGGATCGATTAGCGCAGGCAGAATAACGAAATAGCGGGGGGCGTTCAAACTCTGGGTTTCTGGTGGGTTAGGCTGTTGGCCCCGCTCGCCTGCGGAGGTTTCAGGCTATGCGGCCCGGCGGGGCATTTGAATGCGGGTGGTGGGCGGCGGAGGCGCTCAGGGGGCTTGGCGGTAGATGCGTTGGATGATTACCGGTTGTTCGAGAAGTTGACCGCGCAGGAATGCCGTGGATGTGGGCGTGTCGCTTGGCATTTGCTGAATTTCGTCGAGCACCTGCATTCCCGTCACGACCCTGCCGAACGCTGCGTAGCCATAACCGTCGCGGCCGCCACCGGTGAAACCCGTGTCGAGTTCCGGATTGGCGCGCACATTGAAAAAGAACTCGGTGTCGGCCGTGCCCGGCTCAAGGCGGGCGAAGGCGAGCGTGCCACGTTCGTTCGCGATGCCGGTCTGATCGGTGGTTTCGTGAGCCACAGCCGTCGTCGAGGCATAGCCTTCGGCGTAGGCTTCCCTGCCGGTTCGGGCCGCTTGGGACAGCAGCCCGCCTTGCACGACGTCAATGGATGAGCCATCGGATTCGCGTGTCACGCGATAGAAACTTGCGCCGTCATAGGTTCCGGTATCCACATGGGCAAGGAATCGGGCCACGGAAAGGGGTGCGCGATTCGGGAAAAGCGCAACCTCGATGTTGCCGGCGCCGGTTTCGAATACCACAAGCACCGTGTCCTCCCGCTCCCCTGCCGTGGGAGCATTCGCCGCGGCGCCGGGCTCGGGGCTGCCGGCATTGGCAGTCGCCAGCAACACAATCATGACCGGCAGGCTGAAAGTTCGAATCCACATGCCAATGTCCTCCACTGTCCAGGGGAAAGAGCGGCCAACTCCCGATGCATGCAGTGTAAAGATCTGGACGCTTGGATTCAAGGTATGCTTGACAACTTCAAAATGTTGGGTTTTTATAGTGTTTTGCTATGTTTCGTGTAGACCCAGATAAATAGGCGCGGAAATTGGAAAATTAAAATAGAAAAGGGGATGAAGCATGTCCACACAAAGCGGCCAGTCGATTCGAAGCCGAACTTTTGAAGTTATTTTTGGGCGAGCAAACAGTAAAGCCAAACATTTTGACACGATCCTGCTTCTTCTGATCCTTGCCAGTGTTTGTGTTGTAATCGTTGACTCGTCCACTGAGACAGGTTCAGATTGGGCGGCCTGGTTGCGCATATTGGAAATTGGATTCACCTTGGTTTTCACTGCCGAATATGCTGTTCGTTTATGGTGCCACCCCAGGCCAGGGCAATATGCGCGCAGCTTTTTTGGCATTATCGATTTCGTAGCGATAATCCCCACATACCTTGCATTCATTGTGCCGGGGTGGGAGACGCTCGCTGTATTGCGAGTATTGCGGGTATTGCGAATTCTTCGAATCCTTGAGCTCGGTCGATTTTCCCGGGCCGCCGAATTGATTAGCTCCGCGCTTGGCGCTGCCCGCTACAAAATTGGTGTATTCGCGACCATCGTGATGCTTGTGGTGGTCATCGCAGGCGCTTTCATGTATATGCTGGAAGGTCCTGAAAACGGCTTTTCCAGCATACCCGTCGCAGCATACTGGGCGGTCGCCACATTGACGACTGTGGGACACCCGGAATTGATGCCTGCAACCCCTCTTGGACAGGCATTCGCTTCATTCCTCATGATTCTGGGCTATGCATTCATCGCCATCCCTGTGGGAATTATCACATCGGAGGTTGTAGCCGCACAGAATACGCTGAAAGAAGTTCTCGATGCCGAAGAAGGAGAACGGCTCGAATATAAATCATCGGCATATTACAGTTTTCAGGATCAGAAAACACCGGAGAGCGTGATTTTTCACGCTTCGGTGCTCAAGCCGGTCGCCGGATTTCTAAACGGTAAAGGTGGAACACTGGCGATTGGGATCAGAGATGACCGTGAAGTGATAGGTGTTGAGCAAGACCTTGAGTATAAGAAATGGGATATCGATAAGTATGTCAGATCGCTCACGAGTGCCATAATTACTCAACTCGGTGGAGTCGCGGGCACAATGACGACGATCAGCATTCGGGAGCATGAAGGAAGAAAGATATGTTTTATAGAAATTCAGCGTTCGCCAGATCCAATTTATGTGAAAACATCAAAAAATCCGGAAACATTCTATGTTCGGATAAACAATTCAACACGTGAATTGTCTGGCCCAAATCTGGTTGCCTATGTCCGCAAACGCTGGAATTAATTTGCCTAATGGGAGTGCGAAACTTATCGCTTTCCCGACAGGCGGCGCGGAGCACAGCTAAGCGCTAAGCGGGCAATGTAACCCAAAGCTCACATCAACTATGGTTCTGGCGATTCCGGGAGCTTTGCCTCTATCCAAGTCAGGGCATCTTTACTCAGACTCCCCACCGTCTGCTGGCGGGCGCTGGAACTCGGTTGGCGAGCTGTGTTGAAAACAAGGTGAATGGTCTATATGCTTGCGGCACTTTCCCGCCGGAGTTTGGAAATGATCAGCGCCACGGAACATCCGAAGAAGACGATCAGCGTCAAGGGCAAGACCATGGCCTACGTGGAGATGGGGCAGGGGGACCCGATCATTTTCCAGCATGGGAATCCGACTTCTTCCTATCTTTGGCGCAACATCATGCCGCATCTTGCGGGGCAGGGGCGCTGCATCGCGCTCGATCTGATCGGCATGGGGGATTCGGACAAGCTCGAGGATTCCGGGCCGGACCGCTACAGCTTTGTCGAGCACCGGGCGTATTTCGACGCGGCGCTGGAGGCGCTTGGCGTCGATGGCTGCGCCACCCTGGTCATCCACGACTGGGGCTCGGCGCTGGGCTTCGACTGGGCCCGCCGCAATCCGGGCAAGGTCAAGGGAATCGCCTACATGGAGGCCATCGTGCGGCCGGTGGCAAGCTGGGACGACTGGCCCGAAGCCGCCCGCCGGGTGTTCCAGGGTTTCCGCTCCCCGGCGGGGGAGGAGATGGTGCTGGAGAAAAACGTATTCGTCGAACGGGTGCTCCCTGGCTCCTGCCTGCGCAAGCTGACCGAAGAAGAGATGGCGGTGTACCGCCACCCCTTCGCCAACCCCGGCGAAGACCGCCGCCCGACGCTGACCTGGCCGCGGCAAATCCCCATCGCCGGCGAGCCGGCGGATGTCGCGCGAATCGTCCAAGACTACGCCGACTGGCTCGGCGAATCCGCGGTGCCCAAACTGTTCATCAACGCCGAACCCGGCGCCATCCTCATCGGCCCGCAAAGAGAATTCTGCCGCGCCTGGCCCAACCAGACCGAAGTCACCCTCCCCGGCAACCACTTCCTCCAGGAAGACTCCCCCGACGAAATCGGCCAAGCCATCTCCAAGTGGCTGCGCGAGTTGTAGCGGGTCGTCAATCCCGCCGCGGCGAGCCACCTCTGCTGTGCTATGATTTTTGGGTGGTTTTGACTCGCCGACAACATGACCCGCCTTCGGCTTCCCATTGGCATTCAGGATTTCCGAACGATTCGGGAAGACGGCTACTATTATGTTGACAAGACGCCGCTAATCCACCAGTTGGTCAGCCAAGGGAGCCATTTCTTTCTTTCCCGCCCGCGCCGTTTCGGCAAAAGCATGCTGATCGATACGCTGCATGAATTGTTCGCGGGCAATGAGCCGCTTTTCCGCGGACTCCATCTGCACGACCTCTGGGACTGGAGCAAGAGCCATCCGGTCGTCCATCTGAGTTTTGGCGGCAAGAACAGCGAGTCCGGCGATCTTGCCGCGGACATCCTCGCCCAACTCGAAATGATCGAACACGACGCCGGCCTCGACCCGGCCCCAAGGGACCAAACCGGCCCGGTTCGCTTGCGCAACCTGCTTCACAGGCTGCACAGGAAAACTGGAAATCAGGCCGTGGTGCTCGTGGACGAGTACGACAAACCGATTCTCGATGTGCTCGACAATGCGGAGTTGGCAAAAGCGAATCGCGAGTATCTGCGCGGGTTCTACGGCGTCATCAAAGACAGCGCGCGGGCGGTTCGCTTCGTTTTTGTCACTGGCGTCAGCATGTTCACCAAGGTCAGTTTGTTCTCGGGGCTTAACAATCTCAACAATATCAGCCTGGATCCGCGCTTCTCCGCGCTGTGCGGCTACACGGACCAAGATCTGGACACGGTATTCGCGCCTGAACTCGAAGACTTGGACAGGGATGCAATCCGCCGCTGGTACAACGGCTACCACTGGCTGGGGAAGGACAAACTCTACAATCCATACGATATGCTTCTGCTTTTTAGCTTTCGCAAATTCGAGCCCCACTGGTTCGAAACCGGCACGCCTGAAATGTTATACCGCATGATGGAAAAGGAAAAGATAAACCCGGCAACCTTGGAGAATTCGATGGCGGATTGGGGTTCATTGTCGAAATTCGACGTGGGGGCCATCGATTTTCGCGCATTGATGTTCCAAGCGGGCTATCTGACGATCACCGGGGAAGAACGCATCGGTGTGGAGACTTTTTTCACCCTGGACTTTCCAAACCTGGAAGTCCGCCAAAGTTTCAGCAAAGGCTTGCTTACGCACCTCGGCCAGGACGGCGTGGAAGTATCCAAAACCGGAACCGCGCTGCTCGATTTGCTGGCCGCCAATGATTTCGACGCTTTCGCCGACCGGCTGCGTTCCTATCTCGCCGGCGTCCCCCACCAGTGGTACGACGGCGCCGGGCTCGACCGCTACGAGGCGCACTACGCCAGCATGCTTTACCTCGGATTCCGCGCCGTCGGCGCCGACCTTGCCGTCGAGGACGCATCGAACCGCGGCCGCGCCGACATGGTGGTGTTCCACGGCCGGCAGGTATTCGTGCTCGAATTCAAGATGGCGAAGCCGGGCGAGCAGGCCGAAGCCGCCATCGAAAGGGCAATGCGCCAACTCCCCGACCGCGGCTACGCCGACAAATACCGCCATCGAAACGGGCCAATCCACCTCCTCGCCGCAGTGTTCTCCCCCAAAACCCGCAACCTCCTCGCCCTCGCCGCCGAGCGCTGCGGCTGAAACGTGCAAATTTGCATTCCAAATGCAAATTTGTTCTTGTCCGTAAACTCCGTTTTCTGATCGATCCATCGTTCGTCGATTCGGCCCGATTCGCGGCGATGGGGAGTCCGCGGGGCGGATTTGCCCCCATGCGGCAAGGGTTCGCGGGATTTCCGGCTTGATCCGGCGGCATGGGGCCGATCACTCCATGACAGGGCCGAAGCCGCCCCCCGGCGGGCGGTTCCGGTACTGGAATGTTCGTTTCGGAGCGTTTTTGAAGGTCTATCCGGGCCGCAGCCGGGCGATGCGCACCAGGTTGTGCGCCAAGACCGCGGATTGCACCCAGGCCTTGAAGCGCGCCAGACCGCGCCAGCGGCAGCGACCGAGGCCAAAACAGCGCTTCAGCCAGGAGATGCCCGCCTCGACGCCCGCGCGGAAGCGCCGGAGCCGGTCGAAGACCCACGGCGAGGGCGTCATGTCCGCCTCTTTCAGTCCCCGCTTCTTGCTGAACACCGCATGCTCCACACCCATCTCCTTGGCGCGCTTCAGATTGTCCGCGGAGGCGTAGCCGCCGTCGAAGGCGGCATGGGTCGGGGGCTTGCCGTAGTGTTCCCGGTGCCGCTCCAGCATCGGCAGGCAGCGCGCGCTGTCCGCCGGGTTGCCGGACTCCACCACGACGTCCAGCACCAGGCCGCTCCGCCCGGTGGCCAGGTTGATCTTGTGGCCGTACAGCGTTTCCCGCCCGCCCTTGCGGATGATGTCCGTGTGGGGCTCGAACAGGCTGACGATCTTTTCCGCGGCCGGCACGTTCTCTTCCAGCAGGACGCGCCGCGCGGTCTGGACCGCCACCGCCTTCAGCAGGGGCGCGTGGTGGTCGGCGCATTCCAGCCACCCGGCGGCCCACGGCGCCCCCGACCCCGCCACCACCGCGCGCGCCGCGTCCAGGTCGCCAAGCGTGTCGGCGGCGATCCGCAGCAGCCGCCGGTACAGCTTCGCCCGCGCCTCCCTCCCCCGCTTCGTCCGTATCTCCAGACAGCGCCGCTTGGCCGCCCGGCGGCGGTCGCGGCAGGGAACGGCGGTCTTGCCCAGCCGCTTCCGGGCTTCCGCCAGCAAGTCCGCCAGCACGCGCACGCCGTCGCGCAGCAGGCGGCTGTCCGACGGCGCCAGGATATGCGTTTCCACCGCGGTGCTGTCGACGCGCATCCGGTCGCCGGTTTCCAGCCCGTCCTCCCGCGCCGCGGCCAGCAAACAGCGGTTCACGCGCTCCCAGGTTTCCGCCGACACCGCCCCGACCGCCGCCTGCAAAGCGGATTTCCCCGGCGGCGGCGCCCCCGGCCGCGCGAAACGGCGCGCCGACAGCGAATCCACCAAGGCGAACGCCAGCCCGCGCCAAGTCTCGCCGCGCAGATGTTTCAGCACCGCGCAGCGCAGCACCGTCTCGCAGCTCAAACCGGAACGGCCCCGCGCGGACTGCGCCCCAAGATCGGCGGCCACCGCCCCGAGCAGCCCGGGATGCGCGTCGAGCCAGTTCGAGATCGACTCCAATTCCGCGCCCAGGGGGTGGCCGACGGGATCGGGTTCGAATAGACTTGTCTGTGTCGTGCGCTTGAGCCGCATGGCATCCTCCGGTGTTTTGGTGTGTCTTCGTTTTGACTGGAAACCATCACAAAGATACCCAAAACGCCGGATTCTTTCCAGCAATTTCCGCTATTTATTCAAGAAAATCAAATGGTTGGGAGTTTACGGACAAGAACTAACTGGCACAGCGAAAGCGTTGGCCGAATTCTCCGGGCAGCTTTCCCAATTCTCCAAACTTGTCTAATGTAAAGCCTAAACTTCTCTAGCCCGGATATTGCACGAGTGTATCGATTTCAACCGATTTCTGCTATATTGGCTGCGACACGATGGCTAGGCGGAAGAGACCATTCGATGGTCTGCGGCTCTACATGAGTCGGTTCAATTTGTAGGGTAACTGCGTGGATATTAAGTTGGACATGTATAGTATTAGAGCTAGAGTGCTACCGGTTTATCTCACGCTCGTTCCCGTCATACTACTCTTAGTCGCAGTGATGCCTGAGGGTATTAAGTTGCCGATTGGCGGAGCAGCAACCCTAGTTTTTATAGCAGTTTCGTTTCTGCTAGGTCAAGTCGGTGCGGACTTTGGGAAACGCCTAGAGAGTGGCCTCTGGTCGAATTGGGATGGGCCACCAACAACTCGCTTTCTACGGCATTGCAATAATGAGTTTAATGAGATCACACGTGGCCGTGTTCACTTGAAGCTCCGCCAACTTGGTCTTAATGTTCCAACATATACGGAGCAAGAGCATGACAGGAGCGCCGCAGATATGCACTATCAGTCATGCGTTGAGGACCTTATTCGCAGGACGAGAGATGCCAAACGTTTCCGGCCTTCGGCACCATTTTTTCTAGTTCTCTTCCGCGGGGAACAACACAAGGTCCCGCCGACCAAATTTTTCCGAAATCATTCACACGGCTGGTTTCCACCGCTTGCCGCGTCAAGATATGTCGATATAATTCAATTTCATCGACATGTTTCGGCAATATGTCGATGCCATAGACATGTGCAGCGCACCCATCCGCATCGGTGGGATACCACGGGACACCATGAACCAACCATTCGACCCCGCCCGTCCATACAACGAATTGCCGGACCTGCCGCCCGCCGCGGAAACCGAGGCAAAGGCGATTCTCCGTGGTTGCATCGCGGCACGCGCGGCGGTGGCGGAACTTCGGGCTTCCGGAAAACTCATTCCGAACCAGTCCATGCTGATCAACTCGATCCCGCTGCTGGAAGACCAGGCGAGTTCCGAAATCGAGAACATCGTCACCACGGCGGACCGGCTGTTCCGCCACGCCAACGATGCGACGGGCCAGGCGGACCCCGCCACCAAGGAGGCGCTGCGCTACCGCACCGCCCTCCACCGTGGCTTCGAGATGCTGAATCAACGACCGGTTGCGACCGCCATGGCCGTTGAGGTGTGCAGAATCATAAAGAGCGTTGATCTCGATATTCGCAAAGTCCCGGGAACGGCCCTGATCAATGACGCGACCAAAAAGTTGATTTACACGCCGCCGGTGGGAGAGAACGTGATTCGGACGAAACTGGCCAACTGGGAGCGCTACATCCACGGGGCCGAAGAGATCGATCCCCTCATCCGGCTCGCGGTCATGCATTATCAGTTCGGGGCGATCCACCCATTTATGGATGGCAATGGTCGAACCGGGCGGGTGTTGAACCTGCTTTTCCTTGTGGATAAGAATCTGCTTGATATTCCCGTCCTCTATCTCAGCCGATACATCATCAGGAACAAGGCGCTCTACTATCGGCACCTGCTCGCGGTAACGACCGGACAGGATTGGGAGACATGGATCCTTTTCATGCTGGAAGCCGTCAGGACGACAGCCGAGTGGACCACGGAGAAGATCCGCGCAATCCGCAAGCTTCTCGACGAGACGGCCTCCGCAATCCGGGGGAAGTTGCCGAAAATCTACTCCCGGGAATTGGTGGAACTGATCTTCGTGAATCCCTACTGCCGGGTGAACGATGCGGTCAGGGCGGGCATAGGACAGCGCCAGACGGCCGCCGCCTACCTGAATACCTTGTCGGAAGAGGCCATTCTGGAGAAGGTGAAGGCGGGCCGCGAAAACCTTTACATCAACCCGCCGCTGCTGGCGCTCCTGTCCGAGGGCGCCTGATTTCCGGGGAGAAATAGCCGTAAACCCACAATCTGATTCGAGCCGCCGTCCGTCATTTGAGCCATCGTTTCGCGAGCCTCGCGCCGGTTCCTTTCGGAGTACAATTCGCGCCTGATTCAGCTCAAGGGCGGCAGCCAAGCATGTCAGCAACGCCTCTCACCGCCGTGCTCATCTTCGCCGGTAACCTGCTGCATCGCGGCGGCGCCAACCGGGGCCAGTCCATTCGCCGCGCCATCACCACCCAGTACTGCCAGCCCTGGCTGCGCACCATCGAGAACATGCCGCTGGCCGTTCTCCCTGGACTGGCGGCCCGTTACAGCGAGCGGGTGCAGGGCCTGCTCGGCTTCAGCTTGGTGGCACCGGGCTTCACCGGCTACGTCGACGGCATGCACCTCAAGCGCCTGATCGACCGCGCCTACAAGGGGCGCATCGGGCAGGGCGAAGCAAATGGCTGAAATCATCGGCGGCGACGATTCCGAAACGCTCAGCGGCACGGCGGAAGACGACAAAATCCGCTCGAGAGATGGCGACGACACCGTTTACGGCAACGAGGGGGATGATTGGATCAACGCGATCTACAACGAGGCCGGGGAAGACCGCTACTACATTTACGCCGGAACGCTAATCGCCCACGGCGGCCTGGGCAACGACCTGATCGGCGGCAAGGAAGGCAACGACACGATTTTCGGTGGGCCGGGGAATGATCGAATACTCGGTTGGGGAGGAGATGACAGGCTGGAAGGCGGGCCAGGCGAGGATTTCCTCAACGGCGGCGACGGAAACGACACCGCACGCGGTGGGGAAGGCAATGACCGGATATGGTCCCGCGACGGCATCGACACCGCATACGGGGACGACGGCGATGACTGGATTAACGCGCTGTACGATGAAGAAGGCGATGATCGCTACTTCGTGTTTTCCGGTACGCTAACCGCCCATGGTGGTGATGGCGATGACCTGATCGGTGGCAAGCGCGGCGACGATGCATTGTCCGGCGGTGCCGGAAATGACCGCATCCATGGCTGGGATGGGGACGACAGAATACGCTCCGGCAATGGCGATGATTTGGTTTACGGTGGCGAGGGCGACGACTGGATTAACGCCATTTACAACGAGCAAGGCGAAGATCGCTACTGGAATGCCGCCGGCACCCTGACCGCTTATGGCGGCGCCGGCGACGACCTGATCGGCGGCAAGGAAGGCAACGACGAATTGTTCGGGGGCGATGGCAACGACCGGATATGGTCCCGGGAAGGCGATGACCGCCTGTACGGTGGCGACGGTGAGGATGTCCTTATTGGAGGTGACGGAAACGATACGATTTACGGCGCCGACGGCGACGATGAACTCTATGGCAATTACGGCATAGACAAGCTGTACGGCGGAGATGGCGACGACACCTATCATATTTGGGACTTGAGCGATTATGTATGGGATTCTGCGGGACACGACACCGCCATAGTCTCGATCTCCTTCGCGAAAACCCCGTCGTACATTGAAAACGTCGAGTATGTCGCGGGCGCCCAGCCTTTGCCATACTGGATTGATGCGTTGCTGCCAGCTGCCGCCAACGGATCCAACTATTTGAACCTGCTGGGCGAAGACAAGACATTCCGCTACGCATTCCCCTCGCGCATTCCCGATTACGACGCGGATACCGAACATGCCAAGGGATATCGAAAGCTGTCCGCGGCGCAGCAGAGAAACGCCGTTGCTGTCTTGGAGTACCTTGAACAAATTATCGATATCAATATTGAAAAAACCAGCAACCCGGATCAGCCGAACACGATCTCTATCGCCCGGAACCGTCAGCCGGAGAACTACGGCGGCTATGCCCAGTATCCGAATTCGGGCAGTTCCGGTTCCGATGTTTTCCTGAGCGACAGGGAGTCAAACGCCACGCTCAACCCCGGCACCCCCGGCGCGAACACGCTAGTTCACGAACTGGGCCACGCTCTCGGTTTGAAGCACCCGTTCGATGAAGACGACGCGGATGGCGACATCGCGGATCCGCCCTACCTTCAAGGCCCCGAAGACCACGCCCGCTGGACGATGATGTCCTACACCGAGACGGCTGACGAGTACAAGCTGACATTCAGCGAACTCGACATCGCGGCGCTGCAGTACCTGTATGGGCCAAGCACGAAGTCCCGCGCCGGCGACGACACGCATGTCTACGAAACCGGAAAGCCGAATTTCATCTGGGATGGCGGCGGCGAGGACACAATCGACGCTTCCGCGTCATTCGCGGGGGTGACGATCTATCTGGAACCGGGGTATCAGGGATACAACTCCTGGCATGGAAAATCGCCGCGGATTACCGCAGCCGGGCAGATCACCGTCAATTTCGGCACCGAAATCGAGAACCTGGTTGGCTCGGCGCATTCGGACTTTCTGGTGGGCAACGCCCTCGGCAATGAAATCTTCGGCAACGAGGGGGACGACAGGATTTTCGGTCAACAAGGCGACGACACGATCTATGGAGGCGCGGGAAAGGACGAGTTGTCTGGGTGGACGGGAAACGACCGCCTGCATGGCGGCGAGGGTTCGGACATTCTGATCGGCGGGGACGGAATCGATTACGCCATCTACACCGGCGGGAAAAACGATTATGCGATCTCCGCGGGGGAAGACCGGGTCATCATGGTGGTGGCGGAGACTGGACCGGAAGTCGGCGAGGACAAGCTCACCGGCGTGGAGCGGTTGGCATTTTCCGACATCAACCTCGCGTTCGACATCGACGGCAATGCCGGATTCGCCGCCAAGGCCCTCGGCGCCTTTTTTGGCGCGGCCGGCCTGGGCCGGACCGATCTCGCGGGCCGGTGGTTGAACCTGCTCGACAACGGCATGGCCTACGACGACCTATTGCAAACCGCCATCGACACGATTTTCGGCCCCAACCCCCGCGGCGCGCTCATCGTCGGCCACTTCTTCACCGCGCTGACCGGCGACGAAGCCCCGGAAGACCTGATCTCGGAATGGGGCGGCAAAGTCGACAACGGCGAACTCTCCGCACTCGAACTCGGCAAACTCGTGGCCGAAAACGAATTCAACTTAGCCAACATCGACTTCGTCGGCCTGTATTCAACCGGCGTCGAATACTTGACGGTCTGAGATGTGCCGAACGCAGGCCATTTTGCCTAGGAGCCTGCGCCGCGGGAATTCGCGGGTGGGACCAAAGGATTGATATTGCGCATGGCTTCCGTTATATGATTGCACTGCAATCGAATTTTCGATCAACCTCCCGGAGTAATCGGGGGCAAGAGCCATGGCGAGCATTACTATTCGCAATCTCGATGAAGAAGTGAAAACGCGTCTTCGCGTCCGGGCGGCGGAGCATCACCGCTCCATGGAAGAGGAGGCGCGCCTTATCTTGCGCGCCGCTGTTGGGCATCCAGGATCTCCCCAAAATCTGGTCAGCGCCATACGGGCACGGATTGCGCCGCTTGGGGGCGTTGAGCTGGACCTCCCCCCGCGCGGGCCTGGGCGCGAGCATATGCGGACATTGCATCGGCACGCCGTTCCACAGGTCGGCGCGTGGCGCCGGTGGATTGTCAAATCGCAGCCATTGCCCGTTCGCGGGACATGCGGGTTGTAACGCGCAACAGCCGAAACTTTGTGGGCTTGGGCATTCAGATCGTCGATCCTTGGACTGCGATTTAAGTGTAGCGATCCAGGACCACGGTCCCCGGCATTGCGCCTCCGAGTTTTCATGATATCCTTGGCGGCATGTATATCCGGTAGACGATCATGCGTATTTCAAAATGGGGCAACAGTCTTGCGGTGCGGCTTCCCAAGTCGCTGGTGGAACATCTCGGGCTGAAGTCGGGCGACGAATTGGAGATCGTCTCGGCGAAACCCACCCGGATAGCCGTGGCGCGGGATGAACGCAGGGAGCGGGCTGTGGAGCGGATGCGCAAACGCGCCCTTGACCTGCCCAAGGACTACGCGTTCGACCGCAGCGAAGCCAACGCTAGATGACTGCCTTCCTCGACACCAATCTGCTGGTTTATGCGCAGACCAGCGACCCGAAGGGTGAGACCGCCCGCCAAGCGATAGCGCAGGGCGGGACGATCAGTGTTCAGGTGCTGAATGAATTCGCCAACGTCCTCCGGCGAAAACTCGGCTTGAGTTGGGATGAAGTCGTCGGCGCGCTTGAAGATGTGAAAACCGCTCTCGGCCCCGTTCTGCCGATCAATCTGGATACGCATACCGCTGCCTTGGAACTCTCTCGCCGGCACGGATTTCACATCTACGATTCGCTGATCATCGCCGCCGCCCTCGAAGCAAAGTGTGATCGATTGCTGACCGAAGACCTTCAGGCCGGACGCCGAATCGAAGGATTGCTTATCGTCAATCCATTCGTTCGATAGGCATTCTACCCGCCTGCCTGCCTACCGAGGCAACTGATCAACACGATGTGCGCGCAGTTCAAATCGCAATTCCGACTACTGACTGCCCGCAAAACGTCAGACTAGGACGCGGAGCGCGGTCTCCGGGGCCTTGTCGAGAATCCGCAGCAGGGCGCGCGCGGCGCCGGTGGGGGAGCGCTTCCCCTGCTCCCAGTTGCGGATCGTCTCCTGCGGCACGTCGATGCGCCGCGCCATCTCGACTTGCGTCAGGCCCAGGCGGCGACGGACGCGGCGCGCATACCTCGCCATGTCCCGCATGGCTTCCGCCTCGTCCTCCCGCTGCTGCCGGGCGATCTGCGCGTCGGTGGTGCCATCCACCACAGCGGGCTTGATTCGCCCTTTGGAGAACGTGGCGGGATTGTCGGGATCAACCTCGATGCGTGTTGTGCTCATAGTTTTCAACCTCCCTCGCGCTGGCCTTGCGGGCTGAGATAATGCGGGTGGCGGTGTTGCGCATTGTGAAGACGACCGCGTACACCCTGCCCTCGATAGCTCCCAAAACCTGAAACCGGTCCTCGCCATAGTCGTGCCGGCGGTCCTGCGCAACTACGCGTCGCGCATCCAAGAACACCCGTGTGGCATAGGCGAAGTCGAAACCGCGACGCCGCAAACAGGCTTAGCTCTTGGCATCGTCCCATTCGAATTTAATCGAAGCGTTATAGGCCATTGGCCTACTTTAGTCAACAGTCGTCGCTGTCAATGGCAATTCATGCTGGCATTGGCCATATACAATGGATTAAAATCCGACTCGATAGTCCAAGACTACTGCAACAATGCGTCGAAGTGAGGCAATGGTTATCATGCCAATTCCTGCCGATGGGGGACACAGAAGCGTGAAATCTCGATTGTGAAATTCAACCCGGTACACTCATGCAATATTCGGGCTAGAGATAGGCTTGCATAATGTATAAAGTAAATCAGTCGGAAAATCTCCTCACTCGAATTGAGCAGCGATGTTTCAGTGAACTGAAGTTGCAGGAGCGGCCATATCTTCAGGAGTGGTTTGAACAAACACCGGAGACTCTTGGTGAAGATCTCCTAGTCATTCAGAAGGAATCCGAGGAAAAGTCCACCCAAGACGGTCAGAAACTCCTACACCAGATCCGACGGACTTTCTGGACCAAGATGTTGGAGGTGCTGCATGCTCGAAGTATCGCACGGTATGCCAACATCAGTCCGTCGAAGGATCACTGGCTGTCCAGCGCCACTGGAGTGTCTGGTTGCAGCTTGATTGTCACCAATCCAGAAAGGTAATTGAATTGTATGAAGAAAAGATGGTTAACCAGCAAGGATGATACGAAAGCCCTTGAACATGATATCCAGCAGGCAGCAGGTTTTTCTCTTTCGGCTATTGGACAGATTATCGAAGAGAATGACGGAATACGAATGCTGGAAGCAGTGAAGTTCGAAAAGATCGGTCGTGACCCTTGTGATCCGAAACGGCCACTTAACCTGATTGAGCAGGTTAATCAAACCTTCACTGCTCTTGTTAGTGTTCAGGCTGCCGTTTATCTTTTTGATCATCATCCAGATGCGGTGCCATTTTGCATGAATTTAGGCACAGCTCCCGGTTACGATATCATATCAGAAGATGGTTCGGTTGTCGCAGAGGTGTTCTCTGCGACGCATCCTGATTCCAATAACAAAAAGAAAAAAGATATTGACCGGGTGAGAGGGATAGCCGATGCATTACACCGTTATGTCTTCTATCATTGTCCAGGTAATCACGTCAAAGAGACTGTGGGTGGGGTAATAGTTGTACCGTTGAAATTGAAGTGATGTCAGAGCCTCCATAGTTCAGATATAATTCAGTAACTTGGGCTGAAATCGAAGGATGTTTATGTCTACGTGATTTCTCACGGGCTAACATCGTGCTGCAATCCTGTGTTTAATTCGGCTCCGTGAAATTCTTGCTCCGAGCCGGCAATGTCGTATCTCCGAGCTCTAGCCGATTGCGGAACGTTTGATGAATTCGTGATAGTGATGCACTCTGGCTTTTTCGTTTAGCGATTCAGGTCCCGGCCCTTTCCCCGCGAGTTATCGTAGACGTCCTTCATTTCGCGCTCTTCCGGACGGGCAAGCGTATTCGAGCAGTGCCGCGTGTTCTCGCTCACATCGTGACAAAGGGAGCTCCTTGATTTCTTGGTGTTCATCCAGCGCGGAAGCGACCGCTATCGACCTCGTCGGATACATGCGCCGCGCTGGCGGATTGGACCGGGTGGCTGGCGCGCTCTCTGAAGTGAAAAACTGGAACCCGGGCTTCTCGCCAAAGCCCCCGAGTCGGCCCCGGTTCTCTAGGCTCAGCGCCTAGGGTATCTTCTCGATTTCGTGGAAGTCGGGGAGAAAACCGCCCATTTGAAGGACAGTGTGCAGCGGCGGGCGAAAAACTACACAAAGTTGCTGCCCGGAGCGGATGCAAGCGGTTCGCCCAGATCGAAAAATGGCGGCTGATCGTGACCGCGAAGATCGAGATGGAAGTGTGATACCGCGGGACTACATCAGCGAGTGGCGTGACCGAACTCCCTCGAATGAGAATTTTCAGGCCGAGCCGGATTTGATCATCAACCGTGCGCTCGCGCCGAATTTTTTGGAGATTATGTACATAAGTTGACAAAGCACTACATATACAAATTTCATGGTTCAAGATGACTATATATCGTACATCGTCAAGTTATCGATATAATCCCCAATTTTTTGATAGCATAATTTGTTGGCACCATAACTCATTGCCGGATTCTCGAAGGCACTAGAGACACGAGTATGAGCAACAGCATCACTGTCCGCGATATTGATCCCGGAGACAAATCCTGGCTGGAACGGGAGGCTGGGCATGTGGGTGTGTCAATGGAAGAATTCGTTCGTCGGCTTATCCACGACAAGCGCATCAGGACTGAACGCCGCCCGAAACCGTCGAAGGTGTTTGCGCGCTATTTTGGGGAGGGCAATGGCGTTGAGCTTCCATTTGAGGGTCGTTGTGGTTACAAGCCGCCGTCGTTCTCCAGCGAGAACGGGAAATGACCGCCCCGCTTGCATGGTTGATCGACACCACGGGCGTGGCAGAGTCAATCCCGGGTGGCCAGTTTGATGGGGTGGATGGTGACTTCCTTCCAGACTTGGCCCTTGATGTAGGGGTCCTCGCTTATCCATTGGTCGAGCGCTTGGCGGGATTCGAATTCGACGTAGATTGTCGAGCCGATCATTTGGCCGTCGTCGTTGAGAATCGCCCCGCCGGCGATGATGTTGCCCGCTTCTTTGGCGAGCTTGACGCGGGCCAAGTGCGCCGGCCTCGCCGCTAGGCGGCGGGCCGGAGCTTCTGGGTCTTTGCCGTCGAAGGCGGTGATTGCGTATTGCATGGGTTCCCTCACAGATTGCCTCTGGCGGCGAATTTGGTCAGGCCGGAACCGGCGGTGCGGCGCGAGATCGGGCCTTCGGCGGCGTAGATGTTGCCGTCGGCGTCGACCGCGACGCCTTCGCCCATGGCGCCTTCCCAGCGGCCGTCGATGGCGTAGTGGGGCGGCACGAAGGCGGTGACTTCATCGCGGCTCGCGTGGCCGATGCGGATGCCCGTGCGCCAGCCTGGGTTGCGGGTCGGGTTTGATTCCGAATCGATGGCGTAGAGATTGTCCCCGTCGTCGATGAACAGTCCGCTGATGCGGCTGAACTGATAGTAGGAATCGAGGTGGTTGCCTTCCTGGTCGTAAATCTGGATGCGGTGGTTGCCGCGGTCGGCGATGAACAGGCGGCCCCGGGAATCCATTTCCAAGCCGTGGGGAGTGCGGAACTGATCCTCGCCCGAGCCGATTTCACCCCACGCCATGATGAAATTGCCCTCGCTGTCGAACTTCATGATGCGCCCGGTGGAACCGGGAGGGTGATCTTCATTCTGGCCGCTGTGGCCATCGGAAACGAAGATATCGCCATTGGCCGAGACATGCACATCGCAGGGCTCGTTGAACTGGCCCGGGCCGGTGCCTGGCTGCCCGGCGATGCCGAGGGTCATCAGCACCTCGCCCTCGGGGCTGAACTTGAACACCTGATGGCCCTTGGTGCCCTCCTCGTTGCCCATGGAATCGGTGACCCAGACATTGCCTTCGTCATCGACATGGATGCCGTGGGGCAGAACGAACAGGCCCGCGCCGAAGCTCGCGAGCACTTCGCCGGTGAAGCGGTCGATCTTGAGAATCGGATCGACCGGATTGTCGTCGCAGCCGCCGTCGAGGGCGAAGCCGCCGCAGCGGTCATAGGCCCAGATGTGGCCGTCGGGTCCGATATCGACGCCCGCGGTGGAGCCCCATTCCCGGCCATCGGGCAGGGTCACCCATTCCTTGATGATGATCGGCGTGGGGTTCGGCAACGGTTCATTGGCTGGATCGGTCACCTCGGGCTGGCCATGGGCGGCGAGCGAAACCACGCCCGCGGCAAGCGCAACGCCCAGAGCTTGCGGTATGGTTTTCATGGAACCCTCCAGTTTTGCGAAAGCAATGAGCTTAGCACAGGACGCTGGGAAACATGGTCCCTGGGAAATGGCGGCCCTCCGCTTTGTTAACCGCCGCGGCGAAGGGTTATCATCGGGTGGGTTTTCAGTGAAGGCGGCGCCCCATGCTTGAACGTTACGCGATGATCGCGCTTTACTTCGGCGTGCTCGTGGTGCTCGGCTGGCTGGCCGCGCGGCGCATCCGCAACATGAGCGACTTCGTCGTTGGCGGCAAGAGGCTTGGATTCTGGGTCGCCGCCTTCTCCGCCCAGGCCACCGGCGAGTCGGCCTGGCTGCTGCTCGGCGTCACCGGGATGGGCGCCATGGTGGGCTTTTCCGCCTACTGGATTGTGGTGGGCGAAGTGATCGGCGTGGCGTTGGCGTGGTTCGTCATGGCGCCGCGCTTCAAGCGCCTCACCGACCGCTACCAGTCCCTGACGGTGATCGATTTTCTCGTCAGCCGCTTCCAATCCTCCACCAACACCCTGCGCATCGTCTCGGCCATTTCGCTGTGCTTCTTTGTGCTGATCTACATCGCGGCGCAGATCGATTCCACCGGCAAGGCCTTTTCCGCCTTCCTCGAATGGGAGTATCTCGTCGGCGCCATCGTCGGCTTCATTTTTGTTGCCGCCTACTGCATCGCCGGCGGCTTCCTCGCGGCGGCCTGGACCGACATGTTCCAAGGCTCGGTGATGCTGCTGTGCCTGGTGATGCTGCCGGTGGTGGCCTGGTTTTCGCTGGACAACTCTGGAGCGATCCACGCCGGGCTGCAAGCCATCGACCCGGCGCTGGTCAGCATCTGGGGGCCGGGTGGATTCACCTGGATGAACTTCTGCCTCGCCCTCGGCATGGTGACCATTGGCTTGGGCTTTCTCGGTTCGCCGCAGATTTTCGCCCGCTTCATCGCCGTCCGCGGCGATGAGCAGATTCACCGCGGCAAATGGGTTGCGGCGCTGTTCACCCTGCTGACCGGTTTCTCCGCCGTCAGCATCGGCATTCTCGGCCGCTACCTGTTCACCCGCGCCGGCGTGGAACCAAGCTCGGTGCTTGGCGTCGGCGCCGAGGAAGTGCTGCCGCGGCTCGTTGAACACACTTTCCCGCCGTGGATCGTCGGGCTGTATGTGGCGGCGGTGCTGGCGGCGATCATGTCCACGGTGTCCTCGCTGCTGGTCATGGCTTCCGGCTCGCTGACCCACGACCTCTACGCCAAACTGATCAATCCCGGCATGGGCGATGCCGCCGCCGCGGCGCTGTGCCGCAAGATGACCCTGGGCATGGCGGCGCTGGCGCTGGGCATGGCGGTGACGGTTTCGATATTGTCCCCGGAGCGGACGATCTTCTGGTTCGTGATTTTCGGCTGGTCGGGAATCGCGGCGACTTTCTGCCCCATGATCATCCTGTCGCTGTTCTGGCCGAAATTCACCGAGGCCGGCGCCATCGCCTCGATGGTGGCGGGATTCGCCATGACCATCATCAGCAAGTTCGCGTTGCAGGAGATCGATGGCGTGGGCGAATACTTCCTCGCCGTGGAAACCATGCTGCCGTCGTTCCTTGCCGCCCTGCTCGCGGGCTGGGCGGTTTCGGCGATCCGGCCTTCGCCGGCTTTGGAAAATCAATACCGGGCCAGCCTGGAGGCGCTTTCACAACCCATCCGGGAGGGCGCGGCGGCGACCGAATCTCCCGAACCCGCCCAAGCCCGTCCGGCAACGGTGAAATGAGACACAAGCCATGAAACCGAACCGGGCGGCGCTCGAAGCCCACTGGATGCCGTTCACCGGCAACCGGCAATTCAAGGACAATCCGCGGCTGCTGCAGTCGGCCCAGGGCGTGTTCTATTTCGATGTCGAGGGGCGCCGCATCTTCGACGGCCTGTCGGGGCTGTGGGCCTGCGGCGCCGGCCACGCCCGGCGCGAAATCGTCGAGGCCGTGGGCCGCCAGATGGCCGAACTCGATTACTCGCCGGGCTTCCAATTCGGCCATCCACTGTCGTTCCAGTTGGCCAACCAGATCGTGGAGCTGATGCCCGCCGGGCTCGACCACGTCTTCTTCACCAATTCCGGCTCCGAAGCCGTCGAAACCGCGCTGAAGATCGCCCGGGCCCACTGGGCGTTGAAAGGGCACTCCGGCAAAACCCGCTTCATCGCCCGCCACAAGGGCTACCACGGGGTGAATTACGGCGGTGTCGGTGTCGGCGGCATCGGCTTCAACCGCAAGCTTTTCGGCCCCGCGGTGGACGCCGACCACATCTCCCACACCATGACCGCCGACAACCGCTTCAGCCGCGGCATGCCAGCCTCCGGGGCGCATCTCGCCGAGGAGGTGCTCGAGCTGATCGCGCTCCACGACGCCGGCAACATCGCCGCGGTCATTGTCGAACCGCTGTCGGGGACAGCCGGGGTGATTCCGCCGCCAAAGGGCTACCTCGACCGGCTGCGGGAAATCTGCGACGCGCACAATATCCTGCTCATCTTCGATGAGGTAATCACCGGCCTCGGCCGCATGGGCGCGTACAGCGGGGCGGAGGCATTCGGCGTCACCCCGGACCTGATGACGCTGGCCAAGCAGGTCACCAACGGCTGCGCGCCGCTCGGCGCGGCGGTGGTGCGGGGCGACATCTACGAGACCTTCATGGAGCACGGCGGGCCGGACTACATGGTCGAGTTCCCCCACGGCTACACCTATTCCGCCCATCCCATCGCCTGCGCCGCCGGCCTCGCGGCGCTCAAGCTGCTCGTCAACCACGCGCTGATCGACAATGTGCGGGAGCTCGCGCCGGTGCTCGAGTCCGCCGTTCACGGCCTGCGCGGCCACCCGCTCGTCACCGACATCCGCAACTATGGCCTCGCCGCGGGAATCAGCATCGCCCACCATCCGGGGGAACCCATGCGGCGGCCTTTCGAGCTGGGGCTGAAGTGCTTGGAAAAAGGCTTCTACGTCCGCTGGGGGGGCGACACACTCCAGTTGGCGCCGCCCTTCGTCGCAACGCCTGAGCAGATCACCGCGCTGGTCAACGCGGTGGGAGAGAGCCTCGACGAAATCGGTTGAGGAAGCTCTGATTACAACAAAGCGCCCCCAAGATCGGGCTGCTTCGCATCCGGTTCCACACCCGCCCATTCGCCGCGCCGGATGCGCGCGCGGTCGTGGATGAAGGCGGCGATGTCGGCCTTGCCCCAGCCGGCCCCGTGCAGGATATCGCGGTGCTGCTTCGGCACGACGATGGCGTAGTTGCCGGCCCAGATCGAGTAATTGCGCATGTTGGCGCGCATTCCCGCGCAATAGGTTTCAAGGATCTCCTCGGGTTCGGTGGTCCACTCGTTCATGATCTGCCGTGGCGCGCCCGCGGCGAAAACCGTCACGGCGGAGGCTCCAGAGGGAACGCCCCGCGATTCCGCCAGCGGGGGCCAGGGCGAGCCTTCCTCGTCTTCCGCCAGGCAATAGCTGAGCTTGCCCGGATGGCCCAGGGTCGAGCGGTCGATGGCGCCGGGCTTCACATCGAGCAGATTGATCAACCCGAGCCGGATCGCCCGGCCAATCACCGCGGTCGCCCGGCAGCCACCGCCGAATGCGTTGAAACCACTGTCCGCGCCGATCTCCCGCCGCAGCGGACCATTGATCACCACCAGCACGGCGCAGCCGCCGGTGCTCGCGGTGGCGCCGTGCAGCAGGAACTCCTCCCGCAGCATCGCCGCCCAAGCGGTAACGACCGCGGGAAAATGCGGCGGCAGGCAACCCGCCATCACCGCGTTGATCGCAAGCTTTTCGGCAGTAATCGGGCGTTCCCGAACCGGCTCGACACCGATCAACTCGCCGGGCGGCAGATTCGCTCATTCGAGGCAGGCCGCCACCGCCTCCGGCGTCGGCGGCGCCACTGGAAAACCATCGGTCCACCCGCGGCTATGGAAAAACTCCTGCGCCTCGCTGAAATCCGCAAGTTCGCAATCAACCGAACCCAACTCCACCGCCTCCAACTCCAACTCCACCCGAAGACCTGTGCGCGATTAGCATAGCGCAAACCCTCCGGCCCGGGCTTGCGGCTTAGTCTCCCGGCTTCGATTCGCCAGCCAAGGCGGTGCAGGCGAAGTTGGCTTGGAAGTTCCATATTTATGGCCAAAACAGCTATTATGGCTGTCAACTTGCAATCTTCCCGGTGTGACCATGAAAACCATGTCGGCCCTTGAGGCAAAGAACGCTTTTGGCCAGTTCCTGGAGGCGGCGCAGCGCGAGCCAGTCGCCGTAACGAAAAACCGCCGCATGGTGGCAGCCTTGTTCTCGATGGAGGATCTGGCTTCCTTGGCGAGAACTTGCCTCTCCGAACCTTTGCGGGAGCAAGTTGCCGCCGGCGAGATTAGCGTCACCGCCGCCTTGATTCGACAGGCGCGCATAAACGACCGCATCGCGCAATCCCGCGAGGAGGCGGCGACGGGCAAAACCATAACCATGGATGACGGATACTTCGCCAAGCTTAGGGCGCATGTGCGGGCTGTGTCTCCGGTCAAGTCGGAATGACCGTCGTAAAGAGCTCGGCAACCGCGGATCAAGAGCTGCTTGACATGCTTGGCTGGATCGCAAGGGAAAATCCGCAAAACGCGCTGGAGTTCATCGGCAGGCTGCAAACCGAGGCGCGCGACGTCTTGGCAACCTTCCCGGAAGCTGGCAGGGCGCTGGAAGACGGCACACGATACATCGTCATATCCGGGTGGGTGGTGATCTACGACTACCGCGCCGACATCGATGAGGTGGTGGTGCTCCACTACTATGGCCCGGGACAGGACTGGTAGCGTGCCGCGGACCGGACAACGCCGCCCCGCAGAGCGCACCAACGGGTGAAGAAACAGTATACTTGCTGGCTAACACAGATATTCCGCCGCGGCAGCGGCGAGCCCCCCGCGACGAGACTGGAACCATGGAAATTTCGATCACCTACTGCATGCAGTGAAACTACAAGCCCAAGGCCGTCAGTCTGGCGGCCAGATTGCTTGACGAATTCGGCGCTTCCGCAAAGCTCATCGAGGGTGGCGGCGGCATTTTCGATGTGCGCGTCAACGGCGCGCTCGTCTACTCCAAACACCAAACCGGCGAATTTCCCGACGAAGCCAACCTCGTCACGGAAATCGCCTCAAGGTTCGCGTGAACTGAGATCGACTGCGGCGTTTTTGGTCGCACCGGGCTCGCCATGATTGGCAGACAAGCGCCAAGCTGCTATCGTGCTAATCTTGTGTATACAAAGTGGATACAGCGTACTTACTCATTGGGGATGCTTTTTGGCTACCGACTCGACCGCGGAATTTGATTTATCTTTTCCTTCTGTAGATGGTTCTTCGCGGAACCTGAGGATAAGAGAAGGGGAAGTTCTGTTCGTATTGGGTGCGAACGGAACCGGCAAATCAAGCCTGATGCTCCACTTTTCCCAGAGGAATCCGGGAAGATCAAGAAAGATATCCGCTCATCGCCAAACATGGATGAACACCGATGCGCTGGATATGACGCCCGCGACAAAGCTGCAAACCGAACAGAACATTCTAAATACAGACCAACAATTTCAGTCTCGGTATCGGGATGACTTTGCGGCACAGCGCGCCAGCATGACGATTTACGAACTAATTGATGCAGAAAACGTAAGAGCACGTCAAATTACCTCTTTGATCGACAGTGGAGAAACAAAAGCTGCAGAGCGCGTATCAAAACAAAGAGCACCCATTGCAGAGATAAACGAATTGCTGGAGCAGTCGAATCTTCCGATCAAAATCAACATACGTAAGAATGAACAGTTAGTAGCAAGCAAATCTGGAGGACCTGAGTATAATGCCGCGCAGCTTTCCGATGGGGAGAGGAACGCATTACTGATTGCAGCCAGCGTGCTAACTGCCGAACCTGGAACGCTACTGATCATCGATGAGCCGGAGAGACATCTGCACCGCTCCATAATCTCACCACTACTCGGCCAACTGTTCCAGATTAGATCAGACTGCGCGTTCGTCGTGTCAACTCATGATCACGGTTTGCCTCTGGAACTACCAACTGCACGTACCCTCCTGCTACGTGATTGCATTTTTGACGGCCAGAACGTGCGTAGCTGGGAATCCGATGAACTGCCCCTCAATATACCTATTGACGACTCAATCAAGCGGGACTTGCTCGGCGCGAGACAGAAAGTTGTTTTCGTGGAAGGCACTGAAGAAAGTTTAGATAGGGCAATTTATAGCCTTGTTTTCCCTATGATTTCGGTGATTCCGAAAGGTAGTTGCAAAGACGTCGAACGCGCCGTAGTGGGAGTGGGGGCGGCAGAAGGGCTTCACTGGCTTCATGCGTTTGGAATCGTCGATGGCGATGGCTATGAACCCGATCAGATAAGAGAGAAAAGGGACAAGGGCATATATGCGCTGCCCTTCTACTCGATCGAGGCCATCTATTTCCATCCAACGGTGATTCAAAGGATCGCGGCCCGAATGGCAAACATTAGCGGGGCCGAGCCCTCAGACATGGCGCAAGCCGCGCTAGCCGCTGGCGTTTCAGCTATCGCTGACCATACGGAGCGACTAAGCAAAAATGCAGCCAAGAAATCGATTCGAAAGCTCATCATCGAGCAAATTCCGAACGATGATGATCTTTTGAAGGGTGATCCTGTCACTCTCCAGAATGACGCAAGCTCGATGCAGGAGAAGCGGAAGGAAGAGCTTGACGCGGCAGTGATGAACGATAACTGGGAAGTAATTTTGACAAAGTGCCCGGTACGCGAATCGTGTGCGATGTCTGATGTATCAGCCAAATTGGGTTTCAGAGAAGTACGTGATTATGAGAAGGCCGTGCGTGAACTTCTATCAACAGACGATGATGCAGTCAACTTCGCTAGGAGTCTGTTCGATGACTTGTATGAGCAGTTAAATGCTTAGCAATCCCCTCATAGAAGAGATAAGAACCATGCAAGAACTTCGATTTGGCAACTTAGTTCTGCCTCCGGTGTCACCTATATCGGTTGGAAAACCACTGCGCGAAGCAATTAATCGATGGTTGAAGTAATAGCGGAGTCCACATATGGCACTTGATCAGATAGCGGCGTTGATCGCTTCGGGCGAATCCGAAACGCTGGAATTCAAGGCGACGACAGGGACCCGTCGCGAGGCTGCGGCGACGGTTTGCGCGATGCTTAATCAGCGGGGTGGTTGCGTGTTGTTCGGTGTATCACCGGATGGCAGGGCGGTAGGTCAGCAAGTGAGCGAGCGTACCTTGGAAGAGGTGAGCGCCGAGATGCAACGGATTGATCCTCCGGCATTTCCGCGGGTCGAAAAGATGCCTGTATCCCCGGGTCGCGAGGTCATCGCTGTTCGGATTGGCCCCGGCCCATCTCCTCCTTACCAGTATCGGGGAGTTGCCTATCGGCGCGTCGGCAATGTGACTCGGGCCACGTCGGCTGATGAATACAATCGCATGCTCTTCGAGCGAATGCACGCCGAGCGTCGCTGGGAAAACGAGCCCGCTGCCGGGTGGGGCATCGACGATCTGGATATCGCCGAGATTCGCAACACGGTTGCCGAGGCCGTTCGCATTGGCCGCTTGAATGAGCCGGCAAGCAGGGAGCCGGAGGATATGTTGCGCGGCTTGGGGTTGATGCGCGACGGTGTGCTCCTTCGGGCGTCCGCGGTGCTTTTCGGAAACACCGAAAGACTGGAATGCGATATGCCGCAATGTCTGCTCCGCGTTGCGCGCTTCCGCGGACTGGACCGATCCGAATTCATGGACAACCGGCAATTCATTGGCAACGCCTTCGCGCTTTTGGCGAGCGCGGAGCGCTTCCTGCGTGAGACACTGCCGATCGCGAGCCGCTTCGAGTCGGGCCGGATGCAGCGAATCGACGAACCATTGTATCCGCCGCTTGCCACTCGCGAAGCACTCGCGAACGCCATTTGCCATCGCGACTACGCACTGGGTGGCGGTTCGATTGGATTGGCGGTCTACGATGATCGCCTGGAAGTCACCTCCACGGGGCCGTTGCACTTCGGGATGACCGTGGGCGACTTGGCGGGCCCCCACGAGTCGAGACCTTGGAATCCGCTGATCGCCCGCGCATTCTATCGTCGCGGAATCATTGAGGAATGGGGGCGGGGAACGCTGAAGATGGCGGAACTGGCGATCGCAGCCGGGTTGCCACGCCCTGAAATCAGGGAACAAAACGACACGGTGACGGTGCGCTTCCGGCGGAGTGAATACGCGGTAAGCCGCCAGCCTGACCACGACTTGACTGAATTGCAAAGTGGGATTCTGGCGGTTCTGGGCGATGCCAGCCACCCACTTGCCCTCCGGGAAATTTATTCCCGGCTGAAAAGCAAAGCAAGCGAAAGGAGTATCCGGGAAAATCTGGGCGTATTGAAAGAAAGGGAGTTGGTTGAATCCAAGGGGCATGGCAGAGGTGCCCGCTGGGCACCTCTGAATGGCTGCTGAGCGGCTTATTCCGGCTTATTCCGGCTTATTCCGGCTTATTCCGGCTTATTCCGGCTTATTCCGCAATTACTTCTTCAGAAACAGTCGGTTAGTTCGCGCGAGCCTGATTCATCAGTGATGATTTGGCCTTGATTCGACATTTTGCGCTCAAGGCAGAGTGAAGACCACCAAGGCTGGGCCCTCGCGCGTTAGGGCGCTGAAACGGGACAGGTCGCCGCCGGAGTTTGCCATGGCGTGGCCGATCAGGGCGCTGGCGTGCAGGCCCGGCTGGCCGACCACGAGGGCGACGTGCTGTTTTCCGTTCACGCTGTAAGTGATTGGGAAAGAAGCGGCGATATCGCCGAGGTCGGTGCGCCAGAGCACTTCGCCGGCGGCTTGGTCGAAGGCCTTGAACGACTGGTCGAGGGCGGCGCCGAAGACAAGGCCGCCGCCGGTGGCGAGCACCGCCGAGGAAGGCGGAAAGAACTCGCGGAAGCTCCAGGCCAATTCCCGCGTCGCGAGGTTGATCGCCTGCAGGCGACCGATGTTGCCGTCGCTGCCCGGTGGCGCCACGCTTGAAATGTTGGCGCCGGAGCTGAGCAGTTGGCTGTCTCCTCCGGTTGGGCCGCCCATCATGCAGGTTTCGGCCAGCGGCAGGAACAGCATCTTGCTTTCGGGGTTCACCGCCGCCGCGGGCCAGTTGCGCCCGCCGATGGGTTGCGGGCAGACCAGCACGGCGCTCTCGGCGTTCGGCCGCGAGTTGGGGTTCATGGTTTTCGCGCCGGTTTGCGGGTCGATCGAGGCGACGAGGTTTTGCAGCCCCAGGTCGATGGAGAACAGGTATTCCCCCGTTGCCGCGTCCAGCGCGTCGTAGAGCGCCATTTTGCCCGCGGTGACCAGCGCCTTGCGGGATGAACCGTCCACGTCGACTTCGATGATCTGCCGCTCGAACGACCAGTCCAGATCCCACTGGTCGTTAGCCACATGCTGGAAATGCCATGCCAGCTCGCCGCTGCGCGGCCGCAGGGCGATTGTTGAATTGGTGTAGAGCGCGTCGTTGCTGACACCCGGCTTGTCCACCGCATCGAGCAGCGGCGCGGTGTGGTAGGTGGGGGCGGGGCCGAAAAACACCAGGTCGAGTTCGGGGTCGTAGCTGCCGGAAACCCACACCGAACCGCCTTGGCGCTCGGTGTGGGGGATGTCGTTCCAAGTGTGTCCACCCGGATCGTCCGGTCCGGCGACTGTGTGAAAACGCCACAGCTCCTCGCCGCTGCCGGCGTCGACGCCGATGATGAATCCCCCCTCCGGCACCATCGTCGCGGTTACGCCCTGCACGATCACGCCGTCGGCGAGCAATGGCGCGGCGCGCAGCGAATAGCGGCTGGGGCTGTCCGCGCTCACCGCGATGGCGTGCTCCCAGACGAGTTCGCCGCTGCGGAAGTCCAGCGCGAGCAGGCGCAGATCAAGCGTGGGGACGATGATGGTTTCCCCATAAATCGCGATGCCGAACTTTCCGTTCAGCCCGGCGGTCGCGTCAGCGCCGGTGACGTGCTCGTAGCGCCACAGTTCATCGCCGCTTTGCGCGTCGAGCGCCAGCACCGCGTCGTTGGTGTCGGCCAGGAACAGCACGCCGTCGTGCACCAGCGGCGTCGCCATGCTCGCGCCTTCCCCGAGTGGCGCGCGCCAAGCCTCGACCAAGCCGCCGACGTTTTCAGTGTTGATTTGATCGAGCGGGCTGTAACCCAGGCTTTCGTAAGTCTTGCGCCAAGCGAGCCAGTCGCCGGCGGCGGGATTCGCCAACATTTCGGCGGTCACCGGCCGCAGGCCCGCCAGCAAATCCGGGTTGCCACCGGCGGGCTGGGCCAGCGCCGTCGCCGCAGCGATCCACGAAAACAGCATGGCCGGAACAGCCCAAGGTCTATGAAGCATTGTTTTTCCCGGTTGTGCGCCGCGGTCGGCGGCCCATGGCGAATATTGCGGGACAACAGGCGGCGGATCCGCCCCGATTCCGGCAGCCGCCATACTAGCCTCACCAGGCATATGCGGGCAAACCGGCGCCAGAACCCGGTCCAGAACCAGGCCGAGGCTATTTTGCTAACATCCGCCAGAGCGCAATTGGACACAGGGAGGATGCGCAAATGAATCATCTGAATCAGCGGCTCGGAAACCCTCGGAACGCATTGCGCGGTTTCGCCATTGCCGCATTGGCGGGCGCCATGTTCGCCTCGGCGGCTCTTCAGCCAACCGACGAAGACTACGATGTCGTCGTCATCGGCGGCGGCTTGATGGGAAGCAGCGCGGCCTGGCAACTCGCCAGAGCGGGGCAAAGCGTATTGCTGCTGGAAAAACAGGCTGCCGAGTACACCGAAGGTTCGAGCCTCGGCGAGGCGAGAATCGCGCGCAGCCTCGGCGGTGAAGGCGACATCTGGTCGTACATGCACAACCGGACCGTGGCCGAGGCGAAGGAATTGATCGCGTTTCTGAACAGCCACGAAGCTGGCCATTCGATGACCGACATCTACACGACCTCGCCAGTCAGTTACGTTCGCCACCACAGCCAGGCATCCCGAATCGAGGACATCCGACAAAATCAAGTTGACCGCTACGAATACGCCAGCACACCCGAAGAGGCCGAGGCCTTGTTCAACCTCAAAATGCCTTCAGACACCATCATGTGGCGGGAATACAAGGCGCATTCGGGCACGATCAATCCCCAGGCGCTGATCGCGCACTTGCACAAGGCCGTGCGGCTTCTTGGGGGGGATGTGCAATACCATAACCGAGTTGACGAGCTGGCAAGGGACGGCGGCGGCTATAGCCTGCTGGTGACGAATACCCAAACCGGGGAAAGCCGACGCCTGCGCGTGGAGAAAATCGTCAGCGCCGCCGGCCCCTACACCGGCCGCCTGCTGGCCAGCACAGCCCCCTATTTCGATTCGCTCATCAATCCGCAACGGGTGTTTCTGGCGTTCTTCGCGGTGGACCCGGCCATCTACCATTCGTGGACGGAGGCGGACCAGCAGCGTTTCAGCGATCTGTACCCCGCCATCAACAGCACCGATCCAACCCGGGAGGGCAGCTTTTTCACCATGCTCGAGGGGCGGACTCCGCAGGGCTCGCCGATCATCAAGATCGGCGGGCATTTCCAGCGCTCCGACATCAGCGACCTGGATTCGGTATGGCAGGAGGAACTCACGGAAGCCGAGATTCAGTGGAGCCGGGAGAGCACAGCGCGGCATTTGAGCCTGCTCGGGCTGGAGATCGGCGAAGCGGACTTGCGCTATGTGCAGGGATATTCCTGCGTCTATTCGCTGACCGATACCGAATTCCCCTATGTGACCCCCGCGCGGAATGACGCTGGCGAACCCGACCCGAATCTCGTGGTCATCGCCGGCCTGTCCGGCGTCGGCGCCAAGGGCGCCTTGGCATACGGCTTGATCGCCAGCAATCTGCTGCTTGGGCAAGACGATCCAGACCCGATGTATCAAAAAGCCAAGGCCGCGTTCGGCTACGAGCGCCTGCTGTCCGACTTGTCCCCTTGATCGTGTACGGGCTTTGCGTAAAGTTCGCTATACTCCGGGGTTCTGACAAAACGGGGGACACGCCATGGCTCTTGCCGAAAACCTGATCGACCCGGACCTGATTCCAGCCTGCGGTGGCCCACCGCACGATTTGTTCGACGCTTGGCGCGAAACCGATCCGGTGCACTGGAATCCGCCGGTTGACGACTACCAGCCCATGATGGCGCCGAGTGTGACCTTGAGCCAAGGGTTCTGGGTGCTGACCCGCCACCAGGATGTCATTGACGCGTCCCGCGACCAGGAACTGTTCTCGTCCCACGAGGGTAGTCCGGTGATCTGGGATTTCGAGGGCGAACTGCTCGCGGAACAGCGCGCTGGCCTCATGGGAATGCGGCCCGCCGACCACAAGGCGGTGCGAAAGCTCATCATGCCGCCGTTCGCGGCGGGGGAATTGGCGAAGTTCCACCCGGATATCGACCGCCTCGCCAGCTCGATAATCGACTCGGTGGCGAGCCGGGGCCAATGCGAGTTTGTCTTTGACGTCGCGTCGAAACTGCCGGTTTACACATTCTGCAAGCTGCTTGGCGTCCCGGACAATCTGCGCGACAGCGTATTCACCTTTGGCAACCAGACGGCCGACACGGAAAATCCCGACCGGGCCGAGGATCCCCGGGCCGCCATAGAAGGGCTCTACGGCATCGCCCACCAACTCGCCGCGGAAAAACGCGCCAATCCAGACGATTCGATGCTGAGCCGGGTCGTCCATGGCGAAGTCGACGGCGAACGGCTCGATGACGCCAATATCCTGATGTTCTTCGTAACGCTGTCGATCGCCGGGCACGAGACCACCCGCGGCACGGCCACCCAGTTTGTGCGGCTGATGAGCGAGCATCCCGACCAGTACGAATTGCTCCGCGGCGATCCCGACAAGTACCTGCCGAACGCCATTGAGGAAGTGTTGCGCCACTCCCCGCCGGTGATCAAGTTCCGCCGCACGGTGATGGCGGATACCGAAATCGGCGGCCAAAAGGTCAAGAAAGGCGACAAAATCTACCTGTCGTATCCGGCGGCGAACCGCGACCCGGCGGTGTTCGCCGACCCGCACCGCTTCGACATCACCCGCGAAAACGCGAACAAGCACCTGTCCTTCGGCACCGGGCCGCACATCTGCCTCGGCGCCCGGCTCGCCCGCTATCAGCTCAAGGCACTGCTGAAGGAAATTGTGACCCGCATCCCCGACATCCACCCGGACGGCGAATGGGAGATGATGCGCAGCATCTGGTTCAACGCCATCATCAAGATGCCGGTGCGCTTCACCCCGGAGACCGCCGCCGCATGATCAGATCGAGGTCGTAGCGCTCGTCGCCTTCGTGGCGCGGCGCTTGCTCGGCGAAGGCCCGGTTGATTTCGTCCCAGCGCGCCTCGGCGAAACGCACCGAGTGCGGGTGGGTGACAATCAGGAACTCGCCGGCCTCGATGCCGGCGATGGTTTTGGCCGCGACTTCCTCCGCGGACATGCCCACCTGCTCCATGAAGGCGCCGATTTCCGCTGGCGCCGGTGCCGCCCCGCCGTAGCAATCCTGCCGCCGCTCGGAAGCGCGCCACAGCGTGGATTCGACGATGCCGGGGCAAAGCGCGCTGACCTTGACGTTTTCCGGCAACTCTCTCCGCAGCACATCGGAAAGACCAAGCAGCGCATGCTTGGACGCGGTGTACAGCCCGGCGCCGAGATGCGCAACGCCCAGGGCGTGCTCGGAAGCGGTGTTGACGATCAGGCAAGGCTTGTTTGAGGCGATGAACCGCGGCGCGAACACCCTAACGCCGTTCATCGCCCCGCCGACATTGACCGCGAAGACCCACTCCAGATCCGCCGCGCTCGTGTCCGCCAACGGCATCGCCGACTGCACGACACCGGCATTGTTGATCAGAATCTCGACCGCGCCGAAAGCATCCCAGGCGGCATCGGCGAGGGCGGCCACGGCGGACTCGTCGGTCACATCGGTGGCGGTGCCAATCGCCCGCACCCCGAGCCCCGCCGCTTCTTCCGCCACCGCTTTGGCCGCGGCCTCCTCGATGTCAGCCACCGCGACATTGGCGCCTTCCCGGGCCAAGGCCAGGCAAAGCGCCTTGCCGATGCCGTTGCCGCCGCCGGTGACAACGGCGGATTTTCCACGCAATTCCATGATCTTCTCCGATGCAGATTCAGCTCGCGTTCAGCTCGCGCCGCCGGGTGTGATCCGCAGTTCCTGGTTGATCGACAGCAGGTTGCTCGAAAGTCCGTTCTGCGCCCGGATCCGGCCCACGCTGGTGTTGAAGCGCTTGGCGATTTCCCACAGCGTATCACCCCGGCGAACCTTGTAGGAGATCGTTTCCACGGCGGGGGAGTTGCTCGCGAGGGTATTGACCGCGGGAATCAGCAATTGTTGGCCGATATTGATGAAATCGCCGGAGATGCCATTGACTTCGCGCAGGCGGGCCACGCTGACGCCATTGGCCGCAGCGATGCCCGAGAGCGTGTCGCCCCGGCGCACACTGTATTCCCGGGTCGAGTTTGTCAGCCGGGCCACGTATTGCAGGTAGGGGTCGGAAAACACCGCGACATGGTAGTGCGGCGGCCAGCGCTCCCGGGTGACGTCGAGCACCCCGGAACCTTCGAGCGAAAGCAGGGTTTGCTGCAACCAGGAGTGGCAGCGGCTGTGGCGCGGAATCCGCAAATCGATCGCCATGCCCGCGGGGTGGACCGAGCGGTGCGAGGCGTTTTCGGGCTGTTGATCGGTGGGCCGCAGCAGCGAGGTTACCGTGAGCTTCTCGCCGCAGGCCCGGCGGTACTGGCCGCTCAGCCGCTCAAGCAGCAGCTTCGCCGCGGGGCGGGCATAGGGGTAGGAAACCCCGTGCAGGATGATATTGCTGTTCTCCCGCACCCGCAGCAAGGCACCGCTTTCCACCAGCGCCGCGATTTCCCCGGAATTGCCGACGAACTCCAGCCCATCCCGCTTGGCGACGTTGTACTGCCGCTGCACCGAAGTCTGCGAGCCGCGAAGACTCTGCGGTTCCGCCCAAACCCCCGCCGAATGCGCCCCGGCGGACAACAACAGCCCCAATACCGCCAATCGCCTGAAAATCAAAATCCCGCTTCCCTTACATCTTCGTCTACTGCTGATTCCGCATCTTTGCGCAGAAGCTTATATGCCATTTTGTCGCGGAATCTGCCCGGCAAAACAACAACCGTGGCTTTGCGACAGCCAACATTCTCATATGTCGGCAAATGTTGCGGAATCCGCATCAGAAAATTTCCGCTTTCCGCCCCGGCGATGCGCAATCGTTCAATTCGCCGTGCGTTGGCGGAACAGGTTGCCGACGATTTTCAGCGCCCGCTCCCGGGGGAGGATGCGGGCGAAGAATGGGGCCTGCCAGTTGCCTTTTCCGGTTACGGCGCAGATTTTGTCGTTCAGGAAGGCATCGAGGCCTTCTTTGGCGACTTCCTCGCAGGGCTGGCCCATTTTGTTCTCCTCGGTCATTTTCGCGTTCAGGCTCTTGAGGGCTTCGGAGGACTTTTCCGAGGCCACGGCGGCGAAGTTCGACGCGGTGGCGCCGGGGCAAATCGTCATGATGCGCACGCCCTTGCCGCCATACTCGTAGCGCAGCGCCTCGGTGAACTTGATCACATAGCCCTTGGTGGCGCCGTATACCGCCGAGTAGGGAACCGGCACGAAGGACGCGGTCGAGCCGATGTTGATGACCCCGCCGCCGCCCCGCCCGATCATGTCGGGAATCGCCAGATGGCAAAGCTCGGTGAGCGAGGTGATGTTGAGCTGCACCATGCGGGCGTTGTCGTCGCGGTCGAAGGCGAGAAACTCCCCCCATCTGCCATAACCCGCGTTGTTGACGAGCAGATCGACCCGCAGCCCGGCGGCGGCAATTTCGGCGTAGAGTTTCTCCGCCGAACCCGCCTCGGCTAGATCGGCCACGAACACATGGGCCCGCCCGCCGACGGCGCGAATCTCCTCCGCGACCGCTTCGAGCTTGTCCTTCGACCGCGCGGCCACGATAACTTCGGCGCCCCGCCCCGCGAGATCGCGGGCCAGCGCCAGGCCGATTCCCGATGAAGCGCCGGTCACCAGCGCGGTTTGGTCTTTGAATGAGTCCACGATTTGTCCCCGGTTGGTCGAATTTGACTTGATTCGAGCCAAGAGCATAAACGATTATGGTGGCTTGCGTTCAACGCGGGCGGGACAGGCGCATGAAAATCTCGGCAAGGGTCCGTTGGGGACTGCTGGCTGGCATGCCGGTGGCGCTGTTGCTGGCGGCGCTGTTGCTGCCAGTCTCGCCGGGCGCCAGGTCCTACGAATCCAGCGCCGACGAATCCCGGCCCAATGAGCCCGGCACCGATGAATCCCGCTCCAATGAATCCGGCACCTCGGAGAATTGCGTGATCCTGCTGCACGGGCTTGGGCGCTCGCCGCTGTCCATGGTCCCGCTGCGAATCGCGCTCGAGCGCGCGGGCTACCGCACGGTGAACCAGGGCTATCCCTCGCGCTCGCGTGAAGAATCGATCGAGACGCTCGCCGCGGTGTATGTCGCCGAGGCGCTGGCGAAGTGCGACTCGCCGCCGGATGCGCCGGTTTACTTTGTCGCCCATTCGCTGGGGGGCATATTGGTCCGCCAGTACCTGCAGGACCGGGATGTCCCACCGGGCAGCCGCATGGTTATGCTTGGCCCGCCCAACCAAGGCAGTGAGTTGGTCGACCAATTCGGCGCCGACGCCTGGTTCCAGGTATTCGGCCCCGCCGCCCGTCAACTCGGCACGGCGGACGATGGCTTGCTGTCCCGGCTTGAACCAGTCGACTTGGAAATCGGCATCATCGCCGGCACCCGCGCCGGCCTCGACGCTACCATCCTCGAATCCGGCGGCCTGCCCGAACCACACGACGGGCGGGTCAGCTTGAGCAGCGCCCGGCTCGAAGAAATGCGCGACTTCCTCGAAGTCAACCAATCCCACACCCTGATGCTCGTCGAACACAAGGTCATCCGCCAAGTGCTGGCCTTCCTCACCACCGGCCACTTCGAGCCAGAGGAAGAAGGGGGCGAGCTGCGATGATCAACTTTCGTTTTCTTGATCAACCCACTAAAAGCGATTATCGTGGCCGCTACTCCCCTTGCGGTTTCGACCGCAGGGCGCGGGGCCTCTTCGGAGGCCCTTGTTGCTATTTTGGGGCTTATATAATTGAGTTGGCTTGACGAACCGCGGGGGCGGGCTTCGTTTCGCGGTTTTGGAGATTGCGGCACCCAAGCGTCCTAGGGAGTTCTTGTCTTTTTGGTAGGACATTGCTGCACCCGATTGATGTATCAGGAGACAGTTTTTATGGCGAAGGGTAACGATGGCAATTATCTGCAACATTGTATTGAAGTGGAGGCGGCAGCGCGTCTTGCGAAGGCCGATCCTGATGGTCGGCTCCATATCGCGTTGA
Source organism: uncultured Pseudohongiella sp. (assembly GCA_965221805.1). Classification (GTDB taxonomy): domain Bacteria; phylum Pseudomonadota; class Gammaproteobacteria; order Pseudomonadales; family Pseudohongiellaceae; genus UBA9145. The sequence goes on from OZ244913.1 coordinate 2,823,937, forward strand.
CACACGGCATGGCGCCGTTTGAGTCTCTTGATAAAATCAGCGATTCTATCCAAAAAGATCTCTTGTACAGGGCGCTGAAAGATGCCGATGGCAAGCCCCAATCCAATGAACCGCTAATCGTGAGGGCATACCGAGATGCAGAGGCTTCTAGGGAACATTACCCAAATACTGCGGAATTGCTGCGAGTAGTTGTTGGGGCCGAAAAGTTATCCGGTGGAATTACGGAAGTAGATTCTAAAAAGTATGCAACACTAGCCAAGGCTTGGTCCAATTCGGAAGTCGATGTTGAATGTTCTTCATGGCGCAGTCAACTGATGAAGGACGGTATATTGAATTGTCCAGTCAATCTCGATAAGCCTTGGATTTTTTCGATGGATCCAATGTCCTATCGGGAAGAATGTGGAGAAGATGATGATTATATATATCTTTCAGATTTGGAAAATTTGCAGCCTTTTCTTAAAGACTACTCCAATAGCGAGCAGCCGGGAGCAGCGTGCTTCTTTGTGTATAATGTCGATTCACAAGGTAGTGAAAAGCAAGAGCAATTTTGGTCGTTTATAGATGAAATAGCAAAATTTCTGGATGCTCAAAAATCCTCCTTCTGGATTCCTCATAATAATAGAGAAACTAAATCTAATTTGGCAGGAATTTTGTGGAAAAATCAAGATTCATGCTTGGAACCCATTCCATTCGGAGTTAAGATTGCCTGTGGGAACGCAGGAAACTCGGCGAGATCTTCTCCGAAACTGAATCGCCAGCCTAGCAGCCCAAATGTTTCGCTAATCAAAAACCAGAGGGTTTCACTAATGAGTTCAGCATCTAGGAATAGAGACGACATAAAGTCAGATAACGAACGGCGAATAGAGCGAATGAATTATTGGATAAATCTTGCTTTTTCTCCAAAGGAAAGCCATCATGTTCGGTTCTTGTTTTATTGGATAGCATATGAAGCGGCGTATCAGAAATATACAGAAGAAAATGCGAAGGAAGAATATCAAAAGCGGGAAGAATTTCATAAATTGATTGTAGATTGTGAGTATGCCATTGACGATTTACAGTATGCTCTTAAATGTAGAAGGAAACTAGCAATTAGGCTACTAGAGTTGCGGCAAGCGAGTCGATCATTTTGGAAAAGGCAAGAAGGCTGGCCTGATAAAGGGAGCGAATGGGAACGGAAATTTCAAGATCAAGTAATAGATGAAACGAATAATATGAGTAATGCAATTTACAGCGGAGAAAAATTAGCCGAAGCACTCGATTCTCTTTTTGGAAACTTAGCAGTTGTGCGAAATCAAATAGTTCATGGGGGAAGCGCAGGGAAAAAGAGTTTCGGTCGAGCTCAGGTAATCTGGGGCACTAGATTGTTAAGGACAATTGTTCCGGCTTTTAGGGACTTAATAAAAGCAAACATGTCGACAGACTGGGGAAAAACGCCGTTTCCAAGAGTTGGGGATTATCCGAATCAAGAGTGTCCTCCGCCTTGGGTTTCGCAAGATTCTTAAGCAAAAGAATTAATCCCCGATTCGATCAAACACGTATTGCCCCGCTGGTGGCACTTGGAAAACGAGGGAGCCGTTGGGTCTTGTTGCGGCTTCGCGGTAGGTGATTTGGTTGGGGGTGATGGTGATGGTTGCCTGGAGGGTCATGGTGGTGCGGGTGGCTTGGGAGATGATTTGGCAGGTTTGGGGGATTGATGCGGTGATGGTTTCAGCGGCGAAGGTCACTGGCAGCAGGCAGGTGTTTGGGTAGCCGATGGTGTCTTGGGGGGTCATGTCGCGGACTTTGGCTGGATCGATATGCGCGTCGAGCCATTTTTCGGGTTCGCGCAAAGTGAAAAAATTCATCCGCGTGGCGCCGGTTTCCGCGTCTTCGTGGAAAGTCCAAAGGCGTTGTCTTTGCAGCCGGCCATCGGGGGCGCCGATGGGCCATTGCAGATAGATCACGTGGCTGCCGAATGCCGGGATAGCGATTTTTTTGAATACCGGGAAGAGCAGGTTGTCTTCCGCGTCGAGTTCGCCAGCGGCGATTTGCGCTTCGTTGCTGTAGTGGCCGTCGAGCCAGTCGATGATCCGGTCAAGTGTGGGGGGCGCATCGGCGGCGGTTGCCGAAGATGCGAGCCACAGCAAGGCGGCGGCGAAGGCAAAGCGGTTCCGGTGCCGATGGGCTGTCGGTCGGCGGGGAATGGGCTGACTCGCCACTTCAGCCGCATCCCTCGCACACGGGAATGCGCCATCGATGCGCCGCCATGCTATGTCGGCGCTCTTCATGGCTGCCCGCCACCCGCCGGATTGCGCCGGCGGTACATGACCATGGGCTTGTTGCTCATCACCAGTTCATCGTTTTGGTTGTATACTTTGTTCTGCATGTAAATCGTGCCGATTTCCGGGCGCGAGCGCGAGGGCTTCTTGTCGAGAATCGTCGATTCCACCCGCAGCGTGTCGCCCGGGTAAACCGGTTTGGTCCAGCGTATCTCGTCGATGCCGGGAGAGCCGAGCGCGCCTGGATTGCCGCGTGGACTGCCACCCGGGTTGCCGCTTTGCATGTTCCCGACGATCATGCTCATCAGCATGGCGCAGGTATGCCAGCCGGAGGCGCAAAGGCTGCCGAACAAAGTCTTGGCGGCCGCCTCGTCGGAGAGATGGAACGGCTGCGGATCGTATTTGGCGGCGAACTCGAGGATTTCCTCCCGGGTGACGCGATACTCGCCAAATTTCTGCGTTGCGCCGACTTCGAAATCCTCGAAATACTCCGGCATGGACATGACTCAAACTCCTCAAAATCCCGCCGGCAAAGCGGGGGGCTGCCTCGGCCGCGAGCATGACTAGCGGCTTGCGGCTTGTGCTTCCAATTGTTGCGCCTGCCTGGCAATCCATAGCGCGACATTCGCGTGTGGCAGCAGACCGAGCCCGTTGGCGCGATAGTCGAGTTCGTCCAGCACGCGCTCGTAGGGGCCGAAGCCCTGCAGGCGGTAAGGGACGACAATCGGCGTCAATCCCCGCGCGTTCGCCTGTTCGATGTAGGCGCGGATGTCCTGTTCCGCTTGCTGCCTTTTCTCGGGCCAGTCCTCACGCAAGGTGAAAACCCGAATCTCTTGCAGCCCCAGCTGCTTATCCGCATCGCTGGTTCGTTCGGTGATCTTGTCGAGCCAGCGCCGGTTTTCAGCATCGTCCCCCGCGCCGTGGGCGATCACAACGGCGACCTCGTTGGCCGGGTCCTTGCTGAGGCTGCGGATTCTGGCGGTGATCACCTCGTCGATTTCGCCGGCATCGGCCAGCCCATCGGCGCTGACGTGGAAGGCCAGGTCGGAATCGATTTTCCAGAAACCCATCGGCATTCCCATATTGGCCCTCATCTCTTTGAGCCGCTCCGGGTCCGGCTTGGGCGGCGCGCCGTCCCGCACACCGAGTATTTGCAGGGTGCGGTCGTACCAGCTTTCGCCGGAGATGAACACCCGCACCACGCCAACGTGTTTCACGCCGCGGGATTCCAGCCTGCGGATGGCGTCCTCGATCGAGCCGGCGTCGGCCATGCCCAGGGCGATCTCCACCGGGTGGCTTTCTTTAAGCGGTTCCGCCGCCTCAGTCAAATGCGCGTTCCATTCTTCGCTGGCGCCATGGGCCATGATCATCACGCCGAAATCCAATGCCTCGTCCGCGGCCCCAATGTCGGCCACGGGCTCCGTGGCGCAGGATGAAAGCGCCAGCAGGATAGCGCAAATTGAAGCCCAATGGCTCGATTGCATCTTGATGGGTCCGATTTTCATGTGCTTATTCCTGGGTTGGAGGCTAGATTTCAATCTGCAAGGCGACCCGGAAGTTGGTTCTGGGTTGTTGCGCGTTGTCGATGGCGGCGGTCGAGTCCGCGCTCAGGCCGGCGATGTTGATCCAGCGCGCGTAGGTCGCGTCGAACACGTTGAACACGCCGAAGCGCAGCCGCGCCGTGTCCGCCAAATTGTAGTAGCCGATCAGGTCGACGATGCCGTAACGGTCGGCGGTGGCGCGGTCCGGCGCCGAAACCCGGCCCTTCTCGCCCACCGCGGTGAGCAGCAGTTCTCCACCCCAGCCGCCTGAAGTCGCCGTATAGCCGAGACCGGCGAAGGCGGTAAGCGGTTCGACCGAATCGAGGGGGGTCGAGTCGGTCTGGTTGTCGCCCCGGCCGTAGGCCAGGGCGGCGCGCGCCTGCCATTGTTCGTTCAGCATGAGGCGGGCGCTGAATTCGGCCCCGCTGATCTCGACCTGTTCGATGTTCCGGTTCTGGAACAGGCTGATCGGCCCGCGGACTCCGGCAAAGGCGCTCTCGATGAAATTGTCGTAGCGATTCCGGTACACTGCGGCGCTCAGAAAGGCGTTGTCGAGGTTCGCCCGCAGGCCGAGTTCCAGTCCCTTGCTGGTTTCCGCCTCGAGTTCCGGATTGGGAACCGTGGCGTATTGAAAGCCGAGATTGACGAAGGACTGGTTCGCTTCGGCGAAATTCGGCGGACGGTAGCCTTCGGCATATTGCGCAAACATCGACCAGGTTTGGTTGAAGTCGAACAAGGCGCCCAGGCTCAGGGAAAGCGCGCCTTCGTCGATGGATTCGACGGGGAAACCGTAACCGCCGACCTGCCCGGTACCGTCGAGTGCCGGGTCCGCCGTCGCGTCCATCCGGTAGCGGTCGTAACGCGCGCCGGGAATCAGGGTGAAGCCGCTGTCCCCGAATACCACTTCATCTTGCAGATAGAACCCGGAACGGTCGGTCGAGGTGTCGGGAATGGTCTTGTTGGGGAAGACTTCGGGGGGCGCGAAGGGGAATGCCGCTATCGCGCAAGTGCTCTGCCCGTCGCGCAGGTTCCGCTCGCAGCGGTTGCGCGGCCGCCGGGTGTCGGTTCGCTCGAAGTTGCCGCCGTAGGCGAGAGAATGGATGGCGGCACCCGTTGCGACGGTCTTGCGCAGATTCAGGTTCAGCGCCGCGGTCTGCTGGCTGAACTGGAATGTCGTCTCGCGCATCGCCTCGGTGCCGCCAAAGCTGCTCCGGTCGCGGAGGTTGATGAAGGAATAGCTCGTGCGCGTCTGCGTGGTGAACTGGGTGGCATGGGTGTCCTGCTCGTTGTAGCTGATGTCAAGGTCGTCGAACAGGGCCAGCCCGGCCCGCCATTGATACCGCAAGCCGGTGCGGCGCCGTTCGGTGTCGTCCAGGCCCATCGACTCGGAAACGGTTCGGCCGATGTCCGAATCGAGTTGCGTGGCAATCTCATCGACATAGCGGTCATAGCTCAACCGCAGCTGGTGCCCGGGCGCGAGGTGCCAGAATAGTTGCAACAGCAGGCTGTCGGACGAGCCGTCCTGGGGGTTCAGGCTGCCGGGGCCGTTCACTTGCTGCTCGGCGAATTCCCGACGGGTGTATTGCGCCAGCAGGCCGACTTCGCCGCTTTGCAGCGCGGCCGTGAATCCGCCCCGGGATTGCCCGTCCGCGTCGGCGGTGGACGCGCGCAGATTGAAATGGGTGCCACGGCCGGCTTCCAGGTAATCCCGCGGTTCTCTGCTGGTCAGAATGACCGCGCCGCCGATGGCGTCGGCGCCATACAGCACCGAGGCGGGGCCGCGAATCAATTCCACCGTCTTGATGTTTTCGGTGTCGATGCTGTCCCTGCCGTAGGTTGCCGGCCCGGCCTCGAAGATATCGTTGCCGCGGATGCCGTCGATGATCGTCAGCACCCGGTTGCCGCCGATTCCGCGAATGCTGAATCCTTCGTTGCCACCCCTGCTCGCGGTGCTGATCGAAACCCCGGGCTGGAAGCGCGCGAGGTCGTCGAGATCCTCTGTCATTTCCCGTTCGATCTGCTCCGCCGTGATCAGCGACACGGTGCCGGCGATATTCTCGATTGTGCGCGGCAGCCGTGTCGCGTTGACGATCAACTCCTCGATGCGGCCGCCGCCCTCCTGCGCCGACGCTGGCACCGCCAGCGCCAAGAGGATGCCCGCCAGGGACAAATTCCCCGGCAAGGCGGACAATCCGCCCGATGGCGCGGCCATTTCTGCTTCGTTCATCTCGTTCCCCATCACGACTTCTCCCAGTCCGCCAGACCCGGCGGTTCAGATGCGAGAGGGGGATGCTAGTGGAAAACCGTGCGGATGTAAACAATAATGATAACGATTCGTATTTATAATCAGCGGCGGTCAAGGTTGCGGGAAAACATCGAGATCCTCGGCGAGAATGACTTCGCCATCGTAAGTGGCGCGGATCTCATCGAGCACCAACGCCTCTTCGGTGCCGTAAAACAGGCCATGATACAGCACGAGCAGGCCGGGGCGGGCGATGTTCGCCAAGCGCGCGAGTTCTGCCGATGTGGTGTGGGCGCTGTCGTGGTAGCGCTGGAATCCGGGGGAGTTGCGCGCCAGCCCCTGTTGGCTGATCACCTCGTGGAACAGCAGGTCCACGCCCCGCGCCTTTTCCGCGACCGCCTCGCTGTAGGTGGTGTCTCCGCTGATCACGATTGACAGGTCGGCGGTGCTTACCTTGAAGCCGTAGGCGGGGCTGACGTCGCTGTGGTCGACGGCGAAGGCTTCGATCAGCAGATCGTCCCTCTCCAGCAGCACGCCGGGGGCGATGGTCCGGGCCGCGACCCGGAAGCCGTCCGGGTTTTGGACCGGCTGCACGCCGCTGCTTCGCAACTCGATATCGACCGAGTTCATTGCCAGCATTCCACTTGCGATTCGCTCGATGCCCTCTGGCCCCCACGCCTGGAGCGCCGCGTTGCGCCGCCACCACAGGGTATGCGCGAGTTCGGCGAAATCCATCGTGTGATCGCTGTGCAGATGGGTGAAGAAAACGCAGCAGATCAGGCTCGGATAGAGCGAGGGAATGTCGTATTTGTAGCGGGCGATGACCGCGTTGCGCACCGCGCCGGCGCCGGCGTCGAACAGATAGCTTTCGCCCTTGTGGATCACCGCGATGCTGGCGCCGGCGCGGAAGGCGTCGGGTATCGGCGTGCCAGTTCCCAATACAACCACTTGGGTCGGGGCGAGCAACTCGCTTGCGGATGGCTCTTCCCGCAGTTCGACCCTGGCGCTGGGAAGGGCAACCGCGAATTCGTCTCCGGCGGTCCGCGCGGTCTGTGCGAGAGCATTTCCCGCCGGCAGCAGCATGGCGAGCAAAATGCCGGCTGGCGCGAACGGCCGAATGTTGACGCGGTTCATCGCCCTGCTCCGTTATCGCCGGTCTTCGAGCCGGCCCGCTCCGCCGAGTTCGTAATAGACCAGGGGCACGAAATCGGCCGCGGTCCAGCTCGCCTCTTGGCCCCATTGCGCATCGTGGGCCGCGGTTGGTTGCGCGGCCATGATTTCATCGAGATGCATTCCCTGGCGAATCATCGCGTGCACTCGGTCGCGGATGTCGAGGATCATGTCGCGGAACGCCACCACCTCCGCGCGTCCGACGACGGCAAGGCCATGGCCGGGAATGACCCGGGTGCCGGGGCCGGCGATGTCGATGGCCATATCGAGGGCGGCGATCGTGCCCCGCAGGGTGCCGCCGTTGAACTTGTCGATGACCGGGTAGCTCGTGGTGCGGAACACATCGCCGAGATGCAGCACGTCGGATGCGGGGAAATGCACGAAAACATCGCCGTCGGTGTGGGCCGGCGGGGCGAGAAAGGCGCGGACCTCCTCGCCGTTGAGATGGAAGGAAATCGTGTCGTTGAAGGTCACCACGGGCCGCCCAGCCGTCGGCGGCTGGAGCGCGAAGCTGCCACCGCTGCGCGGAAAGTGGCTGCTTGCCTCCAGGAACTTCAGCCGGGTGTTTTCATGGGCGAAAATCAGCACGCCCATTGCGGCCAGATTCCCGTTGCCGCCAACATGGTCGGGATGGATATGGGTGTTGATCAGGAAGCGGATCTCGCTGTCGGTCACCCCGCCCACCGCCTTGCGCAGATTTTCGGTCATCGGCGCGAACAGCGAGTCGACGAGCAGGACGCCATCCGGCCCGACGAAGGCGCCGATATTGCCGCCGCCACCGGGCCGCTGCACCATGTACACACTGCCGGCCACATGCTCGATGGCAAGCTCGGCGGCGCCCAATCCCACCTGGGCCCCCGCGAACGGGCCGAACGAGCTTGTCAACAGCAGCAGCGCGGTTAACCAAATGGCTTGCGAAAACTTGCGCGGGTGGATCATTCCGCCGACTCCGCCTTGCCGTGCGCGGTGAACTGGGCTACATAGTACCCGAAGCCGATTGCCAAGCCATGCGCCAAACCGCTGGTAAAACCATGCGTCCATGGCCATGCGCAGAAGCATGGCGGCGGCAACACCCTGTTCGTGTTCCGCCTGCCCTGACCACCGGCCAATCGCGGGGGGAGAGAAACGAATGAGACTGCTACAGAGAATGTTGATCATCGCGCTGTGCCTGGCCGCGATTCCAGCCGCGGCGATCACCAGCAAATACCCCTCGCAAACCACCAGGGCTGGAATCGAAGCCGGCGACGTCTGGGTCTTCGAGGCGGCGCCGCGGAACTAGCCCGGCAAAAAATCCGCATCCAAAAAGCGAACCGGGAGGAAGCGAAACATGAAGATCTTCTACTGGGCCGTGGCCGCAGCCATCGCCCTCACGATCCTCGCCGTGCTATTCGTCCCCGGCGTGGACGATTTCGTCGAACAGCTATTGCAGCGCTACCTCGCCCGCGCGGCACGCTGACTGAAGCCAATTCGCCAGACCGCCCCACGATGAAGGCAACCACAACGGGACATCCACGCCGATGCGCGGCAAAGCTCGAAATATAGGTTGCAATCAATATAAGTGCTGGGCTATGCTAAGGCATGGAGTGGGAAGTGGCGTTTCATGACGAGTTTGAAGGGGAGTTCGACCGATTCCCGGAGGCGGCTCGGAACTCGATTCTTATCAGAGCCAAGCTTCTGGAAAAAGTTGGCCCCCACTTGAAGCGCCCCCACGCGGATACCTTGAATGGCTCGCAGTATCCGAACATGAAGGAGCTGCGGTGTGGTGCTGCAAATCAGGGCGAGTGGCGAGTGGCCTTCGCATTCGATCCCGGGCGGAGAGCAATCCTTCTTACTGCCGGAGATAAGGCCAGTGTCAACCAGAAGCGCTTCTACAAGACGCTGATTGCCAAGGCTGACGAACGGTTCGGCAGGCACCTTGCGACAATCGGCGGAAAGGGCAGAGCAAGAGGGTAATCATGGTTACAACTTTAAAAAAGAAGCTTGATGAGCTTCCCCAAGCCCGACGTGAACAAATCCTAGCCGAGGCCGACCGTCTGCATGCGGAGTATTTGACGCTTCAGGAATTGCGCAAGGCCAAGAAACTTACACAGGAGCAGTTAGCGAAAACGCTGAAAATACGCCAAGCGACTATAGCCCAGACGGAGAAGCGAAGCGACCTTTTGCTTTCAACACTGCGAAGCTATGTGGAAGCTATGGGCGGGAAATTGAATCTGACGGTAGAATTCCCCGACCGGGAACCTGTTTCCCTTGTGGGAATTGGTGATACTGATTAGCACCCGCGAGCTAAAACCATATGGCGATGTTCAAAATCAACAATAATCGGCTTGTTCCCATTGAGCGAACAACCTTTGCTAGGCTTGGATTGCGAGAGCGTCAAGATATCCAAGCGCTATTGAAGCAACAGATCGATGCGATTTCTCCAGAAACGCTGATTGTTGCCGAAGAATTTGGTGATTTCGAGGATAGTCGTCGCCGTATTGATCTGCTGGGTATCGACAAGAATGCCAACTTGGTTGTGATCGAACTCAAGCGAACTGAGGATGGTGGTCACATGGAACTGCAAGCCATTCGCTATGCCGCCATGGTTTCGACGCTAACATTCGAGAAATTGGCGGAGATCTATGAAAAGTACTTGAGCGAAAATCATCTCGAGAAAGATGCAACAGAAGACTTGCTCGAATTTCTGGAATGGAGTGAAATGGATGAAGAGCAATTTGGTCAAGAAGTAAAGATAGTTCTAGCTTCTGCCGAATTCTCAAAGGAACTTACTACTTCTGTAATGTGGCTAAATGACTTTGGCCTCGATATTCGCTGTGTTCGAATCAGTCCGTACACTATTGATGAGCAAATATTTCTGGATATTCAAACTGTCATTCCAATTCCAGAAGTTGCGGACTATCAAATCCGAATCCGCGAGAAAAAACATAAAGAAAGGGAATCCAGACAGAAAGACTACACGAAATACGATATTGCAATCGCTGGCGAACATTTTCAAAAGCAGAGCAAGCGATGGATGATGTTCCATTTGGTATCAAGGGTGCTGAGAAACAATGGGACACCGCAACAGGTCATGAGTGCAATCCCATGGCGGAGAAACAACCGATTGTTTATGGTTTTTGAGGGTGAGCTCAGTAGTGATGATGTAATTTCGGCAATAATGGAAGACGACATTGGTGGCAGAATTCCTCGCTACAAACGATATTTCTGCAACGAAGAAGAGCTTTTTCATTTCGACGGAAAAACCTACGTACTTAGCAACCAATGGGGCGACAAGACCGTAGAAGCGGCAAAATCTCTTTCCAATATGTTTCCAGAGCTTAGCATCAAGATTGAGCCGTGCGAAGAGTAGCCTCAATGCCTGCGTTCTGCCATGCGCCTTGCGGTCCGGTACTCCCTCATCATTCAATGATATCTAGGCGCCAGCCATGATGTCTTGGCTTGTCCGCGACTTGAGGCAGGGGTATGGCTTGAATGGTATCAACCCCGATGCCTCTTTTTCTTCGGTGGGGAGGCTCTGAACTCATGGGGCTATCCGCGCGGTTTCCAGCGCAATAGCTGTAGCCAATGAGCAAAGCGCTCACGTCGCGACATGGGTGGAAGCGATTTGAACTCATCCCTGTTATACGGATTTTCCCGGGCCTCGAATCCCTCCTTCAAATTGATGTCGGCAGGCTGTTCCACGACCGGTTGCAACAGCTTGCATAACATCGCCGGGGAATCGTCCAAGCCCACGCGTTCGGACTCAAGCGCGGGTTCCGCCAGAACGGCGGCGATGAGTTCTTCGCTGCCGCCGATGTAAGTGGCCTCCAGGTCGATTTCCGTGGATACGCACCAGCTTCGATTCTCCGGCCAGATGAGATTGGCCGAATAATGGCCCGGTTCGCCGGCGAAGAAGGACTGGTCCATGGATTCGAGCGGTGCCCGAAACAAATGCCAGGCGCGTTGCTTCGTGCCTATCGCGGGCGCCCGGCGCTGCGAATCCGAGAGAAATCCCCACCCCTCCCAGATTCCAAACCAGCAGAGTTCAGCACCATCGGTGAACTTGGCGAGCAGGCGTTGCAGCGATCTGGCGTGTTCCGGCTCGAAGCATCCCTCCTCCGGGCCTTCTATCCATTCGTCCCCGCCGCGAATCAGCGGGCTCAATCCGCCAACCGCCAGAATATCTCGAACCCATGTCCCATTCGGCAGCCGGCGATATTGCGTATGTCGGACGCGGCCGTCCACGGACTCCCCGTAACTGGTGCTGCCGTGGACAATTGGGAGATTGGACTTGGCCACCTCTGACCAGCGGAGCAATTCGCTGCGGATATGCCTGCCATGGCGAATGTCCGCGAGATTGGCCTTGGTGCTGACGCAGCGGTAAGCCGGGTGAAGCAGCGCCGCATAAGCCTCGAATCCGCGCGGAATCAGGCCGGACACAAGTGAAAAAGTCCCGCCGCGCAGCGCCGATTCCACCCATCTCGCGCCAGCCGCGCTGCTTGCCGCTTTGAACGTCACAGCCATGGTTTCCTTGAATTCGCCGGTTGTCCGCAATCCGAATCGCGTGATTCCCGACTTCAATTCGAGTATAGTTCGCCTTGCACCCGAAATGGGTCATCTCCGCCAAAAAGGCCCTTTCGAGCCAGATGAGTGCTTATGCGAAACGATCCCCGACGCTTCCCCAGCTATACCATCTCTGAAGTCGCCCACTACCTGGCGGTGCCGGCTGCAACCATTCGATATTGGTCGGTAGGACGGGACGGCTACGACCCGCTGATCGAAGCACCCGGCCGCGACCCTATTTTACTTTCCTTCCTCAACCTGACCGAGCTGCATGTGCTTGCCGCCATCCGGCGCAAGCACGGAGTCAAGATGCCAAGCATACGAAGAGCGATTGATTACCTTGCCGAAAATGCGGATACGGATGTGGACAAGCGCCACCCCTTGATCAGCCGCGCGCTGGAGACAGACGGGCTGGATTTATTCATTCGGGAGTACGGGCAGCTAATCAATATCAGCAAGTCGGGTCAACTAGCCTTGCGGGAAATCATCAGCGGGGCGCTTCACCGGATAAAGCGCGACCCTGCCGGCATCCCAGTAAGACTTTTTCCATACACCCGGTCCACCATCGAAGAGACTCCCGCCAAGATCACCATCGATCCAGCAATTTCCGCCGGACGCCCCGTTATCGCCGGCACCGGCCTTACCACTGAGTGTATTGCCGAACGCTACAAGGCGGGCGAATCCATTTTGGAATTGGCACAGGACTATGAGCGCGCGGAAGAGGATATCGAAGAAGCGATCCGATGCGAGCTCAAGACCGCTGCCTGAATCAACGCTCTTTCTTGATCGCAATCTCGGAAGGCACGTGATAGCAAATCGGCTCAGAGCGGCGGGCATTTCGCTTGAGACGCATGATGACCACCTGCCGGAAGACGCCCCGGACGAGGACTGGATAGCACTCGTTGGGAGAAGGAACTGGCTGGCCGTGACAAAAGACAAGAACATCCGTTATCGATCTGCGGAGTTGGATGCGATCAAGAGACACTCGGCGCGAGTCATTGTAATCAGGATGAAAAACGCAACCGGATCCGAAATCGCCGACTTGCTTGTGCGGAGCAGAAGCCGCATCGCGCGACTTGCGAACACTCCCTCGCCATTCGTGGCCGGAATTACCAAAAGTGGCAAAGTGATGACATACAGTATCCTGTAGAACCAGATCAAAAAACCCCTGCCGGTTGGCACCCAATTATGCATTTGGGCGTCTAAATGTAAAGTACGATGACAGATTGACCGGCCTTGTCGGTCCGTCCAAAGGCTCGGGAAGCGCCGCCTGAATCAGTAATTTCCTAATCGACTTGGGCGCGGATCGATTGCAGGCGGCTTTCGCGGAACGCGGCGTCGGTGAGTGTGCGTTGCGAGAGAATCTCGTCGTCGACATCGACGCCGGTGTAAATCTCAAGAATCGCCATGTTGGATAGCCGGTTCGTTACCAGATTCATCATCGTCACCGATCTCGCCATCCAGAAACCGTCGATCATTTCCACCTGGGAAGCCTGCATCCGCTTGATGGCCCCGCCGTGGTGGTCGTACAGGTCGGCGCGCAGGTTCACAAACCGCTCCTTGTCGATGTAATTCACGGTGCGGCCGTAGCGGGTTTCCCTGGCGCGCCGGGCGTTGGGGATCATCTCGATCACCCAGACCTCCCTGCCGCCCATGGCCGATTCCTCAAGCAAGTTGATCTCGTACTGATCGAGCTTGCTGACGCTGGTGTCCTCGGTGGTGAACTCCGAGCCGAACAGCGAGGCGGCTTCGGATTCCTCGTCGGAATTGCCGCTGGCTATGCGCTTCACCCGCCCGAGCGCGGAGAGATAAATCCACGATTCATTCTGCCGTTCGGCTTCGTCGTAGACATAGCTGAGCAGCCCGATGCCGCGCTCGTCGGCGGGCTCGAGCACGATGGTGACCGAGCGGCTGTCGAGCCCTTCCGGCCCATAGTTTTTGCTGACCGATTCCAGCGCTTTGACCCGGGGCCGCTCAGCGCAGGTGATGCGGTTGCCGCCGACACCGAAGCGGCAAGTCGACAATTGCATGCGGTTGAAGGCCGAATCCGCGGACTCGCGGGCGTAATCCTCGACTTGGCGCATGATTTCCCTGCCATCAGGCGATGGCGCCGAGGCGGCCCCCGCCAGAACAGCCGCCGGCGCCAGCAAAAGAATCGAAGCGGCGAGCCATGCTGGGCTTCTTGAAATCATGCCGGTTTCTCCACGACCGCGGGTCGCGTGCCGGCGTTGTTGCCGCAGAAAGCCGATTTGACGATTGCAACCATCTGGCGGAGAGGCAGGGATTCGAACCCTGGGAGGACTTGCACCCTCACTTGATTTCGAGTCAAGCCCATTCAACCGCTCTGGCACCTCTCCGAAGCGGGGATTATAGACGCGAACCGGCGGTAAGCCGAGTTTTGGCGCCGGTTTTGGTGTCAGTCTTGGTATCCGGGCGCCCCGGGTGGGCGCGATTCAGGAAAATCCCGGCGCCGTCACATCCCGCTCGGATCCCATTGCAGATAGCCGGCGACGGCGCTGTTGCGGGGAATCGCATCGTCGTCTGCGCGCGGCGCCGGGGGCGGGGCGCCGCCGAGCACCTCCCGCAGGGCGGTGGCGACCAGGGCTTCCTGGCCGGCTTTCAGATTGCAGGGGTCGAGCTGGAAAAAACCGAGTTCGGTCTGATGGTTGCGCACGATGACCGCCGGGTCGCGCTCGGCGAGGGCGCGGGCGGCGGTGGCGGCGTTTAAGCCGAGCATCGCCGGATCGAGCTCGACTTGGAGGCGGGTGATCGGATTCCCGGTCGGGTCCGGGGCCGGAACCGCCCGAACCCCCTTGATGTCCGCCAGCGCCTTCATCCAATTCGCGATGGTCCGCTCTTCGGCGGCGCGGATGCCGGCGTGGTCCCGGGTTTGCCAAGCCTTGAGGGCGGCGACCGCGCCGAAGATGCTCTCCTTGCCGATCTTCATACCGCGGCCGATGCCGATGTTTTGCAGATAGGCCGCGCGGATGAGATCCCGGCGCCCGGCCACAATCCCGGCGGTCGGGCCACCGAGAAACTTGTGGCCGGAATAGACCACAATATCGGCGCCAGCCGCCAGAAAGCCGCGCAGATCATACTCCGAAGCCGCGTCCACGATGACCGGAACATCGGCCCCGCGGCATAAGGCCGCGAAACGCCGCAATGGGCATTGCCCATAATGCACCGCGTGGTGGGAAACCACATACAGGCCCGCCGCCACCGTGTCGCCCAGGGCGCCCGCAATTTGGTAATCGGCGCATTTCGTGGCCTGCCCCACGGCTTTCGCCCGGGCGCCGCTGAGCGCCACCGCCTGGGCGAGCGGGGCGCCATATCCGCAAAGATGGCCCGCTTGAACGACCACTTCACTGCGCGGCCCGGTATCGCCGGGCAGCGCTTCGACCCGGGCGGGATCCATCCCGGTCATGCACGCCGCCACCGACAGGGTGATCCCGGCGCTCGCCGATGCCGTCATGAATCCCGCCTCGGCGCCGGTCGCCTGTTGGATCGCGCCGCTCGCGAGCGACTGCGCCTCGTGAATCGAGACGAAGTTCTCCATCGCGCCCGCGGCGGCTGCCGCCACTTCCTTCGCGGCGATGGAAGCGCCAAGGCCGGTCATCGTGCCGGCCACATTGATGAGCGGGCGCAGGCCTTGGCTGTCATGCCATGGAAAACTGCTTCGCGGAAAATCGTCGGATGGCATCGCGCTCACGCAATCTCCGCGAGTCTCGCGCAAGCGGCCTCGCGGTCCGGGCCCCACCGCGCGAGGGCGGGCATGGCTTCGGCGCAGGCGGGCGCCGCGTGCCGGCAGCGGGTGCGGAAAACACATCCCGACGGCGGCTCCAGCGGCGAGGGGGCATCCCCTTGCAGCAATTCCCGCGTCCGCGCCGCGCCGGGGTCGGGCACTGGCACCGCGGTAAGCAGGGCCCGGGTGTAGGGGTGGGCGGGATGGCTGTGAACCGCCTCCGTGGCGCCGAACTCGACCAAGCGCCCAAGGTACATCACCGCCGTCAGGTCGCAAAGATACTGAACCACCGAGAGGTCGTGGGAGATGAACAGCAAGGTTGCTTCGCGGCGCTGCCGGATATCGAGCAGCAAGTCGAGCACCTGCGAGCGAATCGACACATCGAGCGCGGAAACGCTTTCGTCGGCGATGATGAAATCCGGGTCGAGGGCGAGCGCCCGGGCGATGCCGATGCGCTGCCTTTGCCCGCCGGAGAATTCATGGGGGTGGCGCCGCATGTCGTCGGCTTTGAGCCCAACCTCCTCAAGCAGGGCGGCAACCCGGTCGGCGCGGCTGCGGGCGGTGCCGATGCCGTGGGCGAGAAGCCCCTCGGCAACGATGTCGCGGACCCGCATTCTCGGGTTCAGCGAGGCCACCGGGTCCTGGAAGATGATTTGCATGCGCCGGCGCATGGCACGCATCCTCGAGGCATTGAGCTCCCCGAGGATTTCCCCGTCGAAGGCCACGGTGCCCGCCGTCGGCGCGGTCAAGCGCAAAATGGCGCGGCCCAGGGTGGTCTTGCCGGAGCCCGACTCGCCAACGAGGCCCACGATGCCGCCTTTGGGAATATCGAAGCTGACATCCTGAACGGCGTATACGGGCCCCCTGTCGCTGGGGAAGATTTTGGACATCCCCCTGATCGACACCAAGGGCATCGACACAAGGGGTTCGGGCGGGGGCGCGAATTCCCGGTCCGCGGATTCGGAGGCGGATTGGGAGGCAAATTTGGAAAGGGCCGCGCGGCGGCGGCCGCGGGGCAGCGAGGCGAGCAGGCGGTGGGTGTAGGGGTGCCGCGGGCCGGCAAACAGATCCCGCACCGCCGCCTGCTCGACGACCTCCCCGGCGCGCATCACGGCCACTTCGTCGGCCATTTCCGCGACAACCCCGAGATCATGGGTGATGAACAGAATCGACATCCCGAGTTCGGCTTGCAAGCGGCGCATGAGATCGAGGATTTGCGCCTGGATCGTCACATCGAGCGCCGTGGTCGGCTCGTCGGCGATCAGCAATGCGGGCTTGCACACCAGCGCGAGCGCGATCAGCACGCGCTGCCGCATGCCGCCGGAAAGCTCATGGGGCCAGGCGTCGTGGCGTTGCGCCGCCCCCGGAATCTCAACGAGTTCGAGCATCTCAAGGACGCGCTTCCTGCGGCTGCGGGCATCGAGCCGCTCGTGTACGAGCAGGGCCTCCCCGATCTGGTCGCCGATTGGAAAAAGTGGATTCAGCGACGACATCGGTTCCTGAAAAACCATCGCGATATGGCGGCCGCGCAGCCGCCGCATCGCCGCCGGGCTTTGCCGGGTCAAATCCAGCGGCGGCGCGGCCGCATCCGGCTGGAACCGCATCCGCCGCGCCTCGACGGTGGCGTGGTCTGGCAGCAGGCCCATCAGCGCCAGCGACGCGACCGATTTCCCGGAGCCGCTCTCCCCCACGAGGGCAAGCGTTTGCCCGCGCCGCAATTGGAAACTCGCATCCCGCACCGCGGCGACCGCGTGCCTTCGCTGCTGGAACCGCACGCGAAGATTTTGCAGCTCGAGTATGTTGCTGCTGGCTGTCACGCCACTGATCCCTTCGCGGCCTGAACGGAATCGCGGCGGAAATAGGGGCCAGCCGAGGCCGGCGCGAAGGATGCGCCGATGATCGTGGCCCGGGGTTCGAACAGCGCGTTCAAGGCAAGGGTTTTGTTCATCGAATCGCGCACTTGCAGGTCGGTGTCCACCAGCTTGAACAAGGTGAAATCCGCCCGCGTCGCCCTCTCTCCCGGCGCCAGCCGCGGCTCGCTTGGCAATCCGAGGAAACTCCGGGGGCGCTCGCTGATCGCGGCCAGGCAGTCCCCGGCATCCATGCCCAGGGCATGCATCTTCGAGGCGGTCAGGGCTAGGTCGTGCACCGGGCCGTCGATGTTCCTGCGATGCAAATCGGTCGAGATCGAAAAGGGCGTCAAGCCGGCATCGAGTGAGCGCTTGGCAACATCGAAATCGAACGAGGCGACACCATGGCCGAGATCCATGCGCACGCCGCGGTCGGCGGCAGCTCGCGCCAGCCGCCAGACTGCTCCGGTATCCACGATCGAACCGGCGGCTTTGCCATTGAAACAATGGGTGACGACATCGCCCTCGCCAAGCAGCGGCAGCACCTCATCGAGCAGCGGTGGCGGCTCGCCAACATGGACCATCAACGGCAGGCCGGCGATTTCGGCGACCCGCTTGGCGATTTTGAGTGGCGTGACACCCCAGGCGCCGACGATGGCGCCGCTGGCGCGGACTTTGATTCCGCAAACCACATCGCGGTTGGCCTCGATTGTGGCGAGGGTCCGGTCGATGTCGATGGAGCCCAGATCGGCCAGTTCGGACACCCGGTTGCAAGCCACCAGCCCGATCGAGCCGATGTTGATGAAGGCCCTCACAGTTTCCGCCACCGGATCGATCACGTATTCCCGCAGGCCATGAAAACTCGCTTCCCCGGCGGAGCCGGCGTCCGCCATCGCCGTCACCCCGGTCTTGCGCCCCGCCTCGGCGACCCGCACGGAGATATCGGTTCCCCCATGCCAGACATGCACGTGGAGGTCGCACCAGCCCGGCGAAAGATAGGCGCCTTCGGCGTCAATGACCTGGCTGCTGCGGGGCCGCCTCGCCTTGATCAAGCCGTCGTCGCCGATATGGATGTCCCGCCCGATCTTCGCGGAACCCATGACGCGGAAATTGGCGAGCGTGAGAGCCATGTCACATCTGCTTCGCTATTCTCGGGTCGAGCGCGTCGCGCAAACCATCCCCAACGAGTTGCAGGCTCAATACGGTAAGCGAAATCGCCAAACCGGGAAAGAGCACCAGGAACGGCGCCCGGTCGATGACCAGCCGGCCCTCGTTGATCATCGCGCCCCAGGTCGGCGTGGCGGGGTCGATGCCAACGCCGAGGAACGACAGCCCGGACTCCGCCAGCATCGCATAGGCGAAGATGAAAGTCGCCTGCACGATGATCGGCGAAAGGATATTGGCCAGCACATGCCGCGCGAGCACATACCCAGTCGACGAGCCCAGCGCGCGGGCCGCCTCGACATAGGGCAGCTCCCGGGCGACCAGGGTCGAGGCGCGCACCACCCGGGCGATTCGCGGCGCGTACACGATCGACAGCGCGATGATCACATTCGCCAATGACCCGCCGAGCACCGCAACCAGCGAAATCGCGAGCAGAATGTCCGGGAAAGCCATCATCGCGTCGATCAGGCGGGACAGCGGCGCGTCCAGCCGGCGGTAAAACCCGGCCAGCAGGCCGATGAGTATCCCCGATAGGGAAGATAGCAGCGCAACCCCGGCCCCAATAGTGAGCGAAACCCGGCCCGCGTGCAGCAGCCGCGACAGCACATCGCGCCCGAACACATCGGCGCCGAGGAGGAATCCATCGCCCGGTGGCGACAGCCGCTCCCGCACCGACATCGCCGCCGGGTCGAAAGGGGCCAGCCAGGGCGCCAGGGCGACCAGGACGGTCAGCAGCAGGAAAAAGACCGCCGCCGCCGCCACGGAACGGCGCGAAAACAGCGAGGCGACCAGGCCGCGCTCTTGCCATGGCGAAACCGCGGCCATCAGTACCGCACCCGCTTGTCGACAAGCAGATACAGCAGGTCGGTGAGCAGATTGATGACAACATACAGCACCGCCACAACGATCAGCGCGCCCTGGATGACCGGATAATCCCGCCGCAGCACCGCGCTGACGACGAGGTTGCCCATGCCGGGGATATTGAACACCCGCTCGGTCACCACCGCGCCCGAGACCAGCAGGGCGAAGGTCAGGCCGATCACGGTGATGATCGGGATTCCCGCGTTGCGCAGCCCGTGGCGGAGCACGACCCGCGCCTCGCCCATGCCCTTGGCCCGGGCGGTGCGGATGTAGTCCTCCCCCAGCACATCGAGCATCGAGGCCCGGGTGAACCTAAGGATCAAAGCGGAATTGACCACGCCCAGAATGAGCGATGGCAGGATGAGATAGCCAATCCGTTCAAGCAGGACCGAGTCCGGACCGCCATAGCCGGAAGCGGGAAACCAGCCATATTCCGTCGCCAGCCATCGCTGCGCCATCAGGCCGGTCCAGAAACTCGGCACCGACGCCGCCAGCATCGCCGTCGAAACCGCCGCTTGATCGAACCAGCTTCCCCGTTTGCAGGCAGCGTAGATGCCAGTCGGCACCGCCACCAGCAAAGCCACCACAAGCGAAAACAGCGCCAGCAGCGCGGTGGGCTCCGCCCTTGAGGCCAGCACCTGCGCAACCGGCTGATTGAAGAAAATGGATTGTCCCAGATCGCCCCGCAGCGCGTTGCCGACAAAGGCGGCGTACTGCGCCGCGATCGGGCGGTCGAGCCCAAGGCGCGCCCGCAACTCCGCCGCTTCCCCGGGGGAGGCGTCTGGGCCGAGCATCAATGCGGCGGGGTCCCCCGGTGCCAGCCGCACCAGGAAAAAGGCGATGGTCAACACCGCCAGAACCACCGCCGCCATGCCAGCGATCCGCCGCGAAAGATAGCGCGCCATGGACGGCTTCCCCCTCAATAACGCCCGCCTTCAGTCATCTTCAACGACCGAGGCGTTCCAGAAGAATGGCCAGGGATTGGGCGGCACGCCGCGCAAACCGCGGCGTTGCCCCATCAGGGCGTTGAAACCGCCGATTTTGAGAAAACCGACATCCTCAAAGTTGAGCCGCTGCATCTCCGCGAACAGCGCGCGGCGCCGCAGGGGGGCGGATTCCGCAGTGAACTCGGCGAGCGCGGCGTCTTTTTCCGCGTTGCGCCAACCCGTGCGGTTGGAAGCCGACCAGAAGCTCGTCAGCGCGGGTTCGGGCAGGAACGGCGAATGCGAGATGTAGACATCCCACAGCGCCGGGTCATTGCGCCGCTGGCCCAGCGTCGCCCAATCGACCACATCCATCTCGACCGCGAAGCCGGCATTCTCCAAGGCGAACCGGGCAACCTCGGCCGCGCGGTAGTGGAATTCGAACTGCCGCGAAGTCAGGATGCGCAGCGGGGCGCCGTCATAGCCCGAGACTTCCAGCAAGGCCCGGGTCGCGGCGGCATCATTGTGGTTGTGGTGTTCCACGCCAGCGTCATTGTGCCACGCCCAGCCAGCGGGAAAGAGCGAGCCGTCAACCGAATAAAACCGCTCGTCGCCGAAGGCCGCGAACAGCATGTCGTCATTCGGCAATGCGGCTTGCAGCGCCCGGCGGATGGCGGGGTCGGTCAACAGCCCCGCCCTGTGGTTGATCGCCCACAGCAGGCGGCCGAAGGGTTCGATCAGCACGGGCTCCGCGGTTTCACTGTTCTCAAGCCGTTGCAGGGATTCCGCGGGTAGCGCGTCGGCATAGTCGAATTGCCCCGACAGCAGCCCTTCGACCCGGGTGCTTGGGTCGGCCACCGGAATGATGTGGATCTCGTCCGGGATTTGCGCCCGGGCCCCGGCATGGCCATCCGCCGGCTCCGGCCGGCTGCGGTACTGGTCGAAGCGGACCAACTGGAGATATTGGTCGGGAACATGTTTCTTGATGCGGTACGGCCCAGTGCCGACCACCTCGGCAATGCTCCCGGTCCTGGTCCCGAGATTGTTTGCGGCAATGATCTCCCCGGGATAAATCACCGCCGCCGAGTTCGAGAAGGCGAGCAGGGACAACAGTGGCGCGTGGGGTTCGCCGAGGCTGATCGTTACTTCATGGGGGGCGGTCGCCTCGATGGCGGTGACGAGGCTGGCGATGCCGCGCCCCCGGGAAGCCACCGCCAGCCAGCGACCCAGCGACGCCACGACATCCGCCGAATCCATCGTCGAACCATCGTGGAAGCGGACCCCCTCGCGCAGGGTGATCCGGTAGACGGTCCCGTCCGCCGAGACTTCCGGCAAATCGGCGGCGAGCAGCGGCGCGATGTTCCAAGCACTGTCGAAGGTGTAGAGCGTCTCGACAAAATGCTGGGTCACCTGGCTGACGATATCCTTGGTCGAAACCATCGCATCGAAGGTGTCGGCCTCGCCAACCACCGCCACGGTAATGGTCTGCTGCGCCAGCGCCGGCAGCGTGAAAGCGAGCAGCAATGCGCTCGCGCAGACACCAATCGTGTTCGGTTTGCCCATCGGAAAGGCCCCGTTACTTGGGGAATTACCTGCCAAAGTAACATTGACCGAGAAAAAATCTAGCGTTTTTCGACAATGCGGAAGGGCCGCATGAAGTGTCGCGCAGTTGACTCTCGGTCATTCCCGGCATATCGACCGATTCCTCAAGTTCCCGCTTACCCGGTTGGTGGGAGCGCGGCTTGAGGGTCAGGGTCTTGGCTGGTGGTAATGGCTGTTTTTCTTTACGCTTGAGGTTCGCAGTCTGTTGCTTGGTCGTCATCAGTTAGAATCTCACATTGATGCCGGGTTTTCCGTTTAGACACTTTGGACAATTGCGATCCCAAGCATCGCAATTATTGGCTCTGTATTCATATCCACATTTCGTGCAGATCATATCCCAAACATAAATTCGTGGAAGGTGATCCGGGCGAGGGTGATATTGTGGCGAAAGTTCAGAGGTCTTGCGCGTCAATCTCTGACCTTTGCTGTTTGTGTCCCCCTCGTTCATGGGGCTGGGATGCGCTCATACCCCGCCAACTGGTAATCGTTCACGCAGTTCCGCAGATTCGCTTGGCTTAGAGCAGCGGTTATCTCCCGGTATGGCCCACATTGAACGATGTTGCCATCGTCATCTTGAAGATAGACGGTTTCTGCCATTATGCAGCCTGTCAGCGAAAAAGCGATTATTATCAATAAATTGCGCATATCATTCTCCTTTATTCCAAGGTTTGATTGTCATACTTTTTGCCTCGCAAGGTTCGGCAAGTCGCTCATGGCGATCAGATCGGCGTCCTTCAACCGCTTGCCGGCCATGTTGCGGGCGAGATGCTTCGGCAACATCTTGTGGCAGATGCCCTAGTAACTGCTCTCGGGCAATGTCCAAAAAGATTCGATGCCGTTGGTGTGGGCCTGCTCGCGACATACTCGCCGACCGAGTACCGCACGGCCTCATGGCCGAAAGGCAGGCCGCTGTGCACCTTGGAATCGTCGGTATAGAGATAGTCGTGCCCTTCCGGGTGTGCTCCATGACAAAGCCTTTCATCGTCACTTGGTTCACCTCATCGACCACACGGGCGGCGACTTGACCGGGTTCCCAGTCTTTCGCGCCGACCGCGGCTATCTTGCCGACTGTACCACGCCCCGCGCGGAGTTTCTCGCGCGAATGCTTGTTGCCCTCAAGCCCGCCGAAAAGGGTCTCGCCTGCCTCGACCGTACCGGAAAACGGCAGCGGCTCGGATTTCGACGCCTCCCGGAGCCGGCGCAGCATGAATCATGCGGACTTCTGCGTAATGCTAGGCTCACGGTGCAGGCGCGTCGGGGAAACGCTGGCCAGATCTAGGTACAGGCCAATCGCCCAAGTACGGCAGCCCTTCTTGTTGCTTTCCATGACTGTACCCTTGCAGCCCGTGTACATGGGCTTTTTCGCGCAATCGCGGCGGCAGGGGACGTCAAGCGTTTTATGCGACAATCCTGCTTGACGGGGCTGCTGGCTGCGGCTACTTTACAGTTGACCGCCCGCCGAACCGCCCTTATCATACTGCGCCTCTCTGCCGGGTGGCGCAGTCACCACAGTTCAGGAGATTCAAGATGTCGAAACGATTGTTCGCTGTTGTCCTGACAGATGAACAAGAAAAGGGGGCCGCCGCCATTCAAGCAGCCTTCGACGATCGGGATATTTACCTTGTCGATGGGAATACCTTCGTGGTCGCCCACGAGGGGCTTACTCGTGATGTGGCTAAGGATGCGGGAATTTTCCGCAACTCGGAGGGGGACCCAGGAGATGTAGCTGGGGTGGTGTTCAAGCTAAACGGTTCCTATACCGGATTCTCTCGCCCTTCACTCTGGGAGTGGTTGGAAGAGGCTGAGAAGAGCACCTGAATATGACAAATCGCGCAGAAGGAGGAGAGCAAAATACAACGCCCTCCAAGTCGGTTTTTGGCGACAGGGACGTTTCGAACATACAAGGCAGCATCAGGGTTCTCGAAACCGAAGTAGAGAACCTAAAGCAGAACAAAGCAGACAAAACGGAAGTATCCGATATGAAATCTGAATGGAGGGGAAATCTGATAGCCATCATAGTTCCGCTTTTAGCCGCCTTAGTTACAGGCGTGATCCTTGCGATAATCAACTAACCCCGCCAAGTGTGGGATTCTTTTCCCCGCACATGCGACTTTGGTATATAATTCCACTTTTTACCGAATCTTCTACTACGATTTTACCCTTCGACCGCAAGGATTAGATCACACAAAAGTGAGCAAAAAGCTCATTGAATTGGTCACCAGATAGTATTGATTGACTGGCTCTGCAGTAGCTGTTCGCTGGAAGGAACGGAAATATTTCGTAAACGGGAAAGCAAAATAGGGCGTTGGCCATTTTTCTGCATCTTTCCAGCCGCCTCCCAAGCAGCTTTACCTCCACCATTGTATACAACTTCAACAGTTCCATTTTGAGAAAGACGAAGCACCAGCAGGTGTTCCGGCTTCCCTCTGAGAGCAACTTTGCTTATACCCTGCGTGAACTTGATTTGGACTTTTCTGCCATTCATTGCCTCGGCATCATGGTTGGGAAATGAACTTGGCAGTAGCTTAAGTTCAAAAATGTAAGCAGCAATAACTTCTCCAATACTGCCAACCAAATGTCCGTCAGGAGTGAATTTTCGTCTAGGGAAAATCATTTCGAGCCTGCCTACAATCTGATAAAGTAGGGAAAGCAGTTCACGGACCTCATCCCATCGATTCTCATCGGACTTTATGCCATCAGCGATAGCCTTAACATTGACCTTGGAAAGACACTTTTCGGCATCGGATGATTTGTCATTTACTATCATGAAAAATACGTCATTCTCGAAGATATGCCTTGATCTTGAACAATAATGTTAACTCCACCCACGAGTCAAGATGCGGCGATTTGGGTTGCGAGTGGTACCAAACAGCACACAACTTATGATCACCAAGGTGCTCCCGCCGCCAGCAACACCCCGGAAGTTGAGAATCTGCAGAAGGATTTCGTGATTTGAGATTGGAATGGCATTGTCAGCGTTAACCATCGGTTCGGGTCAGGCTGGCTTCGAGCTGGTCGATGCAGCGGTTGATGTCGGCTGCCGCCGCGGGATTGGTTTGCCCGCTTTGGCGAAGCGACCGGATTCGCCGCTCGTCCTTGGACAAAATGGGGCGGTCGTCGATGTGGCCTTCGTCGCGAAGCCAGGCCTCAAGTTCGTCGATTTTGCTCTGGCGGTAGCCTTTCAGCGCGCCGGCGCGCAG
The DNA here is from genome assembly GCA_965221805.1 of uncultured Pseudohongiella sp. GTDB lineage: Bacteria > Pseudomonadota > Gammaproteobacteria > Pseudomonadales > Pseudohongiellaceae > UBA9145. The sequence continues at coordinate 2,849,032 of OZ244913.1, forward strand.
TTGCCGCAGCAGTTGCCCGGGCTCGCCGGCAATCTCGGGGGAGTTGAGCAGGGCCACCGCCGCGTCGAGGAACTTGTCCGATACCGCGGCGGATGCTTCGAGCTCGTTGCGGCCGATTTGGCCGCCGCGACCCTGGCGCAGGGCGTCTAGCCAAGCCCGGGTGGCCCCGCATCGCGCCAGCAGGCGCGATTGCCAGCCGCCGCCGGTGTCGTTTGTCACCGGTGCTGGATTCGCCAGCATCGACTCGGCCTGGCCGAGCGATTCGCAGCGGAAGTCGCGCAAAAGGCTGTGCAGCCGATCGAGATCGTCCCGCAGCAGGTGGAACAGGTGAATCTCGCCCGCATCGCGGCGCGGGTCGATAGCTGGCACGGCGAGCAGGCGGGCGTATTCCTCCGCCGTGTCCGCCGGCGGCGGCACCGGCGGGCGCGCCTTGAGCGGGAAAGTGGCGGCCTCGGCTTGCGGCTTGCGGCCGCGGGTTTCGGCGAGGTCGATTACGCGCAGATCATCGCCGAGCGCCGCCCGCCACAGCGCCGCCTCGTTGCGGCGGGCAGAAAGATAAACCACCTGCACGCCCCCCGCCCCGGCCAGCGCGCCGAGGCTGCGCACGACTTCGCCGGCGCGCTCCTCGTCGCTGGTGGTGAGCGCCTCGTCGAGGAACAGCGGCAATGACCGGTGCCGCCCAACCCAGGCGGCGCGCACGGCGAGCAACAATTGCATCCGCGTGCCGGTGGAGAGTTCGGCGAGTTGGCGGATGGCGTTCTGCCTGCGGTCGCGGGCTTGGAATCCGTCGCTTTCAGCGAGTTCGAGTTCAAACTCGTGGGCGGTGACTTGGCGGAACAGCGCCGCCGCCCCGCGCAGGATTTCCGGCTGGTGATCGGCGGTGTAGGCCGATTCGACGGCATCGAGCAGCAGATCGGTGGCGAGCGAATCGAGCAGTTCGTCGCGTTTGTTTTCGAGCGCGGCCTCGGCCTCGGCGCGGACGGAGATCGCCTCGGCGATGGCATTGCCGGATTCCGCGAGTTTGATTTCAGCCTGGATTTGTTCGTGCTCCCTCACGAGTTCGTCGAGTTGCCCGGCCTTCGCTTGCGCGGAGTCGGAAAGCCGCTCAAGTTCCGCCGCATCCCGCGCTTCGGCGAGTTCGCACAGGTCGGGCGCGTCTTGCAGATCCTTGCGAATCTGCGCCTTGCGGGATTGGCAATCGGCGTGTTTGCGCTGCATCTCCTTCCAGTCCGGCAGCCGCTCAAGCCGCTCGCGCAGCGCCGGCTCCTCCGCCGCCGTCAGCCCGGCCTGGATGAAGACCGCTTCGATGTCCTGACCGCAAACCTCGATCTGGGACTGGATGCTGTTGAGTTCAGCCGCGGCGCCGCGGCGCTTCTCCGCCTGCTCCCGCGCCTGCTTCAGGCGCGACTTGAAGCTTTCCGCGGCGGCGGCCAGTGCATCGAAATCGCTTTGCGCCCCGCCGCCCCAGGGCTTCAGCAGCGCCTCCAGCGCGGGGAGGGCTTGATCGAGACTCGCTTGGCGATCCGCCATTTTGCTTTCGGTTTCCGCCAATGCCGCGCTTTCGCGGTCCCAGTCCTGGGCGAGGCGGATGAAACGGTCCAATGAGGTGATTGGCAGTTCCGGGTCAAAGCCAATCGTTGCCGCGAGTTGCCCGCGCCGCTCTTGGAGTTCCTCCAGCTCTTCGGAGGTCTTGGTCAACTCGTGGCGCAGTTCTTCAGCATTCTTGGCTTGATTCTGACGCACGTACAGGCGCCCGCGGGCCACTTCCAAGTCGCGCAGCCGCGCGTTGACTTCTTCTTTGCGCCAAGTCGTGAGCGCCGCCAAGCCAGTCGCGTCGTAGTGTTCGCGGGCGACAAGCTGCCTCGGGTTGACGCCGCGCCGCATTTGCCGCCAGGCGCCAGCAGCCAGCAAGACACCCAGCAACACCAGGGCCAAGCCGGTAAGCGCAGGCGGCGCCAAGCCCCACAATGCCGGGATGGCGGTTTTGGCGAGCGCCCCCGCGAGCAGGGACAGGACAGAACCGGAAATGAGAACGACCGGCAAGAAGATGCGGGCCGATTGGTTGCGGGGCTGCTCCCTGAGCCAATCGCGAAGCGCTTCGATGGCCTTGTCGTGGGCCCGCGCGGCTTGCTCGTCGGGGGCGGTTCCGGCGAGTTCGATCTTGTTTTTCAACTCTTCCCGCTTGGCGCGCAAGGCCAACAGTCGCGCCGCGATGCCCTCGGCTTTGGTGAAATTCTCGATATCGAGCCGCGGCGTTCCGCTGCCGCCGAGTTTGGCGGCGGCGCCATCGCGTTTTTGGCGCTGACTGCGCCCATCGTCCTTCAGGCGCGCGATTTCTTCGCGCAGACCCCGGATTTCGACGAGCTTGCCTTCGATGCGGGTCAGGGCCTGATCGGCCGCATCGGCCTCGTCCGGGCTTTTGCCGGAGAAGCCGAGCCGCGCGAGCTCGGACTCGGCCCGGTCCCGCCCGTGAACCGCATCACGCTCCTTCTCCCGCAGTTTTTCCAGGCGCGCCTTGAACGTGTCGAGGTTGTTCCCCTCCTCTCCACCGAGCTTGTCCATACCTTTGGGGAATTGATCGAGCGCCACCCGCAGGGATTCGCCCTCGTGGATGGCCTCGCTCAGCTCCTTGGCGCGTTCGCTGGCGCGGTGGCGCGCTTCGGCTTTCCGCGCCTGTTGGATTTCCGCCGCGAGCGCCGGCAGCCGGTCCGCCCGCGCGCTGAGCGATTGGGCGTCCTGCTCGGCCTTGCGGAGCGCATTGCGCGCGCCGGTCAGCGCTCTCTCCTCGTTGCCGCCATGACGCGCCCCGATGGGCTGGCGCGCCTGGTTGAGATCGAAGCCGCCGCGCAGGGCGCGTTGCAGTTCCCCGGCGAGCGCCTCGTCGGCGCCGCTCGCGGCGATCAAGTCCTCCATCGCCATGCAATAGCGGCCAAGTTCCTCCGCTTCGGGCAAGCCGGGGCGCCCGCATGGCTGTCCGTCCCGGGTCCATTGGGTGACGCTGCCGGTTCGCTGCACTTGCCAGTGCAGATCCCCATGAGAGCCTCCATGGGGGTCCCGGCCGCTGAACTCGGCGGAAAGCGACACCGGCGGGTCGCCTTTCTCGTGGCCGCGCAGCAAATACCCCAATGCGCGCACAAGGCTCGACTTGCCGATGGTGTTGGGGCCGGTGACCAGATTGACGCCGGGGGCGAGACCTTCAAGGGCGAAGCCTTCGGCGATGCCGGGCAGGCGCTCGATGGCGAGCCGCTTGAGCTTCACGCCGCCGCGCCCCGCTGTTGATGCTGCTGGGCGTGGAGCCGGCGCAGCGCCCCGAACCCGGCGAGCCGCAGCCGCTCCGCCACCGCGGAATCCGCCAGCGCCCCATCGTTGGATTCGAGATCGCGCCACCTGCGGTTGGCGAGTTCGTTGTGGAATTCCGCTCTCGCGCCGGCGATGAGTTCGGCCCGCGCCGCATCGTCTTCCGGGCGGTCGAGCAGCAGCAGCCGGGCGGCGAGCAGGCCGAGCGGGTCGCCGCGCGCGGCGAGTTCGTTCAGGTCGATGCGCGGCAGAGCGGCGGTTTCGCAGTGCTCGATGAAGTACTCCCGCCCGCCCAAATGGAAACTCGATTGCTCTTCCATGAGCCCGGCGATGCGCCGCGGCAATTCGTCGCCAAACTCGCTCTGGCCGGTGAACCGCGGCCGCAGGCCCACGGCGAGTGGCGCCGGGCCGGTGGCGAACAGTTGCTCGTCGAGCTCGCGGGCGCGCTCGATCACGAGCTTGTCGAGATCGCCGATGTCTTCGAGATCGCCAAGGTCGATATCGACCGCCTCCCAGCGGATGGGGGCGAGGGGAATCTGTGCCATTTCGGTCAGGCGTTCGCCTTCGAAGCGCATCAGCCACGGTCCCCGGGGGCCGGCCTCGCCGGGGTCCATTCCCGACACGCAGCCGAGATAACCCCTGGGCGACTCGGTGCTGAGCGGGTGTGGCGCGTGGATGTGGCCGAGCAGCCAGGCGTCGAGGCCGGCGGCGTCGAGCTCGCGGCGCGCCACCGGCGCGTAGCGGCTGCCGGATGCGTCGAGATCGCAATGCAGCAAGGCGAGATGGAATCCCGCATCGCGGGCGAAATTCGCGCCTTCAAGCGGGCTTTGCCGCACTTCCCGGCGCGGAAACGACCAGCCATGGATGCGGACCGATCCGATTTGGATGGATTCCCAGACCCCGCCGCGGCCAAGCAGGGTGAAGCCCTCCTCGCCGGCAAGCGCGTCGGCGAGCCGCGGCAGGACTTCCACATCGTGGTTGCCGGCCACGGCGATGACTTGGATATTCTCGCCGGCGAGCCGCTCAACACCGGCTTTGAGTTCACGGTAGCCTTCGAAGAAATCGCGCTCGCTCTCGATGACATCGCCGGCGAGCAGCACCGCGGCGGCTTGCTCTTCAATCGCCAAGTCGCAACTTTTCCGCCAGGCGACGGCGGGGGAAAGGTCTGCGGGCGCATGGGCAAATTCACCCGGAATGCGCGAAGGCCGGCGCCCCAGATGCATGTCGCCAACCGCGAGGATTTTCATGGCGGCAGTGTATGGCCGGAACAGGCGCGAATCAACTTCGCCCCCAGGAGCCTGCCCTTCGCTGTCATTGCAACTTTGTTTTGACTCGCCATTTTTTTCCCCATATGCTCGATTTCCCTGAAAATCCGTTGCGGCGGGAGCATTCCCGCTGTCGTCCCTCCACAAACGGGAGTAGAAAAATGATGCGAGTTTCCAGTCCGGTTCTGTCGTTTGTTCTCGCCGCGGCGCTCGCGGTTGGGGTCTCCTCCGGCCAGGCGTTGGCCCAGGCGGCGGAGTCAGTCGAGCCTTTCAAAGTCGGCACTTTTGCGGTGGGCAACGACCCCTTCGTGGGCTTGGTTGTGCGCGACGATTCGCTGATCGTCGATTTGGCGGCGGCGAACCGGGCGATGCAGTCGCACTGGCGCCACAGCGATATGGAAATGCCCGGCAACATGATTGGACTGATCGAGCAATACGAATATGGCCTCAAGCACAGAATCTATGAAATCGTGAACTGGCTCGTTGCGGAGGATTTGCTCGGCGGCGACACCGCCTATGTGCATCCGGTGGCATCAGTCGATATCCAGGCGCCGATCCAGTACCCCAACAAAATCATGAACGCGGCGGTGAACTTCTATACCCACGCCTGCGAGGGATGCACCCCGGAACAACTCGCCGAACGCACGCGCCAGCGCCAGGAGAACCGGGGTGTGCCCTATCTCTTCCTCAAGCCCGCGCGCGGGGCGGTGATCGGCGACGGTGACGACATCATCATGCCCTTCGGCCGCGACGAAATCGAGTACGAGGTGGAAATGGCCATCGTCTTCGGCAGGACCGGCAAGTACATCTCGGCCACCCGCGCCTACGACCATGTGTTCGGCTACATGGTCGCCATGGATGTCTCCGACCGCGGCGGCCGTCCGCCGGGGGGCTTCGGTTCCGGTTCGGACTGGTTCGTAGGCAAAGGCCGCGACAGCTTCGCCCCGCACGGCCCGTGGATCGTGCCCAAGGAGTTCTATGGCGATCCGATGGAGCGCCTGCACCAGATCACCGTCATCGACGGCGTGACCGTGCAGGAAGCCCAGGCTGGCGACATGATCCACAACATTCCCGAGCTGATCGAGTACGCCTCTTCCCTGATCACCGTGTTCCCCGGCGACGTGCTGCAAAGCGGCACCTCCGGCGGCACTGGCGCGGGCCGGGTCCAGCGCGCCACGGGATCGGGTTATCTCGTCGATGGCGAGAACATCAGCGCCAGCATCGAGGGCATCGGCACCATTTCGCACCGTGTCGTCGCCGAGCGCGAAATCCCCAGCGACCTGAGCGGCGCCCAACTCCCCCCGACCGCCACCTACCGCGACCGCTAGGGAAGCTCTGATTGAGTCAGAGCATACCTTGGCATGTTGCTGGGAGCTGGCTTAGCGGCGCTTCAGGCTCTTTGGCCTAGGTCATGGATGTAGTCGGGGCCGATTGAGTCGATATCGACGGTCCCGCTGCCGCGCATGGCGATTTGCAGCTCGCGGTTGAGCAGGTCGAGAACGCGCTCGACGCCGGCTTGGCCGAAGGCGCCGAGGCCGAAGCAATAGGGCCTGCCGATTCCCACCGCGGAGGCGCCAAGGGCGAGAGCCTTGAACACATCGGTGCCGCGGCGGAAGCCGCCGTCGATGATGATGGGAATGCGGCCGTTCACGGCGGCCACGACTTCCGGCAGGCATTCGATTGCGCCGCGGCCAGTTTCGGTCGCCCTGCCACCGTGATTGGAAACCACGATGCCGTCGGCGCCGCTTTGCACCGCCATCGCGGCGTCGAAAGCGACTTCGACGCCTTTGATGATCACCTTCATATTGGTGACTTCCTTCATGCGCCCGATCACCTCCCAAGTCATCGCGGGATTGTTCAGGCTCGCTCCCCGCATATCGAGGCCTTCGAACATCGGCTTGGGCTGCCCGGTGTGGCATGTGGCGCAATCCCGGGTGTCCGCGCGGGTCATCCGCGCCAGGGTTTCGGTGTTGCGCCCGCCGGGCAAATCGACGGTCAGGCACACCGCGGCGCAGCCCGCGGCTTCCGCCCGTTGCAGCATGGCCACGGTGTTTTCCCAGCGGTTCGTGGCGTAGAGTTGATGCCAGATGGGCGCGCCCCGGGCCTCGGCCACCGCCTCGATGGGAGTCGATGACTGGGTGGACAGGATCATGTGGTGCCCTTTGGCGGCCGCGGCCCGCGCCGAACCCAGCTCCGCCTCGGCGTGGTAGGCGCCTTGGCTTCCCACCGGGCACAGCAGGATTGGGGAGTTGGCCTGGGCGCCAAGCAGGTTGATTGAAGTGTCCAGCTCGCTTACATCAACGAGCCGCCTCGGCTTGATCTGGAACCGGCTGAAACCCGCGCGGTTGGCGCGAATCGTTTCATCGCTGTCCACGCCGGTGGCCAGATAGCCGAAATGGGCGGGGGGCAACTTCTCCCGGGCCAATGCCTCCATCTCGAAAACATTGATGACTTCGCCCGGGTCGGTCAACCGCTTCCCCAGCGTTTCCTCGACTTCCCGGGCGAAGGCGGAAAAGCTGGTGAGCAGGGGGCTGGCGGCCAGATACTGGAGAAACTGTCGGCGCTCGGTCATGGGCAACTCCCGGCAAGGCGCAGCCGTCAAGTATGCTCTGACTTAATCAGAGCTTCCCTTGGCGGCGGCGTTTTGTTCCACCAGCGCCCACAGCCGCTCGATGGACTCGTCGTCCGGCACGTGGCTTCCCGGCGGGCATACCGTGTCTTCGTCGATGAAGTGCCCGCTGACGGCCTCGTACTCCGGCGACAACGCCACCCGCACGATGCGCTCGGCGCCAACCTCCGGGGGCGAGGCCATCCGGTTCATGATCCACTGCCAGATCCGCATCGAGCCGCGGTGCTCCCGCAGCAGCGCGGTGCGGATGAAACCCGGATTCAGCGCGTGGACTGTTACTTCTTCGCCTTCCAGTTGGCGGGCCAGCGCCACCGTCGCCGCGTTGGTCGCGAGCTTGGCCTGGGCATAGGCCTTCAGGCTGGTCCAGTTCCGCGTCGTTTGCAGGTCGTCGAAATCGATCCGCCCGGCGCGCACCAGGGCCGAGGACACATTCACCACCCGCGCCGGCGCCGAAGCCCTGATGCGCTCCAGCAGCAGCGCCGTCAACACCTGGCCGCCAAGAAAATTGACCGCCCAGTTCAGCTCATTGCCGTCCGGGGACAGCATCCTGCGCTGGGTGTTGATGCCCGCGCAGTTCACCAGCAAATCGATCCGCGGGCACGAGTCCAGCAACTCGGCCGCGCAAGCCCGGACGCTCGCCAGCGAGGCCAAATCGCAGGCCATGGCGAAGGCCCGCTCCTCGCCCGCGGTCTCGTTGAGCGACTCAACGGCCTGGGCGGTCTTGCCGGGGTTGCGGCCGGCGAGGCGGATGGTCGCGCCCATCTCCACCAGGCGCATCGCCGCGACGCGGCCCATCCCGTCCGTGCCGCCGGTGAACACCACGGTCGTGCCCGCGAGTTCCCGGCGGAACACGCTGACGGGGCGGCGCCGGGAACGGATCATGTCCCGCCCCACCTCCATCGCCACAGCGAACCCGGACTGCTTCACCGCCGGTCACCGCCAACCGTGGATTTCGAACCCAATGACATCTCCCGCCCTCCTTCGCCCCGCAACGGGGCGAACTCGATTATGCAAGCTACCACAGGAAGACGTGTCCGCGCCAGATGGGAAAATGGCGGAATGCCTTTCGCCTCAAACATTGCGCTCCACGAAAAAGACGGCGAAGGCCGCCGCCGCCAGCAACTGGGGAATGACGATGAAGAAATTGAAGATCCCCATGAAGATGCCCATTCTCACCACGGGAATCTCCCCCTCCGGGGCCGTGTTCGCAACCCCCATCCAGTTGCTCATCATCCACGGCAGGGCCGAGGCGACCACCGCGCCGAGGGCAATGAAGAAGCTCTGCATCACATAGCCGCTGGGACGCTGGCGCCTTGGTTGATTTTGCCCTAGATTCGCGTCACCCCGAGCTTTTCGCTGAACTCCCGCAGGTACAGCGCCGCATCGAAATGGTAGGCGTGGACGATGCCCGGCATAGCCTTCCCGCTTCGCCCGCAGCCAATACTGGTGGAAACCGCCCATGCCGGGGTCGCGCCCGACTTCGCCGAAGGCGTGCATGTAGCGGTCGCCGGGGCGGCGCGACCGACTCCCCTCCTTTTAAGGAGCAGCCCCGAAGGGGCGGGGTGGTTGCCCCAAGGCCGCGCGGTCGCCGCGAGCCCCTAGTCCGCTTCGACCGCGACCGAGAAGTTGACTTCGCCCGAATACTTGGCTGGGTCGCCGGCGACGACCGTAGTCCAGAGGATGGTGTAATCGCCGTTGGCGAGCGGCGCCATGATTTCAATCATCAGATCATCCGCAGCCATCGTGTGCAGCCCGCGCAGTGGGACTTCGCCTTCCGGCCCAACCAAGGCCAGGCTGCTTCTCGCGACATCGGGCAGGGCATTGTAGTACAGGCGCAGGGTGCGCGGCATGCGGGTCTGGATGGAATCGGCGGCGGGTTCGGCGTAAAGGATGGGGCTGTATTCCGGGGCAATGGCGCAGGCGGCGACAAACAGCACGATGATCGCCAGCGGGAATCGGCGGCGCATTTTCCTGGGGCTTCCGGCCTACCGCCGCTCGCCGCGCCGCTTGCGGGCTTGTTCCATTTCTTCGGCGAAAATCGCGAGTTGCTGGCGGATTCCATCCTCGCGCCGGCGCTTTTCGAGCAGCAATTCAAGCTGCTCCCTGGCTTTCATTTTGGCCTTGGGTTGCTCGCTTTCCGCTTCGATGTCATCTTGCTTTGCTGCTTGGGCCATGCCTGCCAACCTCGCCGGGCATTCGGTATTGATACCATTCCGCGGGGATATGCGCGAAAATTCGAAGCTGTCCGACCGCCAAGCCGCCGGGCGCGGGGGCGTCCGGCAATGTTCCACTTGCTGCTCAAACGGCGTGGGCATCAACATATAGTGATTAATTTGTGAAGTCAAACAATATATTGAGTTTTTGTTTGCTGCTTGTCACAGGAGCGAAGGCGGGAAGATGAAAGCGGACGCGCAACCGCGGATCGGTGTCGATGTTGGCGGCACCAAGATGGAGGGGATTGTTCTCGACGCCGGCGGCGAAGTGCTTGAAGTGCTGCGGGAGCCGACACCGGCCGAATCCTACGTGGATGTGTTGGCGGCGCTGAGTGGGCTGATCGCGGCCTTGCAGCGGGGCCGGCGGCTCAAGGTCGGCATCGGCACACCCGGGGCGCTGGCCATGCCCGGGGAAGTCATCAAGAATTCCAATTCGACCTGCTTCAATGGCAGGCCGCTGAAGCGCGATATCGAACAGCGCCTCGGCTACGGCGTGCGGATGGAAAACGACGCCAACTGTTTTGCCCTTTCAGAAGCGCTTTACGGCGCCGGCAAAGGCTGCCAATCAGTGTTCGGGGTGATCATCGGCACCGGCACCGGGGGCGGCTTTGTGGTTGATGGCAAACTCAACACCGGCCCCAACCAGATCGCCGGGGAATGGGGCCACAACTGCGTGCCCGCCAATGTGTGCCAGTCGCTCGGAAGCGACCGCGCATGCCACTGCGGCCGCGTCAATTGCATCGAAACCGTGCTCTGCGGCGCGGGCCTGCGGCGCACTTTCGTCGACAGTGGCGGCGCGGACATCAGTGCCAGGGAAATCGCCCGGCTTGCCAGCGGGGGGGACGGGCCCGCCGCGGCCTGCATCGAGTTGTACTGCCGCCAACTCGCCCAGTGTGTCGCCACCATCATCAATATGATAGACCCGGAAATGATCGTTTTCGGTGGCGGCTTGTCGAATATCGAAACGATCTACCATCTCGTGCCGCGGATGCTGCCCGATCATGTGTTCACCGATCAGCCGCGCACGCGCATTTCCGCGCCCCGCTTCGGCGACGCCAGCGGCGCCCGGGGCGCCGCCTGCCTCTGGCGCCTCGACGAAGCCAGCGCTGATTGACAAGCAAGGGAAGCGAAGGGTTTCGGGTTAATTATCAAAATATTTTGATAAAAGAATTGCGGAGCTTGGCGAATGCTGGTATTGTTCGCTACCATTTTGCCTACCCGCTACCGCAATGAGTACCCAACCAGCTTCCATATTGTACGAAAGCAGCCCCCGGCCAGTCGCCGAGCCCCTGCTTACCCTCACCGCCCTGCACAAGGCGCTGGCGGATAGCCTGCGGCTGCAAATCCTGCGGCTGCTCAAAAGCGAATCCTTCAGTGTCCTCGAGCTGTGCCGCATTCTCGACATCCGCCAGTCGGCGCTGAGCCATCATCTCAAAATCCTGTTGCAGGCCGGGCTGCTTTCGACCCGCCGCGAGGGCACTTCCATTTATTACCGCCGCGCCCTCGTCCACGATCATGCCGATTTTGCCGAGAGCCGCCGCCACGTTCTGGAAGCGATCGACACGCTGCCGATTTCGACCTCCCAGAACCGCAAGATTCGCCAAATCCAGCAGGAGCGCGGCCTGTCCTCGCTGCAGTTCTTCCGCCGCAACGCCGACAAGTTCCGCGAAAAGCAAGGTCTGATCGTGGGCCACGAACAATATGCGGCGAGCCTGCACGAGGTGATTTCCGGCCTCGGCCTCGAAAAGCAGGCCCGGGTGCTTGAGGTGGGCCCGGGGGAAGGCCAATTGCTGGCGGAGCTCGCCGAGCGGTTCCAGCGCCTCACCGCCCTCGACAACTCCCCGGACATGCTGGAAAAAGCCAGATCCACGACTGTGGCCGCAGGCCATCAGGGCATCGAATTCCTGCTTGGAGAGACTCGTTCGGTTACCGACCGGCAATTCGATCTCATTATTTTCGACATGGTGCTGCACCATATTCCGTCTCCGGCAATGACCATCAAGGATTGCGCGAGGCTGCTGGCGCCCTCGGGGACGCTGCTGATTTGCGACTTGAGCCGCCACGACCAGGACTGGGTGCGGGAATCCTGCGGCGACTTGTGGCTCGGTTTCGACACCACCGACCTGCGCGACTGGGCCGGCCAAGCGGGGCTTGAGGATCACCAGGGTTCCTTCCTCGGGCTTCGCAACGGATTCCAGATCCAGATGCGGATGTTCAGCAAGAAGCGCGACGCCCGCGGCAGATAGCCAAGGACCAGATTGATGACCGAGACCAGCTTGTTCACATCGGAATCGGTGGCCGAAGGCCATCCCGACAAGATGGCCGACCAGATTTCCGACGCGGTGCTCGACGCCCTGATCGAGGCCGACCCAAACGCCCGGGTCGCCTGTGAAACGCTGGTGAAAACCGGCATGGTGCTGCTCGCCGGGGAGATCAGCAGCAGCGCGGCCGTCGATATCGAATCGGTGGTGCGGGAGGTCGTGCGCGACATCGGCTACACCAGCGCGGAACTCGGTTTCGACAGCGCCGCCTGCGCGGTGCTGAACGCCCTGGGCCGGCAATCTTCCGATATCGCGCTGGGGGTGGATTCGACCGAACGCAAGGAGCAGGGCGCCGGCGACCAAGGCCTGATGTTCGGCTACGCCACCGCTGAAACCGATGTGCTGATGCCGGCGCCAATCACGTATTCCCACCGGCTGATGCGGCGGCAGGCGGAGGTGCGCAAGAGCGGCGCGTTGCCTTGGCTGGGCCCGGACGCCAAGAGCCAGCTCAGTTTCCGCTACCGGGACGGCCGCCCGGAAGGCATCGAGACGGTGGTGCTTTCCACCCAGCACGCCGCGGATGTTTCCCTCGGCGAGGTGCGGGAGGCCGTCATCGAGGAAATCATCAAGCCGGTGCTGCCCTCGAAATGGCTCGGCAAACACACCCGCTACCTGATCAACCCCACTGGACGCTTTGTCATCGGCGGGCCAGATGGCGATTGCGGCCTCACCGGGCGCAAGATCATCGTCGACACCTACGGCGGCATGGCCCGCCATGGCGGCGGCGCTTTTTCCGGCAAGGATCCGTCCAAAGTGGACCGTTCCGCCGCCTACGCCGCCCGCCATGTGGCGAAGAATCTGGTGGCGGCGGGCATCGCCGAGCGCTGCGAAGTGCAGCTTTCCTACGCCATTGGCGTGGCCGAGCCGACTTCGGTCAGCGTCCAGACTTTCGGCACCAGCCGGCTTGCCGAAGCGCGCATCATCGAATTGATCCGCGCGCATTTCGAACTGCGGCCCCGGGGGCTGATCGAGCAGCTCGACCTGCTGCGGCCGATTTACCGCCAGACCGCCAGCTATGGCCACTTCGGCCGCCTTGATGCCGGATTCACCTGGGAACGAACCGATCTGGCGGAAACACTGCGCTGCGAGGCCGGGCCCAAAGCCCGGGCGGACAGTCACTGATCAATGCCCGCCCGGCAGCGGAGGAGAGAAATGAATCATCCCATGGTCAAGCCGCGGGAATGCCCGCCGCCCGACTTCAAGGTCGCCGATCTGTCGCTTGCCGAATTCGGCCGGCGGGAGATCAGCTTGGCTGAAAACGAAATGCCCGCGCTGATGGCCCTGCGCCGGCGCCACGCCGAAAGCAAGCCGCTGCGGGGCGCGAAGATTCTCGGCTGCCTGCACATGACCGTGCAAACCGCGGTGCTGATCGAGACTTTGATCGAACTCGGCGCCGAAGTGCGCTGGTCCTCCTGCAACATCTTCTCCACCCAGGACCATGCCGCCGCCTGCATGGCCGCCAGGGGCGTTGCGGTCTACGCCTGGAAAGGCCAGACCGAGGCCGAAGGCGACTGGTGCATCGAGCAGACGATTCTGCAAGACGGCCAGCCTTGGGACACCAACATGGTGCTCGACGACGGCGGCGATTTGACCGCCATGCTGCACCAGAAGTATCCGCAAGTGCTCGACGGCGTTCACGGCATCACCGAGGAAACCACCACCGGCGTCCACCGGCTGCAGGAAATGCTCGAAGCCGGCCTATTGAAAGTGCCCGCGATCAATGTCAACGATTCGGTGACTAAATCGAAGAACGACAACAAGTACGGCTGCCGCCACAGCCTCAACGACGGCATCAAGCGCGGCACCGACATGCTGCTCGCCGGCCGCCGGGCGCTCGTCATCGGCTACGGCGATGTCGGCAAGGGTTCGTCCCGCAGCCTGCGGCAGGAAGGCATGATCGTGCAAATCGCCGAGGCCGACCCGATCTGCGCCATGCAGGCGTGCATGGACGGCTTCCAGGTTGTTTCCCCCTACCGCGACGGCCGCAACAGCGGCGGGCTCGAAGCGGTCGACGCCGAATTGCTCGGCAGCCTCGATCTGATCGTCACCGCCACCGGCAATATCAATGTCTGCGACCGCTTCATGCTGCAAAAGCTCAAGGCCGGCGCGGTGGTGTGCAATATCGGCCACTTCGACAATGAAATCGACACCGCCCACATGCGCGAAAATTGGGAGTGGGAACTGATAAAACCCCAGGTGCACCGCATCTTCCGCCGCGGCGCCAAGCACCCCGGCGATTACCTGATCCTGCTTTCCGAAGGTCGTCTGATCAACCTCGGCAACGCCACCGGCCACCCGTCCCGGGTCATGGACGGCTCCTTCGCCAATCAAGTGCTCGCCCAGATCCACCTGTACCAGGGCCGCTTCGCGGACCAGCCGGAAGCCGACCGCGAAGTGACCTTGAGTGTGCTGCCGAAAAAACTCGACGAGCAAGTGGCGGCGCTGATGGTGGAAGGTTTTGGCGGCGTGGTCACCCGGCTGACCCCGGAGCAGGCCGATTACATCGGCGTGGGGGTGGACGGCCCGTTCAAGCCGGACAGCTACCGCTACTAGGAGCCCGCGGCGCAGGCTCCTAGCGCAAGTGTTGTCCCATGTCACTGGCAGCGCAAATTTTCAGCGTCGAGTTTTTCCCGCCCCGCACCGCGGCAGGCCGGGTCAAACTCGACCGGGTGCATGAGGAACTTACCAAGCTCGGGCCGGCTTTCTTTTCCGTCACCCATGGCGCCTCGGGTTCGGCCAAGGCGGGAACCCGGGAGCTTGTGCTCGACTATTTCGCCGCGGGCTCGGAAATCGCGCCGCATCTGACCAGCACCGGCGCCGACCTCGGCCACGTCCGCGAGTTGCTGACAGCCTACCGCGACGCCGGCATCCGGCGGCTCGTGGTTCTGCGCGGCGACCGCCCCGCCGACCAGCCATCGCGGGAGCGCGCCTTCCATGCCCGCCACTTGGTGGAATTCGTGCGCGCCGAGTGCGGCGATCATTTCCACATCGAAGTGGCGTGCTACCCCGAGACCCACCCGGAATCGCCAAGCTACGCCATGGAGATCGAGCATTTCCGGCAGAAGATCGATGCCGGCGCGAACTCCGCCATCACCCAGTATTTCTTCAACGCCGACGCCTATTTCCGCTTTGTTGAAGCGGCCGCGGACGCGGGAGTTGCCATCCCCATTGTTCCGGGAATCATGCCGATCACCAATTTCGCCAAGCTCACCGCGTTCTCCGCCAAATGCGGGGCGGAAATTCCGGTCTGGCTCGGGCGGCGCCTTGTCGATTTCGGCGACGACCAGCAAGGCCTGCGCAGCTTCGGCGAAGAGGTTGTCACCGGGCTTTGCGAGCGCCTGCTGCGGGGCGGCGCGCCGGGGCTGCATTTCTATTCCCTGAATCTGGCCGGCCCGGTGCGCGGGATCTGGGAAAATCTCGGCCTGCGCGATCTGTCCCGGCGCCGCTGACCCGGCGTCCCGCCATGCGTCACACGAGATTGCACTGCGAAGCGTCACTGGCGGAGGATGTCCCGGTTCGCCTCGGCGCCGACACCGCCCATTACCTCGGCACGGTGCTGCGCATGCGGCAGGGGCATCGCGTTCAGGTGTTCAACGCCCGGGACGGCGAATTCGTAGCCTGCGTCGAACAACTGAACAAGAAGGAAGCCGTGTTGCGCGTGGGCAAGCTGCTGCGCGCGCCCGCGGCGCCCCGGTTCGAAATCGAACTCTGCCTCGGACTTTCCCGCCGCGACCGCATGTCAACCGCGATCCAGAAATCCACCGAACTCGGCGTCAGCCGCATCACGCCCTTCTTCAGCGCCCGCGGCGAGGCGAAACTGTCGCGCGAGCGCTCGGCGAACCGGCTGGAACACTGGCGCCGCATCGCGATCAGCGCGGTGGAACAATCCGGCGGCTTCCGCATCCCGGACTTCAGCGAGCCGCTGGCGCTTGAGCGGGTGCTGCAAGCTCCCGCCGAAGCCGATTGCGCGCGACTGCTGTTCGACCCGGCCGGGAGCGGCCGGCTGCCGGATTCGCTGCCGGGTGACCGCTTGCGGATGGTCACCGGCCCCGAGGGCGGCTTCGCCGAACCCGAACTGAAACTCGCGGCGCGCAGCGGCTATGCCGTCATCGCCCTCGGCCCGCGCATCCTGCGAACCGAAACCGCCCCGCTGGCGATGCTGGCCATCCTGCAACACCGCTACGGCGACATGTGAAAAAAACCGGCGCTCCGTTTTCCCTTACCGGAAGCGCCGCAAGTAGAGAGAGGTTACGCAGGTTTACTGGTTGACAAATTCCGGGTAAGCCTCCATGCCGCACTCCGAGAAGTCCACGCCTTCGGCTTCCTCTTCCTCCGACACCCGGATGCCCATTGCGGCCTTGAGGGCGAACCAAACCAGCAGGCTGGCGCCGAACACCCAGGCGACAATCGTCAGCGTGCCGACGAGCTGACCCACAAAGTTGGCGTCGGGGTCTGAAAGCAGCACCGCGAAGATGCCGAATATGCCCACCGTGCCATGCACCGAAATGGCGCCCACGGGATCATCGATCCGCAGCTTGTCGAGGGTGACGATACTCGCCACCACGATGATGCCGCCAACCGCGCCGATGACCGTCGCCAGCCAGGGCGCTGGGTCGGCGGGCTCGGCGGTGATGGCGACCAAGCCGGCGAGCGCGCCGTTGAGCGCCATGGTCAGGTCGGCCTTGCCGAACCAGAGCCGGGCCGTGATCAGGGCGGCGATCAATCCGCCGGCGGCCGCGGCATTGGTGTTCAGGAAAACATTGGCGACTTCGTTGGCCACGCCGATGCCGCCGAGCTTGAGGGTCGAACCGCCGTTGAAGCCAAACCAGCCCATCCACAGGATAAAGGTGCCGAGGGTGGCCAGTGGCAGATTGGCGCCGGGAATCGCCCTCGCCTCGCCATTTGGTCCGTACTTGCCCTTGCGCGGGCCAAGCAGCAGCACCCCCGCCAGGGCCGCGGTGGCGCCGGCGAGATGGACGATGCCGGAGCCGGCGTAGTCGCTGTAGTCGAGGCTGTACAAACCGAAAACCGGGCTGCCGCCCCAGGTCCAGCTTCCTTCAAAGGGATAAATCACGCCGGTCATCACCACCGCGAAGGCGAGAAAGGCCCACAGTTTCATGCGCTCGGCAACCGCCCCGGAAACGATCGACATCGCGGTTGCCACGAATACGACCTGGAAGAAGAAGTCGCTGGCGGTGGAGTAGACCGAATCGCCGTCGAACCCGTTCTCCGCGGAATCGGCGAGCACGGCGGCGACGGCGGCGTCATCCATTTGCAGGGTGGTGGTGACGCCGGACAGGAAATAGCCGCCGCCATACATGATCTGGTAGCCGCAGACGAGGTACATGGTGCAGGCCACGGCGAACAGCGCGACATTCTTGGTGAGAATCTCGGCGGTGTTCTTGGAGCGGACGAGGCCGGATTCGAGCATGGCGAAGCCAGCGGCCATCCACATCACGAGGGCGCCGCAGATCAGGAAGTAAAAGGTGTCGAGCGCGTACTGCAATTCGAAAATCTGGTTTTCCACGGTTGGGTTCCTCCTCTGGGGCGCCGCCTAGACGGCGGAGTCTCCGGTTTCTCCGGTGCGGATGCGCAAGACCTGATCGAGACTCGCCACGAAAATCTTGCCGTCGCCGATTTTTCCGGTTCGCGCTGCTTCGGTGATGGCGTCGAGCACCGCGTCGAGCTGGCCGTCGGTTACGGCGATTTCGAGTTTCACCTTGGGCAGGAAATCGACAACGTATTCCGCGCCGCGGTACAACTCGGTGTGGCCTTTTTGCCGGCCGAAGCCCTTGACTTCGGCGACCGTGACCCCCTGCACGCCGATTTCGGACAGCGCCTCGCGCACTTCATCGAGTTTGAATGGCTTGATGATCGCCGTGACCAACTTCATCTTGTCGTTCCTCATGTTCGGACATTGCGGATGGGCAGTTTTCACAACACTGCGGCAAGCACGATGCAGGCTCCGTGCCAAAATGAAATTGACCTTTTATTTCAGCGGCTTGCGCGTTTCAGGACCGGGCCGAGCAAGGATAAACCCAAGCCTGGAGAGCCGATGCGGGGCAACAACAAAGCAGGCTTCCGGCGCAACGCACCAGAACAAGGCAGGGAAATGTATCCACCGGCTTCGGGCGGGGGGCCCGGGACCGGCGGCAGCGGCGCAGCCAGCCCGAATATCAGCTAAACTAAATGCAGGCTCACAGAGCAAAACCGGAGGCAACATCATGAGCGGGAACCCTTCTTCAAACCGGGCAATCACCCGGCGCAAGCTGCTTGCCGGCGGGCTGACGACAGTCAGCGCCTTGGCAGCCGCTCCCCTGTTCAGCCCCCGGGCCTGGGCCCAGGCCGACCATGATCGGCGCATTCTCGTCTGCATCGAACTTTCCGGCGGCAACGACGGCCTCAACACCGTCGTGCCCCATGGCGACGACGCCTACTACCGGCACCGCCCCACCATCGGCATCCGGCCCGGCGAGCTGCGCAAGCTCGACGATCATTTTGGTCTCAATCCCAGCATGCTCGGCTTCGAGCGGCTGTGGAACAGCGGAGACTTGGCGATCATCCATGGCTGCGGCTACGAGCGGCCTTCGTATTCGCATTTCAAATCGATGGCTTGCTGGCACACCGCCGCGGCCGGCCGGGGCGACGAATTCGGCTGGCTCGGCCGGCTCGCCGACACACTCGCCGACGCTTCCGGGGCCGATATGCTGATCAATATCGCCTCCGCCCAGTCGCTGGCGGTGAAAAGCCGGCTGCACACTCCCGTCGTCTTCGACGACCCCGGGCGCTTCCGGCGCCGGGTTTTCGCCAGCCGGCAGCCGCTGCCGGGGCGCGTCGATTCAGCCGCGGACGATCCCGGCCGGGGCTTCCTCAACGACTCCGCCCGCAGCGCGCTGAGCGCCTCGGCCCGGATTCGCGACGCCTGGGCGGGTTACCGCTCGCCGGTCGACTATGGGCTCAACAGCCTCGACCTGCCCAAGGTCGCCGCCTGCATCGAGGCCGGACTGCCGACACGCATCTACCACGTGTCCTACCGCAACAACGCCTTCGACACCCATGTCCAGCAGGTGAACCTGCACCGGCGCATCCTCGCCTACACCGCCGACGCCATCAATGGCTTCATCCGCGACCTCGAACGCATCGGCGAGGCCGACCGCGTGCTTGTGCTGGTTTATTCGGAGTTCGGCCGCAGCGTTTCTGAAAACGCCAACCTCGGCACCGACCATGGCTCGGCGAACACCATGTTCCTCGCCGGCAAACCGGTCATCCCGGGCCACTACGGAACGCCGCCCAGCCTGACGGACCTCGTGGATGGCGGCAACCTTCGGCATACGGTCGATTTCCGCCAGGTCTACGCCACCGCCATCGACCACTGGCTGCAACCCGGCGCCTCCGCAACCGTCCTGAAAGGCCGCTTCGAACCGATCAAGGCCCTGGCATAACCCCGGTTTTTGCCGCGGGAATGAGAATGGCAGTTTCTGGTCGTTCCTTTGAGCCGGGGGCAGTTTCAACTTCGTTCTTGGTTGGGTGTATAATCCGCGATGGTTTTTGGGTCATTCGCCGCGCCGCGGGGTGGCCCGACTTGCCGAGAACATTGTCACAACCCAAAGGAGTATCTCGTTGAAATCTTTCAGCGCTAACGCATCCCGTTTCACTTCCGGTTCCATTCCGGCCCTGGTAATCACCGCCGGCGTGCTGCTGCTTCCCGGCCAGCTTTCCCTGGCGGATCAATCCGCCGAGGAAAATCTCGCGCCCATCGCCCGGGTTTGCCTGGCGGGGCAAGACTGCGTCGGGGAAGCGATTGGCGGGCGCAAAGCCGAAGCCGCGCCGCCCGCGGTTGCCCCGGGTTCAGAAGCCGCCGCGGAACCGGTTGCGGAATCCGCCGCGGCCCCAGCAGCGGAGCCAACCCCCGCGGTCGAGCCGGTGCCGGTGGCCGAACCAGTGGCCTTGGCCCAGGCCGATGACAGCTTCGACCTGCAAGCCGCTTATCGGATGTACTGCTTCGCCTGCCATTCCACCGGACTGTCCGGCGCGCCACTGCCGGGCGACGCCGAAGCCTGGGGGCCGCGCATGGAAAAGGGCCGGGAAGAAATCATCGCCATCATGAACCGCGGCTTGAACGCCATGCCATCCAAAGGCCTGTGCATGTCCTGCACCGATGACCAATTGTGGGAGCTTTCGCAGTACATGGTCACACTCGAGCAGTAAGCCGGGCTTTCCCGATCGGCAACACCTCCAATGGCACCAGGCAGCTTTCGTGGCTGCCTGGAATTTCCAGCTCGTTTGCAAGCCAGGCTGCTAGGTATGTTCTGAAAAACTCCATCCATGGAGTTTTTCATTGTCGCAAAACAAAAGCGTGGTTTTGCTTTGCTCGCGGATTCAATGACTTGCGTCATCGAATCCGGCGGCACATCCTTGTGCCGCAGGGAAGCTCCGATTTAATCGGAGCTTCCCTAGGAGCCCGCGCTGGCAAATTTTGTCGATAACTTGGCAAGCTTCCCCATTTTCGCCTATGACTTTGGCTTCGCCACAAGATGGTCAAGGTCATCATGTCTGTTGCCACCGTTCACTCCCGGGCCGTTCTCGGCGTCGAGGCGCTGCCGGTTACCGTTGAAACCCATATCTCGGGCGGGCTGCCCGGCTTCGCCATTGTCGGGATGCCGGAAACCGCCGTGCGCGAAAGCAAGGACCGCGTGCGCAGCGCGATTCTCAATTCCGGGCTTGAGTTTCCAGCCAGGCGCATCACGGTCAATCTGGCGCCGGCGGATTTGCCCAAGACCGGGGGGCGCTACGATTTCGCCATCGCCATGGGCATTCTCGCGGCGTCGGGGCAGGTTGACAGCCGCCAACTAGCCGGAGTCGAACTGCTCGGCGAACTGGCCCTCGACGGCGGATTGCGCAAGGTGTTCGGGCTGATTCCATCGATCCAGGCCGTTGCCCGGGACCGGCGCATGGTGGTGTTGCCGGAGGCCAACCGAGAGGAAATGAATCTTGTCGGCTACGAAGGCGCGCGGGTGGTCGGCAGCCTGACGGATTATGTTGTTCATTTGCACGGCGGGGACGATCTCGCCGGACCCGACCCGGAGCAGACTTCACCCGCCTGCGAATGCCATCGCGGACTTGACCGCATCCGCGGCCAGCAGGCGGCGAAACGCGCCCTGCTCGTGGCTGCGGCGGGAAACCACAATCTGCTGATGATCGGCCCGCCGGGCAGCGGCAAAACCCTGCTCGCCCAGTCCTTGGCCAGGCTGCTGCCGCCGCTCGATTCGGCGGAAGCGATGGATGTGGCCGCGGTCCGCTCGGTTTCGAACGTGCGCGACCGCTGCCCCTCCTGGTTCTGCCGGCCCGTTCGCTCGCCGCACCACAGCGCCACGAGCCCGGCTCTCGTGGGCGGGGGCAACAAGGCCCAACCCGGGGAGATCAGCCTCGCCCACCGCGGCCTGCTGTTTCTCGATGAACTGACCGAATTCAAACCCAGCGTCCTGAACACTTTGCGCGAGCCGCTGGAATCCGGCGAAATCACCATCAGCCGGGCGAACTACCGGCTGCGCTTTCCGGCCAGTTTTCAACTCGTTGCCGCGATGAATCCCTGCCCCTGCGGATATGCCGGCGACCCCCGCAACGAATGCCGCTGCACCCAGGACCGCATCGACAGCTATCTCGGCCGAATCTCCGGGCCCCTGCTCGACCGGCTCGATATGATCATCGAAGTGCCGGCGCTGTCACACGCCGAATTGCTCGCGGCCCCGGAAGCCGGCGAGACGTTCGACCCCGACCGCTTGCGGGAGCAAGTTTGTGCCAGCCGCGAACTGCAACGGCACAGGGCGGGCAGCCTGAACAGCGATTTGCGGGGAGAGGCGCTTGAGGCCGTTTGCCAGCTGAACCCGGAATTGAAACAACGCTTTGTGGACACCATGGAACAGCTTTCACTGTCGGCCCGGGCCGCCCACCGGGCGCTGCGGGTGGCCCGAACCGTCGCCGACCTCGACGGCAGCGGCGAGATTCGCGAGCGGCACCTGCTTGAAGCGGTGGCTTATCGGCGCTGCCGCATCCTGCAATCACTGCTCCGCTGAAGATGGTTCCGGCTGGTGGATTTTTTCCTCAAGCGCCGCGACGGTCTTTTCAAGCGCCGCGATGCGTTCCTCGGCGCGGGCAAGCGCCTGGACCTGGGCGTCGAATTCTTCGCGGTTGATGGCCGACAGCTCGGCAACGCCGTCGCGCAACTGCCGCTCGATCTTTTCCCGGAGATCGCCCGCCGCCTCGCCCCCGGACTGCAGCAAACCGGACAGCCGCCCGCTGATTTCCCCCAACAGATCCCGATCCCGCACCCAAAGCACTCCGCGCCCGCCGAATTGGTTCCGATTCTGTCATATCGGCAGCCGGGAAAGCCAGCCCAATGCCCTGTGCCAACCATTTCGCACCGAGAGCGATGGAGCGAGGATGGACTGGTTATTCGCGTGGCTTTGCGGTAAAACGGCACATCTTGATCAGGCTTTGAAGGAGGCCGAGATGTGTGACGAGAAAACCCAAAGGCGCGTGGACGAATTCCTGCGCGGCCGCGGCGAAATCAGCCGGCGCGACTTCGGCAAGGTTTCGGCCACCGTTGGAATTGGCATGATGCTGCCGGCTTTGGCCAATGCCCAGGATCTCAATGAGAGAGATGTCGAAATCACGACGCCCGATGGGGTCGCCGATTGCTACTTCGCCTATCCCGCCTCCGGCAGCCACGCGGCAGTGCTGGTGTGGCCCGATATTCTCGGCCTGCGGCCGGCGTTCCGGGAGATGGGCCGGCGGCTGGCGATGTCGGGCTATGCCGTGTTGACCGTCAACCCGTTCTATCGCAGCGCCCGCTCGCCGGTCATTGGCGAGGGCGCGAGCTTTAGCCAGCCGGAAACACAGGAGATCGTTCTGCCGATGTACAGGCAGCTCAGCGCCGAAACGCATTTCACCGACGCCCGGGCCTTCGTTGCCTGGCTCGACGGGCAGCCCGAGGTGGACACCGGCCGCGGAATCGGCACCACCGGCTATTGCATGGGCGGCCCCATGGTCATGCGAACGGTGGCCGCGGTGCCCGACCGGCTTGGCGCGGGCGCGACTTTCCACGGCGGCGGCATGGCGACCGATGCCGACAACAGCCCGCATCTGTTGATTCCGCAAACCCGGGCGCATATGCTCCACGCCATCTCCGAGGACGACGATGCCGAGGAGCCGGAAGTCAAGAATACGCTGGCGGCGGCATACGAAGCGGCGGGCATCCCGGCCGAGATCGAAGTCTACCAAGACACTTTGCACGGCTTTTGCTCGATCGACTCGCTGGTCTATCACGAGGAACAAGCTGAACGGGCCTGGAGCCGGCTGCTCAACCTGTTCGAAACCGCTCTCGGCTAAGCGGGCCCCGACTTGAGCAGAGCTTCCCCAAGCAGGGCCGGCTGGCGGGAAACGGCGGTGCCGGGGCGGGGTTCCACCCGCTTTGGCTGTTTCCGCCACTTATCTCCCCACAATGAAATTGAGATGGAATAACAATGACAAATGTTGATGTTGCTCCGATGGCGGAAACGCCAAGTGGCCCGAAAATCCGGGTGATCACGCTCGTCGCGCTGATCGTGGCCGCCCTCTCGCTGCCCGGCATCGTCCTGCGCCACCAAACGGCGGGGGTGTTGGACCCGGCCCACACCATCATGTGCGTGTTTCTGGCGGTCAATCTGCTGATCTGCTACTGGGAAATCTGCCTGTTCTTCCGGCGCGACTATATCGAGGCGCGCACCGAATTCTGGCGCGACCGGCAGCGCGAGACCGGCCGGTTGGCGGCGGCGGAGTTCTTCTTCGGCAGGACTTCGCTGTGGCGGGCGCTCTCCCCGACCCTGTGGGCCGATATCTGGGCCACCTACGCCCAGTACGACATCTCCTTCGCCGAACGCAAATCCTTCGGCTTCAGCGCCGATGTCGGCAATGGTTTTGTCACCCTGATTCCCACCTTGTTGCTGTATTTCGCTTTCGCCACCGGATTCATCCCGGCGGTGGCCGCGGGCCTGCTCGGTCTGGCGTTTTTCTGGCAGCAAACCTATGTGACCTGTCTTTATATGGCGAGTTTCTTCATCGCCGGCAGGCAGCGCCTGATCAGCCCGCGCGATCTTTGGCTGATCGTTGTCGGATCGAACTGGCCCTGGGTGGTCTTTCCGGTGCTTGGAATCTATATCTCGCTGCGGCTCGTTCTCGATGGCAGCTACGCGGCGCTCGGGATCTAGGTATGCTCTGACTTAATCAGAACTTCCCAAGGGAAAGGCCTGACGGGGCCGGATCCTCCCCGCGCCGGGAAAACCGTCATGCCTTGCGGAACCGCCAGCCGTACATCATGCGGCCGTAGAAGTTGAACCACTTCGTTGTTTCCTCGTCCTTGAAGGGATAGTCGGCGCCGAGTTGCCGCGCGGTCGCCAAGCCGCTGACAAAGCAGGTTTCCTGGCTGTTGATGAGGGTGTGGGCGCCGCAGTGCCAGCTTCCCCGCCGGCCTTGGATGAAGCGGAACAAATGCACCAGCAGGGCGATGTGGCGCACATCGTGGACGACGTGCTGGAACCACCAGCGCAGAACGATTTTCCCCTCGTCGATTCGGCTGATGGGATTGTAGGTCACCAGGCAGGGTTTGTCGGAAGGCTTCGCCCAGGGCTGCTGGTTGTGCATGATGTAGGTGATTTCATAGTTGTCGGGCCGGGCGCCGTACTGCTCGATGTGGTTGCTGCGGGTATCGAGGGCCTCGGTCTCGTTTTCCGGCAGCACCGAGGCGTCGGAGTGGACGATGGCATGGTTGTGCAATTCGCTCTCGTAGCGGATCGACGACAGCAGCCAGCGCTCGAAAAAGCCGGGCCGGTCGAGCGCCATCAGGGTCTGGTTGGCGTTGCAGGCGAAGATGACCTCGTCGAAGGTTTCGCGCTCCCCGGCCTCGTCCTCGACGACGACTTCATCCCCGCCGCGGAACACCTTGCGCACGGGCCGGTCCAGGTAAATCTTGTCGCGGAAGTCTTCGGTCAGTTTCTCGTAGATTTTGCGCGTGCCCCCCTCCCAGGTCTGCATCGGCGTCGCGTTGACGATGTCGAAGAACTCGAGGTAACGGCAAAACAGCGAGGCCGGCATGTCGAACACATTCGTCGCCATCAGGAAATTGACGAACATGGGCTTGAGCACCTTGTAGCGGAAATCGCCGGAAAACCCGCCGAAATTGAGCACGTCGCCCATGCTCAGGTAATTGAATGGATTGAGCGCGTTGAGGAATTTCGACCGGGTGCGGTTGAGCGCGCCGAACCATTGCAGCCGCCGCAGCATTTTCTGGAAGCGGTCGATTTCTTCCCGCAAATCCTCGCCGATTTCGGTGTCGAGATCGTGGGCGTAGATCCTGCCGCGGTATTTCACGCTGTAGCTGAAGCGGGTGTCGACGAGCTTGACGCCGAGTTGCCGGGTCAGCAACTGGATATGGTGGTACACCGAGGGGATGCACGCGGTTACCGATATGTCGAAAGGGATGTTGGCGCCGTCCGCCTGGGGCATGTCGGCGGTGACCGCGTTGCCACCGAGCCGGGAATTGGCTTCAAACACCCGGAAGTCGAAGCGGTCCGGGTTCTGCTGCAAAGCCCAGGCGGCGCCAAGCCCCGAAACGCCGCCGCCAATGATTGCTATTCTTCTTTTTGGCATGATTGCCCCCGTGGTTCCCGCGCCCGCGCCGCAACAGCTTGGACGAACAACTTGAATGAACAGGGACGCGATGGTATCTAATAAAACTCCGCCGGCAAAGCGGGAAAGCGGGAATCGACAGTTGCCAACCGAAAACCAGCACACAAAGACCGCGGAGATGGATGACCGGCAGTTTCAAGCGGATGTATTGCCGGGGGTGTCGCGCACCTTCGCGCTGACGATTCCCACCCTGCCGCCGCGGCTGACGCTGGTGGTCACCAACGCCTACCTGCTTTGCCGCATCGCCGACACGATCGAAGACGATCCCCTCCTCGACATCGGGCGGAAAGAGGCCAATCTCGCCCGCTTCCTCGCCGTGGTCGAGGGGCGCGACGACGCCACCGATTTTTCCGCCTCGGTGGCGCCGTTGCTGGCGGCGGATACTCCGCCGGCGGAAAGCGAGTTGATGCGCAACATCCCCCGGGTTATCGCCGTGACCCATTCGTTCAGCGACGCCGAGCGCCGGATCCTGGCGCGCTGCGTGAACGTGATGTGCGTCGACATGCCCAGATTCCAGCGCAACAGCAGCCGGACCGGGCTGCGCGACTTGCCCGAATTCGATGCCTATTGCTACGCGGTCGCGGGGGTGGTGGGGGAATTGCTCACCGACCTGTTCTGCATCCACTGCCCGGAACTCGAACCCTCCCGCGCCGAAATGCGCAAGCTCGCGGTTTCATTCGGCCAAGGGCTGCAAATGACCAATATCCTCAAGGATGTCTGGGACGATTACGAACGGGGGGCCTGTTGGCTGCCGCGCTCGGTGTTCGAGGGTGGCGGCGAATCGCCACTCGACGATCTGCCGGGCAGCCACCGGGGCGAAAACTTCCAGCGCGGCCTCGAGGCCCTGCTGGCGATCGCCCACGGCCATCTCCGCAACGCGCTTGAGTTCACCTGCCGGATTCCGCCGCGGGAGAAGGGCATCCGCCGCTTCTGCCTGTGGGCGCTGGGCATGGCGGTGCTGACCGTGGGCAAGATCGAGCGCAACCGCTTGTTCGCCGATTCCAATGAGGTGAAGATTTCCCGGCGCGCGGTGCGGGCGACGATTCTCGCCGCCAATCTGCTGGTGTCGAACAATCGCGGATTGCGCTTGCTGTTCCGCTTGGCGGCGAGAAGACTGCCGAAATGATCAGGCCACAGCCTTGTCGGCACTCTTTTGCGGCTGGGACTCGCATTCGCAGCATGCCGCGGCCTGCTTCCCCGGCGTTGAGTCGAGCATGCGGGCGCGGCGGCGGCTTTCGTAAAGACCGAGGGCGTGCAGCGGGAAATACTGCCGGTAGAGTTCGTAATCGAGCAGCGCGGTGCGGAAAAAGACTCCGGCCATGTCTTCCCTCGGCCAGCTTCCATCCGGGAGTTGGGTGTCGGCCAGATAGCGCGCCCCCCGGGCAATCGCGCCCCAGTTCGAATCTTCGGCTTCGAGCAGGGCGATTAGCGCCCAGGCGGACTGGATGACCTGGCTTTTGCTGTCCGGGACGTATTCGCCACTCATGCAGCCGCTGTGGTGTTCGCCCCAGCCGCCATCTTCCCGCTGGCGGTCGCGCAGCCAGCGGCAGGCCATGCGCAGCGCCGGGTCGCCGGGCCGCGCGCCGCCGGCCACCAAGCCCCTGATGCCAAACAGCGTGCCATAAATGTATTGCACCCCCCAAACCCCGCGCCAGCTTCCATCCATGGACTGGGTCCGCCGCAACCAGGCTTCGGCGCGGGACATGGCCGCGGCCGCGGCTTGATCGAGTGTCTGGCCGAGCGCGCCGGGATACCGCTCCCGGCAGGCCGCGAACGCCGCCAGACACGAGGCGGTGCATTCGACATAGGAGTTTTCGGTCATCGATTCGCCGTACATTTCCGCCGGGTTGAGCCACTCCAGGCCAATCCGCGAACGGCGCGCCTCGTAACTGCCGAAGCCGCCGTCGCGGTTCTGGCCCCGCAGCATGAAACGCGCGGCATCGGCGAGCCTTGTCTCGTCGCCCTCCCTGGGATCCGCCGCGAGAATTCCCAGCGATGCCTCCGCCGTGCAATCGGTAACCGGCCAGCCGTGCCAGACCCCGGCGAAACACCAGCCGCCTTTCGGATCATTGCGGAACGCCTCCCGGTAACCCGCGAAACTGTCGCTGATCTGCTGGCCGCGCAAAAAGTCCGCGCCCTTGTTGATCGCTTCCCGGAATTGGCCATGCCCGGACGCGGTGGCCAAGGCCTGCACGGCGAAACCGGTGTCCCAGGATGCGCTGCGGGCGCCGGTGACCCGGGTGCCTTCCGTCTCGTCTTCCCAGATCCAGCCTTCGAGTTGCGCCAGCGCCTTGCGGCAGTCGGGGTCGTCCGGGTCCCGCAGCCACAGCGCCGCGATGTTGAGCATACCGCTCACCGGAGAAATACTGGTGTGGTCCGAACTGCGCAGTTCCCAGCGGATGCGCTCAAGCAGATCGTCCCGGCAGCGGGCGCGCAGGCGCTTGCCGTGGACGCGGTCATAGGCGCCGGTCAGGACGTAGCCGGCCCGCAGCCAGGCGCTGGGCCGGGCGAACAGATCAGCCTCGCGCAAACGGTTGCGGCTGCCGGCGAAATCGGCCTTGGCGAATCCTTGCGGGTACAGTTCCCCGCGCAGGGATTCGATGAGGCTGTCGGCCGGCGCCTGGAAACGGGTCGAGTAAATCGCCGCCATGGCCATGTAGATCAGCCGGGTGTGGCAATACCAGTTCGCGGGATGCAGCGGCAGCCGGCGCGGCAGCCGCCACAACTCCGGCAGCACCGCGTTCAGCCCGCTCCAATCGTAGAGATTGAGCAGCGCCAACCAGAACTTGCCCCAGCTCGGGATGTTGAGCACCCCTTCGCGCCGCACGAATTCCCGGGCGCGGACCAGCAACGGATGATCGGGCTCCACCCCGAGCATCCGGGCCGCCACATAAACCAGGGTGGTGACGAAAAGATAGGGTGGCGAATGATCGTGCAGGCCCCAGCATCCGTCCGGCAGGCGGCTGTGCTCGAATTGCCGCAGCAGCAGGCGGCGGCGTCCGGCTTCAATCGGGTGGCCAATGAGCTGGTGCAACAGGACATATTGCGCGGCGAGCATCGGGCACCAGCGCATCTCCCCTTCCCAGTCGCCGTCTTTGCGCTGCAGCGCGATCAGCGCCCCACCCGCGCGCTCCAGCGCCGCGCTGGCGTCTTCCTTGGCTGGCTCGAGGCTTGGGGGCGATTCCGCCCCGTTGGCATAGCTCGCCATTGAAGTCGTGAACGCCCGCCGCAAGGTATCCATCACCAGGCGTTCATTGATCTCCACTAGGCTGCGGGCCTTGTGCATTTCGCGCGCGCCGCGCACCAGCCAGCCGATGCGCGCGCTCAGCGCGCGGAAGATGGCGATCGTCCGCCGCGGGCCGTTGCGCCCGCGGCGCTTTGCCGTTCCACCCGCGGCGCCGGCGAGCACGGTCACGCTGAAAGCCAGACTGATCCGCACGACCGAAGTATCCTCGCAGGCGAGCAGGCGCATGGTCCCATCGCGGAACAGGCCACTGGACCGCCAGTTGCGGTAAATCGCCTGGCGCAGGTTGGCCGCTTCGAAGCGGTGGTCGCTGAACACCTCGTACAGGCCCATGGCGAGAAGCTGGGGCGCCCGGGTCTCCCGCAGCCGCCGCAGGGAGAAGGCTTTGAAGTCCTTGGCTTCCGCCAGGGCGAGGGCGTCGCCAAAGCCGAGGGTCATGCCGGTGGCGGTCATGGGATGGTAATGCCCTGCCGCGTCGCCGATGAGCACCCGCCGGGAAGTGCCGTAGGTGAGGCGGGGCCGCAATTCGTTGGCGGCGGCCTGGAATCTGCCCTTCGCCAGCGCATCGATATAGGCCGTCCGCAGCGGTTCCGGCAGGAATCCAGCGTAGGAGTCCGCCAATACGGCGGCGCGGTGCTTTGGCGTCCAGTGGTCCAATGGCGTGTCGGCGATGACGCGGAAACGGCCTTCGCCGAGTGGCACCGTGAGGATCGGCCCCGGGCCGCCGAGCACCACATAGCCGAATCCTTCGTATGGCAGATCAACGTCTTCGACCACCACGCCGACCATGCGCGAGCACGTCATCCGCTTCGTCGGCAGATCGAGCGAATGCCGAACGATCGAAGCCCGGCCGTCGGCGCCGACGATGCGGTCGGCTTCGATGCGGCGCTCTTCCCCTTTCTGGCTGAACTCCAGTTCGCCCTCGCTGATCGTTCGGGCCCGGGCATTGCGGAAGACTTCGATTTCGGGAACTTCCCCGATGGCTTCGTGCAGGGCGGCGACGAGGGCGGAATGCTCGAACACCATGCCCGCGGCACCGCCGGAATAAGGCAGCACGATGGGTTCGGAACGATCTTCCGGATACACCACGAAACCTTTGCCCGGAACAAATCCCGGCCGGCCATCGAGTGTCACGCCGACTGAGCGCAACATCCGCAGCGCGGGTGGGTGCAGCCATTCCCCCGCCAGCCGCTGCGCGGCCTTGGGATTGGCTTCAAGGAGGGCGACCCGGGCACCCTTGCGCCCGTGGGCGAGAGCGCAGAAGCTCCCCACGGGACCCGCGCCGACAATGGCGATATCGTAGCGGGACAAGGCCGGGGCGCTCAGGAAAAAACGCCTTCCCGGCGACGGTAGCGGAGCCGGCAGGGCAG
The DNA here is from genome assembly GCA_965221805.1 of uncultured Pseudohongiella sp. GTDB lineage: Bacteria > Pseudomonadota > Gammaproteobacteria > Pseudomonadales > Pseudohongiellaceae > UBA9145. Next base: position 2,879,093 of record OZ244913.1, read on the forward strand.
CTTTGGGCCAGTCACCCAGCTACCGTAATTCGGCGCTGGAAATGGCGTGGCGAGTTCGAAATCGAATTGGTCGAGCAACACGGCCCAGATCGCCTTGATCTGCATGATGGCGAAATTCTTGCCCATGCAGCGGTGCTTGCCGCCGCCAAAACCGATCAGCGTGTAGGGATGCTGTTTCTCTTCGCTGGCGGGAGGGGCGAAGCGGTCCGGGTTGAATTTCTCCGGGTCGGCGAACACATCGGGCAAGCGGTGGGACGAGGCGGGCGCGACCGCCACGAGGGTGCCGGCCGGCACGGTGTAGCCGCCATAATCCAGCGCGCGCAGCGCCTTGCGGAACAGGATGATCAGCGGTGGATGCAAGCGCTCGCACTCGCGCACGGTGTTTTCCAGCAACTGCTGCTGCTTCAGCCCTTCGTAGCTGAGCATTTCCCCGCCTTGGCAAACCGCCTTCGTCTCGGCGCGGATGCGGTCGAGAACGCGCGGCGCCCGCAGCAGCTCAAGCGCCATCCAAGTTGCGAGCACGGCGCTGGTGTGCTGGCCGGCGAACAGCACCGTCACCAGGATTCCGGTGATTTCATCGTCGCTCAATGGGCGGCCATCCTTGTAGCGGGCGTCCATGAGCTTTTGCATGAAATCTTCCGATGTGGCGCCGGTGCGGCGGCGCTCGCCCATGATCCGGGTGAAGATCTCGGAGATTTTGCGGCGGGCCCGGTCGCGGCTGCGGTGGGCGGGGGTCGGCAGCTTGGGAAAGAAGAATCCCAGCGTATTGATGCCGTTTTGCAATTCGTGGTACGCCTCGGCGAAGCCCGAATCGACCTCGTTGCGGATTTCCTCGCCGAGAAAGCTGCGGCTGGCGATATTGATGGTGAGTTCATTCATCGCCACTGGCAGGTCGAATTCCCCTCCCGCCCCCAGGGAGTCCGCGAACAGGTTGATTTCCTCGAACATGATGCGGACGTAGCGCTTCATCGCCGATTCGCGCAGGGCGGGAAAAAGGAACCCGAGTTGCTCGGTCATCAGCTCCGACGAAACGTCATAGGCCACGCCCCGGCCGAAGATCGGCACGGTGAACTGGTAAACCGATTTCGCGTCGAGGGTTTCCTGCGGCGCTTTAAAAAAAGCGTTGTGCGCCTCGGGGCCGGAAAACAGCACGAACTTGCGCGGGCCCAGGCGGAACTGGAACATCTCCCCGTGCTCGCGGCAGCCCCGGAGCAGAAACTCGGTTGGGTCGCGCTGGAAGTGCCGCAGGTGGCCGAGCAGGGGCAAGGCGCCGGAGACTTCCGGCATGGCCTTCGCCGGCCCGAACCCCGCTTCCGCGCTTTGCGATTCTAGCGACATCGGATTTTCCAATATGCTCTCAATATAAAAAGGGCAGCATCGCGAAACGCGCCCGAGCGGTGTAGCGTTCCCACAATTCGCCGTACTTGGCGCGGCAGCGGCGCTCATCGCGCAGGCAGCGGTGGGAAAGCAGCGTCGCCAGCCAGGCCGGCAGCAGCAAGGGCGCGAGCGAGGCGGAGGCGGCGGTCAGGGTGAAGGCGAGGTAAACGCAGATTTCACCGGTGTAGTTGAGGTGCCGTCCGATTCCCCAGAACCCCGACACCAGCAGCCGGCCCTCGAGGGTTTCGGCGGGTTTGCCCCAGATCTTGACTCCGGGGTCCTGCTTGAAGCGGTGCTTCTGCTCATTGGCGCCCCGGAACAGCCAGAAGCCGAAGGCGAAAAGCAGCACCAGCCCCGCAGCGGCGGCCGGCGGCAAATCCGGCCCGGTCGCGTCCACCAGCCACCAGCCGGCGATGCAGTAGAAAAAAGGCACCAGCGCGTAATCTCCCCAGACGAGCATCCAGCCGAAGCGCTCGCTGACGATGTCCCAAGTGTGGATCATGCCGTGCTCGAACTGGAAGTAGTTGAAAATATAGGCGAAGGTGAAGAGCTGGTACAGCATCATCGCCAAGGTCAGCTCGCCATGCGTCTCGTATTGCACGACGGCGAAGGAAACATTCAGCAGCGCGAGCCCGATGAGCGAGGGCCGATAGCTGAACATTTTCAGATCGACGCCGAAAAGCGCGGGGTCGCGCTCCAGCCCATAGAAATATCCCCGCCAGAACCCCGCCGGCGCGTCATTGGCGACATCTTGGATGCCAGCTTGGGCCCGCGCGCCACGCCAGTACAGCCAGGCGGAAAAAACAAAAGCGAATAAATTGGTCACGATAAACAGCGCGGCGAAGTGGGTGTACAGCGCCGACAGCGAAAACCAGCCGAGGTAGCCGGCCAGCCCCGCGACGGCGAAAGTCAGCAGGAACAGGCTCAGGCCATTGAGCTTGCAGGGCCGCGTTTTGCCGTCAACATCGGTCAGCATCACCTCGCGGCCCGGCAGGAACTTTGAGCCGACCATCAGGAAGGCGATGAATCCCGCGAGCATCAAGGACGCCCGCCACAGCGACGCCGCGGAAAGCATCTCCATCGCGGAAAAGAACTCAGGCGGCGGCACGACCAGCCTCCGCTTCCCGCGCCAGATACTCCTGCCACTTGCGCACGGTCACGCGCTGGAACGCGGCCACCACCGGATTGACCTCGATGGCGGGCTCCTCCCAGTGCCGCTCGTAGCCAAGCTGCTCGGCCTCGACGGCGACCCGGTCCTGATCGAGCAATGGGCCGATGAGCATCCGGTTGGACAGCTTCATCACCGCGGTCATGGCGGCGCGGGGTATGCGCACCGGCAGCAGGGGGATCTTGAGCGACTTGAAATAGAACAGGAAGAAGGTGCGCGTTGTCCGCTCGTCGATCGGCAGCACGAACAGCCAGTGCTTGATCTCGTCGTCGGTGTTCGACCACTGGTAGGGATACTCATAGCAGAGCTGCATGTGATTGGTGTTCAGCCGCGCGTGATCGACGAACAATTTCGAGATGCGGCCGCGGCCGACCTTCGAGTCGTACTCGAGATGCACATTGTCTCCCTTGGTTTCGCACAGGGTCAGTTTGGCGCCGTCGAAGGGCCGGTAGTCGCGGTGCAGATAGGCGTGGGAGAAATCGCTGACATTGTCGATGATCATCGAATGGTGCGCCGCACAGGTGAAACCCAGCGGCACGCAGGCCCAGCGGTCCGGGCCCTCGATCTCGGGAATTTCGGGGATCTTGCGCTGCTCGGCCAATTCGGGATTGCCGGGAAACAGCCAGACCAAGCCATAGCGGACCTTCACCGGATAACTGCGGATCGAAACATCCGGCAATTTTTCGCGGCCGAACATATCGGGGATATCCACCACCCGGCCTTTGGTGTCGTATTTCCAGGCGTGATAGGCGCAGACGAGCTGGCAGTTCTCGACCTGCCCCATCGAGAGCTTGAGCTGCCGGTGGGCGCAGCGGTTCTCCAGCGCGTGGAACTCGCCGTCCTCGCCGCGAAACAGCGCGATCGACTGTTTCCAGAAGACAACCTCGACCACCGAGCCGGGTTTGACGTTGCGGACTTCTTCCACCGCGTACCAGTAGTCCGGGCACATTCCCGCGGCGCGGGATTTCTGCCGCAGATTGTGCGCCTCCTCAAAGTTGGGTGGCGCCGCGGCGACTGTCCCATTCATGTTCATGCGGATACCTCCCCCGCAGCGACCCGCACGCCTTCGTCCGGTGCCGGTTCCGGCGCAGCCGCCGGTGCCGGCGCCGCTTCCCGGGGCGGCTTCGCATTGGGATTTTCGATTGCTTTTCGTTCGTGGTAATGGAAGGCGTAGGCCTCGTGCACCGCGTCGCGGATGCTTGTTGGCTGGTAGCCCAGTTCGGTTTTCGCCTTGGTGAGATTGGCGTGGTGGCATCTCTTCAGCAGGCGGATGGCCCCGGGAGTGAACCGCTGGGGAAAATCCGGGTGGAACCGGCTGAGATAAAAGCTGGCGATTTCCGAGAACACATACATCAAGTTGGTCGGAATCCGCCGGTTGGGGCGCGGCATCCCGGACACCTCCTCCCACAAGCCGATGAGATCGGAGATCGTCAGGTATTCGCTGCTGAAGATGTACTTCTGGCCGCTGCGGCCTTTTTCCATGCACAGCAGGTGGCCCTCGACAATATCGCGCGCGGCGACGAATTCGAAGCCGCCATCGATATAGGCCCGCAGTTTGCCGTTGGTGAAGGCGCACAATGTGCGGCCTAGCCGCGAAGGGAAGAAGTCGGCGCCGCCGATCACCGCGCAGCAGGTGGCGATGACGACCTCCTGGCCCAGGGCAACCGCCCGCAGGCACTCGTGCTCGACGAGAGTCTTGCTGCGCTCGTAGGGCATGGTCCGTTCCATCGGATAGTACAGCATGGTTTCCTCGCTAGGCGCGGAAGGATTGTCGAGGTCGTAACCCACGGCGCTGAACGAGCCCGTGACCACGACCCGGCCCGCGTCGGCCTCCCGCGCGGCCCGAAGCAAGTTGCGGGTGCCGATCACATTGCAGTCGTAGATTTCCCGGCGGTGGGCCAGATTGCCTTCGATGGTCGAGATCTTCGCGGCGACGTGGTAAACGCCCTTGCAGCCCTCCATCGCCTGGCGGGTGGCATCGAAATCGCGGATGTCGCCCCAGGCGCGCTCGACCTCAAGCCCATCCAAGGCGGCGTTGTTGTCCTCCCGGCGCAGCAGGACGCGCGTTTTGACGCCCTCATCGAGCAGCCTGCGGACGAGATTGGCGCCGACATGCCCGGCGGCGCCGGTGACAAAAACCGGTGCCGCCGAATCGGCTTTTTGCGAAGAACTGGATGCCACTTTGCCCCCTTTCATTTACGTTTATCGCTGTTGCCTGTTGTTGTTCCGCGAGATCTTTTGTTGCGGCTCCTTGAAGTTAACTATAGCAACGGCAATTAGTCAAATCGCCGCGGACAGCCTAGCTGCGCGCGGCCCCGCTTTACAGGCTATGAGCGCGATTCGACGCGGAAGGTCCACCAGTGGTCGGGCCGCCGCGCGTCGGTGTCCGGTCGCGGATTGTAGGGGTCGTCAGCGAAATTCCGCAACTTCCCCAGCCGCGCCCGCCAGGACAGGTCCATCAGCGCTGGATCGGTCACCCGGTTCAGCTTGACCGGATAGACCACGCCATCAAGCCGCAGCCGCCCCGGAGAATCCGTTTCCACCTGGCCCGCCCAGTGCTTGCGGTCGCACACCGAGCAACTCAAGTACAAGTCGCCGGCCGGTGTCGCCATGCAATTCAGGTTGATCGAGTGCGGCCGCCAGCCGCCGGCGTAGACTTGCAGCGCGCAAAGCGGAACATCGTTGGCGAAAGTCCAGTCTTCGACGGACACGTCCCCGGCGCTGCCGAGCAGATAGAACCCGGGCGCGCGATCCTTGGGATAGGCCAACGTCCAGTAAAGCAGGCCGAGCAAGGCCAGGACCGGGATGGCCACGCCCGCGCGTTTGGCGATCATTGCGGTGCTTGCCATGGCTGCTTTCACGCCCTGTTTGCCGAAATTCGCTTGTGGAGATTCGCGGGTTTTCCCACTTCCCCGCAGTTTCAATACAAAGCATATTCCCCAAAACCCACATCCGGCAAGAAACAAAAACTTATGCGCCGCCATAGGAAACTTTAGGCATGCCCTGACTGAGTCAGTTTTTTTTGGGGAGGTTTACTGTCATTCGGCTTCGAGATGGCCGATAATCCGGCTCCCATTGCCAGCAACACGACCTTCAGGAGACCTAGACCGAAACGGGAGCCGACATGAACACCCACAAGACCGCGGTACTGCTGATTCTCGATGGCTGGGGCCATCGGGAGGAAAGTGATCACAACGCCATCCACGCCGCCGACAGCCCGGTGTGGGACGCGCTCTGGCGCGACGGGCCGCATACCCTGCTGCGCACCTCCGGCGAAGCCGTCGGCCTGCCGGCGGGACAAATGGGCAACTCCGAAGTTGGCCACATGAATATCGGGGCGGGGCGGGTGGTCTTCCAGACCTTGACCCGAATCGACCGGGATATTGAAGAAAGCGGTTTCTATGACAATCCCGCGCTGACCGGCGCGATCGACAAGGTTGCCGCGAGCGGCTCCGCCCTGCACGTGATCGGCCTGCTTTCACCTGGCGGCATCCACAGCCACGAAAAGCATATCTTGTGCATGCTCGATCTCGCGCTCGACCGGGAGCTGGATGATGGGAGGCAGGTGGACCGGGTATACCTGCACGCCCTGCTCGACGGCCGCGACACGCCGCCGCGCAGCGCCCTCGCTTCCCTGCGAGCCGCGGCATCCAAGCTCGCCCGCGGCGGCAGGGGCAGGCTCGCCTCGATCTGCGGCCGCTATTACGCCATGGACCGCGACCAGCGCTGGGAACGTGTGGCCCCGGCCTATGAAATGCTCACCGAAGGCCGGGCGGCGTTTCAATTCGACGATGTGGAATCGGCCCTCGGCGCCGCCTACGACCGCGGCGAGGACGATGAATTCGTCCAAGCGACCTTGGTCGGCGGCAATGACGCGCCGATAGCCGATGGCGACGCCGTGGTGTTCATGAATTTCCGCGCCGACCGCGCCCGCCAACTCACCCGGGCTTTCGTTGAAGATGATTTCGATGGCTTCGACCGCAACACGCGCCCCAGCCTCGCCGATTTCGTCACGCTCACCGAATACGCCGCCGGCATTCCCGCGAATTGCGCCTATCCGCCGGAAGAATTGCGCAATGTTTTCGGCGCTTGGCTGGCCGGGAAGGGCGGCGCGCAACTGCGCATCGCCGAAACCGAGAAATACGCCCACGTCACCTTCTTTTTCAACGGCGGCCGGGAAGAACCCTTCGCCGGGGAAGAACGCGAGCTGATTCCCTCCCCCAAGGTGAAGACTTACGACCTCAAGCCCGAAATGTCGGCCTTCGCGCTGACCGACCGGCTCGTGGAGGCGATCCGCTCCCGCCGCTTCAATGCGATCATTTGCAATTACGCCAACGGCGACATGGTGGGGCACACCGGGAACTTCGCCGCCACGGTGCAAGCTGTGGAGGCTGTGGACCGCTGCCTCGGCCGCATCGTCGAGGCGGTGCGCGAAACCGGCGCCGAGCTCCTCGTCACCGCCGACCACGGCAACGCCGAACAAATGCTCGATGCGGAAACCGGCCAGCCGCTCACTTCGCACACCACCGGACCTGTGCCGCTCGTGTACACCGGCACCCGCGATCTCGCATTCACCAGCGAGGGCAGGCTCTGCGACATCGCGCCCACCCTGCTCAGCCTGCTTGAACTGCCCATTCCGCCGGAAATGACCGGCCAAGCGCTGTTTGAGCCTTAAACATGCCCTGGCTTAATCAGCGCTTTCCTAAACAAATTTCCCAATGAATCAAGCGGGTTCGAGCGGAAAAATTCATTTGCAAGGCGGTGGCCCGCCGGAGTAGTCTGACGCCGTTCGCGAGTTAGGGGGCGCGGACACTCGGCGCGACGCGCCGCACCCGCAAGAGATATTGCCGGACCTTGGGGGGGAACCAGGGCAGCAACAGCCCGGGTTGCCGGCTTGATCCGCACTACCTCACCGCTGGGAAACAGACGCCATGCGTGGCGCGAGCAATGAATCGCGCCCGCCCGCGGGGGCTTGCCCACGCGTCTCGAAGACGCCGCTGGCAGGCCGGCTTGAAAGCCGAAGCAGGCGTGTCGCGACAACTCCGATGCAGTCGGAGCAAAACCAAAGGATCCCGGGGCGCTGGATCGGCCCGCGTGGCAAGCAAAGCGGCGGAAAGCGCCAAATGGGGGAATCGGGATCCTGCAAACTCTGGCCGGGGCAGGGAAGCCCCGCGCCCAGTCGCGAGTTCTTTAGCCGGCATTCGCAGGGACGCGATGCCGGCGCCTTTGTCTTTGCCGGGGAGATTCAGCGCGGAATCGCCGCGCAAGGGGATTCCCCTCAAAAATAGTGGCAAAATGGCTCGGTGAACGATGCCATCCCAGCGGCCGAACCCGGAGTCTGCGGCAATTGCGGCGCCGCGCTGGCCGGCGCTTTCTGCCCGGTTTGCGGGCAGGAGGACCGGGAGTTCCGGCGGCCTTTCTGGCGCATCCTCGGCCAGTTCGCGCGGGCGCTGGTCGATCTCGACAGCCGGGTTTACCGTTCGCTGTTGCTGCTTTACACCCGGCCGGGCTTTCTCAGCAGCGAATACGTGCAGGGTCGGCGGGCGCGCTACACCCCGCCGCTGCGCATGTTCCTGGTGCTGAGCATCGTTTTTTTCCTGCTGGTTTCGATTTTCCCGCAGGGCGGCGACAATCCGGCGCCCGCGCAGCCTGCGGCCGGGGAACAGCAATCCGAGCGGCCATTGCGGGACTTGCCCGCGGACGGGGAAGACGCCGACGGGTTCGCGGAGCTCGATTTCGACCCCGCTGAAATCCGCGCCTCGATAGAAGCAGTGCCGATTCCGTTTCTCCCTGAAGCCGCCGCCGGGCGCCTGAAGGAACTCACGATCATCCAGATCGTGGGCAACTACGATGATATGCGCGACGACCCCAGGGAGTTTTTCCAAGAGTTTTTCAGCGATTCGCTGGAGTATGTGACGATTTTCATTCTCTTGATGATGCCTTTGCTGGCACTGCTGCAGGCGGTGTTTTACGTGTTCCGGCGCCGCTACTATGTCGAGCATTTCATGCTCACCCTGCACAATCATTCCTTTCTGATCGTCTGCGCCTTCCTGCTTTCGGTCACCGGCCTGCTGGCGGACCGCTCGGCGGCGCTCGAGGTCGTGACCGACTGGCTCGACCTCGCCATCATCCTCTGGGCCATCGCCTATCTGTATCTGAGCCTGAAGAACTTTTACGGCGGCGGCTGGTTCTACAGCGGGCTGGTTTTCTTCACCGCATCGCTGATCTACAGCGCCCTGACCGCGGCCGGCCTGGCCATCTTCCTGATCATCTTCTTTCTGTTGTATTAGGGAAGCTCTGGCTTGTCCAGAGTTTCGGGGCCGTGCCTGCAAGGTTTTGGGCAAACGCTACAGCAACGCGCCTTCCAGCCCCGAGCCGCGGGAGGTCTTGCGTTCGGTGGCGGCGGTCAGCGCGGCGCGGGCGCCGTGTATCACGACTTTCTTCTTGGCGCGGGTCACCGCGGTGTAAAGCAGCTCCCGGGTGTTCACCCGCGATTCGGCGGGGCCGGGAATCACCGCGACCTCGCCGTATTCCGAGCCTTGGGAGCGGTGCACCGTCAGCGCGTAAAAGCTTTCGTGGGGCGGCAGCCGCTGGGGATTGACGAGCCGCTTGCCGCCGTCGGGTTCGCGCAGGTCGGGGAACCAGACCTTGGCCTTGCCCGCGCCATCGCCGCCATCGCGGATGACAATCCCGGCGTCGCCGTTGGCGAGCCCGCCGCGGTGGTCGTTGCGCGTGACGATGACCGGCCTGCCGATGTAAAACGCCTCGCCGGATGGAATCAGGCCCAGCTTGCGCAATTGCTGTTCGACCCGCGCGTTGAAGCGCTGCGAGCCGAAACTGCCCAAGCGGTGCGAGCACAGCGCCATGAACCGCTGGAAAGGATGGTCGCTTTCCGCGGCGAGTTGTTCGGCGCTGGCCAGCGAGCGGAACTTTCGCAGCATCGGCGCATAGTGCTCGCGGGTGAAGCGTTTCGCGAGATTGTCGAGGGCGGCGGCGCCTTCGAGATTTTCGAAGCCGATGGATTCGTCGTCGGGATTGTCCAAGGCCGCCGCGACCGCCGCGGCGTCTCCGCTCTTGATCGCTACGGCGAGGCGGCCGATTCCGCTGGTTTCCTTGAAACGCCAGTTGTGTTCGAGATTGACGACGCGGTTTTCCAGCGGCGAATCCTCGCCACCGGCGGCATGGCAAATGTCCGCGAAGACCGACCCCGGCTGCACCGAGGCAAGCTGGTGCGAGTCGCCGAGCAGGATCAGGCGCGCATCAATGGGCAGGGCTTCGAGCACGCGGCTCATCAGCTGGATATCGACCATCGAGGCCTCGTCGATGATGAGCACTTTGGCCAAACCGCGCTCGGCTGCGCTTTTCATCAGCCAGCGGTGGATCGTGCCCACTTCCACCGCGAGTTCTTCGGGCAGTGTCTGCCCGCCGTGCATCTGGCGCAGCGATTCGCGGGTGGACTCCTGCAAGCGCGCGGCCGCCTTTCCCGTCGGCGCGGAAAAGGCGATGTCGCTGACCTTGACCTGGCCGCTGTTCATCAGCGCTTTGATGATCCGGGCGACGGTGTGGGTCTTGCCAGTTCCCGGCCCGCCGGAGATACAGCACAAATGGTGGCTCGCCGCGATATGGGCGGCCTGCCGCGGCAGCTTGGATGGCTCGCCGGCTTTGAACAATTCATCGAGTGCCGCTTCGAGGTCGCCGGTCTCGGCGATTTCGCGCTCCGCGAGGCCGCGCAGACGCTCCGCGACGAGGCGCTCGCGCCGCCACATGCGGTTGAGATAAAGCCGATTCCCCGCATCGAGCACCAAAGGCCGGCTCCCGGCCTCTTCGCTCCTCGCCACGGACGGGCTGGCGATGAGCGGCTCCAGCCATTCATCGAGCGTGGGAAGCATGAGCTTGTCAGCCTCGCCGCGGGCGGTTTCGGGCCAGGCGCGCCCGGCGATTTTCTTCAGATCGATGCAGGAATGCCCATCGCGGGTGTGGCGGCTCAAAATCGCCGCGGCCAGGGCGAGCTTGTCGCTGTCGCCACTGTGCTGGCCATTCGGGGCTTGGCCGCTCTTGGTCTTTTCGCCTTGGGCAAGCCCGGCGAGGGTCACCGCGAAGTGCTGGTCGATATCGTCGATGTGGCGCTTCCCGAACAGCGCGTCGATGGCGGCGAAATCGGTCATGATCCGGCGCTCTCCATGAATTCGTCGAGTGCTTCGATGCACGCCTTTCCGGGCCGATCGAACCACACGCCCCGGGACATGCCCGTGGCGGGGGCCACGCCGCGCAGGAACAGGTAGAAGACGCCGCCGATGTGGCGCTCGTAATCGTAATCCGGAAGCCGGGTGCGCAGATAGCGGTGCAGGGCGAGCAAGTAGAGCAGGTATTGCAGTTGGTAGCTGTGCTGGCGCATGGCGTCTCGCAGCGCTTCGCCCTCGTAGTCTTCCGGCCGCCCGCCAAGATGGTTCGATTTGTAGTCGGCGATGTACCAGCGCCCTTCATGTGTGAGCGTGAGATCGATGAAGCCGCGCAGAAAACCGTTGATGGCTTGCTCGCCGGGAACTTCGCGCAGCAGCTCGGGATAGCCGGAGCGGGCCAGGATATCGGCGAGGCCGGAGCGGCTCACGCCTTTGACTGGGAAGAAAAACTCCAGCTCGCACAAACGCCTGTCGATGTCGGCGAGGCGGAATCCGGCGCGCCCGGATTCGCCCGGCTCGCGCAATTCGGTGCCGAGCGTGTTCTTGACGATGTTCAGGGCAACCGGCAGCCATTTCCTCAGGTCGATTCCCGCGCGCAGGAGTTGCTCCGCGCAGATGTCTTTCAGCAGGCGGCCGGGCTCCTGGTCGCGGATTTCGAAAATCCGGTGGAAGCAATTGCCAACCCGGGCGCCGCGGGGGAAGTGGAAAGCGTCGGCGCTGGTTGATTCGGTTGCGGTTTCGTCCGCATCGGTGCTGGCGGCATCGACGCTCTGGTCATGGTCGGCGGCGGCCGCCTCGGAAAAGCGGTGCGTGGCAGCCGGGTGTTCGGCGGCGAGGTCGGTGTAACTCGTCATTCGGCGGATGCGGCGCAGGGGGCGGGCGAATTCCCGCGGCGCGGCCAGCTCCGCTTCCGCGGCCATGCTCTCCAACCTGACGGCCGCCAGCGTTTCGCTGTCTTTGTCGTCGAGCTTGATGCCATGGGAGCACTGCCGCTGCAATGCCTCCATATCGAGATTGAACTCGCCACGTTCCTTTGTTCTGAAACTGTGGTTCAGTTGGGGCAGCACCTCGGCCGCCGAATCGGGGATCGCGCTGTTTGCCGCTTCCGGGCCGCCATCTTCCGCGAGTGCTTTCTCGTGGTGCTCTTGTCGGTGCAGCAGCCAGGCCAGGGGCGGCGTTTCCTTTTTTTCCGGGCTTTTTGTGATGCGGGTCCAAGTGATGACGCAGCGCTCCCGGGCCCGGGTGAGCGCCACATAAAGCAGCCGCACCGATGAACTGAACTCTTCCAGTTTGTGATGTTGCAGGCCCGCATCGTCGGGGGCAAGATCGAGTATGGCCGGGAAACGCCCATCTTCGCGGGTGTGGTACTCGATGGGCTGGCCCGCGGAAGATTTTGTCTCCCTGCTGTACCAGGCGAAAGGCAGATAGACGATCGGGTATTCCAGCCCCTTGCTTTTGTGGATCGTCGAAATTTTGACGAGGTTTTCGTCGCTGTCCAAGCGCAGGGTATCGGGATTTTCCTCCGCGGTCCGCGACTCGGACTGACCGATCATCCGCCGCCTGAGCCAAGCCAGAAGACGGGCCGGGGAGTACTGGTTTTCTGTTTCGGCTTCCTGCAGCAGCTCGGTCAAATGATAGAAGTTGGTCAGCCTGCGTGGACCCGCCGGGGAATTGAGCAGATTGCCGGCGCCGGTTTTCCCGTTGCCGCTGCCGGCCTCCTTTTCCACTTCGGGCCAGTGCTTCAGCCGCGCGCCGATGATCTTGCGCAGCATCGCGCCAACGCCTTTGTCCACCCAATCCCGGTGCCATTGGTCGAATTGTTCGGCCCAGTGGCTCCAGTAATCGTCCTCCTCGATCAAGGCGAGCAGGTCGTCATTGTCGAGGCCGAAAACATCGCCAGCGAGCGCGGCGCGGCGGAAATCCTGGCGGCCGCGATTGGCGAGGGCAAGCAGCAGGCGGTACACCTGCCCGGCTTCGCGACTGTCGAAAATGCTCGAATCGTCGATCTCGACGCATCTGCCGCCGCGGCGGCGCAGTTCCCTCGCCACCATCCGGCCATCGGCTTTCTTCGCGACGAGCACCGCGATGTCCGAAGCCGCAAGCGGTTTGCCGCCGATTTTGGCCTTGCCTTCCCCGGCGAGATTGAGCAGGCGGATGATGTCGTCGGCGGTCTTGTTCGCCGCGACTTCGCCGGCTTTGCCTCCGGCTGTGTAGTCCGGGAGCAGCCAGAATTGCATCGGCGGCGGGATTTCGCCATCGATTTCGAGCCGAAGGCCGCCGTCGCGGCCTGCCGCCGCCGGGTTGAAGCTGATTTCCGGGATGGCGAACGCCCAGGGCGCGGCGAAAATCGCGTTGCAGGCTTCCACGAGGCCGGGTGTGGAGCGGTAGTTGCTGCCGAGCGCGAGTGGTGTACCGGCGCCCTGCTGCGCGGCTAGGTAGGCGAAGATGTCGGCGCCGCGGAATTTGTAGATCGCCTGTTTCGGGTCGCCGACGATGTACAGCGCGCCGCCGCCGTCCGCGGCTTCGGCTGGCTCTCCGCCATCGCCGCCGTCGTAGATTGCGGCGAAGATCCGCGCCTGGGTTGGATCGGTGTCCTGGAATTCGTCGATCAGCGCCGCCGGGAAACGGCGGCGGATGCTTGCCGCAAGCCGCCGGCCGCTGACTTCGCGGGCGAGCGCATCGCGCATCTCAAGAAGCAGGTCGTCATAACCGAGCCGTTTTTGTTCGCGAACGATGCGGCGCAATTCCCTTTCGGCGTGTTCGATCAGTTGCTTGCGGGCGAGCCTCAGCCCGGACTCAAGGCTTTCGGCGAAGGTCGCGCAGGCGTCGGCGAGTTCGTCGAAAGCCGCGAACAGCGGATTTTCCGGTGGGTCGTGCCCCTTCTTGCATTTCTTTGCAAGATCGTTGGCGCCGAAGTACTTGGCCACACCCGCCAGTCCGTCCCCTTCGATCATGCTGAGCGGCAGCTCCCCTTCCGCGGCGACGCGTTCGATTGTGCCCAAGTGATTGCGGACCGTGTCTTTGCGATAGCTATTTCTATTGAGCGCCTCGCTTTCGAGCATGATTTCCTTGAACGCCGCGCCTTGCTCGCGCCAGAGGGAGATGAATGCCTGGAGTTTTTCGCGGCACAGGTTTTCCGCCTCGGCCGGATCTTGCGCCGATTCGGGGGCGCCGCGAATTTCCGCGAAATCCTTGGCCCGCAGGGAGGCGTACCAGCCCGCGAGGTTTCCGGGCATGAATGCTTTCTTTTGCAAAAATCTGGCGAGTATCCGCGAGCTGTCGCGGTACTTTTCTTGCCAGAAATCGCGCACCACGGCCTCGACCAGCCCGCCGCCGTCGCCGCTGAGTTCGAAATCGAAGGAAAAACCGGTTTCAAAAGCGAATTCGGTCAGCGCGCGCTGGCAGAAGCTGTGAATCGTCTGAATGTTCGCCCGGTCGATGTCGAGCAGGGCAAGTTCGGTCCGGTCTCTGATCAGCGCCGCGTCGAGTTCCGGGAGTTGCTCCCATCGCTCAAGCAACTCCCGCGCTTGATCGTCGGCCGCGGCCTCGGCTTTGCCCCCGGCGCTTTCGATGGCCTTGAGCGTTGCGCGGATTCGCTCGCGCAACTCCGCGGTCGCCGCCTTGGTGAAGGTGACGACGAGAATGCTGTCGATTTCAAGCCCCCGCTCGACCACCATGCGGGCGAAAAGTGTGGTGATCGCCCGGGTCTTGCCCGAGCCGGCGCTCGCTTCGATGAGCGTGCGGCCACTGCCGAGTGGCGTTGTCAGCGGTGTGCGCGCCTCGTCCGGGCTCATTCGAGCGGCCTCTTGAACATCGAAACCAGCAGCGTCTCCGCCAATTCGGCAAATCCCGCCTGGCTCAGGTCGCCACCGGCTTTGGCTTTGATTTCCCCGAGGGTTTCCGCGGGCCGGTGATCCTCAAGCGGGTCATCGTCTTCGCCGAGATCCCAGGCCACAGTGTTGTCCGGCTCGCCGCGTTCAGTCTCCCAAGCCTTTCGCGCCTCGTTCATCGCGGTTTCGCGATTGCCTCTCTTTCCCAATGTCTTGGCGTAGGCGACCGAAGCGTTCGGGAAGAATCGAAGCGGCCGCGAAAGGCCCAGCCACCAGGCTTCGAGCCACTGGTCTATCGCATCTGTTCCGGGCATGGGCGCGGGAAATTGCTGGTCCATGTTTTCACCGGTCCAGATGGCGGTCACCGGCAAGGGCTGGTTGCCCGCCGCCATCCACGCTAGCTGCCTGAGCCGGATCTCGATCAGGTCTTTGGGGCGCTTCTTGCCGTTGCGCCAATACAGCATTCGCTGGGAACCAATGCCGGGAATCACGCCCATGAGTCGAAACTCGCCGATTGCCAGATCGACATGCTGCGGTTCAGCGTCAAGCATCTCGGCGTGCGGGCGCAATAATGAGCGCAGGTTTTCCACTTCTTGGAGCGCCGCATCCCAGGCCAGGGCGCCAAAACCGCCGTGTGGCAGCTTTCCGCTCGCCAACAAGCGGGATTCGACGTGTTCGATGGCGGTTTCGCGCTCACGTTTGGGGTCGGTTCGCTGAAGGATTTCCTGGCGCAGGCCCCACCTTTCGCGACCATTGAGATACAAAGGCTCGGTTTCCTCATCGGCTTCCTCCACGCCGCGCAGCTTGACCGCGAACCGCTCGCGCAGAAAACCTCCCGCCGGGTTGGAGAAAAACCGGTGCAGTTCGCTCAAGCTGAGCTTGCGCCGGGACGCATCGGGTGGCTCGATTGGCTTGCCGAACCGTGTTGGCGCTTTGCCTTCACCGCGCCCGGGCTCTTGCGCCCGACGCTCTTCAGATGCCCGCTCCCGGGCAGCTTCCTCCTCCGCTGGCCCGCTTTGCCCAGTTTCATGCCGCTGTTGGTCGCGCAACATTTTCGCGGCATCGAACGTGGTGCGGGAATAGCTGAAGAGCGCTTCGTCACCGCTGAAGTAGCGCGAGCTGAACGCCTGCAAGGGGTGGTAAATGCGGAAACTGTCCCGTGCGCCGGCTTTATCCGCCTCCCCCACCGGTCCCGGCTCGGCGAACCTGCCAAGAAGATACTCGTGCAACTCATCGACGACCACCGACGGCGGGATTTCGGAATCATCGCTTTGGTCGCGGCCGGTGTAGGTGACGATGAAGGCCCGGCGCGCCGCGAGCAGGGCTTCGAGGAAGGCGAAACGGTCTTCGTGCCGGGGGTCCCGGTCTCCTTTGCGGTGTCCGTCGCGATCGACAATGTCAAAGCTGTGGCATGGCGGATTGCGCGGAAAACCGTCTCCGCCCATGCCCACGGCGCAGACGATCTCCGCCGGCGGAATCTGGCCCGAAGCCAGGCGGCCAACGGTTGTGCTGTCTTCGATCCGCGCTGGCCCGACCGCCGGATTGGAGGCCGATTCGAGCAGCGCTTTCCGCACGACCTGAAAGGAAAACCCGCAGTCGATGCGCCCCGCCTGCTCGGCGAAGCTTTCGATCAGCATGGCGATTTCTCCGAACTCGTCCCCCGCCTCGCGCATCGCGTCGAAACTATCGTAGGCGCCCCTGCGGGAGCCGTTGTCGAAAAACTGGTGCAGCGCGGCGCGGAGCAGGTTTTTCCAATGCCCGGCGTCTCCCGGCCGGGCGACGTGTTGGCAAAACTCGAAGGCGGCCCGGCAATACGAGATGACCCGCCCCATCGCGGCGTAATCCTCCTCGCCGGCTTCAAAGCCGCCTTCGCCGCGAATCGAGCAGGGCGCGACGCCCAGGGCAAGCTCGTCGGTGTCTCCCGCGGCGTAACCCACGAGGAGCCGGTTGAATCCATCGTGCCAGGTGTTGCCGGGCAGGGCCGGCGCCGACTCTCCTTCGCTCGCGAGATTGCCGAGATTGCGCCGTATGCCCGCCTGCTTCACCCAGTCGCGAATGTCCGGGAGCTTGTCTTCCTCGATTTCAAAGCGCGCGCGCAAGCTCGGCGCGTCGAGCGGGGCCAGCACCGCCTCAACGCCAAAGCGCGTGCCGGGAAGCGACAATAAATCGAAGAACGCTTTCGCTGTTGGCGAATCCACCGCCCGGGAGCGGGACAGCGCGACGGGAATGCGCCCCTCGGATTCGAACACCGCGGTGATGGCCGGGCCGTAACGCGCGGGTTTGGGCGTCAGGATCAGGATGTCGGCCGGCTCGATGCCGGGATGGGTTTCTAGCAGGTCGAGCAGGCGGTCGTGCAGCACTTCGGCCTCGCGCATGGCTGAATGGCAGCAGTGGATTTGCAGCGAATTGTCCGGCGGGAGCCGCGGGGCATCGGCGGCGGGGCGGACTTCCTGGATATCGCCCTGGACCGCGGCAAGGCGGGAATCGTCCCGCGTTGGCGCGAAACAGGGCCGGGTTTGCGCCTCGCTGGCGACCAATTCGTCGAAAGCATCGCGACCGGCGCGTCCCCAGGTGGCGAGCAAGCGGTTGCCTTCCTCAAAATGCTGCGCTTGGGCCTGGGCGGCGCCGGCCCGGCGGCGAACTTCCCGCTCGGTGCGCAGGTCGGCCCAGTACGCCTCGCTCGGATTGAACAGAAAAACATGGAGTTCGATTTTGCCGGCAAGCTGCCTGAGCCATCGCAGATAGGAAGGCGACAGGAACGATATGCCAAATACGAACACCCGGCGCGGCCAGCCGCTTGGCATCCCGCCACCCGCCAACTCCTTGCCGAACGCATCCAAGGCGCTGACCCAATGCGGCTCTTGGACGTTTTCCGCCAGCGACCGCCACAGCCGCGCCTGCCAGTGCGGTGTTTCGCCCCGCTCCCAGTCGCGAATCCAGTCATCGCGGAAATTGAGGCAGCGGTCGAAGATTCTGGCGAGCCGGTCGGCGAGTTCGAAGCGCTTGAGTTCATCGCCATCGGCGAGATACCGCCGCACTTCGTCGGCATCGCCGCCTTGGGAAAACGCCGGCAGCATCCCGAACAGATGCCAGCGCAGGGTATCGGGGGCGAAGCCCTGCCCCCCCGGCAGGGAAGGCAGGGTGTCGCGCAGCATCGACCAGGCGAACGCCGCGGGCAATTCGAGCTTGATATTCGCCGCTATGCCCAGTTCCCGGCCGATTTCGAGTTGCAGCCAGCGCCCCAGCGTCCGGTGCGGCACCACGATGCGTTCCGCATCGAGTGGATCCGCCGGATTGGAGGCGATCAGCCCGGCAAGCTCCTTCGCGAGCAACTCAAGCCGGTTGGAATGATGAATGTGCAAGTTCCCGCTCGCGCCAATTCCGATTTCCCGGATGCTGGTTTGTTTGTGGAAATCATGCGGCGGAAGCTAGCATGATGGGCGATTCTTTGCACTGTCCGCGACCGCGGCGCAGACAGCATGCCACAACCCGATTTTCATCAACTGGCCGACGGCAACGAGCGCATCGCCCTCGTCGAAGGCAACCGGCATCACAGCCATGGCGAAGTGAATGCCCGCATCAACCGCCTCGCCTCCGGCCGGCGCGGCCCGGGATCTGTCCGGCAAGCGCTCGCGGATCATCAGCCTGATCTACGAGAACGCCGGGGAATTCAGCTACCGGGTACGCGCTCGCCCTGAATCCGCCGGGGCTTCCCAAAGCTGGGAAAACGACCGGGAAATCGCGGCCCGGACCACAAAATCCACACCGGTCGAACCAGTTTCACCGCCGCCGGAAACCCCACGCCGCGCCAGGGGCAAAAATCGGTTGAAATCGATACACTCGTGCAATATCCGGGTTAGAACGCTCGAACAGATGCAGAAGTGGAAAGTCAACTCTACCCTCCGAGTAGTTGGTCATCCAGAGTGATGCTAGGCGAATTCAGGCGGTCAACATGCCTTGACAAAGCTTCACGCCAATCCCACACTGGCTCCAATTGCTCGAAATCTTTGAACCACGGGGGGTTGGGCTGTGTCAGCCTCGCTTGGCGGAGTGGGATCGGCCACTCATTCGCATCTGCTTTTTCGCTCGCTGTATCAGCCGGTGGCGGCGTTCGGCGAGCTTTCGCGCCGGGAACCCGCGCCACTTGGCGTTTTCTTCGGCCACTCGCTGTGGCTGCTGTTGCTGCCGCCGGTTTTCGCCTACATCGGCGGCGCCAATCTCGGCTGGCGGCTTGGCGCCGAGGCGCCGCTGCTGCTGCCGCCGGGCGAGTTGCTGCTGATCAGCGTCGGCTACTTTCTGACCCTGGTGTTCGGCCTGTTCAGCACCGCGCTGATCAGCCGCTGGATGGCGGCCACCTACGGGGCCAACGCCTCGCTCGGGCGCCATCTGGCGCTGATCACGATGGTCGGCGAGCCGCTGGCGGTGGCGAGCGCCGCCCATCTCTTCCCCAATGTGCTGGTGCAGGTGCTCGTTCTCATCCCCACCCTGATCTGGAGCCTCAACCTGCTTTACCGGGGCATACCCATCGCGCTGGAAACCCCGCCCGAGCGGGGTATGCTGATGGCGTCGTCGCTGGTGGCCTGGCTGCTGGTGGCGGCGGTTAGCCTGCTTGGCATCAGCATGTCGCTGTGGGTGCTGGGCGTCGGCCCCCTGCTTGGCGTTTGAGCGCTGGAATATTGAACCAGGCTGTTTGGGGGTGATGGGAGTGAATGGGAGCGGAAAGGAATGACGGAGGCGGCGCCCGCCAAGACCTATCACGACACCATCGTCATCCGCCTGATCCAGTATTCGGTGATCTGGGCGCTGGTGGCGATGCTTGGCGGCGTCTGGCTGGCGGCGGAACTGGTCTGGCCCGGTCTCGATTTCGGCCAGTCTTGGCTGTCCTATGGCCGGCTGCGGCCGCTGCACACCAACGGCGTCATCTTCGGTTTCGGCGTGTCCGCGCTGATGGCGACGGCGTTCTACAGCGTCCAGCGCACCTGCCACGTGCCGCTGTTCCTGCCGCGGCTGGCCTGGTTCTGCTGCCACGCCTGGCAGTTGATCGTGCTGCTCGGCGGCCTGTCGCTGCTCGCGGGCCACAACGCCGGCAAGGAATACGCCGAGCTGGAATGGCCATTCGATATCGCCATCGCCGTCGTCTGGGTGTGCTTCGCCGTGGTGTTCTTCGGCACCATCGCCACCCGCAAAATCCGCCCCATCTACATCTCCAACTGGTTCTACGGCGCGCTGATCATCGTCATCGCCATGCTGCACATCGTCAACAGCCTCGCCGTGCCGGTGGGGCCGATGCGCTCGTATTCGCTTTTCGCCGGCGCCCAGGACGCCGTCGTGCAGTGGTGGTACGGCCACAACGCCGTCGGCTTTCTGCTCACCGGCGGCTTTCTCGGCATGTTGTACTACTTCCTGCCGAAGCAATCGGGGCGGCCGATCTGGAGCTACCGCCTTTCGGTGCTGGCTTTCTGGGCCTTCGTCTACAGCTACATCTGGGCCGGGCCGCACCATCTGCACTACAACTCGGTTCCCGAATGGGTGCAAACCCTGGGCATGGTGATGAGCATCGTCCTGCTGGCGCCATCCTGGGCGACCATGGTCAATGGCATCATGACCGTCAGTTCGGCCTGGGAGAAGCTGCGCACCGATCCGGCGCTGAAGTTCATCGTGCTGTCGCTGGCTTTTTACGGCCTGGCGACCTTCGAGGGGCCGATGATGTCGATCCGCAGCGTCAACGTGGTCAGCCACTTCACCGACTGGACGATCGGCCACGTCCATTCCGGCGCCCTCGGCTGGAACGCGATGATCACCTACGGCACTTTCTACTTCATGGTGCCGCGGCTGGTCGGGGCGGAGCTGCACAGCGGGCGGTTGGCCAATGCGCATTTCTGGCTCGCCCTGGCGGGCACCATGCTGTACATCGTCGCGATGTGGGCGGCGGGGGTGTCCCAGGGGCTGCTCTGGCTCAGCGTCGATGAGATCGGCGAGTTGAGCTTCGATTTCAGGGACATCATGGCGAGCATGACGCCCTACTACATCCTGCGCCTCGTGGCCGGGCTGATCTTCCTCGCCGGCACTTTCCTCATGGCGTACAACCTCTACATGACCGTCCGGGGCCGGTCGGCGCAACGGGCAACCGTGCCGGCGGTGGCCCCGGCGTACGGAGTGGGCTGATGAGTGGCATGGGGCTGCACCGCAAGTTCGAGGAACACACCGGGCTGCTGATATTCGGCATCCTGTTCGTTTCGGCGATTGGCGGGCTGGTTCAATTGTTGCCGATTCTCGACCAGGAAAGCCTCGAAACCGCCGAGGCCAACACCCGGCCCCACACCGCGCTCGAACTGGCCGGACGCGACATCTACATCCGCGAGGGTTGCAGCGTTTGCCATTCGCAGCAGATCCGCCCGCTGATCGCCGAGGTCGAACGCTACGGACCGTATTCCCGGGCCGGGGAGTTCGTCTACGACCGGCCATTCCTGTGGGGGTCGAAACGCACCGGCCCCGACCTGCACCGCATCGGCGGCCGCTATTCCGACGACTGGCACCGCATCCATCTGCTCGACCCCAGGGCCGTTGTGCCGGGCAGCATCATGCCGGCCTATCCTTGGCTCGCCCGGAGCGCGGCCCCAACCGGGGAAGACATGGCCGCGAGAATGGCCGGCCTGCGACTGCTTGGCCACCCATACACCGATGAGGAAATCGCCAACGCCGGGGCCGAGCTCGATGGGCTGATGGAAATCGACGCGCTGATCGCCTACCTGCAATCGCTGGGCGCCGGATACACGGAGGCGGGGCCATGACGGCGTTCATCTTCCTCGGCGACATGCTGGTGATGGCCTTCATGGCTGGGCTTGCCGCTTGGATTCTCTATCCCGGCCAAGCGGAAAGCCTCGATGAAATCGCGCGCATTCCGCTGGAAGACGAGGATGGGGACCATCATGGCTGACCTGCCTTCGGTGTTTTGGAGCGGCTGGATCGCCGTGCTCACCCTCGTTTCCCTGGCGGCGATGGTGTGGCTGGTGTGGAGCATCTACTTCGGCCGGGACGCGGGCCACGGGCCGGAGTCGGGTCCGGTCTGGGATGGCAATCTGCGGGAGGGCAACCGGCCGCCGCCCATGTGGTGGTTCTGGCTGCTGTTCGGTTCGCTGATCTTTTCCATCGTCTATCTCATGCTGTTCCCGGGGCTTGGGGGCTTCCCGGGGATGCTCAACTGGTCCCAAGGCAGCCGGGTTGCCGAAAGCTACGGCGAATACGAGGCCCGGTTCGCCGGCGCCAGGGCCGAAATCGCCGCGATGAGCCTGGCCGAGATTCAGAACGACAGCGGATTGATGGCGGTGGCCGAGCGAATCTTCCGCCGCGAGTGCGCGGTTTGCCACGGGCCCGAGGGCCGGGGGCAGGCCGACCTGTTCCCCAACCTGTTCGATGTCGATTGGCAATGGGGCGGCGGGGAAGAGCAGATCCGCCAGTCGATCCGCGGCGGGCGCAACGCGGTCATGGTTGGCTGGGAGCCGGTGCTCGGCGGGGAAGGCATCGAACAGGTCGGCGAATATGTGATGAGCTTGGCCGGCGGTGTCGGCGAGGATCATCCGGGCAAGGCCGCCTACGACCAGAACTGCGCGGTTTGCCATGGGGTCGATGGCGGCGGCAACATCCTGCTCGGGGCGTCGCGGCTGTCCGATTCGGTTTGGCTTTATGGCGGCGACCGGGAAAGCATCCGCGAAACCCTTGTCAACGGCCGCTTCGGCGTCATGCCCGCTTTTGATGAACAGCGCTTGGACGACACCCAGTTGCAACTGCTCCTGGCCCTGCTCGTGCGCTGAGTGGGTGGCTTCGATCCGTCGCCGTCTGGCTGGGTGGAGTTCAACGGACGCCGTGAATCCATCCTTGGGGGGGGCTGACATGTTGTTCATGCCATCCACGGCGCGGTGGACAAGCTCGTCAGCCAGCTTCCCAGCCACCAGCGCTTCATCGACCACTATTGCAAGGCGCCCCCGGTTTGAGCGGGGAGCCGTAAGTGCGCTCCGGCTTGATTAAAGCTCCCTCAAGCATCGGGCAGAACGCCCGCCAGTATCGCGCGCCAATCCTGCCGCCGATCCCCGATCGCGACAAAGTTGGGATTGAGCAGCCCATCCTTTTGGTTGTAGCGCAAGGGTTGGAAGCGGGTATCGCAGACCTCGCCGCCCGCCGCCGCGAGCACCGCGTGGGCCGCGGCGGTGTCCCATTCGGAGGTGGGGGCGAGCCGCGGATAAACATCGGCTTTGCCTTCGGCGATTAGGCAGAACTTCAGCGAACTGCCCAGGTTGACCAGCTCCACGGCGCCGAACTCGCGTTCCAGCCTTTCCACCACCGGCCGTAGACGCGAATCGAGATGGCTGCGGCTCGCGACCACTTTCAAGGGCCGGGCGGCGGGCTTCGGACCCGAGTGGAGGATGGGCCGGTAAGCGATCGGAACCGGCGCCGCGCCCGCTTCCCGCCGGAACGCGCCCCGGCCGATCTCGCCGAGGTAGCTCACACCGCTCACCGGCACATGCACCACGCCGAATTCGGCGACGCCGTCATTCACCCGCGCGATGTTGACGGTGAATTCGCCATTGCGTTTGACGAACTCCTTGGTGCCATCGAGCGGGTCCACGAGCCAGTAGCGCCGCCAGCGCCGCCTTGTTTCCCAATCGGGCCGCGCCGACTCCTCCGACAACACCGGCAGCCGCGGCGCGAGCTGTTCCAACGCTTCGGCAATCACCGCGTTCGCCCGCCGGTCGGCCTCGGTCAGCGGCGAGTCATCGTCCTTGTACCGCACGGCAAGCTCCCCAGCGCTGTTATACACTGCCATGATCGCCGCCCCGGCCCGCCGGGCGATGGTTTCGATTTGCCACGACACAGCCGATTCCGCCTTCATGCCCACACCCATTCCACCTTGGCGCGAGATCGACACCGTCCTGTTCGACATGGACGGCACCCTGCTCGACCTGCATTTTGACAATTATTTCTGGCGCACACTCGTGCCCGAGACCTACAGCGCGAAACACGGCGTCAGCTTCGCCGCCGCCCTCGCGCTGGTGGAGCGCAAAACCGACGAAGTTTACGGCAGCCTGGACTGGTACTGCCTCGACTACTGGGCCCGGGAGCTCGATCTCGAAATCACCGAACTCAAACGCACGATCACCGCCAAGATCAGCCTGCGCCCCAATGCCGAGCGCTTCCTGCGCGAGCTATGGTACACCGGCAGGCGCATGCTGCTGATCACCAACGCCCACCCGGCGAGCCTCGAAATCAAGATGAACAACGCCGAGATCGCCGCCTACTTCCACCGCTGCATCAGCGCGCACCAGTTGCACCTCGCCAAGGAAGGCCACGGTTTCTGGGAAAAACTGCAAAGCCTCGAACCCTTCGACCGCCGGCGCGCGATCCTGTTCGACGATTCGCTGCCGGTGCTGCGCCGCGCCAGCAAGGAAGGCGTCGGCTTTGTGTACGGCATCCACCGGCCCGACAGCCAGCGCCCCGCCGTCGGCCACGACGAATTCCCGCTGGTGCGGGATTTCGCCGAGCTGCTGCCCGGAATCGGCGACTCCGCATCCGGGCGCGACGCGGCATGCTGATGTCACGCTCCCCCAAGGTGAAAGGCGCATCCGATACTGGCCCGAAAGTGCGCCTGGACAAATGGCTCTGGGCCGCGCGCTTCTACAAGACCCGGGCCATCGCCCGCCAGGCGATCGAGGGCGGCAAGGTCCGCTGCGAGGGTTTCCGCGCCAAACCGGGCAAAACCGTCGAACCCGGTTTGCGCATCCGCCTGCAACAGGGCGATCATGAGCGCGAAGTCATCGTCGAAGGGGTCCGCAACGACCGCCGGCCGGCCCCGGAAGCGCAACAGCTATACCGCGAAACCGAAGCGAGCATCCGCCGGCGCGAAGAACAGGCCGCCAGCCGGAAAACCCAACCCGCCCACTGGCCACCCACCACCCGCCCGACCAAAAAACAACGCCGCGACCTCCGCAAATTCAAGCAGGAATAAGGGCCGATCCCGCCGCCCGGATTTTTTCGGCAAAAACTACGCGGACTCCCAGGAGCCTGCGGGAAGCAGGTTGAACCCTTGGCGGGCGAAGTCCGAATCCAGCGCCAGCGCATCAGTCAATCCCATGCGACGCATGATTTCGAAACTGGTGCAATCGACCAGCGACAGATGCCGTTGCGCCGCGGTGAAAAATGACGCGGCCGCGGCCGCATGGAGTTCCCGGTCAACCCAAACGGGTTGCAAAAGCGGCACGAAAACAGCCGCGAGACCATGAATGGCCTCAAGACCGAGCCGGCGCTGAACAAGCGCGAAGGTTTCGACCAAAACGTAATTCGACGTAAACAGAATACGCCCGTCATCGATAGCGGTTTGCCAGGATTCAACCACTTCCGCGTGCCGGGGTTCGTCGCCATCGAGAAGGGCGTACAGCGCCGATGTGTCAATGAATAGGCTCACGAGCCGTATGCCTCGTCGAGATGCCGGTCGTGATTTTCCGCCACGTCGCGGCATCCCGAGCGGAATCGCCCGGTCAAGGCGGAAGCGCGGCGAAGCAGGGCGCGGCGGTCCGCCGCCGGTCGCCGCGCCAGATACTCCGTTACGCTCTCGCGCACAAGGTCGGCCATTGAACGCTGTTCTTCCCGCGCGCGCATTTTGAGCGCCCCGGCTTGTTCCGCTGTAAGTTGGATCTGGGTTCTGACATATGATGGCATGATTACAAAATCCTCAACATGATGTAATTATTTTCCGGCCATTCCCGCAGACATGTCAACCGGGAAGGCGGCCATGCGCGGAGCGGGGCGCAACGCCGCGGCATCCGCAAATTCAAGCAGGAACAAGGCCCGGGGCCGCCACCCGGATTTTTTCGGCAAAAATTACGCATTCTTCCCGATCCTGTCCTAGGCTTTTAAGGCAAGCATCAACGCAACCTTAATCAGGAGCAGATCGATGAGAGAACTTACGTACGAAGAGATGGACCAGATCGACGGCGGCGTGGCACCGCTTGTTATTGGATTGGGAATCGCAGTCACCGCAGGTGCGGGACTCGGTTACGCTGAGGCGGGTCTGGGAGGAGCGTTCGTTGGAGGGGTTATGGCGATTCCGACAACCTTTTTTGCCACGATTGCAATGGGCTCTACTGGTTTAGGCGCCGTATTTTACGGGGCATTATCCGTAGGGTCATCATTTGTCGGTAACCATGCTGTCAATGAAGTGGCGGAGGACCGCAAAGACTCTTGACATCAACATTGTTGATGTTCGGGAATAATCGAACCCAGAGTTAATGTTTGCCGAGGACGGCCAGTCCGTCCTCGGCGCTTTTCTCAAGAAATTCAGGAGATTAAAATGGAAAACGCGTTTTCAATCGGCGTAGTCGTCGGCTCCCCGCTGGGGGCCTTGGTTGCAACCACATTTCTTCCCAAAGCGGTGTGGGACTCGAAGTCAGGCTGTTATCGCGGGTACTTCAACAAGTCGGTGATACGGATAATGGCTGTGGTGGTGATATTTTTCGGGTTCGTGGCGATACAGATGGATAAGTCGGGACCCGACTTCGCAACATATTTGCTGGCCCAGTCGTTTATCATCTTGGGCTTGTCCCGCATCGCCGTCGAGCTTTATCATCATCACAAGTACGGCATCTGGCTGCATAAGCAGTACCACAAACTCACCGATCACGATGAGCCGGGATAAAGTTGCCCGCCCTGTTTCCGCATGGGGCGGCCATTCCCGCGCGCATGTCAACCGGGAAGGCCGCCATGCGCGAAGCGGGCGCGGATGAGGTCCGAAATGCGCCTTGCGGGGATTTTTGCCATAATGCCGGGAGTTTCGCGCAGCACCTCTTCACACCCCCCTTTCTGGAGTCAATGTGGCCGACGGTTTCGACGCTGCCCTCAAGCGCTATGGGCTTCCCGTTTTTGAACCGGAATGGACCGCGATCCACCGCGGCATCGAGAAGGAGTGCCTGCGGGTCAGCCCGGAGGGGCGCATTTCCCAGCGGCCGCATCCGGCGGCGCTGGGCTCGGCCCTGACGAGCCCCCATATCACCACGGACTTCTCCGAAGCCCTGCTCGAATTCATCACCCCCAAACACCAGACCATCGATGGCTGCCTCGGCATGCTCGAGGACATCCACCGCTTCACCTATGCGAATCTGGAGGGGGGCGAGATTCTGTGGGCCGCGAGCATGCCCTGCCCGGCGGGAACCGAGGGCGAGGTGCCCATCGCCGAATACGGCGGTTCCAACATCGGCCAGTTGAAGCGCCTGTACCGGGTCGGCCTGTCGCACCGTTATGACAGCCTGATGCAGGCGATCGCCGGATTGCACTACAACTTCTCGATGCCGGACATTTTCTGGGAGCCTTACCGGCGGCTCCTCGGTTTCCAAGGCTCGCTGCAAGACTTCCGCACCAAAAGCTATCTGCATCTGATCCGCAATTTCCATCGCCATTCCTGGCTGCTGCTCTATCTGTTCGGCGCCTCGCCGGCGGCGGCGGCGAGTTTTGTCGAAGGCCGGCAGCACCGGCTCGCGCGCATGGCGAGCGGAACCTGGTATCTGCCCCACGCCACCTGTCTGCGCATGGGCCGGCTCGGCTATCAAAGCGAGGCGCAAAAGTCGCTTTTCGTCTGCTACAACGATTTGCCGCTGTACGTGGAATGCCTTGGCGACGCGATGACGATTCCCTATCCGCCCTATGAGGCGATCGGCCACAAGGTCGATGGCGCCTACCGCCAGATCAATGTCAACCTGCTGCAACTCGAAAACGAGTTTTACAGCACGATCCGGCCCAAGCGGGTGGCGGAACCCGGCGAGCGCCCACTCGACGCCCTGGTTCGCGCCGGCATCGAATACGTCGAATTGCGCGCGCTCGACCTGAACCCCCACCTGCCGCTGGGCATCGACGCCGAACAAATCCGCTTCCTCGACGCTTTTCTCCTGCATTGCCTGCTCGGCGAAAGCCCCCAGTGCAACCGCGCCGAGTTCTTCGAGGTGGCCGACAACATCCTCCGCGTGGTGGAGGCGGGCCGCGACCCTTCGCTGGTGTTGCGGCGGGGCGGCGCACCGGTCAAGCTGGCGGATTGGGCCGGCAATTTCCTGGCCGACATCAAGCACAGCGCGGCGGTGCTCGATCATTTCCCCGGTGGCGGCCATGTCGACGCCGTCGAGCGCCAAGCGGCCAAACTGCAAGATCCGGCGCGGACGCCATCGGCGATGATGCTCGCCGAAATGGAGCGCGATGGCGCTAGTTTCTGCGAATTCTCCATGGAACTTTCCAAGCGCCATGCGGAAAGTTTCCGCTCCAAACCACTCGCGGACGAGGTGCGCGGAAGAATGGAAAAAACCGCCGCCGATTCCATCATCCGCCAGCGGGAAGTCGAAGCCGCCGACCAAGTCGGCTTCGAGGAATTCCTCAATGACTGGAACGCCTGGGTGAGGCCAGCCGGGGCGGCGCCGGGGCAAAAAGCGTTATCATCCGCGCAATGAGACTGAGCATCCCCGGCAACCGCGCCCTGAGCTTGGCGATTTTCGCCTTTACCATGGCCACCATGGGCATCGTGCTGTACATGCAGTACGCGATGTTCCTGCCGCCCTGCGGGCTTTGCATCAGCCAGCGTGTTTTCATCATTCTCTGCGGCGTCACCTGCCTCGCCTGCGCGGTCCACAACCCTGGTCCGAAAGGCCAGCGCGCCTATGCTGGCGTGGCCGGGGCCATGACCATCTTTGGCGGCTATTTCGCCGGCCGGCAGATCTGGCTACAGCATCTGCCGGAGGACCAGATTCCCGCCTGCGGCCCCGGCTTGAACTATCTGCTGGCGAATTTCCCGCTGGTGGACGCGCTCAACTTCCTGCTGCGGGGCGACGGCAACTGCGCCGAGGTGCAGTTCCGCTTCCTCGGTCTGCTTTCCATTCCTGAAATGGCCATAATCGCATTCGCCGCGCTGTTCGCGGCCTGCATGTTCATGCTGTTCCGCGATCAATGGGAAGCGGCGCCAGCGCAGAGCTGAGGAACCCGGGCCCATGAGCACGGTGCTCGCCCGCAGCGACCCGGCCGAGGTGGCGGTGGGCTATATCGACCCCGGCCCGCTGGCGGAGCTCTGGTTCCATACCGGCACCGCCTGCAATCTCGCCTGTCCCTTCTGCCTGGAGGGATCGAAACCCGGCGACAACCGGCTCGGGCGGATCACGCTGGAAGATGTGAAGCCCTGGATGAAGGAAGCCAAGGCGCTGGGGGTGAGGCAGTTTTCCTTCACCGGCGGCGAGCCCTTCATCGTCAGGGACTTTGTCCGCATTCTCGACTTCGCCTTGCGGCGCAATCCCTGCCTCGTGCTGACCAATGGCACCGAGCCGGTCTTGCGGCGCCTGCCAGCCATCGAAACGCTCAGCGGGCTGCCGCATCCGCTTTCCTTCCGCGTCAGCATCGACCACGCCGATGAAACGAGGCATGACGCGGGCCGCGGGGCTGGCAACTGGCGCAAGGCCTGGCAATGCCTCGAAGAGCTGCACCGGCGCGGATTCGGCGTTTCCATCGCCAGGCAGCGGGATGCCGGCGAAGACTCTTGCGCGGTGGATCGCCAGTTCCGCGAGATCTGCCTCCACCGCGGCTTGCCCGGGGACACGCGGATCGTCTCTTTCCCGGATTTCCTGACGCCGAACGCCCATCCCGCCGTGCCCATGATCAGCGAACGCTGCATGACGAACTTCCACTCCGCGGAATCCCGCGGCAACTTCATGTGCCATTTTTCCAAGATGGTGGTCAAGAAGAACGGCCGGATGCGCGTGTACGCCTGCACCCTCGTCGATGACGACGAATCCTTCGATCTCGGCGGCAGCCTCGGCGAGGCGGAGGGCGTTCGCGTGATGCTGCGCCACCACCGCTGCTACAGTTGCTTCGCCCATGGTTCCTCGTGCAGCGAGATCGAGTCTTGCTGAATTCGGTTCGGCGCGGTTTCGCCGAACATTGGCCGGTTGACGCCGCGGGGCTGTTTTGCGCCACTGGCTATCTGATCCTGGCGAACCTCGCCCGGCAGCCGGGCGAGCCGGAACTGGCGCAGTTCTTCCCGCTGATGCTGTGGACGGCGCTGCCGGTTTTCGCTTTGCACTTTCACGCCGCCGCCCGGGGCAGCCCGGTCCCGCTTGGCCGGCTGCTGTTGTGGGCGCTGATCTTCCGCTTGTGCGGACTCTATGGCGGCCCACTGCTCGAGGACGACTTCTGGCGCTATCTCTGGGACGGTTTCCGCTTCGCCACCGCGGGAACGCCCTATGGCGCCGCGCCGGAGCAATTCTTCCTCGACCCCGGTATTCCCGCCACCTTCCAGCATGTGCTCAGCCAGATCAACCATCCGGAATTGCAGACGATTTACGCGCCGGTGACCCAGTTTGTCTTCCTGCTTGCCCACTGGCTGCGGCCGGGAAGCATCGAAGCCCTGCAACTGCTGCTCATCCTGCTCGACCTCGGCACGATTGCCTTGCTGCTGCGCTTGACGAGTGCCCGCAATGTGCTGCTGTACGCCTGGTGCCCGCTGATCGTCAAGGAAATCGCCTTCACCGCCCATCCCGATGGCATTGGCGTGTTCCTGCTGCTGGCGGCGATCGTGCTGGCGGGGGAGAATCGCTGGCGCGGCTGCGCTATTGTGCTGGGCATGGCCGCCAGCGCCAAGGTTTTCGCCCTGGTGCTGGCGCCGTTTGTGCTGATCCGCGCTCAAGGCGTTCACTGGTTCTGGTTCGCGCTGACGATTGCCGCGCTGTATGCGCCCTTTGTGGTGCTGGGTGGCACCGACCTGGCCTCCCTGGCCATTTTCGCCCGGGAGTGGGAGTTCAATTCGGCCCTGTTCGGATTGCTCGGCGGGGCGATGGACCGGTTCGACGCCAGAGTCCTGCTCGGCCTGGCCTTCGGCGTTTTCTGGGCCTTCCGCCTTTGGCGCCATCACGTTGCCGAAAGAACTGCCGAAAAAGCAGGCGAAGGCGCATTCCGCGTTCCCCGGGGGGATTGGGTTTTCGGTGCGCTGCTGCTGGTTTCGCCGGTGATCAACCCCTGGTATCTGATCTGGATTCTGCCGTTTGCCGCGGTCTATCCAAGCGCCTGGGCCTGGACGGCTTCGCTGGCGGTGCTGTTGAGCTATATTTCCGGCATCAACCTGTTCAGCGATCCTTCCATGCAGGCTTATGAGCAGCCGCTGTGGGCGCGGTTGCTGGAGTTTTCGCTCATCGGGGCGGCCTTGCTGGTTGATTGGCGGCGGCGGAAGGCTTTTTGATGTTCGGGAATCTGCGTGTTGGCGTGGTGATTCCGGCACTCGATGAAGAGCGGAACATCGGCGCGGTCGTGTCCTCCCTGCTGGCGCTGGAAACCCGCGCTGGCCGGATCGTCGATGATCTGGTCGTCTGCGACAACGGCTCCACCGACGCGACCGCCGCTGTCGCGGAGGAGGCTGGCGCCCGGGTTGTTCCGCAGGCGGTTCCCGGTTACGGCATCGCCTGCCTCACCGCGCTCCGGGCGCTGCGCGCGGTCGATGTCGTGTTGTTTGTCGATGGCGATCAATCCTGCCTCGCGCGGCAATCGGAGGATTTGCTGGCGGCCATCGCGGCGGGGGCGGATCTCGCCATCGGCTCGCGGGTGCTCGGCAAGATGGAGCGGGGGGCGCTTTCGCTGCCCCAGCGCGCGGGAAACCGCATCGCCGGCCTGATGATTCTGGCGCTGTGGCGGCACCGGATCACCGATCTGGGCCCATTCCGCGCGATCCGGGCCGAAGCCCTGGAACGAATCGACATGCGCGATGTGGCCTACGGCTGGACTGTGGAAATGCAGGTCAAGGCGATCCGGGACGGGCTGCGGATCGTCGAGGTGCCAGTGGATTCCACGCGGCGCAAACACGGCCAATCCAAGGTTGGCGGCACCCTGAAGGGAGTGGTCGGCGCCAGCATCGGCATAGTGTCGACGATATTGAAATTGCGCCTGGGTTTGTGATTGCCTTGTGATTGCCTTGTAATCGCCCGGCGATGGCGGGGCCGAAGCTCGGGACTGGTTCAGGGTTGATTGAGGGCCCAGTCGTACTCGTATTCGATAAAGCCGTTGAAATCGCGCAGCCGCGCGGCGAGTTGCGGCTCGGCGTATTGCGAAAGGTGCTCGATTACCGTTTCTTCCCCGCCGCCGAAGTCGTCAACGAACCAAGTGTAGATGCTGGAGATGACGATGAAGTCCTCATCGACGAAATCCACGCCGCGGGGGTGGTTGACGTAGATTCTCGCCGCCTCTTCAAGCAGTTGTTCGGTGTTCGCCGCGGTGAAGGCGGTGGTGATGAGGTTCGGGCAGCCGATGCTCGCGCAGTTCACGCCGTAGTGGATCCTCGGATCGCGGTAAATCGGCCGCAGGATGCCGTGTTCGATGTTGTCGAGGGTGAGGTCGATTCCCGCGACTTGGGCGCGAACGTCCCCCCATGGGCCAATGGGAATGAAGCCGCCGATGCCGATCAGGCTGTCGCTGATCTCCCGGATTGAATCCACCGGATACTCAGCGATGACGGTTTCCACCGTCAGCGCATTGTAGAAATTGAACCAGTAGGCTTTCTGCTCGGCCCGGGAATACTCCCGGGGATCGATGGATTGCAGCATGGCCAGATAATCCCGGAGCGCGGCCCGGTCGCTCGGGCTTGCCTTCAGCGCGGCGTAATCGACGCGGTTGACGCCGGATTCATGCGCAAGGATGAACGCATCGAGCAGGGATTGCCAGGCCGAATGGTCGATGGTGGCGGTGTTCGAATCGTCGCCGGCGTCCCAGGCCGGAATCAGCACCGCCTCGTTCTGCGCGCCCGCGGAGGCGGCGAAACCTGTGGCGAACAGCGCCGCGGCGCAAAGGATCGCCGCGGTTGCGAGGCTTTCCAATGCATTTGCGCGCTTGATCACCTGCCCGGTCCGCTGTCTGGTCAGAAGAACGAGTAGTTCAGCGACAAGCCGTAAACGTCGGAGACCGCGGTGTTGCGCCCATCGATGACCCGCGCCCAGGAGCCGGTGATGCTGATTTGATCGGAAACGACGAAGTTGACCGCCGGCCCAAGCAGGTGGATGTCCTCCTCGAGGTCCGGAAAGCGCGCGGGAGAAAACGGCGGCACGCCGATCTGGAGGCCTTCGGTGGCGTCTTCAATATCGTAATTCAGGCTCAGGCTGATCTGGTTCGAGACGAACCAGCCGGCGCGGAAGCGGTAGAACCAGTTCGATGGAATGTCGTGGGTGTCGGAATCCCGTTCGCGGTAGCCGATTTCGCCGGAAACCGCGAAGCGGTCGCCGAGAAACCTCCCCGCCATGGCGGAAAGCTCAAAGCCATCGCCGCCATCGCCAATGGAGTTGATCAGGCCGGTTTCATAGTTGCCGGCCCGGATCAGGCCAGCCCGCAAGGCGATGGTCGGCAGGGAAGTATTGACGATTTCATCGGCGACGCGCCAAGTCAGGCCGATATTGATGTCGGTCATGTCGGAAATGTCGGCTTTCGACGGGGGCAGGCCCGGCCCAACGGCATAGCTGCTCTCCGCCCGCCCGAGTTGGAAATCCAGCGCCACGGCGTCGGAAATGCCGTAGGTTCCGGTCACCCAGAAGGTTTGCTGGGCGAGTTCGTTGCCGCCGCCGGGAGTGGGGACTTTCGATTCTTGGCGGAAAAATTCGGTCGCGCTCTGATCCACATAGGAAACAGAGACATTGCCCCCCTGGGGCGCGGGCAGCCAGGGCGAGCCGGCCGCAAGCGCGAAGGAACCAGCGGTCGCGCTGGCGGTGAAAACAAGAATTTTGCTGAAATTTTTCATGGCGATGGTCTTCTCTCGGATCAGGCGTCTGCCTGGTCGATAAAAATGCTGTTCGCTTGGGGCCCGGTCGCGCCGCTACAGCCTGAAGCGCCGGGTAAGGTAGTAGTGGACGAGTTCCTGCTCATCCACCTCGCTGTCGCAGCCGCTCGCTTCGGTGGCTGGGCACAGCACCAGAATGTGCCGGTCGTCCGCCGTGCCCGGTTTCACCGCCGCGTCCCTGGCTTCAAGGCTGGCGCGCAGGCTTTCGGCGCGGTCCCGGTCGAGGTCCGCGGCTTGCAGCGGACAGGTGGCGCAAACGAGTTTCTGAAAAGTGAGCGCCTTGCCAAGGGTGTAGGCGTCTCTCGGGCTGATGCCGCCGCCGGCGAGAATCGAACCCGAAGCGAAAGCGGTGGAGGCGATCGTCCCGGCCGCGCAAAGCAGCAGGGCGCCAAGTGCGAGTTTCATATTGTCCCTCTTGTGTTGTGTGCGTTTGCTGTTAGCGGTTGCCATGCGCGGTGGATAGCGCGGGGCGCAGCGCGTTTTTGGCGGAGCCCCCAAACGCTGAAAATCCAGTTCCGAGTTGGCTTTCGCGGCGCATTATACGACTTTCGCCCGTTAAAACATAAGAAAACTGGTCGAAAAGCAGCGATTCCCGGCAACCCGGCCAACGATTGATTGACCGCGGCTCGAAGCCCTCCGGCGCAGTGCGCGCCGCCCAGGGATTTCGGCGGCGAATCGCGGGTTGATGTGTTTTGCCTGGTGGCGGGGATATAATTCCCGGCCTTGCGCCGATTCTTCTCCAGACGCCTCTTTTTCAGACCTATGGCGAATCGCCCACATCGCGGCATCGTGCCCATCGCCCTGCTCTGCGCGGCCCTGCTGCTTTCCGGCTGTGGGCAGAAAGGCGGGCTGGTGCGCCCGGAGGCGGTGGCGGACGACCCTCCCGCAGCCGCCTTTTCGAGCGCCTAGGAGCCTGCGCCGTGGACCATTTCCACTATCGCGGCAAGGAATTGTTCGCCGAAAACCTTGCCGTGGCCGAAATCGCCGATGCGGTCGGCACGCCCTGCTTTGTCTATTCGCGGGCGACGCTTGAGCGGCATTACCGGGTCTACCGCGAGGCCTTCGGTGAACTCGGCGGTCTCGTTTGCTTCGCGGTCAAGGCCAATTCCAATCTCGCGGTGCTCGATGTGCTGGCGCGGCTCGGCAGCGGTTTCGACATTGTTTCCGGCGGCGAGCTTGAGCGCGTGCTCGCCGCCGGCGGCGAGGCGGGCAAAACGGTGTTTTCCGGGCCGGGCAAAAGCGCCGGGGAAATCCGCCGCGCCCTCGCGGCCGGCATCCGCTGCTTCAATGTCGAATCCGCGGCCGAGCTGGGGCGGATCAATGAAATCGCCGCGGAAATGGGCAAGATCGCTCCCGTTTCGCTGCGGATCAACCCCGATGTCGATGCCGGCACCCATCCCTACATCGCCACCGGGCTGAAGGAGAACAAATTCGGCATTCCCGCCGAACAAGCCCTTGCGCTGTATGGGGAAGCAGCGCGGCTGCCCGCGGTTGAAGCGGTGGGTATCGACTGCCATATCGGTTCGCAACTGACCAGCGTCGCGCCATATCTCGACGCCATCGAC
This sequence comes from uncultured Pseudohongiella sp., assembly GCA_965221805.1. Taxonomy (GTDB): domain Bacteria; phylum Pseudomonadota; class Gammaproteobacteria; order Pseudomonadales; family Pseudohongiellaceae; genus UBA9145. Next base: position 2,914,033 of record OZ244913.1, read on the forward strand.
CGGCTGCTCCCCATTGTCGAAACCCTGCGGGAAAGGGGAACGCCGCTGCGCCATTTCGATATCGGCGGCGGGCTCGGCGTGCGCTATGGCGACGAGTCGCCGCCGCGGCCCGATGAATTGATGCGCGCGGTGGCGGAGCGTTTCCGCGGCCGCGGGCTTGAAATCATCATCGAGCCGGGCCGCAGCATCGCCGCCAACGCCGGCATCTTCGTCACCCGCATCGAGTATCTGAAGTCAAACGAAGCGCGCCATTTCGCCATCGTCGATGGCGGCATGAACGACCTGCTGCGGCCCGCCCTGTACGGCGCCTGGCAGGACATCATCCCTCTGAGCCGGCGCGGGGGCGAGCGCCGTTGCTATGACATCGTCGGGCCGGTGTGCGAATCAGCTGATTTTCTCGGCAAGGCGCGCGCGCTTTGCCTCGAACCCGGCGATCTGCTCGCGGTGCGCGGCGCCGGCGCCTATGGGTTCGCAATGAGCAGCAACTACAATTCCCGCGGCCGCGCCGCCGAAGTCATGGTGGATGGCGACGCCTTCCACATCGTGCGCGAGCGCGAGGAAGCCGCCGCGCTTTTCGCCCGCGAATCGACGCTGCCGCCAGCGCGTTGAACGCCGGGGCTATGATGGAAATCCGCTTCACCAAGATGCACGGCCTCGGCAACGATTTCATGCTGGTGGACAGCCGCGGCCGCGAATTCGGCCTGCCTCCCGGCCGAATCCAAAAACTCGCCGACCGCAGGCGCGGCGTCGGCTTCGATCAGTTGCTCGTGCTCGAAACCAGCCGCGACGCCCATACCGGCGCCGACTTCCACTACCGCATCTTCAATCCAGATGGCTTTGAGGTCGAGCATTGCGGCAACGGCGCCCGCTGCCTCGCCCGCTTCATCGCCGACCAGGGCCTGAGCCGGCGCAATCCAATCACCGTCGCCACGGTGAACCGGACGCTGGAGTTGCGGCTGCTCGCAAGCGGCGATGTCTCCGTCAACATGGGCCGGCCCGATTTCGAGCCGGCGGCGCTGCCTTTCCGCGCCGACCGCAGGCAGCCGCTTTACCAGCGCGAACTCGGATCCGGCGGCGGCACGGTGCGCTTCGCCGCGCTGTCCATGGGCAATCCACACGCGGTGATTACAGTTGAAGACCTGGTCAAGACTGCCGTAAAGAGAATAGGGAAGGCGCTCGGCGGCCATGCCGACTTCCCCGCCGGCGTCAACGTTGGCTTCATGCGGGTGGAAAACCGCCACCGCATCGGCCTGCGGGTATACGAGCGGGGTCCGGGGGAGACCCCCGCCTGCGGCAGCGGCGCCTGCGCGGCGGCGGTCAGCGGTATCGCCGCCGGCACGCTCGAAAGTCCGGTCACGGTGGCGCTGACCGGAGGTGAACTGGTGATCGACTGGCGGGGCGGCAACGCGCCGGTGCATATGTCGGGGCCAGCCCAGGTTGCCTATGAAGGAACGGTAAAACTATGAACAAGCGTGCGACTGCCCAGGCCGAACAGGCTGGCGATGAAGCTTTTGAATTGACCGCGGACCAGGTTTCCGCCTGGCTGCAAGCCAACCCGGAGTTTTTCCTCGACAACGAGCCGCTCGTGGCCAAACTCGCCCTGCCCCATCAATCCGGCAAGGCGGTTTCGCTGCTCGAGCACCAGGTGGCGCTGTTGCGCCAGCGCTTCGACAACACCAGCCGCAAACTTGGCGAACTGCTGGAGAACGGCCACCGCAGCGAGCAATTGTTCCAGATCAGCCGGCAGCTTGTGCTCGCGCTGATCGAAACCCGCAACGCCGAGCAGGTGATCGCGGTCGCCCGGGGCCACCTGCTGAGCCGCACCGATGTCGAAGCGCTCGAAGTGATTTTCCTCGACGGCGCGGCGGCGGGATTCGGGGGCGCCCCCGCGGGCGACTTCCGCATCGAGGACGAAGCCAGGATGCTTGCCGAGTTCAAGGACGTCTTCCGCCTCAACAAGGCCCACTGCGGCCAACAGGGCGAAGACCTGCTCGCGTGGCTGTTCCCCGGCGGCAGCGCCCGCATCCGCTCAACGGCGCTGTGCCCGATCGTTTCCAGCGGCAAACCACTCGCGCTGATGGCGCTCGGCCAGCGCTCGCCCGACCACTTCACGATCCACATGGAAACACTGTTCCTCGATTTTATTGCCGAAGTCATGGGCGCCATGTTCACATTGCACCTCGGAGCCGCCGAATCCAGCGAGTAGGCGGCCGGAAGCAGGTGGCCATGGCGAGCGCAACAAACGACCCGAAATCCCCGCTGGTTTCCATCATCTGCCGGACCATGGGCCGGCCGGAATTGAAACAGGCCCTCGCCTCCGCCGCCGGCCAGACCCACGCGCCGCTGGAAATCATCCTCGTTGACGCCGCCGCCCGCGGCGGGGAGGCCTGCCGCGGGGACAGCGCGGGTTTTTCCGTGATATTGGCGCTTCCCGATGCGCCGCTTAGCCGGTCGCAAGCCGCCAATTTCGGGCTGGACCGTGCCCGGGGCGAGTATCTGCTGTTCCTCGACGAAGACGATTGGCTCGCCCCAAACCACATCGAGCCGCTGCTGGCTTTTCTCGAAAACCAGGAGGAAATCCGCGCCGCCTACAGCAGCACCCGCAAGACCAACGCCGCCGGTGAAGCCACAATCGAAACCTTCGCCCAGCCCTTCGACCGGCTGCTGCTGATGCGCGACAACTACATCCCCATCCATTCGATGCTGTTCGCGCGGAGCCTGCTCGATGGCGGGGGCTGCCGCTTCGATGAAAGCTTCGCGATATACGAGGACTGGGATTTCTGGCTGCAACTGAGCGAGCGCACCGATTTCCGGCATATCGACCAGTGCACGGCGTTTTACCGCGCCGGCGGCGCCTCGGGCACCGGCGACCTCGATGATCATCTGCGGCGGTTTGATTCCGACCACGACCTCGGCCAAGCGCGCGCGGCGGTCTACAACAAATGGCTCAAGCGCTGGAGCGGCGCCCAGCTCAACGCGCTGCTCGGCGCCGGGCAGCGGGAGCTGGCGCAAAACGTGGCGCAAATCGAAACCCTCGCCGCGGCCAAGCGAAACACTGAACAGCAACTTGTCGAAGCAAGGCTGGCCCACAGCAAGATGGAAGCCCGCCTGAACTCGATGATTCAACGCCTGCGGGCGGCGAATGCCGAGCTCGGCGAATCGGCCAGACATCTGCGGCGCAATCTGGAAAACACGCTGGGTTCCAGAAGCTGGAAAATGACCCACCCCTATCGCGCCCTCGGCCGCTGGCTCGCCTCGCTTTCCGGCAAAACCCGGCCGCCGCCGCTGAGCCTGGAGTCGCTGCGCCAACAGTTCCCGCTCCACAACGAGGCTGGGCCGCAGCCGCAATCCGCGGCGGGGAAAAAGCCCGCAGTGGCTCCGATTCCAAGCAAGCTTGATTCCAAACAAAACAAGGCCGCTTTCGACCGCCAAGCCAGGCAAACCCTCGGCGAATTTCTCGCCAGCGGAGAAAAGCTCGCTGTGCCCGCGGCTGAAGCGCCGGCGCTGTCGGTGCTGCTGGTGTTTTTCAACCAAGCCCATCTGAGCCTGCTTTGCCTGCGGGCGCTCATCGACAACGCCGATGTGCCATTCGAGTTGATCATCGTCGACAACGCCTCAAGCGATGAAACCGGCGAACTGCTCAAGCGGCTGGAAAATGTCAAGCTGATCCGCAACGATGAAAACCTCGGCTTCGTCAAGGCCGTGAACCAGGGCGCGGAACTCGCCGGCGCGGACCAGCTGCTGCTGCTCAACAACGATGCTTTCATCGAGCCGGGGGCGCTCGGCGCCGCGCTCGAAACCCTGCGGGAGGAAGCCGGCGCGGGCGCCGTGGGCGGACGCATCGAAACCCTCGACGGCAGGCTGCAGGAAGCCGGCAACATCATCTGGCGCGATGGTTCCTGCGCCGGCTACGGCCGCGGCGGCAATCCCGGGGATGGCGAGTACCGCTTCCGCCGCGATGTGGACTACTGCTCAGGCGCCTTTCTCCTGTTCGCCACCGCCTTGTTCCGGGAACTCGGCGGCTTCGACGAAGACTTCGCGCCGGCATACTACGAAGAATCGGATTTCTGCCTGCGGCTGCGCCAGCGCGGCCTGCGCACAATCTACGAACCGCGGGCCGTGTTGCGCCACTACGAATTCGCCAGCACCGGCGGCATCGAAGCCGCCACCGCGCAGCAGAAAAAGAACTGCGGGTTGTTCCGCCAAAAGCACCGCGAGTTCCTCCAAGGCCAACCAGAAGCCGATCCCAAAAAAACCCTCTTCGCGCGCACGGCGAATCGCCATCCCAATCTGCTCCTGATCGACGACGCGGTGCCGCATCAGAGTCTCGGCAGCGGCTATCCCCGCTGCCGGCACATCGTGTCCCTGTTGGCGAAGATGCCGCTGAACGTGAGTTTCTATCCTTTGCAGTTTCCGTTCGATGACTGGAACGAGACCTACCGGACCCTGCCAGCCAATGTCGAAGTATTGTTGAACCGGGGCCAGCCGGGCCTTGCCGAACTATTGAAGGAACGGACGGGGTTTTATCGCCATGTCATGGTCAGCCGCCCGACCAACATGGCGTTTTTCAACGAGGTGCTCGATTCATTGCCCAAAAAGGCGAAACAGTTCGAGATCATCTACGATGCCGAGGCGGTTTTCGCCAGCCGCGAACTGCTCTGGCGCAAGCTGTGCGGGGAGCTCATCGACGAACAAGAAGAGCGACGCGCCATCGCCGAGGAAATTGATCTTGCCGGAAGAGGCGCGTCCACGGTGATTACCGTCTCCAACGCCGAAGCCGAATTGTTCCGCGAACGGGGGCACGAACGGCTGTTCGTGCTCGGCCATGGCTTGGCACCCATCGCCGAGCCGGCGCCTTTCAACGGCCGCCGGGGGCTGCTTTTCGTCGGCGCGCTCAAGGATGAGCATTCGCCCAATGTCGATTCGCTGCTGTGGTTCGCTTGCTATGCGCTGCCGCGAATTGAACGGGAAATCCCGGAGATTGAATTGTGGGTGGCGGGCGGCATTGGCGCCCCCTCGCTGCGCAGAATCGAAAGACCCAACATCCACTTCCAGGGGCGGGTCGAGTCGCTTGCTGCGATGTATCGTGAATGCCGGGTTTTCATCGCGCCAACGCGCTTCGCCGCGGGCATTCCCCACAAGGTGCATGAGGCGGCGGCAAATGGAATCCCATGCGTGGTTACGCCGCTGCTGGCGAAACAATTGGGCTGGCGCCATGAGGAGGAAGTGCTGGTCGCGGAGGACCCGGAACAGTTTGCCCTCGCCTGCATCCGTCTTCATCAGGACAAGGCGGTGTGGGAGCACTTGGTCAACTCTGCCCGAAATGCCGTGCTGAGGGATTGCTCCGAAGAGCGGATGCAGCATGTTTTGCGTGGTATTTTTGATCCGCATGCCGCCTGATCATGCGGCGCAAGCTAGCGGCTAAGGCGACTAGGGTGATTAAGGCCCCAAGGCGGCGAATGGGATCACAGACACGCCATCGGGGCGGCGGTATCCGTAGCCCCGATCCACGATAACTCCCAGTGTTGCGGGTTTGCCGCTGCGGCGGGTATTCACCTTGGCGGCGAATTTGAGCAGGTTTTTCGCTGCCTCATCGATTCTGGCCACACCGAGTTTTACCTCCAATGCCGCCCAGCGGCCGGGGCCCGCGTCAATGATTGCATCGACTTCAAGGCCTGTATCGTCCCGGTAGTGATACACTTTCGCGTCCATCGCCTGCGCGTGGACGCGCAAATCCCGAATGACCAGGGATTCGAACAGAAACCCGAAAAATTCCAAATCCGCGAGCAGATGTTCCGGGCCGGCATCAAGCGCCGCCGCGGCGATGGAGGGGTCAACAAAGTGGCGCTTTGGCGAAACTTGCATTCTGGTGCCGGAGCGAAGATGCGCCGCCCATGCCGGCTGGTTTTCCACCACCATTATCCGCTCCAGGGCGTTCAAATAAGAGTGGGCGGTATGGGCCTTCATGGGCGCGCGATCCCCGCCCACAACGTCGCGGACGATAGTGGCGACAGTTGCATTGGTTGCGATATTGCGGGCCAGCGACTGCAATAGCCGGAGGATTCTGTCTGGCTCGCGCCGCACACCGTCAATTTTTTCAAGGTCCATGCGGCAAATGTCGTCGATATAGTTTTGATTGACGCGGATGGCATCGCCGGTCGGGATTTCCAGATGGCCAGGCCAGCCCCCCGCGCAGACAAGTTCCGCCAGTTCGCCAATTGCCAAGTCCCGCGATTCGCAGCGGACGGTCTCGCCGGCAAGCAGCTTCTTCAGCGACAACTGGCCTGTTCCACGCCCCATTTCATATAGCGACATGGGGCGAAGGCGAAGCCGGACAATCCGGCCCGCGCCAGTGTGGCGGGTGGCATCGTCAGCGGGGACCGCGGAGCCGGTGAGGATGAAGTGTCCCTTGCCCCGGCGCGCGTCCACTTCGCGCCGGACATGGTTCCATATGACCGGAGCGGTCTGCCATTCATCGATCAGCCTTGGAGTCTCCCCTGTGAGCAATACCGCAGGATCCACAGCGATCAGATCTTGCGCCGTCTTGTCCACATCGAGCAAGACTTCGCTCGCGGCGAGCCGGCGGGCGGTCGCGGTCTTGCCGCAGGCGCGGGGGCCTTCAATCAGCACCGCTCCGGCCGCATCGAGGCAGCGGGCGAGCTCCCGCTCGGCCACCCGCTCCAAGTAGTTCGCAATCCCGGGGGCGGCCGGGTTCCCGGAATGCGTTTTTCCATCGGTTCGGTTGTGGCTTTTCATCTGCGAACTCGCACCCAAGGGTCGGCGCAACAAGCATTTTGGAGAATGCCAACGGGTCAAGGGGCATACTTTCGATCTTTTTAGGGGCAGTATTTTGACATTTTTAGGGGCAAACATTCAACGGTGTTCAGGAGCAGGCATATCGCAGCCGAGGAATGTCGGGGAAGACAGTGACTGGCTAGACAGTTGATCAGCTTGCCAACCGTGGTGGCGCAATTTCAGTACTCCACCGGAACCGCATCGAGGCTGCGCCAGAGATACCACGAGGCCACCGAGCGCCAGGGGCGCCAAGCTTCGGCGATGGCGATCATCTCCTTGGCCCGCGGGCGGACGCCGCCGTTGAAATGATTGGCGATGGCTTTCTGGATGCCGATATCGTCCACCGGCAGCACATCGGGCCGCAACAAATGGAAAATCAGGAACATCTCCGCGGTCCAGCGGCCGATGCCCTTGACCTGGACCAAGCGCTCGATGACCGCCTCGTCGTCCATTTCATGCCATTTCTCCTGCCGCAGCGAGCCATCGAGGAAATGTCCGGCGAGACTGAGCAGATAAGCGGACTTCTGCCTTGACAAGCCGCATTGGCGCAGGCTGCCTACATCCTGCCCGCCAAACGCCGCCGGCGAGATCTCGCCGAGCCGCCCAAGCATCTTTTGCCAAACCGATTCCGCCGCCTTCACCGAAATCTGCTGACCCACGATCGAACGCGAAAGCGAAAAAAACGGATCATGCCGCGGCCGCAGCATCGAGCCCCCGGCCCGGGCGATCAGCCGGCCAAGCACCGGGTCCGCTTTGGCCAAGCCGCGGCGGGCCTCATCCCAATAAGGCGCGGGCAACTCGCCACCATCCCCCATGATTCTCGACAAATCACATTCCTCCACCGCGCCGGCGGAGCATAGCACGCACCGCCAACAGCCAAGCCACCGCCCTTGCGCATGTCGGCCAGTCCGCTCCGCGAAACACAAGGCGGCTGGCGGGCTTATCGGGGTGGGTGGCGCAGCTTCTCGTGGTTGCTGACGACTTCTTCCATGATGCGCCGGAACAGGTCGCGGACGAGGTTCGGGTTGAGCTGGCTGGCTTCGCTCAGGTCGGTCAGGGCCTTGAGTTTTTCCTCTTCCCGGCGGGCATCGAGCGCGCTCAGGGCGCGGCTCGCCTTGAGCAGGCCGATTTCGTGGGTGAGCGCGAAGCGTTCGCGCAGCAAGTCGACGATGGCGCGGTCAATCTCGTCGATGCGCCCGCGGATGGCGAGCAATTCGCCAGGGATGTCGCCAGTCTCGCTCATCTCGCATGCATTCTCTCTAAGTATGCTTTGAAGAAGGGCTTATGTGGCTAGGGGCTTGCGGCACCCGAATGGCCTGGCCCGGTTGTCCTGTTGTTAAGCGCGGTGTTTGAACTTACCATGCCGCGACATTGACTGTTCCGGTTCCCCCATGCCAGAGGCAGGTATTCTCCGCGTTGCCGTTCCGGCCCCACTGCGGCGATTGTTCGACTACCTGCCACCGGAAGGTGGACAGATTACCCGATTCCAGCCCGGCTGTCGCATCCGGGTTCCCTTTGGCCGCCGGGTGCTCACCGGCTTCGTGCTCGAAACCGCGGAGCGCAGCACGGTTGATCCGGCGCAACTAAAATCCGCCCTGGCGCCGGTTGACGCCAGCCCCTTGTTCAGCCCCACGATGCTCGCCCTGCTGCGGTGGAGCGCGGAGTACTACCACCATCCCATCGGCGAAGTGTTGGCTGGCGCGGTGCCGGCGCCGCTGCGGCGGGGCGCGGCCCTGTATGAGGAAACCGAATGCTGGTCCGCTTTGGCCGGACCCGAAGCCCTGTCCGCGCGGGCGCGGCGGCAGCGGGAATTGCTCGCGTTCGTCATCGCCCGGGAGCGGGTGACGCGCCCGGAGCTGGCCGCGGCGGGTTTCAGCCCGGATTTGCTGCGGCAACTCGCGGGCAAGGGGCTGTTGCGGAAGGAAAGCCGCCTTGAGCCGGCGGCGCCGGCCTTTGCCCCCCGGCACTCCGCCGGCGCGGACCGGCCCAGCTTGAATCCCGAGCAGGCCGCGGCGGTCGCGGGCTTCAAGGCCGCCGGGGACGGGTTCCGCTGCGCCCTGCTCAATGGCGTAACCGGCTCGGGCAAGACCGAAGTCTACATGCGGCTGATGGAGGAAGAACTCGCCGCCGGCCGCCAGTGCCTCGTGCTGGTGCCGGAAATCGGCCTCACCCCGCAGACCATCGAACGCTTCCGGCAACGCTTCGGATTGCCGCTGGCGGTGTTTCATTCCGGCCTCGGCGACAGTGAGCGGCTCGCGGCCTGGCGCCAAGCCCGGGAAGGCAGCGCGGCGATTTTGATCGGCACCCGCTCGGCGGTGTTCGCGCCCATGGCGCGCCCGGGCCTGATCGTGGTCGACGAAGAGCACGACGCCTCGTTCAAACAGCAGGAAGGCTTCCGCTATTCCGCCCGGGACCTTGCCATCATGCGCGCCAGAAAGGAGAACATCGGCATCGTGCTCGGCTCCGCCACCCCGAGCCTGGAGAGCTTCCACAACGCCGCCGCCGGCCGCTTCCTCAGCCTCGAACTGCGCCGCCGCGCTGGCGGTTCCGCCCCGGCGCGGCTGTTGCCGCTGGACATCGCCAACCAGCATTTGCCCGGCGGCCTGTCGGAACTCGCCATGCGCAAAATCAGCCAGCACCTGGAGGCGGGAAACCAAGCGCTGGTGTTCATCAACCGCCGCGGCTACGCGCCGGTGCTGCATTGCCAGCTATGCGGCTGGATGGCCCAGTGCGAGGATTGCAGCGCCTGTCTCACGGTTCATGCCGAGCCCGCCTGCCAGCGCTGCCACCATTGCGGCTCCAGACGGAACATCCCCAACCGCTGCCCGGTTTGCCGGCAGGATGACCTCGGCACCGCGGGCCTCGGCACCCAGCAGGTCGAGCGCTTTCTGCGCCGGGAGTTCCCCGCCACGCCGATTCTGCGCATCGACAGGGACTCCACCAAAGGCCGGGACAGCTTCAAAGCCCTGCTGTCGAATGTGGCCCGGGGCGGGGCCGCCGTGCTGATCGGCACCCAGATGCTCGCCAAGGGGCATCATTTCCCGGGCATCACCCTGGCCGTGATCGTCGATGCCGACGGCGGGCTGTTCTCGCCGGATTTCCGCGGCCAGGAGCAAATGGCGCAATTGATCACCCAGGTTGCCGGCCGCGCCGGCCGCGACAGCGGACGCCCCGGCGAAGTGCTAGTCCAGACCCGCCACGGCGGGCATGACACGCTCCGCGGCATCATCGAACTGAGCTATTCCGAGTTCGCCTGCCGCATGCTCGGCGAGCGCCGCGCCGCCGCCATGCCGCCCTTCGCCCACCTGTGCCTGGTCCGCGCCGAGTCGAAGGAGCGGACCGAGGCGCTGCGCCTGCTGCGCCGGGCCCGCGGCGAAATCGAGGCCGAATGCCGGCGACGTCAAGTACAACTGACCGGCCCGCTCCCCGCGCCCATGGAAAAGCGCCAGTCCCGCTTCCGCATGCACTTGCTCCTGCGCGGCGAAAACCGGGCCGGCCTGCACGCCGTCATCGCCTTGCTGACCCGGCATCTCGAAGCCCAGCCCCCACCCCGCAATCTGCGCTGGCACATCGACGTGGACCCAATCGACCTGCTGTGACTCGCAGGTGCTTAGCTTTTTCCCGATTTGCCGACACTATACAATGCGGGTGGGCGAAACCGCCCCGCGGCGGGACCAATAGATGCCGGCAAAACGCAAATTCTCTTTTCCAACCGGGCTGCTGCTGCTCGCGCTTGCCGGCGCCGCCACGCTGCTCGGCTATCTGCTGCTCGCGCCGGCGGCGCCAGAGCCGGCCGGCGAAATCCCGGATGCTGTCGGCTTGGGCGGCGCGGGCGGTGGTTCACTCGAATTCGAGTTCTACGACCGGCTGCAACAGGGCGATGTGGAGGTTGGCTCCCGCCCCGGCGAGCCGGCGGATCCCGGCGCGACCGAAGTCGGCCGACTGATCGAACAACTCACACCAGCCGAGCCTTCTGCCGCCCAGACCCAGGTTGAAATCGCCGCCGGAGCGCTCGAGGACATCGCCCAAACCATTGTTTCCGGGATCGAAACCCGGGGCCCGGCGGCGGTTTCGGCCCCGGAGCCCGCACCGGCGGCGCCAGTGGAGCCACTATCTCCCGCCGAAACCACGCTTGGCGCTCCAGAACCCAGCCCGGAGCCCGCCCCGGAACCCACACCAGAATCATCGGCAACCGGGGCTGAGCCGGCGCCAGCCCCGGCCGCGCCCCGAAATTCCACCCCGGCGCCAGCGCCGATACCGACTCGGCCAGCCGCGGCGGAACCCGAACCGGCCCCGGCGTCCCCGCCCCCGGCCCCCGCAACTGGCGCCGCCGGCCAAACCGGCACGCTGCTGCAATCCGGCGCTTTCCGCCAGCGCGAACTCGCGCAGTCCGAACTCGAGCGGCAGCGCGGCCTCGGGCTTGAGGTGGAAATCAGCGAGCGCGCCGGGCGCGAGGGCGCGCTGTTCGTGCTCCAGGCCGGGCCCTTTGCAGCCAGCGACAAGCTCGAAGAGGCCGAACTCGTGTTCCGGCTCCACAATATCGACACGCTGCGCCGCAGCCTTCCATAAAGTCGCCTTGACGCGGCTCTGATGCGGCCTAGACGCGGCCTAGACGCGGCGGGCGATTGCCGTCGCCGTGGATGGCGCCGGGCAACTCCGATATTGATTTTTGCGCCACCACCCCAACCTAAACCAACTGGGCCCGGCATGGGAGTTCCCCACTTGGATCAGTACAAAGGCACGACCGTTGTTTCGGTGCGCCGCAACGGCAATGTGGCGATCGGCAGCGACGGGCAGGTGAGCCTGGCCGACACCGTGCTCAAGGGCAACGCGCGCAAGGTCCGCAAGCTGCACAAGAACTCGGTGCTCGCCGGATTCGCCGGCGGCACCGCCGACGCCTTCACCCTGTTCGAGCGCTTCGAGGCCCAGTTGGAGCAGCACCAGGGCAAATTGCAGCGGGCCTCGGTGGAACTCGCCAAGATGTGGCGCACCGAGCGCGCCCTGCGGCGCCTTGAAGCCCTGCTGCTCGTGGCCGACCGGGAATCCTCCCTGCTCATCACCGGCAATGGCGACGTGGTCGAGCCGGAAGATTCGATTCTCGCCATCGGCTCGGGTGGCAATTACGCCCTCGCCGCGGCCAGGGCGCTGTACGCGAACACCGATCTCGAGGCCCGGGCAATCGTCGAGCAAAGCCTTGGCATCGCCGCCGACATCTGCGTCTACACCAACCACAGCCTGTCGATCGAAGAATTGTGTGCTGCGGAATGAGTATTCCGCGGGCATTGCCCGGAGCGGCCAGTTTATGTCCATGATGACGCCCAGAGAAATCACCTCGGAGCTCGACAAGCACATCGTCGGCCAGAACAACGCCAAGCGCGCGGTGGCCATCGCCCTGCGCAACCGCTGGCGGCGGTTGCGGCTCGATGAGACCATGCGCGAGGAAATCACCCCCAAGAACATTCTGATGATCGGCCCCACCGGCGTTGGCAAGACCGAAATCGCCAGGCGGCTCGCCAGGCTCGCCAAGGCGCCCTTCATCAAGGTGGAGGCGACCAAGTTCACCGAAGTCGGCTATGTCGGCCGCGATGTCGAATCGATCATCCGCGACCTTGCCGACGAGGCGGTCAAGATGCTGCGCGAGACGGAAATCCAAAAGGTCGAAAACATCGCCATGGACCGGGCCGAGGAACGCATTCTCGATGTGCTGCTGCCCCGGGCCCGGGAGCAGGAGGGCGAGGAGCGCGACTCCGGCACGCGGCAGCTTTACCGCAAGAAGCTGCGGGAAGGCGAACTCGACGAAAAGGAAATCGAGTTGCAACTCGCCGAGCAGCCCGCCGGGGTTGAAATCATGGCGCCGCCGGGAATGGAGGAAATGACCAGTCAGTTGAAGTCGATGTTCGCCAACATGCACAGCGGCCGCAAGAAACTGCGGCGGATGCCGGTGGGCGCGGCGATCAAAGCCCTCGCCGAGGAGGAACAGTCCAAACTCATCGATGAAGACGAAATCCGCGGGCGGGCGGTGGACGTAACCGAACAGACCGGCATCGTCTTTCTCGACGAAATCGACAAGGTGACGACCGCCCACGAGCTGTCCGGCGCCAGCGTTTCCCGCGAGGGTGTGCAGCGGGACCTGCTGCCGCTGATCGAAGGCTCCACCGTCAAGACCAAGTACGGCATGGTGCGAACCGATCACATCCTGTTCATCGCCTCGGGCGCTTTCCATTTCTCCAAACCCTCGGACCTGATCCCGGAATTGCAGGGCAGGCTGCCGATCCGGGTCGAACTCAAGGCATTGTCGGTGCAGGACTTCGAGCGCATCCTCGAAGAGCCCGACGCCTCGCTCACCGAGCAATACCAGGCCCTGCTCGGAACCGACGGCCTGCGGCTCAGCTTCGCCGCGGACGGCATCCGCAAGATCGCCGAAATCGCCTGGCGCGTGAACGAGCGCACCGAAAACATCGGTGCCCGGCGGTTGCACACGGTGATGGAGCGCCTGCTCGAGGAGGTTTCCTTCGGCGCCCCGGACATGGCCATCGGCAACAATGGCAAACTCGTCATCGACGCCGGCTATGTCGAGCGCCAACTCGCGGACCTCGCCCAGGACGAGGATCTCGCCCGCTACATCCTGTGACCCGCGCAACCGGCGGCACTGCCACAGCCACATGACCCGGGTCCCCACGGCAATCAAACTGCATTCCGCCGCCGCGGTGCTTGAGCTGAGTTACGCCGGCGGCGCCGATTGCCGGCTCGACGCGGAATTCCTGCGGGTGCATTCGCCCTCGGCCGAAGTCCGCGGCCATGGCCGCGGCGGGGAAGTCCTGCAAACCGGCAAACGCGGGGTGCGGCTGACCGGCGTCGAACCAGTCGGGAATTACGCCGTGAAGATCCGCTTCGACGACGGCCACGACACCGGCATTTATAGCTGGGACTACCTGCATGCGTTATGCTCGCGCAAGGATGAACTCTGGCGCGACTATCTCGACCGCCTGCGCGCCGCCGGCGCCAGCCGCGACCCGGCGGCGCCGGAAGTGCGGATTTTGCGCTTCACGGAGCCGGAATGAGTGAAGTAGTGTCGTGTCATCTGTCTTGTGCCGCGTCAGTGCGTCGGCGGCGCGGGACGCGCCTAGCCACACAGACCAAGGGGTGAACGCTGATGCGGCACAAGACAGATGACACGACACCAGGCAAAACCGCGAACTTCGGCTACCGCAAGGTGCCCTGGGCCGAGCGGCAATCCCGGGTGAACGAGGTATTCCACTCGGTCGCCAGGCGCTACGACCTGATGAACGACCTCATGTCGCTCGGCAGCCACCGCCTGATCAAACGCTTCGCCCTCGAATTGAGCGCGGCGCGCCCGGGCCAAACTGTGCTCGACCTCGCCGGCGGCACCGGCGACATGGCGATGCGGCTGTCGCCGCTCGTGGGTTCCGCGGGCCGGGTCGTGCTCGCCGACATCAATGGGGAAATGCTCGAAGTCGCCCGCGACCGCATCATCGACCGGGGCCTTGCCGGCAATATCGACATCGTGCAATTAAACGGCGAAGAACTGCCCTTCGCGGCCGCGAGTTTCGACTGCGTCTGCATCGCCTACGGCCTGCGCAACATCACCGATCAGCCCAAGGCGCTCGCGTCGATGCTGCGCGTGCTCAAGCCGGGCGGCCGGGGGCTGATTCTCGAATTTTCCCGGGTCAACAATCCCCTGCTCAGCCGCGCCTACGACGCCTGGTCGGCGCTGTGGCCCCCGGCCGGCAAGCTCGTCACCGGCGACAGCGGCAGCTACCGCTACCTCGTCGAATCGATCCGCGTGCATCCCGATCAGGAAACACTGCTCGGCATGTTGGAATCGGCTGGCTTCGAACAGTGCCGGTTCCACAATGTCATGGACGGAATCTGCGCCGTGCATGTCGGCCTGAAACCGGTCGCCGCGCCGGCCTGAAGCCGCCGCCGAAATGCCGCTTTCCCTCCCCGCCACCGCCCTGCTCGCGCCTGTGGAAAAGGCGGTCAACGCGCTGCTCGCCCAGGACCCGCACGCGGCAAAATCCCTCGCCGGCTTCCACGGCAAACGGTTCGCGGTGCGAACACCGCGGGTTGGTTTCATGCTGGCCTTCGAGCCGGCTTCCGGGCAAGCGCGGGTGCGCCTCGCCGCATTGCATCCGGGCGCGGTTGCCGAACCGGTGGATGTCACCATCGGGGGGCCGGCGTCCAGCCTGCTCAAAATGCTCGGAAATGGCGGGCATGGGCGGGCGGACCGGAACATCCGCATCGAAGGCGACGCCGAACTCCTGCTCGACCTGCAACAAACGCTAAATCGCCTCGACATCCGCTGGGAAGACCTGCTCCAACCCCTGCTCGGCGATGTGCTCGCCGGAGGCATCGGCGATGCCGCCGCCGGCGCCCGGAACTGGTCCGGCCAAGCCAGCGGCAACATCAAACGCAATCTGGCGAACTACCTCCAATACGAATCCGGCGCCATGCCCACCCCCGGAGACCTCGCCACCTTCGCCGACCAGGTGGACAACCTCCGCCTCCGCCTCGACCGCCTCGAAGCCCGCCTGAACCACCTAACCCGCTCGCAGTGACAGCGGCAGGCACACAGCGCAAGTCGCCGCCGGTCTGGGAAGCCCGCAGCGGGGTGAGGCCCGGTCGGCGCAGCCGATGAAAAGCGCAGCTTTTCAAGGGCCGAACGGCTTGCCATGGATGGCAAGACTGGGGCCGGTCGGAGCCAGAAGCGTTGCGCCAAGGACGGCATAGATAATTCGCCAGAATCCCGATGGATGTATTTACGGCGTCCGCTGCGGGCTTCCCAGACCGGCGGCGACGAATCGAAGCCACTAATGTAAAACCCCGCCGGCAGCTTGAGAGCCCCCCGACCAAGTGCTATCTTTGCTGCCCGCTCCAGACTGCCGCCCGGGCGTTGATCGTGTCCCACCTGCCGCGCCTGATCAGGGTGCTCAATGTCATCGCCCGCCATCGACTCGATGAATTCCTGCGGGGGCATCGGCGGTTGCGCCCGCTGCGTTGGTTGCTGCTCGCCTACCGCGTTCCTTTCGTCGCGGGCACGCTGGCGCGGAAGCCGGCGGGAGACCGCAATGCCCGCCTGCGGCTGGCGCTGGAGCAACTCGGCCCGGTCTACGTCAAATTCGGCCAGTTGCTCTCCACCCGCCGCGACTTTCTCAGCCCGGAACTCGCCGACGAGCTGCGGCTGCTGCAAGACCGGGTGCGGCCCTTCACCGAGCCATCCATCGGCGAACTAGCGCGGGAACGGCTCGGCAGGCCCACGGCCGAAGTCTTCGCCGAACTCGACCCGGAACCGCTCGCCTCGGCCTCGGTGGCCCAGGTTCACGGCGCGGTGCTGCAAAGTGGCGAGGAAGTCGTGGTGAAAGTGATCCGGCCCGGCATCGGCGCCATCGTCGAGGCCGACATCGACCTGCTCAAACGCATCGCCGCCTTGATCGACCGGAATTTCCCCATCGGCCGCCGCCTGCGCATCGTCGAAGTCGTCAACGATTACGAAAAGACGATAAACGACGAGCTCAACCTGCTGCTCGAAGCCGCGAGCACGATCCGCCTGCGGGCGAATTTCGAGCATTCCGATCTGCTCTGCGTGCCGAGGATTCACAGCGAATTCAGCCGCCGCGAACTGATGGTGATGGAGCGCGTGCGCGGCATTCCCGTAACCGATGTGGCGGCGCTCGAGGCGGCGGGGGTCAATCTGCGCCGGCTGGCGGAGAATGGCGTCGCGGTGTTCTTCACCCAAGTGCTCGAACACAACTTCTTCCATGCCGACATGCACCCGGGCAATATCCTCGTCAGCCCGGACAACCCGGAAAACCCCCGCTACATCGCCATCGATTGCGCCATCATCGGCTCGCTCAGCCGCGCCGACCAAGATTATGTCGCCCGCAACCTGCTGGCGATTTTCAAGCGCGACTACCGCCGGGTCGCCGAGTTGCATGTCGCCTCCGGCTGGGTTTCGCGCAAAACCCGCATCCATGATTTCGAATCCGCCATCCGCAGCCTGTGCGAGCCGATTTTCGAGCGGCCGCTGGGTGAGATTTCCTTCGCCGGCCTGCTGCTGCAATTGTTCATCACCGCGCGGCAGTTCGACATGCGGGTGCAGCCATCGCTGGTGCTGCTGCAAAAAACCCTGCTCCACATCGAGGGCCTGGGGCGCCAGCTTTATCCCGAGTTGAACCTGTGGGAAACCGCGCTGCCGTATCTCGAAGCCTGGGAAAAGAAGCGGCTCAGCCCCTTCACTTGGGTCGAGCAGATGCGCGAGAAGCTGCCCGACTGGGTGAGCGAGGCACCCTTGCTGCCGCAGCTCGCCTTTGATTCCGCCGCCCGGGTCAACCAGCTTGTCGAAATCGGCGAGAACCTGATCCGGCAGCAGGAAATCGCCGCGCGCCAGCATCTGCGCCACCGGCGGTTGTTGCGGCGCGGTGGCTATGCCTGCCTCGCGCTGGCGCTGCTCGCGCTCATCCCCGCGGTCGGCGCCGCTGTCCAGGGCCTGCCGCTCGCGAGCCTCGCGCTGGCGTTGGCTGGCCTGTCGCTGTTATTTTTCGCCCGTTGAGCGGAGGAGGATGTGGCAATGTCCTTTCTGGATGAAGTGAAATGGAACGACCGGGGGCTGGTGCCAGTGGTCACCGTCGCGGCGGACAGCGGCGAATTGCTGATGCAGGCCTGGGCGAACCGGGAGGCCTTGCAAGCCACGGTGGACGAGCGGCGGGCGGTGTACTGGTCGCGCTCCCGGGCGCGCATCTGGCGCAAGGGCGAGGAATCGGGCAATGTGCAGCATCTCGTTGAAATCCTGCTCGACTGCGACTGCGACACGATTTGCTACCGCGTCGAGCAAGTCGGCGGCGGCGCCTGCCACACTGGCCGGCGCAACTGTTTCTTCCGCAAACTCGAAAACCATATCTGGCGCGAGTTTGAAATCAAGGAAAGCGGAAACAGCGCGCTGGCCCTGCTCGAAGCCACGCTGGAGGCGCGCAAGTCGGCCCCGGCGGGGGAATCCTATGTCGCGAGCCTGTACGCCAAGGGCCTGAACAAGATGCTGGAAAAAGTCGGCGAGGAAGCCACCGAAGTGATTCTCGCCGCCAAGGATGCGGAAGCGGGCGGCGAAAAACAGCGCGGGGCGCTGATCGCCGAGACCGCGGACCTGTGGTTCCACAGCATGGTCGTGCTCCGCCATCTCGGCTTGAGCCAGCGGCAAGTATTGGCCGAACTCGAAAAACGTTTTAACATGTCGGGTCACGCAGAGAAATCTTCCCGGAGGTGAGGCATGGGTATTGGGGGAATAGGCATCTGGCAGTTGCTCATCATCCTGTTGATTGTGGTGATGCTGTTCGGCACGAAGAAACTTCGCTCGCTCGGCTCGGACCTTGGCGGCGCGTTGCGGGGCTTCCGCAATGCGATGAAGGACGATGAAGCCGCCAAGAGCGAGGAAATCGAAGATCAGACCGCGCCCGCCGGCGCCGAGACCGTCGGCGCCGCATCCAAGACCGCCAAAAGCGAATAGCGCGTTTTTGGTTCCGCTCCGGCGCGGGGCTGGCACATGCCCAGTATTCATTCGACTGAACTGCTGCTGATTCTGGTGGTCGCCCTGCTCGTGATCGGGCCGGAGCGGCTGCCCGCGGCCATCCGCACGGCGAGCCTGTGGATGGGGCGGTTCCGGCGCAGTTTCCACAAGGTCAAATCCGAAATCGAGCGCGAGCTGAACGCCGACGAAGTGCGGCGGCAATTGCACAATGAGTCGGTGCTCGCGGACATCCGCGAAACCAAGGCCGAAGTGCAAAAGACCGCGAGCGAGGCCCGCGGTTCGCTCGACAAGATCGTCCATTCCAAGGATTTCGACCCGGGCGCCTCGCCCGCCACCGAAGAACAACGCCGCAACGCCGCAGCCGAGCGCCAGGCCGCGGCTGCCGGCGCCGCCGAAACCAAGCCTGACGCCAAGTCTGAAACCAAGCCCGCCGCCAAGCCCGTTTCTGCGCCGGACGCGGGGGCAAGCGAAGCTTCCGGGCCAGCTACAAGTCCGGGCCCAGGCCCCGCGGCCGCCACCGAAGCCGCCAAATGAGCTCGGCGGAGGACGAAAAAGAACTCACCCTCATCGACCATTTGGTCGAGCTGCGCGACCGGATTCTCAAATCGCTGGTCGCCGTGGCGGTGCTGTTCCTCGCCCTGTTCTACTTCGCCAACGACATCTACACCTATGTCGCGGCCCCGCTGATCGCGGCCCTGCCGGAAGGCACGAGCATGATCGCGGTGGATCCCACCGCGCCTTTTTTCGCGCCATTCAAGCTGACCTTCTACGCCGCGGTGTTCCTCGCCGCGCCCTTCATCCTCTACCAGATGTGGTCGTTCATCGCCCCCGGCCTGTACAAGAGCGAAAAACGCCTCGCCATTCCGCTGTTCATCTCCAGCGTGGTGCTGTTCTACGCCGGCATCGCCTTCGCGCGCTACGTGCTGTTCGGCATCGTGTTCCGCTTCTTCATCTCGGTGGCCCCGGAGGGCATCCAGGTCGCCCCCGACATCAGCAGCTTCCTCAGCTTCGCGCTGACGATCTTCCTCGCCTTCGGCCTCGCCTTTGAAATCCCCATCGCGGTTTATCTCTGCATCTGGGCGGGCCTAGCCGAACCGGAGACGCTGTCGAAGAAGCGCCCTTACGTCGTCGTCGGCTGCTTCGTCGTCGCCATGCTGCTGACCCCGCCCGACCCCTTCACCCAATCAATGCTGGCGCTGCCCATGTGGGCCCTGTTCGAGCTTGGCATCATAGCCGGCAAAATGGCCCGCAAACGGCAGAAAGAAGAAGCCGGGGAAGAGCCCGCCACCTGAAAGCTCCCGAATTCCGGGCAAGTTGGAGGACACCCGCGCGGGCATCGCAGCCGAGTTGTTTTTATACTTGACGGTAAGGCTATCCAACCTTACATTTCTCGGCGATGATGCAAATCGGTGGAAAAACGACAATGACCACACTGACAATTACCGCGAAGGGCCAAGTGACGCTTAAGAAAAGCTTGCTGCGCCATTTGGGGATCGAGCCAAGCCAAAAGATTGAAGTCGACCAGCTGCCCCACGGCAAAGTCGTCGTGAGGGCCGCACGCGAAGAAGGCAACCTCGCTGATTTTATCGGCTGCCTCTCCGGGGAGGGAGCGAGTCCTTTGGCTATCAAGGAGATCGCCGCGCAAGGCTGGGCGGGGGAAAATTGAAAATCGCCGTCGATACCAATGTATTGATATGGGGCACTACTCAATTATTGTCGTAACTTGAACTTTCCGTCCACAGCTTCAATTGAGGACTAAATCGAAGCTCGAAATCCGAAGTGTCAAATCATCCCATTCAAAATGAATTCGCGCATCGCCCCCGCTTGGGCAACAATTGGGATCATCTGGCCCCCAAACAGAGGCGTCATAAATCAGTTTTTTCAGCGACTGGAAGAAGAGATTGCCAATGCCATTCAGCGAATATCCAGCGGGCAAGCGCAGGGGATCATGCGAGTTTTGGAACCAAGCATGTGGATCCAATTTAAGCCATTCATGATCTCGCCAAAGCAAGTATTCATCAAAAACGTATTGTTGCATGCCATCGCAACAGCCGAACCCACGAAGGTACATTACAGGGCCGATATCGGTTTGAATAATTTCTGGGATGGAAAATGTTTCAACCTGAGTGAATCCGCTTGGCCTTTCTTGCTTTCTCAAGTGGAAAATAGTTGGACGATCTTGAGTTCCCGGACCAATCTGGAAAAGCACAAGGGCGGTTGATTCCGTGACCCAGTTCTCGCTTGCGCGCAAATTCTGAATCCAGACATCTCGATCATCATCCGCTTCCAAATATTCGGGCAGGAATCTCTTATCATCATTGTATAGAGCGTAGTAAATGCTGAAACCATCAATCTGAGCTATTTCGCCGAATTCCGCGACTGTGCATCCTCCATCTACAACCGCTATCTCAAGCATTTCCTCGGACCAGATCGGGATGCATCGCGTTTGATACTCTTCAAGCGTCCAGTTAAGCTCCGCATATCGTGGCCCCAAATCCTGCGCGATGACGGAAGCGCTCACAATAAGCGCTGAAAATAGCACCCCTGATCGTGCTAGCGTAAACATGTAATTAGAATCTCCCTGATAGTTGGCTACAGCCGAAAAATTTTGGGGCCCCCACCTCCTACATACCAAGGTGGCCAGTAGCAGTATACATGGCTTCTTCATCAGCCTGCCGGTAGGGCGCAATAACCCGCATCAATCATTAACCACGCCGAGGCGGCGGTCGATCTCTTTGAATTCGCGCGCCACGATTGTGGAGATGTCGCCCGGGGCGCCGGCTTCGACCAGCAGCCGCCCCAGCGCCGCCGCGAGCTGCCCGTGGTTGCGCCGGGCGACCGCGTGCGCCTCGTGGGCGACAAACACTTCCCTCACCCGGCCAAGCTCCGCATCGGACAGATCCAGGGATTCCACGAAACCTTTCCACCTCATCCCGTAAATCGCCCCGGCCCGGTCAAGCGGATCCCCGCCGCCAATCGCCTCGGCGAAACTCATCGGTGCCCGGGGCCTTGGATTGAACCGCTCGACAAGCTCTTCCCGGGTCAGGCCCGACAAGTCGGCGGCGACTTCACCGAAATTCAAATAAGAAAGCGCTGGTCCACCATTTGGCTGGATGTCAACACGGAAGTCGCTGGAATTCCCCGGCGAATTGTCCGTGGATTGGGATGCAAAAACCGGCGGCTCTGGCGATTCCCTGCTTTCACGCAGCGGAAAATAACCCAAGCCCAATACCAGGAGAACACCAAGCCCCGCAATTGCCAGTCTATGAAAATTCATGTTTTCCCTCAGATCAAAAAGGGCCGTCCACATGCACTCGCCCCGATGGAATTCCTCCGATGCTCCGTGAGCCGCCTATAATGGAAATTCCACCAGAACTCCCCGCAGTGTAATTATCAGCCGCGTTTTCTGGATCCCCTCCATTCAGATGCACATCGTCGCATCCCTGCAGGGAGTCCTGCGCAACATGAGTCAGGGCAGCCATATTCAAGTCATAGTAAGCGGCGGCATCGGTTCTTACTCCATCATAGTACTCCGTCACCCTCCAAATTTTGTAGCCACCAGTGATTGCAACGGCGATATTCCACGGTGGCGGCAGGACTGTCGCTGTCGCGCCATAACCCGCCGTGATTGCGCCTATCACAAGGGCTTCATCCGTGCTAGCAGCGCGAGTAACACTTATGTATTGATTCCAATGATAGGCTTTCGTTTGTTCCCAAGCCAATACTGCGGCATCATAGCAAGCACCCACTTCGGACGATGCCGCGAACGACGGTGCGCTGAAGCTCTAGGAACGTTGAGCCTCGATCACTCCATCCGTACTCCTGCCGAAGAAGAATACCACAGACAATAATCTAATCAAGGCTGTGGTAGTCGCGGTGGGTGAGACAATCTCTTTCATTTTAAGCACTCCCATACAGTTGCTGCTGAATTGCTCTCCTTCCCAGAAAGCGGCGAAAACCCGTTCTCAGGTTTGAGGCCGAAAATATGCGCGGGGGCGCAAGCCCCCCCCCCCCTGAATTGGGTAAATTTTTGGAAGTTTTTTGTGGGACGGGCAGAATTCTCGTTTGAGGCGTGCCCTGCCCGCGTTCGTTCAGCGTGGCCGCCGCCCGGTGCCGTAGGCAAACACCAGCGCGGCGACCTGCGACTCCGGCGGGCGCGAGGGCGTTTCGCAGAACTTGCTGGAGTTCGCGATTTTCCTCTTCGTTGCGGACGACCATTGGCCGATTGGCGGTGTATGTCACTCCGGCTTCCCGCAAGACATGCCGGGCCGACTCGCTCGACTTCACGACGCGCTGCCGGAAATCGAGCCACAGGATGCTCGCCATGGTCGGCAGCGACCGCGCCCCGGATGACGATTCGCGGCAGAGGCGGTTCCTGCCTGACCCTCGCGATTTTCCTGCTTGTCGTGGACTAACATTCGCTTTGTCGGCATCCAACGACTTCCCGGAGCTGTATAATTGCCAAATTGTACCGAAAATTGAGGATTTTTCCAAAAATAAAAGTTGACCGAGGGCGGAGGAGGCTTAACATCGGTTGGGCCATTTTGGTTACAAGCGAAATCCCTATACCGTTGGATTTTCATTGTTACTGAATGGCAAGTTGATTGCAGAAAGCGGTCGGAAGAAATTTGATCCTTAGGAGGATAAAAATGAACGCAATGATTACGCTCGAAGGCGTGGCGGACAGCGTGATAAGAGAGCTGTCCCTTGAAGAGATCGAGATGATTGGGGGTGGTCAAAATACTCGCGGATTGCCAAGAAAGCCGGAATATCGCGGCGGCGGTTGGCGGGGCTGGGCCATCGTTATAGTTGAGCGAGCCGTAGACTATGCATGGGGTAGGTGGGGCAGCTCCATTATGGACGCTGTCGACAAATATGGCACTGCTAGAGCCAACTACGACGCCCAGCGATACAAGAAGCGCTACGGATACTGACATCAGATTACCGATTACTGCGCTATACTCGAAAAAATGGTAATCTGATTTTTCAAAATGGAGATGGATTCGTCTATCTCCATTTTGAATTTTTATTGTATAGAGAATAATTTTATGGAAAAGCTTATCGCCAGAATGGACCAGTATTCTAGGTTAAAGTACTTGGTAATTTTGTTTGCAATTGCTCAAATTTTTCAAATTACTATCGATACACTGATTTTCTACATATACCCTTCAGCTCATGCTGAATATTTGCCATATGAAATTGAATTTTTTTTCTCAAATAATTTAGCTTATTCACTAATTTTGTTCATTCTCATTGGGCCATTTATAGAAACGATTGTGTTTCAAATATTTCTCCTAGTTGTTCTAAAAAGGGTGACAAAATGGATTTTCAATACAAACAGTTGGGTGTCATCTTTCATTCTAACTTCGTTGATTTTTTCCGCCACTCATGGATTAGAATATGCAGATTTTTCTTACTGGCTTATCAATGCATTTATAAGGGTTCCAGGCTCATTATGCCTCACTCTTATCGCCATAATTGAGTACGAGAAAAAGTGCGGGAACCCAACTCTTTATGTATTTCTATTTCACGCTCTGCACAATGCTATCCAAGCAATTCTAATTCTGCTGTTCAACTGAATAAACAGAAAAAATTGAAACTTTTTCTGCAAAGCGAAGCATCAGAATGTGGCATAGCCTCAATGACGATGATTGCATGGCACCACGGGCACAAGACCGACCTGAATACCATGCGTCAGCGCTTCGGCGCATCACTCAAGGGTGTTCGGCTTTCGGATTTGATGGCAATTGCCGAGCATCTCGCGTTTAGCTCTCGAGCCTTGCGGCTGGAACCGAAACGTCTCAAGGACATCTCTTTACCGGCAATTCTTCATTGGGATTTGGATCACTTCGTAGTATTGAAAGAGATTAAGCGCAATAAGTACATCGTTTTTGATCCAGCTCAAGGTCGATGCATATACTCACTGTCCGCGATCTCCGAACATTTCACCGGCGTCGCTCTGGAATTGATCCCAGCCGCCAACTTTAAGCCCATCAAGGCTAGACCTAAGACGAAGATCAGAAGTCTGTGGACGCGCCTGACGGGCCTGAAGCGATCCCTCGCGCAGATCCTAGTCTTATCGTTCATCATCCAAACGTTTGCCCTAGCTTCACCATTCTATCTCCAACTTGTAATAGACGAGGCTGTTACTAGTTTCGACACCGGGCTACTATTCCTTCTCGCGGTGTGTTTTGGACTTTTGTATTTGCTAAGCGCGGCAACCGAGGCATTGCGATCTTGGGTGATTCTCCTGTTGGGGCAATCAATGACTTTTCAGATGGCCGGCAACATATTGCGGCATCTAATTCGGCTGCCGGCGGACTTTTTTGAGAAACGGCATACTGGAGATATCATTTCAAGAATCGGATCAATTCAACCAATTCAAACCGCATTAACCCAAAGTGTGGTGGCAGCTCTTATTGACGGGGCAATGTTGATCTCTACCATAGCACTCATGTTTTTGTATAGCTGGAAATTGACATTCATTGCAATCAGTTTCACATTGGCTTACATGGCGATTTCATTACTCTTGTTTCCTTTTATGCGCCATAGTCAGGAGGAACTGATTGCCAAGCTCACGGTAGAGGATACGCATACTATCGAAACCATCAGAGCATCCCGCGCTATCAAGCTGTTTGGCAGGGAAGTCGAACGCGAGAACTCTTGGCGAAATATCTACTCGGAAGTGATAAATGCGGGTCTGGCTAACGGTCGACTAGAAATCGGTGGTCAATTCGCATCTGGCGTACTGTTCGGGTTGCAAACAGTATTGGTGGTCTATTTTGGGGCACAGTTCATTCTTGCCGGGGATATTAGTATTGGGATGCTTTTTGCATTCATGTCTTATCTGCAACATTTCGCCGTTACGGCGGAAGGGCTTATCAATAAGGACATTGAGTTCCGCATGCTTGACTTGCACCTAGAGCGACTATCGGATATCGTACAGTCAAAAAGAGAAGAAGGATTGGAAGCCCCAAAATCAGAGATCAAGCGGATAGAAGGAAGGATTGATCTTGAACAAGTCAGCTTTCGATATGGTCGGAATGAACCGTTCTTGTTCGAAAATCTTTCCCTTTCGGTTGAGTCGGGAGAGTTCATTGTGATCAACGGCTCTTCGGGTGGCGGCAAAACAACTCTTTTGAAAATTATCTTAGGTTTGTTAAACCCTGAATCGGGAGACGTCAAGGTGGATGGCTTGCCGCTTTGCAATCTTGGCTTGCGCAATTGGCGGGCAGCAGCAGGCGTGGTTATGCAAGATGATCATTTGCTATCGGGTTCGATTGCCGACAATATATCGAGCTTTGATCCGCAGATTGATATGGAGCGCGTGATCGAAAGCGCCAAGCTAGCTCAGGTGCATGAAGAGATCAGCCGGATGCCTATGCATTACCTCTCCACAGTTGGCGATATGGGGTCCGCCCTGTCCGGTGGACAGCGGCAAAGGATCATGCTGGCGCGCGCACTCTATCACCGACCGCGCATCCTTTTCTTGGATGAAGGCACCGCCAGCTTGGATACGTCTGCGGAATGTCAAATAGCCGATGTTCTCTCACGGATGGACATCACGCGGGTCATCATTTCTCATGGCTCTGAGCTATTGAAGCGGGCTCACCGGGCATACATGATGAAGGACGGGACACTGATAGAATACGAAGTCCAGAAGTGAACGCGAATTGGCTGGGCGGATATTCAGGAAAATTCGACGAAAGGGGCATGATGGAACTTTTTCGCAGACAGGTTGTGGAACGCAAGGAAAGCCGGTTATTCGGCAAAGTTTCTCTCTCCATACCGTTATCTATATGGTGGATCACTTGGCTGATTTTAGCTATAGTGGCATCATCCGCTTTGGTACTTCTTTTCGGTGGCTACGCGCGAAAGGAGATCGTTTCGGGATGGCTCAAGCCTGATAGAGGCCTTGTGCGGATTGTCTCACCGCAACTTGGCATTGTGGAGGCTGTTCACGTAATGGAAGGTCAGATAGTCAGTAAGAATGAATCTATGGTTACTTTGGACCTGGATACCGCTTTCACTGATGGAGAAGGTGTATATGAGATAGCCTTGGCGGAACTTGAGGCGCAAATCGTTGAGCAGGAAAAACAATTCCCGTTAACCGAACAACGTTTTATTCAGGAAGCTAGGGAAATTGAAGGGCGAATCGAGTCGGCCCGACAGGAGCTAGTTTCCCTAAATGAGCAGCGGCAAGTGCTGGATGAGCGAACAAGAGCTGCGCAAGATGCACTGGAACGATACGAACAGCTTGTTAATCAAGGGGCAGCTCCTGAGCTCGATGCGTATTTGCAATCGGAAGCAGTGCTAGTTTTGCGACAGAGCACAACCCAGGTGGATCAGCGAATTGAGATCAAGAAAGGAGAGATAAGTACGTTGCGAAACCGGCTCAGTGGCTTACCCATGCGCCAAGAATCCGCGCTTTCTGAATTGCGGGAGCGACTGTCGGGATCGCGGGCCCAGTTGGCGCAAGTTGCCGGTCAAGAATCTATGGTAATGAAAGCGCCTGTAGCCGGACGTATCGCGACTTTACCAGTTGCTATTGGGCAAAGTTTGCATCCCCAACAATTGGTTGTCGCTTTGTTGCCCGAGGGAAGCCTTCTTGAGGCTGAACTGTTCATCCCCACTCGTGGTGCTGGATTCATTCGAGAAGGCCATACTGTTCGCTTACGATTCGACGCTTTTCCTTTTCAGCGTTTTGGCGCAATTGAGGGAACAGTGAAATCTATATCAAGAACGGTTTTTGCGCCAAGTGAGTTGCCCGTTACACTTGGTATTGCCGAGCCAGTATACCGTTTGCTGGTCAATGTGCCTACGCAGTATGTTGAAGCCTATGGTGAACGTTTTGCCTTACAGGCAGGTATGACGTTAAACGCGCATATAGTTCTTGAAACTAGAAAGATCTGGGAGTTGTTGTTGGATCCATTGCGGGCGCGAATTTAAATCAAAAAGGTGCGATTACTTTGAATGGCTGATTGAATTTGCTTGCTTAACTTTAGCTCAAGAACGGGCGCGAAATCTTCGATTTATTCAGCCGGGCCGTCGCCCGATGCCGTAACTCAAAACTTCCAGAATCAAATCCGCCTGTCGCGACAACTCCCTTTTCGCCAGAATCCGCTTGACGTGAGATCGAACTGTGCTTTCCACGCGGCCGGTTGATGTAGCTATTTCGCGCACAGTCTTGCCGTGGGCAAGATCCACGGCTACCTTCGCCTCAGTCCAAGTGATGCCGAAGGCGCTCTGAATGATTTTGGGATCGATCTCGAATCCGTGTTGAGGATCGGAGATCAACAGCAGCGCGGCGACCCGCGATGCCGGATGGTCGTTTCCGTCACTGCTTACGGGTGTCACGCTAAGAACAAGGGGAGGCAGGCCATTCGGGCGCGTTACGATGACTGAGCCAGCTGTGGCTATCGCCCCGATTGGAGGAAGAGCGCGCCGCAGAATCTTTTTGAGTTCGCGATCTTCCTGCTTGTTACGGACTACCATAGGCTGATCGATTTCGTATGTTACCCCGGCTTCCCCCAACACGTGTTGAGCTGATCCGGTTGATTTGAGGACGCGCTGCTGGACATCAAGCCACACAATGCGCGAGCCGTTGGATTCGAGAGTTTCGGCAAGCGATTCAAGCAATTCCATAGTCTCGCTCAGTTTCTTTGAGGCAGCGTTGCCACGTGTTTTAGTGGTTGCCATGGCTTCTTTCTTTACCTATGTCCTGTTGCGGCTCATCATGGGCTCGAAGTGTATGAGTTCGAGCGGCGGCCCCGCGCCCCCAAATTTGGGTAGATACTGACAAGTTCGCCGGGTGGCATGGCTGGGGATTGATCTACCCGAGAGGCGGTTCTTGCCCGACCCGTAGGCTGCGTATAAAGGTGTAGGACAAAAATCCGCGGAATGCGCGATTTATGGCGAAAATTTTTTTGCCGGCAACGGCGGGGGAGGGTTTCCGGTGAGATTCTGCGACTCCGCTGCGCTTGCGCAGAATCTCACCGGCTTCACTGTGCGCGGTGATGGCGGTTGGCGCCCGGATGCGGAACAGCGGGCTTTGCTCAGCGCAGGATGAAGGTGGCGGGGCCGTCGTTTTCGAGGGTGATTTGCATGTTGGCGGCGAAAACGCCGCTCTTGGTGGCGGGGTGGCGGGTGGTGGCGGTTCGCACCATTTTCTCGAACAGCGGTTCGGCTTCGGCCGGGGCTTTGGCGCCGGAGAAGCCGGGGCGCAGGCCGTGCTCGCGGCGAGGGTGAATTGCGACACGGGCAGGAGTTCGCCGTCGATTGCCCGCAGGTCAAGGTTCATCCTGCCTTCGGAGTCGGCGAACACGCGGTAACGCAGCAGGCGGTCCACCATGCGGGAGGTTTCCGCTCCGCCGTCGCCGCGTTCAATGCCGACGAAAGCGGGCAGGCCCTTGCCGATTTCGGCATGGGTTTCGCCCCCGATGGCGATGCGGGCCCATATGTAACTGCGACAGGCAATCTGACCGAAGGAATTGAGGAGCAGTCACATCAATCATCTACCAAGCCCAAGCGGCGACCCAACTCTCTGAATCGCCGGGCGGCGGCGGCGGAAGTGCTTTGTTCCGCGCCGGCCTCGATGAGCAGTTGTTCCATTTCACGGTTGCCTAGATATACGGCTTCGGCCAGGGATGCCCTGCCCGCGGGGCCGGTGGCATCGGCGCCCGCTTCCAGCAGTGCCTTGACGGTATCTGTGCTTCCACTTCTGGCGGCTACTGTCAACGCCGTCGCCACGGGCAAAGGTTCGCGATGGTAATTCACGTCCGCACCGGCCGCGATCAGCAGGTTAACCGCATCCACATGACCCCAACGTGCCGCAGCACGCAATACACTGTCGCCTCCCGGCATGGTCAGGTTCACATCCGCGCCCGCGTTTAGCAGTAGCCGGATAATCTCTGTTTCGTTATACCACGCGGCATTGTGCAGGGCCGTTTCCCCATTGGCAGTCAACCGATTTGGATCGGCACCCGAGTCCAGGTACGCTTGCACCGAGGCCAAATCTCCGCGACTCGCGGCCACCACGATACCGGTGTAGCCGTCGTCGATCATTTCCTGATACTCTGCTTGGATTCGCGTGGCATTCTCCACCAAGATTTGGCGCTCGTGATTCTCCAGTTCCACCAGTTGACTCGGCGAAAGTATTTCGGAGACTTGTGACAGAAAACGCGTTTCTGCGTCGGTTATTTCGGTTCCGGCAGTCAACGAATCAACAAGGCCTTGCGTAAACATATCGTCCAATTCTGACTTTCTGGCCTCCAATGCGATCCAGGAATCACGTATTCGCCGCGCATCCTCCGGGGCCAAGCCCATTTCGTCCACGAGCTCGGGCCAGCCATCTTCGTCATA
The DNA here is from genome assembly GCA_965221805.1 of uncultured Pseudohongiella sp. Classification (GTDB taxonomy): domain Bacteria; phylum Pseudomonadota; class Gammaproteobacteria; order Pseudomonadales; family Pseudohongiellaceae; genus UBA9145. The sequence goes on from OZ244913.1 coordinate 2,943,728, forward strand.
CTTCCGGCTGGCATAAGCGTAAGCGTCGAAAGGCTGAGTCCGGCGCTCAGCGATGGACCGCTCCAGCTCGACCGTTGTCGGCGGATTGAATAAACCTTCCAATTCCTCGGGATTGTATGTTTTCTGGAGTCCCGCGCCGACGACCGAGTTCCGGGAATCTCGAAGCGCAACGATCAGTGCTAACAGCGTGATTACGCCAAAGATAAGAAAGGACGCCGCTCTCAAGTTCATGTGTCCATTTACCCGCCAGGGGAGTTTCTGGTTGATATATTCTTTATCGACGGCGACTGATTCACTTCAACCGAAAGGGGGCCAAGGCAAGTCCAGTTCAATGTAAATCGCCAAGGCGATGAGAAAAGCTATGCCACCATAGCCGATTGCGGAAAGCGACCACGTTGTAATTCGGTCGATTCGCCTCAACAGATCTCGATTCATCGTTTCGCCTCAGCGCAACATGCGTTCCAACAAGCCGCCAGCGCCGGCATCGCGGAGCATCCGCTCCATTTCGCTGTTGCCGTAATCCCGCGCCCAGGAAAGCGCCAATTCGCCGGTCATGCCATCCACGCTGGCACCTTCGCCGAGCAGGGTTTCGACGACATGCGTATGATTCTGCTGCGCCGCCTGAACCAGCGCGGTTTGGCCCGTAATCTCCGGGTGCTCGTAATCCATATCGGCGCCCCCTTCGAGCAGCAACCGGACCATGTCGTCATGTCCGTTCAACGCCGCGTCCGTCAGCGCGCTGGAGCCGTCCGCGGCTGTCCAGTTGGTGTTGGCGCCCGAATCGATCAGCAAGCGGGCCATTTCGACATCCCCAATTGTACGCGGCCAGCAACAGCGGAGACCACCGGTTGTCGAGCGTCGCGGCGTTGACATCTTCCCCCGCGCGAATCCGCTCGCGGGCCAAATCCAAGTCGCCGAGATTGACCGCGCCGTAGACCCCGGAGCGATAGCCCGCTTCTTGGTAGTACTGAGAAGCCGCGGCCCGTTGCCGCGCGCCGTACTCCAGCCACGCTTCGTGGTTGGCCTCAATCTCCGCAAGCTGTCCGGCGGCGAGGTGGGGCCGCAGCCCTTCCAACAGGCCCTCCATCGACGGCCTGACGGCGACGTACTCTTCCCTGTTCATTTCGCCGGCGCGAAACAGGTCATTGATTTCGCGCCCGCGGGCTTCCCATTCGGTGATCATCCGCCGCACGATGCCGGGGTCTTGCAATCCCAAGCCGGAGACGAACTCGCCCCATTTTTCTTCATACATGCGGTCGCCGAATTCCATCGCCGTCTCCCGGAGGCGCAGTTCCACGGCATTTGGCAGGGTCGCCGGATTCGACCGCAAGTTGTCTTCGGCGATGCCCACGATGCGCTCCATGAACTCGGTGGCGCTGATTTCGCCCGGAGACTCGACATAGCGGGCGATTTCCTCGGCGGCCTCAAGGGACAGGCCGGCATCAAGGCCAATCCGCACATGCTCATCATTCAGCTTGGGCTCGCCGATCATCGTTTCGGCGGTCGCAGGGTCGTCGACCGTCTCCGGCCCGGAGACAGTCGGAGAGCTGGGCACGAGGACGAAAATTGCCACCGCCAAAGCGGCGGTGGCGGGAAGTAGCGTCAACAGCGTTCTCATGGCCGGTCTCCGATTTCGCAGTTGTTGCTTTCAAACTGTGACTGACTCATCCTATCATTGCGAAAAGATATACGAAGTATCCATAAATCAAAGCGGAAATCAAACAACAAGAAATTCGGTCGATCCGCTTGAACATGTCTCTATTTTTCGCTTCTCCTTAGCGCAGCAGAATTCTCCGCAAAGAGAGGCCAATCCGACACCGGTCGTAGAAGGTGTGTCGTCCATTGAGATGATTTGCGAGCGTAATACAGTGGGGTTCATGCGATCTGGCATGGGCGAATTTTTCGGAGAACGCCAAGTTTGGAGAAGATTAGCTGCTCGCCCCGCATTTGGCTGTAAAGAACCCCAATGAGTATTCTAATTGATAGAATCTTGCGCCACTCAAAATCTGATAGACTAGGGAGGCTGTCCGTAGCGGTTTTCACCTTGCTGGCTCGGCTGTGTAAGCCACCAGAGGACAAATGGAATGCCGAAAAAGGTCAATGCCCAAAACTGCTTCCATCCGCTTCTGCCAGTGTCGTGTAATCGACGCCAAGTTGCGGATAAAGTCGGCAATGCGAATAGGACCATCACAAAAGTAGCGGTCAGATTAGAGATCAGATTCGCTGTGCTGAGAAAAATGACATAAGTCATCCAAAACCACCAATACTCCCCGCGCGACGCGCGACGGTGGAAGTCGAAACTGTCGCGCCAGCAAGTAATGTTTGCACTTATAACATTCATATACCATTTTTCCTGCGAGCAGCTTGCGCTAGCCTTGCGTGCTTAGTTGCATTAGTTTCCATCGCACCAGCTTTGATGAGCATTTGCTCCATAGCTATATCATCATATCTTATCGCCCAAGAAAGCGCCTTGGAGCCAGCTTGGCTGGTAGCGTCCGCGCCGAGGGCCAACAACTCGGCAACGGCTTTGGTTCGACCGCGAAAAGCTGCCGTTTCGAGGGGCATCCAACCATTCGATGCTTTTTCAATATCTGCTCCGTTTTCTACCAACAAACGAATCATTTGAATATCTCCTTTTGATACAGCAGCGTCAATAGGTGTAACCAGAAATTCGTCCATTGTTGACAGATTAGGGTCTGCACCATTGGCGAGCAGAAGCTGTGCCATCTCACTATTCTTGTGGCTTACAGCATTGAGCAAGGGAGTTTCACTGCCGTCCAATGAAACCATATTTAGATCCACACCTTGTTCGATAAAAGTACGCACAAGTGATAGGTTATCGAGACCGGAGGCTTCCAAAATGCCTACTTCCCTATTCAAAAATTTTTGGGATTGCCACGCGAGCATATCTTCCGCGAATGACCCAACGTGCTTCCAATGCTCATTTAAATAGTCTCGCACTAACTCTGCTGGCAAGAAACTTTGAAGAGCTTCCGCTATTTCGTCCTCCGTAATCCAATTTTCGTATATTTGGCTTTGATCTATCTTGTCTGCAGCAAGCAATTGTATTAGCTCATCGTTATGTGCGGTACTTCGAACCAACAAATCCCTAACCCTGCCTTTAGCTTGCGGAGATAACTCTAGTGAATCGACAAACTCTGCCCATCTTTCCTCGTACACATATTCTCCCTGCTCAAGAGAGCTAATGTTGGCTAGCCCGGATTCGATCTCCTTCAAAGAAATTGGATTATTGACTTCAAATTTGTTTTCTTCGAGCGTTGCTAGATAAAAATCTAATTCATTTCCTTGAATATACTGGTTTACGGGCACAGCAGATAGATCTTCAATAATTGCTTTATCATGCTCCTTTATTTGCAAATCAAAATGGCGACCTGATGTCTGAAAAACAACAATTGATATGGAAATAATCGCGATAAAAAGAAGCGCCATTAACAAAATAAACTTATTCACCTTTCATCCTCCAATGAGTCAAAGTTCGATCAAAAATGAGTGAAGCGTAACAAATAGTGTACATTCTGTCAATAGATGCATAACGAGAACTAAGAACTAGAAATCCATATATTGGTCTGATTCCTCTTCACGCTGTGTAATTTCAATACTGTCATCCGGATCAATCTTGCTTTCCTGATCATTCTCATCCTCATCTTCACTGTAGTATTCCTTTTCATCAGAAAAACTGGTCGGCAAGGCAACGCAAAATTGATAGCCCGCTTTCGTATCCTTCTCTACTTTCAGGCGTGGAAGTACGTATTCGCTCTGCGCCGATTCAATTGCGTCATCATAAACGAAATTGACAAATGCCAGTATTCCTTCCAATGTTCATTCTTCAATTTTTGCGCCTGCCCAGATAATTAAGAGGGTTTAGCGTGGTCTCTAAGTCTGGCGCTTCTTCCCAGCTCTCCGTAAGCCGCTCAATCCAATCTTCTCTTTCTTCATTTAGCTCGCCTACCTGCTTTTTCTCCATCCGATTTATGCGATCTATTTTCTCCTGATAACTACTTTTGAGCATGTCATAACATTTGCCCCGTAAGCCAGTACTGGTAGGTATATCCAGTGCTATAGACTCATTATAAGGAGATTCTAATAGGATCAGCAATACTAATAAAAGTGTTGCAACGGTTACATTAGTTAGTTCTTGTCCGTAAACTCCCAACCATTTGATTTTCTTGAATAAATAGCGGAAATTGCTGGAAAGAATCCGGCGTTTTGGGTATCTTTGTGATGGTTTCCAGTCAAAACGAAGACACACCAAAACACCGGAGGATGCCATGCGGCTCAAGCGCACGACACAGACAAGTCTATTCGAACCCGATCCCGTCGGCCACCCCCTGGGCGCGGAATTGGAGTCGATCTCGAACTGGCTCGACGCGCATCCCGGGCTGCTCGGGGCGGTGGCCGCCGATCTTGGGGCGCAGTCCGCGCGGGGCCGTTCCGGTTTGAGCTGCGAGACGGTGCTGCGCTGCGCGGTGCTGAAACATCTGCGCGGCGAGACTTGGCGCGGGCTGGCGTTCGCCTTGGTGGATTCGCTGTCGGCGCGCCGTTTCGCGCGGCCGGGGGCGCCGCCGCCGGGGAAATCCGCTTTGCAGGCGGCGGTCGGGGCGGTGTCGGCGGAAACCTGGGAGCGCGTGAACCGCTGTTTGCTGGCCGCGGCGCGGGAGGACGGGCTGGAAACCGGCGACCGGATGCGCGTCGACAGCACCGCGGTGGAAACGCATATCCTGGCGCCGTCGGACAGCCGCCTGCTGCGCGACGGCGTGCGCGTGCTGGCGGACTTGCTGGCGGAAGCCCGGAAGCGGCTGGGCAAGACCGCCGTTCCCTGCCGCGACCGCCGCCGGGCGGCCAAGCGGCGCTGTCTGGAGATACGGACGAAGCGGGGGAGGGAGGCGCGGGCGAAGCTGTACCGGCGGCTGCTGCGGATCGCCGCCGACACGCTTGGCGACCTGGACGCGGCGCGCGCGGTGGTGGCGGGGTCGGGGGCGCCGTGGGCCGCCGGGTGGCTGGAATGCGCCGACCACCACGCGCCCCTGCTGAAGGCGGTGGCGGTCCAGACCGCGCGGCGCGTCCTGCTGGAAGAGAACGTGCCGGCCGCGGAAAAGATCGTCAGCCTGTTCGAGCCCCACACGGACATCATCCGCAAGGGCGGGCGGGAAACGCTGTACGGCCACAAGATCAACCTGGCCACCGGGCGGAGCGGCCTGGTGCTGGACGTCGTGGTGGAGTCCGGCAACCCGGCGGACAGCGCGCGCTGCCTGCCGATGCTGGAGCGGCACCGGGAACACTACGGCAAGCCCCCGACCCATGCCGCCTTCGACGGCGGCTACGCCTCCGCGGACAATCTGAAGCGCGCCAAGGAGATGGGTGTGGAGCATGCGGTGTTCAGCAAGAAGCGGGGACTGAAAGAGGCGGACATGACGCCCTCGCCGTGGGTCTTCGACCGGCTCCGGCGCTTCCGCGCGGGCGTCGAGGCGGGCATCTCCTGGCTGAAGCGCTGTTTTGGCCTCGGTCGCTGCCGCTGGCGCGGTCTGGCGCGCTTCAAGGCCTGGGTGCAATCCGCGGTCTTGGCGCACAACCTGGTGCGCATCGCCCGGCTGCGGCCCGGATAGACCTTCAAAAACGCTCCGAAACGAACATTCCAGTACCGGAACCGCCCGCCGGGGGGCGGCTTCGGCCCTGTCATGGAGTGATCGGCCCCATGCCGCCGGATCAAGCCGGAAATCCCGCGAACCCTTGCCGCATGGGGGCAAATCCGCCCCGCGGACTCCCCATCGCCGCGAATCGGGCCGAATCGACGAACGATGGATCGATCAGAAAACGGAGTTTACGGACAAGAACTAGTTAGTTCAGTTTTCATGATCTTTCCTCATGGGTAGGTTTCGAGTCACTGTAGTCGTTGGAGGACTTGAGACCGATTTATTACAGAAATCAAAGTCGCCATGTAATCCAGATTACCGTGACAGTTATTCCTGTGAGCTGAAGTCAGTAAGATGCAAACCAGTGCCACTCAATCTGGCCATATCTCCAAAATTGCGCGCATTGGAACCGATCTAATCTCCTGCTGGATATCAACTCTAGGGAAGTCAGGTCAGAAGATATGTACGGGGGCGCAAGCGCGCGCCCCCTAAATTGGGTAAATTTTGGAAGTTTTTGTGGGACGGGCAGAATTCTTGTTTGAGGCGTACCCTGCCCTTGTTCGTTCAGCGTGGCCGTCGCCCTGTGCCGTAGGTCAACACCTCCAACACCAGGGGAGGCAGGCCGTTCGGGCGGGCGACGCCCCCGGATGATGGTTTACGGGAGGGCGGCTCTTGCCTTGCCCGCAGGCTGCGTATAAAGGTGTAGGACAAAAACCTGCGGAATGCGCGATTTCTGGCGAAAGTTTTTTGCCGGCAACGGCGGGGGGAGGGGTTCCTGTGAGATTCTGCGACTCCGCTTCGCTCCGCGCAGAATGACGAAGAGGCTGTGGTGGAATCCCGCACTGAGGGAGCGCGGCGGTGGCTGAAAGGGGCCCGGCGCAAGCCGGGAAAGCATTCAGCCACCGACGGGAAGCGACCGGTGCCCTATTCTGCGACTTCGCTTCGCGCAGAATGGCAAAGGCGGGCTTTGGTCAGCGCAGGATGAAGGTTGCGGGGCCGTCGTTTTCGAGGGTGATTTGCATGTTGGCGGCGAAGACGCCGCTCTTGGTGGCGGGGTGGCGGGTGGTGGCGGTTCGCACCATTTTCTGGAACAGCGGTTCGGCCTCGGCCGGGGCTTTGGCGCTGGAGAAGCCGGGGCGCAGGCCCTTGGCGGTGCTCGCGGCGAGGGTGAATTGCGACACAAGCAGGAGTTCGCCGTCGATTGCCCGCAGGTCAAGGTTCATCCTGCCTTCGGCGTCGGCGAACACGCGGTAACGCAGCAGGCGGTTCACCATGCGGGAGGTTTCCGCTTCGCCGTCGTCGCGTTCAATGCCGACGAAGGCGAGCAGGCCCTTGCCGATTTCTGCATGGGTTTCGCCCCCGATGGCGATGCGGGCCCAGTTGACGCGCTGGATGAGGACGATCATGTGTTTGCGGGCGTGAATTTCTGCGGCGCAGGCTTCTAGCTCACCGGCGACAGGTCGCGGCCGATTTCGTCGGTGGCTTTGACGAGGCAGTCGGTGATCGCCGGTTCGGTGGCGAAGTGGCCCGCTTCGCGGACGATGCACAGCTCGGAGCCCGGCCAGCTCTGGTGCAGCAGGGTGGCGTTGTCGAGGGGGCAGACCATGTCGTAGCGGCCGTGGATGATCTGGCCGGGCACATCGGCGAGCCGCTCCATGTTGTCGAGAATCTGGTTTTCCTTGATGAAGCACTTGTTGACGAAGTAATGCGCCTCGACCCGGGCCAGCGCCAAAGCCCGGTGCGGCGAGGTGAATTTCGCCAGGCCGCCCGGGTCCACCCGCAGGGTGGCGCAGCTTCCCTCCCAGGTTGCCCAGGCCTTGGCCGCGGCCATGCGCGCGAGTTCGTCCTCGCCGGTGAGGCGTTCGTGGTAGGCGTCGAGCAGGCGGTGGCGGTCGCTGGCCGGTATCGGCCGCAGGAAATCCTCCCAGCCATCGGGGAAGATCCGGCTCGCGCCGTCGCGGTAGAGCCAGTCGAGGTCGCGCTGGCGACAGAGGAATATGCCGCGCAGCACCATTGATGTCACCCGGCCCGGATGCGCCTGGGCGTAAAGCAGGCTCAGGGTTGCGCCCCAGGAGCCGCCGAACAGCACCCATTGTTCGATGCCGAGGTGTTGGCGGATTTTTTCCATGTCGGCGATGAGGTCGCCGGTGGTGTTCTCGCGCAGTTCGCCGTGTGGCTTGGAGCGGCCGCAACCGCGCTGGTCGAAGGTGATGATGCGGTACAGCTCCGGGTCGAAGAAGCGGCGGGAATTGCCGTCGCAGGCCGCGCCGGGACCGCCATGGACGAAGACCACCGGAATGCCGGCCGGATTGCCGGCTTCGTCGAGATACAGCTCATGCAGGCCCGAGACCTTGAGCTTGTGCCGCTGATACGGTTTCAATTCGGGGAACAGCGCTTGCACTGGCGGCTTCCTTCAAGATGCTTGCGCAATGTTAGGTCAATTTGCCCGGTATCCGCCAGTGAGGACGGCGATTTCCCACCCTGTCATTCCGCGCGGAATGACGACAGAGGGGTGGCGCCGCTGTTTTTTCCCGTCATTCTGCGCGAAGTCGCAGAATCTCGGTGGCGATGGCGGAATCTCCTTGGCGGGGTGGGGACTGCCGCATGAATTGACTTACCCGGGGTCGAGCACGGCGATGTTGTGGTGGCCGGCGTCGCGCAGGTGGGCGGCGTGGAGGCGGCTGATCATGCCGCGCTCGCAATAGAGCAGGTAGCGCGAATCCGCTTCGAGCCGGGCGAATTCACCGCTCAGGCGGTAGAAGGGAATGCGCAGCACCCGCGCCGCGTCCGCCGCCGGCACGCCGGGGCCGGCGCGCCGCTCCGACTCGTGGCGGATGTCAATCACGATGTCCCCTGGCGCCGGCCGCGCCAGCACCGCGACTTCCTCCCCACCGCCCCCGGCTTTGATGGAAACCCCGGGAGCGACCAGCTCGGCGATGCCTTGAATCGAGGCGTCGGCGAGGGCTTGGTCGAGCAGGGCGAAATCGAAGCGGGCCTCCTCCCGGGCGATGCGCTCGGGGCGCGCCTTCGTCGTTGGCTTGTCGGAAATCACCGCGCAGTACTCGGGGACGTGGCGTGAAAACGCCTCGGTGCCGATTTCCCGGGCGAGATCGATAATCCGCTGCTTGTCCATGGTGGCGAGCGGGCGGATGACTAGGGTTTGCGCCGCGCTGTCGATGACGGCGAGGTTGGCCAGGGTCTGGCTCGAAACCTGGGCCACGCTCTCGCCGGTGACCAGCGCCTGCGCGCCGACTTCGGCGGCGATGCGGTCCGCGGCCCGCATCATCATGCGCTTGAGCACGACACCCATCAGCGGGCTGTCCACTTTTTCCAGGATTTCGCGAACCACAGCCTCGAAGGGCACGGTGGCGAACTTCACCCGGTGCGAGCTGTGGTGCCTGAGCCACAGATACAGCGCGAGTTCCCGCACCGCGAGATGATGCGGGTCGCCGCCGAGGCTGAAGAAGCAGAAATGCGTCAGCACGCCCCGGCGCATGGCGAGATAACTCGAAACCGCCGAATCGAATCCGCCGGAAACCAGCGACAACGCCGTGCCCTGCCCGCCGAGGGGCAATCCGCCAAGACCCGGATGGCCGGCGAGAACGAGATACAAGTCCCCGTGGCGGATTTCCAGCGCAACCAGCACCTCGGGATTGCCGAGATCAACCCCGGCGGCCGCGGTTTCCCGCTTCAGCCCCGCGCCGACGAAAACCTCGACATCCACCGAGCGGAAGCTGTGCCGGCCGCTGCGCTTGCAGCGCACGGCGAAGGTCTTGCCAGCCAGCGCGTCGCCGTACTGCGCCTTGGCGATGGCCAGGATGCCGTCGAAATCCGGCAGCCGGTGTTTGTGGACCTCCAGAATCCTGGCGATGCCCGGAATCAGACGCAGTTTTTCCAGCACTTGCGGGCCGATTTCCGGGGAATCGGTTTCGACCTCGATCAGATCCCACTCGCCACGCACGCGCAGCCGCCCGCCAAAGCGGTTCAGCACCAACTTGATGTTGCGGCGCAGCAGCCGCGTGAGCCGGCGGCGCACCGGGCGGCTCTTGATGGTCATCTCGGGAAACAGTTTGACCAGAAACAACATGATGGCTATAAAGGGCGGATTTCGCGCTGCCCCGAAAACGGGCAAAAAGGCGTGTGGTTCACAGTATGCACCAACAGGGTGCTATTATTTTGCGCAATGCACCAAATAAGCGCATGATGTCTGCCTTTTCCCAGTGCTTTGCACGCGAATGAGTCTGCTTTGCACCCGAACAAGGCAAAACACTGCGATGCAACCCCGTGGCACACATCTTGCTCGCAGACTGACACAACCCGGGACGCGGCGCACCCATGATAACCGAAGCCGCCAGCAGCCTGGCGGCGCCACCATCCATGATTGAGGAGACTGTTGGAAAATGAAATCGAAACTGGAATACATCTGGCTCGACGGCTACATGCCGACCCAGAACCTGCGCAGCAAGACGATGATCAGGGAAGACTTCGACGGCACACTCGAAGGCTGCCCCCAATGGTCGTTCGACGGCAGCTCGACACAGCAGGCGAGCGGCGACGACTCGGATTGCCTGTTGCAGCCGGTCGCCATTTATCCCGATCCCGACCGGGCCAATGGCTATCTCGTCATGTGCGAAGTGCTCAACGCCGATGAAAGCCCACACCGCTCCAACGGCCGTTCAACCATCGACGACGATGACGACGACTTCTGGTTCGGCTTCGAGCAGGAGTATTTCCTGTGGGATCCCGCAACCAACGCCCCGCTCGGCTTTCCCGCCGGCGGCTATCCCGGCCCCCAGGGCCTGTATTACTGCTCGGTGGGCGCCCACAACTGCCATGGCCGGGAGATCGTCGATGAGCATCTCGACCTCTCCCTCGAAGCCGGCATCAACGTGGAAGGCATCAACGCCGAAGTCGCCGCCGGGCAGTGGGAGTTCCAAGTCTTCGCCAAAGGCGCCAGGCAGGCCGGCGACGAAACCTGGGTCTGCCGCTACCTGCTTGAGCGCACCGCCGAGCGCCACGGGGTGTCCGTCAACTGGGAACCCAAGCCGCTGGGCAAGGAGCTCGACTGGAACGGCTCGGGCATGCACGCCAACTTTTCCAACAGCGCGATGCGCGAAACCGGCGATGAAGAGATCTTCACCAAAATCTGCGACAACTTCGGCCGCAATATCGACCGGCACATCTCGGTGTACGGCGCCGGCAACGATCAGCGGCTGACCGGCCTGCATGAAACCCAGGCGATCGATGTGTTTTCCTTCGGCATTTCCGACCGGGGCGCGTCGATTCGGATTCCCGTCGCCACCGTCCAGGCGGGCTGGAAGGGCCGGCTCGAAGACCGCCGCACGGCCTCCAACGCCGACCCATACAAAGTGGCCGCGGCGATCATCCGCTCCACCAAGGAGGCGCTTGCCGCTTAGGCCATGCGCGGATCCGGCCGCGGTTCGCGGCCGGGTCCGCCCGGCTGATCGCCTTGCGCGGGATCGGAACCTGTGGAGAGGCGGATTGACAACAGGCGGCTGCTCGACAGCCTGACCACGGCGGTCCTGCTGCTCGATGCCGGGCTGCGCGTCCAATGGATCAACCCGGCCGCGGAAGACCTGCTGTCGATCAGTTCCCGCAAGGCCGCGGGGCTTTTTCTCGGCGAGCTCGTCCTCAATGGAGTGGAAGATATCGACGCGATGCGGCAGGCACTCGGGGAATTCGCCGGCTTCACCAAGCGCTTCGTCGATTGGCGCCTGCCGCATGGAAAATCGGTGGCGCTCGACTACACCATCACTCCCCTCGACCTCGAAGGAGAAGCGTTCGCCCTGCTTGAGATGATTTCCCTGGAATACGCCCAGCGCTTCAGCCGCGACCAGACTTTCAGTTCGACCCAGGCGACAACCCGGGAACTCGTCCGCGGCCTCGCCCACGAGATCAAGAACCCGCTCGGCGGCTTGCGCGGCGCGGCCCAGTTGCTCGCCCGGGAATTGCCGGATGGGGAGCTGTCCGACTACACCAATATCATCATCGCCGAGGCCGACCGCCTGCGCAATCTCGTCGACCGGCTCGGCGGCCACCGCAAAAAGCCCGCCTTGCGCGACATCAATATCCACGAAGTCGTGGAGCGGGTGCGCAATCTCGTGGAGGCCGAGATCGACGGCCGCGGCATCAGGCTGATCCGCGACTACGATCCCAGCATTCCGCCGCTGTCCGCCGACCCGGACCAGCTCATCCAAGCCATACTGAACATCGTCCGCAACGCCGTGCAGTCGCTCGCGAGCCCCGCCGTGAAACACGAACTCGGCGCGATTACCCTGCGCACCCGCTCGGTGCACAAGGTCACCTTTGGCCCGCATCTGCGCCTGCCCGCGGTGTCGGTGGAGATCATCGACAATGGCCCCGGCATCCCGGAGCGGATGCGGGAATCGATCTTCTTCCCCATGGTGACGGGCCGGCCGCGCGGCACCGGCCTTGGCCTGCCCATCGCCCACGCCATCGTCAGCCAGCACCGGGGCCTGCTCGAATGCGAGAGCGACTCGGGCCAAACGTGTTTCCGCCTGCTGTTGCCGTATCGGCGGCCCGCCACCGCCACCACCAGCGGCGACCGCGGGCGGGAGAGCCAGCCATGAACCCAGCGATAAACCCGACCGCAAGCCCGACCATGAACTCGTCCCCGAACCAATCCATAAACCCGGGCCAATCCGTGTGGATTCTCGACGATGACCGCTCGATCCGCTGGGTGCTGGAAAAGTCGCTCGGCAAGGAGGGCCTTCCCACGCTGGCTTTCGCCAGCGGCGAGGAACTGCTCGAGCGCCTGCGCCACCAGACGCCCGGGGTCGTCATCAGCGATATCCGCATGCCGGGAATCAGCGGCCTCGAGCTGTTGTCCGCGGTCAAGTCCTCGCATCCTGGATTGCCAGTCATCATCATGACCGCGCATTCGGATCTGGACAGCGCGGTGATGTCCTACAGCCGCGGCGCCTTCGACTACCTGCCCAAGCCATTCGATATCGAGGACGCCATCGCGGTTGTCCGCCGGGCCCTCGACCACGCCGGCGGGCGCGGCGAAATCAAGGCCAACGGCGGTGGGCCGGCGGAACCCGCGCGGGAAATCATCGGCGAGGCGCCGGCCATGCAGGAGGTGTTCCGCGCCATCGGCCGGCTTTCCCATTCGAACATCTCGGTGCTGATCAACGGCGAGTCGGGCACCGGCAAGGAACTCGTCGCCCGGGCCCTGCATCGGCACAGCCCCCGGGCGGACCAACCCTTCGTGCCGCTGAACGTGGCCGCGATTCCCGCCGAACTGATTGAATCGGAACTGTTCGGCCACGAAAAAGGCGCCTTCACCGGCGCCGCCCAACGCCGCACCGGGCGCTTCGAGCAGGCCAACGGCGGCACGCTTTTCCTCGATGAAATCGGCGACATGCCGCAGGCCACCCAGACGCGGCTGTTGCGGGTGCTTTCGGAAGGCGAGTTCTACCGGGTTGGCGGCCATACCCCGGTGCGGGTCGATGTGCGCATCATCGCCGCCACCCATCAGAACCTCGAAGAACTCGCGGGGGAAAACCGGTTCCGGGAAGACCTGTTCCACCGCCTCAACGTGATTCGCATCCAAGTGCCGAAACTGTGCGAGCGGCGCGAGGACATCCCCCGGCTGGCGCGGCATTTCCTCGCCCGGGCGGCGGCCGAACTCAACGCTCCCGCCAAGCTGCTGCGGCCGGAAACCGAACGCTACCTGCAAAGCCTGAGTTGGCCGGGCAATGTGCGGCAACTGGAGAATTTCTGCCGCTGGGTCACGGTGATGGCCTCGGGAAGGGAAGTCTACATCACCGACCTGCCACCGGAGTTCGCCGAACAGCGCGACGAACCCGGCGCCATCCACAACTGGACCGCGGCGCTCAAGTCATGGGCCGATGAGCAACTCAAGCAGGGCAACATCGGCATTCTCGACGACGCCACCCCGGAGTTCGAACGCGCCATGATCGACATCGCCCTGAAGCACTCCGCCGGCCGCAAACAGGACGCGGCCCAACTCCTCGGCTGGGGCCGCAACACACTCACCCGCAAAATCCACGAACTGAGTTCGCGCGGCTAGGCGCCATGCCAACCGGCGCGAAGCCGAGCGCCCCCTGCCGCCATTGCACCGCCGGCGCGGCGCAGCCCCGAAGGGGCGGGGTGGCTGCCCCCGGGTCGCTTGGGTGCCGCAAACTCCAAACCGCGGGACGAGGCCCGCGCCCGCAGGTCGTCAAGCCAACCATGTAAACCCCTGAAGCTATTGCGTGGTTGGCGGGGCTTCACCGGTTTGCGGGGCTTGCTGCTGCCCGGCTTGGCGGCGCTTTTGTTCGGCGTAGACGGCGTCAAAGTTGATCGGCGCCAGCATGAGTGGAGGGAAACTGCCCTTGGTGACAATGGAATCGATCGCGGCCCGGGCATAGGGGAAAAGGATGTTGGGGCACAGCGCCGACAAAACTTGTTCAAGCTGCTGCGGCTGCATATTGGCGCAGGCGAACACGCCAGCCTGCTGCACTTCGACGAGAAACGCGGTGTTTTCCTCCACCTTGGCGTCCACGGTCAGCGTCAGCACAACTTCGTAAGCGTTTTCCTGAAACTTTTCCGAGCGGCTCTTGACCTCGAAATTGATCTTCGGATTCCATTGCCCGGCGAACACCCCGGGGCTTCGCGGCGACTCGAAGGAGAAATCTTTCAGATAGATGCGCTGCAGGGCGAACTGGGGGGCGTTGGGGTCCGCCTGGGCTTGCTGCTGCGCGGGCTGCTCCGGCGCGGCTGATGTGGCTGGCGCGCCGCCATTCTGTCCGCTTTGCTCACTGCTTTCGTTCTCGGCCATGATAGCTCCACATTGAACGGCGCCGGGCCCGCGGCCGGGCGGCCGTTATTTCTGAAACACTTTATTTTTGGACCAGGGGGAAGGACCGCGCGGTCCATTCCGAAATGCCCCCGCTCAACTTGACAGCATTGCCGCAACCGGCTTCCTCGATGCTCTTCGCCGCGGCCCCCGACTGCTGGCCCATTTTGCACACGACAAGCTTGGGCTTGTCCTTGTGCTTGTTCAACTCGGCCATGCGCTGCTTGAGCTTCACCAAAGGAATGTTGATCGCCCCGGCGATATGGCCCTGGTCGAATTCTTTCTTGTCCCTGACATCGACGACGACGGCGCCTTCACGGTTGATCATCATCACCGCCTGCTGCGGCCCCACCGAGCGGGAAGCGGCGCGGGCATGATAAACAATTATGGCCACCAAGGTAATCACCCACATCCCCGAAAGGACCGGATGATTCCCTATGAATTCAATGAATTGCGCCATGCGGGATGAGCCAGCCCAAGCATCGGGCCAGCACCCCGCCAGCCCTGGAAAACGGGCGGGCAGTATACACCCCCCGCCCCCATCCTGCAGACCCCCGCCCGGCGCCCACCCCTCCGGGGCAGCGCAGGCGCTGTCCAAAATGGCAATCCTGCCATTTAGTGATTCGGGGCATCCTGCCCCTCACCCCTCCGGGGCAGCGCAGGCGCTGTCCAAAATGGCAATCCTGCCATTTTGTGGTGGTGTCTCAGTTTGAAATATTCGCAACGCTCCGGTGCAATCCGGCAAGCCGCCCGGCCCCGTCCGCCCGGCATGGTCCGGATGCCGCGCGAACCGGTGGGCTTCCGTCCGGTTACTGGTTGCCGCCGAGCAAGTCGCCGCCAGGGCCGACCCGCGCGCAGCCCTTGCCGCCCATGAACAGGAAGTAGGCGCTGCCCATTTCAGTCCATTGGCTGGTGTTTACGGGTGGGCTGAAGACCGGCACCACCATCTCGCCAGGACCCTGATTGATATTGCGAGGATTGCGGTTGGTCCAGACACGGGCGCCTGCCTTGGGCCGCACCTCGATGATGTTCTCGCCGAGCACACCGCCGGAGAAATTGATTTTGTTTATCGAATCCGGGTTGCGCCACCGGTTGCCGCCTAGGGTTGCAGTCCGCCACTCCCAGTCATTGAAAGTGGAGCCAAAATCATTCTGGGAGGTAATCAAACCGATGTTGATATTGAAGCTCCGCCGCGTCACGTTGGGGTTGGTGGACGACAGAATCAGCTTCATGCGACCGGGCGTGGCGTGGTCACCACAGCCGTCCACAACTTGCGAAACCGATGCAAGCGAGACGGTGCAGATGCCAGACCAGCAGTTGGGAGGCGTTTGCGCCAGAGCACCGGGCCCAGTGATGATGAGCGTAGCCAGCAGCGCGGTGGCAAGAAGTGTCAGAAGGGAAGGGGGGGGGGGGGGGGGGTCAGGTGTCGCATGGCAAGGTCTCCTGAATTGATTGCCCGCATTGGCGGTGGGACAGTCGGAAAGAGGAGGCATAATCCCACATTTCAAACTGAGACACAACCATTTTGTCGCAGAATCTCTTCCTTCGGGCACCGGTCGCTTCCCGTCGGTGGCTGAATGCTTTCCCGGCTTGCGCCGGGCCCCTTTCAGCCACCGCCGCCCTCCCTCAGCGCAGAAACCCACCGCAGCCCCTTCGTCATTCTGCGCGGAGCGAAGCGGGGCCGCGGAATCTCAGTGAGTTCGCACCACCTGAATTTCGAGACAAATCAGCTCGCGTTTGCCCAAGGCGAATCAGCTTGCATTTGCCCAGGCGGTTGGCAGGCGCTCGACTTCGCCGCGGCCCTCGGCCATCCACTTCTGCACGAAGGCATTGTCGAGCAATGTGTCGAGATAACTCCGGGCTGGCTGGCTCAGTTTGGGCTGGTAGCTGTTGAAGACCACCGCCGTGGGCGCGAACATGCAGTCGGCGATGGAAAAGCGGCCGAAGAGATAGTCGCCGTTTTCACCGAACTTGTGCCGGCAGCAGCTCCAGATCGCGTCGATCCGCGCAACTTCGTTGTATATCTGCTCGGAGAGCGACAGCTTCATCGAGGCCTTGCAGTTCATCGGCCAGTGTTTCTTCAAGGCGGGAAATTCGGAATGGATTTCATTGCTCACCGAGCGCGCGCTCGCCCGGCGGCGGGCGTGGGCCGGCCAGGCGCCGCCCTTGAGCATCTCCTCGTTGATGTATTCGCAAATCGCCAGCGAATCCCAGACGGTGATCTCCCGGTGCAGCAGCGCCGGCACCTTGAGCGAGGGCGAGTAGGGGCCGAGCTTCTCCGCGGTGTTGTCCTGGAAGAGGGCGATCTTGATCTCTTCGAACTCGATGTCGAACATCTTCAGCAACAACCAGGGGCAAAGCGACCAGGAAGAATAGTTCTTGTCGCCGATGACGAGTCGAATGTCTTTCATTTTCGTCTCCTGAGCGGGGGTGGAAAGTGGACTCCCGGGCGGGCGCCACAGTGAACGGCTACCATTTAACAGCGGCTTTCTTGCGGCTCAAGGCGTGGATTCGGCCCATGTGCTGATTAAATATGGCAGAATGATGGCGATAGGGAAGCTCTGATGAAATCAGAGCTTCCCTGCGGTATAAGGATGTGCCGCCGGATTCGATGGCGCAAGCCATTGAATCCGCGAGCAAAACAAAACCATGCTTTGGTTTTGCGACAATGAAAAATTCCATGGGCGAGGGCAAGCGTTTGCGAAGCGAAGCTTCGCGCGAGGACCGAGCGCCACCGAGCTGTGGTCGGTGGCCGGACTGGAATTTTTCAGAGCATAAGTGGTTTCTGGCACAGGCTCCTGAGGGCGAATGAGCAGACGAATCGCGATAGTCGAGGACGAGGCGGCGATCCGCGAAAACTACGCGGATGTGCTGCGCCGCCAAGGCTATGAAGTGCAGACCTACGCCAACCGCGACGACGCCATGGGCGCCTTCGGCGTGCGGCTGCCGAACCTGGCGATCATCGACATTGGCCTTGAGGACGAGATCGATGGCGGCTTCACCCTGTGCCAGGAATTGCGCTCGATGTCGAACACGCTGCCCATCATCTTCCTCACCGCCCGGGACAACGACTTCGACACCGTCAGCGGCCTGCGCATGGGCGCCGACGATTACCTGACCAAGGACATCAGCCTGCCCCACCTCACCGCCCGCATCGCGGCGCTGTTCCGGCGGCAGGATATCCTCGACAAACCGCCCTCGCCGGAAAACCTGCTCCAGCGCGACAAGCTCAGCCTCGACATCGGCCGGCTTGCGGTGGCGTGGGGGGGCCAGCCGGCCCCGCTGACGGTGACCGAGTTCTGGATGGTCCACGCTTTGGCGAAGTTCCCCGGCCATGTGAAAAGCCGCCAATCGCTGATGCAGGAGTCGAAGATTTTCGTCGATGGCAGCACGATCACTTCGCACATCAAGCGCATACGCAAGAAATTCATGCAGATCGACCCGGAGTTCAACTGCATCGAAACCGTGTACGGCATCGGCTACCGCTGGAACACCGCCCAGGAGTCCGCGCCGTAGGAACCCGCGGCGGGCAGGCTGGGAGCCTGCGCCATGGGAATTCACGGCTGCAAATTCGCTTTCGCGAATTCCTGCGGCGCAGGCTCCTAGATCGCTTCGGAGAAGGCAGTGCTCAAGAATCTTTCCAGCATCCGCGCCAAGCTGATCTTCCTCTCCAGCCTGCTGCTGCTGATACCGGTGCTGGTGTACCAGTACATCCTCGCCATGGACGAATACCTGCGCAGCGGCCAGGAGTTGACGGTGCTCGGTGAAGCCCGGGCGCTGGCGACGGCGCTCAACGACCGGCCCGAGTTGTTCGACGAGGGCACTTTCGGCCGCGCCACCCGCACCGGCGACCTCTACATCTACCCGGTGTATTCGCCGCTGTCGCTGAACGACGGCTCGCTGGTGGACTGGGGCGCCTACCAGCAGTATGAACTCGACTATGGCGCCCAGGACTATCTGCGCACCCCGCTCAACCCCGCGCGGGTCTACGCCAACGACGACTCGCTGTCCTTCCGCAGCATGGTGGGCGAGCACAATGGCTCGCTCTACGCCTACTTCAAGGTCCGCGACGACCGGATCGTCTACCGCTCGCGGGAATCATTGAGCGTCACCCGCAGCGATTTCCTGCAAATCTCGATGCTCTCGGCGGACGGCCGCGATGTGCAGCGCATTGTCATCGCCCCCCACGAGCCGGAGTTCCTCTATCCATTCCGCGTCGACGCCGACTACGCCAACCCGGTCTACGAGGAGCGCATCAGCGGCCAGTGGTACGAAGTCGACGGCGGCTACGAAGTCGAGTTGCAGATTCCCATGGACATGCTCGGCGAGCGCATCGGCTTCGCGATTTTCGATGTGGACGACCCGGCCGCCCGCGGCATCGCGACGGTGATCGCCACCCACAACTCGCTCGAGGGGGGGCGGCTCGGCTCGCTCCAGCTTCCCACCCCGGAAATCGACCGCATCGTCGCCGGCATGGGGCGCAGCAATTCGCACATCCAGGTTGTTGACCGTTCCGGCCGGGTGCTGCTCACCGTGGGCGACATCCAGAGCGCCACCGGGTTGATTCTGTCCAACATCAACAATCCGCCGGCGAACCGCTATTGGGCCTTCGTCCAGAACAACGTGCTTTCGCCGCTCTACAACCTGATCCTCACCCAGCCCAGCACCAACTTCATCGACGACCTCTACTCCGGCGTGGCCAGGCAAGGCGACCACATCGCCGCGGCGCTCAATGGCGAGCCCTTCACCAGCTTCCGCGAACTCGCCGACACCCAGACCATGATTCTCGAGGCCAGCCATCCGATCTTCGCCGGCGACGAGGTGATCGGCGCGGTGATCGTCGACCAGAACATGAACGGCCTGCGCAGCTTCCGCAACCAGGCGCTCCAAGGGCTGTTCAACACCATCATCGCGGTGATGCTCGCGGTCACCGCCGGCCTGTTCTTCTTCGCCTCGCGAATCTCCAACCGGGTGCGCGGCCTGCGCAACCAGGCCGAGGGCATCATCGACGAGAGCGGCCGGGTGCGCAACACCATCGAGCCTTCGCCCAATTCCGATGAAATCGGCGATCTTTCGCGCAGCTTCTCCAGCATCGTCGAGCGCCTGAGCCAGTACACGAGCTACTTGGAGAACATGTCCTCGCGGCTGTCGCATGAGCTGCGCACGCCGGTGACGGTGGTGCGCTCGTCGATCGAGAATCTCGGCAGCACCGACGATCCAAAAGACTCGCAGGTGTACATCAAGCGCGCCGAGGAAGGCATCAGCCGGCTCAACCTGATCCTGACCAACATGAGCGAGGCCACCCGGCTCGAACAGATGCTGCAAACCTCGGAGAAGGAAGTCATCGATCTCGCCGAGGTCGTCAAGGGCTGCGTCGAGGGCTACCGGCTCGCCTACCCCGAATCGCGCTTCAACCTCGGCATCGGCGGCCAGCCGGTGCAGGTGCGGGGGGTGCCGGAATACATCGCCCAACTGCTCGACAAGCTGATCGCCAACGCGGTGGAATTTTCCCACCCCGGCGCGCCGATCATCGTCAACTGCCGCGCGATGCGGGACGAGGCGGTGATCCGCATCAGCAACGCGGGGCCGTACCTGCCGGAGGAAATGAAAGACCGGGTTTTCGAATCGATGGTTTCGGTGCGGCCGCACGAAAAGCAGAAGCAGCCCCACCTCGGCATGGGCCTGCACATCGCCCGCCTGATCACCGATTTCCACAACGGCCAAATCCGCGCCGACAACCGCGCCGACACCGAAGGCGTGACGATTACGGTGACGATTCCGCTACTTTAGGGGCCCGAGTAAAACTCCGGCGCGTTGCGTTTGACCACGGGGGAAGTGGATGCCCAGGCGTGGCAGGTGTCGAGGATGCCGGGGCGGGTTCGCTCGCGGCTGTGGTCCTGGTCGGTTTTGCGCCGGCGGTGGTTCTTGAAGGCCCACAGGGTTTGCATCGCCACGGTCGCCATCGGGAACAGCAGCTCGGTTAGATGCGTGCAGCCCCGCACGCCGCCGACGACTTGGCGGATGTTTCGCCGCCAGCCCGGCCCCATCTTGATTCCCGCCAGCGATTGGTAGGCTTCGACAATATCGGGGCAGATCTCGAAGGGGCTGTTGTCGGTCACCGCGGTCACTTCCTGGATCACGAAATCATCATCGACGGTCACCCGCAGCAGCATTTCGTGCATGGGTTCGCCAGCCTCGATGGTGCCGCGGAAATGATTCTGGAAACTGTAGGATTTGACATCGGTCATGTGGGCTTCAATGTCCCACAGGCCGTCTTCGCGGCGGAACCCCTGGTAGGTGATGCTGCGGGTATGGGCGGGCGTCCTCGCCACCGGTTCGGGCAATGGCATGTGCTGTTTCCTGATTGCTTGCGGAGCGGAAGGCGGGCGGAATTGTAACGCAATCCACCTATAATATGCGCCTCCTTCGCGGTGTGGCCCAGTGCCGTGTCATGCGTCTTGCGCCGCCGCACCCGACTCGAATGGGATCTCCGCTCCATGAACAGGACTGGCAAACTGCAACCCGAATTCGGCCGCGAACACGTCGAGATTCTCTCGCGCAAGCCGCTCCACGCCGGCTACATCCGCGTTGATGAATTGATCCTGCGCCATCGGCTCTTCGCCGGCGGCGACAGCGGGCCTTTCCGCCGCGAATTTATCTCGCGGCCCCGGGGCGCGGGCATCCTGCTCTACGACCCCGACCGGCGCGAGACTGTGCTTGTGCGCCAGTTTCGCATCGGCATGATTGATGAGGCGCGCAGCCCGTGGATGCTCGAACTCGTCGCCGGCATGGTCGATGCGGGCGAGGAGCCGATCGAGGTCGCCCGGCGCGAAAGCCGGGAGGAATCGGGGATCGAACCGGCCCCCATCGTGCGAATCTGCGACTACTACCTCAGCCCCGGCGTCGGCAACGAGCGCATCACCCTGTTCTGCGGCCGGGTCGATGCCAGCCAGGCCGGCGGCATCCACGGCCTCGAAGCGGAAAACGAAGACATCGAGGTGGTGGTTGTCCCCCGCGACGAACTCATCGAGGCCTTCGAAACCGGCCTCATCAACAACGCCATGACCATCATCGCCGTTCAATGGCTGCAACTGCATCAGCACGAAATCGCCGACCTGCTGACCCCCGCTTGAACCATGCGGCGCAGTGCCCTTCGGTTCGCGCGCCCACGCGGCTGCGATTCCTCCCCGTCATTCTGCGCTGCGCGCAGAGTGGCGAAGAGGCTATCGCGCGGGGGAATTGCTTTTGTGGGCAAGGCTGACAATATAGGCGCATGGGGATAGGGGAAGGCGGGAAATGCTGAGAATCGCTTCAGTGCTGGCCGCGGTCCTGTTGCTGATCGCGCCGCCCATTTCCGCGCAGCCGGTGGACACGGCCCCGGGGCGGGAACATTTCTTTCCGCTGATTGTCGATGGCGGCGGATTCCGCTCATCCCTGATTCTCTTCAATACCGCCGATTCGGCGAACGAGTGCTCGCTCCAATTCGGCGGCGAAGGCTTCGATGCCGCCAGGCTGCGGGCCAGCCACTCGCTTGCGCCAAGCGGCGCCGGCGCGCGCGTTGCGCTGGGATTTCCGGGTGCCAGCCTCGTGCTGGCCACCACTGGCGAAAAGGACTTCGCCCACGGCTACGCCACCATCGATTGCCAGCGGCCAGTCCACGCCCAGGCGCTGCTGACGCGGACCAGCTCCGACGATGTTGGCGACAATCCCGGCACAACCGTCGCCCTCGCCGCGCTCGAGGGCATGCAGACCGGAACCGCATTCCGGTTATCCATGCCACACCGCTCCACCCGCATCGGCTTCGCCTTGTCGAACCCGTCTCCCAAGGAGGTCAACTGTTACTTCGGTTTCGGCGCTTTCCCGACCGGCAGCGCCTTGGCCACCTCGCAAAGCATCATGCTGCCAGCCGGCGCCAGCCATATCGAATTGTCCGGCCAACCCCCGGCCGCCACCACCGGGCAGGCTGCCCTTGTTAGTTGCGACGGCGCGGTCGGCGCGGTGGGCCTGGCTTATCAAGGCGCGGTTTTTGCCACCCTGCCGATGACTTCCATCGCGGCTCGAAGCCACCCGCGCGCCAGCGCCAACCAGATCATCCCCCTGCTCGCGAACGGGGAGGGTTTCTTTTCGGGTTTGCGGCTTTTCAATCCCGGCTTGGCGACCGCGACCTGCGCCATCGGGATCAACGGCGCCGGGCTCGAAATGGACCCGATTCTTGGCGCCGCTTCGGGTTTGACGGTCGACGTCGGCGCCGGAGAATCCATCGGCATCGCGAGCGAAGGCGGCGATACGCTGGCCATTGGCCATGCCAGTATCACCTGCGACCAGCCGGTCATCGCCGGCAACACGCTCAGCCGCAGGGCAGGGGGCGAGCTGCTCGGCATGGCGCATATCGGGGGGGCGCGGAAATCGCGGTCTTTCCTTTTCCCCGTGCTGGCTGAGATCGGCGGGATGGCCCTCGTCGTCAGCAATGATTCGAGCGCCAGTCTCGACTGCGAGGTGAAGCTGGAGGATGAATTCGGCATCGAGTATCGCGCCATCTCTCTGCCGGTGGGCCCCGCGGCCAGCGAAGTGCGGCTGCTCGATGAGGTGTTCCTCCGGGTGGAAAACGTGCCCGAAGTCAAATTGTCGGCAAGCTGCGGGGCGCCGGCGTCCGCCATCGCGCTGCCACTTGACGGGACGGCTTTCACCGCGCTGGCGCCAGTGGTGCTGCGCGCGGATGCCAGCATTGCGGAACCGGAGCTTGCGTTCAATCCGGCGGATTTCCCGCCATTGCTGGTCTTCGCGCTCGGCGAGCCCATCGAGATCGTGCAATTGCCGGAAACCATCGACGGCGAACCACCGTTGACCTATTCGGTCGAGCCGGAGATTCCCGGCTTGGTTTTCGACCCCGCGACACGGCAATTGCGCGGCACACCAAGCGAGGCTGGCGAATTTCTCTCGGTTTACCGGGCGGTGGACGCCAATGGCAAAATCGGCCTGCATCCGCTGATCGTCATTGTGCGGGGGCCGAATTCCACCCCGAGCTTCGCCGGCGGCGAGGCGCCAGCGGATCAATCCTATACCTTGGGAGTCGAGATAGAACCGCTCTCATTTCCGCAAGCCAGCGGCGGCAACGCGCCATTGTTCCATTTCCTGACTCCCGAAGTGCCCGGCCTGGTTTTCAACAGCGCAAACCGCCGGCTCAGCGGCACGCCAACGCGAACCGGCGTCTACCCGATGACCTACAACGCCGCCGATGCGGATTTCGATCTCGACTCGCGCAACTTCACCATAACCGTCACCGTGCCGGAGAGCGCGCGGGAGGCGATCAACGCCAATGGTTGTTCCGATGGCGGCTTTATCGACGATCCGGCGGCCAGCCCGGGGCTCGTGGCCGATTGCCGGGCCTTGGTCGGTTTCGCCAATTCGCTGATCGAGAGCGGACTCATCATGGACGACAACGCGATCCGCCAATGGGGCTCGGAAGGGCGGCGGAAGCTAGCGAACTGGTCCGGCATTGGCGTGGCCGATGAGGATGGAGGGCGGATCAGCCGCATCGCTTTGCCGTTCAGCGGGATCAAGGGCGCTTTGCCCGCCGCGCTCGGTGATCTCGACGCCTTGACGATCATCGATCTCAGAGGCAACGAGTTGTCGGGGCCGATTCCAGCCGGATTCGGCAATCTCGCCCGGCTGGAAACACTCGATATTTCTTCCAATCGGCTCAGCGGGGGGATTCCGGCGGAGCTTGGACGGCTCGGCTTGCTGCGAACACTCTGGCTTGGGGGGAATGGCTTGTCCGGCGGCATCCCCCGCGAGCTGGGGCAACTCGATTCGCTGCGGGAATTGTCCCTGGCGAGCAACAAGCTGAGTGGCACCATTCCCGCCGAACTCGCGGAACTCGCCAAGCTGCGGAGGCTCGACCTGGGCGGAAACGGGTTTGACGGCGCCATCCCCGCGGAGTTGGGTCAGCTTCGCGATTTGCGAACACTCTCCTTGTCCGGCAATAAACTGTCGGGGCCGATCCCCCCGGAAATCGGGCAACTCGGGCAACTCGAGGAACTGTCCCTGTCCCGCAATATGCTTGGCGGCGCCATTCCCGCCGAATTGGCCATGGCGCGAAGCCTGCGCAACCTCGATTTGAGCGGGAATGAACTCGGCGGCGCGATTCCCCCGGCGCTGGCCGGGCTTGCCGGCATCGCCGAGCTCAATCTCGCCATGAACCGGCTGGAAGGCGTCATTCCCGCCAGGTTCGCCGCCCTGGCCTCGCTGGAGACCCTCGATGTGTCGTTCAACCGGCTGAGGGGAAGCGTGGACTGGGCCTTCCGCGAGCGCATCTCCGATGGCAGCCTGCGGATCGAAACCGGCGGCAACCTGGTCACCGGCCTGGCGCCGCCGCCCGGACGGCAACCGGCGCCGCCGCGGCCGGACGCGACCGGCGACGCCTCGCATCATTCAATCGCCTGGTATCAAGGCCCGCTGGTGTTCGAATGGGATTGGCGCGGCGGGCGCGTCGAGCACCAGACGCCGATTCTTGGCCGCTGGGCGCTGATCGCGGTGCGGATCGAACACTCGACGCAAGCCCCGCCGCCGGTCAGCACCGAGCTGCGCGGCGCCGGGGGCGCGGTGCTTGCCGAAAGCCTCGCCGAGGCCGCGCCGCCGATCACGGAAGCCGTGGAAGAGGGCCGGTGGCGGTCGGAGTTTCTCTTTTATCTTCCCGGCGAATGGTTCGAGGCCGGCAATCAGCTCGTCCCCATCATCGACCCGGAAAACACCGTCAAGGAAACCGACGAAACGGACAACGCCGTTGAGCCGCTCGCGCTCCACGGCGAGCGGCCACCGAAGTTCCGCGCGGTTTTCATCCCGATGCTCATGCCGGGGGAGGAGGCATGGCACCAAGACCTCGACCCGAAAACGCTGATGGCGGGAACCCTCGCTTTCATGCCGATCGCCGACGATTTCGAGGCGCGCTTCGGGCCCAGCCTGGAAATAACCGGCGACGATGTCGATGCCCCCCTGCTTGACCTGCTCGCCTTGTGGAACGCCGAAGCCGAGGCCGATGAGTTCTACCATGGCATTATCAACGGCGACAGTGGCGGAGTCGCGCTGTTCGGCAGCCGGGTGGCGGTGAGCGAATTGTCGATCCACCGCGTGATCCCCCACGAATTCGGCCACAACCTCGGCCTGCAGCATACCCCGGGCTGCGTTGCCGACGATGTTGACGAGGAATACCCCTATGCCGACGGCGCGCTCGGGCCAGACCCGGCCTGGGAGCGCAACTGGCGGCTGTTCGCCTCGGGCGGGGACGAGGACTACACCGACATCATGTCCTACTGCACCGAGCTCAAACTCATTTCCGACTACAACTACCGCCTGGCCGCGGAATACTGGCTCGCCCAGGGGCGGCAAACGAGCACGAGCGCCGTGGTTTCGGGTCCAGAACCGGCGCCATCGGGCCAGACCGCCAGCTTCGCGGAAACCGGCGGCAGCATCGCCTTTTCGGGCCGCATCGGCGCCGATGGCGTCTGGCGCCTGGGCCAGGCGCAATGGTCAAGCCGGCAACCGCGCCCGCCGGCGGAGCATGGCGGCCACACGCTGATCCTGCTCGACGCCGCCGGCTCGCAGGTCCACCTTGAGCCGCTGTCCGTCCTGTCGATGACGGACGGCGAAGGCAGCTTCTGGGCCGCCCGCACCCCGGCCCCGCGCCGCCAAGCCAGCGAACTCGTGATTATCGACCCGCGGGGCAACGAAGTGCTGCGTCAACGCCTGCCGGTGTTCCAGCGCGAATAAGGAAAGCTCCGGTTAAATCGGAGCTTTCCCAGAAGCCTGCGCCGTGGGAATTCGCGAAAGCGAAAATTCGATATCGCCGCGCCCTTGGCCGGGGGCCGCTTTGCTAGAATGCCGGCATGGACCCCACCCCGATTCTCGACCCCCTCAACGAACAGCAGCGCGAAGCGGTCACGAGCGAGTCGCGCAACCTGCTCGTGCTCGCCGGCGCTGGCAGCGGCAAGACCCGGGTCCTCGTCCACCGCATCGGCTGGCTGCTCGCCTCGGGGCAGTCTTCGCCTTTCGAGTTGCTCGCGGTTACCTTCACCAACAAGGCCGCGAAGGAGATGCGCGAGCGGGTTGGCGCCTTGCTGTCGGCGGGAATGGGTGAGGACGCCGGCCCCAGCGCCGCGACGGGCGGTCTGGCGCGGGGGATGTGGATCGGCACCTTCCACGCCACCGCCAGGCGGCTGCTGCTCAGCCACCGGCGCGAAGCCGGCTTCCCCGATGGCTTCACCGTCATCGACAGCGACGATCAGTTGCGCATGATCAAGCGCCTGGCCAAGGATCTGCAAATCAACGACACCCGCTGGCCCGCGCGCAAATGCCAGTGGGCGATCAACTCCTGGAAGGAGGAGGGCCTGCGGCCCGACAACATCGAGCCGGGCCAAGACACGCGCTCGCGGGAGCTGCTCGACTTGTACAGCGCCTACCACAGCGCCTGCGAGCGCGGCGCCATGGTCGATTTCGCCGAATTGCTGCTGCGCGCCCATGAACTGTGGCTCAACAACCCCGACTTGCTCGCCCATTACCGCAACCGCTTCCGCAACATCCTCGTTGACGAGTTCCAAGACTGCAATTCGATCCAGTACGCCTGGGTGCGGGTGCTCGCCGGCGAGCAGGGCCGGGTGACCGTGGTGGGCGACGACGACCAGTCGATCTACGGCTGGCGCGGGGCCAAGGTCGAGTACATCCAGCGCTTCCAGAGCGATTTCCCCGGCGCGCGATTGCTGCGGCTCGAACAGAACTACCGTTCGACCTCCAACATCCTCAACGCCGCCAACCAGCTCATCGCCCGCAATCGCGGCCGCCTTGGCAAAACCCTGTGGACCGACGCCGGCGAAGGCGAACCAGTCGGCCTGTACGACGCCTTCAACGAACAGGACGAGGCGCGGTTCATCGCCGAGCGGATCGACGCCTGGTTCGCCCAGGGCGAGCGGTACTCCGATGTGGCCGTGCTGTACCGCTCCAACGTCCAGTCCCGGGAGCTGGAAGACGCGCTGCTGCGGGTCAACATCCCCTACCGCATCCACGGCGGCCTGCGCTTTTACGACCGCTTGGAAATCAGGAACGCCCTGGCCTACCTGCGTCTGCTGGTCAACCGCCACGACGACGCCGCCCTCGAGCGCGTCGTCAATGTGCCAACCCGGGGCATTGGCGGCCGAACGCTGGAGGAAATCCGCAGCCTCGCGCGGCGCGCCGGCAGCTCGCTCTGGGCCGCCGCGGCGCAATGCGCCAACGCTGAACTCCTCAGCCCCCGGGCAACTAGCGCGGTGCTGCGCTTCCTGCAATTGATCAACGCCATCGGCGGCGAATCCGGGCGGCTCAATCTCGGCGAGCGGGTCCGTTTCGTCATCAAGCAAAGCGGCTTGCTCGAACACCACGAAAAGGAAGGTGGCGAAATCGCCCAGAACCGCCTCGAGAATCTCGACGAGCTGGTCAACGCCGCCAGCGGTTTCGCCGAATTGATGGAACGGGAGAATGCCGCCGAGGCGGATTTACTCGCGGAATTTCTCGATCAGGCCGCCCTCGACGCGGGCGATTCCCAAGTCGATGAAAGCCATGACGCGGTGCAGTTGATGACGCTGCACGCCGCCAAGGGGTTGGAGTTTCCGCTGGTTTTCCTCTCCGGCATGGAAGAGGGGCTTTTCCCCCATCGGATGTCGATGGAAAACGCCAATGGCCTCGAGGAGGAGCGCCGGCTGTGCTATGTCGGCATTACCCGGGCGCGGCGCAAGCTGTACCTGAGCTACGCCGAATCGCGCCGGCTGCACGGCAATGTCAGCCTGAGCACGGCCTCGCGCTTCATCAGCGAAATTCCCAATGAGTTGATCGAGAATCTGCGTTTGCGCGCCCAGGTGAGGCAGCCGCTTGGCCGGCGTCCAGCCGCCGCCCAGCCATCCCGCGGGCACCCGTCCGCGGCGAAACCCGTCCCGGCGGGCCTGCCGCTCGGCCAGCGCGTCGCCCACAACAAGTTCGGCGAGGGCGTCGTGCTGCAAAGCGAAGGCAATGGCGAAAACGCGCGGGTGCAGGTAAATTTCGACTCGGCCGGCAGCAAATGGCTGGCCCTGTCCCATGCCAAGCTCGAACTCATCGGGCCCTGACAACGGAGAGAGCGATATGCGCAGCCTGTTCCCGCTTTGCCTGCTCGCGGCGCTGCCGTTGTTCGCGGCCTGCGGCGAGCCGGCCGCTCCCGCCTCGGCCACTTTGGATGCCGGCCAAGAAGCCCGCGCGGAAGCTCTTTCGGGGGCTCCCCCAGCGGCTGAGGCTTTCGAGTGGAAAATGATCACCTCCTGGCCGCGCAACCTGCCGGCGCTCGGCACCCTGCCCGAGGACTTTTCCCGGCGGGTGGCGCGGATGAGCGATGGCCGCCTGCGAATCGAGGTGTATGGCGCCAATGAACTCGTCGGCGGGCTTGAGGTTTTCGATGCGGTTTCCCAAGGGGTCGCCGAAATGGGCCACAGCGGCGCGTATTACTGGCAGGGCAAGATCGCCGCCACGCCGTTTTTCTCCAGCATCCCCTTCGGGCTGACCGGCTCGGAGCAGGACGCCTGGCTGTCACATGGCGGCGGCAATGAACTGTGGCGCGAATTGTACGAGCCTTTCGGCTTGATTCCCGTTCGCGGCGGCAATTCCGGCACTCAAATGTTCGGCTGGTTCAACCGCGAGATCAACTCGCTCGATGACCTGCGGGGGCTGAAGATGCGCATTCCGAGCCTCGGCGGCGAGGTCTTCCGCCGCGCCGGCGGCACACCGGTGACGATGCAGTTCAGCGATGTCTTCAACGCCCTGCAAACCGGCGTCCTCGACGCCGCCGAGTTCGTCAGCCCCTACAACGACCTCGCCGCCGGCTACCACACGGTGGCGGACTATTACTACTACCCCGGCTGGCACGAGCCGGGTTCGACGCTGGAAACCATCATCAACCAGGCCGCCTTCGACGAACTGCCGCCGGATTTGCAAGAGATCCTGCTCACCGCCACCGAAGCGATGAACCAGTTGCTCCACGACGAACTGACCGCCAAAAACAACGAGGCCCTGCGCGTCCTCGTCGAAGAACACGGCGTGCAACTGCGCCGATTGCCCGACGACGTGTTGATCGAATTCAAGCGCATCTCCGAAGAAGTCATCGCCGAACTCGCCGCGGCCGACCCCGCCACCGCCCGCATCCACGCCTCCTGGCGCGACTTCCGCCAAAACGTGATGAACTACCGCCAAATCGCCGAAGAAGCCTTCATCCAAGCCCGCCGCCTGCCGGTGGAGTGAAAACCGGGAGATCGATTAATGGCCAAGCAACCATCCATTCCGCCTTGGCGAAGAGCTGGTTCCGGAAGCGGCGGCACCATCAAGGAAGGGGTTGGGCGCGGGTCCGCTCCCGCTACGCCAAAGCCTCCGCCGCCACCGCCACGGAAGTAATGCGGGCCTTGGGCTGCTAGTTCCGCAATAGTTCCGGCAACACCGTGGCGAGGCCTGGCTCGAGTGCGAGCAGGAGCAGGACGGCGAGTTGCATCAGGACGAAGGGGGCGGCGCCGCGGTAGATGGCGCCGGTGGGGAGGCTTTCCGGGGCGACGCTGCGCAGATAGAACAGCGAGAAGCCGAAAGGCGGGGTGAGGAAGGAGGTTTGCAGGTTGACGCAGATCATCACACCGAGCCAGACCGGATCGACCCCCATGCCGAGCAGCGCCGGGCCAACCATCGGCACCACCAGGAAGGTGATTTCGATGAAATCGAGGATGAAGCCAAGCAGGAAGATCACCAGCATCACGAGCAAGGTGGCTGAAAACGCCCCGCCGGGAAGCCCGGCGAAGATGCCTTCGATCAATTGCTCGCCGCCGAAGCCGCGGAATACCGCCGAGAAGATCGTCGCGCCGACCAGAATCAGATAAACCATCGAGGTGATCCGCACGGTTTCCAGCGACACGCCGCGCAGCACTTCAAGATCGAGCTTGCCCCGGCCAAGCGCGAGCAGGGCCGCCCCCGCCGCGCCGACCCCGGCGGCCTCGGTTGGCGTCGCCAAGCCGAAGAGGATCGAGCCCAGCACCGCGACCATCAGCAAAACCGGCGGCAACAGCCCGCCAACGAGACGCCCCAGGGCGACTTCCCGGCCTTCGCGCTTGAGCGGCGGCGCGGATTGCGGATCGAGCCGCGCGACAATGGCCAGGTAAACCGCATAGGCGAGAACCAGCAGCAAACCCGGCGCCACCGCCCCGGCGAAGAGATCGCCGATGGAAACGAAATCCGGGGCGAAAGCCCCGGCGTTGAGTTGCGATTGCTGATAGGCGTTGCCGATGACTTCCCCAAGCAGGATCAGGCAAATCGAAGGGGGAATGATCTGGCCCAGGGTTCCCGTCGCGCAGATCGCCCCGCTCGCCAGCGATGGCCGGTAGCCCGCCTTGAGCATCGACGGCAAGGACAGAATCCCCATGGTCACCACGGTGGCGCCGACGATGCCAGTGCTCGCCGCGAGCAGCATCCCCACCGCAATGACCGAAATGCCCAGCCCGCCCGGCAGTCCGGCGAACGCCGATTCCATGTTTCGCAGCAATTCCTCGGCGATGCGCGATTTCTCCAGCATCGTGCCCATGAAGACGAACAACGGCACCGCATAGAGATTCTGGTTGACGAAAACGCCGTGGATGCGGTTGGGAATCAGGGCGAGAAAGGCCGCGTCGAATACCCCCGCGGCAACGCCGAGACCCGCGGCCAGCAGCGAAACACCGGACAGGGTGAGCGCCACCGGATAACCCGCGAGCAAAAACAGGCAGACCGCGAGGAACAGCAGCAGTGGCAGCAGTTCAAGCACGCACAGGCACCGGCGGTGACGCGCTCAACACTTGCGGAATTGCGCCAGCGAGCGGAGGAATTCGGCCACGCCCTGGAGCAGCAGCAAGCCCGCGAGTATCGGGATCAGCGTCTTGAGCAGATACACGAAAGGCAATCCGCTCGATTCCGGCGAGCCCTCGAGGCTGCTCCAGGAAAGCGCCACATAGTCCCAGCTCATCCAGATGATGAACACGCAGGTGACGCCGAGAAACAGCACCGCGCCGAGCATATCGACCAGCGCCCGCCACTTCAGCCCCAGGCGGTTGTGGAAGAAATCCACCCGCACATGGCCCCGGGTCTTGAGCGTGTAAGCGGCGCCGAGGGCGAACAGCGCCGAATTGAGGTACATCACCGATTCCTGCAAACCGATATGGCCGATGCTGAACAGATAGCGCAGCAGCACGATCAGCAGCACCACGAGAACCTCGGCCACCGCCAGCCAGCAAACGGCGCGGCCGGTTGTTTCGCTGAAGGCGTCGATGGCCGCCACCAGCCCGGCGCCCAAACTGCCGGGAGTTCGCGTCGCGGGCGCGCTCATGACATGATCCAAACCCGCAGCAACTGCCAGCTCAGCAGCAACACCGCCAGCGTCAAACCAATCATCGCCAGGCCGAGCAGCCACAACACGCCCCGGTGCAGGCGCCGCGAGAGGCGGCCGCGCCAGGACATCTTCGCCGTGGCCGCGGGCGGCACCGAATCGAACAGCCTGCCGAAACTCAGCAAAGTCAGCGGCCAGCACAGGGCGACGATCCCCGGCATCAGCCAGCGGTCATCCACCAGCCAGGGGTTCTCGACCACGCTCGCGGCGATCAGGACGGCGGCCGCCAAGGCAAGCGCAATCCACAGCCAGCGCCCGCGCTGAACAATCACCGCGATCCGCCCAAGCCGGTCAATCAGGTTCACCATCCGGCAACCATAGCAAAGTTTCTCCACAACATGGCCCCCTCCAAGCCCTTGTTGAAGCGCAAAAAATCCACGAAAATAGGCGCGGGGGGAACAACAGCCGGATAGTCGGGCGCAAAAGTTCGGTGTTTGCCAACATGTCCTCCAGCAAGTTCCGCTTTTTCACCGTTACCGCGGTCGTAATCGCCAATATGATCGGCACCGGGGTTTTCACCAGCCTCGGTTTTCAATTGGTCGACATCCGCTCCGGTTTCGCCTTGCTGATGCTGTGGGCGATAGGCGGCATCGTGGCGCTCAGCGGCGCCTTGACCTATGCCGAGCTCGGCGCGGCCCTGCCGCGCTCGGGCGGGGAATACAACCTGCTGCGCCGGATTTATCATCCCGCGGCCGGATTCGTCTCCGGCTGGATTTCCTCGACCATCGGCTTCGCCGGCCCGACGGCGCTCGCCGCGATGACTTTCGCCGCCTATCTGTCGTCGATTTTCCCCGGCGAAACCAGCGATTCACAGCGCAAGCTGATCGCCGCCGCCCTGGTGATTTCGATGGCTGTGGCGCACGCCACCAATTACCGCACCAGCGGCGGCACCCAGGTGATCTTCACCAATCTGAAGATTTTCGTGATCGTTGCCTTCTGCGCGCTCGCGGTGATCGCCACCGGCGAGCCGCAGCCGGTGAATTTCGCTCCCGCGCCGGGCGACGGCGCCTTGATCGCCAGCTCCACCTACGCGGTCGCGCTGATCTACGTCAGCTTCGCCTACACCGGCTGGAACGCCGCCACCTACCTGAGCAGCGAGATCGACAACCCCCAGCGCTTCCTGCCCTGGATCTTGATTACCGGCACCGTGATCGTGACCATCCTGTACTTGGCGCTGAATTTCGTCTTCCTCTACGTGGCGCCGATGGAGTCGATGGTGGGCCAGGTGGAAGTGGGCGCGATAGCCGCCGGGGCGGCCTTCGGTGAAATCGGCGGCCGCTTCACGGGGCTCGTGCTCGCCCTGCTGCTGATCTCCACCGTAAGCGCGATGACCTTGGCCGGGCCGCGGGTGATCCAGGTTATCGGCGAAGATTTCCCCGCGCTCGGCTTCTTCGGCCGCAAGAACCGCCACGGCATCCCTTCGCTGGCGATTTACACCCAGACGGTGATCGCGCTGTTGTTCATCTTCGTCACCGGCTTCGAGTCGGTGCTGGTTTTCTCGGGATTCACCATGGCCTTGAACAGTTTCGCGGCCGTATTCGGCGTGTTCGTGCTGCGCCGCCGGCAGCCGGACCTGCCGCGGCCCTACCGCACTTTCCTGTATCCCCTGCCGCCGCTGATTTATCTCGCGGTGACGGGCTGGATTCTCGCCTTCACCTTGCTGAACCGGCCCGTCGAAGCCTTGTTCTCGCTGTCGATCATCGGCAGCGGATTGTTGTTTTACCACCTGTCGCAACGGTACTCGCGCCGGATGTTGCGCACCGGACCCTGATCGGCCGGGATTTGGGTCAAGCGGCCCGGGTCGCCGCGCATGGCTTCCGCGGGCAAGTCCGAATGGGAATTGCCGCCGGCCCGCTGGACTGTCACAATGGGCTTTTCCTGGGAACGAGGCCCAACGCAGATGAAACCCGCCCGATTGCTCCTGCTGCCACTGTTGCTCGGCGCCTGCTCCAACGTGGTGTGGATTGAATCCCCCAACTACAACAGCCGCATCGATTATGTGGTGATCCACGCCACCTCGGAAAACTTCGCCGAATCCCTGAGATTGTTGGCAACCCGCACCGACAGGCCAGTCAGCTCGCATTATCTGATCCCGGCGGAGAACGACCCAAGCTACACCCGCGGCCGCCTGCTGCTGCACCAGCTGGTCGAGGAGCGGCACCGCGCCTGGCACGCCGGCGTCAGCTACTGGGCCGGGGAAACGATACTCAACGACCGCTCGATCGGCATCGAGATCGTCAACGAATTCGAGTGCGAAACCAGCGCGGAAACCGATATCGACTCGCTGCAATGCGAGTTTGTGCCATTCGATGAAGCGCAAATCGAGATAACCATCGAACTGCTGCGGGGCATCCAGCAACGCCACCCCGACATCGACCCACTCGATTTTGTCGCCCACTCCGATATCGCCACCGAGCGCCGGTCCGACCCCGGCCCGCTGTTCCCCTGGCGGCGGCTGCACGAGGAAGGCATCGGCGCCTGGTACGACGAGGACACCAAGGCGCGCCATCAGGCGCGATTCGAAAACCAGCCGCCGTCCACGGCCGAATTGCAGGCCGCCCTGCTCGAACTCGGCTACTTCGTTGAACCCACGGGCGAGTTCGACCGGCAAACCCGCTACGCCGTGCGCGCCATGCAATTGCGTTTCCGCCAGGAAGACATTTCCGGCCAGCCCGATGCGGAATCCATGGCGATTCTCTGGAGCCTGATCGAAAAGTACCGGCGGGCGTGAATCGCGATCTGAAAACCCGGCCCGATTGCTTTTGAGCGGGCAAAATAGTATGAAACGGCACAAACGACAGAGGCAGGCAATGATGCGGTTCATATCTTTCCCGGCCAGTCTGGTTATGGTTCCGCTTTTGCTGGTTTCGGGGGCGTTCGCCCAAGTGCCGGCGGAGCAAATCAGCGTGGAAACCATGCCGGAGCACGGGCCCAACTGGTTCATCGCCAAATCCAGCAGCGGCGGGCGCATTTTCGATGCCGAAAGCGGCGAGATGCTCGGCATGCTTTCGCTTTCCGGCCGCACGCCGGCGGTGGCGCCCCACTTGCCCCGGGGCGAGTTCTACGCCGCTGAAACGTATTTCTCCCGGGGCGTCCACGGCGAGCGCACCGATATCGTCGCGATATACGACTACGCCAATCTGCGCCCGGTGGCCGAAGTCGAAATCCCCAACCACATGGCCCGGCTCAGTGTGCGAAACCACCTCGGCCTGCTCGGCAACGGGCGCCACCTGGCGGTGCTCAACATGAATCCCGGGTACTCGGTTTCCATCGTCGATGTGGTGGAGCGCGAGTTCATCCACGAAATGCCCACCCCCGGCTGCGCCGTCATCCTGCCGGTGGCGGAAAACGATTTTCTGCTCATCTGCGGCGATGGCACCCTGCAGCTCAGCCAGCTCGACAGCGGCGGCTTCGAGCGGAACCGCGTCCGCAGCGAAGTCTTTTTCAGTGTCGGGGAAGACGCGGTGTTCGACCGCACCGCCAGAACCGCCGGCGGATGGCTGCTCATCACCCATGCCGGGGTGGTTTTCGAGGTCGGCGCCGACGATGATGAAATCCTCGTCAGTGAAGGCTGGAGCATTGTCGGCGCCGATGAAACCGACTGGCGGCCCGGCGGCGGCGAATTTCTCGATGTGCACCGGGGCACCGGCCTGCTCTATGTCGCCATGCACCAAGGCCCGGTGGACACCCATCACGATCCCGGCGAGGAAATCTGGGTGATCGACATGGCGCAACAGCGCCGGGTGCACCGGCTCGAAATCGGGGAACTGGCCGAAAGCGTCACCGTTACCCAGGAAACCACGCCCAAACTCATCGTCGGCACCGCTTCCGGCGAAACCGAAATCTACGATGCGCTGACCTTCCGCCATGAGCGGTCGATCGAAGGGCCCGGCGTGGCGATGTACGAGGATTTTTAGCGCATGTCCGATCCGCTCGTCATCAAGCTTGTCTCGCTGGCATTCGCCCTGCTGCTGGCCGCCGCGGCTTGGCACAAGCTGGCGGACCAGGCGCGCTTCCGCGGGATTCTCGGTGCCTACAAAGTGTTGCCGGAATTGGCGGTGGCACCGGTGGCGGCGCTGATTCCGGCGCTGGAAGCGTCGCTCGCGGCCGCCTGGGCCCTGGCTTGGAACCTGCCCGCCACGGCATTGGCCACGGCGGCGCTGCTGGCGGTCTACAGCTTGGCGATCGCGCTGAATCTGCGGCGCGGGCGGACCTTCATCGACTGCGGTTGCGGCTTTGGCGCGGCCGGCGGTCAGCAACTCAGCGGCCGCCTGCTGTGGCGCAATGGCGCGCTGATCGCGCTTGCATTGTCCGCCGCGCTGCCGGCGGCGGGCCGCGACTTGCTCTGGATCGACTATCTCAGCCTCGCCTGCGCCTGCCTCGCGCTCATCCTGCTCTATTGCGCGGGCGGCCAGTTGCTGCTCAACGCCCAGACGATCCAATCCTGGCGCGAGCCGGCCAAGCCGGCAAAAGAGCAGCGGCGGCGACAATCGTCATGACCGGGGCGCTGCTCGTTTCCAACATCGTTCTCTGGGTGCTCGTCATCGGCCTGTCCCTGCTTGTGCTGGCGCTCGCCAGGCAGGTCGGCGTGCTGCACGAGCGCGTCGCTCCGGCGGGCGCGCTGCTGCCCACCAATGGCCCCAAGGTTGGCGAACTCACCAAGGCGATGGAATTGGCCACCCTCGCCGGCGGCAGCGTCACCATCGGCGGCGCGCAATCCGCCCCGGGCGGGAGAGGCGCAATAGCCGCGATGCTGGTGCTGTTCATTTCGCCAACCTGCCCGGTGTGCAAATCGCTGGCGCCAACCGCGAAATCGCTGGCGAAAGCCGAACCCGGCGGGCTACGCCTCGTGTTCGCCAGCGACGGCGCGGAGAACGAAGCGCAGCTTCAGCGGCACCGCGCCTATGTGGAGGAGCTGCGCATCGCCGGGTATCCCTATGTCATTTCCATGCAGTTGGGGATGACCTACCAGGTCAGCAAGCTGCCTTTCGCGCTGCTGATCGGCGCGGACGGCATTCTCAAGAGCAAGGGCTTGGTGAATTCCCGCGAACATCTGGAAAGCCTGCTGGAGTCGATGGAATCGGGAATCGCCAGCATCCAGGACTACGTGGCGCGCGGGGAACGGCGCAAATCGGCTGAATTCGAAGCTTCGGCGGTGGAACAGACATCATGAACACGAACCGGATTGTGGAACGCGGCTGGTATTGGGTCGATGAAAACGCGCGCCGCGGCACCCTGGCGCTGGCGCGGCGGCTGTCCCGCCGCAATTTCCTCTCCAGGCTGGGGCTGATGCTCAGTGGCGCCGCCGCCCTGCCGCTGTTGCCGGTGGCCCGGGCCCTGGCCCAGGAAACGAGCCCGCGCGAAATCGGCGACCCGCAGACCTGCGAATACTGGCGCTACTGCGCGCTGAGCGGCCAGTTGTGCAGTTGCTGCGGCGGCAGCCACCGCTCCTGCCCGCCTGGTTCCGAGCCTTCGCCGATCACCTGGGTCGGCACCTGCCGCAATCCACTCGATGACCGGGAATACCTCATCTCCTACAACGACTGCTGCGGCAAGTCGATGTGCGGCCGCTGCGGCTGCCACAACACCGAGGGCGACAAGCCGGTGTATTTCAACGCCAACAGCAGCACCGTGATCTGGTGCTTCGGTGTCGAGCACACGAGCTACCACTGCACGGTGGCTTTGGTATTGGGCGAGGCAAGCGAGTGAGAGCGGCCGCCTGTCTGGCGTCCAGTCTCGCGCTGCTGGCTCTGCTCGCCAGCCAAGCCGCCTTCGCCGCGAGTCCGCGCACGAACTACCTCCTCCATTGCAGCGGCTGCCACCTGCCCTCGGGAGTTGGCAATCCACCCAATGTGCCCACGCTGCACGACGAACTCGGCCGCATGATGGCGGTGGAGGCGATGCGCGCCTATCTGGTCCAAGTGCCGGGTTCGGCGCAAACCGCGCTGTCGGATGAGGACCTCGCCGGCGTGGTGAACTGGGTGCTCAGCGAGTTCAACGCCGGCACCCTGCCCGAAGGCTTCCGCCCCATCACCGCCGGCGAAGTCGCCCGCGCCCGCCAAACCATCCTCGCCAACCCGGTCGAGTACCGCATCGAACACTGGAAGGACTACGGCGAGTAGGGAAGCTATCCGGTCTGGGGTCCGCTAGCAGAGTCGCGCCGGCTCGCGGCCCACAGGTAGGCGGGAAAGGCGCAGCTCAGGCCAACCAGCAGATTGATCGCGATGAAGGGCCAGGGCGCCGGGCCGGGGCGCGAGAACATGAACACCCAGAACACCAGCGAGGAAATCACCAGGTCGAAGGAAAACCCGGTGGCGACATCGTTGGCCGTGCCGGCCGCCAGCAGCCCGCCGATGTCGAGTGGATTCGCCGCCAGGAAGCCGCCGAGCCAGTACCAGGGGACCACCGCCCCGGCAACCGCGAGCAGCAACCAAACATTTCTCAGGCTCATGCGCGCCTCCCGGAATGGCTGGATGCGGATGGATCGAAGGACTGAACTGGCTTGGGCTGGTCTTCGAGTGGCAGCGGTTTGAGCGCTTCGCTGTAGAGGAACAGATCGGTGAGCACGGCGCGCAGGTGGGTCGAGGCGTTGAGGTTGTCGACCATTTCCGAGCCGATCTTGTTCTGGGCGAGGATGAAGCGCAACGCGGCGCCGGCCTTGGCGCAGTCGTCGGCGATGACGCGCTCGAATTCCTTGTCCGAATCCTCGAAGGCCCCGCGCAGGGCCCGCACCGCCTCGTTCATGCCCTCGATGGTGGGCCGGGCGTGTGGCCCCGGGCCGATTTCCGCTTGGGCCGGACGGCCCTGGGCGGCATAGGCGAGCAGGAATTCATAGCCGGCTTCTATGGTTTCGATGTGGTCTTCGAGCTTGCTCATGCTTGAACCCGCGGCCGGCGGCACGGCGCTCGGACTTCCGCAATCAATCGGCTTCTTTCGGCGACCAGCGCGTGGTGTCGTGGTTGGCCGCCATTTCGTCTTCGGAGATCCAGCCGGTCAGCATCGACCGGGTGTAGAAAATCTTCTCCGGCCGCAGGGCGAAGTACATATGCGCCGCCGCCAGCGCCACCAACGCCAGGGTTGACAGGCCATGCAGCAGGAACACCAGGCCGAGCTGGTCTTCCGGCATGCTGTTGGCGCGGTCCCAGAACGGCGTGTCGATCTGCATGAACATCAGGATGCCGGTCACGATCACCGTCAGCGCGACGATGGTCACCGCCCAGTGCATGCCCTTCTGCTCGAAGGAGTATTTGCCCGGTTTCTTCGCCGAATCGAATGGCTCGCCGAAATCCCCGGGGCCGAGGATCATCGACTTGAAGTCCTGCCAGAACAGCGAGCGGATGATGTGGAAGGCGACGACGAAAGTCAGTATCAGCCCCGAGATCCAGTGTATCTCCAGCCAGGCGATGCGCAGGCCGATAATCGGCGCGACGCCGGTGAAAATCAGCACGATGATGCTCGCCGCCATGATCCAATGGAACCAGCGGTCGATCGATTCATGCCGCAGCACCCGGCGGCCCTCGGCGCTCGGCTTGTCCATCTTGCGGTTGACCAGCACCGCCATGACCAGGGCGTGGGCCGCGAGCAGCACGAGCACGGCGACCGCGACGACCCAGAGCAAATCCCAAGAGACGCCGAGGATGACTTCCTCGCCCCAGACATCCCGCCGATAGCGAACTATTCCTTCATCCACGACAACAGACCTCGTATTGATTCAAGTGGCGATCCGGCGCTGGCTGGGCCGCAACGCGCCGGACTCGGGCGGGAGCGAAGCGGCCGCTGGCCCGCGCGCCAGCCCATGCATCAGGCGCGAACCGCCCGCTTCACCAAGTTCGCCATCAAGGGCACTTTGAAATGATTGTAGTTCAGGGGACGCGCGCCCCGCACCGCGAGTTCCCCGGCGGCGGCGGCGAGTTCCTCGGAGCGCGGCTGCCCGCGCAGCATGTTCTCCACCGCGGCGAGCCGGCGGGGAACGCATTCCACCGCGCCCACGGCCATGCGCGCGTCCTGGATCACCCCGCCCTCGACCCGCATCGCGGAGGCGATGTTGACCAAGGCGAAATCCCAGACGTTGCGGTCGGCGACTTTCTCGAAATAGTGCTCGGTGTTGGCCCAGGTGTTGGGGATGCGCACCGCGGTGAGAATCTCGCCTTCGTTGAGCACGGTCATGTGCAGAATGTCCCGGGCCGGGCCGACGAAGAAGTCCCCGGCGGCGATCAGGCGCTGCCCGCCGACGCTGCTCGCCACCATGGTGGCGTCGAGGGCCACCAGCACCGGCGCGGTGTCGGAGGGTGTCACCGCCACGCAGCGGCTTGAGCCGAACAGCGCGTGTTCCCGGTTCAGCCCTTCTGGCGAGTCGGCGTAGCAAATGTTGCCGCCGGCGCGGTAGCAGCTCAGGCCCCGGCGGTAGTACCAGCAGCGGGTGTCCTGAACCAGATTGCCGGCGAGGGTGCCGACATTGCGGATCTGCGGGCTGGCAACCTTGGCGGCCGCGGTGGAGAGCAGGCTGAAGCGGGACTGGACCAGCGGGTCGTTGGCGATATCGGTCAGTGTCGTCAACGCGCCGATTTCGATGCCGTCGGCTGTCTCCGACACGCCTTTCCAGGCGTCGATCCGGGTCAGTTCGATCATCGCCGAAGGCGTCTTGTTGCGGTCTTTCAACCAGCCGTAGGTGTCCTGGCCGCCGCCGAGCAGCCAGCCGTCGGCGCCGAGCGAATCGGCCAGTTCCAGCGCGTTGGCTTCATCAACTGGCTGATAAAGCTCGATGTCGGGCATTACGTCGTGGGATGTGGCTACCATGTCAACCTCGGAAATTGTTCTGGGCAAGGGCTACCGCGTCTTCCCGCGTGCCCGCGATGTGGTTGATGATCATGTCCGTTGTGATCGGGGCGGCGCCGAAGATGTGGCCGTCGAGCGCGTCCGAAATCGCGGCGGTGAGGGCGGCGGAAACCGAACCCTGGGAAGGCTCGCCGATGCCGCGGGCGCCGACCGGGTTTTCCGGGTCGGGCAGGTCCACCCAGCCGGTGTCGATTTTCACCGGCGTGTCGAGATAGGTGGGCACCTTGCTTTGCCAATATCCGGTGCTGGCGGGCAGTCCATTGTGTGGATCGTACAAGTGGCGCTCAAGCGCCGACAGGCCGATTCCCCAAACCGCGCCGCCAACGAGCTGGTTCTTCAGCCCCTGCGGATGCACCACGGTGCCGCATTCGCCGATGCTCACCATGTCGAGGATTTCGTATTTGCCGGTTTCGAGATCGAGTTCGATCTCGGCGCAGGTCACGGTGAATCCCGGCGGATTGTTGGCGTGGGCCGGGTCGTGATAGATGCCCATGAAGGCGGTTCCGGCGAGCCGCGAGGCGGCGATTTGGGTCCACTCGTGCAAGTCCTGGGGCAATTCCGCCCCGCCGGTGTATTTGCCGCCGAGTTCCATCGCCCGCTGGGCGACTTCGGCGTAGGTCATGCCGACGCCGCGGTCGGCGATTTGATGGACGCGCTCTTCGGAGATGTCGTAATCCGCCGGTTCCCCGCCGAGCTCGGCCGCGGCGATTTCCTTCATCTTCGCCACCATGTCCATGGCCGCGCCGTAGCAGGTGCGGGTGTTGGTGAAAATGGAGTTGCTGCCGTCCTGGGGCGAGGTGATGGGGAGGTGGTTGTCGGTGCGGCTGGTGACGATGTCGCAGCGTTCCCAGGGCATCTTCAGCACTTCGGCCGCGGCCCGGGACGTGCCGGCGTAGGAATACGTCCCCAGGTTGCCAACGCCGGTGTGAATCTTGAGCCTGCCGTCCGCGCCCATCATGACGATGCCGTCCTGGCCGCTGCGGCCGGCGGCGTGATAGCCCTGGCCGATGCCGAGGCCGGTCACCTTGCTGCCATTGCGCTGGCGGCGGCGCGTCTGGCGTCCTTCCCAATCGAAGGCGTCGGCGGCCTGTTGCAGGGCTTCGGGCATGTACGCGCTGGTGAGCGGCGTTCCCCGGGGGCCACCGACATCGCCGCTTTGGGCTGAATTGACCTTGCGGATTTCCAGCCGGCTCATGCCGAGGGCGTCCGCGGCGGCGTCCATGATCGGCGCGATGATGGGAGCGATCTGGTTCTGGCCGGGGCCGCGCTGGGCGCCGCGGTGGGCGGTATTGGTGGCGACCGCGGTGCCGCGGAAGCGCACGGCTTCGGTCTGGTAGAGGATGCTGATGCAGTCCGCCGCCGAGAAGGCGTCGGCGCCGCCACCCTTGCCGCCATTGTCGGAGACGACGAACAGGTCGCAGGCGGACATCACGCCATCGGGCCGGAAGCCGGCCTTGATCCAGCCCTGGAAGCCCTGGCGGGCGCCGCCGATGGTGAACTCCTCCTCCCGGGTGATGCGCATCATCACCGGACGGTTGAGCTTCTGGGCCATCTTGGCGGGAATCGCCATGCTCGGAATGCTGTTGGCCCGGGCCCGCTGGCCGAAGCCGCCGCCGGTGGCGGCGTTGATGAACACGAGGTCTTCCTTGGCCACGCCGATGATGCCCGCCATGTCGTTGGCGAGGGCGGTGAGGCTCTGGGAGGTGCCGTGCAGATAGAGCTTGCCGTCCTCCCAATAGGCCATGGCGCTGCGCGGTTCCATGGAATGGTGTGGATAGCCGGCGGTGGTGAAGCTGCCCTCGTAGATGAAGCCGCCTTCCGCGGCGGCGAATCCGGCTTCGAGATCGCCGATGGAGAAGGTGGGAACCGGGCCCGAGAGCGGCGCGTCCTCGGCTGGCGCGTTGCCGGCGCGGAAGCTTGCCACCTGGTCCCCGGACCACTTGACTTCGGCGAAGCCCTCCCGGCCGAAGGTGTTGCCGCCGACGAAGGCGTTGGGGCCGCCTTCCGCCAGGCTGTCGAGCGGGTCGAGCACGAAGGGCAGCCGCTCGAAGGTGACATTGATCGCGGCGATGGCGGTCTCGGCGGTTTTTTCATCCACCGCCGCCAGCGCCAGAATTGGTTCGCCGACGAGGCTTGGCTCGTTGGTGAGGATTTTCAGGCCGGTGGACTGTGGCTCGCCGTCGGGATACACCTCGGCGGCGGTGAGGATGCCGAACACCCCATCCATCGCCAGCGCCTCGGCGGCGTCGATATCGACCACGCGCGCGTGGGGGATGGGGCTGGTCAGCAGCCGGGCATAGACCATGCCCTCGCGGGTGTAGTCCTCGGCGTATTTGATGCGCCCGGTAACCTTGCCGGCCACATCGGGGGGAACGAAGTCTTTGCCGATATGCATATAGGCCATGATGGTCACCCCAGTTCAACGGCGCGCATGACACCGTCGAGATAAGAGTCATAGGAGCCGCAGCGGCAGAGATTGCCCGCCAGCCCCTCCCGAACCTGCTCCCGGGTGGGATTCGGATTGGCCCGCAGCAGCCCCACCGCGGCCATCACCTGGCCCGGCGTGCAGTAGCCGCATTGCGGCGACAGGGCTTCAACGAATCCTTGCTGCACCGGGTGCAGGGTGCCGTCGGGGGCTTCAAGACCCTCGACGGTTTCGATGCGCCCGTCCTTCATCGAGTGGGTGAGCACTGAGCAGGCGTAGGTGGGAATATCGTCCACGAGCACGGTGCAGGCGCCGCATTCGCCGCGGTTGCAGCCGAGT
This sequence comes from uncultured Pseudohongiella sp., assembly GCA_965221805.1. Classification (GTDB taxonomy): domain Bacteria; phylum Pseudomonadota; class Gammaproteobacteria; order Pseudomonadales; family Pseudohongiellaceae; genus UBA9145. The sequence continues at coordinate 2,987,266 of OZ244913.1, forward strand.
TTGGTGCCGGTGAGGCCGAGCTTGTAGCGCAGCGTCGAGGCCAGGGTTTCCTGCGGGGCCACATCGACGGTGCGCGCCTGGCCGTTCACATTGAGCCGCAGCATGCGCTCCACGGCCCCGGCGGGCCGCGCCTGGCCGCTCGCCGCGTACCACAGCGAGGTGGTGCCCGCCACGGCGCCCGAGGCGATCACGCCTTTGATGAAGCGTCGTCGGGTGAGTTGAGGATTCACGGGTTGCATTCGCCTCCGTAACGTGGGAATGATTCAATCAGAATCGAAGAGTAAAGCACAGCTTCGCGGTTGGCAACAATACCGCGCGGGGCCCGGCGCGGCCCGCCGGGCGGCGGTTCGCAGCCACTTGCGCGGCCGCCGAAACGGGAATCGGTGGCCCGAAAGCGCGGTTTTTGTGTTGCCGCGGGGGGTGGTTTATTCTTGTCCGCCCCGCGTTTGGCGCCTTTCGGACAATCCCTGTGCCAGCTACAGCGAGTGGACGCCAGCCCCGGCAGGATTCCGGCGAGGGGCGCCAGTTGGCCTTTTCCGGGGGGAAAGTCCTGGCCTTGCCGGCAGCCGCCGCGCTGGGCTTGTTGCTGGTCAGCCTGCAATCGAGGGTGCAGGAGAATCCAGCGCTGCTGGCCTCGACGCTTGGCGCGGCGGCGGCGCTGCTGTTGTGGCTTGGCTGGCAGTGGCTCGGCATGCGCCGCGCCGGGGCCTGCCCGGCGGTTCGCGTCCTGCCGCGGCGGCAGCATTACATCCAGGCGATGGTCCAGGGCAGCGTTCTGCTGTATTGGGGCTATTACTGGAGCCCAGTCTACGACCATTTCTGGCTGCTCGCGGCCCAGTTGCTGTTCGCCTACGGCTTCGACGCGCTGCTTTCCTTCTCGCGCGGGCGCGAGTATCCGCTCGGCTTCGGGCCGTTTCCGATCATTTTCAGCATCAACCTGTTCCTGTGGTTCCGGGATGACTGGTTCTACCTGCAATTCCTCATGATCGCCGCCGGCTTCCTGGGCAAGGAATACGTCCGCTGGATGCGCGACGGGCGCAGCGTCCACATCTTCAACCCTTCGGCTTTCGCCCTCGGCCTGTTTTCGCTGGCCTTGATCGCCACCGGAACCACCGGGCTGACCTGGGGCCGGGAGATCGCCTCCACGCTGACCTTGGCGCCGAACATCTACACCATGCTTTTCTTCGCCGGGCTCGTGGTGATGTCGATCTTTTCGATCACCTTGGTTGCCGGCATGGCCGCGGTTTCGCTGTTCGCCATGAGCGCGGTGTATTTCGCCATCACCGGCGTGCCGTATTTCATCGATTCCGAGATTCCCGCCGCGGTGTTCCTCGGCCTGCATCTGCTGGTGACCGACCCTTCGACCTCACCGCGCACACCGCTGGGAAAGGCGCTGTTCGGCATTTTGTACGGGCTTGGCGTGTTCGGCCTGTACACCCTGCTCGGGGCGCTGGGCGCGCCGACGTTTTACGACAAGCTGCTTTGCGTGCCGCTGCTGAACCTCAGCGTGATCGCCATCGACCGCGCCGTGAAGCGGATTCCATCGCGGTCCTGGGCGATGATGTGGAAGTCCGGCTGGAACCCGGCAAGGGCGAATCCCGCCCATATGGCGGTGTGGGCCGCCGTGTTCACCGGTCTTTCCGCGGCCGGACACACCGACAGCCGGCACATTGGCGACAGCGTGCCCTTCTGGCAGCAAGCCTGCGCGGAATCCCGGCCCAACGCCTGCGACCGCCTGCTGCAACTGCAAGCGACCTATTGCGGCGACAATTCCCCCTGGGCCTGCAACGAACTCGGCGCGCATTACCGCGAAGGCCGCTTGGTTGAAGCCAACGCGGAACTCGCGCTGGCCTACTTTTCCCGCGCCTGCGAATTGAAGTCGATGGCGGCCTGCCAGAATCTGCTGCGCGGCGATGCCCTGTTGCGGGGGCCGCCGGGCGATCTCGACCTGCGCTTGCTGCTGCGCGAAGGCGGGCCCAATCTGTTGGAAACACACCCGGCCGAGCTGCGCCTCCGCGCCTGCGAGCATGGCTGGCGATTCGCCTGCGCGGAAAATCGCGCATGAATGGGGATGCCGGGCGGCACGCGGCGCCTGCCGCGTCTGGCCGAACCGGGTTTGTCCTGCTGGCGGCAATCGTTGTTTTCGTCTTTTTCTGGCTGAGCCGCAACGCGCCCGGCCCTGCGCCCGCGGCGCAAACCGCGGCCATCGCCAGCGTCGATGGTTTCCGTTCCGGCGCCTGGCTGCTGCCCGATGAGGATTTGCTCGGCTTTGTGGAGATTCCCCCCGGCGCGTTCATCATGGGCAGCGATCCACTGCGGGACCCCATGGCTTACGCGAACGAGCGCTGGTCGGCGGAAAGCCGGCGGGGCAGGCTGGAATTGCCCGGGTTCTACATCGGCAGGTACGAAGTCACCGTGGCGCAGTTCAATTTGTTCGCGCGGTCGTCCACCCGGGTGTCGCGCATCGATGGCGGGGCAACGCATCCGGCAACCGGCGTGACCTGGCCCGAAGCCCTGGCCTATGCGCGCTGGCTCGATGGACAAATGCGCCTGTCCCCGGCAACGCCGGCTGCGCTTCGACAAGCGCTGGAGGCGGGCTGGCGGATAAGCCTGCCTTCGGAGGCGCAATGGGAAAAGGCCGCCCGGGGCGTTGACGGCCGCATCTTCCCCTGGGGGTCGGATCCGGCGGCGGGCAACGCCAACTTCGGTGGTGGCCCCCTGCGCGCCGTGACCGGGGGCGGCTGCCCGCGATGCAGCCATGGGCTTGCGGACATGGCGGGGAATGTCTGGGAGATGACGAGCAGCCCGCTGCGGGATTATCCTTTTGGTTCCCGCGACGATGCCCTGGCCATCGGCGCGGACACCCTGTTCGTGATGCGCGGCGGCTCCCATCTCGACGGTGCCAACAATGTGCGCGCCGCGGTGCGCGGGGCGGTGGACCCCGGCGCGCGCAGCGCCATTATCGGCTTCCGCCTGGCGATTTCCCCGCCTTAGTATGCTCTGACTTAATCAGAGCTTTCCTTACTCTTCGCTCCAGCTTATCGAGATCGGTTCGCCGCCGTAGTAGTAGACACCGGGGGTTTCATCGAGCGAGTAGCCCAGATAGAAGAGGATGGTCTGGCCCTGCAACTGGTAAGCCGAGCCGATCAATGGCCCCACCGATGGTTCCCGTTCGTAATGCCGGGCGCCCATGATGACCAAGTCCTGGGCGTAGAGTCCAGGTTTGAGCGCTCCCGCCGAGGGGATTTTCGCGGCATCCTCGAGTGGGTGGAAATTGCCGTCGGCGTGGCGGGCGAACAAAACGCCGCCTTCGGTGGCGACGACCACATGCAGGTCGCCGGGGCGGTGGCCGTGGACCCGGTCCTTGACCACGGTGCCATACACGGTGATCTGGTCCGAGGGTTTGAACTGGTTTCGGTAGCTTCTGCCGCCGTTGTCGGTGGCGCCGCCGACGAATTTCGCATCGGTGGGCAGGCCGTTGGTGGCGAGTCCGGCACCGAGCAGGATGGGGCATTCCTCCGGCTTGCCATAGCGCATGGCGAGGGCGCAGCGGTCGTCGATGGAAAGCACCGGATCGCGCCGGCCATATGGCAGCCGCGCCCGCATGACCGCCGAGCGCACCGCGCTGTGGCCAAAACCGAGGGTGTGTCCGATTTCATGCACCGCCACATGCTGGAAATGGTGGCCGATGGACGCGAATTGCGACTTGCGGCCCGCATTGAAGATGATGTCGCTTTCGATGATCGCGGCGGGATTCCAAGCGGTCTGAGTCACGGCTTCGGCAACGGTCGCGCCGCTGAAGTAAGTGTCGTCGCCGCAGAAGGTGTCGGAAAAAGACGCGGTGTTCACGCCGTTCTGGCTGCTGCCGGTTTGATTGGTCCGGCACACCTCGCGCGCCTCCTCGACCGCCGTCAGCCTGAGATTGCCGGAAGCGTCCATCCACACGCCGAGGGCGCGGACGAAACCCTCGAAGAAACTGCCGCCATCGGGCAGGGTTCCGGGCAGATGCGCGTAGTAATTGTGGCTGTTGTCGCGCAGTCCGACGAGATAGCTCAACTCGAAGGCGGCGGCGCCGCCGCCGGGCGCGAGGCAGGCGGCCAGCACCAGGGCGAGCTTCTTCCCCAAATAGTCCAACATCTTGATTCCTCCATGAATGCAAGCATGAATTGGAGCGGCAAAATTTTCAAGCGCCAGAGCCGGACCGGCACCCCGGGCATGTTCCGACTTGATCAGAGCTTCCCCGGTGTATGCCTTGGATGGGGTGGCGGTCGGCGCTCCCGGCTTCTGGCCGTTGAAGGCGTCGAGTTGCGCTTCGGCGTGGGCGGGCAGGTCGTCCTACTCGTGGTTGTAAATAGTCACGCTGTGTAAGCCGATGTCGTTCTCCTGGGGGAGGTACTTCAGCGCCGAATTCAGGTAGCCGTCGCCCTCGGCTAAAATCAGGCCGAATTGCTCGCCACTGTCTTCGATGCCGTCATTTTGGATGATTATCGGCACCCTGACCCTCGACTCGCCGGCGAGCACCCCACTTCGCAGGGGCGAAGCGGCGGGCTTCCATCCGGCTACTGGTTGCCGCCGAGCAATTCGCCGCCCGGGCCGACTCTCGCGCAGCCCTTGCCGCCCATGAACAGGAAGTGGGCGCTGCCTGCCGTGCTATACCCACGTCCAGGAGCGGGGGTGATGACCTGTACCACCAGCTCGCCGGGGCCTTGGTTGGGATTGCTGGCATTGCGGTTACTCCAGATATGGGCGCCAGCCTTCGGCCGCGCCTCGACGATGTTCTCGCCAAGACTGCCACCGGCGAAGGTGAGGGAATCTCTCCCGCCAAGCACATTCTGCCAAGCATTTGAGTTCACTTCCGGCGTGCGCCACTCCCAATCGGTGAACTCGGCACCGGCGCGGTTTGTATTACGTGTGCTCAGAAATTTGACAGTCGTGAAACTCCGCGCCGTTACGTTGGGATTACTGGAAGACAAAATGACCTTGAAGCGGCCCGGCGTGGCGGAATCGCCGCAGCCGTCCACGACGGTGTTGCCGGAAGCCGGCACAAGTCGCATCGTGCAGGTGCTGGTGGTGCATTGAGGAGGGGGAGGGGGGAGTTGCGCCTGCACCTTGAGTGGTGCCACGCAGGCCAGCGCCAGCGCGGCCAGCGCGAATGTCAGCGACCGTTTCATGGCACCGACTCCCGCGAAGTCCGGAATCCGGGGGGGGGGGGGGTTGTCATTGGCTTGTTCATTTCTGGCCCTCGGTGGTTGTGCCTCCCCTAACCATACACGAACCTGACCGCGTGTCAACGCCGTGTGCGGGTTCAGCACATGTGAGACCGGGCGGGGCTGTCCTTGTTTTTTCGAAGATACTCGTCGGGGGTCATGAAGTCGAGGGCTTGGTGCGGCCGGACCTGGTGGTGGAAGCGTTGGTATTTGGCGAGGGCCCGGTTGGCGGCCCCGGCGGTGAAGTCGCCGTCGCAGCGGTTCCAGAACTCGACGCGGGTGGTGTCGTTGGCGCGTTCGACGCAGCCGTTCAGCTGGGGCCGCCTAGGCGGAGACAAGGGGGAACGGGAGTTGCGCGCGGCTGGTTTCCGGCAAGTCATGGCTCTTGTGCGATATCCAACCCAGCGAAGGTCTGGAGAGGCAGGAACAGCCGGTTGGCATTGGATGCGAAGGCTTGGAAGCCATAGCGCTGGTAGAATGCGATGGCGCTGTCATTCAGCGCGTCCACGATGATGGCGTGGATGCCGATAGTGTCGCTCGCATTGACGGCGCGATTGGCCGCGTCGATAAGCAAAGCCTCTCCGAGTCCTTTTCCCTGTTGATTTTGAGCCACGGCCAGCCGCCCAATGACAACGGCGGGTATCGGGTAATGCGGCAGCCGTTTTGCCTGCGGGGCTGGAATTTCCACTTTTTCGAAACTCGCCGCGCTCAAGGTGTAGTAGCCCGCTATTTCATCCGGCTTGTCGCCAAGCGCAACGAAAGTCTGCGCAACGCGGCGGCGAATGTCTTGCGAAGCCTGCCTGCGGATGTAGGTGTCCAGCGAAGCTTCCCCGCAACGAAAGGCGTTGCGGTCATGCTTGCGGTCGAGAGGCTCGATGATGAGATTTGGATCAGCCACCCCTGCGCTCGCGATAACGACGGGCCGCCCGCTTCAGGGCGGCATTCGGGGCGGGGGGATTCAGTATCGCATTGCTGAAAGCCTCCCAATCCGTCGCCGGCAATACCACCTGCTCCCGCGCCTCGATTATCCGCTCGGCCGCCGCCACGGAGTTGTTTATCACAAAGCGGCTGACGGGTATTTGCTCATAGGCCGCCGCCCGCTCGAGTTTGCGCTTGCTTCCGGCATCTAGGCGCAGATGCATGCGCTCTTGCAGTGGTTGCGCCGCACTGGACATCGGCGGACCCTCCAACTTGAATCGTTGGCGCAGACTTATATGCCAAAATGGCGTACAAAACAAGTGTGCGGGTTCAGCACATGTGAGACCGGGCGGGGCTGGATGCGGCCCGCGCGCGAAGCCGTGCTTTGCAAACGCTTGTCCCCGCCCATGGATTTTCATTGTGGCAAAACAGAAGCATGATTTTGTTTTGCTCGCGGGGAGGCTATGGCCCAATCAGAGCTTCCCCGGCGCGGCGGTTCGCCGGCTTTCGCGGGTGACGCGGCAGGGGCAGGCGGGGGCGTCGGATACCGGGCCGGGGTGGCAAAAACGTTGCTCGACCGGCTCGCCGCCAGGCTTCGCCAGCATCCCGGGCGCCGCCGCCCAGGGGCTCCAGCGCTCGGAGATTTCGCAAATCGCCAAGTCGTCCACACGCAGCAGGAGTTCGCTGGCGAACTGCCGGAAACTGGTTTCGCTTTCCACCGGAATGGCGATTGCGCCCCGGCCGGGGACTCCCGCCCCGCGCATCAGGCGGAAGCAGTTGCCGAACCGGGAGCGGTGGCGGCAAATCTCCAGCGCCGCGGCGGCAGCGGACAAGAATAGCGCCCCGCCCTGTTTTTGGTGGTGGGGAGGGTATCCGCCAGCCCCGCCGGATTTCGAGCCGGCCACCGGCGCGGCGGCAATACACCCGGCGGCGAACATTGTGGCCAAGGTCAGGCGAAACAGGACTAAGTGTTTCATGGTTGCGCTCCTTTCACGACATCGTGGGAAACATTCGCGGCACACCCCAAAGGCATAGGCGGGAATTCGAAATTGCGCCAAGTTTCCGGTGAAAAAACCCAACTGGCTTCGGCCCGCGGCCCCGCCAGCTGGTTGCCGCATTTGCCAAGGCGGGCAACTTGTGGGGAAATGGCGGTTCTCGCTGGTCGCGCGGTGACAAAGTGGGCGCGGCAATGAGAATGTTTGGCAAGGAAATGCCGCGGGAGTGGGTCTGATGAATAAAAGCGGTTGGTTTTTGTGGTTTGCCGCGGTTTTGGCGGCGGTGTTGCTCGCGGTGCTGTACTGGCCGCCGCCGGCGCGGGATGATCTGGTTTTCGCCAGCGACGCGGAGACGCTTGCCCGGGGAGAGTATCTGGTGACCGCGGGAGGCTGCGTCAGTTGTCATCGGGGAATCGATGATGAGGAGGCGCTCAGCGGCGGCCTCGGGCTGGAAACCGACTTCGGCGTCTTCCACGCGCCGAACATCACCCCCGATGTGGAAACCGGCATCGGCGGCTGGACCGCGGGGGAGTTCGTGCGCGCCATGAAGCATGGCCGCGGCCCGGGCGGGGGCTTCTACTTTCCCTCGTTCCCCTACCGGTCCTATGCCGGGCTGACGGATGAGGATGCCTTGGCGATGGGATCCTGGCTGATGTCGCTGGCGCCGGTGGCATACCGTGCGCCGGCGCATGGGACACCCTGGTGGCTGGCGCGGCCGGTGATGGCGGGCTGGAATCTGCTCGCGGGCCGCAACGAGCCGCCGCGGGAAGAATTCGAGTCAGAACTTGTGGCCCGGGGCGCCTACCTGGCGCGGCATCTCGGCCACTGCGGCGAATGCCACACGCCCCGCAACCGCCTCGGCGTGGTGCTCGGCGAGCGCGAATTCGCCGGCGCCGAACTCGGCGGCGACATTGTGGAGGCCATTGACGCCGCCGCGCTGGAAGAGTGGACCTTCGAGAACTTCGACCTGTTCCTGCTCATCGGCCTCAAACCGGACGGCGAATTCGTCGGCGGCGACATGAATGAGGTCATCAAATCCAACACGAGCCGGCTCACCGAAGCAGACCGGGACGCCATGGCGGCATTCTTCACCCGGCACCGGCAATCCGACTAGAGAAGCTCTGACTCAACCAGATTCAGCGAAAACCTGGCGAAAATCACAGAAAGCGACTAGACCTATATGGACCGCGCCGCGAACTTCCCGGCCCGCGGCCGAATCCGGCGCGGCGAATTCTTCCGATTCCGCCTCAGCAATTTCCGGTATCGAGCGATAACAGGAACAGGCGGCGCCGGAACCACAGGAGGAAGACGTGCCCGGGGACTTGTTGATTCTGCAAACGATCGTCGCCACCTGTTTCGCCGCATCGCTGATTCCCAACGCCATGTGGCGCCGGCGCACCGGAGAGTACGTGGGCTTCCAGAGCAATCTGGTGCTGCTTTATTTCGTCTTTCTGGTGAGTTTTGTCGGCAGTCACGCGGCTTCCATCTATGACGCCTGGGGCGCGTTGCTGCGCACCGGCCTCATGGTGGCGGCCACTTTTCTGCTTGGCTGGCTTGTTGCCGTCACCGCCTACTGGCGCCGCTACCGCCGGCGCCCGCGCAAGGGGGCGCCTCCCGCGCGCTCCTGAAACCGATTTGGCCGCGACGGAGAAATTTCCGCCGTAATTTGGCGAAATCGCCGAAGTTGGACTATGCCTTTCTTGCAAGCGCAATCCATTTGAGACTGAAGGAGTCGAACGATGAGAGAACTTGACGAGAAAGAAATATCCGCGATTGCGGGCGGATACCGCGCGGGGGTGCCGGCCGGGGCTTCCCGGATATTCTGGCCGGGCGGCCCGGTGAATCCGCTCACGGTGACATTCGGAACGCCGACAGGGCCAAGTTTGGCCTTGCCGGGCTATTCTGATTATGCGGGCTATTGGCCGCGCGGGATGTTCTGACCGGCCAGCCGGCCCGCCTGGCATTCGGGCGAGGCGGGCCGGGCTTTTCGGGAACGCGCCGGCGATGCCGGTTCAGAGCCGGCCGGCGCTGAAGGCAGGCGTTGAAAGCTCGGCGTTGAAAGCTCGGCACTGAAACCCGGGCGCTGTCAGCCGGTGTCAGTCAACGTCCTGGCGATAGGTGTCGTGGCAGTTGCCGCAGGTGCCGCCGAGCTGCTGCACCGCGCCGAGCGTGGCGGCCATGTCGCCGCCCGCGGCCACATCGGCGAATTCATTGGCGGCGTCGACCAGCGCCTGGGCCTTGCCGTCAAAGTCCTCGGGATTGTCCCAGATCAAGTCCAAAGCCAAGGTTTCGACATCGTAGCCCCGGGTGTCCATGTTGAACACCTCCGGGATCATCGTCGCGATGGTGGCGATGCGGCGCGCGTTGCGCTCGGCGATTTCGGCGTCGAAAGGCGCTCCCTGGGCCATGCCGATGATGGCGCCGATATTGACCCGCAGCAGCTTGAACACGGCCTGCCGGTCCGCGGTCGCGGCCATGGCCTGCTCTTCCGGCGTTGGGCCGTCGTCCTGGGCCGAAGCCACATGAAACATGCTTGAAGCGATCACGCCCGCCAGCACCAGCGAAATTTTCTTCATCCTGTTTTGCTCCTGTTGAAATCCGGTGTTTCCGCCGCGGGGCGATTTGCTCCGCCCAGCGCGAATGCTGGCAATATAAAGCAATTCCGCACCAAATGTAAAAACACTGGGTGAGGCCCGGTCGGCGCAGCCGATGAAAAGCGCAGCTTTTCAAGGGCCGAACGGCTCGACAAGGATGTCGAGACAGGGGTTGGTCGAAGCCGCCAAAGTTGCGCCAGGGACGGCACGCACAATCCGCCAGAACGCAAGTTGCCCGGTCGGCGCAGCCGATGAAAAGCGCAGCTTTTCAAGGGCCGAACGGCTCGACAAGGATGTCGAGACAGGGGTTGGTCGAAGCCGCCAAAGTTGCGCCAGGGACGGCACGCACAATCCGCCAGAACGCAAGTTGCCCGGTCGGCGCAGCCGATGAAAAGCAACGCTTTTCAAGGGGCGAGGGCAAGCGTTTACGAAGCGCAGCTTCGTGCGCAGACCGAGCGCCACCGAGCTGTGCTCGGTGGCCGGATGAACGGCTCGACAAGGATGTCGAGACAGGGGTTGGTCGAAGCCGCCATGGCCGCGCCAGGGATGGGTGAAGGCTGGTCGGCGCAGCCGATCAAAAGCGCAGCTTTTGAAAGCCTGAACGCCTTGCCATGGATGGCAAGGCCGGGGCTGGTCGAAGCCGCCAAAGTTGCGCCAGGGACGGCACGCACAATCCGCCAGAACGCAAGTTGCCCGGTCGGCGCAGCCGATCAAAAGCGCAGCTTTTGAAAGCCTGAACGCCTTGCCATGGATGGCAAGGCCGGGGCTGGTCGAAACCACCATGGCCGCGCCAGGGATGGCAGGCACAATCCGCCAGAACGCAAGTTGCCGGTCGGCGCAGCCGATGAAAAGCAACGCTTTTCAAGGGGCGAGGGCAAGCGTTTACGAAGCGCGGCTTCGCGCGCAGACCGAGCGCCACCGAGCTGTGCTCGGCGGCCGGATGAACGGTTCGCCAAGGATGGCGAGACTGGGATTTGGCGGGGCCAGAAGCGTCGCGCCAAGGAAGGCATGCGCCAGTCCGCAAAGCATTCAGCCACCGCCGGGAAGCGGCCGGTGCCCGATTCCGCGGCTCCGCTTCTTCGCTGCGCGCGGAGACGGAAATGCCAGCTCAGGCGGCGACGTCTTTCCAAACGAACATTCTCGCGGCCAGGGCGAAGCCGATGACAAACCAGACTCCCATGCCGATCAGGCTGGGGACGATTTCGAGCAGCGAGGCCCCGGCGGTGGCGATGTCGCGCATGCCGGACACGACGAAGGTCAGCGGCAACACCTGGGCGATCGGCTGCACCAGGCCGGGCATCGCGTCGATGGGGTAGAACACACCCGAGAGCACGATCTGCGGGAAGATCACGATATTGCCGATGGCCATGATCGACTGCTGGGTCTTGGCGATGCTGCCGACGCAAAAGCCGATGTTGAGGAACACCGCGCTGGCGATGATCGCCACGAGATAGAACTCGGCGAGATTGCCGATGATGTTCACCCGCAGCGCGAACAACGCGAAGGCGAGAATCACCGTCAACTGGATGAGCACGATGCCGAGCCGGGCGGCGACGATGGCGGCGACAAAATCCCGGGGCCGCAGCGGGGTGACAAACAGCCGCTTCAGAATCCCCTTGCGGCGGAACTCGACAACGTTGTAACCCGAGCCGGCGACGCTCAATTGCATCAGCATCATCGCGAGCAGCCCCGGCAGCAGAAAATCGAGATAGCTCTGGGGCAGCGCCTGCACGTTCTCAATCTCGAGCGAGAACATCGGCTCTTCGCCGCGCTGCTGCCGCTCGATAGCCATCAGCTTTTGTTCGAGCATCGGCTCGACGAGCGGCAACTGGTTGAACTGGGAAGTATCGGCGAGCAGCCGCGGGCTGGCCGCGCCGCCGCCGTCCACCGCCCGGAAGTCCGCCGGCAGCACGAGCACGAGCATCTGCTCGCCGGCGATCAGTTGCCCGCGCAGTTCCGCCTCCCCGCCGGTGACGACGACAAAGGCCGGGTCTTCCCGCAGCGACTGAACCAATTGGCCGGCCGCGGCGCTGTCCGATTCGTTCGCCACCCCGAGTGGAATCGGTTCCTGGCCGCCGCGGACAAAGGCGAAGATGCTCAGGAAAACCACAGGAAAAAACAGGCTGAAAAAGATCGACTGCCGGTCGCGCAGGAAGATCTTCATGAAATCCTTGGCGAGGTGGCGCTGAAGCTTGCTCAACATGGGCGGTGCCTTTCTTTCAATCCCGCAGGGCGTGGCCGGTGAGGGCGAGGAACACATCCTCGATGTTGCCCTTGAGCGGCGCCGCCGGCGGTTCGGGGGCATATTGGTCGATCAGCTTGGCCGGGGTGTCCTCGGCGACGATCTTGCCATGGTCCATGATGGCGATGCGGCCGCAGAGGAACTCCGCCTCTTCCATGTTGTGGGTGGTCAGCACGATGGTCATGCCGGCCTGGTTCAGCTCCAGCGCCAGATCCCACAGCCTGCGCTTGGCCTGGGGGTCGAGGCCGGTGGTCGGTTCGTCGAGGAACAGGATTCGGGGCACGTTGACGAGGGCGCAGGCGATGGAAAAACGCTGCTTCTGCCCGCCCGAGAGATTCGCTGGCCGCGCCTTCGCCTTTTCGGTCAGGTCCACCTTGGCGAGCATTTCCATGGCGTCGATGTCGCGGCTGTACAGCGCGCCGAAGAGTTTGAGCAATTCGATCAGGTTGAGTTTGTCGAAATACTCGCTGGCCTGGAGTTGCACACCGATCAATTGTTTGACTTTGTATGGGTCCTTCGCCACATCGATACCGGCGATGACCGCCGAGCCGCCGTCAATGTCGTTCAGCCCTTCGAGCATTTCCAGCGTCGTCGTCTTGCCGGCGCCGTTGGGGCCGAGAATGCCGTAGATTTCGCGCTCGAAGATGTCGAAGGAAACCCCGTCCACCGCGGCGAACTTGCGCGATTTGTCCTCTGGCAGCGGGTAGCGCTTGACCAGATCGACCGCCTGGATGATCGGCGCCATTTCCCGGCCCTTGATGGTGTTCGCTGTGGTGGGTGGTGGATGGCGGATGCTTACCGCGCCCCGGAATAGCCCGGCCCGCGCAGAATCCTGCCGGGGCGGGCGCCGGTGTGGGCGCCGTCGCGGACGACGATTTCGCCGTTGACGAGCACGTGCTTCATGCCCACGGCGTATTGGTGCGGGTCCTCGAAAGTGGCGCGGTCGATGATCTCGCTGGCGTCGAAGACCGCGATATCGGCGAAGAATCCCTCGGCGATCAGGCCGCGGTCCTGGATCGACAGGCGCTGGGCGGAGAGGCTGGTCATCTTGCGGACGGCCTCCTCGAGTGTGATCACGCCACGCTCGCGGACAAAATGGCCTAGCACCCGGGCGAAGGTTCCGTACTGCCGCGGATGCGGCGCGCCTTCGCCGAAGATGCCCACCGGCCCATCGGAGCCAATGGCGGTGGCGGGATGGCGCATGATGCGGTCCACATCCTCGCTGCCGATGGCGTGGTACACCGCGGTGGCGCCGCCATTGCGCACGATCTCGAACACGACTTCGGCGGCGTTTTCCGGCGATGGCTCCATGCCGGCCTCGATGGTCAGCTCGGCGAGGTTCTTGCCGGCCATGGCCGGGTCCCAGCTATTGCGGGAGATGAACACATTGGCCGGGTCGCCGCCACCGCGATCCAGGAGGATTCGCTCGACCACTTCGTTCTTGATCGTTTGCCGAGTCTCCACGCTGTCGATCCGGCCCATCAGGGCGTCGTTGCCGCCTTCCTGGGCCCATTGCGGAATCAGCGCGTTGATTCCGGTTTGCGAGGCGGTGTAGGGATACTGGTCGATGGTGACATCGACTCCCCGCGCCCTGGCTTCATCCACCAGCCGCAGGGTGTCCACCGAATCGCCCCAGTTGGGGGCGCCGATGATCTTGTGGTGGGTGATCTGCACCGGGATGCCGGCTTCCTCGCCGATGCGGATCGTCTCGTTGACCGACTCGATCATCAGCGAGGCCTCGTCGCGCAGGTGGGAAATGTAGATGCCGCCGTGTTCCGCCGCCACCCGCGACAGCTCGATCACTTCCCCGGTGGAGGTGAAGCTGCCGGGCACATAGAACAAGCCGGTGGAGATGCCGAGCGCGCCTTCCTCCATGGCTTGGGCGATCATGGCCTTCATCTGTTCGAATTCGGCCGGGGTTGGGTCGCGGTCCTCGACGCCGATCACTTCCGCGCGCACCGTGCCTTGGCCGATGAAAACCGCCCAGTTCGGGCTGATGCGCAGTTCCTCGATTTCGCGGTAATGATCGCCGATGGGCCAGGGGGAGGAACCGTCGTTGCCTTCGGTCAGCGTGGTGACGCCTTGCAAGAGCGCGCTGTCGGCGGTGGGCACGTCGAAGATGCCTTGGAGGGCGTGGGTGTGGGGGTCGATGAAGCCGGGGGCGACGATCAAGCCGCCGGCGTTGATCAGGGTTTCCGCCGAAGACCCGGACAAGTCGCCGATGGCGGCGATGCGGTCGCCGCGAACGCCGACATCGGCCTCGAACCAAGGGTTGCCGCTGCCGTTGACGATGCGGCCGCCGCTGATCAGGATGTCGAAATCCTGGGCGTGGGCGGCGCCGCCGGCAAGCAGCAGCAGGGAGGCGATTGGATGAACGAAAGCTTTCATAATGGTTTACCAGCCGTATTGGCTTACCAGATTGTCACGCGCGCCTCCGGGGGCAGGTAGAGATCGTCCCCCGGTTGCACATCGAATGCCTCGTACCAGGCGTCGAAATTGCGCACCACGCCATTGACGCGGAATTCCGCCGGCGAATGCGGGTCCGAGGACAGCCGCTGGATCAGGGCGTCTTCGCGGTATTTGCGCTGCCAGACCTGGGCCCAGGCGAGGAAAAATCGCTGGTCGCCGGTGTGGCCGTCGATAACCGGCGCCTCTTCGCCATTCAGCGACATGCGGTAGGCGCGGTAGGCGAGCGAGACGCCGCCAACATCGCCGATGTTCTCGCCGAGGGTGAACCTGCCGTCGATGAAGTATCCCGGCACCGGCTCGAAGGCGGCGTACTGTTCGGCGATGACATCGGCCTGGGCTTCGAAGTTGGCCCGGTCCTCGTCGCTCCACCAGTTGCGCTGGATGCCGGCCCAGTCGGATTTCGAGCCTTGGTCGTCGAAGCCATGGCCCATTTCGTGGCCGATCACCGCGCCGATGCCGCCATAGTTCACCGCCGGGTCGGCCGCGGGGTCGAAGAACGGCGGCTGGAGGATGCCGGCGGGGAAAACGATCTCGTTGAAGGAGGGGTTGTAGTAGGCGTTGACGGTTTGCGGCGTCATTCCCCATTCCTCGCGGTCGGTGGGCGCGCCGATGCGTTCGATTTCCTCCCGGTAGCGGAATTCGCGGATGTTGCGGGCATTGTCGAACAGCGAATCGCGGCTGATTTCGATGGCGGAGAGGTCCTCCCAGACGTCGGGATAGGCGATCTTGGGGCGGAAGGCTTCGAGCTTGCGGTAGGCCTCCTCCTTGGTCAGCGGCCCCATCCAGTCGTTTTCCTCGATGCTCTGGCGCAGGGCCGAGCGCAGGTTTTCCACCAGTTCCTGCATTTGCAGTTTGGCCGCTTCGGGGAAGTGCCGCGCGACGTAAATCTGGCCAACGGCCTCGCCGAGGCTGCCCCGGGCGCCGACCCGGGCGACGCCGCGCTCCCAGCGCTCGCGCTGCTCCGGCACGCCGCGCAGCACGGTGGAGTAGAAATGGAAGGCTTCGCGCTCGATCTCCTCGGACAGCACGCCGGCGCTGTCGGCGATCAGCCGGTAGCTGAGATAGCTTTTCCAGTCTTCCAGCGGCGCCCCGCCGGCCAGGGCGATGACCGGCGCCATGGCGCTGGGATAGTTCACGTTCAAATCTTCGAGCGCGTCGATGCCGGCGGCGCTGAAGTATGCCGCCCAGTCGAAGCCCGGAAAGGCGGCGGTGAACTCGTCCCAAGGCATGGGGTTGTGGGTCAGGTCGCGGTTGCGCCGCTCGGCCCGGGGCCACATGTGCTCGGCGATGCCGGTTTCCAGCGCGAGGATGGCTTCGGCCCGGCCGCCGGCGTTGGGAATATCGGCGAACTCGAGAATGCGGGCGACATGGGCGAGGTATTCCGCCCGCACCCGCTCATATTCTTCGGTGTCGAGCAGGTAGTAGTCGCGGTCGGGCAGGCTGAGGCCGGACAGGGTCAGCACGAGCTGGTGCCGGTCCGGGTCGGCGCGGTCGGCGCCGATGTAGAAGGCGAAGGGGCTGGCGGTGTTGTCAAGCTGGGCGCGGCCGAAGGCGGCGATGAGTTGTTCCCGGTCGGCGATCGCGTTGATCGCGTCGAGGCCGGGGCGCAATGGGCCGATGCCGAGTTCGTTGAGGGTTTCGGTGTCCAGGTAGCTCTGGAAGTAATCGCTGATTTTCCGCTCGATCGAGCCCGCGGCGGGTTCCATGCCGGCGAGGTCCTCGATGATGTCGCGAACGCGCTGGTCCGAGCGGTCGGCGAGCACCGAGAACGAGCCGTAGTCGCCACGGTCGGCGGGCAGTTCGAAGTTGTCGAGCCAGACGCCGTTGGCGAAGCGGAAGAAGTCGTCGCCGGGCCGCGCCGAATCATCCCGGCTGCTGGTGTCGATGCCGAAACTGCCGAGTTCCGGCCCGGCGCCCGCCACCTCGGGCGAGGCGGCTTCCGGGGGTGTTTCCGGCGCGGCGCCGGTCGGTTCGCCGCCGCAGGAGGCCAGCAGCAGCGGCGCCGCCAGCGCGGCCGGCAGCCGGGTCCAGCCGGAGGAAAACGAAAAGTTCATGTCAGTTCTCGAAAGGAAAGCCGGGCCGGAAGTATACCGAATTGCGATAGGGAAGCTCTGACCAATTCAGAACGCGCCGGATTCAATTCAAGAGCACAAGGACTCAGCCGTTGAGCAGGAAATGGACGCCGATGCTGGCGAAATAGCCGAGCATGATCGCCCAGCTCCATTTCAAGTGCGCGAAGAAGGTGTAGATGCCCCGCGCCTGGCCCATGACCGCCACCCCCGCCGCCGAGCCGATCGACAGCATCGAGCCTCCCGCCCCGGCGGTCAGCGTGATCAGCAGCCACTGGAACAAATCCATCTCCGGCGACATTTCGAGCACGGCGAACATCACCGGAATATTGTCGATCAGCGCCGAGGCGAAGCCCACGAGGATATTGGCGGTGGTGGGGCCGAGCCCCTCGTAGGTGAATTCCGAAACCACCGCCAGATAGCCGAACGCCCCCAGCCCGCCGACGCAAAGAATGATGCCGTAGAAGAAAATCAGCGTATCCCACTCCGCCCGCTGGAGGTTGTGGAAGATGTTGTAGGGCTGCTTGTTGCCGCGCTCGATCGCGTCTTCGCGCATCGAATCGCTGAACATCGAGGCGTCGCCGCTGACGAGGTCGGTGCCCCTGCCCATGTAGCCGGCATCGCGCATTTGCAGGTAGTAGCCGAACAGTTTGAGGATGCCGAGGCCGGTCATCATGCCGAGCATCGGCGGCAGGTGCAGGAAGTTGTGGAAACTCACGGCGAGGGCGATGGTGAGCCCGAACAAGCCGACGACAACCCAGCCGCCATACTTGACCTCGACCTCTTCCTTGATGGGTTCGGGGCTGTCGCCGGGAACCGCGAAACTCATAATGCCGGCGGTGACGACCCAGTTGGTGATCGAGGGCAGCACCAGCACGAAGAACTCTTGGAACTGCACATGGCCCGCCTGCCAAATCATCAGCGTGGTGATGTCGCCGAAGGGACTGAACACACCGCCGGCGTTGGCCGCCACCACGACATTGATGCAGCCGAGAACCACGAAGCGGGTATTGTCGCCACCAAGCGAAACCACCACAGCCGCCATGAGCAGGGCGGTGGTGAGATTGTCCGCCAAGGGCGACATGGCGAAGGAAATCAGGCCGGTGATCCAGAACAGCTTGCGCAGGGAAAAGCCCGCGCTGACGAGTTTCGCCCGCAGCAGATTGAAAATGCCCCGCTCTTCCATGGTGTTGATATAGGTCATCGCCGCGAGCAGGAAGAGGAACAATTCGACGAACTCAAGCAGATTGTGCGAGACCAGCTCCTCCGCCAGCGCCGACTCGCCCGCCGCGGTGTACGCCAGCGCCACCAGCACCCAGATCGCGCCAGCCGCCACCACCACCGGTTTCGATTTGCGCAGGTGGATGTTCTCTTCGCTGATGACCAGCGCGTAGGCGAGCACGAAGATCACCAGGGCGGCGATGCCGAGCCCGCTGTCGGCGAGGTCCAGCGTGGCCACCGCCTCGGCGGCAAGCGCCGCCTCGGAGAACGAGGCGAGGATGAGCAAAACGCCCCCATGGCCAATCCATCCACAAACGCGCTTCATCGATGAGACTCCTCTTGGCAATCCAGCGAAAATGACGGCGTATTCTACTACCTATCAGGCGCTGGCGAGGCGGGTGGCTTGGTGGTTGAGGAGTTCGCCGAGTTCCTCGGGTGGTTCGAGGGCGAGCAGCACCGCCGGCTCGGCGCCCGGGTCGCCGCGGGCCTCGGCGTTGACCCGGGAATCGCCGCCGGCGAGCTGGTGGCAATCGGCGCTCAGCAGCAGGCTGTTGGGCGGACAGTCGTTGCAGATTTCCCGGACGCGGTCGGGCACCGCGCCGATCAGGCTGTCGTTGGCGCCCGAGATTGGCGAGTGCAGCCTGGCCGCGTCGGCGCCGCTGTGGGCCGCGAGGCCAAAGGTCGCGCCGGCGGCGCCACCGGCAAGCCGGCTCAGATGGGGCGCGAGCCGCAGAAACAGCAAACCCGCGCAGATGGCGTAATACGCCTGCTCCTCGGCCGCTTCCCCGCCGTCGAAGGCGATGAGAATCTCGTCTTCATGGCAGTAGCAAACGCGGCCGCCGTAGATGCGGGCAATCTGGCCGGAAAGCGAGTAGTAGCGGTTCAGCAGTGCCGGAACCCGGTCCCGGTTCATGGCGGTGGCGAGCGAGAAATAGTTGTTCATGCGGATCACGAGCACGCTGAATTGCACTTCCACGCTGTCTTCCGCTTCGGTTTTTCGGGTATCGCCACTGGTTTCGTCGAGAAAGGTGTTGCGGGCCAGAAACTGCGCCGTGGCATTGTATTGCCGGGTGAGCCTGGCGATTTCGTCGCGCCCGGAAGGGTCCGGGCATTCGGCGATTTCCCCGCGCCGGATCTTGCCCAGCGAGTAGGTGAGCAGGTTCATCGGAAACCCCAGCGACACCTGGCAATAGATCGCGAAGAAAATCCAAGTCGCCGCGAGCAGGACCGCGGTGGCGGCGCCGACCAGCAGCAGATTGTCATTCAGCGTCGCCTGCAAGTGGCCGAGATCAAGGGCGATGCGAACCGAGCCATGGTCGGCGCCGAGGAATTCGATGCCGCGGGTGTAGAACTCCTCCCGCTGGATCGGCCGCGTCAGCAGGGCCAGCGGCGGGGTGGCATTCGGCGACCCCGCCACCGCCACGCGGCCGCCTTCGGCATCGAAGAGGCTGGCCTCGACGACCGCGGGGTCCGCCGCGAGTTCTTCAAGCACGACATTGATGCTGATGAGGTCCCCCGCCCGCACATGCTCCGCGAGCAGTTCCGCCGCTTGCCGGGCAATGGTGGGGCCAAGCTGATCCGCCTGGGCTTGGAGCACCTGCCGCGTGTGGTGGCTGCTGATCAGCCAGAACACGCTCATGGCCAGCAACAGGGTGACACAGGCGATCAGGGAAATGCGCGAGGCGATGCGGGTGAATTTCATAGCGCGAGCATAATTGCGGTCGCCGACATTGGCAATTTCAGGTGGTCTGGATCTGAATTTCCTTGGGGAACCGGTGCGCCGGCTCGGCGCCCGGCCTGGCAAAGCAATAGCCCTGGGCGAGCCTGGCGCCGCCGCGCCACAGCCAGGGCAGCGCGTTGACGTCCTCGACCAAGGAAACAATCGCCCGCAGATCGTATTCTTCAAGCCGCCGCAGCAATCGCCGCGTTTGTCCGCGGCCGCCATCGGTCCGGTCGGCCGCGGGCAGGTTGATCTTGACAAAATCGGCGTTCAACAGGGGCAGATAGCGGAAGGGGTTTTCGGTCAGGCCGAAGTTGCCGATGCAAAGGCGAATCCCAAGCCGGGACAGATGCTCGCAAAAGTACTGCACATGATGCTGGGCGATGAGCACATCGATCTCGCTGACCTGCAACACGAGCTGCCCCGCGAGCCGCGCCTCCCCGGCGATTTCGGCTTCGAGCCAGCGGTAGAATCCGGGATCGACCAGCGAGTTCTGGGTGATGCTCGCGAACAGGCACAGCGTTTGCTCCTCCTCGACAAGTTCTCCGCGGCGCCTTCCGCGCAGAAGATCAAGCGCGCGGCCGATCAATTGGCGGTCGATCACGCCGCCGAGGGCGTTGCGCACCGCCACCTCGAACAGCCGCAGCGGCGCCAGCCGGCGATTCTCCAGCGGCAACTGGCAACGCACCTCATAGCGTTCGACACCATCGGGCAACAGGCTGACGATGGGCTGGAAGTTGAGTGAAAGCGGCTGGCGCTCGAGTGCCGGGCCAAGCTCAAGCGGGTCGAAACCATCGACTTCGTGCATGGCGGAGAGCCGGTCCCCGCCATGGCGGCGGAACAGGGCGACGCTCAACTGGTGGCGGGCCCGGGCGAACATGACTTCCGGGCCAGCCACCCCGGGCTCCGCCGCGGCCAGACCCACCGCGCATTTCAGTTCAATTTGCGGCGGCAGCGATTCGGAAGCCGCCGACTGCAACGCCTGCTTGATCCGGTCGGTGATCGCGCGCGCGTCCGTGCTGTGTTCATTGCGCAGCAGCAGGGCGAACTCATAGTTTTCGCAGCGGCAGAGCAGCAAGCCCTCCGGCAGATTGTGCCGGAGCACCCGGGCGATGTCGCAAAGCAGCAAGCTCGCGTCGGGCTTGCCGACCCAGGAGCGGATCTCGTAGAAATTCTCGAGTTGCATGAGCGCCAGCGTTGCCGGCCTGCCATCGTCGAGGGCGAGGCGCAGGGTGTTTTCGAGAAAGGCGCGGTTTGGCAGCCCGGTCAAGGCATCGAGGTGTTCGTTGGGCAAATGCGCCGCTTGTGCCGGCAAGGCGTTGTCCATGGGCGGAAACTCATAAAATTGGCGTTTTGGCTGGCTCGCCCGGGTCCTCCCGCACGAGGCGGGGCACGAGATAGCCGGGAAGGGAAGCCCGCAACTCCCCCATGATCGCCCTGGCTTCGTCGAGGCCAACCGCGAAATGCGAAGTTCCGGCGACCCGGTCCGGCAGGTGCAGGTAATAAGGTAGTGCATTTTCCGAAAAAAGCTTTTTCGACAGCGCGGAAAGCGCGGCCGCGCAGTCATTGACTCCCCTGAGCAGCACCGATTGGTTCAGCACGGTGGTTCCAGCCCGGCCCAGGGCCCGCAAAGCGGCCGCGACCGCAAAGTCGATTTCCCGGGCGTGATTGCAATGAACCACCACCACCACCCGGGCCCGGCAGCCGCCGAGCAAGCCGAGCAGGTTTGCGGTGACGCGCTCCGGGATCACCACCGGCAGGCGGGTGTGGATGCGCAGCGCCGCCACTTGGGGAATATCCGCAATGGCCTCCACCAGCCAGCGCAGTTGATCGTCGCCGAGCGCAAGCGGGTCGCCGCCGCTGAGAATCACTTCCCCGATGCTGGAATCGGCGCGGATGTATTCCAGCGCCTCCCGCCAATCGCGGCGCGCGGGCGTATTGCCTTGGTAGTCGAATTCGCGGCGGAAACAGTAGCGGCAATGAATCGCGCAGTGGGGCGCGGCGATGAGCAGCGCCCGGCCCTGGTACTTGTGCAGCAGGCCGGGCCGGGGATTATAATGGCGCTCCCGCAGCGGGTCGGCGGTGAAGCCAAGCGCGGCGCGCTCTTCCAGCACCGAAGGCCAGACCTGCCGCAGCAGCGGATCCCGCCAGTTTCCCTTTTCCATGCGCGCGGCGAAAGCGCGGGGCACCTTCAGCGGAAACTGCCCCAGCGCCTTCCCGCCGGCCGGGTTGGCGCGCGGGTCGAGTTGCAGGAATCCGGCAAGTTCCCGGGTGTCGGTGATCAGATTCGACAGGGAATGCCGCCAATCCCCGGCTGGCGCCCGCTTTGGGGACACGCTTGGAGACGAGCTGCGGAAAATGCTTC
This sequence comes from uncultured Pseudohongiella sp., assembly GCA_965221805.1. Taxonomy (GTDB): domain Bacteria; phylum Pseudomonadota; class Gammaproteobacteria; order Pseudomonadales; family Pseudohongiellaceae; genus UBA9145. Next base: position 3,009,066 of record OZ244913.1, read on the forward strand.
GGGACATGGAATGCGGCAACGGGGAAGCGGGAAGACGGAACGGCACACAGCACAAAGAGCGAGAACACAATGACATCTTATTCAACCAACGAGTTCAAGGGTGGCCTGAAACTGCTCGTGGACGGCGAGCCCTGTTCGATTCTGGAAAATGAATTCGTCAAACCCGGCAAGGGCCAGGCTTTCAACCGGGTCAAATTCCGCAACCTGCTCAATGGCCGGGTCTGGGAACGCACTTTCAAGTCGGGTGAATCGCTCCCCGGCGCCGATGTGCTCGAGCTCGACATGGAATATCTCTACGAAGACGGCGAATTCTGGCATTTCATGAAAACCGACGGCAGCTACGAGCAACTCGCCGCCGACGCCAGCGCGATCAGCGAAGCCAGGAACTGGCTCAAACCGCAGGAGGCTTATCAAGTCGTGCTCTGGAACGATAAGCCGATTTCGGTGGTCCCGCCCAATTTCGTCGAGCTTGAAGTCGTCGAGACCGACCCCGGGCTCAAGGGCGACACCGCCCAGGGCGGCTCCAAGCCCGCCAAGCTCAGTTCCGGCGCCGTGGTCAAGGTGCCGCTGTTCGTCAACGAGGGCGATGTGCTGCGGGTGGACACCCGCACCGGGGAGTATCAGAACCGGGTCGCACGGTAGGTTCCGCCATGACCGGCTGGCGTCCGGCCGCGACCCCGGAGTTGCTGCGGCTGCGGGCGGAAACACTCGCCGCGGTCCGGCGGTTCTTCGCCGGGCGCGGCGTGCTCGAAGTCGAAACCCCGCTGCTCGCCCCGGCGACGGTGACCGATGTCCATATCGATTCGATCCCCGCCCAGGTCGAGCTTGCCGGGCACCGGCAAAACTTCTATCTGCAAACTTCGCCGGAATACGCCATGAAACGGCTGCTCGCGGCGGGCGCCGGCGCCTGCTACCAAATCTGCAAAAGCTTCCGCCAGGGCGATGCCGGCAGCCTGCACAATGCGGAATTCACCCTGCTCGAATGGTATCGGCCCGGTTTCAGCCTCGAACAACTCATGGATGAGGTGGAATCGCTGCTGCGCGGGTTTATGCCCGAGTTGGCGCCCAGTGATCAGATTCCCCGGCTGAGCTATCGGGAAATCTTCCAGCGCCATCTTGAAATCAACCCGCACCGGGCAGAGCGCGAAACATTGCGCCGGCTCACCCGGGAAAGCTTGCCAGTCGATACCGCCGGACTCGATGCCACCGACTGCCTGCAACTGCTGCTCGGCCAAGTGATTGAGCCGGAGCTGCCCAAGCACTGCTTCGTCTACAACTATCCCGCCGCCCAGTCCGCGCTGGCCAAAATCAGGCCCGACCGGAAAGCCGAACCCGTGGCGCGGCGCTTCGAGTTGTTCTGCCACGGCATGGAACTTGCCAACGGCTACGACGAGGAAACCGATGGCAAGACCCTGCGCGAGCGCTTCGAGCGCGACCGGCGCCGCCGCGCCGAACTCGGCCGCCCCGTCCCTGGAATCGACGAAAAACTGCTCGCCGCCCTCGACCACGGCCTGCCCCCCTGCGCCGGCGTCGCCCTCGGCGTGGACCGCCTGCTGATGCTGCGCAGCGGCGCGCGATCGATCAACGAAGTGCTCGCTTTTCCTTTGGACTGTGGTTAGGAAAGCTCTGATTAAGTCAGAGCTTTCCTGCGGCACAGGGCAGCCGCCGAATTCGATGGCGCAAGCCATTGAATTCGCGAGCAAAACAAAACCACGCTTTTGTTTTGCGACAATGAAAAACTCCATGGATGGAGTTTTTCGGAACATACTTAGTGGCTTCGATCCGTCGCCGTCTGGCCCTGGGGTTCAGCGGACGCCGTGAATCCATACGTCAAGATTCTGGCGGACTGTTCGTGCCATCCTTGGCGCGAAGCTTCAGACTCCGACCGGCGGCGACGGATCGAAGCCACATACTTCTCGCTTCTACGCATCAACTTCCTCAAGCATGTGGGCTATGTAGAGTTGGCGCAGCCTGCGGCTCACGGGGCCGGGTTTGCCGTTGCCCACTGTGTTGCCATCGATGCTGACAACCGGGTGGAGGATGGTGGTGGCGCTGCTGATGAAGGCTTCGTCGGCGGCGAGGGCTTGTTCAAGGTTGAAGCGCCGCTCTTCGCAGGCGATGCCCGCGGCCTCGGCGAGTTCGAGCAGCCGGCGGCGGCGGATTCCCGGCAGGATGCGGTTCGACAGCGGCCGGGTGGTCACCTTGCCGTCCTTGACGATGTAAGCCGATGACGAGGCGCCCTCGGTGACGAATCCATCCTCGATCATCCAGGCTTCGCCGGCGCCGCGCTCAAGGGCGTATTGCTTGGCGAGAACCTGGGCAAGCAGGTTGAGCGATTTGATGTCCCGCCGCAGCCAGCGGATTTCCCCGGTGGTGACGACCGGAATGCCATTGGCCGCCGCCGGATTATCGAGCAGGGGCATCACCTGGGTGAACGCGGTCATGGTGGCCGGGGTGTCCGGCGGAAAGGTGAATTGCCGGTCCGCCACGCCCCGGGTGACCTGGGTGTAGACGATGCCCTCCTCAAGGCCATTGCGCGCGACGAGCTGTTCGAGCGCTTGCTGGTATGCCTCCCTGGAGCAGGGCCAGGCGATGCCGAGTTCATCGAGGCTGCGGCTCAGGCGCTCGAGAAAATAGTCCCGGTCCGCAAGCCGCCCGCGGATCACCGGGACAACTTCATACACGCCGTCGCCGAAAACAAAGCCGCGGTCGAAGATCGAGATTTTGGCTTCCGCTTCGGGGAGGAATTTCCCGTTCACATAGACTGTTCTGCTCATGGAATCATCTCATTCAAGTTGGGATGACCCGCCGCGCCATCGCCACCAAGATATTGCGGTTTGGCGAAGAACCTCTTCGTCCGGGCACCGGTCGCTCGCCGCCGCGCTCCCTCAGTGCAAGATTCAGGCTTTACCTGCTCGCTCTGCTCTGTCATTCTGCGCGCGGCGAAGCGAAGTCGCGGAACATTCTCTTCGTCCTCTCACCCCACCTCCAGCGGAAACATCGCGGCGACAGAGTCGAGGGTCTTTCCCGCCAGCCGCTGCGCGGTCCACTCGTTCATGGGAACCGCGCCGAGTGACTGGTAGAACCTGATCGACGGCTCGTTCCAGTCGAGCACCGACCATTCCATGCGCGCGCATTTGCGCGCAACCGCGAGCTTCGCGACGTAGGTCAGCAGGCACTTGCCATAGCCGCGGCCGCGCATCTCCGGCTGGACATAAATGTCTTCCAGATAGATTCCCGGCCGCCCGGTGAAGGTGGAAAAGTTATGGAAAAAGATTGCGTAAGCCACCGCTTCCCCGCGGTGTTCGCCGATGACCACCTCGGCGGCGGGCCGCTCGCCGAACAGCGCCTCGCGCAGTGTCTCCTCGCTGGCGACGACTTCATGGGCGAGTTTTTCGTATTCGGCGAGCTCCCGGATCAGGCCGAGGATCAGCCCGCAGTCATTCGACTCGGCGAAACGCAGGCTGAAGTCCGGCAAAGCGGTCGAGATTGCGTCGGCGATTGTCGTAACTCCCTTCCGGCACAGCAAGCCGCGGCAAGGCGGGCTGCTATAATACGCGACTTTTTGGCCGGGGAAGCTTCGATTTATTCGAAGCTTCCCCGCGGCACACGGATGTGCCGCCGAATTCGATGACGCAAGTCATTGAATTCGTGAACAAAACCGCGTTTTTTTGTTCAAGAGAAAAATTCCAGGGAGGGAATTTTTTGGAAAATCAGGAACCCAAGATGTCAGAATCCGTGCCAGAATCGGCGACGATTATCTACACCAAGACCGACGAGGCGCCGGCGCTCGCCACCCACTCCCTGCTGCCAATCATCGAGGCCTTTTGTTCGGTCGGCGGCGTTGCGGTCGAACTGCGCGATATTTCCCTCGCGGGCCGCATCATCGCCACCTTTCCCGAATACCTGAAACCCGGGCAGCGCCAGGCCGACGCCCTCGCCGAACTCGGCCGCAAGACCCGGGACCCCCTCGCCAACATCATCAAATTGCCCAATATCTCGGCCTCGGTGCCGCAGCTCAAGGCGGCCATCGCCGAGTTGCAAGGCAAAGGCTGCGAGTTGCCCGATTATCCCGACGAACCCGCGGACGGGCGGGAAGCCGGGATCAAGGCGCGCTACGACCGGGTGAAGGGCAGCGCGGTCAATCCGGTCCTGCGGGAGGGCAATTCCGACCGCCGCGCCCCGGCCCCGGTCAAGGAGTATGCCCGCAGGCATCCGCACGCCATGGGCGCTTGGACGGCGGACTCGGCCTCCCATGTTTCCTCGATGTCCGCGGGGGATTTCTTCGGCAACGAACAGTCCACAACGGTGAGTCGCGATTGCGAATTGCGCATTGAACACCGCGCCGCCGATGGCGCGGTCACGGTGCTGAAAGAGGGCATTTCGGTGCTGGCCGGCGAAGTGGTCGATGCGTCGTTCCTGAGCCGCCGGGCGCTGCGGACGTTTCTGGCCGAGGCGGTCGCCGACGCCAAGGCCCGCAAGCTGCTGTTTTCGCTGCATCTGAAGGCGACGATGATGAAGGTGTCCGACCCGATCATCTTCGGCCACGCGGTCGAGACGTATTTCGCCGCACTGTTCGACAAACACCGGGCGCGGTTCGACGAACTCGGTGTCGATGTCAACAACGGCTTCGGCGACCTGCTCGCCCGCATCGCCGAATTGCCCGCCGCGGAGCGGCGGCAAATCGAAGCCGACATCGACAAAGTCTACGCCGAACAGCCGCCTCTGGCCATGGTCGATTCCGACCGCGGCATCACCAATCTGCATGTGCCCAGCGACATCATCATCGACGCCTCGATGCCGGCGGCGCTGCGCGCCTCGGGCCGGATGTGGGGGCCCGACGGCAGGCTCCACGACATGAAAGCCGTCATCCCCGACCGCAGCTACGCCCCGGTCTACCAGCAGGTGATCGAATTCTGCAAAGCCAACGGCGCCTTCGAACCGGCCACCATGGGCAGCGTGCCCAATGTCGGCCTGATGGCGCAGAAAGCCGAGGAATACGGCTCCCACGACAAGACCTTCGAGATGGCGGCCGCAGGTGAAGTCACCGTCATCGACGATGCCGGCGCGGCGCTGTTCCGCCATCAAGTCGGGGAGGGCGACATCTGGCGCATGTGCCAGGTGCGGGACGCGGCGATTCGCGACTGGGTCAAACTCGCGGTGGGCCGGGCCCGGGCCAGCGGCGCCCCCGCGGTGTTCTGGCTCAACGAGGACCGCCCCCACGACGCCCAGGTGCTGGCCAAGGTGCGCAACCATCTGCCCGACCATGATACCAGCGGCCTCGAAATCCATGTCATGGCACCCGCCGAGGCCACGCGCTTCTCGCTCATCCGCCTGAAGCAGGGCAAGGATACGATCTCGGTCACCGGCAACGTGCTGCGGGACTATCTCACCGATTTGTTTCCGATTCTCGAGCTTGGCACCAGCGCCAAAATGCTCTCCATCGTGCCGCTGATGAATGGCGGCGGCCTGTTTGAAACCGGCGCCGGCGGCTCGGCGCCCAAGCATGTGCAGCAGTTCGAGCGGGAAAACCACCTGCGCTGGGATTCGCTGGGGGAGTTTCTCGCCCTCGCCGCTTCGCTGGAACATTTGTCCGCGGCGGCGGAGAACGCGCGGGCCGGCGTGCTCGCCCGGGCGCTCGACCGCGCCACCGGAGTTTTCCTCGCCAACAACAAGTCGCCGTCGCGCAAGGTCAATGAACTCGACAACCGCGGCAGCCATTTCTACCTGGCGATGTACTGGGCCCGGGAACTCGCCGCCCAAGGCGAGGACCCCGACACCGCGGACCGCTTCCGCCCACTCGCCGAAGCCCTGCTCGAAGCCGAGGAGCAAATCATCGACGAACTCAACGCCGCCCAAGGCGCCCCCGCCGACGTCGGCGGCTACTACGCCCCCGACCCCACCCTCGCCACCACCGCCATGCGCCCGAGCGCCACCTTCAACCGGATACTGGAAAGCCTCTGATCCGGCCCCGAAGCCCTGAGTTCGCTGCAATCGTGCCTTCGATACGTCGCTGCCGGATGGTGCAGTGCAGCGGACGCCGTAAATCCATCCATGGAGGCTTCGGGCTCGGCTTCCTGCCTCGCACGCCCGCTGCAGGCAGCGACTCGCGCGGAGCAGGCCCGAAGCTATTTGACTGGTCATACACACTTGATGATGACCCTCCGGCTCGTTCGGCGCAATTCGCTTCGCGCCCCACTGTCCTAGCGCGACCGGACGATTGCCCCGGCAATCTATCGACAGGCAGTCCAGCTTTTCAAACTGGAATATTCGGAAAATTCCTTTCGATTTGTCGTTCGATCAAATCTTCGTCAACGAAACAAACTCCCATACCTCTTGATACGATAAGGGCTTTGCGGAAACTTCTCAAGAAATCCATCCCCAGAAGAATAACAGGCAAATTTTCCGAAACGTGAATGACCCCACTTTTTGCACTTTCTCCGAGTGTTGCCAGTGCGAGCGCTGTTCTGACATTGACGCGCGTATTGTCAGCTATTGTAACGCTGGTTGTGCCCTGTATGCGCAAGTCGAGATTCATTGCAGTACGAAGAGGAATCTGAATAAAGCCAGTAAAGCCGGTATCGAGCAAACCGGTAAACTCGACTCCAGGCAGATGATCTATATCTTTGCAGATACCGAATCTAACGATGGGGGAGCCAGACGGGTCGAAACTACCGCGCAGGAGCCCCGCACTGCTGATTGCCCAAGAATCCCATGTTGAATGCACTAGGCGCTCCAATGCGGATCAGGTGAAAAATACCATTGGGTGAACGTTCATTGGCCTTTTCCATGGCCGTCTCGGCGTGTTTGCCGATATAAATTTCTTCATCAGTTAAATCCACTACCACGTATTCACCAAGATGACACGTTTCACAGGTTTTGCGGTACTTTTCTTCGTATACTTTTTCTGCTCGGTCTACAATCTGTGCTGTGCTGACCAATTCTGTTTGCATTGTAATCACCATTTCAGTGTGCGGCAGCCCACCATATGCAGCGGTAAACCCTGTATCGCCCACTAGCGACAGTATCTTACAAGATTCCAACAACGACGGGCAAGCGTGTGGTCCTACCGGGCAACTCTTTCAAGCCGGTCGACGTTTTGGAAGCCGCGGGGGAGTTTCAGGCCGCGGCGGCCGCGGGGGGCGGTGTGGATCTCGAATTCGCTTGGGCGCATTTTGCGGTAGCGGGCGCCGGAGTGGATGACGAGGATGTCGTTGGGGGAGAGGATGGCGGTGGCGGCGACGAATTCCTGGCGCTGTTTGGCCCGCGCGGCCGGGATGCCGATGATGCGGTTGCCCTTGCCCCTTGCCATGCGCGGCAGCTCGGCGAGGGGGAACACGAGCATGCGGCCTTCATTGGTCGCGCTGACGATGAGTTGTTCGTCGTAGTCGTCGATTGGCAGGGCGGGCAGCACCCGCGCGCCCTCGGGCAGGCGCAGGGCGGCCTTGCCGTTGCGGTTTTTGCTGATGAGTTCTTCCATGCGGGCGACAAAGCCGTAGCCGCCGTCGCTGGCGAGCAGCACTTCAAGGCTTGGCTCGCCGATGACGATGCCCTCGAAAGTGGCGCCGGAGGGCGGGTTGAGCTTGCCGGAAAGCGGCTCGCCCTGGCCCCGGGCCGAGGGCAGCGCGTGCGCCGGCAGCGAATAGGCGCGGCCGATCGAATCGAGGAACACCACGGCTTGGTTGCTCTTGCCCCGGGCCGCGAGCTTGAAGCTGTCGCCGGATTTGTATTGCAGGCCAGCCGGGTCGATGTCGTGGCCCCGGGCGGCGCGGACCCAGCCCCCTTCGGACAGGATGATCGTCACCGGCTCGGTGGGGAGCAATTCGGTTTCGCTGAAGGCCCGGGCCTCTGTGGCCTCGGTGATGGGGGTCCTGCGTCCGTCGCCGTATTTTTCGCTATCTTCGCGGATTTCCTGTTTGATGAAGGTGGTGAGTTTGCGCTTGGAATCGAGCAGTTGTTCGATCCGGTCGCGTTCTTCGCCGAGTTCGCCCTGTTCGGCCTTGATGCGGATTTCCTCGAGTTTGGCGAGTTGCCTCAAGCGCAGTTCGAGAATCGCTTCGGCTTGTTTTTCACTGAGCTTGAAACGCGCCATCAGCGCGGGCTTCGGCTCGTCCTCTTCCCGCACGATGCGGATCACCTCATCGATATGGAGATAAGCGGTCAGCAGCCCGTCGAGGATGTGCAGGCGCGACAAAATCCGCTCAAGGCGGAACTTGAGCCGCCGCCGCACGGTGAGCACGCGGAAGTCGAGCCATTCGCGCAGCAGCGTGGCGAGGTCCTTGACTTGGGGCCGGCGGTTGTTGCCGATGACGTTGAAGTTGGCCCGGTACTGTTTTTCCAGATCGGTGGTGGCGAACAGGTGCGACATCACCCCGGCTTTGTCCACCCGGTTCGAGCGCAGCACGATGGCGATCCGGGTGGGGTTTTCATGGTCCGATTCATCGCGCAGATCCACCACCATCGGCAGTTTCTTTTTCTGCATCTGGGCGGCGATCTGCTCGAGCACCTTGGCCCCGGACACTTGGTATGGCAAGGCGGTGATGATGATTTCGCCGCTGTCGAACTGGCAGCGGGCGCGGAGCTTCAGCGCGCCGCGGCCGCTGCGGTAAATCGCCTCGATTTCTTCCCGGGGGGTGACGAGTTCGGCGCCGGTGGGGAAGTCCGGGCCGTGGATGAATCGGCGCAGCGCCGCCACATCGGCATTGGGATGGTCGAGCAGATGGATGCAGGCGTCGGCGACTTCGCGCAGGTTGTGCGGCGGAATATCGGTGGCCATGCCGACGGCGATGCCGCTGCCGCCGTTGAGCAGCACATTGGGCAGCCGCGCCGGGAGGATTTCGGGCTCCCTGAGCGTGCCGTCGAAATTCGGCTTCCAGTCCACCGTGCCCTGGCCGAGCTCGGCGAGCAGAAGTTCGGTGTAGCCGCGCAGCCGCGACTCGGTGTAGCGCATCGCGGCGAACGACTTGGGGTCGTCCTGCGAACCCCAGTTGCCCTGGCCGTCAACCAGCGGGTAGCGGTAGCTGAATGGCTGGGCCATGTGCACCATGGCCTCGTAGCAGGCGCCGTCGCCGTGGGGATGGAACTTGCCGATGACATCGCCGATGGTGCGCGCCGATTTCTTGAACTTCGACGCCGCCTTCAGGCCCAATTCGGACATGGCGTAGACGATGCGCCGCTGCACCGGCTTGAGGCCGTCGCCGAGGCTCGGCAGCGCCCGGTCGTTGATGACGTACATCGAATAGTTGAGGTAGGCCTGGCGCGTGTAGCTGTGCAGGGGAACGCGCTCGGTGTTGTTGTCGGGTTCGGCGTTGAAGTCAAGGGCCATTGGCAGCTAGCTCCTAATCCACAAGTTCGGCCTGGTTGCCGCTGTCTTCGAGCCAGCTTTTGCGGTCGGCGGCGCGGTTCCTCGCGAGCAGCATGTCCATCACCGAGTCGGCGGATTCGGCGGATTCGCCGCGGCCGCCCGGCGCCGCGGCGCTGTCGAGGCTCAATTGCACGAGCCGCCGGGTTTCCGGCGCCATGGTTGTTTCGCGCAGTTGCATGGGGTTCATTTCGCCAAGGCCCTTGAAGCGCTGCACATTGGGCCGGGCGGATTTGTTGCCGGCGGCGAGCTGGTCGAGGATGCCGTTCTTTTCCTCCTCGTCGAGGGCGTAGTAGACGTCCTTGCCCATGTCGATGCGGAACAGCGGCGGCATCGCGACGTACACATGGCCGGCTTCGAGCACGGGCCGGAAGTGCTTGAGGAACAGCGCGCAAAGCAGGGTCGCGATGTGCAGGCCGTCGGAATCGGCATCGGCGAGAATGCAAATCTTGCCGTAGCGCAGGCCGCCGATGTCCTTCCCGCCGGGGTCGACGCCAAGGGCGATGGCGATGTCGTGAACCGCTTGGGAGGCGAGGATTTCGCCGGAATCGACTTCCCAGGTGTTCAGAATCTTGCCCCGCAGCGGCATGATCGCCTGGAACTCCCGGTTCCGCGCCTGTTTGGCCGAACCGCCGGCGGAATCGCCCTCGACGAGGAACAACTCGCCCTGGGACACATCCCCAGTCGAGCAATCGGCGAGTTTGCCGGGCAGGGCGGGGCCGGCGCCGATCTTCTTGCGCACGACTTTCTTGCTGGCTTTGCTGCGCCGCTGGGCGTGGCCGATGACGAGTTCGGCGATGGCCTCGGCCTCGGCGGTGTGCTGGTTCAGCCACAGGCTGAAGGCGTCCTTGATGACGCCGGCGACGAACACCGCGCATTTGCGCGAGGCGAGGCGTTCCTTGGTCTGGCCCGAAAACTGCGGCTCCATGAGTTTGGACGAGAGCACATAGCTCAGGTTCTCCACCACATCGTCGGCGGTGAGCCGCAGGCCCCGGGGAACCAGATTGCGGAACTCGCAGAACTCGCGCATGGCGTCGAGCAGGCCGGTGCGCAGGCCGCTGACGTGGGTGCCGCCCAATGGCGTGGGAATCAGGTTGACATAGCTTTCGCAGACTTGGCCGCCGCCTTCGGGCAGCCACTGCAGGGCCCAGTCGACGGCTTCGTCGTTGCCTTGGACCGCGCCGGTGAAGGGTTCCGCCGGCACGCTTTCCCATTCTTCGGTGGCTTGGGCGAGATAGTCCCGCAGCCCGTCCCGGTACTGCCAGGTCTGGCTTTCCGGCGCCCCGGCGGGGGAGTGGTCGGCGAAATGGACTTTCAGGCCCGGGCAGAGAACGGCCTTGGCGCGCAGGGCGTGCTTGAGCTTGGGAACCGAAACCCGGGTGGTGTCGAAGTAGGCGCCATCGGGCATGAAGTGGATGCGGGTGCCGGTGTTGCGTTGCCCGACCTCGCCGGTGACTTCGAGGCTGGAGATCTTTTCGCCGCCCTGGAAAAACATCTTGTGGACTTTGCCGCCGCGCTTGACCTCGACTTCGAGGTCGCTCGACAGCGCGTTGACCACGGAAACACCGACCCCATGCAGGCCGCCGGAGAACTTGTAGTTGCCATCGGAAAACTTGGCCCCGGCGTGGAGCCGGGTGAGGATCAGCTCGACACCGCTGACGCCTTCCTCCGGGTGGACATCCACCGGCATGCCGCGGCCGTCGTCGCTGACTTCGACCGAGCCGTCGCGGTGGAGGGTGACGGTGATTTCGCCGGCGTGGCCCGCGAGGGCTTCGTCGACGCTGTTGTCGACGACTTCCTGCACCAGATGATTCGGCCGGGAGACATCGGTGTACATGCCAGGGCGCTTTCTGACCGGGTCGAGCCCGGCGAGCACTTCGATGGCGTCGGCGTTGTAGCTGCTTCCCATTCTCCTGGGTTCCGGCTGGGGAAGCTCTGATCCAGTCAGAGCATATTCCGCGGGTGGCGCTGGCGGGTTGCGGTGGATTGTCCGGGTGGCGCTGATGCGCTCAAGGCATATCTGAGTATATCGAACCGGCGCCGCTTTTCTTGACCCGCGGTTGCCGGTGCTCTGGCTTGCCGCGGCTCAGGTTTCGAGCGTGGCTTCGAGGTGGTGCTCCACGCGGCCGCATTGCAGGCACAGCGTCAGCCACTCGCCGAGAAAGCGGTTGATCAGCGCTTTTTCGTTGACTTGGTACATGCGCCGGTCGGGCTGCTTGTAGCGCGCTTTGAAGCCGCGGTGGCCTTGGTAGGAAATGACTTCGGCGGAGTTGACATCGTGATACACGCGCACTTGCATGGCGGGATTGGCGATGCGGTCGGGGTCGCCGGGCTGCTGGACGATTTCGAGGCTGGTGGTGTAGCGGAAGGCTTCGGTCACGCGGATGCGCAGGCCGATGTCGTTGCCGTCCGGCCCCGGCAACAGGAAAGTGGCGGTGTGCGCCAGCAGTTCCGCGCTGGCGGCGGCATCGAATTCGGGGCCTGGCCGCCGCGAGAAGTCGCGCCATCGCCGCAGCCGCGGCAGCAGCCGCAACAGCCGGATGTAATTGGCGTCGCGCTCGGCGATATCCTCGATCAGGCTGACCTTGTATTTCCGCTTTGCCACGAAGTTCGCTCGCAAGTTCCTCTCCAGCCATTGTAACCACTAAAGCCACCTGGCGCACAGAGGTTCTTCCTTCGGGCATCGGTCGCTTGCCGTCGGTGCGGGATTCCACCACAGCCCCTTCGCCATTCCGCGCGGAGCGAAGCGGAGTAGCACAATCTCCTCGTCCGGGCACCGGTCGCTTGCCGGCGGCAATCGGATTCCTTCCCGGCTAACGCCGGGCCCCTTCCGCTTACCGCCGCGCTCCCTCGGTGCATAATTCAAACGCTGTGTCCCAAATGCGCCCGCTCCACCCCGTCATTCCGCACAAAGCGAAGTTGCGGAACCTCCCCGGACAAGCGCCTCCTGGGAGCCTGCGGGTGCCGGTGTTGTTACAGATTGTCGAAGCTGATGTTGCCGGTGTCGGGGGATTCGTCGAATTCGAGTTCCTGGGTTTCCGGCTGTTTCCAGCGCAACTGGGCAATCCGCAGCAGCGAGGGCATGTGGTGGCCCGACAGGATTTGCGCGTAGGCTAGGTACAGTGCGCCGCAGTCCCGCAGGGTGGTCATCGCCTCGCCGTCGAGTTGGCCGAGCCGTTCCTGGTCGATCGTGAGCAAGCCTTTGACTTGGACCGGCTTGTCCTCATCGCCGGTGGAGATTCCCCAATCCCTGATCAATTCATGTTGCGCCAGTTGCGCCGTGGCGCGCTCGGCCGCCACCAGATCCGTGGCGTGCCGCTGCATCTGCTTGACGAGTTCGGCCACCGGCCCGGCGATATTGCCTTCTTCGTCGAAGAAGGGGCGCCAAGCTCCCGCTCCCGCCGGCAGATCAGCCGCTTTGGCGATGAATTCGGAATCTTCCTCGGTGCAAACCTGGTATCGCTCGGCGTCGAGCCGCATCATTTTGAAGGGAAAGCCGAGGTAGGCGTCGGGCAGGTGCGACGCCAGCCATTTGCCCGATTCCTCGACCACGAGGCTCTCGCCATTGCGCAGGCCGAGGATGGCCACGAGCAGGAACTTTTCCTCAATCCGGATGAATCCAACCGGCATGCCCATGGCCGCCTTGCGCACTTCCCGCAAGCCCAGCGGCATGAGATGGTCGGCGGCGGCGAATTGGAAATTCGAGGGCCTGCGCCAGCGCATTTCCGCGTGGCTTTGCGGGGCAATGGGAAGCAGTTTGCTCAATTTGCAGCCAATCCGGGTCCGCCAAAAACAGCATGGGCATTATCCCAGAATCCCCGTGGAGATTCTGCGACTTCGCTGCGCTTCGCGCAGAATGACGGGATGGAGACTTCGCTTCGCGCAGAATGACAGTGTAGACCCGATGCGTTCGGGACATAGTGCCCCGAATTTTGCACCGAGGGAGCGCGGCGGCAAGCGGAAGGGGCCCGGCGTCAGCCGGGAAGGTATCCGATTGCCGACGGCAAGCGACCGGAGCCCGAACGAAGAGATTCTGCGACTCCGCTGCGCTTCGCGCAGAATGACGGGATGGAGACTTCGCTTCGCGCAGAATGACAGTGTAGACCCGATGCGTTCGGGACATAGTGCCCCGAATTTTGCATCGAGGGAGCGCGGCGGCAAGCGGAAGGGGCCCGGCGGCAGCCGGGAAGGTATCCGATTGCCGACGGCAAGCGACCGGAGCCCGAACGAAGAGATTCTGCGACTCCGCTGCGCTTCGCGCAGAATGACGGGATGGAGACTTCGCTTCGCGCAGAATGACAGTGTAGACCCGATGCGTTCGGGACATAGTGCCCCGAATTTTGCATCGAGGGAGCGCGGCGGCAAGCGGAAGGGGCCCGGCGGCAGCCGGGAAGGTATCCGATTGCCGACGGCAAGCGACCGGAGCCCGAACGAAGAGATTCTGCGACTCCGCTGCGCTTCGCGCAGAATGACGGGATGGAGACTTCGCTTCGCGCAGAATGACGGATCGGAGCCACAAGCCTTGCGGGAAGCCGCACTGTTCCGTTTGGCCTTGCTGGGGTAACATTCGCGCTCTTCGCAAACGGTGGGATGGAACATGGCGGAAGACTGGACTGCGGGATATGTCACCGAGATCGGCTACTCGTGGGCGTATTTCCCGGAAATCAACCCGCTGCGCGTGAAAATAGCACTGGTTTGCGGCGGCATCGCCCCCCCCCTATCCAATCCGCCTGCGAGCTGGGGTTCGGCCAGGGGCTGAGCCTGAACCTGCTCGCCGCCGGCGGCGAGGTGGAATGGCACGGCAACGATTTCAACCCCGCCCACGCGGCGGTCGCCCGGGAAATGGCGGAACACTCCGGCGCCGGCGCCAGACTCAGCGATGAAAGCTTCGCCGAGTTCCGCCAGCGCAAAGATCTGCCGCAATTCGATTACATCGCCCTGCACGGCATCTGGAGCTGGGTCTCCGACCAGAACCGGCGGGAGATCGTCGATTTCATCCGCGCCAGGTTGAAGGTCGGCGGCGTGTGCTATGTCAGCTACAACGTCCAGCCCGGCTGGTCGGGCTTCATCCCCCTGCGCAACCTGATGATGGAATACCTTGAGCGGCTCTCGCCCAGCGGCAGGGGAATCACCAACCGCATCGGCGAAGCGCTCGATTTCGCCAAGAAGCTGATCGATGTCGATCCCTTGTTCGGCAAGGCCCACTCCGGCGCCGTGGCTAGGCTCGAAAGCTCGATGTCGCAGGACCGGACTTATCTGGCCCACGAGTTTTTCAATCGCGACTGGCATCCGATGTCTTTCCTCGACCTGGCGCGCGCGCTCGACCCGGCCAAACTCGGCTTCGCCTGCTCGGCGAGCTTTTTCGAACACGTTTCGAGTATGACGATGACCGCCGGGCAAAGCGAATTCGTCAACACGATTCCCGACGCGATGCTGCGCCAGCAACTCGTGGACTTCATGTCGAACCAGCTTTTCCGGCGCGATTACTGGATCCGGGGCGCGCGCCGTCTCAGCGGCGCCGAACAGATGGAGCACTTCAACGACTGCCACGTCGTGCTGACGCGCCATGTTGACGATTGCTCGCTCAAGATCAAAGGCCCCATCGGCGAGGCGACGCTCAACGAGGGCATCTACCAGTCCCTGCTCGACCTGCTCGCGGACCACCGGGCCCACTCCATCGGCGATATCATCCGCAAACTGCGATCCGAAGAACGCACCGTGGGAAGCCTGTTGCAGGTCTTGCTCATGCTCATGGGGGACGCCCAGGTGGCGCCGGCGAACGGCAACATCCAGGGCCGGGTCAGGCGGCAATGCGACCGGCTCAACCGGTCCATCAAGCAGCGCAGCCGGGATGTCGACGAGGTTTCATTCCTCGCCAGCCCGGTGACCGGCGGCGGTGTCCACATCAGCCGCATCAATCAACTGTTTTTGCTCGGCTTGGAAAACAAGGCCGGCGATGCGGACCAGCTCGCGCGTTTCGTCTGGCAGATACTGTCCTCGCGCAACCAGCGGCTCGTTCGCGATGGCAAAACCCTCGAGGGCGACGAGGAAAGCCTGGCCGAATTGCGCAAGCGGGCCACCGCGTTCCTCGCCAAATCAAGGCCGGTTTACACCGCCCTTGGTATACAATGATCGAACCGGAACCGGGGTTTCGGCGACTATGCTGATAAGACCACGAAACTTTGGCCAGGACTCCGCGCCCATGACAGGTTTCCCGCCCAATGCCGGACGCCGCAAGCTGCCAGCCCTGCTGGCGGGCCTCGCCATCGCGCTGTGCTGGGACACTCCCGCCGCCGCCCAGGACTTGGAACTGTTCGAAGACATCGAGCGCGCGGCACCCGCCAACAGCCAGCGCGACAGCGGCGGCAATGAGAATGAGTCCGCACCGGTATCGCGCACCGAACCCGAGTTCACCCTCGTGGGGGCATCGCGCATCGGCGACCGGCGCCGGGTCGTGCTCAACCACCGCGGCGGCGAAACCCTCACCTTGCCGCTGCCGGCCGACGGCGCGGCGGCGATTCCCGGGCATGAGCGCTTCCGCGTGATCGCCAGCGAAGCCGGGCGGGTGGCGATTCAGTATCCCGCCGGCAGCAATTGCGTCGAATTCTCCGATCTCGGGGTTTCCTGCGACGCCGGCGCCAATGTCGCCTGGCTGTCGCTGCGGCCGGCGCCGGTTCCCGAGGAGTTCATCGTCGATCTCAACGCGGATGCGGAAGAGCAGGACCAGAACCCGGACCTCGCCGCCGAGACGGCCGACGCCGCGGCGGAACTCGCCCGGGATCCGAACAACCCCTTCGCGAGGCTGCGGGCCGAGGCGCTGGGCCAGGATGTACCCCCCGCGTCGCGGTTCCGTCCGCGCCGCATCGACCCGGACCAGGTGCCGCCCGGAATGCGGGTGGTTTCAACGCCGTTCGGCGACCGCCTGGTCGAGATTGACTAGGAGCCTGCGGCGCAGGCTCCTAGTCCCGCCAGCAAGCCTCCGCGGGAATGCCAGCGCCCGCGGAAACCGCCATGACCTTCGCGCTTTCGGTTTCGATCGTCCTTTTCCACACCCCCCGGCGGCAGGTGTTCGCCCTGCTCGATTCCCTGGCGGCCGCCTGCGCGCGGGCCCGGGCCGAATTGCCGCTTGGCGACATCGGCGTCACCCTCATCGACAACAGCGGTGGCGGCACCGCTCCGAACGAATTCTCCCCCGGGGACATGAACGAGGCGGGCCGCTTGTTTCGGCTTGAAAACCGCAAGCTGAAACTGCGCCACGGCCACGGCAATGTCGGCTACGGCGCCGCGCACAATCTCGCCATCGGCGAGTCGGCGGCGGAATATCACCTGCTGCTCAATCCCGATGTCGAGTTGGCGGCGGATGCGCTCGCGGCTGGCCTGGCCCACCTCGATGGACATTCCGAGGCGGTCCTTGTGAGCCCGCTGGTGATTACCGAACCGAACCGGCGCCAATACCTGTGCAAGCGCTACCCATCGCTGCTCGTGCTGTTGCTGCGCGGATTCGCCCCCGCCATCGCGCGCAAGCCCTTTGCCGGCAAACTCGCGGCCTACGAAATGCGCGATTTGCCCGCGGACGAGCCGAGCGCCGGGATTCCCATCGCCAGCGGCTGCTGCATGCTGTGCCGAACCGGCGCCCTGCGGGAGGCGGGCGGATTCGACGAGGGCTACTTTCTCTATTTCGAGGATTTCGACCTCTCCCTGCGCCTCGGCCGCCTCGGCCACCTCGTCCATTTGCCAGCGATGCGAATCCGCCACGAGGGCGGCAATGCGGCGGCGAAGGGTTGGCGGCACATCGCGATGTTCTGCCGCTCGGGCCGGCGTTTTTTCAACCGGCACGGCTGGAAATGGCTATGACCGGGCGGCAACAGTTTTGAGCAGCCAACAACCCGTGCTGGTCACTGGCGCCAGCGGCTTCATCGGCGGCCACTTGTGCGCGCATTTGCAAGCGGCTGGCCACACCGTGCGCGGCTTTTCGCGTTCGGCGGGCGCCGCGCCGCCACCGCGGGAGACGGGGCGCCGCCAGTCCGCGGGAGATTCCGCAACTTCGCTTGGCTTGACCCGGAATTACTCAAGTTTTCGGGGGGACATCCTCGACCGCAAGGCGTTGGATGCCGCTTGTGAAGGTGTTGGAGCAGTGTTTCATCTGGCCGGAAGCGCCGCGGCCAGAGGCCAAAAGAGCGCGGATTCCCAGCGTATCCACGTTGAAGGCGCGGGCAATGTGCTCGCCGCGGCGAGGAACGCGGGGGTGAATCGCCTCGTTTTCGTCAGCAGCGCCTTGGCGGCCGGGCTCGATCAGGGCCAAGTGCCGGATAAGCCGCCGGGCCGGGCCGGAGACTACGCCCGCGGCAAATGGCGGGCCGAGCGGCTCGTGCTCGCGGCCAACGGCAGGGATGGCCTGCTGACCACGGTGCTGCGGCCCGCGCCGGTCTACGGAACGGGAATGAAGAGCGGCCTTGCCACAATGATCCGGCTGATTCGCGCCCGCGCCCTGCCATCCCTGCCGAAACTCGAATACGGCATCTCGCTGGTTGGCGTTGAAGATGTTTGCCGCGCCGCGACGCTTGCCGCGCAAAGCCCCGCGGCGGCGGGCCAATGCTGGCTGCTCACCGATCTTCAGCGCTACACCGCCAAGGAAATCGAAGGCGCGGTGTACCAAGCCCTGGGCCGCGCCGCGCCCCGCTGGCGCACCCCGGCTGTGGTATTCTCCGCCGCTGCCGCGGCCTTGCGACTGGGCCGCCTGACGGGATGGAAAAGCGCCGAATCCGGCTGGCAAACTTGGCGCAACCTGACCCGCGAGCGCATCTGGCCGGCGGGGGAAATCTTCAAGGCGCTCGATTTCCAGCCCGCCGGCACACTGTATGGACAATTGCCGGAAATCATCCGGGACCTGAAATGACCAAGGGCATCATTCTCGCGGGCGGGGCGGGCAGCAGGCTGTACCCCATGACCTCGACCATCAGCAAGCAATTGCTGCCGATCTACGACAAGCCGATGATCTACTATCCGCTTTCGACCCTGCTGCAATCGGGAATCCGCGATATTCTGGTGATCACCACTCCGAGGGACCGGGAGGGCTTCCACCGCCTGCTCGGGGACGGCGGCGCCTGGGGCGTTTCCATCCGCTACGCCGAGCAGCCGCGGCCGGAAGGTCTCGCCCAGGCCTTTCTCATCGGCGAGGAATTCATCGGCGCCAGCCAAGTGTGCCTAATCCTCGGCGACAACATCTTCTATGGCAACCGCATCGAGGAAACCCTCGCCCATGCCGTGGCCCAGGACAACGGCGCCAGCATTTTCGCCTACTATGTGCAGGATCCCGAGCGCTACGGCGTGGTCGTGCTCGATGAGCAGCAGCGCGCCATCGACCTTGAGGAAAAGCCCGCCCGGCCCAAGTCGCAATACGCGGTGACCGGGCTGTACATGTACGACAATCAGGTGGTCGATGTGGCCAAGTCGATCCGCCCCTCGGCCCGGGGCGAGCTGGAAATCACCGATGTCAACCGGATCTACCTCCAGCGCGGCGAATTGCGGGTTGAGCTGTTCGACCGCGGCACCGCCTGGCTCGACACCGGCACCACCCAGTCGCTGCTCGACGCGGCGAATTTCATCCGCGTGCTCGAAGACCGCCAGGGGCTCAAGATCGGCTGCCCCGAAGAGATCGCCTGGCGCCGGGGCTTCATCGACGACGCCCAGTTCCAGCGGCTCGCCGCGGACCACATCAACAGCGGCTACGGCCAGTACCTGCTCGACTTGCTGAACGAGGCGTGAGGCGCGATGGACCTGACCGCCACACCGATTCCAGGGTTGCTGCTGCTTTCGCCCGTTGTCCACGGCGACATCCGCGGTTTTTTCATGGAAACCTGGCGCGAGTCCTTCTTCGCCGAACGCGGCATCGGCCACCGTTTCGTCCAGGACAACCACAGCCGCTCGGTGCGCGGCACCCTGCGCGGGCTGCATTACCAGCTCGACCACCCCCAGGGCAAACTCGTGCGGGTCGTCCGGGGCGAGGTGTTCGATGTCGCCGTTGACCTGCGCCGCGAGTCGGCGACCTTCGGGCAATGGTTCGGCACCCGCCTGAGCGAGGACAACCGCCGCCAGCTATGGATTCCCCCGGGCTTCGCCCACGGCTTCTGTGTGCTCAGCGAAAGCGCCGACCTGTGCTACAAATGCACCGAGTACCACCACCCGGGAGACGACCGCAGCCTGTGCTGGAACGACCCGGAAATCGGCATCGAATGGCCGCTGCCCGAAGCCGGGCCGATCCTTTCCGAGCGCGACCGCAAGGCCCCGCGGCTGGCCGAAGCCCCGCTGCCGCATTGAAGCCCCGCCCCCGCCATGCCGCGCCCGGCCACCAAGACTCAAACCGCTGTCATCACCGGCGCCGGCAGCCAGTTGGCCCGCTGCCTTGGGCTGCTGGCCGCCCCCGCTGGCTGGCGGGCCAGGCATCTCACCCGCGGCGAGCTCGATATTGCCGACTCGGCCCAAGTGGCCCAAGCGCTGGATGAAACCGCCCCCGATTGCATCATCAACACCGCCGCCCACACCGCGGTGGACCGGGCGGAAAGCGAGCCGGCGCAGGCTTGGCGCGTGAATGCGCAAGGGGTGGCGAATCTGGCCGGCTGGTGCCGCCGCAATGATGCGCGGCTGATCCACATCTCGACCGATTTCGTGTTCGACGGGCAATCCGCCGTTCCCTACTCTCCGGGCGACGCGGAAGCGCCGCTGGGCGAGTACGGCGCGAGCAAGCTCGCCGGCGAGCGCGAAATGGATACACTTGCACCGGGCCGGGGTGCGATTCTGCGCGCATCCTGGCTGTATTCCGAGTTCGGGAGCAACTTCGTGAAAACCATGCTTCGGCTGATGAGGGAGCGCGATGAGATCGCCGTCGTCAACGATCAGCTCGGCTGCCCGACCTCGGCGCATACGCTCGCGGCGCTGATCTGGCGAATCGTGGAAGGCGAGCCGGGGCAGGGCCTGTACCACTGGAATGATGGCGCCGCCATGAGCTGGTTCGAATTCGCCCAGGAAATCCGCCGGCAAGGGCTCGCCGCGGGGCTGCTGCGCCGCGGGACGCCGATCCGGGCGATCTCCTCCGCGGCGTACCCCGCCGCGGCCAAGCGGCCGGCCCACAGCGCAATGGACCGGAGCCGGGCCCTTGCGGAATTCAACCTGCCCGCCGGCGACTGGCGCGACGCGCTGAACCGGGTGGTTCGTGCCTTGGCTGGCCAAGCTTCTCCATGATCCGGGTTTTTTCGTGATCCAGGCTTCTCCATGATGCAAGATTCCCCGCGATGAACGATGTGCCCGCGAACACGCCGGATTCCCGCTGCGGCGCCGGCGCGCCGGGCCAGCGGCGGGCCGCGCCATGAGCGCCTTGCTCGTCACCGGCGCCGCGGGTTTTATCGGCACCAATTTCGTCCACCACTGGCGGCGCGGACACCCGGACGACCTCATCGTCGCCCTCGACGCCCTGACCTACGCCGGCGTCCGCGAAAACCTCGCCGGCTTCGAGGGCGCCCCCGGTTTCGAGTTTGTCCACGGCGACATCCGCGACCAGACCCTCGTCGAACAACTGCTGCGCGGCCGCGCCATCGACACCATCGTCCACTTTGCCGCCGAAAGCCATGTGGACCGCTCGATCACCGGCCCGGACGCTTTTATCGAAACCAATATCGTCGGCACCCATGCGCTGCTCAAGGCCGCCGGGGCCGTCTGGCTCGGCCCGGACAGCCCCCGGCAAGGCTGCCTGTTCCAGCATATTTCAACCGATGAGGTCTACGGCTCGCTCGGGCCCGGTGATCCGCCATTCCGCGAGAACACCCCCTTCGCGCCGAATTCCCCCTACGCGGCGAGCAAGGCCGCCGCCGATCATCTCGCCCGCGCCCACCACCGCACCTTCGGCCTGCCGGTGGTCACGAGCAATTGCTCGAACAACTACGGCCCGTATCAGTTCCCGGAAAAGCTGATCCCGCTGTTCCTCACCAACATCCTGCGCGGCGAGCCATTGCCGGTTTATGGCGACGGTCGGCAGATCCGCGACTGGCTCCATGTCGGCGACCACTGCCGCGCCATCGAGCTTTGCATCCGCAAGGGGCGCCGCGGCGAAACCTACAACATCGGCGGTGACAGCGAACGCGCGAACATCGATCTGATCCACTCGCTTTGCGCCATCGTCGATCAACGATTCGCCAGCAACCCGGCGCTCGCGGGCCGCTTCCCCCACGCGCCACCCGCCATTGGCGGAAAATCCGCCAGCCTGATCACCCATGTCGCCGACCGCCCCGGCCACGACACCCGCTACGCCATCGACGCCGGCAAGATCAAGCGCGAACTCGGCTACCGCCCGCAAACCAGCTTCGCCGCCGGTCTCGCCCACACCGTGGACTGGTATCTCGACCGAACCACAAGCAGCCGGGATTTCGGCCAGGGAGGCTCTGATTAAGTCAGGACTTGCTTGGAGTCAGGGTCCGCAAATCGCATTTTTGACACTGATTGTTTACCATGGCCACTGCGTCCCGCCCATGGCGGGCAGCGGGAGGGCCGCCATGGCTGATCGGGAAATTCCAGGCAAAAGTTCCGGCAACGTGTTTCTCATCGGCCCCATGGGCGCTGGCAAAACCACCGTGGGCCGCTTGCTCGCCAGGGAGCTCGGCCTGCGCTTTTTCGATTCCGACCACGAAATCGAAAGCGCGGCGAACGCGAGCATTTCGTGGATCTTCGATATCGAGGGCGAAAGCGGTTTCCGCCGCCGCGAAGCGCGCAAGATCGCCGCGTTGACGGAATTGCGGGGGATCCTGCTCGCCACCGGCGGCGGCGCGGTGCTTGACCCGGAAAACCGGCAACTGCTCAGCGAGCGCGGCGTGGTGGTGTATCTGCATGTCCCACTCGAGGCGCAATTGAGCCGCACCTTGAAGGACAAGAACCGCCCGCTGCTGCGAACGCCGGACCGCGGACAGCGCATCCGCGAACTTTTCGCGGCGCGCCATCCGATCTACAGCGAACTCGCGGACATCACCGTGGAAGCCAAGCGCAAATTCCCCCAGCTTGTGGCCCGGGCGGTGCGGCGGGAACTCGCACAGTTCCGCGGCCAAGCCGCGGTCGCCGCCGCTGGCTGAAGGCAACGGCATGCGCGCGCTGAGCGTCGAATTGGGGGAAAGAAGCTACCCGATACACATCGGTTCGGGTCTGCTGGCCGATGGCGGGGCGCTGCGCGAAGCCCTCGGCGCGGACCGCGCCGCGGTGATCACCAACGATGTTGTCGCGCCGCTGTACCTCGGCCGGCTGCTCGCCACCCTGGACGGGGGCCAGGCCACGCCGATCATTCTGCCCGACGGCGAGCGGCACAAGACCCTGGCCACGGTCGCCGGGATCTACGATCAGCTCATGGCGGGCGTGTTCGACCGCAAATCCGTATTGATCGCGCTTGGCGGCGGCGTGGTTGGCGACATCGCCGGTTTCGCCGCCGCAACCTGGCTGCGCGGCGTGCGCCATATTCAGATTCCCACGACCCTGCTGGCCCAGGTCGATTCCTCGGTGGGTGGCAAGACCGGCGTCAATCACCCGCTGGGCAAGAACATGATCGGCGCCTTCCATCAGCCCGACTGCGTGATCGCCGACATGGCGGTGCTCAAAACCCTGCCCGAACGGGAAGTCAGGGCGGGTTTGGCCGAAGTGATCAAATATGGCCTCATCGAAGATGCGGGGTTCTTCAACTGGCTGGCGGGCCGCGCCAAGGGCCTGCTCGCCCTTGAGGAGGAACTGCTCGCCGAAGCCGTCGCGCGCTGCTGCCGGGCCAAGGCCGGCATCGTCGCCCGGGACGAGCGCGAGTCCGGTGTCCGCGCCCTGCTCAACCTCGGCCATACTTTCGCCCACGCCATCGAAGCCGCGACGGGCTATGGCGTCTGGCTCCACGGCGAAGCCGTGGCCACGGGCATGGTGATGGCGGCCGACCTGTCGCGCCGGCTCGGCTGGCTCGAAGCGGACGAGGCCCGCCGCATCCGCGACGTGCTCGAAACCGATTTCGGTATGCCGGTGATTCCCCCCGCCGATATAAGCACAGAAAGGTTTCTCGAATTGATGGCCTCGGACAAGAAGGTCGAGCGCGGCAGGGTCCGCTTCGTGCTGCTGCGGGGGCTTGGCCGGGCGGCCATCGCCGATGGCGTCGATCCCGCCTTGCTGGCGCAGACGCTGGCGGCGCGGGCGGAGCTGTGCCACTGATCATGGACGCATACGTTCAACAGCTGCGGCTGCAACACGATCCCTTCGCCGACGCTTTCCAGCGCGATGATTTTTACGGCGGCGGCAATCGCGACAACCTGGTGTACACGGTGCTCGACCGCGAACGCCCGGCGGTTTCGCTCGACGCGGTGATCGGACCATCCGGCAGCGGCAAGACGCGGCTGGCGCACCGTCTTTGTGAATGCGCCCCGATCCACGAATTGCCGGTGCTGGTGGCGGTGGATCTGTTCACCACCGAGGCGCAATTGCTCGGCGCCATTTTGGGGGAATTGCGGATTAGCCCGCCGCGCGAACCCGGCGGCGGACTCAACTCGCTCAGCGAACACACCATCAACCTCAACCGCGATGGCAAATCGATCCTGCTGCTGATCGACAATGCCCATGAGCTGGGCCCGGGCTGCCTGCGGCTGGTGGAACGCTTGCTGGCCAACCGCTGGTCGGCGCTGCATCTTGTTCTGCTTGGCGAAGACCAGCTTGCGGACATGCTGCAAACCAGATTGCGCGAACGCCACCGGGCTGGGCTGGCGATTCACGAGTTGAAGCCGCTCAACCGCGTGGAGACCGCCGACTACATCCATCTCAAGCTCGCCAGCGCGGGCCATGACCGCAAGCTCTCCATGACCTCCCAGGCCGCGCTGGACATTTTGCAGCAGTGCGGCGGCCTGCCGGGCAAGATCAACGCGCTGACCGCGGCGATGCTCGCCCGGCAAGCGCGGGCCAGCATGGGCCGGCCCTCCCGGGAGCGCCCGCCCGCCCGCGACGCGGAGACTGCGCCGGCGCGGCAGGTTGAGCGCCCGGAGATTCGCTACCTCTGGCAGGCTCTCGCGCTCAGCATCGTGCTGGCGGTGGTCGTGTTCTGGCCGGTGGAGGCGCCGGAATCCTCCGCTTCGCCGCCGCCGGCCCAGGCGCGGCGCATCGCCCTGCCAACCTCCGCCGGCCCACCGCCCGACGCGGCTCTCGCCGCCGCCAACCGGACTCGAGCGCGGGACGCCGCGGAGGAAGACGAATTCCCCAGCCTCAGCCGTTTCGAATTGCTGCTGCTCGACACCCCGGCCGATCATTTCACCGTGCAACTGGTGGGCGCGAGTTCCGAGGAGGGCGTGCTCGAATTCATCGCCACCGCGCAGCTCGGCGGTATCCACGGCTATTATGAAACCCGCCAAGGGCGCAACCCCTGGTTTGTCGTGGTCGATGGCGTCTATCCCGACTGGGAGGCGGCCATGGAAGCGCGGACCCGGCTGGCGCGAAGTTTCGGCGAAAACGAGCCGTGGATCCGCCGCGTCAGCAATGTGCATGCGGAAATCGCCCGTTCCGGCAAACGAGGAGGATCTTGAGCCTTGAACTTGAAAAACGACCGCCTGTTGCGGGCTCTGGCGCGCCAGCCAGTGGATGCGACGCCAGTGTGGATGATGCGCCAGGCGGGGCGCTACCTGCCCGAGTACCGCGCCACGCGCAAACGCGCCGGCGATTTCATGAGCCTGTGCCAAAACCCGCAACTCGCCTGCGAGGTAACCTTGCAACCGCTGGAGCGGTTCGACTTCGACGCCGCGATCCTGTTCTCCGACATCCTCACGATTCCCGACGCCATGGGGCTGGGGCTTTACTTCAGCGAGGGCGAGGGCCCGCGCTTCCGCAAGACGATCCGCAGCCCGGAAGACGCGGAAGCGCTGCCCGTAATCGATCCAGAGCGGGATCTCGCCTACGTCATGGACGCCTGCGCGCTGATCCGCCGCGAACTCAACGGCCGGGTGCCGCTGATCGGTTTCTCCGGCAGCCCCTGGACGCTCGCCACCTATATGATCGAAGGCAGCGGCAGCAAGGATTTCCGCCACGCCAAGCAATTCATCTACGATCACCCGGAAGCCGGCCACCTCCTGCTCGCCAAGCTCGCCGACGCGGTGACCGGCTATCTCAACGCCCAGATCCGCGCCGGCGCCCAGGTGGTGCAGGTATTCGACACCTGGGGCGGCATTCTCTCCACCCCCGCCTACCTCGAGTTTTCGCTCGCCTACATGCGGCGCATCGTCGATGGCCTGATCCGGGAACGCGAGGGCCGCGCCGTGCCGTGCATCCTGTTCACCAAGCAGGGCGGGCTTTGGCTTGAAGAGATCGCCGCCACCGGCTGCCACGGTGTTGGCCTCGACTGGTCGGTGGACATCGGCCGGGCCCGGGCGCGCATCGGCGCCAAAGCCGCCCTGCAGGGCAACATGGACCCATCGGCGCTGTACGCCGCGCCGGCGGCGATCCACAAGGAGGTGGCCGCCATCCTGCGCGCCTTCGGTTCCGGCCCCGGCCATGTTTTCAATCTCGGCCACGGCATAACCCCCCAAGTCGATCCCGGGCATGTGGCGGTGTTCGTGGACGCTGTGCATGAACTCTCGGCGGCCGGCGGGGCTTGAGGCCGCGATTGCCGGGGCGGCGGTCATCGCCATTGGCTCGAATCTGCCGGGCCGCTTCGGCCCGCCGCGGCGGATGGTGGGCTGGGCGATGGCGGCTTTGCGCCGGCTGAGCGAGGCGCCGCCCCGGTTTTCCCCGCTGTTCCGCAGCAAGCCCAGGGACTGCCACCCGGGCGCGCCGGATTTCGTCAACGCCGTTGCGGCGCTGTGGCCGCCGGCGGATTTGCCGCCCGAGGCGCTGCTGGCGCAACTGTTGCGGATCGAAGCCGAATTCGGCCGCGGCCGGGGCACAGTGGCCAATGCGCCCAGAACACTCGATCTCGACTTGATCTGCTGGGGCGCCAGAACCACCGACACCGCCATGCTTCGCCTGCCCCATCCGCGCTTCGCCAGCCGCGAGTTCGTGCTCGCGCCGCTGGCGCAACTCGCGCCGCAATGGATTCCGCCGGGCCAGTCGCAACCGGTTTCCGCGCTGCTCGACGCGCTCCCCGGCAGGGATGATGTTCAAATGATCCCGCCAGCCCGCGCGCCATGATGATGGGCAAGGCATGTCCCGAGGCGAAAAACAGCGGCGAAAAACCGCTTGCAATATTTCGCGACCTGTGGCCAGATAAGCGAATCGGCGCGCTTGACCGCGCCGGTGCTGTTCGGTGTAAAAAAAGCTAGGAAAGCTCTGATTAAGTCAGAGCTTTCCTGCGGCACAAGGATGTGCCGCCGGATTCGATGACGCAAGTCATTGAATCCGCTAGCAAAACAAAACCACGCTTTTGTTTTGCGACAATGAAAAACTCCATGGATGGAGTTTTTCAGAGCATACTTGGTATCTTGGGAAAACCAAGGGAAACACTGATTCAGCAAACAAGCAGATCGGATCTCGCCAAGAGAACCAGTCAAGGGGGATCGGACGCGGCGATGAGGGCGCATTCGGTTACATTGCAACGATACCTGTCGCGGGCGGCGGCCGTGGCCGCCTTGGCCTTCGCATTGCCCGCATTGCCACTCCAGGCGCAGGAGTTCGGCCAGCCGGCTGGCGATGATGCCGGCGACCAGCCCCTCGTCAGTTTCAGCATCGCGCCGACCGGGGCGCTAGACGACACCGGCTCGCTGATCAAGATCGCTCGCACCGCCGAATCCCAAGATCCGCGCAATGGCTTGGTCGAAGATGCCCTCAACTACAGCCTCGGCCTGCAAACCACGCCGATCGAGGGCCTCCAGCTCGATGCCAGCATCTGGCAAAGCCAGTTCAATGTCGCGCCCCTGGGGGATTCCGCCCCGGAGCCCAACCTGCGCAGCAGCGGCTTCGACATCGGCGCCGCCTATGCTTGGAACACCAACCGCTTCGGCCAGTTCACCCTCAGCACCCGGGCGAGCTACCTCCAGGATTTCTACAACACCGAGGGTCTGCTCGACGAGCACCTGCTCGATGCCGTCAACGGCAATCTGCCGGCGCAACCCTTGGCCAGCCCCAAGCTGCGCAGCGATCTGAAGCTGAGCTGGGAATTCGGCAACCACACCGCGAGCGCGATCACCCGCTATTTCGACGCCTCCCGGGATCTGTCCGAACTCGGCATGGAAGAAATCAATGACCTCGTCGACGACATCACCACGGTGGACCTCGAATACGGCTACCGCATGGCGGCCGGCTCGGAGGACCGGGCGGTGATTTCCTTCGGCATCCAGAACGTTTTCGACCGCAAGACCATGCGAATCCTCAATTCCGCGACCCGCATCCTCGACCAGAACGGCCGCGTGGCCTACGGCCGGATCAAGTACCAGTTCTAGAGAGGCTCTGATTCAATCAGAGCATACTTGGGAGCCTGCGCCGCAGGCTCCCAGCCCGGTTCAATTCGCCCGGGCGAGGCAGCAGACTTCCACTTTTTCCACTCCCGCGCGCTTGAGGATGCGGGCGAGTTCCGCCACCGTGCTCATCGTGGTGACCACATCGTCAACGAGGGCGACGCGGCGGGCGCGGAGAATCCCCGGCGATTGGACCAGTTCGAACGCGCCGCGGACATTCGCCCGCCGCCGCTTGGCATCGGGCACTTCGGTTTGCGGCGGCGTTGGCCGGATTTTGCGCAAGGCCCCAGCGGCGAGCGGGACACCGCTGTCCGCGGCGAGCACCTTGGCGATTTCCAGCGCCTGATTGAATCCGCGCCGCCGCAGCCGCGAGCGGTGCAGTGGCACCGGAAGCAGCAGCTCCGGGCTTCCGCTCCCGCGCCAGCGGGCGGTTGCCGCGCGGGCGAGAATCCGGGCGAGGGCGTAGCCCCCGGCGAATTCGGCGTTGAATTTGTAGCCGGCGATCAGTTTGTCCACCGGGGGGCGGTAGGACAGCGGCGCGAAGCAGGCGTCGAATTCCGGCGGGTCCAGGCGGCAGCGGGAACACAACTCGTCTTCGTTGTCATTGTCGGCCAGCTCCTCCCCGCAGCGCGCGCAGGCTTCCACCAGCCATGGCAACTCGGCTTCGCATTCCCGGCAGAGGCTGTAGTCCCGCCAAACCGTGCGGCCGCATACCAGGCACAACACCGGCAGCGCGGTCCGCGACCGCAGATGGCGCAGCCCTCGGCGTGTCGCGCTGGCAAGTCCGCAAGTCTTCATCCGCCACGCCTTGGAATTCACGTTTCCAGGCTGAATTTCCGATGGAGCTCGGCCCGGGCCCGGAACAGCCGGGTCGCCACCGCGCCATCCTTTAGATTCAGCTTGGCGGCGATCTCCTTGCCCGTATAGCCTCCGTAGGCATATAGGATCATTGGTTCGCGATAGGCGTCTCCGAGTTCCGCGATGGCTCTTTGCAGCAGATGGGCTTCGGCGCGATGCTCGGGGCCGTGGCAGCGGTCGCTGGCCTCCGCCAGATTTTCAATGCTGAGCGATTCGTGGCGGGAATGGCGGTATCTGCGCCGGTTCTCATTGCGCAGGATTTGGCACAGCCATGGCTTGACCGCGGTGGTCTCGCGCAAGGTGTGCTGGAAGCGCCACGCGCGCAGGAAAGTTTCCTGGGCCAGATCTTCCGCCTGGGGCCGGGATTCGCACAGGGTGACGGCAAGCCTGAATATCTCGTCGTAGAGGCCGGACAACAAGGTGTCCCAGTCTAGTGTCGTGTCATGTGTTTTGTGCCGCATCTGTTCCTGTGGCATGCCGGCAGTGCTCTCCTCCGCGCCCACGAAGCAAGGGTTTCAAGAATTGCCGATATTGCCGTTAAATTCAGTATAAAGCAACAAATGAAATTGACTGTCAAATTAGATTTTCGCATTTTAATCAAATATTAATTAGAACCACGAAATATATTTCCAAATTATCACAATGTTGCTTATCCAAACGTGGTGTTGAAGCGCGCTAGGAAGTGGGAGTAGCATAGCTGGCGGGTTGTCGCGTGGAATGGGTTGCCCATGTTGAGAGTCGCCATTGCCGGCGCCGCGGGCCGCATGGGCCGGAGCCTGGTCGAGGCGGTCCTGGCTGCGGAATCCGGTGTCCGTCTTGGCGCCGCCACGGCCGGGGCGGGTGATCCCGCGCTTGGTGCCGACGCGGGCTTGCTGGCCACTGGGCGGTCGGCCGGCGTTCCCGTGGTGGCATCCCTCGACTGTTGCCCTGGTGGTTTCGACGCGCTGATCGACTTCACCAGCCCCGCCGCGCTCGCCGGACACGCCGCCCATTGCCGCGAACACGGCAAGGCGCTCGTGGTCGGCACCACCGGCCTTGGCCCGGAGCATCAACGGCTGCTCGCCACCTGCGCCGAAGTGGCGCCGGTGCTGCATTCCCCCAATATGAGCCTCGGCGTCAATCTGAGCCTGGCGCTGCTCAAGCAGGCCGCCACCGCCCTCGGCGACGGCTTCGACGTGGAAATCATCGAAGCCCACCACCGCCACAAGAAGGACGCGCCATCGGGCACGGCGCTGGCGATGGGACGCGCCGTCGCCGAATCGCTCGGCCGCGAACTTGACGACTGCGCCGTCTACGGCCGCGAAGGCATCGGCGACGGGCGCGGCCGCAAGACCATCGGCTTCGCCACCGTCCGCGGCGGCGACATCGTCGGCGAGCACACCATAATCTTCGCCGGCCCCGGCGAGCGCCTCGAAATTACCCACAAAGCCTCAAGCCGCATGACCTTCGCCCACGGCGCCCTCCACGCCGCCCGCTGGCTGGCCGGCAAACCCCCGGGCCTCTACACGATGACTGATGTTCTAGGCAAAAAGTAGCTAATTCGGCGCAATGCCCTTCGTTCATTGATCTATAAAGGTTCTGGGGATTCTGCGACTGCGCCTCGCTCCGCGCAGAATGACGGGGTGGGGGCTTCGCTACGCGCAGAATGACAAGGGGGGGTGCTGCGCTCCACGTGGAATGACGAAGGGGCTGCGGTGGAATCCCGCACTGAGGGAGCGCGGCGGGGGCTGAAAGGGGCCCGGCGCAAGCCGGGAAAGCATTCAGCCACCGACGGGAAGCGACCGGTGCCCGAACGGAGAGATTCTGCGACTGCGCTTCGCTCCGCGCAGAATGACAAGGGAGGTTCTGCGCTTCGGGCAGAATGACGAAAGCGGGCGACCGGTCGAAGCCACAAGCGACCACAAACAAGTAGACAGGGGCGGCGAATCTTCCTAGAATGCCCGCTCAGTATGTGGAATGCTGAAACCTGTGCGGGCGGCCGCCCAAAAGGCCGCGCCTGAGAGCGGACTGGAGTCAACTCCATTCCGTTTTTTTATGCCCGCTTTCCACGCCAATGAGGGGAGCGTGACGTTGGAAAAATCCGCGGTATTGGCCCTTGAGGACGGGAATCTGTTCGAAGGGGTCGCCATTGGCGCAGAGGGTTGCAGCAGCGGCGAAGTCGTTTTCAACACCGCGATGACCGGCTATCAGGAAATTTTGACCGACCCCTCCTACGCCCGCCAGATCGTCACCCTCACCTATCCCCATATCGGCAACACCGGCGCCAACGGGGAGGACATGGAATCAAGCCGGGCCTGGGCCGCCGGCCTCGTTATCCGCGACCTGCCCCTGCTGGCGAGCAACTTCCGCCAAGAGCAAAACCTCGACGAATTCCTCAAAGAGCAAAACGTCGTCGCCATCGCCGACATCGACACCCGGCGGCTGACCCGCCTGCTGCGGGAAAAAGGCGCGCTGAACGGCTGCCTGCTCTCCGGCCCCGAGTACGAGGCGGGCGGAGCGGAGCGCGCCCTCGCCGAAGCCCGGGCTTTTCCCGGCCTCAAGGGAATGGATCTGGCGAAAGAAGTCAGCACCGCGGAAAGCTACCAGTGGACCGGGGGCGCCTGGGCCCTGGGGCCGGGATACGAAAACGCCCCGGGCCGGGCCGATGGCGGGCGCCATCGCGTTGTCGCCTATGATTTCGGCGTCAAACGCAACATCCTGCGCCTGCTCGCCGCGCGCGGCTGCGCTGTGACCGTGGTTCCCGCCATCACGCCGGCGGGGGAAGTGCTGGCGATGGCGCCCGACGGCATCTTCCTTTCCAATGGCCCCGGCGACCCGGAACCCTGCGCCTACGCCATCGAGGCCACCCGCGGGTTTCTCGACGCCGGCATCCCCCTGTTCGGCATTTGCCTCGGCCACCAGTTGCTCGGCCTCGCCTGCGGCGCGCGCAGCGTGAAGATGCCGCACGGCCATCACGGCGCCAATCATCCAGTGCGCAATCTCGACGACGGCACGGTGCTGATCACGAGCCAGAACCACGGCTTCGCGGTCGATGGCGAAAGCCTGCCCGAAGACCTGCGCCCAACCCATGTGTCGCTGTTCGACGGCAGCCTGCAGGGCATCGCCCACCGGCACAAGCCGGCCTTCGGCTTCCAAGGCCACCCCGAAGCGAGTCCCGGCCCACACGATGCCGCGCCGCTGTTCGACCATTTCATCCGATTGATGGGAAACCATGCCCAAGCGCACTGATATCCAAAGCATTCTGATCATCGGTGCCGGCCCCATCGTCATCGGCCAAGCCTGCGAGTTCGACTACTCCGGCGTGCAGGCCTGCCGCGCGCTCAAGGAAGAGGGCTACCGCGTGATCCTCGTCAACTCGAATCCCGCCACCATCATGACCGACCCCGCCATGGCGGACGCGACTTACATCGAACCCATAACCTGGCGGATGGTGGAGAAAATTATCGAACGCGAGCGCCCGGACGCCCTGCTGCCGACCATGGGCGGGCAGACTTCGCTCAACTGCGCCCTCGACCTCAACCGCGAGGGTGTGCTCGGGAAACATGGCGTGGAATTGATCGGCGCCAGCCGCGAAGCCATCGACAAGGCCGAAGACCGGGAACTGTTCGACCGCGCCATGACCGCCATCGGCCTCGAAACCCCCCGCCACGTCATGGCCCACAACATGGCCGAGGCCCGCGGGGCGCTTAAGGAAATCGGCTTTCCCTGCATCATCCGCCCGTCCTTCACCCTTGGCGGGTCCGGCGGCGGCATCGCCTACAACCGGGAGGAGTTCGAGGAAATCTGCTCGCGCGGGCTGGAACTGTCGCCAACCAACGAACTGCTGATCGACGAATCGCTCATCGGCTGGAAGGAATACGAACTCGAAGTCGTCCGCGACCGCAACGACAACTGCATCATCGTCTGCCCGATCGAGAACCTCGACGCCATGGGAGTCCACACCGGCGACTCGATCACCGTCGCCCCGGCCCAGACCTTGACCGACAAGGAATACCAGATCATGCGCAACGCCGCCATCGCGGTGCTGCGCGAGATTGGCGTCGAAACCGGCGGCTCCAATGTCCAATTCGCGGTCAACCCCGCGGATGGGCGGCTCGTGGTCATCGAAATGAACCCCAGGGTGTCGCGCTCCTCGGCGCTCGCTTCCAAGGCGACGGGATTCCCCATCGCCCGGGTGGCGGCCAAGCTCGCCGTCGGCTACACCCTCGATGAGTTGCGCAACGAGATCACCGGCGGCTTCACCCCGGCCTCCTTCGAGCCGAGCATCGATTATGTGGTCACCAAGATTCCGCGCTTCACTTTCGAGAAATTCCCCGAAGCCAACGACCGCATCACCACCCAGATGAAATCGGTGGGCGAGGTCATGGCCATCGGCCGCACGTTCCAGGAGTCGCTGCAGAAAGCGCTGCGGGGGCTGGAAATCGGCATGTGCGGGCTCGAACCCGTGCTCGAACCCGTGCTCGAAGCTGGACTCGACCCCGGGGGCGCCAACGGCATCAAGCTCCGCTTGCGGCGGGAGTTGACCGAAGCCGGCGCCCAGCGGCTGTGGCATGTCGCCGAAGCCTTCCGCCATGGCTGGAGCGTTGAGAAAATCGCCGGACTGTCGGGCATCGACCCCTGGTTCCTGGCCCAGATCGAAGACCTTGTCGCGCGGGAACAATCGCTTGCCGGAGGATCGCTGGCGGATCTGGACCGGGACGCGCTGCTCCAGCTCAAGCGCCGGGGATTTTCCGACCGCCGCCTGGCCCAGTTGCTCGCCAGCGGAGAGGACGAGGTCCGCGCGCGGCGCCGCGAACTCGGCATCCGCCCGGTGTTCAAACGGGTGGACACCTGCGCCGCCGAATTCAACTCGACCACGGCGTACCTGTATTCCACCTACGAGGAGGAATGCGAGGCCGCGCCCTCGTCCCGGCGCAAAATCATGGTTCTCGGCGGCGGCCCCAACCGCATCGGCCAAGGCATCGAATTCGATTACTGCTGCGTCCACGCCGCCCTGGCGATGCGCGAAGACGGTTACGAGACCATCATGGTCAATTGCAACCCGGAAACCGTTTCCACCGATTTCAACATTTCGGACCGGCTGTATTTCGAGCCGCTGACCTTCGAGGACGTGTTGGCGATCATCGAGCTGGAACAGCCCGAAGGCGTCATCGTCCAGTTTGGCGGGCAGACGCCGCTCAATCTCGTCAAGCAGCTTGAACGCGCCGGCGCGCCGATCATCGGCACCCCGCCCGACGCCATCGACCGCGCCGAGGACCGCGAACGCTTCCAGCAATTGATCCGCAAGCTGGGCCTCAAACAACCGCCGAACCGCACCGCGCGCAGCGTCGGGGAAGCCATCGAAGCGGCCCGGGAGATTTCCTATCCGCTGGTGGTGCGACCATCCTGGGTGCTCGGCGGCCGCGCCATGGAGATTGTCCACAACGAAGCCGAACTCAAACGCTACATGCGCGACGCGGTGAAGGTTTCCAACGAGAGCCCGGTGCTGCTCGATTATTTTCTCAGTTCGGCGGTTGAAATCGATGTCGATTTGGTCAGCGACGGCGAGCGCGTCATCGTCGGCGCGATCATGCAGCATATTGAGCAGGCCGGCATCCATTCCGGCGACTCGGCGTGCTCGCTGCCACCCTACAACCTGCCCGCCGAAGTTCAGCAAAGCATCCGCGGGCAGGTTTCGGCGCTCGCGCTCGAGCTTGGCGTCGTTGGCCTGATGAACACCCAGCTCGCTTGGCAGGATGGCGAGGTCTACCTGATCGAAGTCAATCCCCGGGCCTCGCGCACCGTGCCTTTTGTCTCCAAATGCATCGGCGCGTCGCTGGCCAAGGTGGCGGCGCGCTGCATGATCGGCAAGTCGCTGTCCGAACAGGGCTTCACCCGGGAAGTCATTCCATCGACTTTCGCCGTGAAGGAGGCGATTTTCCCGTTCAACAAATTTCCCGGAGTGGATCCGATTCTCGGCCCGGAAATGAAATCCACCGGCGAGGTGATGGGAGTCGGCGCCACCTTCGCCGAAGCCTTCGCCAAGGCCCAGCTCGCCGCCGGTGCGGTCATCGGCAAATCCGGCACCGCCTTCGTCAGCGTGCGGGACCCGGACAAGGCCCATCTCGTCGAAATCGCCCGGGAGCTGCTCGACCTCGGCTACCAGCTCGCCGCGACCCAGGGCACCGCCGCGGTGATCGAGGCGGCCGGCTTTCCGGTCAAGCGCGTGAACAAGGTCGCCGAAGGTAGACCCCACATCGTCGATATGCTAAAAAACAACGAGATCGAACTGGTGTTCAACACCACGGAAGGCAGGCGCGCCATCGCGGATTCATCCACGATCCGCAGCACCGCGCTCCGCCACGGCGTGTTCTGCACCACCACGATCGCCGGGGCGTTCGCGGTTTGCGAAGCGCTGAAGTTCGGCGACAAGCTGTCGGTCTACACGATTCAGCAGTTGCATGCCGAGCTCGGCTGAAATCCACCCCCGGAGATATTCAAGGTCAGCTCATGCCCAGGGTGCCGATGACTGTCGCGGGTGAGAAGAAGCTGCGGGAAGAGCTGCAGCATCTCAAGGCCGTCGTCCGCCCGTCGATTTCCGCCGCCATCGCCGAGGCCCGGGCCCACGGCGATCTGCGCGAGAACGCCGAGTACCACGCCGCCCGGGAGCAGCAGAGTTTTTGCGAAGGCCGCATCACCGAGATCGAGCGCAAGCTCGCCGATTCCGAAGTGATCGACATCACCCGCATCCCGCATTCCGGCAAAGTCATTTTCGGCGCCACGGTTACGCTGCTCAACCTGGAAACCGAGGAGAAGGTGAAGTACCGGATCGTCGGCGAGGACGAGGCCGAAGTCGCCGCCGGGAAGATCTCGGTGGTGTCCCCCATCGCCAGGGCGGTGATGGGCAAGCGCGAGGGCGATGAAATCGTGGTCCGGGCGCCGGCGGGGGATATCGAGTACGAAATCGATTCGGTCGAGCATGTGTGATTGGCGATTTCCCCGCCGCGCAACGGGCGATGAAGCGCGATGAAGCAGTCGAAATCGAGCCAAGCCTGGCTGCGCGAGCATTTCTCCGACCCGCATGTGAAACGCAGCCGGGAATTGGGCTACCGCTCCCGGGCCAGCGCGAAACTGCTCGAAATCCAGCGGCGGGACCGGCTCGTCAAGCCGGGCATGACCGTGGTCGATCTCGGCGCGGCGCCCGGCGGCTGGTCCCAGGTGGCGGCCGGATTCGCCGGCGCCGGGGGCAGGGTGGTTGCGGTCGATCTGCTGCCGATGGCGCCGGTCGCCGGGGTTGACTTCGTGCGCGGCGACTTTGCCGACCCGGAGGTGCTCGACAAGGTGCTCGCCCGGCTCGGCGGCGCCGGGGCCGACCTTGTAATTTCCGACATGGCGCCCAATATCAGTGGAGTGAAGGGAATCGACCAGCCCCGGGCCATGGCCCTGGCCGAGTTGGCCCGGGATCTCGCCGGCCGCGCGCTCGCCCGCGGCGGGAGCCTCCTCGTCAAGGTCTTCCAGGGCGAGGGCTGCGAAGCGTTCCGGGCGTCGCTGCGAACCGGCTTCGCCGCCGTCAAAACCAGAAAACCGGATGCCTCCCGGGCGCGTACAAGTGAAGTATACTTGCTTGCGAGCGGTTTTCGCGGGCAAAATGAAGTTTGTGTTCCGCCCCCCGGCCAAGCTGGCGGCGGGGCGGATTCCGGGTTCGGCCCGGAGGAGAGGAAGCCTTGAACGACATGGCAAAGAACCTGATTCTGTGGATGATCATCGCCGCCGTCCTGCTGACGGTGTTCAACAACATCAATCAGGGAACCAGCGAGGAATCCCTGGTCTATTCCGATTTCTTCCGCGAAGTCGGCACGGGCCGGGTGGACCGGGTGGAGTTCGCGGGCATCAACCTCACCGGCATCCGCAACGACGGCAGCCGTTTCCGCACGACCCTGCCATCCATCGGCGACGAAAGGCTGCTCGACCACCTGTTTGAAAACGACGTCGAAATCATCGGCCGAGAACCCGCGCGGCAAAGCATCTGGACGCAATTGCTCGTCGCCGGCTTTCCGGTGCTCATCATCATCGCGCTGTTTTTCTTCTTCATGCGGCAGATGCAGGGCGGCGTTGGCGGCAAGGGCGGCCCCATGTCCTTCGGCAAGAGCAAGGCCAAACTGCTCGGCGAGGACCAGATCAAGGTCACCTTCGCCGATGTCGCCGGGGTGGAGGAAGCCAAGGAAGATGTGAAGGAGCTTGTCGACTTCCTGCGCGAGCCGGACAAGTTCCAGCGCCTCGGCGGGCGCATTCCCCGGGGCGTGCTCATGGTGGGCCAGCCCGGCACCGGCAAGACCCTGCTCGCCAAGGCCATCGCCGGCGAGGCCAAGGTGCCTTTCTTCTCGATCTCGGGTTCCGATTTTGTCGAAATGTTCGTCGGCGTGGGCGCCTCTCGCGTCCGCGACATGTTCGACCAGGCCAAGAAGCAATCCCCCTGCATCATTTTCATCGATGAGATCGACGCCGTTGGCCGCCACCGCGGCGCCGGCCTCGGCGGCGGCCACGACGAGCGCGAACAGACGCTGAACCAGTTGCTCGTGGAGATGGACGGTTTCGAGGGCAACGACGGCATCATCGTCATGGCCGCCACCAACCGCCCCGATGTGCTCGACCCGGCGCTGCTGCGCCCGGGCCGCTTCGACCGCCAGGTCGTCGTGGGGCTGCCCGACATCCGCGGCCGCGAACAGATTCTCAAGGTTCACATGCGCAACGTGCCCATCGACGAGCGCGTCCAGGCTTCGGTGATCGCCCGGGGCACGCCGGGGTTCTCCGGCGCCGACCTCGCCAACCTCGTCAATGAGGCGGCACTGTTCGCCGCCCGCGCCAACCGCCGCCTCGTCACCATGGAGGAATTCGAGAAGGCGAAGGACAAGATCATGATGGGCGCCGAGCGCAAGTCCATGGTCATGTCGGAGAAGGAGCGCGTCAACACCGCGTATCACGAAGCCGGCCACGCCATCGTCGGCAGGCTCATGCCCGAACACGACCCGGTCTACAAGGTCAGCATCATCCCCCGGGGCCGGGCTCTCGGCGTGACCATGTTCCTGCCCGAGGAAGACCGCTACAGCCTGAGCAAGCGCTCGATTCTGAGCCAGATTTGCAGCCTCTACGGCGGCCGCATCGCCGAGGAGATGACCCTTGGCAAGGAAGGCGTCACCACCGGCGCTTCCAACGACATCCAGCGCGCCACCGAAATGGCCCGCAACATGGTGACCAAATGGGGCCTGACCGACGAGCTCGGCCCGCTCCTCTATTCCGAGGACGAGGGCGAGGTCTTTCTCGGCCGCTCGGCGGCGCACCAGGCGAAGACGGTTTCGGTCGACA
Organism: uncultured Pseudohongiella sp.; assembly: GCA_965221805.1. Classification (GTDB taxonomy): domain Bacteria; phylum Pseudomonadota; class Gammaproteobacteria; order Pseudomonadales; family Pseudohongiellaceae; genus UBA9145. The sequence continues at coordinate 3,047,055 of OZ244913.1, forward strand.
CCGCTGTGGCCATCGACCGCGAAGTGCGCCGGATCATCGACGAATGCTACGACAGGGCCGCCCGGATTCTTGAGGAGAACCGCGATATTCTCGAGTTGATGAAAGACGCGCTGATGGAATACGAGACCATCGACTCCGACCAGATCGACGACATCATGGCGCGCAAAAAGCCCCGGCCGCCGGCGGACTGGTCCGACAGCGACGAACCCGGCGACGGCGCCAAGCCCGATGCCGAGACCGAAGCCAACAAAGCCCGCGGGGATTCCGGCCAAGCCGGCCCGATTGGCGACCCCGCCACGGAGCACTGACCGTCCACCCGGCAGCGGCGGCATCGCTCACCACCGGGCAGGGCAGGCTCGACCTGTCGCGCCCGGTTTGCATGGGTGTGATCAATCTCACGCCGGATTCCTTCCATGACGGCGGCGCGCTCTCCGCCGAATCCAGCGCCAAGTTCCAGATCGATCTCGACAAGGCCCTGCGCCGGGCTGAAACCCTGCTCGCCGAAGGCGCGCGGCTGATCGATATCGGCGGCGAATCGACCCGCCCCGGCGCGGTGCCGGTCTCCCCCCAGCAGGAAATGGACCGGGTTTTGCCAGTCCTGGAGGCGGTGCTCGGAAGCATCGACGCCATCGTCTCGGTGGACACGAGTTCCCCCGAGCTGATCAAGGCCGCTGGCGCGGCCGGCGCCGGAATGGTCAACGACATCCGGGCCCTGGCCAGGCCCGGCGCCATCGAAGCCGCGGCGGAATCGGGCATGGCGGTCTGCCTGATGCACATGCGCGGCGAGCCGGCGACGATGCAGCAAAATCCGCATTATGCGGATATCGCCGCCGAAGTCGCCGCTTTCCTCAAACAACGCGCCGCCGCCGCGGTCGATGCCGGCATCGCCGGGGAACGCATCGCCATCGATCCGGGCTTCGGCTTCGGCAAGACCGCCACGCACAATTTCACCTTGCTGCGCGAGCTGTCCCGATTCGCCGAAATCGGCCACCCGCTGCTGATTGGCGTTTCCCGCAAATCGATGATCGGCGCGGCGACGGGAAGGCCGGTCGAAGGCCGGCTTGCCGGTTCGGTCGCCGCCACCACCCTCGCCTTGCGGGCCGGCGCCCGCATCATCCGCAGCCATGACGTTGCTGCCACGGTGGACGCGATTGCAGTACACTCGATGTTCGCGCGTTGACAATCGACTGTCGGTTTCAGCGGCAGTTTTACCAACGGGTTTCACCAACGATCTCACAATGAGCGGCAGCAACGGCAAACGCTATTTCGGAACCGACGGCATCCGCGGTCCGGTGGGCACGGCGCCGATCACGCCTGACTTCATGCTCAAGCTCGGCTGGGCCGCGGGCAAGGTGTTCAGCGGCATCGGCGGCGGCCGCAACAAAATCCTCATCGGCAAGGACACCCGCATATCGGGCTATATGTTCGAGGCCGCGCTTGAGGCCGGGGTCACCGCGGCGGGTGTCGATATCAGCCTGCTCGGCCCCATGCCGACACCGGCCATCGCCTATCTCACCCGCACCCTGCGCGCCAGGGCCGGCATCGTCATCAGCGCCTCGCACAACTCCTTCCACGACAACGGCATCAAATTCTTCTCCGGCCAGGGCGCCAAGCTGCCCGATGAAATCGAACTCGCCATCGAAGCCGAACTCGGACGGGAGCTGACCACGGTCCCCTCGCAAACCATCGGCAAGGCTTCCCGGGTCGATGACGCGGCGGGGCGCTACATCGAATTCTGCAAGAGCACCATCGGCCCGAGCTTGAAGTTGACCGGGCTGAAAATCGTTGTCGATTGCGCCCACGGCTCGACCTACCACATCGCGCCGAGCGTGTTCGAGGAGCTCGGCGCCGAGGTCAGCGCCATCGGCGTCTCTCCAAACGGCTTGAACATCAACGAGGAAAGCGGCTCCACCAAGCCCGAAAAGCTCGCCGCCCGGGTGCTTGAGACCGGCGCCGACCTTGGCGTCGCCTTCGATGGCGACGGCGACCGCGTCATCATGGCCGATCACCGCGGACGCATCGTCGATGGCGATGAGATTCTCTACGTCATCGCCCGCTACCGCCAGCGCGAAGGGCTCGGCTTTGGCGGCGTGGTTGGCACCCAGATGAGCAACCTGGGGCTTGAACTCGCCTTGGCGGAGCTTGGCATACCCTTCGCCCGCAGCCCGGTGGGGGACCGCCACGTCATGCGCGAACTCGGCGAGCGCGGCTGGGGCCTCGGTGGGGAATCCTCGGGCCACATCATCATCACCGACCTCAACACCACCGGCGATGGCATCGTCTCCGCGCTGCAAACCTTCGCCGCCATCGTCGGCCTCGGGCAATCGCTGGCGGATCTGTGCCGGAACATGCGCAAGCTGCCGCAATCGATGGTGAACGTCCGGGTTGCCAACGGCGCCGACCCCACAGCGAGTCCGGCGGTGTGCTCGGCCATCGCCAAGGTCGAGCGCGCGCTCGATGGCAAAGGCCGCGTGCTGCTGCGCCCATCGGGAACCGAACCCGTCATCCGGGTGATGGTCGAAGGCGAAGACGAGACGGAAGTCGCATCGCTGGCCGGCGAACTGGCCGAAGCCGTCGCCGCCCAGGCGGGCGGCCAACCATAAGGAATCTTCAGGGCCGGTCTGGATATCTTCAATGCGGAACTACTCGCGCGGGGCGCGGAGCGGTGTGGACAGCGAGTTTCATGTCCGCTACGCCGAGACCGACAACATGGGCATCGTGCATCATTCGACCTACCTGGTGTATTTCGAGGAAGGCCGCAGCGAGTACATGCGCCATATGGGCAGCGATTACGCCCATGTCGAAGCGAGCGGCTACAACTTGCCGGTGACCGAAGCCCAGGTCCGGTTCTCCGGCAGCCTGCGCTACGGGCAGAAAGTGCGGGTGCGGACATGGATCGCCGAAAGCCGCAGCCGGCGGCTGACCTTCGCCTACGAGATCACCGCGGCGGACAGCGCCGAAGTGCTGGTGAGCGGATTCACCCACCACATCTGGACCGACCGCGATGGCAAGGTCACCCGGCTGCCCGAGCGCTGGCGGAGCCATTTTCAAAGTTAGCCCCGCCCAGCGACTGAACCCGCTGGAAGAGGAAATCGGTCAATTCCCGCCGGCCGTTCAAGCTGTCCATGGCTTCCCAGGAGATGGGCTCGCCGATTTCCACCCGCAGGGTCTTGCCAAACTTGTTGCGCGCCTCGTGGATCAGCAGCGCCATCCGCAATGGTTCGGCGATGTGCGAGGCGATGTGGAACTTGCGGCTGTTGCGGCCGTGGAAATAGACGGGAACCACGGTGGCCTGGGCGTCGCGGATGATCTTGGCGGCGAAATGGGTCCAGGGCGCGTCGCGCACCTCGCCAAAGCCGAACCGGTCCGCGGTGGACACCGCCCCGGAGGGGAAGATCAGCACCGGCACATTGTCCGCGAGGGCCTCGACCGCGAGTTGCCCCGAGCGGACATTGGTCTTTTTCGCCTGGGCGGTCGCGGTGAAATCAATCGGCAGGAAGTACGGCGCGAGCTCCCGGTCCTGGCACAGCAGGCTGTGGAGCATGATGCGGAAATCGCCCCGCAGCTTGACCGCGATATCGCACAGCACCATGCCATCGACCACGCCGAAGGGATGATTGGCGACGAAGACCACCGGAGTCTCCGGGGCCAGGCCCGCCAGCGGCGAGCGGTCCATCCGCAGCCGGATTCCGGCCTCGAGCAGGCCTTCGCCGAAGAAACTCTCCACCCCGAGCTTGCGCCCTTTCAGTTGCCAGTAAATGCGCTCGATGCGGCGGCGGCCCGACAGCGCTTCAAGGGCGGCAACCAGCTTCCGCCCGAGCCAGGGGTCATCCGGCTGCACATAGGAAACCCGGGGCGGATCGCGCAGATAGCAGGCGAACTGGGGATCGACCCCCGGCGCCGCCCGGCGCGCCACATCAGGAGTCATGGTTCTCCGCCTTGCCCACGACCTTATGAACCATGATTCCCCACCCGGCGGGCGCGGTGGTAAGTGAAGTATCCGGTGAACATCTCTTCCCAGCTTTCCACGCCGAAGCGCAATTCGGCGTCTGGATTGGGATTGTTGGGATTGGAAACCGAATTGTCAAAGGCGCCGCTGACATGGAGCACCGTGCCGGCGGGCAGCTCGACTGGCTCGTCGAGCCGGTAATTGGGCTGCCAGCCGTAGTTGTAGGCGGGGACGGAGAGGATATCCCGCGGCGCTTCGCCGGGGGCTTCATAGGTGAATTTCATTTTCTTGCCGCGGAAGTTCATCCGCGCCCGCACGCCGACGAGAACCGCGTCGTGGGCCAGCGGGTGGCTCGCCCGCAGGGGGAGCTCCGGCTCGTTGGGCGGCAGCGTGAAGCGGGTGGACACCGCCGCGGTGGCGACCTCGCGGGTTGGCGGCGCATCGTGGAAATACAGGCCGATGCGGGTCGCGTCGCTGGTGGACAGGCCGTTGGTGACATAGTGGAACTGGAGCGACAGTTTCTCGCCGGGGCCGATTCGCGCGCCGGTTTCCGGCGGAAACTCCCGCAGCAAATCCTGGCCCGGGGCGTAGCCATCGAGGAAGTTGCGGACGCTGACTTCCCGCTCCCGCTCCGCGCCCCAGAAATCCTCCCCCTCGCCGGTGACGAAAATCATCAGATGGTGCAGCACCGACTCGTCGCCGGGGAGATATTGCAGGGCGCGGACCCAGCGTTCTTCATCGAAGGAGAGTTCGGTGGTTTCGTAGCTGTAGTCGAGCACGCCGGTTGGCGGAATGTCCCGCCGCGGCGTTTCGACGATGTAATCGGGCTCGCCGAGGCGCCAGGCGGGTTCCGGCGCGGTGGACAATGCGCCAAGCGGATCGTCTGCGCCCGCCTCCCCCGGCGCGCCGGCATCGATCCAATTCACCAGCACCCGCAAATCCTCGACCGCGAGGTGTCGCGCGTCCCGGGAATGGCCGAGGCGCGGGTCGAGCTGCATCGGTGGCATGCGCTTGTTGAGCAGCACTTCGCGGATCATCGGCGACCAGCCGAGCAGCATCAGATAGCTGTCGAGGGCGAATGGGCCGACACCGCCCCGGCGATGGCATGGACCGCAGTTTTCGATGATCCGCGGCGCCACTTCGCTGGCGTAATCCGGGGGTTCGGCGAGCATCGCCTCGCGCAGCGGATAGGCGATGGGGCAGGTCGCGGGCGGGTCTGTTCTCAGGCTGTCCGCCATCGCGCCTTCGGCCACAGCCCACAGGGCGTCCTCGAATGCCGCGCCGGATGCCCCTTGGTAGAACAGTGACAGGCGCCGCGGATTGAGCAGCGCCACCTCCCCCGCCGCGGACAATCCCAGCGCCGCGGAAACAAGCCGGCCGGCATCGTCCAGAATCGGCAACCCGGTCTCGGGTCCGCGGGGGCGGCCGCGGGCGGACACTTTGCCGTCGATGGATTCGCTGTCGATGTAGACGAAGGCGATATCCCCGCCGCCAAAAACCTCGCCGAGTTGTTCAAACCCCGCCGCGAGATCCGCCATGGCCGGACAATCGGCGCGGTAGGCCATCACCGCCAGCGCGCGCAGGTGGCGATAGCGGCTCAACTGGTGGAATTCGCCGTGTTGGTCGAGCAGGGCGAAATCGTCGACGCGCTCAAGCGCCACCCCGGCTGGGGCGAACCAGACGAGCAGCGGCAGCAGCCAGCCGCATCGGGCCGGGATGTTCCAGGCGGAGAATCGCATCACGGGCTCCTAGCGCCACTGTACTGTTACCGGCTTGAAAATTCCAGCCGCCGGAAAAGCAGCGACAGGCCGAAGCAGAGGACGAAATAAAACGCCGCGGTGGTGATCCACGCCTCGAAAATGGCGCGTGAGGACGAGACGAGTTCGATGGTCCGGTAGGTCAGCTCCTGAACCGAAATCAACGAGACGATCGAACTGTCCTTGACCAGGGTGATGAATTGATTGGCCATCGGCGGCAGCGCCTTGCGCATCGCCTGGGGCAGGACGATATGGCGCAGTTCATCGGAGCGCCCCATGCCGAGCGCCCGGGCCGCTTCCTTCTGGCCCGGGTCCACCGATTCCAGCCCCGCGCGCACGATCTCGCCGACGAAGGCGCTTTCGAACAGCGCCAGCACCAGAGTTCCCGAGAGCAGGGCCGGCAGCATCCGCGGATCGCCGACGAAGAACGCCCACAGCCGCGCGTTCTCCCCCCGGGCGATTTCCCGCGCCCATTGTTCCACGCCGAAAGCGGCGATCAGTTGCTCGGAGAGGAAAAAATAGAAAATGAAGACGATGACAATCGGCGGCACATTCCGCAGGCATTCGAGCCAAGTCCGGGCCAGCAGCCTGACGGTGAGGTTGCTGGCCGTGCGCGCCAAGCCGAGAATCACTCCGAAAACCAGCGCGGGCACGCTGGCGTACAGGCAAATCCGCAAGGTGGTGAGGAAGCCGCTGACGAACAAGTTGGCGACCCAGCGCCCCTCGGCCTCGTCGAACCGAAACAGATAGGCGGGAATGATTTCCCACCGCCAAAGATAGTTCAGCCTGCCATCGATCTGTATCCACACGTAGCCAACAAAGACCGCAATCCCCGCAAGCAAAGCGGCGTCGATCCAGGTCAGTCGTCTGAGAAGCGTTTGCATTTTGGCTTTGATCCGTCATTCTGCGCGAAGCGAAGCCCCCACCCCGTCATCCTGCGCGGAGCGAAGCCCCCATCCCGTCATTCTGCGCGGAGCGAAGCGGAGTCGCAGAATCTCCCTGGGGATTCTCATGGGCTGTGCTTGCCATCCATGGCAAGCCGCTCGGCCCTCAAAAAGCTTCGCTTTTTGTCGGTTTCACCGAACGAGCAACGTGCGGCCCGGCCGATCCTGCATGCCATCCCTGGCGCAACGCTTCCGACTTCGGCTGGCCCCAGTCTTGCCAGTCCGGCCACCGAGCACAGCTCGGTGGCGCTCGGGACTGCGCGCGAAGCTTCGCTTCGCAAACGCTTGCCCTCGCCCATGGCAAGCCGCTCGGCTCTCAAAAAGCTTCGCTTTTTGTCGGTTTCACCGAACGAGCCTCGCCCAATCCTCGGTTGTGAACCAGTAGTCGTGGCGCTCCTGCAACCACCCCGTGCGCCAGTGGTGGGCGATCCAGTTGTTGAAGAAGTTCAGCGCGTCCGGGTCGCCCTTGCGCAGGGCGAAGCCCTCGCCCAACCGGTTGAACAGCACATCGAAGGGGATGTGCAGAATGTCGGGATAGCGGCGGGCTTCGCGGGAAGGCAGCGGCTCCGAGGCCATGGTCGCGTGGGCATTGCCGTTCAGGACTTCCTGCACCACCGCGCCCTCGTCGTCGAACAGCAACAGCTCGGCATGCGGAAACTCCCCGGCGATCACCGCCGCGGGGACGGCACCCCGCCTTGCGCTGAAAGTCACTTCCGGGCGGTCGAAATCCTCGAGGCTGTAACCCTCGGTCAATCGCCGGTTGGCGACGATGGTCATGCCGGAGTGGGCGTAGGCGTCGGTGAAATTCACGGTCAGGTTGCGCTGCGGCGTGATCGACATGCCGCTGATGATCACGTCGAACTTGCCGGCGAGCAAAGCCGGGATGATTCCGTCCCAGGCGGTGGGCACGAATTCGGCCTCGACGCCCATGTCCTCCGCGAGCTTGCGGCCGACATCGGGCTCGAAACCGATCAAGTCGCCATTCACCGCCCGCATCGACCAGGGCGTGAAGGTGGACAGGCCGATGCGGATCACACCCTGCCGCTTGATCGATTCGATCACGCTCCCGGCCGCGACTGATCGCTGGACATCCTGAGCCCGGCCGGGCGAAGCCAACCCGAGGGCCAGCCCCGCGCAGGCCAGCAATACCGCCAAAGCGCTTGTGCGCATCACTTCGACCTCCCGGCGATGGCGTATCGCTGTTCCATCCGCGATGCCGCCAGCGACAACACAAGAATCACCAGCAGATAAACCGCGGCGATGGTGAACCAGATCTCGAAACTCATATAGGTGTCGGCGATGATGTTCCTGCCCACCGTGGTCATCTCGACCACCGCGATGACGCTGACGATCGCCGAGCTTTTGATCAGATGCGCCGCTTCCCCGGTCATCGGCGGCAGCAGGAACTTCATCGCCTGGGGCAGGACGATGTGCCGGTAAGCCTGCGCGTTCGACATGCCCACCGAGCGCGCCGCCTCCAACTGCCCACCATCGACCGAATCAACGCCCGCCCGCAAAATCTCGGAGACGAGGGCGGCATGGTAGACACCGAGGCAGAGCACCGCCGCGGCATAGCGGTCGAGGGCGAATATCGGCCCGAACACATAATAGAAAAGATACAGCAGGATCAGCAGCGGCAGGTTTCTGACGATTTCGAGAAAAGCCACCGCGATGGCGTTTCCCACCACGAGTTTCGACATCCGCAGCAGGGCGACGACAGCGCCAAGGCCAACCGCGAGCGCGAAGGATTGCAGGGACAATTTCAGCGTCGCCGCCAGGCCAAGGACGATCTCCCCCCATTGGAAGCCGTCATCGGTGAACGCGAACAGGTATTCCGGCACCCGGTACCATTGCCAGTTGTAGCCCATGGCCTCGGCGCCGTTCAGCGCCAGGGCGGGCACCAGGCAAACCAGCAGCAGATACAGCCCAACCGAGGCCGCGCCCGATGCGGTGGGAAGCTGAATCCGGCGCCTTGGCCGCGCGGACGAAGGCACGCTAGGAGCCTGCGCCGTGGGAATTCGCGAAAGCGAAAATTCGATATCGCCGCGCCCTTGGCTGATCGGTTGAGGCGAATATAGGCATATATTCAACGAAATTGATCGGTCAAGGGCGCGGATGATAGCGGATTTGCAGCCGTGAATTCCCACGGCGCAGGCTCCTAGTGCTCCAGGATCCGGTCGAGGAATCTGCGGCAGCGCCCGCTTTGCGGATTCGAGAAAAACCGCTTTGCGGGCGCCGATTCGATGATCTCGCCCCCGTCCATGAAGATTATCCGGTCGGCGACCCTGCGCGCGAAGCCCATTTCGTGGGTCACGCAGATCATCGCCATGCCGCTTTCCGCGAGATCGGTCATCACCGCGAGCACTTCGTTGACCATTTCCGGGTCCAGCGCCGAAGTCGGCTCGTCGAACAGCATCACGCTCGGCTCCATGCACAGCGAACGGGCGATCGCCACCCGTTGCCGCTGACCGCCGGAAAGCTGCGCCGGATACTTTTCCGCCTGATCGAGAATGTTCACGCGGGCGAGGTATTCGCGGGCGAGCTCGATGGCCCGGGATTTGGCCAGCTTGCGGACCCGGATGGGGCCGATGGTGAGATTCTCCAGCACCGAAAGATGCGGGAACAAGTTGAACTGCTGGAAAACCATGCCCACCCTCATGCGGATTTTGCGGATGTCGGTCTTGCCGGCGCCGAGTTCCTCGCCGCCGACGAAAATCCGCCCGGCCGAATGTTCCTCCAGCCGGTTCACGCAGCGGACCAGCGTCGATTTGCCCGAACCAGAAGGCCCGCAAATCACCACGCGCTCGCTCGGGCCGAGGCTCATGCTGACATTGGCCAGCGCCTGGAAGTCGCCGTAGAACTTGTCCACATTGCGCAGTTCGATGACAGGATGACAGTCGGCCATGGGGCGCGCCGCGTGTTGGATTCCGGCAAGTATAGTGCATGGGCCGGTTGCAATTGCTTGCGATTCAGCGGCTTCCCCATGTCCGCCGTTGCTGGACGATGCGGGGCCGTGCCATTATGCTTCGCATCTGCATTCCGGCCCCCACGAGAGAGGAACCAGCAAATGCAACGCTTCAACAGATTTTTGCCGGCGCTTGGCGCCCTGTTGCTGACGGCCATCGCCCTGCCGTCGCAGGGTCAGGACGACCAGCCCAGATTCCTGTCGCTGACGCCGCCCGAGGGCCTGCCGATCATTCCCTTGATGGAAGGCTGGATCGCCAACGCGGACGGCAGCCATACGATCTCCTTTGGTTTCATCAATCGCAATACCGATCAGGATGTCGATATCCCCCTGGGCGAAAACAACCATATCGAACCCGCCGAATTCAACGGCATGCAGCCGACCCATTTCCCCTCGGGCCGCGGCACCGGCGTGTTCACCGTAACCCTGCCCGCGGACCAGGCCGACACCGATGTCTGGTGGCGGCTGCAAACCGGCGACAGCGAAGTGCTCCAGGTTCCGGGCCGGCGCGGGTCCGCGGCCTATGAACTCGACTTCATCCGTCCCCGGCCCCAGGGCTCGTTCCAACCGCTCGCCGCTTTTGGCGACACCGAACTTTCCGCCGGGCTGATGGCCAATGTTTCCGATCATGGCGAGACAGTCACCGCCGGCGAAGCGGTGGAACTCGTGGTCAACGCCCGGGATCCGGCCGAGCGCGACCCGGAAGACCCCCGCTTCGGCGAGCCGCTCGACATGAATGTCGAATTCAACAAGCACCAGGGCCCCGGCGATGTCACTTTCGAGCGCGACCCGGAAACCCCAGTGCGCGAGAACCCCTTTGACGAGGACGATCCGCGCTTCGCGTTCTTCACCGAGCCGGAGAGCAACGAGGCCGTAATCAAGGGCGGCGAAGGCGCCGTCATGGTGCGGGCGACGTTCTCCGAGCCCGGCGAATACATCATCCGCGCCGTGGTGGATGTGCACACGGCGCCCGACAGCTCCTACGGCGACCAGTGCTGCTGGAGCAATGTCTACACCCGGGTCACGGTCGCCGAATAAGGGCTGTTGCAAATTGTTGCATAAGGCAGGCTCCGATCAAGTCGTCGCTTCCCTTGCGGCACATGGATGCACCGCCGGATTCGATGGCGCAAGCCATTGAATCCGCGAGCAAAACAAAACCACGCTTTGGTTTTGCGACAATGGAAAACTTCATGGATGGAGTTTTTCAGAGCATACTGCCAGGTGCTGGCAAATCATGGACTTCCAAGGGGGAAAAATTTAGTATGCGGCCAATACCGTCAGCAATAAACACTCATTGCGAGGAGTAGCGACATGAAACTGGCGCAAGCATTGATTCTGATCGGGTGCCCAGCCGCATTGGCCGCGTTCGGCGCCCAAGCCCAAGCCCAAGCCCAAAAAGAGCAGCAGCAGCAGCGGCGGCAGCATGAGATCACCTACAACGGCGATGTCGCGAGTATCATCAACGAGAACTGCGTGGTCTGCCACCGCGAAGGCGGCATCGGCCCGATGCAATTCGAGAACTACGACCAGGTCCGCCCTTGGGCGCCGCTGATCTCCCACAAGGTCGCCTCCCGGGAAATGCCGCCCTACGCCTATGACCACGGCATCGGCATCCAGGATCTCGAGGGCGACTGGCGGCTGGCCCAGGAAGACATCGACACCGTCGTCGCCTGGGTTGAGCGGGGGGCGCCGCTTGGCGATCCCGATGTGGTGCCGCCGGCACCCGACCTGCCGGACCCAGACGCCTGGAGCTTCGAGCCGGAATTCGGCACCCCCGACCTGATCATTCCGTCGATTCCGATGGACATTCCCGCCAACGGCAACGACCTCTGGAGCAAACACTACGTGCCGAGCACGCTCGCTTCCGACCGTTGCATCAAGGCGGTGCAGGTCAAGCCCCGGGGCGACGCCAAGGCGGTGGTGCACCACGCCAACTCCTATATCGAAGCCCAGAACGAAGACGGCGAATTCGAGCGCTTCGGCCAACTCACCGAATACGCCATGGGCAAATGGGGCGAAATCATGCCCGAAGGCGTTTGCCGCACCCTACCCGGCGGTTCCCGGGTTTCCTGGGACATCCACATGTTCCCCGGCGGCATCGGCGCCACCGCCGAAGGCCAGATGATCAAGAACAATGTCGTCGAAATCGGCCTCTGGTTCCACGACGAGGACTACGTCGCCACCGAGCAGCCCTACAAGCAGGATTTGCGCCTCTATCCGATGCGCTCCGGCTACGAGGGCGGCCACCTGATCGTGCCGCCCCATGGTTACACCATGACCCAGGGCTTCCACAGCTTTGACACGCCAGTGCGGATCGACAGCTTCCAGCCACATGGCCATCTGCGCATGAACGCCGCCTCGCTGGAAATTTTCTATCCCGAAACCGGCCGCACCGAGCAGATCAGCCAGATATCCAACTGGAGCGCGACTTGGCACCACAGCCACATCTACGCTCCCGACGCGGCTCCGCTGCTGCCCACCGGCGCAGTGCTGGTAATCAAGCAGTGGTACGACAACACCGCCAACAACCCCAACAATCCCGACCCGGACCAGTGGGTTTACGGCGGCAGCCGCACCGGTGACGAAATGTCCCACGCCTGGATCGCCGTCACCCACCTCAACGAAGAGGGCTATCAGCGAATCCTCGCCGAGCGCAGGGCCAACGGGCAGCGCTCGCTCGCCGCCGCCGATGATTGAGCGCTCCTAGTTCCAACCCGAAAAAGGGCGGCGCAAACTCCTAGCGCCGCCCTTTTTCGTTTCCGCCGAGTTCAATCGCGATCACCCGCGGCGCGCCGACAGCGCGCAGTTCGGCGCTCGCGAGCCGGCTCGTCAGCACGCAAAGTCCGGGATTTTCCCTGGCCAGCCCGCGCACGAGAAGCCCCAAGGCCGGGCCACTGGCGCGCCGCAACGGCTGAAGCCCATCGAGAACAAGCAGGGTGCGGCTTGCCCGCATCAACTTAAGCAGACGAATGGCGGTTGTTTCCGGGTCGCCATTTCCGTCCCCGGTGTCGCCAAACAGCGCGAGCGCGCGGTCGATAAACGCCTCCGCGGCGGTGTTGGCGAGAGTCGCGCCACGGTCGGGATGGAACGACCAGGTGAACACGGTGTCCGCGCCGCGGAAGTTTTCCGCGCCCATGCGCGTGAGCCATTCATTGACCAGCGCGGTCTTGCCCGCACCGACCGCGCCGGTGACCTGAACGACATTGGCCACCTCCAAACTCCAAGCTTCGTTGAGGACGAGGAGTTCGGCTTCCCTCCCCAGCGGTTGCCCGCCCGGTGTCGGCAGTTTGTTGTGGAAGACCCGCCGCGGGTATCGCATCGGTCTGCGGTTGCGGTGTTTGAGGATCGATCTGACCTCCCGCGCGAATTCTTCGTACTCCAGCGTGAACAGGTAGGAATCGATGCCGAAAAGCTCGCCAATGCGGAAGAAATGCGCGTCGGGAATGGCGTCGCCCGAGCGGGTGGAACTGCCGGTTCCCCATTTGCTGACCGATTGGCGGCTGACGCCGAGCAGGTTGGCCAAATGCTGATTGTTGTGGATTTCCGGGTTGGCCTTGAGGTTGTACAGAAGCTTGAGCTTCCTTGCGAGCCGGGGATGCTTGTTCATGAAAACAGTCTGAAGTGGCGTGCCGGAAGCGAGTTCCCGGCAGGCGTCAATCCTTTAACTTCGTGAATAAGCATAAAGCCAAGCGCGGCGGCTTGCAAACCCCAAACTTGATGATTTGCCTCGGGGAATCCTGTGGCATTGTCGTTACATTCGCGGGCCAAACACCAGGGTGCCAAGCCGAACCATTGTTGCGCCCTCGGCGATGGCGGATTCGAAGTCGTGGCTCATTCCCATCGAGAGCGTGTCGAGTTCCGGGAAAATCGGCCGCAGGCGGTGGAACTCGCCGGCGAGCGGGCGAAACCCCTCGCGCTGCGCGTCCGCCTGCTCGAGTTTTGCCGGAATCGCCATCAGGCCCCGCAGCCGCAACCGGGGCAGCGCGGCGATTTCCCGGCACAGCGCTTCCACATCCGCCAGCGCCACGCCGGACTTGCCCGCTTCCCCGGAAAGATTCACCTGCGCGCACACATTCAGCGGCGGCAGCGCCGCGGGACGCTGGTCATTGAGCCGCCGGGCGATTTTCCCGCGCTCGACGCTGTGTACCCAGTGAAAGTTTTCGGCGATGCCGCGGGTCTTGTTGGATTGGATGGGACCGATGAAATGCCATTGGCAATCCGGCTCGCGGCGCATTTTTCCCAGCGCTTCGCGCAGATAGCTTTCGCCGAACGCGGCAACGCCTTCGCGCCGGGCCGCTGCCAGCTTCTCCACCGGCTGGCCCTTGCTCACCGGCAACAGCGTCACCGAGCCCGGCTCGCGGCCGCAGCGCGACTCGCATTCGCGGATGCGGTCGCGGATGCGGCGCAGATTGACGGCGATGCCGGTCACGGTTCTGGACGTGTGGAAGATCGGGGATTCGATGGCTTTCAGCGGGAAAACTCTACCATTGTTGCTAGGAGCCTGCGCCGTTGGAATTCGCGAAAGCGAAAATTCGATATCGCCGCGCCCTTGGTTGATCGATCGGGGCGAATATTGGCCTATATTCAACGAAATCGATCAACCAAGGGCGCGGATGATAGCGGATTTGCAGCCGTGAATTCCTACGGCGCAGGCTCCTAGTGTGCCGTCCGGCAAATACTCATGACACGATACTCGGGGAGAACGCTTTTGGACTTGGCAAAAGAGGAATTGGGGAAACTACTCGAACTGTGCGCGCGGCGGGGCGCCTCCGACCTGCACCTCGCCGCCGGATTGCCCCCTTGGCTGCGGGTTGACGGCGAACTGCGGCCGGCCCCGCTGCCGGTCATGGGCGCCGGGGAAGTGCGGGCCTGCGTGGAATCCTGCCTCGATTCCGCCGGGGAAGAGCGGTTCCGCAACCGGGAGGAGGTTGATCTGGCGCTGGAGCAGCCCGGCGTCGGGCGCTTCCGGCTCAACGCCTTCCTGCAGCGCAATGGCCCGGCCGCGGTATTCCGGGCGATTCCTTCCCAGGTGCTTTCGCTGGCGGCGCTCGGCATGAATGAGACCATCGCCCGCATCGCCGAGTTGCCGAGCGGCCTGGTGGTGGTGACCGGGCCCACCGGGTCGGGCAAGTCAACAACACTGGCGGCGATGGTCGATCATGTCAACGGCAGCCGCCGCGGGCATATCCTCACCATCGAGGATCCAATCGAGTTCATCCACCGCAGCCGCGAATGCCTCGTCACCCAGCGGGAAGCCGGATCGCACACCCGGGGATTCGCCGCCGCCCTGCGCGCCGCGCTGCGGGAAGACCCGGATGTCATCCTGCTCGGCGAACTGCGGGACCCGGAAACCATCCGCCTCGCCCTGACCGCGGCCGAGACCGGCCATCTCGTTCTCGCCACCTTGCACACCGCCTCGGCGGTGAAAACGGTCAACCGCATCATCGATGTCTTTCCCGCCGCGGAAAAAGCCATTGTGCGCACCCAGCTCGCCGAATCGCTGCAAGCCGTCATCGCCCAGGTGCTGCTGCGCAAGCCGGGTGGCGGCCGCGTCGCCGCCCGGGAAGTGCTCGTGGCGACAACCGCGGTGCGCAATCTCGTGCGCGAAGACCGCATCGCCCAGATTTATTCGTGCATGCAATCTGGCGCGGCGGCGGGAATGAACACACTCGAGCAAAGTTTGGCGGAATTGCGGGCCGCGGGAGAGGTGGACCCGCAGGCTCCTAACCACGCTTGACGCGGATTTCGTTGAACCAGTTTTCGAGGATGATCTGGGCGGCGATGTGGTCGATGGCGGCCCGTTTGACGGTCATCGATGTCTTGGCTTCAACAAGCCGCTCGATCGCCTCCCGGGAGGAAAGCCGCTCGTCCATGCCATAGCAGGGCTTGTCGAAGCGTTCCTGCAGGCGCCGCGCGAACTTCTCGGCGCGGCCGAGCAATTCGCTCACCGAGCCGTCGATGTTGTAGGGCAGGCCGACGAGGAAAGCGTCCGGCCGCCATTGTTCGACAAGCTGGGCCATTTCATTCCAGCGCGGCTGGCCGTCCCGGGCCTTGAGCACGGTGACCGCGCTGGCGGTTCCGCTCAGACTCTGGCCGAAGGCGACGCCGATGCGCTGGGTGCCGAAGTCGAAGGCGAGCACCGAAAAAAGCGAACTCGGATCGTCGGGGAAGTGGCTCAGGCTCATTTTGGCCGACTGGAACGGGCGGTCAGGAATGGCCCGCGCTGGGCGATATTTTTTCCAGCGAGATGCCGAGTTGCGCCGCCGCGGCCCGGGGCTTGCCGGCGTAGTCCTCGGAGAAGATCAACTCGCTGCTTGCCGGGGTGGTCAGCCAAGAATTTTCAAGCATTTCCTTTTCCAGTTGGCCCGGGCCCCAACCGGCGCAGCCGAGCGCGATCAGGTAATTGCATGGCCCTGCGCCGGAGGCGATGTCTTGGAGGATGGACTTCGAGGTGGTGATGGTGAGTTCCGGGGTGATGCGGATCGACGAATCCCACTTGTTGCCGGCGTCGTGGAGGATGAACCCCTTGTCGCGCTCGACCGGGCCGCCGGCGAGCACATGGCGGGCGCCGAAGTCCCGGTCGCCGGCGCCGCTGGTGATTTCAAGCTCGTCGAAAATATCGGCGACGCTGGTCTTCAAAGGCTTGTTGACCACGAGACCGATGGCGCCGGACTGGTCGTGTTTCCACAAGTACGTGACCGTGCTGCCGAAATAAGTGCCGGTGAGCCGCGGCATGGCGACGAGGAAGTGGTTTTCCAAGGAATTGACGGTGCTCATGCCTTATGCTCACGCTTCATTCATTGCGCCGGTCCAGCTTGGCAAGTATACAGTCCATCAGTTCGCCGGCGATATCAAGCCCGGTTTCGCGCTCGATTTCGCGCAGGCAGGTGGGGCTGGTGACGTTGATCTCGGTCAGATAATCGCCGATGACATCGATGCCGGCAAACAGCATCCCGCGCTTGGCGAGGCTGGGGCCGATTTCACGGCAGATCCAGCGGTCGCGTTCGCTCAACTCCCGGCATACTCCCCTGCCGCCGGCGGCAAGATTGCCGCGGGTCTCGCCGGCGGCTGGAATCCGCGCGAGCGAGAAGGGAACGGGCTCGCCGTCGAGCAGCAGAATGCGCTTGTCGCCGGCGGAAATTTCCGGGATGAAGCGCTGGGCCATGATCTGGCGCCGGCCGCCGTCGGTCAGGGATTCGATGATGACCGCGAGATTGGGGTCGTCGGCGCGGGCGCGGAAGATATTGGTTCCACCCATGCCGTCGAGCGGTTTGTACACAACATCCCGGTGCTCGCGGTGAAACGCCCGCAGCCGCTCCGGGTTCGCCGCGACGAGGAAGGGCGCGCAACATTGCGGAAACAGGGTGGCGGCCATCTTCTCGTTGCAATCGCGCAGGCCCCGGGGGTCGTTGACCACGATCGCGCCCGCGGCCTGGGCGTGTTCGAGCAGATAGGTGGCGTAGATGTAATCCATATCGAAGGGGGGATCCCTGCGCATCAGGATCACATCGAGTTCGCCGAGCGCGATATCCCTGGTTTCGCCGAGGCTGAACCAATCGCCTGGGTCGTCGCGCAGGCGCAGTTCGGCGGCGATGGCGCGGCAACCCGCCGCGCCGAGGTGGAGGCCGGCCGGCGGCAGGTACGCAATGGGCCAGTCCCTGGCCTGGGCAGCGAGGAGCAGGGCCAGGGTGGTGTCTTTTTTGGGGTTGATGGACTCGATGGGGTCCATCACCACACCGAGTCTTGGGGTCATCCGGTTGGTTTCTGCGGCAAGATTGGCATGGACGGCATTGTGCATCGCTTCTGGTCGCGTCTCAAGGTGTCGGCTTCGTTTGGGGCCGGGGCGTGCGCCCCTCAGCGCAAATCCCTCCCGTCATTCTGCGCAAGCGCAGCGCAGTCGCAGAATCTCCCCGGTGATACTGTGCGCATCCACCGCGCCGTTATGGTGTGTATCGAAAGAACGTTTCATCGGGCCGCTATAATGCCGCTGTGATTGGGAGATCGCCTGTTGAGAGTGGTTGGAATGATCTGGGGCCTTGGCGGGGTGCTGGCCTTGCTGGGGTTCGCGGTATGGCGGCTGGCGCCGCTGGCGCTTGAATTGCGGGGATTGCCGCTCGGCCCATTGCATTGGGGGGCGCTGGCTTTTAGCGTGGGGTACATGGCTTACGCCGAGGGCTACAAGGGTTTCCATCTCGGCTTCGCGCCGCGGGTGGTGGTGCGGGCGGCGTATCTGTGGCGCAATCCGGGGCCGGGGCTGGTGCTGCTCGCGCCCCTGTTTTGCATGGGATTCGTTCATGCCACCCGGCGGCGCAGGCTGGCGACCATCGGGCTTACAGCGATGATTCTGTGCTTCATCGCCATCGCCCGGCAGTTGCCCCAGCCCTGGCGGGGTATTCTCGATGCCGGCGTGGTGGCGGGCTTGAGCATCGGCGTGGGTTCGATTCTCTACTTCATGGCGGTCGCCTGGGGCTCGCCGCGGCGCATCGATGTTCCGGCGGACACGCCGGAAACCGCGGGACCCCCGACATGAAGCCGGCCCGCAAAACCGAAACCTGCGCCATCGTGGTGACCCACCACCCGGACATCACGCCCCTGCTGACGATGCTCCGCCAGTTGAACCGGGAGACAAATTTTCTGGTCGTGGACAATGACTCGCCGTCGATCGGGCAATTGGAAGAGTCGATCACGGCATATGAAAACTGCCTCGGCATCCTGCGGCGGGAGCAAAACGAGGGCTTGGCCCGGGCGCTCAACATCGGCATCGGCCGGGCGCTCAAGGAAGGTTTCGACTATATCTTCCTGTTCGACCAGGACAGCAACCCCTGCGACGCCTATGTCGAACGCATGGTCGAGGCGTATCGGCAAGTCCGGGAGAAGAGCGGCCGGGGCATCGCCGCCCTCGGGCCGCGCATCATCAACCCGCAGACGAGCCGGCAGACGCCTTTCAAGTTGTTCAACCGGCTTTGGTCGCGGACCGACCAGCGCTACGCCGACAGCGGCGCCCATTTCGTCGCCGATTTCCTGATTACTTCCGGCACCATGCTCGTGGCGCGGCACCTGCCCGAAATCGGCCTGATGCGGGAGGATTACTTCATCGACAACGTCGATCTCGAATGGTGTTTCCGCGCCCGCTCCATGGGCTTCGACCTGGTGGGAACCAATCTGGCGATCCTCTACCACCTGATCGGCGAGCGCAGCCTCAACCCGCTGGTGCGGGCGGGGGTGATGGCCCAGCACAAGCCGGCGCGGACCTATTATTCAAGCCGCAACCGCATCCATCTCTACACCCGCGCGTACTCGCCGATCGGCTGGAAAGCGCGGGACATCGTCCGCTTCGCCCTCAAGGCGATCTGGCTGCTGCTCAGTTCCCCGCAGCGGGGGCAATACTGGAAGCACATCAGCGCCGGCGTCCGCGACGCCCGGCAATTGCGCTAGTCCAGCGCGCCATGACAGCCCCGCTCGCGATTCTGCTTTCGACCTACAACGGCGAGCGCTTTCTCGCCGAGCAGCTCGACTCGCTGCTGCGCCAGACCTGGCGCGATTTCATCATCATCGCCCGGGACGACGGCTCAAGCGACGGCAGCCGCGCCTTGCTCGCGGAATACGCGGCAAAACACCCCGAACGCTTCCGCCTGCTGCCCGGCGACGGCGGCAATCTCGGCGCCTGCGCGAGTTTCGCGCGGCTGCTCGGCCACGCGCTCGAACACGGGCTGGAACCCGCGCCAAATTCCGGCTTGCGCCCGGACCCCGGATTGGGGCCAGATCCCGAATTGGCCTCCGGGGCCAGCGCCCGCCCCGGCCCCGCGCCCGATTATTTCCTGTTCTGCGACCAGGACGACATCTGGCACGACGACAAGGTCGAGCGGCAAATGGCGCTGATGCGGCGAACCGAGGCGGGCAACGCCTCACTGCCGGTGCTGGTGCATAGCGACTTGGCGGTTGTCGATGCCGAAAACCGGCCCATCGCGCCATCTTTCACCGCCTATCAGGGCCTCGATATCGAGCGCAACGGTTTCACCGAACTGGCGATCAGCAATCTGGTCACTGGCTGCACGGCGCTCGTCAACCGGGCGCTGGCGCGGCGAGCCTTGCCGATACCGCCCGAAGCGATCATGCACGACTGGTGGCTCGCCCTCGCCGCCAGCGCCTTCGGCAAGCTGGTCTACTCCGCCGGGCCAACGGTGCGCTACCGCCAGCACGACGCCAACACCATCGGCGCAAAACGGCATACGCCAGCGAAGCTGACGCGGCTGGAGAACTGGCACCGCCTGCTGTTCAGCGGACCCAACTCCCACCTGCTCGAAGTCGGCCGCCAGGCCCGGGCCTTTCTTGCCCAGCACGGCGACCAACTGAACCGCAAACAACGCCGCCAGCTCCGCCTTTGCTCGCTGCTCCGCCTGCGGCAGGGAATCACCCAGCGGATCATTTTCCGGCTCGCCCGGAAGCGATGATCCGCCCCCGCCACCTCAGTGTCATTCAATCGCAAAATCACCCACTTCAATCCTGTAAACTGCCCCCCGAAATGCGGCATTTTTCTAGATAGTTCTTGTCCGTAAACTCCCAACCATTTGATTTTCTTGAATAAATAGCGGAAATTGCTGGAAAGAATCCGGCGTTTTGGGTATCTTTGTGATGGTTTCCAGTCAAAACGAAGACACACCAAAACACCGGAGGATGCCATGCGGCTCAAGCGCACGACACAGACAAGTCTATTCGAACCCGATCCCGTCGGCCACCCCCTGGGCGCGGAATTGGAGTCGATCTCGAACTGGCTCGACGCGCATCCCGGGCTGCTCGGGGCGGTGGCCGCCGATCTTGGGGCGCAGTCCGCGCGGGGCCGTTCCGGTTTGAGCTGCGAGACGGTGCTGCGCTGCGCGGTGCTGAAACATCTGCGCGGCGAGACTTGGCGCGGGCTGGCGTTCGCCTTGGTGGATTCGCTGTCGGCGCGCCGTTTCGCGCGGCTGGGGGCGCCGCCGCCGGGGAAATCCGCTTTGCAGGCGGCGGTCGGGGCGGTGTCGGCGGAAACCTGGGAGCGCGTGAACCGCTGTTTGCTGGCCGCGGCGCGGGAGGACGGGCTGGAAACCGGCGACCGGATGCGCGTCGACAGCACCGCGGTGGAAACGCATATCCTGGCGCCGTCGGACAGCCGCCTGCTGCGCGACGGCGTGCGCGTGCTGGCGGACTTGCTGGCGGAAGCCCGGAAGCGGCTGGGCAAGACCGCCGTTCCCTGCCGCGACCGCCGCCGGGCGGCCAAGCGGCGCTGTCTGGAGATACGGACGAAGCGGGGGAGGGAGGCGCGGGCGAAGCTGTACCGGCGGCTGCTGCGGATCGCCGCCGACACGCTTGGCGACCTGGACGCGGCGCGCGCGGTGGTGGCGGGGTCGGGGGCGCCGTGGGCCGCCGGGTGGCTGGAATGCGCCGACCACCACGCGCCCCTGCTGAAGGCGGTGGCGGTCCAGACCGCGCGGCGCGTCCTGCTGGAAGAGAACGTGCCGGCCGCGGAAAAGATCGTCAGCCTGTTCGAGCCCCACACGGACATCATCCGCAAGGGCGGGCGGGAAACGCTGTACGGCCACAAGATCAACCTGGCCACCGGGCGGAGCGGCCTGGTGCTGGACGTCGTGGTGGAGTCCGGCAACCCGGCGGACAGCGCGCGCTGCCTGCCGATGCTGGAGCGGCACCGGGAACACTACGGCAAGCCCCCGACCCATGCCGCCTTCGACGGCGGCTACGCCTCCGCGGACAATCTGAAGCGCGCCAAGGAGATGGGTGTGGAGCATGCGGTGTTCAGCAAGAAGCGGGGACTGAAAGAGGCGGACATGACGCCCTCGCCGTGGGTCTTCGACCGGCTCCGGCGCTTCCGCGCGGGCGTCGAGGCGGGCATCTCCTGGCTGAAGCGCTGTTTTGGCCTCGGTCGCTGCCGCTGGCGCGGTCTGGCGCGCTTCAAGGCCTGGGTGCAATCCGCGGTCTTGGCGCACAACCTGGTGCGCATCGCCCGGCTGCGGCCCGGATAGACCTTCAAAAACGCTCCGAAACGAACATTCCAGTACCGGAACCGCCCGCCGGGGGGCGGCTTCGGCCCTGTCATGGAGTGATCGGCCCCATGCCGCCGGATCAAGCCGGAAATCCCGCGAACCCTTGCCGCATGGGGGCAAATCCGCCCCGCGGACTCCCCATCGCCGCGAATCGGGCCGAATCGACGAACGATGGATCGATCAGAAAACGGAGTTTACGGACAAGAACTAGATAACGACTATGTTTAACGGTTGCGCTAGGCCACATTCCCGGCGCCGCCCCATTCCCAGCCAGCGACAGGAGCAAGATGATGGACAAAGCCTTTGATTCATTGGCCGCATATCGTAAACTTGGAGAGTCCGGCATGCCGGAGCCCCAAGCCACCGCGACCGTGGAAGTTGTAAGCGACGCCATGCGAAACCTCGTTACGAAAGAGTATCTCACCGCCGAACTCGACCGGCGCTTCGCCAAGGTGGACGAGCGCTTTGCCAAAGTGGATGCGGGCTTTATGGAAATGGGCAGGAGGCAGGCTTGGGGATTCGTCTATATGAGCGTTTTCTTCATCGGCCTTGCGACATTGTTCCTCACGGCGCAACAGCACTTCGTCGGACGGGCGGCGGGGCAGCCAGTTTATTCCGTCGAACCCGATGCGCCACCAGCGGCATCCGATTCCCGGATAGCCGAGCCAGCCAACGAATCGCCGCCGGGCGTGGCGCAATAGCCGAAGGGCGCGGAATCCCGGCGGCCAACGCCATCTTCGTCACCCCAAAGGCAGACACTCCGGCCAAAGAATTCAATTTCGCCAAGTCAAAATCGGCGACACCGGTTTTCCTGACCGCGAACCTCCCCAAGGCTTGTGCGGAATTGTTATGCGGGCCTTGGTACGCTTGCGGGATGATTCAATATCCGACTTTTGTCAGTCATCTTGAGTGCAGCTATACCGGCAGGCGTTACCCGGCGGATACGCTGCTGGGCTTGTCCGATGCGGGCAGGCCGCTGTTGGTGCGCTATGACTTGGCGGCGCTGGCCACCGCTGTCAGCAAGGTTCAGTTGATCGACCGCGAACCCGAGCTTTGGCGCTACCGCGAATTTTTGCCGGTGCGCCGGTCGGAAAATGTGGTGCGGCTGGGGGAGTTGATGACGCCGCTGCTTCCCGCGCGCAAGCTGCGGGGGGATTATGGCTGCGCCGAAATCCTGATCAAGGACGAAGGCCGCCTGCCCACCGGCTCGTTCAAGGCCAGGGGTCTCGCGCTGGCGGTGGCGATGGCGAAGGAGCTTGGCGTGCGGCGGATGGCGATTCCCACCAATGGCAATGCCGGGGCGGCGCTGGCGGCGTACTGCGCCGCGGCGGATATCGAAACTTGGGTCTTCTGCCCCGCCGACACGCCGCGGATCAACATCGAGGAAACAGCGTTTTTCGGCGCCCGCACCTATCTCGCCAACGGCTATATCAACGACTGCGGAAAAATCGTCGGCGCCGGCCGCGGGGAGATGGGCTGGTTCGACACGTCAACGCTGAAAGAGCCTTATCGGATCGAAGGCAAAAAAACCATGGGGCTCGAACTCGCCGAACAACTCGACTGGCAACTCCCCGATGTCATTCTCTACCCCACCGGCGGTGGAACCGGCCTCATCGGCATGTGGAAAGCCTTTGCCGAACTCGAAGCCATCGGCTGGATCGGTTCCCGCCGGCCGCGGATGGTGGCGGTGCAGGCCGCCGGCTGCGCCCCCATGGTGTGCGCGTTCGAATCCGGCAGCCGCCACGCCGAACCCTGGCGGGACGCGCGCACCATCGCCGCCGGCATCCGCGTGCCGGCTGCGGTGGGCGATTTCCTGATCCTCGACGCCGTGCGCGAGAGCGGCGGTTTCGCCGTTGCCGTCGACGACGCGGACATCCTCGCCGCCCAGCGCGAATGCGCGCTCCGCGAAGGCGTTTTGCTGTGTCCCGAGGGCGCCGCCACCCTGGCGGCGCTGAAACAGGAACTCGCCAGCGGCCGCATCCGCCCGGACGAGCGCGTGGTGCTGTTCAATTGCGCCACCGGGCTGAAGTATCCGCTGGCGGCCGAGTACGGCCGGATCAATCTCGATCAGCCGATCGACTTCGCCGCGCTGGGAAAGCCCTGATTAAGTCAGAGCATACCTAGATATGCTCTGAAAAACTCCATCCATGGAGTTTTTCATTGTCGCAAAACAAAAGCGTGGTTTTGTTTTGCTCGCGGATTCAATGGCTTGCGCCATCGAATCCGGCGGCACATCCCTGTGCCGCAGGGAAGCTCTGATTTAATCAGAGCTTCCCTAGAGAGCGGTCGGCACCAGCACCGTTTTGCGCTGTGGCACGAGCAAGTCCATATCCTGCCGCAGCCAGCAGGCGCGGCGTTTCACCAGCCAACCGGCATCGGCGATGTTCTCGCAAACGATCTGCATCATCTCCGGCGCTTGGGCGTTGTGACGCCCGACTTCCCCGCGGTTCGGCGCGCGCTGCCCGGGGCCGGCCCCCGGTGTTGCGGCGCAGGCGGCGAAGAAACAAAGCAGGGCAAAAGCCGCCCCGGCGCGGATGGCGATGTTCATGGATTTTCCTCCCGGCTGAATTGGATGGGTTGCGCGCCGGCCCCGGGTGGCGGCCCCGCAAGGTGCAAGCGGGCCTCCGGGGCGCCACCGTCAGCCGGCGCGCGGGTAAAGCCTAGGAAGAGATTTCCGAAAATGCGCGGTTTGCCGCGCAAACAGCCACACCGCGATATTGTATGCTTGCCTGCGCGAATGAACCCGGCCACGGGAGCCAGCCAAAACCATGATCGATCTCTACACTTGGAACACACCCAATGGACGCAAGGTTTCCATCATGCTGGAGGAGCTGAAACTGCCCTACCGGGTGATTCCGGTGGACATCGCCGGGGGCGGCCAGCACAGCCCGGAATTCGACGCCTTGACACTGAATCACAAGATTCCGGTTATCGTCGACTACGATAGGGACATAACACTGATGGAGTCGGGGGCGATTCTGCTTTATCTCGCCGAGCGCGAGGGCGCCCTGCTGTGCCCGCCGGGGCCGGACCGCTGGCAAGCGCTGGCCTGGTTGATGTTCCAGGTCGCCCATGTCGGCCCCATGCTTGGCCAGGCGCACCATTTCCTCCAGTTCAATCCGGGCAAGGCGCCCTACGCCGAAGACCGCTACGGCGCCGAGGCGCGGCGGCTGTACGGCGTGCTTGAGCGCAGGCTGGCGGACCGCGACTTCATCGCGGGAGAGTATTCGCTGGTCGATATCGCCATCTGGCCGTGGATTTCGCGCTTCGAATGGCAGCGTATCGATTTCGGCGAGTTTCCGCGCCTGCGGGACTGGTATCGGCGCATCGCGGACCGTCCCGCCGTCCAGCGCGGCTATGGCGTTCCCGACGCCGCCGGGATTCCCCTGCCCTGAGGCGGGAAGGTGCCGCCCCCGCCCTGCTCGATAAGCGCACTTTTTTGGTGCGCGGATGCCAGTGAAAGTTGGCTCTTGTTTCGGATATTCCGCGTTTTTGCTATCTTTTCGGGCTTGGCCCGAAGATTGCTTGATATGGAAGCAGGCCAGCAGTCTCAACCGATGGGAGAAAGGAGAAAGAAATGAACAAATTCGCGCGATTGGCCAAGGGCGCCTTGCTCCTTGCCGGGGCGGGGCTTTCGGGTGCCGCGGTGGCGCAGGAAGTTTCCTACAACATCGGTTTCGCTTCCGAGTATTACTACCGGGGGCTGCTGCAGAAGGAATCCTCCGGCAGCGCCGGGATCGATTTCACCTCGGGCGGCTTCTACGCCGGCGGCTGGACCGCGGATGTCGGCGACGGGCTCGAAGTCGACGGCTACTTCGGCTATGGCATCGAAACCGACGAGGGCTTCAGCGCGGGCATCGGCTTCACCGGCTACTATTACACCGGCGAGTTTGACGACACCTACGAGGAGATCAACCTCAACTTCGGCTACGGCATGTTGGGGATTGAATATTCCTTTGGAACCTACGGCAATTTCGAAGGGCCGGAGCAGGATTACAACTTCCTCGCGGCGACGATCAGCGGCGACAATGGCCTCTATGGCACCTTGGGCACTTTCGGTGGCGACTTTGAGGGCAACTATATCGAAGTCGGCTACGGCCTGACGATCAGCGAGATCGACTTCGGCGTGGCCGCGATTTTCAGCAGCGATGAATTCGGCGAGGGCAATGGCCAGCTAGACGCCGACGGCAACCCGGAAGCAAGCCAGGCTCTGGTCTTCACCATCGGCAAGACCTTCTAGGAAAGCTGATTCACTCAGAGCATCCGCGCCGCGGCGACTTGCGCGGCGAGCGGGGATTCGCCACCGCCGCGCTGCCGGTCGGTCAGCGACTGGTTCGGGCGCGGCGCACCACTTGGCCCGGAAGCGCGCCGGTGTGTTCGCCGTCGCGCAGCACGGGCACGCCGTTGACGAGCACGTGAACCATGCCGGTGGCGTACTGGTGCGGGTCGTTGTAGGTGGCGTGGTCTTGGATTTCGGCCGGGTCGAAAATGGCGATGTCGGCGAAATAGCCTTCGCGCAATTCACCCCGCTCGGCGATGCCGAGGTTGGTCGCCGGCAGTTTGGTCAGTTTGCGCACTGCGTCCTCGAGCGTAATCACTTGTTCCTCGCGCACATACCGGCCAAGCACCCGGGCGAAGTTGCCGTAGGCCCGGGGGTGGGTCATGCGGTCGAGGAATTCGCCTTCGGTCGCCATCGAGGAGGCGTCCGAGCCAAAGCTCACCCAAGGCAGGGCGATGCCTTTGGCCACATTTTCAGCCGACATCAGAAAGTAGACCACCTGCACCCGGCTGCCGTCCTCGACCACCAAGTCGATGGCGGTTTCCGCCGGCGTCGTGCCCCGCTCTCGCGCGACTTCGGCCAGGTTCATACCGGCGTAGCGGCGCAATTCCGGATTGTCAAAACCCACCAGCAAGACGCCCTCGGGGCCCGCCATCCGGGCGAGGTTTTCCCATTCATCGGTTGGCGTGGTCATTTCCGCGAGCACTTGGGCGCGGATTTCCGGGTCTTGCAGGCGCCGCGCCCAGGCGTCATAACCGCCTTCCTGCACCCAGGGCGGCATGGCGGCGTCCAAGCCGGTGGAAGCCGCGGTGTAGCTGTAGATATTGGCGGTGATGCCCAAGCCTTCCGCTTGGGCGGCCTCGATGCGGGCGACAACATCGTCGAACTTGTCCCAGTTTTCGCTGCCGGCCATTTTCAGGTGGTAGATTTCAGCGGGGATGTCCGCCTCCCTGGCGATTTGGATCAACTCATCGACCGACTCGAGCAAACGGTTGCCTTCGCTGCGCAGGTGGGAGATGTACATGCCGCCGTATTCGCCGGCGACCTTGGCGAGTTCGATCAGTTCTCCGGTTTCGGCGTAAAACGCCGGGGCGTAAATCAGCGATGAACCGAGGCCAAGCGCGCCCTCCTCCATGGCTTGGCGCACGAGTTCGCGCATGCGCTCGAGTTCTTCCGCGTCCGGCGCGCGGTCTTCGTAGCCGAGCACATTGACCCGCACCGTGGTGGCGCCAACAAAGGAGGCCACATTCGGCGAAACGCCTTTCTCGACCATGAATTCGAGATATTCGTCGAGCGTGGTCCATTCCCCCGCCCAGCGCGGGTCCACGTCGGCTTGCATGACTTCGTTGAGCGGGCCCTCCGAGCGGCCCTCGCCGAATACTTCCAGCGTCACCCCCTGGCGGATATCGCCCTGGCCGCGGCCATCGATGAGCAGGGACTCCGTTGCCCAGCTGAGCATGTTGATGAAACCCGGCGCCACCGCCAGGCCATTGGCGTCGATGATGGTTCCGGCCTCGGCTTCAAGTTCGCCGATGGCCGCGATGCGCCCGCCGCTGATGCCGATGTCGGCGACATAGGGAGCGCCGCCGTTGCCATCGTAGACGAGGCCGTCGCTGATAATCACCTCGTAGCCGGGGCCGCAGGCGAACAGCCCGGCGAGGAGCAGGCCACCGAGAACGATTGCCCGGGCGGGGCGGGTCTTGAACAGGCGGGGCAGGCGCATCGTCATCACCTCATTGAGTGCAGGCCGAACATATTGCCTTCGGTGTCGAAGGCGAGGGCGATGAAGCCGTAT
The DNA here is from genome assembly GCA_965221805.1 of uncultured Pseudohongiella sp. GTDB lineage: Bacteria > Pseudomonadota > Gammaproteobacteria > Pseudomonadales > Pseudohongiellaceae > UBA9145. Next base: position 3,074,779 of record OZ244913.1, read on the forward strand.
TCGCCGATCGACATCTTTTCGCGCTCGACTTTGCCGCCGGCCGCGGCCACCCGGCCCGCTTCCGCCGCGCAGTCCTCGCAACTGAAGTACACCATGACGCTGTGGCCGCCAATGGGCATGCCCTCCATATGGACGAGGGCGCCGGTGCTGCCTTGGCCTTCCGGTCCGCCGGGGAAAGCCCACATGTGCAGATCGGTGTCCATTCGCCGCAGCTCGACACCGAGCACGGACTCGTAGAATTTCCTCGCCCGGTTCATGTCTTCGACATAGATTTCAAACCAGTTCACGGGATTGTGCATTGCTTCAATCTCCTCTGCGGGTTTGCCCAGCGTCAGATCGCAGGAATTGTACCGCGAGATCGGGGAAGTCGGTGAACACGCCATCCACCCCGGCGGTGAAATAGTGTTGGTCGAGCAGGTCGGCGAAACTTCCGGCGTAGGGCGGCAACTCGCCCGGGTCGGCGCGGAAGGTGTAGGGATGCACTTGCAGTCCGGCGGCGTGGGCGCGTTCGACCAGGCCACTGGCACGCAAGTTCCCCGGCGCCGATTCGGGGTCGATGATCAGCGGATGCGCCGGGCCGATGCCATCGGCGTGTTCCGCGAGCAGCGCCATGCCGCCGGGCTCGAACATCCAGGGGTAGGCTTCCGGGTCGCCGACAAGCTGGACGAGGCGGATGTCGATTCCCGCCGCGGGCAGGATTTCGCCGCGGATGATCGCGAGTTCGGCGAAGCTGAAGGTTTGCAGAAAGACCTTGTCGGATTTCGCGGTGTATCCATAGCGCTTGAGCGTTTCGATGACGGCGCTGCTAATGTCCCTGCCTTCGGCGCGGTGGAACTCGGGCTGCTTGATTTCCGGGTAAATTCCCACCTCGCGGCCGGTGGAATGGTTGAGCCCCTGGATCAACTCGATCTCCTCGGCGAAAGTCGGCACGCCGAAACGCGACAGGCCGGGAGGGAAGCGGATGGGGGAAAGGGTCTCGGCTCCGGCCCCGGCATCCATGCGCCGGAAACCCTCGCCGGCGCGCAGTTGGCGGATTTCCGCCAGATCGAAGTCAATCGCGTAGAAGCCGCCATCATCGCGGGCACGGCCGGGGAAGCGCTCGGCCACATCGGTGGTGCGCTCAAGGGTGAGGTCGTGGAGCACGATCAATTCGCCGTCCCGGGTCATCACCAGGTCCTGCTCGATGTAATCGGCCCCCATGGCGTGGGCCATGGCTTTGGCCGCGAGGGTGTGTTCTGGCAGGTAGCCGCTGGCGCCGCGGTGGGCGATGACGATTTTCCCGGATTGCGCCCACAGCGAAGCCGGAATGGACAGCAGCAGAATGCATAAAGAGATTCGCGGCATTGTTGAAAGCCCTTTTTTGAAAGTCCTTGGTTGAAACCTCTTCCTGAAATCCTGGTTCAAATCCGCTTCAGGACCCGAAGCGGTAGCGCAGCTTGACCGCGAGGGTATCCACCACCGGGTTGTTCCAGGATTGCTCAAGCATGTCCTGGAAGGTCAGGAAGCTCCGCCGCGGCAGGTTGCCGCCGCGGGTGTAGACGACGAACAGGTCCGACAATGGCGCGATCTCCCAGCGGTAGCGCGCTTGGAAAGTCATCCGGCTGATGACGAAATCGTCCGGGGTGTCGTTCGGTTTGGCCACATCGTGGAGCAACTCGGTGGCGTTGGGATTGACGATCCAGAAGCGGTCCTCGAAAGCTTTCAGCCCGGTCCATTGCAGGGTCAGGCGGAATTGCTGCCTGGCGGTGATGAAGTAGCTCGTTTCGACCCGGGGCGACCACTGGTGCGCCTCGAAACTCGTGTAGCGCCCGCCGCCGCGGTGCACGAGCAGGGCCTCCCGGTCTTCGTAGTTGACCATCAGGTCGAAGGAGAAGCGGTCGATGGGGCGCCAGGAAACGCCCGCGTCCATCGAATTGCGCGCCGGGCCGAGCTCGTCTTGGTCAAGCGACACCCCGACGCTCCAGGACAGCGGCTTGGCGATGTCGGTCTCATAGCTGGCGTTGAAACCGTAACGGTCGGGTATGGCGAAATCGCCGCTGCCGCGGCCGAGCCGGTCGTCGATGCGCCGGGGGAACCAGCGCAGGCTGAATCTCGCGGTATTGTTGCTTTCGTTGAAGGTGTAGCCGCGGTTGAAAAAAAAGCCGAGCCGCACCGGCCGCCCGTCGGTGTTCCACTGGTTGGTGACAAAGACGCTGGTGGTGCGCTCGCGCAGGCCGGGAATGTCGGATTCGATCTGGAAGAAAGAGTAGTCGAGATTGGCCGAATCGTTGCGCTGGCTGAAGCCGAGATCGTTGATTTCCAGTTCGTCGTCGAGCAGGGTGGCGCGCAGGGAATGGTTGACGCCGCGCCGGGGCCGGAAGCTGACATCGTTGAACATCCCCGCGCCGGTTACGCCGTGGGCGTCGCTGTACATGAGCTGGCCGTCGACGACCCAGCGGTTGTCGGCGGAGAAATAGCCCCAATCGATGGCGTTGACGGTGGCATCGACTTCGGGATGGGCGATGTTCGTTCCCATCCAGCCGATCGAGCGGCGGCCGCCGCCGCTGGTGTCCTCCCAGAGCAGGCGGCCGACGCCGAAATCCCTTCCCGTGGCCTGGATGCCGATGGGGGTGCCGTCGGCGAGGCGGCCTTCGATGGTGGTGTCGTCCTCGGTGGCGAACAGCGTGCCGTATTGCCAATTGCCCGCGGAACCGGTGAACTTGACCGCGCCAAGCAAGTCGGTCGGGTCGCTCAGGTCAGTGGGCACGACCTCGACATCGTCGGGAATATCGCCGAAATGCGGCGCGCCGCCGATGCGTCGGGTGTTGAGCAGGGTCAGCGGCCCAGAAGGCCCGCGCCTGATGGCGCCGACCCGCGCGGTGGCGTTGAAGACATCCTGGCCCTCGAGGAAGAAAGTCCGTTTTTCGGGAAAGAATATCTCGAAGGCGGTCAGGTTGACGATGACATCATCGGATTCGACATTGCCGAAATCCGGGTTGAGCGTCGCTGACAGCAGCGAGTTGGTCGTCGGCCGCCAGAAGATTTCGGTGCCGGTCTTGTATTCGGTCTCGCCTTTGATGTTGTCGTGGACGCTGGAGGCGAAGGGGTAGAAAGTCAGTTGCCGGCGCGGTTCGATGTCGCTCAATTCGTATTTCTCGAAAGCGGAAAGATATTGGTTCACCGTCCGCGGCAGGGCGGGATTGGACCAGGCCTCGCCGCCGAGATGCCCCACCTGGCGCTCGAAATAGAAACCGATCTGGCGCCGATCCCCGGCCTGGGGCAGGGCCAGCATCGACCAGGGAATGAAATACTCGATGCTCCAGCCGTCCTCGAGCGACTGGGTGGCGCCGCTCCAGGAGCCGTCCCACTGCATGTTCATCTGCCGCTCCGGCAGGAGCGTGGCGTCGGTCATCGAATCGCCGAGGTTCATCCGCAGGAAGTAGCCGTACAGCCCTTCGCCGGAAGTGTCGAGGCCGACCACGAAGCCGTCGCGGTCGAGCTGGGTGTCCCGGGAAGTCATCCGCGCCACGAGGGTGCCGGGAGGCTGGAAATTGACCGCGGAAACATAGATGCCGCGCTCGGTGTAGAACATGCGGATGTGGGTCTCGTAGGGCGCCTCGGTGAGGGTGTCGGGGTCGATAACGCGCATGCCGTCAACGACGGGAATCCGCTCCCACACCGCCTCGTCGACAAAGCCGTCGAGCGCGATGTTGGCCTCGCCTTCCCCAATCCGGGTCAGTTGCGGGGTCTGGGCCCCGGCGCCGCCCGCCAAGGTCAGGAGCAGCAGCGTGGCGGCGGCGAACTGGCGGGGGAATCGGGGATGCGCGGACAAGGGCATGGTGGGGGGACTATACAGCGACGCAATTTCCACCGCTATCGCGGCGCCGGGTCCGTCACAATGAATTTCAGTTTAGCGGCGGCACCCCGGCGAGCCAGTTTCCATCGGACGAACTTCGCGAGCCAGCATTGAAGCGAATTCGACGCGGGTCCAGTCGCTAACCGCGAGATCGTCTGTCGAAAACCGCTGAAAGCGGGAATGGACGGATTCGCTTGTTGCCTCGGGGATTACGAGTGGCACCAGAAAGCTCGCGTCAAAATAGCGCATTTGAAACACTCGCGAGCTTCAATAGTTTTCGTCCCGAAGCTCGCGCAGTATCTCAACCGAAGGGCGGCTCAGTTGTGGCATGGTTCGGCGGAATTCGGCGAGATCCGCAAGTGGCAGCGGTTTTTTTGGAGGGCCGGCTTCCGACAAACGCCCCACAGCCTTGCCCTAGGAGCCTGCGCCGCAGGAATTCACGGCTGCAAATCCGCTCCCGTCCGCGCCCTTGGCCGATCAATTTCGTTAAATATATGCCAATATTCGCCTCAATTGATCGGCCAAGGGCGCGGCGATATCGAATTTTCGCTTTCGCGAATTCCTGCGGCGCAGGCTCCTAGCGCGTAATCACCACTTCCTCGCCAGCCTCCACTTTATCGAGAAGTTCGCTCAGACAGGCTTTGGCGCGAGCCAGATTTACCGTCAGCATGGTAAGGCTTTTTGGTCATGAAACTGGCCACATACTAGCGAACCTCTCGTTTCCCCACAACCTCCGCAGTCCTTGGGCCTGGAAGCGCGGGGTGGGGATTGTGGTATAAATCCACTGGGGTTTGCGGAGAAGACGCGATGCGTTTTGATGTCCGAAAATGGCTGCTGACCGCGCTGTTGCTGGCGGCACCCTGCGCTTGGGCGCAGGATGCGCGGTGGATCAGCCTGTTCAATGGCAAGAATCTCGATGGCTGGACGCCCAAGTTCGCCGGCTTTCCAGTTGGGGTGAACCATCTCGACACCTTTCGCGTCAAAGATGGCTTGCTGACGGTTTCCTACGACGACTGGACTGATTTCAATGGCGAGTTCGGCCATTTGTTCCATGAGCGGTCCTTCTCGCATTACCGGTTGCGGGTGGAATACCGTTTCGTCGGCGGACAGGTGAGCGACGCGCCGCGATGGGGCTGGGCCTTCCGCAACAATGGCATGATGCTGCACAGCCAAACCCCGGAATCGATGGCGCTCGACCAGGAGTTCCCGGTGTCGATCGAAGCCCAGTTGCTCGGCGGCCATGGCGACGATAGTGCCGAGCCGCGCCCCACCGCCAATGTCTGCACCCCCGGAACCCATTTCCGCCTGCAAGGCGAACTCATCACCGAGCATTGCACCTATTCCAGCTCGGCAACCTACCACGGCGACCAGTGGGTCGCGCTCGAAATCGAAGTCCGCGGCGATCAGTTGATCCGCCACAGCATCGGCGGCGAAACCGTCTTCGAATACACCGGCACCCAACTCGACGAAACCGACCCCGACGCCCAACGCCTGCTCAACGCCGGCGCCCCAATCGCCCTGCGCGAGGGCCTGATCGCCATCCAAGCCGAATCCCACCCCACCCAATTCCGCCGGATTGAGGTTTTGCCGTTGTAGTGCTCTATTCGGACTCCTCAATCGCATCGAGCAGCGTCTTGATTCGCCCGCGATCTTCCGCCTTGCGCAGATATTGATCGTAACTCTTCTCTGCGTCGTTGATTAGGCTGCGGTAAGTCATTACGCGAATCCCGCGGGTCGTCAAGTTCAATTCGTCTTGACGCTGATTCTGCGAAGTCCAATCCGTTGGCAGGTGGCCAATCAGGCAAACAGCTTCTACTGGACCATACTCTCTGTGCTCCTCGATCTGCTTTTTCAGCGCATCCAGATACTTCTGGATCTGATTGCCAAGCAGCCAGCTCGTAGTTCGGATGCTTGCGCGCTTTAACTCCACTATTACATGCTTGCCCGAAGTTTTCTTGTATCGAATGTCGATACGACCGTTGCGTTCCTCTTGGCTCAACTTACTGGAGAGCCGCTCGAACTCGGTTCGCACCGTTTTCTCCATACTGGGCATCTCAGTTGCCCTGTCCCAGGACGGGTCTAGTAGCCAAAGATGCGTATAGATATGTTCTTGGATCACTTTCTCAAGAGCATCATCGTCCTCAAGCTTGCGCAACTTGCGGATCATATCGAGGCGGCCTTCCGTGATCTGGTAGTACCAAGATGCCTCGATATCATCGAGTTCGGAGAATAGCTTAACCGTGGCTTCCAGATTGTCCACATTCAAGTTATCAAGCTGCGCCAGCTTTTCCTTATGCCGCAAGTGCTCGAAGGCCAGAACACCGTGCTTGTAGAGCGTTTTCCGATGTGCATCGTCCGTTGCAATCTGGTTGATCCTGCCGAAGAGTTTCTTTGCTTCGCTCTTGGCATCTCCCTTGAGTGAGCCGTACCATTCCTTCACTGCGGGAATCTCGATGGCTCGGCTTTCTCCTTCATTTGCTTTCATGCCAGCGCGGGATTCCCTCAACACAGCGAGCTCTTTCTTCACGAAATCGCGCAATGCTGCGAACCTTTCGTCATCTTGGATAAAATCTTGCCTGTTCGATGTGGCGATATCGTCTAGGTCGGATTGGTCGAGAAAATCCGCCTCGATTTCACCGATTACGTACTTCGCGTACAAACCGCTGATGTGCAAGCGCTCAAGGATGTCTTCCAAGGCCACCTTGCCACGGGCCAGAATCGCGACCTTGTTCAGGTTGCCGGAGTCGCCTTGCAGAGACCCGGACTCTCTAACAAGTCCGATCCATCCCCTTATATGGAAATCATTGATTTTATTATCTCGCTTGTTGATGTACTTCTCATCATGCCTGAACTTGGCGGTGTCAAAGTCTCCATAAACGAGGGCATTTTCCAGCTTGCTGAAGTAGTTTCGATCTTGGATTGTGACCTGTTGTCCGTCGATAAAAACTTGGAACTTATCGGAAACGACGGAGAATCGGCGCGCCACGCGCTGCCGGATGTGCTCGTCGAGTGTCGCATTTACCCGTTTCTTGAGCTTGCGGAGTTCGATAACCGTGCCGGAATTTCCAGACACTCTGTTCGCCATTTCCAATCGGACCGGATGATACATCTCCCCCTTCTTGATGGCCATTTGAATATTTGCCACATCCATCTCGATACCAATCGCGTCCATCGTCATTTTGCGCGTGAAAATCTTGGCGTTTTCGGCAATCGAGAATATTGAGAGCTTGCCTATGCCCTTGCGACCCATCACTGGTCGTCCCGCGGATGTGCGGTCGCCTGAAGAATCCGACCGACGCTGATAGCCGACCTTGAGATACTTGCCGCGCAAATCGGCATCGTCCATGCCGCAACCATCGTCGGTTATGACTATGTTGTTTTGTTCCGGGTTGGCCGGAAATCTGTTTACTGTGATATCGACACGAGAAGCATCGGCATCCCAAGCATTGGCGATCAGCTCGGCGAGCACGGCTGGCACATTGCTATACAGGTTCAACCCAAGATGATTAAGCACATTGAGATCGATTTCGAGTTCGAACGGTTCGTTCAAAGTGCCGGGGACATCGCTCATCAAATCTTCTCGGGGTTGTGTGGCGCATAAGCGTCCAGCATGCTGGCGACGCTTCTCGCCACGGCCCGACCGAGCGCCACGGGCACAGCGTTGCCGATCCACCGCGCGGTATGCGCGATGACAACCTGATCACCAGGCTTCTGGAATTCATAGTATTTGGGAAAGGTCTGCAACAAGGCCGCCTCGCGAAGCGAAATCGCGCGGTCCTGCTCGGGATGGCCAAAACGCCCGTTTCCGAAGCCGTAACACTGGGTGGTGATGGTTGGCGCCGGAAGATCCCAAGACATGCGCCCGTATACACTGTTGAAGAATCGGCCGGATCGGCGGGTATGGCACTTGGACACCAGAGACTGATCGCTCCAGTCTCGCCAAGTGCCGCCTGGGCGGGCCGCTTTGATCCGTCGCCGGTTGCGTTCCGACAAGCGGCTCGCCTGGTGGAGCGCGTCATCTGGACAAGTTTCCCCCGCGCCCAGGGCTGGCAGGTGATCGATTGCTTGCCGCACGGTTCGATAGCGTCCGGCGGTGTGTGTCTTTTCCGCGATCTCTATCCTGCCAAGGCGCGATGCCAAGATCACGAGGCGTTTGCGCGTCTGCGGCACACCAAAGTCGGCACATTCAACGATGCCTGACCATAGGTGGTAGCCGGAAAGGCAGGCCAGAAAATTCCGCAGTGGTCGTCCACCTTTGAATGTCGTTAGCCGGGGAACATTCTCCATCGAAACCACATCCGGCTGGACTTCCCGCACGATACGACCAAATTCGTGGAGCAGGAGCCATTTGGCATCCTCCCTCGCCTTTGGCGAACGGGTGTATGACGAGTACGGCTGACATGGGGCGCAACCCACGAGAATGCGGGGTTTGCCCGGCGTGAACAGGGAGTTGACCCAATCACCCGAAATGGATGAAACATCCCTCTCGTGGAACGCTGCCCGATTGTTCGCCTCATAAGCGTGTTTGCACGAAGGATCGATATCGATCCCCGCCTTCACATCAAAGCGCTCCAGAACGAAGCCGTGGCTGAGCCCGCCGACTCCGCAGAAAAGGTCAACGACCGTCCCGCGCCGGGCATCCGGATGCGGCAAATCAGCCAGCTTCGCCGGCGTTGTATGTTGGATTGGTCGTTTCACGATGGCTAAAGCGCCTGCCAGTGGACGATGAACGGCTTATGGTTCGCCTTTCCGCAAAGTATAAGTTTAGTCCGGTTCCCTGGTTGCTGCCAGACAGGGCTAGCGGGTGAGCCGCGAGATTTCGGCGATGCGGCGGGCGGTGTTGGTGAAGTGTTGGACTTCGTCGGTGCGGAGTGGGCGGCCGAGGATGGCTTGCTCGCGGTAGGACAGCCATTTCTTGAGCACCTGGTAGCCGCCGAGGCGGTAGTTCCACACCGCGGCGGGAACGTTGCGCCAGTAGGCGTTGGCGTTGAGGTGGATGTCGCGGGTGGTGTTGCCGAGCGCGGTGGATGGGGCGGACATCGCGTCGCGCTCGCTGGCGGTGAAAGCGCGCTCGACGGCGCGGCCCTGGCCGGGCATTACCGCCTCGCCCTGCCCGTAATGACCCCATCCGGCGGTGAGGGCGAAGTCGTCTTCGGTCATGTTGCGCCCATTGTAGGTGGCGGGGATGGCGATGGCGGCGATGTCCGGGCGCAGTGGCGCTTGCGTTATGCCAGCGATGGGGATTTCCGGGTCGAGCAGGGCGGCGAGTTCGCGCCCGCGGGCGGCGGATTGCCGCAGTTTTTCGGCATCGCCCGCGTTGCCGCCGTCGGGGTAGCCCGGCAGGGGGATGCGCGGCCATTCCATGCGCAGGGCGCCGGCGTTGGTTTCGCGGTAGTTGGGGTCGTGGAGGGTGGCGAGAGCGTGGTGGAAGAGTTCTGTCGCATCCAGGCCCAAGCGCTCAAGGTAGCTTTGGGCTGTGGGGGTCAAATTGGAATGCGACACGCTGTCCGCTTCGCCGCCCATATCGTTATCCCGAAGGTGCGACGGAAAACAGGTGGCACCCCTATCCATCAAATCGAGGCAGCCCAAATGTGGAATTACTTGCGGCGGAGACCATTCTCGTCGGGTCTTTTGCTGCGCTATCAAATACTTGTTGCCCGCAAACACTTGGGGCATGTACTCCGGCACTGGACGACCAAGCAGGCCATTCCCAGCTTCCCAATAGAGCCACCGAGTGTCGAATGGGCGGTAGGCATGGCGTACAAATCCTGTGTTGGTCGGCCCGCCACGCTTGAGCAGCGCATCTCGCACTGAACGGGCATCACGCACCACAAAGCCAGACGAACTCTTCATCGCATCCGGGTAGCGTTGCGCGATTTCATTGTGAGTCAGGCCAGTATCAAAGTACTCGGCGACTCGCTTCTTGAGTCGTTCGAGATCAATGTCAATGAGAAATGAGTCGCGCTTGGTCTGCACTCCGGGAAACGACACCGGAAACAGCTCTGGCAGTGCCGGCCAATCGAACCAGGATTTTCCGACAGCCATCGGCTTGAATGGCAAACCGAGTTTGAGGTCCGGTTCCAACGCGGCGTAGTCCGAATCAATATCGGGAGTGGCGAGACTATCCAGCAGGGTTTGTCGCCTTTCGTCGGCTCTCGCCTGATCGAAGTCGCGATACAGTATCCGCCCTCCCGATGCGTTACCGGCTGGCGCTCGTGATCGCGAAAGCAGCGCAATGCTCGTGCCGACCTTGATTCCAGGGGATTGTCCTGGAATAGCGAAGATCGTTTCGCTGGTGCGCCCATCCGGTGCGTACTCCGAGACGATGCGGTCGCCATGCAAGTTGTCGATGCGAACTTTGTCGAATGCATCCAGATAGCGCTCGCGCATCCCGGTGAACGACAAGCCGTCGAGCCAAGAGTAGTTGGAGATGAAGCAGACGATTCCGCGGCCGGTCTTTTCGGTGATGCGGCGCTCGGCCATGCGGAAGAAGCGGATGTAGAGGTCGTTCAGCCCTTGGCCTTCTGGCCGGCGCACGCGCCGGGTGGAGCGGTAGGCCGCCGAGAGTTCGCGCTCCTCGTCCACCGCCATGCCGGCGAAGCCGTTGTAGGGCGGGTTGCCGAGAATGACTAGGATGGGGCGGTCCTGCTTCACCCGCTCGGCGCGGTCGCGCTCTTCCTCGAGTTCGGGAAAAGGCAGCGGCTTGGTGGCGCGGGGCTCCCAGCCGGTCAGCGCGTTGGTGAGGAACACGCCGGCGCGGGCCGAGCCATCTTCGGGAAGCGCCGCGTCGAGTTCCCGGGCGGTGAGGCCGATTTGCAAATGCGCGACGACGAAGGGCGCGGGCATGATCTCGAAGCCGAACACGCGCTCCGTCGCCGCCTGCCGCACCCGGGCACCGGCGAGCGCGCCGAGGCCCTGGCCTTGCAGGTTGGCGGCGATGCGGCGCAGTACTTCGGCTAAATAGGCGCCGGTGCCGCAGCAGGGGTCGAGCACGTAGACGTTTTCCGCGGCGAGCCCATCGGCGATGCCGAGGTCGTCCTTCAGCGCGCGGTCAACCCGGGCGACCATGTAGCGCACGACTTCCGCGGGGGTGTACCAGACCCCCAATTGCTTGCGCAGTTCCGGGTCGAAGGCTTCGAGGAACGGCTCATAGAAGTACGGCACCGCCTCGCCCTCGTTGAAGCGGGAGAAGAAAGCCGCCCGGTCCACCCGGTCGAGGGCCGCCGCGCTCCAGTCGAGCACTTCAACGAGTCCAAGCGGTTGCAACCGGCCCGGCTGGGCAAGCTGCGAGAACAGCGCTTGCAGCACCGGCGCGCGCAGATGCCATACCGCGCCGCGCCAATCGAACTTTTCGCCGGGCTTGGGGGAATCGGCCCGCGACCACAGCACCCAGGCGGAAAAGATGCCGTAGAACAGCGTCTGCATCAGCGTTGAGTGGAAGAAGCGCGCGCCCTTGCCGCCCTTGAAGCGGATGCCGAGGGCGTCTTCGAGCGCCGCGCGCACCACCTTGAGCGAGGGCGCATCGCCCGCCGCCTCGACCCGGGCCAGCCCGTCACGGGCGTAGGAGGCGAGCAGCCAGGCCAGATCCTTCGGCTCCGCCAGCGCCGCCCGGTGCGACAGGGCGCGGCAAAGATACTCGCCGAGTCCCGCGCCAAGCTCCTGGGCGAAAACCTGGGGCCGCTCGAGCCTGCGGTCGAACTCCGCTTCGTTCGCCGCCAAAGCGAAGGATTCGAGCGGTGTTTCGCGGCCCGCCGCATCCTCGCCGAGCAGGACAAACTCGCGCAGATTGGTAACCAGAACGAGGCGGTAACGCCGCTGGTAACGCGCCGCCTGCTCGCGAACCTTGTCCCCCAGCGCGGATTCACCAGCCGACTTCACTTCGACCACGCCGCGCTCGGGAATCTGTCCCTGCCGGGGCTGGCCCCGCTGCACCTGCTTCGCCGAAAACAATCCGAAATCGGGATGGCCAGCGCCTTGCTCAACCAATTCCTGAACACAAAACACCTTCGGCTTCAGCGCCGCGCCCACCGCATTCAGCAAGTTCGCCAGCGGCCCATAGCTCGACCGCTCGCCAGTCGCGGCCCCGGAAGCGCGCACCCGCCGGAGATCGGCAAAGTACGCCCCCACCACCGCCACATACTCTTGGTTTGTTGCCACTATCGCCGGCCTTTTTGGCAATTCATTTCCCGACCCGCTTTTCCAGTGTTTCCAAGGTTTCGATCCAGGCATTGAATCTGGGGCATTCGGCCCGAATCTTTGCTAGGCCGGTTTCTTCAGCGATAATTGGTCCGTGAAGACGCTTTCGGTACTTTGGTGCCAATTCAAGAATGCGTCGGCTTGGGGCTGTGGCGTAATTGTCGTTGATCTCTTCCGGGTTTTGAAAGGCCTGGCGAATGGTACTGAACTTGCTCGCTACTCTTGGCTCCACGTCGATGGTTTCGGCCAGGGCGCTTACATTGGAAAAGAGCAACCCCTCAAATTCGTGTTTCTGAATATAGGGGATGATTTCGCTTTGGTTTGCACCAGTTTTCTCTTGAATTTTATCGCGTAACTGCGCCTCAAGTTGCTCTATGCCGATATCCCCTTTCCCCTTGAAGCCGTAAAAATCGACGAGGGAAGTTACCGCATCGAGCGAACGCCGAAAATTCGCCATCTCGGAAATGAGTCGTTCACGGTTGACATTCCCACCGCCGACTCTGGGAGTCCGCGCCCTGCCGAGCAGGATTGGTTCCGCCCAGACCTTGTGCGCCAACAAGTGTGGATACAGCACACGCTTTACGAACTCCTCCTCGGTCTGACCTTCAACGGAAACCGCAAGCCGAATCACGGACGTCCACCGAGTAGGTTTTTCTGCCACAGTTCCCCGGGTGAAAAATTCTCGTCCAGCCAGCCGCGGTAGTCGTCCGCGCTTATCGCGCGGAACTTCGTGCGGCCTTCCTCAAGCTCCAGGACGATGATTTCCCCGAGATCGAACACATCGACGAGCAGGGGCGACTGCGTTGCAACGACCAACTGCACATCGTGGGATAGCGCTTTTATCATCTCGCCGATCAAGCTTATCGCCGCCGGGTGCAGGCCGAGTTCGGGTTCATCAAGCAGCAAGACATCCGGCAGCATTTCCCGGGGAAGGTTCAACAGTGTGACCAGCGAAAAAAAGCGCAGCGATCCATCTGAGGTGAGATGCGCGCCAAAAGTCTTGTCTGAACACTTGGCTTTCCACCTCAGGAGGACCTTGCCATAGCTCTCTTCAATCTGAAAGTGGTCGAACACCGGCAGAACGCGGGCGATTTGCCGGCAAATCATTTCATATCGGCGGTTGTCTTCGTGTTGCAATCGGTAAAGTATCGCCGCGAGGTTTCCACCGTGAGAACGAAGGGCATTGTTGTCTTCCACATCCCAGCGCTTGTTGAAATTCGAGTTATCCGAAGTGTCGTGGAACTGGTATCCCGCACAGTTGCGAAGCAAGTAGGTTATCGTCCGCGCCGTTTTCTGATTGATCTTCCGACCGGAGGGGGATTGGGCGGCATCCACGATTAGCGATTCCCGGTGGCCATCGCCACCCAGATGAGTCCATGGGGCCTCGGATTTTCGGTCTTTTCGGCTGAATCGAAATGCTTCTTCGGTGAAGATCAATTTGTCGGAATGCGCGGGAACGAGCGTGAAGCGATATTCGTTCCGACCTTGTCCAGTGTCCAGGCCAATCTCAGCTTCTATCCGTTGCGTCGTTCGACTGCCGCCATGCAATTGATCGTCCGCGCCACCATGGCGCTCGACAAACTCTCCCAGGCGCCTGGACTTGAGCATCCAACTCAACATGTCGAAGAAATGAAGGAAATTGGATTTGCCCGAGCCATTCGGCCCGATCAGGACGCTGGTTCTGCCCAAGTCCGACAGTTCGACATCCGCCAGCGACCTGAACCCGGCGATTCGAATCGACTTGAGTTGCGCTGTTTCCGACACGAATGGGCACCTATAACTCAACCGGGAAGCGCGATGACAAGAGAGGGAAGTGAATGTTCCGCATCCTTCCGTTAGGGATTCACAGCGCTCCCTCCGCCAGCAGGTCGGCGGCGTGGTTGGCGGCTCTGGCGCTGAAGGCCATGTAGGTCAGGGAGGGGTTCTGGCAGGCGGCGGAGGTCATGAAGGCGCCATCGGTGATGAACAGGTTGGGGACGTCGTGGGCCTGGCACCAGCCGTTTAGCACGGAGGTTGCGGGGTCGCGGCCCATGCGGGCGCTGCCCATTTCATGGATGCGGTTGCCGGGGATGGTGAGGTTCACCGGCGAGGAGGCGATCTGCTCGCAGCCGGCGGCTTCGAGCATGGCGATGGCATCGGCACGGGCGGCTTCAAGCATGATTTCCTCGTTGCGGCTGTAACGCACCTCGAACAGCGCGAGGGGGTTGCCCCAGCGGTCGCGCCGGGTGGGGTGCGGGGTCACCCGGTTGTCCGGGTTGGGCAATTGCTCGCCGAAGGCGCCGATGGAGATTCGCCAAGGGCCGGGGCGGCGGTGGGCTTCCTTGAATTCGCGGCCGATGCCGGGAATCTGGCCGCCGGCTTGGTTGATCGGCCACGCGCTGCCCTGGTAGCCGAAGCCGCGGCGGTAGGGCTTGTCGTTCTCGGTGATGTTGGCGTAGCGGGGAATATAGATGCCGCCCGGCCGCCGGCCGAAGACTTTGCGGTCTTCAAAGCCGCGCATGATCCCCGAGGCGTTCGCGCCGCTGACATGATCCATGAGATTGCGGCCCACTTGGTCCGAGCGGTTGGCGAGGCCATTGGGGAAACTTTCCGATTGCGATTGCAGCAGGATCAGCGCCGAGGCGATGGCCGAGGCGTTGAGGAATACGATGCGGCTGGTGTAGATTCTGGCCTCGTTGGTTTCCGCGTCGATCACGCGCACACCGCTCACCCGCCTGGCTTGCGGGTCGTAATCGAGCCCTTGGACGATGGCGTTGTGGACAATGGTGAGGTTGCCGGTGCGCTCGGCGGCGGGCAGGGTGGCGTTGAGCGAGGAAAAGTAGGCCCTGAACGCGCAGCCATGGTCGCAGCGATTGCGCACCTGGCAGTTGCTCCGGCCGAGCGAGCGCTGCTCGTCGGTGGCGTCGGTGAGATGGGCCACCCGCGCCGCAATCACCTTGCGGCTGGGGAAAGCCGCTTCAACGCGCCGCTTGAAGGTTTTTTCCGCGGCGCTCAACTCGAAAGCCGGCTGGAACACGCTGTCGGGCAGATGCTCGATGCCTTCGGCTTCGCCCGAGATGCCGATGAAGGTTTCAACTTTTTCGTACCAGGGCGCGATGTCCCCGTAGCGGACTGGCCAGTCGATGGCGATGCCTTCGCGCTGGTTTTCCTCGAAGTCCCGCGGCCCGAGCCGGTAAGAATGCCGGCCCCACATGATCGAGCGGCCGGCGGTGTGGTAGCCGCGCAGCCAGTCGTAGCGGGTTCCCTCGGCTTCTTCGTAGGGGTGTTCGTCGTCCTTCACCCAGAAATGCTTGTTCGACTCTTTCACGGCATAGCCAACGCCGGGAAATTGGCGGAAGTAATGCCGTTCGATCTCGTCCTGGGGGATGCGGTCCAGATTTTCGGTTTCCCAGGGCGCCAGATTGTCCGAGTAGTCGCGCTCGGGAACGATTTCCGGGCCGCGCTCAAGCACGAGCACCCGCAGGCCCCGCTCGCACAATTCCTTGGCGGACATGCCGCCGCTCATGCCCGAGCCGACCACAATCGCATCGAATTCAGTTGCTTGCGCCATTGGCAGACTCCCGCCCGAGCTCTTTGTCACACTTCGCGCCGGTCGCTTACGAGCACGTCCGGGTCCCAGCGGCCGGGAACGGCCACCCATTGCAATTCTTCCCGCGCGCCGCCTTCGGTGGCGAAGTAGGTGCCCGTGACATAGCCCTTGAAGCGCCGGTAGCCGCCGAGTTCGGCGGCGGATTCGGCGAAGGCGGAACGGTCGAGTTCGGCGAGGGTTTGTTCGGCCCCGGCTTCATCGAGCGCCAGAAAATCGCCATCGACCGAGAGGCGGCTTGCGATTTCGGCCAGCGCCGCGCGGTGCGCCGCGCGGGTTTCTTGATTGGCCCAGTCCGCCATCAGGCCGTCGATATAACCCGGCACGTTGACATCGACCGCGCCGGGGGTTTCGGTGCGGGGGATGATGAGATCGGACAGGCGCGCCATGAGTTCCATTTCTGCCGCGGTGTGGAAGCGGCCGGCTTCACCGCCCCCGGTGGCGACAAGAACCGGGGCGTCGCCGCAGGCCGACAAGGCCGAGAAGCCGCCAACCGAAATGATCAATTCGCGCAGGAAATCGCGGCGGGTTTTCATTTTGTCTGCTCCCCAGAGCGGAAATGGCCCGGAAATCGAATGCTCAGAAACGCAGCCCGCGCAAATGCTCCAGGCTGCGGGTTACGGAGGCGAAGCCATCGCCGCCGGGGTTGTCGTGTTCGACGAAATAATGCGCGATGCCGGCGGTTTCGCCGTGGGCGAAGATGGCGGCGAAATCGATCTCGCCGGCGCCGACATCGACAGTGGCCCCATCCGCGGCGCGGTCCTTGACGTGCAGCATGGTGAAGCGGCCGGGATGGGCTTCGAAATAGGCCAGCGCGTCGTGGCCGCCATCGGCGATCCAGAACAGGTCGAGTTCCATGTCCACGAGCCCAGGCTCGGTTTCTTCGAGCAGGATGTCGTAGGGGACGCGCCCGTTGGTGGACGCAAACTCGAAATCGTGGTTGTGGTAGCCCATTTTCAGGCCGGCGGCGCGGCATTGCTCGCCGGCGCGGTTGAGCGTCTCGGCGAGGCGGTGATAATCATCGAGGCCGCGCTCGTTTTGGGGCAGGTAGGGCACCACAATGAAGCGCTGCCCCAGCGCCGCGGCGAAATCAATCTCCGCCGCGAGATTTTCGCGCACCGCGCCGAGTTCGATGTGGGCGGCCGGAGAGACGAGGCCGTTGCGGTCGAGCGCCTCGCGCACCGCGCTGGCATCGCGGCCGAAATAGCCGGCGAATTCCATTTCCACATAGCCCATCTCGGCAACCCGGGCCAAGGTGCCTTCAAAGTCGTCGGCCATCGCCCGCCGCAGGGTGTAGAGTTGCAAGCCCGGCCGCTCGACTTGGCGGGACTGGGCGAAGGCGCCCGGGCCGCCAAGGCGCCCGCCGAGCGCCGAAGCCGCGAAAGCCGCCCCCAGCGCCTGAAAAACCTGTCTGCGTCGCATGATGGTTCGACCTCCCATATTCGCCGTGCGGAACAGCTTAGCCTAAACCGAATTCCGAACTCGCGCAACGGCGCGCAATGGGAAGGCGACAGGAGAAGAGCACTGGCAAACTTGATTCGAGCGGCCCGCCCTCCGCGCCTCGTTCAGCAACCGCCGGGGATTTTTACTTCGGTGTGTTGTAAACAAATAAATCTGTCCGGTTTTAAAACATTTTAACTGTCCGCTTTCCCGAAGCGGTTTTGGGTTTCGACGCCGGCGCCGCGCGCAAGGAGCGGAGCGACTGGAGCGCGGCGCCGGCGTCGCCGGATTCAGGCCGCATCCGCCAGCCCCTCCCCAAGGTGTTGTCCGTCCGCGCCGTAGCGCGCCAGCCGCCGGGGGCCGTGCCACACCGACAGCGTGCCGTCCATGTGGCGCCGGACTTTGACCTTCGCCTTCAAGTGGTGGGGCCGGCGTTGATGCGAAGGCAGCTGCAGCGCCAGCCCGCCGAACTGGACGCAGTTGTCCCGGCCCACGGTCCGCTCGTGCAGCTCGCACAGGATCGCGTCCAGGTCGGTGCCCGCCCCCAGCGGCACGAACGCCGGGCGGTCCTCCCGCGGCGGCCGGGCGAACTCCGCGTTGAAGGCCGGCAGGTAGGTTTCCCGCAGGTAGCGGTTCGCCGCCTCCATCCCCGTCACGCCCGCAAGCGCCAACTCCTTGACCAGCCGGTCCTGGTGCGTGCGGAACGCCCGCTCCGAACGGCCCCGCGCCTCCGGCGAGTACGCCGGGATCATGTCGATCCCCAGGTCTCGAACCATCGCCCGGCCGAACTGCGTCAACCGGTCCTTGTCCACCTTGCCGCCCGCCTCCGGGGTGGACCAGTAGTGCGAACCCCGGTCGGTGTAAAGGGAACAGCACAGGCCCCGGGCCTCGATCACCTCCCGCATGCCCCGGAAACTGCTCCACAGGCCCTCCTCTTCGCAGAAGAACATCGAGTAGTGCTCGTTGGTGGCGTCGTCCATCGTCACGATCAGGTCCCAACTCGCGCCGGGCACCCACTCGTGCGTGCTGCCGTCCTGGTGCAGCATCATCCCGGCGCAGGGCGATGGCTCGCGGCGCTTGCGGTGCTTGCCCCGGCCCCTGCCCTTCGGCACCGCCCCCGCCGCCTGGAGCTTGGTCCGCACCCAGTTGTAGCTGCGCGTCCCGCCACCGCGGCGGTAGCGCGTGTAGTAGTGCCGCACGTTCCAGCCGCAATACCGGGTCCGGTACTCGTCCACCATCCGCAACACCTCGTCCACCGGCGCCGCCCGGTGCGAGGCGCGCTCGAGGCGCCGGTCCCGCAGGGCTTCGATGTCGCCATCCTCCTCCGCCTCTTCCCGGCGCCTCGCCACCCAGCGCCGGAACGTCCGCTCGCAAACCCCCAGCACCTCCGCCGCCTGCGCCTGCGCCGGACGGCTCTCCGTCCACATCGTGTACGCGTCGTTGAACACCGCCATCCTCCTCTCCTGCCTCTTTCGCGCCACGCCCATACAGCCTCCCGGTCGCCTCGAAAAACGACCACTGTACGACCGGACACTTCATGTGTTCTAAAACCGGACACTTTATTTGTTCTCTACAGATTTTTACTTCGGTGTTGACACACGGCCGGGTTCGTGTACAGTTGGGGGAGGCACAACCAACGAGGGCCAGAAATGAACAAGCCAACGACGCCCCCCCCCCCCGAGATTTCGGACTTCGCGGGTATCGGCGGCCATGAGACGGTCACTGACACTCGCCTTGGCCGCGCTCGCAGGCTTGATGGCATTCACCCAGACCGCGCAGGCGCAGACCACCTGCAACCGAGGCATATGCACCGTCCGGCTGGCATCCGACCGCCAAGTCGTGGACGGCTGTGGCGAGCACGCGACGCCGGGCCGCATGAAAGTAATCTTCGAGAGCACCAACAGCAGCGCGACGCGGACCAGCTTTCCGACCGCTGGTTATTTCCTCCAGGCAACCAATGACTTCAGATCTTCTTTCTCCGACTGGGAGTGGCGGACGTCGTTCCTGAACAGCGGCCGGTGGACTAACCCAGCGTCCGGTCGGATCAGCTTTGCCGGCGGCGTCTTGGGCGAGAACATCATCGAGGTGCGGCCCAAGGCTGGCGCCCATGTCTGGACCAACCGCAATCCCAGCAATCCCAACCAGGGCCCCGGCGAGATTGTGGTGCCGGTCTTTAGTCTGTCTGATGGATCGAACTACAGGGGTGTCGGCAGCGCCTACTTCCTGTTCATGGGCGGCAAGGGCTGCGCGCGAGTCAACGAGGGCGGCGAGGACATCGGCGGCGTCCAGTAGCCGGACGGTAGCCCGCCGCCGCGCCCTTGCAAGGAACGGGGGCGCCGGCCGCGCGCCTTGCCTTGAAGGCGCCCGGCTTCGGCCGGGCGTGTTTTTCCTGCGTTTTTGGGAAAAAACCATCGAACTGCGCTATTCGCTGGTTTCAAAGGATGGGGAATTCGATTCGCTTGATGGTGAAGGCGGGCGGCCCGGGCGCATTTGGTGAGCCGGGCCGCTCCATCGCTGAATTCCCGCTTTACAGTCGCGAGCGTTCGAGTTCGATGTCGGCGTTGCGCCAGAGCGACTCGAACTGACGCTTGACGATGATGGCTTCCTGGGTCTTGCCCTGGGCTTCGAGCGCTTGGGCGAGACCGAAAGTCGACCAGCCGTTTTGCTGGTTCCACTCCAGATCCTCGCGGTAGACGGCTTCGGCGTCTGCGGCGCGGCCCGCCGCGAGCATCGCCGCACCGAGATAAAGCCGCATAGACTGGGACCAGTCCGGCGGCTCGGTATAGTTGTTGGCGTCCTGCATTTCGACCGCGGCCCCGTAGTGGGCGATGGCCGCATCGTAATCGCCGCGGGCCTCGGCGATTTCCCCCGCCAGGGCGTGGGCGGCGATGCCGAGCACATGGGAGGCCGGGGTCGGGCCAACACCGGTGTCGTCAACGTCATCAGCCGCGGCCTGGGCCTCAATGTTGGCGAGCTCGGTTTCGGCGGCGTCGAGCTCGCCCATGGCGACCCGGGCGCTGCCGGCGACATAGCTCCACATGCCGTCGAGATACGGTGTGCCGCTGTGGCTTTGCTCGGCTTCGAGGATGCGGCCCCACTTGCCGAAGACCTTGTCGACAACCCAGGAGTGCACCACGCGCTTCTCGCCGCGGTTGACAGCCTCGGCGGCCCGGCCGACGCTCGCCGCGCCGCGCTCGGCGGCTTCGAGGGCGCCGGCGTAATTGCCTTGCAGCATGTTGGCGTAGCGGACGAAGTCGAGGGCATGGGGGGCGTGGGCTTTGTGGGAAAGCGAATAGGTGCCGATCATCGGGAAGTTGGTGTCGCCCCATACTTCGGCGAACTGCTGATCGACAATCTGCGAGCGTTCGTTGGTGAGGACGGCTTTTTCATATTCGCCCACCCGCAGGTAGATGTGCCCGGGCATGTGGACCATGTGGCCGGAAATCGGCACGCTGGCCTCAAGTTTCTGCGCCGAAGGCATGGCGAGTTCGGGCTCGCTCGAGGCTTCCATCAGGTGGATGTAGAGATGGTTGGCGCCGGGATGGTCGTGCTCCAACGCCATGGCGGCTTCGAGTGCGGCGCGGGCTTCGGATACGCCGGGCCGGGGCGAGCCGTCGGCCGCCCAGTAATCCCAGCGGGTGGTGTTCATGAAGGCTTCGGCGAAGAGCGAGGCGATGTCCGCATCGTCGGGGTATTTGTGGTGCAGGTCCCGCATGGCGTCGACGAAAGCCTGATCGCGCTCGCGGTCGTCGGCGATGGCGTCTTTGTTGTAGAGCACGAACAGCGCGTTGATCATGTCGCGCTCGCGCCCGGTGCCGTTGTTGATGCGTTCAAGGGCGTTGCGGATCGCCTCGAGTCCGGCGCCCCGGGGGTCGTCGGGCAGGCCGGCGTAGCGGCTGTTGGGGTTGGGCCCGGCGGCGTGGGCGAGGCCGAAGTAGGGCATGGGATGGTCGGGGTCGTGGCGGGAGGCTTCCTGGTAAGAGGCGATGGACTCCACGAAATAAAAACTCCACGCCATGCGCAGACCCTGGTCGAAGAAAGCCTGGGCCTGGGGCGAGTCGGTGGAAATCGGCCTGCTGTAGGTGCCGCCGCCCGGCACCAGCACCGCCAGCGCCTCACCATCCTGGGCGTGGGCCATTTGCCAGCAACACGCCAGAGCCAGCCAGCCGGCGGCCGCGAACATCATTCTCTTCACTTCTGCCTCCTCGTTGTTGATCAAACTGCGAATTCGGATCATGCGAGTATACCCCCGCGCCGCGGACTTGTCCGTTCGCCGGAAGCGGCGCAATGCCAAGCCGGGGAGATTCCGCGGCCCCGCTTTGCCATGCGCGGAATGACGGAGGGGCCGCGGTGGAATCCTGCACCGAGGGAGCGCGGCGGTGGCTGAAAGGGGCCCGGCGCCAGCCGGGAAAGCATTCAGCCACCGACGGGAAGCGACCGGTGCCCGAAGAAAGAGATTCTGCGACTCCGCTTCGCTTCGCGCAGAATGACGGGGTGGGGGCTTTGCTTCGCGCGGAATGACGGAGTGAGGGTTTCGCCGCGCGTGGAATTACAGAGAGGGGAGCGCCGCCCCATTCGCCGTTTTTTCACTTATAATCCGCGCGTTGCCCGAATATCGGCGGCGAAATACAACGACAGCCCGAAAGGGACGGCTCAAATATGAAACCCGATATTGAGATTGCCCGGGAAGCGGCGAAGAAACCCATCGGCGAAGTCGCCGCAGCGCTCGGGATTCCGCTCGAGGCGATCAGCCCCCATGGCGGGGACAAGGCCAAAATCTCCCTCGATTATCTCGACTCGCTGGCGCAGCGCCCCGACGGCAGGCTGATCCTGATGACCGGCATCAGCCCCACCCCCGCCGGGGAGGGCAAAACCACCACGCTCGTTGGCCTCAACGACGCGCTCAACCGCCTCGGCCACAAGGCCGTCGCCTGCCTGCGCGAGCCGAGCCTCGGCCCCTGTTTCGGGATGAAGGGCGGCGCCACTGGTGGCGGCATGTCCCAATTGACGCCGATGGATGACATCAACCTGCATTTCACCGGCGATTTCCACGCCATCACCGCCGCCAACAATCTGCTCGCGGCGATGCTCGACAACCACATCCACTGGGGCAACGAGCTCGGCATCGACCTCGATTCGGTCCGCTTCCGCCGCACCCTCGACATCAACGACAGAACGCTGCGGGAGTTTCCCACCACCACCAAGGGAATGGCCCGGGACACCGGCTTCGATATCGTCGCGGCCTCGGAATTGATGGCGATTTTCACCCTCGCCGACGGCTTCGCCGACCTCGACCGGCGCCTCGGCAATATCGTGGTGGCCGACAACCGGGACGGCGAGCCAGTTTACAGCCGCGACCTCGAAGCCGTCGGCGCGATGACCGTGCTGCTGCGGCAGGCGATGGCGCCGAATCTCGTGCAAACGCTGGAAAACAATCCCGCCCTCGTCCACGGCGGTCCATTCGCCAATATCGCCCACGGCTGCAATTCCATCGTGGCGACCCGGGCCAGCCTCAAGCTGGCCGATTATGTTGTTTCCGAGGCCGGATTCGGCGCCGACCTCGGCGCGGAGAAGTTCTTCAATATCAAATGCCGCGTCGCCGGGTTGCAACCGGCGGCGGCGGTTGTCGTCGCCACGGTGCGCGCGCTGAAGATGCACGGCGGCGTGGCGCGGGCGGATCTGGCCAAGCCGAATGTCGCCGCCCTCGCCGGGGGCATGGCGAACCTCCGCCGCCATGTCCAGAATGTCGGCAAATTCGGCGTTCCGGTGGTGGTGGCGCTGAACCGCTTCGCCGGCGATACCCGCCAAGAGATCGACAGCGTTCAAAGCGCGATGGCCGAACTCGGCGTCGAGGCGGTGGAGTGCTCGCACTGGGCCGATGGCGGCCGCGGCGCCGAGGCGCTCGCGGGCAAGGTGCGCGAGCTTGCCGACAGCGGCAAGGCCGCTTTCAAGCCACTTTACGCTGACGATCTTTCCTTGGCGGACAAGATTCGCGCGGTTGCCCGGGAGATTTACGGCGCCGGCGATGTGGACCTTCCCGCCGCGGCCGCGGAGCAGCTGCGGCAGTGGGAAGCCCAGGGCCGCGGCAACCTGCCGGTGTGCATCGCCAAGACCCAGTACAGCTTCTCCAGCGACCCCAGCGCCCTCGGCGCGCCATCGGGGCACACCTTGCCGGTGCGCGAAGTGCGCCTGTTCAACGGCGCCGGCTTCGTCGTCGTCATCACCGGCAACATCATGACCATGCCCGCCCTGCCCCGGGAACCCGCCGCCAACCACATCCGCCTCGACGCGGACCGCAACATCGTCGGGCTGTTTTGAAGCGCGCCTGACGGGGGTACTCATGGGTTGATACCGCGGCTTCGACCCGAACCCCCTCGCCGCTTCGCGGCGCTCCCCCTTGACAGGGGGGAGAGTTGCTCCCCTCCCCCCTGCGGCGCAGCCGGCCTAACTCCCCTCCTTTTCAAGGAGCAGCCCCGAAGGGGCGGGGTGGTTGTCCCCAAGCCCCTCGGACTCCGCTACACCAACTGGCTGTCGCGGCCTTGCCAAAAGGGTTTGCGCAACTCGGTCTTGAGCACTTTGTTGACCGGTGACAGCGGCATTGGCTCGCTGCGGAAACTGACGCTGACCGGGCATTTGTAGCCCGCCAGATGCTGTTTGCAGTAGCCGATCAATCCGGCTTCATCGGCTTCCTCCCCCGGCTCCAGGATGACCACGGCGTGGACCGCCTCGCCCCAGACCGCGTGCGGGATGCCGATGACCGCGCATTCCTTCACCGCCGGATGCCCGCCAAGCGCGTTCTCGACCTCGATGGGGTAGATGTTCTCGCCGCCGCTGACGATCATGTCCTTCACCCGGCCTTCGAGGAAGAGGAATCCCTCCCCGTCGAGATAGCCCGCGTCGCCACTGTGGTACCAGCCGCCGCGCAGGGCCTCGGCGGTCAACTCCGGCTGCCGCCAGTAGCCCACCATGATGTTGGGTCCGCGGATGAGGACTTCGCCGATGGCGTTCGGCGGCAGGTCTTGGTCGTCCCCGTCGACCACGCGGACCTCCACATGGCTCGCCGCCCGGCCCACCGAGGCGAGCTTTTCCGCCCCGGGGCCTTCGGTGACGTGGTATTCGGCGTCGAGGATCGTGGCGATGGGCGAGGCTTCGGTCATGCCGTAGGTCTGGTATTGGCTCGCATGGGGCAGGGCCTCGAGCAGCCGCCGCTGGAGGGCGAGCGAAAGCGGCGCCGCGCCGAGGGAGACCATTTTCAGCGAGGACAGGTCGGTCGTGGCGAAATCGGGATGATCGAGCAGCATCTGCACCATCGTCGGCACCAGGGTCGCCGAGTGGATGTGGTGGCGCTCGATCGATGCGAGCACGGCGGCGGCATCGAAGCGGGCGAGGATCAGCGCGTGGGCGCAAAGCGCGGCGGTGGTGAAAATCCGCGCCCCGGCGGCGAGATGGAACAGCGGCCCCACGATGATGAAGTTCCAGCCTTTTTCCAGCAGATAGGCATCCACCGAGCACGCCGTGTTCGACAGCATGTTGCGGTGGCTGAGCATAACGCCTTTCGATTTACCCGTGGTGCCGCCAGTGTAGAACAACAGGATGGTGTCGTCGCATCCACCCGGAAGCGGCTCGGTGAAACTGCCAGAAGCGATGATTTCCGCCAGCGATTGCTCGTAATCGAGTATTCCCGGCTGCGCCGCCCCGCCGCCGTACACGAGCAGATGGCGGATGAAGGGGCATTGTTCGGCCGAGATCAAGCCGCGGGCGGTTTCGGCGAATCCAGCTTCCACGAGCAGCACCGTCGGCTCGCAGTCTTCGAGGCATTCCCGCAGTTCCCGGGCTGCGAGGCGGTGGTTCAGCGGCACGAAGATCGCGCCGATCAGCGCCGGCGAGTAATAGCTCTCGAAGCACACCGCGGAATTCAGCCCGAGCAGTGCCACCCGGTCGCCCCTGCCGACGCCGAGGCGCGCAAAGAGGCTCGCGGCGGCGCGGCAGCGGGTGGCGACTTCGGCCCAGGTCCGGGTTGCGCCGGCGAAGCTCACCGCGGGGGCGTCCGGGGCTTCGCGCTCGGCGTTGAACAACAGGTCGCCAATGTTTGCGGCGGGGTTCCCGCCAATATGGAATGCTGTCAATTCGCGTCTCCTTCTGTATGCTCTGAAAAATTCCTTACAGATAATTTTTCATTGTCGCAAAACAAAGCGTGGTTTGTTTTGCTCGCGGGGGTTTTGCTCGCGGGTTGCAGAGCTTGGGCTCTCGTGATATAAGCCCCTCCACGGATGCGCGATATGAAGCATTAGCTCTTGCGCCCCGGACCCTAAAGCCACAAATGGAGCATAGACAGCCATGAACTCGCCGAAAAAATTTTCACTCCTATTCTCTCTCGCCGCCTGCGGCGCCATTCTCGCGGTGACGCTGGCCGCGCCGGCCTTAGCACAGACGCAGACGGAGTGCAGCATCACCGTTGGCAGCGTCTGGTCGGGGGAGGGAACCTACAGTTTTCAGGCAAACAAGCTGACCCCCGAGGAGGGCCACTTCGTTAGTTTCCCGCTGACGTACAAATGCACTAGTGTGGCCACGGGCGCACGACCGGCCATCAGCATCATCAGACCGAGCCATCACAGGGTTGACACCGTGGATTTTCGGGGCGGGTATTCGGAACGAGACGGTTTCGGTGATGGTGACGAGATGACCGGCAAGTGCCTGGAGAGCAGTGGCTGTGAGATCGAATTCAATATCTCCAGCAAGGACAATAACTGCCGCAATGTGGGTGCCACAGTGCAACGGATGACTATTTCAACGCGGATTGTCAACCTTGGCGCTGGCGATCTGAATCTCACTGACCAACTTGACTTAATGATCGAAGTTACGGATGACGATACGCTCTCCCAACGATACCTCGACATGGGATATACCCAATGGAAGCCCACATGCTAGGGAAGCTCTGATTAAAACGAATCGGATGTGGCGACCGCGCGCGCGGTGCTGCTCGGCTTCATAAACCTGGCGGTCGGCGGCCGGTACGCGGGGGTCTGACATGGGGTTGGCGCGCCCGCGAGCCGCGGAAGGCGGTTGGAAACCCGCGATTCGGGCCGTTTCCGGGCGCTGGAGCGTTGCCGGGGCCGTAAAAAAGCTGGCGAACCATCCGACCAAGAGCCAAACCGGGGCTTGATCAGCGCTTTCCTGGCGCTCCGGCCACCAGGCCCTTGTCGTGCAGTTTGCCAATCTCGGCGGCGCTTAAGCCCAGTTCTTCGGCGAGAATCTCGTCGGTGTGCTGCCCCAGCAAAGGCGCCGGGGCCGGTGGCAGCGATTCGAGGCCGCCAAAGCGCAGCGCTTGGGAAGGGGTCAGCAATTCGCCGATTCCCGGCTGCTCGATGCGGCTGAACAATGGGTTGGCTGCGGAACATTCGCGGTCTTGGCCGACGAGTTCGGCAACGCTCTGGTATGGTCCCCAGCAGACGCCAGCCCGCTCAAGTTCGGTGCTTGCCGCGTCAAAGTCCCGCCCGGAGAACCAAGGCGCGAACAAGCCCGCCAAGGCGTCCCGGGCCAGGAAGCGGTCGCCCTCGCGCTTGAAGTCCAGCCGCAGCTCGCTCTCCAGCTTTGCGACCTCCGCTCCGGTTCCGGTCGCCTTGACGATGGCCCGCCATTGCTTCGGGCTGACGCCGACGATCATTATCCGGCGGCCGCAGCGGCAGGCGAAATCGTGGCCGAAGCTGCCGAATACGTGGTTGCCGACGGCCTGCCTTCCGGCGCCATTGCATTCGACTTCGGCGATGTAGCCCAGATGCCCCATGACCGCGAGGGCGACATCGGCGAGGGCGATCGCGATGAATTGGCCTTTGCCGCTGCGCCGGCGGTGCCGCTCGGCGGCGAGCAACCCCAGCGCGATTTGCTGCCCCGCGAGCAAATCCCAGGCCGGCAGGGGATTATTCACCGGCCGCCCTTCCACCGCGCTGAGCCAAGGCAGGCCGAGCCGGCAGTTGACGGTGTAATCGAGGGCCGAGCCGCCGTGGCGGTCGCCGCTCAGGCTCAGATAAATCAAATCTTCGCGCCGGGCGCGGAGCTCCGCGTCGGCGAGCCAGCCCCGGGCTGGGAAGTTGCTGAGGAAAATGCCGGCGTCCGCGCCGGGCCGGGCGATGAGTTCGCTCAGCAGCTCCCGACCTTCGGCTTGGCGGAAATCGATGGCGATCGAGCGCTTGCCCTTGTTCAGGCCGTGCCAGTACAGGCTGTTGCCCTTGCCGTCGATGGGCCAGCGGCGGTAGTCGAGCCCGCCGCCGATCAGATCGAAGCGGATCACGTCGGCGCCAAGCTGGGCCAGGGTCATGCCGCCGGAAGGCGCGGCGATGAAGGCGCTGCCCTCGACCACGCGCATCCCCTGAAGTATCGCCTGCAACCCGCTTGCTCCTCTTTTATGCTTTGAAAAACTCCATCCATGGAGTTTTTCATTGTCGCAAAACCAAAGCGTGGTTTTGTTTTGCTCGCGGATTCAATGACTTGCGTCATCGAATCCGGCGGCACATCCTTGTGCCGCGGGGAAGCTCTGACTTAATCAGAGCTTCCCCTGCCTTCAACCAGTCAGGCCGTCAACAGATAGCCATTGTTGATGACGATCTTGTCCTGCTCGATGGATTTGCAGCGGAAGGCGTAAGCCCCGCCCTCGCGCCAGATTTCGGTGCGGATGGTGTCGCCCGGGTAGACCGGCGCCGAAAAGCGCAGCCGCATCCGCCGGAAGCGGTTTGGATCGTAGTCGCAACAGCTTTTCATCAAGGCGTGGGTGGCGACGCCGAGGGTGCACAGGCCGTGGAGGATCGGCTCGCGGAAACCAGCGTTGCGGGCGATTTCGGGCACCGCGTGGAGCGGATTGTAATCCCCCGAAAGCCGGTAAAGCAGCGCTTGCTGCCGCAGGGTGGGCAGATCGCAAACGCTGTCGGCTTGGCGCTCCGGCACCGGGTCGGGTTTTGCCGAGGTCTTGCGCCCGGAGCTGAAGCCGCCGTCGCCGCGGGCGAGAATCGTCGTCACCAGGGTGCAGAGATCCGCGCCGGTTTCGACATCGCGCACGACCCGGTCGGAAATGATGAGGGCGCCGACTCGCTCGCCCTTGTCAATGACTTCGCGCACCCGGGTGGTGGCCTCGACCGTCCCGGAAGTCGGCAGGGCTTTGTGCTGAATGATCTCCTGCCCGGCGTGCAAGACCTTGACCCAATCGAGCCCGGTGTCGTCCTCCTTCGCCCAGAAGCCGGGGTGGGCCATGACCACCGCCTGGCTCGGCAGGACTTTGAGGCCGTCCTCATACAAAAAAGGCAGGCAGTTTTCATCGAGTGGATCGATGCCCATGCCAACGCCGAGGGCGTAGAGGATGCAGTCCTTTCCGGTATAGCTTTGCCTTACGGTTTGGAATTCTTTGCCGAGCAGGCTGCGGGGATCAAAGGGCATGGTCGCGGCCTCACATGGGGTCCCAGCTGAACACGTCGCCGGAGCGCGCCAGCGGCGCGAAGTCGGCGGCGAAGGCGGGCAGCGCCCGCGACAGCACCTGCCCGGCGGTCCAGCCTTCGCCCTGGTGGGCGTAGCGGATTGGGCGGTTCTGGCTGAACAGGAAAATTTCGTTGTTGCGCACGCCGAAAATCTGGCCGGTCACATCGGCGGCGGCGTCGCTGCACAGGGCGATGGCCAGCGGGGCGATCTTGTCCGGTGTCATCTGCTTGATCTTTTCGACCCGGGCCCGCTCTTCCCCGGTGCGGGTGGGGATGGTGCCGATCAGACGGCTCCAGGCGAAGGGCGCGATGCAGTTGGAGCGCACCCGGAAACGGCCCATGTCGAGCGCCATCGATTTCGACAGGCCGACGATGCCGAGCTTGGCGGCGGCATAGTTGGCCTGGCCGAAATTGCCGATCAATCCCGAGGTGGAGGTCATGTTGACGAAACAGCCGCTGGTTTGGGCGCGGAAATGCGGCGCGGCGGCGCGGCTGACGTTGAACGCGCCCTTGAGATGGACGTTGACGACCGAATCGAAGTCCTCCTCGGTCATCTTGTGGAAGATGGCGTCGCGCAGGTTGCCGGCATTGTTGACGACGCAGTCGATGCGGCCGAAATGATCGAGCGCCATTTCGACAATGCCATGGGCCGCTTTCCAATCGGTCACGCTGGCGCCGTTGGCGACGGCTTCGCCCCCCGCGGCGCGGATTTCGGCGGCCACTTCCGCGGCTGGTCCGGCATCCCCGCCGCTGCCATCCTCCGCCCCGCCGAGATCGTTGACGACGACCTTGGCGCCCTCGGCCGCGGCGAGCAAGGCGATCCCCTTGCCAATGCCCCGCCCGGCACCAGTGACCACGACCACTTTATCTTCCAACAGTTTTTGCATTTCCAGTTGCCTTTTCCGACGCAATTGTCCTTCCGGGATTATTCAACGCAAAGCGGAGCACCCCCACCCGTCATTCTGAGCGAAGCGCCCCCCTCTGTCATTCTGCGCGGAGCGAAGCGGAGTCGCAGAATCTCTTCGTTCGGGCACCGGTCGCTTGCCGTCGGTGGCTGAATGCTTTCCCGGCTTAAGCCGGGCCCCTTTCAGCCACCGCCGCGCTCCCTCAGTGCGGGATTCCAACGCAGCCCCTTCGCCATTCTGCGCGGAGCGAAGCGCGGTGATTCGGGGCATCCCGCCCCTCACCCCTTCGGGGCAGCGCAAGCGCTGTCCAAAATGGCAATCCTGCCATTTTGTCGCGGAATCTCCCGAACATCGCACCATGCCGCCGAGATTCTGCGACTTCGCGCAGAATGACGGGGAAAAATAGCGGCACCACCCCTTCGTCGTCCTGCGCGAAGCGGAATGACAGCGCTTCGCTACGCTTCCGCGACGAGTTGCCGGGCGATGACTTTCAGCGCCAGGGTTTCCTCGGAACCTTCGAAAATCGACAGCACCCTGGCGTCCACCCACAAGCGGCTGACCATGGATTCTTCGGCGTAGCCGAGGCCGCCGTGCAGTTGCATCGCCTCCCGTGTGAGCCATTCCGCGGCCCGGCAACTGAACAGCTTCACCAGGCTCGCTTCCATCTGCCCGCCACCGGCGTCGAGCTTGCGGGCGACGGCGTAGCTGAACTGCCGCGCCGCGGTGAGCCAAGCGAGCATCCGCGCCAGTTTAACCCGGCTAAGCTGGAAATCCGCCAGATTGCGGCCAAAAACCTTTCTTTCGCCGGCCCAGGCCAGGGCTTGCTCGAAAGCCGCCTGCATCACCCCGGTCGCCCGCGCGGCGGTTTGGATGCGGCCGCCGGCGAAGCCCGCCATGGTTTGGTAGAAGCCCTTGCCCGGCGTTTCGCCAACGAGGTTGGCATCGGGCACGAAGTAATCGTCGAAGAACAGGTCGAAGGAGTGCATGCCGCGGTAGCCAAGCGTGGCGATGGCCTTGCCGGCGAGACTGCCACCGCCGTCCTGGTCATGGCGGAACTCGTGGCCGGAAAAGGCTGGTTTGTCCACCAGCAGCAGGCTCAGGCCGCGATGACCGGACGCTGCGTCCTGATCGGCGCGGACGTCGGTGCGGGCGAGCACCACGAGCAGTTCCGAGCGGCCGGCGAAAGTGCACCAAGTCTTGGCGCCGCTCAGCCGCCAGCCGTTTTCCACCTTGCGCGCCGCCAGCGACACCGCGGCGACATCGGAGCCGGCATCGGGCTCGGTGATCGAAATCGCGCAGAGTTTCTCCCCCGAGGCGAGCTGCGGCAGCCACTGCCGCCGCTGGGCCTCGGTGCCGCCCGCGAGCAGGGCCCGGGCGGCGATTTCCGGGCGGGTGACGAGGCTGCCCGCGGCGCCGAGCGAGGCCCGGGAGAGCTCTTCGGTGATCACAATCATCGCCAGGCTGTCGGGCTTGTCGTCGGGCCGCATGCCGCCGAAGCGCTCGGGGATGCAGGCGCCGAAGCAACCGAGCTCGGCGGCGGCTTTGATGATGCGCTCGGGAATGTCGAGATTGCGCCGGTGGATCGCTTCCGCCTCGGGCAGCACGGCCTCCTCGGCGAAGCGCCGGAAGCTGTCGCGGACGATTTCAATCTCCTCGGCGAGCAGCGCGGGCAGGCGCTCGCGCCGCTGCTGGCAAATCCGCTCGCCGAGACTGTCCCAGTGCGCGGAGGACAGCTTGGCGTCAAGGAAAGCTTGGAATGGCGGCTTTTCGGTCAGCGGCTTGATGCCGCCGGCGCCGATTCCCAATTCCCGGGTCCGCGGCCGCAGCCGGCCAAGCAGGGCGTGGCAGCATTCGGCGGCGAAACCGAGGGTGATGCCATGGATCAGCTCGTCATCGTCGGCGCAATGGCCACCGTAATCGAGCATCGCCGCAACCGCCGCGAGGTCCGCCGCCGCCAAGGCGAGTTCGTGGCAGGCCAGTTGTTGCCGGTCGAGTCCGCCGGGGTCGAATTCGCCGTTCTTCTCGCAAGTCCGGCGCAGACGCCGCGCCACCAGCGCGAGTTGCCCGCGCAACTCGCCAAGCAGGCGCGATGCGGTTGCGTAATCGGCGGCGGAATGCGCCAGTGGCTCGGAAGTCACCGCGATTCGGGCTACAGGTGCCCGATCATCGAAATGCTGCAAATGTTCTGGTGCGGAAAGCCGCCGAGATTGTGGTTCAGCCCCAGCTTCGGGTCGCGCAGTTGCCGCGGCCCCGCCCGGCCCTGCAATTGCAGGTAGTTTTCGTAAATCATCCGCAGGCCGGAGGCGCCGATGGGGTGGCCGAAGCATTTCAGGCCGCCGTCGATCTGGCAGGGCAGTTTGCCTTCGGCGTCGAAGTCGCCGTCGAGCACCGCGTTCACCGCCTTGCCTTCCCCGGCGAGTTGCAGGTCTTCCATGGTGACGAGTTCGGTGATCGAAAAGCAGTCGTGGACTTCGGTCATGCTGATTTCCTCGGCGGGCTTGCGCACGCCGGCTTCGTCGTAGGCGCGCCGGGCGGCGATGCGGGTGGTCTTGAGGTGGGCGCCGTCCCAGCTTTCGTGGCCCGATTCGGTGCCATTGGAAACCGCGAGCTGCAAGGCCTTGACCGCGACAAGATGTTCCTTGCCGAGGGAGCGGGCGATTTCCGGGGTGGTGACGATGGCGCAGGCGGCGCCGTCGCTGACACCGCAGCAATCATACAGGCCGATGGGTTCGGCGATGTAGGGCGCGTCGATGGCCTGCTGTTCGGTGATTTCCCGGCGCAGGTGGGCTTTGGGGTTCTTGGCGCCGTTGGCGTGGCTTTTGACCGACACATGGGCCATGGCGCGCTTGAGGTCCCGCTGGTTGACGCGGTGGTGGGCGCGGTAGCCGGTGGCGAGCTGGGCGAAGGCGCCGGGGGCGGAGAGGTTGGGCCAGTACATGTCGTTCTCCACGCCCCGGGAGCGCTGTGGCAGGCCGCCGTAGCCGGTGTCCTTGAGTTTTTCGACACCGAGGGCCAAGGCGATGTCGCAGGCGCCGGAGGCCACGGCGTAGACCGCGCCGCGGAAGGCTTCGGTGCCGGTGGCGCACATGTTCTCGACTTTGGTCACGGGGATGTAGTTCAGGCGCAGGGCGATGGCCATGGGCATGGCGCTCGCGCCGACGTGGAAGGCGTCGATGCCGGCGCCGAACCACGCGGCTTCGATCTCCTTGCGCTCGATGCCGGCGTCGCCGAGGCATTCCTCGAAGGCCTCGGCCATCAAATCGGCGGGACTGGCGTCCCAGCGCTCGCCAAACTTGCCGCATCCCATGCCCAGTATCACGACCTTGTCTTTAATGCCTTGCGCCATTGCTGGTTCCTCATTGCTGTCATGTCCGGCTGCCTTGGCGTGTCATATCGGTGGCTTCGACCCGTCGCGGAATCTCTTCGTTCGGGCACCGGTCGCTTTCCGTCGGCAATCGGATTCCTTCCCGGCTAACGCCGGGCCCCTTCCGCTCACCGCCGCGCTCCCTCAGTGCAAAATTCAAGACGCTTTTCCTCAAGCGCGTTGCGCCGGACGAAGTGAATTTTATTGGGAGTCGAGAATCTTCGCCTTCCAGAAGTATTTTCTGAAACCGCGTTGCGGGTCAAACTGGCGGATGCGGAAATGCACCGAGATTCTTGAACCGGAATCGATGGCGCCCTCGCGGACTTCGGTGAAGTCCATCATCAGTTTGCCGCCGCCGTCGAATTGCACCATGCCGAAATACGCCGGCGGGCTCCAATCGAAGGTGAGGCGGTCGGCGGTCCAGGTCAGGACGGTGCCTTGTTTGTCGGCGAAGGGATGCGGATCCTGGCTGTCGAGCGCGCCGCACTCGGGATTGACGCAGTACTTCTCCCGGGGAATCTGCACGGTGCCGCACAGGCGGCATTTGCCGCCGAGGAAGGCGGTGACCAGATCCCGGCGGCGGTTGTAGCCAGACAAATACGTTTGTTTGTCGGTTTCGCCGCGCTTGCCGATGTCGCGCTCGATAAGATCGTTGAAGGCGAGGAATTTGGCGTAGTTGGTTTCTTCCCGGCCCGCGGCCAAGGCCCCGGCGACGCCGCGGGCGGGCTTGAAGCCGCCGATGGCCCCGGTCGCGCGGAACAGCAGGGCGTCGCAGCCCTGGCCGAAGCCGGTAAGCAGGATCAGCTCGCCGGCCTGGGCGGATTCGAGGACTTTGGCGAGCAGCAATATCGGCTGGGCGGCACCGGCGACACCAACGCTCGCGGCCTGGTTGTCGATGATCGCCTTGGGGTCGATGCCGAGCCGCTTCGCCACCGCTGGCGGGGTGCGCGCCTGCTCGGTCGGCAGGATGAAATGATCGATGTCGGCGGCGGCAACCCCGCACTCGGCCAGCAGATTGTTGACCGCCTCGGGCACGATCTTCAGGTAGCCCTCATCGCGAATCCAGCGCTCTTCCCAGTCGTAGTCGAACTCGCCGCCGCGATAATGATCGACAAAATCGGTGGCGAGGCTTTCCCCGCCAAGAAACTCGGCGAGCAGCGGCCCGCCGCCGGTGGCCACCGCGGCCGCGGCGTCGCCCCAGAGCATTTCCGCCCGGGAGCCCGCCTTGGCGCGGCGGTGTTCGGCGGCCACCACCATGCCGTCGCGCCCGCTTTGCAACAGCGCCAGCAGGCTCGATGTCGCCGCCCGCTGGGAGGCGCCGACATCCATCGCCCGGGTGCGCCGCGGCAGGTTGAGGGCTTCGAGCAGCACCACCGAGTTCTGCCGGTCGAGAAAGGGGAAGGTGGTCGAGGCGAAATAGACCGCTTCCGGGGTAAAACCGTCGAATCCCACCAGACAGTCCGCCGCCGCCTCGACCCCCATGGTGATGGCGTCCTCGTCCCAGTTGCACATGCTGCGCTCGCCGCGGCCAAGCGACTTGAGGCTGGCGTCAAACCAGGCGTTCGCCTCGGCAACCACCGCCCGTTGCAGGCGTGCCTGGGGGATATACGCGCCAAATCCGCTGATGCCTTTGCCCAACTTGTTTTCCCCGACCGCAAATTCGCACTTAAGGCTGCCGATTCTATGGAAAACGAAATGGTTTTTCAGCTTGATCCGCGATTCCGTGGCTTCGAGCCGCCTTTGCCGCTAACAGTTGCGATACTTCTCGTTCAGGCCGATACCAGCGAGGATTTGGGGGCGGGCTTTGGCGAGGCGGGAGAGGCGGGTTTTTTCCTGTTTGGCGCCGCCGATGTGGGCGGCGTACTCCTTTTGCCTGCCGGGGGTGAGCGAGTTGAACGCCTCGCGCAGGGCCGGGTTCTCGCGCATCGCTTGTTCCAGCTCGGCCGGCACTTCCAACTTGCGGGCAACCGGTTTGAGTTTTTTGCCGGCCCGGTGATTCTCGATGGCTTCCAGCGCGTAGGCGCGCAGCAGCTCCCGGGGGACCGCCTCGCCCTCGGCGAATTTCCACTGGCGCATCGCCTGGGTCTTGCCTTCTTGGGCATTAGTCAATTTGCCGGCGGCGTCTTGCAGGAAAACGCCCTGGTGGAACCACAGCGCGCAGTGTTGCTTGAAGCCGGCGAAGCCGATCAGGTTGGTCCCGCCGCACAGATAAGCAGGAATCCCCCACTTGATGTCCTCGTCCAAGCCAACGGCGAGCAGCACCTCCCGAAACACCGCAAGCTGCCCTTGCCACCGCGGGTGTTTCGCCAGGTATTCGTCCACCCGGGTGTCGGTTTTGCCGGTTTCAGCCATTCGGGGTCACCACTTTGTTCATTTTGCGCTCCCAGACCCGATCGAAGCCTCAATACCCCGACCATCTCAACCCCGGCGCTCCACCACCGCCTCATCAACCAACCGCTTGAAGTTCTCGCGGAAGCCGCCGCCGCGGGAGGGGGAAATTTGGCTCATTATCACCATCACCATGTTTTCGCCGGGGTCGATGAAGTAGCGCGTGGCGGCCGAGCCGTCCCACCAGATTACGCCGTTGCCCACTGGAAAACTGTAGGTGGTGGCGTCCATGACCAGATTGAAGCCACCCAGGGTCCAGCCCGAACCGCGCCAGTAGCCTGCTCCGCCGATGGGCATGGCGGCTTCTGGAACGGCGTTCCGGTACAGGAGCTCGGCGGTTTCCCCGCTCAGCACGCGCGCGCCGTCGAGTTCGCCACGGTTCAGCACCATCTGGCTGAAGCGCAGGAAATCCGGCACCGTGGACAGCAGGCCGACACCGCCTTCGATCAGCGGCGGCCGGGCGGTCCAGGGCATCGCTTCGATCCGGTGGGGGTTGAGCTTGCCATCGGCGGGGCGGTAGACAACCGCGAGCCTTTGCGCATCTTCGCCTTCGGCCCAGAACATCGTGCTGTCCATGCCGAGCGGTTCGAGCAGGTTTTCGCGCAGGTACTCGTCGAAGGGCTGGCCCGACCAGACTTCGACGAGCTTGCCGAGAATCGTGGCGTGGATGCCATAGCGGAACGCCGTGCCGGGGTCGTGGAACAGCGGGATGCGCGCCGCCCTGCCCGTCATCTCGTCGAGGCTGACCGACTTGTCGCGCACATTGTGCTCGCGGTACAGCGCCGACCTCCTGGCACCGAGGCCCGAGGTATGGGTGAGCAGGTGGGCGACGGTGATGTCGCCGGCGCGTTCCCGGGTCTGGCTGGTGTCGGTTCTTTCCGGGTCGAGCAACACGCGCTGGCCGGCGAACTCGGGCAGGTACAGCGAGATGGGATCGTCGAATTGGAACTTGCCCCGCTCGTATTGCTGCAACACCGCGACGCTGGTGACCTGCCGCGTCATCGAATAGATGCGGAACAGCGTGTCCGGGCCCATTTCGCGGCTGTTTAGGAGATCGGATTCGCCGAGCGATTCGAAATAGACGAGCTTGCCGTCCCGGGCCACCGCGGCGACCACGCCGGGAATCTCGCCAGCGTCGATGTGTTTTTGCAGGCGCGCGGTTACAAGCGCCAACTTTTCGGCATCCATCCCCACCGCGACCGGATCCGCGGGCGGCAACGGCTGCGAAAAGACCATTGCCGGCAGCAGCAGCGCCGGCGGGAAAAGCGCCAGCGACGGGAACAAACCCCTGGCCAGCATCGGCAGCGCGTTCATGCCGAATCTCTGGAATAGTCCACCGCGGTCAGGGACCAGATCAAAGCGCCCACCCAGCCCAGAAAGGTCCAGCCGAGCAGCAGGTTGAGGACGAGTATCGCCACCCGGTTGTGGTGCTCGCGGCGGAAAGCGATGAATGCGGGCAGGAAGTAGAAAAAAACCGACAGCCCGAGAGCCAGCAGAGCGATCAGCAAGACGAATAATGCGTCCATGGTCAAGCCTTCGAGAGTGCGCTTGCGCCGAGCCTTTCAGCCACCGCCGCGCTCGCCCGATGCGGAATCCGGGCCGGCTGGCGCATGGTGGGCGCCAGCCGGGCCGCGGTCCGGCGATGGCGGGGCGGCGATTCTAGAACACCGTCCGCAGGGTCACGCCGTAGGTGCGCGGGGCTTCGAGGAAGGAGCCGCGGGCACCGATCCGCAATGGCACGTTGAAAGTCACATTGCGGATGCGCTCGTCGGTGATGTTGTTGGCCCAGAGTTCGAGCATCCAGCCGCCGTCCTGATCGCCGATGCCGGCGCGCAGGTTGGCCTGCCCGGTGGCTTCCTGGATGTCGAAGTCGAGGTTGGGCTGGGTGCTGGTGCGGCGCTCGTCGGCCCAGCGGTAATTGCCGGAAAAGAAGAACGCCAGATCGCCGATGTAGCCGTTGTAGTTCATGCCGAAGGTGGCGGTGTTTTCCGGCGAGTTCGTCAGCGGCGCGCCGCATAGCGAGCTGACCGAAGCCGCGGCGTTGGGGTCGTTGCCGTCGCAATCGTCGGGGTACATCGAGTCGGCGAAGGTGTAGCCGAAGTTGATGTTGAGGTTGTCGGTCAACAGGGCGGCGAGTTCGATCTCGGCGCCTTGGCTCTGGGCGGTGGGCACGTTGAAGGTGCGGAACTGCACACCGGTGAACTCCAGCACCTGGAAATCGTTCAGATCGTAATCCCACACCGAGAGGTTGGCGCGAACCCGGTCGTTGAGAAACAGCGTCTTCAAGCCCACTTCCATGGCATCGTTGGTCTCGGCTTGGAAGCGCGGGTCGGCGCCGCCAACGGCGGCGGTCGGATCGAGGTTGAAACCGCCGGCCTTGAAACCGTGGGTATAGCTTGCGTAGCCGGAGATCGTGTCGCTGAAATCGTAGGTCAGCTTGGCGGTGTAGGCGAGCTCGTCGTCATCATAGGTGTCGGCGAAAGTCACCGGACGGCCGGGAAGCGAATCGGCCGGCGCCGCGAACGGGAAGCAGACATAGCCGGAACTGAAGCCGCCGATGGTGCCGGCCACGACCTCGAGGCCGGTTCCCGCGGCGCCCGCCGCCAACGCGCCGGCGTTGCGCACGGTGTTCACGCAGGCCGGATTGGGCGCGTCGCCCTGGCGGAACGAGCCGTCTTTCTTTTCGTCGATCCAGCGCAATCCCACCACTAGGGCGAGATCCCCGGTCAGATCGACGGTGTTGTAGGTGAACACCGAAGACGACCGGCCATCCTGGTCGAAAAAATTCTTGGCGTAGGATCCAGCCGCGTTGACACCGCCGGCGAAGGCGACAGCGGGAGAGGGTGCCGCGAGCACCTCGCCGAAAGTTCCGCCGGTCGCCAGCGGCACATTGGCCAGCAGCGGCGCGGCGCCAAGCACCGGGCCGAAGGCGAAGCGCCAGAGCATGGCGTCGACATTGGCGGAAAAATCCCTGCCCAGGCCGAGCGCGCCGGTGGCGGCGATTTGCTCATCGCTCAGGTAGGCGCCGACCATCCAGGACACCCGGTCGGTTTCGCCGGAAAGCCGCAATTCGGTGGACCGGGTCTCAACATCGCCTATATTCCCCAATCCGCCGGCGTACTCCGGTGAAACCGCGAACACATCGAGATTGACAAAGTCCGACTGCTGCACCGAACCGGAATCAAACTTGCGCCAAGACACCAGCCAAGTCAGGTCCATATCGTTGTTGAGATCCCAGTTCAACTCCGCCGAGAGCCCGGTTTGCTCCGAGCCGTTCTGGAATTGTTCGGCGTTGGACTGGAACCCGTCCAGCGCCGAATCGCCGAAGGCTTGGACGCCGCCATCGGCGGGCAGGCCGGCGGCGGCGAAGGATCCAACATTGCGGGCGGCGGTTTCCTGCACAATCACGGCGTCGCAGCATTGTTCGTCGGCGTCGGCGTAATCGGCGATCAGGCGCAGGTCGGCGGCAGCGGAGATATTCCACAGCAACTGGCCGCGGACCGAGTAACGGTCCCGGCTGAGGCTCTCGGCGCCGGTGGCGGCGGCCTCGAGGAACCCGCTTTGTTCGCGGCGGGCCAACGAAAGGCGGTAGCCGAGTTCATCCTCGATGATCGGGCCGCTGGTGCCGAACTGCACGTTCAAGCTGTCGTAATTTCCCGCGGTGATGTTGGCGAAGGATTCATTTTCGCTGAGGTTCGGCCGCCGGGTGCGGATGCTGATGGCCCCCGCCGAGGTGTTTCGACCGAACAGCGTTCCCTGCGGCCCCCGCAGCACTTCGACCTGCTCGACATCCATGAGATCGCCAAGGGCGATGCCGGGCCGGCTGAGGTACACATCGTCGAGGAACACACCGACCGCGCTTTCGAGGCCGATGTTGTTGCCGGTGGTGCCCACGCCGCGGATGCGCAGGGTGGTGCCGTTGGTTTCGGTTTGTGTCGAATTCATGTTGAACGAAGTCGCCACCGTCGAGAGGTCACGCAGATCTTTCACGCCGGCCCGGTCGAGGGCTTCGGCGCTCAAAGCGGTTACCGCGACGGGAACCTCCTGCAGGGATTCCACGCGGCGGGTCGCGGTGACAAGGATTTCCTCGACCGCCGCGGAATTTTCATTTTGCGCACCGTTTTGCCCTTGGGCGACCGTTGGCAGCGCGAGGGCGATTCCCGTGAACACGAAACAGGCGAATGGCTTTGGCATGATGGTTCCCCCCTGATAAAAGCCAGATTCAACTCTCCGCATACTATACAGGAAACCGGCGGCGCGCCCCATTGATTCTTGGCTGGCGATTCCCACGGGGGAAGCCTTGGCTGGATCAGGGCTTCCCCGGGGCGGTGAAAGCCTGGATGCCGGTCTGGGCGCGGCCGAGAATGAGGGCGTGGATGTCCTGGGTGCCTTCATAGGTGTTGACGACTTCGAGGTTCTGCGCGTGGCGCATCACCGGATACTCGTCGGAGATGCCGTTGCCGCCGAGCATGTCCCGGGCCTCCCTCGCGCAATCCAGCGCCTTGAGGCAGGAGTTGCGTTTGAGCAGCGAGATCAGCGGCGGCGCGAGCTTGCCTTCATCGCGCAGGCGGGAGGCCCGCAGGCAGCCTTGCAAGCCGATGCCGATGTCGGTCTGCATTTGCGCCAGCTTCTTCTGGATGAGCTGATTCGCCGCCAGCGGCCGGCCGAATTGCTTGCGGTCAAGGGTGTAGCGCAAGGCGGTGTGCCAGCAAGTCCGCGCCGCCCCCAGCGCGCCCCAGGCGATGCCGAGGCGGGCGGAATTGAGGCAACTGAACGGCCCGCCGAGCCCTTTGGCGCCCGGCAGCAGATTGGCTTCGGGAACGAACACCCCGTCCATGACGATCTCGCCGGTGATGGAGGCCCGCAGCGCGAGCTTGCCTTCGATTTTCGGCGCGCTCAGCCCGTCCATGCCCTTGTCGAGGATGAAGCCGCGGATCGCGCCGGTGTCGTCCCTGGCCCAGACGATGAACACGTCGGCGATGGGGGAATTGCTGATCCAGCTCTTGGCGCCGGTGAGTTCATAACCGCCGGCGACGCTTCGCGCCCGGGTGGCCATGCCGCCAGGGTCGGAGCCGTGGTCGGGCTCGGTCAGGCCGAAGCAACCGATCAACTCGCCGCTGGCGAGCCCGGGCAGGTAGCGCTGTTTCTGGGCTTCGCTGCCGAAACTGTCGATGGGGTGCATGACGAGGCTCGACTGCACCGACAGCATCGAGCGGTAGCCCGAATCGACGGCCTCCACCTCTTGAGCCACGAGACCATAGCAAACGTAGTTCATCCCCGCGCAGCCATGGCCTTCGATCATGCAGCCGAGCAGTCCGAGCGCGCCCATTTCGCGGAAGATGGCCGGGTCGGTTGCCTCGTCGCGGTAGGCTTCCCGCACCCGCGGCAGCAGCTTTTCTTCGGCGTACTTGCGGGCGGTGTCGCGCACCATGCGCTCTTCCCCGCCGAGCTGCTCTTCGATGAGGAAGGGGTCGTCCCACTGAAACTGGGCGGAGTCGGCGCTGACGGCCATGCGAGCCTCGGCTGGAATCGGCAAAGCGGCGCGAAAGTCTACCAGAAGAGCGGCCCGCCCCACACCCCCGCGGCGCGGCGGAACCTCAGGGCGGTGTCACTTGCAGGGTCACATCGCCGATTCGCAGATGATTGAATTCGGGGTCGATCACCTCGATTGGGCCATCGGCGAGTGACTGGTCTTGTTCCAATGTCAACCGGGGCAGCGTGATCGGGAGTTGCGCCCAGGCGCCGCTGTCTTCCAGCAGGTAGCCGGCCGCCTCCACCATCATGCCCCCGGCGCTGCTGATCAACAAGTATTCCGGGTTGCCGTCGCCATTGAGGTCGGCTTGGAACAGGTAGAGGTCGGCTTCGGGGTCGAATCTCGCTATCGTCGCGGCGGCGGAGGATTGCATCGCGGCGGCCAAGGTTTCGGGGATCGCGAACGGCCCGGGGCGGAGGATCGCGCGCTCGCTGAAATCGAGCGGCCCATCTCCGCCACCCGGCCTGCCAGCGAAATCGAATGATTCTTCGTGATGCCGAATCGGTTCAAGCATCAGTTGGACCAGTTCGGGATTGGATTCGCGGTTTTCTTCGATGAGGCCCCGCATCCACAGCCAGCCGGGCCGGCCGAGGTTTTCCCTGGTGTTGTAAAAGTCGAAATCCTCCAGGGCGATTTCGCCGCGCTCAACCCGGCCTTGCTGGCTGGCCAGCGAGATTTTGCGGAAATCGAGCAGCGGCGAGTTCACCAGCAGGATCAGGCCGAGCATGAGCGCGCTCATCGGCAGGTTGACGCCAGCCAGCTTGGCGGTCCATCGCGCCCGGAACCGAAGCGCACCGCCGGCGTAGCCGAGTGAGAACAGCGCGATCAGCAAGCTGATGAGCAAGGCCCAGCAGCGCGCCACGGTCCAGCCGTACTGATCGACCCGCAAATACAATCCGTACAGCGCGAGCAGCGAAATCGCCGGCAGCAGCGCGGCGGCAGCGCACAACAGGCGGTGGACTGGTGGCGGATAGGGTTCATGGCCGCCGGATTGGTAAACGGCGTTGAGCGCGAACAGCGCGAATAGATTGAGCGCCATCAGCAGCGAGGTGCCGCTGCCGGTGCTCCAAAACGGTTCGAGGCCGGTGAAGGGCAGGGCGCCGAGAAACAGCGCGGTCACCGCCAGCACCAATGGCAGCAGCAGCCACATCAGGCCCTGGAGCAGACTGGCGATGCCGCCGATCACACCCGCCAGACCCCGGAAAATGTAAATGCCGAGCCCCACCACGACCGATAGCACCGGGAACAGGAACCAGTCTTCGGTGAACAGGTCGATGAAGAATTCGATGCCGATGACGCGGAACAATTCGCCCCAGAGCATCAGCACGACGGTCACGCCAAGGGCGAGGGCCGAAGACAGCGCGGCGACCAGCGCATTGCGCCAGGAATCGGCGAAGATCCCGCCGTAATCGGGCGCTCTCCACTCAATCAGCGGGCGCAGAAACAGCAGGGCCAGAAAACAGCCGAGGATCAGCGGCAGCACATAGGCCACGGTTATGGATTCAACCGGGAATTCGCCCCAGGGCGCCGCCTGCCAGCCGATGTGCGCCCCGAGCGGGGCGAGCGCGGCGCAGAAACCGGCAATGGCGAGCGCGGTCCGCCGCTGGTTGCGGTTTTCCAGCCCCAGCAGAAGCAGCAGCGGCAGCGCCGT
The DNA here is from genome assembly GCA_965221805.1 of uncultured Pseudohongiella sp. Classification (GTDB taxonomy): domain Bacteria; phylum Pseudomonadota; class Gammaproteobacteria; order Pseudomonadales; family Pseudohongiellaceae; genus UBA9145. The sequence continues at coordinate 3,117,139 of OZ244913.1, forward strand.
CGCCAAGGTCCACAGCGGAAAATTGAGCGCGGGAGTCTGGCTCGGCCATACCTCGTTGGCGGCGGCGCGCCAGAGCAGGAGCAGGGCCAGCCCCTGCAGCAGCGAAATCAGCAGCATTAGGCCCGGCCGCGGTCGGCTTGTGGCCTGATCTTCAGTGTTCATTGCCGGCCTCCCGCTTGGAACTGCCGCGTCTGGCGGTCTTCCGGTTTGGCGATATGCGAATTGTCCCGGAATCCATGGTGACCAAGGAGCCTGCGTCGTGGGAATTCACGGCTGCAAATCCGCTCTCATCCACGCCCTTGGCTGATCGATTTCGTTGAATATAAGCCAATATTCGCCCCGATCGATCAGCCAAGGGCGAGGCGATATCGAATTTTCGCTTTCGTGAATTCCCACGGCGCAGGCTCCTAGTTCCGATTGACCAAATTCAACTGGCTTTGTTCCGGGCCCGGCGAAAAATCGGACCCGGCCACGCCCGCCTCCAGCGAGATCATCGCCCCGTGGAGCCAGTCCAGGCGGGAATTCGTCTTCGCGAAGCGCAAACCCGACCGTCGCGCCGAACGCACCATCAGCGCCGCCGCGCGCATCACGTGGCGCAAGTGGCGGCTGTCGGCGGCTGTCGCCAATAGTGGCACCAATGGGAAGTGGCACCAATGGGACACCCACCGTTACTCATGTATCATATTGCGCCAAGAGCCATGCAATGAGAGCCGCTGGAAATGTTGACCGTTGTTTCACCCGCCAAGACCCTGGACTTCGAAAGTCCGGTCCGCACCCGCAAGCACAGCGAACCGCGGTTTCTCGATGACGCGGCCCGCCTGGTCGAGCATATGCAAACGCTGGACCCCGGCGGCCTGTCGGACTTGATGGACATCAGCGCCGATCTCGCGGAACTCAACTGGCGGCGCTACGCCTCCTGGCAGACGCCATTCAATCTGCGCAACGCCCGCCAGGCGATTTTCGCCTTCCGGGGCGATGTGTATCTGGGGCTGCGGGCCGAGCAATTCGGCACCGCCGAGTTGAATTTCGCCCAGAAGCATCTGCGCATCCTGTCCGGTTTGTATGGTGTGCTGCGCCCGCTCGACCTGATTCAGCCCTACCGGCTGGAAATGGGCCGCCAAGTTGCCGTTGACGGAAAATCCGGCCTCTACGACTTCTGGGGCGGCCGGCTGACGCAATCGCTCAACGAAGACCTCGCCGCCCAGCCGCAAAAGCGCAAGCTGCTTGTCAATCTCGCTTCCAACGAGTACTTCGAGTCGATCCGCCCCGAAGCGCTCGAGGCCGAAATCATCACCCCGGTGTTCAAGGACCGCACGAGCCGCGGCGACTACCGCGTGCTGAGCTTCATGGCCAAGCGCGCCCGGGGGGAAATGGCGGCGTGGATCATCAAAAACCGCGTCAACGCCGCGGCCACCTTGAAGAAATTCGACGAATCCGGCTACCGCTTCCACCCCGCGGAATCGACCGCCGAGCGCCTCGTGTTCCTGCGCGACCGCGCCCCCTGAGCGGCGCGCGGCCGCCATGGACGCCCTGCCCTACAGCCAGGCTTGCGAGAACAACAAACGGCCAATCCTCGCGGTGCTCCAAAAGCATCTTGGCGATGCCCAATCGCTTCTTGAAATCGGCTCGGGAACCGGGCAGCACGCCGAGTTTCTCGCCGGGCATTTTCCCGGTTTGCGCTGGCAAAGCTCGGACACCGCGGCAAACCTGCCGGTGCTGCGGCCGCGCATCGCCCGGGCCGGCCTGCCCGCGCCCATCGCCCTCGATGTGGATTCGCCCGCTTGGCGCTGCGGCAGCCATGATGCGATCTTCTCCGCCAATGTGCTGCATATTGTCGGCGCCGCCTCGGTCGAGCGCTTGTTCAGCGGCCTCGGCCCGCACCTCAACCCCGGCGGCCCGCTGTTGATCTACGGCCCATTCCGCTACCGCAACGCCTACACTTCCGAAAGCAACGCCCATTTCGACCGCTGGCTGAAGCAGCGCGATGCGGCCAGCGGCATCCGCGACTTTGAATGGGTCAACAGCCTCGCCGAAACCGCCGGGTTATCGCTGGTTGAAGACCATCCGATGCCCGCCAACAACCAACTGCTCGTCTGGCGCGGGAGCGGCTAGAACCCGGTTATTGAGGCAGTGCAAGGCTGGGGAAGATTCTGCGACAAAATGGCAGGATTGCCATTTTGGACAGCGCTTGCGCTGCCCCGCAGGGGTGAGGGGCATGGATGCCCCGAATCACAAAATGGCAGGATTGCCATTTTGGACAGCGCTTGCGCTGCCCCGCAGGGGTGAGGGGCAGGATGCCCCGAATCACTTCGCGCAGAATGACGGAAAAACACCAGCGCGCCTATGCTCTGTCATTCTGAGCGCAGCGAAGCGGAGTCGCAGAATCTCCTTGGCAAGGCAAAACCGCCTCATTCCTGTTCTTCCCGCAAGGGCAGCAGGGTCCGCGCCGCTTGCTGATACTCGCTGATGTGGCTGCGCTCCTGTTCCACAAAACGCCCCACGGCGCGGTTGAACTCGGCGTTCGCCAGCCAGTGGGCGGAGTGTGTGGTGACGGGCTCGAAGCCGCGCTGGATCTTGTGCTCGCCCTGGGCGCCAGAATCGAAACTGCGCAGCCCCTTGGCGATGGCGTAATCGAGGCCCTGGTAATAGCAAGTCTCGAAGTGGAGGAATTCGCGCTCCTCGCGGCAGCCCCAGTAGCGCCCGAACAGAGTTTCGCCGTTGTGGAAGAAAAGCGCGGCGGCGATATCGCGGCCCGAATGCACGGCGTTTATCAGCAATAGCTGCTCGGGCATCGACCGGGCGATCTCGTGGAAAAAATCCAGGCTGAGATAGCCCTGCATCCCGCGTTGCAGATAGGTGGTCTGATAGTGCAGATAGAAGTTCGCCCACTGCGCCTCGCCGATGTCGGCGCCTTCGGTCAGGTGGAAGTGGATGCCCTGGTCGCGCACGCGCCGCCGCTCTTTGCGCAGGTTCTTGCGCTTGCGCGAGACCATCGAATCGAGAAAATCGTCGAAGCTGCGGTAGCCCCGGTTGCGCCAGCGGAACTGGGTGCCGTGGCGGATATGCATATCCTGCCCACGCAGCAGCGCGGCCTCCGCGTCCGTGGGAAAGAGCACATGCCAAGACGAGGCGCCCTCGGCCAGCGCAAGCCGCCGGATGCGCTCGCAGACCAGCGCCGGCTCGGCCGCGGCGCGGCCGAACAGGCGCCGGCCCACCGACGGCGTGAACGGCGCCGCGGTCAACAGTTTCGGGTAGTAGGGAAACCCATGCTGCTGGTAGGCATTGGCCCAGGACCAGTCGAACACATACTCGCCCCAGCTATTGCTCTTGCTGTACAGGGGCACGACGCCGACGCACTGATCTCCTTCATACAGAGCCAGATGCCGCGGCAGCCAGCCGCTGCCGGGGCCGGTGCAGCCGGTGCTTTCCAGCGCGCGCAAAAACTCGTAGCGCATGAACGGGTTGCCGGTTCCCGCCTGCGCGTTCCAAGCTTGGGCGCCGATTTCGGCGATGGAATCGACAAAGCGGACGGAAAGCTTCGCCGATTCCGGGAGTGCGCCGGCGGGGCTTCCCGACATATTCCCGCTCCTTGATCCTGGCATCGTGTTGGGATTTGCGACGGACCGGGCGCAACCCGCAGCGTCCAACCATGCGCCCCCGGCCCGTTGCGGCACCATTGTACCGATTCCCGCCCGGCAGTTCGGGCCCGGCGATTTCTGTCGCGGACGGGAATCCGAAGTGCCAAAAACAATTGACAGCGCTACCGCAAGCTAATCAGAATCCATCTAACTGGAGAGAAGTCATGAGCGAAAAATCAGATCATTTGACCGCTCTCGATGCAGAAGAGCGCGAGCTGGTCGAGGCCATCGAATCCAACAGCCATGAACCCGGGGCAAGCGAAATGACCCCGGAGCTGCTCCAGCGTCTTCGGGAAGCGGCCCGAAACACAGTGGCCGAGCTTTCCCGCGCCTCGGCGGCTGAAGGCCGCCACCCCCAGGACAGGCTGAAGGGAACCGTGATTATCAAAGGAGACGTGCTGTCACCCGTCCTTCCGGCAGAGGACTGGGAAGCCTTGAGTTGATGAATGCGCTGCTCGACACGCATATCCTGCCCTGGTGGTTTGAAGATCAAAGCCTGATTGACGAGTACAAGCTAAACTGGCCCAAGCGTGAGCAGCACCTCCTACTACAACCAGAACCGGGACGCGCTCTTCGAGCAATACCACGCCTACGAACCGGCGGTCGTCCACCGCGCTTGGGCCACGGAGCATCTGCAAGGCAAGAAGCCCGGCTTCGCCTGCGACATCGGCGCGGGAACCGGCCGCGACGCCAACTGGCTCGCCGAACAGGGCTGGGAGGTGCTCGCAGTCGAGCCGAGCAAGCTGCGCGAGAAGGGCGAGGAACATTCCCACCCCAAAGTCGCCTGGCTCGACGACACCCTGCCCGAGCTCAAGCGGCTGCGCGCCCTCGGCCGCTGCTTCGACCTGATCCTGCTGCGCTCGGTCTGGATGCACGTTCCCGAGCGCGGCCGCGAACAAGCATTCCGCACGCTCTCCGATTTGCTCAACCCCGCTGGCCTGCTCGTCATCAGCCTGCGCCACGGCAGCGACGAAGCCGAAAACCGCGCCCGCGGCTTCCACCCCATCAGCGCCGGCGAACTGATCGATTACGCCCATGCCCCAACCCCAGCCATCACCCTCAAGGCCCAATACGAACACCCGGACCGCCGCCGCAGCCACATTCGCTGGGAGTGGCTGGTGTTTGCCAAGGAATGAGATGCGTTGCGCATTTCAAAGGCCCCATGAAGGGGCGATATGCCGTCGACGTGTCCGCAAATTGGAGGGTGACGTTTCGGTTTGAGGACGGTCACGCGGTGGATGTCGACTATCTGGATTACCACTAGGAGGTCCCGGCATGACAATGAAGAACCCAACGCATCCCGGCGCCATTGTGCGGGAAGAATGTTTGAAGCCATTGGCCCTGTCGGTTTCGGAAGGCGCGCGGCGGCTTGGCGTTGGCAGGCAGACGCTTTCTCATCTGGTTAATGAAAAGGCGTCCGTATCCATTGAAATGGCCTACCGGCTGTCAAAAGCGTTTGGCTCCACACCCGAGACTTGGCTGGGCATGCAGTTGGCCTACGACCTTTCCCGCTCGCGCGATCTGGAGCGGAAGATCAACATCGAGCGAATCGTCGCCTGATCGATGAGTCCGAGCTTGACTAGATCGAATTTAAGAGGATGGCGGCAAGTTCACTTGGTATTGAGCATCGCCTGTCGCAAGATCGCATTCATTCGCGACTGATACCCTTTGCCGCCAGATTTCCGCCAAGCCAAAACATCGGCATCCGGGCAAGCGCCGGAAGGCTTTCAGCACCGCAACGACTCCCGTCGGCCCGATGAGACGCTCGGTCCAGCCCCCGTCAATCGCTGGATGAGATGCCGGGAATCGCTGACATGGCATCACAACCATTGCATATGCTCGCCTGAAGGGATATGCTTTATTCCATTTTCCAGAATATGGAATAAAGCATGGATCTCGCTCCCCAGGACGCTCTGGTGATGTTGAAACTTGTGGCCATCGGCGGGCGCTCGTGGTCATACGGCAATCTCGCCAGCGAACTCGGAATCAGCATCTCCCAAGCGCACTCTGCCGTAAAGCGCGCCCTTTCCGCGCGATTGGCGTTCCGGCACAATGGCCGAATTGTTCCCCAGACGAACAATCTGGAGGAGTTTCTCGTTCATGGCCTGAAGTATCTCTGTGTTCCGCTTCGGGGAGGACTCACCCGCGGAATTCCGACCGCCCATGGGGCGCCGCCTCTTGCCGATATGCTGGTCGAGCCGCAAGGCATTGTTCCGGTCTGGCCTCACGCGGAAGGCAATGTCCGCGGCGAATCCTTCTCGCCAATCTTCCGTTCAGTCCCGGAAGCTTCGATGCGGGATGAGGGTCTTTACCAACTGCTGGCGCTCGTGGACGCGATCCGCGACGGCCGGGCCCGCGAACGCACCCTGGCTGAGCGAGAACTGGGCAAGCGGCTGAAAGCGTATGGCTAGAGCCTGGAATCCAAACGTCGAGATACTTGAAGCCGCTGTGGCGGGCCTCGGTCCTCTTTGCGACCAGATGGCATTTCTTGGCGGTTGCGCGGCTGGACTTTTGATCACGGACCCAGCGGCTCCGCCGATTCGGGTGACCAGGGATGTCGATGTCATCATCGAGGTGGCCTCCCGGTCCGAATACCATCGATTTTCAGCGTCGCTTCGGAAACTGGGATTTTCCGAGGACCGATCCGAACAAGCTCCCATCTGCCGGTGGCGTGGTCATGGTGTGCTATTGGATGTCATGCCAACAAACTTGGATATCCTGGGCTTCGGCAGCAAGTGGTATGAACGCGCGTTTGCCAGCGCTCAAATGCACCAACTTCAGTCGGGCCACCAAATCCGGCTGATCTCCGCCCCCTACTTTCTGCTGACGAAACTCACAGCCTTCGAGTGGCGGGGAAATGGAGACTACGCATTGAGTCACGATGTGGAGGACCTCCTCGCCGTGGTTGATGGGCGACCGGAAATTGTCGAAGAAATTCAAAATCTGGAAACCGACGCCCTCACCTACCTTGCGGGAGAAATCGCCACCTTGCTTGCGAAAAGAGATTTTGTCGACTCATTGCCCGGCCATTTACCCGGAGACTTTGGAAGCCAAGCAAGACTACCAATATTGATAAACCGGCTTGAGGAAATAGCGAAGGCCTGAAGTGTTGAACCCGTTGCACAAAACGATGTATTCATGGCTGAAAAACGGAATTAAATACAAAAATCTATTAGTTATGCAATTTCTTGCCTCCGGTACGAGTTTCTGCGGGTTCCCACACATGTGAAGATATTCCGCACACCTTGGCGCTCCGGGCCTGCTTGGTCGTTTATCGAGAACTTGCTCTCATGCCCCGGTTTCAGCCTGCTGCTCGAAACCAACCGCCGCCCGGCGGTCATGGATGGCGGCAAGTTCACTTGGTATTGAGCATCGCCTGTCGCAAGATCGCATTCATTCGCGACTGATACCCTTTGCCGCCAGATTTCAGCCAAGCCAAAACATCGGCATCCACCCTGGCGGTAATCTGCTTCTTCACCGGCCGGTACAACCCTCCGCGCTTTGCCCCGGCCAACTCGGAATCTGAAAGCTCTGGGATATCGCTAGTGTCCACCTCGCTGTCCGGCCTGCCCGACAGGCGCGCCACCGCCGATTGTGTCGTTTCCATCCTCGCGGCCAACTCCGCCTGGGACATGCCCGCCCGCCTGCGCGCCTCGATCAGCGCGCGGACCAACTCGAATTCCGGCCCCAGCCGCTCATAAGCCTCCCGATAGCCCGGGTCCCGGCTCCACCTCTCATGCAACTCGTCAAGCGTACTCATTGCAACACCTCCTTGGCCACGATTTCGTTCAGAGTCTCAATGCGCCACGCCATGACGCGACAATGTATAGCAAAAATGCTATGGAGCCAAGGGATTCCTCTCCTTGACATACGGAACTTCATAGTCGAACATTGCCGCTAGCGGTCGGGAGGGCTGTGTCCTTCACGGCGCGTCGGAGCAAGATGCCTCCGCTCGGCTGCATCCCCCTTCTTTTGCTCAAACTGTGTTGAGAATCGATCAGTTTACCGATATATTCCCCGGACAATGTAAGGAAATCGAGAATGCGGGGGTCTGTATAGTAAACTGGCCACAGGAGCGAGGGACAGGGTCTTCGGGCTGAACGACAAGTCCGCAGCCGCAAGCTCTCGGTTACTGGCTAGATTCCCGTGCGTAGGGATTGGAGCATAGTGGATTGAAATTCGGGTGGCAGTTAGAACTCAGCTATTGGGAAAGCATACCCAATGATTTGAGAAATAGTGAATCGTGGGTAGAGGTTGATTATACTTCCGTTGAGCGCCTACGAGTTCCCGACCATCCTGGAGTTTATATGTTTTGTGTTAGACCAGTGGGGGTTAGGAGGGAAACAGATTCAAAAACTCAGTTATTTGGAAAACTGTTTACCCCTATCTACATAGGTCAAACGAAAAACTTGCATAGGCGATTTGTTCAACACTGTCAATCGCCTTCCAGAAAACTCAAGTCCGCCATAATGTGCTTCGGTGATTCAATCAACTTTTGGTTCCACAAACGAGAAATTGGGCAAATCAAAGTTGAGGAATCTTGGCTCATCAGCTGCTTTGGGCCGAGTGCCAATGAGGTGTCTGGTAGTATCAAGGCAAAACTAGGAAGGCCTGTTCCTATTGGACGATAGTACAACCGCAACAGAGGTAACAGACGATGAATATGTATCCAGCAATGCGCGCAAGTATGGGAAGTTGGGACTATTATATAGTCAAAATGCGCATGGAAGACTTGGTTAAAGAGGTTGAGTTCGCCCACGAAATTCATGAAAGCAAAACTTTAGATGAAGCAATTCAGCGATCTCTCAATGAAAGTAGAGTCAAAAAGGAAATTGTTAAGTACTTAGCACACTCTGAAGACAGGTTTTTTAACGCCATCGTCGTGGCTGCTTTAGGTGGGAATCCTAACTTCATCTCTGTTTCTATAGATGATGATCCTAGATTTGAATTATTGCCACGACAAGAATTTAATGAAACTTTTGGAGTGCTGGTGTTTGATGGAAAACAACATTATTACGCACTTGATGGGCAACACAGATTAATGTCAATCAAGACACTTCTTGAGCAAGACGAGCCTGACACTCCAGACATACCCAAAGGCTTTAAGAATGAAGAAATCTCGATCATTATGCTTGTAAAGCAAGATAAAGATGAAAATTTTATGCGAAGCTATCGTAGAATTTTCTCTAACCTAAATCGCTATGCCAAACCAACCGATCCCGATACTAATATAATTATGGATGAAGATGATGCTGTAGCCATAGTAACTCGCAGGCTATTAATGGATTACGACTTTTTCCGGTGGGAGGGAAGATCTACGGATTCGCAGAAAGTTAAAACTCAGGGCAAGAATCTCAGAAGCGGGGAGCCGTATTTTTCTTCACTCCAGACACTGTACTCAATGAATGAAACATTCTTAAAGACGCCAAAGCGGGAAAGGGAAGGTTTCGGAAAGAAAGAATACAAGCAGTTTAGACCTGATGAGGATACTTTAGAAAAATTGTTTAATGAACTTGTTTTGTATTGGGATGCATTGCTAGAAACGTTGCCAGCACTTTCTACGAGTCCGCTCAGGATGAGAGAACACAATCATGAAGATATCGTGAATGGGGATGGAAGCATTACAGATCATCTTCTGTTCTGGCCGATTGGGCAAGAGATGCTTGCCGACATTGTTAGAATCTTGCTCACTCGCAGACTGCCTGACTCCAATACATTTACGTTGCAGCAAGCTACAGAAAGCATATCGCCTCTGGCGGATGTAAACTGGGAATTACATTCGGCGCCTTGGAAATATCTCCTACTTGTTCCAGATGGGAAAAAGAAAAACATTTGGAAAATGAGGAATGAAGAGCGAAACCAAGCTGTTAAGGTAGGGACCAAGGTTCTCTGCGCAATGACAGGTATAGATGAACTAAGTGATAGCGAGCTGCGTGATTTAAAGACCGACTGGCTTGCGATGCTTACGCCGCGCCCGAGCTCAAGCGAATCAGATCAGCTATGGTCGTCCATATTTTGATCGTCCCAATATATAGGAGTAACTTCAACGTGACCTTCTACGAGTTAAACGTGGTATACAAAAACTTATGCGGTGCACGAGGATCCTTGGCGAAACTTATCGCATCTGGATGAAATATTCTCAGATCGTTGACTTTCTTAAGACCTATATCTGTGAGGCTATGTAGCGCATCTAATGTCTTCTTGTCTCTTTCACATTGATACAGTGCAGGAATCGGGAGTTCCGAAAAAATCTTAGGGTATCCGTAGGACCAAGGTTCAAACGCATCACAATCCAAACCAACAAGACGTGGTAGCTTAAACAACGCTCTGCGAACGCAATTCAGTTTCGGCGACCGCCACGATTTCAGTTTCATTGAAATAGAGAGTGACATCCATGGTAGCCAGCAATCCCAGCTCGCCAGATACTGATCACAATTGGCTGCGATCAAATGGTGAGCAAGGAGCTTAAAATCGTCATTGAGCCGTCCATCGTCCCTAAAATTGGAATCAGGTATTATCCAAGCTATGTTTTCGGAAATAGGACGAGCACGATATTCGGTCGTGTTTTCCATTTCTAAAAAACTTAAACAAGCGAGACTGAGTTCTGTTTTCCTTTTCTCTCCAGTCCAAATTTTTCTCGTTCCCAAGTTTCCAGACCCAGACCGTATAATTCGAAAGACTTCCTTTATCTGCACATTGTTTGGGTTGTCCAAGAGAATATTCCGAAGTCCAGTTGAAACATTGAATCCTGCTAGCGTGGAACAAGGAAGATTCGCATATTTCGTTACGCTCGCATCTGCCCTCACCCTCAACCAATCACGAAAAGCGCGACTCCCATGTAGTCTGATCAGGTTGAGCAAAGCCTCGGAATACGTTTTGTTCATTGTTGGATCACTCTCCTATTTATTGTTGATGCTTCGGCCTATCTTGGTATGGCCCCAATATTTCGAGATATTGCCTTGGAGTTTTGGTGTCTCTCATTTTATCAGAATCTGACAGGCGTGAAACAATCTCCGCGAACAACAACGACTTTTGTTCCAATATTTCTTCAAGTCTAGATTCAATTGTTCTTACTGTTCTGAGTTTATAGACATACACGTCCTTCTTCTGCCCGATTCTATGCACTCTATCCCTAGCTTGGGCGTTAATAGACGGATTCCACCATTCATTTAGAAATATAACGTGATTGGCTTTCGTTAGAGTCACTCCTTCTGCTAGCGCTCTTGTTGTGCACAATAGAATCTGTGGTTGTTCGCAATCCTGAAATAGCTTGATGGTAGCACTCCTTTCTTCAGAAGTCGAAGAGCCATCGAGCTTTGCCAACATGCTGGAAGAACTAGCGGACTCTTTAAATATGGCTCTAAGTCTGCGCTCTAGTATTTCAAGAGGAGAGACGAGATATGAAAATACAACCACTTTTTCGTGAATATTCAGTATCGCTTTGATAATCTCTAAGACCCTATCGACCTTGGAGCTATCGCATGATATAGGATCATAATCACAAATCTTCCGAAGCTGGGTAAATGTGGCTATCCATTCTTTCAATCTAGCTTTTGAGCCTCTTGCAAGCAACTTATTGTATGCCAATTTTTGATTATGCGTTAATGGTACGTACTCGATTTTCTCAAATATGTCAGGCAGTTCATCTTTAAGTGTTTGCTTGTCTCTCCTAAGTATATATTTTGATGCTAATCTTCTAATTGAAACAACACCTAATTTGGCATCACTTAGTGAAATATGGTTTTGATCTAGTAGGTGTAAGATTGTAACTAATTCCGATGCCGTGTTTTCCAGTGGGGTTCCTGAAAGCCCCCAAACAACCCTTGGCTTTAGATTTATCAAAGAGGTGAAATTAAGAGAACGATGATTTTTTAGCTTGTGAATTTCATCAAATAGAGCTAAATCAAATACACGGGCATCGGGTCGAGTATTGCGAACAGTTTCATAATTCGTTATCGCTATGTGAGTTTGTTTAGAGACTGCTCTCCATTGTTCACTTTCTATTGCGTTAGTGACCGTTACCTTACAGAGATGAGGGGCCCATAATTCCAATTCTGACTCCCACACTCCGAGCAATGATTTAGGACATACAATTAGGGCATTTTTGATTGAGCCCTTTCGTAGCAAGTTATCGAGGGCAGCTATTGACTGAAGAGTTTTGCCCAACCCCATATCATCAGCCAAAATCCCAGACGTCCGATCCTGTAACCACTGTACACCTGTCTTTTGGTGTGGCTTGAACGGATAACTAGGTAGATACTTAAGCACTCTGAAGCGATATAGTTCCCCCAAATTAAAACAGTTAATCCTCTCTTTTCTTTTTGATAATCTTATCGTCTGAGGATTTGCTAGTGGAACAAAAATTACATTAGACTTATTGTTTCTAATGCGTGATTTCTGCCATTCAATCAAAAAATCATATTGTCCTTTTTCTATAGAAAAAAAGTCATCGGAGTATATCAATCCATCATCTTTAAATCGGATTTTTTCTAACAGCTTAGATACATCGATTTTAAGTCCGATGCTCGTCCGCTTGATGCAATGGTTGGCCAAACTCGATTCTAGTTCGTTCGTTTGGTAGGTCACTCTAGTTCACTCCGACTTCTTGTGCGAAATCCCCGCTCAGAAAAGAAATTAGGAATGCGAACAGTCTAGTCTAGGTTCACCAAGCTTCGGCCTCAACATCGCGATTGCTCAATTCGGTGGCTTATGGTGTACAATCCTAAGCGTTGTTCGTTACAATTCTAATCAAATAGGCCGCCAACACAAGGGGTAATTCTTGGATTTTTCGAGTGCGCGGGTAGGCTTCGGCCGCCACGAGAGCTTCCATTTGCGGTTCTGCTGGCTGTCGAAGGGGTATGTGGCGCTACGGCGCGACCCCAGTTTGGTGACTGATGCGGACCGCGGAACCGTGGCGCTCGGTGTCGGCAAGAACATGGTGGCCTCGATCCGGTACTGGCTTCGGGCCTCTCGGATGATTTCGGAGACTGGCAGCGAAGCGACAGAGCTTGGGCAGTTTCTGCTTGATCCGCAGCAAGGCGAGGACCCGTTCCTCGAAGACGAGGGGACCTTGTGGCTGCTGCATTGGCTGATTGCTTCCAATCCTGCTTCCGCCACCACAATTGCTTGGTTTTTCAACAAGTTCCACAAGCCGCACTTCAACCAGCAGGAGTTGCGGGCGGCGCTTGGCGCGTATCTTAAGAGTTCTGTGGTGGCCCATCGGAGGCCGGCCGCCTCCACGCTGCGAGCCGATGTGTCCGTCCTAGCGCGGATGTATGCCCGCCATCGCGTTCTGGGGTCTGGGCCTGTTGAGGAGGCGCTCGATTCTCCGCTCGCCGAACTCGGTTTGATTGCGGAAACCGGGAAGCACAGCTACCAGTCGGCTTTCATGGAGAGGCGGGGCCTGCCCTGCGAGATACTGGGCTTTTCGCTGATCGAGCTGCTGCGAAGCCGCTGCGCCAGCAACGTGCCCCTGGAAGATCTGCGCCAATCTTCGGATGATTTCGTGGCGCCCGGGACGATCTTCCGGCTGTCCGAGGCCGGACTCATGATCAAGCTTGAGGAACTGGCCCGGACCTACCCGAACCTCTTCGACCTGCGCGAGACCGCGGGCTTGCGCCAACTCTATCTCCGGCGGGAAGTGCCTGCCATGGAAATGCTGGAGACCTACTATCGGAAGATGTCGTCTCTGCCTGCGGAGGCCGCCGCATGAGCCTTGCAGACTTTGTCCGGGTGCGAACGGCCTACACCCGCTCCATCAACCTCGAGCGCGATTCGAGGGGGCGGGGAAACGCGGGCACATATATCCCCACCACCCGCGCCCTGCGCACACTCGCGACCATCTCGGACCGCTTCACCGACGAAAACGAGCCGCGGTCCTGGTCGCTCGTCGGCCCCTACGGATCAGGCAAGTCCTCGTTCGCCCTGTTTCTGTCCGAGTTGCTCGGCAGCCCGGATTCCGAACAGACGAGAGCCGCCCTGTCCCTGCTGGGGAAGGATCACGGCGAACTCGCCGGCCGGTTCGCCGGCGAAACCGGCGCTTCCGATGGCTATGTTTCCGTGCTCGTTTCGGGAACGCCGGAAAGGCTGTCGCTGAGATACCTGGACGGGCTGACCATCGCCGTCGGCGAGTATTGGATCGGGAGGCGGGGCAAAAAGCCGGAAATCTTCAGGAAGATGCGAGAGCTCAGGGAGCAAGGCTCGGCATCCATTTCCGAATTGCTCGCGCTCACCGGAGAGTGTCAGGAGGCGCTTGCCAAGGTTGGGTGCCCGGGCTTGCTTATCGTGTTTGACGAATTCGGCAAGTTTCTCGAATTCGAGTCGCACACCCCCGACGCCAATGATGTGTTCCTGCTGCAGGCCTTGGCGGAACACGCCCACACCGCGCATCGGTCGAGGCTGCTCGTTCTCGCGCTGTTGCATCAGTCGATCGAACAGTATGCCCACGGCGTTGGCGAGACGCTGAAAAACGAGTGGGCGAAGATTCAGGGTCGGTTCGAGGAAATCCCGTTCATCGAGACCGCCGAGCAGACGCTGCGCGTGGTGAAGGCGGCGCTCGTCCATGAGGGATTCGCGTCCGAGGCCAGCGGCCAAATCGAAAAGGATGTTTCGGCCGCGGCGGCGGTCCTGCGAAACGAGGGCGTGCTGACCGACCTGCTGGAAACCGAAGAATCCAGCGAACTTTTCACGGGCCTGTACCCCCTGCATCCGGTCAGCGCCATTATCCTCCCCTATCTGTGCCAGTTGATTTCCCAGAACGAGCGCAGCCTTTTCGGATACCTCGGCAGCCGCGAGCCGGACGGATTCCAAGACATGCTCAAGCGGCTTGGTTCGCCAGGCGAGTTCATTCGCCCGGACCACTTGTTTGATTACTTCCTCGCCAACCAGCAATCGATTTATGGCGACTACCTGACCCAGCGCCGCTGGGCCGAATCGGTATCCGCCGTTGAACGGGTCGTGGATGTTTCCACTCCACAAATGGCGATCCTCAAGGCGGTGGCGCTGATCAACCTGCTGGGCAACCGCGGGCGCATCCGCGCTTCCGGCACCCTGCTGCAATCCGTGTATGGGCCATCGACCAAATCGGACTTGGAGAGCCTGCAAAAGGCTTCCGTTCTGATCCACCGCAAGTTCAACAACGAATACCGAGTCTGGCAAGGCAGCGACTTCGACTTGGAGTCGCGGTTGCGGGAGGAGACCAGCCAGCTAGGCCCATTCTCGCTCGCGGGAGAGCTGACCCGGCACAAGGCGGTGGCGCCCATCGTGGCCCGCAAATACAGCATCGAAAAAGGCACCCTGCGCTATTTCAGCGTGAAATTCGTAGACGCATTGACTTGGGAGAAAGCCGGGGCGACGGGAAGCCCGCAGATATTCCTCTACCTGAGCGCGGGGCGCGATGATTCGCAGCTGTACGAAACGCGGGCCAGGAAACATCTGGCGCAGTTCGGGCTTGTGGCGGCTTCCCATGCCGGCCAAGCGCTCAAGGCCCTGGTTGCGGAACGGCTCGCCCTCGAAGCGGTAGAGAGAAGCGCGAAGGAGCTTGGCGACGATCCCGTGGCGCGCAAGGAACTGGAAACCCGGCTCGATACGGTCAAGCAATTCGAGGCAAGCCATATCGCGCACACGCTCGACAATCCGCAGAAACTGGAATGGTGGTTTGGGGCGAAACGAATCCCCATCGCATCGCGCCGGCAATTCCAATCGAAGCTATCCTCGGTGCTTGAAGACATTTATCCCCATTCGCCCGAAATCCACAACGAGCTCATCAACCGGGACAAGCTTTCGGGCCAAGCCGCGGCGGCCCGCAACCGCCTGCTCTCCCTGCTCCTGACCCATGTGAACGAGGAAGACCTGGGAATCAACCCGAAGAAGTTTCCGCCGGAGAAGGCGATCTATCGGGCAACCCTGCGCGAGACCGGGGTTCACCGCGAAACAAAGGAGGGCTGGAAGCTTTGCGAGCCGCCAGTGGAGAGTTCGCTGACCCACGCCTGGAAGCGGGTGGGGGAATTTCTGGCCACCACGGAAGAGAGCGCCCGTCCGTTCACCGACATCAACAGCGAATTGATGAACCAGCCCTATGGCGTGAAGGCGGGGGTACTGCCCATTCTCTGGGTTTGCGTCTATCTCGTTTACGAATACGAAATCGCGCTGTACGAGGATGGCCGCTACATTCCCGGCTTCACCCCCGAAGCACTTGAGCGGTTCGTCAAGCGGCCCGACATGTTTCAGGTGCAGCGGTTCCGCATTCAGGGGCTGCGAAGGTCCATCTTCGAGGAATACCGCAAGGTCGTGAGCGGGGGGGCGCAACCAAAGTCCATACTTGAGGTTGCCAAGCCCCTCGCCGCGTTCATGCAGGCGCTCCCGGAATACACACTGAAGACCCGCGCCGGACTATCCCGGCAGGCGCTCGCCGTCCGGGAGGCGTTCAATCTCGCGAAGTCGCCCAACAAGCTGATATTCGAGGGTTTGCCGAAGGCGCTCGATTACCGGAATCAAGGGGCGGACCCCGATTCGCGCATCGAGGGATTCGCGGAGCAACTTAAACAAGTGCTGCGGGAGTTCAAGAACGCCCACGGCAAAATGAAGGGCGCCCTGCAACAGCGGCTTGCGGAAACAGTGGGCCTGAACCCGAAACTTCCGCTCGCCGACTTGAGGGCGCAGAGCAGGGGACGCTGCCACGGCCTCGAAAATCAGACTGTGGACGTGCATGGCCTTCGCGGATTGCTGCTGCGGATCAACCGCGAGGGGGATGCCGACGAGCAGTGGTTCGAGAACATCCTGATGCTCCTCGCCAACAAGCCGAGCGCGAAATGGACCGATTCCGACCGCAACGAGGCCGAATACAAATTGGCCCAGTTCGCCCGGCGGCTTGCCGATCTGTACCGTCTCGCCGCCGAAGAGCGCAGAATCCAGTTGGACGGAAATCGGGACTTCGATGTGTATCTGCTCAAGTTATTGAAAACCGGCGGGAAATTCCTCGACGAGATTGTCACCATCGATCAGGAGAAGCAGGAGCACTCCGAGGCGATCAAGCGGGAAATCGAAGCCGCGCTCGGCAAATCGGACAGCCGGGACTTGCAGCTTGCCGCGCTTGCGCGGGTGGTCGATTCCTTTCTGCGGAAATCGTCCAATCAGCCGTCAAACCTGATAGAGTCCGATGAGGACGAACAAGGTGTTCGGCCCGCTCAAAACCGCAAAGCATAATGCACTTCTCACAACTGCCGCAGCAGCGGGATGAATCGACCCGGCATGTGCTCGGGCTGTCCGGGGGGAAGGACAGCGCGGCGCTGGCGGTTTATCTCAAGGACCATTACCCGGAAATCAGCGAGCGGGTGGAGTACTTTTTCTCGGACACCGGGGCGGAGCTGAAAGAGGCCTACGAATTCCTCGACAAGCTCGAAACCTGGCTCGGCAAGGAGATCGTCCGCCTCAGCACCGGGCGCGAGTTCGACCACTGGCTGCGGGTCCACAACGGCATGCTGCCCTCGGCGCGGCAGCGCTGGTGCACCCGCCTGATGAAGATTCGGCCCTTCGAGCATTTTGTGGGGGAGGATGCGGTTGTTTCCTATGTCGGCATCCGCGCCGACGAGCACCGCGAGGGCTACATCAGCAACAAGCCGAACATCAAGGCGGTGTTTCCCTTCGTCGAGGACGGCATCGTCAAGGCGGACATCTTCCGCTTTCTCGAAGAGACTGTCGGCATCCCCGAATACTACAAATGGCGCTCGCGCTCGGGCTGCTACTTTTGCTTCTTCCAGCGCCAGGACGAGTGGCTCGGGCTGAAGGAGAACCACCCGGAACTCTACGAGCGGGCGAAGCAATACGAGAACAGCAAGCGCGAACGCTACGACCTCCACACCGCGAGCAAGCGCGTGGTTGGCGGCGGCAACTACACCTGGAGCCAGGAAGGCGCGCTCGATGAAATCGTCGCCCGGGCCGAAAAGCGCCGGGCGGAATCCGGCCTCATCGCCACTTCCGCCGGCCGCAACCGCCGCTGGCAGGACGCCCTGCTCGATGCGGACGAGGACGATCCCGAAGACCAAGCCTGTTTGATCTGTTCTTTGTGACATCTGCATCGCGGGAAGCGCCGCGACTGGATGTGCCGGCGCCATCTTGATTTCTCAAGCAAGGAAATGATGTGGGCCTTTCAACAGAAAGGGCAGGCCCCATGTCACAAACACTCGCAGTGGATAACCGGAAGCGAGCGCGGATATTGACCACAGCTGTTGTGCGCGCCGCTGAAAAGCTGGGCCTTTCGGGAAAAGATCTAGCCATGATTCTAGGGGTTTCGGAGCCCACCGTTTCCCGGATGCGCAAGGATAAGTTTCGGCTGGAGGAAGGTTCAAAAGCCTTTGAGCTTGGCGCGCTTTTTGTCCGCCTGTTTCGCTCGCTTGATGCGATCACGGGCGGCGACGACAAAGTTGCCCGCACTTGGCTGCGGAACGAAAACCGGGCGCTTGGCGGTTGTCCCCTGGAGAAGATCAAGACGATTTCTGGACTGACCCATGGTCTTGCCTATCTGGATTCCAGACGCGCTCCGCTCTGAGCAACAGCTTGTTGATAAAACCTTCTGGCGATGCGAGGAGGCACAGCATGTTGTCTCCACGCTTCAACTCGTGGATACACTGGACGAGCAGTACCTGCTGGGTCAGATTTTTTGATCTGGCTTGGCTTAGCAGCTAAAGACTCAGCAGTTTTGAAAGGTCTCTGGCCCCATGGAGGATTCTGGCCACCATTATCTCCTCATCTGCCGACGTGAAAAAAATCAAATATTTATCATGCACGCCGACCCGGAGCCCGGGACCAAGCTCGGGGCGAAGCGGGAAGGCGGCGGGGTTTCGCAGCATTTCTTGGCATCGTTCTTGAAGCTCTTCCACGAAACTTTTCGCTCTTGCCGGATTATCCTTGGCGATAAAGTCGCCGATGCTTTCAAGATCTTCCTCGGCTCGCCGGGAAAACCGCAGGCTCATCTGGACTTTGCATCCAATTGATTTGCATACTTTTTCTTGAGACGGTTGAATACTTCTTCCGCCTCGATAGTCTTCCCGGGCACGAGGCCCTTTTGCAATTCCACACGCAACCCATCCAAGGCGATTTCTCGTTCTTCTACCCTGTCCTTCAACATGCGAAGCGCATCGCGCACTACTTCACTTGCGGTGGCATATCGCCCAGCCTCTACTTGCTGGCGGATGAAGGATTCGAATTGCTTTCCAACCGCGTAACTCGAAGGCATATCTGCGTCCCCGATTAAGGCCCCTGATATTATCAAATATTAATAAATCCCGCCTCTCGCAAGCCAATCAGGCGCATTCGGCGCGCAGTGCCAGCAGGTTGCGCTGGTTTTGGCTGAACACCGCGGCGAGGAGTTGGATGGGGTTGCCGCGGCTGTGGTATTTGTCGGCGTAGCCGCGCTCGCGCATTTGCTTGATTGCCCGGTCGAGCGCGGCCTGGGGCGGCTCGCTGTCCGCGGCCATCTTGAATTCGAGCACGAAGACCTGGCCGGCGTGGAATACGACCATGTCGGCGCGGCCACGGCTTGAGGAATCCTCCACGGCGAGGTCGGCGCCAACGGCGCGGAAACACAGGCACAGCATGCTCGCGTAATGCGCCTCGAAGCGGTCGATCCCGCCGGTTTCATACCACTGGTGGGGAACCCCGGCCAGATAGGTTTTGAGCCTTTCCGCGAAACCCTCGAAATCGCCAGCGCCGAGCAGGTCGAGCAGGGCATTGCCCGAGCGGATCACCTCGACCCGGTCCTGGCCGGCGCGGGCGCGACAGGAAATAGTGGTCGCCGCGCTCAATCAACTCGGCGATGAGCGGGGTTTTGTCAACGTAATAGCAGCCTTTCTCCCGCAGCCGCTGGAAGGATTGAATGCCGGTGGGAAGCGGGCGCCGTTGCATCGCGCTGCCGGGGTTGCCTCGTCCCGGCAAGCTTATCACGCGGGCGGGCCGCCCGCTTCGCGCAGTTCGATTTCGCGGATGCGAGCGCTCTCCAGTCCATCCCGGCGATCCAAAGTGCTGAAAGGGGTCGCGTGGTGGTGAAATACGCAATGCTGCATTGCATAAGGATGCCGAATTGCTCTATGATGAACGCAGTGTTTAATAAAGGGCTCAAGTCCAGCCTTGGTAAACACATAGTTCAACACTTGGAGAATATTCATCCCATGGACCCGCGCTTCAGGGCCGGGCGCTACCGAAGCCAAACAACCGGCTACCGCGCCTTTATGCCACAACCACTACCGCCCAACCCGCCAGTCCTGCTGGAGGGCGATTTTCAACGCCTGCTGTCTCAGGCCGACCGCGCTTTGGGGCGACTCGACGGCTCCATCCAAACCCTCCCGAACCCGAACCTTTTTGTGTGGATGTACGTGCGCAAGGAAGCCGTGCTTTCCAGCCAGATCGAAGGCACCCAAAGCTCCCTGCAGGATGTGCTCGCCGCGGAAGCCGACATCTTCACGCCGAATCGGCCCGCCGATGTCAATGAGGTGATCAACTATACCCGGGCCATGCACCACGGTCTTGAGCGCCTTGAGAGCCTCCCCGTGTGCATCCGCCTGATCCGGGAGATCCATGAAATCCTCATGGCCGGGGCGCGCGGGAGCAAGTTAACCCCAGGTGAACTGCGCCGCTCCCAGAACTGGATTGGACCGCCTGGATGCGGTTTGGGGGAAGCCGTCTTCGTGCCTCCGCCAGCGGATGAGGTGGCTCCCGCGCTCGGCGCCCTTGAGCGTTTCCTGAACGACCCGGGCGGCCTGCCGGCGCTGGTTCAAATCGGTCTCGCCCATGCGCAGTTCGAAACGATTCATCCTTTTCTCGACGGGAACGGGCGCGTGGGACGCCTGCTCATCACCTTCCTCCTCTGCCAACAAGATATTCTCCAGCACCCCGTGCTTTATCTCTCCCACTACTTCAAGCAACACCGCGAAGCCTACTATCAGCGACTTCAGGCGGTGCGCGATCAAGGCGATTGGGAGGGCTGGCTGGGATTCTTTGTCGATGGCGTCCTCGGCGTGAGCCGCGAAGCCACGGAAACCGCGCGCAAAATCCTCGCTCTGCGGGAGGAGCATCGCGGCCTTGTAACCCAGAAACTCGGCAGGGCCGCCGGCAACGGCCATCGCATCCTTGAGCATCTCTACCAACGCCCCATCGTAACGGTCGAGACTATCAGGCAACTCCTCGACATTACCTATGCGGGCGCCAACAATCTGGTTACCCGCTTCGCGAACCTCGGGCTGCTGCGGGAAATCACCGGCCAGCAACGCAATCGCGTGTTCCGCTACTATCCCTACCTCGACTTGTTCAGCGACGGCCCGGTTGTGGATTGACCCGGGGCGCTTGCCATGGGCGAATCACTCGACGGTGACGGATTTGGCCAAGTTGCGGGGGTGGTCGATGTCGGTGCCTTTGATGATGGCGACGTGGTAGGCGAGCAGTTGCAGGGGGATGGTGAAGACGATGGGGGCGAGCACTTCGGGGCAGCGGGGGAGATGGATGACCTTGCAGCCGGGTTCGCTTTCGAGGCCGATGCCTTCGTCGGCGAAAACATAGAGCTTGCCGCCCCGGGCGCTGACTTCGGAGAGGTTGGAGCGCAGCTTGTCGAGCAGGTCGTTGTTCGGCGCCACCGCGATGACCGGCATGTCGCTGTCGACGAGGGCGAGAGGGCCGTGCTTGAGTTCGCCGGCGGGATAGGCTTCGGCGTGGATGTAGGAAATTTCCTTGAGTTTGAGCGCGCCCTCCTTGGCCACGGGATATTGGATGCCGCGGCCGAGAAACAGGCTGTGGCGCTTGTTGGAGAACTGCCGCGAGAGCTGGCGAATCCGACCGTCGCGCTGCAGGGCCGCATCGACCAGCCCGGGGAGGCGGTTGATGTCGGCGACGAGGCTTGCCTCGTCTGCGGCGGACAATCCGCCGCGGCGGCCGAGCGCGATGGCAAGGATGAGCAGCAACGCCAACTGGGTGGTGAAGGCCTTGGTAGAGGCGACGCCGATTTCCTGGCCGGCCATGGTCAGCAGGCGGAAATCCGCCTCGCGCACGAGGGAACTCGTCGCCACATTGCAGATCGCCAGCGTCGCCACATGGCCGAGGCTGGCGGCGTGGCGCAGGGCGGCGAGGGTGTCGGCGGTTTCGCCGGATTGCGATATCGCCACAAACAGCGTGCCGGGCTGGACGATGATGTCGCGGTAGCGGTAGTCGCTGGCGATATCGACCTGGCAGGGCATCCGGGCGATTGACTCAAACCAGCACTTGGCAACGAGCCCGGCGTGGTGGCTGGTGCCGCAGGCGACGATTTGCACCTGGCGGACCTGGCCGAAGATTTTGCCGGCAGCGACGCCGAAAGCCTCTTCGAGCACGCGGTCCCCGCTGACGCGGCCAGAGAGTGTGTCGCGGATGGCTTGGGGCTGCTCGAAGATTTCCTTGCGCATGAAGTGGCGGTGGCGGCCCTGGTCCGCGGCCACGGTGTTGCCGCCGAGCGTCGTTGTCTCTCTTTCCACTGGCTTGCCGCGGTTGTGGATTTCGATGCCATCGCGGGTCAGTTGCGCGAGATCGCCCTGCTCGAGATAAATGAAGCGGTCGGTCACCTGGCCGAGGGCTGTGGCGTCGGAGGCGACGAAATTCTCGCCGATGCCGACACCGATCACGAGCGACATGTCGCTGCGGGCGACGACGATGCGGTCTGGCTGCACCCGGTCGATCACACAAAGCCCATAGGCGCCGCGCAGCCGGCCCACGGCGGCGGCGGTTGCCTCGAACAGGCCGCCGCGGCCGCGCTCCAACGCTTGATGGATCAGGTGCGCGATGACCTCGGTATCCGTTTCGGTGGCGAAGCGGTAGCCGGCATCGCGCAGTTCCCCCCGCAGCTCTTCGTGGTTTTCGATGATGCCGTTGTGGACCAAGGCGATGCGGCCGCCGGAGCCGTGGGGATGGGCGTTGGCCGCGGTGATTCCGCCGTGGGTCGCCCAGCGGGTATGGGCGATGCCGAGATTGCCGGCGGCGCGGCTTGCTTTCGCCGCCGCAATCAATTTGGCGACCTTGCCGACGGTCTTGACCGTGGCGATGCCCGGCTCCGCTTCATCGACCAAGGCGACGCCGGCGGAATCATAGCCGCGGTATTCGAGCCGCTTCAGCCCTTCGAGAAGGATATCGGCGACGTTTCGCCGGGAGATGGCGCCGATTATGCCGCACATGGGCGAGTCAGCGCCCGCCGGGGCGTTTCCAGTGCGGGATATTGCGCTGGCGGGCGCGGCCCACGGCGAGATTGCCGGCGGGCACTTCGCTGCCGATCGCCGAGCCGGCGGCGACGAAGGCATCGTCGCGCAGGCGCACCGGGGCGATGAGAACGCTGTTGGAGCCGACGAAGACGCGGTTGCCAATCACCGTGTGGTGTTTTTTGTTTCCATCGTAGTTGCAGACGATCACTCCGGCGCCGATGTTGGCGTTTTCGCCTATCTCAACATCGCCGAGATAGCAAAGGTGGTTGGCCTTGGCGCCGTTGCCGAGCCGGGCGTTTTTGGTTTCGACGAAATTGCCGATCTTAACCCGGTCGCCGAGTTCGGTTCCCGGGCGCAGCCGGGCCATGGGGCCGATGCTGCATCCGGCGCCGACGGCCGCGCCGTCGACGCAGGTCCCGGCGAGCAGTTCGGTTCCCGCGGCGATGCTGGCGTCCTTGACCACGCAGTTGGGGCCGATGCGGACGCCCTCGCCAAGGCTGACCTTGCCCTCGAAAACGACGTTGACGTCGATTTCCACATCCTTGCCGGCCGCGACTTCCCCGCGCACATCGATGCGCGCCGGGTCCGCAAGCCGCACGCCCGCCGCGAGCAACTGTTCCGCCTTGCCCATCTGGTAATGCCTTTCGAGCGCCGCGAGTTGGGCGGGGTCGTTCACGCCTTGGACTTCCCGGCCGTCGTCGATGCTCAGCGCACGCACCGGCGAGCCTTCGGCCCGGGCCATGGCGACGACATCGGTCAGGTAGTATTCGCCCTGGGCGTTTTCGCGGTCGAGCTGTCCAAGCCAGCGCCGCAGCCGCGCCGCGGGGAGCAACATTATGCCACTGTTGACTTCGCCGATGCGCCACTGCTCCGGGCTGGTTTCGCGGTCCTCGACGATGGCCTCGATGCCGCCGTCCGGCCCGCGCACGATGCGGCCGAAACCTTCGGGCCGGTCAGTGTTGAGGGTCAGCACGATGGGGGTTTCGGCGTCGGCGAGCGCGGCTAAGCGGTTCAGGGTTTCCCGGCGCACCAGCGGCACATCGCCGCAGAGCACGAGCACGGCATCGGCCTTGACCGAGGGCAGGGCCTGTTGCACGGCGTGGCCGGTGCCGAGCTGCCGCTCTTGCAGCACCCAATTCGGGCCGGGGAAAGGAAAATCGGCGGAATCGAATGCGCGGCGAACCTGCTCGGCGCCATGGCCAATCACCGCGTGGATGCCGGAATGATCGAGGCTGGCCACGGTTTCCAGCACATGGGCGAGCAGGGGGCGGCCGCCGAGCCGATGCA
This sequence comes from uncultured Pseudohongiella sp., assembly GCA_965221805.1. GTDB lineage: Bacteria > Pseudomonadota > Gammaproteobacteria > Pseudomonadales > Pseudohongiellaceae > UBA9145. The sequence goes on from OZ244913.1 coordinate 3,141,272, forward strand.
GAACCTTGGGCAGGGAACTGCGCATCCGGCTGCCCTTGCCCGCCGCCAGAATGATGATTTCCAGTGTCGGCTTCATTCCGGGATTCGCGCCGTGTGGCTGGTGTTGGGCGGGTTAGTTCCGATCCTTGCGGATCTGTCGCAGCGCCCGGAGCTGGGCCGCGGCCTCGGCGAGTTGGATGGCGGCGGCGGAATACTCGAATTCGGCGTCCTGATTGGCGATGGCGCGCTGGGCGTCCTCGAGTGCTTTGCGCGCCGCGGCCTCATCGACATCGCCGGCCCGGGCGGCGGTGTCCGCGAGCAGGGTGACCTGCCTTGGCTGCACTTCGAGAAAGCCGCCGGAGACGTAGAACACCTCCTCCGTGCCATCGGCGAAATCGAGCCGCACCGGGCCGGGAAGCAGGTCGGTGAGCAGGGGCGCGTGGCCGGGGGCGATGCCAAGCTCGCCCATGTTGCCGGCGACGACCATGAAGGCCACCTCGCCGGAGAAGATGCTCTTCTCGGCGCTGACGATATCGCACTGAATGGTCTTGGCCATGATGTCGGTTCCAGGTTTCGCCGCCGTTCAGGTTTCGATTCAGGCTGCTACTTTCAGGGGCCGCTACGCTACACGTTTTTGGGCCGCTTACGCGGCCTGGCGCTGCGCTTTCAGGCGCTCCTCTTTCTCGACCGCCTCGTCGATGGTGCCCACCATGCTGAAGGCTTGCTCGGAAATGTGGTCGTACTTGCCTTCGAGAATGCCCTTGAAGCCGGCGATGGTGTCTTTCAGCGGCACATACTTGCCGGGGGCGTTGGTGAACACTTCCGCAACGGTAAACGGTTGCGACAGGAATTGCGAGATGCGCCGCGCCCGGCCAACAGTTTGCTTGTCCTCGTCGGAAAGCTCGTCCATGCCCAGAATCGCGATGATGTCCTTGAGTTCCTTGTAGCGCTGCAAGACCGATTGCACGCCGCTGGCCACGTCGTAGTGTTCCTGGCCGATGACGAGCGGGTCGAGTTGCCGCGAGGAGGAATCGAGCGGGTCCACCGCGGGATAAATGCCGAGGGCGGCGATGTCCCTGGACAATACCACTTTGGCGTCGAGGTGGGCGAAGGTGGTGGCCGGCGAGGGGTCGGTGAGGTCGTCCGCGGGGACATAGATCGCCTGCACCGAAGTGATCGAGCCCGCCTTGGTCGAGGTGATGCGCTCCTGCAGGGCGCCCATCTCCTCGGCAAGGGTGGGCTGGTAGCCCACGGCGGAGGGCATGCGGCCGAGCAGCGCCGACACTTCGGTTCCGGCGAGTGTGTAGCGGTAGATGTTGTCGATGAAGAGCAGCACGTCGCGGCCCTCGTCGCGGAACTTCTCGGCCATGGTCAAGCCGCTCAGCGCCACCCGCAGGCGGTTGCCGGGAGGCTCGTTCATCTGCCCGTACACCATCGACACCTTGGATTCGCCCTTGAGGTCGATGACGCCGGATTCCTGCATCTCGTGGTAGAAGTCGTTGCCTTCCCGGGTGCGCTCGCCGACACCGGCGAAAACCGACAGTCCGCTGTGCTCGGTGGCGATGTTGTTGATCAACTCGAGCATGTTCACGGTCTTGCCGACACCGGCGCCGCCGAACAAGCCCACCTTGCTGCCCTTGGCGAAGGGGCAGACGAGATCGATCACCTTGATGCCGGTTTCGAGCAATTCGTTGGTGATCGACAACTCCTCGTAGCTCGGCGCCTTGGCGTGGATCGGCATGCGCTCCTTTTCACCGATGGGACCGCGCTCGTCGATGGGGCGGCCGAGCACATCCATGATGCGGCCGAGGGTTTCCACCCCCACGGGAACCGTTACCGGCCCGCCGGTGTCGGTGACCGCCAGGCCCCGCCGCAGCCCCTCGGTGCTGCCGAGGGCGATGGTGCGCACGACGCCGTCGCCGAGCTGCTGCTGCACTTCCAGCGTGATGTCGCTGTCGTTGATGGTGAGGGCGTCGAGCACCTGGGGAACGCTTTCCCGCTCGAATTCCACGTCGATGACGGCGCCGATGATTTGTACGATTCGACCGCTGCTCATGTTTTTGACCCTTGTGCTTGACCTTTGCGTTGAATAGGTTTTGACATTCAAACCGCCGCCGCGCCGGCGGCGATTTCGGACAATTCCTGGGTGATCGCCGCCTGGCGCTCCTTGTTGTATGCGAGTTCGAGCTCGTCCATGAGATCGCCGGCGTTCTCCGAGGCGTTCTTCATCGCGATCATCCGCGCCGCCTGTTCGCAGGCGATGTTCTCGACCACCGCCTGGTACACCTGGGATTCGATGTAGCGCAGCAGCAGGCCATCGAGCAATTCCTTGGCGTCGGGCTCGTAGAGGTAGTCCCAGTGGTGGCCGAGATATTCATCCTCCGCCGGCAGCAGCGGCAGCAGTTGCGCCACCGTGGGGCGGTGCAACATGGTGTTGACGAATTCATTGCCGATGACGAACAGTTTGTCGATCTCCCCGGAGTCGAACTTGTCGAGGGTGATCTTGACCGCGCCTATGACATCGGCCACCTCGGGTTGGTCGCCGAGCTGCCGCACCGCGGCGACCACATTGCCGCCGAATTTGTTGAAAAACGTCGCCGCCCGGGCGCCGATGGTGCAGATGTCGATGCCGATGTCGCGCTCATGCCATTCGCGCATCGAGGCGACGGTGGCCTTGAAGGCGTTGATGTTGAGGCCACCGCAAAGCCCCCGGTCGGTTGAGACGACGATGTAGGCGACCCGGCGCACTTGGCGATTTTCGAAATAGCCGTGGCGGTACTCCGAGGAGGAGGTCGCGATATGGCCGATCATTTCGCGGATATGCCTGGCGTAGGGTTTGCCGAGGCGCATGCGCTCCTGGGCCTTCCGCATCTTGCTGGCGGAAACCATCTCCATCGCCTTGGTGATCTTCTGCGTGTTGCGGATGCTCGAGATCTTGTTGCGGATTTCCTTGCCTCGGGCCATTGCTTATGGTGCCTCTTGCCTGTCTTGGTTGCCGCCTGGGCCTGCCGCGCGCCCTACCAGGTCTGGGTGGCCTTGAACTGCTCGATGGCCGCCTTGAATTTGGCGTCGATTTCGTCGTTGAAGTCGCCGCTGGCGTTGATGTGGGCGAGCAGCTCGCCGTGCTCGCTGTTCATGTAGGCGAGCAGGGCGCTTTCAAAATCGAGCACCTTGTTGAGCGCCACATCGCGCAGGTAGCCCTCGTTGGCGGCATAGAGCGAAACCGCCATTTCGGCGACCGACAGCGGCGAATACTGCTTCTGCTTCATCAGCTCGGTGACGCGCTGGCCGTGTTCGAGCCGCGAGCGGGTGTCGTCGTCGAGGTCGGAGGCGAAGGCCGCGAAGGCCGCGAGTTCGCGGTACTGGGCGAGCGAGATGCGGATGCCGCCGCCGAGCTTCTTGATGATTTTGGTCTGGGCCGCGCCGCCCACCCTCGAAACCGAGATGCCCGGGTTCATCGCCGGGCGGATGCCCGAGTTGAACAGGTCGGTTTCGAGGAAGATCTGGCCGTCGGTAATCGAGATCACGTTGGTTGGAACAAAGGCGGAGATGTCTCCGGCCTGGGTTTCGATGATCGGCAGGGCGGTGAGCGAGCCGGTGGCGCCGGTGACCTCGCCCTTGGTGAACTGCTCCACATAACCGGCGTTGACCCGGGAGGCGCGCTCAAGCAGCCGCGAATGCAGGTAGAACACGTCGCCCGGGTAGGCTTCCCGCCCCGGCGGGCGGCGCAGCAGCAGGGAAATTTGCCGGTACGCCCAGGCTTGCTTGGTCAGGTCGTCGTAGATGATCAGGGCGTCTTGGCCGCGGTCGCGGTAGTACTCGCCCATGGTGCAGCCGGAATAGGGCGCGATGAACTGCATCGCCGCCGGGTCCGAGGCACTGGCGGAAACAACCACGGTGTATTCCATCGCGCCGTGTTCCTCGAGCTTCTGCACGACGTTGGCGATGGACGAGGCTTTTTGGCCCACGGCGACGTAGACGCACTTCAGTTTCTTGCCTTTTTGGTTGATGATGGTGTCGATGGCGATGGCGGTCTTGCCAACCTCGCGGTCGCCGATGATGAGTTCGCGCTGGCCGCGGCCGATGGGTGTCATCGAGTCGATGGACTTGAGCCCGGTCTGCACCGGCTGGGACACCGACTGCCGCGCGATCACCCCCGGCGCCACTTTTTCGATGGCGTCGGTCAGGCCGGCGCCGATGGGGCCTTTGCCGTCCACCGGCCGGCCGAGGGCATCGACCACGCGGCCTTCGAGTTCGGGGCCCACCGGCACTTCGAGGATGCGGCCGGTGCAGCGGCAGCCCTGGCCCTCCTTGAGGTCGAGATAGTCGCCGAGCACCACCGCGCCCACCGAATCGCGCTCGAGGTTCAGCGCCATGCCGTAGACGCCGCCCTCGAACTCGATCATCTCGCCATACATGACTTCGGTCAGGCCGTGGATGCGGATGATGCCGTCCATGACGCTGACGATGGTGCCCTCGTTGCGGGCCTGAACCGAAGTGTCGAGGCTTTCGATCCGCTGCTTGATGATTTCACTGATTTCCGCGGGATTCAGTTGTTGCATGTCTGTTTCCTGATTTAATTCCGCATATTTTCGGCCAGCTTGGCCAGCTTGCCCCGGATGGAACTGTCGATGACCTGGTCGCCGGCCCGGATCACGGCGCCTCCGATCAAAGCGGGATCGACACGGGTGCCGAGTTTGATTTCGCGTTGCAACCGCGCCCGCAATGCCTCGCCGAGTTTCGCGGCAACCTCTTCGCCGACGGGAAAGGCGGTGACGAATTCCACCTCCACCGATCTTTCCTGCCCGGCCTTGAGATCGTCGAACAGCGAACGGATTTGCGGCAGCAGCAGCAGCCGCTTGTTCTCCGCGAGCAGATTCACCAGATTGACCGCCGCTGGACTGAGCTCTTCCCCGCACAGGCCGCGGAACAGGTCTGCGGCTTCCCGCCAGGAGCGGCCCGGATCGGTCAGCGCCGCTTGCACCGCGGTCGCGCTGGCCACCGCGGACGCCACGCCGAGCATTCGCGACCAGTCGGCGAGCGCGCCTTCGGCGAGGGCGACTTGGAAGGCCGCTCTAGCGTAGGGCCGGGCCAGGGTGATGGGTTCCGCCATGAACGCGACCTACAATTCCGCCGCCAATTGCCTGAGCATGTCTTCGTTGGCCGCCCGGTCCACGGTCTGGCCGAGGATTTTCTCGGCGCCGGCCAAGGCGATCACCGAAACCTGGGCGCGCAGCTCTTCCTTGGCGCGGGTGGCTTCCTGTTCGATTTCGGCCTGGGCGGCCACCATGATGCGCTCGGCTTCGACATGGGCTTGCTGCTTGGCTTCGTCTACGATCTGGGCGGCGCGCCGGTTGGCCTGTTCGATGATGCCGGCGGCGGAATTCTTCGCCTCGCCGATCTGCTCGGCGGACTCGCGGCTGGCGATTTCGAGCTTGCGCTCGGCCGCAGCCGCGGCTTCCAGCCCTTCGGCGATGGTGCGCCGGCGCTCCTCGAGCACATTGGCGAACAGCGGCCAGACGTAGCGGAGGCAGAACCAGCAAAACACCGCAAACGCGATCGACTGTCCGATTATCGTCAGATTGATGTTCACTTCAGCCTCCCGCGGGCAGGACGGTTGTCAACCCGCGAGGGCCGCCAGATAGGGGTTGGCGAAGGTGAACCACATGCCGATGCCGATGCCGATCATGGTTACCGCGTCGATCAGGCCGGCAACCAGGAACATGCGGCCCTGCAGCTGTGGCGCGAGTTCGGGCTGGCGGGCGGATCCTTCCAGGAACTTGCCGCCGAGAATGCCGAAGCCGATCGCGGTGCCGAGGGCGCCCATGCCGAGCACGAGCAGCACGCCAAGCACGGTGAAAGCCAATATCATTTCCATCTTTTCCTCCGGGGGTTTTGTCGGTTGTCTCGGGCCTGTTGCGGTCAGTCCACTCAATGGGCCGGCTCATGCGCCGCATTGAGGTAGACAATGGTCAGCATCATGAAAACGAAGGCCTGCAGCGGCACCACGAGGATGTGGAAAACCGCCCAGGCAAAGTGCGCCGGCAGCTGGTACAGCCCGAGCAGGCCAGCTATCAGCAGAAACAGCAATTCCCCCGCGTACAGATTGCCGAACAGCCGCAGCCCAAGGGAAATCGGCTTGGCGATCAGCGTGGGAATCTCGATCATCAAATTGAAGGGCATCATCCACTTGCCGAAGGGGTGGAAGGCGAGTTCACCGAAAAAGCCGCCAAGACCCTTGTGCTTGATCGAATACCAGATGATGAGCGCGAAAATGCTCAGCGACATGCCCATGGTGATATTCGGGTCGGTGGTGGGCACGATCTTGAATGGCATGTGGTAGAAGCCGAACACCCGGTCGCCGACCCAGGCGGCGATGCCGGTGATCCAGTCCACTGGCACCAGATCCATGGCGTTCATCAGCAGGATCCAGACGAACACGGTCAGCGCGAGTGGGCCGATGAGGTTGTTCTGGTGGTTGAAGCCTTCGGTGACGCGGTTGTCGACGAACTCGAAAATGCTCTCGACGAAATTCTGGATCGCGCCGGGGCTGTCCGCCGAGGCGCGCAGCCCCACCCGGCGGAACCAGAGCAGAAAGGCGGCGCCAAGGCCGATCGACCAACCCATGCTGTCGACGTGGATCGCCATGAAGCCCATGTCCGCGGCTTCCTCCGGGGTATGGGCGAATCCCCAGTGGCCGTCGGGATGGCGGCCCCAGGTGAGATTCGACAGGTGGTGAACGATGTATTCCTGAACCGTCTGCGATTCAGCGCCTGCCTCTGCCATGGTTGCGTTTCTTTCCGTTTCCGCCGGATTGTGAGATGTTCAACGCGGCTTGCCGGCTGGACCGCGGATCATCCAGCCTGTCGCCGATATGCCAACGAAATGGGCGAACAGAAACCCCGAAAACAGCGCCACCACGTTCAGGTCTTCCAGAAACCGGAAGCTCAGGGCAAACAGCGCGATCACGATCACGATCTTGCCGAGCTCTCCTTTCAGAAAACCCCTGACGACCTTGTCCGCGTTGTCGGCCCCTTCGTGGCGGAACGCCTGCACCGCGAAATAGCTGTTCGACAAGGCGCTGATCAGACCCCCCGCGAGCACGCTGATGGCGATGGCAGCGTTTGTCGTCCACAGAAAAGTGGCGGCAAGCAGGGCCGGGCCGATCAATTGCGCCAAGATGACCTTGTAAGGCCGCACGTGAAGCACGCCATCGGGTGGCTACCGCCGGGGCAGGCGCATTATAGGGAGTAAGCGGGTGTCAAGCAACTTGGGTTTTGGCTTCGATTGGGACGGCAAGCGTGGCCGGTTTCGGGTTTGCGCTTAATCTCGCCTCGTCATCCATGACGAGGCGAGAATCGGTTCGACTTCGCTTTCGATCCGGCCACCGAGCATAGCTCGGCGGCGCTCGGGACTGCGCACGAAGCTGCGCTTCGTAAACGCTTGCCCTCGCCCATCCATGGCACGCTCAGTCTCAACGACGCGGAAACCCGAAACCGACCGCGCTTGCCTTGAGGCGTGTCCAAGTTGCTTGGCGCGGGGTGGGGAGCGGAGGGAGTCAGTTGATGTGGGAGAGGATGCCTTCTAGTTCTTCTGGGTTGTTGTAGTTGATGATGAGTTTGCCTTTGCCTTTGGCGGTGTGTTGGATGGCCACGCGGGAGCCGAGTTTTTCGCTGAGGGATTCTTCGAGGCGCAGCAGGTCGGAGTCTTTGCGGGTTGCGGGGGAGGCGCGGTTTTCGGTTTGGGCCTGATGGCGGCGGACGAGTTTCTCGGTTTGGCGCACGGTCAGGTTTTTGCGGACGACTTCGCGGGCGAGTTTCACCTGGCCGGGGCCTTCGACGCCGAGGAGCACCTTGGCGTGGCCGAGTTCGAGCTTGCCTTCCCCGAGCAGTTGGCGGGTTTCGGCTTCGAGGCTGAGCAGCCGCAGCAGGTTGGCCACGGATTCGCGGGATTTTCCAACGGCATTGGCGGCTTCCCGCTGGGTCAGGCCGAATTCCTCAATCAGCCGCCGCAGGGCGAGGGCCTGTTCGAGTGGGCTCAAGTCTTCGCGCTGGATGTTCTCGATCAGCGCCATGCTGATGGCGTCCCGGTTCGAGACCGGTTTGACGATGGCGGGGATCGATGCGCGCCGGCTGAGCTGGCAGGCGCGCCAGCGGCGCTCGCCGGCGATCAACTCGAAGCGGCCCGAATCAAGGGGCCGAACCACCACGGGTTGCATTACCCCCTGGCGGTCGATGGATTGGGCGAGTTCTTCCAGCGCTTGGGCGCTCATGTCCCGGCGCGGCTGGAATGGGCCGGGCTGGATCAAATCCACCGGGATTTCGCGCAGGGGCGCGGCGGCTTCCGACCGTCCTTCCGCTTGTTCCCCGCGATCCGCCATCAGCGCCGACACGGCGTCCCGGTCGCGGTTGCCCAGCAGGGCCTCAAGCCCCCGGCCCAGTTTTTTCGCCATGTTTCTATCCGCCTCTATCGGACTGTTCTTGGAATTGTGTTTGGGTCGGCGACGCGCGTTCGCGCCGGAGCAGCAATTCGCCGGCAAGCGCCAGATAGGCCATCGCGCCCCGGGACCGCCGGTCGTAGCCCAGGGCCGATTGGCCGAAGCTCGGCGCCTCCGCCAGCCTGACGTTGCGCGGCACGACGGTCTGAAACACGGCGTCGCCGAAATACTCGAACAACTGCGAGTTGACCTCAAGTGTCAGGCGGTTGCGGCGGTCGTACATGGTGCGGACGATGCCTTCGATTTTCAGCTTCGGGTTCGACCGCGAGCGGACCGCCTCAACGGTTTCCACGAGCGCCGACAGCCCTTCAAGGGCATAGTACTCGCACTGCACGGGTATCACCAAGCCATCCGCGGCGGTGAGGGCGTTGACCGTGAGGATGTTCAGCGCCGGCGGGCAGTCGATGAGGATGAAGTCATAGGCGGCGCGCAGCGGCGCGAGCAACCCGCGCAGCCGGGTGTCGAGGTGGTTCTTCCCCATCAGCCAAACCTCGGCGGCAACGAGGTCGCCGTTCGCGGGCATCAGGTCGAAACCGGTGTCTACCCCCGACCGCAACACCACCCCGCCCGGCGCATCGCCCATCAGCCACTCGCAGACCGAGTTTTCCAGCGACCCCTTGGCGACGCCGCAGCCCATGGTGGCGTTGCCCTGGGGGTCGATGTCGACAAGCAACACCGAATTGCGGGTCGTGTGGAGCGAGGCGGCGAGATTGACCGCGGTGGTGGTTTTGCCCACGCCGCCTTTCTGGTTGGTGATGGCGAGAATCGCGCCCATTGCTAGTGTGCTGTCCGGTCGTCGTTCAAATGCGCTCCGCCGCCGGGCCGCGGTGCCGGATGCCCACGACATGGCGGGAACCGGCGCCGGGAACCTGGAGCGGATTCACGAAGGCCACCTCGCAGTCCCGCGGCAGGCGCGGGAGTTCCGCGCCGGGGTGGCGTCCCCGCATCGCCACAAGCATGGCCCCCCGCGACAACAAATGCCGTGTTTTCCCCGCGGTTTCCGCCAGCCCCGCGAGGGCGCGGCAAACAACGAGATCGGCGGGGCCGCCGTATTGCTCGATGCGGCGGTGCGCCACTTCGACATTCGCCAGGCCGAGTTCGATTTTGGCTTGGAACAGGAAGCGGACTTTCTTGCCATTGCTGTCCACGAGCACGAAACGCTTAGCCGGGAACAACACCGCCAGCGGTATGCCGGGCAATCCGGCGCCGCTGCCGGCGTCAACCACGGTTCCACCCTGGGTCCACGGCGCGATGGACAGGCTGTCGAGCAAGTGCCGCCCGAGCATCTGGCCGAGGCCGCCCACACCGGAAAGATTGAACTTCGCGTTCCATTTGTCGAGCAGGCGCAGATAATCGAGCAGCCGCGGGGCGCTTTGCCCGGGCAGATTCACGCCCATGGCGGCGGCACCGGCGAGCAGCCCGTCCAGCAGCCCATCCGCTGTCTCGGGCGGGGATTCCCGATCGTTCAACTGGCCTTGCGCCGGGCTGGCTGGTGTCTTTTCAGATACACCAGGATGAGCGACAGCGCCGCCGGCGTCATGCCCGGAATCCGCGCCGCGCGGCCGAGATTCTCCGGCTTCGCCGCGGCCAGTTTTTGTTTCAGCTCGTTGGACAGGCCCGGCAGGCTGGCGTAGTCGAGATCCACCGGCACCCTGGTGTCCTCCTGCCGGCGCAGCTTCTCGATCTCGCCGCGCTGGCGCTCGATATAGCCTTGATATTTGAGCTGGATTTCAACTTGCTCGGCGGCCTGTTCCGCCGCCGGCGAATCGGGCCGCGGCAAAGCTCCAGGTTCGGTGTCGGCAAGCTCGATGAGTTGGCGATGGCTCAATTCGGGCCGGGCGAGCAATTCCGCCAGGCTTTGCTCGCGGGACAGGGGCCGCTTCAACACGGTCGCAAGGCGGGTGCCCGCCTCGCTTGCCGGGTGGACGCGGCTGGCCCGCAGCCGCTGCAATTCGGTTTCGATTCTCTCCCGCTTTTCGTTGAAAAAGCGCCAACGCGCCTCATCCACGAGTTTGAGTTCCCGGCCGATCGGCGTCAGGCGCTGGTCGGCGTTGTCCTCGCGCAGGCTGAGCCGGTATTCGGCCCGGCTGGTGAACATGCGGTAGGGCTCGGTGGTTCCGAGCCGGATCAGATCATCGACGAGCACGCCGATGTAGGCCTGGTCGCGGCGGGGGCACCAGCAATCCTCGCCGGCGGCGGCCCGGGCGGCGTTCAAACCGGCGAGCAGCCCCTGGGCGGCGGCTTCCTCGTAGCCGGTGGTGCCGTTGATCTGGCCGGCGAGATACAGCCCCGGCACGAACTTGCTTTCCAGCGAATAACGCAGATCCCTGGGGTCGAAGAAATCGTATTCGATCGCGTAGCCCGGCCGAGTGATATGGGCGCGCTCGAAGCCGCGGATTCGCCGCACCATCTCGACCTGGGCGTCGAATGGCAGGCTGGTGGAAATGCCGTTGGGGTAAATCTCGGCGGTGTCGAGGCCTTCGGGTTCGACGAAGATCTGGTGCGAAGACTTGTCGGCGAAGCGCGTCACCTTGTCTTCAATCGACGGGCAATAGCGCGGGCCAGCACCTTCGATCACACCGGTGTGCATCGGCGAGCGGTCGAGGGCGCCGCGGATGATTTCATGGCAGGCGGGATTGGTGGCGGTGATGTGGCAATCCACCTGCCGCGGATGCCGCCCGCGGCGGCCAAGAAAAGACATGGCCGGGGCGGGATCATCCCCCGGCTGCGTTTCCATCAGCGAAAAGTCGAGGCTTTTGGCGTCGAGCCGCGGCGGGGTGCCGGTTTTGAGGCGTTCGGCGCGGAAGGGCAATCCGCGCAATCTCCGCGCCAGGGCCAGCGCGGGCGGATCGCCGGCGCGGCCGCCGGCGGACTCCGCCAAGCCCACATGGATTCTGCCGGCGAGGAAGGTGCCCGCGGTGAGCACGACCGCGGCGGCGCGAATCTCGATGCCGAGGCCGGTCACGACACCGGCGGCGCGATCGCCCTCGATGATGAGGTCGTCCACCGGCTGCTGCAGCAGCGACAGCCCGGGCTGGTTCTCAACGATGCGGCGAACCGCCGCCCGGTACAGCGCGCGGTCGGCCTGGGCCCGGGTGGCCCGCACCGCCGGCCCTTTGCTGGCGTTGAGCACGCGGAAATGGATGCCGGCGCGGTCCACCGCCGCAGCCATGGCGCCGCCAAGGGCGTCGATTTCCCGCACCAGGTGGCTCTTGCCGATTCCGCCCACCGCGGGGTTGCACGACATTTGGCCGATGGTTTCGATGTTGTGGGTCACCAGCAGCGTGCGCGCGCCCCGCCGCGCCGAGGCGAGCGCGGCCTCGGTGCCGGCGTGGCCGCCGCCAACCACAATCACATCGAATTCCTCTCGGTAGCGCATGGGAATGGGAAAGATCGGCTGCAAGGAACAGCGAATTATACAGCTTCAAAACTTTTCAGGAATTTATTTAGACATTGGAAACATAGCAGCCGTACTAGCAGGCTTGGCTTGACCTTGTTGAAAACCGCCTTATTTGCCGTTGCGACAAGCGTTTGGCGTCGGCACAAGCCGTGCGGAAAATGGGGATTCGGCGGAAGCAAGCCATGCGCAAAGCATGGATGATTCGGCAACAAGCCGCGGGTGGAAAACTTGTCCCGCGCCATCCCCGGCTTGTCCACCAGCGCGTGGTGGCTTGCCAACGGTCTGCGCACAGCTTTTCCCGGCCTGTGTGCCGTGTTCTCCGCCCCGCTATTTTCCTATGCAAAAGCGGCTGAAGATTTCGCCAAGCAGGTCGTCGGTGGTCACTTCGCCGGTGATGCGGCCCAGCGCGGCCTGGGCCAGCCGCAGGTCTTCGGCGATCAACTCAAGCGGATGCCCTCCGCGCAGGTTGGCCAGCGCCGCCCCGCATTGCTTCCCGGCCTCGTCGATGGCCTCGAGGTGGCGGCCCCTGGCGGCGAAGGCGTCCTCCCCGCCTTCATAGGCGATTGAGTCTTTCAAATGCTCCGCTAGCAGGCCGAGGCCAGCGGCCCGCAAGGCGCTGAGTTGGACCAGCGGCAGACTGGTTCCACCGAAGCAGACTTCGGTTTGCTTTGGCTCCCATCCAAGCAAGTCGATCTTGTTCAGCACGATGGTGGTTCGCCCAAGCAGGCCCTCCGGCTCTTCACCCGCTGGTGGCGGCTCCGCGAGCGATTCCAGGGCCGCGCCGATTTCCGCCGCGGAGATTGCCGCCCCGGGATTGGCGAGCCGCGACGCATCGACCACAAGCAGGATCAGGTCGGCGCCGGCCATCGCCTCCCGGGCGCGATCGACCCCTTCCCGCTCGACTGGATCGCCGGTCCGCCGCAGGCCGGCGGTGTCGGTTAGCTGCATGGGCAGGCCGTCGATCTCGATGCGGCGGGAAAGCACATCCCGGGTGGTGCCGGGAATCGGCGCGACAATCGCCGCCCGCTCGCCGGACAGCGCGTTCATCAGGCTCGATTTGCCGGCATTGGGCTGACCCGCGAGCACGACATTGACACCCTCGTTTAGCAGGGCGCCTTGGCGGCCGCGGCCGCGAATCCGCTCAAGCTGCCCAATGGCGTCTTCGAGGCCCTGCCGCAGTTGTTCCGGCTCAAGCACCTCGATATCGCTGTCGCTGAAATCGATAGCGCTTTCGATCATCACCCGCAATCCGGTCAAATGCGCGCCAAGGCCGTGGATCAGCCGGGAGAACTCCCCGGTGAGGGTGCGAACGGCCGACCGGGCGGCTTGGCGGGAATCGGCGTCGATCAGGTCGGCGATGGCTTCGGCCCGCAGCAGATCGATCTTGCCATTGAGAAAGGCGCGTTCGGAAAACTCGCCTGGCCTGGCCTGCCGCGCCCCGAGCGACAGCGCGCGCTCGCGCAGGGATTCGAGGACGACGCGCCCGCCATGGCCCTGCAATTCGAGCACGTCTTCGCCGGTGAACGAGTTGGGCGCGGGGAAAAACAGCGCGATGCCCTGGTCGAGCACCGCGCCGCCGGCCCCGCGGAAGTCGCAGTAATGGGCTTGGCGGGGTTTGGGCGCGAAACCGATCAGGTCGCCCGCCAGGCTGGCGAGCGAGGGGCCGGAAATGCGCAGGACGCCAATGCTGGCGCGGCCCGGCGCGGTGGCGATGGCGCAGATGATATCTTCGTCCATCATTGGGCTTGGATTTGGGCTGGGGCCCGGGAGGGCGCGGTTTCTATTTGGCGGCGGCGGACTCGGCGTCGATCTTGCGGGTGATGTACCACTGCTGCAGGATGCTCAGCAAGCCGTTGGTCAGCCAGTACAGCACGAGCCCGGAGGGAAACCAGAGGAAAAGCACGGTCATCATAACCGGCATCAGGCGCATGATCTGGGCCTGCATCGGGTCGGCCGGCGCCGGGCTCATGCGCATTTGCAGGAACATCGTCGCCCCCATCAGCAGGGGCAGGACGAAGAACGGGTCGCGCACCGACAAATCCTCGATCCATAGAAAGAAGGGCGCGTGGCGCAACTCGACGCTTTGCATCAGCACCCAGTAGAGGGCGATGAAAACCGGCATCTGCACCAGCAGCGGCAGGCAGCCGCCGAAGGGGTTGATTTTCTCCTTCTTGTAGAGATCCATCGTCGCCTGTTGCATTTTCATGCGGTCGTCGCCGTGGCGTTCGCGCAACTGCTGCAATTTTGGCATCAAACGGCGCATCCCCGCCATCGACCGGTACTGGGTTTCGGACAGCTTGTAGAAAATCGCCTTGACGACCAAGGTCAGCACGATGATTGAGACCCCGTAATTGCCGACGAAAGAATCGATTTGCCGCAGCAGCCAGTAGATCGGCGCCGCCAGGAACCAAAGGAAGCTGTAGTCCACCGTGAGGTCGAGGTTGGGGGAGATTTCGGCGAGTGTGTACTGATCCTTCGGCCCGGCGTAGAAGCGCATGCCGGTCGCGCCGGCGGCGCCGGGCGCGATTTCCAGCGCCGCGCCGACGAATTCGCCGATGAACTGGCCGTTGTCGCCGCGGCGCAGCGTGTAGCTGTTCATGCTGTCGGTTCGGGGCACCCAGGCGGAAAGGAAATAATGCTGGCTGAGGCCCACCCAGCCACCTTCCTGCTGCAGCGAGAACGGCGCTTCGGCGATGTCGTCGAAATCGAGTTCCCGGTAGGGATCGTCCGCGCTGGTGATGACGTAGCCGAGGTAGGTCCGGGTGAAGCGGCTGCCGGCGCTTGGGTCGGAGAAATCGTGGCGGCGGATCTGCCCGAAGGGATTGGCCCGCCAAGCCGCCCCGGAGCCGTTTTCGACCAGGAATTCAATGTCGACGAGGTGGCTGCCCCGGGTGAAGCGGAAGCGTTTGGTGATATCGACATTGTCCTCGGTGGCCAGACGCAGGTCGACGACCAGCTCGTTGGCGCCATCGGCGAGGGCGTGGCTCGCGGTGCCGGCTCGCCAGTTGGCGCGGCCATTGCTGTCAACGCCGTCCGGGCCGACGAGGCCGCTGGTGGCGATGAACTCCCGGCCAGGCCGCGAATCGAGCAGCACAAAGGGTTCGCCGGGCACCGCAAGCTCCCGCAGATGCTGCCGCAGGGCGAGATAGACGATGTCGCCGCCGGCTGGATCGATCCGCAAATCCAGGGTGTCCGTGCTTACCTGAACGAGTCCGGTCCGGTTTGATGTGGCCGCCGCCGGCGCGGGCTCGCCGGAGTTTGCCGGGGCCGCCACGCTCGGCAGTTGCGCCGGCAGGTCTGGCGTTGCGGGCTCGTCGGCGCCATCTGGCAAGCCGGAAACCGCCGCCGGGGCCGAGTCGCCGCCGTCGTCAACCGCGGGCGGATAGTCTTCCTGCCAGGCCAGCAGCATCAGATAGGTGATGACCGCGAGCGCGGTGTACAGGAAGAAGCGGGTGAATTTCATTGCGGTTCTTGCTTTGCGCCATCGCGCCGGGATCGAGGGCCGGGGTTGGGAACCGGGTCGCAGCCGCCCTCATGCCAAGGGTGGCAGCGGCAGATTCGCTTCAGGCCGAGCCAGAGCCCGCGGATGGGGCCATGCCCGGCAATCGCCTCGCGGGTGTATTGCGAACAACTCGGATGGAACCGGCACTGACTGAACAGGAGGCGGCTGAAGACGATCTGGTACACGCCGATCAGCTTGATGAGCACGGCGCCGATCATGTTGCCGGCATGCTCCGGCGTCCGTGGCGCCGCGTTTTCCCCAGCAGATCGGTGCACAATGATTCCAGCCTGTGAAAAATCGCTGAATTGGCCAGTTGGTGGGCGTCCTTTCTCGCCAGTACGACAAGGTCGATTCCAGCCAGCGCCCCCCGCCGCTTGCGGAAGTGCTCCCGGATCAGCCGCTTCACCCGGTTGCGGCCAACAGCGCCTGGCACGCTTTTCTTCGACACCACCAAGCCGATCCGGCCCGCGCCGGTCCCGTTTGGCAGCGCCAGCAGTAGAAAATGCCGGCACGACACCTTGTGGCGGGCGTTGGCGAAGACGGCCCGGAAATCCTCCGCCCGCAAAATCCGCGACGACCGCGGAAAATCCCGCGCGGCCATAAATAGAATGTGAACCGTGGCCGGTGATCGAAAACTCAGGCCGACAGGCGCCGCCGGCCCTTGGCGCGCCGGCGGGCCAGCACCTTGCGCCCGCCGCGGGTGGCCATCCGCGCTCTGAAGCCATGATTTCTGGCGCGCTTGATCCTGCTGGGCTGGAAGGTTCTTTTCATGATGCCATACCACTTGTTCGCATTCAGGCCTTGTTCGCATTCGGGCCGATGCAAGCCACCGGAAGCCGGGCACGGATTCTAGAGCTTTTGTGGGAGCGATGCAATTTTCCCGTCCGCCATCGTTCAACTCCATCTACAATCACCCAAATGGATTACAGCCAAACCGCCTTCGCCCTTGGCGCCGTCGCGCTCGATGGTTGTCCCCGGGACAGCGTTGCCGAGATTGCCTTTGCCGGACGCTCCAACGCGGGCAAGTCGAGCGCGATCAACGCGATTTGCCGGCAGTCGCGGCTGGCGCGCGCGAGCAAGACGCCGGGGCGCACGCAGATGTTGAACTTTTTTTCGGTGCCGGGGGCGCCGGGGCGCTATCTGGTGGATCTGCCGGGCTATGGCTACGCCAAGGTGCCGCTGGAAGTGAAGGAACAATGGCAGCGGGAAATGCGGCGTTATCTGGATGGACGCGAACCGTTGCGGGGGATTGTGCTGCTCAGCGACATCCGCCATCCGCTGAAAGAATTTGACCGTCAGATGATCGACTGGGCCCAGGGCGCCGGTCTTCCGCTGCATGTGCTGCTGACCAAGGCCGACAAGCTCAAGCGCAACCCGGCCCACAATGTGATGGCGGCGGTGCGCAGGGAGCTGTCTGGCCGCGGCGCGCTCGAGGTGCAATTGTTCTCGGCCACCGCGGGAATCGGCCTGGAACAGATCCGCGAGCGCCTCGACTCCTGGCTGGACCCGGCGCCGCACTGATGACATCAGTGGTCGGAACCCCCTCGCCGCTTCGCGCCACTCCCCCTTGACAGGGGGAGAGTTGAACCATCGGTGCAGCCTCCCAGGGAAGCCCGGACTGGGGGCGGAGCCTCCCCGCGGCACATGGATGTGCCGCCGAATTCAAGGGCGCAAGCCATTGAATTCGTGAACAAAACAAAACCACGCTTTTGTTTTGTTCACGAGAAAAATTCCAGGGGCGAGAGCAAGCGTATGCGAAGCGCAGCTTCGCGCGCAGACCGAGCGCCACCGAGCTGTGCTCGGTGGCCGGACTGGAATTTTTCGGAAAACTAGTGCGCCTCGTCCCAGTTGTTGCCAACGCCGATGTCGACCACGAGCGGCACATCCAGCGCGGCGGCGCTGACCATGCGGAATTTCACCCCGTCGCACAGCAGTTGCAGGTCATCCCCGCGAACCTCGAAAACGAGTTCGTCGTGGACTTGCAGCAGCATCCGCGCCCTGATCGGCTCGCTTTCCAGCCACAGGTCGATATCGATCATGGCCTGCTTGATGATGTCGGCGGCGGTTCCCTGCATGGGTGCGTTGATCGCGGCGCGCAGCGCGGCGCGGCGCAGCACGCCCCGGCCCGCGCGGAGATCGGGCAGGTAGAGCCGGCGCCCGAAGACGGTTTCGACGTAGCCAAGCTCGGTGGCTTGGGCCTGGGTGCGGTCCATGAAGCCGCGCACGCCGGGATAGCGCTCGAAGTAGCGGTTGACGTAGTGCTGGGCCTCCTCCCGGCCGATGCTCAGTTGCCGGCCAAGCCCGAAGGCCGACATGCCGTAGATCAGGCCGAAATTGATCGCCTTGGCGCTGCGGCGCTGGTCCGCTGTCACATCGTCGAGGGCGACGCCAAACACTTCGGCGGCGGTGGCGCGATGGATGTCCTCGCCTTGGGAAAACGCCGCGAGCAGGCCGGGGTCGCCCGACAAATGCGCCATGATGCGCAGCTCAACCTGGGAATAATCCGCCGCCACGAGCTTATGCCCGGGCTCGCAAACGAAGGCTTGGCGCACCCGGCGGCCTTCGGCGGTGCGCGCCGGGATGTTCTGCAGGTTTGGGTCGGTGGAGGAGAGCCGGCCGGTGGCGGCGACGGCTTGCTGAAAGCTGCTGTGGATGCGGCCGGTTGCGTGGTTGATCTCCAGCGGCAATTTGTCGGTGTAGGTTGACTTGAGCTTGGTCAGCGAGCGGTGCCGCAGCAGCAGCCGCGGCAGTTCGTACTCTTCGGCGAGTTCCTGCAGCACATCCTCGGCGGTGGACGGCTGGCCGGTGGGGGTTTTGCGCAGCACCGGCAGTTGCAGCTTGTCGTAGAGCAATGCCTGCAACTGCTTGGGGGACGACAGGTTGAACGCCTCGCCGGCGATGGCGAACGCGGATTGTTCGAGCTCTTCGAGTTGCCCGGCGAGTTCGGCGCTTTGCCTCGCCAGCGCCTCCGGGTCGAGCTGGATGCCGTTGCGCTCCATTCTTTGCAGCACGGCGACCAGCGGCATTTCGAAATAGCGGTAAAGCCCTTCGAGATGGCCATTTTCGCGCAAATGCTTCTCAAGTGATTGCGCCAGCCGCAGGATCATGTCCGCCCGCCCGCCCGCCCAGGCGCCGAACTCCCCGATGCCAAGCTGATGCATCGACAATCGCCCGCGGCCCTTGCCGGTGAGGGTTTCGAGGTCTTTCGGGGCGGAATCGAGGTAGCGCCGGGCGATGGCGTCGAGTTGGTGGCGCACGGCGACCGAATTGACCACGTAGGAGGCGAGCAACACGTCCGATTTCAGCGGTTGCAGATCGATCCCCAGGTTTTGCAGGAGATGGCGCTGGTGCTTGAGGTCATAGCCGCATTTGGCTTTGCGGGGGTCTTCGAGCAGCGGCTTCAGCGCGGCGAAAACCCGCTCGGCGGGGAGCAATTCGGGGCAATCCGGGTAGTCGTGGCCGAAGGGGACATAGGCGGATTCGCCGGGTTTGGCGCAGAACGCCGCGCCAACCAGCCGGGCGTTGAGAAAATGGCCCGGCTCGGCCTCTAGGTTGAAGCTGAATCTGGGTGCCGCACCGAGTTCCGCCAGCAGCCCGCGCAGTTCGGCCTCGCTGGTTACGACTGTGGTTTCGGTTTCCGCCGGCGCGTTTTCAAAGCCGGCGTCTTCGGCGGTTTCCACTGTTTCCGCGTCGGCCCGCGCCGCCACGGTGTCGGGCGGCTGCGCGGTCGTGGAAGTCACGCCCGCCGACTCAAGCTCCCGCAGCCAGGTGCGGAATTCGAGTTCGCTGAACAGGCGGTGCAATTCCGGCTGGTCTTCCGACCCGCGCTCGAGTTGCCGGTAGCCGAGCGCAAGCGGCACATCGGTGCGGATGGTGGCGAGGCGGTGGGACAATTCAAGCAAATCGATATTGTCGCGGAGTTTTTCGCCGATCTTGCCTTTGATCGCTCCGGCGTGCCCGATGATGCCCGCCATCGAGCCGTATTCATTGAGCCATTTGGTGGCGGTTTTGGCGCCGACACCGGGCACGCCGGGGATGTTGTCCGACTTGTCACCCATCAGCGCGAGCAGATCGATGATCTGGTCCGGGCGGACGCCGAACTTTTCCTTCACGCCCGCCGGGTCGAGGCGCTCATCGTTCATTGTGTTGATGAGTGTCACCTGGTCGGTGACGAGCTGGGCAAGGTCCTTGTCGCCAGTGGAAATCAGCGTCGAGACTTGCTCGGCGCCGGCTTGGCGGGCAAGCGTGCCGATGACGTCGTCGGCCTCCACCTCGTCGATGATGAGCAGCGGCAGGCCCATGGCGCGGATGATGTTGTGGATGGGCTCGATCTGGCTACGGAGCTCATCGGGCATGGGCGGCCGGTTGGCCTTGTATTCGGCGAAGATCTCGCTGCGGAAAGTCTTGCCCTTGGCGTCGAAAACGATGCCGACGCGGCTGTCGGGGTACGTTTTGAGCAGGCTGCGGATCATGTTTATGACGCCGCGCACCGCGCCGGTGGGTTGCTGGCGGCTGTTGACCATCGGCGGCAGGCCGTGGAAGGCGCGGAACAGATAGGACGAGCCGTCAACGAGGATGAGATCGGGTGTGGCGCCGGTTCCGCTCATTTTGGCGCTCATTTTAGTCCCATCGGGATCAGCCCCGCCCCGCGATCATCTCAAGCGCCTCGGCGATCGCCGCGGCCCGGTGTGGCGGCCGCAGCAGACCGACAAGCTCCCCCGCGGGGCTGACCACGCCGATATGGATGCTGTGGCTGATGACATTTTCCGGGGCGTCCGCGGCATGGCCATGATCAAGCCCCGCCATGCCCCCGGCGCCGGTGTTGGCGAACAGTTGGGCGGCAAACCCGGCCACCGCCTCCACGTTGCCGCTGAGGCCGATGAAATCGCCGTGGAAGCCCGCAAGGTAATTCTTGATGGTTTCCGGCGTGTCCGCCGGATCGACCGAAACGAAAACGACTTGCGCCCGGGTGGCGGGCTTCTGTTCATGCTTGGCGCGATAGAAGTCTTCAAGTTGGGCCAGGGTCATTGGACACATGTCCGGGCAATTGGTGAAACCGAAGAAAACCAGATTCCAGTGCCCAATCATGTCGGCCAGCCCAAAAGGCGCGCCATGCTGGTCCGCAAGGGCGATTCCGCTCAGCGGCGCCGGCGCCGGATAGACCGCCGCGCCAAGCTGGTCGAGCCGCGCGAGCTCCGCCCGCTCGCCGCGGAATTGCAGCAGCAGCGCGATCAGCGCCAGCAGCAGCAAATTCAGCAGCGCCAATGCGGCCCAGGTGCTTCGGTTCAGGCGCAAGGCAGCCATGGGGACGGGAGCCGTTCAAGCCAGGTAGTGGTCCACCAGCAGGGCGGCGAACAGCAGCGCGAGGTAGACGATCGAATAACCAAAGATGCGCATGGGAACATCCGGCCGCGGGCGGAACATGAGCCTGCCGGACCAGTAAACGAAACGGGCGCCAAGCAGCAGGGCCGCCGCGAGATAAATCCAGCCGCTCATGCCGGTGAGCCAGGGAAGCGCGCTCGCCGCCACCAGAATCAGCGTGTAGGCGAAGATGTGCACCCGGGTGGTGTGTTCGCCGTGGGTGACCGGCAGCATCGGCACGCCGGACCGGGCATATTCCTCCTTGCGGTGAATCGCCAACGCCCAGAAATGCGGCGGCGTCCAAGCGAAAATGATCAACACCAGCACCAGTGCGTCGGCTTCGACGGTTCCGGTCACCGCCGACCAGCCAAGCAGCGGCGGCATCGCGCCGGCGAGTCCGCCGATGACGATGTTCTGGGGGGTGGCGTGTTTCAGCCAGCCGGTGTAGATGAATGCGTAGCCAACGAAGGATGCCAGGGTCAGCCAGGCGCAAAGCGGATTGACCCAGACCAGCAGAATCCCCATCCCGCTGGCGCAGAGCAGCAGCGCGAAGATCGCCGCCTGCGCCGGATCAACGCGCCCCTGCGGCAGGGGCCGCCCGGCGGTGCGGCGCATCACGCGGTCGATACGGCGGTCGATCAGATGGTTGACCACGGCGCCGGCGCCGGAAACCAGCGCGATGCCGAGATTGCCGAGCACCAGCACCCGCCACGGAACCATTCCCGGAACCGCCAGAAACATGCCCACCATCGAGGTCAGGATCATCAGCATGACCACCCGGGGCTTGCACATTTCGTAGTAATCCCGCCAAGAGACGGAAATTTGCCGGGCCGCGGTTTCGTTCATCGATTGCTGGGCCATTCAAGAGTGGTCGAAGTGGCGGCGGCGCCGCCACCGAATGCGCGCGCATTCAAACATTTTCAGCCCCAAACCTCAAGCCCATATGCCGGGAAAGTGGCGCCGCCGCGAGCGGGCGCGCGCTTGGCAAAAGCTGGCCCGCTCAGGGCTTGGCTTGTTTCCGCTGGCGGCGGAAATGGCCTTCGAGCCAGGGGAACGCCCATTGCGGCATGTGGTTCTTGCGCCAGGCGTTGGCGGCGAATTTGTTGGCTTCAAGCATCGTCGGGTAGATGTGGGTCGCCGCGGCGATCTTGCCGAGACCCATGCCGTGGGTCATGGCGAGGACGAACTCGCCGATCAGTTCGCCGGCGTGTTGGCCGACGATGGTCGCGCCGAGAATGCGGTCCTTTCCGGGTGGGGTGAGCACCTTGACGAAGCCTTCGTTGGCGCCGTCGGCCAGGGCCCGGTCGTGCATTGCAAGCGGGTGGCGGGTGACTTCGCATTCGATGTTCCGCGCCTTGGCCTCCTCCTCGGACAGCCCCACCCGGGCGACTTCCGGGTCGGTGAAGGTCGCCCAGGGAACCGCCTTGTAGCTGACCTTGCGCCAGGCGCCGGCGAGCGCGTTCATAGCCGCGAACCAAGCCTGGTGCGAAGCCATGTGGGTGAATTGGTAGGGGCCGGCGACATCGCCGCAGGCGAAAATATTGGGCACGCTCGTTTGCAAATACGGGTTGACCTCGACAGCGCCCGTGGCGGTCAGCGACAGATCAAGCTCTTCGAGGCCGAAACCTTCCACATTGGGTTTGCGCCCGAGCGCTAGCAGAACCTTGTCGAATTCGATCCGAACCGTCTTGCCCCGGTGTTCGGCTTCCATGAACTGGCTTTCCCCATCGCGGCCGAATCGCGCCACGCGGTGGCCGGTGAGCAGCTCGATTCCCTGGCCGCGGAACCGCGCCGACATCAATTCCGAAACTTCCGGGTCTTCCCGCGCCATGATGCGCGTCGCCATCTCGACCTGGGTCACCTTGGCGCCGAGGTTGCAAAACGCCTGGGACAATTCGCAGCCGATGGGCCCGCCGCCGACCACGAGCAGCCGCCCGGGCAGGCTTTCGAGGTTCCACACGGTGTCCGAGGTCAGATAATCGACCGTATCGAGGCCCGGAATCGGCGGCACCAGCGGCCGCGCACCGGTCGCCAGGATAATCGTCCGGGTGGTGATTTTCCGCCCGCCGACGCGGACGGCATAGGGCGATTCAATGAAAGCCTCTCCGGCGACGCATTCCACGCCGAGGGAAGTGAAGCGCTCGGGCGAGTCGTGTGGCTCGATGCGGGCGATGATGTTGCGGATCCGCTCCATGACCGCCGGGAAATCGACTTTCGCCCCCGCGTCCTTCAAGCCGTATTCCCGCGCGTTGTCAATCAGCCGCTTGACGTGGCCGCTGCGCAGCAGGGACTTGCTCGGCACACAGCCCGTGTAGAGGCAGTCGCCCCCCATGCGGTGTTTTTCGATCAGCGCGACCTTGGCCTTCGCCCCCGCGATGATGAGCGACGACACCAGCCCGGCCGCGCCGCCGCCAATGACCACGGCATTGAAATCGAACTTGCCCGGCCTGCCGTATTGCCGCGCGAGCTTGCGCCGCCGCAAGGCGGCGACGATCAGCCGCGCCAGCAGCGGCGTGACGCCGACAAGGGCGATGGAGAACAGCACCGGACCACTGACCAGGCCCGAGAGCGAGCTGATGCGGGCCAGCTCGGACCCCGCGTTGACGAACACCGCCGTGCCGAGCAACATGCCAAGCTGGCTCGCGACATAGAAGGTTCCGGCGCGGATCGGGGTCAGCGACATCAGCAGGTTGATCAGGAAATACGGAAACAGCGGCACCATGCGGATCGTGAACAGGTAGAAGCCGCCGTCCTTGCGGATGCCGCGGTTGATCGGCTCGAGCAATTCGCCATAGCGGTTCTGCACCCAGTCGTGGAGCAGGGTGCGGGCGATCAGAAACGCCGCCGTGGCGCCGACGCTGCTGGCGAAGGAGACGATCAGGGTGCCCCAGAGCAGGCCGAAGAGGGCGCCGGCGAGCAGGGTCATGATCAGCGCGCCGGGAATCGAAAAGGCGGCCATCACCACGTAAACCACAAAGTAGATCGCCGCGGACAGGGCGAAGTTCTCTTCCCCGAAATCCTGCAAAACGCCGAGTTGCGACTGCACGAACGCGAGGCTGACAAAGCGCTCGAGGTCGAAAACAAAATACGAGCCGAGCACCGCGGCGATCAGCGCGACGATCAGCACCCTGAGTTTTTTCATGTGGCCCCTGTTCAGCTTCTTCTGTCATTCCGCGCGCAGTGAAGCGCAGCCGCAGCGCCGGTCGCTTTCCGTCGGCAATCGGATTTCGGTCTCATTCCGCTCACCGCCGCGCTCCCTCAGTGCAGGATTCAAGGCACTGTGTCCCGAAGCTGCCCGCTGCTCCGCTCGGTCATTCCGCGGAGCGACGGGACAAGGTGGATCACCGCTGCGGAATGCGGGCGGGATGATTCGGTTGTGCTATGGTTCCGTCATGGTTCGCAAGCCTCCGCGGAGGCGCCGCCACTATAGAGCAGGAGTGGGAAATTGACCAGACCCGACGACAGCCAACGCGGCTTCCCCGCCACCCGCATGCGGCGGATGCGGCGGGATGATTTCAGCCGCCGCCTGATGCGCGAGAACCGGCTTGGCCCGGATGATCTGATTTATCCGGTTTTTGTCGTTGAAGGCGCCGGCGAGCGCCAGCCGGTGGCGTCGATGCCCGGCGTGTTCCGGCTCAGCATCGACGAATTGCTGCGTGAAGCGAAGGAGAGCGCCGACCTCGGCATTCCGGCGCTCGCGCTGTTCCCCTCCCCGGAGGCTGGCGGCAAATCCCCCGACGGCCGCGAAGCCTGGAATCCCGATGGCCTTGTCCAACGCGCCGTGGCCGAGCTCAAAGCCGCCCTTCCCGCCCTCGGCGTGATCTGCGACGCCGCCCTCGACCCATACACCACCCACGGCCAAGACGGCATCATCGACGCCGGCGGTTATGTGCTCAATGACGAAACCGTCGCGGCCCTGGTGCGGCAGGCGCTGTCCCAGGCCAAGGCCGGCGCCGACGTCATCGCGCCCTCGGACATGATGGACGGCCGCATCGGCGCGATCCGCGCCGCCCTCGAAGCCGAGGGGCACATCCACACCCGCATCCTCGCCTATTCCGCCAAGTACGCTTCCTCTTATTACGGGCCCTTCCGCGACGCGGTGGGCTCGAGCGGCTCGCTCGGCGGCGGCAACAAGCACAGCTACCAGATGGACCCGGCCAACAGCGACGAGGCTCTCGCCGAAGTCGCCCTCGATCTCGCCGAAGGCGCCGACATGGTCATGGTCAAACCGGGCATGCCCTATCTCGATGTGGTGCGGCGGGTGAAGGACGAGTTCGGCGCGCCGACTTTCGTTTACCAGGTCAGCGGCGAATACGCCATGCACCAAGCCGCGGCGCAAAACGGCTGGCTCGACGGCGACGCGGTGATGCTCGAATCGCTCCTGTCCATCAAACGCGCCGGCGCCGACGGCATTCTGACGTATTTCGCCCCGGCGGCGGCGCGGCTGCTCGGTTGAGATGCCGCCACCGCGCTCTGAAACACAACGTATTTACCGGACAGCACACTAGCCCTTATCATACGCCCCACTTCATTCCCATCCGGGCGGGATCGGCGCCCGGCCGAACAGCAAGGAGTTCCGCCATGAGCGACAACATCGTCCACGTATCCGACGCCAGCTTTGAAGCCGATGTGCTGCAAGCCGACGGCCCCGTGCTCGTCGACTTCTGGGCCGAGTGGTGCGGCCCCTGCAAAATGATCGCGCCGGTGCTCGAGGAACTCGCGGGCGAGTACCGTGGCCGGCTCAAGGTCTGCAAGATGGATGTGGACGCGAACACCGCCACCGCGCCGAAGTATGGCATCCGCGGCATTCCGACGCTGATCGTGTTCAACCAGGGCGAAGTGGCCGGCACCAAAGTCGGCGCCATGTCCAAGTCGCAACTCGCCGCCTTCGTCGATGGTGTGATCTGATCCTCCCCGCGCCGTTTGGCCCCAATCGAGCCATAAACAATGGCTTGTTCCGGCAAAGACTTTGCTTTACACTGCGTGCGCATCCGGGGAATAATGACATTCCCGACCCGGAGCCTGGCAGTCGATCGCGGCCGCGGGCAAGGCGCGGGGCTTCTCCCGCCCGAATACTTCACTTGCTTAGAACCTCGCCCGGTCAGGCCCGGCTCAAATCCACCCACAAAACCGCAAATGCCGGTAACGGTAGCCATATCCCATGAACCTCACAGAACTCAAACAGAAGCCCATCGCGGAATTGCTTGACACAGCCCACTCGATGGGGCTTGAGAACGTGGCCCGAACGCGCAAGCAGGACATCATCTTCTTCCTGCTCAAGCGCCACGCCAAGAACGGAGAGGACATCTACGGCGACGGCGTGCTCGAAATCCTCCAGGACGGCTTCGGCTTTCTGCGCTCGGCGGATTCCTCCTATTTAGCCGGACCCGACGACATCTACGTTTCACCGAGCCAGATACGCCGCTTCAACCTCCGCACCGGCGACACGATTTCCGGCAAGATCCGGCCCCCGAAAGACGGCGAGCGCTATTTCGCCCTGCTCAAGATTTCCGAGATCAACTTCAGCGTTCCCGAAAACACCAAGCACAAGATTCTCTTTGAAAACCTCACGCCGCTATTCCCGCAGGACCGGCTCGCGCTCGAGGTCGGCAATGGCAGCACCGAGGATCTCAGCGCCCGGATCATCGACCTCACCGCCCCCATCGGCAAAGGCCAGCGCGGGCTGATCGTGTCGCCGCCGAAGGCGGGCAAGACGTTGATTCTGCAAAACATCGCCCAGTCGATCACCCGCAACAACCCCGAGTGCCGGCTGATCGTGCTGCTGATCGACGAGCGGCCCGAGGAAGTCACCGAAATGCAGCGCTCGGTGCGCGGCGAAGTCGTGGCGAGCACCTTCGACGAGCCGCCAACCCGCCACGTGCAGGTTGCCGACATGGTGATCGAGAAAGCCAAGCGCCTCGTTGAGCACAAGGAGGATGTGGTCATCCTGCTCGATTCGATGACGCGGCTCGCCCGGGCCTACAACACCATCGTGCCGTCCTCCGGCAAGGTGCTCACTGGCGGCGTCGACGCCCACGCCCTCGAGCGGCCCAAGCGCTTTTTCGGCGCGGCGCGGAATCTCGAGGAGGGTGGCAGCCTGACGATCATCGCCACCGCGCTGATTGAAACCGGCTCGAAGATGGACGAGGTGATTTACGAGGAGTTCAAAGGCACCGGCAATATGGAGCTCCATCTCGACCGCAAGATCGCCGAAAAGCGTGTCTACCCGGCCATCAATGTGCGCCGTTCGGGCACCCGCCGCGAAGATCTGCTCACCACCGAGGAAGAATTGCAGCGCATGTGGATTCTGCGCAAGCTGCTCTCGTCGATGGAAGACGTGCAGGCCACCGAGTTCATTCTCGACAAATTGAAGAACACCAAGACCAACGAGGAATTCTTCAAGTCCATGCGAAGAAGCTAGCCAGGAGCCCGCGCCGCAGGAATTCGCGGCTGCAAATCCGCTCCCGTCCGCGCCCTTGGCTGATCGATTTCGCTGAATAGTATGTCAATATTCGCTTCAATCGATCAGCCAAGGGCGCGGCGATATCGAATTTTCGCTTTCGCGAATTCCTGTGGCGCGGGCTCCTAGTCCATGGCTTTCAAGGATCTGCGCGACTTCATTGCTTTGCTCGAGGGGCGGGGTGAACTGAGGCGGATCGCGACCGAGGTTGATCCGGTTCTCGAAATCACCGAAATCAGCGACCGCGTATTGCGGGCTGGTGGTCCGGCGCTGTTGTTCGAGAATCCCAAAGGGTCGCAAATCCCCCTGCTCGCCAACCTGTTCGGCACCACGCGCCGCATCGCGCTGGCCATGGGCCGGGAAGACCTCGAAGGCTTGCGCGAGGTCGGCAGGCTGCTCGCCTTTCTGCGCGAACCCGCGCCGCCCAAGGATTGGAAGGATCTGTGGGAAAACCTCCCCAACTACCGCCGCGCCCTGCATATCAGCCCCGCGCTGAAGAAATCCGCGCCCTGCCAGGAAATTGTCCACGAGGGCGATGCCGTCGATATCGGCGGGTTTCCGGTGCAGACCTGCTGGCCCGGTGACGCCGCGCCGCTGGTGACCTGGCCGCTGGTGATCACCCGGGGGCCGGAGAAGGAGCGGCAGAACCTCGGCATCTACCGGATGCAGGTGCTCGGCCGCGACAAGCTCATCATGCGCTGGCTGCCGCATCGCGGCGGCGCCCTCGACTTCCGCGATTGGAAGGCGAAACACCCGGGTGAACCGTTTCCCGTCTCCATCGCCCTCGGCGCCGACCCGGCGACGACTCTCGCCACGGTGACGCCAATTCCCGACACGCTCTCCGAATATGCTTTCGCCGGGCTGCTGCGCGGCGGCAAGACGGAGGTCGTGCGGTCAATCGGCAATGATCTGCAAGTGCCCGCGAGCGCCGAGATCGTGCTCGAAGGCGTGATCCATCCCGATGAGATCGCCGGGGAAGGCCCCTTTGGCGACCACACTGGCTACTACAACGAAGTCGAGACTTTCCCGGTTTTCACCATCGAGCGCATCAGCCACCGGCCCAATCCGATCTACCACAGCACCTACACCGGCAAGCCGCCGGACGAGCCGTCGATGCTCGGCGTGGCGCTGAACGAAGTTTTCGTGCCGCTGCTGCAAAAGCAGTTCCCGGAGATCGCCGATTTCTGGCTGCCGCCGGAGGCGTGTTCCTACCGGGTGGCGGTGGCCGCGATCCGCAAGCAGTATCCGGGCCACGCCAAGCGGGTGATGATGGGCATGTGGTCGTTTCTGCGCCAGTTCATCTACACCAAGTTTGTCATCGTGGTTGATGCGGACATCGACATCCGCGACTGGAAGGAAGTGGTCTGGGCCATCTCCACGCGGATGGACCCGGCGAGGGACACCGTGCTGATCGAAAACACCCCCAT
Source organism: uncultured Pseudohongiella sp. (assembly GCA_965221805.1). Lineage (GTDB taxonomy): Bacteria > Pseudomonadota > Gammaproteobacteria > Pseudomonadales > Pseudohongiellaceae > UBA9145. Next base: position 3,169,898 of record OZ244913.1, read on the forward strand.
CGACTATCTCGATTTCGCTTCGCCGGTGGCGGGCCTCGGCTCCAAAATGGGCCTCGACGCAACGAGCAAATGGCCCGCCGAGACCGAGCGCGAATGGGGAAGACCGATCAAGATGGACGAGGAGGTGAAATCCAGGGTTGACGCGTTGTGGTCGGAGTTGGGAATTGAGTGATCGGCGCTTCGATACGTCGCCGTCTCACACCGCGCAACTTTCTCTGTTATTCTACGCGAAGCGAAGTTGCGGAATCTCTTCGTTCGGGTTCCGGTCGCTTGCCGGCGGTGATCGGATACCTTCCCGGCTGACGCCGGGCCCCTTCCGCTCACCGCCGCGCTCCCTCGGTGCGGAACTCAGGGCCCTGTGTCCCAAACGCGCCCAGCCCACCCTGTTATTCTACGCGCAGCGAAGCGGAGTTGCGGAATCACGTTGGTTATGCTCAATCTGGATTGGTGGGCGGGAGTGGGGGCTGCGGCAGGTCGGGGAGGGGTTCCCGGGTTAGTTTGCGGTATTGGTTCAGGTGTTGCCTGGCCGGGTTGGGCTCGTTGAGGTTTTCGAGGAGGCGGCTGAGCTCGCCGTGGGTGGCGGCGGCGGGTTTGATGGAAAGGCTTTGCTGGAGGTATTCCCGGGCCTTGCCCCAGAGTTCGTTGCGCAGGCAGAGGCGGCCGAGGGCGAGCAGCAGTTCGGCGTCCTTGGGGTGGTTTTCCAGCCATTGTTCGGCGATGTTCAGCCGCCGGGCGTCGTCGCCGAGGGGAAGCGTGCCGTAGAGCGCGATCAGGTTCTGGTTCCATTCCACGCCGAGGGCTTGTTCGATGGCCGCGGCCGCGTCCTTGCCACCGTCCTGGCGCAGGATGTACTTCGCGAACAAGCTGGTGAGATAGGGCGAGCGGCGGTATTCCTCGGGCGCTTTTTTCCAAAGTTGGCGCAGGCTGGCCAGGGTGGTTTCCCGGTCTAGGCGGGCATCGCGGCCGACGGCGAGCGCGTGCAGGCGCTGGGCGAAGATATGCCGCCGCAGGCGGAGTATTTCATCCTGGTCCGCCGCGGCGTTTTTCTCCAGGGCCGGCAGCAGTTTTTCCAGCTCGTCCCAATTTTCCAGATCGATGTGGACTTGTTGCAGCAGGCCGAGCAGGGCGGCGTCGTTGAGCACGGTCTTGCGGATGCTGTTGAGGGCTTTCAGGGCCTGTTCGGGGCGTTTGTCGCGGTGCAGCAGTTGGGCGCGGAGGATGCCCGCCGCCGAGCGCGCCCGGGGACAGCGCTGCTCGACGGTTTCGATGCAGCTTTCCCACATTTCCCGCTGGCCGAGCTTGTGGGCGGCGTAGGCGGCGAGCAGGTGGTTGGCGGGCCCCGCCCCGCGCTCGCCGCGGCCCTGCATCAGCAGGTTGTACGCCGATTGCCAGTTGCCGCGGAACAGCGCGAGCATGCCCTGTTCGGTCTTGCTTTGGCGTCTCGCGCTCAGCAGTGTGCCGACCCGCTTGCCGGCCCGCGTCCACTGCCAGGGGTTGGCCCAGCCGAACAACATCCGCAGCAGGCGGAACAGCAGATAGACGACCGCGATGGCCAGGGCGAGGGCGAGCAGGCTGGTTTCAAGGGTGTGGTCGCCGAAAGCGATCAGCAGATAGCCGGGGTCGGTGGGGAAATCGGTGAAAACGATGACGAGCAGGGCCGCGGCGATGGCCGCCAACGAATACAGGAACAGGCGGATCATTGCGCTTCGCCGGCGAGGAACTCGCCCACGAGCCTGAGCGATTCATTCACCATTGGGAGTTCCGGGGCGATGTTCACGGCCAGCAAGCCATTCATTTCGGCGGCGAGCCGGGCAATGGTTTCGTCGCCGGCGAAGGCTTGCAACTGGTCGAGGCCGGCCCCCAGGCTGCTGCGGTAGATTCCGGCCTCGCCCCGCAGCAGGGCAAGCTGGGCCTGGGAGATGCGCAGGCGGATCGATTCGCGGATCAAGTCCCGCTGTCCCGCGACGAGTTCGAACGCCGGGCGCTCCTCCCAGCGCCGCCAGACGAACACGCCGCCGAGGAAGCGGAGCCCCGCCGCCAGCCAGCCCTCCGGCGGGGTAGCGGGCGGATTGCCCGCCGAAACCGACTCCCGCAGCGCCGCCAGCAAGTCGACCCCCCCGATCTCTCGCTGAAGCGTTTCCAGCCGGAAATAGATGTTGTCGCGGTCCACCGGCTCGACCGCGCGCAGCCGGGCGGTTTCACCGGCGATGGCTTGGCGAATGTGCAGGACATCATCGCGTTCGGCTTGCGCGAGCGCCGCATCGGCGCTTTCGAGCAGGACGATGGCGCCGGCGACATCGGCTTCAAGTTGCAGCTTGCGGTTGGCGAGATTCAACAAATAGGCGGCCTCCCGCACTTTCCAGCCGAAATCCGGCTGGGTTTGCAGGCTGCGCTGGGCGGCGCCGAGTTCGCCGATCTGCCTTCGCAGCGAATCGGTTTCCTCGCGCAGGCGCTGTTCGATCTCGTTGCGTTCGACCGGGTCCATTGGCGCGGGCGCGGGCGGCGCGGCAAGCCGCGCCCGCATGGATTCGATGGTTGCGGTTTGCGCCGATTCCCGCTCGGCGAGTTCGGCGTTCCCGCGGGCGAGGCTTTCAACTTCACCCCGCATGGCGGCGAGTTCCATCAGCAGATAAGCCGTGGCCGCGAGTACGGAAACGAACAGGAACAGCAGGACGAGGAAACGGTTGCGCGCGGTGTGCGGCTGCCGGGCGGGACGGTTCTTCGCGGCCGCCGTGTCGCTCTTGGCGGCTCCGCTGCGGGGCTTTGGTTTTTCCTTCTGTTCAGCCAACTCGACGCCTCTCCTCATGCTTTCCAGCCGGGAAGCGAATCTGCGCTTTCCCGGTCAAGCCGTATTCAGTCGCTGCGGGAGGGTTCCACGCCGGACGCGCGGCTCAGGTGGGAGACGACAGCCCCAACCATGGCTTTCGCTCCGGCGTCGCCGGCATTGGTCACCGAGCGGAAGCCAGCGCTCGCCGCCGCCACCCGCCGCGAAGGCACGATCAATGGTAGCGCGAATGGCGCGGCAATGGGACACCCATCGCCCGCGGCCAGTTCCCGCCAGGCTTGCAGCGCCGCAATGCTTGTGACGATGGCGCAATCAACCGGGCCCTCGGCGAGAATCCGCCCCAACCGCCGCGCGGCGCCCGGGGCCGGCACGCGCCGGTACACTTCAAAATACGTCACCCGCGCCCCGCGCCGCCGCAATTCTCTGGCGAGCAGTTCGCGACCGCCTTCGCCGCGGAAAATCGCCACTTTGCGGCCCGCGACATCCGCCAGTTGCGGCATTTCGAGCAAGGGTTCGCTGCCACTTGCCGCGGCGGGGCTCCGCACCGGATGCTCAAGCCTCAGGGAGGCCTCCCGGGCCGTGGCGGCACCGACCGCCAGCATCCGCGCCGCCGGCATCGGCTCAACGCCAGCGGTCGCAATCGCCTTCGCGCCATACTTGGCGGCATTGGCGCTGACGAATATCAGTGTGTCGAATTCGCGCAAACGTTGCAGATTTCGCCGCAGGGGCGATGCGGCCCCAGTATCGACATCAATAGCATCGGCAACCGGTTCGATGGCGAGCAATGGCAGGCCGGGGGCCGCGCCACCGGCGGCCTCGATGGCGGCGCGCAATTCCTCCTGCTGCGCTTCTGGGCGGGTGATCAGGATGCGGCGGCCGGCAAGAGGAAGGGGGGCGGGGCCCGCCGCTTGATCGCCGGTGGCGGATGCGGCGGGGGTTTTGTTCAAGAGTCCGCCGCCCCGCGCAGGGCGCCGATGATGTGGTCCGCGCCCCGCGCGCGCAGTTCCGCGGCCACTGCGCCGCCGAGTTTTGCCGCTTCATGGGGGGTTTTGGCTTTGCCGGATTCGGCGCTTTGTTCGGCGCGGAGGATTTCGCTGCCGTCGGCGTTGCCCACCAGCGCGCGCAGGCGCAATTCGCCGCCGCGCAAGTCGGCATGGGCGGCGATCGGCAATTCGCAGCCGCCGTCGAGGCTGAGGGTGACTTCCCGCTCGGCGGCGACCCGCGCCGCCGTATCGGCATGATGCAGGCAGGCGAGCAGTTTCCGGGTTTCCCCGTCATCGCCGCGGCATTCGATGCCGATGGCGCCTTGGCCGGCCGCGGGCAGGCATTCGCCGATGCCGAGCCGGGCGGCGATGCGGTTTTCCAGCCCCAGCCGGATCAACCCAGCGCTCGCCAGGATGATCGCGTCGTATTGCCCGTCGTCGAGCTTGCCGAGGCGGGTGCCGACATTGCCGCGCAAGTCGGCCAAGCGCAGATCGGGCCGAAGCCGCGCGAGCTGGCACTGCCGGCGCAGGCTCGAGGTGCCGACGATGGCGCCCCGCGGCAATTCCGCAAGGTTTCCATATTGATTGGAAACGAGGGCGTCGCTCGGGTCGGCGCGCTCGCAGATCACCGGCAATTCGAGACCGGACGGCAGCGCCGCCGGCACATCCTTCATCGAATGCACGGCGATGTCGGCTTCGCCGTCGAGCATCGCCCGCTCAAGCTCCTTGACGAACAGCCCCTTGCCCCCGAGCCGCGCGAGCGGGCTGTGGAGCAGGCGGTCCCCCGCGGTGGTGAAGCCAACAATCTCCACCGCAAGCCCGGGGTGCGCCCGCTCAAGCCGCGATTGGACAAAGTTCGCCTGCCACATCGCCAGCGGACTGTTGCGGCTTGCGATTCGGAGGGCGGGTGGCGGCATGTCGCCATTTTACGCAATCACGCCGTTGTTGTCCGAAAGTCGGGGCGCTTGGGTTGTTTCCCCAATTTTGTCCTGTTAAGATTAGTCAACTATCCTTAAAAGGACAGCATCATGCTGGAAATCGCCGATTCAGACCTCCGCAAAAGCATCGCCCGCGACAACCTCTGGTGGGAGACTGGCGCGATTCCTCTGGCGTCCGGCTTGCGCAAACGCGCTTGTTTCAACGCATTCGCGCAGTTGGCGTTGAATTGGAATGTCAATCGGTCGGTCATATTGATGGGGCCGAGGCGCGTCGGCAAAACCGTGATGTTGCGACAATTGATCGACCATGCGTTGGCGGACGGTTTCCCCCCCGACAGGATTTTTTCGTGCTCGATCGACGCCCCATTGTATAGCGGCATGGCTCTTGAACAACTGGTCGAGATATTCGAAGCGCTGAGACCGCATGACCCCGGTTCTCAAAGGATCATTATTTTCGATGAAATCCAGTATTTGAAGGACTGGGAAATCCATCTAAAAGTGCTGACGGACCGGTTTCCCGCAACGCGATTCATCGCTTCCGGCTCCGCTGCCGCCGCCTTGCGACTGAAGAGCAGCGAAAGCGGCGCGGGGAGATTCACCGATTTCCACTTGCCACCGCTGACATTCCCCGAGTTTCTGAATTTCAAGGATGTGGATGAGAATCTGATAGAGGAAAAAAAAACTGCTTCGGGCATCACATGCTCGGTGCGGGATATGAATCGCCTGAATCGCGAGTTCGTTGACTATCTGAACTACGGGGGTTATCCAGAGGCGGTGCTGAACCGGGATATCAGACAGGATCCTTCTCGCTTTCTGGGCCGGGACATCATCGACAAGGTTCTGCTGCGGGACTTGCCCAGCCTATACGGCATACAGGACATCCCGGAGCTGAACAGACTGTTCACCACGATCGCGTATCATTCCGGCAAGGAGTTCAGCCCGGACAGCTTGGCCAGCAGTTCGGGCGTATCGAAGATCACGATCAACCGATATTTGGAGTACCTTGAAGCCGCGTTCCTGATTTTTCGCGTCAACCGCATCGACGATGCCAACAAGACCTTTCGCAGAAATCGGCAGTTCAAGCTTTATTTGAACAATCCGTCGATGCGGACTGCGCTTTTCTCTTCCTTGGAAGAAGACGACGAAGCCATGGGGCAAATGACGGAAACCGCGATTTTCAGCCAATTGTCGCATTCGGATGTCGCCCGGAAGCTGCACTATGCCAAGTGGAAAAGTGGACGCCAACCGAGAGAGGTCGATATGGTGATCATGGCGTCTTTCGCGGTCGGCGCCACACCCGTTCAGCCCACCGAAATCAAGTGGTCGGATCGACACGTCAAGCGCCCGGGCGAGTTGAAAGGGCTGATCGAGTTCGCAAAAAAGAACCTTCCTCAAGACACGCCGACAGTGACCGCCACAACCAAGAATTTCTCGGGCGAATCGCAGTTGGACGGCGTGAATATTCAGTATATTCCCAGCGCCATTTTCTGCTACCGGCTTGGCCGGGTAGCGATGAGGAAGAAGATACGTTTAGTCGCTTAACGTTGGTAAGCCTGACCTTTCGCACTGTCGCCAAGGCAATGGAAGTTCTGGTTCGGCTTGGAATCGCGGAGGAAGTTACGGACAGGGCGCGAAACCGCCTGTTTGTCTATAGTAAATACGTCGACATCCTCAACGAAGAGAATTGATTCCCACGATTCCCATCGTGATGGAAACCAAGAACCGCGCGGTGTGCTGCTATAATCGCCCACCTTTTTGTGAGGCGGGTGTTGTGAGCGAGAATCGCGACAGCGAAAGCAAAGTTGGCGGCGGCACTGGCAGGATCGGTGGCAAACCCAACGCGCTCTGGGGTGGGCGGTTCCAAGAGGCCGCGGACCGCTTTGTCGAGCGTTTCACCGCCTCGGTGGGTTTTGACGCGCGGCTGTACCGGCACGACATCGCGGGCTCCATCGCCCATGCCACGATGCTCGGCGAGGTTGGCGTGCTGACCAGCGCCGAGGCGCGGCGGATCATCGAAGGGCTTGAGGCGATCCGGGAGCAAATCGAGCGGGGCGATTTTGCCTGGTCGGTGGAACGCGAAGATGTCCACATGAACATCGAGGCGGCGCTGACCGCGCGCATCGGCGAAGCTGGCAAGAAGCTGCACACGGGCCGCTCCCGCAACGATCAGGTCGCCACCGATCTGCGGCTCTATCTCCGCGAGGAGATCGACGCGCTGCGCGGACTGCTGTGGGGGCTGCAATCGGCTCTCGTCGATCTGGCCGAGCGCGAAGCCGACACCATCCTGCCCGGCTTCACCCATTTGCAATCGGCCCAGCCGGTGACATTCGGCCACCACATGCTCGCCTGGCGTGAAATGCTCTCGCGGGACGACAGCCGCCTCGCCGACTGCCGCGGGCGGGTCAATATCTCCCCGCTCGGCGCCGCCGCCCTGGCTGGCACTGGCTTTCCCATCGACCGGGCCCGCAGCGCCGAGCTGCTCGGCTTCGACGCCCCGGCCGGCAATTCGCTCGATGCCGTCAGCGACCGGGACTTCGCCATTGAATTCGCCGCTTGCGGCAGCCTGGTCATGATGCATTTGTCGCGCATGGCGGAAGAGCTGGTGCTGTGGATGTCGGCCGGTTTTGGCTTCATCGACTTGCCCGACCGCTTCTGCACCGGCTCGTCGATCATGCCGCAGAAGAAGAATCCCGATGTGCCCGAACTGGTCCGCGGCAAGAGCGGGCGCGTATTCGGGCATCTGCTGTCGCTGCTGACGCTGATGAAATCCCAGCCGCTGGCCTACAACAAGGACAACCAGGAAGACAAGGAGCCAGTTTTCGACCTCGTCGATACGCTCAAGGACTGCCTGTTCGCCTTTGGCGAACTCGTCCCCGCCATCGAATGCAAGCGCGAAGCGATGCGGGAAGCGGCGGCGCGGGACTGCGCCACGGCAACCGATTTTGCGGATTATCTCGTGGGCAAGGGCGTCGCTTTCCGGGACGCCCACGAGATCACCGGCAGGGCCGTGACCCACGCGCTCGCCGCGGGGAAAGAATTGCACGAACTGGACCTCGATGAATTCGCCGGATTTTCGCCGTTGATCGAGGCCGATGTCCTCGAAGCGCTCTCTGTGGAGGGCGCCGTCGCCGCCCGCGATCATTTCGGCGGAACCGCCCCGGTCGAAGTGCGGCGCGCCGCGGCGCGGGCGCGGGAAGAACTCGCCCGTGAAAAACCAGCGCGCGGATAATCCACGACGACCCCGGGAAGATTCGGCGACAAATGGCCGGAATGCCATTTTGGATGTCGCTTTGGGTTCGGTTATTGGACCGCGCTTGGCTGCTGAAGGGCCGGTGGCGTTTCCAGCGGCTGATCTTGCGCATCCAAGTCGGCCGGTGGCCTCAGGAATATCGTCAGCATGGCGAGCTGCACGCCGATGACCGCGAGCGCGGTCCCCAGCATGGTGGCCATGAGCAGCTTGTGTGAATTCGCCATATCGACGCGCAGGCTGGCGAAATCCTGCGTCATATCGATCTTCAGTTCGGTGATCCGCCCGTCCATGGCGTTCAATCGGCTGTCCATGGTGTCCAGCCGCCCGTCGATGGCGTCCAACCGGCTGCCCATGGCATCCAGCCGCCCGTCCATGGCGTCCAATCGGCTGTCCATGGCATCCAGCCGCCCGTCCATGGCATCCAGCCGCCCGTCCATGGCGTCCAGCCGCCCGTCCATGGTGTCCAACCGGCTGTCCATGGCGTCCAGCCGCCCGTCCATGGTGTCCAACCGGCTGCCCATGGCATCCAGCCGCCCGTCCATGGTGTCCAATCGGCTGTCCATGGCGTCCAGCCGTCCGTCCACGGGGCCGAAGCGCCGATCAAGTTCGATGGTGAAGAATTGTTTTGTGACCAGATCCTGCATGGCGTCCTTGACGACTTCAACGGTCGCGCCAGCCTGCGGCTCGGGCATGCCCGACTCTTCAAGTCTACGATATGCACCCAACGAATCAAAGGCTTGCTGCATGATCTGCTCCCGTGGCCAGCTATATAAGGGTCGGGGCGGTGGTTGCCGAACCGCCATGGAACACAAACTATAGTCAATTTCAGGAAAAACACCGCATTTCGGGGAAAAATTTCCGCCATCGGATTCCCGCGGCGTCTCGTTGCCCGGCAAATGCCCGCGCCGCATTGCGCTTCGGCGGGGGCGTTCGAGCGCGATCAGGGTTAGAATCGGGGGCGGGACAGATGGTTCCCGTTGCGGGATTTGCCCGGCTCAGGCATGCTTGGTTTGATTGTTCAATGGGTGGCGACGCCCGCCCGCAATCCCCGGTTGTTCCGCAACTTCGTGCGGCAGGACTTTTTTGGCCAGTTCAGCGCGGCGACGGCGGGCGCGTTCTGGCTGTTCATCACGCCGGTGCTGCACATCCTCATCTATTCCTTTGTTTTCAGCTATATTTTCCGGCTGCGGGAAATCGCCGAATTCGGCGAGGCGCAATTTGTGATTTTCCTGATCATCGGCTACCTGCCCTGGTTCGCCTGCGCCGAGGCGGTGGGCAAATCGACCAATATGCTGCTGGAAAAAGCCCCGCTGATCACCAAAGTCGTGTTTCCGGTGCAGATCATCCCCGTGGTGGGAACGCTGGTGCCATATCTGACCCACGGCGTCGGCTTCGGCGTGCTGCTCGCCTACATGGCGCTGACCGGCCACCTGTCCTGGGCCTGGCTGCTGCTGCCGCTGGTGTTCGCGCTGCAATTCCTCTTCACCATGGGCCTGGTGGCGGTGTTGTCGGCGCTGTGCGTGTTTCTGCGGGACTTGCAGCAAATCGTCTCGCTGGCGGTTACCCTGTGGTTTTTCCTCACGCCGATCATCTATCCCATCACCCTGATCGAAAGCGAGGTCATCCGCGGCCTGTACCTGCTTAATCCGATGCATAGCTTCATCAACCTGTACCGGGAGATCATCCTCCTCGGCGAGTTTTCCGCGCCGCAGCTAGGCATCGCCTGCGCCAGCGCGCTGGCCTCCTGGCTGCTCGGCGGCTGGCTGTTCATGCGCATCCGCCACGCCTTCGGGGATGTGTTGTAGCATGGGCCAGGCGAAACCCCCGGTTGCCGTGCGCAACTTGAACAAGGAGTTCCGCATCTATGAGCGGCCCCAGGACCGGCTCGCGGAACTGATTCTGCGGCGGCCCCGGCACCGGCTGTTCCATGTGCTGAACGACATCTCCTTCGCCGTCGGCGGCGGCCACAGCCTTGGCATCATCGGCAACAACGGCGCCGGCAAATCGACCCTGCTCAAGCTGCTCGTGGGTACGCTGCAACCCACTTCCGGGCAGATCGACATTCACGGCCAAGTGGCGGCCCTGCTCGAACTCGGGGCCGGGTTCCACCACGATTTCAGCGGCCGCAGGAACATCCACCTCAACGCCTCCCTGCTTGGTGTGCCCGATGAAGACATCGGCGAGCTCGAGCGCGAAATCATCGACTTTTCCGAACTCGGCTACTTCATCGACCGACCGGTGCGGACCTATTCCTCGGGCATGTTCGTGCGCCTCGCCTTCTCCATCGCCACCTTGGTGCGACCCGACATTCTCGTCATCGACGAGGCGCTTTCGGTGGGCGACATGGCCTTCCAGCGCAAATGCGTCCAGCGCATGCAGGACTTCCGCGCCCAGCGCAAGACGATGGTGTTCTGCAGCCATTCGATGTTTCATGTGCAGGAACTGTGCGACACCGCCATCTGGCTCGACAAGGGCGGCATCCGCGAGCTTGGCGGCAGCGGGGAAGTCGTCGGGCACTATGAAGATTTCTGCACGCGCAACAAATCCTACAACACCATCCGCCAAGACTTGCCGGCCGCGGCCGAATCGCCGGCGCAGGCCGCCGAAGCGCGGGAATGCCGCATCAATTCGCTCAGCGTGCGGGACGCGGAGGGCAATGAACTGACCACGCTGAAGCCGCTGGGCGAAGTCGTCCTCGAAATGGAAATTGAAGCGCTGCGGGACGGCGCCCAAAGCTATTTCGGCTTCGCCTTCATGCGATCCGCCGAAGAGCCGGTGGCTTCCTTTCTCACCATCGACCGGGACGACATCGACACCGGCCCATTCCGCCAAGGGGATAGCATCAAAGTCTCGGTGACCGTGCGCAATGTGGCGATGCGCGTGGGTGACTATTATGTGGTGGGCGGATTGTGCGACGACACTGGCCTGCTCTGGTACGAAACCCGCTACAGCAAGCTGCTCACAATCGAGGCGAGCAAGGGCCTCGGCCCATTGATCATGCCGGCGGAGTGGGCGGTAACCAGGAAACCGCCGCTGGACGAGCGCTGATCGAGTCAGCGCCTGCCCGCCTCCCGGCCAAGTTTGCTCCGCCATTCCTCGGTCACAGGCTTGTCGTCGGGCCCGGGGAAGATTTGCCCCCCGATCACCCAATCGAGCGGCTGGTAACGCGAAACCCTGTCCTGCACCTCGGCGAAACTTTCCGCTTCAATCAGCCCATGCATATCGGTTTTCCCGCTGGCGCAATATGCCGCGGCAACCCCCGCCGCGGTGCCGGAGACGACCTCGCCGGGTTGCAGGCGCGTGGCGGCGTTCGCCAAATAGGATTGAGCCATGCATTTGCCGGCCACGATTAGATTGGCGGTGGTATCGTTGGAGAAGGCCCGCAAGGGCAGATAGAACGGCTTGGGGTGGTTTCGCAAGAAGGTGTCCGCCTTTTCGCGGTCTCCCCCATGTCCGTTGAGGGAGTGAATGTCGTAGTCGTAGACAGTGGTCGCAACGCGGTCGGCGAAGGGAAAGCCGGTTGGCCCGGGAAAGCAGCTCAAGTCCCAGGCGCAAAGCAGAAATCCGCCATAGCCGATGCTGCGGCGGGACTCCCGCAAGTAGGGGAACTTGTAGAAGCCATGCCGGGTTTCCACCGACTCCGCATCCACGTAGATCAAATGCCTCAGTTCCTCCGGCGCCTCGCCGGCAAACCAGCGGCAAAAGTCGCGCGACCGCCTCTCCGCCCCCCGCAAAGCCGCGGGGTCGATGCCGCCAAGCCATCGGTTTTCCGCAACACTTTGCCGCGCCGCCGCGTAGGAGAGGAAAAGATGGCGCGCGGCATAGTCGTTGCCATTGTTGACCGCGCCTTGCCGCCAATTCATCACGCTGGTCTGTCCGGCCGCTGGCGGGCCGGCGCCCCGCAACCTGCGGTACCGCCACACCCCGTCCCAACCATAGCTGCCGAGGTTGAACTCATGCTTGTCGGGCGCCGCGCCCGTTAGCCAGCCGGCCCTGCGCGACGCTTGGCCGTGTTCGCCAATGGACAAATTGAAAGTCGCGGTGAAACTTTGTCCGCGGCCACTGTACTCTTGCTCGGTGGAACCTTCGAACAAATCCTCGCCCACAAGATAGCGGGAGTTTGTCAAGGCCAGCACATCGCCAAACTCGCTGGCCTCGACAACAATCATTTTGTGTTCTTGGCGGGGAACAAAAACCAAACGCTGTTTATGGAAGTGTTCGGTTTCCCGCGGCGAATACCAGTCTTCGATCGCCGCGCTCAAGACTCGCTCGTAGCCTGCGAAGCCTCCGCCCTTTTTGGCAAATCTCGCCACAGCCTTGACAGCTGAAATCTCAACTTTGTTGCCTGCCGGCACAGTTTCAACCGCAATGGGGACCGTGTTGTAAAAAACACGGAGATTCGGTTCGGATTGGATTGCCTTGGCGATTGGCCCACGCAACAGCCGGCGGGGCAAAAAACAGTGCCTGGAAACCGTGCAATCCCCGGGATTGCCAATGGTCTCCAGCCAATCGCTGAATTCATGGTGGTTGTTGCGCCTGTCCTTGTGCGCCGCTTTTGTGTCAACGCCCTGGACATCCTCCCGCCAGGCGAAGTCAACCGCGGGCACACCGCCCGCGGTCAATTGGCCGCCCGCCCAATCAGTGGGCTCGACAAGGCAGGTGGAAGCACCCTCCCTCGCCGCGTGCAGCGCAGCGAATAGGGCGGACGTCGACCCGCCAATGACGAGCGCGTCGCAATGGATTTCGGTTTCCACCAACCGCTAATCGCTAATCAAGACCGCCAGCCCGAGTCGATTCAGACCGGACTCTTGGTCACGAATTCATAGGAATCGGATCGATAGTAGGAGTTGGTGTACTCAACCACCCGCCCGCTGTCGATGACGCCATGCCGTTCGATATGCAAAATCGCGGCACCCACGGGAATATCCAACATCTTGGCCTGGACTTTGTTCGCGTTCGCCGCCTTGATCCGCTGCACCGCGCTCGTGGGCCGGCAACCCATTTGCTCCATATCCTTGTACAGGGACCGGCCGATGTTGAGCGGGTCGGGCAACACGTTGTCGGGAACCAGCACCACCTCGTAGGCGATCGCCAGATTGTTGGCAAGGCGAACTCGCTGGATCTTGACGACGCTTTGCCCCGGGGCCAGCCGAAAGATCAAATCAAGGTGCGCGTCCGGGGCCAGCCGCTGGGCGGATATGGCCTTGGAGCTCGGAGTGAGTTGGTTTTTCGCCATATCTTCGGAGAACGAGGATATGCTTGAGACAGATTTTTCGATGGGCTTCGACACGAAGGTCCCGGCCCCGTGCTTGCGATCGAGGATGCCGTTCTCCAACAGCTCCGAGAACGCTTTGCGCACCGTCACCCGGGAAATCCCCAAGCGCTCGGCGAAATCCCGCTCGCTCGGGATGAGCTTGCCGGTGTCGACGCCATCACGCTCAAGGAATTGGTCGATCGCGTTGTACAGTCTGCGATACTTGGGCCGCGTATCGCGGTCCTCCGAGTAGATATCGCTGATTCTATCGAGCATGGGCCGCCCCAGTTCCGATTCTTGTGAAGTTGAAGGTTGTGGCACGGCTCCGTGAAGGCTCGAACACAAGCCGGAAGTTCAATGCTGAGCGAGAAGACGATTTGACCATACTGGCAGGTGTTCCGCAATATCCCGGCAACCCGCAGCATTCCCGAAAAGCCGGGAGAAATGCCTTGGTATGCTCTGGCTTGTTCAGGGCTTCCCCAGCGCCTCCATAAAAAACTCTTGGCGCCGCCGCGGCGTTTCGCCGGTCAGGTTCCATAAAGTTTCATAGAAGAAGAACGACACGCCGCCCAAGCGGCGCTCCCGGGTCATGGCGATCTGCCGCCCCAGCAAGCTGGAAGGGACATGCCGGGTCTTCAGCCCGCTGAGAATGCCGACAACCACCGGCACGGAGCGGCTCGCGGAAAGCACCTCCGGTTGCGAAAGCTCGCGGGCGAAGGACGCCATATCGTCGCGGTACAGCTGCAGCACGAGCTCATCGATCAAATCCCGCTCGCGCCAGGCATGCCAGTCAAGCAGGTAGCAGTTTTTCGAAAATTCCTGCGGATTGGGGGAAAGGGACACGATCAAATCCGGACGAACCGCCCGCAAAGCCGCCACCAATTTTTCGGCGAACCGCGTTATGCCGGCCGCGCGCCAGTCAATCCAGTTTTGCCAATCGGCGTCGTTGTGGACGCAGTTTTTTTCTGGATCGAGATCGGGTGCAGGCGGCGGCGCCGATCCGGGGTGTTCCCGGGCGTAAAGCGCCAGCGTGTGGGGATCGTAACCGAACTGGTGGTGATAGCCAAAATGGTCATCCAACTGCACGCCGTCGACATCGTAGACGACCGCCAACTCCGTCAGCAGTTCAATCAACATGGTCTGCACTTGCGGATGCAGGGGATTGAGCCAAACCATGGGGTTGCCGCCGCCCGCGAGCCAACTCGCCGAGCCGTCCGCGCGGTGGGTCAGCCATTGGGGGGTTTCAATCACCAAGGGCGAATCGGCAGGCATCATCAGGCCGTATTCGAACCAGGGGATGATCCGCATGCCGTGACGCCTTCCATGGCTGACGATTTCCTCAAGCGGGTCGCGGTCCACCAGCCCCGGATGGGGGAACTGCGGCTTTCCGGTCCAACGCTGCGCCGCCGCGCTGGGATGCAGGGTGTGGCCCCTGTTCCAGGCGACCGGATAAAGCGTGTTGAAGCCATGTTCCGACAGGGTGGAAACCGCCTCCTCAAGCCGTTGCCGGTCAAACAACACATCGCTGTCAACATTGGTGAGCCACACACCCCGCGTGAACCAGGCCGCGTCCTGATCGCCCGCAAGCTCGGCGGCAACCAAATCGCCGGAGGCGAGGGCCGCGAGCAGGCAGGCGAGCGGCAGGGAACGCATCGTTCGGGAACCCGCCGCGGCGTCAAAACCGGAGATTGGCGATGATCACGAGGCGGCGGTCGTTGTCGTACACGGAGACTTTGCGTTCCGGCACCACATGGTAAGACTCGACATCATCATCAAGGATATTGAGCACCTGACCCACCAGTTCGAGGCGGTCATTGACCCTGTAGCTGGTGGAGAAAGTCAGATAGCCGTAGTCGTCGTTCCAGGTCTCCGAGCCAAAGTAGGAAATCGACGACAGGTATTTGGAACGCCAGTTGTAGCTGACCCGCGCATTGAACCTCTCATGCTCGTAGTAGAAAGAGCCATTGAACGAATGCTTCGAAGCGCCTTCCACCGCGCCGCGTCCAAGCCCCGACGACGGATCGCGATCCTCTCCAGGCACCGTGGCATCAGTCCAAGTGTAGTTGAACCTCGCGCCAAAGCGGTTCCAGAGGGGCTGCTGCCACAACATCTCCGTGCCGTAGAGCCGCTGATCCTCCCCATTGATGGGGATGGAGGTATCGAACTCCCGCTCCACCTGCTCTCCGTTCTCGAACTCGGTGCGGATTTCCTTGCTGGTGATGGCAAGGGGGCTGCCGGAGACATCCTTGTAGAACAGGGTGGCGGCCAGCAGCGAATCCTCGGCGAAGTACCACTCCGCGGAAAAATCGTACTGGTTGGCGACGATCGCCTCCAGATTCGGATTGCCGCGGGCGCCGGCGTTGAGGTTGCCGTAATACGAGGTGCGGACCGCAAGCGCATGGGGGTCGGGCCGCGACATGACCCGCGCGGCGCCAAACCGCAGCGTCACTTCGTCGTTGAGGTCGTACGAGAGGTTGAAATTGGGCAGAAACTCCGTGTAGGTATTGCTGCGGGTGATCCACTCGGCATAGCAGGAGTCGGGCGTGCAGAGCCTTCGTTCATTGGCGCGGTTTTGAATGTTGGACGCCTCCGCCTGCGCGTTGGGATTGAGGAACAGGGCTGCCGCCGACGGATCGCCAACCACCCGATAGCCTTGGGAAAAGCTCTCGGTGCGGGAGACTCTCAAGCCGAACTCGCCGCGAATGCGGTCACGCTGGTAATTGGCCTTCACATAGGCCGAGGTGATCTTTTCCTCGACAGCCCAGGTGTCGCTCGGGAAAACGGTTTCCAGCAGCTCTTCCGTGGGTCGGCTGTCGAGCGCGCGGGCGGTGGCGCTATCGACGACCAGATAGCCCAAGGGACTGCGCTCCCCGTTGGTGAAGTGGGCGATGGTGAGTGATCGCTTGTCGTCGCCGAAGTAGCGCGAGCGGCTGAAAGGATCCAGACGGCCCGCGCCGCGGCCGGCGTCCTTGAGCCAGTCATTGTCGTCGGCGCCGGGCTTCTTGAGCGCAATGCCCGCCGCATTGCGGACGAAGTTGCCATCGGCATCCCGCTGATAGTCGTCGTCGTGGTTGCGCGTGTAGCTATACTGACGGTAGTTGCGTCCCTTGTCGCGGTCGCGATACATGGCCCCGGCCTTCACGGATGTCAGCAAGCTTCCGTCCAGGGGCATCTCGAAGTCGAGCGTCATATACCGCTCATCCTCAAAATCGACAGTGCTCGACCTGCCCGTGTTGCCGTAATCGAAAAGCCTGCCGCGATACGACAGATCGCTCTCCTCGCGCAAGCCTGCCGTGCCCGCGGGATGCAGCCCGTTGCTGCCTTCCGGGGTGGTCAGGTAACGGAAACGGAAATTCTCGTCCAAGGTAACCGCATGGATCCAGTCGTCGCGGGTGCGGCGGATGGTATCGCCAGTGTCGGGATCCTCCCACGAGTAGCCGGAATGTTCACCATTGAAAAGCCAGGCGCGCTGATCGAACGCTCCGCCCTCCGACCCAGTGTCGCCGATGTGGCTCGACAGCGTCCATCCGGCCTCGCTGGTGTAGGCGAATTCCACGTCCAGCGCCTGGGTGTCGATCCGGGACAGCCGGTCGAACACCTGCGTGCGCCCTCCCGGGAAAGGCCATGGCTGGTTGTTGTCGGGGAAGCCGTCGTTGTTGCGATCCACGCCTTCGGCCGAATTGCAGGCGGGCGCCGGGGCGCAGTTGCGCAGGTACCAAGTGCCAGCCACGACGCCTGCCAGATTGCCGCTGCCCACCGTGGTGGCCGAGTCCAGATCAAGTCTGGCCCGGTCGCCCTCGTTGACGGTGACCAGGTTGCTGTTGTTGTTGCTGTCGGCGTTCAACACGGTGTCGAGATAATTGACCGCCACCGAGAAGCGGTCGGAGGGTTCCCACTGGGCCGCCGCGAACACGGTCTCGCGCCCCCGGTCCTGGCGGAAATCCGGTAGGTTCAGCAGCCGTGGCGCCCACCAGTCATCCGAAGTGTTTTGCGCATGGCCGGGCTCCAGCATACGGATGATCGTGCGGCCGTAGCGGTGCAGGGTGCGGTATTGCCGGGTTGCCGAAACCAGCGCGCCCAGGGTTCTGTCTTCGTTGCGCCAAGAGAACAGGCCCGAACCATTCTGATCCCACTCTTTGGAATTGCCGGAGTACTGGCCCTGGGCCTGCAGGGACACGGTGAAAGGGTCGAGGTCCAGCGGCTTGAAGGTTTCCAGCACCACCGTGCCGCCCATCGAGCCTTCCTGGATGTCCGCCTGGGGCGTTTTATACACCTTGATGCGCCTGACTAGATTGGCGGGCAGCACTGTGTAATTGAAACTGCGCGAGGAAAGATTCAGAGTGAACCATTCGGTGGTGGCGACCGACATGCCGTTCAGCAGCGTGCGGTTCTGGGCGGAGCGGGTGCCGCGAATCGATATCCGCTCGCCTTCGCCGAAGTCTCGCGTCACCGCCACGCCCGCGATGCGGGAGAGGGATTCCGCCACATTCTGATCCGGGAACTTGCCGATATCCTCGGCGTCAATGACATCGACCACGGAAACGGAGTCCCGCTTGATATCGAGAGCCCTGGCCCAGGCGCCCCTGATGCCGGTTACGACGATTTCCTCGATTTCCCCGCCATCCGCCGCATTCGAGGTGCCTTGCGCGTGGGCCGTCGCCTGGCAAAATGCCAGCGGCAGCAGAATCACCGAGCTCAAGAATTTGATTTTCATGAATTCAACCCCCTTCGGTTGCCATAACCAGCAGATGCCAGTATCATACCACTGAAAGCGACTGCTGTAAAAACCATACCACCGATGAAACCGTCTTACACGAATAAATCCCCGTTGGCAACCCGCACGGGCATATTTTTTTGCGATATAGTGGTATTGTTTTCGGCAAAGGCCGCCTTACTCGCGGCACCCCTGCCGGGGGCGCTCGCATTGGCGAACAGCGCCCATTGGTTCCCGCTCGACCTGCCGTCCCGGGTTGTGAGAAGGTGAAGCGTTTTACGGTTGATGAGATCGATCATCTGGTTGAAGGGGGCATCATCGCCTCCTGTCAGCCGATCGCCGGCGGGCCGCTCGATCAAGATGAAATCGTCGCGGCAATGGCAATGGCCTGCATCAATGGCGGCGCCAAATCGTTGCGGATAGAAGGCGCCGCGAGGGTAGCGAAGATGCGGCGGCTCACCGATGTCCCCATCATCGGCATTGTGAAGCGGGAACTCGAAAACACCAATGTGTGCATCACGCCAAGCATCGGCGATGTTCGCGAACTGGCGGACGCGGGGGCCGACATCATCGCCTTTGATGCGACAAATCGCGGCAGGCCCACGCGGCGGGAACACATCGTCGAGGCGATCCTCGAGCGGGACTGCCACGCCATGGCTGATTGTGCGTCGATGAGCGATGTCCATTTCGCGTTGTCCCTGGATGTGGGCTTTATCGGCACAACGCTGGCGGGGTATCTTGGCGGGCACACGCCGGAAGAGCCGGATTATGAATTTTTAAGCAGTGCCGTGGAAGTCGCGCCCCGGGTGATCGCGGAAGGGCGGTACAACACGCCGGAGAGGGCCCGGGAGGCGCGCCGCCTGGGAGCTTGGGGGGTGGTTGTCGGCACAGCCTTGACCCGGCTTGAGATCATGACGGGCTGGTTTGTCGAGAGCATGGCGGATGTTTCCTCCGAGCGGCGGGAATGGCTTTGGCGTAAAGATCGAAAAGTGGGAGCCTGACACCCAATGGGTTCGAGATATCTTGTTGCGGTTGCCGGCATCGTGTTGGTTTCGGCGGTTTTTTGGCAATCGAACTTTTGGCAATCAAACAAGGACTCGGGCGATCCGGTTTCCGGCGAGATCGAAATCGAATTTTGGACAATGCAATTGTCCCCCATTCTGGACGAGTACATATATTCGTCAATCGCGGAATACGAGCAGCGGCATCCCCAAGTCAAGGTGAAATGGGTGGATGTGGCCTGGGCGGACATGGAGCGCAAGCTGCTTGCTTCCGTCGCCGCTGGAACCGCCCCGGACATCGCCAATCTCAATCCGCAATTTTCGTCGAAATTGGCCGAGTTCAACGCGCTGGAAGATCCAACCGCCCTCCTGGAGCCGCGGATCATCGCCACCTATCACCCGGCTGTTTGGGATGCCAACCGGCTCGGTGAAAACTACTTCGGGGTGCCTTGGTATCTCTCGGCCAATATCGCGGTCTACAATCAATCGATATTCAGGCAAGCCGGCGTGCCGTATCCCGATACGCTGGAGGAAATTCCCAAGATCGGCATGAAAATCCAGGAGTCGACCGGCAAGTACACATACTTTCCCAGTTTCGATGGCGGCGAACCCATGGAGAATTATGTGCTCTTGGGGGGCGAAATACGCAATGACCTTCCGGGCTATGGTTTATCGGATGGTTCGGTGGACCGATTGCTCCGCTATTATTCCGCGCTCTATGAGAGCGGCGCCATCCCACCCTCTGTGCTGATAGAAGGCCATCAAAAGGCCGTTGACCTGTTTCAGTCCGGGGAATTGGCGATGCTGCTCACCGGCATGCAAATGCTGCGAACCATCGAGCTCAACTCCCCGCAATTGATGCGGGATATTGTCATAAAGCCGCATCCCAACGCGGATGAAGGCCGGACCAACATCGCGGCGATGAATTTGGTTGTCCCGAAACAAACCCGGCATCCGAGAGAAGCGTTTGATTTCGTCGCATTCATGAGCTCGCCCGAAAAGCAAACGGAAATGGCGAAACAAGTTCCCATATTGCCGTCCACCTTGCCGAGCCTGCGGGATGAATTTTTTCAAGCTGGCACCAACGATGACAAGTACCAAATGGCGAGGGCCCTTTCCGTTGAGCAGATTCGCCATGGCGGCGTGTTGCTGCCACCGCTTGAAAACTACTCGAGGCTCCGCACCGCTTTCATCCTCCACACCCAACGCGCCATGCTGGGGGAGCTGCCGGTGGAGGACGCGACCGATGGATTGATCGGCGACTGGAACAATATTGCACGGTCGGGGCAATGACCGGGGCAACAAAGTGACTCGCTGTGTCATCGCCTGCGATATCGGCGGAACCAAGCTGAAATCCGGTTTGGTTGCGCCATCGGGCGAGATTATCGATCAATTGGAGGGGGCGTCGCGCGCGCGGGAAGGGCCAGCCGCGATTCTTGGACTTGTCCAAGAACTCGTCGGCACGCTGCTTGCGCGGAACCATCCCCATCAAATTGTGGGTGCCGGCGTGGCGACAAGCGGGGCGGTGGACAGGGAGCAAGGCGTCATCCGCTCGTCGGCCGATTTCATGCCGGGCTGGAGCGGATTCGCAATCAAAAAGTCTTTTGAATCCATGCTCGCGCCGATGCTCGCATCGATGTTTGCGCAAGATGTGGTGGTCGACAACGACGGCAACTGCGCGCTGTACGCGGAAGTGCGCAGGCAATCGCTCGAGCTTCGCGATGTTGTCTTTCTCGCCCTGGGCACCGGGCTTGGCGGTGCCATATACTCGAATGGCCGGGTGCGCGTCGGCGCCGGCGCATTATCGGGACATTTCGGCCAGACCCTCGTTGGCGAAGCGACCAACCCGGATGACTGGCGGCAGTTGGAAACCCATCTGTCGGGGAACGGCCTGGCCAGGCTGGCGCGGCATATTCTTCAAGAGCGGGGTTGTGATGCGGACGCGCCGGAGGTGTTTGCGGATGGACGATCAGTCATCGCCGCGCTGCCCGCGAGTGGCGCCGCCCATGAGGCCGCCCGTGAGGCCAAATCGCGGTGGACCCGGCTATTGGCGATCATGTGCCACAACATACAGTGGAATTATGATCCCGAAACCATCATTATCGGCGGTGGCATGACCGGGGCGAAAGAGACATGGTGGGCGGATTTTTCACAGGCGCTGGCCGATATCAACGAGCGCTTCGGCCTGCATCGCGAGATGGATGTCAGGCCCGCCGCGCTGGGCAATGACGCCGCCATGGTTGGCGCTGGATTGATGGCGTGGGACGCGCTTGAAGCGGCGGGCCGGCGAGATGTTCCGTAGATTCACCCCTTATGCGTTTCTAGCCCCCGCGATACTCATCATCGGGACATTCGTCCTGCTCCCGATGTTCACCGCGCTTGTGATCAGTTTCAGCGAATACAACATGATCGAAGAGCCGCGGTTTGTGGGGCTTGGCCAATACCAGCGACTGATTCAGGATCCATTTTTTTGGAATGCCTTGCTGAATAGCCTCTTGTATCTTGTGGTTGTGGTGCCCGTGTTGTCTTTGGCGCCAATCTTCCTGGCGGTGCTGGTAAACCGGAAGCTGCGCGGCATCTCGGTTTTCCGCGCGATTTACTACCTGCCTGTCGTTACATCGCTGGTGGTAACCGGGCTGATGTGGAAGTGGGTCTACGAAGAAAACGGCGTGCTCAATTTCGTTCTGCTGAATCTCGGCATACTGAGCGAGCCGGTGGCTTGGCTCGCCACACCCGCGTCATCGCTTTTCGCCGTAATGGCGGTGACAATCTGGAGTGGCATGGGTTTCTACATGGTCATTTACCTGGCCGGGCTGCAATCCATTCCCAAAGCGCTGTACGAAACCGCCGAGCTGCAAGGTGTCAGCCCTTTCAGGCAAATCATCTTCATAACCATTCCAATGCTCAGGCCGTATATCGCTCTCGTTGCGGTAATTTCATCGATAGCAGCCATGAAAGTTTTTGAAGAAATATACATCATGACCAATGGTGGGCCGTTGAGCCAAACGGAGACCCTGGTTTTTTTCATGTATCATAATGCTTTCATTGAATTTGACATGGGCTACGGCTCGGCGGCGGGCATCGTGCTATTCGCCATTACCTTCCTGCTTTCCATTTTAAATCTCATCCTCGCCCGGGATACCGCGGGAAGCTGACGACATGCTCCGCGCCAAAATCCAAGCGGTGGGCTGGCTATTTTTGCGGTACGCCATCCTGATTTTGGTCGCTTGCTTGTTCGTCGGACCTTTCCTTTGGCTGATGTCAACGGCGATGAAATCGGGTTCGGAAAATATATTTCAGTACCCGCCCGAATTCCTGCCGCGGGAACCAACACTGGAGAATTTCTCCCGGGTGTTCGACGCGCTGCCGTTTTTCACCTATTTCATAAACAGCGCCTTGGTATCCGCAATCGCGGTCTTGTGCAATTTGATGTTTTGTTCACTGGCGGCTTATCCACTGGCCCGCATGTCTTTTCGGGGGAAAAACATTGTTTTTCTGATCCTGATCAGCACCATGATCCTTCCCTTTCAATTGCTGATGATCCCACTTTACAGCATTGCGGTCAGCTTGGGGCTGAATAACTCGT
The DNA here is from genome assembly GCA_965221805.1 of uncultured Pseudohongiella sp. GTDB lineage: Bacteria > Pseudomonadota > Gammaproteobacteria > Pseudomonadales > Pseudohongiellaceae > UBA9145. The sequence continues at coordinate 3,192,409 of OZ244913.1, forward strand.
TTCTTGGGCTGATCATCCCGCACGCCTGCACGGCTTTCGGCGTTTTTCTGATGCGGCAGTCCTTTTCGACAATACCGAATCAGTTGGAGGAATCGGCGCTTATCGAAGGAGTCAACCGGCTGCGAATCTGGTGGCACGTGCTGTTGCCATTGGTCAAACCCTCCTTGGTGACACTCGCTGTTTTCACCTTCATTGGTGTATGGGGGGATTTCCTTTGGCCGCTGATCATTATCGATGACCAAACCAAATTCACCCTGCCGCTTGGCGTGAACAAACTCGCCGGAACATTTGGACAGGATTGGCGGCTTGTCGCCGCTGGCGCCATTTTGTCGATCCTTCCCACAATCGCCGTTTTTCTGTTAAGCCAGAGATTTTTTGTTTCCGGTGCGCTGAAAGGCGCTGTCAAGGGATAGGGGCCATGGCGATCAATGTTTCTCTGGTTCTTCATACCCATTGGGATCGGGAGTGGTACTTCACCAATGAGACCTATTCGGCCAGATTGGCGCGCATCTTTTCATCGATTATCAACGACCTGAAAACAAACCAAATCGACACATTTTTGTTCGACGGGCAGATTGCGGCACTTGAGGATCTGCTGGATGTCTGTGAAAAAAATATTGCCGAGGCGGTTATCGGCTATATTGAAGCGGGGCGCATACGTATTGGCCCCTGGTATGTGATGCCGGATGAGTTTTTGTGCTCCGGCGAATCCTTGATCCGCAATCTTGAAGAAGGTATTCGCATTGCGAAAAAGTACGGGGAAACCGCCTTCATCGGCTATCTGCCAGATACTTTTGGGCACATCGCGCAAATGCCCCAAATCCTGAGCGGTTTCCGAATCAGCAAGGCGGCGGTATGGCGGGGCGTCGATATTGACAGCGATGTTTTCGAATGGCGTTCGCCGAATGGCGGCAGCGTAAGCTGCATCTTTCTGCGCAAGGGATACTATCAGCACCCGTTCTCCCAAGAGCAATTCATGGATGCCGCCACCAGCCATCTCGATGCCTTGGCGGATGAAAGGCAAGCGCCGCCGCTGCTGTTGACCCAAGGCGGAGATCACCTCGCGCCGCCGGGAAACTTGCGAGACCGGATCGACCGCTTCAACTCGGCCCAAGACAAGTACCGCATCAAGCCCGCGACCCTGCACGATCATATCAGCAGCCGATTCTCCGGCGGCATCCGGCCGCCCGTGCTGACTGGCGAATTGCGCGAGAACACCAATGCTTTCATTCTGCCGAACGTCCTGTCCACCCGGCGCTATCTAAAGCGGCTCAACCAGCAGGCGGAAGACCGGCTTGTCGGCCAGATCGAGCCGTTGCTGGCGGCAGCCGATCTGAACGAGCAATATCCGCACCGGTACTTGCGCGCCACTTGGAAGCTGCTTCTTCAACAACATGCCCATGATTCCATCTGCGGATGCAGCATAGACGAAGTACACCGGGAAATGCTCGTGCGGTTCAGGCGGATACAGGACCGGTTGGATGCATTGGAGACATTGGTTTGCGAGCAACTGGGCTTGAAAAGCGCCCATGTCCACCATCGCGATACACCGTCGCCGTTCGCGGATGATTCGCTCATGACTGCGTTCAACCCTTGCGTCAAGTCGCGCTCGGGCTGGCATCGTGTTCAAATTTTCCTTGCCGGGGAAAAGGCCGGGGAGATCGGGGTCGAGGATTGCGCGGGCCAAGCCCGGGAGGTGGTCATGTGCCGTGCCGAGGCTTGCCGGTCTTTCGCTTCGCCCGTGGATGATTTTCCCGAGCAAACAGATGGCTACCGCTATGAAATCTTCATTCGATGCGACATCGAAGGATGGGAAAGCGAAGTTTTCCGTTTCTCCAAGCAGGCGGTCGGCGGCGCGGTCGGGGAATCGCCGCCAACATCGCCAATCGCTGGCGGCGGGGCGCCAGCCGCCATTGCCAACGACTGGCTTTCCATCTCTGTTTCGCCAACCGGCATTCGGATCGAAAACATCCGCGGCGGTGATTTTTGCGAGTCGGCGATCTCGATTGTCTCCGAAGGCGACGCCGGCGACAGCTACAACCACTGCCCGCCGGCGAAACCGTGGGCCGCCAACGCCGAGATCGTTGGCGCGCTGGCGCGGCCGCTCGGAAAACTTGGAGAACATGGAAAAAAGTCCGCGGAACTGGAGATCAAACTGCGCCTGCCCCAGCCCATATCATTAAACGGGGACCGCACCGGCGCCGGCGAAGACCGGGTCGTTTCCTATGGTTTGCTCAAGATTCGCCTGCTTGATGGCGAGCCTCATGCCCGCGTATCCCTCAAATGGAACAACAAGGCCAAGGATCATAGGCTGAGGCTGTTGCTGCCACTTGGCGAGAGAATCGCTGGCACGATCAGCGATTCGGCGTTTTCCTTGATCGGGCGGCCAGTTGTCTATCAGCAGGCGCAATCATCCCCGGCAACAGCCGAGGCGCGCATCAGCGCAAACCCTTCGCATTCCCTGGTTCAAGCGGGACTGTTCAGTATCGCCCATCTCGCCATTGGGGAATATGAAATTCTCGAACAAGACGGGAAAGATGTGTTGGCATTGACGCTGATCCGCTGCGTGGGCTGGCTGTCGCGCCGGGATCTGACAACAAGGGGTGCGGGTGCCGGGCCTGAACTGGAAACCCCCGATGCCCAGTGCATCGGGGAAGAAGAATTCAATTTCCTGCTTTCGTTCGGCGGGCGCGCCGAGGATCGGCTGTCACTCCACGCCGCCGATGCCTTCCGCCGGCCCGTGCTGTTTTTGCGGGGTGCCGGCGAGGTGGCGGAACGGCCATTGAAACTGCATGCCGACGAATTGCTTGTTTCCTCATGCCGCCAAGTGGGTGAAGGCGTGGAGATTCGGTTGTTCAATCCAACCGACAAAGAGCAGGCGTATCGGTTGTCTGGCGGGTCCGCGAAAAGAGTTGCGCTCGGGGGCGGGGAATTGCGGACTAAATCCAAACCTCTGGCGAGCACTCTGCGGCCGGGTGAAATCGGCACCTTGCGCGTTCAACGACAATCCCGGATGGTTGACGGTGTAGATCCATGACATCCATATCGCTCGCAGGCGTTAGCAAAGCGTTCGGCTTCGAGTGCGCCGTCCTTGAAATGGATCTGGAAATCGCCAGCGGAGAGTTTGTTGTGTTTGTGGGGCCTTCCGGCTGCGGCAAGTCAACATTGCTGCGGATGATCGCGGGATTGGAAGCGGTTTCCGGCGGCAGAATCCTGTTTGACAACATCGATGTCACCGCGCTGCCGCCGGACAAGCGGGACGTGGCGATGGTCTTTCAATCCTATGCGCTTTACCCGCATATGACCGCGGCGCAGAATCTGAGTTTTGGCCTGAGAATGACCGGGTGCCCGGCGGCGGATATCGCCCGCCGCGTTGAACATGCGGTGGATATGTTGCGGCTCGAAGATTACCTGCACAAAAAACCCTCGCAACTGTCGGGTGGTCAATGCCAGCGCGTGGCGATCGGCCGGGCGCTGGTGCAGCAGCCCAAAGTGTTCTTGTTCGACGAGCCCTTATCCAACCTCGATGCGGAACTTCGCGTATCGATGCGTGTTGAAATTGCCGCTTTGCATCGCAGCCTCGACAACACGATGATCTATGTGACCCACGATCAGGTGGAGGCCATGACCCTGGCTGATCGGATCGTTGTGTTGCGCAACGGCGGCATTGAACAAGTCGGGACCCCTCGCGAGATCTATGGCGAGCCGCAGAATGTGTTTGTCGCCGAGTTCATGGGTTATCCGAAGATCAACATTCTGCAAGGCACCGTCGTTGACGATGGCGGCATCTTTCTGCGGCTTGATTCAATGGCCAGGATTCCACTAGGCGTTCTCTCCGGCGCGGTCGAAGTTGGCGAGAAGGTTTCGGTTGGAATAAGGCCGGAGAGCATTTCCCTCAAGCAACAAGCACACAAACAACAAGCGCAGGGCGCACAATTCGAGATGTTCGTTGATTTTGTTGAACACGTCGGGGCGGGCACCAATTATTTTGGTCGGATTGGCGGCGATGAATTCCGCATCGCATTGAGCGAGGGGCAAAAGTATCAGCCTGGCGACCCTGTGCGCATCGGTTTGGCCGAGGAGCAGCTGCATTTCTTCGATGCACGGGGGGAGCGCCTGGGCAAACGTCAAACGCCGGAATGAAAAGAAAACTGCTTGTGCTTCCGGTTGACGCCAGGCCTGTTGTCTGTGGCCAGCTGCAGTACCTGCTGCAACTAGCCGACTGGGATATCGCGCTTCCACCGACATCCATGCTCGGACGTTTCCGCCAATCCGCCAACCACGAAAGGCTCGGTGAATGGCTTATGGAACGGGCCGGTGAAGTCGATGGGTTTGTGCTTTCGTTGGACACGCTGCTCTATGGCGGGCTGGTCGCAAGCAGAATTTCCCCGGAGACGGCGGACGAGATTCTCACTCGCGCCGAATGGCTCGAAACACTTAACAGAGTCCACCCGGCGAAGCCAATATATGGCTTCTTGACGACCCTGCGCATTTCCAACAGCAACATCAACGAAGAGGAAAAACCGTATTGGAGCGGCTATGGCGAGCTGATCTGGAAATGGTCATATCACGCCGACAGGCATCGAACTCATGGCAATGGCAAGGATTGGCATGCGGCGAAGGAGGCGAGATCGAAAATACCAGTCGATATCCAGCGCGATTATGTCCAGACGCGGGCCCGCAACTTGAAGATAACCGGGGCGATGTTGGATTTCGCACAGCGTGGCGTCATCGAGCGTCTCGTCATCGCCCGGGACGACAACGCGCCCCATGGTTTCCATGTCGCCGAAAGGGAGGGGCTGGAGAAGAAAATAGCCGATGCCGGGCTGCGTGACAAAGTGGAGATGTACTCCGGCGCGGATGAAGTGGCGTGGACGCTCGCGGCCCGGATGATTTCGCGCCTGGAGCGCCGCCGTCCGCGCGGTGTTTATCTGAGTTGGCACCACCGCGAAGACGCCAAGACGATGATTCCCCGCTATGAAGATCAACCCATCGGCGCCGCCGTTGAAAATCAGTTGCTCGCCGCCGGAGCGGGTATCGCCTCGGATGCTGAAGGCGCGGACCTCGTCCTGGGCATCCATACCGCGAATCAACCCCAGGGCGACTGGGCCCTTGGCAAATCCCTCGAAGCGCGCAATCCAGTTGATTCCGCATGGGTGGAGTCCTTGGAACAGTGGAAGGACGGCGGTGCGCCGATGGCGATCGCCGATCTCGCCTATGCCAATGGCGGCGATCCCAGTTTTGTGGATTTGGCGCTGGACAGATTGGATTTCGGCAATCTGATCGCCTATGGCGGCTGGAATACAGCGAGCAACAGCCTCGGCACGATTGCCGCGCAAATCCAGCTTTCCCCGCTTGGTCCACTTGGTCCGGCTTCGGCTCCGGGCACGAAGCTCAAGCTCATCCGCTTGGTCGATGATTTGTTTTATCAAGCGGTTTACCGCCAAGTCATTCGCCGGAAAATCGCCGCTGGCGTTTGGACCCTGGAGGAAGCGAGGCAACATTTTTGCCATGCGGCGAACGAGTGGTTGCGCGCCCATTCAACCCACTCCGCCGAGGTGTGCGATGCTTTTTTCCCCTGGGGGCGCAGCTTTGAGATTGGCTTTGAATTGAAGGCATAGCTTAGCGAAACAGCAAATCTTCCTCGGCGACCCTTGCGGGGGCGGTGTCGGGCAGTTCGCCGTATGGGTTGATGTGGTGGATGATCGGCGGGTTGTTGTAGCCGCGCACTTCGAGAATTTGCATGTAGCCGCGGGTAGCCGGGTCCGGGTTGTAAAACTCGTCTTCCTCTTGGAGCCGGGCGGCCTGCTCCGGGCCGAGTTCGAGACGGGGGTAGACGAACAGAGTGTAGATGTTCGAGGTATTGGTGCCGACCCAGGGCGCGAGTTCCTGCAAATCCTCGAACGGCACGATCTCGCCGATTTCGGCCATGTTGCTGATGTCCTCGCGCTCGCGGTAGGCGATGAGGTTCTCGATGGTTTCCTCGGTCAGGCCCGGCAGCAGCCGCATCGCTTCGCGGCTGGCGAGATTGAGATTGAGCCGGCGGCCGTTGCCATAGACTGTGAAGGCGGCTTCGAGATTGACGCCCGCGAGCAATTCATCGAAGCCCCGGATCAGGCGGAGTTCATCGACGCTGTCGAGTTCGGGATTGTTGCGCGGCGTGTAGCCGCCGTTTTCCAGTTCTTGGTAGTATTCGGTCTCGGCGCCGCCGACGCCCTCGAGTTCGTTCAGGTCGGTCCAGTCGGTCCAGGCGGCGAGCAATTCCTCCACCTCCTCGGGATCGGCTTCGAGTCCGCCGAGCCAGTGGGTGACCAGGGTTTGCATGTCTTGGCGGTTGATGCGGTTGAGATTGATCTTGCCGGCGTGGTCGTAAATCCGCACCACCATACCGCTGTCCACCGGGTATTCAAGTTGCAGGGTCTGGCCGTTGAAGCGGTAGGCCGGGGTGAGCACTTCGCCGTCCGCGGACAATCTCAGCGGTTCGCCGACGGGAAACTCCATGCGCTCGAGCATGAGTTCCATCTCGGCGTGGCTCACCGCGCCCATGAGTTCGGCCCAGGCCAAGCTGGCATCGCGGTTGTTCACCGCGGCCGCCGCCGAAAGGCGCACCCGAAAGACCATGGCGGTAACGAGCACGGTGAGCAGCACCGAGATCCACAGAACGACGATGATGACCGCGCCGCGTTGTTTGGCACCGGATTTCATTGCAAACCTTGCAGGGCGGCATTCGGCTGAATCGAGCGATGCCGGTTGTTGCGGATGCGGGCGAGTATTTCCCAGGTTTCGGCGCGACCATCCGCGGCTTCAAAAAGAGGCTCGAACAGGACGTAAACCGCCAGCGGCAGTTCCTGGCGTTCGTCGCCGAGCCATTCCGCGATCCATTGGCGGCTGTCGTCGAGTTCGGTGTGCAGATATTGGAAGCTGGCCCGGTAGCCCGGCAGCAGCAGCGAGGCTTCGACTGCCTCCAGCCGCTCTTCCGGGTTGTCGGTGAAGGCCGGGGCGAGTTGGAGCGCGACGCCCTCGTCGTCGTTGAACAGGCGCCAAGTGGCGAGCCCGGGCCGGCGCTGGGGCGAAACCGTCGAGACCCAGCTCAAGGTTTCATCCCCGCCTTGGAAGTAAATGAGCCGCGTCAGCGATTCCGCGTCGAGCCAAGAATGAGGGAAGGCGCCATGAAGGGCGCGTTCGATCTGCAACAGCGCCAGCGACTGATCGAGTTGCTGGTCGAGCGTGTTCGAATCGCGGTTCCAGTCCGAGGCCACGAGGAAAACCGCAGAGGACAGCAAAGCGAGCAACGTGGCGGTCAGCGCCAGCGCCAGCAGCACCTCGATGAGGGTGAAGCCGGCATTCGGGTGACGATGTGTCCGCATGATCCGGTTTAGGAGCCTGCGCTGTGGGAATTCACGGCTGCAAATCCGCTTTCATCCGCGCCCTTGGCTGATCGATTTCGTTGAATATATACCAATATTCGCCTCAACCGATCAGCCAAGGGCGCGGTGATATCGAATTTTCGCTTTCGCGAATTCCCACAGCGCAGGCTCCTAGCGCGGGAGCAGCAGTTGGACCCAGCGGGTTCCGGTGGCGCCGCGGCCCCGCTCGCGGTCTTCAATCTCGAAGGACTGCAGGGCCAGGATTGAGGGGGCGGTCTTGCGGATGGGGTCTTCCAGCGGTTCGCCGGCGCGGATCTGGTAGCGCTCGGCCGTCAGCACCGGCGCGATCTCGTTGTACTCGTTTTCGAGCAGGGCGAAATTGACCGCGGCGCGCAGTTCGGCAGCCTCGCGCAAGCTTTCGCCGGAACGCAAGGACAACTGCTTGCTCGCGCCGAGCAGGGTGAACAGGCCACCGAGCACAAAGCCGGTTATCGCCAGGGCGACGATGACTTCGAGCAGGGTGAAGCCGCTTTCAGCGCTCGCTTTCCGCATCGTAATCCATGCGCAGGCGGCCGGTGACCGGATCGACGGCGATGGCCGCGTGGCGCCCGTCGCGCAGCAGCAGCAAATCGCCCCCAGTGCTGCCGCCTTCGGGGAAAAAGGTGATTTCCAGTGGTTCCCGCACCGCTTCCCGCTCGCCGGTGCTGTCCTGGAAATGCAATTCGATGCCCCGCGCCTCGAATACGCCGGCGCTGAAGGCGGGCGGGTGATAGTCGAAGGGCGCGCCGCTGGTTTCCGGCACAAAGCTGACGGTGGCGGGATTGCCGCTGACGATGGCGTTGCGCCGGGCATTGTTGAGCAGCCCCGCGGCCTCTCTGACCTCGATATTGAATCCGCGGTCGTCAAGGCCGCCGAGCCGGGGCACGAGCAGGGCCCCGGCCAGCCCGATGATCGACAGCACGAGCAGGATCTCAAGCAGGGTGAATCCCGCTTCCCGGCCCGCCCGCGGGCTGCTACCTGCCGATATCGGCGTCATTGCCTTCGCCGCCGTCGGCGCCGTCGGCGCCGAGGGAGTATAGCGCGAAGCTGTTGTCATCGGGTTCGTAGACGTAGGGGTTGTCCCAGGGGTCGCTGGGCAGTTCCGAGGCGCGCAGATAGGGTCCGTTCCAGGCCGCGCGGTCGGCGTCGTTGTCCACGAGGCCATCGAGGGAATCGGGATAGCGGCCCACATCGAGCCGGTACATGTCCAGTGCCGCCGACAGGGTGGAGATCTCCGCCGTGGCGGCGTCGCGCATGGCGCCAGCCTGTTGATTGAAGATGTTCGGCGCCACCAGCACCGCGAGCATGGCGATGATAGCCATCACCACCAGAATCTCGATCAGGGTGAAGCCGGAAGACCGCGCTCCCGGGCTATGCCGCCAGTGTTGGCTGGCCAGACTGCAACTTAGACTGCAAAAAAGTTTCATGATTTGCCCTCCCGGCGCCGGTATTGGCGGGTTCATAGCGCTTCTTCCTCGAACAATTGGGAAACGAGTTCGAAGCGGTTGAGGATGTCGGAATATTGTACACCGCCGCTTTCAGGGTCGAGACTGACGATTTCCGGCCGCAGGACGATGAACAGCTCGCGCCGCTCGACGCTGATCCGCTGAAACGAGAACAGGCCGCCGATTACGGGAACACGGCTGAGCAGCGGCACCCCGCGGCCGAGGCTCTCGTTGTCGGTCTGGATCAGGCCGCCGAGGACGATGTTCTCGCCGTTGTTGACCACCACCGTGGTGCTGATTTCCTGATTGTTGAAAACCGGGTTGTTGTTGACACCGGAGGCGGCGCTGTCCACCGAGGACAACACCTGGCGGATGGTCAATGTCACCACGCCATCCTCGTTGATCTGGGGCGTGATGAACAGCTCGATGCCGGTGGGCCGGTACTGGATGTTGGTGGTGGAGAAGCCGCCGGTGCCAATCGACTGTCCCGCCTCGATGGGCACTTCGGCGCCGATCTGGATTTCGCCCTCCTGGTTGTTGGTGACGAGCAGCGATGGCCGTGCGAGCAGGCGCACCTCATTGTTGAGGGCGATGGCCTCGAGAGTCGCTTCGACCCGGGCCGCGCCGTCGAGAAAACTGCGGGTGAACATCAGTCCATTGACGGCCTGAATGAAATTCGTCTCGCCGGTGCCCCGCGCCGGCACGAGGGCGGCATCTTCCGCGACCCGGCTCCAATCGACGCCGAACCGGGTCTCGTCGTTGAGTGTGACCTGGGCGATGACGGCGCTTACCATGACCTGCAGCGGCGCCATGTCAAGCTGGCTGATGGTGGTGAGCAACTGCCGGTAATCCCGCGCGCTGGCGCGGATCAACAGGGCGTTGGTGGCCTCGTCGGCGACGATGCGGACTTGCAGATTGGCGGAAATCCCGGCCGGGACGGCGGTGTCCACCGGCGCCGGGGCGGGCGCGGCGGGTTGCGCTTCATCCCCGTTGTCCCCGGTTTCGTTGTTGTCGACCAGATCGAGGTTGACCTGCCGCTCAATCGCCGCTTGCCCGTCTTCGGTCTGCAATCCGGGCGGGGCCGGATCCTCTTCCTCCTCGAAAACCTGGGTCAGCGTTGTCGCGAGTTCCAGCGCTGGCAGATTCTTGACCCGGTACATGAACAATTGCTCGACCTGCTGCTGGCTTTCGGCGTCCAGGATTGCCACCCAGCGGCCGACTTCATCGAACCCCCGGGTCGCCGGGGCGGTCACGAGCAGGGCGTTGATGCGGCCGATGCCGCGCACTTGATAGGAGGGATTCTCGCCTTCGATCAGCAGCAGGATTTCGGCGAGTTCCTCGGCGACTTCGATGGCGTTGGCGTTTTCCAGCGGATAAACGCGGATGCCCTGGCTGGCGAAGGGATCGGCGTCGATAAGCAGCAGCAACTGGTTGATGCGCTGAAGTTCTTCAGGCCCGGCGCTGATCGCCAGGGTGTTGTTGATGGTGAATTGGCGCACATCGTTTTCGTCCTGGAGCAGCGGGCGGATCACCTCCATCGCGGCCTCGGCGGAAACATAGACCAGCGGCGTCACCTGCATGATGCGCGCCGCCCCGCCGGCGCCGGCGAAACCGGGGGTGGCGAACTCGGTTGCCACCGGCGCGCCGACCTGGCGCACGTTGTAGACATTGCCGACCCGGTTGATCACCACGCCGGCGTCCCGGGTCAGCAGGCGCATCAGCGGCCAGATGTCATCGACGGACAGGGGCCGGTCCTCGGCGGTGCGCAGGCTGACGGTCTGGCCGATGGTGGGGTCGATGACGAGCGAAATGCCGAGGGCTTCGGCGAGTTCCTCAAGCACGAGGCGCAGGTCGGCCTGCTCATAGTTCAACTCCACCACATCATCATCGGCGGCAACCGCCGGCTCGGGCCCGGTGTCCATCGACGGCATGCCGATCGGGGCGGCGCCGTCGCGGTTGATTTCATTGAGCAATTCGAGCTGGGCCGCCGCTGCGGCCTGGGCCGCGGTGAGGCCGGCTTGCCCACTGTCGAGCGCCGGCTGAACCGCGTTTGGTTCCGCCCGCGGCGCCACGGCGGGCCGCGGCGGCTGGCCGCCACCCGCGTCGCCGCCGCCCACACTGGCGCAGGAGGCGAGCAGGATGGCCAGCGGCAGCAGGCGCGGGGCTCCGGGGGGGAATGATGGGCGAACTCGCATCGAGGCGGTCTCCTGTCAGAATTCCACCGCGTTCATGCTGAACACCGCGGAAAGCATGGTGATCGTTATGCCACCGACAACAATGGCGAGAATGATGATCAATGCGGGTTGGAGGGCCGAAACCAGGGTGGCGACCTGGTGGCGCACCTGGGAATCGAAAGTGTCCGCGGCTTTCAGCAGAATGTCCGCGGTGCGGCCGGATTCCTCGCCGACGCCAACCAACTGGTGCAGCAGGGTGGGAAAGCGGTTGGTCTTTTCCAGTGAAACCCCGAGCCCGGCGCCGCCGCGCACGTCTTCCTCGACCCGGCCGAGTTCCCGGGTCAGCACCGTGTTGACGAGCACTTCCCGTGCCACCCGCAGGGCGCGGATCAAGGGGATGCCGGCCCCCATCAGCGCCCCCATGGTGCGGGCGAACAGGGAGCATTCGCGGTACAGCAGCAGTTGGCCGAACAGCGGCAGGGAGAGCAGGAAGCGGTCCTTGCGAAAGCGGCCGCCCGCCGAGGCGTCGAGACGCTTCCAGCCGACAAAGCCAAGCCCGGCGAGAAGGATCGCGAGATAGCCGTAGCTTTGCAGCCAGCCGCTGATGGCCAGCAGGAACGCCGCCGAGTCGGGGATTTCGGTGCCGGCGTCCTGGAACATCGCCGCGAACTGGGGAACGACAAAGACCATCAGCAATCCCACCGAAAGTATGCCGGTGACGACGAGCACCACCGGGTAGACCATGGCCGAGACGATGGACTGCCGCGTTGCGGCGTTGCGCTCGAGAAAGCCAGCGAGATCCGGCAGCAATTCGTGCAGAATCCCGCCCTCCTCGCCGGCGCGGACGATGTTGACATACATCTTGCCGAACACTTCCGGGTGCTGTTCCATCGCCTCGGCGAGGCTGCTGCCTTCCTTCACTTCCCGCAGCAGCTTGCGCACGAGTTCGCGCATGGCGGCGGATTCGGCGATGCCTTCAAGCAGGCGCAGGGCGCGGTCGATGGGCACCCTGGCCTCGACGAGGGTGCATAGGCCATTGGTGAAATCGAGCAATCCGGCGGCGGAGATTTTGCGCCGTTCAAAGTCCATCCCGTACAGCAGCCCGGAAGCCTTGCCGGGCTCGATACGGATTGGCGTCAGCCGCCGGCCCTGGAGGATGCGCGCCGCGTCGCGTTCGGATTCGGCCTCGAGCGCGCCGCTGTGGCGCTTGCCGCCGGCATCGAAAGCTTGGTAGCGGAAAAACTGCCCGCTCATATCGCTTTGGTCACCCGCACGACCTCCTCCGGTGTGGTCAAGCCGCCGCGCAGCTTGTCGAGCGCGTCTTGGCGCAGGGTGCGCATGCCTTCGCGGACCGCCTGCTGGCGAATCTCGTTGGCATCGGCGCCGCTGGCGACGCGGTGGCGGATCTCGTCGCTCATCAGCATCAACTCGTACAAGCCGATGCGGCCCCGGTAGCCGGTGTTGCCGCAGCGCTCGCAGCCCGCGCCGCGGCGCACCGGGGGCCAACCGTCGGGATCGACACGCAAGACCGCGGCCTCATCGGCGCTGAGCTCGCGTTCTTGCCCGCAATCGGTGCAGACGCGGCGCACGAGGCGCTGGGCCTGCACCGCGAGCAGGCTGGAACTGATCAGATAGCCTTCGACGCCCATGTCCTGCAGGCGGGTGATGGCGCCGGCGGCGTCGTTGGTGTGCAGGGTCGAGAACACGAGGTGGCCGGTGAGGGCGGACTCGATGGCGATTTCGGCGGTGTCGTGGTCGCGAATCTCCCCCACCATCAGCACATCGGGGTCTTGGCGCACAATCGAGCGCAGGCCCTGGGCGAAACCGAGGCCGATGGCGGCGTTGACCTGGATCTGGGTGATGCCCGGCAACTGGTATTCCACCGGGTCTTCCACGGTGATGATCTTCTGGGTTTCGTTGCTGATCTTCTCCAGCGTCGCGTACAGGGTCGTGGTCTTGCCGCTGCCGGTGGGCCCGGTGATCAGCACCATGCCGTGGGGCTGGTTGATCACCGATTGATAATCCCGCAGCACCGCCCGGGGCATGCCGAGTTCGGCGAGATCCACCGCCATATCGCCGCGGTCGAGGATGCGCAGCACGATGGACTCGCCGTGGACGCCGGGCAGGGTGGAAACGCGCATGTCGAGTTGCCGGGTGCCGAGTTGATAGTTGATGCGGCCGTCCTGTGGCAGGCGCTTTTCGCCGATGTCGAGCCGCGCCATGAGTTTCAGCCGGGAGGCGACCGCGGTGTGGATGCGCACCGGCAGGCGCTCGATCGCCGTCATGATGCCGTCCACCCGGCAGCGCACATCGAGACTCGCCTCGCCCGGCTCGAAGTGGATGTCGCTGGAGTTGAGGTCGAGGGCCCGGGCGAAAAGATGATTGACCAGGCGGATGACAGGTGCTTCCGAGGCGAGATCGAGCAGCTCGTCGTCGTCCTCCAATCCGGCGGCGAGCAATTCTTCATCTTCGCTGTCGATTTTCGGCGACAGTTCAGCGCGCCAGTGCCGCGCGAGCCGCCGCACTTCATCGTCGGGCGCGTGGCGGAAGCGCACCGGCTCGCCGAGGATGAAGCGGATTTTGGCGCGTTGCTCGATGGCGGGCAGATGGTCGCAGGCAAGCTGGCCGGTTTCGCTGAAATCGCGCTCCGGGGCAATACCCTGCGGCTCCAGCAATTGGCTGAAAATCGGCAGGCTGAGCGAGGTGAAGGCCATGACTCGACACCAGATCCTATCGGCGGGCGAAGCCGACCACAGTGATGGCGCCGGTGTACTGGGTGCGGCTGCGGCTCAGGCTGAAATCGGCCACCCTCAGCCGCGGCATCGACGCGGCCAGCCGTTCGAGGAAGGCCACGGTGCGGTTGGCGTCGGTGGTGCGGAACGACATTTCCTGGCTGATCAGCAGCCAGCCTTCGGTTTCGAGCCGCTCGGCGAGCCGGGTCGAATTGATCGTCAGCCCGGATTCCCTGGCGTAGCGGGAAAGGTCTTGCTGAATCGCCGCCTCGATCAAGGGGATCGTGCCGCCGGAGAAAATGCTGAGCTGCATCTCGGTTTCGCGCAATTCCGCGCTGGCCCGGTCCGCGGCCCAGCGCGCGCTGTTTTCGATCAGGCGCCGCTCTTGGCCGAGGGCGATTCGCAGGGCCTCGATACGCTGCCCGCGCCCCTCGCTCCAGGCGCCGATGGCGGGAAGAAGATAACTGCCGAGAAACACCGCGCCGATGACGGCCAGCAACAGCAGCAGATTTCGTTCCCGGGTGGAGATCGCCATGGCTCAGCGATCCGGGAAGTGGCGCGCCATATAGGCTTCGAAGTTCACATCGGCCAGCCGCAGATCGATGTAATACTGGTCATTGTTGGTCGCGCGCGATGGCGCCACTTCGGTGAACATCGGATCCCCCTCCAACCTTTGCAGGATTGTCTGCGGGTCTTCGCTGGTGCCCTGGATGCGGATGACGCCCTCGGTGATTTCCAGATCCGACAGGCGGTTGGGGTTGAGCACGGTTTGCAGATTGAACAGAGCCTCGCGGACGGCTTGGTCTGGAAAATCGTTGACCGCGCCCCAGCGGTTCTCGAAATCCACGACGACCGCCCGGTCCGCCCTGGCGGGCGCCGACAATTCCCTTGTCGATTCGAGTTCGCGGTTGAGCGCGCCGATTTCGAATTGCTGCAAGAGGAAGGGAATCGCTCCAAGCAGGGCGACGACTCCGAGCGCGGCGGCACCCCGCAGCGCCTGCCGGCGCCGCCCCTGGCGGCGGCAGCGGGCGGTCGCCTCCGCCGGGAAAAAACAATAATCGCCGTGCGCGCCGCGGTCGATGGCGGCGCCGTACTCCGCGAGGGATTCGATCCGCCGGGGCGGGCCGCCGCCCGCCGCCCGCAGTTCGGCCTCCCACTGCCGGGCGAAGTCTTCCTGCTCCAGATCCGCCGCGTCTACATGCTTCCATTGCCGCAACGCGCCAGCGGCGGATTGGGCCAGGGTGAGGCTGGCGCCATCGCTGTCGACAATGCCGTTGGCCGCGGCTTGGCTGTGCAATATCCGGGGCTTGACCGCGGCGAGGAAAAGGCCCTCGCCGGCGAAGGCCCGGTGCAGTTCATTGAGCCGCCCCGAACGCATCCAAAGAATGGCCTGGGGGCCGTCCTCGCTGGCATGGACCGCGAGCGCCAGCGCTTCCTCCATCGCCGGCAGGATGGATTCGCTTTGCAGCAACACCGCCGAGCGCAGGTTTTCGCCGCTGACTCCCGGCATCTCGGTCGCGGTTGCGGCGAACTCGCCGGGTGGCAAAAGCAGCAAGATCGAGCCATCTTTCCCGGCGCCGAGCAATTCCCGCGCGCCGGCGGCGATGGCTTCGGCGTCCGGGCGCGCGTTCGCATGCCGGAGCGATCCCGAGTTTCCCGTCTCCACATGCAGCAGCCGGTCGCCGAACACCAGCAGGCTGGCATCAACCTGGCGCAGCAACTCCCGGCCGGGATCGGCGAACAGCAAGCGCCTGAGCGCCGCGGGCAGCCGGACCGCCCATGAACCGGAAGACTGGAACATCAATACTCGAAGCGCCCGGAGATTGCCCTTTCCGCTTGGTTTGTCCGCAACTTAGTCGGTCGAGTGCTGGATAAAGTTTGGGCTGCCTCGAGAAGTCGCCGCTCCTAAAGCGCCGCGCGTTCCTTGTCCACCAGAAAATCGACGATTTCGAGCATCATTTGCTGGGTTGGCACATCCGGGCCGGTGGCGATCAGGTATTTGCCGTTGACGATCACATTGGGTGTGCTCTGGATGCGGTAGTCCTGCATGCGGCTTTCAGCCTGGTTGACCCGGGTGCGGACGCCGAAAGAGTTGAAGGCCCGGCTGAATTCCTCCTCGTCGATGCCGTGGCTGGCGAACAGGGCGGCGATTTGGCGCTCGTTCTGCAGGCGGTTGCCTTCGAGATTGATGGCGTTGAACACCGGTTCGTGGATGACATCGACGACATCAAGGGCTTCGGCGGTGTAATAGATCTGCGCGTGGATCTTCATCAGCCCGTTCCACATCGCCGGGAAACGCAGGAAATCGACATCGGCGGGGGCCTTCGCCTTCCAGTCTTCAACCAGCGGCTCGAATCGGAAGCAGTGGGAGCAGCCGTACCAGAAAGCCTCGATCACTTCGATCTTGGCGCTGTCGCGGGTGTTGACCGGGACTTCGAGGGTCACATAATGCGTGCCGTCCACGAACCGCTCGACTTGTCCGTAACCGGCGTTCGCAATGGGCAGCAGGAGGATCAGGGTCAGGATGGCGAGTGTTTTCTTGGTCATGATTCACTCCATTCGGGTTTTCCAATTGGCGCAAAGCGGCGCGTGGTCCAGCGGGAGCCTACCGGGGCAAGCTCCCAATGCGGGCCAGCCAAATAGCTGGACTCTAATATAGGCCAGCTAGATAGCTGGCCAAGGCCTCGAGTTCGGGGTCGGTAAGGCGCTCGGCGACGATGCGCATCATGCCGGCGGGGTCGTTGGCGCGGGCGCCCGAGCGGAAATCCTTGAGTTGCTGGAGGGTGTATTCCGGGTGCTGGCCGCCGAGCGCCGGGAAGCCGGCGGGGATGTTGCCGGTGCCGGTGGGCGAATGGCAGGCCGAGCAGGCGGCGACCTGGAGTTCCCGGTTGCCGGCGCGGTATAGCGATTCGGCGAGCGCGACGCTTTCCGGGTCGGCGCCGAGCAGGGTTGGCGTTTGGGCGGCGTAATAGGCGGCGAGGTCGGCGATATCCTCGTCGCTGAGGTTGATGACCATGGCGGCCATGATGGGGCCGGGCCGGGCGCCGGATTTGAAATCCTGCATCTGCTTGATCAGGTAGCGGGCGTTCTGGCCGGCGATTTTGGGGTTGATGGCGAGTTCGCTGTTGCCGTCGGGTCCGTGGCAGGTGGCGCAGAGCGCGGACTTGGCTTCGCCGGCGGCGGCGTCACCCTGGGCGGGCGCCGGGGGCGCAATCATCGCCGCGACGGTGGCGATCAATATCAAAAACAACGATTTGCTCATTTCCTCTCTTCCCATCCTCTCTTTCCCGCTAAATCGACGATTGTTTGCACATTCCGGCCGGCGCCGACCGGTGCCAGCCCGCGCCCACCCCGACCGGAGGCGGATTATAGCTCGATTGGAGGGGGTTCTGCACAGCCTGAGTCGCCGTCCGCCGGATGGGGTTCAGCGGGCGTGCGAGGCAGGATGCCGAGCCCGAAGCCTCCAAGGATGGATTCACGGCGTCCGCTGA
This sequence comes from uncultured Pseudohongiella sp., assembly GCA_965221805.1. Classification (GTDB taxonomy): domain Bacteria; phylum Pseudomonadota; class Gammaproteobacteria; order Pseudomonadales; family Pseudohongiellaceae; genus UBA9145. The sequence continues at coordinate 3,209,657 of OZ244913.1, forward strand.
ACCCCATCCGGCGGACGGCGACTCATCGAAGCCACCCCCTGCAGCAGCCTGGCGTGACTTTTTGACAACAAGTTATCCACAGCTAATTCAGGGAATGTCGTGGTTTGCGGGAAAATTTTTTTACGGCGATTTCTTTTCACCGCGTGCAATGTTGTTTTGCCAAGTCGCTGAATAGGCGGAAAAAACGATTGTGAACCACTCCGGGTGCCCGGATACCGCAAAACTTGGATTGGTTCCGGGCTTGCCGCTAGAATGGCCGAAAACCCACCGCAACACAGAAAAGAACCAAGCAAGTGACCACGGCGAACTGGCAGAAATGCATACAGGCCCTGCGGGGCGAGATCTCACAAGGACAATTCAACACTTGGATCCGGCCACTGCGCGCGGAGCTTGAACCGAGCGGCAAGCTGCTCTGGGTCAAGGCCCCCAACCGCTTCATCCTCGACTGGGTCAGTTCCCGGTTCATGGCGCGCATCCGGGAACTGATGCTGGAAATCGAGCCCGGGCTCGAAGATGTCGCGCTTGAGGTTACGCCTCCACGGGAAAGCGCGTATTCCAGGGAAATCCCGCCCGCCAACGGCGAGGCCCAACCCGAAGCGAAAGCCCAAGAGAGAGCCCAGGGAAAGCCCATTGAGCCGCCGCCGGGGCCAGCCGCCACCCGGTTCGCCCCCCGCGTCAACGGGAAAACACCGCTCGGCCCATTGTCGGCGGCCGATGCCGCCGCAGTCAGAAAGTTGCGGCTTGGCGGCGAGGTCAACAAGTATTGCGAATTCTCGAACTTCGTGGTCGGCCAATCCAATCAGCTTGCCCAAGCCGCGGCCTTGCAGGTCGCGGACAATCCGGGGCGGGCCTACAATCCACTGTTCATCTACGGCGGCGTGGGGCTCGGCAAGACGCATCTGATGCACGCGGTTGGCAACCGCATTCTCGAACGCAACCCGGAGGCGGTGGTCAAGTTCGTCGATTGCGAGAGCTTCGTCAACATGATGATCCAAGCGCTGCGTTTCAACGCTATGGACGAGTTCAAGCGTCATTACCGCTCGGTGGACGCGCTGCTTCTCGACGATGTGCAATTCCTCGCCCGCAAAGAGCGCTCCCAAGAAGAATTTTTCCATACTTTCAACAACTTGCTTGATGGTGGTCAGCAAATCGTGTTGACCTGCGACCGTTATTACAAGGCCATCGACGGCATCGAACCAAGATTGAAATCGCGTTTTGGCTGGGGTCTTTCGGTGGCGGTCGAGCCGCCGGAGCTCGAAACCCGGGTCGCCATATTGATGAGCAAGGCGGGGGAGATCGGCCTCAAGCTGCCCCAGGACGCCGCGGTGTTCATCGCCCAGAAGGTGTGCAGCAGCGGCCGCGAACTCGAAGGCGCGATCAAGAAGGTCAACGCCTGCGCCCAGTTCAAACGCCGGGAAGTCGACACCGCCCTGGTCAAAGAGGCCCTTTGGGACCTGTTCGCCCAGCAGGACAAGCTCATCAGCATCGACAACATCCAGCGGGTCGTCGCCCAGTATTACAAGATCAACATGCGCGACATGCTGTCCCGGCGCCGCACCCGTTCAATCGCCAGGCCGCGGCAAGTCGCGATGACCTTGGCCCGGGAGTTGACGAGCCACAGCCTGCCCGAAATCGGCGAAGCCTTCGGTGGCAAAGACCATTCAACGGTGGTGCACGCCTGCCAGCGGGTGGCGGAATTGCGCCGGGACTCAAAAATCATGGAAGATGACTATAATAACCTGCTGCGGGCGCTAACCAACTGACTCCGGGGAAACATCATGCAATTTCAGATCGCGCGGGATGCGCTGCTCAAGCCGCTGCAACTCGTTGGAGGAATCGTCGAGCGGCGCGGCACGCTGCCGGTATTGTCCAATCTCCTGCTTGAGTTGCAGGGAAACACGCTCAGCCTCACCAGCAGCAACCAGGAACTCGAACTGTCGGCCCAAGTGGCGGTGTCCGATGTCGCCGCCGAGGGCAGGGTCACCGCGCCCGCGCGCAAACTGTCCGACATTTGCCGGGCATTGCCGGAGCAAGCCGAGATCCTGATTGCCCTCGAAGGCTCGCAGTTGCTCGTCAAGTCCGGGCGCAGCAGCTTCACCCTCGTCACCTTGCCCGCCGATGACTTCCCCAAGCTCGAAAACGAACTCGACAATATGGCGCTGACGGTGAGCCAGGGCGACCTCGCCAGCCTGCTCGCCAGCACCAGTTTCGCCATGGCCGCCAAGGACTTCCGCCCTTACCTCAATGGCATGTTGTTCGAGGTTGACGGGGAAAGCCTGCGCACGGTGGCCACCGATGGCCACCGGCTCGCCCTGCACTCGCTCAACGCGGCAAGCAATGTGGAGGAAAAGCAGCGGCTGATTCTGCCCAGAAGAAGCGCGCTCGAATTGGCGCGATTGCTTCAGGATGAAGAAGAGCCGGTTACCCTCACTGGCGGCCCCAATCATTTCCGCGCCCAGATGAGCAGTTGCACCCTCGTCTCCCAGTTGGTCAACAGCCGCTACGCCGATTACGAAAGGGTGATTCCCCGCAATGGCGGCAATTCCTTTGTTGGCAACTGCGCCGAGTTGCGCCAAGCTTGCCAGCGCGCTTCGATTCTGTTCAGTGAAAAGTACCAGATCGCGAGTTTCCAGCTCGGCGGGGATGAGTTCAAGGTTGTGGCGCGGAATCCCGACCAGGAGTTCTCGGAGGAATCGGTTTCGATCGAGTATCAGGGCGAGCCCATGGAGATCGGCTTCAATGTCAGCTATCTGATCGATGTTTTCGCGGCGATCACCACCGAGAAAGTGCGCATGGCGCTGACCGACGCCAACAGCGCCGTGCTGATCCAGCCCGAAGAGAATTATGGCGCCTCTTTCGTTGTTAGCCCGTCGCGCCTCTAGTTTTTGGAGCAGTAACAGGAATTTCCGCCGGCGATTGCAATGGGTGGGCTGACCCGGCTCCAAATCACTTCATTTCGCAACATCGGCCATTGCGCGATTGCCCCCCATCCACAGCTCAATGTGCTCGTTGGGCCGAATGCTTCGGGCAAGACGAGTTTTCTCGAGGCAATCCATTATCTCGCGCTTGGCCGATCTTTCCGCACCACCAACAATAAACCGCTAATCCGGGTCGGGGATGGCGAAACCGTGCTTTTCGCCGAGCTTGCCGGCGGTGCGAGCGCGGGCTTGCGCAGATCCCGCAAGAATGAACTGGAACGCAAACTCAACGGAAAGCCGATACGCGGCTGGGAAGGCATAGCCCGGGAGTTGCCGGTGCAGTTGCTCGACACAAACTCATTTTCCCTGCTCACCGAAGGCCCTAGGGTAAGACGGCGATTTCTCGATTGGGGCGTGTTCCATGTGGAACACTCTTTTTTATCGGCATGGCGGCGAACCCACAAGGCACTGATGCACCGCAACGCCTTGCTCAAACAGACCGGGAAGCTCGACCAGCAACAACTATCCGCTTGGGAGGAAGAGTTGGTTGCCGCCGCCCTGCAAATCACCGATTCGCGAAAAAGATACTTCGAACTGCTGCGAATCGCCTTCAAAAAAGCGCTTGTGGCACTGAACCCCGCGCTCGCGGATAGCATCAACTTGCATTTTCACGCTGGCTGGAATCGCGAGCATGAACTCGCCGCGCTGCTGCGCAAGGGTCGCGAAAATGACCGCGCCCAAGGGGGAACGCGACACGGGCCCCATCGCGCGGATCTGCTCGTTCGGACGAATACTGAAAAGGCTGTTGAGGTGCTTTCCCGGGGTCAACAAAAGCTCGTTGTGACCGCGCTCAAGATCGCCCAGGGCGAACTCTTCTTCGACTTCCGGCCGCAGCGGCCGATTTATCTCGTGGATGATCTCGCAGCCGAACTCGATGAACCGAATCTGAACAAAGTTTTCCAACTATTACAATCACTTGGCGCACAACTTTTTATCACTTGCGTATCGCTGAAAGTGCTCGAATCCGCTCATTCCGACGCATCCCGGCACCGCCTGTTCCACGTGGAACATGGTACAATCACAGCTTGATTTTCTTGGGCGACCCTTCGCGCGCGGACCGGTCGCCACCGGGCTGGCGTTTTTCAGAGCATACCAACCGTTTTCTGTGATGGAGAAAGCAATGGAGAATGGCGACGCCAACGAATACAACTCCGAAAGCATCAAGGTTCTCAAGGGCCTTGACGCGGTTCGGAAGCGGCCCGGCATGTACATCGGCGACACCGATGACGGCACCGGCTTGCACCACATGGTTTTCGAACTCGTTGACAATTCCATCGACGAGGCGCTCGCTGGCTATTGCACGGAAATCGGGGTCGTGGTCCATATCGGGGAATCGGTCACCGTGTCGGACAACGGCCGGGGCATTCCCACCGAAATGCATAAGGAGGGGGTATCCGCCGCCGAAGTCATCATGACGGTGCTGCACGCCGGCGGAAAGTTCGACGACAACAGCTACAAAGTCTCCGGTGGTCTCCATGGCGTCGGTGTCTCCGTGGTCAACGCGCTGTCGAAGGAGCTCAAGCTGACAATTCGCCGGGACGGCAAAGTCTGGGAACAATACTACCGGCACGGCGTGCCCGAATCGCCGCTCGCCGTGGTTGGCGAAACCGCCGCGACCGGCACCGAATGCCATTTCGAGCCCTCGGACGAAACCTTCAGCAATATCGAATTCCAGTACGACATACTCGCCAAAAAACTCCGCGAGCTCGCTTTCCTCAACGCCGGCGTCGCCATCACCTTGAAAGACGAGCGCAGCGCCAAAGAAGAAACCTTCCGCTACGAGGGCGGCCTGCGGGCTTTTGTCGATTACCTCAACAAAAACAAGACGACGGTAAACAAAATGATCTACTTCAACGCCAGGGAGGTGGAGGAAGGCATATCCGTTGAGGTCGCCATGCAGTGGAACGATTCCTACCAGGAGGCGATCTATCCCTACACCAACAATATCCACCAGCGGGACGGCGGCACCCATCTCGCCGGTTTCCGCTCGGCGTTGACCCGGGTGCTGAAGAGCTACATCGACAGCGAGTTGAACGGCGCCAAAAGCAAGGATGCCCAAGTCTCCGGCGATGATGTCCGCGAGGGCCTCACCGCGGTGATTTCGGTCAAGGTTCCAGACCCCAAGTTTTCCTCCCAGACCAAGGACAAGCTCGTTTCCTCCGAGGTGAAGAGCGTGGTCGAACAGCAGATGGCCTCGCAACTGAACGACTACCTGCTCGAAAACCCCAAGGACGCCAAACTGATCGCCGGCAAGATGATCGATGCCGCCCGCGCCCGGGAAGCCGCCCGCAAGGCCCGGGAAATGACCCGGCGCAAGGGCGCGCTCGATGTCGCGGGATTGCCCGGCAAACTCGCCGACTGCCAGGAAAAAGACCCCGCCCTGTCGGAAATCTACCTCGTCGAGGGTGATTCCGCCGGTGGCTCGGCGAAACAGGCCAGAAACCGCCACAATCAAGCGGTGTTGCCGCTCAAGGGCAAGATTCTCAATGTCGAGAAGGCGCGCTTCGACCGCATGCTCGGCTCGAATGAGATCGGCACCCTGATCAAGGCGCTCGGCTGCGGCATCGGCAAGGACGAGTTTTCCCCCGACACGCTGCGCTACCACCGCATCATCATCATGACCGACGCCGATGTCGATGGTTCGCATATCCGCACCCTGTTGCTGACGTTTTTCTTCCGCCACATGGCCGAGCTGATCGAGCGCGGAAATCTGTACATCGCCCAGCCGCCACTCTACAAACTGAAAAAAGGCAAGCAGGAACAATATCTCAAGGACGACCGCGAGCTTGAGAACTACGAGACCGCCATCGCGCTGCTCGATGCCAGCCTGCACGTCAACGCCGATGCCCCCGGCATCAGCGGAGAAGCGCTCGAATCACTGGTCAACCAATACCGCGAGGCATACGCGATTATCGACCGCCTGAGCAGGCTGTACCCGAAAGAGGTGCTCGAGGCCATGCTGCGCACACCGCCGCTGGCGGAATCCGAGCTGCGGTCGAAAGAAGCGGTCGAGGACTGGACGGGCAAGGCGGTGGCGCGGCTGTACGAACAAGACCCGCAGCACCGGGCGGATTACACTTACGCCGTTGAGGAAGATACAGAGCGGCATCAGTTCCTGCCGGTTTTCCTGCTGGAACGGCACGGCCTGCGCAGATCCTATTCTTTCAGCGCGGATTTCTTCCACTCCGGCGAATACAAAATGATTTCGGTCCTCGGCGTGACCCTCGACGGACTGATCGAGCCGGGGGCCTGGATTCAGCGCGGCGAGCGCAAACGCTCAATCGCCAGTTTCACCGAGGCGCTCGACTGGCTCACCGCCGAGGCGATGCGCGGCAATTACCTGCAACGCTACAAGGGGCTTGGCGAAATGAATCCAGAGCAATTGTGGGAGTCGACGATGAATCCCGAAACCCGGCGCATGCTGCAAGTCACCGTCAATGACGCCATCGGCGCCGACCATCTCTTCAACACTTTGATGGGGGACCAGGTGGACCCCCGCCGGCAATTCATCGAAGCCAACGCCCTGCGGGCGGAAAACATCGACATTTAGTTCTTCGGCTTCTGGCCGCTTTTCGCGCGCAACAGGGCGCACGCTGCCCCGAGCAGGTCGTCAAACACGAATACATCATTCAAGTTATTGTTTTTCAATATTTTTTCTGTCTCGATGCCATTGCCGGTGCGAACCAGCACTGGCTGACAACCATGATCCCGCGCCGCAATCAGATCACGCAGGCTGTCGCCGACAAACCAGCGCCCGCGCAGTTCGCAGCCGAGGCTGGATTCAATCTGTTCGAGCAATCCCGTGGCGGGCTTGCGGCAGCGGCAACCCTCCCCGGAGCCGTGCGGACAGAAGAATATGCCATCGATCTTGCCGCCGTGTTCCGCGGCGCGCGCGGTCAACTTGCGGTGGATTGCCGCCAACGCGGCCTCGTCGAACAGGCCCCGGGCAAGGCCGGACTGGTTGGTCGCCAACGCCAGCCGGAAACCCGCCCGGCTCAGCCTGCCGATGGCTTCCATGCTGCCCGGCAGGGGCCGCCACTCTTCCGGCGTCTTGATAAAGGATGCCGACTCGCGGTTGATGACGCCGTCGCGGTCCAGCACAACCACCTTGCCGGCTTGACTGTTCAAAGCAGGGAGATGTCGGCGGCCTGCAGGAAAAGGCTGCGCAGTTCCCGCAAAATCCGCAGGCGATTGGCGCGCAGCGCCGGATCCTCGGCCATGATCATCACCTCATCGAAAAAGCGGTCAACATCTTCCCGCAATCCCGCCAGGCGCACCAGCGCCCCTCGGTAATCGCCTTCGGCAAACAGTGGCGCGACCGCCTCCCGGGAAGTTCGCAGCGCGGCAAGCAATTGTTTTTCCCCGGGTTCGCGCAGCAGTGAAGGATCAAGTCCGGATGCCGCCGTTGCTTCATCCTGTTTTGCGAGCAGATTGGATACGCGCTTGTTCGCCTGCGCCAGCGCCGCCGCCTCCGGCCGCCCGGCAAAATCGGCGACCGCCTCCACCCGGCGGTGGAAATCGAGTGGTCTCGGCGGCCGCAGCGCCCGCACGCACAAATAGATCGATGTTCCCACCCCGGCCTCGGCGTACCAGGCGCGAAGCCGGTCGAGCATGAAATCGAAAAGCCGCTGGCCGCATTCCGCGTCCGGGTTCAGATTGCCGTGGCCCGCCAAGGCGAAGTCAATCGCCTGGGACAAATCGAGATCCAGTTCGCCTTCGATCAGAATCCGCAACACCCCGATGGCGGCGCGGCGCAGGGCAAAGGGGTCCTTCGAGCCCGTGGGCGGCTGGCCGATGGCGAACAAGCCGGCAAGGGTATCGAGTTTTTCCGCCAAGGCAAGCGTCTGACCCGCGGGGCTTGCCGGCAGCCGGTCTCCGGTGTGGCGGGGCAGGTACTGCTCGAAAATGGCGCTTGCCACCGCTTCCGCCTCGCCATCGTTGCGCGCGTAGTATGCGCCCATCAAACCCTGCAATTCGGCGAATTCCCCCACCATGTCGGTGACGAGATCGCATTTTCCCAGCGTCGCCGCGCGCGCGCAGGGGATGGGATCAAATCCCAGGCCTTCGGCAAGCCACCCGGCGAGCCGCGCCACCCGCCGCGATTTCTCCCCCAAGCTGCCGAGCCGCTCCTGAAACACGACCTTGTCCAGTTCGGGAAGCCTCGCTTCAAGGCTGCGGGACTGGTCCGACTGATAGAAAAACCTGGCGTCTGCGAGCCGCGGCCGGATCACCCGCTCATTGCCGCGGACGACCTGCCCCGGCGCGGCGCTGTCGAGGTTGCCGACCGTCACGAAATGGGGGATAATCTGGCCGTCCCGGCTTTCCAGGCAGAAGCATTTCTGGTGGTGCTTGAGGGTGAGCACCAGCACCTCGCTCGGCAATTCGAGGAAGTCCGGGTCGAATTGTCCGGTCAGCGCCACCGGATACTCGACCAAACTCGCGACTTCTTCGAGCAAGTCCTCATCCATCGCCACCACGGCATCGAGCCGCCGCGCCTCGGCGTTGACGAGATCGCGGATTTTCTCCCGCCGCTGGTCAAAATCGGCGATCACCCGGCCCGGGTCGGCCAGTTTGGATGCGTATTCGGCTGGTTCGGCCAGCGCGATGGGGAGATTGTGGTGAAAACGGTGGCCGAATGTCCGATCGCCCGCCGCCACGTCGAAAAGTGTCGCCGGAACGACTTCGCCGCCGAACAGCATCACCAGCCAATGCACCGGCCGGATGAATTCCGCCCGGGAACTGCCCCAGCGCATGCGCCGCGGAATCGGCAGCGCCGCGACCGCCGCGGCCGCGAGATCCGGCAGCAGCTCAACCGCCGCCGTTCCGGTTTCGAGCCGGGTGAAGCAGAGTTTTTCGATCCCCTGCCGTTCGCATCGGCCGAGTTCGGCCACCTCGACGCCGCAGGAGCGGGCGAAACCGCTTGCCGCGGGAGTCGGCCCGCCTTCATCGTCGAAGGCGGCCGCGAGCGCGGGGCCGAACCGCTCGATATGCCGGTCGGGTTGTTTTTCCGCCAGCCCGGCCACCAGCAGCGCAAGCCGCCGCGGCGCCGCGAATGGGCTGATTTCGCCATGCGCCAGTCCCGCTTTGCCCAAGCCGGCGCGAAATTGCTCCACAAGCGCTTCCGAAAGCCTCCGCAGGGCCTTGGGCGGCAACTCCTCGACGCCGATCTCGAACAGAAAATCCCTTGTTGCGGCTGGATTCGCTTCAGGCGTAGTCACGGCGAAGCTCTTCCGGGGCCAGCGGGAAACCGAGTTTTTTCCTGCTTTCGAGGTAGGCGCCGGCGACATTGCGGGCCATGGCGCGCACGCGCAGGATGAAGCGCTGCCGCTCAGTCACCGAAACCGCCTTGCGGGCGTCGAGCAAATTGAAGAAGTGCGAGGCCTTGAGCACCTGCTCGTAGGCGGGCAGTGGCAGCTTGCGCGCAATCAGCGCCCCGCACTGGCGTTCGCAATCATCGAAGTAGCCGAACAGCTTGCCGGTGTCGGCCATTTCAAAATTGAAGGCCGACATCTCGATCTCGTTCTGCAGGAAAACATCGCCGTAGGTGACGACGCCATCGCGCCCTTCGCTCCAGACAAGGTCGTAGACGCTGTCCACTTGCTGGAGATACATGGCGATGCGCTCGATGCCATAAGTGATTTCACCACTGACCGGATGGCATTCCAGCCCCCCCACTTGCTGAAAGTAGGTGAACTGGGTGATTTCCATGCCGTCGAGCCAGACTTCCCAACCCAGCCCCCAAGCGCCCAGGGTCGGCGATTCCCAGTTGTCCTCGACAAAGCGCACATCATGCACAGTCATGTCGATGCCGAGAAAGCCGAGCGAATCGAGATAACGCTGCTGGATGTCCCGGGGCGAGGGTTTGAGAATGACCTGGTATTGAAAATAATGCTGGAGCCGGTTGGGGTTCTCACCGTAACGACCGTCGGTGGGGCGGCGGCTCGGCTGAACGTAGGCGCAATTCCAGCTTTCGGGGCCGATGGCGCGCAAAAAAGTGGCGGGGTGGAAGGTGCCGGCGCCCACTTCCATATCGAGTGGCTGCAACACCACGCAGCCCTGTCCCGCCCAGTATTGCTGCAACGCCAGGATAAGCCCCTGGAAGGTCTTCAAATCGGCGGCGGCAGTCACGTCAGGGCAGGGCAAGCTGCGGGAAAACCCCGATTATCCCGGAATTTCCCCGCTTTATCCATCAGTCGCGGCGCTCCAGGAAAAGGTTCCCGGAGTTGTCGCGCCAGGCTTGCCAGGAATCGGCGATGCAGGTGGTTGACGCATATTCCGGGAGCGTGGCGGGGCCAGTGATGGTTGCTCCCGCGGCGAGGCGGGCCGCGGCATCGGCTTCCGGGCCGCCGCTTGGCGGGATTCCGCCCGCGTTTCCAGTGGCTTGCCCCGCCCCGTTCACTTTCGGCAAATCGAAGCCGCGCTGGGGGAACCAAGCCCGGAGGCGCACATTCACCGCCTCGATGGGAGTTTCCAGCGCGTAGCCATAGCGGCGGCGGTGCGATTCGTGGAATCGCGCCTGTGAATCGTTCCAGTCCGTCCAAGGGATGTTCAGCGCGGAGGACTGGCCCGTGTAGCGCAGGTCGATGCTGAACTGTGTGCGCATGGCCGCCGCGTCGAGACCCTCCCCGGCGTATTCGTCCCGCGCGAGGCGAAGCAACCGCGCGAATTCGTGTTCAAGCACTCTGGTTGGGTCGGCCATCCCGGATCGCCCTAGGCTGCGCGAGAACTGCCGGCCCCGGTCAGCCACCGCCATGCCGAGGGCGGACAAGACGCCGGCATAGACTGGAACGACGGCCCGGCGCATGCCGAGCGCGTCGGCGAGGGCGCAGACATGCAGGCCACCGGCGCCGCCGAAGCTCACCAGCAGGAAATTCTTTGGGTCGTAGCCGCGATTCACCGAGATGCGGCGGATGGCTTCGACCATGTGTTCATTGGCGATGCTGACGATGCCGCGGGCGGTGGCTTCCACATCGAGGCCGATCTTCCCGGCGAGTTGGCCCACCGCGGCGCGGGCGCGGTCCCTGTCGAGCGCGAGTCCGCCGGCCAGGGGAGCGTCCGCGGGCAAGCGGCCGAGCAGCAGGTTGGCATCGGTAACCGTTGCCCGGGTTCCGCCCTTGCCATAGCAGGCCGGGCCCGGGTCGGCGCCCGCCGACTCCGGCCCGACCTGAAGCATGCCGCCGCTGTCGACAAAGGCGATCGATCCGCCGCCGGCGCCGATGGTGTGCATGTCCACCATCGGCACCGAGATTGGGAACGCCCCGAGCCGGCCCTCGCTGGTGACGCTGATGGGGCCGTCGAGCAGGGCGACATCGGTGGAAGTGCCTCCCATGTCGAAACTGATCAGCCGCCGCTCGCCAAGCTGGCGGCCCAGATATTCCACCGCCGCGAGGCCTCCCGCGGGGCCGGACAGCAGCAAACGGACCGCCGAATCCGCCGCCTGGTCCGCGCTGATCGTTTCGCCGCTGGATTGCATCACCTGCAGCGGGCCGGCGGCGGGCAAACCGGCGAGGCCACTCCGCAGTCGGCGCAGATAACCCCCCACCAGCGGCCCGAGCGAGGCGTTGAGCCAAGTGGCGATGCCCCGCTCGTACTCCTTGTATTCGGGCAACACGCGGGAGGAGCGGGAGACGAAAACGCCGGGCAGGGCGGCCCGCAGCGCCGCTTCGATGGCTTCCTCGTGGCTTGGGTCGAGAAAGGAAAACAGCAGATTGACCGCCACGGATTCCGCGCCGCTTGCGCGCACCTGCCCGATGAGCGCGGCAAGGTCTTGGTCGTCGAGCGGATCGATGGTGGCGCCGTCCGCGGCCACCCGGCCGCCGGTTTCGAGGCAAAGCTCCGCCGGGACCGGCGGCGGCACCGGCTCGAATTCGAGGGCGTACAGCCGGGGGCGGGTTTGCCGCGCGAGGGTGAGCAGGTCGCCGAAGCCCCGGTTGGTGACGAAGGCGGTGCGGGCGCCTTTGCGCTCAAGCAGAGCATTGGTCGCCACGGTGCTGCCATGAACGATTCGCGCGGGGGCGCCGCCAACGCCGAGATCCTCCAGACCCTTGAGCACCGCCCACTCGGGCGCCTCCGGGGTCGAGGGAATCTTGTGCGCCGACAACTCGACTTCACCGCCGGCCAGGGAACGGACACAGAGAAAATCGGTGAAGGTGCCGCCAACATCGATGCCGATTCGCAGGGGGGGATTTGCCATGGACATGGGGCGGGATTATAACTGCGGCTTGCGACCCGCCAGCCCTAGACTGGAGCCCGGCTTGCCTGAACTGCCCGAAGTGGAAACCACCCGCCGCGGCGTGGCGCCCCATGTGACCGGCCGGAAAATCCTCCGCGTCGAAGTGCGCGAGCCGCGCCTGCGCTGGCCGGTTCCCGACGCCCTCGCGGCGGAGCTGCCGGGGCGGCGCTTTTCCGCTGTCGAGCGGCGCGCCAAGTATCTGCTGTTCCGCTGTTCCCCGGGCACGCTGATTGTCCATCTCGGCATGTCGGGCAGCCTGCGGCTTGTTGGCGCCGGAGAGCCTAGCGGCAAGCACGCCCATGCCGATATCGTCTTCGACTCCGGCAAGGCTCTGCGCTACACCGACCCGCGCAAGTTCGGCTGCCTGCTCTGGCACGCCGCGGCGGCCGGCGAGCATCCGCTGCTCGCCGGACTCGGCCCGGAACCGCTCGGCGGGGGCTTTGACGGCGCCCTGCTCCACCGCGCGAGCCGGGGCCGCAGAACCGCGGTGAAGAACCTGATCATGGATTCGCGAACGGTCGCCGGCGTGGGCAACATCTATGCCTGCGAGGCGCTGTTTCTGGCGGGAATCCATCCAGGGCGTGCCTGCGGCCGGATCTCCCTGGCGCGCTACGAGGCGCTTGCCGCGGCCATCCGCAAGGTGCTTGCCGGAGCCATCCGCGCCGGCGGCACCACCCTGCGCGATTTCAGCGGCGGCGACGGCAGGCCCGGCTATTTCAAGCAGCGCTTGCATGTATACGGCCGCGGCGGCGAGAGCTGTTTGAATTGCGGCGCGGGTCTGCGCGGGCTGCGCTTGAGCCAGCGCGCCACGGTTTACTGCCCGGCGTGCCAGCGTTGAGGCGGCGCGGGCGCCTGTTTAAGTATGCTCTGGCATAATCAGAGCTTCCTTAGACTTAGGCATGCTCTGAAAAACTCCAGTCCGGCCACCGGGCATAGCCCGGTGGCGCTCGGTCCGCGCACGAAGCTGCGCTTCGTATACGCTTGCCCTCGCCCATGGAGTTTTTCATTGTCGCAAAACCAAAGCGTGGTTTTGTTTTGCTCGCGAATTCAATGGCTTGCGCCATCGAATTCGGCGGTACATCCGTGTACCGCAGGGAAGCTCTGACTTAATCAGAGCTTCCTTAGCTTGTGGAATCGCCGCTGATTGCCTTCGCCACCGCGGGATGAACGAAGTTCGAGATGTCGCCGCCATAGGAGGCGATTTCCCGCACGAGTGTCGACGAGATGTAGGAAAGATGTTCCGCCGGGGCGAGAAAAACGGTCTCGATTCGCGGGGCAAGCACACGGTTCATGCCCACAAGCTGAAACTCGTACTCAAAGTCCGCCACGGTGCGCAGCCCGCGCAGGATGATGTTGGCGCCGCATTGCTCGACGAATTGCGTCAACAGATTGTCGAAGCCGCGCACCTCAACGTTGTCGAGATGGCCGAGCACTTCCCGGGCGAGGGCGAGCCGGGTTCCGAGCGGCAGCGAGTTGGCGGTCTTCAGGTTGGCGTCCACCACCGCGACGATGATCCGGTCGAACAGGCGCGCGGCCCGCTCGACAAGGTCGCTGTGACCATTGGTGATTGGATTGAAAGTGCCCGGATAGACAGCGGTTTTCATGGCGGCGGCCCGGCCTCGGTCAAGCGGGCATTCTAGCCAATCGCCCAAGTGCTGCCAAACCAGAACTTGCAAAAACCCAAGTCATCCCGCGCTTCGCTCCGCGCGGAATGACGGGGTGGAGCGGGCGCGTTTGGGATACAGCGCTTGAATTATGCACCGAGGGAGCGCGGCGGTAAGCGGAAGGGGCCCGGCGTTAGCCGGGAAGGAATCCGATTGCCGCCGGCAAGCGACCGGTGCCCGGACGAGGAGATTCTGCTACTTCGCTTCGCTCCGCGTGGAATGACAAGGTCGTTCATTCGCGGTTGGCCAGGAAGTAGTGGACTTCGCCGGCGGATGCGGATTTTCCGATGCGCCAGTTGCCGGGGAGCCGGCGGGGGTCCAGCTTGGTTTCGGACTCGAGGTAGACCCGCGCCCCGGCGGCGAGCAGGCCGCTGTGCTCGAGGGTTTCGCAGGCCCGGGGCAGCAGGCCGCCGGCGAAGGGCGGGTCGAGGAAAACGATGTCGATGCTTGCCGGCGGCTGGCGGGTCTGCCGCAGCCAGTCCCAGGCCGAAGTCTGGTGGATTTCGGCGTTTCCGGCTTGCAGCATCCGGGCGTTTTCCACCAGCGACCGGCAGGCTTTCGCATCGCGTTCGATGAGGATGGCCCGGGCCGCGCTCCGGGATAGCGCCTCGAAGCCCAGCGAGCCGCTGCCGGCGAACAGGTCGAGGCAGGTCGCGCCGCCGATTTCTTCGCGCAGCCAGTTGAACAGGGTCTCCCGGACCCGGTTTGGCGTCGGCCGCAGCCCTTCCACCGCGGCAAAGCGCAGCAGGCGGCCGCGCCATTCGCCGCCGATGATGCGCAAGGTCTGGCTGCCGCTGTGGCGTTTGCCGGCCATTTGTTGTTCCCCTCCCGCCATCGCATGCCTGGGAATCAGGTTTCCGCAGTGTTTGCGAGTGTCGGGCCGAGTTGGTGATAGCATAGCCCGCCGCCGAATTCGAGCCACGCCATGAATCAATCCGCCGCATCTTCGCGCTCCGGGGAAGCAGAACCGGCCGGGTTTCTCGCGCGCCTGCGGCGGGGATTGAACAAAACGGGTTCGCGGCTGCGCGAGGGGCTGGCCTCGCTGACGGTGGGCGGCGGGCGGATCGACGCCGAGTTGCTCGACGATATCGAAACCCGGCTGCTTTCCGCCGATGTCGGATTTGAGGCCACCGACGCGGTGATCGAGGGCCTGCGCGGGAAACTCGACCGCCGTCAGCTTGGCGAGCCCGAAGCATTCGTCAAAGCCCTCAAGGACGAACTCGCGGAAGTTCTCCTGCCCTGTGAAAAACCGCTGGCGGTCAAGGCGAACGGGCGGCCTTTCGTGATTCTGATGGTGGGGGTGAACGGCGCCGGCAAGACCACCACCATCGGCAAACTCGCCCGGCGGCTGCAAGGCGAGGGCCGCTCGGTGATGCTCGCTGCGGGGGACACCTTCCGCGCCGCCGCCGTGGAGCAATTGCAGGCCTGGGGCGGGCGCAACCAAGTACCGGTTGTCGCCCAGGCCGCCGGGGCGGACAGCGCGGCGGTGATTTTCGACGCTTGGCAGTCGGCGAGGGCCAAAGGCGTCGATGTGCTCATCGCCGACACCGCCGGCCGGCTCCACACCAGCGACAATCTCATGCGCGAGCTGGAAAAAATCGTTCGCGTGCTGCGCAAGCAGGACGCCGGCATCCCCGACGAGATTCTGCTCGTGCTCGACGCCACCACCGGCCAGAACGCGGTCAACCAGACGGAGAGCTTCCACCGCAGCACATCGCTTACCGGCATTGTGCTGACCAAGCTCGACGGCACCGCCAAGGGTGGCGTGGCTTTCGCCATCGCCAAACGCTTTGGCATCCCGTTGCGCTTCATCGGCATCGGCGAACAGGCGGAAGACCTGCGCCCCTTCGTCGCCCGGGATTTTGTCGAAGCGCTGCTCGGCGATTGAACAAATCCACCAACAGCGGAACTTGAAATTTTTCTTTTTGTCCATACATATCCGCAAGCGCCACAAATTTCCGCGGTTCGCGTGGAGTTACTTGGTTCTGCACTGCGTGAGTCGCCATCGGCTGGGCCGTGTTCAGCGGGCGTGCGAGGCAGGAAGCCGAGCCCGAAGCCTACAGGGATGTATTCACGCCGTCCGCTGAACACGGCCCAGCCGACGGCGCCGGCTCGAAGCCACTCGCGCGGCAAGGCCGGAAAAAAATGCGCAAGGTCTTGACAGGGTTGCGGAAAACGCGCAAAATCCGCGCCGGTTTTGAGAATTGATCGAGAACGGCAACATGAGCGTCAGCGCCTCAACAGCATTGCAAGCGGCGTGGCCGGTCAGTCCCGGACGGGATCTGACCGCCTATATCGCCAGCGTGAACAATGTCGCCGTGCTCACTCCCGAGCAGGAAGTCGAGCTCGCCAAGGAATATTTCTACGGGGACAACGTGGAGGCGGCGCGCCAACTCGTGCTCGCCCATCTGCGCTTTGTGGTGCATATCGCCAGAACGTACTCCGGCTATGGCCTGTCCCAGGCCGACCTGATCCAGGAGGGCAATGTCGGGCTGATGAAGGCGGTCAAGCGCTTCGACCCGAATGTCGGCGTGCGGCTGGTTTCCTTCGCGGTGCATTGGATCCGGGCGGAGATGCACGAGTTCATCCTGCGCAACTGGCGCATCGTCAAGATCGCCACCACCAAGGCCCAGCGCAAACTGTTCTTCAACCTGCGCTCGTCCAAGAAGCAACTCGGCTGGCTCAACAACGACGAGGCCCGGGCCCTCGCCGACGACCTTGGCGTGGACGCCAAGGTGGTGCGGCAGATGGAAGGCCGCATGAGCGCTTACGACCGCTCCTTCGACGCCGACCCGGAAAGCGACGACAACGACGATTACCGCGCCCCGGCCAACTATCTCGAGGACCAGAAAGCCGACCCGGCGATTCAACTCGAAGAGTCCCAGTGGGAGGAAGTCTCCGGCGCGTCGCTGCGCAAGGCCATCGCCAGGCTCGACGCGCGCAGCCGCGACATCCTGCAAAAACGCTGGTTCTTTGAAGACGCCAAGGCGACGCTGCATGAACTCGCCGCCGAGTACGGCATTTCCGCCGAGCGGGTGCGGCAGATCGAAAGGGACGCCATGAACAAGATCAAGGCGCAAATGTCCGCCGCCTGATTCGGACTCCCCCGCCACGGGCCACGGATACCGATTCACTCCAGCCGCGCCGGATGCGCCAGTCCATGAGCAAACCACTGCTGCTATTCGCCGCAGGCAACGGATTCCTCGCCGTCGCGCTCGGCGCTTTCGGCGCCCACGCTTTGCAGGCCCGGCTCGGCGCGGAGCCGATGGCCACTTTCCAGATTGCGGTGCAATACCACTTTTATCATGCCTTGGCGCTTTTCGGCGCAGTCCTGCTGAGCCAGCAATTTCCCGACGCGGCATTGCCCCGGGTGGGCGGCTACCTGTTTCTGGCGGGCATCGCGCTTTTTTCCGGCAGCCTTTACCTGCTGGCGCTGACCGGCGCGCGCTGGCTCGGCGCGGTCACGCCAATCGGCGGCCTCGCCTTCCTCGCCGGCTGGCTGTGCCTGGGGGTTTTCGCGTTGAATCGCTGAGAGCGCGGGCATGGAACTGATCGTAAACGGTGAACCGAAGATGCTGCCGGAACCCCTGTCGGTGGCCGCGCTGCTGGGCGAACTTGGCATCGCCGGGCACCGGATCGCGCTCGAATTGAACGGGGAGATTCTGCCCCGGAGCGAATTCGGCCAAACCATGCTCAGCAGCGGTGATACACTCGAAATCGTGCAAGCGATCGGTGGAGGCTGAAATCAACACCAGTACCCAAATTGAAGCCGGGCCCGCAACCAAAGCCGCGGCCGATCCACTGCGCATCGCTGGCCGGGACTACCGCTCCCGGCTCATAATCGGCAGCGGCAAGTACCGCGATTTCGCCGAAAACCGCGCCGCGCTCAAGGCCAGCGGCGCGGAAATCCTCACCGTCGCCATCCGCCGCGTCAATCTCGGCCAGCACAGTGGCGAGCCGAGCCTGCTCGATGTCATTTCCCCCGACAAATACACGATTCTTCCCAACACCGCCGGCTGCTACAGCGCCGCCGACGCCGTGCGCACCTGCAAGATGGCCCGGGAACTGCTTGCTGGCCACAAGCTCGTCAAACTCGAAGTGCTCGGCGATCAAAAGACGCTTTTTCCCAACGTCACCGAAACGCTGAAGGCCGCGCGCACACTCGTCGCGGATGGCTTCGACGTCATGGTCTACACCAGCGACGACCCGCTCGTCGCCAGGGAGCTTGAGAAAATCGGCTGCGTTTCGGTTATGCCGCTTGGCGCCCCCATCGGCTCCGGGCTCGGCATCCGCAACCCCTACAACATCCGCATGATTCTGGAAAACGCCACCACGCCGATCATCGTCGACGCCGGCGTGGGAACCGCTTCCGACGCGAGCATCGCCATGGAACTCGGCTGTGCCGGGGTGCTGATGAACACCGCCATCGCCGAAGCGGAAAATCCGGTGCTGATGGCAGCGGCGATGAACAAGGCGGTCGCGGCGGGAAGGGAGGCCTTCCTCGCCGGGCGCATGCCGCGCAGGCTGTACGCCAGCGCCTCGTCGCCGGAAACCGGAACGTTCTTTCCACCCCTGTGAGCGAGTTCCGGCAAGCGCCGGCACCGAGACCGGTTCGCAGCTATGTCATCCGTTCAGGGCGGATCACCGGCGGCCAGCGCCGGGCGCTCGAACAGTACGCCGGCGACTATGTGATCGACTTCCGGGCCGAGCCGCTCGCGCTCGACGGCTTGTTCCCCAGGGAACAGCCGCTGACGGTGGAAATCGGTTTTGGCGCCGGCGAGGCCCTGCTGCAAATGGCGCGGGAGCGGCCAGAAAGCAATTTTCTCGGCGTCGATGTGCACCGCCCCGGCGCGGGCCGGGTCTTACAGGGTATCGTCGAACATCGGCTGGACAATGTTCGGCTGATCTGCCATGACGCGGTGGAGGTTTTCCGGGACAATTTCACCGCCGGCAGCATCGACCGCGCGCTCATTCTCTTTCCCGACCCCTGGCCCCGCAAACGCCACCACAAGCGCCGCCTGGTGCAGGCCGGCTTCATGGAACTCGTGCTCGACCGGCTCAAGCCCGGCGGCGAGGTTCACTTGGCCACCGACTGGCCACCCTACCTCGAACAGATGATTGAAGTCCTTGAACAGATTCCCGGTTTCCGCAACCGCTGCGGCGAGGGCTGCTGGGAAAACCCCGCGCGCCCGCCGACCCGCTTCGAGCGGCGCGGCTTGCGCCTCGGCCACGAAGTCCGCGATTTGCTCTATTTCAAGGTGACGGAATGAATCTCCCCCCGAAAGACCCGAGAGCCCCGAGAGATCGTCTCTACGCCGGCAACATGATGCCCGGCGATTTCGTCTTCGACGAGAAAGTCGCGCAAGTCTTCGACGACATGATCCACCGCTCGGTGCCCGGCTACACCACCATCATCGCCACCACCGCCTCGCTGGCGGAGAAGCACCACCAGCCCGGAACGC
Organism: uncultured Pseudohongiella sp.; assembly: GCA_965221805.1. Taxonomy (GTDB): domain Bacteria; phylum Pseudomonadota; class Gammaproteobacteria; order Pseudomonadales; family Pseudohongiellaceae; genus UBA9145. The sequence continues at coordinate 3,228,993 of OZ244913.1, forward strand.
GGATCTACGATCTCGGTTGCAGCCTCGGCGCCGCGAGCCTCGCCATCGCCAAGCGCTTGGGCGGGCGGCCATGCGAGATCATCGCCGTGGACAGCTCCCGGCCGATGCTCGATGGGCTTGAGCGGCGGCTGGCCAAGCTCGGCGGCGGGCCGGTGCGGTGCGAACACGGCGACATCCGCGATTGCGCGGTGGAAAACGCTTCGGTGGTCATCCTCAATTTCACCCTGCAATTCATCGCCCCCGCCGACCGCGACCACCTGCTGCGGGCGGTGCATGGCGGCATGATAGAAGGCGGGGTGCTGATCCTGTCGGAGAAGATCGTCGTCGGCGACCCGGAACTCGATGCGCTGTATATCGACCTCTATCACGAGTTCAAACAGCAAATGGGCTACAGCGAGCTGGAAATCAGCCGCAAGCGCGCGGCCTTGGAAAAAGTGTTGCTGCCGGAAAGCCTCGCGGCCCACCGCGCCCGCCTCGCCGCCGCCGGATTCGCACCGGTGGAGCAATGGTTCCAATGCCTCAATTTCGCTTCCCTGCTGGCGTTCAAGCGCGGCGCGGGCGCCCGGCGATGAATTTCGCCCCGCTGCTCGAGCGGCTCGGCGGCACTTCGCTCGCGGGTCTGGCGGACCCGCTCTCCCCGCAAAGCCTCGGGCGGATTCGCCACGGCGATTTCCGCCGCTGGCGCGAACAGGTCGGGCAACTGCCGCGAATCCAACCCGCAAGCGTCGATTTCAGCACTGGTGTCCGCATTGGCGGCCGGGAAGACTGCGACGCCGCCATCCGGGGTGAATTGCGCCGCCGCTTGCTCGAATTCCGGCCTTGGCGCAAGGGGCCGTTTGCGGTCTTCGGCATCGAAATCGACAGCGAATGGCGCAGCGGAATGAAATGGGCCCGGCTAGCGGACAAAATCGAACCCCTGGCCGGGCGCAAGCTGCTTGATGTGGGCTGCGGCAACGGCTATTACGGCCTGCGGATGCTCGGTGCCGGGGCGGCCGAGGTTATCGGACTCGACCAGCACATCCCCTACGTCATGCAGTTCGAGGCGCTGAAATCCTTCGCGCCCGATGTCCATTGCTGGGTGCTGCCGATTCCCTTCGAGCGTTTCCCCGGCCAAAGCGAATACTTCGACACGGCGTTTTCAATGGGGGTGCTTTATCATCTCCGCTCGCCGCTCGACCACCTGCTGCGCCTGCGCGAATGTCTGCGCCCCGGTGGCGAACTGGTGCTGGAGACATTGTTTGTGGAAGGGGGCGAAGGCTACGCCCTAACCCCGGCGGGCCGCTACGCCCGCATGGGCAAAGTCTGGTTCGTGCCATCGCCGGGGACACTCGAGCGCTGGTTGCAACGCTGTGGTTTCGTGGAAACCGCGATTCTCGACCGCGGCCCGACCACCGCGGACGAGCAACGCAAGACCGAATGGATGCCTTTCGATTCGCTGGCGGACGCGCTGGACGGGAACGATTCGTCGCGGACGGTGGAGGGCTATCCGGCCCCGGCGCGGATGCTGCTCACCGCGAAGCGGCCCGCTTGATTCGCGCGCCGCCTGATCTTGCGCTACTTGATCTTGGCTTCCTTGTAAATCACGTGCTTGCGCGCCACCGGGTCGAACTTGCGGATTTCGATCTTGTCGGGGGTGGTGCGCTTGTTCTTGTCGGTGGTGTAGTAATGGCCGGTGCCGGCGCTGGAAACGAGCTTGATCTTCTCTCTCATGGCCGCGGTTCCTCCTCCTTATTGCCCAAACCCGCAAGTTAAACTTTCAAGCTAGACCTTCAAACCCCGGGCGCGGACATCGGCAAGCACCTTGTCGATGCCATTCTTGTCGATGATGCGCATGCCCTTGGTGGACACCCGCAGCTTGACGAAGCGCTTTTCCGACTCGACCCAGAAGCGGTGGCTCTGGATATTCGGTAGAAAGCGGCGCTTGGTTTTGTTCTGCGCATGGGAAACATTGTTCCCCACCACCGGCCGCTTGCCGGTGACCATGCATACCCGTGCCATCGTTCTCGCCCCGATTGCGCCCGGCCCAGGGCCAGACGCTTCCAAAGAGGCGCGTTTTATACCAAAACACCCCAAACAGGGCAAGCCGGGAAAGAATCAGTCCGGCGGGACGTAGCCGGCGGCGCGGTCGAAGTCCTGATTGTCGAGGAACTTCTCCATTTGCTCGCCGAGGTACTTGCGGTCGGCGGCATTGGCGAGGCTGAGCTGCTTTTCGTTGATCAGCATGGTCTGCTGGGCCAGCCACTCGCGCCAGGCCCGCTGGGACACCGTGTCGTGGATTTCCCGGCCTTTGTCTCCGGGATACGGCGGCGCGGGCAGGCCGGGGAGTTCCCTGCCGTATTTTCTGCAATGCACCGTGCGGGTCATGGTGGTTCCGGTTGGTTGCCGTGGGCTTGGCGCCAAACTCGCGAGCAGTTTCCCGACGGGGGCGGCGAGGCCCACTTCCGCCGGGTTGTCGATAGCGTACCAGAGCCAGCGATCCGATTCAGCCAAGATGGTGTCGGCGCCGCCCACCCGGTAGAGAATGGGAACGATGTCGAGCTGGAAATGGGTGAAGCTGTGTTTGATGCCGGGCAGCTCGACCGGGGGCTCGTCGTGGTAACGCAGGCCGATTGCCGGTCTTGGCGGTGGCGGCGCTGCCGGCTTGCGACTGTTCCCGGCCGCGCCGGAAGCCGGGCTTGCGGCCATTTTGGCCCGCGGTTGCGATTGTGATCGCGGTTGCGGCAGATCGGCCTGGGGCAGCGAATAAAGCGAACCCCAAACGCCGCTGGGCGGGCGCTTTTCGAGCAGCACCCGGCCATCGTCGTTTTGCAGGATGAACATGGCCACTGAGCGCAGCGGCAGCGCCTTCGCCGCTTTTTTGCCGGGGTGGCGGTCGATTTCGCCGCGTTGCCGGGCGAGGCAGCGGCGCCGCAGGGGGCATCGCGGGCAGTCGGGATTGGCGCGGGTGCACAAGGTGGCGCCGAGATCCATCATGCCCTGGGTGTAGGCGGCCGCGCGGCCGCACCCGCCGCCGGGCCGGTTTTCCGCCGCGTTTTGCGGCAACAGCCGCTCCGCCAACGCCCAGAGTTCGGCGCGGGTCTTGCTGTTCCCGGGATATCCCTCGACGGCGAAGCAGCGCGCGAGCACCCGTTTCACATTGCCGTCGAGAATCGGCGCGGGCCGGCCATGGCCGAGGCAGAGAACCGCGCCGGCGGTGGAGCGGCCGATTCCGCTCAGACTTTCCAGTTCCTCCACTGTCGCGGGAAGCCTGCCGCCGTGTTCCGCCATTATCGTCCGCGCCGCCTTGTGCAGGTTGCGGGCGCGGGCGTAGTAGCCGAGGCCGGTCCACAGGTGCAGCACCCGGTCGATGTCGGCGCGGGCAAGGGATTCGATGTCGGGAAACCGCGCCATGAACCGCTGGAAGTAGGGAATGACCGTGCCCACCCGGGTTTGTTGCAGCATGATCTCCGAAACCCAGACCCGGTAGGGGCTTGGGTCGGATTGCCAGGGCAAGTCGTGGCGGCCGTGGGTTTTGTGCCAGTCGATAATCGCGTCGGCGAAGTTTTCCATCGCCGCCGGCCGCGGATCAGTTGCCGCCGGCATCGGCGTTGATGCCGGTGAAGATTTCACGCGCGGCGTTGAAGTCCGGCCGGCAGAACTGGGCAACCTCGTCGGCGAAGGACGCGGCGCATTCCACCGGCCAATCCAGGCCTTGGTAGTTGCCGCCGACCGGGATCGTCTGGGTGTGCGGTTCGCCGAGCAGGGTGAGCCGCACGTCGTAGTCGAAGCGCCCGCCACGCAAATCGGCGATTCCCGCGCCGGTGGCGCTGAGGTTGTCCATGCGCAGCGTGAAGGCGTGCTCGCTGCCGAGTCCGCCGTTGAGCGCGAGGCTGCCGCCCACTTCGTTGAAGCGGATCAGGTCGGGCCATCGCTGAATGGCTTCGCCGCTGGGGCTCAGGGCGGAAATGGAAGTGAAAATCTGCTTGATGAGGCCGATGTTGACCAGATTTTCGGTGACGCTGAAGGTGGCTTCGCCGCGCAGATCATCGAGCAGGCTGGAAGCTGAGTGGCCGTTGGCGGTGAACGCGCCATCCACTTGCAGCCGGCCCGTGAGCACATCGAGGCGGGTGACGAGCGGGGCGATTTCGGCGATTGCCAATTCCCCGCCGCGGAATTCGCTGCTCAGTTCGCCGCTGGCGGCGTTCCAGCGCAGGTTCGCCGAAAAGTTTCCGCCCAGCGCCGCCACCGGCGGAATTTCCAGATCGAACACCCGGCTCTCCACATTGGTGTAGGCGGTCAAGTTCTCGACCCGCAGCGCCCCCGCGGCCAGGGCGGCGGCGGTGATCGAGCCGGAGAGATTCAGCCCTTCCATTGCGGGCAGGGAGCGGCCCGATTGCCGCCGCACCGGGGTTTGCGCTTGGTTTCGCACAGGGTTTCGCATAGGCTTTCGCATAGGGTTTCGCGCCTGGCTTCGCCAAATGGCGGAACCGGCGGCCTCCCCCGCCGCGGCCCGCGCGGCAAGCCAGGCGCTGATGTCGATTTCACCGATATCGATTTGGTAGCGCACATAGCCCGGCGCCGAGCCATTGGCGAAGCGGACCTCGGTTTCCGCTTCGATCAGGGGCTGGTCCGAACCTGTCACAATCGCGGTGGCGGAAAGCCCCCGCGCGTCTCCGGCCAAACCGAGTTCGACCGCGGCGGGCCATTGGCCATTCGGGCCGCCATCCGGCACCGGCATGGGCGTTGACTCCCAATCGGGCAGCCAGCCGAGTGTTCGCAGCGGTTCGCGGGCGTCGAAGCCGTTGCTTGCGAGCTGGGCCTCATAGCGCGGATCGCCCGGCAAGCCAGCGATCTTGAATTGTCCGGCAAGCACCATGGAGGAAAAGCTCAGCGAGATGGAATCGCCTGAAATCTCGCCGGATTCCCCACCGGTTTCGATTTGGCCGGAGACGACCATCAATTCCTCGCGCAAGCGCCCGCCGGCGCGGTCAAACCACTCGAGGCTGAAGTCGGCGAGCGCCTCGAAGGATTCAGCTTGCGGATCGGGCCTTTCGACAACGAGGCCGATGTTCTTCAACTGCTGGCGCAGGCCCCGGCGGGCGTTCTGGTAATCGAGGCGGCCGCCGGTGGCGGAAATCCTCCGGGGCAGCCCGGCGGCGGCGCTGATGTTTCCCGCGGCGCCGGCGCCCGAAGCCGCGGTTTTTACCGTCGTCCAGATGCTGTTGCCCGCGGCGTCGATATGGGCATTGATGTGGAACCCGTCGATGCGAACCTCGCTTATCGTCAACTCACCCCGCGGCAGCCCGGAGCGGTCAACATCGAGTTCGATGCGAGCCGCCGAGGCGAGTTCCCGGGTGGATGCGGGATTGCGCAGCCGGACATCCGCCAGCACCAGGCGGGCGCTTGGCAACAGGTCCAGCTCGACACCGCCGGCCACCCGCAATTCATAGCCGGTGGCGCTGGCGACACGCTCTTCAAGCAGCGCTTGGTAATGCCCGGGATTCGACAGCCACAACACAGCCCCAGCCGCAACCGCCACCACAACCAAAGCGGTGGCGGCCAAGATTTTTTTCGCGTGCTTGGGCATGCCCGGATCCAGGCCCGGATCGGCATTTGGCTTGATTCATTCCCGCCGCCGGGCTGCTTGAGAGCCAGCAGTGTAACGGAACCAGTTTGCCCACGCACCATGGCCGAGCGTCCCAAATCACCGCGCTCCGCGGCGCGCGGAATGACGGGGTAGATCGGACGCGCTCGGGGCAAAGCATCTTGAATCTTACACCGAGGGAGCGCGTCGGCGAGCGGAAGGGGCCCGGCGTCAGCCGGGAAGGAATCCGCTCGCCGACGGCAAGCGACCGGTGCCCAAACGAAGAGATCCCGCGACAAAATGGCAGGATTGCCATTTTGGACGACGCTTGCGCCGCTCCGCGGGGGTGAGGGGCAGGATGCTCCGAATCACCCCGTTTCGCTCCGCGCGGAATGGCGGTGGCCGTTCCGTGATGGGCTATAATGCGCGGCTTCCGTGGTGGCGGCCCCGGCGGGGCTGGGAACGCGAACATGAACAAGCCAGCGCGCGGCGCCAGCGTCCAGCGCAACACCAAAGAGACCAGAATCTCGGTGGCTATCGATCTCGATGGCGACGGCCGGTTCGAGGCGGAAACCGGCTTGCCGTTCCTTGAGCACATGCTCGACCAAATCGCCCGCCACGGCATGGTCGATCTGGCGGTCAAGGCCGAGGGCGATCTCGAAATCGACGCCCACCACACGGTCGAAGACCTCGGCATCACCCTCGGCCAGGCACTGAACAAGGCCCTCGACAAGACCGGCATCCGCCGCTACGGCCACGCCTATGTGCCGCTTGACGAGTCCTTGTCGCGGGTGGTGATCGATTTTTCCGGGCGGCCGGGGCTGGAATACCACGCCGATTTCGCCCGCTCCGTGGTGGGCGGATTCGATATCGACCTGTTTCGCGAATTCTTCCAAGGTTTCGTCAACCACGCCTTCGTAACCCTGCACATCGACAACATCCGCGGACGCAACGCGCACCACCAGATCGAGACGATCTTCAAAGCCTTCGGCCGCGCCCTGCGCATGGCGGTGGAGCGCGACCCGCGCTCGGCCGGGGTGGTTCCATCGACCAAGGGCAGCCTGTAGTGCCGAATATCCGGCCCGCGGCGCGAACCCCGCCCTCCACCCAAACGCGGCATCCATGAGCACCGTCGCCGTCATCGACTATGGAATGGGCAATCTGCATTCCGTCGCCAAGGCGGTGGAGCATGCTGGCCGCGAACTCGCCATCGGGATCAAGGTGGACGTCACCGCGCAGCCGCGCAAGATAGCGGCGGCGGACCGGGTCATCTTTCCCGGCGTCGGCGCGATTCGCGACTGCATGGCGGAAATCAGGCGCCTCAATGTGGGCGAGATGGTCGCCGAGGCGATGCAGACCAAGCCGGTGCTGGCGATCTGCGTCGGCATGCAGGCGCTGATGGAGCATTCCGAGGAAAACGGCGGGGTGGACTGCCTCGGCCTCGTGCCCGGCGAAGTGCGCTACTTCGGCGATGATCTGCGCGACGACGCCGGGGCTTGGCTCAAGGTGCCGCACATGGGCTGGAACCAAGTGCGCCAAACCCGCGGGCATCCGCTTTGGCGGGGCGTTGCCGACGGCAGCCGGTTCTATTTCGTGCACAGCTACTATGTGCGAACCGCGCGGAGCGGAATCGCCACCGGCGTTTCGACTTATGGCAAGGAGATGGTCGCCGCCTTCGCCGACCGCAACATCTTCGCCACCCAATTCCACCCGGAAAAAAGCCAAACCGCCGGATTGCGGCTGCTCGGCAATTTCCTGCGCTGGGCCGGGGACTAGGCGGCCGTGTTGATCATCCCGGCGATCGACCTCAAGGACGGCAAGTGCGTGCGCCTGCGGCAGGGGCGCTTTGACGATGCCACGGTGTTTTCCGCCGACCCGGTGGCGATGGCGCGCCGCTGGCGCCGGCAGGGCGCGAGGCGCCTGCATCTCGTCGATCTCGACGGCGCCGCGGCGGGGGCGCCGGTGAATGCCGGCATCGTCGAGTCGATCGTCAACGAGCACCCGGACTTGCCGGTGCAGATTGGCGGCGGCATCCGCAATCTCGACACCGCCACGTCGTATATCGATGCCGGCGTGGCTTTTGTCATCCTCGGCACCGCGGCGGTGCGCGACCCCGGCTTCGCCATCGCCGCCTGCGAGCGCTTCCCCGGGCAGGTCATCATCGGCATCGACGCCAAGAACGGCAGGGTCGCCACCGGCGGCTGGCTTGAAGTCAGCGAAGTCGGCGCGGCCTCGCTGGTGGCGCGCTTCGCCGGCTGCGGCGCCAGCGCCATCGTCCACACCGACATCGCCCGGGACGGCATGATGCGCGGTGTCAATGTCGAAGCCACGGCAGCGCTCGCGGCGCAATCCGCGATTCCGCTGATCGCCTCCGGCGGCGTCACCAACTCCACCGACATCGCCCGGCTGAAACAGGCCGCGGAGGCTTGCGGCGGCGCTGGCATCATGGGCGTCATCGCCGGCCGGGCATTGTACGAAGGCACCCTCGATCTCGCCCGGGCCCAGGCGCAAGCGGATGGGCGGGGCGATGCCGCCGCCAACGCCAACAAAACCGCGTGACAGCGCGCCAAGCCGATGGGACTCGCCAAACGCATCATTCCCTGCCTCGACTGCGACAACGGCCGCGTGGTCAAGGGCGTGCGTTTCGTCGACATCCGCGATGCCGGCGACCCGGTTGAAGTTTCCAAACGCTACTGCGACGCCGGCGCCGACGAAATCACTTTCCTCGACATAACCGCCAGCCACGAGGAGCGCGCAACCACGGTGGAAACTGTCCGCGACATCGCCGCCCGGGTTTTCATTCCACTCACCGTTGGCGGCGGCATCCGCAAGCTCGACGACATCCGCGTGATGCTCAATGCCGGCGCCGACAAGGTGGCGATCAACACCGCCGCGGTCTTCGACCCGTCCTTCGTGCGCGCCGCCGCCGAGCGCTTCGGCTCGCAATGCATCGTCGTCGCCGTGGACGCCAAGCAGGTGGCGGACGGCGCCCGCCCGCGCTGGGAAATCTTCACCCACGGCGGCCGCAAACCCACCGGAATCGACGCGGTGGGGTGGTGCGGCCGCATGGTCGATTGCGGCGCCGGGGAAATCCTGCTCACGAGCATGGACCGCGACGGCACCAGGACAGGCTTCGACAACCGCCTCAACCGCGCGGTCAGCGGCGCGGCGCGCGTTCCGGTGATCGCCTCCGGCGGCGTTGGAACGCTCGAACACCTCGCGGAAGGCGTGATCGAAGGCGGCGTCGACGCGGTGCTCGCCGCGAGCATCTTCCACTTCCGCGAATTCACCATTGCGCAGGCCAAACAGCACATGGCCGACCGCGGCATCGAGGTTCGGCTGTGACGCCTAGGAGCCTGCGCCGCAGGCTCCTAGTGCTTCGCTCAAAACCGCATAACAAAGGTGACGCTGGTTTCGGTGTCGGTTCTTTCCCGGCCCGCGGGCACCTGGGTCTGGTGTTTCAGGTCCACCGAAAAGCGCAGCAGCAGGTTTTCGACGATTTGCGTTTCAATGCCGCCGCGGGCGCGGAAGATGCTCGTTTCCTCGCCGGCCTCGGTGCTGAAAGTCTGGGTGAAGGCGGCGGACTCCGACACATCCCAGTTGAAATCCGCGGCGAGGCGCAGCATGGCCTCGCCGAAATCTTCGCCGTCAAGGGCCTGTGAATACCGGTAGCCGCCGCCGACATTCAAGGTCAGCCCCATGTCTTCGCGGCTGGTGAGCAGGTTGCGGCCATAGTTGAGCGAAATGTCGGACTGGCCCTCGTAGCCGCTGAAGCGGTCGTCGTCGTGGGCGATGCGGGTCAGCACGAAGCTTTCGTCGTTGATGTTGTAGTCGGCCTCGGAGACGTAGTACACGCGCTGGGCGGCGAGGTCATCGCCCTTGGAGGAGCGGAAGCCGTCGATGCTCAGGCCGAGGTCCCAGTTCTCCAGCGCGTAGCCGACCGTCCCGCGGAACTGGAGGTTCTCGTCGTTGGTGTTGCCCGAGGTGTAAATCGCCCCAAGCTCGATTTCGCTCTGCCAGGGCCGCTCGTCCCCGGACGTTTCGGCTTCGGCGGCGAACACGGGCGCCGTGCCCGGCGGCAGCAAAGCGGCGAGAAGAAGAGCAGCGCGGGTCGCGCGACCAGGTGAGTTCGGCAACTCGACCAAGGCCGCTGGCGGGAAACTTGAAGGCGGACTGGGCAAGGCTGGACTCCGCTACATGAAGAAGGCGGGATTTTACCGGTCTTGAACACATTTCGCCATGAACAGGCGCAGAGCAAGAGTTATCCGCGCTGAACTTCGGCCGCGATATGGCGTAGACTGGGTTTGCCGCCACTTTCCCTTGCGGGTGGAACGCCTTGACTCCGGTTGCCCGACTCTATCTGCTGATTGCCCTGCTGCTGATGCCGCTCAGCTTGGCTTGGCTGCTGCTGGGCATCGATGGCACCGGCTTGGCGTCACTCGGCTCGGCGCCTTTGCGGCTGCTGGTTTTCCTGGCGCTGCTGGCTTGGACCGTGGCGGGCGCCTGGGATTGCTTCTTCAGCACCAGCAATCTGCGCCGGAACTATCCGGTGCTGGTCAATATGCGCTA